>NZ_QFWV02000011.1 GCF_003149475.2 Oceaniradius stylonematis
GTCGTAACGGACATAGCCGTGGATGCGCAGGCAGGTTTCGGTGCCCGGGATGTAGAAGAAGCCGGTGCCGGCTGCATCGCAGACGCGGACATATTCGACAACTTCGGGCTCGGGGATGATGATGTCGGCTGCCTGTGCAGTCGACACGGCCATCATCGCCGCGGCCGAGCCAAGAAGAAGGCTCTTGATTTTCATAATTGACCTCCAGTCAA
>NZ_QFWV02000012.1 GCF_003149475.2 Oceaniradius stylonematis
TCGACGTGCGCGTCGAGATCGTCGACAAGCCGGGAACCTTCGTCCTCAGGGGGCAGGCTCTGGCCAGCATTGTCAGCGATGCGGGCGATGGCAAACGCGGTGCCATCGAAGAAGCGTTTGCCGGTTCGGTGACCCTCTCCCCTGTGCGCGGGTCGGGCGACGACATCGAGTATGCGATCAGCGTGCTGCTTGAGATCGCGCTGCGCGCGCTGTC
>NZ_QFWV02000013.1 GCF_003149475.2 Oceaniradius stylonematis
CAGAGCGCGGCGTCGCGCACCGGAAGGACCAGGAACAGATGTTCGATCAGACCCAGAAACGCGAACGCCGCCATCAGCGACCATCCTGTCATCGCCGCCGGATCGGCGGAAGTGGCGGCCATATAGACGCTCGCCGTCAGCAGCCTCGTGACGATGACGACCGATACGATGAAGAATGCGTGCACCCGGTCGGTGCGGAAATAGCTGGTCAGATAGG
>NZ_QFWV02000014.1 GCF_003149475.2 Oceaniradius stylonematis
GATGTAGCGTACAGGAAATACAGAATAAATTTGAGCCGTCGGCAAACAAGTATCGCGTCGTGTTGGCATTTCTTTGACCTGATCGTTTATCGATTTCGGGAGGGGTTGATTCATGTTTGAAGTCTCCGGGGCCGACAGGGCCGTGATTGCAGCTGCCATCGACAAGACCAAAGACAATGTGCCGCGAACGCTTGATCCCGCGGACAAGGAGGATGCGGCGGC
>NZ_QFWV02000015.1 GCF_003149475.2 Oceaniradius stylonematis
AGTAGTATCCTCTAGACTCGCTCCCACCTCATGCTGGATACAGTGTATAAAGCGGATGATAGATCGTTACGATCACCTCCAAACTTTCTCCACCATACAGCGAGGCCAATATAATGAAATATTGGGTTCAAATTTTATGAGCAATGCCTACTTCCTTAAGGGTTCGTTACATTCTCAAATGCTTTCGCATGAAGTACCTTTCGGTCACTTTTCACAAGTTTATTCTG
>NZ_QFWV02000016.1 GCF_003149475.2 Oceaniradius stylonematis
GAGCTTGAGCGCCAGCGCGGGTGTTTTCCGCGTGCGACGCGGCACCGCGGGGACGGCTCGACCCACGATGTGACGGTATGGTGCTCGAACGATTATCTGGGCATGGGCCAGCATCCGGACGTGGTCGCGGCAATGCACGAGGCGATCGACAAATGCGGCACGGGCGCCGGCGGCACGCGCAACATTTCGGGCACCAATCATGGCCATGTGAAGCTCGAAGAGGAACTGG
>NZ_QFWV02000017.1 GCF_003149475.2 Oceaniradius stylonematis
AAGTTTCCCTCAGGATAGCAGAAGCTCGTATCAGTTTTATGAGGTAAAGCGAATGATTAGAGGTATTGGGGTTGAAATGACCTTAACCTATTCTCAAACTTTAAATATGTAAGAAGTCCTTGTTACTTAATTGAACGTGGACATTTGAATGAAGAGCTTTTAGTGGGCCATTTTTGGTAAGCAGAACTGGCGATGCGGGATGAACCGAACGTGGAGTTAAGGTGCCGGAATACACGCTCATCAGACACCA
>NZ_QFWV02000018.1 GCF_003149475.2 Oceaniradius stylonematis
AAGATTTTAATTTTTGTTAAAAATTTTCATGACTAATGGTTAAAGGTTTTAACATTAAAAAAATGTGTTTAGACCTTTGGGCACGCAGCTAGGCTGATGCACCCAAAGCAAAGTTCAAAAAAACTAGACAATGTGTGTAAGGTTTATCGCCGCGCAATTAAGCGCTGGCAATAGAATACTATAATGATCCTTCCGCAGGTTCACCTACGGAAACCTTGTTACGACTTTTACTTCCTCTAAATGACCAAGTTTGACT
>NZ_QFWV02000019.1 GCF_003149475.2 Oceaniradius stylonematis
CGAGAAGATCTGCGATGTGGCCGACAAATATGGCGCGCTGAAATATATCGACGAGGTGCATGCGGTGGGCATGTACGGCCCGCGCGGCGGCGGCGTTGCCGAACGCGAAGGGCTGATGGACCGGATCGACGTCATCGAGGGGACGCTGGGCAAGGCGTTCGGCGTGATGGGCGGCTACATCACCGGCTCGAAGAACCTTGTCGATTTCGTGCGCAGTTTTGCCTCGGGCTTCATCTTCACGACGGCCTTGCCGCCGGCACTGGCGGCGGGCGCGGTCGCCTCGATCCGGCATCTGAAGGCCCATGACGACAAGCGCCTTGCGCATCAGGAGGCTGTGAGGAAGGTGCGCGCCGCGCTCGACCGTCAGGGCATTCCGCACATGGCCAATCCGAGCCACATCGTGCCGGTGATGGTGGGCGATGCGGCCAAGTGCAAATGGATCTCGGACATCCTTCTGGACGATTACGGCATCTATGTGCAGCCGATCAACTATCCGACGG
>NZ_QFWV02000020.1 GCF_003149475.2 Oceaniradius stylonematis
CCCTCTTCCTTGGTCAGGATGTAGGCCTCGGCCAAAAACTTCTTGTGCGGCTTGACCGAACCGGGCTTGCACAGAACCTGGCCGCGCTCGACGCCCTCGCGATCCACACCGCGCAAAAGCGCGCCGATATTGTCGCCCGCCTCGCCGCGGTCGAGCAGCTTGCGGAACATCTCGACGCCCGTGCAGGTCGTCTTGGTGGTGTCGCGGATGCCGACGATCTCGATCTCGTCGCCCACATTGATCACGCCACGCTCGACACGGCCGGTCACAACCGTGCCGCGGCCCGAGATCGAGAACACGTCCTCGATCGGCATCAGGAAGGGCTGGTCGATCGGACGGTCCGGCGTCGGAATGGCTTCATCGACAGCGGCCATCAGTTCGCGGATCGCATCCTCGCCCTTGGCCTTGTCGCCATCCTCGAGCGCCACGAGCGCAGAACCCTTGACCACCGGAATGTCGTCGCCGGGGAAGTCGTAGGACGACAGAAGCTCGCGCACTTCCATCTCGACCAGCTCCAAGAGCTCCTCGTCGTCGACCTGGTCGACCTTGTTGAGGAACACCACGATCGCCGGCACGCCGACCTGGCGGGCCAGCAAAATGTGCTCGCGGGTCTGCGGCATCGGGCCGTCGGCGGCCGAAACCACCAGGATCGCGCCGTCCATCTGCGCAGCGCCCGTGATCATGTTCTTCACATAGTCGGCGTGGCCGGGGCAGTCGACATGGGCATAGTGGCGCGCATCGGTCTCATATTCGACATGCGCGGTCGAAATGGTGATGCCGCGCGCCTTTTCCTCGGGCGCAGCGTCGATCTGGTCATAGGCCTTGAAGTCGCCAAAATACTTCGTGATCGCCGCCGTCAGCGACGTCTTGCCATGGTCAACGTGACCAATCGTGCCAATGTTCACATGCGGCTTGTTGCGCTCAAACTTTTCCTTGGCCATTTTC
>NZ_QFWV02000021.1 GCF_003149475.2 Oceaniradius stylonematis
ACAACGGCCTTGCGCCGGTCGTCTGTCTGCCCGGCCTCAGCCGCAACAGCCGCGACTTCCTCGGCCTTGCGCATCATTTCGCCAACCATGCCAAAAACCCGCGCCGGGTCTACGCGTTCGACTTCCGCGGACGCGGCTTGTCGGGCCATGACAAGGACTGGCGCAACTACAATGTGCTGACCGAAGCCGACGACGTGGTTTCCGGCCTGACGGCACTGAACATCGAGCATGCGATCTTCGTCGGCACTTCACGCGGCGGGATCGTGACCATGCTGCTGACCGCCATGCGCCCGGGCGCCATCCGCGCCGCCATTCTTAACGATATCGGGCCGGTGATCGAGGGGGCCGGACTGACGCAGATCCGGCTCTATCTGAAGAAGATGCCGCGCCCGCGCGATTGGACGGACGCGGTCGCCATCCAGAAGACGGTGATGGACAAATCGTTCACCGCCCTTGAGGACGCAGACTGGGCCTTCGAAGCCTTCGGCCGTTACCGGGAGATCGACGGCCAGATCCGACCCGATCACGATCCGGCGCTCGTGCGCACATTGACCGACATCGATCTGGGAGAACGTCTGCCCACCATGTGGCCGCAGTTTGCAGGGCTCAAACGGGTGCCGGTTCTGGTGCTGCGCGGCGAAAACTCATCGCTTCTGGCCGAAGAGACGGTGCGGACCATGCGGTCCATTCACCCGTCATTGACGGCGGCGGCGGTCAGGGGCCAGGGCCACGCGCCGATGCTGCATACACCCGGGGCGCTGGCGCCTGTCGAGGGCTTCGTCGGCAAGCTGAAATTCTGAGCAGACACCCGATCGCCTGCGTTCTGTGCGCCGGATGACGGCCGATTGCGCCTTGCGGCCGGGTCGATCCCCAAAACGAAAAACCCGGCAGTTGCCTGCCGGGTTTTCCTTCAACTGACGAATGTCAGGTGATCAGAACGAGCGCTGGAAGCGCAGCGTGCCGCCGAAGACGTCGTTGCCGGCATTGTTGTTGTAGTAAACAACTTCCGGACGGACGATGAAGCCGTCGGTGATCTCGTAGTTGATGTTGGCAGCAACTGCCCACTCATCACCGATGCCGTTGCCTTCGGCCCACTGAACCTGGGTGTTGAAGGTTGCCTGGTCGGTGAAGTCGAACGAAGCACCACCGATGATCGACAGCGTTTCAGCCGTGACCGGGCCGTTGGCCCAAGTGGTGTAAGCCGAGGAGTTTTCACCGTACATGACCATCAAGAAGGCCGAGAACGGATCGAACGACACGTCACCACGGATCTTACCGGACCAACCGCCCTGACGCAGAAGGCCGAGCTGCGGGCTGACAACGTTGTTGCGCGTGTCGTAACCCAGAACACCGCGGATCTGGAAAGCACCGCTGTCGTAACCAGCACCGGCAACGATGTGCGGCACATAGTCGTCAATGCCCCAACCGATGTGAGCGTCGTACACGCCACCGAACGTGTTGTCGGTGAAGTAGTTGCTGCTGCCCTGTTCGAGCGAGACACCAGCCGAGAACGCGCCACTGTTGAAGGTGTAGCTGATCAGGTTCGTGTCGAACGGACCATAACCGCCAGCGGTCGTATCGTTGATGACCGCGCCGCCGTAGCCGGTGAAGGTGGTGAAGAACGATTCGTCCTTACCGATGCGCAGGCCGGCCAGATCGATGTAGGCGAAGTTGATCGAGAACTCGCCTGCGTTCCGGTAGCCGTTCGGGCCAAGCGTCCAGTCCGGGTTGTTGCCGTTGACGACACGCTGGTTCTGAGCACCGTTGGTGTCATACTGCCAGCGGGTTTCGACGTAGGTCCGCAGCGGGCCATACTCGGTGTCGGCCCAGGTCGAGACGCGGAACGAAGCGCGAGCGCGCGTGTTCCATGTGCCCTCACCGTCAGCAGCAGTCACCTGGTTCAGCTCACCAAAGCCCAGGTCGTAACGGACATAGCCGTGGATGCGCAGGCAGGTTTCGGTGCCCGGGATGTAGAAGAAGCCGGTGCCGG
>NZ_QFWV02000022.1 GCF_003149475.2 Oceaniradius stylonematis
GTTCCGCCAGCTCGACCATCGGGCGATGGAAGCCTTCGCCCGCGAAAAGCTCAACGAACTGGGGCTGATGACCATCCAGAACATCAACCAGGCGGTCGAAACCCTGTCGGGCGGCCAGCGTCAGGGCGTTGCGGTCGCCCGTGCCGCCGCGTTCGGCTCCAAGGTCATCATCCTCGACGAGCCGACGGCCGCCCTTGGCGTCAAGGAAAGCCGCAAGGTGCTTGAACTGATCCAGGACGTCAAAGCGCGCGGCATTCCGATCATCCTGATCTCCCACAACATGCCGCATGTCTTCGAGGTGGCCGACCGTATCCATGTTCACCGGCTCGGGCGCCGCCTGTGCGTGATCGACCCGACAGACCATTCCATGTCCGATGCGGTCGCCTTCATGACAGGCGCCAAGGAACCGCCTGCGTCGGCGCTGGCGGCCTGATGGCCGACACGCGGCTGGACAATCTGGCCCGCGTTCTTGCCGCCGTGCGCGCCCGCCGTGTCCCAGGCCGCAGGCTGATGGTGGCGATTGCCGGCCCGCCGGGATCCGGCAAGTCGACGCTGGCCACGGAACTGGTCGGCGCGCTGAACGAAGGGGGAGGGGGCAGCGCTGCGCTGCTGCCCATGGACGGCTATCATCTCGACAACCGCATTCTCGAACAAAAGGGCCTGCTGGCGCGCAAGGGCGCGCCCGAAACCTTCGACGCGGACGGCTTTTGCCGGATGGTCGCGCTGATCCGCGGTGCCCAAGGCGACGTGGTGCACCCGGTCTTCGACCGCAAAGCCGATCTTGCAATCGCCGGCGCCGCCATCATCGCCCGATCCGTGGAGGTCGTCGTCATCGAGGGTAACTATCTGCTCCTGTGCGACGAGCCCTGGCGCGGCGCGCAGGCGCACTACGATCTGACCGTCTTCGTCGCCCCCGCCATGCCGACCCTTTCCGAGCGCCTGGTCGAACGGTGGCTTGCGCTCGGCCACGACCGCGATGCAGCGATCGGCCGGGCCGAGCGCAACGATCTGCCGAATGCCGGCCTTGTGCTCGAACAGAGCGTCGGCGCCGACATCATCCTGACATGAACCGGCCGGAACGTCCGCTTCGCCGAAGGTTGCGCGCCGGGCAATGTCATGGTTTCCTGCCGGCATGATATCGCTCGATGACATTGTCGGCATGTGCGATCTCAGCGAGGAGGAAATCCTCGCCATTGCCGAGCATGAGCACGTGCCCGAAGGCGTCGCCGCCGCCTATGGCGACTATCTGGCGCACGAGGCGCACGGCTATGAGACGATCGGGCGGATGATCATCGACGATATCCGCGTGGCGCAGGCACGCGGCGACCGCGACCATGTGCGGATGCTGCTGCATGTGCTCCACCATTTCGTCCGCAACCATCCCGAAGCCGCGCCGCATCAGCATCCATGGAGTTCGGTGGCCTGAGTATCGGCGACCCGGCCATGCTGATCGTCGAGGATGCGCGTTCAAGGATTGCCGTGCGGCCGGACATGGGCGCCGGCCTTGCCCGGTTCGACGCCCTGACCGCCGACGGCCCGAAACCGGTGCTCCGGCCGACGGCTGCCGGCGGCAATCACCCCTTCGATCTGGCCTGCAACCTGATGTTGCCGTTCGCCAACCGTATCTCCGGCGGGGGGTTCGGGTTCGACGGCTCGTTTCATCCGGTGCCGCCCAACCTGCCGGACGACGATCCCTGCCCCCTGCACGGCGATGGGCTTCAGAGGGCCTGGTCCGTCGTGGCGCACCAGGCCGACCGCATCGAACTGGCGCTCGACGAGGGAGCCATCGGCCCGTGGCGCTACTCTGCCCGGATCGAATGGCGCCTCGAAGACGGAACCCTGCACGGCACGCTGACCGCGACCAACACCGGAGCACGTCTGCCGTTCGGCGGCGGTTTCCACCCATGGTTGCCGCGCCTTGATCGTACGACACTGTGCTTCAGGGCTAGCCATGTCTGGCTGTCGGACGCGGCCAACCTGCCGACGAAACGCATGCCAATCACTGGCAGGCCGCAATGGGATTTTTCCAAACCGTCCGCGCTGCCCGGTGACCGGATCGACAACTGCTTTGACGGCTGGGACGGCAAGGCCGTTGTCACCCAGCCGGATCTGGGGATCGATGTCAGTGTATCCGTTTCGCAAAATCTTGATCATGCGATGGTTTTTGCCCCGTCCGTCAATGCGGGCTTTTTCTGTTTCGAGCCGGTCAGCCACGCCGTCGATGCGATCAACGCTCCCGGTCACCCGGGCATGATCGTGCTGGCGCCCGGCGACGCGATGACACTGTCGATGACGCTCGGCTGGGCGCCGCGCGACCGATGACCCGCCTCAGTCGGCGGGCGCCGGATGCCTCTTGCCGGCGCTTCTGCGACGGCCGGCGGCAGCCGCGCCGGGCTTTGTTTTCCCGTTATGCTTGTGCGAATCGGGCCGTTCGTTCTTGGCGTTGACCCGGTCGAGCGCGATCACGCACTGGTCCAGATCGTCGGTCGCCAGATGCGCATAGCGCAGCGTCATCTGGATCGTCTGGTGGCCGAGAAATGTCTGCACCCGGCGCAGGTCGATGCCCGCCTGGACCAGCCGCGACGCGCAGGTGTGGCGCAGCATGTGGGGCACGAATTGCGGATCGTCCTTCAGCCCCATGTCCCGCTTCACGGCGTTCCAGTGATAGAGGAACTTCTGGTAGGCGACGCCGTGAAACGGGCCGCCGGGCTGGCGCCCCTGATCGGCCAGCGCACAGACGGCACGATCGGTCAGCGGAACGGTGCGGCTCCGGCCGGATTTGGTGATCCAGAAGGTGGCACGGCCATTGTGGACATCGCCATGTTTCAGGCCGAGCGCTTCGCCGACGCGCGCGCCAGTATCGATCAGGAAAATGCACAGGTTTTTGTAGGATTTGTCGCGTTCTTCAAGTCTAGGTAGCAAAAACCGCTCTTCTTCGCGTGTCAAGAAGCGGACACGCGCGTTCTTTTCCGGCAAGCGGACATAGGATGGAAGCCGAGTAATCAGACCTGAACGCTCCGCTTTGCGAAGTAATTTGTAAAGCGCGGCCAGTTTTCTGTTGATGGTCGCGTTTGAATTGCCTTTTTCACGATAATATGAAATCAGTCGATCGACAAGTCCATCATCCAGTTTTTCAATAGAATATTTCTCGATGACAGTTTGAATTTCAAATAAAAACTGGAAAACGTTGCGTTTGTGATGTCCCTCTTCCCAAAGGACATGATGGTACGCTTGGTAGAACGAAAGAACAGAAGCTTGCATATTAATCGCCAATCCCCCTCTGCAACGAGGGAATGAGCAGTTGGTCTTATTGTCAATTCCGGATCAGAAAGAAAAAACGGAATAAAAGGTCTGAAAAGAAAAACCCGGCAGTTGCCTGCCGGGTTTCTTGTAGTTGCTTGTGAAGCGTCGGAGGGACGCTTAGAACGAGCGCTCGAAGCGCAGCGTGCCGCCGAAAGCATCACTGCCATCTGTCATGCTGTGATAAGCAATTTCCGGCCGAACGATAAAGCCGTTAGCAACTTCGTAGTTGATGTTGCCCACAACCGCCCACTCGTCGTTCGCCAGACCGTTGGCTTCCGCCCAAGAAACCTGGAGGTTGGCAGCGAGGGCATCGTTGATGTCATACGAAGCGCCGCCGATCACAGCCCAAGTATCCTGGCTGTTGTTCACCCATCCATCGACTGTGCCGTAAGCCGAGGTCGCTTCGGAGAACATGACCATCACAAACGCGGAGAACGGATCGAAGCTAACATCACCACGTAGTTTGGCTGCGAACGCGTTGTTGACAGTGTCATATCCAAGCACACCACGGATGTTGAAGGCACCAGCGTCATAACCAGCGCCGGCAACAATGTGCGGCACATAGTCATCGATGCCCCAGCCACCGATACCGGTCGCGTACCGCACCGCATCGTTCGTGCCGTCACCATTTGCGTCAACAGTCGTCTGGCGCCATGTCGTCGACAGGTTGTTGTTGCCCTGTTCGAGCGAAATACCAGCCGAGAACGCTCCGCTGTTGAAGGTGTAGCTGATTAGGTTGGTGTCGAACGGGCCGTAGCCGATGAGACCGTCATTGATTACGCCGCCAGCATAACCGGTGAAGGTGGTGAAGAACGATTCGTCCTTACCGATGCGCAGACCGGCGAGATCGATGTAGGCGAAGTTGATCGAGAATTCACCGCTGTTTTCATAGCCGTTTGTCACGACAACGCCAGGATCACCGGGTGTGCGAATCTCGACGCCGTTGGTGTCCCACTGCCAGCGGGTTTCCACATAGGTGCGCAGCGGGCCATACTCGGTGTCGGCCCAGGTCGAAACACGGAACGATGCGCGGGCGCGCTTGTTCCAGGTTTCATCGCCGCTGGTTTGATGAGTGACAGAATTCAGCTCACCAAAGCCGATGTCGTAACGGACATAGCCGTGGATGCGCAGGCAGGTTTCGGTGCCCGGGATGTAGAAGAAGCCGGTGCCGG
>NZ_QFWV02000023.1 GCF_003149475.2 Oceaniradius stylonematis
CGACACGGCCATCATCGCCGCGGCCGAGCCAAGAAGAAGGCTCTTGATTTTCATAATTGACCTCCAGTCAACCACGAAAACCGCGCCGGTCCGGGAAGCCCGTCTTCACGCGTGGTTAACCAAGGGCCGTCGACCCGAGCGGCCTGCCTTGTTTCCGGCCATGTTTTCTGGTGCTTGGCGATGTTCCGCGCTAGGTACGCGGGGTGAGCGGCGCGGGGGATACGCCGCCTGTGGCGATGCGGGCTCGATGCGGCGCCGCATGAAGAGCAAAGGGGCCGCGCACGAGGTGTTGCGTAACGGGTCGGGTCGACTGTCTGCGAAAGGAACTGCGCACCGCGCCGGCGCGCTGTCGGTTGCGCTCGCCCTGACGTTGACCGTCCACGTCCCCCAGGCCCGTGCCCTTGAACTGTTCGGCCTTTGTCTGTTCGGCGACTGCCGCAACGCGGTCGAGGCGCCCGACCTGATCGATCCCAAACCCTATGACGTGACGCTCACGGTCGAGGGTGCGGACGCCGACGTGGAAGCCGCCGTCAAGGCCGGCTCGGCGCTGTGGGGCGGCCGAAACGCGCCGGCCGCCGGTTCCGCCGGGCTTTTGTCGCGCGCACGCGCCGACTATCGGCGCATCCAGGCCGCGCTCTACGACGAGGCCCGCTATGGCGGCACGATCTCCATCCGCGCCGACGGACGGGAAGTGGCCGACCTGCCGGCGGGCCACGATTTCGCCGACGGAGCAGTGTTCACCGTCTCGGTCCGCCCAGGTCCGGTCTACACGTTCGCTGCGCTTGCCATCGACAATCTGCCGCCGCGCTCCGACGATCCGCGCGATCGCGTCGATGCGCCGTCGACAGCCGGATTCGCCACTGGCAGCCCGGCGCGCGCCGGTGCGGTGCGCCAGGCCGGACAATTGGCGGTCGAGGGCTGGCGCCAGCAGGGCCATGCCACAGCGCGCATCGCCGAGCGCGAGGCCGTCGCCAACCACCCGAACCGGACGCTACGGGTCCGTCTTGTTGTCGATCCGGGGCCGCGCGCCAGCTATGGCGCGGTCACCGTCGAGGGAACCGACCGGATGATCCCCTCCTTCGTTGCGCGGCAGACCGGCCTTCTGCCCGGCGACGAGTACGATCCCGACGACGTGGAGCGGGCCCGCGAGCGTCTGCGGCGGCTCGGTGTCTTCAACGCGGCCACCGTCAACCCTGCCGAAAAGGTGGAGGAGGACGGCACGCTGCCCGTCGCGGTGACCGTCGAGGAACGCAAGCTGCGCCGCATCGGCGCCGGCGCGACCTATTCGACGCTCGACGGGTTCGGCGCCGAAGCCTTCTGGCTACACCGCAATCTGTGGGGCCGCGCCGAGCGTTTGCGCATCGAGGGCGGCGTCTCCGGCGTCGACGGCAGTTTCAATGCCGGCAATTACGACTATCGGCTCGGCGCGACGCTCGGCCTGCCCGGCCGCTTCACGCCCGATACCGACATCACGCTCAGCGCGCTCGCCGATCGCGAGGTGTTGGACAGCTATACCCGAACCGGCGCCGAAACGTCGGTCGGCGTCGTTCACTACCAGTCCAACCGGCTGACCTGGTCGGGCAGCCTGTTCGTCGATTATGCCGAGTTCGAGGATGCGATGGGCACGAGGCGGCTCGGCCTCGTCGGCGGCAGCGCCGGGCTTGAATATGATGCGCGCAACGATCCGCTCGATTCGACCGCCGGCTTTTTCGCCTCGGCATCGGCGACGCCTTTCTACGAATGGGAGTTCGGCAATCCGGCGGTTCAGTTCGATGGCGAGGTCCGCGCCTATCAGGCGCTGGGTGACGGTGGCCGCACGGTGCTGGCCGGCCGCGTCACGGCCGGATCGATCATCGGTCCCGCGCCGGCCTTGCTGCCGCCCGACAGGCTTTATTTTGCCGGCGGCGGCACATCGGTGCGCGGCTTCGCCTATCGCTCGATCGGCGGCGCGGACAGCACGACCACAGGCGGCAAGTCGCTGATCGAGGCATCGGCGGAAATCCGGCAGGGGGTTACCGACACGATCTCGGTGGTCGGTTTCATCGACGCGGCGATGGTCGGCACCGACTCGCTGCCCGCCTTCGACCGGGCGCCGCGCGCCGGCGCCGGTATCGGCCTGCGCTACAAGACCGGGCTCGGCCCGCTCAGGCTCGATGCCGCGACGCCGCTCAATCCGCGTCCGGGCGATGGCCGGTTCGCCATCTATGCCGGCATCGGGCAGGCATTCTGACATGACGTATCTGTCCCGCATCGCCATTCTTCTCGTCGCGCTGCTCGGCGTGACGCTGACGGGCGCCCTGGCGCAGGACAATGAGGAAGCCGAACGCTCCGGCTTCATCCGCTTCGTCGAGGAACAGATATCGGCGCCGAACATGCAGATCAGGCTGATCGGCATCGAGGGGTCGCTGTCGTCCGATGTCCGGCTCGAGCGGATCACCATCTCTGACGATGACGGCGTCTGGCTGACCATCGAGGAACCGCGGCTCGTCTGGCAGCGATCGGCGCTGTTGCGCGGGCGGCTGGTGATCGACGAATTGTCGGCGACATCGCTCGATTTCGTCCGGCCGCCGCTGCCCGACGACAGCCTGCCCGAACCCGAAGCCGGCGGCTTCTCGGTGCCCGAATTGCCGGTGGCCGTCCAGATCGCGGAACTCAGCCTGCCGCGCGCATCGTTTGGCGAGACCGTGTTCGGCCTGCAATCGGTGCTCTCGCTCGCCGGCAGCCTTTCGCTCGATGGCGGAAACCTGGCCGCCGATCTGGACATCGACCGGCTCGACGGGCCGGGCGGCAGCCTTGATCTCGACGCAACGCTCGAAGGCGAAAACCTCGATCTGCAGGTCTTGCTGAGCGAGCCAGATGACGGTGTCGTCGCCAATCTGCTGAACCTTCAGGGGCGCCCGCCCGTGGCGCTGACGCTTGCAGGCGGCGGTCCGCTCGATGCACTCGGCATCGATCTTGGCTTCGATGTGGATGGCGCGCGCATCCTCGAAGGCCGGCTCGAGACGCGCCGCGGCTTTCTGGCGGGTGCGACCGAACTCACCTTTTCGCTGGGCGGGCCGCTGGCTGACATCTTGCCGGCGCGCGAGCGCGAATTCTTCGGCGACCGCACGGATTTGGCCGGCCGGCTTTTGCTCGATGATGACGACGGCACCCGCATCGAAGAAGTCACGATCGAAAGCGGCGCACTGAACGGTCGCGTCACCGGGCGCCTGCTGCCCGATGCTTTCCCCGCAGAGTTGGGTGCCGATATCCGCCTTGCCCGCCCCGGCGGCGGCCCCGTGTCGCTGCCCGGCGCGGGCGATGTCACGGTCGGCAGCGCCCGCATCACGCTTGATTATGGCGGCGCCGACTGGACCGCCAGAGCGGACATGGAAGCGCTGGCGACCCCCGGTCTGTCGATCGGATCGGTCGGCATTGGGGGCTCGGGCACGCTTGCCGATTTGCCCGATCCGAACGCCCGCTCGGTCTCGTTTGCGCTGACGGGCGCTGCGCGCGCGCTCGAAGCTGCGGACGCAGCACTGTCCGAGGCGCTTGGCGACACGGTCAATGTCGATGTTCGCGGTGAATGGCAGGCCGGTGAACCGCTCACCCTGTCCGGCCTGACGCTTGCCGGCGACACGGCGCGTGTCGAGGGCACCGGTATCGTCGAAGGCTGGGCGTTCGACGGCACATCGGTGCTGGATGCGCCCGATCTATCGCCCTTTTCGGCGCTTGCCGGGCGCGATCTGGCCGGCGCGGCCTCACTGGCGCTCAATGGAACGGTCGCGCTGATCGGCGGCGGTTTCGACATGATCGTCGATGGCGGTGCGACCGGCCTGCAGGCGGGCGACGACATGGCCGGCCGGCTTCTTGCGGGCGATCTGGCGCTCGGCGGCGGCGTTGCCCGGACGGCCGATGGCCTCTCTTTTTCCGCGTTCGAAGCGGCCAACGACCAGCTGTCGCTGGCAATCAGCGGAACGCTTGCGAGCGAGACGGCCGATCTGCGCGGCGCCCTGTCGCTTGCCGATCTTGGGCTGGTCGATGCGCGCTCGTCCGGCAGCGCCGGCATCCAGATCGCGGTCGATCGCGCCGCGGCGCCGGTATCGGATGCGCCGCCCGAGGACGATGCCGAACGGCCCTATGCCGTCACCGCATCGCTTCTGGTGCCGGCCGGCCGTCTGGCGGGCCAGCCGGTGTCGGGCATGCGGGTCGGTTTCGCCGGCGAGGCGATCGGGGATCGCGTCGCCGGACGGTTGGACGGAAGCGGCGAACTGGCGGGCCAGCCGGTCGAGGTCCAGGCGCAGGTCACGCGTGACGGCGCGATTTATGCCGTGCGCGATCTGCTGCTTGAGGCGGGCGCGGGGCGGCTGGCCGGAACCCTCTCTTATGGCGATGGTCTGGCCAATGGCAGCCTGACGGTCGATGCAAGCGACGTATCGGGCCTTGCCGCGCTTGCGCTCATCGAAGCTTCCGGCGGGCTGGACGCCGACATCGAACTGGCCGCCCGCGAAGGCGAACAGGATGTCACGGCCAGCGCGGCGGTGCGGTCGCTGACAATCGCCGGCGTGTCGGTCGCAAGCGGGAGTCTCGATGCGGCGCTCACCGATCTCTTCGGCACCGTGTCGGGCCGGGCCGAAGCCGATCTACGATCGGTCGACATTGGCGGCACCGTCATCCGGTCCGCCACGGCCACAGTTCGACCCTTGAACGGTGCCGAGACGCTCGCCTTCGAGGCCAACGTCGCGCTGGCGGACGGGACGGCCCTGGATACGGAAGGCAATGCCGCTTTGGGCGATGTGACACGGATCGGCCTTGCGACGCTGTCCCTCGATACGCGCTATGGCGACGCGCGGCTTGCCGCACCGGCCCGCATCGTCATCGACGGCGGCACGACGCGGATAGAGAGCCTTTCGCTGGACATCGAAGGCGGGCGCGTGACCGCGAGCGGGACGGTCGGCGAAGCGCTGGACCTCGATCTCGTCTTCAACGGTCTGCCGGCCGGTCTGGCCAACACGGTCCAGCCCGGGCTGGGCGCGGCGGGCGCCTTGAGCGGGCGCGTTGAGGTAACGGGCACGCCTGGCGATCCGCGGGCTTCGTTTGCGATCGGTGGCGAGGGCCTGACGGCGACCGTGATACGCCAGGCGGGCGTCACGCCGTTCTCGGTGACGACATCGGGGAGTTTCGGCGGGCAAAGGATTGCCGTTTCAGGCTTTTCGGCGCGCAACGGTCAGGGCGCGGCGATCGACGCTTCCGGGACCGTGCCGCTGGCGGGCGGCGCCCTTGACGTCACCGCGTCGGGAGCGGCGCCGCTGGAACTGGTCAATGCCGTGCTGGCCGGGCGCGGCACGCGCCTTTCCGGCACCGCGCGGTTCGATGCCCGCATCGGCGGTGCGCTGGCACGGCCGGCCGTGTCCGGGCTGGTCTCGATTTCCGGCGGCCGGATCACCGATCCGGGTGCCAACATCGATCTGACCGGCGTCAACCTGCTGGCGGGGCTCGAAGGCGACCGCCTCGTCATCCGCAACGCATCGGCAAGCCTTGCCGGCGGCGGTGGGTTGACGCTGTCGGGCACGGTCGGCCTCGGCGCCGGTTTGCCGGCCGATCTGACGCTGGCGCTCGCCGGTGCGCGCTATTCCGACGGCCAACTCTTTTCCGCCGATCTTGGCGCGGACCTCTCCATCACCGGACCGTTGAGCGGCGGGGCGACGATCGCCGGCACGGTCGATATCGCCCGCGCCGAGATCACCGTGCCGGAGACCTTTGCGGGCGACGCCGACCTGATCGATGTGCGCCATATCGACCCCGATGCCGGCACGCGCGCGACGCTGGAGCGGATCGCTTCGGTGATGCCCCGCACCGATGGCGGCGATCCGTCGGCGCCCTACAGGCTCGATGTGCGCATCAATGCGCCCAGCCAGATGTTCGTGCGCGGCCGCGGCCTTGACGCGGAACTGGGCGGGCAGGTCCGCGTGACCGGCCCGCTCGATGCGCTCGCGCCCGTCGGCGCCTTCAACCTGATCCGCGGACGGCTGTCCCTGCTGGCGCGGCGGCTCGACTTCACCAATGGCGCGGTGACGCTGACCGGCAATCTCGATCCGTTCATCAACATGACCGCGCAGACCTCCAATGGCGATCTGACGGCGTTCGTCACCATCATCGGCCCGGCATCGGACCTCGACGTGCGGCTTTCGTCCTCGCCTTCCCTGCCCGAAGACGAGATTCTGGCCCGCATCCTGTTCGGCGAGGACATTGGCAGCCTGTCGCCGGCGCAACTGGCGCAACTGGCCGCCGCCGCCGCTTCGCTCGCCGGCGGCGGGTCCGATCTGGCCGGCGGGCTGCGCGGCGCGCTCGGCGTCGACGATCTCGACGTCGTCCAGGACGAAGGGGGCGGCGTGGCCGTGCGCGCCGGCCGTTATCTTTCCGACAATGTCTATCTGGAGGTGGAGGCCGGCGCCGACGGGGCCGAGACATCCATCAATCTGGACATCACCGATTCCGTGACCGCCCGCGGCAGCGCCACGACGGGCGGCGATTCGTCGATCGGCCTGTTCTTCGAACGCGACTACTGAAAGCGCGGCGTGTCGCGACCAGATCGCGTCGCAACGCTTGGTGTGCAAGGCTTTTGCGGCTTTTTCCGGTCTTCGCAGCGACCCGCTGCCCGCTTCCGAATTGTTAACGGCTGTTAAAGTCGATGAACAGTTCCTGACCAAAATCGTGTCATTTGTGCAACATCGCATTCCTATCAGCGGCAACGGGGCCGGCATGACCCCAATTGCGTGTTGCGCGGCCAGATGGGTTGGGTCATGAACGGATCAGGAAACGGGCGGGTCTGCCTGTTTCTGCGTTAGGGGATGGGACAGGCAGTCCTGTAGAACACCCCAGACCCGTTTCGAACTTTGACTGGAGGTCAATTATGAAAATCAAGAGCCTTCTTCTTGGCTCGGCCGCGGCGATGATGGCCGTGTCG
>NZ_QFWV02000001.1:0-64759 GCF_003149475.2 Oceaniradius stylonematis
CCCGGGCTCTTCACTCAGCTGGATGAGAGATGGGGCTCAGGTCACTGGCCATGTCTTCGCTTGGCTCTGCTAGACATTCGAAGAAGTTGCTCCGATCTGCCGTCGAAGCGCCTCAGCCGGTGGGAGACGTGAATTTGAAGCGTTCGTGGGTGAGTGCTTTCGCGGAGGCCAATCGTAGGATTCGGGTGGCAACTGGTGCGAGGCCAACAAACTCGATCTGTCATGGCCATCGTTAGCGCTGGTCCTGCGCCTCGGCTATCGCTAAGAGGGCGCTTATGAACAGCCTTGAAACCATAAATCTTGGTGACCATCCGACTTGGAGGCCTGCCGAAGCGGCGTCACCATTCCGCTATCCCGGCGGGAAAGGTTTTCTAACAGGCTTTCTTGCCGCTCAACTCAGCGGTCTACGCAAAGGACACAAGGGATACGTCGAACCCTTTGCGGGAGGAGCCGGCGCAGCGATGAACCTACTCTTCTCAGGGAAGGTAGAAACCGTACATTTGAATGACCTTGATATTCGAATTTATTCTGCTTGGAAGGCAATTTTGGAAGAGAACGAGCGCTTCGCCGAAGCAATCCAAACATGTGATGTCTCTCTAAAAACATGGGAATGGGCTAAGGGGGTCGTCGAAGCACCCGCCGAGGCATATTCATTTGACCTAGGTTTCGCGACTTTCTTTATGAACCGAACATCAAGATCGGGTATTGTTACCGGATCAGGGCCGATTGGGGGCTACAGTCAAAGCGGGAAATGGAAGCTCGATGCCCGCTTCTACAGATCGACCATTGTCAAGCGGGTCGAATGGATCGGTTTGAACAGTCATCGCATACGCTTATCGCGGTTACCAGCGATCGAGTTTCTGTCCGAATGTCAAACAACGTTGGATGATGAGCGAACCCTGTACTTCATCGATCCACCTTACGTAAAGATTGGTTCGCGCCTGTATTTAGACGGCATGCTCAATGGTGGCCATAAAGCATTGGCGGAGTATCTCAGCGAGGGGTACCCAAAATATTGGGTTATGACTTATGATGATCACCCCTTGGTTCGTGATCTATATTATGAATATGAGATACGTTACCTCCAAGTAAATTATAGCTTAAGTCGAGCCCGTAAGGAAAAGGAGCTCCTTATTGCACCGCGGCAGAACGGCTAGTCTACCTCCGCATTGACGATAGCGTCATCAATTCGATAGTCGTCAAACTCAAGCCGGAAGGTCAACTGGCCAATCCTCCGCAACTGGACGATTGCGGATCGCTCGGCCGATGTCTTGCGGTAACTGGCGATCGGTGGCGCGTCGCTAAGTGGCCGGAGGTTTCTAAGAATGTCATCTTTGTGAAAATACCGGCAGTTCGTCTCCCCGCAAAGTCCTCGCCGACCGATGTCATAAGGCATCGGATGCGCGAAGAAACCCCGATAGGGGGAGAGCGCATCACCGTCTATGAGAAAGCCCCTGAACCGGTGTATTGCTTGCGGGTCAACCATCTTTTTGCGTAAATGAGATTTTTGGATTGTAGCGCCGACAAGAATAGTCTCTTGAAGTTCATCTTCTTTTTTTTTGAGAATTACTGCATCAATGCCGCCATCATTGGATTGGCGTTGATTCAAGTTCAGTTGATCGAATGCTTTGGCCGCACCTCTCTCAGCGCACCGGCAAACACTGCTAAGTCGCGCTAGAAGCTGTCGTTTTGTTGACCGGCTCTCTCCTAGAAGTATTGGAAGGCCACCTGTTTCGTTGGCGATAGCGATCCCCGCTATGATTTCGAACAGCTTTTGGAATGGCTGAGTGAAGTCTAGATGCGGCTTCTCCTCTCGCCCGCCAGGCAGCATGCCGAACTCGATCCGGTCTGCGCTGTAGAGTAAGTGGAGCTGCATGCAAAGATAACACGTGCCTTCGACGTTTTCGCGCAGACCGGCCTTTCTTGCCAAGAGTACGCCATCTCTCGGTGCAACGACGAAGGGATACCAGCGCCCCAGCTGTTCTGCACGGCTTTCAGCGAGGATCCGAATCGATCCTTCGATGTTGTCCAGCGCCTCTTTTCGCGCGAGTTGCGGTTCCTCTAAATAGCCGAGTCTCTGGTCTTTCGGTCGCGAGTTTGCGTAGTTTTTCGCCAGTTCGTCATTGTCGCAAGGTATGTCCTCAATCCCGCACTCGCCCAAGCAAACGGCCATGATTTCTGCAATGGCAAGATGGATGTCATCATCCTCAACCCGCTCCAGCTCCTTTATTTGAAAATAGCTCACCAACTACCCCGAGCCAGGGCCCATCTTGGCAAGAACCGAGTCGAGATACAGTTTGGCCCTAGCGAGTGTTGCCCGAGTTTGCGAGACCTCTTCCTCATCCATGCCTTCGAGCACCTCCAGCGCGTCAGCATCAATGTTTTTTGCGATTGCGGCGCATCGATGCGTTTGCTCGGTCCAGTCATCACGGGCCAAGCCAGCTGTGGCGAACGCGTAATCGAGATCATTGGACGAGCGTAGCGCTTCAATCCCCTCCCTGCTTGCCATCACTTTCTGGAGGCGTGGGCGATCGCTACCTTGGCGCTTGATCACGGAAGTTGGGCCGAACAGCCAGCCGAAAAGGTCGCGGAGATTGTCCAAATGGGTCATTGGAACGGGATTGTCGACCACGCTCTCTTCCGAAAGCGCTGTTATCGGCAAACCTATGAATTCGCGAGACGGTGGATTGTTCAGCATTGTATAGAGGTGAGAGAACTCCAGCTTCTGATTGTTGATGCTGATACTTTCTACGATGCCCTCCAATATCGCTTGCTCATAGATCTTGAAGGCCACGAAAACGCGAAGAAGCATGCCTCGGCTATCGCCCAACTTCTGCGTGAGCTCGAGCATGCGCTCTCGCAGTGGGCGGTGATCATCAACGTTTTCGAGCATATGCACGCCAAACCGCGCCTTCGCCAAAGAGTCCCAAGTCTGAGGACCATTGACATGCTTAAAGCCGATATAGGCCTCTGCCTCTTCTCGGTTCGCAACCACGACGACCGGGAGTGTGGAGATTTGTCGGCGTACTTCTTCACGGAGTACCGGCAGCTTTATCCGACGAGCGCCGAGGCTGTCAGGATCACTGAGCGTCTTGCAGGCTGCCAGTCTCCGGTTTCCCTCTATTACGATGTAGTGTCCCGGCGTCTCTTCATCGGCAATTGCGATTAGCGGCTCGAATCTCTCAAATCCACGCGCGGCGATCGACGCCCAAAGCTCTTTGATGTTGGCCGCGTCAATGAGAATCGCAAGCGCTTCCCCTTCGTCTTGGGCCTTTAGCAAGCCAAAGCGAGGATTTCGCACGTCGAGATGCAGGCAATCCAGATCTATTTCTTTCGCTGGCTCGATCACGTCGCCCCTTCCCTCATTTGATCAAAGAAACGTATGTTTGCCATGATCCGGAGAGTCAATTTTTCTGCTATCACCGCATCTGCTTAAGGTCGTTGCCCTAAATGCACGAAAAGCACATCCCATTGCGTTGTCCGGCTCGAAACTCGCCGCCTGCCAAACCATTGGTGACTCTTGGGAAGCCACATAACAACAGTCTCGGTCGCAACGAAAGCCCGCTTTGGGCTGAACACTCAGACCGCACAGGTGGCGGATTTGCAGCCACAATCATAACTGATGCTTTCACCAATTCAGAACGAGCAAAATCGAACGAGGCATGCGCTCCACTGTTTGAGTTGAATTGTTCAAACGCATTAAACCGCTGGATGTGAGCTTTGACAAAAGCCAGCTTGGACCCGCATTCTCGCCACCATCTAAGCGCAACACCAGACCTGTAGCCTCGATGGTGATGGCCATTTTCTTCTGACCATCATTGCCAATGTCCGCCATAGTGGGTGGGCCAAGGGTTGCCTTGGTAACGATGAGCGTATCGCTCCCCCATCCCACGAAGGACTGGGCAACGCGCAGGCGAGGATAGGACGCTACCCCAACGCAAGTGATCGTGTGCGTGATCTGATCGCAGGGATCAGGAGCACAACGACAAGATCACGGCGATGCCAAAGCTCGTTGATGACGGGATTGCGAGCGGCATGAGCGCGGGGACGAGAGATAAGACTTTGCCGAGGCCCAAGCGTGTGTTTATGCCGGCAACACGATTCCGATGGGGTTTCGCCCGACCGGCGAAGGGGCCGGACAAGATCGGTTGTGGGAGTCGCGGGTGGATTGTTGTTGAATAGCTGGGGCGGAATCCGGTAAAATAATGATATGAGTGAAATCGACCAAAAACCGACGCTGGATGAAAAGACGCGCCCCTGCGAGCCGTCGACCGATCCCGATTATCTGGCGTGGAAAGAACGTACGGTCACGCGCGCGCTCACCGATGCCAAGGCCAATCCCGATCAGCTTGTTTCCCACGCGGAAATGAGACGCCGTTTCGGTCTTGAACGTTAGGTTCCACAGCCGCGCACTTTCCGATCTGCAAAGCATCCACGACTGGATCGCCGAGGATAGCCCGCGCGCGGCGGACAATGTGATCCTTCGGATCGATCAGTCGATTTCACTGCTGGAATCGTTCCCTCGCATCGGCCGCACCGGGCTTGTTGAGGAGACGCGGGAGATCGCGGTTCCGAACACGCCCTATGTCGTTGTCTACAGCGAGCCGGATGCCTTTGAAATCTGGGTTCTGCGTGTGATCCATGGCCGGCAAAAATATCCACCCGATGGTGGCAACGCCTAAGGCTTCGCCATCCGTTTGTTACCTGCGCTCACGCAAGAAGACGCCCGACGGCGCTGGCGCCGTCGGGCGATTTTTTTGATGCCTCACGCGGTCAGGCCTCATAGTGGTGCCTGACCTTGATCCATGCGTCGATGGCGTCGATGCCGAACTGGTCGGTGTAGTCCTTCATCGGAAAGCGCATATAGGGCAAATCCCACGCGCCTTCCTTTGTTTCGCGTTCGCCCTTGATGCAGTTGGTCAGGATTTGGCGCTGAACCTTGCCCGTCGATGTCACGTGGGCATCTGCGGTATCCTTGCCGGCGACCTGTTCGATCAGGAGATTGAGCGTGTTCTTGTCCCTGACCAGATCGAGGAATGTTTGATCGGGTGTCCAACAAGCGCTCATGTCCGTCTTCATGGCCATGCCCGCGGCTTCAACCCATGACGTCCCGCAGGGCAGGCATTCGGCGACGACGAAAGTCAGGACGCGTGTGACGGTGTCGTCGTCAAGCGCGATCAGCTTGGCGAGGATGGCATCGGGATTGCGGCCCATCTCCCAATGGCTGTAGCGCTGGACGACCGTTTCGGTTTCGTCCTGCGAAAGATCGTCATCGTCCTCTTCACATGACGTGATGTCCTCATCGCTCTCGGGCTCATCCGTCAGACCGAGCAGATCGATGACCGTCTGCCGCTCCGTCTGAAACAGCAATTCGGCCGTGTTGGTCGCAAGGCTCTCCTTAATCTCCGGCTTGGACGCCTTCTGCGGATCGGGTTTGACGTCCCAAAGGTCCGATCCGGCGATGATTTGGGCGACCGCGATCCGAAGCGCCAGACCCTGATGCGTCAACAGATCGGCGCGCACGGCGGCGTGGCGATGAAGCGCCAGATAGTTCTGCGCGGCCTTGGTCAGTTCAGGCGTGTGGTTGGTCGGTTTGTCCTTGGTGCNCATCATGGGCGATCTGAACATACACCTTGCCGCCCTTGGACTTGGCGCGTTTGCTCATCTCCCATGAGCACCAAATGTCTCCGATGTCCTGAATGACGACCGCGTTCCATCCCGCGTCCAGATAGGTCTGCCTGGCTTCGGCGATGGATTGGTTCTGGCGTTCCCAGAATGCCTGTGCATCGTCAAAATAGGATGTGTCGCCAAACAGGTCGGTGGTGATCGTGCCGCGATAGCCTTCAAGATCAAACAGGGCGTTCCTGGTCGGAATGTCCGCCCCGCCAAACAGCCATGCTTTCAGGTGCCTGCCGCTCGGCGCGTAGTCGTCCGACTTGTGGAGCGCCAACCAGTCTTTCTGTTGCTGTTTGCTCGCCATGGTCAGAATGCGGACGGTATCGGCGTTAATGTCGCCTTTGCGATAGGCGGTCAGGATCGGCCCGATCAGATTGGCAATGGCCAAGCGTTGTTTGACGAGACGCTCGGTGACGCCAAAGATAGTGCCGATCTCCTCCACCGTGTGGCCTTGTCCGACAAGCGCGGCGAAGGCCTTGTACTGGTCGATCTCGTCCATCGGCAGTCGGGCGATGTTTTCGGCCAGTGACGCTTCGATGGCGCTGGCATCGTCCGTGTGCTTCATCACGATGCAGGGCACGGGATCGACATCGTCTGTTTCCGCGATCTTGTTCAGGGCGTGATAGCGCCGCTGTCCCGCCACGATGTCGTAGCGGCCTTTCTCGTCACTCGGACGCACCAGCAATGGTTGGATGATGCCAAGCGATCGGATGCTCGGGATGAGATCGTCACAGGCTTTGCCGCCATGCTTTCGGACATTGTGTTTGTCAGGTGTGAGTTGGTCGAGATTGATGTGTTTGAGTTCCATGGTTCTGTTTCCTTTCCAATGGGTTTGGTGAATGGGTTGCGAAGCGTTCCGTTCGGAAAACCCCGCGCATGAACCCTTGCCCAGCGGCGAGCGTCCGAAACCGGACAACAAAAAGCCGGCCCGCAGACCGCGGGCCGACCATTCAAGGACGTGAGATCGAACACCGGCGATGGGTCAACGGCTTTTGTGGGGGACCGCTAGACCGTCCCCGCGACCGCCATCGGAGCGGCCGGACGGACTTGCGGGTAAAAGCCGTTGACCCACAGCCCGTGGCGTCGCCGGTTTTGATATAAGCTGGAAAGAGGGTTCCAAGCGCGTGACCACGCGCGAGGATCAACAAGCGCGGCTCTGCCGCTCCATCTATCCTTCTGTCAGGGATGGACGCCGAATGGCCGAGACCCGCCGCAACACTGTGAAGGCGCGGCTCGGTTCACGACAGCCCGGCGCGCAGGGCGCGGACAGCCGGCGGGAAAAAGGGACTCAAACGCATGTCCGATCGGCGGAACGAAGAGCGGCTTCTTTCCGTGGCCGCAAAGCGGGCCCTGGACGCCTATCAGGGACATCTGCATGCCGATAGCGGCAACAGCTTTCTGTTCAATTGGTCGGACAGTGATCGCTTTGAGGCCTTTGTCACCCAGCGTGGTGTCGGTGAATTCGAGATCTCGGCAAGTGTCGAGATCGCGCGCCAAACCATCGACCTGTGGGATCTTGCGCTGGCGACAAAGACACTCATCGACGGGTCCGGCAATCGCCTTGCCATCGCCTCGCCGGACGGGTTCCCGCCGATCGAGGAGTTGGCCGTCCGGTCACTGACATGGATGTGTCTTCACGAAATGATGCATGCCCATCTGGGTCATCTTGATCTGATCGGGCGGGCGCATCTCGCCGAGTTCGAGAAGGCAGAAGACGGCAAAAAGACGAAGGCCGGTCGTCCGCAGTGGGTGGAAGAGCTCGACACCGACCATCGTGCCCTGGTCCGGCCTTGCCTTGAGCTTCAGGCTGACAACGATGCCAGCGCCTTGTTGCTTGGCGATCTGACCGAAGAGGGCTGGATCGCGTTCAGGATCGATGCGGCCTGCATCTTCGTGATGATGGCGTTGATGGACCGGACCGAGAAACAGCACCCATCCGAGCAACGCTTTTATCCGCTGGTTGCAACGCGCTTCTTCACGCTCTTCTCGCAACTGTTCCAGTATTGGCTGTACGAAGACGCCGAACTGGTCGAACGGGATGGCGAGAGCTTAGTCGTCTCGGCGCGGTCACGGGACACAGATGGCTTCATGCGTTTTGCAAAAGAGGTGCTTGCTCTCTCGCTCAACGATCTGATCACCATCGCGCTGTTTGCCGATGCGCGCGAATTCATCGATGATATGGGTCAGGGCAAGCCGTTTTTCGCCGATCTGTACGCAATTCAATATGCTGAAAACCTGAACGATGCGGTGCTCGAAACCAGGGCGGCGCAGGAATGGCGCCGCCTCTATGGCGTCAACGAAGCCATCATGCGTCTTTCGGGCCTTCGCGAGGACCGCCCGACCCTGTCTGCAGATCGATCACGTCCACGATAAGATCATCCGCGTCGACCGTCTCGATCGCGGCGGTCAGGGCGCTCAAGCTGATGGGATCAAGCGGCGCGCCGGTGTTGATCAAGGCCGACACGGGCCCGGCAAGGGCAAACCTGAACTGACAGACAAAGACCGCCAGTGTCTCGTCCGGGCCGCCAAGCCACATTTTGGCGTGTGAGCCGTCGTCCAGGAACCCCGGGACTGCGAGCGTGCGCCCGTCATCGGTCAGCCCGAGCGGCAAGCCGGCCCATTGCGCGCCATCGAACTGGAGGCAGAGCGTGTGCCGCAAACGGACGGCAGACAGGGTGAGATGAAAACGCGCGCGCGGCTTGATGGAAATCGCGCCTTTGGGTGTCTTGCGCAAATCGGTCTGAACCAGCCCGCCCCCATCACTGACCAGTGCGAGGCGTCCTTCCGTGGCTTGTTCGCGCAACACCCTATCCAACGGCCTGTGGCTTCGGTGCATGAAAGCGGCCTTGAAGCCGTCGAGCGACCCAAAGGCGATGGCGTCCAGTTCGGCGTCGGAAACCGGTGGCGGCAAGCCCGTGCGGACAAGTCCGCGATAGGCCCTCAGCCGATCACGCGGAAGGCTTTCGGGTTCGGCGCCGTTCGCTCCGCTCAGCCAATTGTCGAGCGTCTTTTTGGCGACCCCGAAATGGCGCGCGATCGCCATCATGTCGTCAATATGCCCGAGCGCGACGAGGTGCTTGAACTTCTCGCGTAAGGCGGTGATCCGCTCTGCCATGCCCATGCCCTGGCAGGGAAGCTTTCCCTGCATATTCCCTTAGGGGTTCGAACCGCTCGATCCATGAAGTCGGTGCCCACTTTGGTGGGTCCAGTTCATTCATGGAGACAAATCATGTCACAGTTTCAGGGGACCGGTACAGGCAGTGGCGCCGCGCCGGACCGAAAGACGACCGAGCGCAAGCGCGACACGGTCGATGCCTTGATCATCACATGCGCGATCGTCTCGGCCATCCTTCTGGCGTTTGCCGCACCGACCTTGGTCACAGGCACGGGCATGATGTTCGTCGCCAAATGTTTCATCCTTGCCGTCGGCGGCGCGGTGGTCTCGTGGGGCGTGAACCATTTTGCCATCCGGCGCGGGGCGCCCTTGTTCGCCAAGGGCTATGTGGCGGTCGGCGTGGTTGCCGTTCTTTCGGTTCTGGCCGTCGGCGCCGGAATCTGGACCGCAACCTATTCGGGCTTTACGCGTGGCGATGTCGAACAATTGCGCCTTGACCGACATGGCGCGGACGTTGCGCGTCATGTCGGCGATGTCCGTTCCGCCATGCGCGCACGGATGGAAGCCGGCCTTCTTGTCGATGGGATCAGCTCCGATTTCGGGCAGAAATATGCCTGTGAGATCGCCAGCGCCTGTGTGAGCGGGCGTGGGTCCGGCGAAGGCCCAACCTCCCGCGAGATCGGTGCCCTGCTTGCACAGGCATCAACGCTGTCCGGTCAGATCGACGAGGCACGCATCGTCTTTGAAGTCCGCGATCGCGCACTTGGCGAAACTCTCGGCGCCTACCAGCAGCTGATCGGCAATCAGGGCGACGGCATTGGCGAACGGCGCCGACGCTTGCACGCCGCACACGCAACGCTGGCCGATGCCATCGGCGATCTGCGATCGACCCTGCCGCTCGGGCTCCTGTCCGGCTATGCGGAGACATTAAAGGCCGGGACCGTGATTGCCGGCCGGATCGAAGCGTCGGAACGCCTGACCAAAGTCATGCGTGGACATGGCGACACGCTGTCCAAGACGCTTGCCGATCTGCCGATTGGTCCGACCGGCTTGCCCGCCCTGCCGCCCAAGGCCGGCGTCTCGGACACCTTTGCCCATATCGGCCATTTCCTGCCCGTTGCGGCTGTGACGGCCGCCATCGATCTGGTGGTTCCGATCTGCCTTTGGATTTACGCGGCGGCGTTTCTGGACTGGGACATCTACCGGCGCGGCGGACTGCGCCACGCGCGACCGAGCGAAGATGACGAGACGTTCGACGCGCTGATCGATCGGCCAAGGGCCGTCTCCGGCGGCTCGGGCGCGCGCCGCAACGCCATCAGGCTCAAGGGCAAGGGACCGGTGCGCGCCAATGGCAAGCCGGACGACCAGCCGACCGTCGAGAAATGGCCGGGCGCCTGATGCGCCCGCCGGATACCGCACCCCTGCAATGAAAGGAGATCGCCATGTTGGGTGACACGACAACAACGCTTCTGGGGAGTTCGGCGATCGTCGCCGGTCTGATCTACGGGGCGGTTTCAGGCTTCATCACCGGCCCGACAATGATCGACCGCATGACGGAAAAGACGATCGATTGGCCCAAACAGTGCGTTCGAACCATCACGACCGAAGTCCGTCGCAATGAGGCGCCCGCGCCGCAAATGCCGACGCTGGGGTGCCGGAGTATCTTTGGCTGGCTCGGCCCGGACGGCGACGCCTATTGCCGGATGCATGGGCATCTGTTCGACAACAATCCGCTCAACCAGGCGATGACGGCGACGCAGAATGCCGCGCGCCAGGCCCAGGAGAACCGGCTTCGCCATGCCGCCGAACGGGCGCCCGACCGGTGCGCTTGCGCGGTGACCACGACCATTGAGGAAAACCGCCTGTCGATCGCGCTTTATGCCGGCACGTGGCGGCTGGTTCAGCCGCCTGCGATCAAGAACCTCAAAAGTGAGCTCGCAACCAACCTCAACGCGTCGGCATGCGCGATGAAGGGAGGCCGGTCATGATTGTCGGAGAGCTCTACATCGACCCCGAGACGGGGACCGTGAACACGCATCGGGACTCTTACCTGCCCAAGAATTTGACCGTGGTTTCGGTGCGCCGGATCGGTCTTCCCGCCGGCGCGACGCTCGGCATCGGCCTGCTGGGCTTTACCGCCTCGTTCGCCGATCTGCTCTATCCTTGGGAGATCACCACGACGCTTTTGATTGCGATCGGCGTCATGCTGGTCGGCTGGCAGGTCGGTCAGTTGAAGCTCCTGTCGCGCGACCTGCGCCAGAGCGAACTGTCGGGCGTCATCTATGGCCGTTATGCCACCTTGAACGCAAAGCGCCGTGAGATCGTCGATGCGATCATGACGGCCAGGCAGGAGGCGGACCGATGAGGCGCCGATCGCTCTCGCGTCTCAAGCAGGTGGCCGCCATCAATGCGCGTGTCTTTGCCGCCTTTGTCTTTGGGGCGCTGGCGTGGCTGTTGTGGCCAAGTTCGGTCGAGTGGTGGCAGTTCTTTGTCTTTAGCGGGCTGATGATCGCCGGTGCCGTGTCGTTCCTGTCCGATGCCATTTGGCGATGCCTGCAACTCTACGAGCATGACAAGGCGGTCGCTGAATTCCGGATTATCGGCGGCGATCCCAAATCGTCTGACGTGGCGAGCAATGAGACGCTCAAGAAGGCGGGTATGATCAAATGACGGCGCCTTTTCTGGACAATGAAGGCCGCCGCCTGCTCGGCTTCACACTTGACAATGCGCCCATCCTGGAACCCAGCCCGGGAATGTCGAGCATCATTTACGCGGCGGCGGGCGGGGGCAAGACCACGTGCGTGTCCAGCACGACGATCCAGAGCCTCTTGGCAAGCACGACGCTGAGCCTTGTTATCAACGACGTCAAGCAGGGCGAGATCGCGCACCAGATCGCCGAGATGTGTGCCCGGTACGGCCGCAAGTTCGGCGTCATCGATCCGTTCCATGTGATGGGTGCGGACTATCCGTTCCGGATTGAACTGAACGCATTCGGCTCGGCCGTCGATCTTGGCGAAGACGAAACGGACGATTTTCCGTTCGCGGTTGAGAAGATCTTGTTCAGCTTGATCGACGAACCCGCGGACGATGCGAAGAACAAATATTGGCGCGATGGCCCGCGAGAGATCTGCGAGTTCGGGGTCAAGACGTTGCACCGCCATAGCCCCCGTCTGTGCACGCCAGGCGGTCTTTGTGCTTTCCTATCCAATCCGCGCACCTTGGCGAGCGCCATGGAACTGGAGGCGGACGATCCAGAGTCGCCGGTGCGCGACATTGCGCTTCAGCTTCTCGACATGCGCGAGCACAATGCCGAACACTATGTCCAGCATGTTCGTGCCGCCCTGACGGCATTGAAGCTGTTTTCGTTCGGCAAACTGCGCGATGACGGCATGCGTGCCGATATCACGCATCGCGAATTGGTAGAAGATGGTTGGATTGTGTGTCTGGTCAATCCGATCCGCTATGCGGACCGTCTTGGGCCTTATTTCGCGCAGCATTTATTGAGCTTCATGGGCGCCCAACTGTCGGGCGCCGGCCGCGCGGTCTATGTGCTGGACGAGTTTTGCAATGCCCCGTTGCGCGAACTTGTCGAGCGGATCACGGTCTTCAGGGCCTTTGATGCCTCGGCACTCTACATCACGCAGAGCCGTCAGGATGTGGTTCGCAAATATGGCGAGAAGGAAACGGCCGTTCTCGAAGACAATTGCGCCATCAAGCAATGGCTCAAATTCTCCAACTTCGAGGATGCGGAACGGGTCAGCAAGGCGATGGGCGAAACACTCCATGTCGCCCGCACGCTCGGCACCGGATCGGAGCGGTTGGATCTGAATGACAGTATGGCGGTAGGCCGCGAACCGCTGATGTCGCCCCATGAGTTGATGGCGATGCCGGCGGAAAACCAAGTCCTTCATGTGGCCGGTGTCGGTTTCCTCTACTGCAAGAAGGTCAGGCAGAACCAGATCGCACCGACCTGCTTCAAATTGGCGCCCAACCCGCTGGAGGGCGGCAGGCTTGAGCCCGATCCGAAGGTGGTCTTGCCGACGCCCGATGGGAGCGAGCGATGACAAAAGTGCGTTTCCTTCGACTGAGCTATTTTGCCTGGGTCGTGCCGGCCGGACTTGTTGTCGGCGCTTATGCGCTGTTCGGCCTGCCCTATGTGATCTGGTCTTACGATTGGGAACATAATGGCCATGGCTATGGCGAGATCGACAAGCGCTTTTACGTGCGCTGTTCCTATCTGGGTCCGACCGGACTGATCACCGAATACCCGACGGACGGCAAATGCGGATGGGTCCGTTTTAAAGGCAGGCTCGGCGAGGCCGGTTCACCTGCCGCCGGAAACGAGCCGAATATGCGGATGGGCGCGTTTGTAACCGAGACCGAGCCGTTGACCCAGTTCGAGCACCGCCATGTGCTTGACGACATCCAGCACCAGCGCCTGGTCGGCTTCCCCGTCCCGGATTTGCTGGTCGCAATGGTGTCTCGGCTGGAGTGTGAGGCCGTAGGGTGCGATCGCCGCCCAAAAGCCCTGATAGTCCATCGGGGCCAGCCAGTCCGCGATGTCGTTCTTGGTTCGAAAAGTCGTCATCCGCAAGTCTACCAGAGCGGCTTGACGCGATGCAAATCTGACCAGTCCGCAGGTGACGGCCATGTCTGAGTTCCGCATATCGACTGAGCTCGACCGCACATTCGCGCTCGCTTCCCTGAGGGCTGAAGGTGCGCGCCTGTCCGGCAAGGATTGGGAGCGTTTCCAATCGGTCCGCAACCGGTATGCGGAGGCCCGTGAAGAGGAAGTCAGATCCTTCAACGAACATTATCGGGACCGTGTCGATCTGGCTCTTCGCAAGCTGATCGACGAGGCCGGGTCTCCAAACCGGAAACTGGTCCATCGCTGGTTCGGTCATGATCGGTTCGATGCGGAAAGGCTCGAAAAACGGGCGGAGCGTCTCGTCCGGGAAGAGCATTACAAGGTCATGGCCAAGTTCGAGGCGGCTGAGATCGCCGAAATGTCCATGCTTCTCAACCAGGCCAATGAAGACCGCACGCCGGCAAAAGCGATGAAGCCCGACTTCGAGAAGGCGGCCGATCGGCGATCCGGCCATGACCGGCGCCAACCAAGCGATACGGCATCACAGGCTTGGGCGCAGGTGCGTGCCCGCAAGCGTTAGGAAAGAGCAGAGGAGGAAAAACGAAACAATATTGCGCAGAATTCGATTGAAAAAGCTAGGAATATTGTCCTATTTATATACTTGACGTACTAACGGTGATGGGCTATCAAGGATTCAACGAACGAATCCAGCGGTTTAGCCATGTTTGACCTGACAAATCCCATCTACCAAGACGCCGACAAGGCCCGTAAGCACTTGGAGTCTATCCACTGGCCGAATGGCCCGGTGTGCCCGCATTGCGGCAACGTCGATCCGGCCCGCATCCGCAAGCTTGAGGGCAAGTCCACCCGTCCCGGCGTCTACAAGTGCAATGACTGCCGCAAGCCTTTCTCGGTGACTGTCGGCACCGTGTTTGAACGCTCCAAGGTCCCGCTCAACAAATGGGTTCTGGCAACGCATCTCATAGCCGCGTCAAAGAAGGGCATGTCCGCGCACCAGCTTCACCGCATGCTCGGCGTCACCTACAAGACCGCATGGTTCATGGCCCATCGTATCCGCGAGGCCATGAAAGAGGACGTGTCCACGTCTGGCCCGATGGGCGGTGAAGGCAAGACCGTCGAAGCCGACGAAACCTATTTCGGCCGCCGCGAGGACGGTTATGTCTCACCGCAGCGCAAGGGCCGCCCCTACCTCAAGCGCAAGAAGCCCGGCAAGCGCTCTGTGGTCGGTCTGGTCGAGCGTGGCGGTCGTGTTCGCACCTTCCATGTCAAGCACGCCACAAAGGCGTCCGTGCGCGACATTCTGGTCCGCAACGTTGATCGCAAGTCGATCCTGCATACCGACGAGTCGCGCCTTTATCCCGACACTGGCCGCGAGTACGCCAAGCACAAGACCGTCAAGCACTCGGCTGGCGAGTATGTGCGCGGCACCGTCCACACAAACACAATCGAGAACGTGTTCTCGATCTTCAAGCGCGGCATGATCGGCGTTTACCAGCATTGCGGCGAAGCGCATCTGCATCGCTACCTTGCCGAGTTCGATTTCCGCTACAATCGCCGTGCATCGCTCAAGATTTCAGACGGCGAACGTGCCGCTGATCTTCTACGCCATGCACGCGGCAAGCGCCTGACCTATCGGCGGATTGGTGAAGCCGCGCACGCTTAAGCAGAAAGCGCGACGAATTCTCCACAAGCGCAAGCGGAAATAGTCTGGACACCAGCGGCAACCGCCGGAATCCTCTTGGCGGTTTTGCGAATCGCTCACCACACCTCCCCGGTACGCCTTAAGCCGGGCCACTGCCCGGGAAAGGAGGTGTTCGATATGCGCAAGATCAAAGTGGGTCGCTCCGCAATCACTGGCCGTTTCACAACGGTCAAGAAAGCGGAACGCTACAGCAAGACGCATGTAGTGGAGACCATCAAAAAGAAATAGCGGCCTAGGCCGTTAGGACTTTTCCGAGCGGCGTTTCTTAGCGGGAGTGTCGCTCGGTTTCTCATCTTGGTTGGCTTCGCTTGTGCGAGGCTTGCCCGGCTGGGGCGGGGTTTTCAACAGGCGGCGCAAAACCGCGTCGCCCTTTTCCTGGTCGTTTTCTCTACAGGTGTCTGACATGCCTCAACCACTTTCCAGAATCACAAATGGGCAGCGTATCGGGTATGAAAATTCGCTTCCATTCGACAATCCGATGATTTGCGCAGCGGCGCTTCAAATCATTTCGTCATGGTCAAACTTGGATTCTCAAGTCATCGGGACCTTTGGTGTTATGTTTCCCGAAAGTATTGAAATATTGGCAAATAGATATATTCAATATTCGGCTCAAAGCCCAAAAAAGTCTATGATAGATGCTCTAGCTATTGCGGGCCTTAACGAGAGAGAGCTGGATGTATTTGAAAAACTTCTTCGAAAAAAGGAGGCTGTGTACAAGCTCCGCAACCCGATCGCCCATTGGGTGCTAGGTCATTCTGATTCATACCCCGAACTGTTGATTGCTACAGATGCCAAGGAGTACATTCGTTTCGACGCCAAGTGGCGTTCTGTAACTAACAAAATGTCCGCCGGAGAAGGAACGCCGTCCGACTTAGATGAAGCTCTACTGCGATTGCTGAACAGTTCCCAAGCCTACGATTTAGAAGAACTTAATCGCATATCAGGGCAAATCGCAGACACCGCAAAGCTGTTTGTAGAGTTCAACTTCCTTCTAGGTGTGCGCATTCGCGATAACGATCGGAAATGGCACGCCGAAAAATTCGCTCGGCTATCTCAGATGCTGGGATAGCATCAAACCACGGGAGGTTCCTAAGGTCCGTCACTTCCGCCTCTATCTGCCTCACCATCGCATCTGCTTGCGGCCCCGAAAGACCACCTAGCGCGCCCCAATCTTTTGCCGGCCTGTCGTGCGAATCAGTATCAGACATTTCTTGGTACGTCACGTATATAATTGGGAATATTGTCCTATATTGTTCACTTTATGTACTCATTTGATGAAAGGAATATTGATATGAATTATTACTATGAGCCTGGAGAAAACGAACGCGTTGCCAACGCCAGGGAGAGCTTCTCGGGCCGGTTGCTCACCAACCGGCAGTTCGAAGAAGCGTTAGCCCTGACGCACATTCTCGAACGCGAAATTCAGAGGTCGGGCGCGTTCAAGGACAAGCTTGGCGATTATGCCTACGCTTTTGCCCGCTCCGAGCGCTTCGATGCGGTCAAAGCCGAAAGCGTTCTGCGCGACCTGTTCAAGGAGCGCACGGGCCAGACGATGAACCAGATGCGTGAGGGCTATGTCGAGATCCAGGAAAAGCTGACCGAGGACCAAAGGCGTGTCGGCTATGACTTCGCCGCCGCTGTCGGGGACTTGATGGAAAACGGCGCCAAGATGAGCTTTGGCCGGGCGGTTGCCCATCAATCCCAGCAGATGGCCGCTGAGCTTGGCATCACCGACGCCGCGGCACGTTCCATCATGGCTGAGGAGTTCGAGGCCGTCGAACAGCAATCGCTGTGGGACTGGGGCAAGCAACTCGACCAGGACATCTACCGGCCGCAGATCGAAGCGGAGAAGGAAGAACGGGCGCAAGCCAAATCGCGTTCTCCGGAAGCATCGGGGGAAGCCGGTTCCGAACGACGCGCCCGTTCATCGGCACCGCGCACACGGACACGTGGACCGGAGATGCGCCGATGAGCGCTCCAGTCACCCAAGCACCCGCGCCGTCATCGGTCGATGACGGCGTGCCGAAGCGCAAGGTCGACATCGACTGGGATCGCTATAAGGCGATGCTGGATGATGACGATCTGTCCGACGCTGAGAAGCAACAGTTCCTTGAGGCGCTGTGGCAGATCGTCGTGCAATTCGTCGATCTGGGGTTCGGCGTCCACCCGCTCCAATCTGTCCACACATCAGGCGATACCGCTTCGAAAACGCTCGAAACGGCGCTGGCCGATATGGTATCCTCGGACGCATCTTCAAAACCGATGTTCGACTGCGCCGTTCGGGATTCAAGGAAACCCGCCGGAGAAAGGAGGGAGTCATGCTCGGACCGCAAGAAAATGGCACCGCCAGCACGCAAGCCGTGATCTATGCGCGCGTGTCGTCGGCTGCACAAATGAAGCGCGGTGACGGAATCGGCTCTCAGCTGACACGGTGCAAGGAATATGCCCGCTACAAGGGGCTGGAGGTCATCAGGACGTTCGAGGACGACGCGTCCGGTTCTCTGACGAGCCGTCCCGGTATGATCGACATGCTCTCGTTCCTGAAGACCAATCGCGGAGCCGAGCCGATCATCGTGATCATCGATGACATCTCGCGCCTTGCGCGCGGCATGGAAGCGCATCTTCAATTGCGTTCGGCCATCGGTGAAGCCGGCGGCCTGCTTCGCAGTCCGACAATCGAGTTCGGCGAAGACTCCGATTCGATCCTCGTTGAGAACATGCTGGCGTCGGTCTCCCAGCATCAGCGCCAGAAAAACGCCGAGCAGACGACCAACCGGATGCGGGCACGATTGATGAACGGTTATTGGTGCTTCGCCAAACCGATCGGCTACACCTACCGGCGTATGCCTGGGCACGGCAACATGCTTGTTCGCGACGAGCCCGTCGCTTCCCTCGTCAAGGAAGCGTTGCAAGGCTTTGCCTCGGGCCGTTTTGACACCCAGGTCGAAGTGAAGCGCTTTCTTGAAAGCCAGCCCGATTACCCCAAAGACCTGCCGGACGGACAGATCCGGAACCAGCGCATTGCCGAGCTTCTGACCCGTGTGGTTTATGCCGGTTATGTCGAGTCATCCAATTGGGGCGTGTCTTTGCGAAAGGGCCACCATGAAGGTCTGATCGATCTGGCGACGTTCGAAAAGATCCAGAACCGTCTGAAGGAAGGCGCGCGTGCACCGGCCCGCAAAGACCTCAATGAAGACTTCATTCTGCGCGGCTTTGTATGCTGTGCCGACTGTTCTCGCCCTCTGACCGCCTGCTGGTCGAAGAGCAAGACCGGCAAGAAGCACCCCTACTATCTGTGCTTCACCAAGGGCTGTGACAGCTATCGCAAATCCATACGGCGCGACCAGATCGAGGGTGACTTTGGCAAGATCGTACGTGCGCTCCAGCCGACACCGAGCCTGTTCAAGATTGCACGCGCCATGTTCGAGGATGTCTGGAACCAGCGTCTGGCCTTTGCCAAAGAGGACAAAGCTTCGCTTCAGCGCAAGATCAAGACAATCGATTCGAAGATCGAAACCCTCGTCGACCGGATCGTTGATGCGGACAACTCATCCATCGCATCGGCCTACGAGAAGAAGATCGCCGGATTGGAAAAGGAACGTCTGCTGATCGCCGAAAATCAGGCAAAATCGGGTGCGCCGTTGCATGCCTTCGACGAAATGTTCGAACTCGCCATGCAGTTCCTCGCAAACCCCTGGAAACTCTGGGAAAGCGGGCAATCGCACCTGCGCAGAATGGTCCTTCGTTTGGCCTTTGCCGAGCGGATAAGCTACCACCGGGAGAAGGGGTTTTCGAACCCCAAAAAAGCCATACCATTCAATATGTTAGGAGGTATCGAGATGGAAAAATGCGAGATGGCGCACCCGACAGGATTCGAACCTGTGACCTCTGCCTTCGGAGGGCAGCGCTCTATCCAGCTGAGCTACGGGTGCTTTACCGGCGCGGCTCTGCCATATCAAAGCGCTGCGCATGCGTCCAACGCAAATTGACCAACGGGGCGGCCCGGCTGCCGGACGGCCGCAAGGCGCCGCGCCGGCGGGCACGAGCGAGCGCCACGGCCTGATGTTGGCGCGCCGGCCAAGCCTGGGCCAGGCGGCAGGCCGCATGACGTAACGTGAGGAAAACCGGGGCACAGTCCCGGTAACCGTTTCATCGGCCCGGGCGACTTGACGGCGCATCCGTTATTCGGTGTTGTCTGGGGACCGCCATCGCAAGTGGCGGCCAAGAAAACAGGGAGTTCGCGCAATGAGAAACAAGATGATAGGCGTGCTGGTTGCAACTGCGACAGCGCTCGCAGCCGGCGCAGCCTTTGCGCAGGATAGTTTTATCGCCATCGGTACCGGCGGCGTGACCGGGGTCTACTACCCCACCGGCGGCGCGATCTGCCGGCTGGTCAACCGCGACCGTGCGGAGCATGGCATTCGCTGCGGCGTGGAATCGACCGGCGGCTCGGTCTTCAACATCAACGCGATCCGCAATGGCGAACTGGAATTCGGCGTGGCCCAGTCCGACTGGCAGTTCCATGCCTATAACGGCTCGTCGCGTTTTGAAGAGCAGGGACCGTTCGAAAACCTGCGCGCGGTCTTCTCGGTCCACCCCGAGCCGTTCACCGTGGTCGCGCGGGCCGATGCGGGCATCGAAACCTTCGAGGACCTGCAGGGCAAGCGTGTCAATGTCGGCAATCCCGGTTCCGGCCAGCGCGGCACGATGGAAGTGGTGATGGAAGCCATGGGCTGGACCATGGACGATTTCGCGCTGGCATCGGAACTGCAGGCCGCCGAACAGAGCCAGGCGCTGTGCGACAACAATATCGACGCCATGATCTACACGGTCGGCCACCCGTCCGGTTCGATCCAGGAAGCGACCACGGCCTGTGACAGCGTGCTGGTCGACGTCTCCAACGACGCGGTGAATGGTCTGGTCGAAGAGCGGCCCTATTATCGCACGGCGACCATCCCCGGCGGCATGTATCGCGGCAATGACGAGGACACGACGACCTTCGGCGTCGGCGCAACCTTCGTGACCTCGGCCGACGTGCCCGAGGAGACCGTCTATGTCGTGGTCAAGGCGGTGTTCGAGAACCTCGACCAGTTCAAGGGTCTGCATCCGGCATTTGCCAACCTGACCGCCGAGGAAATGGCCAATGACGGCCTGTCGGCGCCGCTGCACCCGGGTGCCGAGCGCTACTTCCGCGAAGCGGGCCTGATCGAGTGATCACCCCCGTCATGGACTGATTGGTTTCCGCGGCCGGCGCCCGTCGGCCGCGGATTTTGTTTTTGGGATCGATTTTTGCGGGGGCGCGCAATGAGTGAAGCGACCGGTAGCCAAGGCAGGCAATATACCGACGAGGAACTGCAGGATCTGGTGGCCAGTGCCGACAGCGGCGCGCGGGTCCCGACCAACAAGACAGTCGCCGGCCTGATCGCCGGCCTCGCGCTGGTCTGGTCGCTGTTCCAGCTCTGGATCGCGCAGCCTCAATTGTGGTTCGGCGAGTATCTGCCGGTCCTCAACTCGTCGCAAACCCGGCCCATCCACCTGACCTTTGCCGTGGTGCTGGCGTTCCTGGCCTATCCGGCGCTCAAATCCTCGCCACGCCACCATGTTCCCATTCTCGACTGGGTTCTGGCGGCGATTGCGGGGTTTTGTGCCTTCTACGTGTTCTGGTTCTCGGACGAGCTGGCGCTGACCGCCCGCTCCGGCCTGCCGACCCAGGCGCAGGTGATCATCGGCGCGGTGGGCCTTGTCGTCCTGCTCGAAGCCAGCCGGCGCGCGCTCGGCCCGGCGCTGACGGTGGTCGGCTCGCTTTTCCTCGCCTATGCCTATTTCGGGCAAGGCTTGCTGATCCCGGACCTGATCGAGCATGAGGGGCTGTCGTTCACGGCTCTGATCAACGCTCAATGGCTGGATACGGGTGGCGTGTTCGGCATTCCGCTGGGCGTTTCGACGGCGTTCGTCTTCCTCTTCGTCCTGTTCGGCTCGCTGCTCGACAAGGCCGGTGCCGGCAATTACTTCATCAAGCTCGCTTTTGCCGGGCTTGGCCATCTGCGCGGCGGTCCGGCCAAGGCCGCCGTCGTCGGCTCGGCCATGACAGGCGTGATTTCCGGCTCGTCGATCGCCAATGTCGTCACCACCGGCACCTTCACCATCCCGCTGATGAAACGGGTCGGCTTCACCAACGAACAGGCCGGTTCGGTGGAAGTCGCCTCGTCCGTCAACGGGCAGATCATGCCGCCGGTGATGGGCGCAGCCGCGTTCCTGATGGTCGAATTCATCGGCATTCCCTATGTGGAGGTGATCAAGCACGCCTTCATACCGGCGGTGATCTCCTACATCGCGCTCGTCTATATCGTGCATCTGGAAGCGCTGAAAAAGGAAATGCCGGCGCTCGGCGAATCCAAGTCCATGACCGGCATGCTGGCCAAGTTCCTTGCCGGTTTCATCGTTGCCGGCGTCGCCTTCACCGCGCTGATCTACGGCGTCGATGCGCTGGAGACGGCCCTGCCGGACCTGTCGGCGCCGATCATGATGATCGTTCTGATCGCGCTCTATGTCGGCCTGGTCATGGTCGCGTCGCGCCGGCCGGACCTTGAGATCGACGACCCGAACGAGAGCGAATTCAAGCTGCCGACGGTGGGCGAAGTCTATGCGACGGGCCTGCACTATGTGCTGCCGATCGTCGTCCTGATCTGGTTCCTGATGGTCGAGCGCCAGAGCCCGGCCAAGTCGGCCTTCTACGCCACCTCGCTGATGTTGCTGATCATCGTCACGCAACGGCCCCTCAAGACGGTGTTCCGGGGCGAAGGCGGTGAGCTGGTGAACGAGTTCATGGCCGGCCTGGTCGATCTGCGCGAGGGCCTGATCGCCGGCGCCCGCAACATGATCGGCATCGGCGTCGCAACGGCAGCGGCCGGCATCATCGTCGCCACGGTCACCAAGACGCCGATCGGCACGGAACTGGCCGGCCTGGTCGAACAGCTGTCGGGCGGCATTTTGCTGGTCATGCTGGTGCTGATCGCGATCTTCTCGCTGATCCTCGGCATGGGGCTTCCGACCACGGCCAACTATATCGTGGTCTCGTCGCTGATGGCCTCGGTCGTCGTTTCGCTCGGCGCACAGGAAGGCCTGATCGTGCCGCTGATCGCGGCGCATCTGTTCGTCTTCTATTTCGGCATCATGGCCGATGTGACGCCGCCGGTGGGTCTTGCCAGCTTCGCGGCGGCCGCCGTTTCGGGCGGCGATCCGATCAAGACCGGCTTCACCGCTTTCTTCTACAGCCTGCGGACGGTGGCGCTGCCGTTCCTCTTCATCTTCAACCCGACACTGATCCTTTACGGTGTCGATCTGGGGACATGGGAGGGAATCGCTCAGGCCGTGTTCGTCTTCATAACGGCGACGTTCGCCATGCTGCTTTTCGCAGCGGCGACACAGGGCTATTTCCTCGCCCGGTCGCGCATTTACGAGAGCGCGGCCCTGCTTCTGGTCGCCTTCACCCTGTTTGTGCCCAATGTCTGGCTCAACATGGTGCAGAGCCCCTATCGCGACGTGCCTCCGGTGCAGTTCGAACAGGTGGTCGGCGATGTGGCGGAAGGCGACCGCATCCGGCTTCTGGTGCGCGGTCCCGACTTCAACACGGGCGAAACGGCCGAGACGACGCTGGTCATGTATGCCGAAGGCGCAACGGCGGCCGAACGGGTCGCCAATTCGGGCCTGCTGCTGATCCCCGACGGCGACACGGTGCGTATGGACGAGCCGATGTTCGGCACCACCACCGCCGAGAAGCTCGCCGATTTCGATTTCTATTCCGACACGCCGGTGGAACTGGCCTCGGTGCAGGTGCCCAACCAGCGCATGCCGGCGCAGGTCTTCTACATTCCGGCACTGCTCCTGCTTGGCGTGGTCATCATGTTGCAGCGCCGCCGCCAGACCCAGCCGGCCTTTTGACGATTTGAGGATCACGAGCCATGTTCAAGACCGTATTGCTGCCCATCGACCTGTCCGCCGACGCCTCCTGGAAGAAGGCGCTGCCCGCGGCGCTGCGGCTCAGCAAGCCGGAAAACCCGGTATTGCACGTGGTCACCGTCATGCCGGACTTCGGCATGTCGGTGGTCAGCGGCTATTTCGACAAGGATTTCGAGGACAAGGCGCTGCGTGAGGTCGGCGAGAAGCTCACCGAATGGGTGCGCGTCAACGTTCCCGACGATATCGAAGTGCACCCGCACGTCATGCACGGCAGGGTCTACGACCAGATCATCACGGCGGCGAACAAGCTGGGCGTCGATGCCATCGTCATGGCCTCGCATACGCCGGAGCTGAGCGATTATCTGCTTGGGCCGAATTCGGCGCGTGTCGTCCGCCACGCCAAGCAGTCCGTGTTCGTGGTTCGCGGGGAGTGACCGATGACGAGCCGGATCTTCGGGCGGGGGGCCGCCGCCCTGCCCGCCGCCGTACGCGGTGAGGGGTGCTACATCGTCGATGAGGCCGGCCGGCGCTATCTGGACGGATCGGGCGGCGCGGCGGTCTCCTGTCTGGGCCACTCCGATCCCGACGTGCGGGCGGCAATTCACGACCAGCTGGACCGGATCGCTTTCGCGCACACCGGCTTTTTCACATCGAAGGCCGCCGAAGAGCTGGCGGACCGCCTGGTGGCGAACGCGCCGGAGGGAATCGGCAAGGTCTATCTTCTATCCGGCGGATCGGAAGCGGTCGAAGCGGCGATCAAGCTGGCGCGCCAATACTATCTGGAGATCGGCCAGCCCGAGCGGCGCCATCTGATCGCCCGGCGACAGAGCTATCACGGCAACACGCTCGGCGCGCTGGCCGCCGGCGGCAATGCCTGGCGGCGCGAGAAGTACCAGCCGCTTCTGGTCGAGACCCATCATGTCGCGCCGTGCTTTGAGTATCACTTCCGTGAAGAGGGCGAGAGCGCCTTCGATTATGGCCAGCGCGTCGCCAACGAACTGGAAACGGAGATCGAACGGCTCGGAGCAGAGACCGTCATGGCGTTCATCGCCGAGCCGGTCGTCGGCGCGACGGCAGGCGCGGTGCCGGCCGTTGACGGCTATTTCCGGCGCATTCGCGAAATCTGCGACCGTCACGGCGTACTGCTGATCCTCGACGAGGTGATGTGCGGCATGGGCCGGACCGGCACCTTGTTCGCCTGCGAGCAGGACGGGATCGCGCCCGACATCGTGACCATCGCCAAGGGGCTCGGCGCCGGCTATGCGCCGATTGGCGCGATGCTGTGTTCGGACGAAATCTACGGGGCGATCGCGAGCGGCTCGGGCAGCTTCCAGCACGGGCACACCTATCACGGCCATCCGCTGGCCGCAGCCGCCGGCAAGGCGGTGCTCGATGCCATTCTGGACCGCGACCTGCTGCCCCGGGTCCGCGCGCGAGGCGAAGCACTGGAAGCGGCATTGAATGCGGCCTTCGGCCAGCATCCGCATGTCGGCGACATTCGCGGCCGGGGCCTGTTCCGGGGCATCGAACTGGTCGAGGACCGCTCGATCAAGACCAGCTTCGATCCCGCGCGCAAGCTGCACGCGAAGATCAAGGCGGCGGCGATGGCGGAAGGCCTGATCTGCTACCCGGCCGGTGGCACGGTGGACGGGCGCCGCGGCGACCACGTTCTGCTGGCACCGCCCTTCATCATCACCGAAGACCAGATCGGCGAACTGGTCGGCAAGCTCGGCCGGGCGATCGACACGGCACTGGCCGCTTGATCCGGAATGCCTTCCGAGGAAGGCGCCCGGCCAATCGGCGATTTGGGATCATTCCCACTCGATGGTGCCGGGCGGCTTGGATGTGACGTCGTAGACCACGCGGTTGATGCCGCGGACCTCGTTGATGATCCGGGTTGCCGCCTGGCCGAGGAACGCCATGTCGAAGTGGTAGAAGTCGGCCGTCATGCCGTCGACCGACGTCACCGCGCGCAGCGCGCAGACGAATTCGTAGGTCCGGCCATCGCCCATCACTCCCACCGTCTGGACGGGCAGCAGCACGGCGAAGGCCTGCCAGATCGCGTCGTAAAGGCCGGCCTTGCGGATCTCGTCGAGATAGATCGCATCGGCCTGGCGCAGGATGTCGAGCTTGTCGCGCGTCACGCCGCCGGGGCAGCGCAGGGCGAGGCCGGGCCCGGGGAACGGATGGCGGCCGATGAACTGCTCCGGCAGGCCGAGTTCTCGGCCGAGCGCGCGCACCTCGTCCTTGAACAATTCGCGCAAGGGCTCGACCAGCTTCATGTTCATGCGCTCGGGCAGGCCGCCGACATTGTGATGGCTCTTGATGGTCACGGACGGACCGCCGGTGAAGGAGACGCTCTCGATCACGTCCGGGTAAAGCGTACCCTGGGCGAGGAAATCGGCGCCGCCGAGCTTGGTCGCCTCGGCTTCGAACACGTCGATGAAGAGCCTGCCGATCGTCTTGCGCTTGGTCTCGGGGTCGTTTTCGCCTTCGAGCGCGTCGAGGAATGTGTCGGACGCATCCACATGGACGAGCGGGATGTTGTAGTGCTCGCGGAACATGTCGACGACCTGGGCCGCCTCGTTCAGGCGCATCAGCCCGTGATCGACGAGGATACAGGTGAGCTGATCGCCGATCGCCTCGTGGATCAAGAGCGCGGCGACCGAGGAATCGACGCCGCCCGACAGGCCGCAGATGACCTTGCCGTCGCCGACCTGTTCACGGATCGCGGCGATCGCCTGATCCTTGTAGGCGGCCATCGTCCAGTCGCCCTTCAGGCCTGCGATCTTGTGCACGAAGTTGGACAGGAGCTTCGCGCCGTCGGGCGTGTGCACCACTTCGGGGTGGAACTGGACGGCATAGTAGCGGCGCGCCTCGTCGGCGGTGGCAGCCAGCGGCGCATTGGGCGACGAGCCGATCACCTCAAATCCGTCCGGCAGTTGCGTGACACGGTCGCCATGGCTCATCCAGACCTGATGCTGTTCGCCGACACTCCACACGCCCTCGAACAGCGGGCTTGGCGCATCGACGGTCATGAAGGCGCGTCCGAACTCGCGATGATGGCCGCTCTCGACCGAACCGCCCAATTGCGCCGCCATCGTCTGCTGGCCGTAGCAGATGCCGAGAACCGGCAGGCCGGACTGAAAGACGATCTCCGGCGCGCGGGGGCTGCCTTCTTCGGGTACGCTCCCCGGCCCGCCCGACAGGATCACCGCCTTGGGTTTGAGACGCTCAAAGCCCTCTTCGGCCGACTGGAACGGCACGATCTCCGAATAGACGCCGGCCTCGCGCACCCGACGCGCGATGAGCTGCGTCACCTGGGAGCCGAAATCGACGATCAGGACAGTGTCGGGATGGGGCGTGTCGGTCATGTTGTCTCGTCGTCCGTTGGCGCGTACATGGCGAAGATTTCGGCGCCGGTGAGCATCTTGGTTTCGTTGGCGAAGGCGTAAAAGTCCGGGGTCTCGTCGGTGAAGACCTGAAGTGTGAACCGCAACCCGGACTGGTCGTCAAAAAGGCCCACGGCCATCTGGTAATCGTTACTGTCGATGATGCGATAGAACAGGTTCGAGCCGCACTTGGAACAAAAGCCGCGTTCGGCCCAGTCCGACGAGCGGAAGCGCGTGATGTGCTCCTCGCCCTCGAATCGGACGCCGGCGCACTCGATTTCCATGTAAGGCGCCGAACTCCAGCGGCGGCACATGGAGCAATGACACGCGCCCACATGCGGCTTGTTCACCGTTGCGGAAAAGCGCACGGCGCCGCACAGGCAATGGCCCGTGCGCTGGCTGTCATCGCTCATTGGCGTGGTTCCCTTGATCGGTGATCAGGTCCACCGCTTACGCGAACGCGGCACCGCTTTCAATCGCCGCCTCGATCCGGTCGACCGCGCCTGCCAGCTTCTCGTCGATGACGTGAAGATATTGGGTCCAGTCATCGAAATGATGCAGATCGTCGGCGCCGTCGGAAATGCCGCGCAGGCCGACCAGCGGCACATCGAACATCATGCAGGCGCGCAACAAGGCAAAGGTCTCCATGTCGACCATGTCGGCATCGATGGCATCATAGGCCGCACCCGAAACGATGTTGGCGCCCGTCGACAGGCGCTTGGCCGGTATGTCGCCCATGACCGTCAGCGGCAGCTCGGCGGGCAGATCGAGAAACGGCGTGCGGCCCTTCTCGAAGCCAAGGGGCGAGGCGTCCATGTCGCGGTAACTGACAGAGGCGACCTCGTACACCTCGGCCTGCTCGAGCGTGCGCGAGCCGGCCGAGCCCAGCGAAATGACGATGTGGGGTCTTTCGGACGCCAATGAACGGGTCAGATTGACGGCCGATTCGACCGGTCCGACACCGCACACCAGCGGCGTGAAACGCGCCTGCAGGTGCGGGCCATATTCCGCATCGGCGGCCATGACATAGAGTATCGATCTCGATCCGACTGTCTTGAGCATCGCCTTGCCCGCCTTTCAAGCCACCCTGGCGCGCTGCCTGCCGCGATGTCAGCGCCTGTCAGTTCATCCACCAGATGGCGAGATTGATCAAGCCGGCGAAGGTCACCCACGCCATGTAGGGCAACATCAGAAGGGCGGACGTGCGGTCGGGTTTCCAGGTCAACTGGATGAAAAGAAAGGTCAGGGCGCCCATGACGACGATGACCAGAAGTGCAAGGCCGGGCAGCTGCATGCCGAAAAAGGCCGGTGACCATATGAAGTTGGCGGCGAGCTGCAGGAACCAGAGCTGCATGGGCAGGCCGCGATAGCCGCGCAGCCATGTGCGCCAGCCGGCGATGGCGACCATCACGTAAAGCACCGCCCAGACCGGCCCGAACACCCAGTTCGGCGGGTTGAAGAAGGGCTTTTCCAGCGCCTCGTACCAAGGGCCGGGCGCGGTGACGGCGCCGATCAGCGTTCCGCCGCCCAGCGTGAACGCAATGAACAGCACCAGCGAAAGCCAGCGCCCGCCGGGGCCCGACGCCCCGCCCGTGCCGCGATGGTCGCCGCCGGTCAGATCATCAAGGGAATTGGTGTCGGTCACGGTTCAGCTCCGGAATTGCGGCACAACGCACATCGGGCACGTTCGGCCCGGCCATACGCCATCGGCCGGAAGCCCACAACCGCCAATCACCCCTGCCCCTCGCGCTGGATTACCGCAAAGAAGAAGCCGTCGGTCTGCGTCGCGCGCGGCGTCAGCGTGATGCTGTTCAGATCGGCCGACCAGGGCTGCGGCTTGTCGAAGCCGAACAGATCCTGCCAGACCTCGCCCGCCGACAGGAGCGACCAGCCGGCGTGACGGTCGCCGAAGGCGTAGACCTGCGTCTCGTTCTCCTCGGCAAAGACCGAACAGGTGATGTAGCACAGGTAACCGCCGGGCCGGACGAAACGCGTCGCATCGTCGAGGATCGCGCGCTGTTCGGCGACGCGCTTTTCGAGCTGTTGCGGGGTCAGGCGCCATTTGGCGTCCGGATGGCGGCGCCAAGTGCCCGAACCCGAACACGGCGCATCGACGATCACCCGGTCGAACCGGCCTTCCAGCGGCGCCAGATCCGCATCGGCGGCGTGGACCTGCACATTGCGCGTGCCGGCACGCTTGAGCCGGTCGAAGATCGGCGCAAGGCGCTGCTTGTCGGCATCCCAGGCATGCACCTGGCCCTTGTTTTCCATGGCAGCGGCGAGCGCCAGCGTCTTGCCGCCAGCGCCGGCGCACAAATCGAACACCTGCTCGCCGGCCCGCGCAAACACCAGATCGGCGACGACCTGCGAACCCTCGTCCTGAACCTCGAACCAGCCCTTCTGGAATGCCGGCTCGGCCTGGACGTTGGGCAGGCGCCCTTCCCGGCGCGGCGGCTTGATGCGGATGCCGTGACGGGCGATGGCGGCGGGTTTGGCGCCCGCCTTGGCCAGCGCCTTGAGCACCTTGTCCCGGTCGGCCTTGAGCGTGTTGACGCGCAGATCGAGCGGCGGCCGCGCGGTGAAGGCCTTGGCTTCCTCGACCCATTCCTCGCCGAAGCTTTCGGCCATCAGGTCGCCGCACCAGGGCGCGACATCGGCCTCGACCCAGGGATCGGCAAGCGCCAGATCGTGCTCCGCGATGGCTTCAAGACGCGCCGTCGGCATTTCGGGCGCGAACTTGTCGCCGTCGAGCGCTTCGGCGATCTTGTCCGGCGCCATCGCCCAGGAGACGGCGAGCGCGCCGAAAGCGAGCGAAGCGGGGCTGTCATCATCCATCAGGAATGCAAGCGAGGCGCGCCGGCGCAGCGCGTCATAGACCAGATTGCCGATCGCCGCGCGGTCGCCCGAACCGGCAAAACGGTGCGCCCTGCCCCAGTCGGCCAGGGCCACCGAAGCGGGCCGTAAATGGGTGTCGATGTCGGCGAGCACGTCGATCGCGGCAGCCAACCGTCCGCCAAGGCGCATGAAATCTGTCTCCGGTCTCAGGGCGTGCGGCGCGGCTTAGCCGATGGCGGGCCGATTGGAAAGCACGTCCCTCAGGCACAGCCGAGACTCCGGCGTTCTTCCCTGACGATGGCGATGTTGCGCTCGATTGTGCCAATGCGATGGTTGATTTCACGCAGTTCGTCGCGAAGTCGCGGCAGGTCGCGGTCGCGCAGTTGTGCCAGGCGCCGCTTCGCTGCTTCCAATTGGGCGCGATTGGCGGCGCCGACAATTCCGACCGCGATACGACCCGGCAGGGGCAGGAGCCCGCCAGAGCCCGCCAGAGCCCGGAGCCAGGGCCAAAGCTTCCAGCCGAGCAACTTCGTTTTCATGCTGTGAGATCTCGCCGCGCTTGCGCGTGATCTGGTTGCGTTTGTCGCTGGCATTCAACTCGGCTCGATGGAGGTCGTGGTTAAATTGCCTCAGGTCAGCGTTCAATTCAGCGCAGCGGCGGGACTTGATATCGAGAGTAGGCATTTCCATACTTTCGTTTAACTCATTGTGTCGTCCGCAATATTGGCATGCAGGGAACCGCGTTGGATAAGTTGTACACGTTCGGCCTGTTCTTCATGATCTTCGCGTGGACGCATGGGGTAGCCGTGGCCGAAACGCGGCTCCTTGAGGTCCCCGATTTTTCCGAGTTTCCCGCGCCCGAAGTCCGCGAACTGAGCCATTCTGTCAGCATCAGACTGCTCCACGCAGACGACTATGGGATGGGCATCGACCATGCGGGCTGCGCGGAACGGATCGACATTCTGCTCGATGTCTATGTGGAACGATGGCCGCAGTTCGCGCAGTGGGCGGATGATCCCGACTGGCGGAACTATTGGGCCGATTATTTCGGAAAGACCGTCTATCGCGGCGAAATCGGCTGCCATTTCGTCAATCCCATCGTGGCGTTTCTACGCCGGGACGGCACGTATCGCACCGATGTCGAACCGGCCGACCGCATACCGCGCTGGTGCGGCCGCTGGCGGGACGGGCAGCCGACGATCGAAGAGGATCATACGGTCGCCGCGCTCATCGAACTGGCCTTCGAAGACGCCATTCCGGCGGCGGCAAGCGAACTCCATGTGATGTCCCAATCGCACTTCCGGTCCTACGGGCATCTGGTCGCGATGAACCCGGACGTGCTGCTGCTGCTGATGGAGCGGTCGAAAGTGATGGCCGACCGGCGGAACTTCATCTTCGCTTTCAAGCTGAACGAGGAGGATAGCCGCTATGGCATGCTGCACATGGTGCCGGACGCGCGCCGCGCCGAGGTCAAAGAGGCGGCATGGAACGGGGACTGGCGGTCGATCCTTGAGACCACGGGCCCCTGCCGGCCGCGCGATGTGGTGATGCGGGAGGCCGGCCTGCCGCAGCGGCGCTATTGAACGTAGACTTGGCAGGAAGTTCGGGCGGCAATACAAAATCCCACGTCAGCAGCCAAGATCCCTTCGGCGGCGACGCGCGGTATCAATATTGTTCTTGGTCGCGTTGATCCGCTGACGCGTTGTTTTGATTTCGGAATCGAGGATGCCAACGGCGATCTCGGCGCGTCTGATCTTGTCTCGTTCGACGCGGATCGCTGCTGAAACAGCCGCGGACGTCAAAGGAGCGACGATCCGCGCGGTCGGATGTCGAATGTTGGCAGAGCCTTGCGCCGCTCCTCTCATGGCTTCGAGTTGGTTGATGCGGTTCTCGGCTTGCGCAATTTCTCCTCGACGATTGGTTCGACGATTCTTCAGTGCAGATTCCTGCCTTTGCAAGCCGGATAATTCGTCGTTCGAGCGATCAATCGACATTGCAAGGACGCCGCATTCATTGTTTTTTGCTTCGGTTGCTGTAGGTTGCATAATGTAATCCAGTTCATAGAGACAACCAGATGATCTCATGCAACGCAAACCGTTGGATAAACTTGTTCCGATACTTAGTTGGATTCACCATACTGGCCCTATCCCAATCCACTTTGGTCGGCGAGGCAGCTGAAAGCGCCGAAAACCAGCCGCCGCAGTTCTTCCTGCCCTACCCGCTCCAATCCATGTTCGGCATCGACGCGGAGACTTTCGACGCGGTTCGCGAAGCCGAGTATGACGGAGCCGAGCGGGCCTGTGCGGGCAAGGTCGATGCCCATATTGACGGCTATGTCCGCCGCTATCGGGCCTATGCCCCGTTCCGGGACGATCCGGACTGGCGGGCGGCCTGGCTGGAACGCTTTGCGCTGACCACGCTGCGCGAAGAGCTGGGCTGTCATTTCATCGTGCCGCTCCGGCGAACGCTGGAGCGTGCCGAACGGGCGCGGTTCCATTCAGAGGATGACAGCGGCATGCCGGTCTGGTGCGGCCGCTGGTCGGACGATACGGTCGATGCGTCACTCAAGGCAGCCATAGCCGGCCTGGTGCCGCTTGCCTTCGACCATGGCATGCCCTCCGCCGAGATCATCTTCACATCCAGAACGGCATCAGCGAACGAAACCGGGCGCTACGCCACGATCCATATGAACCCGGACGTGGCCCTTTTTCTGGTGGAACGCGTCGTCTTGCTCGCGGCGCCTGAATTCGGCGTCCATCCCACGCAATTCGCCGACGCGGAAGGGCGTGCGCGGCTGCGGCTCGATGCGGTTTCACCCGAACGAAGGGCGGAGGTGATGGCGGCGGTGGAGACGGGCGACTACCAGTCGATCCTGGACACGACGGAACCGTGTTAGCCGCGCGAGGATTTTCCGCCCTCAATCGATGCGCAGTGACCGGCGCTTGCCGGGCCGGGTTTCGGGCTTAGGTGAATGAGGATCAGGCCGCCCTCGGCGCCTCACACCGACCGGTTGCCCACCATGCCAAACGACTCACTGCCATCCCTCGCCCTGTCCGTGCGCCAGCCATGGGCATGGGCGATTATCCATGGCGGCAAGGACATCGAGAACCGCACCGCCGGTTCGATCCGCGCCGGAGGGATGGATTGCCGGCGCATCTGCATCCATGCGGCCTCCGGCATGCGCCAATCCGAATATCGCTGGGCCGTTCACAAGCTTGCCGAGGTTGGCGTGAGAGCGCCGGCGCCCGACGCATTGGTGCGCAGCGCCATCATCGGCACGGTGGACGTGATCGACATCGTCACCGAAAGCGACAGCCCATGGTTCGGCGGGCCGTGCGGGCTGGTGCTCGACAACCCCGAAGCGATCGCGCCGATCCCGGCCACAGGGGCGTTTGGCTACTTCGCCTGGGAACGGGCGGGCGCGGTCGCGCCCACCCTGCCCTGGATGACCGGCTGGGGCCGGACCGGCGGCGATGGCGGCACGCTGGCGCTGTTCGACGATCTGCCGACCGGCTTCAAGACGCCGCCTGCCAAGCCGTTCAAGCGCTGACCGGCACCGCTTAAGCCCTTGGCAAGCACTGGCCGGGCACAATGGGCCGACCGCTATCAAGGCCACCGCCCCATGTCCGACATCATTCATCACGGCCCAACGGCCGCTCCATCGACCGCGACGCGGCCCGTCGCGCCCGGGCGCATCATGGCCGGGTTCGGCGCGCTGGCACTGCTGATCGCCGGGCTGATGCTGGCGCTGGCCGCGCCCAAGCTGCTCAACGATCCCGACACGCTGTGGCACATCGCTCTGGGGCGGGACATTCTGGCCACCGGCGTCTTCCCCGTCGCCGACAGCTATTCGCACACCTTTGACGGTGAGCAGTGGATCGCCAAGCAATGGCTTTCGGGCGTGCTTCTGGCGGTGGCGCACATGGCCGCCGGCTGGACCGGCGTGGTGGCGCTGACGATCGGCGCGCTGCTGGCGACGATGGCGATCGTGCACCGGGCGCTGGCGCGGCATCTGAACCCGGTCGCGACGCTGCTGCTTGGCGTCTGGTTCTTCGCCATGGCGAGCAGCACGTTTCTGGCGCGGCCGCATGCGCTGGCCTTGCCCGTGGCGGTCTGGTTCATCATCCACGTGTGGGACGCGGCCGCACGCCGGACGGCGCCGCGCTGGGCGGCGCTCGGCGCAATGGCGCTGTGGGCCAACATGCATGGCGGCTTCACACTCGGCTTCGTCGCCGCCGCCGCCGCGTTCGCCCATTTCATTATGAACGATCCATTGTGGCCGCGTTGGCGCAAGTGGACACCGGCGCTGATCTGGCGGCATCGCACGGTGCGCCGCTGGATCGTCTTTCTGGCGCTTCTGCCGGTCGTGGCATGCATCCATCCCTATGGGTGGCAGTCGATCGCCTCGACCTTCGTGATCGCCGACAATCCGGCCCTCGCCCATATTCGCGAATGGCGGTCCTATGCGTTTGGCGAAGACAGGGTGCTGACGCTGCATCTGGTCGCGGCGTTCGTGCTGTTGCTGACGACTGGCCTGCGCACATCGTTGGCCAAGGCGGTGTTCATCGCCTTCCTCATCTATCTGAGCCTGGCGCATATCCGGTTCGTCACGCTTTTGTATCTGCTGCCGGTCGCTCTTCTTGCCGGTGAGATCGCGCGCGCCTTTCCGGCCCTATCACTTGACCGTTGGCGCGAAAAACAGGTGCGCGACGGGCTGGAAACGCTGGCCGGCCGTCATCCCCGAGCGCTTATGGCGGCGGCGGTTGCCGGCGTCGTGCTGGCCATGGGGCCCTCGGTCGCAAACGACCGTCTCTCACCGGCGGCGCGCACCTATCCCTCCGCGGCGCTCGAGGCGGTGCGCGATGCGGGGATCGCCGGCAATGTGCTGAACGGCTACGGGTTCGGCGGCGCGCTGATCTTCGAGGGCATACCGACATTCATCGACGGACGGGCCGACCGCCTGTTCGACAATGGCGCGTTCATTGCCGCGCATTTCCAGGAAGCGGGCGATGCGGATGCGCTGGCGGCAACGCTTGTCGATCACGGGATCGGCTGGACGCTGCTGCCGCAAGGCGATCCGGCGATCGCGTTGCTCGATGCGCGCGAGGACTGGGTACGCCTTCACACCGACGAGCATGCCGTGGTGCATGTGCCGGCCGGCTCCTGAGGCGATCAGGTGCGGCGTGCGTGCCGCGACGCAGCCAGGCGGAACACGAACAGCGCGCCCAGCGCCAGCGCGACGAACGCCCATTTGAGCAGCGTGTAGGCGCTCGCAAGCCCGACCGATGCGTCGTTGACCGGCACGGCACCGGTGAGCATGTCGGCGACGAGGCCGTTCTCGAGCACGTCGAACAGACCATAGGGCGCGACCAGCGCAAGCGGCACGGCGATCTGCGTCCAGCGCGGCAGATGCCTGTAACGCGGCAGCCGGCGGAGCGTCTCGCGCATCGCAAGGAAGAGCGCGGCCATCAGCAGCCATGGAAAGACGAAATCCGCAAAGCCCGAATGCCAGCGCAGGAAGGCAGCCTGCCCGTCGGCGCCGAGCGCTGCCTGCCAAGCCGCGAAATCATCGGCGGCATAGCCCAAGGGGCGCGAATCGGGCGCCCGCAATCCGCCGGTCATCGGCTCGAACCAGAACACGTGCATGCCCGCCATGGCAGCGAACCAGACGATGGCGAGCGCGATCAGCGCCTTGGTCTGAATGGACATGGCGGCGGTCAGTTGCCGCCCGGATAGTTCGGGCTTTCGCGGGTGATGGAGACGCCGTGGGTATGGCTTTCGCGCAGGCCCGAATTGGTGATGCGCACGAATGCAGCTCGCTCATGCAGATCCTTGAGCGTCGCCGATCCGGTATAGCCCATCGCCGCGCGCAAACCGCCGGCGAGCTGGTGCAGCACGCCCGAGACGGGGCCCTTGTAGGGCACCTGACCCTCGATGCCCTCGGGCACCAGCTTGAGCGTGTCGCGCACTTCGGCCTGGAAATAGCGGTCGGCCGAGCCGCGCGCCATCGCGCCGACCGAGCCCATGCCGCGATAGGCCTTGTAGGAGCGGCCCTGGTGCAGATAGACCTCGCCCGGGCTTTCGTCCGTGCCGGCCAGAACCGAGCCGACCATCGCCGCCGAAGCGCCGGCGGCCAGTGCCTTTGCCAGATCGCCCGACAGCTTGATGCCGCCATCGGCGATCACGGGAATGTCCTGTTTTTGCGCTTCTTCGGACGCGGCCATCACGGCGGCCAGCTGCGGCATTCCGACGCCGGCCACCATGCGCGTCGTGCAGATCGATCCGGGCCCGATGCCGACCTTGACCGCGTCGGCACCGGCGTCGATCAACGCCCTGGCACCGTCGGCGGTCGCCACATTGCCGGCGATGATCCGCACCGCGTTCGAGCGCTTCTTGACCTCGCCGACCGCATCGAGCACGCGGCGCGAATGGCCATGTGCCGTGTCGACGACGATCACGTCGACGCCCGCCTCGGTCAGCCGGTCGGCCCTGTCGAGCGCATCGGCGCCGACGCTGACGGCCGCGCCGACGCGCAGGCGTCCCTGCGCATCCTTGGCAGCATGAGGGTTGAGCTGCGCCTTCTCCATGTCCTTGACGGTGATGAGGCCGACGCAGAACCCTTTTTCGTCGATTACCAGCAGCTTTTCGATCCGGTGGGTGTGCAACAGCCGCTTGGCTTCGTCCTGGCCGACATTTTCGCGCACCGTCACCAGGTTTTCGCGCGTCATCAGCTCATAGACCTTCTGGCCCGGGTCATCGGCAAAGCGGACATCGCGGTTGGTCAGGATGCCGACCAGACGGCCCGGCCTCTGGCTGCCGATGCCGGCGTCTTCGACGACCGGAATGCCGGAAATGCGGTGCGCGCGCATCAGCGCCTTGGCGTCGGCGAGCGTCGCGTCGGGACCGATCACGACGGGATTGACCACCATGCCGCTTTCGAATTTCTTGACCTGGCGGACCTCCTCGGCCTGCTCCTCGGGGTTGAGGTTGCGGTGGATGATGCCGATGCCGCCGGCCTGGGCCATGGCGATGGCAAGGCGCGATTCGGTCACCGTGTCCATCGCCGCAGACAGGATCGGCAGGGACAGTTCAATGTCCCGGGCGATGCGCGTGGTGATGTCGGTCTGCGCCGGCATGATCTCGGAGGCGCCGGGCTGCAGAAGCACGTCGTCGAACGTCAGCGCATAGGCGCCGCTCGCTGTATCAATGATCTTGGCCATCGTTGGGGTCCTGGATTGGGGCGCGGAAAGGCGCGCCGCCCGGTCACGTTGGCAGTGGGCCGTAACACGGCTTGAGGGCGATCAAAAGACCCTTGGCACGGATTGACACCGCTTTCATCTCTATATAACTAGATTTCTAGTTTTATAGGAGAACACCATGGACATAGAGCGCGCCGCGCAAGGCTTTGCCGCCATCGGTTCTGAACCGCGGCTGGAAGTGCTGCTGGCGCTGGTCAAGGCCGGCCCGGACGGCTTGACGGTCGGCGACATTCAGGCGCGTTCGGGGATGGCCGCATCGACGCTCGCCCATCATCTGCGCTTTCTGGCGTCGGGCGGGCTGATCTCCCAGGAAAAGCAGGGTCGCTCCGTCATCAACCGCGCCGAATTCGACCATCTGGAAGAGTTGGGCGCCTATCTGCTGCGCGAATGCTGTGCCGACAGCGCCGCCGGGAAGGAAGAAGCGGCATGACAACGCTCGATACCGCTCAGGAGGCTCGACCAGGCCGGACGACAAACCCGCTATCGGTGCTGGCGACGCCGTGGACCGTCGTGGTCGCGGTGCCGCTGATCATCTCGATCCTCGATCCGGAGCGTTTCGAAGCGATCGTCGGCTTTGCGGCGGGCGCGTTTCTGAGCACACTGCCCTATATCGCGTTCGCCGTGATCCTGATCGCATGGCTGAAGGCAGCCGGCGCCGAGGCGAGCATCGGCCGGGCATTCGAGGGCCGCGAGAATCGCGCCATCGTGCTCGCCGCCCTGTTCGGCGGGCTGGCGCCCTTCTGCTCGTGCGAAGTGATCCCCTTCATTGCCGGCCTTCTGGCGGTTGGAGCGCCTTTGTCGGCGATCATGGCCTTCTGGCTGGCGTCGCCGCTGATCGACCCGCCGACGCTTCTGATCACCGCCGCCGCGCTCGGCTGGCCCTATGCGATCGGCAAGGCGGTTGCCGCGGTCGGCATCGGTCTGGCCGGCGGCTATGCGGTCAAGGCGCTGACGGCGGGCGGGTTGTTCAAAGACGTTGCGCGCGGCGCCATCAAGCGCGGCTGCGGCTGCGGCCCCTCGCCCTTCGATGGCCGCCCGGTCTGGCGCTTCTGGGCCGAGGGCCAGCGCATCGACAATTTCAGTGCCGAACTGCGCGCCAACGCCGCCTTTCTGGCGCAATGGCTGGCGCTCGCCTATGTGCTCGAAGCGCTGCTGGTGACCTATGTGCCCGCTTCGCTGATCGCCGGGCTTGTCGGCGGCGAGGGCCTCGGCCCGATCGTCATCTCGGCGCTGGTCGGCATGCCGGCATACCTCAACTCCTATGTCGCGCCGGCGCTTCTGGCCGGTTTGACCGAACAGGGCATGAGCCCGGGCGCGGCGATGGCGTTCCTGGTGGCCGGCGCGGTCAGCTCGATCCCCGCCATGGCGGCGGTCTGGTCGCTGGTCAGAGCGCCGGTGTTCGCCACCTATATCGCGCTTGGCGTTACCGGCGCGATCGTCTCGGGCATCGTCTTTCAGATGGTGGTGTGAGCGGTCCGCTCGGCCCAAAGCGAGCGTCCTGACAGGCCATGTCGACCGACCGCTAGGAGCCCAAACTGATCAGTCGACGGAATGCGGCTAACGGTCACTTTTCAGTTTGAGTCGTCGGTTTAATTCGGGCAAATTGCTGACAGGCCTTGCTCGGGCCTCCGCCCTCCATCCGGGAAGCATCAGTCATGCTGAGCGAATTCGTCTCAACCTTTCTCGTACGAGCGCACGCATAAGGAGGGATTGCAGAAGCGGCTCGAAAGAGGAGGAAGTCACATGCAGTTGTCTGCTCCCATTTACGTATTGAAGCGTAAGGCTAAGCTCTTGACCCGGGGAAACGGTGTTTCCCTGCACCAGGCACTAAACAGAGTTGCCGTCGCAGAGGGGTTCACCAGCTGGAGCCATCTGGTGTCGTCATCAGCGAGCGGAAGTCCGGCGCGAAAAATTCTGTCGCTACTGGAATCCGGCGACTTGGCGCTCATTGGGGCGCGGCCAGGACATGGCAAGACGCTTCTGGGTCTAGAACTGGTGGCAAAGGCATCGCAATTCCGCCGGAAAGGCTTCTTCTTTACGCTCGACTACCATGAGCGCGATATTGCCGATCGGTTCTCGACGATAGGCATGGACCCAAGTTCCATCAACAAATCGGTGGTGATCGATACATCTGATTATGTGTCTGCGGACTATATCATCAATCGCCTCGAGGCCGAGAAGGAACCGGCGCTCGTCGTCGTTGACTACCTTCAACTGCTCGACCAGAAACGCAGCAATCCGAGCCTTGATGATCAGATCAAATCTCTACAGAGATACGTGATTGGTGCAGGCGCCATCTGTGCCGTCATCTCTCAAATTGATCGGTCGTTCGACTTGGTTGAGAAGTCCATGCCGGACATCTCAGATGTTCGTTTGCCCAACCCGCTCGATATGTCTGTCTTCAGCAAGAGCTTTTTCTTGCACCACGGCAAGATCCGTTTCGATCAGGCTGCTTAATCGCTCGACCAAGTGCTTTGCGGACATTCGGTAGTGTCCGCAAAGCGGACATCTGGCAGCCCTACCTCACGCGCGCCCCTTGAACCCTTTCGCCAGCAAATAGAGCTCCACCGATTCGGCGCGGCTGGCGTCGGGCTTGACGTGGATGACCTTGGCGAAATGGTTCTTGAGCCGGTCGAGCAGCGCCTTTTCGGTGCCGCCCTGGAACGTCTTGGTCAGGAAGTGCCCGCCGGGCCTGAGCACCTCCATGGCGAACTCGGCGGCGACTTCGACCAGATACATGGTGCGCATGTGGTCGGTCTTGCGGTGGCCGACGGTGGGCGCGGCCATGTCGGACAGCACGATATCGGGCGCGCCGTCGAGCGCCGCCATCAGCTTTTCGGGCGCATCCTCGTCGAGAAAGTCCATTTCCAGGATCGTCACGCCCGGCACCGGGTCCATGCCCAGATAGTCGATCGCGGCGACAAGCGGTTTTTCGGGCGTCGAGCCGGTGCGTTCGACGGCGACCTGGCACCAGCCGCCGGGCGCGGCGCCCAGATCGATCACCCGCTTGCCAGGGGCCAGAAGACCGTGCTTGTCGTCGATCTCGACGAGCTTGTAGGCGGCGCGCGAGCGCATGCCCTCGCGCTTGGCCCGCTGCACATAGGGGTCGTTGAGCTGGCGTTCGATCCAGCGGCGCGAGGATGGCTTGAGCTTTTGCTTGCGGCGCACATGCTGGTTGATCGACCGGCCGCCGGGCTTTGCCGATTTGCGTTTCATGGCCGCCCCCTCATCGCTGCCCGCCCGGCCCGCCGGCGGGGCGCGGCTTGGGCGCCGTGTCAGGCCGTCCGCGCCGGTGACGGCCGCGGCGCCAGACGCCGTCGGCGGCCATCATCTCGGTCAGAAGGCCCTCGCGCAGGCCGCGATCGGCCACCCGCAGGCGTTGCGCCGGCCAGACATTGCGGATCGCCTGCAGAATCGCACAGCCGGCCAGCACGAGATCGGCGCGGTCGCGCCCGATGCACGGGTTGGCGACGCGCTCGTCGAACGACCAGGACAGGATCCGGTCGTTGATGCGGTCGACCTCGTGGTCGCGCATCCAGAGGCCATCGACACGCCGGCGGTCGTAGCGGGCAAGGCCCAGATGAATTCCAGCCAGCGTCGTCACCGTGCCCGAGGTGCCGATCAGGTGGAACGCGTCGTCGGAGACGCCGTTGCCGCCACGCCGATGTTTTTCGGCGAACTCGCCCAGAAGCGCCTCGGCATGGGCGACCATCGCCGAAAAGCTCTCGGCATCCACATGGGTGCCGCCGAAACGCTCGGCCATGGTGACGACACCGACCGGCAGCGACGTCCATGCGACGATGTTGTCGGAGAGGTTGCGGCGGCCGGCATGGGGCAGATCGATGACGGCAATCTCCGACGATCCGCCGCCAATGTCGAACAGCACGGTCGAGCGCGCCGACCGGTCGACCAGAGATCCGCAGCCCGCAACCGCCAGACGTGCCTCGGTCTCGCGGTCGACGACTTCCAGTTTCAACCCGGTCTGGTCGCGGACGCGATCAAGAAATTCGGCGCCGTTTTCGGCCGAGCGGCAGGCCTCGGTGGCGATCAGGCGGGTGCGGCCGATCGGCCGGGCGGTCAGCTTGTCGCGGCAGACGGCGAGCGCGCCGACCGCGCGGTCCATCGCCTCGTCCGAGAGGCGGCCCGACGCGCCCAGCCCCTCGCCCAGACGCACGATGCGCGAGAACGCATCGACCACGCGGAACGACCAGGGCTTGGTCGGCACGGCAACCAGAAGGCGGCAATTGTTGGTGCCAAGATCGAGCGCGGCATAGGCGGTGGGCGCCTCGCGTTCCCGGCGGATGGCGGGCGCCGGCGGCGACGGCTTGTCCTTGCGCTGGCCGCACGGCGTTCCGTGCTGGGCGGCTGTCGTCGCCATGGCGTTATTGTCGGATCGGGCGGCATTGCGCTTGCGGCGGCCGCGCCGGCGCTTGCCGCGGCCAGCTACCGGCTTTTCGTCGGCCGCGCCGGCCGCACGATCACGCCCATCGTCGGGCGTGGTGTCCGGTGCGGCGCTTTTCGCCGCGCCATTGCGGTCGCTGCGGCGGCGGCGGCGTCCGCGCTTGGAGGGCCGTTTGGCGAACGGATCGTGATCGTCCGGGCGGGCGGCCTCGTGGCTCGGCGACGTTTCCCGGTTGCCGTCAGGCTTTGATGTGGCGGAGCGCGGCGCCGCATGGGCGCCCGTCTCGACAGGGCCGTCACCGGGTCCATCGGCGGCTGTCTCGCCACGGACATGGGGGCCTGAGTGGGACACGTCAGTGTCCGGACCAGGCTTGGTCACATCATTTCTCCCGCGCGGCGCAGCCTTGGGGCGCAGCTCGCGCGCTGTGTGTGAAGTTGAGCAAAGCGTATCAGGGGCGCGGAAAAACGCCAAGGCAAAATGCGCGCAAGACAATTGCATTGGCGCGCCAAACGCCATATATCGGCGCCTGTCCGCCTGTTCGGTCAGCCACCGGCGCGGCCTGTTGGGGAATAGGTTAACGGTAGACCCACGGACTCTGACTCCGTTAGTCCTGGTTCGAATCCAGGTTCCCCAGCCATCTCTCCAAATCTTCAAGCGTCTTGCAGGTCGCCGGTCTCGCCGAGCGTCCGGTTTTGAAGGGCCAGCGCCCGATCAGAGCGCTTCGGCCTTGACCAGCGAATGCACCGCATCGACGCGCGCCGCGTCCAGATCGTCCTCGCCGATGCCGAACGACTGGCCCACAAGGTCTTCGATGCCGCGCACAAGGGCGAGCGCGTCGAGCCCGTAATAGCGCATCAGATAGGCGCGCGATCCGCCATGGGCATAGGTGTCCCTGAGACCAAGCCGCACCAAACGCTTGCCGACGCCGGCATCGGCCATGGTTTCGGCGACAAGGCTGCCGACGCCGCCCTCGGTGACATGGTTTTCCAGCGTGATCACGCCGTGCCGCACCGAGCCGATATGGTCGAGCAACGCTCCATGGTCGAACGGCTTGATCGTGTGCAGATGAAGGTGGCGGATCGACAGGCCGGCCTTTTTAAGCGCCGAGCGGGCACGCAGCGCCTCTTCGGTGCAGATGCCGGACGTGACGACCAGAATGTCATCGCCATCCGCCAGTTCGCGCATCTCGCCGACCCTTATCGGCGTGTCGAACAGGCGCGGGACCGAGCCGCGCAGAACGCGGCACCAGACGGGTCCGTCAATCGTGTCGGCGGCCTCGCAGATGCTTTCGACCTCGGTGGCATCGCCCGTCTCCAGGATCGTCATGTTCGGGATCGAGCGCATCACCGAAATGTCCTCGATCGACTGGTGGGTCATGCCGCCCGGCGTGGTGACGCCCGGCAGGAACCCCATCAGCCGGACTTTGCGCCTTGGATAGGCGATCGAGGCCATCAGCTGGTCGTAGGGCCGGCGATACATGAAGACGCCGAATGTGTGGATGAAAGGCCGGAAGCCGGCCAGCCCGAGACCGCCGGCAAAACTCATCATGTTCTGCTCTGCCATCCCGAGAGAGACGAACTGGTCGGGGTGCCGGTCGCGGAAACCGTCGATCTCGCAGGACGATGTCAGGTCGGCGGACAGGCACAAAATATCCGGATTGCCGGCGGCGAATTTCTCGAAGGCCGACGCATAGGGGCGGTTCACCATCTCAACCATGATCGCGCTCCTCAATGCGTATAGTTGATCGGCTCGACGCCGAGATCGGCGGCGATCGATGCGTTCATGCGCGCACGTTCGTCCTCGGACTTGAAGCGCACATAGTGAAGGCGCGGAAACCGTTCCTGGAGAATGCTCATCGTGTGGAACGGGCTGGTGTGCGCCAGAATGATCAGCGGTCTGCCCTCATGCGGCTCGCGCACCGCATCGCGCATGGCGCCCAGATCGTGGCCGTCGATCTCGACGCAGGCGGCACCAAAGGTGAGGAATTTCTGACGGATGTCGCCCACTTCCATCACCGAATCCATGGCGCCGTCGCATTGCTGGGCGTTGACGTCCATGATCGCGTAGAGATTGTCGATGCCGTGATGGGCGCAGGCCTGAACCGCTTCCCATGTCTGCCCCTCCTGCACCTCGCCGTCGGACATGAAGACCCAGGTGCGGCCCGGCTCGCCCTTGCGTGTCCGGCCCCAAGCGAGGCCGGCGGCGGTCGACAGGCCGATGCCGAGCGTGCCGTTGTGCACCTCCATGCCCGGCGAATGTTCGGCGCCGATCATTTCGACCGATGAGCCGTCCTTGTTGAACATGTCGAGACCCTCGGGCGCCATGCGGCCGACCTCGATCAGCGTCGCATAGGCGACCAGCGCATAGTGGGCGGGCGCGATGAACAGCCGGTCGTAGCCGGGTTCGGCAGGTCCGTTGTAGCCGGCGCCTGTGTGATAGCCCGGATTGCCGGCAGAAGGCACGCCGCCGAACGGCTCGGGAATGGGCGGAAGTGTCGGCGGCCCGAGATTGAGCTCTTCATTGTAGAGCCAGGCCAACTGCTCACCGGCCGAACAGGCCTGCGACAAATATCCGCCATTGTTGCGCATGGCGTGCTCGAAGACGCGCCGCCGGATTCCCAAGGCGACATCCTCGGACGATCGTTCATTCCGCATGAGAACCCTCCTCATGACCTTACATATGTCACTGCCCTTGTCACATGTAAACTCGATTTCGCCGCAAAGCCTGTGTGCACCACGTATTGCAGGCCGCAACGGGGCCAAACGGGCGGCGGCACCGCATCGCCGGGAAGGTGCGCTCAACGCCTTTGATCCGGCTGACACTTGCGATTGCCCGAAGGGCGCGGTCTGTGCTTTCGTCCAGCCTGAACGCGCCGGCTTCCGGCGCCGAAAGGGGAGGCCCCACGATGGCGCAAGACTGGATCGAACCGGTGCTGGACTTCTGGTTCGGCGAACTCGAACCCGCCCAATGGTTCAAGCGCGACGATGAAGTCGACGAGGCCATCCAGACCCGGTTCGCCGAGACCTATGAGGGCTTGCGCGCCATGCCTTCGGCCGAACTCGTAACCGATCCGCGCACGACGCTCGCCGCGGTGATCGTGCTCGACCAGTTTCCGCGCAACATGTTCCGCGACAGCCCGCGCGCGTTCGAAAGCGATGCCCACGCGCGCGCCGTCGCCGATAGCGCCATTTCGGCGGGTCACGACGCGTCAATGACCGGTGACGAACGGCATTTCCTCTACATGCCGTTCATGCACTCGGAAGAGCTGGCCGACCAGGATCGGGCGATCGAACTCTTTCAGGCGCTGGGCAAGGAGGACGGCATCAAGTATGCGCACCTGCACCGCGACGTTATCGTCCGCTTCGGACGTTTCCCGCACCGCAATGCGGTTCTGGGCCGGCAAAGCACAGACGAAGAACAAAAACATCTCGATGTTCACGGCGGATTCTGACCGGCGCGAAGCGGGCCAGAAGTCGACATGGTGACATTGACGTATACGTTAGAATTGCTTGCGACTTTCGGCTAAGTTCATTATGACCGATCCATGACAGATTCCCGCCATGCGGGAAGATCGGGCGGCCGGACGCGGCACCCGAAACCACAATGTGGTCCGGCATCGCGGTGCTGCGTGTCACATCACAGTCTGGGAGGACACCATGGCAAAACCTGCCGCCGAGCGCGCACCCGCACCAACAGATGCGGACAACGACCGCATCTGGCTGAAATCATACCCTGACGGCACACCCGCCGAGATCGGCGCGCTCAGCCACACATCCATCGCCGCCCTGTTCGACGATGCGTTTGCACGCTACGCCGAGCGCCGCGCGTTCTCCTGCATGGGCAAGGCGATCAGCTATGGCGAACTCGACGCCGCCTCGAACGCCTTTGCCGCACACCTGCAGTCGCTGGGACTTCAGAAGGGCGACCGCGTCGCGCTGATGATGCCCAACATATTGCAGTATCCGGTGGCCATGGCCGGCGTGCTGCGCGCGGGCATGACGGTCGTCAACGTCAACCCGCTCTACACGCCGCGCGAACTGGAGCACCAGCTCAACGACAGCGGCGCCAGGGCGATCGTGATCCTGGAAAACTTCGCCAACACGCTGCAGCAGGTGATCGACGACACCCAGGTCGAGCATGCCATCGTCGCCACCATGGGCGACATGATGGGATTCAAGGGCCATATCGTGAATCTGGTTGTCCGCCACGTCAAGAAGATGGTGCCAGCCTGGCACATTGACGGGCACAAATCGTTCAAGGCGGTTCTGGCAGAAGCAAAGGGCAAGACGCCGAACCGGCCGGAGATCGGACCTGAGGATGTCGCCTTCCTGCAATATACGGGCGGCACGACCGGCGTCTCCAAGGGCGCCACGCTGACCAATGCGAACATTCTGGCCAATATCGAGCAGTGTTCGACCTGGCTCGATGTGGGCTACCGCGCCAAGGGCAAGCCGGACAGCATCAACTATGTCTGCGCGCTGCCGCTCTATCATATTTTCGCGCTGACGGTGAACGCGTTCGTCGGCATCAAGGAGGGCGGGCACAACATCCTGATCCCCAATCCGCGCGACATTCCGGGCTTCGTCAAGGAACTGGGCAATCACGAATTTCACTTCTTTCCGGGCTTGAACACGCTGTTCAACGCGCTGTTGAACAATGACGACTTCCACAAGCTCGACTTCAGCCATCTGCGCATGACTTTCGGGGGCGGCATGGCTGTGCAGAAGCCCGTTGCCGAACGCTGGCGCGAGGTGACCGGCTGCATGGTCACCGAAGGCTACGGCCTGTCGGAGACCTCGCCGGTTGCCACCGGCAACCGGCTGGACGCGACCGAGTTCACCGGCACGATCGGCCTGCCGATGCCGTCGACCGACATTTCGATCCGCGACGATGACGGCAAGCCGCTGCCGCTAGGCGAAGTGGGCGAGATCTGCATTCGCGGCCCGCAGGTGATGGCCGGCTACTGGAACCGGCCCGACGAGACCGAAAAGGTGATGACCGGGGACGGCTTCTTCCGCTCCGGCGACATGGGCTTCATGGATGAGGGCGGCTACACGAAGATCGTCGACCGCAAGAAGGACATGATCCTGGTCTCGGGCTTCAACGTCTATCCCAACGAAATCGAGGAAGTTGCGGCCGGCTGCGAGGGCGTGGTCGAGGCGGCGGCCGTCGGCGTGCCGGACGAACATTCCGGCGAAACGGTGAAGCTGTTCGTCGTGCGTGCCCATGACGGCGTCACCGAAAAGGACGTCAAGGATCACTGCGCGCAGCATCTGACCAACTACAAGCGGCCCAAGCACATCGAGTTCCGGGACGAATTGCCGAAGACCAATGTCGGCAAGATCCTGCGCCGCGAACTGCGCTGACGCCCGGCCGCACGCGCTGGCCAAACGCACGGAAATCGCGATAGGTGGCGGGCCGGAGGGCCCGCCATGTCGTTGAACTATCTGCTTCCCATCGCCGTCGTCGTATTCGGCGGCATGCTCTTGTCCACGCAAGGGCCGATCAATGCGACGCTCGGCCGGCTGGCCGGCGATCCTGTCGCTGCCGCCGCGATCTCGTTCGGTGTCGGCTTCGTTATCCTGACCGCGGTCACGGTCGCACGCGGGGCCGTCCCCGCCGGATCGGCCCTCGCCGCGATGCCCTGGTGGGCATGGACCGGCGGGCTTCTCGGCGCCTATTACGTTTTTGCCATCCTGTGGGCCGTGCCCAAGCTCGGCGTGTTGACCGTCGTCAGCGCCACCGTATTCGGCCAGCTCGTTGCGGCGCTGGCGCTAGATGCGATAGGCGCGTTCGGCGTTCCGGTTCAGCCGATATCGCTGGTGCGGATCGCCGGCGTCGCCATGGTGTTCGGCGGCGTTTTGCTGTCTCGGCTGTGACCGGATTGTCACGCCAGGACCGGTGACCTCCGCGCGCCCTTTTGCTAAAGCGCTGTGCAACAAGGGGACACCGCCATGACCAGCAAGACCGACGCCATCAAGGCCCTCAAGGCGCACGCCGCGACCGGCGCGCCGACCGACATGCGCGCCGCGTTCGCCCGCGACGCCAACCGGTTCGAGGCCCATTCCGCCCGGCTCGACGACATGCTGCTCGACTGGTCGAAATGCCGGGTCAACGGTCAGACGCTGGACCTGCTCGAAAGACTTGCGGATACCTGTGACGTCGACGGCCGGCGCGCGGCGATGTTCGCCGGCGAAGCGATCAACACGACCGAGGGTCGCGCGGTCCTGCACACCGCGCTCCGCAACCGGTCCGGCGATCCGGTCATGGTCGACGGCGCCGACGTGATGCCAGCCGTCAATGCCGTGCTCGCCGCGATGGCCGATTTCTGCCATGGCGTGCGCGACGGCGCGATCCGCGGCGCCACCGGCGAACCGATCGCCGACGTCGTCAATATCGGCATTGGCGGCTCCGATCTGGGACCTGCGATGGCGGTGCGCGCGCTTTCGCCCTTCCATGACGGACCGCGCTGTCATTTCGTCTCCAATGTCGACGGCGCCGACATTGGAGACACGCTCGCCGGGCTCGACCCGGCCCGCACCCTTTTCATCATCGCCTCGAAGACCTTCACCACCATTGAGACGATGACCAATGCGGCGACCGCCCGCAAATGGCTGGTCGGCCAGCTTGGCGAAGATGCCGTCGGGGCGCATTTCTGCGCGGTCTCCACGGCGCTCGACAAGGTGGCCGATTTCGGGATCGGCGCCGACCGGACCTTCGGCTTCTGGGACTGGGTCGGCGGGCGCTATTCGCTGTGGGGCGCGATCGGCCTGCCGATCATGATGGCGATCGGACCGACGCGGTTCGGCCGTTTTCTGGACGGCGCGCACGCCATGGACACCCATTTCAGGACCGCGCCGATGCGGCAGAACCTGCCCGTCATGGCCGGCCTGATCGGCTACTGGAACAGGGCGATCAGCGGCTATCCGTCCCGCGCGGTGATCCCCTACGACCAGCGGCTGGCGCGCCTGCCGGCCTATCTGCAGCNTCGTGTGGGGCGAGCCGGGCACCAACGGCCAGCACGCCTTCTTCCAGCTGCTGCACCAGGGCACCGACATCATCCCGGTCGAGTTCCTCGTCGCCGCCAACGGGCACGAGGACGATCTGGCCCATCATCACCATTTGCTGCTGGCCAACTGTCTTGCCCAGTCCGAGGCGCTGATGAAGGGCCGCACGCTGAAGGAAGCGACCGACCAATTGCTGGCCAACGGCATGGAAGAAGCGGCGGCCAATGCGCTGGCGCCGCACAAGGTGTTCACCGGCAACCGGCCCTCGACCACGTTGGTCTATGACCGGCTCGACCCCTTTACGCTGGGACGGATCATAGCGCTTTACGAACACCGCGTCTTCGTCGAGGCGCAGCTTTTCGGCATCAACGCGTTCGACCAGTGGGGTGTGGAACTGGGCAAGGAACTGGCGACCGCCCTGCTGCCGGTGGTCGAAACCGGCGACGGAGCCGACCAGCGCGACGCGTCGACCGCCGCGCTGGTGGCCCATGTCCGGGCTTTGCGGGCGGGCGGGCAAGCCGACGCTTGATCGGCGTCCCCTTTGCCCATACCGGTAGGGCAAAGGGGAACGCATATGAACAGCAAGCGCACCACCAGACTGCGCAGCCAGGCCTGGTTCGACAATCCGGACAATCCGGACATGACCGCGCTCTATCTGGAGCGCTATCTGAACTACGGCATCACGCGCGAGGAGCTGCAGTCGGGCAAGCCGATCATCGGCATCGCGCAGACGGGTTCTGACATCGCGCCATGCAACCGGCACCATATCGAACTGGCCAAGCGGGTGCGCGACGGCATCATCGCGGCGGGCGGCGTGCCGCTCGAATTCCCGGTCCATCCGATCCAGGAGACCGGCAAGCGGCCGACCGCGGCACTGGACCGCAATCTGCAATATCTGTCCTGCGTCGAGGTCCTGTACGGCTACCCGATCGACGGGGCGGTGCTGACGATCGGCTGCGATAAGACCACGCCTGCCCTTCTGATGGCCGCCGCGACCGTCAACATCCCCGCCATCGCGCTGTCGGTCGGGCCGATGCTCAATGGCTGGCATCGGGGCGAGCGGGCCGGCTCGGGCACGATCATCTGGAAGTACCGCGAAAAGCTCGCTGCCGGCGAGATCGACTATGACCAGTTCATGGACGCGGCGGCGGCCTCAGCGCCGTCGGTCGGTTATTGCAACACGATGGGCACGGCGACGACGATGAATTCGCTTGCCGAAGCGCTTGGCATGCAGCTGCCCGGGTCGGCGGCGATTCCGGCGCCCTATCGCGAGCGCGGCCAGATGGCCTACGAGACCGGCCGTATGGCGGTCGAGGCTGTGCTTGAACAACGCACACCCTCGGCCATCATGACGCGGGAAGCCTTTGAGAACGCCATCGTCGTCAACTCGGCGATTGGCGGGTCGTCCAATGCGCCGATCCATCTGAACGGGCTGGCTCGGCATCTGGGTCTCGAACTGACGCCGGACGACTGGCAGCGGCTCGGCCATGCCGTGCCGCTTCTCGTCAATCTGCAGCCGGCCGGCGAGTATCTGGGCGAGGATTATCACCGCGCCGGCGGCGTGCCGGCGGTGGTGGCCGAACTGATCCGCAACGATCTTCTGCCGCATCCGGGCGCGATCACCGTCAATGGCCGGACGATGGCCGACAATTGCGCCGATGCCGAGAACCGGAACGAAGACGTCATCCGGACGGTCGCGACCGCGCTGAAGAGCGAAGCGGGCTTCATCAACCTGAAAGGCAATCTGTTCCGCTCGGCGATCATGAAAACCTCGGTCATCTCCGAGGACTTCCGCAAACGCTTTCTGTCGAACCCTGACGNCGACCGAAGGCATCGACGAGAACACCATACTCGTCATGCGCGGGGCGGGGCCGATCGGCTACCCGGGCGGGGCGGAAGTGGTCAACATGCGGCCGCCGGACGCGCTGATCAAACGCGGCATCACCTCCCTGCCCTGCATCGGCGACGGGCGCCAGTCGGGCACGTCCGGTTCGCCCTCGATCCTCAACGCCTCGCCCGAGGCGGCGGCTGGCGGCACTCTTGCGCTGCTCGAAAATGGCGACCGGCTGCGGGTCGATCTGAAAGCCGGCACGGTGAACGTTCTGCTCGATGATGCTGAACTGGAAGCGCGCCGCGCGGCGCTCGACGCGAAGGGCGGCTATGCCTATCCGGCGTCCCAGACGCCGTGGCAGGCGATCCAGCGCTCAATGGTCTGCCAGTTCGACGAGGGCATGGTGCTGGACCCGGCGGTTGAATTTCAGCGCATCGACGAGACCAAAGGGCTGCCGCGCGACAGCCATTGACGGACTGCTAGCGGACCGGCGCGCCCTCCCACATTCACAGGGACGGCGGCTTTATCCCGGAGATGGGCGTCAGGCCGCTTCCTTGGCCTCGGCCTTGCGCGCCATGGAATGGCCGTCGGAGTCGAACAAATGGAGCTGTTCGGCATCGGCGGTCAGGGAAATGGCGGTGCCGCGCTCGACCTGATGGTAGCCGGGCAGCTTGGCCAGCACGGCTTCCTCGTGACCCTCGACCTGCACATAAAGCAGCGTGACTTCGCCGAGCGCCTCGACAATGTCGATCATGCCGTTGACGATCGGCGTTTCACCCTTTCCGGCGATGCGCAGGTCCTCGGGACGGACGCCGAGCTTGACGGCATCGCCGGCCTTGGCGCCCGTTCCGGCGATCGGCACCGTCGCCTTGCCGCCGCTTTCGACGTCGACGGCGACCTTGCCGCTCGAAGCCGAAGCGACCGAGCCATCGAGAATGTTCATCGCCGGCGAACCGATGAACTGCGCGACGAACAGGTTGGCGGGCTTGTGGTAGAGGTCCATCGGCGCGCCGACCTGTTCGACATAGCCGCCCCGCAGGACGACGATCCGGTCGGCCAGCGTCATCGCCTCGACCTGGTCGTGGGTGACGTAGATCATCGTCGTGTCGGGCATGGTTTCGTTCAGCTTGGCGATCTCGATGCGGGTGGCAACGCGCAGCGCGGCATCGAGGTTCGACAAAGGCTCGTCGAACAGGAACACCTTGGGGTCGCGGCAGATGGCGCGGCCAATGGCGACCCGCTGGCGCTGGCCGCCCGACAGCGCCTTGGGCAGCCGGTCAAGGTAGGGTCCGAGCTGCAGGATGTCGGCGGCGTTCCTGACGCGATCCTCGATCTCCTGCTTGGACTTCTTGGCCAGCCGCATGCCGAACGCCATGTTGTCGTAGACGGTCATGTGCGGGTAGAGCGCATAGGTCTGGAACACCATGGCGATGCCCCGCTCGGACGGCGGGATGTTGTTGACGACGCGCCCGTCGATTTCCATCGTGCCGGCCGTGATCCGCTCGAGCCCGGCGATGGTGCGCAAAAGGGTCGACTTGCCGCAACCCGACGGGCCGACAAAGACGACGAACTCGCCGCTCTCGATTTCCAGATCGATGCCGTGCAGCACCTCGACATCGCCATATGACTTGACGATCTTCGTCAGTTTCAGGTCAGCCATAGTCTCCTCCCGCCGGCAGCCGGTTGCGCCGGTTCCTATGCTTCCATGGTCGCGAAAAACGCGCCAAAGGGCGCCAATTCGAGTGTGTCGCCCTCGCGCGGCACATCGCCGTGCGGGCTGTTCTCGACGGCCTGCCAGCCCTTGTCGTCGAGTTCGACCGAACGCGGCCGGTCGCTCATGTTGATGACGACAAGCATCCTGGTGCCCTGATGCTCGCGTACGAACATCAGCACATTGTCCGGCGCATCGGCAAAGGCGATCGAGCCCTTGGCGAAGACCTGATGGCGTTCGCGGAAGGCGAGCATCCGGCGATAGTGCTGCAGAATGCTGTCGTCGTGCTCCGCCTGCAGGTCGGCCGTGCTGGTCAGATGTTCGTAGGGCACCGGCAGCCAGGGCTTGCCCTCCGAAAAGCCGGCATTGGGCTCGTTGTGGCTCCACACCATGGGCGTGCGGCAGCCGTCGCGCCCCTTGAAGGTCGGCCAGAACTGGATGCCGTAAGGATCCTGCAAATCCTCGAAATCGAGCACCGCCTCGGTCAGTCCGAGTTCCTCGCCCTGGTAGAGACACACCGATCCGCGCAGCGTCAGGATCAGCGTGGCATTCATCTTCAGAAAGCCGTTGCGGTCGACGACATGGTCGGCCCACCGGCTGCCGTGGCGGACCACATCATGGTTCGAAAACGCCCAGCAGCACCAGCCTGTCGGCGCCGCATCCTCGAACTCCTGGACGACCTCGCGCACACGTTCGGCTGTCAGCCGGGTCGAGGACAGAAAGTCGAACGAATAGCACATATGCATGCGGTCGCTGCCGGTAGTGTAGTCGGCGACGATCTGCAGGCCGCGCTGCGCATCGCCCACCTCGCCAACTGCGGCAGCGGCGGGATATTCGTCCAGAAGCGCGCGGAAGCGTTCCAGGAAGGCGAGATTCTCCGGCTGGCTCTTGTCGTACAGATGGTCCTGATGATTGTAGGGGTTGACGTCCGGCGCGATAGTGGCGTTGCGCAATTCGGGCGCCAGCGGCGGATTGTTCTCAAGTCCGGTCGAGTGAAAGTAGAAATTCACCGTGTCCAGCCGGAAGCCGTCGACACCGCGATCGAGCCAGAAGCGCACATCGGCCAGCAGGGCTTCCTGCACGTCGGGATTGTGGAAATTGAGGTCCGGCTGGCTCTTGAGAAAGTTGTGCAGATAATACTGCCGCCGGTTGGTGTCCCACTCCCAGGCCGAACCGCCGAAAATCGACAGCCAGTTGTTGGGCGGCGTGCCGTCATCCTTGGGATCGGCCCACACATACCAGTCCGCATAGCGGTTGGTCTTGTCCATGCGGCTGTGGCGGAACCAATGATGCTGGTCCGAGGTGTGCGACAGAACCTGGTCGATCATCACCTTGAGGCCGAGCCGGTGCGCCTCGGCGATCATCGCGTCGAAGTCGGCGAGCGTGCCGAACATCGGATCGACGGCGCGGTAGTCGCTGACATCGTAGCCGAAATCGTCCATCGGCGACTTGAAGAAGGGCGAGACCCAGATCGCGTCGACACCGAGCGAGGCGACATAGGGCAGCCGGCGCGTGATGCCGCGCAGATCGCCGATGCCGTCATTGTTGGTGTCCTGGAACGACCGCGGATAGATCTGGTAGATCACCGCGCCGCGCCACCAGTCGCGGTCGGTTTCGTGGCTCGTGACAAGTCCGGGGGCCTTTTCGGCCGGCATGTCGTATATGACGTTCACGGATCGATTTTCCTATTTCACCGAGCCGGCCAGAAGGCCGCGCACCAGATAACGTTGCATGGCGAAGAAGACGGCGAGCGGCACCGAAATCGAAACGAACGCGGCCGTTGCGAGGATTTCCCAGTTGCCCCCGCGCGTGCCGAGCAGTTCGACGATCTGCCGGGTCATCACGGTCGTCTCGCCGGTCGCATCGATCAGGAAGACCAGCGCGACGAGCAGGTCGTTCCAGGTCCACAGGAACTGGAAGATGGCGAACGAGGCGAGCGCCGGGAACGAAAGCGGCAGGATGATCCGCACGAAGATCTGGAAGTCGGTCGCGCCGTCCACGCGGGCGTTTTCGATGATGTCGCGCGGCAGGCCGACCATGTAGTTGCGCAACAGGTAGATCGCCAACGGCAGGCCGAAGCCGGTGTGCGCCAGCCAGACACCCAGGTAACCCTTGCCGATGCCCACCGCATTGTGAAGCTGAAGGAGCGGGATCAGCGCCAATTGCAGCGGCACGACGAGTAGCCCGACGACCGCGGCGATCAACAGCGCTCTTCCGGGAAACTCCATCCATGCCAGCGCATAGGCGGCGAAGGCGGCGATCAGGATCGGGATGATCGTCGCCGGTATCACCACGGTCAACGTGTTGAAGAATGCCTTTGCCATATTGTCCTGGCCGGTGCCGGAGAACAGTACGGTCTGATAGTTCTGGGTCGTGAAATCGGGCGGCAGAAGCGCAGTGACGAAGACGCGCTGGCCGCGACGGCCCGGCTCCTCGACGCTGGTGTAGAGATAGGTGCCGTCGGCGTTCAGGGTCAGCGTCTCGCCGTCACCGAACTCCGCCGTCTCGCCGATCTCATAGGCACTGACCGCGCGCGAGGAAACGCCATAGCTGACCAATTCAACGGCGCCGGGCGCGTCTTCGGCATCGGTCAGAATGTTGCCCTCGACGACGAACACACCGTCTTCCTGCCGCGCGGCATCGCGGCCGCCGGTGCGCACCTGGATGACCTGCTCGGAGGTCGACAGCGAGGCCCACCAGCCCGATGCCGAAATCTGGTCGGCGGTGCGGAACGAGGAGATCAGCAGGCCGACGGTCGGGAACAGCCAGAGCAGCACGAGCGCTGCCACCGACAGGTGAACGGCCCAGCTCAGAGCGGATTTGGTACCGACGGTGTCACTCATCAGCGCATCTCCTTGCGGGCGTTGTAGACGTTCCAGACCAGGATTGGCGTCACCAGCAGCATGATCACCATCGCACTGGCCGAACCGACGCCCCAGTCATTGGCGCGGAACAGCTTGTCGTACATGTAGTTGGCGAGAACCTGTGTCTCCCACTGGCCGTTGGTCATGGCGAACACGATGTCGAAGACCTTGAGCACGGTGATGGTGATCGTCGTCCAGACGACGACGATGGTGCCCATGATCTGCGGGATCTTGATCTTGAAGAAGATCTGGAACGGATTGGCGCCGTCGATGATCGCCGCTTCGATGGTCTCCTCGGGAATGCCGCGCAGCGCCGCCGACAGGATGACCATGGCAAAGCCGGTCTGGATCCAGATCAGCACGACCATGAGGAAGAAATTGTTCCAGAAGGGCAGCGTCAGCCATTGCTGCGGCTCGCCATAGGGCGGCTGGGCCGTCCAGACGCCGACCAGGGAGGACAATGACATCCAGACCAGCCAGACGCCGAGCAGCGCGCCGATCAGCCGCAACGGGATGAACGGCACCGCCCTTCTGCCTTCGCGGTCGATGATCGGATTGACCAGCAGAAAGGTCGTGTAGCCGACAATGCCGGCGAACCCGAGCAGCACGATGGTCGGCAGCAACTGAAGCACGAACAGCGAGCCGAAGCCGCCGTCGAACTGCATCCAGATCGCGTTCAGAATGCCGATCTGCGGCGTGTCGGCCGGGCGGGCGTCATAAATCAGCTTGAAGATGACCGAGGCGCCGACAAAGGAGATCGCCATCGGCATGAAGATCAGCGACTTGGCGATGTTGCCCCAGGAGATGCGGTCGGTGAGCTGGGCGACCAGAAGGCCGAAACCGGTGGATGCGGCGGGTACGACGATCAGCCAGAGCATGTTGTTGCGGATCGCTTCCCAGAATTTGGGCTCCGCCATCATCTGGTTGTAGTTGGCAAGCCCGACGAAGGCGCCGCCCTGGGTCCTGTCGGTCAGCGACAGACGCAGCGTTTCGAAGACGGGATAGCCGAGATAAAGCCCGAGCGCGAAGATGGCGGGAAACAGGAACAGCCAGGGGCGCACCTGGTTGGCGCGGTTGATGTTGTCGCCGGCTTTCGGTCCCTTGGCGGGAAAGATCACCTTGTCGAGGATCTGGTTGGAAAAGTAGAAATATCCGACGCAGCCGCCGACGCCCACCAATATCGTGATGAGACCCTGCAATGCTGGGTTCATGGTGCCCTCCCGGCGCTGGACGACCGGCGCGATGTCCGGCGTGCGCTCGTTGTCTTTGGCGGCGGGAGGCGGCGAACCGCCCCCCGCCCAGCTTAGGTGGATGCGGCGCTTATTTCAGCGCCTCCCAGCTGGCCTGGATCTCGTCGGCCACGGCCTGGGCATCCTTGCCGCCCGTATAGTCGACCATGCCGGTCCAGAAGGAACCGGCACCCACGCCGCCGGGCATCAGGTCGGACCCGTCGAAGCGGAAAGTGGTGGCGTTGACGAGAATCTCGCCCTGCCCCTTCAGCGCATCGTTCATGTAGGTGTCGGCATTGACACCCTTGTGCGGCGTCAGGAAACCGGTCTGCGCCATCATGATCTCATGGGCGATCGGCAGCTTGAAGAACTCCATGAGGTGGTTGGTCGCCTCGGAGGGATCGGTGATCGACATCAGCGTGCCGCCGCCCAGAACCGGGTTGCCCAGATCCTTTTCGGCAAAGGCGGGGAAGTAGAAGAAGTCGACATCTTCACCGAACTCGATGCCCTCGGGGAAGAAGGCCGGCACGAACGATGCCTGGCGGTGCATGTAGCACTGCGGCGGCGATGCAAACAGACCCTTCGGCGAATCGCGGAAGTCGGTCGAGGCCACCTGGCCTGCACCGCCGGAGACGAAGTCGTCATTGCGGGCAAACCAGCCGAATTCCTCGATGGCGGCCACCACGCGCTCGTCGTTGAAGGGAATTTCGTTCGTCGTCCATCCGTCATAGACTTCCGGCGGCTGGGTGCGCAGCATGATGTCCTCGACCCAGTCGGTTGCAGGCCAGCCAGTGGCGGCACCCGAACCCAGACCGATGCACCAGGGCGTTTCGCCGTCGGCGGCGATCTGCTCGGTCAGCGCCTTGAGCTCTTCCATCGATTCAGGGACTTCATAGCCGGCATCCTCGAAGTTCTCCGGCACGTACCAGACCAGGCTCTTGACGTTGACATTGTAGAAGAAGCCGAAGAGCTGGTCGTTGCCGTCCTGGTCGGGATAGGTGCCCAGATCGACCCAGCTTTCGCCGGCACCGTAGTTCTCGGCAACCCACTCTCCCATGCCTTCGGGCAGCGGAGACAGAAGGCCGCGCGAGGCCATGTCGGCGGCAAGGCCCGGCTGCGGGAAGACCGCAACGTTCGGCGCAGAGCCGGCCTCGGCATCGATGACGATCTGCTGTTCGAACGAATCCGAGCCCGTGTAGATCGCCTCGGCGCCGGTGGCGGCGGCAAAATAGGCGATCGCCGAACGGAACACCTCGTCCTCCGGCTGCAGCCAGGGGCCGGCGATCGTCACGGTCTGGCCGCTCAGATCAGGCGCCGATTCAGCCCATTCATTGTAGCTTTCCCAGCTGAAATCGCCTTCCCCAACGGGGAAAACGAGGTCCTGAGCCTGGACGCTGCCGGCGGCCAGCACGGCAAGACCGGCCACGCCGGCCAGAAGAGTTCTTTTCATCGGTGATCCTCCCAGATCGATGTCGCGCATTGGTACGATACGAACAACCACGCGCAGTCAAAGCGCTTTGGCTTGCCCGACTTTGGTCGTGGAAGCGCAGCGAGTCAAGCGCTTTGTCCCGCCTGCAAGTTCCCTTGCGGCAAACGTGACGGGTCGGCCGGCCGCGAAGTAACCGCGGCGTACCGGCAATTGCCGCAACAGGCTTGCCTAACGCGCCAATGTGCGTCTTGATATCGACCTCAAAGCCCTTTGAGCCGATGATCGGGAGGAGATGTTGGCCAATTTGAAGGAGCTTTCCGAGAAACTCGGGCTCTCACAGACGACCGTCAGCAGGGCGCTGAACGGATATCCGGAGGTCAGCGAGACAACGCGGCAGCGGGTCATCGATGCGGCGCGCGAGCACAATTACGCGCCCGATTCAAGCGCACGCCGGCTGGCGACCGGCAAGACCCGGACGATCGGCCATGTGGTGCCGATCTCCAAGCACGACATGATCAATCCGCACTTCACCGATTTCATCGCCGGCGCGGGCGCGGTCTACAACCGGCGCGGCTACGACATGCTGATTTCGGTGGTCGATGCGGACAAGGAGACCGAGACGTACCGCGCGATGAAGCGCAATCGCCGGGTCGATGGCGTGATCGTGCACGGGCCGGTGGCCAGCGATGCCCGCCCGGGGCTCCTGCACAGCCTGGGCCTGCCGTTCGTCGTGCATGGCCGCACCCTGCAGGACGACGACAGCTATAGCTGGGTCGACGTCAACAACCGCCGGGCCTTTGCCGAGGCGACACGATATCTCATCGGCCTGGGACACCGGCGGATCGCGCTGGTCAATGGCTGGGAGCACATGGTGTTCGCCCGGCGCCGGCGCGAGGGCTATGAGGAAGCGCTGCGCGAGGCGGGCATCGCCGTCGATCCGCTGCTGATGTCGAGCAACGAGATGATCGAACCTGTCGGCCATGAGGCGATGACCGCGTTTCTTGCCAGCGACGATCCGCCGACAGCGGTTCTGGTCGCCAGCGCCCTGTCGGCGCTTGGCGTGATGGGCGCGGTGCGCGAACACGGCCTGGGGCCCGGAACGGATATCTCCATCATCAGCTATGACGACAAGCTGTCGTTCCTCGACATCGGACCGGACGGGATGGGTCTGACCGTGATCCGCTCGGGCATCGGCGAAGCGGGCCGCCACTGCGCCGACATGCTGATCGACATGATCGAGGGGCGGCGCGGCATCGTTCACATGCTGCTGGAGGCAAGCCTGGTGCCGGGCACGAGCACCGGGCCGCCCGCCGGTGTCGCGGTCTCGGGAAAATCCGCGGCGGGCCGTTGACAGGCGGCGCGCTTCCGGCTTTACCCCGTCTTCATCGCGGCCAGGGCACGAACGGGCCGACACGTTGGGGCGTAGCCAAGCGGTAAGGCAGCGGTTTTTGGTACCGCCATGCGCAGGTTCGAATCCTGCCGCCCCAGCCACCTACCGCCACTGATCGGGTTTGCCGCCAACTCGGTCCATGTGGGCGTTCAAGCCCGTGATCGGACAAGACCGGCGGCCGGTCGAGCGGGCCTGGAGGCGGAACGGCTTTCGCCAAATCCGCCCCTTGGGACGCGCAAAAGGCGTCAGTCGTCGATCTTCCATTCCAGGACCTTGCCGGTTACCGGATGGATGTCGGCGTCGATGTCGCGCCCGTTGGCATCATACAGATCGACATCGTAATAGCCGTCGTCGTCGAACTCGATCTCGTCGACCCGGTAGCCTTCCGCCTCGAGCTTGGTGATGACTTCTGACATGCTCATCCTTTCGCCGGTTGCCGGGATGCCCTGGAGAGCCTCGCCGCCGGACGCCTGTGCGGTCACGGCGAAGCTGCCAAGGGCGAGGATTGCGGCGGTTGCAAAGAGGGTTGTGTGTTTCATGATCGATATCCCTTTCCGAGGTGCGGCGGTTGCCGCGTTGACGGTCCGCTTTTGCACCATCGGCCCTGATGGCGGCCTGACGGGCCTTGTCAGCGAATTGTCAGCACGGCCGGTCTAGAGTTCCCCATGCGCAAGATTTTGCTGCCGCTCCTCGTCGCGATGGCCGTCCTTCCCGGGACGGTCGATGCCGACGATCAGGATCGCGCGCTTCAGGCCGTCGAGCTCGGCGAAATCCTGCCGCTCGCCAAAATCCTCGCCATCGTCGACGAACGGTTCGGCGGCCGCGTGATCGAGATCGAACTGGACCGGGACGATGGCGTCTATGTCTACGAGATCGAACTGGTCAGCGCGCAGGGCCGGCTCTACGAGGTCTATGTGAATGCCGCGAACGGGCGCATCATCGAACTGGAAGCCGAAGACGAGTTCTACGACGACGATTATGATGATCATGACGATTACGATGACTGGGACTGATGCGGGCACTCGTCGTCGAGGATGATCAGCGGATCGCTGCGGATCTCGACGCGGCGCTTGGCGCGGCGGGGTTCGTCGTCGAAACCTGCGCGGACGGCGAGGACGCCTGGTTTCTTGGCGACACGGAAGACTATGCGCTGATCGTGCTCGATCTGGGCCTTCCGGCGATGGACGGTCTGAGCGTGCTCAAACGATGGCGGGCGAACGGCCGCAACATGCCGGTGCTCGTGCTGACGGCGCGAGGCGCGTGGATGGAGCGCGTCGAGGGCATCGAGGCCGGCGCCGACGATTATCTCCCCAAACCGTTTCGCATGGAGGAACTCGTCGCAAGGGCGCGGGCGCTGGTGCGGCGCTCGGCGGGGCAGGGCGCGGCGGTACACAGCATCGGGGCGCTGACGCTCGATACCAATCGGATGAGCGTTGCCCTTCGCGGCGTTCCGGTCCGGGTGACCGCGCTTGAATACAGGCTTCTGGCCTATCTGGCGCTGAGCAACGGCCGCGTGGTGCCGCCCGGAGAACTGCTCGAACACCTTTACGGCGATGACGACGCGCGCGAGGCCAACGCGCTCGAAGCCGTCGTCGCGCGGCTGCGCCGCAAGCTGGGCGCCGGTGTCATCGGCACGCGGCGCGGCTTCGGCTATTTCCTCGAAGGGTCGGCGGCTTGACGCGGCTGTCGCTGCGCTGGCGCCTGGTGGTTGCGGGCGCAGCCGCCATTGTCGTCGCGCTCGGCATTGCCGCGGCCGGACTGGCCGCGCTGTTCGCCGGCCATGTCGAACGCCGTGCGATCGCCGAGCTGGAAGTGCATCTGGACCAGGTGCTGGCCGGGCTGACGCGCGACCAATCCGGTCGTCTTCTGGTCGCGCCGCCCGCCGATCCGCGCTTTCAACGCCCGTATGGCGGGCTCTACTGGCAGATCGACCTGGCCGGCGACACGCTGCGCTCGCGGTCGCTTTGGGACCACCGTCTCGCCCTGCCGCCGGACGAGGTCGCCGACGGAGCCGTCCATGTCCACAGGATCGGCGGGCCCGGTGACGCGCCGCTACTGGCGCTGGAACGCATGGTCTCGCTGCCCGCGCCGCTCGGCGGCGGGCGCGTCCGCGCGGCGGTGGCTCTGGATGCGGTCGAACTCGATGCCGCGCGCAACGCCTTCCTCGCCGATCTGGCGCCTTATCTCGGCCTTCTGGCCGCCGCGCTGATCGCGGCGGGCTGGGTCCAGGTCGGTATCGGCCTCAGGCCGATGCGGCGCATCGGCTCACGCGTCGCCGCCATCCGGTCGGGCCGCGCGCACAGGATCGGCGAGGACTGGCCCGCCGAGGTACGGCCGCTCGCCACCGAACTCGACGGTCTTCTTGCGGCGCGCGAGGCCGACATCATGCGCGCCCGCGCCCGCGCCGGCGATCTGGCGCATGGTCTGAAGACGCCGCTGCAGGCGCTGATGGGCGAGGCCGGGCGCCTTTCGCAAGCAGGCGATGCGGCGCACGCCGAGAGCATTGAGGCGATCGCGCGCGCCATGCAGCGTCATGTCGACCGCGAACTGGCGCGCACGCGCGTCGCCGCCGGAGCATCCGCCTCCCGGTGCGATCCGGCCGAGGTCTGCGGGCGGGTCATCGAGGTGGCCCGGCGAACGGCCACCGGCGAACGGCTGACTTGGCATCTCGACGACGTTGGCCGAATCCCGATGGTGGCGATCGATGCAGCCGACCTCGCCGAGGCGCTCGGCGCGCTGGTCGAGAACGCGGCCCGCCACGCGAGCAGCCGGGTCGAACTGGCGGTGCGCCACGCTGACGAAGAGGTGAGCGTTGCGGTGCGCGACGACGGGCCGGGGATCGAGCCCGATCTGCTCGAAAAGGTCACCGCGCGCGGCATGCGGCTGGACGAGGCCGGCACGGGGCTGGGTCTTGCCATTGCGGCCGACATTGCCGAGGCGGCCGGCGGCCGGCTGGTGCTCGCCAATCGCGAAAAGGGACTTGAAGCCAGTCTTCTTCTTCCCGTTGCAGCGTCCTGATTCCCGCCAGCCGATTTCGTCAGCGGACTGTCAGCAAGGGGCCGTTAGCAGGATCGCACACCGGCGCCGATCGGCGGCGCCGGAACTCTCATGGAGACAAGGATGGAACAGATCGACGTGACCCCGAACGGCAACGAACCGCGCCGCCCGATGGACTGGCTCAAGGAAGAGATCACCGTGTCGCTTCCGCGCTACTGGCTGGTGCTGGCCGCAGTCGCCGCGCTGGTGCTCGTCGCCGTGGCGCTCGACTGAAAGGCCGCGCCCCGGCGGCAAGCGGTCGGGGCGCCGCTCACGCCAGCGCGTAGAAATCGGCGATCACTGCCCAGGCTTCGTCGGCGGTGTCGACAAACGAGATCAGTTCGACATCGCCCGGCGAAATCGTGCCCTGTTCGGCGAGAAAGTCGAGATCGATCGCGCCGCGCCAGAACGCCTTGCCGAACAAGAGGAACGGCACGCGCTCCATCCGGCCGGTCTGGATCAGCGTCAGCGCCTCGAACAGTTCGTCCATCGTTCCGAACCCGCCCGGAAAGACCGAGATCGCCTTGGCGCGCAGCAGGAAGTGCATCTTGCGGATCGCGAAATAGTGGAAGTTGAAGCACAGTTCCGGCGTGACATATTCGTTGGGTGCCTGCTCGTGCGGCAGAACGATGTTGAGCCCGATCGAGGGCGCGCCGACATCGGTCGCGCCGCGATTGCCCGCTTCCATGACGCCGGGTCCGCCGCCGGTGACGACCACGAACTCCTTGTAGAGGCTGGCGGCCGAATGGCGCGAGCATTGGCGGGCGAATTCGCGCGCCTGTTCGTAATAGACCGCGTTGGCCTCGAGATTCTTCTTCTGGGTCTCGTTCTTGGCCGCCCATGCTTCGCCGCCCGGCTCGGGAATGCGCGCGCCGCCGAACATCACCACCGTCGAGCGGATGCCGCGCTCTTGGAGCAGCATGTCAGGCTTGAGCAGTTCGAGCTGGAGCCGCACCGGGCGCAGTTCCTCGCGGCACAGGAACTCCGGATCGTCGAAGGCGAGCCTGTAGGCCGGCGCGCGCGTCTGCGGCGTATCGGGCACCTGCTTCGCCCGCTCCATGTCCTTTTCGGACGGAACCAGCGGATCCCAGACATCGTCGCGGCGGCGTGCGCTCATCGCGTTTTCCCCTACCCTGCGTCCGGACCGGCATTCGGACCGGCGCGATTGACCTTCATGCCCGGTCTCGCATAGGTCTTGCACCGATAAACGCGATCGCCGGGCGGTGCCTGATAGCACCGTGCCGGCTGCCCCACAATCAAAGGATGCACCATGTCCGGCCACGACCTCGCCGCCCTCGAACAGACGATCGAAACCGCCTTTGACGCGCGCGACGGGGTGAGCACCGAGACACGCGGCGAGGTCCGCGAGGCGGTCGATGAGGCGCTGAACCTTCTCGATGCCGGCAAGGTGCGCGTCGCCTCGCGCGAGGCGGACGGCACATGGACCGTCCATCAATGGCTGAAAAAGGCGGTGCTATTGTCTTTCCGGCTCAATCCGATGGAGATCATCAAGGGCGGGCCCGGCGATGCGACCTGGTGGGACAAGGTGCCGTCGAAGTTCGATGGCTGGTCCGCATCGGAATTCGAGCGCGCGGGCTTCCGCGCCGTGCCCAACTGCACCGTGCGCCGGTCGGCCCATGTCGCCAAGGGCGCGGTGCTGATGCCGTGTTTCGTCAATCTGGGCGCCCATGTCGACGAGGGCACCATGGTCGATACCTGGGCGACGGTCGGCTCGTGCGCACAGATCGGCAAGAATGTGCATCTGTCGGGCGGCGTCGGCATCGGAGGCGTGCTGGAGCCGATGCAGGCCGGCCCGACCATCATCGAGGACAATTGCTTCATCGGCGCCCGCTCGGAAGTGGTCGAGGGCTGCATCGTGCGCGAAGGCTCGGTGCTCGGCATGGGCGTCTTCATCGGCAAGTCGACCAAGATCGTCAACCGCGCGACCGGCGAGATTTCCTATGGCGAGGTACCGCCCTACTCCGTGGTCGTCGCCGGTTCGATGCCGGGCAGACCGTTCCCGAACGGCGAGCCGGGCCCGAATCTTTACTGCGCGGTGATCGTCAAGACAGTCGACGAGAAGACCCGGTCCAAGACCGGCATCAACGAGCTTTTGAGAGACTGACGATCATGAGCGGCGCGCCCGACCATCCGCTGACCGTGAAATGGGTCCTGTTCGGCTTCAGGGGCCGGATCGGACGCAAGAGCTTCTGGCTCGGAGCGCTCGGCATGATCCTGATCCAGGCGGCGATCGTCGCCCAGATCGCAGCGGCGCCCGAAGACAGCCCGAGCCTGGCACTCTGGGGCCTTGTGATGCTGGCGGTTTGGATCGCGTCGGCCTGGGCGGCGCTGGCGCTCGCGGTCAAACGGCTGCATGATATCGGACTGCCGGGCGCGCTGGCGGTGTTGCTGCTGATCCCGGCGGTGGCGTTCTTCACCTTCGTCGTTCTGGCCGTCTGGCCATCGGCACAAGAGGCCAACGAGCACGGCCCGCCGCCCTTTCCCCGGCCGAACTGAAGAGAATCAATCAGCGCAGCGTAACGCGGGCCGGATCGCCCGTGCGGCCGGTGACGCGCACCCATTGCGACGCGTCGGTCGCCGATTGCAGCTTGGCGAAGCGCATGCGCGAACGGTTCACCGGCAGAACCTCGTCGGTGTTGTTGTCGAGCACGAAGTCGCCCTGCGTGGTGCGCACGACCAGCACGGCATGGACCTCGCCGCGGCTGCGGCCGACCGCGATGCGCAGATGGCCGGGCTTGAAACCACGGCGCAGCAGCTGGTTGCGCTTGGCCAGAACATAATCCTCGCAGTCGCCGGCGCGCGTGCTGGCAAGCCAAATCTCGCGTATGCCGTGCGCCTTCTGGTCGGACATGGGCTCGATGGACCGGTTCACGGCAAGATTGACCTGGCTCAGCGTCGACAGCCGTGCATCGGCGAGCCCGCTGACGCCGCCGTGGCGTCCGCAATCGTTGCGGTTGCGCTTGCAATATTCCATGTGTCCGAAGGGAATGGAGGCACTGCGGCCGGTGGTCAGCCACGAGGAAGCGAGAGCGGTGGAGGCGATAAGGGGCGATAAGAACAAAGCGATCGACAATCCGGCCTTGATCAACATCGTCCTACCCCCTGCAGGTTGACCCCGTTAAGGGCTTTTCCAGCAAAACATCGCACCTGCCTTAGGTAAAGTGTCCGGCCCGGTGGGTGCCAATCACATTCGGGTTACTGCGGGACCGCGCGCCGGGGTGGAGCGTGCGGTCCCGTCTTGGAAGGCCCATCAGGCGAGCCGTCAGTTGTAGACGGGCGAGCCGTCGCCGAG
>NZ_QFWV02000001.1:64771-64852 GCF_003149475.2 Oceaniradius stylonematis
CAGCTCTTCGCTCATGCCGTTGCCGATGCCGGCGGTGGCCGAGAAGTCGATGCCCGGCTGGCTGACTTCGGGGGTGAACAC
>NZ_QFWV02000001.1:64963-65070 GCF_003149475.2 Oceaniradius stylonematis
TTTCTCCTGTGAGTTCGGTCGGTTGGTGTTGGGAAATCAGTTGTAGACGGGCGAGCCGTCGCCGAGCCGCGGACCCAGTTCTTCCGGAGCGCCGCCGATCGAAGCGG
>NZ_QFWV02000001.1:65192-277510 GCF_003149475.2 Oceaniradius stylonematis
GAGAAGTCGACGCCGGACTGGCTGACTTCGGGGGTGAACACATCCAGAGCGGACGACTGGGCGAAGGCGCCGGTGGTGGCGGTGACGGNTTGATGCGGCCCCTTCCGGGTGCCGGGCTTCGGCGGAGCGTTCTGCGTTGCCGCCTTGGCTGACCGGAAGATGGGGGACAGGGTGCGGTAACTGCCAATTACAAAAACGTAAGCAGACTCACGCAGCTGTGATCTTGAAGGGTGTGAAACCGCACCCTAGAGCCATATTTTTTTCAACATTTTCATATGCTTACAGAAACGGAACGATTCACGTGTTCCGTGATCGAAGCGCCATTGTTCACGCAGTTGGACCGCTGCGTTCAGGGACGTGTGAACGATGGACCGGTTTTCGTGACCGGCTGAGGGTCAGATTTCGATCCCGACGGCGTTGCGACGGTAACCCCGCCGCGCCGATCTCACGCGTTTCGTGAGGTTTGTGATCGCAGTTTGCGTCCATGCCGCCCGGTGCGACGGACGATTTCCCGCCGCGCAATCCCTCAAATCAGCGGGCGTGACAGGGTCTGCGTCATTGGCTAAGTGCGCTGCATGACCCGATTGCCCACAGACCCGGCGGCGAATCTGGCCGCGCTGATCCAATGCCCGTCCGTGACCCCGGACGATGCCGGCGCGCTCGACGCGCTGAGCGCGATGCTGGCGCCGCTCGACTTCGTCTGCGACCGGCCGGTGTTTTCCGAGCCGGGCACGCCGGACATCGACAATCTCTATGCGCGGCGCTCGGGCAACGGCCCGCATCTGATCTTTGCCGGTCACACCGACGTGGTTCCGCCGGGCGATCCGGACGCCTGGACCCACGATCCGTTTGGCGCATCTGTATCGGGCGGCGCCATGTATGGGCGCGGCGCCGTCGACATGAAGGGCGGCATCGCCTGTTTCGTCGCCGCCCTTGCCCGGGTTGTCGAAAGCGGGCGGCCGGTGCCGGGCTCGGTGTCGCTGCTGATCACCGGCGACGAGGAGGGACCGGCGATCAACGGCTCGGTCAAGCTGCTCAAATGGGCGGCCGAGAAGGGCGAAAGCTGGGACGCGTGCCTTCTGGGCGAGCCGACCAATCCCGATGCGATGGGCGACATGATCAAGATCGGCCGGCGCGGATCGCTGTCCGGCACGATCATTGTCGAGGGGACGCAAGGGCATGTCGCCTATCCGCATCTGGCCGACAATCCGGTGCGCTCCATCGTCGCCTTGTGCGCGGCGCTGAACGCGACGCCGCTCGATGCGGGCACCGACGATTTCCAGCCATCCAATCTCGAAGTGACGACGATCGACACGGCCAATCCGGCGGTCAATGTGATTCCGGCGCGCGCGTCGGCCAGCTTCAATGTTCGGTTCAACGACAGTTGGACGGAAGAGACACTGAAGGCGGAAATCATGGCGCGGCTCGCGCGCGGCGCCGCGTCCGGCCGCGACGATCGCCCGCCGGCGCGTTTTGGCGTCGATTGGAAAGAACCGGTGAGCCAGGTTTTCCTGACCCGCAACGAAGCCCTGACCGGGGCGCTGGCCGCCAGCGTGACCGCGGTGACCGGGCGCGATCCCGTTCTTTCGACCTCCGGCGGCACGTCCGATGCGCGGTTCATCAAGGATTACTGCCCGGTGGTCGAATTCGGCCTCGTAGGCAAGACCATGCACATGGTCGACGAGCATGTCGCGCTTGCGGATCTGGAAACACTGACGGCGATCTATGCCGACTTCATCATCCGCTGGTTTGCGGGAAAAGCGGGCCGATGATCAATCTCGACTACGCCTTCCACCATGTCGAATGCGTGGCTGCGGCGATCACGGGGCGGCCCGGCGCCATCGAGCGGATGGACATTTCGGCGGACGGGTTCTGGCGCTCGTTCACCGCGATCGCCGTCGCGCTGCCGGCCATGTTCTTCGTCTGGGTGATGAATGCGCGGGCCAACCAGGCCGAAATGCCGTCAATGGGCGTTGCGCCGCTCGTTGCCGGCGAAGCGGTGTTCGAACTCGTCGTGTGGCTGCTGCCGATCCCGGTCTTCGCGCTCGTCCTGCGCCCGCTCGGGCTCGGCCACCGTTTCGTGCATCTGGTGATCGCGCGGAACTGGGCCAATGCGCTGTTCAGCTATGTGATCGCCGCGCTCTATGTGCCCCATCTGGTCGTTGCCGACGACAATGGGGCGATGATGATGCTCGGCGGCGTGCTGATGGTGCTGATCCTTGTCGCCGCCGTCCGGCTGACACGCGCCGCGCTCGACAGCTCCGTGTCGCTGGCCATGGCCTTCATCGCCGGCGAGTTCATCGTCAGCATCGCGCTGGCGATCGCCTATCTGGGCATGCTCGGGCTTTGACCGGCGAGCCTACCTGATCGCGCCGATCAGCGCCTTTGACGGAAAGCATGTGGGCTGCCGGCCGTTCTTTTGCTGCCAGTCGCCGATGGAGCGGCGGGTCTTGAAGCCGGGCAGCCCGTCGGCGCCGCCGACATCATAGCCCTTGCCTTCGAGCACGCGCTGCATGGCGGCGATCTCCGAGCGGTAGAGCGTGTCGACCCGGCCCCAGGCGGCCTTGAACCGGCCCGAGCCCCATTCGATTCGGTCGCCCGCATGGCCGACGAACAGGGCGTAGAGATCGCTCTCATTATACTGTTTGAGCACGTAGAAGTTCGGCGTGACGATGAAGGCCGGGCCGCTGCGGCCGGCGGGCATCATCAGATAGGCCTCCAGATCCATCTCGTGGGCCGGAAAGGGGCGGCCGGAAATGCGGGTGATGCCCATCGCCGCCCAGTCGCGGATCTTCAGGCCCTGATCCGGCCCCTCGAAGCTGCATGAGATATCGGCGGGCACACTGACTTCGAACCCCCAGTCGCGTCCCGAAACCCAGCCGAAATGATCGAGATAGGCGGCGATCGAGCCCAGCGTGTCGGGCACGGACGTCCAGATGTTGAGTTTGCCGTCGCCATCGATGTCGACGGCGTGCTCCAGAAACGATGTGGGCAGGAATTGCGGCTGGCCGAGCGCGCCCGCCCAGGACGATTTCATCTGCGCGGGGGTGGCGTTGCCGCGCTCGACCATCTGAAGGGCGGCGACCAGTTCGGTACGGAAGAGATCGGGGCGGGTCGACATGAAGGCCTTGGTGCCGAGTACCTGAAAGGCGTCATGCGGAATATCGACCCGGCCGAATGCACTCTCGCGGCCCCAGATGGCGAGGATGATGCGCCCGGGCACACCATAGCGGCGTTCGAGCGCCGCCAGGGTCGACGCGTGCTGGCTGGCCAGACGGCGGCCCTGGCTGACGATGGCGCCCAGATTGTTCTCGTTGAAATAGCGGGCGGGCGCGGAAAACTCCGCCTGGCGAATGCGTTGCGGCGTCGTCTGGCCGGGTCGGACGAGGCCGGGAATGTCGGTGTTCAGGCGCTTTTGTCCCATGGCGCGATCGAATGTGGCGCGCGAGACGCCGGCGGACCTTGCCTTGGGCCACATCGTGTCTTCCAGAAAGCGCTCATACTGGCCCTGGAGATCGGCGCGGGCTGCGCCCGTCAAGGCGAGTATGCAAACAAGGACAAGGGCTGCAAGGCGGACCATCTGTCGTTCCCCGATCAAAGCGGTGGCGTCACGCTAGCAGGTGATTCCGGTGTGAAACAGGGCGCTGGTTCAGAAGTTGGTGCGCGCGCGCAGGGCAGCCGACAGCGTGCCTTCATCGAGATAGTCGAGTTCGCCGCCCACCGGAACGCCGTGGGCGAGCCGCGTGATCTTCACGTCCGTGTCCTCGAGCTGTGCGGTGATGTAGTGGGCGGTCGCCTGCCCCTCGACGGTCGCGTTGACGGCGAGAATGAGTTCGCGCACCGCGCCGCTCGCGACCCGGTCGATCAGGCCTGAAATGTTCAGATCGTCCGGGCCCACGCCGTCGAGCGGCGACAGCGTGCCGCCAAGCACGTGATAGCGGACGTTCATTTCAGCGGCGCGTTCGAGCGCCCACAGATCGGCGACATCCTCGACAACGATGATCGTTGCGTCCTCGCGTCGCGGATCGGTGCACACCGAACAGGGATCGGCGGTGTCGACATTGCCGCAGGTCGAACAGATGGTCACCTTGGCCGCCGCCTCGGCCATCGCACCGGCGAGCGGCTCCAGCAGTTGCTCGCGCTTCTTGATCATGTGCAGTGCCGCGCGCCGCGCCGAGCGCGGGCCCAAACCCGGAACCTTGGCCAGAAGCTGGATCAGCCGTTCGATCTCGGGGCCTGCGATTCGTTTCGATGACATGGCATTGATTTAGGCCGTCCGGCCCGGCGTGCAAAGCCGGAACACCGGCGCGTCAAGAAACGGGTGGCGGGCGACGCGGCTCGGCATTAGTGGAGATCGAATCCGCCTGTCGCCAAGAATGCCCCGCATGTCGCAGCCCGTCGCCGTCAACGTCGCCATGTCGCCCGCGCAGTGGGCGATGCTGATCACGCTTTCGATCGTGTTCGGCGGATCGTTCTTCTTCAACGGCGTGATCGTGCGCGACCTGCCGCCGTTGACGATCGTGTTCTTCCGGGTCGCCCTCGCCGCCGTCGCGCTGCACCTCTATCTGCGGGCGACCGGCCGTGCGTTGCCGTGGAGCGGCGCCGTCTGGCGCATGTTCTTTGCGATGGGCGCGCTGAACAATGTCATCCCGTTCACGCTGATCGTCTACGGCCAGACGCAGATCGCGTCGGGCGTCGCTTCCATCCTCAACGCGATGACGCCGCTCTTCACCGTCGTCGTCGCGCATTGCTGGACCGACGACGAGAAACTGTCGGGGCCGCGCATCGCCGGCGTCTTTGCGGGCCTTGGCGGGGTGGCGGTGATGATGGGCGGCGCCACGCTCGGCGGCGGCTGGGGCACGGTGGCGGCCTATCTGGCCTGTCTGGGCGCGGCGCTGGCGTACGGGTTTGCCGCCGTCTATGGCCGCCGCTTCCGCAAGGCGGCGATCGATCCGCTGGCGGTCGCGACCGGACAGGTGACCGCATCGAGCGTCCTGATGCTGCCGCTTATGCTCGCGGTCGACCGGCCATGGGCGCTCGCCATGCCGGGGGTCGACAGCGTGCTGGCGCTCGTCGGCCTTGCCATCGTCTCGACCGCCTTTGCCTACCTGCTCTACTTCCGCATCCTGTCGGGCGCGGGCGCGACGAACCTGTCGCTGGTCACATTTCTGGTGCCGGTCAGCGCGATCCTGCTGGGCATCGCCTTTCTCGACGAGGTGCTGCTGCCGCGCCACATGATCGGCATGGCACTGATCGGCGTCGGGCTGGCGCTGGTCGACGGGCGGCTGTTCCGGAGGCGTATCCCGCCGGTGCCATGATGCTAAACCGCAGGTTGCTCGCGCGTTGCGCAATGGATGCCGCCGCCCACTTCGCCCACCGGATCGACATCGAGCATCACGATTTCTCGTTTGGGATAAAGGTCGGCCAGTGTTTCCCGGGCCATCGCGTCGGCTTCCCGGTCACCGAACCCGGCCGCGATCACCGCGCCGTTGCAGACATAATAGTTGACGTAGGACGCGACGAATTCGGGACCATCCACCCGAACATCCAACGGCTCGGGCAGGACCACAAGTTCCAACGGTTCGCCGCGTGAATCGGTTGCCGCCGCCAGAATGTCATGGGTTTCAAACGCAGCCTTCGACCACGGATCGTCCGGCACGATATGCTCGGGCATCTGGATCAGGATCGTGCCGGGCGCGACGAACCGCGCCAGCGCATCGATGTGGTAGTCGGTGATGTCGGCGCCGGCGATTCCGGGCGCCCAGATCATCTTGTCGGCCCCCACCGCATCGAGCAGCAGGCGTTCGACCTCCGCGCGCGAACCAGTGTTGCGGTTCGGGTTCACCCAGGAGCTTTCATGGGCGATCAGCGTGCCGTGGCCGTCGGTCTCGACGCCGCCGGGCTCGCCGACGAGCCCGTTGTCGAACAGCTCGAGCTGCATGATCTCGGCAATCCGCCTTGCGATCGCACCGTCATGGCGGTGCACCTGCTTGCCGCCCCAGCCATTGAAATTCAGATAGCTGACGGCAAGCCCGCCCTGGCCGTCGACAACGAACATGGGGCCGGAATCGCGCGCCCACAGATCGTCGGTCGGCACGTCCCACACTTCGACGGCGTCCGACAGTCTGCGCCGCGCCGCCCGCTCGTGGCTGGCGTCCATCAGCATGACGACCGGCTCGAACTCGGCAATCGCGTTGGCGATGTCGGCGATCGCCTGCTGCACCATGCCGAGAAACACCGGATCGGGGTGCACCCGGCGGCTGACCGGCCATTGCATGAAGGTGCGCGCGTGCGGATCGTCCTCGGCCGGAAGATGGAAGCCCGCTGCGCGCGCGTTGGTCATGTCGGTTGCCCCTGCCATCTTCGGCATCAGCGATGCCGCGCCCGCCAAGGCCGCGCCCTTCGAGAAACGGCGACGCGACAGCATGATGCCGGGCTCAGAACGGCAGTTTCATGCCGGGCGGCAGGGGCAGGCCGGCGGTCATTTCCTGGGTCTTTTCGGCGACGATCTGCTCGATCTTGGCCTTGGCGTCCGAATGGGCGGCGATAATCAGGTCTTCGAGGATCTCGACATCGTCTTCGGAGAACATGGAGGAATCGATTTTGAGGGCCTTCATCGCGCCCTTGCCGGTGAGCGTGACGGTGACCATGCCGCCGCCGGCCGTGCCGTCGGCGGTCATCTCTTCCATCTCGGCCTGCATGGCCTGCATCTTTTCCTGCATTTCCTTGGCCTTGCTCATCAGGCCCATAATGTCGCGCATGGTTGTCTCCAGATCAGTCGGTATCGGTCGGATCGTCGGGGTCGGCGACGACGTCGCTCACGTCCATATCGGTATCGCCGGCGATTACGTCCAGCGGGCCGGCATCGTTGACGCGCACATCGACGACGCGCGCGCCCGGAAAGGCGCCCAGGATCGCCGACACGTCGGGATCGCGCGCGGCATCGGCGAACAGCGCGTCGCGTTTTTCGCCGTCGACCTCCTCCAGCGTCCGTCCGCCGGGTTCGCGGCTGACCGACACGATCCAGCGCGTGCCGGTCCAGTCGCCGAGCTTGCGCGACAGATCGCCGAGCAGCGTCGGCGGGGCATCCTCGGTCAGATTGACCGACAGCCGGCCCGGTTCGATGGAGACCAGCCGCACGCATTTGCGGATGATCACCTTCATCAGCGGGTCGCGGTGCCGGTCGGCCAGATCGGCCAGGTCCTGCAGGCCGGCAACGGGTACGGATGGCTGTGCCGGTTCGGGTGCGGCCATGGGCGGCTGGGCCGCCAGCGCCGGCCCGGGATTCTCCGAAACAAGCCGCATGGCCGATGCTCCACCGCCGGGGTGCGGCTGAACGGCGGTCATGGTGGTCGCCGGCTGCGCGGCTGGCGGCACGGGGTCGAGCGGTTGCCGCTGTCCCATTGCCGGCGGTGTTTCCGATGAGCCCGATGATGCGGAGTGCGACGGCGCCTGCGTGCCGGGTGGAGGCGCGTTAGCGGATTGCGCCGGGCCGGCCGGTGCGCTGTCGAGCTTCTTCAAGGCCTCGTCCAGCGTCGGCAGCGTCGATGCATGCGCGAGCCGGATCAGCAGCATTTCGGCGGCCGCGAAGGGCCGCGCCGCGCTCTCGCATTCGCCGATGCCCTTGAGCAACATCTGCCAGGCACGGGCCAGCACCGTGACCGGAAGCTTTTCGGCAAAGGCGATGCCCCGCTCGCGCTCGTCGGGCGACAGGGACGGATCGGCGGCGGCGGCGCCGGGCACATAGCGCAGCCGGGTGACCAGATGGGTGAACGAGGCCAGATCGTTGAGGACGACGACCGGGTCGGCGCCAGCCTGATAGAGCGACGAAAACCCGTCCAGCGCCTCGGTGACGCGGCCGGCCATCAGATGCTCAAACAGGTCTACGACGCGGGTGCGGTCAGCAAGGCCGAGCATGTCGCGCACGGCGCTCGCATCGACCGTGCCGTTGCCGTGGGCGATGGCCTGATCGAGGATCGACAGCGCGTCGCGCACCGAACCCTCGCCGGCGCGGGCGATCATGGCCAGCGAGGTGTCGTCGACGGCCACCTCTTCGGTGTCGGCAATGGAACGCAGGTGCGCGGTCAGTTCGGCGATCTCGATGCGGCGCAGGTCGAACCGCTGGCAGCGCGACAGGACGGTGATCGGCACCTTCCTGATCTCGGTGGTCGCGAAGATGAACTTGGCGTGGGGCGGCGGCTCTTCGAGCGTCTTCAAAAGCGCGTTGAACGCCTTTTCGGACAGCATGTGGATTTCGTCGATGATGTAGACCTTGTAGCGGGCCGACACCGGCGCGTAACGCACCGAATCGATGATCTGCTTGATGTCGTCGATGCCGGTGTGGGACGCCGCATCCATCTCGACCACATCGACATGCCGGCCCTCCATGATCGGCTGGCAATGGATGCCCGGCACGGTGAGGTCGATCGTCGGCTTGTCGATCGTGTCGGACTGGTAGTTGAGCGCGCGCGCCAGGATGCGCGCCGTCGTCGTCTTGCCGACACCGCGCACGCCCGTCAGCATCCAGGCCTGGGCGATCCGGTCGGCGGCGAACGCGTTGGTCAGCGTGCGCACCATCGGCTCCTGCCCGATCAGCGCGGTGAAATCGGCCGGCCGGTATTTGCGCGCGAGCACGCGATAGCCGGCATCTTTCGGGGAAGCATCGCTCATGGAGAAGATGTAGCGCAGTTGCGACCGGCTTGACCAGCGAAGCGGGCGGGATTCGACGCCTGATGCAAAAGGAAAGGCGGGAGGCTGGCACGGTGACCCGTGCCGGATCTCGTTAGGGCTGCTTCCTTCCGGACCTGACCCGGTTGGCGAGTGGCGCGTCCACCACCAACCTCCCGACCCTCATATCGACCTTCGGCCTAGCATTTGCAAGTCGCTTTCGGGGGCAAACCTGCTATCGTCGCCCGATGACGGACTTCGAACTCGATCCGACGCTCGAACGCGACAGCTTGTTCGTGACCGATCTGGGGCTGACCCAGTTGCGGCTGATGAACGATTCGCGCTTTGCATGGCTGATCCTCGTTCCGAAGCGTTCCGGCATTACGGAGATTCACGAACTGACGCCGCTCGACCAGACCATGCTGACCTTCGAGACGACGCAGATCGCCCAGGCGCTGGCCGATGTCACCGGCGCCGACAAGATCAATGTCGCCGCGCTCGGCAACCAGGTGCGGCAGTTGCACATGCATGTCATCGCCCGGCACCTGGGCGATCCGGCCTGGCCCGGTCCGGTCTGGTGCGCCGGAACGCCGACGCCTTACCAGAACGGTGCCGCCAAGGCCTTTATCGAGCGGTTCTCAAACGCGTTCTGAGGCGGTAGGTAGTCGGCTGAAACTGCCCCCTTCGGAGCCCTCATGGCCGACCTTTTTTCCGATGCTGCCGCGCCCGAACCCTCGGCGCTGACCGGCTTTGCCGGCAACCGGCTGCAGCGCTGGTCGGAAAAGCGCAGCGAGACATCGGTGCCCGAGGCGTTGGCCGATCCGCGCGCCCGGCTCTTGCTGGTCGGTGCGGGCCGCGCCGTGCTGCGGCCCAACGGAACAACGGCCGATCCATGGTTCGATGTCGCTTCGGCGAACACGCTTGGCGCGGACACCGACGGGGCGGTGCTGCTGGGCTACGAGGATGACGGCACGCCGGTTCTGGCGGCCTATGCCGATGTCGAGGCGCTGCCGGACGATCTGAAGGCGATCGATTATCGCTCGATCTATGTGCAGGGCCTGCTCGACGCGCCCGCGCTCGGCGCGCTGGCGCAGGGCGCCGCTCTGATATCCTGGCACGACACCCACCGCTTCTGTTCGCGATGCGGCCATAAGAGCGCGATGGCCGATGGCGGCTACAAACGCGTATGCCCGCAATGCGACGGCCAGCATTTCCCGCGCACCGATCCGGTGGTCATCATGCTGTCGGTGAGCGTTGACAATCAGCGGTGCCTGCTCGGCCGCAGCCTGCATTTTCCCGAGGGCATGTATTCGTGCCTTGCCGGCTTCGTCGAGCCTGGCGAGACGATCGAGAACGCTGTGCGGCGAGAGACCGAAGAGGAAGCGGGCATCACGATCGGCCGCGTGGCCTATCATGCCAGCCAGCCATGGCCGTTTCCGCATACGCTGATGATCGGCTGCTATTGCGAGGCTTTGACCGAGACGATCCGCATCGACGACGAACTCGAGGATGCGCGCTGGTTCACGCGCGGTGAGGTTCGCAAAGTGCTGGACGGGCGTGGCGGGGACGACTTCAAAATGCCGCCGCGCGGCGCCATCGCGTCACTGCTCGTCCGCAACTGGGCCGCGGCCGGTTAGCCTGGCCGGCTTTTCTGACGCTGGTCGGCGCCACGATAGACGCCCAGAACCCGGAAATGGTCAGAGAAGAAGCCGATCTCCTCGAAGGCCAGCTTCACATTGTCATCGTCCGGATGCCCCTCAATGTCGGCATAGAATTGGGTCGCGACGAACGCGCCGCCGATCTGGTAGCTCTCCAGCTTGGTCATGTTGACGCCATTGGTGGCGAAACCGCCCATGGCCTTGTAGAGCGCGGCGGGAATGTTGCGCACGCGGAAGACGAATGTGGTGATGATCAGTTCGTCGTCCGAGCGCCGCGCCGGGATGAACGGCGCCTTGGACAGGACGACGAAGCGGGTGATGTTGTTGGCCTGATCCTCGACGTCGCGCTCGAGTATGCCCAGGCCGTACATCTCGGAGGCCAGTTCGGGCGCCAGCGCCGCCATGGCCGGATCGCCGCTCTCGGCGACCAGTTTGGCAGCGCCCGCCGTATCGCCCGCGATCACCGCTTCCCAGCCATTGCTTCTGATGTACTTCCGGCACTGTCCGAGCGCGTGAATGTGACTGTGGACAGTGCGGATCGCCGAGCGGTCCGTGCCCGGCAGCGCCATCAGGTGAAAATGGATGGGCAGAAAGTATTCGCCGACAATGTGCAGATCGGATTCGGGCAGAAGATGGTGGATATCGGCCACCCGGCCGGCGATCGTGTTCTCGATCGGGATCATCGCCAGGGCGGCCGCGCCCTTGTCGACCGCGGTGAACGCATCCTCGAAGGTCGGGCACGGCATCGGCGTCATCGCCGGATACATGTTCCGGCATGCCGTGTCGGAATTGGCTCCGGGCTCGCCCTGAAAGGCGATCAGCGTTCTGGCGTTCTCGTCCATGGGTTTGGTTCTTCCTGTTCGCGCTCACGCCAAAAGAGTGCGCGCCCGCTCCAGATCGCGCGGTGTATCGACCCCGAACGGCACGGTGTCAACAAGCCGGGCATGGATGGTCATGCCCGCCTCGAGCGCGCGCAGCTGTTCGAGCCGCTCGCGCTGTTCCAGCGCCGAAGGAGGCAGGCCGACGAAACGGGCAAGCGCCGCGCGCCGATAGGCATAGATGCCGATATGGTGGTAGAGCGGGCCGTCGCCCCAGGGCGCCGTGGCGCGCGTGAAATAGAGCGCGTTGAGCGTATCCCGGGCCACGGGCGTACCGACGATCTTGACGATGTTGGGATCGGTCTTTTCGCCCTCGTCGGCGATTTCGTTGCCGAGCGTCGCGATGTCGCAGGCGGCGTTTTGGAGCGGGGCGATCGCGGCACGGACCATGGCCGGATCGAGCGTCGGCAGGTCGCCCTGAAGATTGATCACCACATCGATATCGCCGCTTGGATCGACCGCCTCCAGCGCCTCGAAGATGCGGTCCGAGCCCGAAGGGTGATCGGGCCGCGTCATCACCGCGCGATGGCCATGCGCGGCGACCGCTTCGGCGATCCGCTGATCGTCGACGGCAACCACGACATCGGCGCAATCGGCGTCGCGCGCCCGGTCGGCGACATGGACGATCATCGGCTTTCCGGCAATGTCGGCCAGCGGCTTGCCCGGCAAACGGGTCGAGGCCATGCGCGCGGGAATGAGGATGATCGGTGTCATGAAGGCCTGAACCGGGGGTCGGAATGGTGGCAAAACGTCTCAGCGGGTTCGACCTTATAGGTGTTGCAAGCCCCGGACAAAAGACATAGGAAACGGCCACTTTGCGCGTGCACGAAAGGTGCGCCGGCGGCTGATGATCGGGTAGAGGCTTTTTATGAACACCACCATGTATGCAGGCGCGTTCCTGGGGACCGTGTTTGTCGTGATGACCGTCGGACTGGCGAGCGACGCGATCTTTTCGCACCAGGCGCCCGAGCAGGAAGGCTTCGCGATCATCGTCGAGGAAAGCGAAGGCACCGCGGTGGCGGTCGAAGAGGTGGACGTGCCGATCTCGGTTCTTCTCGCCAGCGCCGATGCGAGCAATGGCGAAGGCGTCTTCCGCAAGTGCCAGTCCTGCCACAACATCGAAAGCGGTGCAGGCCACAAGACCGGACCGAACCTGTGGAACATCGTGGGCAAGGAAGTGGCCCTTTATGACGAGTTCCGCTATTCGCAGGCCATGCAGGACTATGCCGAAGGCGGCACGGTGTGGGACTTCGACTCGCTCAACAACTTCCTGGCTGCCCCCAAGGATTACATCGACGGCACCTCGATGAGCTTCGCGGGCCTGCCCCGCGACGGCGAGCGCGCCGACCTGATCGCCTGGCTTGCAACGCAGAACGACAGCCCGGTCGCGCTGCCCGAGCCCGAAGCGGCCCCGGCCGAAGAAGCCGCCGCCGAGGGCGATGCGGCTGAAACGACGGCGACCGAATAGGCCCAACTGACGCACAAGTGAGCCAGGTCGGCCCGGTTTTCGCCGGGCCGATCGTCGTTTGGGGCTTTGAATCGCCGCAAACGCCCCTACTGTGATTGGCAAGATCAATCGCGGAGGTGCCCATGAAGTTGCTGATCGCCAGCGCCGCTTGCCTGATGACCATGATCGCAATCGGCGATGCCGAGGCCCAGGAGGCCAGTGGCTGGGTGACCACCAGTTCCCTGATCGAACCGAGCAAATATGACGACGACTTCCGGCACTATGACCATGCCGATCCCGATGCGCCCAAGGGCGGCACGGTGAACCTTGCCGTTCAGGGCACGTTCGACAGCTTCAATCCCTACATCATCCGCGGGACGCCGGCTGCCGGCCTTGCCGGGTTCGGCGGCGGCCTGCTCTACGACACGCTTCTGTCGCAGTCGATCGACGAACCGTCGACCAGCCATCCGCGCCTTGCGGCGGCCTATACCTTTCCGCAGGATTATTCCTTCGTCGTCTACCGGCTCGATCCGGACGCGCGCTGGCATGACGGAGAACCGGTCACGCCCGACGACGTCGTCTGGACGTTCGACGTCCTGACCGAGCACAGCCAGCTCTATCGCGAGTACTACAAGAACATCACCGGGACCGAAATCCTCAACGCGACCGACATCAAGTTCTCGTTCGACCAGACCGGCAACCGCGAACTGCCGCAGATCATTGGCGACATGCCGGTCCTGCCCAGGCACTGGTGGGAAGGCACCGGTGCAGACGGCAACCCGCGCGACGTCAGCCAGCCGACACTCGAGCCGCCGCTGGGTTCCGGCCCCTATCGCATCGGCGAGTTCGACGCAGGCAGATCGATCACCTGGGAGCGGGTCGAGGACTATTGGGGCGCCGATCTGGGCGTCAATCTGGGCCGGAACAATTTCGACCGCATCGCCTACACCTATTTTCTCGATGCCACGCCGATCTGGGAAGCCTTCAAGAAGGGCGGAATCCAGGATTTCCGCACCGAAACACGGTCGTCGCGATGGGCCGGCGAATACAATTTCCCAGCCTTCGAGGAAGGCCAGGTGAAGAAGCGGGCCTTTCCGACGACCAGCCCGAAGCCCATGCAGGGCTTTGCGATGAACATGCGGCGCGACAAGTTCGCCGACCGGCGGGTCCGCCAGGCGCTGGCGCACCTGTTCGATTTCGAGAGCATCAACCGATTGCAGCTGGCCGGCCAGCGTACGCGCACCGACAGTTTCTTCGAAGGCGGTGAGTTGCAGGCGTCCGGCGTGCCCGAAGGCCGGGAACTGGAAATCCTGGAGGAGTACCGTTACGAACTGCCGGCCGAACTGTTCACGATGCCATTCGAAAACCCGGTCGGCGGCGATCGCGCCAGGAACCGGGAGAACCAGCGCATCGCGGCGGGGCTGATGCGCGAGGCGGGCTGGGAGCCGCGCGATGGCGCATGGGTCAATGCCGAAACTGGCGAACCCTTTGCCATCGAGATATTGGGCGCCTCTGAAACGACCAACATCATTGCCGGCCAGTTCACCGAGGATCTGCGCCGCTTCGGCATCGACGCGCAGATTCGCATTGTCGATGCCAGCCAGTACATCGCCCGGCTCGAAGAGTTCGATTTCGACATGACGACGGTCGTTCTCGCCCAGTCGCTGTCGCCGGGCAACGAGCAGCGCGACTTCTGGTCGTCTGCGGCGGCAGACAGTTCGGATTCGCGCAACATGTCGGGCATCGAGAACCCGGTCGTCGACGCGCTGATCGAAAAAATCATCTTCGCCGACGACCGTGACGAACTGGTGGCGGCCACCCGCGCGCTCGACCGCGTGCTCTTGTGGAACCACTATTACATCCCTCAATGGCACTCGGCGGACGAATGGATCGCCTGGTGGGACAAGTTCGGTTTCGTCGACAGCCAACCGGCCTATGCCGGTGTCGACTTCCAGTCCTGGTGGGTGAGGCCGGAGGCGATGCAATGATCATCGACCGGCGGCGGTTTCTGGCCGTCGCAGCAGGCGGCTTTGCGGCCTCGGCGATGTTTCCGAGACTGTCTCCGGCGGCCAATGCGCGCGGCACGCCTCTGCACGGCCTGTCCGCCTTCGGCGACCTGAAATACCCCGCCGGATTTGCCCGGTTCGACTATGCCAACCCGGACGCGCCGGCGGGCGGCGTGTTCAACTTCCAGCCCTGGTACTGGTACTTCAACCAGAACTACCAATCCTTCAACACGCTCAACACTTTCGTGCGCAGGGGCGATGCGCCGCCGCGCATGGAGATGTGTTTCGACACGCTGATGGTGTCGGCCCATGACGAGCCCGACGCGATCTACTGCCATGTCGCCGAGACTGTGACGATCTCCGAGGACGGCAACCGTTTCACCTTCCGGCTCCGGGACATTGCGCGCTTTCACGACGGCGCGCCGATCACCGCCGGCGATGTCAAATTCACCTACGATAGGATCAAGGCGCAGGGGCACCCGGACCTGTCGCTGCCGCTGCGGCCGCTCGCCGAGGTGATCGCCGAGAACGCGCGGACCGTGACGCTGGTGTTCGACGGCACACAGTCGGCGCAGGCCATCCTGACGATCGCATCGACCTATCCGATCCAGTCGGCGGCCTATTACGCCGACCGGACGTTCGACACATCGACGCTCGAGCCGCCGCTCGCGTCCGGCCCCTACAAGGTCGGTCGCTTCAATGCCGGCAGCTTCATCGAGTTCGAGCGCGTCGAGGACTATTGGGCCCGGGCGATCGGCACCGGTGCGGGGCAGAACCATTTCCAGACGATCCGCATCGAGTTCTTCACCGAGCGGCAGGCCGGGTTCGAGGCGTTCAAGAAGGGCGAGGTGACCTGGCGGCGCGAGTTCACGTCCAAGACCTGGGCGACCGAATACAATTTTCCGGCGATCACGGACGGCCGGGTGGTCCAGTCCCTGATCGACGCCGATGTGCGGCCATCCATGCAGGCCTGGGCGCTCAACCAGCGGCGCGAACGGTTCGCCGACCGGCGGGTGCGCGATGCGATCGCGCTGTGCTTCGATTTCGAGTGGACCAACCAGAATCTGTTCTACGGGCTCTATGAGCGCAGCCATTCGCTGTTTGCCGGATCGCAATATGAGGCGTCGGGCCTGCCGGACGTTGCCGAAACCGCGCTGATCGACAAGCTTGCAGCCGATCACGACCTGCCCGAAGGCATCCGTGATGAAGCCCACATGCAGCCGGCCGCCGACGGGTCGGGCCGCGACCGGGCGCGGCTGCGCGAGGCGACCCGCCTTCTCGCCGAGGCCGGCTGGAGGGCGGACGGCGAGGGCCGGCTGCGCAATGCCGGCGGCGAGACGCTGGACGTCGAGATGCTGATCCGGTCGTCCATCTTCGAGCGCATTTACGGCCCCTATGTGCGCACCATGAACCTGGTCGGCATCAATGCCAGCCTGCGACTGGTCGATCCCGCGCAATATCAGGCGCGCACCAGCGACTTCGATTTCGACATGGTTGGGCGCGCCATTGGCTGGACGCCGACACCGACGCAGAGCAGCCTCGAGGGCGTGTTCGGCGCAGCATCGGCCGACCTGCCCGGCTCGCGCAACTGGACCGGCGCGGCCGATCCGCTGGTCGACGCGCTGATCGCCGAAGTGGGCGCGGCCCCCGATCGCGACGCCTACCGCACGGCGATGCGTGTTCTGGACCGGGTGTTGCGTTTGCGGCGCGACTGGATTCCAAATTGGCGCGCAGCGAATCAGTTCATCGCCTACTGGGACATGTTCGGTTTCGACGACAAGCCGGACTATTTCTGGCCGATCGAGGCGCTGTGGTGGATCGACGAGGAAAAGGCGCGCGCGATTGGCAAGGCATGAGGCGATAACGATTCCGACCCTCGACCCGCGCGCGCGGAGACGCTGAGCAATGGGCGCCTATATCCTTCGCCGCATTCTGCTCATGGTTCCGACCATTTTCGGAATCATGGCGATTTCCTTCGTCATCGTGCAGTTCGCGCCGGGCGGGCCGGTCGAGCAGGTCATCGCGCAACTGACCGGCCAGGGGGGCGATGCGACCGAGCGCTTCACCGGCGGCGGCAGCGAGGTTTCCGGGGCCGATGAGTTCGGCAGCAGCGTCGAAGGCGGCGGGGCCAGTTCGCGCTATCGCGGCGCGCAGGGGCTCGACCCCGAGTTCATCGCCGATCTCGAGCGCCAGTTCGGCTTCGACAAGCCGCCGCTCGTCCGGTTCGGCAACATGATCTGGGACTATCTGCGGTTTGACTTCGGCGAGAGCTATTTTCGCGACATCACCGTCATCGACCTGATCCTCGAAAAGATGCCGGTGTCGGTGTCGCTGGGGCTCTGGATCACGCTGATCTCCTATGCGATCTCCATTCCGCTCGGCATCCGCAAGGCGGTGTCGGACGGTTCGCGCTTCGATGTGTGGACGTCGGGCGTGATCATCGTCGCCTATGCCATCCCCGGCTTCCTGTTCGCAATCCTGTTGATCGTCCTGTTCGCCGGTGGATCGTTCTTCGACTGGTTCCCCCTGCGCGGGCTCGTCTCCGACAATTGGGCCGAACTGTCATGGCCGGAACGGATCGTCGACTATTTCTGGCACCTGACGCTGCCGTTGACCGCAATGGTGCTGTCGGCGTTCGCGACGACGACGCTTCTGACCAAGAACTCGTTCCTCGACGAAATCCGCAAGCAATATGTGATCACCGCGCGGGCCAAGGGCCTGACCGAGCGCCAAGTGCTTTACGGCCATGTGTTTCGCAACGCGATGCTGATCATCATCGCCGGCTTTCCGGCGGCGTTCATCTCGGCCTTCTTCACCGGATCGCTCCTGATCGAGACGATCTTCTCGCTCGACGGGCTCGGCCTTCTGGGCTTCACCTCGGTCGTCAACCGCGATTATCCGGTGGTGTTCGCAACGCTCTACATCTTCTCGCTGATGGGACTGCTGGTCAGCCTTCTGTCGGACCTGATGTATACGTGGATCGACCCGCGCATCGATTTCGAAAGCCGGGAGGTCTGACATGGACCAGACGGTTGACGAACCCACTTTCGGACGGGACGGCGCCATACCGCGACGGCGGCGGCCGTTCCTCTCGCCGCTCAACCAGCGGCGCTGGCAGAACTTCAAGGCCAACCGGCGCGGCTACTGGTCGCTGTGGCTGTTTCTCGTCCTGTTCGTCCTGTCGCTGTTTGCCGAATTCATCGCCAACGACCGGCCGATCCTGGTCTCCTACAAGGGCGAACTTCTGACGCCGGTCTTCGTCAACTATCCCGAGGAGAAATTCGGCGGGTTCCTGGCGCGCACCGACTACACCGACCCGTTCATCCAGGACGAGATCAAGGCCAATGGCTGGATGGTCTGGCCGCCGATCCGCTATTCCTACAGGACCGTCAACAAGGAGGTGCCGACCACCGCGCCCTCCAAGCCGGCCTTCATGTTCGACAGCCGCGAGGAGTTGTGCGCGCGCTATGCCGGCGGCATCGACGATCCGAACTGCCACTGGAGCAATTTCAACTGGCTCGGCACGGACGACCAGGCGCGCGACGTCCTGGCGCGGACGATCTACGGCTTCCGCATATCGGTCCTGTTCGGGCTGATCCTGACGATCGCCTCGGCGGTGATTGGCGTCACCGCCGGCGCGATCCAGGGCTATTTCGGCGGCTGGACGGATCTGATCTTCCAGCGCGTGATCGAGATATGGTCCTCGATCCCGGTCCTCTACATACTCTTGATCATGGCCGCCGTGCTGCCGCCGGGCTTCTGGGTGCTGCTCGGCATCATGCTCATCTTCTCATGGGTCGGCTTTGTCGGCATCGTCCGTGCCGAATTCCTGCGCGCACGCAACTTCGAATATGTCAACGCGGCGCGCGCGCTCGGCGTGTCGAACCGGACGATCATGTTCCGCCATCTCCTGCCGAACGCGATGGTGGCGACGCTGACCTTCCTGCCATTCATCCTGAACGGGTCGATCACCACGCTGACCTCGCTCGATTTCCTCGGCTTCGGCCTGCCGCCGGGATCGGCTTCGCTCGGCGAACTCATCCTTCAGGGCAAGAACAACCTCCAGGCGCCGTGGCTCGGCTTTTCCGGCTTCATCGTCATTTCGATCATGCTGTCGCTGCTGATCTTCATCGGCGAGGCGACGCGCGACGCGTTCGATCCCAGGAAGACGTTTGGGTGATGCGACAGGCGTGCTATATGAAGGTAGAATTCTACCTCGGAGACCACGATGGGTCTGAACATCAAGAATGAGCGCGTGCATCAATTGGCGAAGGAACTCGCCCTCAAGCGCAATTCCACCATGACGGCCGTGATCCTTGACGCGTTGGAAAGCGAGCTGGAACGAGATCAAGCTCGCTCCGATGAGGCTCAACGGCATCGGATCAAGGCGCGAGAGCAGTTTCTCGCACACCGCGATTCGATGAAGGAACTGCCGGCAGGCTACACCAGCAGTCATGACGACCTTTATGATGAAGACGGCTTTCCGGCATGATTGTCGATGCGTCAGCGATCGTGGCGTTTGTCATGAAGGAAGAGGGCAGCGGCATCTACGAGCCTTACCTGTTCAGCGACACGGTTCCGCTTTTCATATCCGCCGTCAATTGGTGGGAGGTCCATGCCCGCATAACCAGGCATGACAAGCCCGACGTCACACGATCATTGCAGTTCTTTCAACGAGGAACGCGCTTGAAGTTCGTCGCAGTAGACAAAGACCAAACCAACATGGCTATCGAAGCGTTCCGCCGCTTCGGCAAGGGACACCATCCCGCCAAACTCAACCTCGGCGATTGTTTCGCCTACGCTCTGGCCAAGGTTCGAAACGAACCGCTGCTCTTCAAGGGGAACGATTTTCACCATACCGATGTGCGGGCCGCGCTGTGACAGAACCACTCCTGTCCGTCCGCGATCTTTCCGTCGACTTCACGCAAGGCGGCCATGTCACCCATGCGGTCAGAACGATCTCGTTCGACATCGGTGCGCGCGAAACCGTGGCGCTCGTCGGCGAGAGCGGGTCGGGCAAGTCGGTCTCCGCCCTGTCCGTGCTCAAGCTGCTGCAATATCCGGCCGCGTCGCACCCGTCGGGTCAGATCATGTTCGGCGGGCAGGATTTGCTGGCGGCGTCGGACGACGAACTGCGCACGGTCCGCGGCAACGACATTTCGATGATCTTCCAGGAGCCGATGACGTCGCTGAACCCGCTGCACCCGATCGAAAAGCAGGTCGGCGAGGTGTTGCGGCTGCACCAGGGCATGGGCGAAGCGGACCAGCGAGCCCGAACGCTCGAACTGCTCAACCAGGTCGGCATTCGCGAACCCGAAAAGCGCCTTGGCGCCTATCCGCACCAATTGTCCGGTGGCCAGCGCCAGCGCGTGATGATCGCCATGGCGCTCGCCAACACGCCCAGGCTGCTGATCGCGGACGAACCGACGACGGCGCTCGATGTGACCGTTCAGGCGCAGATCCTCGAACTGCTCGACGATCTCAAGCGGCAGCAGGACATGTCGATGCTGTTCATCACGCACGATCTGGGCATTGTGCGGCGCATCGCCGACCGCGTCTGCGTGATGACCGATGGGGAGATCGTCGAGACCGGGCCGACCGAGGCGATCTTCGGCGACCCGCAGCACGTCTACACCCGGCACCTGCTCGCGGCCGAACCGAAGGGCCAGCCGCCCCGCGCCGACCCCGACGCGCCCGTCGTGATGGAAGGCGACCAGATCAAGGTCTGGTTCCCGATCAAAAAAGGCTTCCTGCGCAAGACGGTCGATCACGTCAAAGCGGTCGACGGGATCGACGTGACGGTGCGCGCAGGCCAGACGCTCGGCGTCGTCGGCGAGAGCGGGTCGGGCAAGACGACGCTTGGGCTGGCGCTCAGCCGGCTGATTTCGTCGGACGGCCGTATCCGGTTTGCTGGCGAGGCCATCGATGCACGCTCGTTCCGTCAGATGCGGCCGCTTCGCAAGGATCTGCAGATCGTCTTCCAGGACCCGTTCGGATCGCTGAGCCCGCGCATGTCGATCGCCGAGATCGTCGCCGAGGGCCTTGCGATCCACGAACCGGGCCTGAGCCCCGACGAACGCGACGATCGCGTCGTCGCCGCCCTCGACGAGGTCGGGCTCGATCCCGAGACGCGGTTCCGCTATCCGCACGAATTTTCCGGCGGCCAGCGCCAGCGCATCGCCATTGCCCGGGCGATGGTGCTCAAGCCGAAATTCCTGATGCTGGACGAGCCCACTTCGGCGCTCGACATGAGCGTTCAGGCCCAGGTGGTCGACCTTCTGCGCGATCTGCAGAAGAGGCACAATCTGGCCTATCTGTTCATCAGCCACGATCTGAAAGTGGTGCGGGCGCTCGCCAATCACGTCATTGTCATGCGCGGCGGACTAATTGTCGAACAGGGGTCGGCCGACACCATTTTCGACGCGCCGGAAACCGATTACACAAGGGCGCTGATGGCCGCCGCCTTCGACATCAAGACGAGCGCGGCCGGCGTCGTCAGCCAGTAGGCATTTTTGGCAAGCGAGTTCGCACGATGGCACCCTCCCCCGGCTCGATCCTTTTGTCCGTCACCGGCTTCGATCCCGCCGTGTGGCGTGACGAGATCGAACGGGCCGCACCCGGCCGGACGGTTGTCACCGAACCGGACGGGCCCGTAGACGCATCCATCCATTACGCGGTCGTGTGGAAGCAGCGGCCCGGCATTCTCAACCGGCTGCCCAATCTCAAGGCGATCTTTTCGATCGGCGCCGGCGTCGACCACATCTTCGCCGATCCCGATGTTCCGGACGTGCCCATCGTGCGCGTCGTCGCCGACGACCTGACCGAGCGGATGAGCGAATATGTGGTCTGGCAGGTGCTCGACCATCACCGCAAGGGGCCGCGCTACCGGCGCCAGCAGGCGGAGAAAATCTGGCATGAAGACCGGATGCAGCCGGCCGCGCGCGACGTGACGGTGGGCATTCTGGGTCTCGGCGTACTCGGGCTCGATGCGGCGCGCAAGCTTGCCGCGCTCGGCTTTGAAGTCGCGGGTTGGAGCCGGACGGCAAAGAAAATCGAAGGCGTAGCGACCTTTGCCGGCGATGACGGGCTCGACGGTTTTCTGGCCATCAGCGACATCGTCGTGTGCCTTTTGCCGCTGACGCCGAAGACAAAGGGCATCCTGTCAAAACCGCTGTTTGCGAAGATGAAACGGCGCGGGCCGCTGGGGCCGGCCGTGCTGATCAATGCCGGCCGCGGCGATCTGCAGAACGAGGCCGACATCCTTGCGGCTCTGGAAAATGGCTGGCTGGGTGCGGCCAGCCTCGATGTGTTCCAGGCCGAGCCGCTGCCCGAAACCAGTCCGCTCTGGACCCATCCGCGCGTGACGATCACGCCGCATGCGGCGGCCACATCGGTGCCCGCCGCACTGATCCCGCCCATGATTGCCCAGATTGAATCACATGAGCGCGGTGAACCGCTGACCAATCTGGTCGATCGCGACGCCGGCTACTGATCGCCGTCAGGGACGCCGATAGCCGGTCGGTTGCCCGTAGAGAGCCGCGATGCGGTCGATGGCCTGACCGAGCGGTTCGCTCGAAACCGCCATCGCATTGGCGTTGGCATGCAGCAGCGTCTCGGCGTCACGCATGATGCCGACATGGCCGATCCAGAAGACGAGATCTCCGCGCCGAAGACCGTTTGCGGGATCGGCCGGTTCGCCCAGTTCCGCTTCCTGCATGTCGCTGTCGCGCGGCGCCGCCCGGCCGGCCATCAGCATGGCCAGTTGCACAAGGCCCGAACAGTCGATGCCGAAGGCGGACGTTCCGCCCCACAGATAGGGCGTGTGAAGCAGCGTTTCGGCGGCGGCCGCATAATCCGGCTCATGGTCATCCGCCTCGCGGATGTGCCCTGCCGGGCAATAGCGGCCGTCGTCGAGGCGCGCATAGGCGACATTGCGGCTCTCGACGAATTCAGCGACCGAAACCAATGAGCCCATCGAAAGGCAGTCGGCCGGGGGACGCTTGAAATCCGGCTCATCGAAAAGGAACGTCCGTGGCGCCGCGATGCGGTGGGTGCCGGACGCCGTGCCCAAGGGTCTGCTCAACGCACGCTGAGCGACATAGCCGACATATCCGTCCCGCTCGGCCTGAACCCAGGCCCAGCCCTCATCGGACTGAAACATGCGAACCCGGTCGCCGTGGAGCAGTTGTGTGCCCAGACCGGCCTGCGGCATCGGTTGCGTGCGCATATCGACCACGGCGTCCCGGACGACCAGCTCCTCGCCATCAGCGAAATGGTTGGCATCGACCAGACCGCGCAACCGGGCGTCGGCCAAGTCGCGGCGAAAGGCGTGCAGGCGCGGATCAAGCGGCTTTTCGGTCATGCGGGCAGTTCCCTCGCCTTGGCGATGATGACGTCGGCGAACCGTTCCAGATAGAGCGCGCCGTCAACGGTGCGGGCGATGACCACATTGCGCCGATCCCGCGGATCGCGATGCCGGGTGACCAGCTTCATGGCACCCATCGTGTCGAGTGCGCGCGTGATGACCGGCTTGGTGACGCCGAGATGTGCGGCCAGCCCGCGCACCGAATGGGGCGGCGGTTCGAGGTAGATCGTCAGGAGGATGGCAAGTTGGCGCGTCGTCAGGTCCGGCGCGCTGTCGCGCACCTCGGCAAGCGATACATGGTGCCAGAGCGCGAGCGCCTGGCTGGGCCTCAATGTGACCGTCATCGTCCGCTGGTCGCACACAAACGTTTCGGAACCGTTTCAATATGACGGTCCGAGCCGTGGCACACAAGGGCGAGGTCACCGGTCGCCGTAACGATGTTCCAGAACCGCGAACAGGGCGCGGATCGCCTGCGCCTCGCCGCCGACCGGCGCGTGCAACTTCGGCTTCGGCGTCCACGCGAACAGGTCGAGATGGACCCAGGGCGTCTTGTCGGCCACGAACTTCTGCAGGAAGAGCGCGGCCGTCACCGATCCGGCGAACCCGTCGGCGGTTACATTGGCGCAGTCCGCCACCGTCGATGACAGGTTGCGGGCGTATGGCTGCCAGAGCGGCATGCGCCAGAGCGGATCTCGCTCGGCTTCGGCGGCCCTTGCCAAAGCGCCGGCCAGCGCATCGTCTCCCGTGTAGAAGGGCACGATATCGGGGCCGAGCGCAACGCGCGCCGCACCCGTCAGCGTTGCCATGTCCACGATCAGATCCGGCTCTTCCTCATCGGCCAGTGCCAGCGCATCGGCCAGCACCAGCCGGCCCTCGGCATCGGTGTGGCCGATTTCCACGGTCAGGCCCTTGCGCGTCGGATAGACGTCACCGGGCCTGAACGCATTGCCGGAGATCGCGTTCTCGACAGCGGGGATCAGCACACGCAGCCGCACGCCCAGTTCCATCGCCATGATCATGGCGGCCAGGCCCAGAACGTTGGCCGCGCCGCCCATGTCCTTCTTCATGTTGCGCATCGAGCCCGAGGGCTTGATGCCGACGCCGCCGGTGTCGAACGAGACGCCCTTGCCGACCAGTGTCAGCTTCGGTGCGGTCTTTTTTCCCCACCTCATGTCGATCAGGCGCGGCGGCGTTGCCGAGGCACGACCGACCGCATGGATCATCGGCAGCTTCTTGGCGATCAGTTCCTCTCCGGCGATCACCTTGACGACCGCCTTGTGGCCGGCTGCCAACGTCCGGGCGGCCGCCTCGATCGCCGCCGGCCCCATGTCGTTGGCCGGCGTGTTGACGAGATCGCGGGTCAGCGAAACCGCGCCCGCAACCGCTTCGAGACGCGCGCGATCGACCGCTTTGTCGGGCACGAGCCGGACGCGTTTGGCCGGCGGCGTACGGTACAGGTCAAAACGATAGGCGCCCATGCAGAAACCCAGCGTCGCCTTCCCGATATCGGTCTCATCGGGATTGGCGACGAACCAGTCACCCGCCGGCAGCTTGCCGGCGAGCGCGCCAAGCGCGAACGGATCGGCCGGTTCGCCCAGGGCGATGGCCGCCCCTGCCACGCCGCCGCCGTCCGGCGCGGGCACGAGGGCGACGGCCCCGGCCTCGGCTTCGAAGCCCGTTGCCTCCAGCCATGCCGTCACCTGTGCCGGACTGCTTTTTGCGTTGTTTCCGACAATCCAAATGGGCCGCGCGTCGGTGCGCGCTTCGTCAGGAGCCAGCATTGTCAGTCGATCAGCCATCATGTCCTCGGCGCCGGGGATTAACCATCCGTTAGGGTTAACAGATTATCGCTGGTTAACAGAGGTTAATGCGGAGTTACGCCCGCAAAAGGACGCATGCCGCGTGCCGGCCCTGCTTCGTGGAGTATCGCGATGTCCAAGCCTATCGGTTCATCGAACCTGCACCGGCCCGCCCGCCTCGGTGTCGCTGTGCTGCTGGCCGGTCTTCTGGCCGGGTGTGCCAACAGCAACCTGACGACCGGATCGATCGGGCCGGCGGGCAACAAGCCGATCGCGCAATTGAGCGGCACGGAACTGCAATCGGCGCTGGCCAGCCACCGCCGCCAGTACGAACGCAACCCGAATGACAAGTCGGTGGCGATCGCCTATGCATCCGTGCTGCGGATGAACGGCGCGAACGAGCAGGCGCTGGCCGTGATGCGCAAGGCTGCGATCACCCATTCGCGCGACAAGCAGGTTCTGGCCGCCTACGGCAAGGCACTCGCCGGTGCCGGTCAGTTTCCGGCCGCGCTCGACGCGATCCAGAGGGCGCAGGACCCGACGCAGCCTGACTGGGAACTGCTTTCGGCCGAGGGCGCGATCTACGATCAGACAGGGCGTCCGGACGAAGCGCGCCAGCGCTATGAAAAAGCGTTGCAGATCCGCCCGAACGAACCCTCGGTCCTGTCGAACCTTGCGATGAGCCACATGCTGCAGGGCGATCTGCCGACAGCGGAACGGCACTTGCGCACGGCGGTGCAACAGCCCGGCGCGGACAGCCGCGTGCGGCAGAATCTGGCGCTGATCGTCGGTCTTCAGGGCCGGTTCGCCGAAGCCGAGGACATTGCCCGCCGCGAGATGACGCCCGACCAGGCCGAAACCAACATCGCCTATCTGCGGCAGATGCTGGCGCAGCAAAATGCTTGGAACCTGATCGAGCAGGAAGACCGGCAGAACGCCGCCAACTGACGATCCGTCCGCCCGTCCCCCCCGCGAATGACCGCAACCCCCGACAAAAAAACCCGCCTTTAGGCGGGCCCTTTTTGTCGTGTCGGGCGCGATGCGATCACCCTCCGCCGAAGATGCCGCCCTGTTGCGAGACCTGGATGCCGGCCGGGCCGAGAATCACGCCGAACAGGACCGGCAGGAAGAAGACGATCATCGGAACGGTCAGCTTGGGCGGAAGCGCGGCCGCCTTTTTCTCGGCTTCGGTCATGCGCTGTTCGCGGCTTTCGTTGGCCAGAACGCGCAGCGCGGAGCCGATGGGCGTACCGTAACGTTCGGCCTGGATCATCGCCTGGGAGACGGCCTGGACCGAGTCGAGGCCGGTACGCTTGGCCAGGTTTTCGTAGGCTTGCCGGCGTTCGCTGAGATAGGACAGTTCCGCGCCGACCAGCACCAACTCTTCGGCAAGCGGCACCGATTGCGTGCCGATCTCCACGGACACGCGCTTGAACGCGGCTTCCACGGACATGCCCGACTCGACGCATATCAGCATCAGGTCGAGCGCATCGGGCCAGGCCTTGCGGATGGAGTTGCCGCGCTTGCCTGCCAGGTTGCTGACATACAGATTGGGCGCATAAAAGCCCGCATAGGCGGCGCCGACGCACATGAACGAACGCATCATGGTCGAGTGTTCGCTGAAGTTGCCCAGGCCGAAAATGTAGAAGATGGCCACGGCCAGAAACAGAAACGGCAGCACGAAGCGGGCGAACAGGAACATGTTCAGCGGCTGCTGGCCCCGGAAACCGGCCATCCGAAGCTTCTTGACCGTCGCATCGTCGGCCAGCGCCTTGCGCAGATCGAGCCGGTCGACCACGCCTTTGATGCCGGCGAACCTGGACTCATCGACGCGCAGCGACCCCTTGCCCTGAACCTTTTCGGTGGCCAGCCGAGCGCGCTCGCGGGCGCGAATCTCGTCGCGCTCGGTTGCGACCATCTTCATCCGGCTCTTGAGCTGGCTGCCGCCGGTCACCGCCGTGAGCAGCGTGAGGATGGTGGCGAACACGGCGACCGAAACGAGCACGGCGAAGACGAACTGCGGTGACGTGGCGGTCTGGACAATGGTCGATATCATGGCCGGACCTCACACCTCGAAATTGATCATCTGACGCATGACGAAGATGCCGATCGACATCCAGACAAGCGACACGCCGAGAATGAACAGCCCCGTATCGGTCGTGAACAGCAGCATGATGTACTCCGGGCTCGTCAGATAGACGAGAAACATCACGACGGGCGGCAGGGCACCGATGATGACGGCGGACGCCTTTGCTTCCATCGACATGGCGGCGACCTTGTTCTTCATCTGCTTGCGCGCCCGCAGCACCTTCGACAGGTTGCCGAGCGCTTCGGACAGGTTGCCGCCGGCCTGCTGCTGGATCTGGATGACGATCGCAAAGAAGCTGGCCTCGGGAACCGGCATGTGGTTGTACATGCGCATGCACGCTTCGGGCGTCGGCACACCCAGTTGCTGCGCCTCGACGATCCTGCCGAACTCCGTACGGACCGGCTCCTTGGCCTCGCCCGCGATCAGGCGGATCCCGTCGTTTAGCGGCAGGCCCGACTTGATAGCCCGGACGATGACGTCGATGGCATTGGGAAACTCGTCGAGAAACTGCTTCATGCGGCGCTTGCGCAGAAACGCGACGATCCAGCGCGGCACGCCAAAAGCGCCGGCGAAAAACACGGCCGGCACGTAGATGAGGCCAAGGCCAGCCACCAGCGCCATGACCGCCAGGGCACCGCCGAGGCCGGCCGACATCAGATAAAAGGTCCGCATCTCGATATTGAGGCCGGCCTGCTTGATCTGCATCTTCAGCGACGGCTTGGTGATGTGCTTTTCGCGATCCTTGTTCCGTTTTTCGAGATCATCAAGGGATTCGCTGACCTGCTTGCGGCGCTTCTGGCCTTCATTGAGGCGTTCGACCGCGGCCTTGCGCACCTTGGTGTCGGAGCTGCGACTGCTGATGGCGGCAAGGCGCTTGCCGGATTTCTCCTCGATCTGCACCCTGTTGTACAGCAACGCATAGAGCACGCCGCCGACACCGAGGGCGGCGAGCGCGAAGATGGCAATCACGATGACGGGAATGCCCATGATCGTCATGGCTGCCTATCCCTGCCTGCTGTCCACTGCACCATCAGTTCTGGACCGTTTCCATGGAATCGAGCGCCGCCGCCAGACGCTGCTCCTCATTGTAGTAACGGGCCCTGTCCCACATGGCCGGACGGCCGATGCCGGTCGAGCGGTGCTTGCCGAGGATCTTGCCGTTGGTGTCCTCACCCTGCATGTCGTAAAGCATCAGGTCCTGGGTGATGATCACGTCGCCTTCCATGCCGACCACCTCGGTGATGTGGGTGATCCGGCGCGAGCCGTCGCGCAGGCGTGCCGCCTGAACGATGACGTCGACCGAGCCGACGATGATTTCGCGCACGGTGCGCTGGGGCAGCGAAAAGCCGCCCATGGCGATCATCGATTCGATACGGCTGAGACATTCGCGGGGCGAGTTGGAGTGGATGGTGCCCATGGACCCGTCATGGCCGGTGTTCATGGCCTGCAGCAGGTCGAACACTTCCGGTCCGCGCACCTCGCCGACGATGATCCGCTCGGGACGCATGCGAAGGCAGTTCTTGACGAGATCGCGCATGGTGATCTGGCCTTCGCCCTCGAGGTTGGGCGGGCGGGTTTCAAGCCGCACGACATGCGGCTGCTGCAGCTGCAGTTCTGCCGAATCCTCGCAGGTGATGATGCGCTCATCCTCGTCGATGTAGCGCGTCAGGCAGTTGAGAAGCGTCGTCTTGCCCGAGCCCGTGCCGCCGGAAATCACCACATTGCAGCGCACCCGGCCTATGATCTGGAGCAGCGTGGCACCCTCAGGCGAGATCGATCCGAAATTGACCAGCTGATCGAGCGTCAGCTTGTCCTTCTTGAATTTGCGGATCGTCAGTGCGGTGCCGTCGATGGCCAGTGGCGGGGCGATGACGTTGACGCGGCTGCCGTCGGCGAGACGCGCGTCGCAGATCGGGCTCGATTCGTCGACACGCCGGCCCACCTGGCTGACGATCCGTTGGCACACGGAAAGCAATTGCTGGGCATCGCGGAACTTGACGTCGGCGTGTTGGACCTTGCCGTCCACTTCGATATAGGCGCTGTCCGGCCCGTTGATCATGATGTCGGCGATATCGTCGCGGGCCAGCAGAGGCTCGAGAGGGCCGTAGCCCAGAACGTCGTTGCAGATGTCCTCGAGCAGCTCCTCCTGCTCGGCGATCGACATCGCATAGTTCTTGATCGCGATGATGTCGTTGACGATGTCGCGGATTTCCTCGCGCGCACTGTCACCATCAAGCTTGGCGAGCTGCGACAGATCGATCGTTTCGATCAGCGCGGAGAAAACCTGCGTCTTGGTGTCGTAATAGGATTCGTTGCGCTGGGACTGGGAGCGCGCAGCCGGCTTGGCGGGCGTGACGGCCGGTGCCGGCTCGGGCTGAGCCGCAGGCCGCGCCGGTGTCTCAGGCTCGGGCGCGGGCGCGGGAGCTGTCGCGGCCTCGACCGGTTCGGGTGCTGCCGGGCTTGTCGGGGCGTCGTGCGTCGATCCCGCCGAACCGGCCGGTCCGGCCGTTCCCGCTGTGCCTCTCTTGCCGAACATCAATATGCCCCCGTGGTCGAACGCGTTGCCGTCATGACTTCTTCAGCCGCGCCAGCAGCGCCTGAAGTCCGGGCTTGTGTTTGGGCACGGACACCGAGCGGCCCGTCACCAGATGAGCGAGTTGGCCCAGCGTGGCCACCACGGGGCTCGCGGCATCGGTTTCGGCCAGCATGCGGCCCGAATTGGCGGCGTTGCCGAAAAGCTGCGCGTCGAACGGAATGACGGCCGCCGGCTCGACCTCGAGCGGATCGCTGAAGTCGCCAACGGAGATTTCCGGCCGCTTGGGCACGCCGACCTGGTTGATCACCAGCCGCGGCGGCGAGTCGTTCGGACGCAGTCCGCGCAACGTGTCGATCAGGTTCTTGGTGTTGCGCAGATTTGCCAGTTCCGGAGCGGCGACGATCACCACTTCATCGGCATGGGTGAGCGTCGCCTTGGTCCAGCCGTTCCAGCCGTGCGGCACGTCGAGAACAACCGCCGGCGCGGTGCGCTGTGCGATGTCGATCAGGTTGCCGAAGGCATCGGCGCCGAAATCGTAGGAACGATCCAGCGTCGATGGCGCCGCCAGAAGCGACAGGTTCTCGGCGCAGTTGGCGAGCAGCCTGTCCAGATAAACCTCGTCCAGACGCTCGGGCGAGAAAACGGCTTCGGCAATCCCCTGCGCGGGATCCTGGTCGAAGTTGATGTTGGCTGTCCCGAAGGGCAGGTCCATATCGACGACCACGACCTCGTTCTCGAACAGTGTCGAGATCGCCCAGGACACATTGTGGGCGATGGTCGAGGCGCCGACGCCGCCCTTGGCACCGACAAAGGCGATCGACCGTCCGATCGGATCGGCTTCGGGATCGGCGAACAGACCCGAAATCGTGCTCATCAGATCTGCAAGCGAGACCGGCGCGACCATGTATTCGGAGATGCCCGCGCGGATCAGCTCGCGGTAAAGGGCAATGTCGTTGTGATGGCCGATGATGACGACGCGGCTGGAAGGATCGCAGACATCGGCCAGTTCGTTGAGCCGCGCCATCAGTTCGTCGCGGCCGCAGGCGATTTCAATAAAGATCAGATTGGGCGTGGGTGCGGTCTGGTAGAATTCGACGGCTGCGGCAAGACCGCCCATGTAGACGCGCGTCTGCGCCTTCGACATCCGCCGGTCTTCGGCCATGCGCTCGATGGTCGATGCCACGGCCTGGGTCTCGCAGAACGCCTGCACGGAAATGCGCGGCACCGGCCGGACCTGCTGAAGCGCATCGGCCTCTTCGGGCGCCGCCGCCAAGGGCTCGGCATCAAGATTAAGAGCGGTATCGGACATGTCACTTGCTTCCGCTTCGGTTTCTGGACTGCCCGCGATCGCGCGGGCAGTGTTCTGTGTCATCGTCAATAGGCGACCTCGGAGGCCTTTCCGGTCGGCCCGCTCTGATAGGTGCCGATCACCACACCGCGCTGGGCGGCGTCGATCGGCGACATCGCACGGGGCCCAAGAAGGTCGTTCGGATTGTCGATCTGAGCGGCGAGGTTTTTCTGGGTGGAGCAGCCGAAATCGCTGTAGTGGCGGTTCTGCGCAGTCTCGGCCAGGTTCCCGGTCCACTGACCGCAGGGTTTCGGAACGTCGGCGGTGACACCGTGGAAGGACAGCCGGACCGGAGCGGCGGCGCCATGCCCGCTGGCATCATAGTGCTGGATCGACACGTCGTTGCGGCTGGCGCCGCCTCGCTCGATCGCATCGATGATGGTTTCGCGCACACGATCGGCGGCGTGCTCGTTGGGCGAGTTGGACGGCAGCAGGACATGCAGAACGCCGGTCCGCGACTGTTTGAAGGTGCGGGCGAAGGCGGTGATGTTGCTTTGCGTCGCCGGGTTGAGCGTGCGGGCGCCGCTGGCCACGGCCACGTCGAGCGTCTGCTCCCGCTCCGAGATGACGATCGGATGGTTGGTGCGATAATCGTCCGAAACCGAACTGACGGCGATATTGTCGGTGCCGGTCGCGCAACCGGCCAAAAGGCTCGCCGCGACCAGAAGTCCGCCGACCGTTTGAAGCTGTTTCAAGGACATGGCTGGCTGAACTCCGGTCACTTGTAGATGAAGCCGATCGCGCCGTGGTAGCGGCCGGGCGGCGGTTCTTGGGACTGGCTGCCATAGATGCGGTTGACACGGGTCAGCAGTGCGGCCTGGGCATCGGATGGCGGATTGAAATTGTCGGTCGGACGCGCAAGTTGCGATGCGGCGACCGGTCGCGACAGATAGGGCGTGACAACGATCACAAGCTCGGTTTCGGCGCGGATATAGTCCTGGCTGCGGAACAGCGCGCCCAGGACCGGCACCTTGGACAGTCCGGGAAAGCCAGAGACGACCTGGCGGACATCGTCGCGCAGCAGGCCGGCAATCATCATCGAGCCGCCCGACGGCAGCTCGACGGTCGTGTCAGCGAGCCGCTTGCGCAGCGAAAGGACGCTGACATTGCCGGCAAGGCCACTGACCGAGCCTTCCGAAGTGGGCTCGGAGACCGAGGTGCGGATTTGCAGGCTGATCCGGCCCGGCGACAGGACGACCGGCGTGAATTCGAGGCCGACACCGTAGTCGATCTGCCGGTAATTGACGATGACGCGGCCATCGTCGTCGACGCTGGAGCCATTGACGATGTTGTATTCGCCGCCGGCGCGGAAGATCGCCTTTTCGCCCGACACGGCGGTCAGGGTCGGTTCGGCGAGCGTCTTCATGACGCCGGCTTCTTCCATGGCGCGGAACTGGGCGTTGAGATTCACACTGCCAAAGCCGCCGCCGCTGAAATTGCCGCCAAGGCTCAGTCCGTTGCCGTTCAACGGCTTGCCGTGGGCACCGTAGCTGCCCTCGTTTACGACGCCGAAGGTGATGTCGCCGCTCGAGCCGGTCACCGAAAGGCTGGTGCCGAGCTGCTTCATGACCGAACGCTGAATTTCGGCCACCGTGACCTTCAGCGTCACCTGGTCTCCGCCGGTGATTTCGAGCAGATTGACGATCTGGCTGTTGCCGAGCCGGCCGAAGAAGAAGCCGGTTTCCTGGGTGGTGGCATCGCCGCCCTTGACGAAGATTTCCGCAAGCTGGGCCGCCTTGGCAGCGTCCTGCGGCGTCTGGACCGTGCCGGTCAGGACGATATTGTCGTTGATGATCTCGGTCTTGATGTCCGACCCTGCAATGAACCGCTCCAGATAGCGGTCAAGCCCGGCGACATCGCGTTCGACGCGCAGATCGAGACTGACCAGCTGTTCGCCATTGCGGTCGAAGACGAAGATGTTTGTTTCGCCGACGGACTTGCCAAAAAGGTAGATGCGCCGCGCGGTCCGGGAGACCGCGTCGGCGACCGCCGGATTGGCGACCAGAATGTCATGGGCATCGGCAGGCAGGTCGATCACCAGCGACTTGTCGAGTCCGAGCATGATGCGCTCGCTGCCCGAGGTGTTGCGGCCGACGGAAACCACGCTCTGCGCCTGTGCCTGTGCAAGGCCCGGCAACCCGGACTGGCCAGTCGGCGAAAGCAGCATGGCGACGGCGGCGGACGCCACCAGCAAGAATTTGAACGGATGAGCGGCCATGAGCGGATGCCTGTCGGTTCGTGTCACGTATGCGCGGTCGTTCCGCGCGCGATTGTCGTGGGGAGATGATTTGGTCATGGCGCTGACGTCACTCTCTGGCCGCCCTTAATGACGGTGATCGTTCCGCCCGGACCCGCGCCGATCAGATGGTCGGCGGCGTTCTCGGCCTCGGCCGGGCTGACATCCTTCACCGAGCGCAGCGCAAGCGTCAGCCGGTCGGCCATCTGTCGCGCAACGGTGATGATCTCGGCCTGTTGGGGCGTCAGTTCCAATGTGGCGGTCTGGCCAACCTGGACGAGCCGGCCTTCCTCATCCTCGCGAATGGTCTGGTCGATGGCCAGGATGCGGATGGAGTTCAGGATCGTTTCCGTCCGGAACCCGCCATCGTTCTCCCGGCTGACCATGATGACATCGACATAGTCGTCCGGAAGGATGAAGCCGCCCGCCGATGTGTCGGCTGCGATCTCGGTGGCCACGGCGCGCTTGCCGGCCGGCAGGATGGACGACATGAAGCTCTGATCGGCGCCCAGCAGCTTGATCGGGCGGATCGGCTCGCCCTGAGAGATCGTGGCCCGAACGACGGAATCAGAGAGTTCGCTGATGGCGTCGGGCCGGCTCGAGCGGGTGATGAAGTCGGGCGAGAGCGCGCCGGTCGGCCAGTCTTGCCAGCGGATTCGGTTTTCCACCCGAGCGCCGGTCGTCAACGTCTCGGTGGCGACCAGAACCTCGTCGAGCTCGATGGCCGGGGCGGAGGGCGCGACCACGACAGTCTCGGTCGGGCCGGACGCTCCCATCATGTTCATCGCCAGGAAACCCGCGGCACCGGCCGCGAGCACCGCAACAGCCATAATCACAAAACGCATCGACATGAGCACACCCGATCTCTGGACGGACCTCGCCGCCATGGGGCGCATTTTCGGTCGTCAATGGTGTACTTATGGTTAACGGTCGCTGCAGCGGTATGCTTAACAAACGGTGAAGCGGCGAAGTGCTCTCGTCATGCCTGGCCGAGTGCCCAAACCATGGCCGGCGACAGGCCGAAAGAGGCGAGCCCGCCGACGGCCAGCGCAATGCCGTAGGGAATGTCCTTCTCGTCGATGATCCGACGGAGCACGCGCACCTCGCCCGCATAGGTGGCAAGGGCCGACTTGCGGAAGACCATCAGGAACAGCGTCAGCGCTCCTCCGGCAACCGTGGCGATCAACAGATAGTTCATCAGCGCCGGACCAAGCCCGAGCCACAGAGCCGTCGAGGCCATCAGCTTGGCATCGCCACCGCCCATCACGCCGACAGCGAACAGCCCGAACGTGACCGTCAGAACGAGGACAAACGCGGCCAGATGCGTGGCGAACTGCATCCACGTCAGCCCGATGAACGGTGCGATGGCGAGAAATGTCACGATCAGCAGCAAGGAGATCCGGTTGGCGATCGTCATGGTGAACATGTCCGACAGCGCCGCGTAGATCATCGCGAAAGGAAAAACGACAAAGATGATGGCCGAGATCATGACGGTTTCCGTGGCTCAATGCATTGCATGGGCCAAGGCTAACACCGCCTCGTTAAGACTTCCTGAGGCGCGCGGGGCCTGATCCGGACACGCATGGTTAATGCTTCCTTCACGATTGTCGCCGAAGATGGACGCGGAAAGATCAATGGTCCGGAGTCCGATCATGGCCCTGCGTGTTGCCGGTGTTGTTGCCCTGTCGCTGATGTTCGCTGCGCCTTTGGCGGGTCCGGCAAACGCCGAACCTGCAACCGATGCCGGTGTCGAGGTCGTGCTCAACCAGGCCAAGGTGCTCAAGCTGTCCAGGGCTGCCTCGACGGTGATCATCGGCAATCCGGGCGTCGCCGACGCCACGGTGCATGATGCCAACACGATCGTGTTGACCGGCCAGGGGTTCGGGCGCACGAACATCGTCGTGCTCGACGGTGCCGGCACGCCCATTCTTGACGAACAGGTTGCCGTGGTCCGCGACGACTCGTCGACCTTGCGCATCTACCGGCGCTCGATCGTCGAGACCTTGTCGTGCGAGCCCTTCTGCGAATGGGCCTATCAGACACCGGCCGAAATCGAATCCACCCGCGAGCGCGCCCGCGTGAATGCCATGTTCGAGGCTGGTGCCGGAGGCGACGCAGACCTGTTCGGCAACTAGCCCGCCAATGCATCCATCAGGCCTGTTGGCAGCCGATCATCGCAGCGCCGACACGCTTCGAACCAGTTCGATTGCATAGTCGTAGTCACCCGGAGCCGTTGGCCGGAACGCACCGGCCAGCGATGGCGAGATCGCATCGAACGCCGCCGGCGAAGCCTCGTCGAGCGCCACCAGCATCGAAGTCAGCGCCTGCCTTACCTCTTCGGGAACATCGTCACGCACGGCATGGGGCCCGAACGGCACCACGCCTGATCGCCAGGTGATTTCCGCAGCGCCGTCGCCGAGCGCAACCACCGTCGCGGCCAATCCGCCGCCGGGCCGGGGCGCGCCGTCGGGTGCGGCATAATCCCACGCGAAAAACGCAACAAGGTCACCGGCGACAAACGCATCGCGCGCCGTCTCGAAACTGGGTTGGACCGACAGATCGAGGCCAGCCTCGCGCAGCGGCTTGCCCCCAAAGCGGAACGATACCATCGGCGCCAGATCGCCGGTCAGCGATCCGGTGGGGCCATGGCCGACAGGACCGCCGGCCAGTGCCGTCCGGCCATCGCCCTCCCCCGGCCTTACGACGAGCGTTGACTGGACACCAAAGGCGCCCGAAGCGGCGGTCGGCGCGGCCAGCGGCACCAGGCACGCGCACGTCTCCTGGGCCGTCGCAAAGCCAAGCGCCGAAAGGACGGCATATTCGATGCGGCCGGCGGTCTGGGCGTCGATCAGGCTGGGCGCATCGCGCAACAGCAGAACCTCCACCGGCATTCCGATGGCCGCACTGACCGCATCGCGGAACGGCGCATGGTGTTCCGGCGACCCGTCGCCGGCGCCGCTTCCCACCACTCCGACACGAAAGACGCCGGTTTCCGTGCGCCAGTCGGCCACCGCCGGAGAAGCGGACACAAGCAGAGCCAGCGTCACAGCCAGCCTTGACAGATGTTTCATCTTGCAGGCACCCCAACCCGTCAACGACATGGACCTGGACCACACTCAAGCTTATAAGACGCCGTTGGCGCAAGCGGCATGCCCGATCACGGCCGTGCTGAGGCTGCGGCAACCTGTGGCAAGCGAGGCAGGCACATGGCGCGCGCAATTCTGGTGGTTCTGGATTCGGTGGGCATTGGCGGTGCGGCCGATGCGGCGTCTTTCGGCGATGAGGGCGCCAACACGGTCGGACACATCATCGACAGGGCGGCCGCCGGCGAAGCCGAAAATGACGATCGCAGCGGCCCGCTCGACTGCCCGAACCTGGCCCGGCTTGGCCTCTTCCACGCGGCCGAACTGGCGTCCGGCCATGCGGGCGCGGCCGCGCTGAAGCCGGCGCGCGTGGACGGCTTCTGGGGCGCCGCGCAGGAGGTCTCGCACGGCAAGGACACGCCTTCCGGCCATTGGGAAATCGCCGGCGTGCCGGTTCTTTTCGACTGGGGCTATTTTCCGCACGAGGTGCCTGCTTTTCCGCAATCCCTGCTCGAGGCGATCTACGCCGAAGCGGGCATTGAGGGCTCGCTCGGCAACCGGCACGCATCGGGCACCGAGATCATCGCCGACCTGGGCGAAGAACACCTGCGCACAGGGTTGCCGATCTTCTACACATCGGCCGACTCGGTCTTCCAGATCGCCGCGCACGAGACCCGGTTCGGACTCGACCGGCTTTATGCGCTCTGCGAGACCGTCCGGACGCTGGTCGACGATATGAACATCGGCCGGGTGATCGCGCGGCCGTTCGTCGGCGAGAACGCAGCCAGCTTCGAGCGGACCGGCAATCGCCGCGACTATTCGGTCCTGCCGCCCGCACCGACCCTTCTCGACCGCACCGTGGCGGCTGGCGGACGGGTGATCGCGGTCGGCAAGATCGGTGACATCTTCGCCCATCAGGGGGTCAGCGAGGTGCGCAAGGCATCGGGTAACGCGGCGATCGGCGAGACCACGCTGAAGGCCATCGACGACGCCGGCGACGGCGACCTGGTGTTCGCCAACTTCGTCGATTTCGACATGCTGTACGGCCATCGCCGCAACGTCGCCGGCTATGCGGCCGCACTCGAGGCGTTCGACCGGTATCTGCCGGAGCTGACCGGCAAGCTGCGCGACGGAGACCTCTTGCTGATCACCGCCGATCACGGCTGCGATCCGACATGGAGCGGCACCGACCATACGCGCGAGCGGGTGCCGATCGTCGGGTTCGGACCGGGCCTTGCCGCGACCGGCGTCGGCATCCGCCCGACATTCGCCGACATCGGCGAAACGCTGGCCGACCATCTGGGCATCGGCGCCGATGACGACGGCACCTCGTTTCTGGGTGAGCTGACGGACCGTGCCTGAGCTGCCCGAGGTCGAAACCGTCCGGCGCGGCCTGCAGCCGGCGATGGAGGGCGCAAGGCTGGCCAGGCTCGAACTGCGCCGGGCCGACCTGCGCTTTCCCCTGCCGCACGGATTGTCCGAGGCACTTGAAGGCCGAACCATCACGTCCGTTGGCCGGCGTGCCAAATACCTGACGATGCACTTCGACGGTGGCGCCGTTCTCATCAGCCATCTTGGCATGTCGGGTTCCTACCGCATCGAGGACGGACAAGACGCCTTGACGCCCGGCGCCTTCCATCATGAGCGGTCGAAGCTTTCGACGCACGACCATATCGTGTTTCATCTCGTTGACCGGGACGGGACCACCCGGCGCGTCACCTACAACGACCCGCGCCGCTTCGGCTTTGTCGATCTCGACCGCGCCGAGACGCTGGCAGAGAACCAGTACCTGCGCGGGCTGGGGCTCGAGCCGACGGGCAACGCGCTCGACGGCGACCGGCTGGCGGTGATGCTCGCCGGCAAGGCGGCACCTCTGAAAGCCGCCCTTCTGGACCAGCGGCTGATCGCGGGCCTGGGGAACATCTATGTGTGCGAGGCGCTGTGGCGTGCGCGGCTTTCGCCGCGACGCAAGGCCAGAACGCTTGTCACGCGTGCTGGCCGACCGACGCCCCGCTGCCACTCCCTGGCCGACGCCGTGCGCGACGTCATCGCCGACGCGATCGCAGCGGGCGGCTCGTCGCTGCGCGATTATGTGCACACCGACGGCTCGCTGGGCTATTTCCAGCACAGCTTCGCCGTCTACGGGCGGGAGGGCGAACCGTGCCGCCATGACGGCTGCACGGCCCCGATCCGGCGCATCGTCCAAAGCGGGCGGTCGACATTCTACTGTCCGGCATGCCAGAGATAGCCGGCCATCAACCCCGATCCACGGAGCGCATCTGCCATGGCCTATGACACGATCATCGTCGAGAAGCGCGGTGAAGCCGGTTTGATCACGCTGAACCGGCCAAAGGCCATGAACGCGCTCAACAAGGCGCTGCTGGACGAGATGATCGACGCTCTTGCGGCGATGCGCGACGATGCCAAGATCGGCGCCGTGGTGATCACCGGCTCGCAAAAGGCGTTCGCCGCCGGCGCCGACATCAAGGAGATGTCGGAGTTCGCGTTCGCAAGCGCCTACATGCACGATGCGCTGGGCGGCTGGGAAACCGTGGCCGGGTTTCCCAAGCCGATGATCGCTGCCGTCAGCGGCTATGCGCTGGGCGGCGGGTGCGAGCTGGCGGCCATGTGCGATTTCATCATCGCCGGCGAGAGCGCCAAGTTCGGACAGCCGGAAGTCACGCTCGGCATCATGCCGGGCATGGGCGGCACACAGCGTCTGGCCCGCTCGATCGGCAAGGCCAAGACGATGGATCTGTGCCTGACGGGCCGGATGATGGACGCCGAGGAGGCCGAACGGTGCGGGCTCGTGGCGCGGATCGTACCGGACACGGAGTTGATCGAGGAAGCCATCAGCGCCGCGCAGAAGATCGCCAGCTTCTCATTGCCTTCGGTGATGATGGCCAAGGAGACCATCAACCAGGCGTTCGAGACGGGCCTCGCCGAAGGGCTGCGGTTCGAAAGGCGGCTGTTTCACGCCATGTTCGCCCTCGAGGACCAGAGCGAGGGCATGGCCGCGTTCATCGACAAGCGCACGCCGAGTTTCCGCAACCGGTGAGGCGGGGCAAAGCGCCATCCGCCGTTGACTGGCAGAGCATTTGAGATTATAGCCACGCAATCTTGGCGGCAGATTTGCCGCCATAATTGTTCAAGGCCGTCCAGCGATCGTCCATCCGGTCCGGCGGCCGCTTCCGGGTTCCGGACCAGATCGAGAGAGGCAAGCATGGCCAACACAAGGTCAGCCAAGAAGGCAACGCGCAAGATCGAGGCGCGCACCGAAGTCAACACCGCGCGCCGCTCGCGCGTGCGCACCCACATCCGCAAGGTCGAGGAAGCCATCGCGGCCGGCGATCAGGCGGCTGCAACCGAAGCTTTGAAAGTCGCGCAGCCTGAACTTATGCGTGCAGCGTCCAAGGGCGTGATGCACAAGAACACGGCTTCGCGGAAGGTCTCGCGCCTGGCAAGCCGCGTGAAGGCAATCGCCGGCTAGTTTTGCTTCGTCGGCTCAGCTTTTGAACAACCCGGCCTCGGCCGGGTTTTTTCGTTCTCCGGCTAACAAGAAAATTCCCGTTGGGCGACAGCCATTTAGCGTGGCTGTCCGATATCGAACGGACCTGCCGTGCCGCGGCGGCGACAGCGGATTTGCATGGCGCTGCCCAATATTTCCCTTTGTTTTCAATACCTTACGAAACAACGCCTCCGAGAGGCCACCGCGCTCCCGCGAAACGGAATCTGCGCAAGAGTCAAGCCTTCACATGCGAAAAAAAATTTGCCGAAAGCTGCATTTTTTGTCGTTTCGAAAGAAGCTGTGGAATCCCAATCGCTTATCTTTTGCAAAGCGAATCGGGACACATTTTGTTCCCGAAATCCGAGGCGCAGCTCGGTTAAAAATGCCCTAACGGGCCTTGTAACAACGGCTCGGATGGGGCTAATTTGTCCTCACTGAACGGGCGCGCGTTCCTGCTGAAAATAGCGAGCCGACAAGCCGATTGCGACTATAAGTTGCATTCGCGGCGGGTGCGTGCGTCCAGCGGTCCCGGGGCAGGGCCAATTCGGGAGTTGAGCGATTGCGCAGTGACGGGACCCTGCGGTTCCGGCAGCGGGGGAGTATTGCCCGGATTTGAGAAGGTGTCCGTGGTGGCGACAGATCGTCGCCATGTCCGCGGGCGTGGATGAAGACGATGGCGGCCAGCGGCCGGCAGACATTGATTGCGGGACATAACCGACGCCTGTTTGTGTTTTGCGTCGGTCCACACGGGGCACATGACCGTCATGGCCCGCAATGTTGAAAACAGGGCGGCCTTGGCGTGTGCGCATGCCGTTGCAGGTCAGAAGGAGGCGAACATCGACATGCGAGGGGAAGCCAGCAGGGTGGCGCAATCAACGACGCAGCCCGCACCACTGTTTCACACATCCGAACGAGATCCGTTTCCCGATCGACAGCCCGGTCAGCAGCCGGTTGCACAGTCGAGAAACGGGAGCGAGATCGTGAGCAAGAAGAAAAGCGAAGAAGGCGGCAGGGCGGGCCAGCCGACCGGAGACGGCAGGACGACATTCGACAAGGTGTGCCAGCAGCTTCGCGCCAAGCTGGGCGGCGAAGTCTACCAAAGCTGGTTCAAGCGCCTCAAGCTTGAGGACGCCTCCGGCCCGGTCATTCAGCTTTCGGTTCCGACACCGTTCCTGCGCAACTGGATCAACAACCACTATCTCGATACCATCCTCGACTTCTGGCGGGAGGCAGACGGCAACGCGTTGAAGATCGACGTGGTCGTTCGCAGCGCCACGCGCGGCGCGGCCGTCTCGGAACGCGCCGGCCAAGTCGCGGACGCCGCCCGAGCCAGCGCGGAGAGGGCCAAGGCCAATGCAATGGCCAAGTCGGACCGCACGCCTGCGGCGGCGGCCGCGCGCCAGGGCGTTGCCGAAACCGGCCGCAATGGCGAGATGCTCGGATCGCCCGTCGACAGCCGCTACACGTTCGACAGTTTCGTGGAGGGCCCGTCCAACCGCGTATGCCTTGCGGCCGCCCGGGCCGCGGTCGAGCAGGGGCCGAACGCGGCGCGTTTCAACCCGCTCTTCTTCCATTCCAATGTCGGGCTGGGCAAGACCCATCTGCTGCAGGCGATCGCCAATGCGGCCAAGGCGAAGGACCCCACCAAGCGCGTCGTCTACCTGACGGCGGAATACTTCATGTGGCGGTTCGCCAGCGCGATCCGCGACCAGAGCGCGCTGCGCCTCAAGGAGACGCTGCACGAGATCGACCTTCTGGTGATCGACGACATGCAGTTCCTGCAGGGCGAGAAGATCCAGTCCGAGTTCTGCCACCTGATCAACACGCTGCTCGACAGCGCCCGGCAGGTGGTCGTTGCCGGCGACCGGCCGCCGTCGGAGCTGGAATCGCTCGACCCGCGCGTGCGCTCGCGCCTGCACGGCGGCGTTGCGCTGGAGATCCAGGCGCCGGACTACGACATGCGGCTGTCGATGCTGCAGCGGCGTCTCGAGGAAGCGCGGCGCGACGACACCTCGCTCGACATTTCCGAGCAGGTGCTCGCCCATGTCGCCCAGACGGTCTGTTCGAGCTTCCGTGAACTTGAAGGCGCGTTCAACCAGCTCGTCTTCCGCCATTCGTTCGAGCCGGACATCGCGCTCGACCGGGTCGACGACATTCTGGGCCATCTGGTGCGCATCGACGACGACAAGAAGATCCGCATCGAGGACATCCAGAAGACGGTGGCCAACCACTACAATGTGGCACGCGGCGAGATGCTGTCGAACCGGCGCACCCGTTCGGTCGTGCGGCCGCGGCAGATCGCCATGTACCTGTCCAAGACCATGACGCCGCGCTCGCTGCCTGAGATCGGGCGACGGTTCGGCGGCAAGGATCACACGACGGTCCTGCATGCGGTCCGCAAGGTCGAGTCACTGATCAAGGACGACCCGAAGCTGGCCAAGGAAATCGAGCTTCTGCGGCGGCTGATCAAGGAATAGGCCTGCCGCAAGCGCCTCGCACACGGCGTGCGCTTTATCCCCAAAGTTTGCCGTGGCCGGCCCGCAAGGGCCGGCCATCGCACTTGCATTTCGACGTTCGAGCCGCCACATTCGCGATCCCGAGGGGACGACGATTTGCGGACGGACAACCGGCCGGAGCGGCGCCCTTTCCATTCGCCGGCCTCGTGTCTCCGGGCCGGCCCTCTGATATGCCAGACCGGATCATTCGACCATGCGCGTGACCCTTGAGCGAGCCAACCTTCTGAAATCCCTCAATCATGTGCATCGCGTCGTCGAGCGGCGCAACACGATCCCGATTCTGTCGAACGTGTTGCTGAAAGCCGATGGCGGAAGCCTCGCCATGACTGCGACCGACCTGGACCTTGAGATCAACGAGGCGGTGCCGGCGCATGTGGAACAGGCCGGTGCGACCACCGTCCCCGCGCACCTTCTCTACGACATCGTCCGCAAGCTGCCGGACGGCTCGGAGGTCATGCTGTCGACCGATGCGGACGGCGCTACGATGAGCGTCGTCACCGGCCGGTCGCAGTTCAAGCTGCAGTGCCTGCCCGAATCCGACTTCCCGCAACTGGCGGCCGGCGAATTCGACCACAGTTTCCGACTGGACAGCGCCGTGCTGCGCCGGCTGATCGAGGCGACCCAGTTCGCCATCTCGACCGAAGAGACGCGCTATTATCTGAACGGCATCTATCTGCACACGGCCGAAGCCGACGGCGACATCGTGCTGCGCGCGGTTGCCACAGACGGCCATCGCCTGGCCCGTGCCGAAACCAAGGCGCCGGACGGCGCCGAGAGCATTCCCGGCGTGATCGTGCCGCGCAAGACGGTGGGCGAACTCCAGAAGCTGGTCGACGATCCGGACGTGTCGGTGCAGATCGAACTGTCCGACAGCAAGGTCAGGTTGACCATTGGTTCTGTCGTGCTGACATCGAAGCTGATCGACGGCACCTTTCCCGATTATCAGCGCGTCATTCCGGTCGGCAACGACAAGGACATGGTCATCGACCGCAAGGTCTTCACCGAGGCCGTCGACCGCGTATCGACGGTCTCGTCGGAACGGGGCCGCGCGGTCAAGCTGGCGCTGTCGGACGGGCAGTTGACGCTGGCCGTCAACAACCCCGATTCCGGTTCGGCGACCGAGGAGTTGCCGGCCGGTTACGACGCCGAGGCGATCGAGATCGGTTTCAATGCGCGTTATCTTCTCGACATCGCCAGCCAGCTCGGCAGCAACGAGGTGAAGTTCTCGTTCGCCGATGCCGGCTCGCCGACGCTGATCGAGGACCCCGAGGACAAGAACGCGCTCTATGTGCTCATGCCGATGCGCGTCTGAAGGCGCTGCGACGCCGGCGCCACGGGCGGCGGCACGCCGATGAGCACGCTTGTCCGCCTGTCGGCCCTGACGCTGACCGATTTCCGCAACCATGAACAAACGACGCTTGCGCTCGACGGGCGCCATGTGGTGCTTTCGGGCCCCAATGGCGCGGGCAAGACAAATCTGATCGAGGCCGTGTCGCTGCTCTCTCCGGGGCGCGGGCTGCGCCGGGCCAACCTGTCCGACATGGCGCGCAAGGGCGCCGACGGGTTTTCGGTGTTCGCGAAGCTCGAACGCGACGGCGATGGCTATGCGGTCGGCACCGGGACGGCGGGCGTGACGCCAACGGAGAACGGCGCGCGGACAAGGCGGGTGCGCATCAACGGAACCAATGCGGCCAGCGCCGACGAACTGCTCGATCTGGCGCGCATTCTCTGGCTGACACCGGCCATGGACGGGCTTTTCACCGGACCTGCGGCGGATCGGCGCCGCTTCACCGACCGCATGGTGCTGGCGATCGATCCCGGGCACGGGCGGCGCGCACGGGACCATGAAAAGGCAATGCGGCAGCGCAACCGGCTGCTGGAGGCGCCGCCGAACGCCCAGAACGATCTGATGCTCGATGCGATCGAAGCGCAACTGGCGGCGCTGGGCACGGCAATCGTCATCGCGCGGCAGGAGCTTGTCAGCCTGCTGGCCGCGCTGATCGCCGAAACGCCGCAGGGCGCTCGTTTTCCCATGGCGGACCTGTCGATGGCGGGCGAACTCGAGGCGCGGCTGGCGGACGGCATGGCCGCCGGCGACCTTCAGGCTTGGCTTGAAACCGACATGCGCGGCAAGCGCGGGCGCGACCGGGCGGCGGGCCGCACGCTGACCGGGCCGCACCGGGCCGATCTCGTCGTTGAGCACCGGCAAAAGGCCATCGCCGCGTCGCTGTGTTCGACGGGCGAGCAAAAGGCGCTCCTGATCGGCTTGCTGCTCGCCCATGCGGCGCTGACGGCGTCGGTCAGCGCGATGACTCCGATCCTGCTGCTCGACGAGGTCGCTGCCCATCTCGACCCTGAACGCCGCGCGGAGCTGTTCGACCGGGTGCACGGGATCGGCGGCCAGGCCTTCATGACGGGCACCGACCGGAACCTGTTTGACGCGCTCGGAGACCGTGCGCAATATCTGCGGGTCGAAGACGGAACCGTCACCGCCGATGGCTGAGCCCCCTGCCCTGGATGCCAAACAGATCGAACGCTATGCGCGGCACATCGTGCTGCCGGAGATCGGCGGCACGGGCCAGCAAAGGCTCGCCGGTGCGCGCATCGCCATGATCGGCGCCGGCGGCCTCGGTTCGCCGGCACTGACCTATCTGGCCGCGGCCGGTGTGGGGACGCTGACCGTCATCGACGATGATGCCGTGTCGCTGTCAAACCTGCAGCGGCAGACGCTGCATATGACCGACGCGGTCGGGCAACCGAAGGCGCAAAGCGCCGCTGCGCAGATTGCCGCGATCAATCCGCATGTTCGGGTCGATGGCCGGGCCGAGCGGCTGGCACCGGACAATGCCGAATCGCTTCTTTCCGGTCACGATGTGATCATGGACGGGTCGGACAATTTCGAAACGCGCCGCCTTGCCGCCGATGTGGCCGAGCGGCTCGAAACGCCGCTCGTTACCGGCGCGATCCAGCGCTTTGACGGATCGGTCACTGTGTTCGCGCCTTTCAGGAACGATGAGGACGGCAAGCGGTTGCCGCGCTATCGCGATCTTTATCCCGACCTGCCCGCGCCGGGAACGGTGCCGACATGTGCCGAGGCGGGCGTTCTGGGGGCGCTGGCCGGCGTCATCGGATCGCTGATGGCCACCGAAGCGATCAAGCTGGTGACAGGAGCGGGAGAGCCGCTTTTCGGCCGCCTGCTGCTTTATGATGCGCTATCGACACGGTTTGAGACGATGCGATATGGCCGGCGCGCTTGACCGGGATCGGCGCGCGCGTCATTAGGTCTTCAGACGGATGTTGTCACGGCGCCGGGACGTTTCCGGGCGCGTGTAGAGCAAGGGGGCCTTCGATGTTTCTGTTCTTCATACTGGTTTTGACCGCAATCGCGATCGCGATCGCTGTCTGGCTTTACCTCTACCTGTCGCGCCGCGCGCTCGACAAATCCATGTCGGGGGACAATGCGGCCAAACCGCTGGTCCGTTCGCCACGCACCGCCGGCGGCAAGGCGTGGGAAAACCCCGTCTCCGCCGGTCCAGGCTCCGTCGCGGCGCCGGCGGCCGGCGTCGCGCCAGCAACCAGCACAAAACCGGCGGCGTCGAAGGGGGCGGCTGCGGCAACCGGCTCGGCATCGACCGCGGCGGGCGCAAAAGCGCGAAAGGCTGGCAAGCCATCGAAGTCGGGCACCAAAGCGGCTGGCGCCAGTTCGGCTTCGACCTCCACCGCGGCAGCGGGCAGCGTGTCCGGCAAAGGCAGCGTGTCCGGCAAGGGCCGCGGGTCTGGCAAGAGCGGCGGCAAGGCGTCCAAGTCGGGCGCCACGGCCACAAAGGGAGCCGCGGCAACCGGATCATCGACCGCCTCGTCCGCATCCGGCAAGGACGGCAAAGCAGGAAAAGCGGCAAAAGGCGGCAAGTCGGAAAAACCCGGCAAGCCGTCAAAGGCCGCGTCGGAGACGCCGCCCAAGGCGCCTGACGGCCCGCTTTTCGCCGCACCCTCCGGCACCAAGGACAAGCTGACCGACATCAAGGGCATCGGCCCGGTCGCCGAGCGTCAGCTCAACGAGCAAGGCATTACCACCTTTGCGCAGATTGCCGGGCTGAGCGCATCGGACATCCAGCGCATCGACGATTACATGCCGTTCAGCGACCGGCAGATCCGCGACTGGCAGAAACAGGCCAAAAAGAAGGCCTGATGCCCACCGACGGGGCCGGCGTCGTACCGCCGGCCCGCTGCTTCACACCATCGATGGCAGGATGCGATCGGGCGGCCGATCTCCGCTCGCCACCATCCGGATGTTGATGATCACCTTCTCGCCCATCTCGATGCGGCTTTCGATGGTGGCCGAACTCATGTGCGGCAGAAGCACCACCTTGCCCTGGGCGGCCAGCTTGCACAGCCGGTCGTCGACCTTGGGCTCATGCTCGAACACGTCGAGCCCGGCGCCGGCGATGCGGCCGTCTTCCAAGAGCCTGATCATCGCATCCTCGTCGATGATCTCGCCGCGCGCGGTGTTGACGATAAAGGCGGACGGCCGCAGCAGTTCGAGCCGGCGGGCCGACAGCAGATGGAAAGTCGCCGGCGTATAGGGGCAATTGACCGAGACGATGTCCATATGGGCGAGCATCCGGTCGAGGCTTTCCCAATAGGTTGCGCCCAGCTCCTTTTCGATGACCGGCGCGGCCCGGTTGCGATTGTGATAGTGAACGGCCAGTCCGAATGCCTTTGCGCGGCGCGCAACGGCGATACCGATGCGGCCCATGCCGACAATTCCGAGCCGCTTGCCGTGAATGCGGCGCCCGAGCATCCATGTCGGCGACCAGCCGTCCCAACGGTCTTCGCCGAGAAGATAGCCTGCGCCCTCGACGATCCGGCGCGGCGCGGCGAGAATGAGCGCCAGCGTCATGTCGGCCGTGTCTTCGGTCAGGACGTTCGGTGTGTTGGTGACGAAGATGCCGCGCTCATGGGCGGCGGCGATGTCGATATTGTCGACGCCATTGCCAAAATTCGCGATCAGCTTGAGGCGCTTGCCGGCGCCCGCGATCAGGTCCGCATCGATGCGGTCGGTAACGGTCGGCACCAGCACGTCGGCTTGGGTCATGGCGCGCGCCAGATCGTCGCGGCCGAACGGCTTGTCGTCGCCGTTCAGGCGTACGTCGAACAGCTCCCGCATGCGCGCCTCGACCCGGTCGGGAAGACGGCGCGTGACGATCACGGTCGGCTTTGTGTCCAAGACGTGGCCCTTTCCCCTGAATGTTCCGGCCAACCCGATACCGACGCCCGATGGCCGGGCAAGGGTGTCCGTTGATCGCTCGTTAACCAACAAATGCGACGGTGTGAAAAGCCGTGCGGACGCATCATCTCTAGCAAGCGCGCCCGCCGGTGCAAAGGGGTCTCGACGGCCGCGGCCCTGGTCGCGCGCCATGGTTCGCGCCGCCGCCGGCCGACAAACGGACAGGTGACACATGCGTTTGGTACTGGCCGTGGCACTGGCATTGACGATGGTTCCGGCAGGCGGCGCCCCGACGGCGTCCGCGCAGACGACGAGCTCGGTCTCACGCGGCCCCAGCGGCCTTCCGCTGCCGCGCTTCGTTTCGCTGAAGGCCGAGCGGGTCAACATGCGGGTCGGACCGGGCAAGCAATATGCGGTGGCCTGGCGCTACGTGAAGACCGGTCTGCCGCTGGAGGTCATCCAGGAGTATGACAATTGGCGCCGGGTCCGAGATTCCGAAGGCGATACGGGCTGGATCCACGGCTCGCTCCTGTCGGGCACGCGCACGGCGATCGCAACGCCATGGCGCAATGCCCGCGATGCGCGCAACGTCATCACGCTCTATGCGGAATCGCGCGCCGGCGCGGAAGCGGTCGCCAAGCTGCAGCCGGGCGTGGTCGGCAAGATCGAGCGTTGTGACGGCGCCTGGTGCGAACTGGAAGTTCGCCACAAGGACCGGACGCTGAGCGGTTTCGTCGCGCAGGCCGACCTGTGGGGTGCCTACCCCGACGAAATCATCGAATAGGGGCGAACCGACTCGAACGTTCGGGGGCGGGCGATATCGCCCGCGCGGTCAGCGTGCCTTGCGCGTCGGACGCAGCCGGATCACCACATCCACGTTGGCGATCTCCATGCCTTCGGGCGGCGTGGGCAGATCACCGACCGTGACCGTACCCTCGGGCACGTCCATCACCACGTTGCTCTCCTCGATGAAGAAGTGGTGATGATCGGACGTATTGGTGTCGAAATATGTGCGCTGGCCCTCGACGGCGAGGATGCGCAACAGCCCCGCATCGGTAAACTGGTGCAGCGTGTTGTAGACGGTCGCCAGCGATACCGGAATGCCGGCGTCCAGCGCCTGCCGGTGGAGATCTTCTGCGGCGATGTGCTGATCGTGCTCGCCGAACAGCATGGACGCCAATGCAACGCGCTGCCGGGTCGGCCGAAGGCCGACCGACTGGAGGAGATTGCGTGTGTCGGAGCTGTGTGCCCCGGCGCTTTCAGTGCGCGCCATCTTCGATCCCAAAAACAGCCGTGAACACAGGGATTTTCCCTGTTGTTGCAACTCATTTTCATATATTCGCATTGGCGCTGAATGGCAATAGCTCCGCCCGGCGCGACCGCAGCGTCAATTTGACCGGGCCGCAGGGGATCAATAAACAGACGCGGCCGGCGCCAAGGCTTGGGCCGGCAGTCAAGAACGCGGAGGACGCCCACCGGCATGGCCGAGCAGAAATCAAGCTACACCTACGAGGACATCCTGGAATGCGCGCGCGGGGACCTGTTCGGCCCGGGCAATGCGCAATTGCCGGCGCCGCCCATGCTGATGCTGCATCGCATCACCGACATATCCGAGACCGGCGGTGACCATGACAAGGGTTATGCCCGCGCCGCGTTCGACATCACGCCGGATCTGTGGTTCTTCGAGTGCCACTTCATCGGCGACCCGGTGATGCCGGGGTGTCTGGGCCTGGACGCGCTGTGGCAGCTCACGGGCTTCTACCTTGGCTGGCTGGGCGAACCGGGCAAGGGCCGGGCACTGTCGACCGGCGAAATCAAGTTTACCGACATGGTCACGCCTTCGGTCAAGCTGCTCGAGTTCGGCATCGATTTCAAACGCGTGCGCCGCGGGCGGCTGGTGCTTGGCATCGCGGACGGCTGGATGAAAGCCGACGGCGAAACCATCTACCAGGCTACCGACCTCCGCGTCGGGCTCTTCAAAGCCTGACGCAAAACAACGGGAAGCGAACATGAAACGCGTCGTCGTCACCGGCATGGGGATCGTCTCGTCGATCGGCAATGATACGGACGAGGTGCTGACCTCGCTGCGCGAAGCGCGGTCGGGCATCAGCCATGCGGCCGAATATGCGGAGCTGGGCTTCAAATGCCATGTCCATGGCGAGCCGACGCTCGATCCGTTCACGGTTCTCGACCGGCGGGAGTCGCGGTTCCTGGCGCGCGGATCGGCCTGGAACTACATCGCCATGCGCCAGGCCATCGCCGATGCGGCGCTGGGCGACGATCTGGTCTCCAACGAGCGGACCGGCATCATCATGGGTTCGGGCGGCCCGTCGACCCGCACCATCTTCGAGGCGGCGCTGCTGACCCAGAAGAACAACTCCCCCAAACGGATCGGGCCTTTCGCGGTGCCCAAGGCGATGTCATCGACCGCTTCGGCAACGCTCGCAACGCCGTTCAAGATCAAGGGCGTGAACTATTCGATCTCGTCGGCCTGCGCGACGTCGAACCACTGCATCGGCAATGCCTATGAGACCATTCAGATGGGCAAGCAGGACATCGTCTTCGCCGGCGGCAGCGAGGATCTGGACTGGACGATGTCGAACCTGTTCGACGCGATGGGCGCCATGTCAACCAAGCACAATGAAACGCCATCGACCGCATCGCGCGCCTATGATGCCAGCCGCGACGGGTTCGTCATCGCCGGCGGCGCCGGCGTTCTGGTGCTCGAGGAACTCGAGCATGCCAAGGCCCGAGGCGCGAAGATCCATGGCGAGGTCGTCGGATACGGCGCGACATCGGACGGCTATGACATGGTCGCTCCGTCCGGCGAAGGCGCGGTGCGCTGCATGAAGATGGCGCTCGCCACCACCGAAGGCTCGGTCACCTATATCAACACGCACGGCACCTCGACGCCGGTGGGCGACGAGCGGGAGATGGAAGCCATACGCACCGTCTTCGGCGACGCGCTGCCGCACATCTCCTCGACCAAATCGCTGACCGGCCACTCGCTGGGTGCAACCGGCGTGCAGGAGGCGATCTACACGCTTTTGATGATGAACAACCGGTTCGTCGGCGAAAGCGCCCACATCACCGAGCTCGATCCGAAGTTTGAAGGCATGCCGATCGCGCGGCAGCGGATCGACGATGTCGAATACGACATCGCCATCTCCAATTCGTTCGGGTTTGGCGGAACCAATGCGACGCTGGCGTTCCAGCGGTTCGCCGACTGATGCGGCCGAGGGAAGGGACACGCCGATGACAGGACTGATGAGCGGCAAGCGCGGCCTGATCATGGGCGTCGCCAACGACCATTCGATCGCCTGGGGAATAGCCAAGGCCGTTGCCGAGCAGGGAGCCGAGCTCGCCTTCACCTATCAGAGCGAAGCGCTCGGAAAACGGGTCAAGCCGCTGGCCGGAGAACTCGGCTCGTCGCTGGTCATGCCCTGCGATGTCGAGGATGTCGGCACCGTCGCCTCGGTGTTCGAAACGCTGGGCAGCGAATGGGGCAGTCTCGATTTCATCGTCCATGCGATCGGGTTCACCGACCGGTCGCAGCTCAAGGGCCGCTATGTCGACGTGACGACGCGTGAGAACTTCACGCGGACCATGGTCATCTCGGCCTATTCGTTCACCGAGGTCGCGCAGCAATCGATGGCTCTTCTCAACCCCGGCGCCTCGCTTCTGACGCTGACCTATGGCGGATCGACACGGGTTATGCCCAACTACAATGTGATGGGCGTGACCAAGGCCGCGCTGGAAGCCAGCGTGCGCTACATGGCGGCCGACTTCGGCGCCCAGGGCATCCGCGTCAACGCGCTTTCGGCGGGTCCGGTACGGACGCTGGCCGGCGCCGGCGTGTCCGATGCCCGGCTGATGTACAATTTCCAGCAAAAGAACTCGCCGCTGGCCCGGGCGGTCAATCTGGACGATATCGGCGGCGCCGGGCTTTACCTTCTGTCCGACCTTTCCGGAGGCGTGACCGGCGAAATCCACTATGTCGACAGCGGCTACAACATCATGTCGATGCCGCGCCTCGACGAGCTCAGGCGCACCGACCAAAAATAACCCACACGAGGCCGCAACCACAGCGTGCCGCAATGCTTCATTTCACCCCTTTTTAGGGTTTTGCTGCGAATTTGCCCGCAAGGGGGCAAAATGAAGCGCAACAAAGTACCCAAGCAGACCCGCGTCTTCCGCGCACTGACCATCTTCTCCAGCGGCATGGGCGCGGCAATGCTGGCGCTTTGGGCGCTGGACATGGCCGGCATGACGCTGAGCAGCTATCGCGAAGCGGCAACCTTCGGGGCCATCGTTCTGGGCCTGGCGTCGCTCGCGGGCGCGGGCACGGCACACGCCTATTTCGCCGGCGGCGACGATGCGAGCCAGACCTACGAGGCCTTGCTGAGCGTCGATTCGGTGACCGGCCTTTTGTCACGCAGCGGCCTGGCGGAAAGCCTCGACGGCTATGTCTCGAAAGGCGGCGGCCCCAGCCGGATGAACCGCTTCTTCCTGATCAGCCTCGACTTCGATTCCCTGCGCGATTTCAACGAAACCTATGGTCTGGAAACCGGCGACTCGCTTTTGCGCGTGTTCGGCGACCGGCTGCAGCGCGTTGTCGGCGATACCGGCCTTGCCGCACGCACAAGCGGCGGCGAGTTCGTGATCGTCCTGGCCGCCAATCATGACGACCGGGAGCTGCGCGCGGCGACCGAAGCGCTGCTCGGGATCCTGTCGCTGCCGGTACGTGTCGGCAATGCGTCACATTCGGTCTTCTGGAACGCGGGCGTCGCCGAGATTCACAAGAACAACCCGCCGATGGAACGCATCCTGCGCCATGCCAATCTGGCGCGCACGACATCGCGCGCCACCGGCCGCGGCACATGGTCGATCTACCATCCCGAGATGAGCCAGGTCGCCGCCTACCGCCACTGGATCGAAGCGGAATTGGGCGGAGCCCTGCAACGGGACGAGCTGATGCTGCACTACCAGCCCAAGGTCCACGCCGTTACCGGCGAAACGGTTGGCTATGAAGCCCTGTTGCGATGGAACCACCATCAGAACGGCTCGATCCCGCCATCGGAGTTCATCCCGATCGCCGAACAGTGCGGGCTGATCCAGCAGATCGGCGACTTCGTCCTGCGCCGCGTGTGCGAAGACCTCGAGCAGCTGCCCGACAACATCTCCGTGTCGGCCAACGTTTCGCCGGCGCAGTTCAACCGGGACGATTTCGTGGCCAATCTCGGCCGATTGATCAACGGCACCGAAATCCGGCCCGACCGGCTGGAGATCGAAGTCACCGAAACGCTTCTGATCCGCAACCACAGCGAGGTCAGACGGCTGCTCGCCCAGCTGCGCGAGCTCGGCATCCTGCTGGCGATCGACGATTTCGGGACCGGCTATTCAAACCTTTCGACACTGAACGAGCTGCGCTTCAACACGCTGAAGATCGACAAATCCTTTGTCGACCGTCTCACCGACAAGGACCCCGCCGCCAGCACCATGGTTGCATCGATCGTCGGCATGGCGCGGTCCATGGGAGCATCCGTGGTCGCCGAAGGTGTGGAAACCCAGGAACAGGCGACACTCTTGCGCGCGGCCGGATGCACGATCATGCAGGGCTATCTGTTCGGCAAGCCGCAGCCGCTGTCGGCCATCAAGCATCATCACCGCGACAGCGAAGCGGGGCCGGCCGGCGCGCTGCCTGCGGTGCCTCAGCCCGAGTTTCTCGCGGCAGCATCCTGACCGCCGGTTCTGCGTGGCCGGGATGCCTCGATCAGCTTGAAACCGTCGCGGACCTCGCCTTCCACAAAGGCTGCGAAGCGATCCCGAAGTGTTTGCTCATAGGGCAGGCGCCGATTTGCGACCAACAAAAGCCGGCCCGAAGGCTTCAACGCCCGCGCGGCGGCTGCGATGAAGGCGCGGCCGAGATCGGGTTCGCTCGCACGACCCGTGTGAAAAGGCGGGTTCATCACGACCCAGTCGAACGGTCCGGGCAGTGGCTCGGTCGTCACGTCGAGCCAGTGGCCGGTGACGGGTACTTCGCCCCTGAGCGGTGCGAGATTGGCAAGTGCCTGGTCGAGCGCGGGCCTGTATGCTTCGACCAGATCGAGCGAAGCCGGCCTTGCCTGCGTCAGAACCGCGCCGGACAAATAGCCCCAGCCCGCTCCGAAATCGGCGACGGCGCCGGCGATGCGGCCATCGATGTGCTCGGCGAGCAGCGCCGACCCGGTATCGATGCGGTCGGACGAGAACATGCCGGGCGCTGCGGCAAAACCCGGCGCCGGTTCGGTTACGGGCAGCGCAACGCCTGCAAACGCATCTTCACTGGCCGGGAACCAGAACGCGATGCCGTGATGCTTGGCGAGCGAGCCACCGAGCGGTACCTGCCCGCCGGCCCATTTGCGAGCGCTGGCCGCCCCCAGCGCCTTGTCGCCCGCAACGATCACAATACCGCCCGGACGAACGGCCTGATTGGCGCTTGCGACCATCGCCTCGTTGAGGCGGCGATGCTTGCCGAGCAGGACGAGCGCGCCGTCGAACGCTTCATCCACAGGCGCCAGGGGCCAAACCTCGTGGCCGGCCCGTTCCAGTGCCAGAAACGCCGGACGTGACGGCTGCACGCAGCAAAGCCGGGCCTGTGCGAACAGATCGCCGGCGGAACCCGGATCGGCGGCATTGAGGAACAGCCACGCGCTTCCGGTCTCCGGCAACGGGACCTCACCCGCCTCAAACGGCGCAAGCAGCGTCTTTACCGGTCGATCCATGACAACGCCCCAAACGAAAAACGCGGGGCCTGGAATGCATCCAGCCCCGCGTTTCCGGTTTCATTGGCCGATGACGATCAATCGTCGGCCTTTTCCTTCTTGCGCTCGATCTCCTTGCCGGTCTCCTGATCGACGACCTTCATCGACAGGCGGACCTTGCCGCGCTCGTCAAAGCCCATCAGCTTGACGAAGACCTTGTCGCCTTCCTTGACGACATCGGTGGTCTTGCCGACACGCTCCTGGGCGAGCTGGGAGATGTGCACCAGACCGTCCTTGGGACCGAAGAAGTTGACGAAGGCGCCGAAGTCGGCGGTCTTGACCACGGTGCCCTGATAGATTTCGCCCACTTCGGGCTCGGCAACGATCGTGTGGATCCACTGCTTGGCCGCCTCGATCTCCTTGCCCGAGGACGATGCGATCTTGACCGTGCCGTCATCCTCGATGTTGATCTTGGCGCCGGTCTTTTCGACGATCTCGCGGATGATCTTGCCGCCCGAGCCGATCACGTCACGGATCTTGTCGACCGGGATGTTCATCACCTCGATGCGCGGGGCGAACTCGCCCAGCTCCTCACGGCTTTCCGACAGCGCGTTGGCCATCTCGCCCAGAATGTGCGCGCGGCCGCCCTTGGCCTGGTCGAGGGCGATCTTCATGATCTCCTCGGTGATGCCGGCGATCTTGATGTCCATCTGCAGAGAGGTGATGCCCTCGGCGGTGCCCGCGACCTTGAAGTCCATGTCGCCCAGATGATCCTCGTCACCGAGAATGTCCGACAGGACAGCGAACTCGTCGCCTTCCAGGATCAGGCCCATGGCGATGCCGGCCACGGGCGCCTTGATCGGAACGCCGGCATCCATCAGCGCCAGCGAGGTGCCGCAGACGGTCGCCATGGAGGAAGAGCCGTTGGATTCGGTGATCTCGGAGACGACGCGCAGCGTGTAGGGGAATTCTTCCGCTTCCGGCAGCACCGGATGGACGGCGCGCCAGGCCAGCTTGCCGTGGCCGATCTCGCNTCTCTTTGTAGGTGCCGGTGAGCGAATCGACGAACTGCTCGTCCTCGCCGGTACCCAACGTGGCAACGACCATGGCCTGGGTTTCGCCGCGCGTGAACACGGCCGAGCCGTGGGTGCGCGGGAAGACGCCGACTTCCGAAACGATCTGGCGGACCGTCGACAGGTCGCGTCCGTCGATGCGCGTCTTGGTCTTGAGGATGTTGCCGCGCACGACCTTGGCCTGCAGGTCCTTGAAGACGGACTTGATCTGCTCGGGGTTCCAGGCCGGGTTCTCGGCGCCTTCGGGGTAGAGCGTCTCGAAGACCTTGGTCTTGGCGGCGTCGATGGCGGCGTAGCGAGCGCCCTTGTCGGTGATCTTGTAGGCCTCGGCCAGTTCGTCGGAGATCAGGCCGCCCATCGTCGCTTCGAGTTCGCTGAGATCCTCGGGGGCATAGTCGCGCGGTTCCTTGGCAGCCACTTCGGCGAGCTTGATGATCGCGTTGATGACCGGCTGGAACGCCTGCTGGCCGAACATGACGGCGCCGAGCATGGCTTCCTCGTCCAGTTCCTTGGCTTCCGATTCCACCATCAGAACGGCATCGGCGGTGCCCGCAACGATGAGGTCGAGATCGGATTCCTCCATCTCGTCGACATGCGGGTTGAGCACGAATTCGTCATTGATGTAGCCGACGCGGGCGGCGCCGATCGGGCCCATGAAGGGCACGCCGGAGATGGTCAGCGCGGCCGACGCGCCGATCATGGCAACGATGTCGGGATCGTTTTCCAGATCGTGCTGCAGAACGGTGAGGACGACCTGCGTCTCGTTCTTGTAGCCGGGGGCAAAAAGCGGGCGGATCGGCCGGTCGATCAGGCGTGAGGTCAGCGTCTCTTTTTCCGACGGACGGCCTTCACGCTTGAAGAAGCCGCCGGGAATCTTGCCGGCGGCAAAGGTCTTTTCCTGATAGTTGACTGTCAGCGGAAAGAAGTCCCGGCCCTCACGCGGGCTCTTCTCGGAGACGACGGTGGCCAGAACGACGGTTTCGCCATAGGTCGCCAGAACGGCGCCGTCGGCCTGCCGGGCGATCTTGCCGGTTTCGAGCGTAAGCGGGCGACCGCCCCACTCCAGTTCCACTTTGTGGTGATCGAACATGTCTTGTCCTTCAATAAGGGCGCAATGCCGGCCAAGGGCCAGCGCGCCAGGCTTGGGTTTTCGAACCTGGGCCCGGGCAAGACGACTGGATGCTTGTCTGTGGTCGGCGCGGCATGTGCGCCCTGGTCCCTGCAAGCAACCGGCAATCCTGCCCCGCGGCTCCAACGCGGTTCTCGGGCGGCCGGCGCGCCGCTGTCTTCAACGTTCGCGCCGGCCTGACAGGCGAAATGTCCCCCGCCTGAATGGGGCAAGGGCGGACCCTTCAAGAGCCCGCCCGAATTCGTTCAGCGGCGGATGCCCAGTTCCTTGATCAGGGTCTGGTAGCGCGCCTCTTCCTTGCCGCGCACATAGTCCAGAAGCTTGCGCCGCTGGGAAACCATCTTCAGAAGGCCACGCCGTGAGTGGTTGTCCTTCTTGTGGTCCTTGAAATGCTCGGTGAGGTTGTTGATCCGTTCGGTGAGGACCGCGACCTGCACTTCGGGCGAACCCGTGTCGCCGCTTTTGGTCGCAAACTTCTGGATCAGCTCGGCCTTGCGCTCGGCAGTGATCGACATCGTGTTTCCTTTCACAACTTACAAGGGGTTTGAAGACGCCCGCTGCCGGGATGTCGTCCAGCAGGGGCCGTTGGCGCGGCCGAAAAGGCCGGCGCTGGGCGCGCTATAGTCGAAAAGCGCTGCGAACGCAAACGCCATTCGCTCAGTCCAGCGCCTTCGTCATGAAGTATGAATGCGGGTCGGGGCCGTAATCGCCGAACGGTCCTGTTTCCTCGAAACCGAAGCGGCGGTAGAGCTCCTGCGCCGGCCGGAAATGCTCCGTCTTGCCCGTTTCGAGGCTGAGCCGTTTCATGCCGCGAATGCGCGCCTCATCGATCAGGTGCGCGACCAGCGCCCGGCCGATGCCGGCGCCGCGCCGTTCGGCCACGGTATGGGCCGATTTGATCTCGCCATGGCCGCCGCCGATGTCCTTGAGGGCGATGCAGCCGACGAGCTCGCCGTCGAGCCAAGCGCTCCAGAAGGTGATCTCCGGTACGCGCAGCGCGTCGAGATCGAGCGCGTAGACGCTGCCCGCCGGCGTGATGGCGAACATGTGGTCTAGATGCCGCCTCAGCAAGGCGGCGATCTCCGGACCGCGCAGATCGTCCTGTCTGATCTCGATGGCCGGCATGTCAGTAGCGCTGGCTGAGCACCTTGACCTCGGTGAAGTCCTCAAGACCCCAGACGCCGCCCTCGCGGCCATTGCCGGACTGCTTGTAACCGCCGAACGGATGGCCCGCCGAAAGCCCGGCGCCGTTGACGCGCACCATGCCGGCGCGCAGACGGCGCCCGACGCGGTCGCCCTTGTTCGCGTCGCCGGTCCACAGATAGGCGGCGAGCCCGTAGGGCGTGTCGTTGGCGATCCGAACGGCTTCGTCCTCGCCGCCCGAGAACGGGATCATCGTCAGGACCGGGCCGAAAATCTCCTCGCGCGCGATGGTCATCTCGTTGGTGACATCGGCAAAGACGGTCGGCCGCGCATACCAGCCGCGGTTGAAGCCTTCGGGCCGGCCCGGACCGCCGGTGACCAGGCGCGCGCCCTCGGCCATGCCGGTCTCGATCAGGCTTTGCACCTTGTCGAACTGGGCGGCCGAGGAGAGAGGGCCGATATGGCCGCCCGCATCGCGCGGATTGCCGACCTTGACTGCCTCGGCGGCTTCCTTGGCCAGTTCGACCGCTTCGTCATAGACGTCCTGCTCGACGATCATGCGCGAGGGCGCGTTGCAGGATTGGCCGGTGTTTTCCATCATGTGGGTGACGCCGCGCCTGATCGCCCTGGGCAGATCCGCATCGGCGAAGACAATGTTGGGCGACTTGCCGCCGAGCTCCAGCGTGACGCGCTTGATCGAAGCGGCCGAACCGCGCATCACCGCGCTGCCGGCGCGCGTCGAACCGGTAAAGCTCATCATGTCGATATCGGGATGGTTCGACATGGCCTCACCGACCGTCGGCCCATCGCCATTGACCAGGTTGAAGACGCCCTTCGGGAAGCCCGCCTCGTCCATCAGTTCGGCCCAGACCATGGCCGACAGCGGTGCGATCTCGGACGGTTTGAGCACGCAGGTGCAGCCGGCGGCGACCGCCGGGATGACCTTCAGCGCGATCTGGTTGACCGGCCAGTTCCACGGGGTGATCAGGCCCACCACACCGACCGGTTCGCGGATAATCGTCTCGCGGTCGGTGAACTTTTCTTCCCACGCGAACTTGTCCATCGCGTCGAGAAATCCCTTGAGGTGCCACGGGCCGGCGCCGGCCTGCTCGCCCTTGGCGAAATCGATCGGCGCGCCCATTTCCAGCGAGATCGCTTCTGCCAGATCGTCATGGCGGACCTTCATGACGGCACCCAGACGTTCGAGCACGGCCCGGCGTTCGGCGACCGGCGTTGCGGCCCAGCCCTCAAAGGCCGCCTTGGCGGCGGCGACGGCTTTGTCGACATCGGCGGACGATCCCAGCGAAATCACCGCGCAGACGTCCTCGGTGGCCGGATCGTGGACCTCCAGATCGTTGGCCTTGGCCGGGTCGACCCACTGGCCGTCAATGTAGAATTGCCGCTGTTCGCGCATCGGGCGCTCCTGTCATATCGGAATGGTTTTCGGCGACGTTGGCGCCAAGATCGAACAAATGCAATCACCCTTGCGGGCTAAACTTGTCACCGTGTCAAAGGCGGAAGACGCGGCGCGGGCGGAAGGCGCCCTGCGCGATCTCGCCGATCGCCACCAGGCGCCCGCGATGGAAGGCGCAGGCCTCTTCCTCGGCGACCGGCGCGTCGCGGCCGCGCAGGATCGCCGGGTTGCCAAGACGGATGCGGTGCGCCTGCTCGTCGCCGAGATCAACACGCGGAAACCCGTCCATCGCCTCGCCCGTGTCGAGCAGGAACGCATCGAGCGCCCCATGGCGCGCCGCTTCGTCGTCGCCGGCGGCCTCGACCGCGGCTTCCAGTTCGGCAAGGGTGACGGCGTCTGCCTCGTCGAACGGTTCGACGAAGGTTCGGCGCAACGCGCTGACATGGCCGAAACAGCCAAGCTCCCGTCCCATGTCGCGGGCGAGCGAGCGGACATAGGTGCCCTTGCCGCATTCGACTTTGAAAATGGTCGTGTCGCCGTCATGGGCGATGATGGTGAGCGCGTCGATCTCGACATCGCGTGCCGTCACCGCCGCCGCCTCGCCCTGACGGGCCAGCGCATAGGCGCGCTCGCCATCGACCTTGACGGCGGAGAATTGCGGCGGCGTCTGGCTGATCGTGCCGGTGAAGCGTGGCAGAAGCGCCTCGATGGCGGCGCGGTCCGGCCGCATATCGGACGTTTCGGTCGCCTCGCCTTCCAGATCGTCAGTCGTCGTCTGTGCGCCCCAGCTCACGGTGAAACGGTAAGCCTTTGTGCCATCCATCACGTAGGGAACAGTCTTGGTCGCTTCACCCAACGCAATCGGCAGGATGCCGGTCGCCAGCGGATCGAGCGTTCCGGCATGGCCGGCCTTTTGCGCGCCGAACAGCCATTTCACCTTGGAGACCGCCTTGGTCGAACCCAGCTCAAGCGGCTTGTCGAGCACCAGCCAGCCGGAAACCGGCCGGCCCTTCTTCGTGCGCTGGCGCGCCATCAGTCCTGGTCTCCGTCCAGATCCCGCGCCACATGCGGCGATTTGAGCAGCGCGTCCACCTTCTGGAAATTGTCGAAGCTCGTGTCGGCGCGGAAGCGGAAATCGGGCATGTATTTCATCTGGCCGAGTTCGCGCGACAGCCGGCCGCGAATGAACTTGGCGTTGCGCGCAAGCGCCTTGACCAGCGGCGCCATGTCCTCGTGCCCAAAGGCGGTGACATAGGCGGTGGCGATCTTCAGATCGGGCGACATGCGCACCTCGGTCACCGACAGGACGACGCCGTCAAGCTCCGGATCGGCGACTTCGCCGCGCTGCAAAAGCTGCGTCAGCGCATGCCGGACATGCTCGCCAACGCGAAGCTGGCGCTGGGAGGGGCCTTGGTCGGCCCCGGCAAAACGGGACATGGTTCCATACCTTTCTCGCGACGGGCGGGATGGGACCGCGCCGTCCGATCGGTGGCCGTGGCCATTGGCCACGGCATATTGAGATTGTGCCCTAAAGCGTCCGCGCGACTTCCTCGACGCGGAAGCATTCGATCACGTCGCCGGCGCGGATGTCTTCGTAATTCTCGAAGGCCATGCCGCATTCCTGTCCGACGGGGACTTCCTGCACTTCGTCCTTGAAGCGCTTGAGTGTCTTGAGCTTGCCCTCGTGGATGACGACGCTGTCTCGTACCAGACGCACGCCGGCGCCGCGCTCGACCTTGCCTTCGGTCACCTGACAGCCGGCGACCTTGCCGACCTTGGTGATGTTGAAGACTTCGAGGATCTCCGCATTGCCCAGGAACGTCTCGCGGCGTTCGGGCGAGAGCAGGCCTTCCATCGCCGCTTTCACATCATCGAGCAGGTTGTAGATGATGTTGTAATAGCGGATCTCGACGCCGGCCGCTTCGGCCGCATCGCGCGCCTGCTTGTTGGCGCGCACGTTGAAGCCCATGATCGCCGCACCGGTCGACTCGGCCAGCGAGACGTCGGTTTCGGTGATGCCGCCGGCACCGGAATGGATGATCCGCGCCTTGACCTCGTCGGTGCCCAGCTTTTCGAGCGCACCGAGGATCGCTTCCACCGATCCCTGCACGTCGCCCTTGACGACCAGCGGGAACTCGGCGGTTTCGGCGTCCTTGGCTGCCGCCATCATCTGTTCGAGCGAGCCGCGCGCGCCGGCCTGGCGTGCCACGGAAATCTCGCGCGTCTTGCGCTGGCGATAATCGGAGACCTCGCGGGCGCGCGCCTCGTTTTCGACCACTGCGACCTTGTCGCCGGCCTGCGGCGTGCCGTTGAGGCCGAGGATCTCCACCGGCAGAGACGGTTCGGCTTCATCGAGGTTTTCGCCGCGATCGTTGATGATGGCGCGCACCTTGCCCCATTCGTCGCCGGCGACGACGATGTCGCCCGTCTTCAGCGTACCGGCCTGGACCAGCACGGTTGCCACCGCGCCGCGGCCCTTGTCGAGCTTGGCCTCGACGACGACGCCCTCGGCGGTGCGGTCGGGATTGGCCTTCAGTTCGAGGATTTCGGACTGCAAGAGGATCGAATCGAGCAGGCCGTCGAGATTGGTGCCCTTGAGCGCCGAGACCTCGACATCCTGGGTTTCGCCGCCCATGGATTCGACGAACACTTCATGCTGCAGAAGCTCCGTGCGCACCTTGCTGGCGTCCGCTTCGGGCTTGTCGATCTTGTTGATCGCCACGATCATCGGCACGCCGGCCGCCTTGATGTGGGCGATGGATTCGATCGTCTGCGGCATCACGCTGTCGTCGGCGGCAACCACGAGGATGGCGATGTCTGTCGCCTGGGCGCCGCGCGCGCGCATGGCGGTGAAGGCGGCGTGGCCGGGCGTGTCCAGGAAGGTGATCTTCTGGCCGTCCTTTTCCACCTGATAGGCGCCGATATGCTGGGTGATACCGCCGGCTTCGCCGGAGACCACATTGGCGTTGCGGATCGCATCGAGCAGCGACGTCTTGCCGTGATCGACATGGCCCATGATGGTGACGACCGGCGGACGCGGCTTCATGTCCTCGGGCTTGTCGTCAATGCCGAACAGGCCCTCCTCGACATCGGATTCCGACACGCGCCGCACCGTGTGGCCGAATTCCTCGGCGATCAGTTCGGCGGTGTCCGCATCGATCAGGTCGCCGGGCTTCATCATCTGGCCCTGCTTCATCATGAACTTGACGACATCGACCGCACGTTCGGTCATGCGCTGCGCCAGTTCCTGGATGGTGATCGTCTCGGGCAGGCGCACCTCGCGCGAAATCTTCTCGCGCGGTTCGGACATGCCCATCTGGGCACGCTTGATCTTCTCCTGACGGCGGCGCATGGCCGACAGCGAGCGCGAACGGCCCTCGCCGTCGCCGGTCACGTTGGCGAGCGTCAGCTTGCCGCGGCGGCGATTGTCGTCACGGCCGCGCGACGGCTTGGGCGCGGCATCGGTCTTGGCCGGCCGCTTGGCGGCGGCGCCGCGGCGGGCATCGCCATCGTCGGTACGGCCCGGCGCGGCCTTTTCGGCCGGTGCGCGGCGCGCGCCTTCCTGTTCGGCCTTCTGGGCGGCCTGCGCCTTGGCTTCGGCCTCGGCCGCCAGACGCGCCTGTTCGGCCTGCTCGGCTTCCTCGCGCTCGGCCATCTCGCGCTCGCGGCGCGCTTCATCTTCCTTGCGCCGCTGCTCGTCGGCCTGGAACTTCTCGCGGTCGTCAGCCTCGCGCGCCTTTGCTTCCTCGAGCGCGCGGCGGCGCGCCTCGATCTCGCTCTGCGACAGTTCCTTGAGCACCGCGCCGCTGCGGTCGGCGGCCCCGGCATCCTGCGCGGGCGCGGGGGCCGGCGTCGGCGCTTCGGCAGCGGGCTTCGCGCGCGGCTTCAGGCCGCCCGCAAGCGATCCACCTGCCGGCTTGTCGCCCGGCTTGGTGAACTTGCGCTTGCGCGTTTCGACGACGACGGTGTTGGTGCGCCCGCCGCCCATCTTCTGGCGAACGGTGCCCGTGCCGCTATCGCGCCTCATCGAGAGCGTGCGGCCAGCCGTCTTCTTGTCGTCCGAACTTGTATCACTCATTCCTGATCCGTTTCCTTCGCGGTCACATGCCCGCCGGCCGTTCCGGCCAAAAGACCGGCGCCTGCGTCCGGCGAAGCCGGTCGCATATCTGGCCCAGTCCTGTAGTCGCGCAGCGCTTCAAGCCGCCGCAATGCGGCATGGCCACCCCTGCCGTCAAGCACGGCTGCATGTATTACATTACCGCCCCCGAATGCCAAACCCATTTGTTCGTCATCAAGGAGCATGAAAACCAGCACGTCCGGGCCGCCCAGATGCACCGTGGCGCGGCGCGCCTGGTCGAGCTTGCGGATGCCGTCGGGCGCCGCATGCAGGGCATGCAGCAATGCGGTGGCACGGCCCGCGCGCACGGCCTTGTCGACCTGCATGGCGCCCGAAACGAGCGCGCCCGCCTTGCGCGCCATCGACAGTGCGCCGGTTGCCTGCCTGACCAGCAGACGGTCGACCAGTGCGCCCAGATCGTCTGGCACGTCTACCTTGCGGCGCAGCGCCCGGGCGAACAGCTTTTTGGACACGGCCTTGTCGACCATCGCCCGCCGGGCGGTCACCCAGCAGCCGCGGCCCGGCAGGGTGCGCTTGAGATCGGGCACGACCATGCCGTCGGGCCCGGCAACGAAGCGGATCAGCCCGTCAGCGTCGGCGCTTTCGCCGGTCACGATGCAACGGCGTTCGTTCATCGCGATGTCCGCTTCGTTCAAGGTCATGCCGGGGTGCCATCCTCGTCACGCCGGCGTTACGCCGGAGCTCCCGCGGGGGCATCGGCGTCGGCGGCAACGGCTTCAGCCCCTTCGGCCAGTTCCGCGCCTTCCTCTTCATACTCGGCGGCAAGGTCTTCTTCGGTGATCCAGCCAACGGTCAGACGCGCGGAAAGGACCATTTCCTCAGCTTCGGCACGCGTGGTGCCAAACGGCGTGAAGATGCCGTCGTGGATCTTGGTTTCGCCCTCGACGCGCTCGCGCCAGCCGACAAGATCGTCGACCGCGCATCCGGCAAAATCTTCCATTGTCTTCACACCGTCCTCGCCGAGCGCGACCATCATTGCGGTGGTCACACCGGGGATTTCGCGGATTTCGTCGACGACGCCCAGTTCGATGCGCTTGGCGTCGTTCTCGGCCTCGATGCGTTCGAGATATTCGCGTGCGCGCGTCTGGATCTCGGCGGCGGTGTCCTCGTCAAAGCCCTCGATTGACGAGACTTCCTCGGCGTCGACATAAGCCACTTCCTCGATTGACGAGAAGCCCTCCGACGCCAGCACCTGGCCGACCATCTCATCGACGTCGAGCGCTTCCATGAAGAGTTGCGTGCGCTCGGTGAATTCCTTCTGGCGGCGCGCGGACTCCTCGTCCTCGGTCAGGATGTCGATGTCCCAGCCGGTCAGTTGCGAGGCAAGGCGTACATTCTGGCCACGGCGGCCGATGGCGAGCGAAAGCTGCTCGTCGGGCACCACCACCTCGATGCGCTCGGCATCCTCGTCGAGCACAACCTTGGCGACTTCGGCCGGCTGCAGCGCGTTGACGATGAAGGAGGCCGCATCGGGCTGCCAGGGAATGATGTCGATCTTTTCGCCCTGCAACTCGCCGACGACCGCCTGGACGCGGCTGCCGCGCATGCCGACACAGGCGCCAACAGGGTCGATGGCGCTGTCGCGCGAGATGACGGCGATCTTGGCGCGCGAACCGGGGTCGCGGGCGACCGACTTGATCTCGATGATGCCGTCATAGATTTCCGGCACTTCCATCTGGAACAGCTTGGCCATGAATTGCGGGTGCGTCCGCGACAGGAAGATCTGGGGCCCGCGCTGCTCGCGGCGCACGTCATAGATGAAAGCGCGGACGCGGTCGCCATAGCGGTACATTTCGCGCGGGATCAGTTCGTCGCGGCGGATGATACCCTCGCCGCGTCCGAGGTCCACGACCACGTTGCCATATTCGACGCGCTTGACCGTTCCGTTGACGATCTCGCCGACGCGGTCCTTGAACTCTTCATACTGCTTGTCGCGCTCGGCCTCGCGCACCTTCTGGACGATGACCTGCTTGGCCGACTGGGCGGCGATGCGGCCGAAATCGAGCGGCGGCAGCGGCTCGGCGATGAAATCGCCGATCTGGGCGTCCGGGTTCTTGGCGCGCGCATCTTCGAACGCGATCTGGTTGTCGGTGTTTTCGAGTTCCTCGACCACTTCCATCAGGCGCTGCAGCTTGATCTCGCCGGTCTTGGCGTTGATGTCGGCACGCACATTGGTCTCCTGACCGTAGCGCGATTTCGCCGCCTTCTGGATCGCGTCGGCCATCGCGCCGATCACGATCTCCTTGTCGATCAGCTTCTCGCGCGCGACCGCATCGGCGATCTGCAGGAGTTCGAGCTTGTTTGCACTGACTGCCATCTTGGTCTCCCTCAGGGCGTTTCGGCATCCGGCGCATCGCCGGAAAAATCGTCATGTTCGGTTTCAAGTCCGCGTGTGGCGCGGGCGGCCTTGTCGGCCGTCAGCGACGCGCGGATCAATTCGTCGGTCAGGATCAGCCGCGCATCGGCGATCGCCGAAAACGGGATCACATTGGTGTTCTCGTCGGCCATGGACGGCTGGTCGCGGAACAGCGTGACCGTATCGGTATCGACATCGGTGATGGTGCCGCGGAAGCGCTTGCGGCCGTTGACCAGGACCGATGTCTCGAGCTTGGCCACATGACCGCGCCATTTGGCGAAATCGGTCTTGCGCACAAGCGGCCGGTCGATGCCCGGCGAGGACACTTCCAGATGATAGGCGCGGTCGATAGGGTCTTCAACATCGAGGATCGGCGAGACCATCCGGCTCAGCGTCTCGCAATCCTCGACGGTCATCGTTCCGTCGGCGCGCTCGGCCATCACCTGCAAGGTCGCGCCGTTCTGACCGGACAGGCGCACACGCACCAGCCGGAAGCCTTCGGAATTGAGCACAGGCTCGATCAGCATGGCGACACGGGCATCGATCCCGGTCTCGGTGACCAGGCGCGGCTCGTCTTCGGTTATGGGCGCGAATTCGCGTTCGTTCGTCGTCAATTCCGTCTCGAATATAAAAAAGAGCGGGTCCGGCGGGCCCACTCTTCGTCTACGACCAAGATTTGATTGTCATATACGCCCGCCGACAGCCGGTTGCAAGGGGCGACGGCCGTCCAGGGCCGGCCCGTCGGCTCGCACTTCGTTAACCATCGCCGTTTACCATAGCGCGCAGATACTCTTTGTACTGCGTGGTGTCTCCGATGGCCGCATCCTTGCTGCGTCGCTTTCTGCCCTCCTTTTCCCTGCTGATCGCCGTGGCCGCTCTTGGCGGGTGCGCATCGCTCGCGCCATCGGCCGATCGCGACGCTGAAACCACGCCACAAGCGGTGGCCTTCGCACCCAGCGCGTCGGACCGGTCAAGCCTGCGTGAAACCGCCGGCAGCCTGCGCCGCACAGCGCTGACCGGCCGCGTCATGCGGGTCGACACGATCGACGACATCCGGCTCGGTCCGAAAGAAGTGATCCTCACCTTCGATGACGGGCCCGCGGGCCAGAACACGCGGCGCATTCTCGATGCGCTCGATGCCAAGGGCATCAAGGCGACCTTCTTCATGGTCGGCGAGATGGCGCGCAACAACCCGGCGCTTGCCCGAAACGTGATCGCGCGCGGACACACGGTCGGCAGCCACACCCATCGCCATCCCAATCTTGCGGCGATGAGCCATGCCGACGCGGTCGCCGAAATCGCACGCGGCGAACGGGCGCTGCGCGAGGCCGGCATCCCCGATCTGCCCTTCTTCCGCTTCCCCTATCTCGCCGACACGCCGGCGCTTCGCGGCCATCTCGCCGCCCGCGGCATCGTCGTGGTCGATGTGGATATCGACTCCAAGGACTATTTCCGCATCAGCCCGGTGCGCGTCGCCACGCGCACGATGCGGGACCTGCGCCGGCGCGGCTCGGGCATCATCCTGTTTCACGATCTGCATGCGCGCACGGCATCGATGCTGCCGACCTTCCTCAACATGCTCGAGCGCGAGGGCTACAAGGTGGTCGCCCTGCAACCGGCGCGCGGAAACCCGGCGCTGGTCGCCTCGGCGCGCTGACGAAATCGGAACAGGCTACGATCTGGCGAAGGTCAGGTAGACCGGCGTGCGGCCCTCGCGCAGGGCCTTGGCCTCGTAGCGCGTACCCGGCCAGTGCGGATAGGGATTGCGCCAGTCGGCGGCGCGGCGGGCGGTCCATGCGAAATCCGGATGCCGGTCGATGTGCTGCAGCGTCCAGTTGACATAGCTGTCAATGTCGGAAGCGAAACGGAACAGGCCACCGGGCTTCATCACCCGGGCGAACCGGTCCAGATTGCGGTCGCTGACGAACCGGCGCTTGAAGTGTTTCGGTTTCGGCCATGGATCGGGATAGAGCAGGTCGATCTGGTCGATCGAGGCGTCCGGCAGCCAGTCAAGCAGTTGCGTGGCATCGTCGTCGTAAAGCCGGATGTTGCCGGCCGGATGCACATCCAGCGCCGTGACCAACTTGGCCATCGAATTGACGAAGGGCTCGACGCCGACAAAGCCCACCTCGGGCCGACGCCGGGCATGGGACAACAGGTGCTCGCCGCCGCCAAAGCCGATTTCAAGGACGATGGTCTCCGGCGTGTGTGGAAACAGCGTTGCCGGGCTGGCCGGCGCCGGCGCTTCCAGATCGATCAAAAGATCGGGCAGCAGGCACCGCATCGCCTCGGCCTGCCGGCCGCGCAACGTCTTGCCGCGCCGCCGGCCATAAAAGGCCTCGGTGGCGCGCGTCGGATGATCGGCAGCCATGACGGTCGGCGGGTCAGGCGGCCTGCTTGACCGCCTGCTTGAGCGCCTTGACCAGATCGACCTTTTCCCAGGAGAAGGAGCCGTCACGGCCGGGCTTGCGGCCGAAATGGCCGTAGGCGGCGGTCTTGGCGTAGATCGGCCGGTTCAGATTGAGGTGCCTGCGGATGCCCGACGGCGACAGGTCGATGACATCGCGGATGGCGTCCTCGATCGCCGCATCGGCGACCGTGCCCGTGCCATGCGTGTCGACATAGACCGACAGGGGCTGGGCAACGCCGATCGCATAGGAAAGCTGGATCGTGCAGCGGTCGGCCAGCTTGGCCGCCACGACGTTCTTGGCCAGATAGCGCGATACATAGGCGGCCGAGCGGTCGACCTTGGTCGTGTCCTTGCCGGAGAAAGCGCCGCCGCCATGGGGCGAGGCGCCGCCATAGGTGTCGACGATGATCTTGCGGCCGGTCAGGCCGGCATCGCCATCGGGACCGCCAATGACGAACTTGCCCGTGGGGTTGATGTACCAGTTGCAGTCGTCGGCGATCGGCAGGTCGCCCAGCGCCTGGCGGATATAGGGCTCGACGACCGAACGAACCTTCCTGGAATCCCAGCTGTCGTCGAGATGCTGCGTCGATAGGACGATGCTGGTCACCTCGGACGGCATGCCGTCGCGGTAACGCACCGTGACCTGCGACTTGGCGTCCGGGCCGAGCCGGGCGGCATCGCCCTCGCCGCTCTTGCGCGCGTCGGCGAGAAGCTCGAGAATCTTGTGCGAATAATAGATCGGCGCCGGCATAAGTTCGGGCGTTTCGCGGCAGGCATAGCCGAACATGATGCCCTGGTCGCCGGCGCCCTCGGCGCCCTGCGCATCCGATGCACTGTCGACACCCTGCGCGATGTGCGCCGACTGGGCGTGCAGCAGCACGTCGATGCGGCATGTCTTCCAGTGGAACCCGTCCTGCTCATAACCGATGTCGCGGATGGCGCGGCGCGCCGCTGACCGAAAGCGGCCGGGCGCAATGACGGGTTCGCCCGCATCGTCCGTGACCACATTGCCGGCCTTGTCCTTCTTGAAGAACGTATCCGGGACACGCACTTCGCCGGCGATGACCACGCGGTTGGTCGTCGTCAGCGTTTCGCAGGCAACACGAACCTTCCAGAGCGCGTCGTCGCCCTGCTTGCGCGCCTCGCGGTAGATCATGTCGACGATCTCGTCGGAGATGCGGTCGCAAACCTTGTCGGGGTGGCCCTCGGACACCGACTCGCTGGTGAAGAGATAATTCTGCCGTGCCATGATCTCGCCCTGCTGGCTGGATTTGGAAAGGAAGACCGCCGGGCGGTCAAACGGACGCGCTGTCGTTACGGGACGAGGCCGGCAACGTCAAGCAAAGACACATCAATAGAAAGATATAAGCATAAGTGCATATCCTGCCACGGGCGTCCGACGCCATTGACGGCCGGAACCGGCGAGGACAGCGGGCGTCAAACCCCGGCATCGTCCGGATAGTCCACCCGCAGCAGATAGAGCCCATGCGGCGGCGCCAGGGCGCCGCACTTCTGGTGGTCGCGCGCTTCGAGTGCGGCTTGCACGTCGTCTGCCGTCCAACGGCCCTCGCCGACCAGCTTGAGCGTGCCGACCAGCGAGCGGACCTGATTGTGCAGGAACGAACGCGCCGAGACATGCACGTCGATCCGCTCGCCATCGCGGGAAAAAGTGATCGCGTCGAGCGTCTTGACCGGCGATTTCGACTGGCACTGGGCGGCGCGGAAGGTCGTGAAATCGTGGGTGCCGATCAGGATCTTCGCAGCGGCATTCATCGCATCGACGTCGAGAGGCCGCTTGCACCACCAGGCCCGGCGATGGTCGAGGGTCAGCGGCGCCGGCCGGTTGTGGATGCGGTACAGATAGTGCCGTGCTTGCGCCGAAAAGCGGGCATGGAACGTGTCCGGCACCTTTTCGGCATCCACGACGCAGATGCGTTCCTCGTCGAGCACAAGATAGGCGTTGATCGCCTCGCGCACCCGGACCGGATCCCAATCGCGTTCCAGATCCACATGGGCCGTCTGGGCGATGGCGTGAACGCCGGTGTCGGTGCGGCCGGCCACCTGCAGCGTCACCTTCTGCTTGGAGAACTCCAAGACCGCCTTTTCCACAGCTTCCTGAACCGCGTGACCGTTGGTCTGCCGCTGCCAGCCGACATAGGGCGTGCCGTCATATTCGATTGTCAGGCGGTAACGGGGCATGGTCGTCCGGTGCCGGGAACGGGCGGGTGCTTAAGCCCGGAGGCCGGCCATGTCCAGCCGTCACGACACGGGCCGATTGACGCCGGAGGCGAAAACTCCGATGAGGCGGAACCATGAACGATGCCGCCTCGTCATCGCCGGAACCCCGTTCCACGGACACCGATGCGCCGCTGGCGTACTGGACACGACCCATTGTCGTCGCCGGCTTCGTTTGCGTCCTGATGGCGATCAAGCTGGTCATGGCGGGCACGACGGAGCTGATCCGCGACGAAGCCTATTACTCGCTGTGGGCATTGCATCCGCTGCAGGCGAGCTATTTCGACCACCCGCCTGCGGTCGCCTGGTTCATCAAGGCCGGCTATGCGCTGCTGGGCCCGAGCGAGTTGGCGGCACGGCTCCCTGCGGTCCTGTCGGTGGGGCTGGTGTCGCTGGCCGTCTTCCGGACTGCCATGCTGGTTTTCGGCGATCGCCGCATCGCGGCCTATTCGGTCTACGCTTTCAATCTGACGCCCGGCGCCATGCTCGGCCTTCTGGTGATCACGCCCGATGCGCCGTCCATGCTGTTCTGGATGCTGTCGATCTGGTCGGCTGCGGAACTTCTGCGCTCAAACGACGGACGATGGTGGCTCGTCTTCGGCCTGTTTGCCGGCCTGGGGCTCGCAGCAAAATATACGGGCCTCTTCCTGGGTGCCGGCGTGGTGCTCTGGCTGCTTTTCGACCGGCGCAACCGGCACTGGTTCACCTCGCCCTGGCTTTATGCCGGCGGCGCCGTCGCTCTGGCGATTTTCGCGCCGGTTATCGCATGGAACCTCAACAACAGCCTTTCATCCTTTGAATTCCAGTTCGGCCGCTCCGCGCGCGGACTGCAATGGTTCGACTGGACCGATACGAAGCATCTGCCGGAATTCCTGGCGGGCCAGATCGCGCTCCTCCTGCCGGGCCTGTTCATCATGGGCGCCGCAGCCCACTGGCGGTTTGCGCGGCATCGTTCCGAACGCGGCAATCGCGGCTTTGCCCTGCTGATCTGGACCGGCATTCCGGCGCTTGTCTATTTCATCACCTTCAGTCTCCACTCGGTTACCCAAGGCAACTGGACGTGGCCGCTTTACGCGCAGTGGTCGATCGTCGGCGCCTGGGCCATTTACGCGTGGAAGCCGGACTGGGCGTGGCTGCGAACCATTCAGCGCTGGACAAGGCGCGCGCAGGTTCCTGTCGGCGCACTGGTTGCTGCGGTGATCTTCGCGCAGGCGCAGTTCCAGCCTGTCCGGCTGCCGTTCGCCGACCAGACGCTCACAATGCACGGATGGACCGAGGTCGCATCGAACATCGAAACCGAGCGCCGCCGTGCCGGTATCGGTACGATTCTCGCCCGCGGATATGGGCTTTACGGATACCTCGAGACGTATGGCCGTTTCGCCGGGCACGGCTACCGCGTCCTGCCGCTGGACGAATTCCACCGCTACGGGTTCGTCGACTTGCCGGCCAGCGACGACGCGGTCGACTGGCCCGTGCTTGTCGCCGTTCACGTCAGCGGCACCGAGCCTCCGACCGGACCGCCGGCGGCCATCGCCAATGCCAATCCGCCGGCCCAGTGGTTCACGCGGATCGTGCGGCCGGCGGCCGACGGCGCGCCCGCCAGCGCCATCGATCTCTACCGGCTGGAACGGCCGGAGACGCCGCTGTTCGGGTCCGACTAGCGCAGGTCGCCCTCGGACAGCGGATTGCCGCGCAGGAACGCTTCGGCGTCGAGCGGCCTGCCGCCCGCTTTCTGCAGACGTGTCAGCCGCACGGCACCGGTGCCGCACGCCACGGTGATCGGCGCGCCGACTATCGGCGCACCCGGCTTGCCCGATCCCGGCGCCTGGGTCGAGGCCAGCAGCTTCACCCGCTCCCATTTGCCGCCAAAGCGCATTTCGCACCAGGCACCGGGAAAGGGCGACAGGCCGCGAATGTGATTGTGGATGTCGGCGCCATCTCCCGCCCAATCGACGCGCGTTTCGTCCTTGGCGATCTTGGCGGCGTAGGTGACGCCGTCGTCCGGCTGGGGCACGAGTTCCAGAACACCCTGCTCGAGGGCGGCCATGGCGCGTACCATCAGGCTCGCGCCGGTCCGCGAGAGGGCGTCGTGCAGTTCCCCGGCGGTCATGTCGGGGCCGATGGCGACCTTTTCCGTCATGGCGACCGGGCCGGTGTCCAGCCCCTCGTCCATCTTCATGATCATCATGCCGGTTTCCGTATCGCCGGCCATGATGGCCCGCTGGATCGGAGCGGCACCGCGCCAGCGCGGCAGAAGCGATGCGTGGCCGTTGAAGCAGCCAAGGCGCGTGCCTTCCAGGATGGGCTTGGGCAGAAGAAGGCCATAGGCGACGACGACCGCCACATCGGCGCCAAGCGCGGAAAAGGCCGCCTGCTCATCGGCGGCCTTCAGCGTTTTGGGGGTGCGCACTTCGATGCCGAGCGCTTCGGCCGCCTCGTGGACCGGCGATTTTCTGAGGCTCAGCCCCCGCCGGCCGGCCGGCCTCGGCGGCTGGGTGTAGCAGGCGACGATGTCATGGCCGGCGGCGTGCAGCGCGCGGAGCGTCGGCACGGAAAAGTCCGGCGTGCCCATGAAGATGATGCGCATGATCCTGCGGTTCCGGAAACGCTAGGCCATCACGGGGCCGTCGCCGCGCTGTTTGGCGAGCTTGCGGAACTTCTTGAAGACCATGTCGCGCTTGAGCTTGGAGATGTGATCGACGAAGAGGACACCGTCGAGATGGTCGATCTCGTGTTGCAGGCATGTGGCCAGAAGCCCGTCGGCCTCGAGCGTCTGATCGGTGCCGTCGCGGTCGACATAGCTGACGGTGATCGCCGCCGGCCGCTCCACATCGGCGTAATAGTCCGGGATCGACAGGCAGCCTTCCTCGTAAAGGCTGCGCTCGTCCGAGCGGGCGACAATGGTCGGGTTGATCAGGACGCGCGGTTCCCTGCCATCTTCCTCCTTGGCGACATCGGCGACAAGCATGCGGACCGGCTCGCCCACCTGGATCGCCGCAAGGCCGATGCCCGGCGCGTCATACATCGTCTCCAGCATGTCGTCGGCGAACGCGCGCACGGCATCGTCGACGCGTTCGAGCGGTTTCGACGTCTCGCGCAGGATCGGGTCGGGAATGAGAACGATCGGTTTGATGGCCATGACGCCTTCCAGTTAGGAAAGACCGCACGATGCGTCAATCGGCACGGCAGCCGCGAATCGTCTATGCTGGGGAATGGATACCGGATTCAGCCTCGATCAAACCGCCTTCATGTTCGCCGGACGGGCTGTCTCGATCGGCGAGAGCCTGGCGACCGGCGCGCTGATCCTGGCAGCGCTTGTGCTGCTTGCATTGCTGCTGGTCTGGCGCAACGGCGTCGCCGGGCGGCGCGATCTTCGGCAGGCGCATGAGCGGGCCGAGCGCGCCGAAGCGCGGGTCGACGACATTCTGAAAGCCCAGGCCGACATGCAGGGCCGGCTGGCGGCGATGACCGACATGTTCGGCGCGCGCCACACGGAGATGAGCACCACGCTGTCGCAGCGGCTCGATGCGATGACCTCGCGCATCGGCCAGTCGATCAACGAACAGCAGAAGTCGGCGCATGCCAATCTGAGCAAGCTGCACGAACGCCTCGCAGTCATCGACACGGCGCAGAACAACATCCAGCAGCTCGCCGGCCAGGTGGTCGAACTGCAATCGATCCTGTCCAACAAGCAGACGCGCGGCGCCTTCGGCCAGAGCCGGATGGAAGCGATCATCGAAGACGGGCTGCCAATGGGCGCCTTCGCGTTCCAGACGACGCTGTCGAACGGATCGCGGCCCGATTGTGTGATTTCCATGCCCAACGGTGCGCCGGATCTGGTGATCGACGCAAAATTCCCGCTCGAAGCCTGGAATGCGGTGCGCGAGGCCAAGAACGAGGCGGACGCAACGGCGGCCGCCAAGCGGTTCCGCGCCGACATGGACGTGCACATCAAGGCGATCGCCGACAAATATCTGATTGCCGGGGAAACTCAGGACACCGCGTTCCTGTTCGTGCCCTCCGAGAGCATCTTCGCCGACATTCACGAACACCATGAGGCGATCGTGCAGAAGGCGCACCGCGCCCGCATCGTGATCGTCTCGCCGTCGCTCCTGATGCTGTCGATCCAGGTGATCCAGGCGCTGCTGAAAGACGCCCGCATGCGCGAGCAGGCGCATCTGATCCAGGGCGAAGTGATGCGCCTGATGGAGGATCTGGGGCGACTCGACGAACGGGTGCGCAAGCTGCAAACCCATTTCGGGCAGACGGCCAAGGATGTTGACGACATCCTGATCACGACGGGCAAGCTGACCAAGCGCGGCCAGAAGATCGAAGGGCTGGAGTTCGACGAGCGGCCGACCAAGGAGGACGCGGCGGAACCGGGCGCCGAAAGCAAGACCGGCCATCTGCGCCTGCGGGTCGTCGATGGCGAACCGGACTGACTGATCAGCGTTCGGTCGGGGGATCCAGCACGACGGCTGGCATGGCGGCAGCCACAGCGGTGCGCAACCGCGCCATGTCCGCGTCGCTCATGGCGGCGTTGGTGATCAGCGGCAGGCCGGGCCGCTCCGCCGTCCATCCGATGACGTGCACCTTTTGCGCGGCGGGCTCATGGTCTTTGGCGATCTGCCAGGTCACGCAGTCGATTGCGGCGCAGGCCGCTTCACCGTCCGCAACGGCGCGGATCGAGGCCCGGTGCGATCCGGTCCAAAGGGTCGGTTCGGGGAACAGCCGTCCGGCGCGCGCCATATCCCGTCGCAGCGCGACAAAGCCCGACATTGATTCCGGTGCGTTCGCGGCCAGAGGACCTTCCAGCGATGTGGGCAGGATCGACCCGGCATTGGCGGGTGGCGCCGCATCGTCTCCCCTCCCCCGCGCGACGATCACGCTGCGATAGGTGCCGTGGCCGCAGCCCGGCGCGTCATGGATCGGTGTCGCGACATAGCGCACGCGGCCCCGGAGCACGGTTTCGAGCGGATAGGAGCAGGTCTCGCCGAGCAGCAGGTCCGGGCCCAGCCATGCCCCTTCGAGATCGCCGGCACGGGTCAGCGCGTCGGGTGCATCGAAGCCTTCATCCCTGAGCGCGTCGCACAGACGGGTCCAGAGAGCGTCGGTCTCGGCCCGGCGCTCGGGCCAGTCATACATGGGCAGACATGCGATCATGACCGGGCGGTCAGCGGTCGGGCCTTGCGGCGACCGGCATTGCATCGCGGGGACCGGCGGCAGGCGCGGCCGATGCCGGCTGGAACGCGCCGGGCGCCATGGCCGGCGCGTCGGCCCGTCGGCGCACCGGATGCACCACTGGTTCCTTGGCCGACAACGCATAGGCGCGGAAAATCTGCCAGTAATTGCGGTACACATAGGTCTTGTTGGCGGCCAGCCACTCGGCACGGCGCTCGCGATAAAGGCGCGGCAGTTCGTACCAGGGCACGGCGGGCCGCTTGTGATGGACGATGTGCAGATTGTTGTTGAGGAACAGCCAGGACAGGATTCGGCTGTCTTCGACGACAACCGTGCGGCCGTCCGGCGTCTGGTCCCAGCGATGTTCGCAATAGGTCCGGATGGCGATCAGCGCCATGCCGCCATAGGCAACCGTGCCGACATAGACCAGCAGGTTGATGCCCATACCGCCCCAGACGATCGCGACGAGCGCGGCGAGCCCAAGCGCGTGGTGCGCCCAGGCGCGACGCACGCCGGGATTGCCGGCAGCGAAATTCCGCGCATCGTCGCGCCAGAAGCCGAACGTCATCAATGGCGGCCCGATCACGAGACGGCCCACGAAGGTGTTGTTGGCGGCGAGCAGCGCGCGCATCGGCCAGCCCAATGCCGCATGGTCGCCCTGGGCGCGATACCAGCTTTCGGGGTCGTCATAGGGGTCGGTCAGGTTCTCGTCACGGTGATGGCGCAGGTGCAGCGCCTTGAACCGCCGGAACGGGAATGCCACGGCCAGAGGCAGCCCAACGAGCAGTTCGTTGACGGCGGCGCTGCGGGTCGGATGGCCATGCAGCACCTCGTGCTGCAGCGAGGTATGAAAGCCGGCGGCGACCGCCATGAGCGCCAGCGCAAGGACCGGCACCACCGGAAATAGCCAAAAGCCGGCCGCCAGCCATACACCGTAGCACAGCGCCATCATGACCATTGTCGGCCACTCAATCGTTTGTTTTCTCATTATGATTCGTTTCCCCTGACACAAGGNTATGTTGATAATTGTCATCAAACGTCGGAGTTGATCCGCATGGTTGCTGCGCAGGCCGACACAATCGACAAACGCGACGCGTCCCGTCTGTTCCGTAACCGGCTGGCCGGACTGCTCTTCCGTTCGGGCCTGAACCGTTCGCAGTTTGCTGCCGCGGTCGGGTTGGACCGGTCGGCCCTGTCGCAGCTCCTTTCGGGCGAAACCGCAAGGCTGCCGCGCGCCGAAACGCTGATCCGCATCGCGGCGACGCAATCGGTCAGTCTCGACTGGCTGCTGGGCCTGAGCCAGGACGAAGGCGTGTCCGCCGAGATCCGGCCGGCGCTTGAACTGGAGGAGGCGCAGGATTCGCGCAACGATGCCGCACTTGTGCAGTGGCACCAGGAGGCGGCCGGCACCAAAATCCGCTATGTGCCCGCGACCATTCCCGATTTTCTGCGGACCGAGGCGGTGATCGCGTTCGAGACGCGCGACAGCAAACCGCCCGTCGCCGTCCAGATCGATGACGCACGCGAAAGGCTGGCCTACAGCCGCAAGCCGGAGAACGACACCGAAGTGTGCATGCCGCTGCAAACACTGCAGGCGCTGGCCGAAGGCAGCGGCGCCTGGACCGATCTGGACGCGCCGTTGCGGCACGCGCAGATCGAACAGATCGCAGCGCTGACCGATGACCTCTATCCGGGCCTGCGGCTGTTCCTGTTCGATGCACGGCGTACCTTTTCAGCGCCTTACACCGTGTTCGGACCGATGCGCGCGGCAGTCTATATGGGCGACATGTATCTGGTCTTGAACGCCAAGGATGCCGTCGATGCGCTGACGCGCCACTTCGACCAACTCATCCGCGCGGCGGTGGTGCGGCCGCACGAGGCCGGTTCCTTCATAGGCGATCTGACCCGGTCATGATCGGTGCGACGGTGACATGGGCATCGACCCGGCCGGCGCTGATCAGGTTTTGCGAATCCGGCTCGGCGCACTGGCCGCCATAGGGGCAGTCGATGCAGGCCTTGCGTCGCCGCGATGCCTTGCGCATCGCCTGCATCGCAAGCGCGATGATGCCCGCCCGCCGCCCGTGCGCGCGGGTGTGTTCCCGCTGCATCCCGCACAATGCGCGAAAGCAAATCTGGTTGTCGGCCTGGACAAGACGGTCGTGCATGGGCGGAAGTCTGGCCGCTTTCGCGTTGGCTGACGTTGATCGGTGTCAACCAAGACTTACACATCATGCTCCGGCGCGCGAGTCCTTTCTCCGATGGCGGCCTTGTTCGATCGGCGTCGGCGATCGGCGTCAGGCATCCTCGTCGGCCAGCGACTTGACCAGGTCGATGATGCGCCGGCGCACCTTGGGATCGGCGATCTTGACGAAGGCGCGGTTGAGCTGAAGGCCCTCCGAACTCGACAGGAAGCTGACCACATAGGTGGACGAATTCTCTTCGAGGCCCGACGGGGCCGATGCTGCGCTGCCGTCCGGCGCGTCCTCGAAAAAGAACGACACGGGCACGTTGAGGATCGATGCGATGTTCTGCAGCCGGCTGGCGCCGACACGGTTGGTGCCCTTTTCGTACTTCTGCACCTGCTGGAACGTGATCCCCAGGCTCTCGCCGAGCTTCTCCTGGCTCATTCCGAGCATGGTCCGTCGCAGGCGGATGCGGCTGCCGACATGGATATCGATGGGATTGGGCTGTTTCTTCTTCTTGTCGTTCATTCTGTGTCCCCGCCGCCCGGACGGCGGCCATTGCTCAAATCAGGACCAGAAGCCGTCCTTGCGCGTCCCCCAACGCGGTCCCCAAGTGCGGCGCGCTACCTATGAGCCCCGACGAAGGCCCCTGTCAACAAAGTGCGGCCTAATTCCCGCCGAAAGCGCGCAACCTGATGCGCGCTGTGATCGCTATAGCCGAAAGTATGGAAAGGAACAACCAGAAGTTGATCTCTCGTTGCCGCTCGGGGAACAAGGGTTGTGCGGCGTCCGGCAGCAGTGCATCGGCCACCGCGCGCACATCGTGGCCGATCCGGGCAACGATACGGCCCTGCGGATCGACGACAGCCGAGATGCCGTTGTTGGCCACACGGATGATCGGCAGGCCGGTCTCGACGGCGCGCAACCGTGTCTGGTGCAGATGCTGCCACGGCCCCGGCGTCCGGCCGAACCAGGCATCGTTGGTGACATTGACGATGGCGTCGACCCGCTGGCCGGAGGGCGGCACGGCCAGTTTCGGAAAGATCGACTCGTAGCAGACGAGCGGCAACACCGTCAGACCGCCCTGGAGCGTGATTGTCGTTCGGGCGGGCGCAGCCGAATAGCCGCGGTCGGCGGCGGCGACGGCGCGCAGACCGATGGCAGACAGCAGATCGGCAAACGGAAGATACTCGCCGAACGGGACGAGATGCACCTTGTCGGCGGCGCCGGCGATCACGCCGCCGGTCGTCACCGCCATCACCGAATTGTAGTAGCGGCCGGTCACCGAGCCGGCTTGCTCTCCCGGCTCCTCGCGCACCGCGCCGGCGAGCAGCATCTGTTCCGGCAACAGTGTCTCGCCGATCGAGGCGAGCGCTGCGGCATCGCGGGTCAATAGGTAGGGCACGGACGTTTCGGGCCACACCACGATGTCAGGAGCACGCCCCGACGCCGGGCCCTGCGCCTCGGCCTGATCCCCGGCCGCCGGCGCCTCGTCAGGGGCCGCGTCCAGCGCGGTCAGGTCGAGCAACGTTTGGAACGTGGCCGCCCGCGCCTCCCGGTCCATCTTCTGTTCCTGGGCAATCGCCGGCTGAACGAGGCGGATGACGGGCGCATCGTCGCGCGCGACCGCCAAATCGCCTGCCTGTGCAAGACGCCAGATACCGAAGCCGGCATGGGCGCCGACCAGCACAACGCACAGCGCCACCGCCGTGATCGCCGCGCCGCGCCGCGCAGCCAGTTGCGCGGGAAGCGCAAAGACCAGCACCGCAAACGCGCTCACGGCGAAAATGCCGCCGATCGCCGCCGATTGCATCAGGACCGGCGATGGCATCAGCGCATAGCCGATGGCGTTCCAGGGAAAGCCGGTCAGGATGAAGGAGCGGGCCCATTCGGCAAGGCCGAAGGCGGCGGCCAGCGCGGCGATCCGGCCGACGCCGTCGGACCAGGCGAGCCGCGCGAGCGCGCAGGCCGCGCCGTAGAAGACAGCCAGAACAGCCGGCAGGCCGAGCACGGCCAGGGGGATCGCCCAGGCGAATTCCGGCGCCTCGACGAGCAGCGCATTGGCGAGCCACCAGATGCCGGCGGCGAAATAGCCAAGGCCAAACAGCCAGCCGATCCGGAATGCCGCGCGCAGCGCCCCAGACGCCTTTCCCGGCGTCGTGCCAACCGCGCCGTCCAGAAGCCAAACGAGGAGCGGAAAGGTGACAAAGCCGATGGCAAACAGATGGAAGGGCGCCTGCGTCAGCGCGGTCAGCGCACCGAGCGCGACCGACAGGGCCGCACGGCGCCAGCCGGGCAAGAGCAGGATGCGCTGGGCGAAATGTTCCATGGAGCCCCGGGGCGAATCACGTCGCCCAAAGCCTTATCAGGCTTGCCGGGCCGGCGCGACGCCGGCGCATCGGGTCAGACGTTGACGGGTTCGGCTTCCGGCGTGCCGGGCTGTACGGGCCCGGGCGCGGGAAGACGGGGCGGCGCGCTCGAAGCTTCGCGGCGCCCGGCGCCGCGGCGCTGGTGCTGGCGCAGACGAACAACGCGCACGCGGCGGATGCGTCGCGGATCGGCGTCCAGCACTTCCATCTCGTAACCGGCGAACGCCGGGATCACCTCGCCGCGCACCGGCACATGGCCGAGCAGCGAAAAGATCAGGCCGCCAATGGTGTCGACATCGCCCTCTTCGCGGCGCGCGGCCTCGACGAAGGCGGGGCCGAGTTCGCGGGCGGCTTCCTCCAGTTCCAGACGGGCATCGACGATGACGGTGTTCTCGTCCACTCGCTCGATCTGCACCTCGACCTCGTCGTGCTCGTCCTCGATATCGCCGACGACCATTTCGACAATGTCTTCGAGCGAGACGAGGCCGTCCGTGCCGCCATATTCGTCGATCACGAGCGCCATCTGGATTCGCTGCGTCTGCATGCGGCCCATCAGGTCCGAGGCCAGCATGGAGGGCGGCACGAACAACACGTCGCGCATCAGCTTGAGATCGCCGATGGTGCGGGAAAAATCGATCTTCGAGAAGTCGAGCGCGGTCTTGGCCGCGCCGTTGGCACGACCGTTCGGCGCGCTCTTGGCGGCCGCCGCTCCGGTTGGCTCGGTCTTCGGGCGGCGCGTCCGGCGGCGGCCGGTGCGCGTCAGATAGGCGACCACGTCGCGGATGTGGACCATGCCGCGCGGATCGTCGAGCGTTTCGTTGTAGACCGGCATGCGGCTGTGGCCGGATGTCTCAAAGAGCTTGAGGAGATCGCCCAGCGACGTCGACAGGTCCACCGCCTCGATGTCGCCGCGCGGCACCATCACGTCGACGACGCGCACTTCGCGCAGCCGCAATATGTTGTTCAGCATGGCGCGTTCGTCGGCGGAGATCGTCTGGTCGCCCGCGGCGCTGGAGGCGGCGAGCGCGTCCTGCAAATTCTCGCGGACGGTCACACTGTCCTGCGGCCGGAACAGATAGGCCAGGCGCTGAAAGAAGCCGGGCGGCTTTCTCGGGGGGATTATAGCGGGCAAGCCCGGACTCGAAGGTTCGGGCTCCGGTTCGGGCGGCGCTTCCTGCACCTTTGCGTCAGCTTGTCGGTCTTCCATCGTCTTTCATGTCGTCCGATATCGGCGTGTAGGGATCGTCGATCCCGAGATCGGCCAATATTGCACGTTCGAGGCGCTCCATTTCGTCGGCGTCGTCGTCCAGTTCGTGATCATAGCCCAAAAGATGCAAGAAGCCATGAACAATCAGATGGGTGAAATGGGCATCGATGTTCTTGCCGTCAATGGCTGCCTCGCGCTCGATCGTCTCGCGGGCCAGAACGATATCGCCCAGAAGCGGGCCGGGCGGATCGCCGGCGGCCATCGGATAGGCCGGAAAGGACAGCACGTTCGTTGCCTTGTCGTTGCGCCGCCATTTGGCGTTGAGCGTGCGGATCGTCGCATCGTCTGTCAGGACGACCGACAGTTCCGACGTCTCGCCTGCCAGGCCCAGAACGGTGGCCGCATGGCGAAGTGCCCGTTCGATCATCGGCCGCAATTCGTCCTCTGGCGGCCAGTTGCCGCCTTCGATCGCGATGTCGATATGCAGGTGCATGGCGCCGGTTTCAGCCGCCGTCGCGGTCATAGGCCGCAACGATGCGGGCAACCAGCGGATGGCGCACCACATCGCTGTCGCGGAAACGCACGGTAACGATGCCCTCGACGTCGCCGAGCAGGCCGAGCGCCTCGACAAGGCCCGATTTCTGGCCCGGCGGCAGGTCGACCTGGCTGGGATCGCCGGTGACGATCATGCGGGCATTCTCGCCAAGCCGCGTCAGGAACATCTTCATCTGCATCGATGTGGTGTTCTGCGCCTCGTCCAGAATCACCGCCGCATTCGACAGGGTCCGGCCGCGCATGAAGGCGAGCGGCGCGATCTCGATGACACCGGCCGCAAGCGCCCGCTCCACCTTGTCTCCGGGGATCATGTCGTAGAGCGCGTCATAGAGCGGCCGAAGGTAGGGATCGACCTTCTCCTTCATGTCACCGGGCAGAAAGCCGAGCCGCTCGCCTGCTTCGACGGCAGGCCGCGACAGGATGATCCGGTCGATCTGGCCGCGTTCGAGCAGCATGGCCGCATGGGCGACGGCCAGATAGGTCTTGCCGGTGCCGGCGGGGCCGACGCCGAAGACAAGCTCGGCCCGGTCGAGCGCCCGCATATAGGCGTCCTGATTGGGGGTGCGGGCCATGATGGTCCGCTTGCGGGTGGCGATCTGGGCGGCCGCGATGCGCCCGGCGCCGTCCATGGTTGGCAGCGACAGTTGATCGTCGGCGGCCATCGCCATGCGCAGCGCGCCCTCGACATCGGAGGCTTCCGGTTCCCTGCCGCCCTCCTCGATCCGGTCATAGAGCCAGTCGAGCGCACGGCGCGCCTGTTCGGTCGCCAGCGGATCGCCCTTGATGGTGACCTGATTGCCCCGCGCCCGCACATCGATGCCGAGCATCTGCTCGATCAGGGCGAGGTTCTGGTCGAACTGGCCGAACAACGCACGCGCATGGTGGTTGTTGTCGAAGGTCATGACAATGTGGGCGAGATCGGACGCGCCGTGAGGCGCGGTCTGCGTTTTGACACCTGTCTGCGTCGTCAAGCGCTCTGTCCGTCCTGTTGGTTCATGCCGCCCGCCTGCGGTTCGCCGCCTCCGACGAAATCAGGCTGTTGGCCGATGCCCGTTCGATTCGCACCGTGACACTGTCGCCGATCTTTCCGACAGTTTCATCACAAATGACGGGCTGAAGCCATGGCGACCGGCCGACAAGCTGGCCGGCGTCGCGGCCGGGCTTTTCGAGAAGCACCGCGATCTCCTGCCCTTCAAGGCTTTTCATGAAGGCGGCCTGCTGCTCGCCGAGCAATGCCTGCAGCCGCTGCAAGCGCTCCGATTTGACGGTTTCCTCCACATGGCCGTCCATCGTCGCACCCGGCGTACCGGGGCGCGGCGAATATTTGAACGAGAAGGCCTGCGCATAGCTCACATCGCGCACGATCCGCATCGTGTCCTCGAAATCGGCGTCGGTTTCGCCGGGAAAGCCGACGATGAAGTCCCCGGACAGGGCGATGTCGGGCCGCGCCTTGCGGATTCGATCGACCAGCCGGCGGTAATCGTCGCCGGTATGCTTGCGGTTCATTGCCTTGAGCACCCGGTCCGAACCGGCCTGCACCGGCAGGTGCAGATAGGGCATCAGCATGTCCAGATCGCGATGGGCAGCGATCAGCGCGTCATCCATGTCGCGCGGGTGGCTGGTCGTGTAACGCAGCCGCGCAAGGCCATCGATCCGCGCCAGCTCGTGCAGCAACTCGCCCAGGCCCCACTGGCGCCCGTCCTGCGCTTCCCCGTGCCAGGCGTTGACGTTCTGGCCCAGAAGCGTGATCTCGCGCACGCCGGCATCGACCAGGCGACGCGCTTCTTCGACGATCTGTGCGACCGGCCGCGAGACCTCGGCGCCGCGCGTATAGGGCACCACGCAGAAGGTGCAGAACTTGTCGCACCCCTCCTGGACGGTGAGAAACGCGGTGACGCCGCGGCTGCGGACCTGCCGCTTTTGCTGTTCTGGCAGGTGCTCGAACTTGTCCTCCACGGCGAACTCGGTCTCGACGACCTTTTCGCCGCGGCGGGCGCGCGCCACAACGTCGGGCAGGCGGTGATAGGTTGTCGGGCCGATGACGAAGTCGACCGCCGGCGCGCGCACAACGATCTCGCGCCCCTCGGCCTGGGCGACGCAGCCGGCGACGCCGATCATCAGGTCGGCACCGGCCTTTTGCCGCCGCGCGCGCAACTGCCGCAGGCGCCCGATCTCGGAATAGACCTTCTCGGCAGCCTTCTCGCGGATATGGCAGGTGTTCAGCAGCACCATGTCCGCATCGTCCGGCGTCGAGGTCTCGACAAAACCGTCCCGCGCCAGCGCATCGGCCATGCGCTGGCTGTCATAGACGTTCATCTGGCAGCCATAGGTCTTGACGAACACCTTGCGGGTGTTGGCGGCCGGATTGTCCGATGCTGGATCAGCTTTCTTCATGCGCCGTCCTTAGCGGTTTTTGCGTGCCAGCGGAAGAAGGGCGCTGGCCCCGCACCAGCGCCGACATCATGCGCCGCACGGCGCGTTCTGTTTCCGTAGCAAGCCGTTTCCGGTTGGTGCCGGGCGTCACCGTGATCGGGTCGCCGAAACCGACATGGATGTCGATGCGGCCTTCGCGCAGAATGCGTGTCAAATGCGGGCCGATGCCGATGTCGCCGGGCCAGGCGGCCAGCGGTCGCGACTGGCGGCCCATCGGGATGCCATCGACGCCGGTGTAGGCAATCGCAACAGGCTGGACCAGCGCGTCATCTCGGCGATCGCTTTCGCCGACGCCCAGCGCGCCGAACAGGGAGGACTTGAACGGATAGACGAAGTTGCCGCACGATGTCGTGCCCTCGGCGAACAAGACGATCGTGTCGCCATCGGCAAGACGCTGCGCGATCGTTTCGGCCTGGGTGCGGGTGGTGGCACGCGCGTTGCGCGACACGAACACCGAGTCCTGGAGCCGCGCCAGAAGACCGAAGACCGGCCAGTCGCGGACATCGTCCTTGGCGATGAAGCTGACCGGCGCGACCGAACCGAGCGCGACGATATCGAGCCAGGAGGCATGGTTGGCGACCAGCAGTACGCCGTGGCCACCGGCGCGTGCCGGGGCGCCATGTATATCGATGCGAAGCCCCATCGCTCGGGCCACCCAACGGTGCCAGGTTTGCGCGGTGGTCTTGCGCAGAGGCCAGCGCCGCCACTGGGCGACAAGGTGCACGGGCAGCAGCACCGCGGTGATCGCCAATGCCAGACAGACGACGAAGACGGCACGCAGGGTCTCCATCGGATTAGCGCGCCTTGCGCGCGGCGGCCACGTCATGGCGCATGACCAGTGCGCGCGTGCGCGCCTTGGCCGCGCCGCGATAATAGTCGGGCCGGTCGCCGACGGTGGCAAAGCCGAGCTTCCGGTAGAGAGCGCCTGCGGCCACGTTCGTCTCTTCGACTTCGAGGAAGACCGAGGCGAGCCGCTCGCGATGGGCATGCGCCAAAACATGCGCCATCAGCCGCGCACCGATGCCGTGGCCCTGCCAGTCCGGGCGGACGCCGATGGTGAGGATTTCCGCCTCGTCGGCAGCCGTCCGCAGCAGGACGAAGCCAATCATCGCGCCGCCGCGCGCGGCCGCCTCTCGGGCGATAAAACCGGCGGCGCTGGACGTCCCCAGAAGATCGGCGATCTCGCCGTCGGTCCAAGGGCGGGCAAACAGAGCCCGGTGGATATCGGACGCCTCGACCGCGTCGGTGCGCTGCATCGGCGCGATCGCGATGTCCGCCGCTCCCCAAAGGCCCTGCCACCACTTCATGCGGCATCTTCTCCGTCCGAACGGCGCGGCAAGGCAAACCCGGTCTGCGGCTTGGCGTCGGCCCCGCGCAGGTAAAGCGGCGAAGGGGCATGCTCAAAGAGCCTGGCCGCGCGGGCGACCGCGCCGATCGTGCCCACAGGGCGGTCGACGGTGGTCGGCAGATCCGTCTCCATTCCAGCCGCAGCATCGCCGACCAGCAATGCGCAGTCGGGGCGCAGGTGCTTGTCGGCCTCGTCTTCGGCCATGGCGCGCGCTTCGTCGAGCGCTTCGCCTGCGGCGGAAAAATGCTGCATGAAGATCTGGCCTCGACCGCCGGCGATGAGAACGGCGAACGGTCCTTCGACCCTCGTTTCATTCGTTGCCTGCACGGCCAGGCTTTCCAGCGTCGTCACGCCGGTGACCGGCAGGTTCCGCGCCACGGCGATGCCGCGTGCCGCCGCGACACCGACCCGGATGCCGGTGAACGATCCCGGCCCGATCGTCACCGTCAGCCCGGTCAGATCGCCGAATCCGGCGCCCGCTTCGTCCATGACATCGGCCACGACGCCCATCAGCCGTTCGGCGTGGCCACGGCCGATCTCCTCCTCGCGCGCGGCACGGATCGCGTCTGCCGCCGGGTCATAAAGGCAGGCCGAACAGAAACGCGCAGCGGTATCGAGAACAAGGACACTCATCGCCCTGTGCTATGTCGGCGTACCGGCAGGGGTCAAGCGCGTCGCACAGCCATCACGCCGCGCGGTTCGAGCGGCGTTTCGCCAAGCAGGGCATCGCCCTTTCCGGTCCATGGCGAAACATCGACCGGCTCCGGACCGTAATTGAACAGGTAGCGGATCGCGCCATTGTCGCGGATGCGCACATCGCGATGCAGGTCCAGAGGCGCAATGCCGGCATCGGCAAGCACACGGCGCACGACGCTGTCGGCGAGCCTGGCGTCGGGGCGACCGGCCAGATAGTGGACCCGGCCCTTTACAAGATGTGCAGGATGGCCATCGGCGCAGCGCGCTTGAACGGTCACATCGTCGCCATGGCGGACGAACTCGCGCCAGCCCTCAAACAACGTGCCATTGTCCAGTGCGACCGGCGCGAAGGGTGGACGGCTTTCGACCCGGGTGACAGTCACGCCGGTGAGCGCTCCGAACGGCCCGGGCGGCAGGTTCGGATGAATCTGGAAGTCACGCGTCTTGGATCCGGTACGCGGCCCGACGATCAGATGGGTGTCGCCGCCAGAAAGGGCATTGGCAAGCGCCGCGCTGCCCGCATAGACCGATGGCAGGACGACGAGCTTGCGCCCCTGAACCGCCTGGGGCGTCGGCGGTACCACATCGACGCTGACGCCGGCGCGCCGCAAGGCGCGGTAGAAGCGCAGCGCCATGTCGAGATGGGAAAAATCTGCGCCCTGGGGCTGGATCGCCCATGCCCATGCGCTTTCATAGTCGAAGACCAAGGCAACATCGGCGCGTTCGGGCGCGGCCACGGCGCCGAGCGCGTTCAGTTCGCCGGCCACCTTCTTGCACACATGCCAGCCCTCGTTCCTGTCGCCATTGGGCAGAAGCAGCGCCTCGTGCATCTGCTCCTGGGCGAAAGACGGCTGGCGCCAGCGAAAGTACGAGACGATCTCTGCACCGGCGGCGAACGCCTCGAACGCCCAGAGACGCAGCGCGCCGGGTTCGGGTGCCGGATTGAACGGCGCCCAGTTCACCGGTCCGGGCTGCTGCTCCATCACCCACCAGCGGCCTTCGCTCTGGCCGTTTCGCACCTGGCCGCACGCCCGGTAGAGATCGTGGTGGAAGGCCTGAAGGTCCGGATCGCCGACACCGAGATAGCGCAGCTTGACCGCCTCGTCCGACGTGTCGCGATCCAGAAAGCCTAGCGGATAGGAATCCCAGGTGGCGATGTCGAGATCGGCACCAACCGCATAGTGATCGAAGGCGATCTCCGAACCCATGAAATTGTGGCTCACAGCGCGGCCCGGCGAATGGCGGCGGATGATGTCGGCCTGCAGTCTGTTGAACGCGACGACCTGGTCGGACGAATAGCGCCAGAAATCCATGACATGGGCAGGATTCGGCTCGGTCACGGTCAGGTTCGGCAGGTCGATCGCATCGAACGACGAATATTCCTTTGACCAGAAGACGTTGCCCCAGGCGCGGTTCAGCGCATCGGGCGACTGGTATTTCTGCGCCAGCCAGTTGCGAAACCCGTCAAGCGCTGCACGCGAATAGCTCATTACCGTGTCATGGCAGCCATATTCATTGTCGATCTGCCAGGCTTCGAGCGCGTCATGGGTGCCATAGCGGCGCGCCAGCGCCTCGGCGATGCGGGCGCACTCGGCCCGATAGCCCTGATGGGAGAAGCAATAGTGGCGGCGCGAGCCGAAACGGCGCGGATCGCCGCGGTCGTCCAGCGCCACCATGTCGGGCATCGTATCGACCAGCCATTTGGGCGGCGTCGCCGTGGGCGTGCCCAGAACGATGCGCAGCCCCTGCGCGCCCAGCACGTCGAACGCCTCGTCCATCCAGCCGAAATCGTAACGGCCCGGCTCGGGCTCCAGCCGCGACCAGGCGAACTCGCCGATGCGGACATGGCTGATGCCCGCTTCGGCCATCAGCGCGGCGTCGGTTTCCCAGCGCTCGCGCGGCCAGTGTTCGGGATAATAGCAGGTGCCGAGGCGCTGCTTGCGAAGAGTGGTCATGTCAGGGCATCCGGACGGATCAAAGATAAAGATGCAGGGCCGGCTCAAATCGCGGTTCGATGTCCACGTCAAGCGTCACGATCAGCGTTGCACCGGCATCGGGATCGGCGGTACGGGCGGCGGCGTCCATGTTCTCCCATGCCGAGGTCACCGCAAGGCGGTTGCCGCCGACAAAGGCAGGGCAGCTCGGCTGCGTGACCGGCAGGTCGATCGTCGTGGTGCGGGTGCCGTCCGGCGCATAGCAATCGAGCGCCGACGCACCCCAACGGGCGTTCCAGATGTTGCCGCCGCCGTCACAGACCGCGCCATCGAGGCCACCCGTGCCGCCTGAATGATCGAAGAAGAGTTGGGGCTCACCGGTTGGCGCGCCGGTCGCCGGATCGGTCGCCACCCGCATCAGCTTTCCGGTCGGCGTGTCGGTGAACCAGGCCGTCGTTCCGTCGGGCGAAAAGCAGATCGCATTGGGGATGGTGATGTTGTCGAACAGCAGGTCGACCGAACCCGCGAACCAGCGATAGATGGCGCCGGAACCGGGCTCGGCGCCCTTGCCCATCGTGCCGAGCCAGAAAGCGCCGGACGGATGGATGCGCGCATCGTTGGAGCGCGTTTGCGGGTTGTCCGCCTCGATCGCGGCGCACCGCGTCAGGTCGGTGCCGTCCCACAGCAACAGGCCGGTTTCGGTGAAGATCACGTCGCGGCCGTCCGCCGCCACGCCCATGGCGCTCGCCATCTCTGGCAGGTCGAGAACGGTCTCCGTTCCCGTGGCAAAGTCGTGCGCGTATCGCTTTTTCTCCACAATATCGAACCAGAACAGCGTGTCGCGCCGGTCGCAAAAGAACGGGCCTTCGCCGAGGTGGCAGTGCGTGCGTGACAGAAAGTCGATTGCGGCCATGGTCCCTACCCGAAAACCGCGTCATAGGCGGCGATGGCGGCTCTTGCCCGTTTGCCGACCTCGCCGGCGTCCAGTCCGGGCGCATAGAGCGACGAGCCGAGGCCGAATGTGCGCACGCCGACTTTGCCGTAGGCCGCGAAATCGTCGTGCGACACGCCGCCGACCGCGCCGATGAGCGTATCGCCGGGCAAAACGGCGGAGATCGCCTTGATGCCGGACGGGCCGAGAACGCTCGCGGGAAAGAATTTGAGCGCCGATGCGCCAAGGCGAACGGCGGCCAGCGCCTCGCTCGGCGTCAAGACACCGGGCATGGTGACAAGCCCGCGTTCGGCGGCGCGGCCCATTACGCCGGCATCGATGTTCGGCGAGACCAGAAGCCTGCCGCCGGCACCGGCCAACCGGTCGACATCGGACGGCGTCAACACCGTGCCGGCGCCGATCAGCGCCTTGTCGCCGAAACGCGCCGCGATCGTTTCGATCGAGACGAACGGATCGGGCGAATTGAGCGGCACCTCGATCGCTTCGAAGCCCGCCTCGACCAGCGCCGCAGCGATGCCAACCGCTTCGTCGGGCTTCAAGCCTCGCAGGATCGCGACAAGCCCGCGCCGCAAGCCTGGCCATTGTTTCGATATGGTCATTGCACGCTCACGGGTTTGCCGCCGTCGCAGGGGGCGCGGTGGCGAACATGTCGGGCCAGACGCGAACGGCGGCCGCGAACAGGCCGGCGCGCGCCAGTTCCTCGCCGTCGAAGACATCGGTTGCGATGCCGACCAGATCGAGCGCCCGAGCGTACAGCGCGCCCAGCGTGCCGCCGCCGACCAGCGTCAGCCGCTCGGGCTTGCCGAACCGGGCGAGCGCGCCGGCAATGTCCTGGCCGATGATCGTGCCCGACAGGCTGGCCGAGGCGTGGGCCGCATCGGCGCCATGCAAAAGGGCGCGCGAGCGGATCGCAAACAGCCGCATGAGCATCCTTGCGGGTTCGTCGATGGCGGCGCGCACGGCCTTGTCGAACGAAGCGCCATCCAACCCGGCATCGCCCGAAAGCGAGTGACGCAGGACCGAGCCGCGCGACAGGGCCGCGAACAGATCGCCGGTCAGCGCCGTCGCAAAGCCGGAAACCTGGGTGGCTCCTTCGTCCATCAGGACCCATTTGGCATGGGTTCCAGGCATGCAGACGAGCCCCTCAGCACCGTTGCCCGCCATTCGCCCCAGGCCCAGAAGCTGGGTTTCCTCGCTGCGCATCACATCGGGCGTTTCGACGCTGCGGTCGGCGATGCCCGGCAGGATGCGCACTTCGCGCGGCGTGCCGGACACGGGCAGCGCGCGTTCGATGATCGTTTCGAGCCGGGCCGGCACTTCGACATAGGGCGCTTCCTGCCAGCCCTGCCGGCTGCCGACCATGCCGCACATCATGACGGGCACCTTCGGGCCGGCGCCCAGTTCGGCAAGATGATGCTCCAGGATACCTTCGAAGGCGCGCGGCTCGGTTGCGCCCATGCCCTCGCCGCTGCGCGCTTCGCCAAGCACGGTTCCGGCGCCATCGACGGCCCAGAGCCGGAGACGGGAGGTTCCCCAATCGACCAGAACGGCCGCGATGGCGGGATTGGCGATCAAAGCAGGCCACCATCGGCGATCAGGGTCTGCGCCGAGATGGCGCTGGCCGCACTCGATGCCAGAAACAGGCACGGCCCGACCATCTCGTGCGGCTGCAATGCGTGTTTGAGGCTTTGCCGCCCGAGCATTTCGTTGAGCGAATCGTCCGTCACCCAAAGCTGTTTCTGGCGATCGGTCATCACCCAGCCGGGCGCAATCGCGTTGACGCGGATCTTGTGCGGCCCGAGCTTGCCCGCCAGACCCTTGGTCAGGCCGATAATGCCGGCCTTGGATGCGGTGTAGGCCGGCATGTCGCCAATGTTCAGCATGAAGGATGTGGAGGTGAAATTGACGATCGCGCCGCCGCCCGACGCCTTCATGCCTTCAGTAACGGCCTGGGCGGTGAAGAAGGCGTGGCGCAGATTGATCGCCGTGTTCCTGTCCCAATAGTCGGCATCGACCGCATCGATCTCGTGGCGGTCGTCCCAGGCGGCGTTGTTGACGAGGACCGTCACCAGACCATGGTCGCGGGCGGCTTCGGCCACTGCGGCCCGGATTGCTTCAACATCGGTCAGATCGGCCTTGAGGTAGAGCGGGGCATGGCCGTAGCGCGCCCCAAGGTCGTGGGCCAGCGCCTTGCTGGCTTCTTCGGCAATGTCGATGAAGGCGACCTGCGCCCCTTGCGCGACGAAGCCTTCGGTGAGCGCGGCGCCGATGCCCGACCCGCCACCGGTGATCAGGACGGACGCCCCTTTCAGGTCCGGATAGATCGGAAAATCGGCCATTGTCTTCTGGTTACTCCTATTGGGCTGCGACACGCATCGCGTCGCCATGCAGCCAGTCGGGCAGCCAGGCGCCATGCGCCTCGATCAGCCGGTCGACGGCAGTCCATATCTGGTCGAGATCCAGTTCGGCGCCCGTATGCGGGTCCATCATCGCGGCGTGATAGACATGCTCGCGCTTTTCCTCAACGAGCGCCCGCACCGTCAGTTCCTGAACATTGACATTGGACCGCATCAGCGCCGTCAGCTGCGGCGGCAGGGCGCCGACGCGCGTCGGCTGGACGCCGTTGGCGTCCACCAGGCACGGCACCTCGACCGCGCAGCCATCGGGAAGACCGTCGATCAGCCGGTGGTTGGGCACATTGCCGTAAATGACCGAAGGCTCGCCTGTCCACACCGAATTGATGATGTCGGAGGCATATTCGTGGCTCGGCTCGATACCGATTGAGTCAGACGACTGATATTCCTCATATTGCGCGGCCCAGGCGCTCTGCTGTTCGACGCAGCGCTTGGGATATTCGTCCAGCGGAATGCGGAAGCGCTCGATCAGGTCCGGCCGGTCGCGCTTGATGAACCAGGGCACATATTCGGCAAAGTGCTCGGAGCTCTCGGTGACGAAATAACCCAGGCGCTTCATCATCTCGTAGCGCACAAGATTGGGGCAGCGCAGATTGTGATCGGGCTCCAGCGGGATGCGGCCCGCCTCGTAGCCGGCGTGCAGATCGGGATAGAGGTCGCGATGGGTGCCATCGTCCATCCGTTCCTCGAACTCGAGGAAAAACGCCACATGGTTGATGCCCGCCGCCCGATAGCGGATGCGCCATGGATCGATGCCCAGATCGCGCGCCAGTTCCTTCACCGTGCCTTGCACGGAATGGCAAAGGCCAACCTGACGAATGTTCGGATAGCGTTCGGCTATCGCCCAGGTGTTGATCGCCATCGGGTTGACATATTGCAGGAGGATCGCGTCGGGGCACAGTTCGGTCATGTCCTGACACAGCGCCCACAGATGCGGCACGGTGCGCAGGCCGCGCATGATGCCGCCCAATCCGAGCGTGTCGGCGATGGTCTGCTTCAGGCCAAGTTGCTCGGGAACCTCGAAGTCGACGACCGTGGCCGGTTCGAACCCGCCGATCTGGAAGGCGACGACAACGAAATCGGCGCCATCGAGCGCGCGGCGGCGATCGGTTGTTGCCTCGACGGTCGCGCTTGCGCCGAGCGTTGCGACCAGCTTCTCGGCGACCAGCCTGGACTGGTCGAGCCGCGTCTGGTCGATGTCCATCAAACGGATCACCGCGCCGGACAGCGCCGGACGGTGCAGAACGTCGCCGATGATGTTCTTCATGAAGATGGTGGAACCGGCGCCGATGAAGGCGATGGTCGGAGACACGCTCATGGAATGCTAGCCCTTGGTTGCGCCAAGCGTCAGCCCGGCGATGAAGTGCTTTTGCATGGCGAAGAACATGATCACCGGCGGCAGGGCGGCCAGAAGCGATGCAGCGGAGATCAGTTGCCATTGCTGGACGAATTCACCGTTGAGCGTGCGCACGCCCACGGTGATCGGCAGGTTCGCATCGTCCTGCAGCATCACCGTCGCCCAGAAGAAGTCGTTCCAGATGAAGGTGAAGATCAGCACCGACAGCGCGGCGATGGCCGGTTTCACCAGCGGCAGGACCAGGTGCCAGAAGATCTTGAACTCGTCGACGCCCTCGATCCGCGCGGCCTCGATCAGTTCGAACGGCAGCGCCTTGATGAAGTTGCGCATGAACAGCGTGCAGAAGCCCGTCTGGAACGCGGCATGGAAGATGACGAGACCGGGGATGGTGTTCATCATTTCGAGCCGCACCGACAGGTCGACGACCGGAAGCATGAGGATCTGGAACGGCACGAAGTTGCCGGCGACGAAGACAAAGAACAGCGGCAGCGCCCAGCGGAACCGGTAGACCGCCAGCGCATAGCCTGTCAGGCAGGCCAGCGACACGGAAAGGATCACCGTCGGGATGGTGATGATCAGCGTGTTGAGCATGTAGCGCAGCGCGTTGGGCTGGGCGAGCACCTGGCCATAATTGTCGAACATCACGAATTCGCTGGGGATGCCGAACATGTTGCCGGTGTTGATGTCGATCGCCGGGCGGATCGAGGTCAGGAAGATCGCCAGCAGCGGCAGGAGCCAGACGAACAGTGCGNCCGCCTCCGCTCTGCTGCGCTCGGGCAGCGCCTTGCGGACCTTGGCGGGCAGCTTGGCCCGGACGATATCATAGGACTGCTCGATACGCTGTTTCAGTTCGCCGCCATCGGCGTCCTCGGGCAACAGCACCCAGCTCTTGTGAAAATAGGGTGCATGCGCGGCAAAGCCGACCGATTTCAGCATTTCGGCGGTTTCGATATCCGCGCATTTGACCGCGACGCCCGGCGTCATCGCGCCGATGCAGGCATACATCTTGCCACCGACCTTATAGGCGTCGTGGCCCCCGCCCCAGGGGTCGGACACCTCCGATCCAGGAAGGCGCTCGCAGATTGCGGCGACACGGGCGCGAAAGGTGTCCGACATCAGCGCGCCTCCCTTTCGTCCTGCCACATGCGCCACAGGAAGTAGCTGATATAGACCAGCATGATGGCGAACAGGACGACGGCAATGGCCGAACCGTAGCCGTAGCGACCGACGCCCTCACCGACCGCCTGGTCGTACATGTAGTAGGCCAGCACGTTTGTGGAGCCAAAGGGCCCCCCTTGCGTCATCGTGGCGATCATGTCGAACGAGCGCAGCGCGCCGATCACGGTGACGACCACGGCAAGGAAGGTCGCCGGCGCGAGTTGAGGCAGGATCACGTGGCGCAGCATCTTCCAGCCCTTGGCGCCATCGAGCCGGCCGGCCTCGATCTGGTCGGGAGATACGTTGTTCAGCCCGGTCAGGTAAAGGATCATGCAATAGGCGATCTGCGGCCACAGGCCGGCGGCGATGATGCCGTAGGTCGCGACATCGGGGTTGCCGAGGATGTTGGGCGGATCGACCGAGCAGACCGTCGTCGGGTTGCCCATGATGTTCGTGGTCTCCTCGCAGAAGAACCAGCCCCAGATCTCTCCGACGAGCCCGAACTCGGGATTGTAGGCCCAGGTGAAGATCAGCCCGACCACGACCTGTGAGATGACGAAGGGGAAGAAGAAGAGCGACTTGTAGATGCGGATGCCGGTGACTGTCTGGTTCAGAAACAGGGCGATGCCCAGCCCGATCGGCACGGCCAGCATATAGAGGACCAGCCACAACAGGTTGTTCCACAGCGAGGTGTAGAAGTTCGGATCGTCGAGCAGTCGCCGGTAGTTCTGGAGACCGACCCATTCGCCGGTCCACACGCCATTGATGTCGCGCAGCCCGTCCCAGCGGGTGAACGAATAGGAGAAGGACTGAAAGATCGGCAGGATGACGTAGACCGCAAAGAAGACCAGGCCGATCGACACGAACATCCAAGGCGCCAACCTGATCCGGTTGCGCTTGTAGTAGGCGGTCGAGGTGACCAGCGTGAAGCCCGAGACGATGACGGCCAGCAGCAGCGCGAAACGGGCAAAGAAAGCGGGCACGCGTGCGTCGCTGCGCTGGCCATAGCCGAGCCAGTTCTGGATAACGCCGGGATCGACGACAAAGAAGAGAAGCCAGGCCGCGATCACGAGCACCACGCCCGATACGGCCACGCGGACAGTTTCGGTCTCGTAACGGCTGGCTCGAAGGCCGCCCGCGCTGGCTGTTGCCGCGCTCGCCATGGGTGCTCCTCCCCGAAAGCGCCGGGACGAATTTGCGTCGCCTGTTCCCGCTCTGGAATGCCGCGACCAAATGCCTGCCGGCGGATGATCCGGCCAGACCCGAATAGGTCTGGCCGGTTTCCGGTGTTGGCTTAGTAGACTTCGCCCTGAACGCGATCGAGTTCGGTCAGCACTTCGTCGAGCGTGCTCGGGTCGAGCATGAAGCGCTGGAAGCCCTCCATGCCGGCCTGGGCCATCGCCGCCGGCGCATCGCGGTCATAGAACTGGGCCAGGCCCGATGCGGTCGACAGCGTCTCCATCCCCTCGACGATGAACTTGTCGTCCTCATTGATCGCGGCGGCCGAGTTGGGCGGAAGCTGGCCGATTGCCTTGTTCCATTCCGCCTGCACTTCGGGCGAAGCGACAAAGGCGAGGAACTTCTTGGCGTTCTCCACATTGGTGGCGTTCGCCGGGATGAAGAAGGCGTCCGCCGGCGCTTCCTCGGCACGTGGCAGTCCGGGCGTGATTTCCGGGAACTGGAAGAAGTCGATCTGCTCCTCGGTCAGGCCCGCGTCCTTCATGCCGGCGACGGCGAAGTTGCCCATGACATACATGGCGGCGTCACCATTGGCGAACGGGGCCAGCGCTTCCTGCCAGCTCATCGTCGCGTGGTTGTCGACGAACGAGCAGCGCTCCAGCATCGTCTCCCAGTTGGCGAAGGTCGCGCGGATGCGATCGTCGGTGTATTTGATCTCGCCGGCGGTCAGCGCGTTATGCACCTCATAGCCGTTGGTGCGCAGGTTCAGATAATCGAACACGCCGGCTGCCGTCCAAAGGAACTTGGTGCCGATGGTGAACGGCGTGACGCCGTTTTCCTTCATCACATCGCAGGCTGCCAGCATCTCGTCCCAGGTCGTCGGCTCGGACAGGCCCAGCTTGTCGAAGATGTCTTTGCGGTAATAGACGCCCCACTGATAATAGGAATAGGGCACGCCCCACTGCTTGCCGTCGCGCGACATGGTCGGCTTGATGGCTTCGAAATGCTGCGACAGGTTGGGGTCGGACGCCCACAGGTCGGAAATGTCCATGAACAGGCCGGCGTCGACGAAGGGCGCCATGCGGTTGCCCGGATACCAGGTGATGACGTCGGGCGCATCGTTCTGAAGCGCGCTGCGGATGGTGTTCTTGTGCGCCTCGCGGTCGCCATTGTTGGCGGTCACCTCGATGTCGGGGTTGGCGGCGCGGAAAGCCTCGACCGCAGCCTCGAATGCGGCCTTCGGCGCCGGATTCAGGTCATCGAAGGTGATGACGAGTTCACTGGCGGAGGCCGAGCCCGCCATCATCGTTGTTGCCAAGACGCCGAACGCGGCGCCCTTGAGAATGGATTTCATTCCGATTTTCCTCCCGAATGCGGATGGCGCCTCTCCGCCACCCAAACGCGCGCCGAACGGTTGATCCGGGACGGCGCAAATGCGGTTCTTTCAGACAAACGACGCCGCATAAGTTGTTCCATATAGTGGAACGTCGTTTGACTATCTTGAATTATTGAGCTAAGGTCGATAAGGAGTCAAGAGCCGGACGGTCTCCCATGCCGTCCGCCGGGGAGGACATGGACACCTGGATCGAACAGGACAGGACCGACCGGAAATCGGATGCCGATCGCGCGCGGACGGTGCCGGATACCGGCACGCTGGGCAAGGCGGTTGCCGTGCTCGACGTGGTGGCGCGCGCCGAGCGGCCGATGCGCTTTCGCGATCTGCGCGAGGCAATCGGTCAGCCGCCCGGCACGCTGCACCGGCAGGTCTCCAACCTGATCTCGGAGGGCCTTTTGCAGGTCAATCCCGACCATTCATACGGGCTGGGGCTGCGCCTTTTGCAGTTCGCCGCGCGGGCATGGTCGGGCAATCGGTTTCGCGAGATCGCCGAACCACACCTGGCCGCGCTGCACGAAAAGACCGGCGAAACGGTCCATCTGGGCGTCCTGAGCGATCTCGAGGTGATCTATCTGGACAAGGTGGAATCGCGTCAGGCGGTGCGGATGCACAGCCAGATCGGCAATGCTTCGCCCTGCTATTGCACCGGCGTCGGCAAGGCGGCGCTGTCGGCGCTGCCGCCCGAAGACGCATGGGCGCGCATCGCGCGGGTCGATTTTCGCCGGCACACGGAGCACACGCTGACCGATGCGGCCGTACTGGGCGAGGAACTGGCCGACATCAGGGCCGCCGGGATCGCCTTTGACCGGGAAGAGCATGAGACCGGCATACACTGTGTCGCCGCGCCGATCCGGTCGCATGACCGGTCTTTCGTCGGCGGCATCTCGGTGACGGCGCCGAGTTACCGCATCGCGATGGCGCAACTGGAACGATGGGCGGACGATGTGCGCGCGGCGGCGGCGGCCATCAATGCCGATATCGAAATCAGGCTGGGACCGCGCGCCTAGCGGACACCGGCCGGTAGCGGGGGAGCTTCCATTGGCAGACGTCCAACTGAGGGATCTGAAGAAGTCGTTCGGCAGCGTGGACGTCATCCACGGTGTCGATCTGTCCATCGAATCGGGCGAGTTCGCGGTGTTCGTCGGCCCGTCCGGCTGCGGCAAGTCGACACTGCTGAGGTTGGTCGCCGGCCTGGAAGAGGCATCGGGCGGCACGGTGGCGATCGGCAGTGAGGACGTGACCCGGGTCGAGCCCGCCGACCGCGGCGTGGCGATGGTGTTCCAGTCCTATGCGCTTTATCCGCACATGACGGTCGAGGAGAATATGGGGTTCGGCCTGAAGATGACCGGCGCCAATCCGGAGATGGTCCGCGAGAGGGTGCACAAGGCCGCCGAAATCCTGCATCTGGAACAGCTCTTGCAGCGCAAGCCCAAGCAATTGTCCGGCGGCCAGCGCCAGCGCGTGGCCATCGGCCGGGCGATCGTACGCGAGCCGAAAGTGTTCCTGTTCGACGAACCGCTGTCGAACCTGGACGCGGAACTGCGCGTGAAGATGCGGCTCGAGATCGCCAAGCTTCACAATGACCTGGGCGCGACGATGATCTATGTCACCCACGATCAGGTCGAAGCGATGACGCTCGCCGACAAGATCGTCGTGCTGCGCGCCGGCCGGATCGAACAGGCGGGCGCGCCGCTCGATCTTTATTCGGACCCCGACAATCTGTTCGTTGCCGGCTTTATCGGTTCGCCGAAAATGAACTTCCTGCGCGGAACCGTCACCGCATCGGGCAATGGCACCGCCACCATCGCCCTTAACGACTTTGACGGCACGAGCGCCTCGGTGCCGATGAGCGGGACGCTGAAGCGGGACACACCGGTTCTGATGGGCATCCGGCCGGAGCATTTTTCGACCGATGGCAGCGCGTCGCTGGAAACCCGCATCGAGGTGATCGAGGATCTGGGCGGTGTGTCCTATGGATATTCGGGCGCCGACACGGACGAGCCGCTGACGATCGCGCTGGGCGAGAACCACGGGATCAAGCCCGGTCAGGCGATCACCGCGCGCTTCGACCCGGACCGGGCAATGCTGTTCGAGCCCGACAGCGAACGCCGGATCCGCTAGGACCGCCCCACGGGGCCGCTCAGGCGGCGTTGGAGGCCGGCCCTTCCACCAGATGATGATAGAGCGCCTGCGGATCGCTGGTCGCCCGCAAAAGGGCAACGCGACCGGGATCGCGCATCAGGCGCGCCACGCGCGACAGCGCCTTGAGATGGTCGGCGCCGGCATTTTCCGGCGCCAACAGCAGAAAGACCAGATCGACGGGCTGCTCGTCAAGCGCATCGAAATCGATCGGCTCGTGCAGCCGCGCAAACACGCCGGCGATCCGGTCGAAGCCGGGAAACTTGGCGTGCGGAATGGCGATGCCGTTCCCCACGCCCGTCGACCCGAGCTTTTCGCGCTGCAGGACAGTGTCGAAAATCTCGCGTGCCGACAGGCCGGTCAGTTCGGCGGCATGTTCTGAGACGGCTTGCAGCAATTGCTTCTTCGAACTGGCGCGCAGATCGCCGGTCACGGCGTTTTCCGCGAGAATATCGCCCAGATCCATCGTTATTCCCTCTTGGGTCGGCGGCCTTGGTCTCCGGGACGGATCGAAGCAAACCGCGGCGCGGGCATCTGGTCCCGCGCGGTTGCCGATCCCTACTTCAACGATCCCGGATCGATCCAGCCGATATGTCCATCGGGGCGGCGATACACAAGGTTGACGTCGCCGCTCCCAGCATTGCGGAACACATAGACCGGCGTGTCCTGAAGGTCCAGTTGCAAAACCGCCGAAGAGACCGGCATGGTGGACAAACTCATCTTGGTCTCGGCGATGACGAGCGGCGCGTAGTCGTCGGGAAGCTCTTCATCCTCGTCCTGGGGCAGCGCCTCGAGCACGCGGTAGGCATATTCCTCGACCCGCGTGGCCGCACCGTTGGCATGGTGGGACTTCAACCGGCGCTTGTAGCGGCGCAGGCGCTTTTCGATCCGCTCGGCGGCGGCGTCGAAGGAGGCCTGCGGGTCCTGAGCCTCGCCGGTTGCCTGGAGGACCGTGCCCGAATCGAGGTGCAGCGTGCAGTCGGTGGTGAATCGGGATCGCGACTTTTCGACCACCACATGGCCCGAGGCGCGTCCGCCGAAATACTTGTCGATCGCCTCGTCGATCCGGTCCTCGATGCGTGTGCGGAACGCATCGCCGATCTCCATGTGTTTTCCCGAAACGCGCAGACTCATGGTCCTACCTCTTCGTGTTGTGCCCCGTCGTGCGGCCGGGGATTGGCCGCGGCTCTTTGTGGCCTCGCCGCCAGATTGGTGCAATCGGGGTGGATTGTGAAGGGCAATCACCGCGAAACCGGCCGCCAAATGCCCGGTCACGTTCCGGCAAGCACAAGAGCGCGCTTTTCGCGCCGGCGTTGGACGGAGGATGCAATGTTCATCGATTCCCGGTACTTGGCGACCGTCCGCCGCGCGATGTCGATGCCGTCCGCCCGCAGCTGGACCACCAGCGCATCATCGGACAGCACCTTCTCGGGACGTTCGGCCTCTATGAGATCGCGGATGCGCTGACGCACGCTTTCGGTCGCATGGTCGCGATCACCGCCATCGGTCGCCGAGATCGCGCCGGAGAAGAAAAATCGCAATTCGTAAAGGCCGCGCGGCGTCATCATGAACTTGTTGGCGACGACGCGGCTGACGGTCGACTCATGCATGGCGATTTCGTCGGCGACCATCTTCATGGTTAGCGGCTTGAGGGCGCTGACACCTTCGGTCAGAAACCCGTCCTGCTGGCGCACGATCTCGGTTGCGACCTTGAGCACCGTGGTGGCGCGCTGGTCGAGGCTGCGCTCGAGCCAGTGCGCATCCTGAAGACATTGCGTCATGAACGACTTTTCCGCGCCGTCCAGCGCGCCGGCGGTCACGGTCGCATAATAGTCACGATCAACCAGAACGCGCGGCAGCGAATCGCGGTTGAGTTCGATCTGCCACGCTCCGTCGGCGCCCTTCCGCACCTCTACATCGTGCACGACCGCCTGGACGGGGCTGTGTTCGAAAGCAAGGCCGGGGCGCGGATCGAGGGTTCGTATCTCCGCCAGCATGTCCACGAGATCGGCCTGATCGACGCCGCACAGACGCGACAGAGCCTTGAAATCACGCCGCGCCAGCAATTCGAGATTTTCGAGAAGTGCCCGCATCGCCGGGTCCAGCCGGTCGCGGCGCGCGCACTGCAACGCCAGGCACTCGGGCAGGTCGCGCGCAAACAGTCCGGCCGGATCGAAGGTCTGCACCATGCCCAGCACGCGATCGATCGCCGCGCGCGGCACTGCCAGCCGCGTGGCGATGGCGTCGAGATCGGCCTCGATATATCCGCGCGCGTCCAGATGATCGGCGAGGTCGATGGCGATCGCCCGGTCGGCCTGGCCGCGCACGGTCATGGCGATCTGGTCGCGCACATGTTCGCGCAGGCCCGGTGGGCGGTCGGCGAACTCCTCCACCGGCCAATCGGTGTCCGGCACGCCCATCGATGGCAGTCCGGGCTGACGCTCCCGATGCGCCCCTTTTCGGGCGGAGGCCGAGCCATCGGTCCGGCCCGGATCGTCGGGAAAGACGTTTTCCAGCGAGGTATCGAGTCGGTCGGCCATGCCGGCCGCATCCACCGGCAGGGCGGGTTCGGGCATCTCGGCCGCCGGCTGCGCCGTGCCCGCCTCGTCGGCGCGTTCGAGCAGCGGGTTGCGCTCGATCTGGTCGTCGATGAACCGTTCGAGCTCCATGTGCGAGAATTGCAGCAGACGGATCGACTGCAGCAATTGCGGCGTCATCGCCATCGTCTGGGCTTGACGCAGATGGAGCCGGGCGGTCAGCGCCATGGAAGATTTCGTCCCGCTTGGTTATGGCCGGCCCGATTGGCCCGACACTTGCATAGCGTCATTAAAGCGGGTTTTGCCCGGCGTGGCCAGCCGCACGGGTGGGATCAAAGGCTAAACTGGTCGCCAAGGTAAAGACGGCGCACGTCCGGATTGGCGATGATCTCGTCGGGACGGCCATGTGTCAGCACGCTGCCGGCATGGATGATATAGGCGCGGTCGATCAGGCCCAGCGTTTCGCGGACGTTGTGATCGGTGATCAGAACACCGATGCCGCGCTTGGTCAGATGGCGCACCAGGCCCTGAATGTCTGAAACGGCGATCGGGTCGACGCCCGCGAACGGCTCGTCCAGCAGCATGAAGGCCGGATCGGAGGCCAGCGCGCGAGCGATCTCGCACCGCCGGCGCTCGCCGCCCGACAGCGCAATCGAGGGCGCCTTGCGCAGATGGGCGATCGAGAATTCGTCGAGCAGGGCATCGAGCTTGCGCGCGCGTTCGGCGGCATTCTTCACCACGACTTCCAGGATCGCCATGATGTTCTGCTCGACCGAAAGGCCGCGGAAGATCGATGCTTCCTGCGGCAGATAGCCGATGCCCAGGCGCGCGCGCTGATACATAGGCATCGCCGTCACGTCATGGCCGTCGAGTAGAATCTGGCCGCTGTCGACGGGCACGAGCCCCGTGACCATGTAAAAGCAGGTCGTCTTGCCCGCCCCGTTGGGGCCCAGAAGGCCGACCGCTTCACCGGCCCGAAGCGCCATCGAGGCGCCATCGACCACCTTGCGGCCGCGATAGCTCTTGGTCAGTCCGCGCGCGACGAGCGTTCCGCCGAGGTTCTGGCCGCCCTTGGCGGCTGTGCCGGACCTACGCTGTTTGAACAGGGACAACACGGGGGCGCATCTCGTCGGGTTCCGGGGACCGGGTCAGCGGCTTTGCGGCTGGATCAGGATGGTCGGACGCGATCCCTGGTCACGGCATCCTTCGAGCCGGGAGCGATTGGCGCGCATGTCGACGGTCAAGAGGCACCCGGTCGCGACGTTCCCGTCCTCCGACAGCGTCACCCGCTTGCCCGACAGGATCAGGACCTCGGATGCCATGTCGTAGGTGCCGGTCTCGCCGGTGGCGACCTGCGTCGCGGTCTGGATGTTGACGCCGCCGCTCGCCTCCAATCGGTCGATCTGCGCGCCGCCCGTTGCCAGCGAACCGTCGCCGCCGCGCGCATAGCGGATGACCAGTTTGCCCGTCCGCAAAACCGTATCGCCCTGAACCACCCGGACATTGCCTTCGAAAACCGCCATGCCCTCGTCCTCGAGCACCTCGAGCCGATCGCCATCGACCTGCACGGGTTCGTCACCGGACAGCGAGAAGTCGCCACCGCCGACCTGGGCATGGGCATGGGCCGTGACCAGGATAGGGGCGCATAGGGCCGCCAGCAGCGCGAAAGCTCGGGCGTTGCGCCCCCAATTCTGCCTGTTCATTGCTGTGTATCCGTTTGTACCCTGGCGGTGATGGCGGTCGGCTCTATCATGACGTTGACGTTGTTTTCAAACACCAGCCTTTTGCCGTGGCCCTCAACCGTCAGCCGGTCGGCGATGATCCGCATGCCGGGCTGCTCGATCTCAACCGTGTCGCGCACGACCAGATCGCCAGTGGCAAGATCGACCTCCGCATCGGAAAAAATGGCCCTGACGCCGCCGGTCGTTTCGAGCAGGGCGCGTTCTCCCAGAACGAGACTGTTATCGGCAGGATTGAAGACACCGTTTTCGGCACTGAGAAAGGCGGTCGTGCCGTCTTCCAACTCGACATCGGCGCGCAGCTCCTGAAGTGTCAACGGATCGGCGCCGATCTCCTGGGTCGCGGACCGGGCCGAGACGCTGTAGGCGCGCTGATCGGGCGTAAAGCCGTCAAGACGCGGTTCGGCGATCACCAGCTTGCCGTCGACGATGGCGCTTGACGCCAGATCCACATCGATGCCCGGCAGGGCGATGCGCGATATTGCCATGACGCCGGCAACCCCGACAAGGGCAACGGCCGCGACCGCCGGGACCAGCCAGCGCAACAGCCGCACGCGCCTTGAATGGCTGGCGGCACGCGCGAACCGCCGGCCGCTGCCGGGCGATGTCGGCTCTTTGCGCGCTTCAAGCCCCATGCCCAAATCCTTCGCCCATGCCCAAGTCCTTCATCCGCAGCTGGCGCGGTGAGTCGTCACAGCCTGTCGCACATTGCTTTCGGGAGGCTGGAATCCCGGTCGGGATCGATTAAGTTTCCAATGTGGTCGTTTTTGGATGTCCCGGCGGCCCGTCGCCACACGCCAAGCGGAGAGAGAACCCATGGAACCGTTGCGGGCCGACGATATCATAGACCGGCAGCGGATGCGCCGGAAACTCTCCTTCTGGCGCGCGATCACCATCATCGTGATCGTTGCCGGCCTGATCGCGCTGACCGCTTCATTCAGCGGCGACCGTTTCGGCCCGCAAACCCGGTCCCATGTGGCACGGATCGCCATCGAAGGCACGATCACGGGCGACGACCGCCTGCTGGCATTGATCGAGCGGGTGCGCAGGAGCGAACAGGCCAAGGCCGTGATCATCGCCATCGATTCGCCTGGCGGCACCACCGCTGGCAGCGAAGCGGTCCATGATGCGGTCCGCAAGCTGGCCGCCGAAAAGCCGGTGGTCGCCCAGATCGACACGCTTGCCGCATCCGGCGGCTATATGGTGGCGGTCGCCGCCGACCGCATCGTCGCCCGCCAGTCGTCGATCGTCGGGTCGATCGGCGTGATCGTGCAATATCCGAACTTCACCGGTCTTCTGGAGAACTGGGGCGTCGACGTAAGGGCGATCAAATCGACGCCGCTCAAGGCCGAACCGTCCTTTTTCGGCGAACCGCCCGAAGGCGCCGAGGAAATGCTGCGCGCGCTCGTCATGGACAGTTTCGACTGGTTCAAGGAACTGGTCGCCGAGCGGCGCGGCTTCGACCAGGCGACGATCGACCGGCTCGCCGACGGGTCGGTCTATTCGGGCCGGGTGAGCCTTGCCAACGGGCTGGTCGATGAACTGGGCGGCGAGGACGCAGCCCGCGCCTGGCTGACCGCACAAGGTATCGACGAGGACCTGAAGATCGTTCGTTGGGAGCCACGCCGCGAGGATTCGGGCCTATTTGGCCTCGGCATCGCGGCCGAATTCGTCGCCGGCCGGATCGGGCTTTCCAACCCGGCCTCATCGGTCACAAAGGCCCTGAACCAAAGGCTTTTCCTTGACGGGCTGATCTCGCTTTGGCACGCTGACGCCTTGCTGACCTCGCCGACGGCAGAGCCATGATCAAATCCGAACTCGTTCAAATCATCGCCAACCGCAACCCGCATCTCTACCAGCGGGATGTCGAGAACATCGTCAATGCGGTGCTCGACGAGATCGGCGACACGCTGGCCGAAGGCAACCGGGTGGAACTGCGCGGCTTCGGCGCCTTTTCGGTCAAGAACCGCCCGGCCCGCGAGGGGCGCAATCCGCGCACCGGCGAAAAGGTGATGGTCGAGGAGAAGTGGGTGCCCTTCTTCAAGACGGGCAAGGAATTGCGGAACCGCCTGAACGGCGGTAAGTAAAGCGCACCGCAACGCAAACCGTTCGAGCCGCCTTCATGCGCCGCATCTTCAACGTCCTGATCCTGATCCCGCTGGCCATCGTCCTGATCGCGCTGATGGTTGCCAACAGGACATCGGTGCCGCTGTCGATCGACGTGTTCAATCCGGGCAATCCCGCGCTGACCTATCAGGCGCCGCTGTTCGTCTGGCTGTTCGTGGCGGCTGCGATCGGCGTGGTTGCCGGCGGTTTCGGCGCCTGGCTGGCCCAGGGCAAACACCGCAAGCAGGAACGGACCTACAAGCGCGAGGCCCGGCAATTGCGCCACGAGGTCGAAAAGACCAAGCGGACCAATGGCGACAATTCGGCGACCGGCACCTCGCTCGTGCTGCAGCGCTGATCATCCATGAAGATCATTTCGGCCGATGACGTCGATGCTGCGCTGGACTTTCCGGCGCTGACCGACACGCTTGCGGACGCGTTCAGGGGCGGCGTCCACGCTCCGCCCCGTCACCACCACACCATCGCCAACGCGGACAGTGCCGACCAGACCCTGCTGCTGATGCCGGCCTGGAACGACCGCCACATGGCCGTCAAGCTGGTCGTGGTGACACCGGACAATGGCGCGCGCACCCTGCCCGCCGTGATGGCCTCCGTCATCCTGATGGACAAAAAGACCGGTGCGCAGATCGCGATGATCGATGGCGCCCGGCTGACCTTGTGGCGAACGGCTGCGGCATCGGCGCTTGCCGCGCGCCACCTCGCGCCGGCCGAACCCGACACGCTGCTGATGGTCGGCGCCGGTGCGCTGGCGCCGTTTCTGGTCCGGGCGCATCTGAGCGTCCGGCCCTACAGGCACGTTCTGGTCTGGAACCGGACTGTCGCGGGCGCCGAAAGGCTTGCGGAAAGCCTGCGCGCCGACGGTCAAGCGGCCGAGGCCGTCGCCGCCGAAAGCCTCGATGCGGCGGTCGGCAAGGCCGATGTCATCAGTTGCGCGACGCTATCGACCGAGCCGCTGATCAAGGGCGCTCTCCTCTCGCCGGGCACGCATGTCGATCTTGTCGGCGCGTTCACGCCGGCCATGCGCGAAAGCGACGATGAGTGCGTGCAGCGGGCAAGTCTGTTCGTCGACACCTATGCGGGGGCGCTGCACGAGGGCGGCGATCTGGTGCAGCCGATCAATGCCGGGCTGATCGAGCGCAGCCATGTGCGCGCCGAACTCATGGAACTGGTCAATGGCGATCATATGGGCCGCACCTCCGATGACGAGATCACGCTGTTCAAGTCGACCGGCGCATCGCTCGAGGACCTGGCCGCCGCCGCCTTGATCGCAGCGCGCTGCGGCCTTTGAACGGCGTTTTCGCTTCACAAGCCGACCGCGAACAGCCATATGCCTGCCATGAGCAAGAACCGCGCCAGGGATGGCCGCCGCACAAAGTCACAGGCGGCAAAACGCGATGGTGCGCCGCGCGCCAGGTCCGGCGAGCCACGCGGCTTCCGCCCCAAGCCGAAACATGCCGACAGGCCGCCACGGGCGGCTGGCGAAACTCCGGAACCCCGGACACGGCGAAGCGGCGCGCGCCCGGCGGAGACCGTTCCGCTGATCCTCGAGACCGATGCCACCGACGATTACGCCCTTGTCGACACGGGCGACGGGCTCAAGCTCGAACGCTACGGCTCGCTGACGCTGGTGCGCCCCGAACAGCAGGCGATCTGGGGCCGCGCCCTGCCCCCGCCGGACTGGGAAGCGGCAGATGCGGTGTTCACCGGCGACACGGACGAGGAAGGGCTTGGCCGCTGGCGTTTTCCGGCGAAACCGCTGCCGGAAACCTGGCCGATGGCATTCGACGGGGTGCCTTATCTCGGCCGTTTCACATCGTTCCGCCATGTCGGCGTGTTCCCGGAACAGGCAGCGCATTGGCGCGCCATGCGCAATGCGATCGAGGGCGCGGAGCGGCCCCTGCGCGTCCTGAATCTTTTCGGCTATACCGGGGTCGGCTCGCTGGTGGCAGCGGCTGCCGGCGCCCACGTCACCCATGTCGATGCCTCGAAAAAGGCCATCGGCTGGGCGCGCGAGAACCAGGCCCATGCCGGGCTTGAAGACAAGCCGATCCGCTGGATCTGCGAAGACGCGATGAAGTTCGTGGCGCGCGAAGGGCGGCGCGGCAATGCCTATGACATCATCCTGCTCGATCCGCCGGCCTATGGCCGCGGTCCGGCCGGCGAGGTCTGGCAGCTCTTCGATCATCTGCCCGACATGCTCGATGGCTGCCGCGCGATTCTTTCCGATACGCCCCTCATGCTGGTGCTGACGGCCTACGCGATACGGGCCTCGATGTTCGCCATCCACGAGACGATGATGGAGGCCATGACCGGCTTTGCGCCGGCCGGCCATGTCGAATCGGGCGAACTGGTTCTGCGCGAGACGAGTGCCGGACGCGTCCTGTCGACCTCCATGTTCAGCCGCTGGACGCCGGGACACGCATGATGGCCAGTCCGATCGCGGCCCCGGGACGGGTCAAGGAAGTCACCAGCGCGGCCAATCCGATCATCAAGGACATCCGGCTGCTCGAAAAAAAGCGCCACAGGGAGGAGACCAACAGCTTTCTCGCCGAAGGCATGAAGCTGATCATCGATGCGATGAACGCCGGATGGCGACTGAAAACGCTGATCCATGCCGCATCGGCCAAGGGAAATGAGGCGGTCACAGCGCTGGCGACCCGTGCGGTGGCGGCCGGTGCGGACGTTCTGATCGTGCCGGAACGGCTGCTCGGCCAGATCACGCGGCGCGACAATCCGCAGATGGTCGTTGGGGTCATGCAGCGGCGATTTGCCGATGCGGCATCGATCCGGCCCGGCGCGGACGATCTTTGGATCGCGCTCGACCGGGTGCGCGATCCCGGCAATCTGGGCACGATCATCCGCACCGCCGATGCCGGCGGCGCCAGGGGCGTCATCCTGGTCGGCGAAACGACCGATCCGTTCGCCACCGAAACCGTGCGCGCGACAATGGGTTCGATTTTCGCGGTGCCCGTGGCGCGCATGACAGCCGAGGCATTCAAGGGCTTTGCCGGCGACTGGCCGGGCCAGATTATCGGTACTCATCTGGAAGGCTCGGTCGACTATCGCGTGCCCGACTATGCCAGCGGTCCGATCCTTTTGCTGATGGGCAATGAGCAGGCCGGGCTGCCGGCCGATCTGGCGGATCTGTGCACCACGCTGATCCGCATCCCGCAGGCCGGACGGGCCGATTCGCTCAATCTGGCGGTCGCAACCGGGCTGGCCTTGTACGAGGCACGGCGGCACGCATTCGCGGTTGCCGGGGACCCGTCATGAAACGCATCTCCACCGCTCTCCTGACGGTCGGCGCGATGGTCGCCGTCGACCAGGCGATCAAGATCGGCGTCGAGCAGGCGATGGACTATCACGAGCGGATCGATCTTCTGCCTTTCTTCGCGCTGTTTCTGACCCACAATCCGGGCATCGCCTTTTCGATGCTGTCAGGGTGGGGCGCCGGCCCGCTGATCGTGCTGAGCCTTGCAGTCACCGGTTTCGTGAGCTGGCTGTGGGTGTCGAGCCCGGCGGACCGGATCGTCGCCCATTTCGGCTTTGCGCTGATCATTGGCGGCGCCATCGGCAATCTGATCGACCGCTCGCTTTACGGCTATGTGATCGACTATTTCCTGTTTCACACGCCGGGCTGGTCGTTTGCGATCTTCAACCTGGCGGACGCGGCGATCACCGTCGGCGCGGGCCTGGTGATTCTCGACGAAGTGCTTTTGTGGCGCAGCACCCGCAAAGCCGATTGACCTTGCGGCCAACGCGCTGGCAGGTTGCGCCGAAACAATTGAGGGGAGAGGCCGATGGCCGACGCGTTCAAGGCGATCATGGTGTCGCGCGACGACAACAAGGTTCAGTCGGTCGATGTCGCCGAACTGACCGTCGACGACCTGATGGAAGGCGATGTGGTCGTCGCCGTCGAAGCCACCACGATCAACTACAAGGACGGGCTCGCGATTACCGGCAAATCGCCGGTCGTCCGCCGCTGGCCGATGATCCCCGGCATCGACTTTGCCGGGACCGTTGTCGCCTCCGATCATGCCGACTGGAAGGCGGGCGACAAGGTCATTCTGAATGGCTGGGGCGTCGGCGAGGTGCATTACGGCGCGTATGCGGGCCGGGCGCGCGTCAATGGCGACTGGCTGATCGCGCTGCCCGACGCGCTGACCCCGCATCAGGCGATGGCGATTGGCACGGCGGGCTATACGGCGATGCTGTCGGTGCTTGCACTTGAGGGTGCCGGCATCACGCCCGACCGCGGCCCGGTCGTCGTCACCGGCGCCAATGGCGGCGTCGGCACGGTGGCGATCTCGGTTCTTTCCAAGCTGGGCTATCAGGTCATCGCCTCGACCGGGCGGACCAGCGAATCGGCGTTCCTGGAATCGCTAGGCGCGGCGGAAATCATCGATCGGGCGGAATTGTCCGAACCCGGCCGGCCGCTCGGCAAGGAGCGGTGGGCCGCCGGCATCGATTCGGTCGGTTCGGTGACCCTCGCCAATGTCCTGGCGCAAACGCAGTATGGCGGCGCGGTGGCCGCCTGCGGCCTTGCGCAAGGCATGGACCTGCCGGCGAGCGTCGCGCCCTTCATCCTGCGCGGCGTGTCGCTGCTGGGCATCGATTCGGTGATGGCGCCCAGAGCGTTGCGCGAAAAAGCCTGGAGCCGGCTTGTCGGCGACCTCGACACGGCAAAGCTCGAAAGCCTGTCGACGACGATCGGTTTCGACGCGATCGTCGAGACGGCGACGGCACTGCTCGAGGGCAAGGTGCGCGGCCGCGTGGTCATCGACATGGCCGGCTGACACCCGCTGATCCATACGGGTCGTCAACGCAACCAGTTGATAACCTTCACAGCCTATCGTGCGGGTTCGCGCGGCCATCACGACCGCCGATTGCCGGCCCTCGGACGAAATTGCGGGGTCCGCGACCTGACGGCGGGGCAACGCCATGGACGAGACGAACGCATCGAAATCCCAGTTTCTGGCCATTGTAAGCCATGAGATCCGCACGCCCCTGAACGGCATCGTCGGCATGGGCAAACTGCTGGCCGACACGCCGTTGACCGCCGAGCAGCGCAATTATGTCGAGGCGATCACATCGTCCTCCGAAGCGCTGATGCTGCTGGTCAACGACCTTCTGGAATTCGGCCGCAGTGGCGCCGACACCAGCACGCCGGTCTTCTCGGCCACGGACATGCGCGCGCTGACCAGCGGCGTGATCGAACTGCTGGCCGGCCGCGCGCACGAAAAGGGGCTCGATCTCGGCTATTCGATCGCGCCGGGTGTGCCGGTATCGATGCGCGCCGACGCCAAGGGCCTGCGGCAGATCCTGTTCAACATCGTCGCCAATGCGATCAAGTTCACCGCCGAAGGCGGCATTGCCGTCGAGATCGGCCACGCGCCTTCCTCCGATGGCGGACGGGCGCACGATCTGACCATCACCGTCCGCGACAGCGGGCCCGGCATACCGATCGAAAAGCAGGCGCAAATCTTCGAACCGTTCGAGCAGGCAGATATGAGCCTTGCGCGTCGGCACGATGGCGCGGGGCTTGGCCTTGCCATCGCCAAACGGCTGGTCGACCGGCTCGGCGGCACGATCGCGTTTGAAAGTTCGCCCGACATGGGAACGGAATTCACCGTGCGCGTTCCGGCGGGTATCGAGCCGCAAAAAGGGGCGGAGCCGAGCGACGAGGCGCTATCGGGTCAGCACTTCTGCCTGATGATGCGCGCCGGATGCGAGGCGGACATGCTGGCCGATGCGATCGCGGGGCATGGCGGGTCGGTCGAGCACACGACCGCGCCGGAGCTGGCGCTCGACCGGTTGCACGACATGCCGGGCGCGACGGTGCTGATCGACAGCCGGCTGATGCGCGATCCGGATCGGGCGCTCGGCCTCGCAGACCGGATCGCCGCGCGCGGCGGCCGTCCGGTGGTTCTGATCGAGCCCGAGGAGCGCGGCACGCTGGGCGCGCAGTTCAAGGCCGACGGCCATGCATTCCTGACACGCCCGGTGCGTGGCTCCAGCCTGTTGCGCGTTCTGGAACGTACTCTGGACGGCAAACCCGCCGACGATCTGTCCAATCCGTTGTCCCTTGTGACGCCGGCCGCGCAGCGCCGGCGCCGCTTGCTGCTCGCCGAAGACAATCCGGTCAACGCGCTTCTGGCATGCAGCGTTCTTGAAAAGGCGGGGCACGCTGTCACGCTTGCGGACAACGGCAAGGCCGCGCTCGACCGGATGACCGCGCCGGACGCCGCCTTCGATCTGGTGCTGATGGACGTTCACATGCCTGTGCTCGACGGCGCCGAGGCGATCCGCCTCTTCCGTACGCACGAGGACGCCCATGGCGGCGACACGCGCCTGCCGATCGTCGCGCTGACCGCCGACGACGATCCGGAATTGGAGCGCCTTCTGCTTGCCGTCGGTGCGCAGAAGATCGTGCGCAAGCCGCTGACCGCACAGAACTTGCACGTCCTGTTCGAAACGCTGGACAGCGCAGCGGCCTGAACAGGCATTAACGCGCGCCGAAAATGTGTCATACTGGCGTCACGGGATCGTCATAGCCGACAACTCACCTTGTCGGATGCAGACCGGATTCGGGTTCGAACGATGACCATCGCACGCGCAGCGCCAAGCCAGCCGGCCCGCCCGCCCGCCGAACCGGCGGCGTTTCTGGGCGAGATCGGCAAACTGCGTGCACGGCTTGCGACGACCGGTGACGAAATCCGGGCCGCACAAAGGCTGCGCCATGCCGTTTTCTCGGCCGAGTTCGCGGCGCCGGGCGATGAAGACGGGATCGATGCCGACGGCTATGACGCGCTGTGCGACCATCTGATCGTCCTGGACACTGCGATCGCGGGAACCGACACGGACCGGATTATCGGCACCTACAGGCTCCTGCCGCAGCAAAACCTCGCCGGCAGGCCGTTTTATTCGGACAGCGCATTCGACATCGGCGCCCTGCTCGAACGGCATGACGGCCGCCGCTTTCTCGAACTGGGCCGCTCCTGTGTCCTGCCGGACTATCGCTCCAAGCGTACGATCGAACTTCTGTGGCAGGGCATCTGGGCCTATTGCCGGCGCAACGCCATCGATGTGATGTTCGGCTGCGCGTCCTTTGCCGGCCGCGTCCCCGCGCGGCATGCGATGGCGCTGGCATTCCTGCATCATCATGCGCGCGCCACCGGCGACTGGTCGGTGACGGCGCGGGCCGAGACACGTGTCGACATGGATTTCATGCCGGCCGAGGCGATCGACCTGAAGGCGGCGATGCGCGCCCTGCCGCCGCTTATCAAGGGCTATCTTCGGCTCGGCGCCACATTCGGCGAGGGCGCGGTGATCGACCATGCGTTCGCTTCGGTCGATGTGCTCGTCGTCCTGCCGGTCGAACAGATCAGCGCGCGCTATGTCTCCTATTACGGTGCAGATGCGGATCGCTTCGCCGCCTGATCATCCGCCGGCATTGTAGGCGGCGATCGCGGCCATGTTGACGATGTCCGCATCGCGCGCGTTCAGCGAAACGATCTGAACGGACTTGTTGAGCCCGACGAGAAGCGGACCGATCACGGTCGAGCCGCCCAGTTCCTGCAGCATCTTGGTGGCAATCGAGGCCGAGTGAAACGCCGGCATGACCAGAACATTGGCCGGCGCCGACAGCCGGCAGAACGGATATTGCGCCATCAGTTCGGCGTTGAGCGCGACATCGGCGGCCATCTCGCCGTCATACTCGAAATCGACGCGCCGCTTGTCGAGCATGCGCACGGCATCGCGCACGGAATTGGAGCGTTCGCTCTGCGGCTGGCCGAAGGTCGAATAGGCCAGCATAGCCACGCGCGGTTCATAGCCGAGCTTGCGGGCCATGCCGGCCGCCTCCTCGGCGATGTCGGCAAGTTCCTCGGCGGTCGGCATGTCGTGCACCGCCGTGTCGGCGACCAGCACCGTGCGCCCGCGGCACAGCGCCAGCGAAACGCCGACGACACGGTGGCCGGGCCGCACGTCGATGACGCGCCGAACGTCGCTGAGCGCGGTGGCGTAGTTTCGGGTGACACCGGTGACCATGCCGTCGGCATCGCCGAGCGCGACGGCGGTGGCGGCGAAGATGTTGCGGTCGTTATTGACCATCCGCAGGCAGTCGCGGAACAGGTAACCGTCGCGCTGCAGACGCTCGTAGAGATGGTCCGCATAGGCGGCGGCGCGGTTCGACAGGCGCGCATTGACGATCTCGATGTCGTCGCGTTCCAGATCGACGCCGGCATTGCGCGCCGCTTCGGCGATCAGGTTCTCGCGGCCCAGAAGGATGGCGGTTCCGAGCCCCTGATTGACGTAGGAGACGGCGGCGCGGACGACCTGCTCTTCCTCCGCCTCGGTGAAGAACATGCGCTTGGGATTGCGGCGGACGCGATCGAAGATGCGCTGGAGCGTGGCGGCGATGGGATCGCGGCGCGCGGACAGTTCGACCGCATAGGCGTCGAAGTCGGCGATGGGCCGGCGCGCGACACCCGATTCCATCGCGGCGCGCGCCACCGCGACCGGGATCGCCGAAATCAGGCGGGGATCGAACGGGACGGGAATGATGTAGCCGGGGCCGAACCGGGGACGCGTGCCGCCATAGGCGATCGCCACGTCGTCGGGCACGTCCTCGCGCGCGAGTTCGGCAATGGCATTGGCCGCGGCGGCCTTCATCGCGTCGTTGATCGTCGTCGCCTGCACATCGAGCGCGCCACGGAAGATGTAGGGAAAACCGAGCACATTGTTGACCTGGTTGGGATAATCGGACCGGCCGGTCGCAATGATCGCATCGTCGCGGATTTCGGCGACCTCTTCGGGCGTGATCTCCGGGTCGGGATTGGCCATGGCGAAGATGATCGGATTGTCGGCCATCGACCGCACCATGTCGGCGGTCAGCGCCCCCTTGACCGACAATCCGAAGAAGACATCGGCGCCCTCCATCGCGTCGGCGAGCGTCCGCCGGTCGGTAGCGATCGCGTGAGCCGACTTCCACTGGTTCATGCCGGTGCCCCGGCCCTGATGGATGACACCCTTGGTGTCGCACAGGATGACATTGTCGTGCGGCACGCCCATCGCCTTGACCAGCTCGATGCAGGCGATGGCGGCGGCGCCCGCGCCGTTGCAGACGATCTTGACGTCGCGCAGATCACGGCCGGTCAGATGCAGCGCGTTGATCAGGCCGGCGGCGGCGATGATCGCGGTGCCGTGCTGATCGTCGTGAAACACCGGGATGTCGAGGGCCTCGCGCAGCCGGTCCTCGATCATGAAGCAGTCCGGCGCGCGAATGTCCTCGAGATTGATGCCGCCAAACGACGGGCCGAGCAGGCGCACGCAATTGACGAACTCGTCCATGTCTTCGGTGTCGACCTCCAGGTCGATCGAATCGACATCGGCAAAGCGCTTGAAGAGGACGGCCTTGCCTTCCATCACCGGTTTTGAGGCGAGCGCGCCGAGATTGCCCAGGCCGAGGATCGCCGTGCCGTTGGAGATGACGGCCACCATGTTGCCCCGCGCGGTATAGTCGAAGGCGGCCTCGGGCCGTTCGGCGATCGCCTTGACGGGGACGGCGACGCCCGGCGAATAGGCCAGCGACAGGTCGCGCTGGGTCGCCATCGGCTTGGTGGGCGTGACTTCGAGCTTGCCCGGCCTGCCGCGCGCGTGAAAATCGAGCGCTTCGCTGTCGCTGATCGCGGGACGCTTTGAAACGGACGGCGCGGCGGGACGGTGAGGCTTGTTCATGAGGGTCGTCCCTTGCGCGCTGTATTCGGACACTAGTCGGGGAAAAGACCTTCTAATCCCTGTCGCGGCGCCGTGTAAACGCGCATAAGCTCGGACGGAACGAAACGGGTCCCAGGCGATGGATGGCAGGGCGGCACAGCATCGGGAAACCGGCGGCGGAGCGGGCGGCAGCGCCTCGACCGGCGCGCCGACGCCGATGATGGCGCAGTTTCTCGAGATCAAGTCGGCCAATCCGGGGCTGCTCCTTTTCTACCGGATGGGCGACTTCTACGAACTGTTCTTCGAGGACGCGGAGATCGCCTCGCGGGCGCTGGGCATCACGCTGACCAAGCGCGGCAAGCATCTGGGCCAGGACATTCCGATGTGCGGCGTTCCGGTTCATGCCGCCGACGACTATCTGCAGAAGCTGATAGGGCTCGGCCATCGCGTGGCGGTGTGCGAGCAGCTCGAAGACCCGGCCGAAGCCAAGAAACGCGGTTCGAAATCGGTCGTCCGCCGCGATGTGACCCGGCTGGTCACGCCCGCGACGATCACCGAGGACAAGCTGCTGGAGCCGGGCGAGAACGCCTATCTTCTGGCGCTCGCGCGCATCCGGGCCTCGGACCAGATGGCCTACGCCTTCATCGACATTTCGACCGGCGAGTTCCGGCTCGGCGAAACCGCGCCGGCGCGCCTCCTGCCCGATCTCACCCGCATCGCGCCGCGCGAGATCATCGTCCCCGAAGCGCTTTTTCACGATCCCGAGCTCAGGCCGGTCTTCGACCAGTTCGGCCGCGCTGTCAGCGCACATCCCGCCGCCCTGTTCGACAGCGCCACGGCGGGCGACCGGCTCGCGCGATATTTCGGCGTGACGACGCTGGACGGGTTCGGCGACTTCTCGCGCGCCGAACTGGCCGCCGCATCGGGGGCGCTCGCCTATGTCGAAAAGACGCAAGTGTCCGAACGGCCGGCGCTGCAGCGGCCGCAGCGCGAGACCGGCGCGCAAACCCTGTTCATCGATCCGGCGACGCGCACCAATCTCGAACTCGAACGCACGCTGTCGGGCCAGCGCGACGGCAGCCTTTTGAAGGCGATCGACAGGACGGTGACCGGCGCCGGCGCGCGGCTTCTGGCAGCACGGCTGCGCGCGCCTCTGACCGATGTCGCCGCCATTGCCGAGCGGCTCGATTCCGTGAGCCAGTTCATGGCCGACGATGGGCTGGGCGCCACGCTGCGCGCCCATCTGAAGGCGTTGCCGGACATGGCGCGCGCGCTGTCGCGCCTGTCGCTGAACCGTGGCGGCCCGCGCGATCTGGCCGCCATCCGCGGCGGGCTGGCGGTCGCCGCGTCGGTCCACCAGGTGCTGTCGGGAGCCGATCTGGGCGCCGAACTGCACGAAGCGCGTGCCATGCTCGGCGCCGCGCCCGCCGAGGTCGCCGACGCGCTGGAAAAAGCGCTGGACGATGACATGCCGCTTCTGGCGCGCGATGGCGGTTTCGTGCGCACAGGCCATCATGACGAGCTCGACGAGATGAGGGCGCTGCGCGACCAGTCGCGGCGCGTCATCGCATCGCTGCAGGCCGATTACGCAGCCGAAACCGGCGTCAAGTCACTGAAGATCAAGCACAACAATGTGCTGGGCTATTTTATCGAGGTCACCGCGCTGAACGCGAGCGCTCTCAATGCATCCGACGACGCCAAGGCCCGCTTCATCCACCGCCAGACCATGGCGAACGCGATGCGTTTCACCACCACCGAACTGGCCGATCTTGAAAGCCGCATCGCCAACGCCGCGGGGCGGGCACTCGAGATCGAACTGGCCGTGTTCGAGCAATTGCGCGCGCTCAGCGTCGCCCATGCCGATGCCATCCGCGACGCGGCGCATGCGCTTGCGGTGATCGACGTTTCGGTGGCGCTTGCCGATCTGGCCGCCTCGGAAGGCTATTGCCGGCCGGTGGTCGATGACAGCCGCACCTTCCGTATCGTCGGCGGGCGCCATCCGGTCGTCGAGCAGGCCCTGCGCCGGCAGGCCGCCGATCCGTTCGTCGCCAATGATTGCGACCTTTCGCCCAAGGACGGTGCCGACCATGGCGCGCTGTGGCTTCTGACCGGGCCGAACATGGGCGGCAAGTCGACCTTTCTGCGCCAGAACGCGCTGATCGCGATCCTTGCGCAGACCGGCTCCTTCGTGCCGGCCGGACAGGCCCATATCGGCATTGTCGACCGGCTGTTCAGCCGTGTCGGAGCCTCGGACGATCTGGCGCGCGGGCGATCGACCTTCATGGTCGAGATGGTCGAAACCGCGGCCATCCTCAACCAGGCCGGCGAGAACGCGCTCGTCATCCTCGACGAGATCGGCCGGGGAACGGCGACCTTTGACGGGCTTTCCATCGCCTGGGCGGCGATCGAATATCTACACGAGCACAATCGCTGCCGGACGCTGTTCGCCACTCATTTTCACGAGCTGACAGCGCTTCACGAAAAGCTCGACCGGCTGGCCAACGTCACCATGCGGGTCAAGGAATGGGAAGGCGAGGTGGTGTTCCTGCACGAGGTCGGCCAGGGCGCCGCCGACCGGTCCTATGGCGTGCAGGTGGCGCGGCTTGCCGGCCTGCCCGACGCGGTCGTAAGCCGGGCACGACAGGTGCTCGACCAACTCGAGGAGCAGAACCGCGACAAGGGCGCGGCCGCGCTGATCGACGATCTGCCGCTTTTCTCGGCGGCGCCGGCGGCAAAACAGTCCGTGCCAAACGCCGTCCGATCGGCTATCGAGGCGGCGCTTGACGATCTTTCGCCTGACGAGATGACGCCGCGCGCGGCGCTCGAAGCGCTCTATGCGCTCAAGGCGGTCGCAACGAAGAAGGACTGAGATTGGACAAGGCCGTCACCGGAAAGACCGCCCTTCCCGACGCCGCGACCATCGGCGCGGCGCTGGAAGGGTTCGCGCGCGATGCGGGCGGCGACGGCGCGGACACGGGTGTACGCGCCAAGGTGCTCGCCCATCTCAAGCAGGTCCTGGCCGACGGGCGCGCCGAGGCCGAGCGGCGGCTTTTCGAGGACGGCAAGGGCCATGGCTGCGCAAAGCGCCTGTCGGACCTCCAGGATGCGATCATCCGGGCCACCTACGATTTCGCCCTCGCCCATGTGTTCAAGGTCTCGGATCTTTCCCGTGGCGAGCGGATCGCGCTGGCGGCGGTCGGCGGCTATGGCCGCGGCACGCTGGCGCCCGGATCGGACATCGATCTGTTGTTCGTCCTGCCCTACAAGCAGACGCCGCTCGGCGAGCAACTGGCCGAATACATGCTCTACATGCTTTGGGACATGGGGCTGAAAGTCGGCCACGCCACGCGCAACATCGATGACTGCGTGCGGCTGTCCAAGAACGACATCACGATCAGCACCACGATCCTCGAGGCCCGGTTCCTGATCGGAAACGAAACGCTCTTCAAGGAGCTGATGGACCGGTTCGATGGCGAGGTCGTGCAGAAGACCGCCGTCCAGTTCATCCAGGCCAAGCTCGCCGAGCGCGATGCGCGCCACCAGCGGATGGGCGAAGCGCGGTTCGTCGTCGAGCCGAACGTCAAGGACGGAAAAGGCGGATTGCGCGACCTCCACACGCTGTTCTGGATTGCCAAATATGTCTATCGCGTGCGGCGACGTGCGGAACTGGTCAAGCTCGGTGTCTTCACCCGCAAGGACTACAATCTCTTCGTCAAGTGCGAAGACTTCCTCTGGGCGGTGCGCTGCCACTTGCATTTCCTGACCGGCAAGGCCGAGGAACGCCTGTCGTTCGACGTGCAGCGGGACCTCGCCGAGCGGCTCGGCTACCAGTCACACCCCGGGCTCGAGGATGTCGAGCGGTTCATGAAGCACTATTTCCTGATCGCCAAGGATGTGGGCGACCTGACGCGCATCTTCTGCGCGGCGCTGGAAGACCAGGAGATCAAGAACGCGCCGGCGCTGTCCGGCCTCTTGCAGGCGCTGCCCTTCACCGGTCGCTCGCGCAAGATTCGCGGTATCAAGGAGTTCGTCATCGACCGTCAGCGCATCAATGTCGCCGACGAGGAGGTCTTCAAGCGCGATCCGGTGAACCTGATCCGGATGTTCCATCTGGCCGACCGGTACGGGCTCGAATATCATCCGCAGGCGCTGCAACTGGTCCGGCGTTCGCTAAAGCTGATCGACAAGGCACTGCGCACCGACGTCAATGCCAATGCGCTGTTCATCAAGATCCTTTCCTCGAAGAACGATCCGGCGCTCAATCTGCGGCGGATGAACGAGGCGGGCGTGCTCGGCCGTTTCGTCCCCGATTTCGGCAGGATCGTCGCGATGATGCAGTTCAACATGTATCATCACTACACCGTCGACGAACATCTGATCCGTACGATCGGCGTGCTCGCCGACATCGAAAAGGGTACACTCAAGGAAGATCATCCGCTCGCCGCGACGCTGATGCCGGGCCTCAAAGGCGAGCGCACGCTGCTCTATGTGGCACTGTTTCTGCATGATATCGCCAAGGGCCGACCGCAGGATCATTCGACCGCCGGGGCGGAGGTGGCGCGAAAGCTTTGCCCGCGTTTCGGCTTTTCGCCCGAGGACACGGCGACCATCGCCTGGCTGGTGCAGGACCATCTTCTCATGTCGATGACCGCTCAGGCGCGGGACCTGTCGGACCGCAAGACGATCGAGGATTTCGTCGCGCGGGTGCAGACGGTCAAGCGGCTCAAGCTGCTGCTGGTGCTGACCGTTTGCGACATTCGCGGCGTCGGTCCGGGCGTCTGGAACGGCTGGAAGGGCCAGCTGTTGCGCACGCTCTATGCAGAGGCGGAACTGGCACTTACGGGCGGTTTCTCGGAAACCAGCCGCAAGAGCCGCGCCGCCAGCCGCCGGCAAGCGCTCGAGGAACGGCTCGCCGGCTGGACCGAAGCCGATCGCGAGGCGGTTCTGCGCCTGCACTACGACAATTATCTTCTGACCGTCGATCTGGAAGACCAGGAGCGCCATGCCGAGTTCATCCGCGCGGCCAATGCCGAGGGCAAGGCGCTGGCGACCGAAGTCCGCACGGATGCATTTCAGGCGATGACCGAGATCACCGTGCTGGCGCAGGACCACCCGCGCCTGTTGTCGGTCATCGCCGCCGCCTGTTCGAGCGCGGACGCATCGATCGACGGGGCCCACATCTTCACCACATCCGACGGCCGCGCGCTCGATGTCATCCAGATCGAACGCGAATTTGTCGAGGACGAAGACGAGTTGCGGCGCGGCCGCCGGATCGGCGCACTGATCGAGGATGTCCTGCGCGGCAAGGTGAGCCTGCCGGACGTGCAGGCGCACAAGCGACGCCGCAGGGCGCTCAGCGCCTTTCATGTCGAGCCCAATGTGAAGATAAACAACACGCTGTCCAACCGGTTTACCGTGATCGAAGTGGAAGGGCTGGACCGCCCGGCGCTCCTGTCGCAACTGACCGGCGCGATCTCCGATCTCAAGCTCGACATCCGTTCCGCGCACATCACGACCTTCGGCGAGAAGGTGATCGACAGTTTCTATGTGACCGATCTGGTCGGCCAGAAGATCGAGGACACGGCGCGCCAGGGCCGCATCCGCAAGGCACTTCTTTCCGTGCTCAAGAACGATCAGCGCGGCGCAACGAAGAAGCAGGCGGGCAAGGCCGCCGTGGCGGCCGAATAGACGATGAGCCTTTTGCGCAATTTCGCCACGGTGGGCGGTGCGACCATGACCAGCCGCGTGCTGGGATTCGTGCGCGACATATTGATGGCGGCCGCTCTTGGTACGGGCCCGGTGGCCGACGCCTTCGTGGTCGCCTTCCGCTTCCCCAACCTGTTTCGTCGGATCTTCGCCGAAGGCGCCTTCAATTCGGCCTTCATTCCGCTCTTTTCGCGGCGGCTGGAAGGCGAGGGCCGCGAGGAAGCGCGGCGGTTCGCGCAGGAAGCCATGGCCGGCCTGATTACCGTCCTGGCCATTGTTATCGGCTTTGCCATGATCGCGATGCCGGTCCTGATGTACGGGCTGGCGCCGGGCTTTTCGGCCGATCCTGACAAGTTCGACCTGACGGTGGAACTGACGCGGATCACTTTTCCCTATCTTCTGCTCGTCTCGCTGCTGGCGCTGATTTCGGGCGTGCTGAACGGTCTGGGCCGGTTCGCGGCGGCGGCATTCGCACCGGTCCTGCTGAATGTCGTGCTGATCGCGGTGCTCAGCTACATCGTCTCTTCCGGCCTTGCGGCAACGCGCGATGCGGGGCTGTGGCTGTCGGTCGGCGTCGTCGTCGGTGGCGTTGCGCAGCTGGCCATGGTCGTGATCGCCTTGCGGCGCGAAGGGTTCGCGCTCGGCTTCGTGCGCCCGCGCTGGAACGGCCGCATGAAGAGGCTGGTCACGCTGGGCATTCCCGGCGTCATCGCCGGCGGCGTGACGCAGATCAACATCGTCGTTGGCACGATCATCGCTTCGATGCAGGCGGGCGCCGCCAGCATGCTCTATTATGCCGACCGGCTTTACCAATTGCCGCTCGGCGTCGTCGGCATAGCCATCGGCGTCGTGCTGCTGCCGGAACTGTCGCGAAAGCTGAAGGCTGGCGACATGGGTGCGGCCAAGGCCGTCGAGGCCCGGGCACTGCAGTTTTCCATGATGCTGACCCTGCCCGCTGCGGTGGCTCTGGCCGTGATCCCGCACCAGCTTGTCTCGGTGCTGTTCGAAAGGCTGGCCTTCGACGCCGAAAGCGCACGCGGCACCGCGCTTGCGCTGCAGGCGTTTGCCGTCGGCCTGCCGGCCTTCGTGCTGGTCAAGGTGTTTTCGCCCGGCTTCTTCGCCCGCGAGGACACCAAGACGCCGATGCAGGTCGGGATTGCCGCCATGGCGGTGAATGTGGCAGCCAGCCTGGCGCTGTTTCCATTCGTGGGCCATGTGGGCATCGCGATCGCGACGAGCCTTGCCGGCTGGGTCAATGCCATCGCGCTTTATTGGCTTCTGAACCGGCGCGGACTCTGGACGATCGATGGGCCGATGACCCGCCTTCTGGTGCTGATTGCGGTCAGCGCCGTGCTGATGGGCCTGTGTGTGTGGGCGGCCGCGCAGCTTCTTGCGCCGCAACTGGCGTCCGGCTCCCCGCTTGTCCCGCGGGCCGCCGCGCTTTCCATTGTGGTCGGTGCCGGCGTCGTCAGCTTCTTCGGTCTGGCGCATCTGACCGGCGCGGCGCGGCTCGGCGCGCTAAGGGCAATGCTGTTCCGGCGCGGCGTCTGAGCGGTCGACCGGCCCTTGCACGGCGGCAACGGCCATTGCATAAGGCCGGCGCATTCCAAACGGACCGTCCCATGACCAACATCTTCCACGAGCGCGTCTTTTCCGGCGTCCAGCCGACCGGCCATCTGACGCTCGGCAATTATCTGGGCGCGATCCGCAAATTCGTCGCGATGCAGGAGCGGCACGAATGCATCTATTGCGTGGTCGACATGCATGCGATCACCATGCCGCAGAACCCGACCGAGCTGATCAATGCGACGCGCTCCGTCGCGGCGGCCTTTCTTGCCGCAGGCATCGATCCGGCGCAGCACATCGTCTTCAATCAGAGCCGCGTGCACGAGCACGCGGAACTGGCGTGGGTCTTCAACTGCGTGGCGCGCATGGGCTGGCTCAACCGGATGACCCAGTTCAAGGAAAAGGCCGGCAAGGACCGGGAGAACGCGTCGGTCGGCCTTTTCGCCTATCCGGCGCTGATGGCGGCCGACATCCTGATCTACCGGGCAACCCACGTGCCGGTGGGCGACGACCAGAAGCAGCATCTGGAGCTGACCCGCGATATCGCGCAGAAGTTCAACAACGACTATTCCGACCGTATCGCGGAATTGGGTCTGGGCATCGAAATGCACATCGGCCGGGAGACCGTGTCGGGCTATTTCCCGCTCACCGAACCGGTGATCGAGGGGCCGGCAACGCGAATCATGAGCCTGCGCGACGGCACCAAGAAGATGTCGAAATCCGATCCCTCGGACCTGTCGCGAATCAATCTGACCGATACGGCCGACGAGATCGCCCGCAAGATCCGGAAGGCCAAGACCGATCCCGAGCCGTTGCCGAGCGAAGCGGCGGGCCTGGCAGAACGGCCGGAAGCGGCGAACCTTGTGGGCATCTATGCCGCGCTGGCGGACATGGAGAGCGACGCGGTGCTGGCAGAGTTCGGCGGCAAGGCGTTTTCCGAGTTCAAGCCGGCGCTCGCCGATCTGGCGGTCGAGGTTCTGAGCCCCGTCGCCGGAGAGATGCGGCGGCTGATCGCCGATCCGGGTCATATTGACGGGATTCTGGCCGACGGCGCCGAACGGGCGTCGGCGATCGCCGCGCCGGTCATGGCCGATGTGCGGCGGATCGTCGGTCTGGGCGCCTGAGCCTCTCTCCGCTTGCGGGCCGGCGCGGGCCGTGCCAAAGATTCGTCCATGGTCACCAGACGCCTTTCCGGCGAAGCCGGTCATCGCCGCAAGTTCCTCGCGGTCGTCGACGAAACACCGGAATGCGAGCGCGCCGTGTTCTACGCCGCTCGCCGCGCGGCCAACACCCATGGCGGTCTGATCCTGTTGTTCGTGATCGCGCCCGGCGACTTCCAGCACTGGCTGGGCGTCGAGCAGGTGATGCGTGAAGAGGCGATGGAGCGCGCCGAGCAGGTGATGTCGAAATTCGCCACGCTCGCGCGCGAACAGTGCGGAATCGAGCCCGAGACCGTGATCCGCGAGGGCGTCGGCGTCGAACCCATTCACGAACTGATCGAGGAAGACCAGGACATTGCCATCCTCGTGCTCGCGGCCAGCGCGGCCAAGGAAGGGCCGGGGCCGCTCGTCTCATCGATCGCCGGGCGGGACGCGGCGTTTCCGATCCCCGTCACCGTGGTGCCCGCCAATCTGACCGACGAGGACATTGAAAGCCTGTCGTGACGGACGCATATGTTCATAGCGAGCGCGCCCCTTTCACAGGGGCCTGCTAGCGCTTGATAGGGTGAGCGTTTCACTCTATTTTGGAATTATTCCAAATTGAGGTGATGCCATGTTCATCCAGACCGAAACGACGCCGAACCCGGCCACGCTGAAATTCCTGCCCGGCCAGGTCGTCATGGAGATGGGCACCGCCGATTTCCGCGATGCCGGCGAAGCGGGCGCCAAGTCGCCGCTGGCCGGACGGCTTTTCGATGTCGATGGCGTGACCGGCGTCTTCTTCGGCTATGATTTCGTCACCGTCACCAAGGACGATGCGCATGACTGGATGCACATGAAGCCGGCCGTTCTTGCCGCGATCATGGAGCACTTCATGGCCGGCGCGCCGGTGATGGCCGAACAGAACGGCGCAGCCGACTTTGGCGATGAAGAAGAATTCTTCGAGGCCGGCGACGAGAGCATCGTGGCGACGATCAAGGAATTGATCGAGACGCGCGTGCGACCGGCCGTCGCCCAGGATGGCGGCGACATCACCTTCCGCGGCTTTCGCGACGGCGTCGTCTTTTTGCACATGAAGGGCGCCTGCGCCGGATGCCCATCGTCGACGGCGACCCTCAAGCACGGCATCCAGAACCTGCTGCGGCACTTCATTCCCGAGGTCGAGCAGGTCGAGGCCGTCTGACCGAAGACCGAACCGGCAAAAAAGGCCGGGCGATCGCCCGGCCTTTTCGCGTTCGACTGTCGGCGATGCGGCGTCAGCCCTGGAGGACGACAACCTTCGCGCCGGGCTCGACGCGGTTGTAAAGGTCGACAATGTCCTGGTTCATAAGGCGGATGCAGCCCGACGAGACGGCGTTGCCGATCGACCACCATTCCGGCGTGCCGTGCAGACGATAGCCGGTGTCGCGGCCGCCGCGCGTCAGATAAAGCGCGCGCGCGCCCAGCGGATTGGTCAGGCCAGGCTCCATGCCGCCGCGATATTTTGCCAGTTCCGGCTGGCGCCGGATCATCGCCGCCGGCGGTGTCCATGTCGGCCAGCGGCGCTTCCAGCCCACCTTGGCCGTGCCCGACCAGCGGAACCCGTCGCGGCCCACGCCGATGCCGTAGCGCAGCGCCTTGCCGTCTTCCTGGACAAGATAAAGATGCCGGTTCGGCGTGTCGACGATGATCGAGCCGGGCCGATGCCGCGTCTCGTAATCGACGACCTGGCGGCGGAACTCCTCAGGCACTTTCGAAACCGGGATTTTCGGCAGCGTGTATTCGCCGTCCGGCATGCCCGCATAGGCATTGGCGAAATAGTTCGAATTGGTGGCCGAACAGCCGGCAAGCCCGGTTGCGGCGATCGCGGCGAATCCACCCAGAAAAGCTCGTCTTTGCATGATGTCCCTCAAACCCAACAGCCCCGGGGTTTTTTCGCCCCACATGGTTAATCCAACGTTACATGAAGCTTTGAACCGCGTGCAAGGATGGCCCCCCGTAATCTTGCAGGTCTGTGCGCTTTGGCACACAGTGTCACCGACGCACCACAGTTGACGCAACGTCATAGTCCGCCGTGACGGGATCAAATGCCGCTTGTTTCCGCCGTATCGATTAATCCGCTGGCCGATGGCCGGCAATCGGCGCGCGCCCTGACGGTGCGGCGGGGCGTTCAGATCCTGCTGCGGGAAATGGGGTTGGCGACGGTTCCGGAAATGACGCTGGCCAGCGGCCGCCGCGCCGATCTTGTCGCTCTGGCTCCCGACGGCGGCATCGTCATCGTCGAAATCAAATCCTCGCCCGAGGACATGATGGCCGATGCCAAATGGCCGGGATATCGGGACTATTGCGACCGTCTGTTCTTTGCAACGCTGCCCGACGTGCCGCAGCATCTTTTTCCCGACGATTGCGGGTTCATCCGCGCCGACGGGCACGGCGCCGCCATCGTTGCCGATGCCCCGGAGCACAGGCTTGCGCCGGCGCGGCGCAAGGCGGTCACGCTGCGGTTCGCGCGGTTCGCCGCCGGGCGGTTGCTGGCGGCGGAATGGGCGTCCGGCGAGCCGCCTTCACAACCGTGATCAGCGCGGCGCGCGCTTAGCGAGGATGCGCTGCAATGTGCGGCGATGCATGTTGAGCCGGCGCGCCGTCTCCGAGACATTGCGGTCGCACATCTCATAGACGCGCTGGATATGCTCCCACCGCACCCGGTCGGCCGACATCGGGTTTTCCGGCGGCGGCGGGGTGCCGTCCGGCGCGACGGTCAGCGCATTGTAGACATCGTCGGCATCGGCGGGCTTGGCCAGATAGTCGATCGCGCCCAATTTGACGGCATTGACGGCGGTCGCGATGTTGCCATAGCCGGTCAGGACGATCGCGCGGGCCTCGGGCCGCTTGGCGTGCAGCGCCTTGATGACATCGAGACCGTTGCCATCCTCGAGCCGCATGTCGACAACCGCATAGGCGGGCGGCGCGGCTTCAACGCGGGCAAGCCCCTCGGCGACCGATTCGGCCATTTCCACGGCAAAGCCCCGGCTTTCCATCGCGCGGCCGAGCCGGCGCACAAAGGGCGCATCGTCATCGACGAGCAGCAGGCTGGCATCGGGACCCGGTCCCGGCACCACATCGGTGTTGGTGTTTTCCTGTGTCAGCATGATCTCACCTTTCTGTCTCCTCTACGCGGCCGCCGCCTCAATGGATGAGCGCGGCCAGCTGACCGTCACGGCGGCGCCGGCTTCGGGCCGTCCGCCATTTGCAAAGCGCAGCGTCGCGCCGTTGCGTTCGAGCAGTGTCTTGGCGATGAAGATGCCAAGGCCCAGGCCGGGGCCGCCCTTGCGGCTGCGTTGAACGTCGCGGGTTGCACCCAGATCCGGCTCTCCCAGTTTCTCAAGCTGGTCAGCCGGGTATCCGGGTCCGTCGTCGACGATGTCTATGCGCACCTGGCGGTCGGACCAGCGCAGATCGATGCGCACCGTGTGTCGCGCGAAATCGACGGCGTTCTCGACCAGATTGCCCAGCCCGTAGAGAACGGCCGGATTGCGCCGCATCACCGGTTCGGGGCTGCCGTCTCCATCGTGTCCGGTGACGATGCGAACGCCGAACTCGCGATGCGGGGCGGCGAGTTCCTCGATCAGTTCGCGAATCGACATAAGGGAAATGAGGTCCTCGGACGTGTTGAGCGTCGACAGGCGCGACAGAATCTCGCGGCAACGATCGGCCTGCGCGCGCAGCAGCCGCACATCTTCCTTGAGCGGATCTTCCTCGGCGGTCGCGCGGTCCATTTCCTTGGAGACAAGGGAAATGGTGGCCAGAGGCGTGCCCAGCTCATGGGCGGCGGCGGCAGCCAGCCCGTCGAGCGCCGACAGATGATGTTCGCGTTGCAGCACCAGTTCGGTGGCCGACAATGCATCGGCCAGGCTGCGGGCCTCGTCGGCGACGCGGTAGACATAGAAGGCGGTGAAGGCGACCGACGACAGAACCGCCGCCCACATGCCGGCGACGAAGATGAAGGGAATGTCGAGCGGCACGTCCGCATACCAGGGCAGCGGCAGATGCGAGAAGACCAGCACGCTGGCCGAGACGAACACCACCAGTCCCAATGCGGCCGTGTACCGCGCCGGCAGCGTCGCCGCCGAGATGATCACCGGCACGATCAGCAGCACCGAGAACGGGTTTTCCAGCCCGCCGGTGAGGAACAGGAGTGCGGCGAGCTGGCCAATGTCGAAGAAAAGGACGGCGAAGACATGGGCCGGACCAAGCCGCATGTTGGCCGGGAAAACCCATGTCAGGACAAGGTTGAGCGCTGCGGAAACGGCGATCAGCGCGAAACAGGCAACGATGGGAAAGTCGAAGCCCAGCCATGCGGCAACGACGGTGACGGCGACGCTCTGGCCCAGAACCGCAATCCAGCGCGTGTTGGTGAGCGTCGACATGCGCAGACGGCGGCGCTCGAACCGCTCGCCTTGCATGACCGGGCTGTCGTCGACCTGTTGATCCATGGGCGCTTATATGGCGCCCAAAAGCCCGAATTGCCAGAAAATCCGATGCTTCTCGCACGCAATCATGATTTGCGTGGTTTGGCCCGTCGGGTCGGCGCGGCATTGGCCGGATCGTCGGGCCAGACATGTTTGGGATAGCGGCCCCGCATCTCGGCACGCACCTCGCCCCAACTGCCGGCCCAGAATGCGGGGAGGTCGACGGTACGCTGGATGGGCCGCCCCGCGGGCGAGAGGAGTTCGACGACCAGCGGAACCGCGCCATCCAGAAGCGCAGGATGCCGGGTCAGCCCGAAAAGTTCCTGGACGCGGATCGCCAGTGCCGGCGCCGAACCATCGGGCGGATAGCGCAGCGCGAGGCGCGAGCCGGTGGGCGCGGTGAAGTGAGACGGTGCGAGCCGGTCGAGGTCTGCGGCGCGGACGGAACCGGCGCGCATCAGAAGCGCATCGATCAGCGGTACGCCGGACAAATCCGTGCGACCCGCCAGGAACGGTGCCAGCCAGTCATCGAGCGTTGCGATGAGCGCATCATCCCCCATGTCCGGCCAGGGGTCACCGGCGCGCGCATGCAGCCAGGCCAGCCGGTCGCGCACCGAACGCGCCTTTTCGGTCCACGGCAGAAGCGGCAGGTCGTAAACGCGCACCGCGTCTGTGAGCGCCTTTGCCGCCGCATCGCCGGCCTCGACCGGGCGTGGCGCCGAAGACAGCGTTATCGCACCCAGACGCCGGACCTGTCGGGCGGATAGCCGGCCCGATCCGGCATCGAACGCCATCTCGACCCGGTCGGCGATCCGGTCCTCCAGCCGGTCCTCGATGTCGGCAAGCGATATGGCCGCCCCGGCCAGAAGCCGCGTCTGTGCCGCCGCACCGGTCGCATCGGCGGCGACGACGAACTCCTCGCGGGCCAGCGGATCGGTCTCTTCGACCACAACNGTCGAGCAGCATGATGCCGGCGGTTTCGTCCTGTCCACCGCCATCGGGCAAGTCGATCTGTGCGGCGATGCGGTCGGCCAGTTGCCGGGCCTGCCGTGCACGGGCCGATCGATCGTTGTCAAAGGCCTGAAGCCGCCGGTCGAGATCGGTCGACATGCCGGCCAGACCCCGCTCCGTGATCAGAACGGCCAAGCGCGCGCGGCGCCTTGCATCGCCTGAATTCTCCGCCGCCGCCACCATCGCCGCCAACGGCACGGGCAGCGCGATCATGCGCAATTGGTGCCCTTTCGGCGTCAGGTGTCCCTGCCCGTCGATCGCGCCGAGCCCTTCCAGCCGCGACCGCGCCTCGGACAGGGCAGCCTCGGGCGGCGGGTCAAGAAAGCGCAGCGCATGCGGATCGGCGACACCCCAGGCCAGACAATCGAGCGTGAGCCGCGTCAGGTCGGTGCGGGTGATCTCCGGCGGATCGAACGGGACAAGCGCCGCCGTCTGGCCTTCGTGCCACAGGCGGATCACGATGCCGGGCTGCGTGCGGCCGGCACGACCGGCGCGCTGGTCGGCGGAGGCCCGGCTCTCGCGAACCGTCTCGAGCCGGGTGATCGCCTGTCCCGGCTCGAAGGCCGGCTGGCGGGAAAGTCCCGAATCGATGACGATGCGCACGCCGTCGATCGTCACCGAGCTTTCGGCGATTGCCGTTGCCAGCACGATCTTCCGCCGGCCCTGTTCGGCCGGAAGGATCGCCCGGTCCTGATCGGCGATGTCCATCGCGCCGAACAGGGACGCCAGATAGGCATCGGGCGGAAGGAGTGGTTCGAGGCGCGCGGCGGTGCGGCGAATCTCCGCCTGTCCCGGCAGGAAGGCGAGAATGCTGCCCTCCTCCTCGCGCAGCGCGGCGCGGACCGCATCGGCCACTGCGTCCTCGACGCGCTGATCGGGCTTGCGCGGCCGGTAGTGAATATCGACGGGGTAAGTGCGGCCGGCGCTCTCGATCACCGGCGCATCGTCCAGAAGACGCGCGACGCGACCGCCATCGAGCGTCGCGGACATGATGACAATGCGCAGATCCTCGCGCAGGGCGGATTGCACATCGAGCGCCAGCGCCAAAGAGAAATCCGCGTCCAGCGAGCGTTCGTGGAACTCGTCGAATATGACGACCGAGGTTCCCGAAAGCTCCGGATCGTCGAGGATCATGCGCACGAACACGCCCTCGGTGACGATCTCGATCCGCGTCTTCGGGCCGGTCTTGCTGTCCATCCGCATGCGATAACCGACCGTTTCGCCGACACGTTCGCCGAGCAGCGATGCCATCCGCCGTGCTGCCGCACGAGCGGCCAGACGGCGCGGTTCGAGCATGACGATCCTGCCGCCGCCGACCCACGCCTCGCCGAGCAGGGCCAGGGGAACCAGCGTGGTCTTGCCAGCGCCCGGCGGCGCGACCAGAACCGCGTTGGGGCCGCCGCCGAGCGCCCGTTTGAGATCACCGAGAACCGCGGCGGCCGGCAGACCGGTGGCGGCAAAGTCGATCATGGTCCGGCGCCATCCGATGCGGCGGGGGCGAGTTCGATCAAGGCGCCGTGCGCGGCCTCGGCATCGGCGGCATCGTGGGTCACCAGCAGCACCGGCAGTCGGCGCGCCTTGGCCCGTTCGAACACAAGCCGCCGGATCTGATCGCGCAGGCCGGCATCGAGCTTGGAAAAGGGCTCGTCGAGCAGCATGAAGGCAGGATCGGAGACAAGCACGCGCGCCAGCGCGACGCGCGCTTTCTGGCCGCCGGACAGCGTGTCGGGATCGCGATCGAAGAATCCGTCGAGACCGACATCGCCCAGCGCGTCGCCGGCGCGCTGCCGCCGCGCCGTACGGCCGGCGACCGAGGGCGGCACGGCGAACACGAGATTGCCGCCGACCGACATGTGCGGGAACAGCAGCGGATCCTGGAACAGAAGACCGGCACGGCGGGTCTGCGGCGGCGCGCCTGTGATGTCGGTCCCGTTGCAGTGCACGCGGCCGCGCGCGGAAAAGACCGGATCGAGAAAGCCGCCGATGAAGGCCAGAAGCGTCGACTTGCCGGAGCCGGAAGGACCCATCACCGTCAGCACGTCGCCCGGCGCGATATCGTGATCGACGCTGACCAGCGTGCGGCTGCCCAGCGCTATCGCGACGTTTTCGAGCCGGAGGCCCGTTGCATGCGTTGCGGATGGATCGGTCATGAAAGCCCTGGTTACAGACCCCTGATCGCGCGGCGATTGCGGAAAAGCAAGGCCGGCACGAGTGTTGCGAGGGCAAAGCCGACAAAGGGCAGAAGCATCTGAAGAAAGGCGTAGACGCCGATGACGCGCCGGTCGCCACCCGATCCAAGCGCCACCGCCTCGGTCGTGATCGTCGGGAACCGGCCCGCGCCGACCAGCAAGGTCGGCAGATACTGGCCGACCGAGACGGCAAAGCCGACCGCGGCCGCCACCAGTACGGCGCGCAGCAGCATGGGCATCCGCACACGCCAGAAGACGCGCCCGGCGGGCGCACCGAGCGCTGCGGCAACCGCCTCATAGCGCCCGTCATAGGCGCGCCATGGCGCGGACAGCGACAGGAAGACGTAAGGCAGGACGAAGACGACATGGACGAGGATGAGCGCCGCCCAGCTGGCGTCGGCATCGCCGGCGATCAGCAGCAATTGCAGGCCGAAGAGAAAGCCGATCTGCGGCACCAGAAGCGGCAGATAGACCAGCGCAAGCGCGCGGTTGCCGCCGGTGCGGCCGGTCTCGTTCTCGCGCTGAAGGCAGGCGAGCGCGATCGCGACCGAGATCGCGGTTGCGGCGAGCGCGATGATGATCGTCGTTGCAAGCGGGCCGGACAGCGCAGGGCCGGTGCGCTGCCAGGTGCGCCATGTCAGGGCGTCGGGCAAGGCGGAGGGAAACTGCCACAGGCCGGAGACCGACCAGAGCGCAAGAACACCCAGACCGCCGAAGACGAGCAATGCCGATGCCGCCATCATGCCGCCGGCGGCAAGGCGCGCAAAACCGTCGCGGCGAAACCGGCGCCCGGTTTCGCAGATGCCCTCGGCGACCGGGCCGGCGATCCGCTCCAGCGCCACCCAGATCAGAAGCGCGACCGCCGTCACGGCGATCTGCAGACACGCGCCGGCGCATGCCATGAAACGCATCGACAGTTCTGGGTCGTTCATCCAGCCGACAAGGCGCACCGGCAGCGTCTGCGGCGTCGTCGGTCCCAGAATGAACGCAACGTCCACATTGGCGCTGGCATAGGCGATCACCGCGAAGACGGCGAGGCGAATCTGCCGGTAGAGCGGCGGCCAGGCGGTGAACATGAAGCCCATCATGCGGCCATAGCCGAGCGACTGGCTGAGCCGCAGCGAACGCAGCGCGGGCACCTGCGGCAGGGCGGCGAGCGTGACCAGAAGCAGGAATGGCACCTCCTTGATGACAAGGCCCGCGATCAGCGCGAAACCGGCCGGATCGTTGACAACCAGCAGATCGGGCGGGCGCTCCCAACCGGTCGCCCAGGGCGAGAACAGGCGGGCCAGATAGCCCGACGGCGCGATCATGAAGGCAAAGCCGAACGCGGCGGCGGCGTGCGGCACGGCCAGAAGCGGCGAAACCAGATGCTGGATCAGGCGGAAGGCGCGCGTGCCGTACCAGGCACAGACGAAGCCGGCGACCATGGCCAGCGAGATGGCGGTGGTCAGAAGACCGATCATCAGCGCCTGCAGGGCAGACCGCCAGAGGCCGGGCTGGCCGAACAGATCGGCAAACGGCCGGGTCGACAGCTGATATCCGCCCAGCGCCGGCAAAAAGCCGAACGCGGGCAGCACCGTGCCCATCAGCCCGCATGCCAGCGGGGCCGCGAGAACGAACAGGGCCAGCGGCGGCGCGAAGCGGAGCATGGCGCGCCGGGCCGCCGACGGTCAGTTGCCGACGGCGTAGCGGGCCGACCAGCGCTCTTCCAGACGCGACATCCATGTCGGGTGCGGCTCGTCAAGAGCCGGACCGAGCTCATCCGGAAGCAGCGTGGCGATGCCCAGATCGAGTGCCTCGAACAGTTTGCGTTGCGGGGCCGACAGCTTGTCCATGGCCAGAACGGTGGGATCGCCCCAGACTTCCGGATCCTGCTTGCGGGCCTGTGCTTCCGGCGAGATCAGGAAGTTGGCGACCACCAGAGCGCCGGCCTTGGCGTTGGCATTGAAGGGAATGGCGACGAAATGGGTGTTGGCGAGCGTGCCGCCCGAGAAGGTGAACGAACGCAACGTGTCGGGCAGGAGCTGGTTGGCGATGGCACTCGACGCTTCGGCCGGATTGAAAGCGAAGGTGATGTCGAGTTCGCCGTCGGCCAGAAGCTGGCTCATCGACGGATAATCCTTGGGAAAGGCCCGTGCGCTGCGCCACAGATGCGGGTGCAGCCGGTCGAGATAGTCGAACATGGGCTGCGTGACCGTCTCGAAGCTGGCTTCGTCGACGGGCTCCTGCAGCACCGCCGGGTCGGCCACGGTCTCGATCAGGATCTGCTTGAGAAAGCTCGAACCGATGAAATCCGGCGGCTGGGGATAGGAGAAGCGGCCGGGATTGGCCTTGGCCCAGGCCAAAAGGTCGGCGGCATTGTCCGGCAGGTCTGCGGCGTCCGTGCGGGCGCTGTCGTAGAAGAAGACCAGCTTGGCCATGCCCCAGGGCGATTCAAGTCCGTCGGTCGGCAGGGTGAAGTCGACCGTGATGGTCGGTTTGTTCTCCACATCCACATAACGCCAATTGGGCAGCTTCGTCGCCCAGTCGGGCGCGAACAGCAGGCCCTGCCGTTTCATCGAGGCAAAGTTCTCGCCGTTGATCCAGATGAGGTCGATCGAGCCGCCTTCATCGCGGCCGGCGGTCTTTTCCGCGACGACCGTGGTGACCGCGTTGGCCGTGTCCTCGAGCTTGACATGCACCAGCCGGACGCCGTGGCGCTCTTCCAGTTCCTCGCCGACCCAGCCGATATAGGCGTTGATCTGGGTGGAGCCGCCCCAGGCGTTCCAGTAGACGGTCTGGCCGCGCGCTTCTTCGAGCACCGCATTCCAGTCGGCCGGGTCTGGATCGGCCATCGCCGGGCCGGCGGAAAGGGTCAGCGCAAGGGTCAGCGCGGTTACGCGGATCAGGTCGGTCACGGGCTGGCTGTCTCCGGTTTGGCAAGTGGTGCGCGAAAACATCACGTGCCATGCCGGCCGGTCAACACGCGGCTCGTCACCTCCTCTCACATTCCGGTGAAGTTGCCGGGCAAGAACGGCGGGCTCAGCCGCGATCGTTGATGGCGATCCGCTTGACGAGGCGCTCCGGCTCGGGGCGCTCGAGATCGATCAGCAGGAGGCCGTTTTCGAGGTCCGCGCCGATGACGCGCATGCCGTCGGCCAGCACGAAGGCGCGCTGGAACTGCCGGGCGGCAATGCCCCTGTGCAGGAACTCGCGGGCCGGATCGTCGGCATCGGCGCGCCGGCCGCGGATGACAAGCTGGCTTTCCTCTGTGGTGATTTCCAGATCGTCCGAGGAAAAGCCCGCGACGGCCAGCGTGATCCGCATGATCGACGCGCCATCATCGCGGCGGATGCGTTCGATGTTGTAGGGCGGGTAGCCGTCGCCCGACTTGGCGACCCGTTCCAGCGATTTTTCGATGGTCTCGAAGCCGACCAGCAGCGGGCTGGAAAAATTGGTCATGGGCACCGCCTTTTCATGTCCTTTGCAAGCGACATTGCCGCGAGCACAAGTTTTGACTTGCATTTGTCGCGCGGCACGGCGAACCCGTCCGGCATCCGCCTTGATGTCTTATGATGTCTGGGCGGGCGATTTTCAAGAATGTCCGGGGGACCGCCATGACCGACACGCGTGCCATCATCATCGATACCGACCCGGGCCAGGACGATGCGATCGCGCTTTTGCTTGCGCTGGCGAGCCCGGAACTCGACGTGCTCGGCGTGACGGCGGTTGCCGGAAATGTGCCGCTCAGCTTGACCGAGAGGAACGCGCGCAAGATCTGCGAGCTGGCCGGAAAGCCGCAGACGCGTGTCTTCGCCGGTGCCGAGAGGCCGCTGACACGCACGTTGGTCACCGCCGAATATGTGCATGGCAAGACGGGGCTCGACGGGCCGGACCTGCCCGAGCCGACGATGCCGCTCGAAAGCCAGTTCGGCCCGGACTTCATCATCGACACCGTCCGCGCCCATCCGGCGGGCCATGTCACGCTGTGTCCGCTGGGGCCGCTGACCAACATCGCGCTGGCGCTGATCAAGGCGCCCGACATCGCGCCGAAAATCCGCGAGATCGTGCTGATGGGCGGCGGCTTCTTCGAGGGCGGCAATGTCACGCCGACAGCCGAATTCAACATCTATGTCGATCCGGAAGCCGCGCACACCGTGTTCACCTCGGGCGTGCCGATCGTGGTGGCGCCGCTCGACGTCACCCACAAGGCCCTGACCACCCAGGCCCGGATCGACGCGCTGCGCGCCAAGAAGACACCGGTCTGCGATGCGGCGGCAAAGCTGATCGACTTTTTCGAACGGTTCGACGAGGACAAATACGGCACCGATGGCGGACCGCTGCACGATCCGTGCGTGATTGCTTACCTTCTGCGGCCCGATCTGTTCACGGGCCGCGACTGTCATGTGGCCATCGAGACGGGCTCGCCACTGACCTTGGGCATGACTGTGATCGACTGGTGGGGCGTCACCGGCGAGCCAGCCAATGCGCACGTGCTTGGCGATATCGACGCGGCCGGCTTTTTCGACCTGATCACCGAGCGGCTGGCGACGCTCTGAACCCGCTCATGCCTTGAAGGCGTCGACCCGCGCACGATCGGGGATCGAGGGCTGGGCGCCTTCGGTGAGGCAGGCCAGCGCGCCGGCGCGGCAGGCCAGATCGAGCGCTTCGGGCCAGTCCTTGCCTTCGGCGCGCGCGGCAGCCAGATAGCCGCAGAACGTGTCGCCGGCGCCGACCGTATCGACCGGCTCGATTGCCGGCGACGCTGCCCGCGCCATCCCGTCGGCGGTCGCGGCAAACGCGCCATCGGCGCCCAGCGTCAGCACGATCGCCGCCTTGAGTTCGGCGGCGAGCCGCGCCATCTGCGCGTCAATCGAATCGTCGGCAAGCCCGATTTCGCCGGTAAGGGCGGCGAATTCGGTTTCGTTGGCAATCACCACGTCCGCATGGCGCGCCAGTTCGGCTGCCGCCGGACGGAAGGGCGCGATGTTCAGATAGGACACGGCGCCGGCCGCACGGGCCGCTTCCAGCGCGCGCGCAACGGCCGTGTCGGGGATTTCCATCTGGAGCAGCAGCGCGTTGCCGGCGGACAGGATCAGATCGTCAGTTCCCTCCAAGACACGGGCGTTGGCGCCCGGCACGACGGCGATCTGGTTTTCGCCCGTCTCCGCATCGACCAGGATCAGTGCGACGCCGGTCGGCTCCTCGGCGAGCCTGCGCACGGCGGACAGGTCCACCGAAGCGCCGTCCAGAAGGGACAGGGCAGCGTCCGCATTGGCGTCATCGCCGGTGCAGCCGGCCATGCGCACCTCGTGGCCGGCGCGGCGGGCGGCCAGTGCCTGGTTGGCGCCCTTGCCGCCGGGCGCCTCGGCATAGCCGACACCGGAGACCGTTTCGCCGGGCGCCGGCAGATGGTCGACGCGGGCGACGAGGTCGAGATTGATTGAACCAGCGATCGTGATCATGGCGTCTCCTCCCCGTCGCATCGGCCGCGACGCTTGCGTCCGGCAACGGCCTTTGCGGGCGGTCGCGGCGGCCCGGCATGCACCAACCGCCCATGGCGTTAGTCGATCGCGGCGTCCCCGGCAAGCATGTGCGAACACGCCCGGACCTTGGTTGACAGCACCGGGTGGACCGCATATGTCACGGCTCGATTTCGTGCCCAGATGGCGGAATTGGTAGACGCGCTGGCTTCAGGTGCCAGTGGCCGCAAGGCCGTGGAGGTTCGAGTCCTCTTCTGGGCACCATTTTCGTCTGCGTGCCGCCAGTACCAGCCAACCCGGCGCGCGGGTTCCGGTTCGAGGCAACTCCTCCCACCTGCACGATTCATTCCGGTCGTCAGGCAACCGATCGACCAATCCGCCCGCCGGCGACGTTCGTGATTGTTCGTCTCACCTGCCCGCTTCCTCACCGCGCCGTTCATGTGTGACCTTACGCTCTGCACGCCGATGGCCGGGCGGCAGGGTGCGCGCCCACGCCATTTGCCTGCCTGCGGCAAAGAATTGGGATGCAAGCGGGCGCAAAGTGCTGGTAAGACGGCCCATGAACGCCGGACGGCGCGGCCACGGTCAAACCGGGCCGGACCGCACGGCGCGATTGAAGACCAAGGAGCCAAAATGAACAAGTCAGCCGTCAAGGAAACCATGCTCGCGCTGAGCGAAGCCGAACTCGAGCACGCCCGGGAGCATTACGAACAGTTTCTGGCAAGCGCGCGGCTGGACCGCTCCGAGCCGATCGAAACGGACGAGCGGGCGCAGGCGGAAACGGCCAGCGAACTGGCCGAGGCGTTCGAGCAGCCCGTGCACGATTACGAGACCAAGATCGACCGGCTGCGCGCCATCGATTTCAGCCCGAAATCCGAGGTGGGCGAAGGCGCGATCGTTACGGTCGGCGGACGCCATTTCGTCATCGCCGTGTCGACGGCACGGTTCCAGCATGAGGGCGTCGAGCTGATCGGCATTTCGACCCAGGCGCCCATCTACAAGGCGATGGAAGGCAAGGAAGCGGGCGACGATTTCACCTTCAACGGCCGCACTCTGGAGATCGAAGAGGTGGCCTGAGAACGGCGGCTCACGCAGCGGTGACTGGAAGTTGGCGGTGCGCCGCCCCATAACGGGGAGACACGGCAAAGGAGAAGCCAAATGACCGGCGCCAAGACCTATGCGAAATCCGCCGAAGCCATTTCCCGGCTGACCCCGGAACAGTACCGGGTCACGCAGGAGAATGGCACTGAGCGACCGTTCACCGGCGAACTCAACGACAACAAGGCCAAGGGCATCTATGTCGACATCGTGTCCGGCGAGCCGCTTTTCGCGTCCAGCGACAAGTACGAATCCGGCTGCGGCTGGCCGAGCTTCACACGCCCGATCATCGACGAACATGTCGTCGAGACGTTCGACGACAGCCACGGCATGCGCCGCGTGGAGGTTCGCTCGAAGCATGGCGACAGCCATCTCGGCCACGTCTTCAACGATGGCCCGAAGGAAGCGACCGGCTTGCGCTATTGCATCAACTCGGCCTCGCTGCGCTTCATCGCCATCGAGGACATGGAAGACGAAGGCTATGGCGATCTTCTCGGCCTGTTCGGCACAGATACCGACAAGGAGAATGCCTGATGAGCAAGACGCTTGACCGCGCCGTCCTCGCCGGCGGCTGTTTCTGGGGCATGCAGGACCTGATCCGCAAGCTGCCAGGCGTGGCGAAGACGCGCGTCGGCTATACCGGCGGCGACGTGCCGAACGCGACCTATCGCAACCATGGCAGCCATGCCGAGGGCATCGAGATCGAGTTCGATCCGGCGGTGATCAGCTACCGCGATCTTCTGGAGTTCTTCTTCCAGATCCACGATCCGACCACGCTGGACCGTCAGGGCAACGATATCGGCGCGTCCTACCGCTCGGAGATCTTCTATGTCGACGAGGACCAGCGCGAAGAAGCGCTGCGCACGATCGACGATGTGAACGCCTCCGGTCTTTGGCCCGGAAAGGCCGTCACCAAGGTGTCGCCGGTCGGCGATTTCTGGGAGGCCGAGCCGGAGCATCAGGATTATCTGGAACGCTATCCGAACGGCTACACCTGCCATTTCCCGCGGCCGGGCTGGAAGCTGCCCAGACGCGGCGGTCAGGCCGCCTGACGCGTCCGAAAGAGTGCACGGCATGATACGGCGTCGGCCCAAACGGCCGGCATCGACATTCCGTGTGCGCGAAGGAAAACGGACATGAGCAAGAACCGCATCAGGATCGGCTTTGGCGGCGGCTGCCACTGGTGTACCGAGGCGGTGTTCCAGGCGCTGCGCGGCGTGCACAGCGTCGAGCAGGGTTTCATCCGGTCCGATCCGCCCTTCGACGGCTGGTCGGAGGCGGTGATCGTCACCTTCGATCCGGCCATCATCGATCTTGCCACGCTGACCGAGGTGCATCTGCGGACCCATGCCAGCACGGCGGCGCATTCGATGCGCGGCAAGTATCGCAGCGCGGTCTATGCGTTCGACGATCGGCAGGTGCAGCAGGCGCGCGGTCTGGTCGAGCGGTTCCAGCCGGAGTTCGGCGGTGCATTGGTGACCAGGACCCTGCCGTTCGTTGCTTTCAAGCCGTCCGACACGCGCTTTCACGACTATTACGCCAAAGATCCCGGGCGCCCCTTCTGCCAAGCCTATATCGACCCGAAGCTCGCCGTGCTGCGCCGCGATTTCGGGGCCCACGTCACGGCGCCGGCTTAAAGCCCATGACGAAGTCGATCACCCTGGCCTGAGGCGTTTCGCACGGCTTGAGCAGCGGCTTGCCCGACGCGAGGAAATAGAGGTTCAGGCTGACATGATCCTTGCCGCCCAGTTCCTCGGCATAGAGCTTGCGCCGCCTTCCGTCGGCCGACGACGAAACCGACACGCCGTAGCGGCGCCCACCGTATTGGCCTTCGCTGTAGCCGGCGGGCAGCGCCAGAAAGCGGTCGAGAAAAGCCTGCATGGCGTGTATCTATTGCAGGGCCGACCGGCCCGCGACAAGGGCCTGCACACCGAAGAGGGCGACATGACATGCTGAGCCCGGCGACCATACTGATCGTGCTGGCCTTTGCGGCGGCCTATGCGCTCCTGTCGCGGCGCATCGAAGCGTCGATCGTGACGCTGCCGATGATCTTCACCGCGCTGGGGCTGGCAATCGGCTCGGCGGGTCTCGACATGGTGCCCGAGCAGATCGATCAGGATGCGATCCACCTGATCGCCGAGATCACGCTGATCCTGCTTTTGTTCTCCGACGCATCGGGCGTGCGCCGCCAGGACCTCGCCGGCAATGCGGCGATCCCCGCGCGCATGCTGCTGATCGGCATGGGCATGGCGATCGTTCTGGGCACGCTGGTTGCGCGCTGGGTGTCGCCCGACCAGCCCTGGACGCTGGCGCTGCTGGTCGCCGCCATCCTGACGCCGACCGATGCGGCGCTCGGCCAGGGCGTTCTGACCAACAGCAAGGTGCCCAAACGCATCGGCCAGTCGATCAATGTCGAAAGCGGGCTCAATGACGGGCTGGCGCTGCCCGTGGTGCTGGTTGCGGCCATCCTCGCCGCCGACGGCATGGCCAGCCATGCCGGCGCCGTGCCGGACAATATCGCGCTTTTCGCGCTGGGGCAGGTGACGCTCGGCCCGCTCGCAGGCCTGGTGATCGGGTTCGGCGCGGCCAAGCTGCTCGACCTGGCCGTCGACCGGAACGCGACAACGACGGTGGCGCAGGGATTGTACTTTCTGGCGGTCGCCTTTTTCAGCTTTTTTGCGGCAGAGGCGGTCGGCGGCAACGGCTTTATCGCCGCCTTCGTCGGCGGCTTTGTCTTCGGCAACACGCTGCGCGCGCCGTCCTTGTTCATCCGCGAATTCATGGAAGGCGAAGGCCAGTTGCTGACGCTGCTCACATTCCTGATCTTCGGAGCGGTGCTTGCGCCGGTCGGGCTCGAACATGCAACATGGCAGACCGCGACCCTGTCGGTCCTGTTCCTGACGGTGGTGCGCATGCTGCCGATCTGGCTGTGTCTTGCCGGCACCGGGCTCAGCACCTACGAGAAGCTGTTCCTGGGCTGGTTCGGCCCGCGCGGGCTGGCATCGATCCTGTTCGCATTGCTGGTGCTGGAGCGGTTCGACATTCCCGGCGGCGAGGAACTTGTCGCCTGTGTCGTGCTGACGGTCCTGATGAGCATCGTGCTGCACGGGCTTACGGCGACGCCGCTGTCCAACCGCTTCGCAAGGACCGCCGCGCCGGCCCGATGAGCTTGCGGTGCGCCGCCAACGCAAATCGGCGCGGTTCCGCTTGAGCTTTGCTGCGCCGCCCCATACAAGCGGGCGACACCGCTTGAGGGGACGACACGCATGGCCAGGGCGATTCGCCTGCACAAGGGCGATCTGAGCGAAGAGGCGGCGGAGCGCTATGGCGACCGCATCGCCGTCGATACCGAAACGCTTGGCCTGAACCCGCATCGCGACCGGCTGTGCGTCGTCCAGCTTTCGCCCGGCGACGGCACCGCCGATGTGGTCCAGATCGCCAAGGGGCAGAAGAAGGCGCCCAACCTCGCCCGCCTCATGCGCGATCGCAAGAAGACCAAGATCTTCCATTTCGGGCGGTTCGACATCGCCGTGCTCGAACATGCGTTCGGCGTGACCACGCAGCCCGTCTTCTGCACCAAGATCGCTTCGAAGCTGACGCGGACCTACACCGACCGGCACGGCCTCAAGGACCTGACGCGCGAATTGCTGGACATCGACATTTCCAAGCAGCAGCAATCGTCCGACTGGGCGGCCGAAACGCTGACGGACGCGCAGCTCGACTATGCGGCCAGCGATGTCCTGCATCTGCACGCGCTGATGGATGGGCTGGTCGTGCGGCTCGAGCGCGAGGGCCGGACGAAGGAGGCGGAAGCGTGCTTCCGGTTCCTGCCCACGCGCGCGCGCCTCGACCTGATGGGCTGGCCCGAAACCGACCTTTTCGCCCACAGCTGACTGGACCGATAATGGACGATCCCCTGCTGATCTTCGATTGCGACGGCGTGCTCATCGACTCCGAGGCGATCTATCTGGAGGTCGAGTTCGACTTCCTGCGCTCCAAGGACATCGAGGTCGAGCGCGACTGGTATGTCGGCCAGTTCATGGCGCTGGCGCAGGACAAGTGGCGGGCCAAACTGTCCGATCTGTTGCTCGAAAAGACCGGCACGCCGCTGACCGACGACGACTACACGGCGCTCAAAAGCGTCTCGCGCCGCCGCGTTCTGGAGGAAGTCCGGCCGATCGCCGGGGTCGACACGCTCCTGAAGGCGATGGCCGCGCCACGCTGCGTCGCCTCGTCGACGCAGATGCCCTTCCTGCCGCTCAAGCTGGAGCAGGCCGGGCTGGCGAGGTTTTTCGGCGACGGCGTGTATTCGGGCGACATGGTCGAAAACGGCAAGCCAGCGCCCGACCTGTTCGCTTATGCCGCTGAAAAGATGGGCTACGCCGCCGAGGCGTGCATCACCGTCGAGGACAGCGCCAACGGGGTGCGCGGCGCCAAGGCCGCCGGCCAGTTCGTGATCGGCTTCACCGGCGGCGGGCACTGGACTGACAAGAGCGGCGCGGCACTCAGCGACGCCGGCGCCGACCATGTGGTCACCAGCCATGCGGAACTGGCCGACTGGCTCGCCGCCAACACCGGCGCGATGCGCGCCTGAACGCCAGATCGCCTGCCCCTCGCAGCAGCCCGACCGAGAGTGCTTTGTGAGCCGTTCCGGCTCGCCGCAGCGGCCAATACTATCGGGTACATTTGGAGCTCAGGAGTATCGAGCACTGGGAAGGGCTATTTGAATTAAATCAAAAAGCCCGAGAAAGCTGCGTAGTCGCACCGGCACTGACAAGCGCATCCGAGGCGACTGGCTCCAACAACTGATCACGCAAATCCCGTTTGAATTTGCATTATTTCTGAAATACGCTCTAATACTTTATCTTTTTGTTTTATGTTTAGGGGCGCGTGATGAGAATTTTTCGTAGTCTGGCCACTGTATGCGGCACACTTGGTCTGATGGCGGTAGCCACTGCCCCGGTCGGAGCTGAGGAATCTAAGGCGATATGCCAGATCACCGCGGGTTCTTCGTCGCACAGCAAATTCGCGGTGCTGAAATGCGCGAAGGAATCCTCTCCGCGCAACTTCATTATTCGCAATACCATTTTTGAGCGCGATGACCGCGACGGGTATCGCGATCTTGCTCGCTTCGCCGGCCGATCGTTCAACTGCACACTGACACGGGCCGGCACATCATCCCGCGGCGGCACTGCGTACACTCACTACACGGTCAGCGAATGTAGATAGAGAACAACCAGTGTGCGCAAGGATCGATGGCTGCAAATCACGCCTCGCAAGCGCGATCTTTCCTGAGGCGCGCGTGAACATCTGGTCATGGATTCGTTCAAGCGGCGTGCTTGTTCAATGTGCTCCCCGAGGGCCCGTCCATCTCGATCAGCGTTGATCGCAGTGATGGACCGCCCGACGGCGCCGTCGGCCTGGACGCCAGATCGCCTGTCCTTCGCCTCGATCCGAGCGACGGTTAGGTCAAGGCAAGACCGTTAGCCGCCCCGGCGGCTTTTGGCGAAGACGCCGACCCTGATCATCACTTCACGCGGGATCTTGTAAGTGCCGGTCAGATGATGATCGGAGCGCAGGCCGAGAAAGTCGCGCTGGATGAACAGCGCCCAGGCGCAATCCGCCGCCTCCTGCACCAGTTCGTCGCGGTCGCGATTGGCTCCTGGCGTCGCATCGTGGCGTTCGAGCGCGGCGAGCGCCGCCTCCAGTTTCCTTCCGGCACGGCCGAGCGCAGCCGCCGTTTCGGCGGCGGCTTCATGGGCAAAGGCGTCAAGGGTTGCCTGGCCGTTGGCCAACCTGCGCAATTGCGGCGGCTTGAGCATCGCATCCTTTCCGGCGTGTCGTGCCGGACATAGCGGCACAGGAACCCGCGTCGAGGCAAGAAAAAACCCGCCGGTCGCAACGACCGGCGGGCTGTCTGATGGAGACAGTCAGAGGCGCTTACTTGTCGCCATCGTCCTGCTTCTTGAGGGCGGCTCCGAGAATGTCGCCCAGCGAAGCGCCCGAGTCGGTCGAACCGAACTGGGCAACCGCTTCCTTCTCCTCGGCGATTTCCAGCGCCTTGATGGAGAGCGAGAGGCGGCGGTCCTTCTTGTTGAACTGGGTAACACGCGCATCGACCCGCTGGCCGACCGAGAAGCGCTCGGGGCGCTGCTCGTCACGGTCACGCGACAGGTCCGAACGGCGTATGAAGGCGTCAAGATCGTGGTCGACCAGCTTCACCTCGATGCCGCCATCGTTCACCGCGGTGACTTCGCAGGTGACGACGGCGTTCTTGCGCAGCGCGCCGGACGAAGCCGCATCGCCAACCGCATCGCCGGTCAACTGCTTGATGCCCAGCGAGATGCGCTCCTTGTCGACGTCGACGTCGAGCACGACGGCCTTGACCACATCGCCCTTGTTGTAATCCTCGATGGCGTCCTCACCGGACCGGTTCCAGTCGAGGTCCGACAGGTGGACCATGCCGTCGACATCGCCTTCCAGGCCGATGAACAGACCGAACTCGGTCTTGTTCTTGACCTCGCCCTCGACGACCTGGCCGACCGGGAAGTGCTGTTCGAACTCTTCCCAGGGGTTGTTGAGCGTCTGCTTGAGGCCAAGCGAGATGCGGCGCTTGTCCGGATCGACCTCCAGCACCACCACTTCGACTTCCTGACTGGTCGACAGGATCTTGCCGGGATGGACGTTCTTTTTGGTCCAGCTCATTTCCGAGACGTGGATCAGGCCTTCGATGCCCGGCTCGACCTCGACGAACGCACCATAGTCGGTGATGTTGGTCACGCGGCCGGTGATCTTCTTGCCGATCGGGTATTTGGTGCCGATGCCGTCCCACGGGTCCGCCTCGAGCTGCTTCATGCCGAGCGAGATACGGTGCGTTTCCTGGTTGATGCGTACGATCTGGATCTTGACCGTCTGGCCGATCTGCAGGATCTCGGTCGGGTGGTTGACGCGGCGCCATGCCATGTCGGTGACATGCAGCAGTCCGTCAATGCCGCCCAGATCGACGAATGCGCCGTAGTCGGTGATGTTCTTGACGACACCCTCGACCACCTGGCCTTCTTCGAGGTTCTGGACGATTTCCGAACGCTGCTCGGCCCGGCTTTCCTCGAGAACCGTGCGGCGCGAGACAACGATGTTGCCGCGGCGCTTGTCCATCTTGAGGATTTCGAAGGGCTGCGGCGTATGCATCAGCGGGGTGACATCGCGGATCGGCCGGATATCGACCTGCGAACGCGGCAGGAAGGCAACGGCGCCGTCCAGATCGACGGTGAAGCCGCCCTTGACCTGGTTGAAGATCTGGCCTTCGACGCGCTCGCCGGCCTCGAACTTGGCCTCGAGCTTGACCCAGGCTTCCTCGCGGCGGGCCTTGTCGCGCGACAGGACCGCTTCACCAAGCGCGTTCTCGACGCGCTCGACATAGACCTCGACGGTATCGCCGACATTGAGCGTGCCGTCCTTGGCTTTCGCTCCGAATTCCTTGAGTGCGATGCGGCCTTCAACCTTCAGGCCGACGTCGACAATGGCCATGTCCTTTTCGATGGCCGTCACCGTGCCGTTGACGACACGGCCCTCGATCGTATCCTGATCGGCGAACGAGGCTTCGAGGAGGCTCGCAAAGTCCTCCCGCGTGGGGTTCAGTTCTGACATTTATGCTCCTGATGCGCGGGCGGCATCGATCTGGTCATCGCCTCGCGCGGGCGCCGGGGTTTGTGTTTGTCTGCCAACAACGATCCGGCCCTTGAAGGGCGGTCCGGCGCGGGATCGATGCTGGACGGTTCAGTTGCGTTCAAGTGCCCGGTCGATTTTGGCACGGGCGGCCTGAAACGCCGTCTCTATAGTCATATCGGACGTGTCAAGCAAGTGGGCGTCGATCGCGGGCCGCAACGGCGAATCGGCGCGGCCCATGTCGCGCGCGTCGCGCTTTTGAATGTCGGCAAGGATCGCAGCTTCATCCGCAACGCCGCCACCGGCCAATATCTCGTGATAGCGGCGTTTCGCGCGAACTTCCGGGCTCGCGGTGACATAGAGCTTGGCCGTCGCGTCGGGGCACACGACGGTGCCAATGTCCCGCCCGTCGAGTACGGCGCCGGGCGGCGTTTCGGCGAAGCGGCGCTGTCGTTCCACCAGAGCCCGGCGCACCGCCGGCATCACGGCCACCTTCGATGCCGCCTCGCCGACGGCGTGCGCGGCCAGGACAGTGCGATCCATGGCCGAAAGGTCGAGCCGCTCGGCTGCGGCAACCGCTTCAGCCTCATCGTCGAGCGGCTTTCCGGTGGCGACGAGCGCATGGGCAACGGCGCGATAGGTCAGGCCGGTGTCGAGGTGACGCAATCCGTAATGGGCCGCGATGCGGCGCGCGAGCGTGCCCTTGCCCGATGCGGCCGGCCCGTCAATGGCGATCACCGGGATCATGCTCTGTCCTCCTGCGTGCGGGTATCGGCAGGCGCGCGAATATCCGTCTGACCCGTCACGGCCAGCGACCAGCGGCGATCGTTGGCGGCGATGTCGATCACGGCGCCGAACCGGACGAAGATTTCGGCCAATCCCGCAGGGTTGCGGGGCAGATGCCCGACCCGGGTGATGCCGGGCGTGCCGAGCGCGGTGAGCATGACGGCGGCAACCGCGGCATCGCTCCAACCGCCGGCGTCGTGGATGGCGGGATTGGCTGTCGCCTGTCCCGCAAAGACGATCGCGTCGCGTCCGTCCGCCTCGGCCTGAATGCCCATCGCCGCGAATGCGGCAAGCAACGACGCAACGGCATCGCCATTCAGGCCAACGGCGCATTGGACGCGTGTTGCCAAGTCATAGGGCGCGACCAAGCCTGCCACGAGCAGCGCGTCTTCGGGCGAATTCAGTGCCAGCGGCGCCCCAGGTTGCAGCAGGCAGCCATTGCCGGCGCCCGCGATCATTGTCGCGCCGTTCCGGCCAGCACGAATCCGCGCTCCCAGAGCATTCATGGCGCCGAGCAAGGGCGCTGTCTCGCCTCCGGGCGCCGCATCGCAAACGGTCTCGCCGGCGGCGAGACCGGCAAGGATGATGGCAAGGTGCGTTCCGGATGCGATCATGGTTCCATCGGGTGTCGGACGGGCAGGCATGCGTCCGGGCGCATACGCCAGCCGGTCAGGCCGGTCAAATCGGCTTGACCGCGGGCCGTTGCCGCATAGAAGGCGAGCCGTCTCCGCAGCGCCCGAACCAAGGCCAGAAATGGCTTTGACAGGGTAGGTCATTGCCGTTATGGACCGGTCCACCCTGAACACCTTGCGGGATAGATGCGCAAAGGCCGTTTGCGTTTCCCATACATGTCTTGATGAGGCCCTGCCGTGGCAAAACCTGACCTTGGAACCAAGCGCGTGTGCCCCGAGACGGGCCGCAAGTTCTACGATCTGAACAAGGACCCGATCGTCTCTCCCTATACGGGCAAGTCCTACCCGCTCTCCTTCTTCGAGGATGATGGCGCCGACGTCGTCGAGGCCAAGCCCGAAAAGGTCAAAGAGGACGTCGCGGAGACAACCGAGGAAGAGACCGAGACCGAGGGCCCGGAAGTGCTGTCGCTTGAGGATGCCGACGAGGAAAACGCCGAGGAAGGCGACGACAATCTGCCGGACCTTGGCGACAATACCGACGACGAAGTCCTGGACGATGACGAGGAAGAAGACGACACGTTTCTTCCCAGCGACGATGAAGACGAGGACGATGTCAGCGGCATCGTCGAAATCAATCCGGACGAAGACGACTGATCGTCCGCTGCGGCACAAAAGACCTTGATTAGGCGCCGGTGAGATTGTATCGAGCGCCGGTTCGCTCAAGCGGACCATCCTTTACGGGGCCATAGCTCAGCTGGGAGAGCGCTTGCATGGCATGCAAGAGGTCAGGGGTTCGATTCCCCTTGGCTCCACCAATTTTTTTGCGGGTTGCCGCCCGCCAACCCAACCCGCCGGTTCCGGTGAGAGGATTATCCTCTCACCTCCACCATTTTCCTGATCAATCGAGTGTGCGGGTCGGGCTCAGCGCGCGCGGGTCGGTGACGATCTCGATCAGGCTGGCGCCATCGCTCGCAAGGGCGCGCTGCATGGCCGGGGCGAACTGGCGGGTTTCGGCGACGCGTTCGGCTTCAAGGCCATAGGCGCGTGCAAGCGCGACGAAATCGGGATTGTCCAGGGACGTGCCCGAGATGCGGCCGGGATAGTGCATCTCCTGATGCATGCGGATCGTGCCATACATGGAATTGTTGACGACCAGAACGATGATGCCGAGCCTTTCCTGGGCCACCGTCCCCAGTTCCTGGACGGTCATTTGCAGGCATCCGTCGCCGGCCAGCGCGACCACCGGCCTGCCGGGTTCGGCGAGCTTGGCGGCGACCGCGGCCGGCAAGCCATAGCCCATCGACCCGGAGGTCGGCGCGACCTGCGTGCGGTAACGCCGGTGGCGGTAGAAGCGATGCAGCCAGGCGGCATAGTTGCCGGCCCCATTGGTCAGGATCGCGTCGTCCGGTAGGTTCTCGCGGAGCCAGATGATCGCTTCGCCCAGATTGAACGTGCCGGGCATGGCGGTGGCTTCGTCCGTCCAGCCGCGATAAGCCGCGTTGCGCTCGGCAGTCCATTTTGCCCAGACGGGATCGCGCGGCGCCTCAAGCCCTTCGGCAGCGTCGAGGAACGCGCCGACCGAAGCGGCGACCGGCAGGGCCGGCTGGAATACATGGCCCAACTCATCGGGCTCGGGATGGATGTGGACAAGCGTCTGGCGCGGCACCGGGGCGTCGAACAGCGTGTAGCCGGACGTCGTGCAGTCGCCTAGCCGCGCGCCGAGCGCTATGACCAGATCGCTGTTGCGGATCGCATCGGCCAGCGCAGGATTGATGCCAAGGCCGGCATCGCCCGCATACTGAGCGTGAGTGTTGGGAAACCGGTCCTGCGCCCGGAACGCGCAGGACACCGGCAACGACCAGCGCTCGGCGAAGGCGACAAAGCGATCGACCAGACCTGCATCCCAGCCCGGCCCGCCGGCAATGACCAGCGGCCGTTCGGCCGCGTGAAGCATTTCTCCAAGCCGTTTGATGGCGTCGGGGTCCGGATGGGCGCTGATGGGCTGTGACATGGGCGCGGCGACGGTGTCGGCGGTGCCGGACAGCACGTCCTCGGGCAACGCCAGCACGACGGGGCCGGGCCGGCCGGACTGCGCCACGGAGAAGGCGCGCGCCATGTATTCGGGCAGGCGTTCGGTCTGGTTGACCTGCGCCGCCCATTTGACCTGATCGCCAAACATAGCCTTGACGTCGACTTCCTGGAACGCCTCGCGATCCATGTCGCCGCGCGCCACCTGACCCATCAGCACGATCATCGGCGTTGAATCCTGCGCAGCGACATGCACGCCCGCATAGGCATTGGCCGCGCCCGGCCCGCGCGTCACCAGACAGATGCCGGGCCGGCCGGTCAGCTTGGCGTGCGCATCGGCCATCATCGCCGCCCCACCCTCCTGGCGGGCGATGGTCAACCGGATTTGCGGCGCATCGTGCAGCGCATCGAGCACCGGCAGGTAGCTCTCGCCGGGCACGCCAAAAACTTGCGTGACGCCATTTTCGATCAGAGCGTCGACGACCAGTTGCCCGCCGGATTTGGCCATGTCCCGATCCCGATCCTATGCCGTTGCGGCGGATGGTGTGTGCGCTCAGCCGGGATTCGTCAAGACCGGGCGCAGCCGTGCAACGGCGCCCGACAGGCGCGCACGGACCAGATCGGCCAGCGCGTCGCCCGCGATGGCGAGCGGGCCGCTATTGTCGATGGTCACCGCCGTATCGGCGCCGCGATAGGCGGGCACGGAGCGGCGGAGACGGCCGGCGATCTGTTCTGCCGTTTCGCGTCCGCGCGCGGCAAGGCGCGCTGCGATCACCTCGGGGTCGGCGACGATCTCGACCACCTGAACGTGCGGAAACCGGTCAAACAGCCGGTCGAGCGCCTGGCGCGATCCGTTGACGATGGCAACGCCGCCGGTCTCGACATGGTCGAGAACCGCCGTCGGGATGCCGTAATGCAGGCCGTGCGCCTGCCATTCGGCACAGAAGGCGCCTTCAGCCAGCAGCCGGCGAAACTGGTCTTCGGTGACCGGATCATGGTCTTCGCCCCGGCTGTCGGCGGGACGGCTGATGACGCGGCGCACGAACAGGACACGGTGGTCGCAGGCCAGCGCGGCGCGCGCATGGTTGATGACACTGTCCTTGCCGACGCCGCTGCGCCCGACGACAGCAAAGAGCATGCCGGTCGCAGGATCGACGCCGCCCATCAGGCCACCCGGCGCCCCTCGCGCCAGACCTGGCGGACGACCGGAATCGTGTCCTGACGGCCCACACGCACCAGATCGGCGCGCAGGCCGGGCGCCAGCCGGCCCCGGTCGTCGAGCCCCACCTGACGTGCCGGATTGGCCGTCACCATGGCGATCGCGTCCGGCAGGTCGATATGGTCGATCTCCTCGGCCAGAACGAACGGCGCGTAGACCAGCGAGAACGGCACATAGTCGGACGACAGCACGTCGAGAACGCCTTCGCGCGCCAGTTCGCGGGCGGCAATGTTGCCCGAGTGCGACTTGCCGCGCACAACATTGGGCGCGCCCATCAGAACGCCCATGCCCGCATCGTGGCTCGCCTTGGCCGCGGTCATCGATGTCGGGAACTCGGCCACCGTGACGTTGAACTGTTTGGCTTCCTCGACATGATCGAGCGTCGCATCGTCATGGCTGGCAATGGCAATGCCGCGTGCCGCGCAGATCGCAGCCAGCGCGTGCCGGTGCTTGTCCGAATAGATCGCCGACTGCATCTGCCGGCGTTCGACAAAGGCGCGGAACTCCTCGTCGGACAGGCCGCGCTTGGTCTTGTAGTAGAGCTCGTACTGGTCAAGCGTCTGGAACTGGCGCTGGCCGGGCGCGTGATCCATCAGCGAGATCAAGCCGACGGCCTCATCGTCCTCGAATTCGGAAAAATGGTCCATCACGTCGGCGGCGGACACCTCGCAGCGCAAATGGATGCGGTGCTCGGCGCGCAACCGGCCCTCGCGCTGCGCCTCCTGGATGGCGCCTGACATGGCCCGCATCTCGCCTTTTTCGAAGCCGCCATCCTCGTCGGAACCCAGCCGCAGGCAATCGAACACGGTGGTGATGCCGGAAGCCGCGATCTGCGAATCATGGGCCTGAATGGCGGCGGTCAGCGGCCAGCGAACGCCGGGACGCGGCGCGAAATGCTGCTCGAGATGGTCGGTGTGCAGCTCGATCAGCCCGGGGACGACATAGTCGCCATCCATGTCCTCGCCATGGGCCACGGCGCCGGCATCAATGTCGGTGATCACGCCATCTTCGATGACGATCGTGCCGTGCAGGACCTGATCTTCAAGAACGAGGTTGGCGTTGGTCAGAACGGTTTGCGGCGTCATCGGATGCGCTTCTCTTTGTCGGGGAATCGGCGCATTGGCGCCGGCCTTCCTATGGTCCGTCTTTATGACGTTTGCGTGACCGTCTCAACGCAGACACGCGGCGATCAAGCCGTCAGCCCGCCTGGCGGCCGACCAGCCGTGCCCGCAAGGCGCCGGAGACGTTGTCGAAGATGAAGACGACGATCAGGATCAGGATGACCATGTAGAAGACGTTTTCCCAGTCCTGATTGGTGCGCATGGCTTCCCAGAGCTTGAGGCCGATGCCGCCGGCCCCGACAGCGCCGATGATCGTCGCAGACCGCGTGTTGGACTCCCAGAAATAGAGCGCCTGGCTGGCAAAGATGGGCAGCACCTGCGGCACCACGCCGAAACGCTGGACAGCCGCCGGGCCCGCGCCGACCGAGCGGACCCCTTCGCGCTGCTTGTCGTCGATGTTTTCCAGCGCTTCGGAATAGAGTTTGCCGAGTGTACCCGTGTCGGTGAAGAAGATCGCCGAAATGCCGGCCAGCGGCCCCGGGCCGAAGGCGCGGGTGAAGAACAGGGCCCAGATCAGCATGTCGACCGAGCGCAGGAAGTCGAAGAAGCGCTTGAGGATCTGGTTGACGAACCGGTTGGGCGTGATGTTGCGGGCGGCGGCAAAGGACAGCGGAAAGGCGATGAAGACCGCAAAGAGCGTGCCGACGAAGGCCATCACGATGGTCTGCAGCAGTTTGATCCAGACATCGCCGTGCTGCCATTCGGCGTTGTAGACGATGTTCTGCCACATGATGCCGAAGTTGGACCGCCCCTCCTCGATCGGCGGGCCGAACGCCTTGCCCATGACCTCGCCGAAGCCCAGGCCCCAATAGGGCGAAGCCGGATCGAACACGAAATTCTCCCAGCCCAGGAAGCGGCGATTGACCTTGACCTCGCGGTGACGGATTTCTGCACGCCCGTAAAAGCCGAAGTCGATGAAGACCTTGGCGCCCGGCGCGCGCTGGCTTGCCCACTCTGGCAGCGGCCCCTGCGGCAGGACCTGCTCGTTCTCCCGGTCGATCAGAACGTCAAGCGTGCCATTGTAGCGGGTAACGATGACGCGGTCGGGGGTCACGTCGATGGTGCCGCGCTCATAGATGGTCACCAGAGCGCGCGCGACGCCCTGCCGCGTTTCCGTGACGACCGCCTCGTCCGCCGCCGGCGCCGCGCCGCCAAGGGCATTGTCTTCGGCCGTCAATGTCGCATCGGAATTGGGCGACATGAACGAGAAGCCCTCGTCGGCCGGCGTTGCCGCCGCATCGCCATCAAGCGCGTTGTCCTCGGCGGTCAGCGTCGCATCGGAGTTGGGCGACATGAAAGAGCCCGACGCCGGTGCGGCCGATGCCGAATTGTCCGTCGGGCGGTCGACGATAACTGTGACGGTACCCTGTTCCGTCTCGATCCAGTCGGGATCGGGGTTCTCGCCGAGCGGCGAAAAGCGCGGGAACGTCACCTCGATCTCGCCGTCGCGATATTCGATGTCCGGCCGCACCTCATAGGACACCCAGTCGGCCAGATAGGTGCCGGCAATGTTCCAGTTGCCGTTGGCAAAGACCTGGCCGATCGAGAAGAACCAGAAGGCGTAGATGCAGTAGGCGGTCACCGCGGCGACGGCCAGCGGCGCGGCGAAGCGCTTGTGGAAGGGCCGCCGGAACACGTCAGGCTGGCGAGCCATGATCTCGTCGATCCGGGCGGCGGAAAGCGGTTGGGCGGACATGGTCATGGCATCATCTCCCCTAAGCGCCGAACTGGAAGGCCTGGTCGCCGACGATCTTGCGGCGCAGCCAGGCCGAAAGCTGATCGACGGCGACGATGGTGACGAAAAGAAGGAGTATGATCGCCAGCGTCTTGGCCTCGTGGCCGCGGCTGATCGACAGGCGCAGCACCTCGCCAATGCCGCCCGCGCCCACCGCACCGATGATGGTGGAGGCGCGCACATTGATCTCAAGCCGCAGCAGCGTGTAGCTGAGAAAATTCGGCATGATCTGCGGCACGATGCCGAACCAGACGCGTTCGGTCCAGTTGGCGCCGACCGCGCGCAGACCCTCATCGGGTTTCATGTCGGCGTTTTCGACCACCTCGAAGAACATCTTGCCGAGCGCGCCGATCGTGTGGATCGACACGGCGATGATCGCCGGCACCGGGCCAAGCGAGAAGATGGCAAGGAAGAAGCCGGCGATGACGATCTCCGGGAAGGCGCGCAGGAACTCCATGAAGCGGCGCACGACAAAGCGCAGCCAGCGGGTCGTGGTCAGGTTGGTGGCGGCCAGAAAGCAGAGAAGGAAGCCGAAGATGAAGCCGATCAGGGTCGACAGGATCGCGATATTGAGCGTCTCGACCATCTTGTGGATGTATTCGGGGACGTACCAGGTGCCCCAGAAATAGACGCGGCCATCGGGGTAATCATATTTGAACGAGCCGTCATAGTAGGGGCTCTCAAGATCGAACAGCGCCCGCCAGACCTCCCAGCCGTCGCGCGGGATCATGCCGCCGACAAAATCGAAGAAATGCGGCAGCCGGTCGAAGAACTTGCCTGCATTGGTCTCGTTGGCGAACCACAGCGACGCAAACAGCGCAACGAACAGGATGCCCAGGCTCAACGCCGTGTAGAGACGGCGCTGGCGGACGAGATCGCGCCAGTGGCGATCGACATCGTATTGCCCGTTTCGGACATACGCGTCGGGATCGTGCAAGTCTGTCGATGCCATGGGAAAAGGTCCGCCAGATGATGACGCGCCGCGCCCCTTTCGGAACGCGGCGCGGCATGGTGTCGATCAGGCTCAGGAGCCGATCTTGGACTTACGGGCGGCGACGATGGTCTCGTAGAACGAGTGGTCCACGTCGATGAAGCCGGCGAAATCGCCGCCCTGGACCGAGCGGAAGCAGTCCGGATGGTTTTCGGGCATGGCCTTGAAGAACTCGATGAACCTGGCGCGCACGTCCTGATCGAGCTGGTTGGAGACGACGATCGGGCCGTTCGGGATCAGCGGCGAGCGCCACACTTCGTTGACCTCGTCCATGTCCAGAAGGCCCTTGTCGACCATCTTGCGGATGTTGCCCGAGGTGTAGCCGTCGGCGAACTCGCCAACGCCCGACGACCAGGTCACCTGAACGTCGAAATTGCCCTTCAGCATTTCGAGAACGCCATTCTCATGGCCGCCGCCGAAGCCGGTTTCGGAGAAGTATTCGTCGACCGGCATGCCGAGCTGTGCCGGCAGGGCGACGGACGGAACGAGGAAGCCGGAGGTGGAGTCCGGGTCGGCAAAGCCGAGCCGCTTGCCCCGTGCGTCCTCGATCGACTCGATGCCCGAATCCTTGCGGGCCAGCATGATCGAATAATAGCCGGTGGCGCCATCCACCTGCTGGGTGGTTAGGACCGGGTCAACGGCTTCGGGGTCTTCGAGATAGACCTTGGCATAGGCCGAGGCGCCCAGTTCGGCATAGTCGAGCGTGCCGCCAAGCAGGCCCTGGACGACGCCGTCATAGTCGGCGGCGGGGAAAAGCTGAACTTCCTTGACGCCGATGGCTTCGGGCAGAAGGTCGATCAGGCACTGGTTGTTGCGCAGGCGGTCGGCTTCGTTTTCACCGCCCAGAATGCCGACGCGGAACACGTCCTGTGCATGGGCGCTGGTGGCAACGAGAGCGACGGCAGCGGTCGCGAGCAGGGTCTTCTTCAGCATGTTTGGTCTCCCGGAAGTGGCATGAAGATCGGGCATGGCCCGGTTGGCCGTGTTGAAACAAAAAAACCGCCCGTCCGGCCCGGCGAGCGGCTAAACCTGTCAGGCGCCAACCAGCGCCGGTTCCTTGGTTTCCTTGGCGCGTGCGGGCCTTGCCGGCGCGAGGCTGGTCGAGGTGACGGCTTCGGAGAACGCATCCTCGAGCCCGTCCGCGCCATAGATCGAACGGGCGGCGGCCTCTGTCAGATCGTCCGGTCCGCCATCGAACACGACCTTGCCCGCCTGCATGCCGATGATGCGCTCGCAGAAGGTGCGGGCGGTGTCGAGCGTGTGCAGATTGGTGACGACGGTGATGCCGTCATTGCGGTTGATGTCGCGCAGCGACTGCATGACGATCTGAGCGTTGCGCGGATCGAGCGACGCGATCGGCTCGTCGGCGAGAATGACCTTGGGCTGCTGCATCAGGGCGCGGGCGATCGCGACCCGCTGCTGCTGGCCGCCCGACAGGGTTCCGGCGCGCTGCATCGCGGCGCGCTCGATGCCCAGCCGTTCGAGCGCCGCGATCGCCATGGCGCGTTCCTGATCGGAGAAGATGTTCAACAGGCTTGCCACCGACGAGCGGTGGTTGAGCCGCCCGAGCATCACATTGGTCAGAACGTCGAGGCGCGGCACCAGATTGAACTGCTGGAAGATCATGGCGCAGTCGCGCTGCCAGTTGCGCAGCTTCTGCCCGCGCAGCGCCGACACGTTCGTGCCGGAGAAGACGATCTTGCCCTCGGTCGTGTCGATCAGCCGGTTGATCATCCGCAGCAGCGTCGACTTGCCCGCGCCAGAGGCGCCGATAACGCCCACCATCTGCCCTTCGGGAATGCCGATCGTCACATTGTCGACGGCGACATTGGTCCCGAAACGACGGGTGACCTGGCTGACTTCGAGCATTCGCAAAGGACCTTTTCGCAACCGCACACGTTTCGCGGCCTATCGGCCCGATGTGAATGTCCAATGTCAGTTCGGTGTCAGTTGTGTAACAGTCCACAGCCCCGAACCAGGCTTGTCAGCCGCCATGTCTGGCGAGAAAGGCCTCGGCCTCAAGCGTCCGGAAATCGTCGAGTGCGCCGCGCAGATCGGCATGGCTCCAGTCCCACCAGGCCAGTTTCTCCATGCGTTCGGCGATGTTCGGGGTGAACCGGTCGCGGATCGGCCGGGCGGGCACACCGCCGACGATGGCGTAGGATGCAACGTCTTTGGTGACCACCGCGCCGGAGCCGACGACGGCGCCGTTGCCGACCGTGACGCCGGGCAAAATGATCGCGCCGTGGCCGATCCAGACATCGTGGCCGATCACGACCCGGTGGTCGCGGCGCCAGGTGAAGAACTCGGGTTCGTTGTCGGCGTCGTCGAAATAGTCGCCCGCCCGGTAGGTGAAATGGTGCTGGGTCGCCCGCCAGGTCGGATGGTTGGTGGCGTTGATGCGCACATGACTGGCGATGTTGGCGAACTTGCCGATGGTTGCGCACCAGGCCTCGGTCTGGCGGATCAGGTAGGAATAGTCGCCGATCTCGCACTCGGTGACGACGCAACCCTCGTCGATCTCGGTGTAGCGGCCAAGCGTCGAGCCGGTGACGCGCGCTGTTGCATGGACCATCGGCTGTTCGGACAGTTTGGGCATTGGCTCAGGCGGCCTTTTGCGGGGCAAAGCCGGTGACTTCGATGATGCGGTCCGCCACCGCCTCGCGCAGGTCGGCGTCGTGGAAGATGCCGAGGAGAGCGACGCCGTCGGCCTTCTTCTCACCGATCATCGCAACGACGACGGCGCGGTTGGCGGCGTCGAGCGATGCAGTCGGCTCGTCCAGCAGGAGGATCGGATGGTCGGTGATGAAGCCGCGGGCGATGTTGACCCGCTGCTGCTCGCCGCCCGAGAAGGTGGCCGGCGGCAAGTCCCACAGCTTTTCGGGCAGATTGAGGCGGGCAAACAGGTCCGCGGCGCGGCGGCGCGCCGTATCGGGATCGGCGCCGCGCTGCACCAGCGGTTCGGCGGCGACATCGAGCGCGGAAACGCGCGGCACTGCGCGCAGGAACTGGCTGACATAGCCGATCGTGTCGCGCCGCACGGCCATCACCTGACGCGGCTCGGCCCGCGCGAGGTCGATCAGCGTGCCATTGTGGCGGATCAGGATCTGGCCGACATCGACGGCATAGTTGCCATAGAGCATCTTCAGGATGGACGACTTGCCGACGCCGGACGGCCCGCTCAGCACCGCGCACTGGCCGGTCTCGATCGAGAAATGCACCGCGTCGACCACCGGAATGCGGACGCCGCCGCGCAGATGCATGGTGAAGCTCTTGGAGACACCGGAAACGATCAGGGGAACGGCCATCGCATCATGCCTGCAGGATCGACGAAACGAGAAGCTGGGTGTAGGGCGCGCGCGGATCGTCGAGCACGCGGTCGGTCAGGCCGGTCTCGATGACCCGGCCGTCCTTCATGACGACCATGCGGTGCGACAGGAGCCGCGCGACGGCCAGATCGTGGGTGACGACGACGACCGCCAGACCCAGATCGGTGACAAGCCCGCGCAACAGGTCGAGAAGGCGCGCCTGCACCGACACGTCGAGGCCGCCGGTCGGCTCGTCCATGAAGACAAGGCGCGGACCCGTGACCAGATTGCGCGCGATCTGAAGGCGCTGGCGCATCCCGCCCGAAAAGGCGCGCGGCTGGTCGTCGATCCGATCCTCGGCAATTTCGACGCGGCCGAGCCAGTCGCCGGCGGTGGCGCGGATGTCGCCATAATGCCGGGCACCGGTCGCCATCAGCCGCTCTCCGACATTGGCGCCCGCCGACACGGTCATGCGCAGGCCGTCCGCGGGGTTCTGGTGGACAAAGCCCCAGTCGGTGCGCATCAGGAAACGCCGTTCCGCTTCGCCCATCCGGTAGAGATCGCGGATGTGGCCGTCGCGCATGCGGTAGGTCACCGTGCCCGTCGTCGGCATCAGCCGTGTCGAGATGCAGTTGAGCAGGGTCGTCTTGCCCGATCCGCTCTCGCCGACCACCGCCAGAACCTCGCCCGGCCAGATGTCGATGCTGACATCCTCGCAGCCGATGCGGCTGCCATAGAATTTCGACACGCCGCTGGCGGACAGAAGCGGTTTGTCTTCATCGAAGGCCGGCAAGCCCTTACCCTGCGCTTGTTGAAGGGGCGGGTTTGCGTTTTCACCTCGTCCATTGGCCGGCTCAGGGTAAGGTGAAACACTGTCGCTTTGTGTCATCATGTTGCCGCTCCTTCACTTGCCATCGAGCCTTTGTGGCCGGCGGCACGGCGCTTTTCGCAATGGTCGGTGTCCGAGCACGCGAACATGCGCCCGCCGCGATCGTCGAGAACCACCTCGTCGAGATAGACGCCTTCGGCGCCGCACAGGGCGCAGGGCTGGTCGAACCGGTTCACCTCGAACGGGAAATCCTCGAAATCGAGACTGACGACGCTTGTGTAAGGCGGCACCGCATAGATGCGCTTTTCGCGTCCGGCGCCAAAGAGCTGCAGCGCTTCGGACTGGTCCATCTTGGGATTGTCGAACTTGGGCGTCGGCGACGGGTCCATCACATAGCGGCCCTTGATCTTGACCGGATAGGCATAGGTGGTCGCGATGTGGCCGTTGCGCGCGATGTCCTCATAGAGCTTGACGTGCATGAGCCCGTAATCCTCGAGCGCGTGCATCTTGCGCGTCTCGGTCTCGCGCGGTTCCAGAAAGCGCAAGGGCTCGGGGATCGGCACCTGATAGACAAGGATTTGTCCTTCGACGAGCTTCTCCTCGGGAATGCGGTGGCGCGTCTGGATGATGGTCGCGTCGGCGGTGCTGGTCGTGGTGTTGACCTCGGCGACCTTGGCGAAAAAGGCACGGATCGAGACCGCGTTTGTCGTGTCGTCGGCGCCCTGGTCGATGACCTTGAGCGTGTCGTCAGGGCCGATGATCGAGGCGGTGACCTGCACGCCGCCCGTGCCCCAGCCATAGGGCATCGGCATCTCGCGCGAGGCGAACGGCACCTGATAGCCGGGAATGGCGATCGCCTTGAGGATCGCCCGGCGGATCATCCGCTTGGTCTGTTCGTCCAGATAGGCGAAATTGTAGGTGGCGAGTTCGGCGGGTTGTGTGGTCATTCAGCGGCCCTTCTTCCCTTCGCGTAGCGCGCCAGACGTTCGGCCAGCGTACCCGTATGAAGCTCGAACATGTGGTCGTCCTCGTCGTAGAAGTAGATTGAGCGGCCTTCGCCGGGAACGCGGGGGCGCGGCGGCTTCATGTCGAGGCCCAGTCGGCGGACGCGCTCCACGCAGGCATCGAAATCGGCCTCGTCAATCTTGAAGGCGACATGGTCGTAGCTGCGCTCGCACCGGCGCTCGCCCTCCATGATCGCGATCCAGACGCCTCCGGCCAGAAAGAACTTCTCGCGCGACAGCGAGAACGTTTCCTCGCCGCTTGCGTAGACCTCTTCGGCGCCCAGCACCTCGACGAGGATGCGCGTCATCCGTTCGAGATCGGAGACGATGAAGGTCACATGAGACAGCCCCTCGATCATTCGGCTGCCTCCGCTGCGGTTTCGCCCGCATCGCGCCGGCTCTCATGTTCGGCGCGCATGGTGCGGACCAGCTCCAGTTCGGCCTGGAAGTCGACATAATGCGGCAGTTTGAGATGCTCGACGAAGCCCGATGCCTGGACGTTGTCGCAGTGGGAGATGACGAACTCCTCGTCCTGGGCCGGCGCGACGATGTCCTCGCCCAGTTCGCGCGCCCGCATGGCGCGGTCGCACAGGGCCATGGCCATCGCCTTGCGCTCGGACTGGCCGAAGACGAGGCCGTAGCCGCGCGTGAACTGCGGCGGCGCCTGGGACGAGCCCTTGAACTGGTTGATCATCTGGCATTCGGTGAGCTGGACGCGCCCGATGGTCACCGCAAAGCCGAGCTCGGGCATATCGACAGCCACCTCCACTTCGCCGATGCGGATCTCGCCGGCGAACGGGTGAGAGCGCGCATAGCCGCGCTGGGTGGAATAGGCGAGCGCCAGCAGGAACCCCTCATCGCCGCGCGAGAGGGATTGCAGGCGCGTGTCGCGCTGCATCGGAAATTCCATCGGTTCGCGGGTGATGTCGCCGGGCATCTCCGTTGCCGCATCGCCGTCGCCCTCGATCAGCCCGTCCTCGGCCAGAATGTCCGAGACGCGCATGGCGCGGGCCGGTTCGCCCTGGCGGCGCGCGGCATCCGGCACTTCGGCATCGCCGGCAAGCTCAGGGTCGAGAAGCCGGTGGGTGTAATCGAAGGTCGGCCCGAGCATCTGGCCGCCCGGCAGGTCCTTGTAGGTCGCCGAGATGCGCCGTTCGATGTGCATCGCGCCGGTGTCGACCGGCTCGGAATAGCCGAAACGCGGCAGCGTGGTGCGATAGGCGCGCACCAGGAAGATCGCCTCGATCATGTCGCCGCGCGCCTGCTTGACCGCCAGCGCGGCCAGGTCGCGGTCATAGAGCGCGCCCTCGCTCATCACCCGGTCGACGGCAAGCGCCAACTGGCCTGCGATCTGCGCCAGCGTCAGCGCCGGAACGGACCGGTCGCCGCGCCGGCGATCGGCGAGCAGCCGGTGCGCATTGCGGATCGCCTTTTCGCCGCCCTTGACCGCCACATACATGTCAGTTCTCCGTCGCCTGGATGCGCGTCGTGCGCGGCAGCGCGGCGACCGCGCCGGGCGTGGCCAGCACGATGTCGATGCCGCGCGGGAACAGCGCATTGTTGTCGGCCCAAAGGGCCGCAAACCGTGCCGGAAGCCCGCTCGGCGCCAGCGTTGCGCTCTGTTCGATGCCCGGCCCGGTCAGCGTCAGCGCCGGGCCGCCCGTCAGCTCCGGCACCTGGACGATCAGCGTCGCCGACCGGTCCGGGTATTCCTGCGTACCGCGGGCAAAACGGTCGAACGAGCCGAGCGACGGGCCGTAGCCGATCAGCGCAAAGGCGGCCTCGGCGGGATCGCCCGTGACCGGTGCGCCGGCGTGAAAGCCGAGCCAGCGCGCCACGGCACCGTCCGTTGCCAATGCCGCATCGAGCCAGACCGGCGTGTCGGCATCGCACAAGGTGAGCGCGGCGGCGGCGGCGACCGGGCCCAGCGGCGGCGGGGCGGAAGCGCGATGGCTGACGGCCTGCACTGTGCCGGGCCGGGCCATGGCGTCCATGAGTGCGTGGAAGACCGATTGGGCATCGAAGACGGGCGAGCCAAAGCCGCCGGTGACGATCGCGTCGTTGGATTGCATCGCCATCAGTCGTCTCCCCGCACCATGGTGAAAAAGTCGACCTTGGTCGCCGTGGTCTCGGCGGCGCGGCCGGCGTCGCGCACGGCGATCGCCGCCTGGAGCGGCGCGATCACGGCCTCATCGAGCCGGGCGGCCATCGCCTCATCCTGAGCCAGCGCATCGATCACGGCGGCGAGTTTGACCTTGGCCTTGTCGCGGCCGAGCACCATGGCGTGACCTGTCGTGCCGTCGGCGAGGCGGACGCTGGCGCGGGTCGCGGTCGCTTCGCCCAGATTGAACGGTGCGCCACCGCCACCCATGCGGCCGCGCAACGCCACCAGCCCGATCTCTGGACCACGCACCAGCTCGCATTCGGGATCGATGCCGAGGCCGTTCCAGCATTCGGCGAGCAACGATGCGTCGCCCTGGGCCAAGACCGACAGGCGATGCCGGCGCGCCTGGGCATGTTCGTTCATGGACTCTGGTGCGGTCATTGATATCTCCAATTTGTCTATTGTTATAGACAACTAGATAAGATAGTCTCACGATTAGGCGACCGCTGTGACAGAGTTATGACAAGGCCGGAAAAATGACCGCGCAATCGGACCAGATCGAACGCCAGTCGGGCATCGCCATGTGGCGGCAGATCGCCGATGCGATCCGCGCGGGGCTGTCGGGACCGCTCGTCGATGCGGACGGCAAGCTGCCGCCGGAAAAGGCGCTGGCGGAACGGTTCGGCGTCAACCGGCACACGGTGCGCGCGGCCATCAAGGCGCTCGCGCATGAAGGGGCCGTCCAAAGCCATCAGGGGCGCGGAACCTTCGTGCGGCGCAAGCCGCGCCTGACCTACCGGATCGGCCAGCGCACGCGGTTTTCGGAAGGGCTTGAGGGCCAGGCGGCGAACCGCGGCGCCGAACTGCTCGACCACGGGCGGGAACCGGCAACAGCGGACATCGCCCGTGCGCTCGATATCGCAACGGGCGCACCGGTCATCCGCCTTGAAAGCCTTGGTCTTGCGGACGGCATGCCGGTGTCGCGCGCGACATCGTGGTTCGACGCAGGCCGTTTCGGCGCGATCGCCGACATCTTTGCCCGGTCCCGGTCGGTGACCCGCGCTTTGGCGCAACTGGGCGTGACCGATTATGTGCGGGCATGGACGCGGATCGAGGCACGGCACGGCACAGCCGACGATCTCGACCATCTGCGTCTGTCGCCGGGCGCGATCGTGCTGGTTGCCGAGGCGGTCAATGCCGACATGGACGGACGGCCCGTCCAATATTCGCTGTCCCGCTTTGCCGCCGACCGGGTGAGCCTTCAGGTCGACGGCGGCTGACCCCTACCTGCCGATCATCCAGTCGGTCAGCCAGCGCATGCGGCGGCCGGAGGGGCGAATGATGGTGTCGCGCAGGATCGGCCATTGCGGCAGGACGAGCACCGAGCGCGCATGGGTGAATTCGGCAAAGCCTCGCTTGCCGTGATAGGCGCCATAGCCGGACGTGCCGACCCCGCCGAATGGCAGGTGCTCGACCGCAAGGTGAACGATGGCGCCGTTGACGACCGCGCCGCCCGATGTGGTCCGGGCCACAAGTTTTTCCGCCGCGCGCGCATCGCGCCCGAAGGCATAAAGCGCGAGCGGATGATCGCGCCCGGTGATGAAACGCACCGCATCGTCCAGATCGTCATATTCAAGGATCGGCAGGATCGGCCCGAAAATTTCTTCCGTCATCAGCCGGCTGTCCGGCGCCGGGCCGATAACGACGGTCGGCGGGATGCGGCGGGCTTCCGGCGCCGCGTCACCGGCGCTCAGCACGGTCAGGCCGGCGTCCCGCGCTGCTTCGATCATCGCGGCCAGGCGGTCATGATGCCTTTCGGTGATGATCGATGTGTATCCGTCTCCAGTCGCCGGATCGGGATGGGCGCGCCTTGCCGCGGCGATGATCGCCTCTCCGAATGCCGCCGCCTGCCCCGTGGGGACGAACAGATAGTCGGGCGCAACGCAGGTCTGGCCGGCACTGTAGAACTTGCCGAAGGCGACGAGCGGCGTGTGCTTTTCCGGATCGGCGTCCGGCATCATCACGCAGGGGCTCTTTCCGCCAAGTTCCAACGTCACGGGCGTCAGGTTTTCCGCCGCCGCCATGGCGATCTTCCGGCCAACCGCGGTCGAGCCGGTGAAAAAGAGATGGTCGAAGGGCAGTTCGGAAAAGGTTTTGCCGATTTCGGGCCCGCCGGTCACCACAGCCACCTCGTCCTCTCCATAGACATCGGCGAACAGCCGCGCCAGAAGGTCTGCGGTGCGCGGCGTGAATTCCGATGGCTTGATCAGCACCCTGTTGCCCCCGGCGAGCGCTGTGGCCGCCGGTATGACGGCAAGCTGGAACGGATAGTTCCAGGGCGAAATCACACCGACGACGCCCTTGGGTTCGTGGCGCACATAGGTGCGGCCCGGAATCGGAATGCCCAGATTGAACATGCGGGTCGGGTTCGCCCAGCGGTCCAGGTGGCGGCAGGTGTGCTCGATGCTGCCTATCGTCACGGCAACTTCCGCCGACAGGGTCTCGTCGGCCGACCGGTTGCCGAAGTCGTCGCTGATCGCGTCGACGATCTCCGACCGGCGGGCGCGGATGGCACGGAGCAGATCGCGCAGCTTCATGCGCCGCGCGCTGATACCGGGCACCGAATCGAACGAAAAGGCCGACCGCTGCACGTCGAAGGCCGCCTGAAGACGGTCGTTATCCGGTTTTTGGGGTGCGTTCATGACGGCAATATAAGCGTGCGACCGCGCTTCGTCATCGGGCCCGTCATGCATACTTGACGGCGCGGGCGCGGACGCAGCACGGTGCCGCTGCGGGCGCCGGACAACGGAGGAAATGCGGCCAATGGAAATGCTGACCCCCACGGCGGCCTGGGCCGCGGACGAACACCGCATGTTCACCGACGCGGTGCGGCGCTTTTTCGCCGACGAGCTGGTGCCCAACATGGAGCGCTGGACCGAACAGGGCGTCGTCGAACGCGGCTTCTGGGAGAAGGCCGGAGCGCACGGGATCATGGGTGGCGCGGTGCCCGAAACCTATGGCGGCGCCGGCGGCGGCCTGGCGTTCGATGCGATCACGCTCTACGAACAGGGCAGGGTCGGCGATGCCGGCTGGGGCTTCGGCATCCAGTCGATCGTCATCCATTATCTGCTCGCCTATGGCAGCGAGGAGCAGAAGCAGCGCTGGGTGCCGGGCCTTGTCAGCGGCGACAAGGTGGCGGCGCTTGCCATGACCGAACCGGGCACGGGCTCGGACCTTCAGGCGATCCGCGCCTTCGCCGAGAAGGACGGCAACCAGTACAGCCTGAACGGCTCGAAGATCTTCATCACCAACGGCCAGACGGCCGACCTGATCGTCGTCGCCGCCAAGACCGACAAGAGCGAAGGCGCCAGGGGCATGTCGCTGATCGTGCTCGAAACCGAGGGCGCGGAGGGGTTCCGGCGCGGCAAGAACCTCAAAAAGCTCGGCATGAAGGCCAACGACACGTCGGAGCTGTTCTTCGAGGATGTGAAGATCCCGCGCACCAACCTTCTGGGCGCCGAAGAGGGCCAGGGCTTCTATCAGTTGATGAAGCAATTGCCGTGGGAGCGGCTCGTCATCGCGCTGACGGCGCTGGGCTATATCGACTATGCGCTTTCGGAGACCATCGGATACGTGCAGGAGCGCAAGGCATTCGGCCAGCGCATCATGGATTTCCAGAACACCCGGTTCAAGCTCGCCGAGATGAAGACGAAGGCGGAGATGCTGCGCGCCTTCGTCAATGACTGCATCGTCAAGGCCGAGGCCGGCACGCTCGATCCGGCCACCGCGTCCATGGCCAAATATTGGGGCAGCGAGGTGCAGAACGAGGTGATGCACGAGTGCCTGCAACTCTTTGGCGGCTATGGCTACATGATGGAATATCCGATCGCCCGGCTCTATGCCGATGCGCGCGTGCAGATGATCTATGGCGGCTCGAACGAGATCATGAAGGAGCTGATCGCCCGGTCGATCGACGTCTGAGGGGTCGCGTCAGACCGGATCGTGCACGATCAGCGTGCCGGCGCCATGCTCGGTGAAGAGTTCGAGCAGCACCGCATGCGGCGTCTTGCCGTTGAGGATCACGACGCCCTTGACGCCGCGGGTCAACGCCGCGATGCAGGTCTCGACCTTGGGGATCATGCCGCCCGAAATCGTGCCGTCGGCGATCAGGTCGCGCGCCTGACTGACTGTCAGTTCCTTGATCAGCGTGCCGTTCTTGTCGAGGACGCCCGGCACGTCCGTCAGGAACAGGAGCCGCTGCGCGGCCACGGCGCCGGCAATGGCGCCCGAGAACGTGTCGGCATTGATGTTGTAGGTGTGGCCGTCCCGGCCCGGCGCGACCGGCGCGATCACCGGGATCATGCGCGAGGTGGCCAACTGGTCGAGCAGCGTGCGGTCCACCTTGGCCGGTTCACCGACAAAGCCCAGATCGACGACGCGCTCTATATTGCTGTCGGGATCCCTGACGGTCTTCTGCGCCTTTTCGGCGAAGACCAGATTGCCGTCCTTGCCGCACAGGCCGATCGCCCAGGCCCCTTGCGCGTTGATCAGCGCGACGATCTCCTTGTTGATCGAGCCGGCGAGCACCATCTCGACGATCTCGACGGTCTTCTCGTCGGTGACGCGCAGGCCGCCCTCGAAGGTCGATTCGATGCCCATCCGGTCGAGCATGGCACCGATCTGAGGCCCGCCCCCGTGAACGACGACAGGGTTGACGCCGGACTGTTTGAGAAGCGCGATGTCCTGGGCGAACGCCTTGCCGAGCGCCGCATCGCCCATGGCGTGGCCGCCATATTTGACGACCACCATCTTGCCCGCATAGCGCTGCATATAGGGCAGCGCATCGGCGAGGATCGCCGCCTCGGTGGCGGGGGTCGAAATGTCTTTGGAGGCCATGGCGGACGCCCTTGAATGTGGTCGGAGCCCTCATAAACCCCTCGCCCGCATAAGAAAAGGCGCGGGACGGATCCCGCGCCTTCGATTGTGCAGGCCGACCGTGTCAGACGGCGATCTTGCCGCCGCCCTGCTTGGTCACGACAACCACGGACGGACGCGGCGGCATGGCCGGATCGAAGTCGGGCCAGCGGGTCGCCGGGTCTTCGAAGGTCGAATCCTTGGCAAAGCCCACCAGATCCTTCGTGCCGTCCGTGCCGGGATGCTGAACTGCGAGGAACAGCGTTTCCGCATCGTCGGTGAAGTAGGGACCGCACAGTTCGCCGCCGACAGGGCAGCGGAAGAACAGTTTGGAGTGGCCGCGCAGTTCGCCTTCGGTCTCAAGGCTGTAGAGCCCGTCCGACTTGCCGGTCTTGGCCCAGTTCGATCCCTGGTCGGTGGAAATCCACAGACGGCCGTCGGCGTCGATGGCGCAGTTGTCGGGCGAACCGAACCAGCCATGCTCGGAGGTTTCCGGGTGCCATTGGGCGCCCACCTCGGCGATCGAGGGATCGCCGCATTTGACCAGGATCGACCAGGTGCCGGTCGTCGCCGAGTGGTTGCCGCCCTCTTCCTTGATCTCGATGATGTGACCGAAGTTCGATTCCGGACGCGGGTTGGCAGCATCGACCTGCTCGGGCGTGCGGCGGCTGTTGTTGGTCAGCATGATGTAGGCCGTGCCGTCGCCGCGCGGCTGGGCGTCCTCCGGACGGTCCATCGGCGTCGCGCCCAGAAGATCGGCGGCAAGGCGCGTGTCGATGGCGATGTCGGCCTGGCTTTCAAAGCCGTTCTCGGCGGTCAGCGGGCCTTCGCCGTGGACCAGCGGCAGCCAGTCGATGGTGCCGTCATCGTTGAAGCGCGCCACATAGAGCGTGCCTTCGGACAGGAGCGAGGAGCCGAACACCGAGTTTTCGTCGGTCACGGCTTCGGCCGACACCCATTTGTACTGATAGTCGAAGCGGTTGTCGTCGCCCGAATAGATGACCAGCCGGCCGTCGGAGGCCACCGTCGTTTCGGCGCCTTCGTGACGGAAGCGGCCGAGCGCCGTGTGCTTGATGGGTGTCGCGTCCGGGTTCATTGGATCGACCTCGACGATGTAGCCGAAACGGTTCGGTTCGTTGGGCTCCTTGTCGATGTTGAACCTGTCGTGGAACTTGCCCCACGCATACCAGCGGCCCGGCACGCCATAGCGTTCCATCGAGGCGGCCTCGGGCTGGGCCGAAAGGTCGGGATCGCCTTCGGCGTCGAGCGTGTCGGTCCAGAAATAGCCGTGGAAGTTCTCCTCGGCCATCAGATAGGTGCCCCAGGGCGTCATGCCGCCGGCGCAATTGTTGATCGTGCCCAGCACGTTCATGCCGGTGGGATCGGCGCTCGTTTTCAGGCGGTCATGGCCGGCAGCCGGACCCGAGAAGGTGATCGGGGTTTCGGCGGTGATGCGGCGGTTGTTCGGATTGTCGCGGTTGACCGACCATTTGCCGTCCTCGCCGCGCACGATCTCGAAGACCGAGCCGCCATGAGCGGCCATTTCGATGTCGACCAGTTCCTTGGTCATCTGTTCGAAGCCGGACCGGTCCTGGCGGCCAATCCCGGGGAACATGACTTCTTCGTTGGTGTACTCGTGATTGACGCAGAGCATGCCGCGGCCGGGCTCGATCTCGGCAAAGCCGACATAGTCATTGTTGTAGCCGAACTGTTTGGCCTGGGCTTCGGCGGTCTGGTTCATGACGTCGAATTCAGGCGAATCGGCCATGATGGGATCGCCCCAGCGGATCAGCACGTCCGCATCGAAGCCGTCGGCGATGTGATGGGTCTGGTCGTTGCCCCAGCGCAGTTCGGTGAAGTTGAAGCGGTCGCCCTCGGTCATTGCGAGCGCCTGTCCGGGCGCGGTTAGGGCCGAGGTGCCGAACAGGGCCGCAGTGGCCGTCACGCCCAGCACGCCGCGCAGAACGTCGCGGCGGCCATAGCGGCGGTTGATCACATCGCCGATCGTGTTGCCGAGATTGGGGTTGGTCGGGATGTCGTCGAATGCCTCGAACGCCTCGGCACGGTTGCCGTGCGCAGGGTCGTTGATGATCTGCTTGCGATCCATGGAAGTCCTCCGGGTGTCATTTTTGACGTGTGTGCGCGCATCCGGCTTTGGGCGCAGCCGCGGCACCAAACCTTGCTTGCAACTTTTGTGTGACAGGCATGTTTCGATCTGGAAGGATTCCAAGCTCGTGCCCCATTCCTTGCTGCGCGAATTGTCGCATCGGCACAGGGCTTACCTCGCGTTCACGAAATCGTGGACGAAGGTGAGATGCAAACCGCCGACACGACCGCTATCTTCACGTTCGACACGGGAGTTTGCCATGGTGACGAAACGATCATTCCTGACGCTGGGCCTCGGCGGCGCCGCTGCCGCCGGCATCTTCAAATGGTGGGGCGCAAACCCGGCGACAGCTGCCGCGGACGGCGCTTTCGAAATCGTCAAGACCGAGGAAGAATGGCGGGCGCAGCTGACGCCGATGCAGTATGCGGTGTTGCGCGAAGAGGCGACCGAACGCCCGTTCACCAGCCCGCTCAACGACGAGAAGCGCGCCGGCGTCTTCCATTGCGCGGGATGCGACCAGGAACTGTTCCTGTCGGAGACCAAATATGACAGCGGCACAGGCTGGCCGAGCTTCTGGCAGGAGATCGAGGGCAAGGTTGCCTACAGGACCGACTACAAGCTGCTGATCCCGCGCACCGAGGAGCATTGCAGCCGCTGCGGCGGTCATTTGGGCCATGTCTTCAATGACGGCCCGCAGCCGACCGGCAAGCGCCACTGCATCAATGGCGTGGCGCTGAAGTTCACGCCCGCCGACGGCTCCGAGCCGGTCTACGGCTGACGGCACTTACGCCAGACAGCACGCAAAGAAAAAAGGCCGATCCGGTTTCCCGGATCGGCCTTTTTGATGGCGTGAACGAAGGCGAGTGACTTACGACGCCTTCTTCTGGTCCTCGTCGTCGTCGATTTCCTCGAAATCGGCATCGACCACATCGTCAGAGGCGGCGTCGGCTTCCGCATCGCCTTCGGCGGCGGCCTGTTCCTCGGCCTGGGTGGCTTCATAGATGGCCTGTCCGAGCTTCATCGAGGCTTCTGCGAGCGCTTGCGTCTTGGCGGTGATCGCCTCGGCGTCGGGGGTCTCGGCGGCGGTCTCTTCCTTGAGCGCGGCGATCGCGTCCTCGATGGCCGTCTTGTCTTCCTCGGACACCTTGTCGCCATGCTCGGACAGCGACTTTTCGGTCGAGTCGATCAGCGACTCGGCCTGGTTCCGCGCTTCGACCGCCTCGCGGCGCTTCTTGTCCGCCTCGGCATTGGCCTCGGCGTCCTTGACCATCTGTTCGACTTCCTCGTCGGACAGTCCGCCCGATGCCTGGATGCGGATCTCGTGCTCCTTGCCGGTGCCCTTGTCCTGGGCCTTGACGTTGACGATGCCGTTGGCGTCGATATCGAAGGTCACCTCGATCTGGGGGATGCCGCGCGGCGCCGGCGGAATGCCGACCAGATCGAACTGGCCGAGCAGCTTGTTGTCGGCGGCCATTTCGCGCTCGCCCTGGGCGACGCGGATGGTCACGGCGGACTGGTTGTCCTCGGCGGTCGAGAAGACCTGGCTCTTCTTGGTCGGGATCGTCGTGTTGCGGTCGATCAGGCGGGTGAAGACGCCGCCAAGCGTCTCGATGCCCAGCGACAGCGGCGTGACATCGAGCAGCAGGACGTCCTTGACGTCGCCCTGCAGCACGCCGGCCTGAATGGCGGCACCCATGGCGACCACTTCGTCCGGGTTGACGCCCTTGTGCGGCTCCTTGCCGAAGAACGACTTGACCGTCTCCTGGACCTTGGGCATGCGCGTCATGCCGCCGACCAGAACCACCTCGTCGATCTCGCCGGCCTTCATGCCGGCATCCTTGAGGGCGGCTTCCATCGGCTTGACGGTGCGCTTGACCAGATCGTCGACAAGGCTTTCGAACTTGGCCCGTGTCAGCTTCATCGTCAGGTGCTTGGGACCGGACGCATCGGCGGTGATGAAGGGCAGGTTGATTTCGGTCTGCGCCGAAGAGGACAGTTCGATCTTGGCCTTTTCGGCCGCTTCCTTGAGGCGCTGCAGGGCCAGCTTGTCGCCCTTCAGGTCGATGCCCTGATCCTTCTTGAACTCGGCCGCGAAGTAATCGACCAGACGCATGTCGAAGTCTTCACCGCCAAGGAAGGTGTCGCCGTTGGTGGATTTGACCTCGAAGACACCATCGCCGATCTCGAGGACCGAAACGTCGAACGTGCCGCCGCCAAGGTCATAGACCGCGATCGTCTTGCCGTCGCGCTTGTCCAGGCCATAGGCCAGAGCAGCAGCGGTCGGCTCGTTGATGATGCGCAGAACTTCCAGACCGGCGATCTTGCCGGCGTCCTTGGTGGCCTGGCGCTGGGCGTCGTTGAAGTAGGCCGGCACGGTGATGACGGCCTGCTGAACGGTCTCGCCCAGGTAGCTCTCGGCGGTTTCCTTCATCTTCTGAAGGACCATGGCGGAGATTTCGGCCGGCGAACGCTTGTCGCCGCCCGCTTCGACCCAGGCATCGCCGTTCTTGCCCTCGACGATCTTGTAGGGGACCATCTTCTTGTCTTTTTCGACGGTCGGATCTTCATAACGGCGGCCGATCAGGCGTTTGACCGCGAACAGCGTGTTCTCGGGGTTGGTGACCGCCTGACGCTTGGCCGGCTGGCCGACGAGGCGCTCGCCGTCATCGGTGAAGGCCACCATGGACGGCGTGGTACGCGCGCCTTCCGCATTCTCGATGACCTTTGCGTCCTTGCCATCCATGACGGCGACGCAGGAGTTGGTCGTTCCCAGGTCGATGCCGATAACTTTTGCCATGTCTAACCTCTTCTTTCAGCGAACCGCACGGACCCGTTATGGCGTTCGTGTGCGCGGCCCCTCTTCGTTGGCAGATCGATTGTTTCCGGACGGCGCAAAAGGCGCCTTCCGCGCTGGCGGGTATATAAGGAGGGCGCATTTTGCGTGCAAGGCGGGTGTTTTGGAATGTTTTCGGTGTGAGGTTGCCTGTTGGGCCTACTGGCCCAAAATCACGTCGAGAACCGTTCCGGCCTCCCCCTGCGACACACCGACATCGGTTTGAGGGCGCGGAGCACCCGTCGACGAGGTGATCGTCCGGTCCGGTGGCGGCAGGGCGACGCGATCGCGTGCCACGGCACCCGATGGCGGCGACCTGTCGCTTGCGAGAGGTGTGCCGCCGTCGACAGGCGCGGAAGGCCGCCTGCCGGGTCCGAACGGGAAGCCCTCGGGGCGCGGCTTGGGAATGACGTTGAACGGCATGTAGCCGGGCAGGTCGGCGATGGCGACGCCTTGGTGAGCAGCCACCATGAAGTCGCGCCAGGCCTCGGCCGGCAGCGTGCCGCCGGTGACGTTCTTCATCGGCTTGCCGTCGTCATTGCCGAACCAGACCCCGGTCACCAGATGGGCCGTGTAGCCGACGAACCAGGCATCTCGGGCGTTCTGGGTGGTGCCGGTCTTGCCGGCGGCGGGATGATCGAACCGGGCCGCGCGGGCAGTGCCGGCGCGCACGGTCTGGCTCATCATCTGGTTCATCATGCCGGCGAGATCGGGCGCCAGCACGCGGCTGCGGCTGTCTTTTCGCTCGTAAAGAACCTCGCCCTCCATGGTCGTCACCCGGCGGATCAGGTGCGGGTCGGCGCGATAGCCGCCGGACGCGAACGGCACATAGGCCGATGTCAGCTCGTACAGCGTGACTTCGGACGTGCCGAGCGACAGCGAGGCGTTGGCTTTCAGCGGCGAGGCGATGCCCATTTTCTGCGCCGTGCGCACAACGGTACCCGCGCCGCTTTCCATGATCAGTTGCGCCGCCACCGAATTGAGCGATCTGGACAGCGCGGTCTCCAGCGTGACCGGGCCGTGATATTTGCCGCGATAATTCTCCGGCGCCCAATTGCCGAACCGAACCGGCGTGTCGTTGCGCACCGACGAGGGCAGCGCGCCTGCTTCGAGCGCGGCAAGGTAGACGAACGGCTTGAACGCAGAACCGGGCTGGCGCTTGGCCTGACTGGCCCGGTCGAATTGGGAGGCGGCATAGTCGACGCCGCCGACCATGGCGCGGACGGCGCCGGCCGGATCGATCGCCACAAGCGCGCCCTGGCTGACGTCGCGCTCGGCGCCATGTTCGGCGATCGCGGCGCGGATGGCCGTTTCGCCGGCGGTCTGCAGGTAGAGATCGACCGTGGTATCGACGATCACGTCCTGCCGGACTTCGCCGATCAGTTGCGGCAGTTCCTCCATGACGGCGTCGGCGACATAATGGTGCGCGCCGGACCAATAGCGGTTGGCGCGGGCGGCCGGGCTGGCCAAGGCCGCGGTCATTTCCGTGTCGGACACAAGCCCCTGTTCGCGCATCACCGAAAGAACCACCTGCGCGCGGCTTTCGGCCCGTTCGGGATTGCGGTTCGGCGACAGGCGCGACGGCGCTTTCAAAAGCCCGGCGAGGAGCGCCGCTTCGGGCAGGGACACATCGCGCGCCGACTTGCCGAAATAGCGCCGCGCCGCCGCCTCGACGCCATAGGAGCCCGAGCCGAAATAGACCCGGTTCAGATAAAGTTCGAGGATCTGCTCCTTGGAGTATTCATGTTCGAGCCAAAGGGCCAGCAGCACCTCCTGCACCTTGCGGCCGACGGTGCGCTCAGGCGTCAGGAACAGGTTCTTGGCGAGCTGCTGGGTCAGCGTCGAGCCGCCCTGCACCAGCCCGCCAGCCATCACGTTGCGGGCCATGGCGCGGGCCAGCCCGATCGGGTCGACGCCGAAATGGGAGAAGTAGCGCCGGTCCTCGATGGCGATGACGGCCTTGGGAATATAGGGGCTCATCTCATGCAGGCCGACCGCCGCGCCGCCGGTCGCGCCGCGATTGGTCACCAGCGTTCCGTCGACCGCGACGATCTTGACATTGGGCGGCCGGTCGGGAACCGCCCATGCGCTGGCCGAGGGCAGTTGCGCGCCGTACCATGCGATGATGCCGGCCAGCGCGACACCGCCCCAGATGCAGGCGATGAACGACCAATAGACGAAGCCGCGCACGAAACCGCGCCCGCTTGTCCTGCGGCGTCCGCCGGATGAGCCGCGTGCGGCCGGTTTCCGGCGCGCGCCCGATGCGGCCTTGGCCCCCGGCTTTTTGGACGACGGTTTGCGCTTGCGCGCCGGCGGGGGCGCCGCGCGATCGGCCGCCGTCACCGAGAAGTCGGCGGCCGACTTTCGACCGCCGCGATCCTCGAACCGCGGCTCGACGCGCGTCTTGCGCTTCTTTCGTCTTGAAAACATGCGGGCCCGCACAACCGTGACACCAAACAAACGAACGGCCCGATGAGCCTAGAACGCGGCCATTTAAGGTGCGGTTAACCGCGCGGGCCCGCCGGTTTCATGGCTTTGCCCGATCGGCGATCACGTGGAGGCCAGAGCATCGAGAATACGCGCCCAGGAGCGCTGACCCTTGGTGAACGAGGCCAGATTGTACTTCTCGTTCGGTGAATGGATGCGGTCGTCCGACAGGGCAAAGCCGACCAGCAGCGAATCCATGCCGAGCATGCGCTTGAAGTCGCCGACGATCGGGATCGAGCCTCCCATGCCGATCACGGCGGCAGGCATGGGCCACTCGTCGGACAATGCCGCCTTGGCGGCCAGCACGGCCGGTGAATCGGCGGCGAGGATATTGGCCGGTCCGGCGCCGTGCTCGGCGAATTCAACCGAACAGTCGCCGGGAATGCGCGCGCGCACGAAGGCCCGGAAATTGTCGCGGATCGCCTGCGGGTCCTGACCGGCGACCAGGCGGAACGACACCTTTGCCGATGCCTTGGCAGGAATGACGGTCTTGAACCCCTCGCCCGTATAGCCGCCGATCATGCCGTTGACCTCGGCGGTCGGCCGCGCCCAGGTCAGTTCCAGGACGCTGCGGCCACGCTCACCGGACGGGTGTTTCAGGCCGATCTCGCCGAGAAACGCCTCGTCCGTCATGCCCAGCGCTTTCCAGCTTTCAAGCTGTTGCGCCGGCACCTCTTCGACGCCGTCGTAGAAATGCGGAATGGTCACTCGGCCGGTCTCGTCGTGCATGGCGGCGAGAACGGCGCTCAATATGTGCAGCGGATTGGCCGCCGCACCGCCGAAATAGCCCGAATGAAGATCGCGATCGGCTGCGTGGATGGTGATTTCCTCGCCGACCAGCCCGCGCAGGCTGCCCGAGATGGACGGTGTTTCGGCGTTCCACATGGACGTGTCGCAGACCAGCGCCACATCGGCCTTCAACTCGTCGGCATTGGCTTTGAGGAAGGGTTTGAGCGAAGGCGATCCGCTTTCCTCCTCGCCCTCGAACAGGATGGATACGCGGCATGGAAGGGCACCATGAACGGCCTTGTAGGCCCGGCAGGCCTCGACAAAGGTCATCAACTGCCCCTTGTCGTCCGACGCGCCACGAGCGGAGATCACGTCCGTGCCGCCGATGGTTTTCACCCTGGGATCGAACGGATCGTCGTGCCACAGGTCCAGCGGGTCGACCGGCTGGACGTCGTAATGGCCGTAGAAAAGGACATGCGGCGCATCGGCGGACGGGCCATCATGGTGGGCGACGACCATCGGGTGGCCATCCGTGTCGCGCACCGACGCGTCAAAGCCGATCGATGCCAGATCGCCGGCCAACCAGTTCGCCGCGGCACGGCAATCGTCCTTGTAGGCCGGGTCGGTGGAGATCGACCGTATCCGCAACAGCGAAAAGAGCCGTTCGATGCTGTCGTCCACGGCGCTGTCGAGCGCGTCGAGAACGGGTTCCAGGCTCAATGCCGGTTTGGTCACGGGTCGCCTCCCTGCGTGTACGGTTGCGGTCGCGATTGATGGGTGCGCGCGCCGATCGTGTCAAAACCATAAACACGGTACGGCACAAAAAAAGCCATCATGCGGAGGTCACGCATGATGGCTCAAGAACGAAAGTGGCAGCCCGGAGAGGGGGATTAGGCTGCCACTAGTCCGGATCGGCGGGGGACGGGCCTTAGCCGGACAACGGCGTTTTGCCGTTAATGGTAAATTAACAGAGCGTTTGCGGCGAAATATTGGCAGAGGCGGGCCGATTTCACGAAATCACACAAATGTCATGGAGCGTGTACGTTTACGGTGCCGGCAATCGCGCAATGACATAGGTCCGTCGTGGCCGTATAGATGCGCCCGTTACGCGTTGATGCACGATGTGACCAGGTGGCGGCGATTCGCCCTTGCACCTCCTGTGCGCTGCGTTTCAAAGCAATTTCGGCTGCGGCGCATACCACCGCCGGGACCATGCGAGGGGATCAGGACCATGTGCGGCATCGCCGGATACGTGACGGACGAGTTTTCCACAGACCTGCCCGACAGCGGGTTCGTCAGCGAGCTGACCGACAAGATCGCCAGCGCCGGAGCAGGCGACCGCGCGGTCGGGACGCTCGGCGACGTCATCGGCGTGCTCAAGAAGCGCTTCGGCGAGATGATGGCGATCGGCTTCGTGCGCGCGGTGGCGCTGGACGCCGATCTCGAGGCCGCGCTGCGCGGCCTTGCCGCCCGCCTCGGCGAGCACGAGACCGCGCTCACTGCGCTGTCGGAAGCCGGGCGCACCGATCTCGACCCGCTGATAGAGGGCCTGCGGGACTTCGGCTGGCAGCTTGAGGCGGAGCTGGCCGACCATGCGGCGACCGCCCGCGGACTGGTCGGACCCGGCATCGATCTGAACACGACGACCGCACTTCATGTGGCCATCGCCACCGAATATGTGTTGCGGGCCAATGACCGGCTGGAAGTGCGCGGCCGGGATTCGGCCGGGATCGCCATCCAGCTGGACGTGCCCGCCGAGGCGCCTGGCTCGCTGCCCGACAGCGAGGCCAGGGCGCTGACGGTCCGGGCGGCCGACATCCATGCCGGACACGATGCGGTCTATGTGACGCCGCGCGATGCCGGCGGAACCACCGTCACCTTCATCTACAAGACGGCCAATCTGGTGGGCCGGCTCGGCGACAATGGCGCCGCGCTGCGCGATGCGCTGCGCGATGACTCCCTTTTCTGGGCGCTCGCATCCCGGGCACGGCGCGTGTCGATCCTGTCGCATACGCGCTGGGCTTCGCACGGCGTCATCTCGGTCGCCAACTGCCATCCGCACAACCCGTCCCTGAACGGCGACGCGCCCGGCGATGCCAAGGCCGCGCTCGGTGCGATGTATGCGCTCAACGGGGATGTGGACAATCACGTCGAACTGATGACCGAACTGGTCACCAACCGGCAGAGCGCGGTCGACGCCGCGATCACCACCGACGCCAAGGTCATCCCGCTGGCCGACCGGCTTGCCGACGCACCGTCGGACGACCGGATGGAGCGGTTCCGCGCCGCGACGCGACGGCTCGACGGCTCGGTGGCCGTCGGCTGCATCGACCCGATGATGCCCGGCGAAGCGCTTCTGGCGCAGAAGGGGTCGGGCCAGGGCCTTTACGCCGCCCGGCTTGCCGACGGGTTCATGTTCGCCTCTGAGAGCTACGGGCTTTGCAACGCGGCCCGCGAGGCAGCCAACCTTGCCCGCTCGGTCGCCGGCGGTTCAGTGATCCACCTCGATGCCAACAGGGGCGACGCGATCATGCGGACCGTCAATGACGGCACGCCGGCCAAGATCAAGTATGACCCGATCCAGATCTATGCGCGCGACATCTATCGCGGCGATTTCGACACATTCCTCGAAAAGGAAATCCATGACGGGCCGGCCAGCGTCGCCAAGACGCTGCGCGGCCGGTTCCGGCGCGAAAAGGGCCTGGTCGCCTTCGACAAGCTGCCCTACGACATCTGGGCGGAATTGCGCGAAGCGCTCAAGGGCGGGTTGTCGCGGATCTATGTGATCGGCCAGGGCACGGCAGGCGTGGCGGCGGTCGGCATCGGCCATCTGGTCGAAAAGGCCATCGCCCGGGACAGCCGCCTGCGCATTCCGGTCGAGGCGGTGCGCTCGTCGGAACTGTCGGCCGATATCGACGCCTATGATTTCAAGCGGGCCCTGGTGATCGCAGTCTCGCAGTCGGGCACGACGACCGACACCAACCGTGCCGTCGACCTTGCCCGCGAGCGCGGCGCGTTCGTGCATGCGATCGTCAACCGGCGCAGTTCCGATCTCGTCCGCAAGGCGCAGTCGGTTCTCTACACATCCGACGGGCGCGACGTGGAAATGTCGGTCGCCTCGACCAAGGCGTTCTATTCGCAGATCACCGCCGGCAAGCTGACCGCGCTGTTTCTCGCCGCCCAGCTCGGCGCGATGACCGATGTGGAACTGGCCTACGAGATGGGCGAACTGGAAAAGCTGCCCGGGCACATCGCGGCGGTCCTTGCGGACGAAACCCATATCGGCCAATGCGCCCGCGATCTTGCCCCCTATTCCCGCTACTGGGCGGTCACCGGCTCGGGCGTCAATCACGTGGCGGCGCTGGAAATCCGCATCAAGCTGTCAGAGCTTTGCTACAAGTCGATCCCGGTCGATTACACCGAGGACAAAAAGCACATCGACCTGTCGACAGAGCCGCTGACGCTGGTGGTCGCCAACGATCTGCCGGGCGATCTGGTCGGCGACGTCGTCAAGGAAGCGGCGATCTTCAAGGCGCACAATGGCCGTCCGGTCGTCTTCGCCACAAAGGGCGCCGATGCGGATGCCTTTGCCGGTTATGCCGAACGGGTCATCGCGCTGCCCGATGTCGGCGCCGATCTTGCCTTCGTCCTGGCCACGGTGGCCGGCCATCTGTTCGGCTTCCACGCGGCCAAGGCCATCGACGAGGGCGCGCAGAAGCTCAAGCCGATCCTTGCCGGACTGGGGCTGGTGGCGATGGGCGAACAAAGCGCCGATCCGGAAGCGGTCGTGGCGGCCCTTGAAACATTTGTCGACGAGGCGGCCGACGGCGCCTTCAATTCGGGTCTCGGCGCCAGTCACCTGGCGCAGATTGCGCGCCTTGCCCGGCGGATGCGCGAAGGGTCCGATGTCGCAGGGCTGGCGCAGGGCGCACTGCCGCTCGTCCGCGATGCGTTCGAAGAGACCTCGCGCCCCGTCGATACGATCCGCCACCAGGCCAAGACGGTTACGGTCGGCACGAGCCGCCCCGAGGATGCACTGTCATCGGCGATCCGCGATGCGCTCGCCGGGCTCGGGCTTGCCGACAGCCGCATGTCGTTCGACAACCGCAAGACGCTTGCCGTGGTGTCGCGTCTGATCGACAGGATCGAATGGGCGACGCTGCTCGATGTCGAGGAAACGCAAGGCACGACGCTGGTGCGCCTTGCATCGGGCGCCAACGCTCCCGAAGCGCTTTCCGGCTACGGCGAACAGCGAACCGGCATCGGCGTGATCGGCACGGCGCTCGACACCAATGCGACCGCCTGCGGCTTCATCGGGCGGGAAGCGGTGATCGCCGTGCCGGTTACAGGCGCTTCCTTCTCCGGGACAGAGCAGGTGCTCTGCCTGTCGGTTACCATGCTTGCCCACGCATCGCGCGACCGCAAGACGGCGGTGATGAACGCGCTTGGCACCTACCGCACGACGCTGCGCGACTGGGAACAGACGCTTGGCGCCGACGCCGATGCCGCGCTCCAGCGCCGCCTCGCCAGCGAGGACCCGCTGACCGTAACCTTCCGGCCCGGCACCCTGGTGCCCGGCACGGACGAGGGCCGTCAATCCGCCTGAAGGTGTTCGGCCAGCGCGCAGACGACGTGATAGAGCGTGCTCGCCGGCATGTCGGCGGCGATTGGTTTGCCGTTCGGATCGATCGCATCGACCCAGCCACCGGAGACCGGTTGGGCGAGATAGTGATCGAACAGCACATCGATCATCTGCCGGCGTAGCGCGGTCGCGCCCGATACGCCCCGCTTTTCAAGGGCGATGGCGGCCTTGAGCGCTTCGGTCTGTGGCCAGCAGCGTGCCGTTGCCGACTGACCGGCGCCATCGGGCCGCATGGTGTCGGCCACCGCGCCCGTCGCGGGATGATGGCCGAATGCGCGGGCGGTCGCGAACAGCACGCGTGCCTTGTCCTCAAGCCCCGGCCTTGACCGTCTGTCCGCAAAGCGCAGAAGCAGCCATGCCCATTCATAGTGATGGCCCGGCTCGACGGCGGTGTGCGCCGGATCGTCAGACAGCGGCGTCCAATCGTCGGCGAAAAACTCGCGCACCGTGCCCGCTGCCGCATCGAAAAAGCGGGCGTCGAACAGTTCGACCATCGCTTCGGCGCGATCGAGAAATCCGGTCTCACCCGTCGCGTCATACCAGGCGAGCATGGCTTCGAGCATGTGCATGTGCGGATTGGCGCGCCGCGGCGCGCTGCCGGACGTGTCTTCAACAAAACCGCCATGGCGGCGATCGGCGAGGCGGGCATCCATGAAGTCGAGCGTCCGGTCGGCCCATGCGCGGGCATCGTCAAACCCGCCGGCCTTGTGGAGCCACGCCAGCGCCAGCAGCACGAAGGCCTGATCGTAGGTGTCGCGCCGGCCGTCCTGCACGGTTCCGTCCGGGTTGAAGCGGTGGATCCAGCCGCCATCGGTGGTGTCCCAGGCCGTTGACACGAGCGTTTCGAACAGGGTTTCGAGCAGGCCGCCGGGCGCATTGTTCCAGCCCAGCGCCCCTGCATGGACGAAGCTGTAGATCTGGCGCGGCAGCACGCGCATCCTCTTGGAGGCATATGTGCCCGGCGCGCCATCGAGGCCGAGGCCCTCATGCACACCGCCATGGACGTCATCGATGCCGGGTCCGGCCCAGAACGGCAGACATGCGTCGAACAGCCATCGCCGGATTGCGGCCTCGGAGCGGTCATGGGCGACAGAGCCGACGAACCGCTCCTTGAAAAGAGCCGTCACGTCCTTGACAAGATGCGTGCGGTCCCGGCGGGTCACGAGCACCTTGTTGTCTTCGGCAACCACCACCAGATCGTCGACGCCGGCGACAGCGACGATGGCATCGCGCGCGCGAATGTGGTTGCCGGCGCTGTCGACGGCGATAATGTCCCCGTCGAGCGCATTGCCCTTGTCATCCTTTGGCGCGTGATCGTGGAGCTGGGCCCAGGAACCCAGATCGTCCCAGTCGAAACCGGCCCGCACCACGCCGATATTGTCCGCCTTTTCCATGATGGCGTAGTCGACCGACAGTTTTTCGGCGGCCGAAAAGGACGGCGCATCGAGCCACAGCCTGCAGCCGTCGATCCGCGCGGCGCGCACGGCCTGCGATGCGCAATCCCATATCTGCGGCTGATGCTTTCTGAAGGCCTCCGCCATGCGGCCGGGCCGGAACAGGAACATGCCGGCATTCCACAGAAAACCGCCCTGATGGATATAGTGCCGCGCGGTGTCCGCGTCAGGCTTTTCGCGAAACCGGCGCACGGCGTGCCCCTCGCCCAGCGGTTCGCCCGTCTCGATGTATCCGTACTGGGTTTCCGGCCGGGTCGGCGCGATGCCGAGCAACATGATCGCATCGGTGGCCGCCGCGGTGCGCGCCGCCCGGGCCACGGCGGTGCGGAAGGCGGCGTGATCCTCGATCAGCGCGTCGGACGGCACGACGAGCAGCAGATCATCGCCCGGGCCCGCTTCGTGCAGCGCGGTGATTGCGGCGATCGCGGCGGCCGTGTCGCGGATCGCCGGCTCCAGCACCAAACGGAAATCACCCGTGCCGGCCAGTTCGGCTTCAAGCAGCGGCGCCAGCGCGGCGCTGCCGATGACGCAGGGCGCGCCGAACGCGACATCGTCGACGATGCCCTGCGGCATGCGCGCCAGCGTCTGGCGCAACAGACTGGCATCGCCGGCCAGCGCATGGAACTGTTTGGGCTTGTCGTCGCGCGACATCGGCCACAGGCGCGAGCCCGCGCCGCCGCACAAGATGACCGGGATGACTCGCGGGATCGTGGCCGACACCGATCGCCCCTTTTTCGATGAAAAGCCGGTGTTGCGTAGAACGGCGGCCCGGCATTGGCAAGGTCGCGCGCGATGGCCGACCGCGCCTGCGGCGCTCAAAGCAAAGCGGCCCGCTCGGTCGAGCGGGCCGTCTTCTTGTTGGGTCGAAATCCCTGTGGCGAGGCTCGCGGCCTCAGCACGATGGCCGTTATCAGCCAGCGAGCTCCGAGGAGATTTCGTCGAACTTGGCGTTCAGTTCGGTACCCAGGGCCGTTGCGCCGGTGATGATGGCAACAGCGATCAGAGCAGCGATCAGACCGTATTCGATGGCAGTCGCACCCGACTCGTCTTTCAGAAAACGTGCAAACATTGGTGAGCTCCTTACTCGTGTCAAACAGCACTCTGTCGGGTTTCTCTCCGGCCCGATCAGTAACGCCAACCTACACGGGGCCCATTGCCAGCCGCTTAAGCTTTAGGGTTTCGCATTGGTAAACGCCGCCATGGTGAAGAAAGGGTTGATCCGGCGGCTTCTGACCGCCTTGCTTGCCTGCGACGCCCCACCGCCGACGGGCGCAGCCCGCAAGCGCGATCTTCTCCGCCCCGCCCTTAAGCGTCGCGCTGACGCGCTCGCTGGCGGGGACCCCATCACCGCCGCCGTTTCGGCGCGCACGCGCAGCCGTCCCGCGCCAGCGGGAGTGGCGTGAGCGCAATGGAAGGACCAACGGGCGATCCGGAAACCGCGCATTGCTATGTTGGGTGCGGTCGCCGGACCGCCCGTTCGACGGGCTTGCGGTGATCGTAATATGGGGCGCCGACGCGAGGCTTGCGCCCTGCCGCAGCCGCCGTACCCGGCCCGAGCGTCGCAGACCCGCAACGCCGGGAGGGTTCGGCCGGCCCCGCCCATCCCTGACCGCCGGCCGGGTCTGGCCGATGGCAGGCACGAACGGACGCCGCACATCTTCATTCCGCACGCCTGCGCCCGGATCGGCTCGGCCGATCCGGAAAGCTTGCAGGCGATTCAAATGGTGGCGTTTGGAACCTTTCCGCAGCATCAAGGATGCTGCGGGGCCAAACGCGGCTTGGGGGCTCATCGCCCAGCGGGGCACCTCTGCACCGCCAACCGCGCCATCGTCCCCTTCCCCGCCGGCACGGTACGCCGCCGGGTTTCCGCGAAGGGGATGGCGGGGAGTGTAAGGGCGGTTTGGGGGAAGGGGGGTAAGTCTGTGATGGGAATCCATCCACCGTCATCCCTGTGCTTGTCACAGGGATCCATTCCGGCTGGTCCGCCGGTTTGCCCAGAAACAAACGCGTGACTGACCGTCACGATCAAACCGGCCGCGCGCGCGCCTCGCGCCTCATCGTCAACGCCGACTCTCTTGGCGATAGAATCCGGTGTGTTCCGAGCGCTCGATCGTCAAGGCCGCAGGAATGGATCCCGGGGTCAAGCCCAGGGATGACGCAGGCAGGGGCGGCAAGACGGTTTGGGCAGCCCTACCCATCCACCTTCAGCACCTGGATGAACGCTTCCTGGGGAATCTCGACGCGGCCGAACTGGCGCATCTTCTTCTTCCCCTCCTTCTGCTTTTCCAGCAGCTTGCGTTTCCGCGTCACGTCGCCGCCATAGCATTTCGCGGTCACGTCCTTGCGCATCGCCGAGATGGTTTCGCGGGCGATCACCTTGCCGCCGATCGCCGCCTGGATGGGGATCTTGAACATGTGGCGCGGGATCAGGTCCTTGAGCTTTTCGCACATGACGCGGCCGCGCTTTTCGGCCGCCGAGCGGTGCACCAGCATGGACAGCGCGTCGACCGGCTCCTCGTTGACGAGGATGGACATGCGCACCAGATCGCCCTCGCGATAGCCGTCGATCTGGTAGTCGAACGAAGCATAACCCTTGGAGATCGATTTGAGCCGGTCGTAGAAATCGAACACGACTTCGTTCAACGGCAGCTCATAGGTGACCATGGCGCGGCTGCCGACATAGGCAAGGTCGGTCTGGATGCCGCGCCGCTCCTGACAGAGCTGCAATATGGCGCCCAGATAATCGTCCGGCGTCATGATGGTCGCCTTGATCCACGGCTCCTCGATGGTCGCGATCTTGACCACGTCGGGCATGTCGGCGGGGTTGTGCAGTTCGGTGACCGTGCCGTCGGTCAGCGTCATGCGGTAGACGACCGACGGCGCGGTGGCGATCAGGTCGAGATCGAATTCGCGCGCCAGCCGCTCCTGGATGATCTCGAGATGCAGAAGGCCCAAAAAGCCGCAGCGGAATCCGAAACCGAGCGCGGCACTGGTCTCCATCTCGTAGGAAAAGCTCGCATCGTTGAGGCGCAGCTTGCCGATGGCGGCGCGCAGATCCTCGAAATCGGCGGCATCGACCGGAAACAGGCCGCAGAAGACGACCGGCTGGGCCGGCTTGAAGCCGGGCAGCGCCACGGCGGTGGGGCGCTTGTCCTCGGTGATGGTGTCGCCGACGCGGGTGTCGGCCACTTCCTTGATGGATGCCGTGAAGACGCCGATCTCGCCGGGGCCGAGCTCGGGCACGGTGACGAGCTTGGGCGTCAGCACGCCGACGCGGTCGACCTGATACCTGGCGTCCGTGCCGATCATGCGGATCGTCTGGCCGCGTTTCATCCGGCCGTCGATGATGCGCACGAGGACGACGACGCCGAGATAGGCGTCGTACCATGAGTCGACCAGAAGCGCCTTGAGCGGCTCGGCGCCCTCGCCTTCGGGCGGCGCGGGCAGGCGGGTGACGATCGCTTCGAGCACTTGGTCGATGCCCTGGCCGGTCTTGGCGGAAATCTCGACGGCGTCGGACGCATCGAGCCCGATCACCTCCTCGACCTGCGCCTTGACACGGTCGATGTCGGCGGCGGGCAGGTCGACCTTGTTGAGGACGGTGACGATCTCATGGTCGTTGTCGATCGCCTGATAGACGTTGGCGAGCGTCTGCGCCTCGACGCCCTGTGAGGCGTCGACCACCAGAAGCGAGCCCTCGCAGGCGGCGAGCGACCGCGAGACCTCGTAGGCGAAATCCACATGGCCGGGCGTGTCGATCAGGTTGAGCACATAGTGCTCGCCGTCCGCCGCGTCATATTCGAGCCGGACGGTGTTGGCCTTGATGGTGATGCCGCGCTCGCGCTCGATGTCCATCGCATCGAGCACCTGGTCCTTCATCTCGCGCTCTTCCAGCGAGCCGGTCATCTGGATCAGCCGGTCGGCGAGCGTCGATTTGCCATGGTCGATATGGGCGACGATGGAGAAATTGCGGATGTGGGAACGCGGGGTCTTGGTCATGGCGCTGATATAGGGGCGAACGCCTTGCCGGGAAAGCGGAATCGCGATGCTGGGACGGCGGCGGGGCCGCATGCCCAGGGGCAGCGCACCGCCGGTACGGATCATCGGATCCGTCTCGCCAATTCTTGGCGACTGCCAATAATGGACCCGATCTGCTATGATGTTCCACGTATTTTCTTTTCTTTCGGGAGCCCCCATGAACACCGGCTTTGTAAAACGAAACGAGAAAAGCGGTCCAACCTGGCTCTACTCCAAAAAGAGCAGGGCCCGCGGCGCCCGCGCAAGGGATGTCCGCTGGGGCGATTTCCTCAACATCGAATCGATCGACCAGGATGGATGGGCGAAGATAAAATGGGGCAGCAAACGCTACTTCCTGCCGGTCGAGGACATTGCCACCGAACGTCCGCTGGAGGTCATGTTTCTCGATGTCGGCCAGGGCGACGGCTGCGTCGTCGTTTCGCCGGAAGCGCGCACGGATGCGGGTGCGGCGGACCATGAGCGCGAACGGATCATGGTCATCGACGCCGGCATATCCGACAACATGTTCGGCTTCCTGCGTTGGCGCTTCGGCAAGCTAAAGAGGGCATTCCGGTTCCACGCGGCGATCATCACGCATCCCGATGCCGACCACTATCGTGGCTTCCAGAAGATCTTCTCGCACAAGAACATCGAATTCGACCGCATCTATCACAACGGTCTGATGGAGCGCACCGGCAACGATCTGCTCGGGCCGACCGATGCGAGCGGGCGATATCTGACCGGCATCGTCGCGTCGGACACGGCGGTGCGCACGCTGTATGGCGATCCGGCGGTGCGGGGCCGGAAATGGTATCCAAGGCTTTTGCACACGGCGATGACGAGCGGCCGCGTCGGCCAGATCGAAATGCTGTCGACCGAGCATGGCGAGTCCGAGGCCGGGCGCCAGTGGATCCCCGGCTTTGCGCCGAGCTCCGGGCGGGACGTTGCCATCGAAGTCATCGGTCCGGTGGTCGAGCGCGACGCGGCTGGCAACGACCGTCTGCGCTGGTTCGGCGACGGAATCGGCTCGTCGGCCAAGAACACCGGCAAGACAAAGAACGGGCACTCCGTGCTGCTGCGGCTGACGCTCAGATCGTTCAAGCTGTTCTTCGGGGGCGACCTGAACGCGCCCGCCGAGGACTTTCTGCTGCGGCACTATGGCGGGATCGGAGACGCGCAGGCGCTGGCGGACGCCGTGCCGCAGGCCAGCACCCGGCTGTCGGCGGACGTCATGAAGAGCTGCCATCACGGCTCGAACGACGTCACCGACGAGTTGCTCAAGGCCGTCAACCCGTTTGCCTTCGTGATTTCGTCGGGTGACGAGGAAAGCCATGCCCATCCGCGACCGGACCTTCTGGGGCGGCTGGGCAAGTTCGGCCGGGGCGATGCCCCTCTTCTGCTGTGTACGGAACTGCTGCGATCGACGCGCGAGGAAGGCCGTGCGGCCGACTTCAAGAAGCTCGCTTTGCTGAACAAGAAGATCGAAGCCCCGACGACATCGGACGCCGACAGGAAAAAGTTGCGGCAGGAACGCGCGCGGCTGACGAAATTCATCCAGCAGCGCAATGTCGGCGTCTATGGCGCGATCACGGTGCGGACCGACGGTCACCATATGGAGATCTCCTTCAAACTGGAGTCGCCCCGGGGCAAACAGTCCTGGCAGCGCTACGGGTTCCGCCAGGGCGCCCACGACGAGTGGGTTCCCACGGGCGGCCTGACTTCCCACTGACCGGACCACGGCCGGCGCTGCCGGCGGCAGCACCAGACGCCCTGATCGAAACGGTCAGATAGTGCGCTTTATGCACACGTGCCGCGAGCAGGCTTTCCTACGGGCAAACGCCGCCGACCGAGACGTACTTGCCGTAGACCCAGCCTTGTGCGCTGGGCTGTGCCCAAAGCGGGTTGTTGCAGCGGCCCGACATGCACATGGCCGCATACCAGTTGCCGCGGCGGTCCCACACGGCGATCTCGTCGCCCAGGTAGAATTCGCCGATCTGCTGGTAACCCGATCCCGGCCCGCTGCGCACGGCGAGAAACCCGTTTCCTGCGGCGTGGTTGTACTGGCTGATCGGCCGCACCCCGACGATATGGCCGGTGCAGTCGCCGGCCTGGGCCGGCACGCTTGCGGACAGTCCGCCAAGCGCCAGAACGGTCGCGGCGACAAGGGTGTTCAGGGATCGGTGCGCTTTCATCATCTGTCTCCCGATGCGGTGGCTCGTGTCACGGGCCGGCGCGCCACCGGCTGCCGGCGGCGGCACTGAAGACCCGTGCGGGGGCCTGTGCATTGACGGCGGTCAAGTACGCTTCGGATCGCGCTCAGCGGCGCATGGCGACCGGCTCGGCCGGCGGTGTTGCGGCTTCGGGCGCCGCGTCGCCGGGTTTGGACGGTTCGCGCCACTGAAGACGCTTGTAGTCGAAGCCGAAACGCAGGGTCGGCTTGACGATCTCGAAATAGGGCGAGGAATCGAAGTCGCGCGGCGTGAACAGCGAGTGATGGCGGATATGCATGATCTCGCGGCGCGAATAGTCCGAGACGGCACGGGCGCGCCCCCTGGCCAGCGTGATTTCGGGCAGGATCGGGTAACGGATCTCCTGGAACGCCTGGGCGATCAGCGTCGAACAGATGGCGCGGGTGGGATCGCCCGAACCGAACTGGATCATGCGGCGGCGCCAGCGCACCGGAACCGGCGGCGTCGGCAGGAAATAGCGCAGCATGTCCAGGATGTTCTTGTTGTCGTATTTCAGGCCGATCTTGCCGATCATGAAATCGACGACGACCTGCCGGTCGGACGGCGTCAGGCCGACGGGCCGGCAGATGCGCGTGTTGTAGGTCTCGTATTTCTCCAGCGGCTCGGCGGTGCAGCCCGTGCCCAGATTGACCTCGACCAGGCGCCTGCGGCGGCCCGAGGCGTCGACCTCGTCGATCGCGTCGCCGACATAGAGCGCCGCATGGCTCCAGGTCGACTGGGTCAGATATTTGATCGCCGCCGAAATCTGCCGGTTGCCCTCGACCAGCAGCACGTCGCCCGGCTCCAGCGTGCGGTAAAGCGTGTGCGGATCGGACGGCGTGTAGGGCCTGTAGCCCGATGATTCCGCTTCCAGCCGGCCCGCCAGCCAGTGCCCGATGTTGTCCAATATCGTATCGCGCTGTTCGGTCATCTCATTGCGCCCACACCGCATGCGCCCTGTCGCCGAAACAGCCTATCACCGCTTCGGTGAAACCTTGCTTAAACCCGATGCACATTGGCGTGAGCAAATTTGTGGCGGCGCGTGGCGTTGCGCGGCTTGCCCCCGGAGCGCGAAAGGCTTAGTTTAGAATTATTCCAAATTGGTGATTTCCATGCTCAACAAATTCTTCGTATCCAACCGGCGCGACTTCTCGTCCCTTTCCGAACAGGAAGTGCTTGCGCTTGCGATCTCGTCGGAAGAGGACGATGCGCGCATCTACCTGGCCTATGCGGACGGGTTGCGCGAGGACTATCCGCAATCAGCGAAGATCTTCGAGGACATGGCCGCCGAGGAAGGCGAGCACCGCACCCGGCTGATCGAATTGCACAAGAAGCGCTTCGGCGACACCATTCCGCTGATCCGGCGCGAACATGTGCGCGGCTATTACGACCGCAAGCCGGACTGGCTGGTGCGTCCGCTGGGTCTCGACAAGGTGCGCGGCCAGGCCGCCGAGATGGAGGCGCAGGCGCAGCGCTTTTATCATCGCGCGGCGCAGCAGTGCACGGATGCGGACACGCGGGCGCTGCTCGGCGATCTGGCGCTCGCCGAGAGCGGGCACGAGCAAAAGGCGGTGCAGTTGGAAGCCGAGCATCTGCCAGAGGATGCGCGCCAGGAGGAGGACGATGCCGAGCGCAAGCAGTTCATTCTGACCTATGTGCAGCCCGGTCTCGCCGGGCTGATGGACGGATCGGTATCGACGCTGGCGCCGATCTTCGCCACCGCGTTCGCCACCCAGGACACATGGACGACTTTCCTGGTCGGCCTTGCCGCCTCGGTCGGCGCGGGCATTTCGATGGGCTTCACCGAGGTGGCCTCCGACGACGGCGTGATTTCCGGGCGCGGCTCGCCGATCAAGCGCGGGCTGGCAACCGGCATCATGACGACCGTCGGCGGCCTAGGCCATGCGCTGCCCTATCTGATCCCGCATTTCTGGACCGCGACGATCATCGCCATGGTCATCGTCGTCATCGAACTGTGGGCGATCACCTGGACGCAGAACCGCTTCATGGAAACGCCGTGGGGACGGGCGATCTTCCAGGTGGTGCTGGGCGGCGCGCTGGTCTTCGCCGCCGGCATGCTGATCGGCAATGCTTAGCCGCCGCGCGGGCAGCGGCGCCCGGAGGTTAATGCGGCATTAACCAAGATGAACGATAGTGGTTGCATTGCGGGTTCGGGTGGTTCGGAGGGCGTCGAATCGGGTGATCCGTTCACGCCGAATTCATCTGTAGCGGGCTAGTCTTGGACCCATCGCACACGGCAGGGGCGCCGTCAGAAAGGGGACAAGACCAATGCGTGCCATCGAAGTCCAAATCCGGTCCATCCGCGAGTTCATCTGGCCGAGCTACCAGCCCGAGCGCCACTATATGCGCGGCCCCGGCCCGGCCTGCGCGCGGCGCGGCGGCGTCAACCTGATCGACGCCGGCTGATCACGGACCGAAGAACGGAAACGATCGCCGCACCTCGCGGCTGCCAGGGATCAGCGCGCGGAGACGGTCGGCGCGGCGGGTTCGACCGATCCGACGACCATCCGGTCGGGCATCTCGATCGACACCCAGTGCCCGGCATGACGCTCGGACTGGCGCTTGAGATAGGTGTACTCGGTGTCGCTCCAGAGCCGGACCTCGGACCTGAGATTGTCGAGGACGAAGTCGCCGCGGTCGGTGCGCACCGTCAGCACCGCGTGCCCCTCACCATCGGGCTTGCGCACGACGGTGATCAGAAGGCCCGAGGGCGGCAATCCCTGGCCGATCAGCATCTGCCGCTTGAGCAGCACATAGTCCTCGCAATCGCCGGCCGCGTCGGGAAAGGTCCACACCTCCTCGCGGCCGTAAATGTCCATGTCGCTGCGCGGTTCGATCACCATGTTGACCGCCGAATTGACGTTGAGGATCTGCGCCCAGATCTCGCGCGTGATGGTGATCGGCTTGTAGGAACCGCGCTTCTGGCGGCATTCTTCGGTGTAAAGGCGGCAGAACTCGTAATGGCCGATCGGCTGGGAGGTCAGTCCGCCGGTCTTCATCGCGCCGGCATCGGCCGGTCCGGCCAACGCCGCCAAGCCCGCGGAAACCGCGGCAATCCACCCGAAACGCATACGCACGCGCCCCACTCCCTGTCCCGTTCGCCGGCGGGGTCTCACCGGTTAACAAACAGTTAATCACGCGGGCCGGCGACCGGCAACGGGCATAGGTTCACGGGTCGGTGACATGGTTAACGGTTGGGGGCGATGGACGGTCAGGGTGCCCAAAGGGCGGGGTCGTTCCAGGGCTCGGGCACCGAAAGCATGCCGCGCGGCGGCCTGGCGGCGGCGGCAAGGGCGAGCGACTGCCATGCGTCCCGCCATGAGACAGGCAGTTCGAACGGCGTTGCGACGCCGGTCTCGGGGGCAAAGCCGAAGCGGGCGTAATAGGCGGGATCGCCCAGGACGAAGACATGGGTGATGCCGGCCTGTCTCAGCCTTTCGCGGCCATCGCGGACGAGCGCGCTGCCGATCCCCTGCCCCTGCCGTGCGGATGCGACGCCGAGCGGACCGAGGAGCGCAAGGCGCGCATCGGCATCGCTGAGGCCGCAATCGGTGAAGATGACATGTCCGACGAGCGCGCCGTCCTCCACCGCCACCAGCGACAGGACGCCGGACGGCATGTCCAGCAGCTTGCGAACCACCGGCAGCAGATCCTCGTCCGGAAAGGCATCGGGATAGAGCGCCTCGATGCCGTTGCGGTCGTCGGGCGCGCCCGGACGGATCGCGACGGATGCGGTCATGAACAGTCAGACGAAACGCGATCAGGCGACGGCCCTGATCTTGCCGCGGCGTTTGACATTGGACTGGGCGCGCATGAAGTTCAGCATGCGCGGGGCGACCTCGGTGCGGAAGCGCGAGCCGTTGAAGACGCCGTAATGGCCGACGCGCGGCTGCTCGTAATGAACCTTCATGTTTTCCGGCAGGCCGGTGCACAACGCATGTGCGGCCCTGGTCTGGCCGCGTCCGGTGATGTCGTCATTCTCGCCTTCGACGGTGAACAGCGCCACGCGGCTGATGGCGCCCGGATCGACGGGCTCGCCGCGATGGGTCATCGTGCCCTTGGGCAGTGCATGCTCGATGAAGACGGTCTCGACGGTCTGGAGATAGAATTCCGCCGTCAGGTCCATGACGGCGAGATACTCGTCGTAGAACTCGCGGTGCTTTTCGGCCGAATCGCCATCGTCGCGCACCAGATGCATGAAGAAGTCCTTCTGCGCGATCATGTGCCGGTCCATGTTCATCGACATGAAGCCGGTCAGCTGCAGAAAGCCCGGATAGACGGGCCGGCCGAATCCCGGATTGGGAAACGGCACATGCATGATGACATTGTCGCGGAACCAGTCGAGGTCCTTTTCCTCGGCCAGCTGGTTGACGGCGGTAGGATTGCAGCGCGTGTCGATCGGACCGCCCATCAGCGTCATCGAGGTCGGCGAATTGGGGCTGCCATGCTGCTCCATCACCGAGACCGCCGACAGCACCGGAACCGATGGCTGGCAAACGCCGACAATGTGCGTGTCGGGGCCAAGATGGTTCAGCATCTCGATCAGATAGTCGATATAGTCGTCCAGATCGAAATGGCCCTCGGACATGGGCACGTGGCGCGCATCGACCCAGTCGGTGATGTAGACCTCGGCTTCCGGCAGGAAGCGTTCGACCGTGCCGCGCAGCAGCGTCGCATAGTGCCCCGACATGGGCGCGACCAGCAGAACGCGCGGGTCGGACGGGCGCGGCTTGGCGAGATCGCGCTGGAAATGCACCAGATTGCAGAACGGCTTGGACCAGACGGTGTTTTCCACCACCGGCACCTGCTTGGCGTCGATCACGGTCTCGTCGAGATCGAAGGCCGGCTTGCCGTAGCGGCGCGTGGTGCGCTCGAAAACCTCGGCCCAGGCGGCGACGGTGCGGCCGTAGCGCGTGCGGGAAACCGGGTTGAGCGGGTTCTGGTAGAACAGCCGGGTCGCGTCGGCGGCGGCGCGCCATGGCTGCATCACGGCATGATTCAGTTCATACAAATGATAGAACACCTGTCGTCCTCTCCTCATGGGCCGTGCGGCGGCTTCTCATAGGGTCTTTATGCAGGCCGCTTCTTGTGCATGGCAACATTAAATCGATTGCACGCTAGCACTGGCTTCGCGGTTGCGAAATCGTGCTAACGTCTAGGTAGTGCCCAATCCCCTGCATTTCACGCACCATCGGGCCATTAGGCGGCGCATGTGTTAATGCGGCGTTAACTTCGGTTAACGAAAGGTGGCGGCGGGCCGCCGGCGCGGGCGCCATCAGGCGTCGTGGCCCTCGACGACGATGACTTCGCCCTCGGAAATCTCCTGCCGGATGGCCCGCGCCCCGGCGTAGGTGTCCGAATTGTAGCAGGCGAGCGCCGCCTCATAGGTGGGGAATTCGATGACGACGTTGCGTTGCCGGCTGGCGCCTTCGGACGCCCCAATCGCGCCGCCGCGCACCAGGAATTTCGCGCCATGCTCCTGATAGGCGGGCGTGGCCGCCGACACATAGTCCTTGTAGCGTTCGGGGTCGTGCACGGTGATCCGCGCGACCCAATATCCCTTCGGCATGGTTTGTCTCCCCTGATGACGCCACGGTTGCGCAACGGCCAGCAAATTCGGTCAGGCGGCCAAAAGCAAGCCCGCTCTGGGTCTGTTCAGACCACCTAGCCTTCCGCGGCCGCGGCCATCTCGTCGAGGATCGCGGCGGCCGCCCCGGCGGGGTCGGGCGCGGCGATGATCGGCCGGGCCACGACCAGGTGGGTCGCGCCGGCGGCCATCGCTTGGGCCGGTGTGACGACGCGCTTCTGGTCGCCTGCCGCGCTGCCGGCGGGCCGGATGCCGGGCGTGACGATCGCCATGCCCGGTCCGACCACATCGCGCACCGGCTCCGCCTCGGCCGCCGAACAGACGATGCCGCCCATGCCCGCGTCGCGCGCCTGGCGCGCCCGCTTCAGGACGAGACCGGCGGCATTGTCATGATAGCCGGCATCGGACAGGTCGTGATCGTCCATCGAGGTCAGGACGGTAACGGCGAGCAGCGTCAGATGGCTGCCCTGCGCCGCTTCGGCGGCGGCGGCCATCGCCTTGGGGTAGGCATGGACGGTCAGCATGTCGACGCCCATCGCCGCCACGCTCTGGACGCCCTGCGCGACCGTGTTGTCGATGTCGAGCAGCTTCATGTCGAGGAACACGGACTTGCCCGCCGCCTTCAGGCGGCGTGCCAGATCGAGCCCGCCCGCAAAGACGAGCCGGTAGCCGATCTTGTAGAAGGAGACGGTGTCCCCTAGCGTGTCGACCATGGCCTCGGCATCGGCAACGGCCGGCAGATCGAGCCCGACGATCAGGCGATCACGCACCGCCGCGATCATGACCGTGCCCTGCCCTCGGTCAGGTTTTCCAGAAGCGACCGGCAGGTGTTTTGCAGCATTTTGAGCTGGCGCTCGTCGGCCGGCAGCCCGTCCTCGCCAAAGGCGGTTGCGGCGCGGCTGATACCGGCCTGTTCGGTGACGATCTGCGCGCCGACATTCATCAGCACCGAGCGGAGGTGATAAAGCCCGCGAATGCCGCCGAGCGCACCGTTGGATGCGGCGCCCAGCGCCACGGTCAGGCCCGCATAGGCCTTGATGTCCTTCGGCGCGAGACTGACCCAGTCGATCGCGTTCTTCAAAAGGGGCGGGATCGAGGAATTGTATTCGGGCGAGGCGATGAACAGTCCGTCATGGGCCGCAAACAGGCGTGCCAGCCGGACGGCGTTTTCCGGCACGCCCTTTTCGCTCTTCAGATCCTCATCAACCAGCGGCAACGGATAATCGCCCAGCGAGATCATCGTCGTCTCGGCGCCCATCTCGGCCAGCACCTTGTTGGCGGCCTGGGCGAGCGACACGTTGAACGAGCCGGATCGCACCGATCCGGCAAGCAGGAGGACTTTGGCGGGCATGGCGATCCTTCGAGGCGGTGAAAGACGGTGGGACGGTGCAGTGCAATAGACCGCAATCGGGGCCGGCGATCAATCCGGGCGCGAATAAAGCCAAACACTGGCCGGCGGCAGGTTCCTGACGACCCTGGCGCTGCGGTGCATGCGCACGCGCGGATCGCTCGGCTGCAGCGGCGCCTTGGCCGAATAGGTGATCTGCACCATCGGGCGGCCGGGCGGCACGCGTCCGATCGCGCTCATCAGCAGCGCATCGCTGCGCTCCGGGCCAAAGCTGAGCAGGGGAATGCCGGAAATCACGCAATCGAACAGCGACACGCCCGTAGCGGCGAGCGTCGTGTCGAGATCGAAGGCATCGCCGTGGATGACATTGACGCCCGGAAAGGCCTTCTCCAGATGCCGGCACAAGTCGGCCGATTGCTCGATCGCGTAAAGATCGCCAGGGGCGACGCCACGATCCAGTATCGCGCGCGTGACGGGTCCGGTGCCCGGACCGAGCTCGAGGACCGGAAGGCCGGATCGGCAATCGATGGGGCGGGCCATTTCGACCGCGGTCTGGCGCGATGTCGGCGTCACCGACGAAACCCGGCGCGGCGACCGGAACATGGCGGCGAGAAATTTCAGCCGGTCAGACAGTTCGCTGCGCTTGCGCCGGGACCGATCGGCGGCGTCGACGTCATCGTCGCCATCGCGGCGGGATGCGAAGTGGGGATCAGTCTCCAAGGTCGAAAAAGTCCTTCATGCGGGTGAAGAAGCCGCTCGACTGGGGGCTGTTCTCCTTGGCCGAAATGTCCTCGAACTCGGTGAGCAGTTCGCGCTGGCGCTTTGACAGGTTCTGCGGCGTCTCGACGGCGATCTGGATGTAGAGATCGCCCATCTGGGCCTGCCGCATCACCGGCATGCCCTTGCCCTTCAACCGGAACTGGCGGCCCGACTGGGTGCCCTCGGGCACCTTCACGCGGGTTTGCGAGCCATCGAGCGTGCCCACTTCAAACTGGCCGCCGAGCGCAGCCGTGGTCATCGAAATGGGCACCTTGCAGTAAAGGTCGGCACCGTCGCGCTGGAAGAATTCGTGCGGCCGCACCGAGATGAAGATGTAGAGGTCGCCGGCAGGGCCGCCGCGGAAGCCGGCTTCGCCTTCGCCGGCGAGGCGAATGCGCGTGCCGTCCTCGATGCCGGCGGGAATGTTGACCGAAAGCGAGCGTTCCTGGGTGACGCGCCCGTGGCCCGAGCAGGTCTCGCACGGATCGGTGATGATTTCGCCGCGGCCATTGCAGGCCGGACATGTGCGCTCGACGGAAAAGAACCCTTGCGCGGCGCGGACCCGGCCGGCGCCGTTGCAGGTCGTGCACGTCGCCGGACTGGTGCCCGGCTTGGCGCCCGATCCCGAACAGGTCTCGCAGGTGGCCGAAGTCGGCACGCGGATCTGCGCGGTCTTGCCGGCAAAGGCCTCCTCCAGCGTGATTTCGAGATTGTAGCGCAGATCGGCGCCGCGCTCGCGGCCGCCCGGACCGCGCCGGGCGCGCCCGCCGCCCATCATCTCCCCGAAAATGTCCTCGAATATGTCGGCAAAGCCGCCGGCGCCGGCACCGCCGAAGCCGCCTGCGCCGCCCATTCCGCCGTTTTCGAACGCGGCATGGCCGAACCGGTCATAGGCGGCGCGCTTCTGCGGGTCCTTGAGCGTCTCGTAGGCTTCGTTGGCTTCCTTGAATTTTACCTCGGCTGCGCTGTCGCCGGGATTGCGGTCGGGATGATATTTCATCGCCAGCTTCCGGTAGGCGCTTTTGAGCGCCTTTTCGTCGGCATCGCGCGATACGCCCAATGTCTCGTAGAAATCGGCCTTCATCTTGGTCCAGTTCACATCTGCGCGCGGCTGTGCAGGCGTCCGCATGGCGGACGCGCCCTCTCGTGCACAGCAGATAGTCGGTGCCGCGGGAAAATTCCAGCCGTTGCCGCAATTCCGTTTCAGGCGCGGGCCGGCTGCACTGCTTTCCGCTGCCTGTCGCCCAGCGCCATGATCGCGCGGGCGGCCGGCGTTTCGAAAAAGCGCAGCGACAGGGCGGCCACGACGAAGGTGGCGACGACCGGGACGGCTGCGAACAGGTAGAACAAAGTCGTCTCGGGAGCGCCGAACGCCAGCTTCCACACGCCCGAGAAGAACAGCGTCTCCATGACCGGATGCCACATGTAGATGCCGTAGGAGAGAATGGTGACCGGCGCGAGCCCCGTCAGGAGGGAGCTGGCGCTGTCCGGCTGGCGCTCGACCAGCGCAACGCAGACGATGGCGCAGCCGATCAGCGCCAGCGCCACATAGGTGCCCATGCCGGCGAACATGGTGACGATAGACAGGCCGAGAAACATCCAGCCGGCCGGACGCGAACCCAACCGGGCCGGGAGGCGTCCGACGATGCGGAACAGGATCGCGCCGAAGGTGAAATCGGCGAAGATGCGCCCGGCGCCCCAGCTTTTGGCATCATACCAGGTCTGGGAATAGTCGGTGGCGTCGCGGCTTGCCCATTCGAGCCCGGCGAGCGTGAGGGCGAGCACGGCGACCAGACCGGCAAGGCCCATGCGCAGACCCGCAAATGCCAGCACCGGCAGCATCAGATAGGCGAACCATTCGCCCGACAGCGACCAGGACACATAGTTGAAGGTCAGCGTGTCGTGCACGCCCCATGCCTGCAGCAGGAACAGGTTGGTCAAAAGCTGGCTCATGTCGTAGCGGCTGTCGATGCCGCCCGCCTCGATCAGCCCGGCATGGGCGGCCATGCCGACGGCGGCGAAGAAGCCCAGCGTTGCCAGATGCAGCGGGTAGAGCCGCGAAAGGCGCCGCAGGACGAAGCGGCCGTAGGCGCCGCGAGTCAAAACACGATCATGATAGCGCTCATAGATCAGGAAGCCGGACAGGACGAAGAACATGTCGAGCAGCGGGTTCATGTGCTCGAACCAGGTGGTCAGCGCATCGTCATGGGGCGCCGAGAACGAGAAGTGATAGCCCATCACCAGCATGGCGGCCAAAAGCCGCCATACCGCGAATGTGCCGTAGTCGGGATATCGTCGCGCCGCACTTGCCGTCATCGGCCGTCCTGTAGCGCAAACGGACGCCGAAATCGCCGGGAACCGCGCGCTACGGTTAACCGGGCGCGGCCCGTTTTCCGTCACGAAGCAACGGCATAGGCGATGGCGCGGCGCAGATCGTCCAGACCCAGCGCCTTGTCGGACGACGTCGCGATCACGCCCGGGAACGCGGCCGGCCGGCGCCGGATGCGCTGTTCGGTCTCGGCGGTCAGACGGGCGACCGCGGGCGGCTTGATCTTGTCGATCTTGGTCAGCACGAGCTGGTAGGAAATGGCGGCCCGGTCGAACAGGTCGAACACCTCTTCATCGTTTGTCTTGATGCCGTGACGCGCGTCGATCAGCACGAAGACGCGCTTGAGCGTGGTCCGCCCGCGCAGATAGTCGAACACCAGATCGGTCCAGCGGTCGACGGTTTCCTTCGGCGCCTTGGCGTAGCCGTAGCCGGGCATGTCGACGATGGCGAGCGGCGGCAGATCGTCGAGCGTGCCGGAAAAACCCTCAGGGACGAAAAAGTTCAGCTCCTGCGTGCGGCCGGGCGTGTTGGAGGTGCGCGCGAGCCCGTTCTTGCCGGTCAGCGCGTTGATCAGAGAAGATTTGCCCACATTGGACCGTCCGGCGAAGGCGATCTCGGGCGGGCCTTCGGGCGGCAAATGCTCCATGGCGGGCACGCCGCGCACGAACGTCCATGCGCCCCTCGCCTTGAGCGCCGCCCAGACGGGCGAGGACGTGTCGATGGTGAGGTCGGCCGCGTCGGTCATGGCCGCTTATCCTCGATCGCTTCGAGCGCGGCAAGATCGTTGCCGCGAATGGCGTCCAGATGCGCGGTGATCGTCTCGGCCGGCCAGTTCCACCAGGCGATGTCCAACAGCCGCGCGATGGTCCGGTCGTCGAACCGCATCCTGACGATGCGCGCCGGATTGCCGGCCACGACCGCATAGGCGGGCACGTGGGAGGCGACGACCGAGCGCGCCGCGACGATGGCGCCGTCGCCGATGGTGACGCCGGGCATGACGAGCGCCCCATTGCCGATCCAGACATCGTTGCCGACGATCGTGTCGCCGCGGCTCGCATCGACCCACGTCTGCGGGTCGAAACCCTCCTCCCAGCCATTGCCGAATATGTTGAACGGATAGGTGGAAAAGCCGTCCATGGCGTGGTTGCCGCCGTTCATGAAGAAGGTCGTGCCAGCAGCCAGCGCGCAGAAGCGGCCGATCACCAGCCGGTCGCCCAGAAATTCGTAATGATGGACGACGTTGCGCTCCTCGAAGCGCTCGGCGCCGCTCGCATCGTCATAGTAGGTATAGTCGCCCACTTCGATGTTTGGGCGGGTGATGAAATTGTTGAGAAAGACCGCATGCGCGTACCCGGCAAGCGGATAGGCGGTGGTCGGATGAGGCCCGTGCATGGCTGAGCTCCGAAAGTGAGTGGTCGGGATGGTGTCGTCGATCCATCCGTTGCAAACGGCGGATCGGTGCTCAGCTGGTCATCGGACCCTTCTCCCCTTGCGGTTCGCGCAATCGCCTATTCGGCGGGCTTGTTGGCCTTGCCGCCGCCGAACATGCTCTTGAGATTGTCCCACAATTCGATCTTGGCGCCGTTGCGCTTCATGATCACGCCCTGCTGGATGATCGACAGGAAGTTGTTCCACGCCCAGTAGATCACCAGACCCGCCGGAAACGTCGCCAGCATGAAGGTGAACAGGATCGGCATCCATTTGAACACCATCGCCGTGGTCGGATCGGGCGGCGGCGGGTTCATCTGCATCTGCATGAACATGGTGATGCCCATCAGCAGCGGCCAGACGCCGAGCATCAGGAACGGGCCGAACAGCGGCACGGTGGACGGGTCGAACGGCAGAAGGCCGAACAGGTTGAAGATCGAGGTCGGATCGGGCGCCGACAGGTCCTGCACCCAGCCGAAGAAGGGCGCATGGCGCATCTCGATGGTGACGTACAGCACCTTATAGAGCGCAAAGAAGACCGGGATCTGGATCAGGACGGGCCAGCAGCCGGCGATCGGATTGATCTTCTCCTTCTTGTAGAGCTCCATCATCGCCTTCTGCATCTTCTCGCGGTCGTCGCCGTAGCGTTCCTTGATCTCCGCCATCTTGGGCTGGACCACTTTCATGCGGGCCATGGAGGCATAGGACTTGTTGGCAAGCGGGAAGAAGAAGGCCTTGATGATGACCGTCGTGACAAGGATGGCGAGGCCGAAATTTCCGATCGCGCTGTTGAGCCAGTAGAGCAGGTGGAACAGCGGCTTGGTGATGAAATGGAACCAGCCCCAGTCGATCATCAGCTCGAACTGACGGATTTCCCGTTCCGCCTCGTAGGCATCGATGATCTTGGTCTTCTTGGCGCCGGCGAACAGCATGTTGGTGACGGTCGCCGACTGGCCGGCGTTGATCGTGACCGCGTCACCCAGGAAGTCGGCCTGATAGCGCGGCGTGCCGTCGGTGAAATAGGAGTAGCGCGGCTGGAAGCTGCTGCCCTGCTCGGGGATCAGCGCCGTCGCCCAGTATTTGTCGGTGATGCCGAGCCAGCCGTCGGTCGACTTGCCGGGTGCAACCTGGCCCTCGTCCTCGATCTCGTTGAAGGTGTGCTCGGTCAGCCCTTCCTCGCCAGTGACGCCGATCATGCCCTCATGCAGGATGAAGATCGGCGGCAGGGCCGGTTTGGTGTAGCGGGTGGTGCGGCCATAATTCTGCACAGCGACTGCACCGGCGCCGCCGTTGGCGATTTCGTCGGTGATCGTGAACATGTAGCTGTCGTCGACCGCGATCTGGCGGCTGAAGGTCAGTCCGTTTTCGGCCGAATAGGTCAGCGTGACGGGGGTAGACGGGGTCAGGACGGCATTGCCCTCGACCTGCCAGACGGCGTCAGGACCCGGCGCACCCTCGACGCCGGTATAGCCGAACTCGGCGAAATAGGCGTCGGGCCCGGTGACCGGCGACAGGAGATCGACGATCGGCGAGGTTTCGTCGACCGTGACATGGTAATTCTTCAGCGACAGATCGTCGAAACGTGCGCCGGTCAGATTGATCGAGCCGGACAGGGTCGGCGTGTCGACGGGAATGCGATCGGTGGTCGACAGCGCCGAGGCGCGATCGCCGGCCGCGCCGGCCGCTTCGCCCGCCATCCCGGGTGCGCTGCCCGACACCGTCGCCTGCGGGATCTCGCCCGATGCGGTCGCGCCCTGCGTTTGCGGCGTGCCCGCGCCGGCTGACTCGGTGCCGGGCTGGACCTGCTGTTCGACCGCCTGCTGTTCGAGCTGCGCCTGACGCTCGGCCTCGATCTGCGGGTTGACGTAGAATATCTGCCACAGGGTCAGGATCAGGACCGACAGGCCGATGGTCAGGAACAGGTTGCGGTTGTTGGTGTCCATGGCTCCGTGTCCGGCCTTTTCGGCCCCGTGCGTTCCGTCAGTTGCCGTTTGCGGCGTCGCCGATGCGCTTGTGTCCGCGCGCAAGCGTCCGGCGCAAATCCTCGCATAATGTGCTGAACCGCGCAGTCAACACATCGGGCTTGGAAATGATCACATAGTCATGTCGCGGCCGCATGTCACGGGCGGCAACCAGCCGCACTGCCTCGCGCAGGCGCCTTTTTGCCCGATTGCGGGTAACGGCGTTGCCGATGCGCTTGGTCACGGTGAAGCCGACGCGCGGACCGTCGCCGTTTTCTGCCGGCCCGCGCCGCCGCATTTCCAGCCGGACGGTGTCGCCCGCCAGCCGCACGCCCTGCCGGGCAGCGAGGAAGTCGGCGCGCTTGCGCATGATCTCATAGGGTCCGGTCGTTCCGCTCGCCGGCATCGGGGCCCGATGGCGCGTCGCGTTGCGGCGCGCCGTCCCGCGATCAGGCCGACAGCTTCTTGCGGCCCTTGGCGCGCCGGCGCGCCAGAACCTTGCGGCCGCCGGCCGTCGCCATGCGGGCACGGAATCCGTGGCGACGTTTGCGAACCAGGCGGGAGGGCTGATAGGTGCGTTTGGTCATGGGATCACACGCCGCGTGTCGCGGCCTTCTCATTCATCTCTTCAAGGGCCCTTTGGGCAGGGGCGCGGCAACACAAACGCGTCGCCGGGCACCGATGCCCGAACGTTGACGGGCTTATGTGCGAACGGCCATCCAAAGTCAATCGGATTGGGCACGGCGGGCCATCTTGGTTGCGACGCCACACACGGACCGGTCACGGCACCGTGAAGTGCCGCACCGGGCGGATCACGGATTGTCGTGTCACCCCGTTGTGAGTTGTTGTTGAGCGGGCCGATGGGCATTTCGGGATCAACCGCGCCGCCCGGCCGCCCTCAAACCCGTTGGACACGCTCACAATGACTGATACATCGCAAGCCAGCATGGCCAAGAACGCCGACACGCCCGCACGCGGCTCGCTCTGGCCGACCGCAAAGCGCTTTTTGCCGCTGGCCATTGTCGTGGCCGGGCTGGGCTTTGCCTACCTGATGGGTTGGCAGCGCTTCTTCACCCTCGATTTCCTCGCCGAAAGCCGCGAGAGCCTGACAAGCTTCGTTGCGTCCAACTACTGGCTGTCGACGATCGGCTTCACCGCGCTCTACGCAATCGCCGTCGCCTTTTCGTTTCCCGCCGCATCGATCCTGACGATCTTTTCGGGCTTCCTGTTCGGATGGCTGACCGGGTCGGTGATCGTCGCGATCGGAGCGACGACCGGCGCGAGCGCGATCTTCCTCGCCGCCAGATCGGCGTTCGGCGACGGACTGCGAAGCAGGGTCGGCGGGCGGGTCAAAAACCTCGCCGACGGATTCGAAAAGGATGCGTTCAGCTATCTTCTGGTGCTGCGGATCGCGCCGGTCTTTCCGTTCTTCATCATGAATATCGCACCGGCGCTCTTCAACGTGCCGCTGCGCACCTATGTGATCGCCACCTTCCTGGGCATCCTGCCCGGTGTCGTCGCCTACAGCTATCTGGGCCAGGGCATCGGCTCGGTCCTGGACGCGGCGGAAGCGGCAGGAACGAGCGCCTCGGTTGGCGATCTGATCACCACCGAAATCACGCTGGCCTTTGCGGCGCTCGCCATCGTTGCGGCCATTCCGGTCGTCATCAAGAAATGGCGAAGCCGCAAGACGCCGTCCGGCGCATAAGGACGCCACCTTCACTGCCACAGGCCGCCAAGCCGGCCGCACCATATGATCAGGGGACACCATTTTCATGAGCGACGTTCTGACACCGGACATCTGCGTCATCGGCGCCGGCTCGGGCGGACTGACGGTTGCGGCAGCGGCAGCGGCCTTCGGCGTTTCGGTCGTCCTGATCGAGGGCGGCAAGATGGGCGGCGACTGCCTGAACTATGGCTGTGTGCCCTCCAAGGCGATGATCGCGGCGGCCAAGACCGCCCACTCCATGCGCCACGCCGAAAAGTTCGGCATCAAGGCCGTGGAGCCCGAGGTCAATTTCCGGCGCGTGCACGATCATGTCCATGACGTGATCGGCGCGATCGCGCCCAACGATTCCGTCGAGCGGTTCACCGCGCTCGGCGTTCGGGTGATCGAAGCCCACGGCACGTTCACCGATGCGCGCACCGTGGAAGCCGGCGGCCACACAATCAAGGCGCGGCGCTTCGTCGTCGCCACCGGCAGCCGCGCCTTCGTGCCGCCGATTCCCGGCCTCGACCAGGTCGACTATCTGACCAACGAGACGCTGTTCGAGCAGACCCGCAAGCCCGGTCACCTGATCGTTGTCGGCGGCGGGCCGATCGGCATGGAGATGGCGCAGGCGCACCGGCGTCTGGGCTCGGAGGTCACGGTGATCGAGGCGTTCAAGGCCATGGGCAAAGACGATCCGGAACTGGTGTCCATCGTGCTCGACCGCATCCGTGACGACGGCGTCGAGATGATGGAAGAGACCAAGGTCGTCTCGGTGGAAAAGCGCGGCAAGAACGGCGTGCGCGTCACCGTCGAGCATGACGGCGAACAATCGCATGTCGACGGCACGCACATTCTGGTCGCCACCGGCCGGGCTCCGAACACGGAAAATCTCGGTCTCGATGCTGCCGGCATCGCCCATGACCGCCGCGGCATCACCGTGACCGATGCGCTGCGCACGACCAACAAGCGCGTCTACGCGATCGGCGACGTCGCCGGCGGGCTGCAATTCACCCATGTGGCCGGCTATCATGCCGGCCTTGTCGTCCAGTCGATCCTGTTCCGTCTGCCGGGCAAGCCGAACAATGACATCATCCCCTGGGCGACCTACACCGACCCGGAACTGGCCCATGTGGGGCTGACCGAGGAGCAGGCGCGCAAGAAAGCCGGCGACATCACAATTCTGCGCTGGCCCTATGCCGAAAACGACCGCGCCCAGGCCGAACGCAAGACCGACGGGCTGGTCAAGATGATCACCGACAAGAAGGGCCGCATTCTTGGCGCGTCGATCGCCGGCGCCAATGCCGGCGAGATGATCAACATCTTCGCGCTGGCGCTGTCGAAGAAGATGAAGGCGGGCGATCTGCGCGGTTTCATCGCGCCCTATCCGACCATGACCGAGATTACCAAACGCGCGGCGACCAGCTTCGCCGCGCCGATGACCCGCAAGCCGATGGTGCGCCGGATCATCGGCTTTCTGAGGCGTTTCGGGTGAGCGGCCTAACCATAAGAGCGCCAATCGTTGGCGAAGCGCCGCGCGGCGCTCTATCTTGGGTGCCATGAGCGAGAGCGGCGATAACACGGAAAACACCGCCCGGCCCGGCGCGCGTCCGCGCCGACGGCTGTCGGCCAAGCTGTTGTGGCTGACCATCCTGTTCGTGCTGATCGCCGAAGTTCTGATCTTCGTGCCCTCGGTCGCCAATTTCCGGATCACCTGGCTCGAGCAGCGGCTGAACACGGCGGCTGCGGCCAGCGTGCTGATCACCGCCGACACGGCGGCCGAACTGCCGCAACAGGTGCAGGACGACGTGCTGATGGCGATTGGCGCACAGACGATCGCGCTCAGGATGGACGACCAGTCCCGGCTGCTCGTCGTCTCCGACATGCCCGAGGCGATCGACCAGCATGTCGACGTCATCGCGTTCACGCCGGCCGATGCTATCCGCGATGCGTTTGCGACGCTGTTCTTCGGCGGCGACCAGACGCTGCGCGTCACCGGGCCGGTCGGCCAAAGCGGCGGGCGGATCGAAATGGTCATGCCGGACGATTATCTGCGCGCGGCGATGCTGACCTATGCGCGCAATGTGGCCATCCTGTCGCTGCTGATCTCGCTGATCACCGCTACGCTGGTCTTTCTGGCCATCAACCGGATCATGATCCGGCCAATCGAGAAGATGACCGCCTCGATGCTGCGCTTTGCCGCCGATCCGTCCGATCCGGGCGCGGTGATCGAACCGGAAAACCGCTCGGACGAACTGGGCCTGGCCGAACGGGAACTGGCCGGCATGCAGAGCCAGCTTCAATCGACGCTGCGCAGCCAGAAGCGGCTGGCGGATCTTGGCTTGGCGGTCTCCAAGATCAATCACGACATGCGCAACATCCTCGCCTCGGCGCAGCTGATCGGCGACCGGCTCGCCGAAACCAAGGACCCGACGGTGCAACGGTTTGCGCCGAAACTCGTGCGCGCGATCGACCGGGCGGCGGCCTATACCTCCGATGTGGTCTCATACGGCAAGGCGCAGGAGAAAGACCCGGTGCGGCGGCGCGTGCGCCTGTCGCGCGTGATCGGCGATGTCGAGGAGTTGCTTGGCCTGGAACCGGGCGATCAGGTCCAGTTTTCGGCCAACATTCCCGACGATCTGGAAATCGACGCCGACCCCGAGCAGCTGTTTCGCGTCACCATGAACCTTTGCCGCAATGCGGTGCAGGCGATGCGCGGCGACGACGATCCGGCCACCGTCAAGCGCGTTTCCGTGTCGGCGGTGCGGATGGGCACGACGACCATCATTTCGATCGAGGACACCGGCCCGGGGCTTCCGGCCAAGGCGCGCGAGCATCTGTTTTCGCCGTTTTCCGGCGCGGCGCGGCAGGGCGGCACCGGGCTCGGTCTTGCCATCGCCCACGAACTGGTCACGGCGCACGGCGGCACGCTGGAGTTGCGCGACGACCGGGCCGTCGGCACGCATTTCGAGATCCGCTTGCCCGACGCGCCGGTCAGCCTGTCGGGGCATGCGCGGCAAGTCGGCTCGGGCGTAAAGGCGACCGGGCCGGGCGAAGCAACCGCCAGCCGGCGCTGACCGGGGCCTTCCTGATCGGGTCGGGCAACGAGTGTGTCCTCGCCGTCCGGCACCGCTTGCGCGTGCCGCCTGATGCCCTTGGCCGCCCGGCAGCGGGCGTCCCGTTTTATGCGGTTGCCGCTGCATCTCCCAGTGCTTCGCCCGCCGCAAAGAGGTGCCGCGCACGCATCGGCGCGGCGGCAAAAAACGATCGGTATGCGCTTGCATTTTGAGACGCTTGCGACTACCAAGCCGCCTTGCCGGGGCCATTGGCCCGCCGCGCTATGCACCCGTAGCTCAGCTGGATAGAGCACCAGACTACGAATCTGGGGGTCGGGAGTTCGAATCTTCCCGGGTGCGCCATCATTTCTTCACCACCCAATAAGCTACCTAAGACCTTGAAGGGCATAGTAAAATTTGCCGTTCTAAATCCATTTTCGCGTGAGTATTCCAGACGGTCACTAAATGCCAGTTTTAGGACTGCGTGACGGTCTTCTAACCGGCCAGAACCCCAGAGATTCAAGGGGTTTCCGAGAAATTCCAAAGCCGTTCTAAGTGCATCGTCAAAGGTATTGGCCGGTTTGGTGATTTCTGCGGCCTTTTCCTTGATAACGCGCTTTTCCATTTCGAGCTTATGAATATGATCTTCGTATGCGCCAATGACGGTCTTCGATGACGCTTCGAAAATGCGTTCCAGAAATTGCGCCACTTGATCGTCGATTTTCACAAGCTGCGCCGCTAGCGCTTTCGCACGTGATTCAGCTTGCGCCAGGCGATAGTCCCAAAGGTCTTTGAACATTGCCTTTGCGACTTTGAATAAGGCAGCGCTGGGCGTTGCGCTTGAGAGCAGCGCTTCAAACTCTTCTTCGATCTTGTCGCGGCGAATGGACTTGCCGTAGCTGTCGCAACCGCGTTTCGGGCAGAGATAGTAAGGATAGCGGCTGTGCGTTCCTTTCGACCAACACGCGGTCAGAGGCGTTCCACAATCCGCGCAAACGACGTGACCACGCAGCGGGAAATCTTCATTGATGTTTGATTTGCGGGGCGCGTAGAATCCGCCGCTCAAACGATCTTGAATGCGTTGGTATGTTTTTGCGGAAATGATCGGCTCATGTTGCCCCTCGCGCATTTCGACACCCCATTTGGGCGCTTCGACATATCCGGCATAGACACATTGATTGAGAAGCACGGAGACGCGCTGATGACGAACAATGCCGCGCGCATCTTTCGGGAATAGGGGATTTTCTTGCAGAAAGCGCATGACATCCGCCTGCGTATCAAAGCGCCCATTCGCGTAGCCTTCGAGAGCTTCTTGAATGATGGACGCAACTGGCTCGTTGCGCTTGAGCATTTTTCCGCGCCCAGGTACGGGCGCATACTCATAGCCGACCGGCGGCTGAAAAACCCAATAGCCATTTTGTATGCGCGCCTTCATGCGGTTTTTGGTTTGCTCGCCGTTTTTCTGTCGCTGATGCTGCGACACACTGGCGAGCAAATTTTCGACGAGGATCGAGTCTGAATCTTCGCCGAACTCAATGGAAGGTGATTCCAAGCGAGCGCCGACACTCGCGATTGCACCGCGCAGTTCAAGGTGAGCTTGGAGGTCGCGTGCCAGGCGTGACACATCATCATTAAGAATGACCGTGTCTTTTCCTTTTCGCATTTTTGCGAAGGCCAACATCTCCATCATGCCGGGACGGTTTATCAAGCTGCCGGACACGTCATCTTTGAACACTTGAAGAACCTCATAGCCCTTCATGCGCGCAAACTCGCGGCAGCGCGTTTCCTGAGACGCCAGACCGTCACCGACCGTGGTTTGTTTGGTGCTGGAAACGCGGCAATAGATCACCGCCTCGCTGTGATGTGAGTCATTAATCATGGCTTCGTCCTCCGATTGGCTTCTCCTTTTGTGATGAATGAGAAGAGTCTATCGCGCCGGAGTCGCCCTGGGCGGCTTGAGTGAAGCTTTCGAAAATCTGCCCACAATTTTTCACGTCGAAGCCGAGATAGACAAACTTCACCATGATCGACCACAGGATGGTGAGCAGTTCGTTTTCTTGCTCTTCCGTCAGGCCGAACTCACTCAGTTCAGCTCGGTATTTCGCCGGGTCAAACTCAGGAAACGAGCCGTTGCGTTCCACCGAGGCGGAGCTTGGACGCTCTTGAATCGTGGTGTCGTTTATTGTCATCGCCACGTCCTTTCTTCTCGGTTCCGACTGTATTAACTGGGTCTAATACAGTACAGAACAAATATAGAACAAACAAGGAATTTATTCCCAAATGTTTGCTCAGTATTTGCCTTCGTCGAAAACAAAAGACGGAGGCGGTTAACTTGCCTCCGGTGTACATTTCACACGTGAAATGGCTGTCGATAAACTCCGGGGCAAGGGAAATGCAGGGGGAGCGGGCATCCAAAATGCTCCCGGAGGGACGCTATGAGCGTCCAAAGCGCCAAATTGCGCTTCACAAGTTGCTTCAATCGCAGAGAACGAGCAACCTGGTAGCAATGGTAGTGAATTACAATTTTACCAATTGGTCAATAAAAAATATTCTGGAAAATATGCCGAGTTCTTTTTGGGGTCAGGTGAACGTTTTTGATCCGAGGCGAATCTCGATCGGAAATGCAGGTAAAGAGAAGTGCAAGATGTGCGGGGTAGTACCCGCTATCTTGGCAAGGGGGTCGCTGCGCACCCCCGTTGCATCCCCCTGGCCGCAGCAGGCTGTGTGGATACATTTCCCCAATATTGTAGTTTTCTTTGTCCTGACCGCGATTATTTGCTATTTTCTCGAGATATTTCAGAGATTTGGGTTATGAGTTTAAGGTGGAGGTCTCGATGAGTGTTGTAGACTTAGCAAAACCGAAAAGCGCAGCTCCGGGGCAGTATCTCGGTTTTGCGCTGCAGCCCGTTCGCCTATGTCACTATTTATTTGACGCACCTGACGGATGCTCGGCGTCGATGGAGCATATTGAGGATGTCGCGCTTCACTGGCCGGATGGTAGAGTTGTGCTCGAGCAAACTAAAAGTTCGCTAACCGGGAACCCGGCTTCCGACCGCTCGAAGGAGCTTTGGAACACCTTGGCCAATTGGGCAGACATTTGTGTCGCCGGAACGGTGGATTCTGAGAGTTCTGAGTTCCGATACTACGTAACCCCAGTATGCAGTGGAGACCTAGTTAAGCGGTTACACTCGGCGGCAAAAAATGAAGAAGCGGCGGACATATTGAAGGAGATATCCGCGCCAAATTTCATAGGAAAGAAGGGCGTAGGCGCTGAGCCGCACATTACAAGGTTTATTGCCGCAGGAAGCAAAATCTGCAGCGACATTATTCGCAACTTTCGATTTGAGAGCGTTGAAGACCCGATCCTTTCAATTCGACAAAAGCTGCAAGCAACTTTGCCGGCAGCGCTGATAGACGATTTTTGTGCATCGGCGATCGGTCGCGCGAAATCGGATGCGGATGAATGCATACGTTTAGGTTCGCCGCCGATTGTTGACGTTGCCGTTTTCAGACGAAGGTTTCAAAATTTTGTCCGCAGACACAACCTTGCTGGGCTGCTGACGTCGGCTTCGAGACGTCCAAGTGATGAGCAGATCGATTCCATGCTTAATTCCGATCCGATTTTCCTCAAGCAGCTGGCCGCAGTCGATGCAAGCGCTGATCTGAAGATGGAGGCCGTTGCTGATTACCTAAGGACAGCCGCAGATAAGACGCGCTGGGCAGCCGATGGACTAGTTCTCGAAGAGAGCTTCGACGATCTCGATGCGACACTAAAACGTCATCATACGCTCCAGCGAGATGAGGTTGAGGACACTGAAAAAGCTCTAGCCCCCGAGGAAAGAGGAAGATCTCTCTATAGACGCTGCACCTATCTTCAATTGCCACTGGATGGGCAACCTCTTCCGACGCACTTCATTCCGGGAGCCTTCAACGATCTCGCGGACAAGCTGGTTGTTGGATGGCATCCCAGTTACGAAGTCCTATTTGGTGAGGCCGCTGAATGATGGAAGAGGGAAGTTATTCACAAATTGAACTGGTTCAAAATCCGGCGTTCGGCTCGATCTTGCTGTGGAGCTTTGGCCGGGGCTTTCAAAGCGAAGCAATTGGGAAACTTGTGCCAATGACAAGCTTATTTCTCGTACTGCCCATCATACTGCACGCCGAAACCTTGGAGCACGTACGTTCAACACAACTTCCATCTGGTTTGGGGCGGCTGGCAGCGAAATTAGCAGAAAAGCGCGAAAATTTGTTGGCCATTCATGGCAGGGCACTGAAGCTAAGAAGTCTCACTCTGGATTCATTGGGAATCGCCATTAGTGCTGGAATCATAAAGCTCGACTACAGATCAGCATGTGTGCGTGCGAACGAAACCAAATTGCCCGTCGTGCCAGAACGCCTCCGGAATCATGTCAAAGGCGCCGAAAAACTGGGCAAATGGTGTGGGCGGTTACAGCAAAATCAAGTGTTTTCAATTCTGAGGGTGGTTGCCTAACATGCACTTTCAGATACTCAAATTGATATTGTGGTCCAAATCAGGACTTGCCCCTCGAGTAGTGAATTTTGAGCCGGGCATGGTCAACGTAATCAGCGGTGCGTCGAAGACAGGTAAGTCGGCTGTCATTCCAATCATCGATTATTGTCTCGCGTCAGGGAAATGTAGCATTCCCGTTGGCACCATACGAAAATCATGCGCTTGGTTCGGAGTATTGGTGGAAACAGCTGAAGGTCAGAAGCTCTTAGCACGGCGTGAGCCCGGAGATGCCCGGCAAACCGGCGATATGTTTATTTTGGAGGGAGAGAGCCTCGAAGTACCAATAAATGTGCCTGAGAAAAATACCACCGCAGAGTCTGTTAAGCGAAAGCTCGACCAACTTGCAGGGTTGTCAACACTTCGCCTTGATCCCGACAGCGAGTCCGGTTTTCAATCGAGAGTTAGCTTTCGCGACTTGATGGCGTTTAACTTTCAACCACAATACATTGTGGCTAACCCCTTGGCGCTCTACTTCAACGCGGACACCACAGAGCATCGCGAAAAACTTAAAGCGATTTTTCCATACGTTTTGGGTGCATTGACAGCAGAAATGCTGGCTGCGAGATGGGAAATAGACCGGCTGTTGCGAATAGTCAGGCAGATTAAAAGTAACCTGCGTACGCTTCGTGGTGCAGCGGACGCATGGCGAACAGAAACACAAGCTTGGGTGCGGCAGTCAATTGAATTTGGGCTTCTGCCTGTGGACACTGTTGTTCCTTCAGAGTGGGCAGACATTGCGGACTTGCTGCGTAGGGCTACACAGTCCAACACTCGGGAATCAAACACAACTATTGACTCCATTGAACCTACTCTTCGCCGCCTTGAAGATCTCAGAGGTCAAGAAACGGAGGCTGCATCGCTGCTCTCCCAGTGGAGGCAGCGATTGAATGAAATCCGACGTCTGGTTGAGAGCAGTGAGAACTACGGAGACGCAATCAGAATTCAGCGAGATCGCCTCGGTATTTCGGACTGGCTACAAACTAAGATTGCATTTGAGGGCGACTTACTTTCGAGATCACTTGAATCTGTGAACCAGTTGAACTCTCTCGTTGAAGCACTTCGAGGGGTGGAGATTGAACTGCGATCACAGCCTGGTTTGTCCGACACATTCGATGCAGAGCAACTGCGAATACGAGGCGAAGTAGAAACTGCGGCGAATCAACTCGCTGAGGTCAGACAAGAGATTTTGTTGCTAGAGCAGGAATCTGAGCAAGTTCGAGAGATCGCATACCGGCATGACCGAATTGAGCGGTTTCTTGGGCGTTTGGAACAAGCCCTTTCGACTTACGAGCGTAGCGATGAGTCGGCCGAACTGAATGAGCGGCTCGACTCACTTCAGCAACAAATTGGTGAACTACGTACAATCTACTCAGAATCACAGGTGGAGCGCAGGACACAAGGATCACTAAGACAGGTTGAACATATTGCCTCTCAGATCGTGCCAAAGCTTGACGCTGAATGGCCAGATGCACCCATAAATTTGGATGTCAGAGACCTCACAGTCAAAGTGGTGCATAGCGACCGTACGGATTATCTCTGGGAGATTGGAAGCGGCGCAAACTGGCTAGCTTACCATGTTGCTGCCACGCTCTCGCTGCAGCGCTACTTCATGGAGCTCCCGAACCATCCAGTTCCAAGTTTTTTGGTCTATGACCAACCGAGCCAGGTTTATTTTCCACGTGGTTTTGAGACGGAATTCGAATCTGAGACTGGAAGAACTCGGGATCAAGACATTGCGGCAGTAAGGGCAGTCTTTGTTGCTGTAGCCGACGAGGTGGTGCGTGCGAAGGGAAGGCTCCAGACGATCATTCTGGATCACGCTGGTCCCGACGTTTGGGGAGAAATTCAGGGTGTAACTCTTGTGGAAGAGTGGCGCGGTGAAGCTGCCTTGGTGCCGAAAGAATGGTTTGACGACGGAAATGAAGCATAGACCTTGAAAGTCCCGCCGAACTTAAAGCAAGGCATGAGTGGCACCCAAAGGAATAATATCGAATGTAAGCAAATTTAGTATTACGGCCACTTATATTGGTCTACACAGGTGTAAAAACATGAACTTTAATGAGACGCTTAAGTGCACCTCGTGCGACCAAGCCATAGACTGTCGAATAGGTATGTCGAACCGCCTTCACCAGCCCCTTAGGTTTGCTTGCCCTGGCTGTTCAGCTCCTATTGATATTGATTTGACGTTCGGAGTGGGTATGAAATTCTCGGGTGCGGAACGAGCCGAGGGGATCAGCCCTTTTGATAACACTAACCCCTTTGTAGACCTGCATTTAGATTTTCCGGTCTACATGGGAGAGTATGTGATGGGTATGACGCCGTTTATGCGTGCGATCACGCAAATTCGTCCCGAGGAATACCAACTGCACAACGCAAGACTGAATGCGTTGAACGCGGGTGCTGACAATGTCCCTTTCTTCCGAAACTGCCTGAAATTCTATCGGAACGGAAAGATAAAGCCGTTTCAAAACTGTGCCCGGCAGCGTTTCAGAGTAGCGGCAGACTCTGATTTACCGCAAGACATAAATGCAACTCTCTACAGTTTGATCGCAAAGGTAATGTGGCCGTTTGCACTACCTGGGCAAGATAGAGACACCGTCGATCAATACATGCGCGTAATTTCAGAATTGTCCCAGAGCAATAGACAAGCCACTGACGCATTCATTGATGAGGTGCATGGCACTGGCTTCGTGAAGGCGCTTCAACATGACTGCTTAGAGATTTACCCTCGGATTCTGAATGCAGAACTCGCTCTGCGCCCAGTTTTATTTTATGATTTTGACTGCGATTTTTCTGAAACACTTTTGCCGGTACGCGTGTCTACACATGATTTTGAGATGTACAAAGACATGTACAAAGATATTACGGAGATAGTATCTCGACAGCTGGTACTAATAGCAGGGGTCAACAATCTAATAAAACGTGGCAACCATAATGAATTCCAGCCTGGTATTGGCCGATTGCCCAACGGTAGAGATTTTACTCCACAAAGCCTAAACGCATTTGCGGACGTTCCATTTGGAAGGAAAATGGATTTCATCGACGACAGTTGGTTTACGCTAGAAGATGCGGCAACGGACAACCAATTACGAAACTCCATAGCGCACTACAAAACGAATTATGACGAAGTTTCTCAGGTCATAGAATACTTTCCCCGTCGAGAGGGAATGGAGGAGGAACGCTCCGAGAGCATGCAGTTCATCGAATTTATGCGGCGGATTTTGTTGGCTTATCGCGAAATGCATCGAATGCATCATTTGATCAAAGCAATCTTGTACTATCCGATGTTGATGCGTTGAGCTCCCCTGATGTTTTGGCTTGCCCAATAGAGCTAGACAGGTGTTGAAACCTATCCGGCTTTTTGCGAACGTCCCGGAGATATCCGGCGAGTTCTCGCCGCTCCCAAAAACTCGGCATATGACCTGAGCCCCATCTCTCATCCAGCTGAGTGAAGAGCCCGGGTTTTCAATTGTGGCCTCATGCGGCCTG
>NZ_QFWV02000010.1 GCF_003149475.2 Oceaniradius stylonematis
AGGCCGCATGAGGCCACAATTGAAAACCCGGGCTCTTCACTCAGCTGGATGAGAGATGGGGCTCAGGTCAAACCACTTGGACAACAAAACGAAATGCGCCCAAAAGAATGCCAAATTCCAACAACCCCATCAATCCACAGAGGGACTGAGAGGACCGGCAAACAGCCTGACCTCACGTTCTTTCGTTTTGAGATGGAGCTCTTCAAACCCACGGCTATCGATCAGTCTTCGTATGCTATCGCCCAATCGCGATCGCGCGCTCTCCGTGAAGCCAAGAGCATGCTCTGCCTTCAGCGATCCATCTTTTACAACTCCAGACAAAGCGGACTCCGACCTTGCAACCTCTACAATAGCGTCCCCAGAAAAGTTTGCGTTAACTGTTGAGGGTCCACCAACCCTCCCAAATTCGTACTGCCCATAGTGGACAACGAGTCTAGAACCGACTGGCTCCACTTTTCCATCAAGACGCTGAGATATTTCGGTAAGAAATTCCATCAAGCGGGTATACGCTTTCATAAACATATTTAGTTGATCAAACTCGTTTGTGATGCAAAGTCGAGTTGGAAACGCTGCGATCAATCCGTCGCCCGTAAAATAGGTTTGTGAACAACCAGCCTCATCTAGAACGCTCTCAAAGAGCTCGGCAAGCGTAAATCTAAAGCGTTCCCGAATTGCGTCACCAGACTCAAATATATTACCTTGCTCTGTCGACACATGATCACAAAGCCGACCAAAGCCAGCGACGTCCACTATTAGTATCCATCCCTCATCATCAACAACTAAATCATTCCGTTCTATATTAATTGCCCGTGATTTAATCCGCGCTAAATTCCCAATATCTCTCATCGCCTCGGAAAAGTTCAAAATAATTCTTTTTCCACGAAACGTAAGCGGCTCCTTTTCTGATACCTCTTTTTTGTCTTCAAGCAATTGCAAAGGAACAAAAATGTGCCCCTTTAGGCAAAGCGGGTCGATTAGGTCTGCAACGTGTCGATTATTTCTGAGCTTACAACTGTAACGTTCAATTCTGTAAAGCCGCTTCGCCCCACCGTGACTTGGCGACGACTTTAGCTCGAACATAGATCCCTCATGCATAATTTCCAGCGGACCCAGGCCTGCCAGATGGGCTAGTTCGTTCGCCCGCGCCTTGATATTCATACCGTTGAGCGCTTCGTCAGTTTCTCGTTTCCACTCACCCGCATTCTGCGGGGGAAATGTATCGAAGCTATGAGTAAACGCAAAGAATGACGGGTAAAGCCACCCTTCTGAATATCCTAAACCTTCATTTACATAGTATGGATGCCTCATTAGGACATAGTATTCCCCCCTATATTTAACCGATATTTCGAGAGAAATTATGATCCAACTCTGAATTGGGACATCTGGCAGTACAAAGTTTTCGTCTCGAATATCAACAAACATTCCGACGTCATCCTATCCCATTGCAATCTTCAGGGCGTCGAATACATTACCCTCAACAGCCATGTCTCGCTTTTCTGCAAGCGCATCAATTTCGTTCCTTGTGGAAGAGTAACCGTCCGCGCGGACCCATACCCCTTCGACAGCAGGTTCAAACTCATGATCGACCTTTGCAATAAGGTACTCAAATACATACAGAGTCCTGAGTCCGCTGGACTTCGACGTCTTAAACTCAAATGACGTGTATAAGGTCTGAAATTGGATCCCCGTCGGGTGTCCACTCATTTCCCCCAACTTACTCAATCGCTTGTGAAACTCAGTCTCACCACTTGAAAGCCTCGCCACGGCATCCTCAACTTCGAAATAGGATCGTCCGGAAAGGGTGAGGTCTGGTGTCGATGGCATTTTTTGGGACCCGTAAGGGAACATCCAGGAGTTCCAGGTGTCCGGCGAAGGATTGCATATCAGAAGCTTTTCAGGCCTCCCCCTCGATATGTAGATGCACGTCGCCGTTAAGGCGATCTCTTCGGGCTCAGACTTTAGGAACTTGTTTTGTCTTGTCTGAACGTCATCGTTGGTGGACCAAAACTCTTGCACAGCGCTTCTACCTCCATGTCAAAATTGTTCTGCCGATTAATCGGCTGACGCTCCAGCCACGCGGAAACACCAACAACAGGTCGAAACAGATCTTCACTGAAGTCTGATGTGCGATCTTGCCAATGGTCAACCTCTTCTTCAACCCTGAGGTCGCCCCAATCAAAGCAGCGCGAAGCCGGCCTCGGGAGTTGCTCGCTTCTAATCGTGATGACTTCAGCAACATCAACTCCGTGCGCCACCGCTGCCAGCAACCTGTGGGAGCCGTCCACAACGGTGGCTCGTTCGCCTATCTCTACCACCGGGGGGCAAAGTATTCGATGCGCCCCCTCAATCCGCACTAACACGGGTTCGTACGGCCTCAATTGGAAGTGGTAAAATATCTCCAAAAGTTCACATACCCGTTCATATCTCTCTCGTAATACAGAATGTACTAACGGCTTAACCGTATCTAAGTGCAGGGTCTCCAAATCTACAAAAATATGTCTTTTATCATAGACATGAATCCGNCTTCAATCCCATGCTCAAGCGCTCCTAAAACTTCGTTTTTTGATAGGGCGAAGTGCTCCTCACGAGCCTCTTTCAGAACTGACCCGGAAAAAATCCGCGTCTCCCTTACTGCTCGCGAGCCTTGACAGAATATCGTTGCAGCCGTTCGACCTTCTGGGATGGATAACCGATGCAAAGTGGAGATATCGCCAGAATGACATTCGCCTGGTTTTATTATGCGAGTATCAGTCCGTTCAAGGCTGAGCCGCCCCAAGGACTGTAGTGTGTAATCCGAATTACCAATATGGCTCGATTTGTAACCATTGTAATAGCTACCGGGGCCAAGTTGAAACTCTTCGACGATAACCGCGCCGGAAAAGACGAACGACCAATACGGCTTGGTATGGTTGTGAATATTTTCATCCCCAGTCTGTGCGCTTCCCCAACTGTGAAATCGTATTTCCCGTCCAGTTGTCGGATCTTCAAATAATGGTATCTTTGTGAAACCATTTCGGTGAAGCACCGAAGCGGCCGATGTCGCATTAAGAAGTCCGATGTCCGATTTAATAAGCAACAAAAAGGACCGCAGAAGTGCACCGACAAGTTCCATGGCAACCGCAACAGGCATCCTAGAGACGATTGGATGACCGTCGCTGTAGACAAAATTTCTCGCGATATTTCTGAAGTTGCCAGCACGGTCTTCAGTCATGCACGCCTCATAACTGCGATCTGTGCGATCTTTCCCAAATCAAATAAAAGTGGTCATCAGAAGATGAGACAACAATATCACAGCATTGGTGGCATGTCCTGTCCAACAGTCGACTGCATTAGGGCTCCTCGGTCAACTTGCACGCGAGGGTTCACAGCACACCCGTGGTAGAGTAGCGAACTGATGAACGAAACCATAGCTGATGTGATAGCGAGAGAATCGCTCTGGCTTACAGAACATGAGGAGATATTTCGTTTTGTAACAGTTGGAGGTTCTGTTGCCAGAAACCGGAACGCGCCGGCCAATGACATAGATATGTTCGTGCATTGCAGAGATGTGAGCTTGGGCCTAGCAAAGGAAATTTTGGAAACTGAAATACCAGTTCACCACTCTAATTTTGAAATGTTCGGAAGACCCGAGTTAGTCGATGGATTTGGAATTCGCTTCGGCTTGTTTTCGCGAAACTCCAGAGACATCGATTACTTTTTGGTATCGCCTGCTCTTGTAGGTGATTTTGAGAGTTTTTCACATCACTTGCTAATTCATGGAGATCCTAAACAGTTTTTTGAATTTGTTAAAAAAGAGTATCGAAGAACATCAAAAGAACTTGACACTTTTGTGGATATTAGCGCACTCGCGTTCAGAATATTGCACTACTGCAAGAGGTTGATACGCAGCTATTACAAAGAACAATTTTACGAGACGCAGAGAAGCGCTTTGACTTTGCGTGCAATCGCTTATGGCATTAAAAAGAACCATCAATCCGGATTGAGTTTTGACTGGTTTTCTTGCAATATGCTGGATAGTGGAGTTCAACATGCGGAATTCGATGATTTTCTTCCGCAAGGCGAATTACCTTGGTTGGATACCATTATCCGAATTGTTGAACATTTCATCTATATTTTCGATGAAGGACTTTCGTCGGAAAATAAGATAACGGAGGCAGCTACTCAAGAGTTAAAAAGCTTGAGGGATTCTATAAGATAATCTCCGTCTCAAACAGTAGTTCGTTGTTATAGTGCTTGCTTAGGAATATTGTATCATTGTGCGCATCCCGGGAGAAGGCGACGAACAACTCTCACTGTTACAAAAGCGACGCGGGCCGGTACAGCGTAGCCGCTTCAGGATGGAAATAATTTGGTTCCCGTACATGGGCACCCCGGGTAACGCCGGCCGGGCTGGCTAGCTGGCCAGTCGACGATTACGTTCTTTCGCTGAAATGGACCTCCAATGCACCGTGTTGCCAATCTCTCCTTGAACGGTCCCTGTGAGCCGAGCGCTCCAAACGGCCTCTTCAATGGACTGATCTGGCCGAAGGCCGGCTGCGCCTCGATCGCCTCTGCCGCAATGGCGCCCGTTAAGTTTCTTCCCCTGCCGGCTGCGCCGTCATTCCTCGCGAGGCAACAAACCCGCCGGATCGCCATCCTCCGCTAACGCTGCGGTCGCAAGCGATGCACCTTCGATCGCCTCCGGCCTATCCGATCGCCATCGAGGCCGCATGGTGCGGGCTCGAAACCAGTGATCAAGGAGAACTACCATGGCAACCATCGGCACCTTCAAGAAGTCCGGCAACGAATTCACCGGCGAAATCGTCACCCTCAACGTGCAGGCCAAGAACGTCCGCATCGTCCCCGAAACCAACCAGACCAGCGAGAACGCCCCCAGCCATCGCGTCCTGGTCGGCCGCGCCGAAATCGGGGCAGCCTGGTCCAAGCAGTCGAACGAGGGCCGAGACTATCTCGGCCTCAAGCTCGACGATCCGAGCTTCACCGCTCCGATCTACGCCAACCTCTTCGAGGACGAGGACGGCGGATACAGCCTGATCTGGTCCCGTCCCACCCGCCGCAACGGCGAGTGACAGCAAAGACCGCCCCGCCCGGCACTCCGGGTGGGGCCGTTTTCGCTGTTGGCGAACAGAACCCGGCGATCACACTTGATCGTCGGGCTCGACAAGTTGCATGTGACTAACGCCGAGAGCTTGAGCCAACTCGTAAAGGGTAATCACGGTCGGGTTCCTCCGTCCGCGCTCCAAACTGCTGAGATATTGCTGGCTGAATCCGGAACGCGCTTCCACCTCTTCCTGGGTCAGGCCCTTTTCCCGACGCAGGCGGGCGAAGTTCCGGCCGACCAGTTTGCGCATGTCCATGCGCGAGAAGATCGCGGTTTACATACTTTAAGTTTATCAACTATAGTATGTAAATGGAGCACCACGCTGCATTGATGGACCACTGCCCGCATTCCAGCCGCGTACCGCCACCCCAAGAATTTACCCGTTTTTTCTTTGATCCGATTGCCGGGCAGCGCTCCAATGTGTTCAAATTGTGTTAACGAAAAAGGTGGGAATTCATAACCCGCCGCGATGGGACAGCGGATGGCCAACCCGGACTACCTCGATGAACCGCCGGTCGATGATCGGATCACCGATTATGATCGCGCGAATTTCAAGACCTACCTACGACTCCTTGACGCCGACGCCGAGGGCGCCGACTGGAAGGAAGCCGTCGAGATCATTTTCGGGATCGACCCAAAGCAAGAGCCGGACCGCGCCAAACTCATCCATACCTCGCATATGGCACGAGCACGCTGGATGACCGAGCACGGCTATCGCCATCTCCTGAGCGGAAATCAGCAATAATCGGACCCGTGATGCAGCGTCGGCATCACACCTTGCCCCAACCGAGACTTCCGCAACTACAATCAGAACGCGATCTATATCGCCTGGGGGTACCTGTCAGCTTTAAGCGGAGGCGTTTCCATGGTGGAGGACGCGGACTGGCGACACGGGAAGGCCTTTGACTATATCGACCGGCTCGACCCGGAGGGTTTGGCATGGGAGTTTCTCCGCCGTAACCGCAAATACCAGGACAACTACGAAAACATCCCGACAGAGAAGCGCGAAACGGCAAACGATCCGCTGACCAGATTATGGGGGTTGCGATTTCCCGGCTTCCCCGATCCTTCGCGCCACCGATGCGAACATCTTTTTCGCTCCGGGTATCGACCCTGGAACGCTCATCCTGACAGCGCTTCCTCAATTTCCTGAATCCGACCTTTCTTCACTTTTCCTGCCCGAGACCGATACATTCCGAGCATCCGAGGGCCATTTCCTCTTCGTCGATATCGGTATACATCGGTTTCCAGCCCTGTGCCCGGGCACGCAGATACCTGCGGGACCGGTCGCACCCATAACCTTTCTTGACCGCTTCCTGGAGGATCGTCTCGATGCGATCCGACGATTCTCGCACGCCATAAACGGGCGGCGATCCGTCGAAGACCTGCGCGTCACCCCGTACCGCAGGAACAATCTCAGGCAAATGCTGCGGGTGATCGACGGGCGTCGGTCCGGCGCGACCTTCCAGGAGATCGCCGAGATCGTTCTTCGTGCCGATCACGTCAGCGCCACAGCATGGAAATCCATGCCCGAGCGCGACACCGTCATGCGGCGTTTCCGCGAAGGCATGAAGTACGTGGAGGGCGCCTATCGCTCCCTCCTCTACCGTCACCATCCGTTGCCATGACGAGGGTGCGAATCCGCCGTCGCGCCTTCGCACTCCCCCTCGCCGCGCCTTCTCCGCCACCGTGCTCCCGTCGAACCGCCGATATCCGGCGGTCGTCCCAAGGACCACGGAGGCACGATCATGTCCGCGACGCCCACCAACCTGCCGCCACGCTATCTGAGAACTCCCGAAGCCGCGCGCTTCCTTGGCCTGTCCGGCCGGACGCTCGAGAAACACCGCACCTACGGCACCGGCCCCGCCTATCGCAAGCTCGGTGGCCGCGTTGTCTATTCGGTCGACGATTTGCAGGCCTGGGCGAACCGCGGCGCCAAGCAATCCACGTCCGATCCCGGCGCTGGAACGGTCCTGCCGGCCAAGCGGCACGACAATATCCCGCGTGGCGCCAACCGCCGCTGATCTCCAACCATGGCGCGATCCCGCACATCGGAGAGGCAGCAGCTCGAACTGTTTCGCGCCCTCCCCAGCGATCTCGCGCCCCGCGATGCGCAGGACCTCATGGCCTATCCCTTCTTCAGCCTCGCCAAGTCTCCCCGCACCACACCGATCGATTATCGTTCCGGCGCGGTGGCGATCCGGGTGGAGGCCGTGCCCGAACACGGAATGGCGACCATCTGGGACGCCGATATCCTGATCTGGGCGGCCAGCCAAATCGTCGAGGCTCGCGACAACGGCTTCCGCACCTCGCGCCTGATGGCAGCGACGCCCTACCAGATCCTCACGTTCATCGGCCGCGGCACCGGCGCGCGCGATTACCAGCGTCTCAAAGCGGCCCTCGACCGCCTGCAATCAACCACGGTGGCGACGACGCTACGTCAGCCGCCAAGCAATCCACGGGTGCAGTCCGGCGCCGCTGACAGAACGGCGCGGCGTATGCACCGCTTCTCCTGGATCAACGAATGGACGGAGCGCAGCGATGCGCGCGGCAATCCGGAGGGGATCGAACTCATCGTCCCGGACTGGTTCTACAAGGCCGTTCTCGACGATGCGCTCATCCTCACAATCGACCGGGCTTATTTCGGGTTGACCGGCGGGCTCGACCGCTGGCTCTACCGGATCGTCCGAAAGCACGGCGGCAAACAGGCGCGCGGCTGGCGCTTCGACTTCCGTCATCTCTATCTCAAGTCCAGCAGCCTCTCGCCGTTCAAACGGTTCGCCTTCGAACTGCGCGCCATCGTCAAGCGACAGGCGCTACCGGGCTATCGCCTGTTCCTTGAATTCGAGCCGCGCCGCACCCTGCTCGCCTTCAAACCGGTGCCCTGTGGACAAGCTGTGGACGCCGTCGTGCTATCGGGAACCCGCACTATCGTGCCATCGGGAACCACACCCTCGTGCTATCGGGAACCCGAACCGGGGTTAAGTTTCGATGAGCAAACAGACAATCGCACCGTTAACTTAGAGTCTAACAAAGAATCTAACTTCTTTAGAGACCGGCGCTCTGGGGAAAACCCCGAAGGAGACGCCGGTCCTGACCTGAGCCCCATCTCTCATCCAGCTGAGTGAAGAGCCCGGGTTTTCAATTGTGGCCTCATGCGGCCTG
>NZ_QFWV02000002.1:0-194 GCF_003149475.2 Oceaniradius stylonematis
TGCAAGCCCGGTTCGGTCAAGCCGCACAAGAAGTTTTTGGCCGAGGCCTACATCCTGACCAAGGAAGAGGGCGGCCGCCACACGCCGTTCTTCAACAAGTACCGTCCGCAGTTCTACTTCCGCACCACCGACGTGACCGGCGAAGTGACGCTTCCCGACGGCACCGAGATGGTGATGCCGGGCGACAATGCGGA
>NZ_QFWV02000002.1:221-307537 GCF_003149475.2 Oceaniradius stylonematis
CGCCGGCCAACGACCTTCGGGGCGCGGCAGCGACATGCCGCGCTCTTTGATTTGAATGAGGAACCCGTCCCATGAACGGCCAGAACATTCGCATCCGCCTCAAGGCGTTTGACCACCGCGTGCTCGATGCGTCGACCCGCGAGATCGTGTCGACCGCCAAGCGCACTGGTGCCGGCGTCCGCGGACCCGTGCCGCTGCCGACCCGGATCGAGAAATTCACCGTCAACCGGTCGCCGCACATCGACAAGAAGAGCCGCGAGCAGTTCGAGATGCGCACGCACAAGCGTCTGCTCGACATTGTCGATCCGACGCCGCAGACGGTCGATGCGCTGATGAAGCTCGATCTGGCTGCCGGTGTCGACGTCGAGATCAAGCTGTAAGGCGCGGCAGGCGAACGTAAGAAGGAATGAACCCATGCGTTCAGGAGTGATTGCACAGAAGCTGGGCATGACGCGCGTCTACACGGACGAGGGCGTCAACCTGCCGGTGACGGTGCTGCGGCTGGAGAACTGCCAGGTGGTGGCCCAGCGCACGAACGATCAGCACGGCTATGATGCCGTGCAGCTTGGCGTCGGTTTCGCCAAGCCGAAAAACGTGTCCAAGGCGATGCGCGGCCATTTCGCCAAGGCCTCCGTCGAGCCCAAGCGCAAGCTGGCCGAATTCCGCGTCAGCGCCGACAACATGCTCGATGTGGGTGCCGAACTGGTCGCCAGCCATTTCGTGCCGGGCCAGAAGGTCGACGTGACGGGCACCAGCCAGGGCAAGGGCTTTGCCGGTGTCATGAAGCGCCACAATTTCGGTGGCGGCCGCGCCACGCACGGCAACTCGATCTCGCACCGTTCGCACGGCTCGACCGGCCAGTGCCAGGACCCCGGCAAGGTGTTCAAGGGCAAGAAGATGGCCGGCCACATGGGCGCGACCCGCGTGACCACGCAGAACCTCGAAATCGTCTCCACCGACGATGAGCGCGGCCTGATCCTGGTCAAGGGCGCGATCCCCGGCTCCAAGGGCGCATGGATCCTCGTCCGCGACGCCGTCAAGCAGCCCGTTCCGTCCGAAGCGCCGATGCCGGCCGCCCTGCGCGCCGCAGCCGCCGCTGCCGAAGCCCCCGCACAAGAGGGAGCCGAATAATGGAACTCGCAGTCACCACGCTGGCCGGCAAATCCGCCGGCAAGATCACGCTCAAGGACGATGTGTTCGGCCTCGAGCCGCGCGCCGACATCCTGCAGCGCATGGTGCAGTACCAGCTCGCCAAGAAGCGCGCCGGCACACACCAGACCAAGGGCCGCTCGGACATTGCCCGCACCGGCGCCAAGATGTACCGCCAGAAGGGCACCGGCCGCGCCCGGCACCATGCCGCGTCCGCGCCGCAGTTCCGCGGCGGCGGCAAGGCGCATGGTCCGGTCAGCCGCGATCACGCCATCGGCCTGCCCAAGAAGGTCCGTGCGCTGGCTCTGCGCCACGCACTGTCGACCAAGGCCAGGGATGGCGGTCTGATCATCGTCGACGAACTGGCGGCCAAGGACGGCAAGACCAAGGTTCTGGCCAAGCAGCTGGCCGATCTGGGCCTGTCCAACGCTCTGGTCATCGGCGGCGCTGAACTGGAAGACGGCTTCAGGAAGGCCGCAGCCAACATCGCCAATGTCGATGTGCTGCCGGTCGTGGGCATCAACGTCTATGACATTTTGCGCCGCAACACGCTGGTCCTCTCCAAGGATGCCGTTGCGGCCCTCGAGGAGCGTTTCCAATGACCGATCTCCGCCATTACGACGTGATCGTCTCGCCGGTGATCACGGAAAAATCGACGCTCGTCTCCGACAACAACCAGGTTGTCTTCAACGTGGCGCGCGATGCCTCCAAGCCCGAGATAAAGGCCGCCATCGAGGCGCTTTTCTCGGTCAAGGTCAAGGCCGTCAACACGCTGGTCCGCAAGGGCAAGCAAAAGCGGTTCCGCGGCATCAAGGGGCGTCAGTCCGATGTGAAAAAGGCGATTGTGACGCTGGCCGAAGGCCAGTCGATCGACGTCGCAACGGGCCTTTAAGCCGGTCCGGGAGTAGAAGTCATGGCACTGAAGAAGTTCAAACCCTCGACGCCCGGCCAGCGCCAGCTGGTCATTGTCGACCGGTCGGGCCTGCACAAGGGCGCGCCCGTCAAGGCGCTGACCGAGGGGCTGACAAAGTCCGGCGGACGCAACAATGCCGGCCGCATGACCTCGCGCCACATCGGCGGCGGGCACAAGCGGACCTACCGCAAGATCGATTTCAAGCGGCGCAAGCACGATGTTTCGGCGACGGTCGAGCGGATCGAGTATGATCCCAACCGCACCGCCTTCATCGCGCTGATCAAATATGACGATGGCGAACTGAGCTATATCCTCGCGCCGCAGCGCCTGCAGGCGGGCGACAAGGTGATCGCCGGCGCCAAGGCCGATGTGAAGCCGGGCAATGCGATGCCGCTGGGCGCGATGCCGGTCGGCACGATCGTCCACAATGTCGAACTCAAGCCGGGCAAGGGCGCCCAGGTGGCCCGCTCCGCCGGCGCCTATGCGCAGCTTGTCGGCCGCGACCAGGGCATGGCGATCCTGCGCCTCAATTCGGGCGAACAGCGCCTGGTGCAGCAGTCCTGCTTTGCCACCGTCGGTGCCGTGTCGAACCCCGACCACGGCAACATCAATCTGGGCAAGGCCGGCCGCAAGCGCTGGCTTGGCCGTCGCCCGCATGTGCGCGGCGTCGTCATGAACCCGGTCGACCACCCCCATGGCGGCGGTGAAGGCCGCACCTCGGGCGGCCGCCACCCGGTCACCCCGTGGGGCAAGCCGACCAAGGGCAAGCGGACGCGCTCGAACAAGCAGACCGACAAATTCATCATGCGCTCGCGTCACCAGCGCAAGAAGTAAGAAACAGGGATACGCCTCATGGCTCGTTCAGTTTGGAAAGGCCCGTTCGTTGACGGCTATCTGCTCAAGAAGGCGGAAAAAGCCCGTGAAGGCGGCCGCAATGACGTCATCAAGATCTGGAGCCGCCGCTCGACGATCATGCCGCAATTCGTCGGCCTGACCTTCGGCGTCTATAACGGCCAGAAGCACATTCCGGTCTCCGTGTCCGAGGACATGGTCGGCCACAAGTTCGGCGAATTCGCACCCACGCGCACCTATTTCGGTCACGGCGCGGACAAGAAGGCGAGAAGGAAGTAACCATGGGCAAGCCCAAGGCAGAACGGCGGCTCGCGGACAACGAGGCCCGCGCGGTGGCGCGGATGGTCCGCGTCAGCCCGCAGAAACTCAATCTGGTCGCCCAGATGATCCGCGGCAAGAAGGTCGAATCGGCGCTGGCCGATCTCGAATTCTCGCGCAAGCGCATCGCCGGCACGGTCAAGAAGACGCTGGAGTCGGCGATCGCCAACGCCGAGAACAATCATGATCTCGATGTCGACGCGCTGATCGTGTCGGAAGCCTATGTCGGCAAGTCGATCGTCATGAAGCGCTTCCATGCCCGTGGCCGCGGCCGCGCCAGCCGCATCACCAAACCGTTCTCGCATCTGACGATCGTCGTGCGCGAAGTCGAAGAGGAGGCCGCGTAATGGGCCAGAAGATCAATCCGGTCGGCTTCCGTCTGGGCATCAACCGCACCTGGGATTCGCGCTGGTATGCCAACACCGGCGAATATGGCCAGCTGCTGCACGAGGACCTGAAGATCCGCGAATATCTGGAAAAGGAGCTCAAGCAGGCTGCCGTTTCCAAGATCGTGATCGAGCGTCCGCACAAGAAGTGCCGCGTGACCATCCATTCGGCGCGTCCGGGCATCATCATCGGCAAGAAGGGCGCCGACATCGAAAAGCTGCGCCGCAAGCTCAGCCAGTTCACCGATGCCGAGACCGTTCTGAACATCGTCGAGGTGCGCAAGCCCGAGATCGATGCGACGCTGGTCGCCCAGTCGATCGCCCAGCAGCTCGAGCGCCGCGTGGCGTTCCGCCGCGCCATGAAGCGCGCCGTTCAGTCGGCCATGCGCCTTGGCGCCCAGGGCATCCGCATCAACTCGGCCGGTCGCCTTGGCGGCGCCGAGATCGCCCGCACCGAATGGTACCGTGAAGGCCGGGTGCCGCTGCACACGCTGCGCGCCGACGTCGATTACGGCACCGCCGAAGCCGAGACCGCCTATGGCATCATCGGCATCAAGGTCTGGATCTTCAAGGGCGAGATCCTCGAGCACGATCCGATGGCGTCCGAACGCCGCGCGACCGACCAGGACAACCAGGGTGGCGGTGGCCGCCGCCGCGACAACGCCTGATCGCCGGCAGGAGTGAAGTAGATGTTGCAACCCAAACGGACCAAGTTCCGCAAGCAGTTCAAGGGTAAGATCCGCGGCGTCGCCAAGGGCGGCACCGATCTGAACTTCGGTGCCTACGGCCTGAAGGCGCTTGAGCCCAACCGCGTCAACGCCCGCGAGATCGAGGCGGCCCGCCGCGCGATCACCCGTCACATGAAGCGTGCCGGCCGCGTGTGGATCCGCATCTTCCCCGACGTGCCGGTCACCTCCAAGCCGACCGAAGTGCGCATGGGCAAGGGCAAGGGTTCGGTCGATTACTGGGCCGCGCGCGTCAAGCCGGGCCGGGTGATGTTTGAAATCGATGGTGTGCCCGAAGACGTCGCGCGTGAAGCGCTGCGCCTTGGCGCTGCCAAACTGTCGGTCAAGACGCGCTTCATCCAGCGCATTGGCGAGTAGGAGTTGAGCGAGATGAAAGCCGTAGATGTCCGGGCGATGACCGCCGACGAACTGGCCGACAAGCTGGCCGAACTGAAGAAGGAACAGTTCTCGCTGCGCTTTCAGGCCGCGACGGGACAGCTCGAGAATTCGGCGCGCGTGCGCCAGGTGCGCCGCGACATTGCGCGCGTCAAGACCGTCGCCGCCGAGAAAGCAAACGCCGCCAAGGCGCAGGGATAACGATCATGCCGAAACGAATTTTGCAGGGTGTCGTGGTCAGCGACAAGAACGACAAGACCGTCGTCGTGCGCGTCGAACGCCGCTTCGCGCACCCGCTGATGAAGAAAACCGTGCGTCGCACCAAGCGCTACCAGGCGCATGACGAGAGCAACCAGGTCAAGGTCGGCGACACGGTGCGCATCCAGGAATGCGCGCCGATTTCCAGGAACAAGCGCTGGGCGGTGGTTGCCGACCAGGCGGCGGACTGAACGACGAGCGAAACAATCAGGGCCGGCGTGAAGCGCTGGCACGATAAGAACAAGGGCATCGCGTCATGATTCAGATGCAAACAAATCTCGATGTCGCCGACAATTCCGGCGCGCGCCGGGTTCAGTGCATCAAGGTGCTGGGCGGATCGAAGCGCAAATATGCGTCCGTCGGTGACATCATCGTCGTCTCCGTCAAGGAGGCGATCCCGCGCGGCCGCGTCAAGAAGGGCGACGTCATGAAGGCGGTCGTCGTGCGCACCGCCAAGGACATTCGCCGTCCCGACGGCAGCGTCATCCGGTTCGACGGCAATGCCGCCGTTCTGGTCAACAACAACAAAGAGCCGGTCGGCACCCGTATCTTCGGCCCTGTCCCGCGTGAACTGCGCGGCAAGCAGCACATGAAGATCATCTCGCTGGCCCCCGAAGTGCTGTAAGGAGCGGGTCTTATGCAGAAGATCAAGAAGGGCGACGAAGTCGTCGTGCTCACCGGCAAGGACAAGGGCCGCAAGGGCAATGTCGTCCGCGTCATGCCCAAGAACGGCAAGGCGCTGGTGTCGGGCATCAACATGGTCAAGCGCCACCAGAAGCAGACCGCTGCCCAGGAGGCCGGCATCATCAACAAGGAGGCGCCGATCGACCTGTCCAACCTGGCGATCGCCGACCCCAAGGACGGCAAGCCCACCCGCGTGGGCTTCCGCGTCGAAGACGGCAAGAAAGTGCGCTTTGCCAAGCGTTCCGGAGATTTGATCGATGGCTGACACATCCTACGAGCCGCGGCTCAAGGCCCAGTATCGCGACGCCATTCGCGGCGAAATGCGCGAGCGTTTCGAGTACGCCAACCTGATGGAAATCCCCAAGGTCACCAAGATCGTGGTGAACATGGGCGTGGGCGATGCGACCACCGATTCAAAGCGCCCCGCCACGGCCGCCGAGGACCTGTCGCTGATCACCGGCCAGAAGGCCGTGGTGACCCGCGCCCGCAACTCGATTGCCGGCTTCAAGGTGCGTGAAGAGATGCCGCTGGGCGCCAAGGTGACGCTGCGCGGCAACATCATGTACGAATTCATGGACCGGCTGATCAACATCGCGCTGCCGCGCGNACATCGTCTTCCCGGAGATCAACTACGACAAGGTCGATCAGGTCCGGGGCATGGACATCATCGTTTGCACGAGTGCGAGCACGGATGATGAAGCGCGCGAACTGTTGCGTGCCTTCAACTTCCCGTTCCAGCAGCAGCACTAACGGCGAGCGTAGAAAGGAAAGCCTGATGGCAAAAGTAAGCGCAGTCGAAAAGAACAAGCACCGGCGCAAGCTGGTCGACCGCTACGCCGAAAAGCGCGCCGGTCTCAAGGCGATCGTCATGGATCGTTCGCTGCCGATCGAGGAGCGCTTCCGCGCGACCCTCAAGCTGAGCGAGCTGCCGCGCAATTCGGCCAAGGTACGCATCCGCAACCGGTGCGAAGTGTCGGGCCGTCCGCGCGGTTACTACCGCAAACTGAAGATGTCGCGCATCGCACTGCGCGAGCTGGGCTCGCTGGGCAAGGTGCCCGGTGTCGTCAAGTCGAGCTGGTAAGGAGAGGCTGTCATGTCGGTTTCCGATCCCGTCGGCGATATGCTGACCCGCATCCGCAACGGTTTGCATCGCCACAAGAATTCGATCTCCACCCCGGCCTCCAAGCTGCGCGCGCGCGTCCTCGATGTGCTGCAGTCCGAAGGCTATATCCGCGGCTATTCCCAGGTCGAGTACGGCTCGGGCAAGTCCGAGTTCGAGATCGAGCTGAAATATCATGAAGGCGACCCGGTGATCCGCAAGATCGAGCGCGTCTCCAAGCCGGGCCGCCGGGTCTATGTCGGCGCCAAGTCGATCGAACACGTCGCCAACGGCCTTGGAATCGCGATCCTGTCGACGCCGCAGGGCGTGATGGCCGATCACGAGGCCCGCGAGAAGAATGTCGGCGGGGAGTATCTGTGCCGCGTCTTCTGACGCGCGCCGGACCAACCCAGTCGACGGAACGAACACGGACGGATTGAACAATGTCTCGTATCGGAAAAAAGCCCGTTGCCATTCCCGAAGGCGTCACCGCCTCGGTGGACGGCAACACCGTCACCGCCAAGGGCCCCAAGGGCGAATTGTCCTATGCGGTCAATGATGAGGTGCTGGTGGCGATGGAAGAGGGCGCGATCAACATCACCCCGCGCGACGATTCCAAGGATGCGCGCTCCAAATGGGGCATGTCGCGCACGATGATCGAAAACATCATGACCGGCGTCAAAACCGGGTTCGAGCGCAAGCTCGAGATCAATGGTGTGGGGTATCGCGCCGCCATGCAGGGCTCCAAGCTGCAGCTCGCTCTGGGCTTCAGCCACGACGTGATCTATGAGCTGCCGCAAGGCGTGTCGGCGGCAACGCCCAAGCCGACCGAAATCGTGCTCAACGGCATCGACAAGCAGCAGCTCGGCCAGGTCGCCGCGGAGATCCGCAAGTTCCGTCCGCCGGAGCCTTACAAGGGCAAGGGCGTCAAATATGCGGAAGAGACGATCGTCCGCAAAGAAGGCAAGAAGAAGTAAGGAACGGGAACGATGGCAGCTTCCAAACAGGCGCTGGTCAAGCGTGCGCAGCGCGTCCGCCGCCAGCTCAAGAAGGTCTCGGACGGCCGGCCGCGCCTGTCCGTCTACCGGTCTTCGAAGAACATCTATGCGCAGGTCATCGATGACAGCGCCGGCAAGACGCTTGCCGCCGCATCGACGCTCGACGCCGATCTGAAGAAGGCGCTGAAGACGGGCGCCGACACCGATGCCGCCGCCGCCGTCGGCAAGCTCGTCGCCGAGCGCGCCACCAAGGCCGGCGTCAAGGACGTTGTCTTCGACCGCGGCGCCTATATCTTCCATGGCCGCGTGAAGGCCCTGGCCGACGCTGCCCGCGAGGGCGGCCTGAACTTTTAAGCCGGAGCAGGGCCGGCGGAAGCGTGCAGCGCTTGTCGTTCGGATTTGCGACCACACCATCAACCACTGCCTGGAACCGGAAAAGAACAAAGGACAAGGACATGGCACAACAACCTCAGGATCGCGGTGGCCGCGGGCGTGACCGCCGGCGTGATCGCGAAGAAGCCGACAGCGAATTCGTCGACAAGCTGGTTCACATCAACCGCGTCGCCAAGGTCGTCAAGGGCGGCCGGCGCTTCGGTTTTGCCGCGCTCGTCGTCGTCGGCGACCAGAAGGGCCGCGTCGGCTTTGGACACGGCAAGGCACGCGAAGTGCCCGAGGCGATCCGCAAGGCCACCGAAAGCGCCAAGCGCGACATGATCTTCGTGCCGCTGCGCTCGGGCCGCACGCTGCACCATGACGTCGAAGGCCGTCACGGCGCGGGCAAGGTCCTGCTGCGCGCGGCACCGGCCGGTACGGGCATCATCGCAGGCGGCCCGATGCGCGCTGTCTTCGAGACCGTCGGCATGCAGGACGTGGTTGCCAAGTCGCTCGGGTCGTCCAACCCCTACAACATGGTCCGGGCGACGTTCGATGCGCTCAAGCATCAGATGCATCCCAAGGACATCGCCGCCCAGCGCGGTATCAAGCACTCGACGCTCCAGGCGCGCCGCCGCGAGCTGATCGGCGCCGAAGAGTAAGGCATGAGCCGCTCGCCGGAAGGCGAGGGGCCCTGGCAAGGACAATGATCATGGCTGAGAGCAAGAAGGGCGCAACGATCACCGTCGAGCAGATCGGCAGCCCCATTCGCCGCCCCGCCGAGCAGCGCCAGACGCTGATCGGGCTGGGCCTGAACAAGATGCACCGCCGCCGCACGCTGGAAGACACTCCCGCCGTGCGCGGCATGATCCGCAAAGTGCACCATCTGGTGCGCGTCGTGGACGAAAGCTGATCGGGGAGCTGACCGATGAAACTCAACGAACTGCGTGACAATGAGGGCGCGCGCAAGTCGCGCTCGCGCGTCGGCCGCGGCATCGGCTCGGGCAAGGGCAAGACCGGCGGCCGTGGCGTCAAGGGCCAGAAATCCCGTTCGGGCGTGTCTATCAACGGCTATGAAGGCGGCCAGATGCCGATCTACCGGCGTCTGCCCAAGCGCGGCTTCAACAACCCGTTCCCGACCGACTACAACATCGTGTCGATCGCCCGGCTCGAACAGGCTGTCGAGGCCAAGAAGCTCGATGCCAAGAAGCCGGTGACGGCCGAGGCACTGGTCGAGGCAGGCGTGCTGCGCCGCGCCAAGGACGGCGTCCGGGTTCTGGCCGATGGCGAAGCCAAGACCAAGTTCGCGCTGGAAGTGGCCGGCGCGTCCAAGGCTGCCGTCGCCAAGATCGAAAAGGCCGGCGGATCGGTGACGATCCTCGCGCCCAAGGCCGAAGCCGACGCCGAATAATTCGGCTGACGACAACACACCTTCTTGAGGCCGCCGCGATCCGTGCGGCCTCAAAATTGACTTGCGCCCCCAAGGGCCAGCGCCTATCTGCGACCAGACCCGCGAGCGCGGTGCCCGACCTTCGGCGAACGCGTCCCAAGACGGAGACTGTCCATGGCATCTGCTGCTGAACAGCTGGCTGCAAACCTCAACTTCGGCGCATTTGCCAAGGCCACCGAGCTCAAGAAGCGCATCTGGTTTACCCTCGGTGTTCTGCTGGTCTACCGGCTGGGCACCTACATCCCCATTCCGGGCCTCAACATGGAAGCCTATGCCCAGGCCTTCGCCAACCAGGCGGGCGGCATTCTGGGCATGTTCAACATGTTCACCGGCGGCGCCGTCGAGCGCATGGCCGTGTTCGCGCTCGGCATCATGCCCTACATCTCGGCCTCGATCGCCGTCCAGCTGATGACCTCGGTTGTCCCGACGCTCGAACAGCTCAAGAAGGAGGGCGAGCAGGGCCGCAAGGTCATCAACCAGTATACGCGCTATCTGACGGTCCTTTTGGCGACACTGCAATCCTACGGTATCGCCGTGGGCCTTGAGAGCGGCGCCAACATCGTCGCCGATCCGGGCTGGTTCTTCCGCATTTCGACCGTCATCACGCTGGTCGGCGGCACCATGTTCCTTCTGTGGCTCGGCGAGCAGATCACCGCGCGCGGCATCGGCAACGGCGTCTCGCTGATCATTTTCGCCGGCATCGTCGCGGGGCTGCCGGGCGCCGTCGCGGGCACGCTGGAACTGGGCCGCACCGGCGCCATGTCGACGGTCTTCATCATCACGATCATCCTTCTCGCCATCGCCGTGATCGCCCTGATTGTCTTTGTCGAACGCGCGCAAAGGCGGCTTTTGATCCAGTATCCCAAGCGCCAGGTCGGCAACCGCATGTTCCAGGGCGACACGTCGCACCTGCCGCTGAAGCTCAACACGGCCGGCGTCATCCCGCCGATCTTCGCCTCGTCGCTGCTGCTGCTGCCGGCGACGCTGGCCGGCTTCTCGGACACGCGCGACCTGCCCGAATGGGGCACCGCCATCCTCGCCGCGCTCGGCCACGGCCAGCCGCTCTACATGCTGTTTTACGCGGGGATGATCGCCTTCTTCGCCTTCTTCTACACCGCGATCGTCTTCAATCCGCAGGACACCGCCGACAATCTGAAGAACCATTCGGGCTTCATTCCGGGCATCCGCCCGGGCCAGCGCACGGCCGAATATATCGACTTCGTGCTTACCCGGATCACCGTGGTCGGCGCGATCTATCTCGTTCTGGTGTGCCTGTTACCCGAATTTCTAATAGCGGGCACGGGCGTGCCGTTCTATCTCGGCGGCACGTCGCTGCTGATCGTCGTCAGCGTGACGCTCGATACGGTCGCGCAGGTGCAAGGACATCTCATCGCGCACCAGTATGAAGGCTTGATCAAGAAATCCAAGCTGCGCGGGGGAAAGAAGCGTCGATGAGACTGATATTGTTGGGCCCGCCGGGAGCGGGCAAGGGGACCCAGGCACAAAGGCTCGTCGAGCGCCACGGCATTCCGCAACTGTCGACCGGCGACATGCTGCGTGCCGCCGTCGCCGCGGGCACAGAGGTCGGCCTGCGCGCCAAGGCGATCATGGAAGCGGGCGAACTGGTCTCCGACGACATCGTCAATGCGATCGTCTCCGACCGGATCGATGAGCCCGATTGCGCCGACGGTTTCATCCTCGACGGCTATCCGCGCACGCTCGCCCAGGCCGATGCGGTCGAGGCGATGATGGAGGCAAAGGGCATGGCGCTCGATGCCGTCATCGAACTGACCGTGGATGACAAGGCGCTCGTCGGCCGCATCGTCAAGCGCGCCGAGGAGGCTGCCGCCGCGGGCCAGCCGGTGCGCAAGGACGACAACCCCGAAGTGTTCGACGAGCGTCTGCGCGAGTATTACAAGAAGACCGCGCCGCTGCTCGGCTACTATTACGCCAAGGGCAAGCTGCGCCCGGTCGACGGCATGGACTCGATCGAGGGCGTGACCGAACAGATCGCCAAGGTGCTCGACAGCCTTTGAGCGGCACACGCCGGCATCCGCATAGGGCCGGCAAAAACATCGCTTCGGGGAGTTGACATTCCACTGCGATTCCCCGATATGCACGCTGATCTAGCCAGCGTATTGACAAAGGTCGGCTGCGGCATCCCGCTCCGGTCTTTTTGTTTTGAGACTGGCTCGAACCGAACACCCCGGAACCCCGGACAGGACTGAAAGACCCGGCTGCCCGGGCAACAAAGGAGAAGCCGCGTGGCTCGTATCGCTGGCGTCAACATCCCGACAGGCAAGCGCGTTGTGATCGCGCTGCAGTACATCCACGGGATCGGCTCGAAATTCGCGCAGGAAATCGTCGAGAAGAACAACATCGACCCCTCGCGCCGCGTCAATGAACTGACCGACGCCGAGGTTCTGGCGGTTCGCGAAACCATCGACCGCGACTATCGCGTCGAGGGTGACCTGCGCCGCGAGACCTCGATGAACATCAAGCGTCTGATGGACCTGGGCTGCTATCGCGGCCTGCGCCATCGCCGCAACCTGCCGGTGCGCGGTCAGCGCACGCACACCAATGCCCGCACCCGCAAGGGTCCGGCCAAGGCGATCGCCGGCAAGAAGAAGTAATTGGGCCGGCCCGCGTGGCCGGTTCCGCAGGTGGAGCCGCTGGCATTACGGCGGTGCAGAGATCGAAGGACTGAAGATGGCAAAAGAAGCCACCCGCGTTCGCCGTCGCGAGCGCAAGAACATCATGTCGGGCATCGCCCACGTGAATTCGACATTCAACAACACCATGATCACCATCACCGACGCGCAGGGCAACGCGATTGCCTGGTCGTCGGCCGGCATGCAGGGCTTCAAGGGCTCGCGCAAATCGACCCCGTTCGCGGCCCAGGTCGCCGCCGAGGATTGCGCCCGCAAGGCCCAGGAACATGGCATGAAGTCGCTTGAAGTCGAAGTGTGTGGCCCCGGTTCGGGCCGTGAATCGGCGCTGCGTGCCTTGCAGGCTGCCGGCTTCACCATCACCTCGATCAGGGATGTCACCCCCATTCCGCACAATGGCTGCCGGCCGCGCAAACGCCGCCGCGTGTAACGCATCCATTGTCCGTCCGGCTGGCGCCAATCCTCCGCTGGCCGTGGAAGAAGCTGTTGCCACGAATGGATGGTGGCAGGCTAGCTGAAGGAAGACGCCGTGATACAGAAGAATTGGCAGGAACTGATCAAGCCGAACAAGGTCGAGTTCAAGGGCTCGGGCAACAAGATTTCGCTCGTGGTCGAGCCGCTCGAGCGCGGCTTTGGCCTGACGCTCGGCAACGCGCTGCGCCGCGTGCTGCTGTCGTCGCTGCGCGGTGCCGCCGTGACCGCCGTGCAGATCGACGGTGTCCTGCATGAGTTCTCGTCGATTGCCGGTGTACGCGAAGACGTCACCGACATCATCCTGAACATCAAGGAAATCGCCATCCGTATGGAAGGCGACGGCCCCAAGCGCATGGTCGTGCGCAAGCAGGGTCCGGGCACCGTGATCGCCGGCGATATCCAGACGGTCGGCGATGTCGAGGTGCTGAACCCCGACCACGTGCTGTGCACGCTGGACGAGGGCGCCGAAATCCGCATGGAATTCACCGTCGATGCCGGCAAGGGCTATGTACCCGCAGACCGCAACCGCGCCGAAGACGCGCCGATCGGCCTGATCCCGGTCGACAGCCTCTATTCGCCGGTGCGCAAGGTTTCCTACAAGGTCGAGAACACCCGCGAGGGCCAGGTTCTGGACTATGACAAGCTGACCATGAACGTCGAGACGGACGGCACGCTGTCGGGCGAGGACGCGGTGGCTTATGCCGCGCGCATCCTGCAGGACCAGCTCGGCGTCTTCGTCAATTTCGAGGAGCCCGAGCGCGAGGCCGCCGAGGAACAGGTGCAGGAGCTGGCGTTCAACCCGGCACTGCTCAAGAAGGTCGACGAACTGGAACTGTCGGTGCGTTCGGCCAACTGCCTGAAGAACGACAACATCGTCTATATCGGCGACCTGATCCAGAAGACCGAAGGCGAAATGCTGCGCACGCCGAACTTCGGCCGCAAGTCGCTCAACGAGATCAAGGAAGTGCTCGCATCCATGGGCCTGCATCTGGGCATGGAAGTGGCCGCATGGCCGCCCGAGAACATCGAAGATCTCGCCAAACGCTACGAAGACCATTACTAACCAACGCGCCGGCACCCCAAGGCCGGAAACCCGAGGAGAAGGCTGATGCGCCACCGCAAAGCAGGCCGCAAGCTGAACCGTACATCGAGCCATCGCAAGGCGATGTTCGCAAACATGGCCGCTTCGCTCATCGAGCATGAGCAGATCGTCACGACCCTGCCCAAGGCCAAGGAACTGCGTCCGATCGTCGAAAAGCTCGTCACGCTGGGCAAGCGCGGCGATCTGCATGCGCGCCGCCAGGTCGCCTCGCAGATCCAGGACGAGACGCAGACGCGCAAGCTGTTCGCCGACATCGCGCCGCGTTACGCCGACCGCAATGGCGGCTATCTGCGGATCATGAAGGCCGGCTTCCGCCATGGCGATTCCGCGCCGATGGCCGTGATCGAGTTCGTCGACCGTGACGTCGACGCCAAGGGCGCCGCCGACCGCGCGCGCATCGAGGCCGAGGAAGCCGCCGAAGCCGAAGCGGCCGCATAAGACCGCCTTTACACCCATAAGAAGATGGCGCGGCCCGCACGCCGGGAGCGCCACATCAGTCGACTGGGCTCGGGAGCTCGCCATTATGGCGCGGCTCCCTTTCTTTTTTGGGCGAAAGTGCGTGGCAGGGTGGCGGCACACCCGGCCGGCCCGGCTTGCGGCTCCCCATTTCAGCCGCCTTTGTGGTAGCACTTGGTCCGGTGATTCAATGACCCGGCGACCAGTCAAGGCACCATGATGAACAGACCGATTGCAATCCTTCTTGCGGCATGTGCCGGGCTGACAATGCTGGCCGCTGCCGCACTTGCCCAGGACAGCGGCAGCGCGTTGCGCGATCTGCTGCGCGGGCTCGGCGGCGAGGCGCAGGCGCCCGCCGTCGAAGGTCAGACGGCCCGCCGCGTGCCGCTGGGCGAAGCCGAGATGCAGCTTTCGTTTGCGCCGCTGGTCCAGCAAACCGCGCCGTCTGTGGTCAACGTCTATGCGGCGCGCCGCGTTCAGCAGCGTTCGCCCTTTGCGGGCGATCCGTTCTTCGAGCAGTTCTTCGGCAACCAGTTCTCCGGTCCGCCGCGCGTCCAGTCATCGCTCGGTTCGGGCGTGATCGTCGACGAGGGCGGGCTTGTCGTCACCAACAACCATGTCATTTCCGGTGCGGACGAGGTGCGTGTCGCGCTGGCCGACGGGCGCGAGTTCGACTCAGAGGTCGTGCTGCGCGACGAGCGCGCCGATCTGGCCGTCTTGCGTCTGCAAACCGATGAGCGCTTCACCGCGCTGCCGTTCGGCAACTCCGATCAGCTTCTGACCGGCGATCTCGTCCTGGCGATCGGCAACCCGTTCGGTGTCGGCCAGACGATCACCTCGGGCATCGTGTCCGCGCTTGCCCGCACGCGTGTCGGCGTCGCCGATTTTGGCTTCTTCATCCAGACCGACGCGGCGATCAATCCGGGCAATTCCGGCGGCGCGCTGATCGACATGCAGGGCCGTCTCGTCGGTATCAACACGGCGATCTTCTCGCGCTCGGGCGGCTCGAACGGCATCGGCTTTGCCATCCCCTCCAACATGGTCGCCGCCGTTGTCGCACAGGCGCGCGGCGGGGCGGACGCCTTCGAGCGGCCCTATCTGGGCGCCGATTTCCAGCCCGTCACGCCCCAGATCGCCGAGAGCCTTGGCCTCGACAGGCCGCTGGGCGCGCTGATCGTCGATGTCGATCCGGACGGGCCGGCGGGCGCGGCGGGCCTGCGCGCCGGCGATGTGGTGCTCGCCATCGATGGAGCGGCCATCGAACATCCCGACGCGCTTGGCTACCGGCTGGCGACCATCGGTCCCGGCGGCACGACGGCGCTGACCGTGCTGTCGCGCGGCCGCGAACGTGCCGTCGACATCGTTCTCGCTCGTCCGCCCGAAACCCGCCCGGCCCAGGAAACGCTGATCAAGGGCGCGTCGCCCTTTGCCGGCGCGGTCGTCGCAAACCTGTCTCCGCGCTTGCGCCAGCGTCTCAACCTGCCCGGACGCGGTGACGGCGTGGTGGTGACGCAGATCGAGCGCGGCGCGCCGGCCCTGCGCGCAGGACTCCGGCCCGGCGACATCATCGTCGCCGTCAACGGTCTGCCGATCGAGACCGTCGACGATGTGATCCGCCTGGCCGACAGCGGCGGGCGCTCATGGCGTTTCACGCTGAACCGGCAGGGCCGCACGATCAACCAGTTCCTGCGTTTCTGATGGCGTCGCTCTTCGACAGCGTCGCCGAGGAGGCCGCCAACAGGCCGCTGGCCGACCGGTTGCGCCCCAAGACACTGGGCGAGATCGTCGGACAGGACCATCTGACCGGCGCCGACGGCGTCGTCACGCGCATGCTGGCTTCCGGCTCGCTCGGTAGCCTGATCCTGTGGGGGCCGCCCGGCACCGGCAAGACCACGCTCGCCCGCCTGATCGCCGCCGAGGCCGGTCAGCACTTCGAGCAGCTCTCGGCTATCTTCTCGGGCGTCGCCGATCTGAAAAAGGTGTTCGAGGCGGCGCGCGTGCGCCGGCGCGACGGCCTGCCGACGCTTCTCTTTGTCGACGAGATCCACCGCTTCAACCGCGCCCAGCAGGACAGCTTTCTGCCGGTGATGGAAGACGGCACGATCACGCTGATCGGCGCGACGACGGAAAACCCGTCCTTCGAACTCAACGCGGCGCTCCTGTCGCGGGCGCGCGTCCTGACGCTCAAGCGGCTGGAAGACGACGCGCTCGCCGCGCTGCTCGACCGGGCCGAAGGCGAAACCGGCCGGACATTGCCCATCGACGATGAGGCGCGGGCGCTGCTCGTCGGCATGGCCGACGGTGACGGTCGGGCCGTTCTGACGCTGGCCGAGGAAGTCTGGCGCGTGGCGCGCGAGGGCGATCTGTTCGACGGCGACGGGCTGCGCGCCGTGCTGCAGCGGCGCGCGCCGATCTATGACAAGGGCCAGGACGGCCACTACAATCTGATCTCCGCCCTGCACAAATCGGTGCGCGGCTCCGATCCGGACGCCGCGCTCTACTATCTTGCCCGCATGCTCGATGCTGGCGAAAACCCGCTCTATCTGGGCCGAAGGCTGGTTCGCATGGCGTCCGAGGATATCGGTTTGGCCGATCCGCAGGCACTCACCGTCGCGCTCGCCGCCAAGGACGCCTATGACTATCTCGGCTCGCCCGAGGGCGAACTGGCGCTGGCCGAAGCCTGCGTCTATCTCGCCACCGCACCCAAGTCCAACGCGCTCTATACGGCGATGAAAGGCGCGATGCGCGCCGCCAAGGAGCACGGCTCGCTGCTGCCGCCCAAACACATCCTCAATGCGCCGACCAAGCTGATGGGTGCCGAGGGCTATGGCGCGGGATACCAATACGATCACGACCAGCCCGACGCCTTTTCCGGACAGGACTATTTCCCGCCCGAGATGGGCCGCAGGCGCTTCTACGAGCCGGTCGAACGCGGCTTCGAGCGCGAGATCGGAAAGAGGCTCGACTACTGGGCCAAGCTGCGGGCGGAACGCTCCGGCGGAACCGGCGATGGCTGATCGGCGGACGGTCACCGTGGGCCGGCACGCCGTGGTGCTGATCGATTCGGTGACGCAGGTGATTGCCGACGATGCCGGCGCCATCGTCGTGACCGGCTCCCATGGCGGAGCGTCGGCAGCGGGTTATGCGCTGTCGGTCGATGCCGCGCTCTACGTCTTCAACGATGCGGGCATAGGCCGCGATGAAGCGGGCGTTGCGGGTCTGGCCATGCTGGATGAGGCGGGGATCGCCGCCTGCGCGGTCGGTCACATGTCGGCTCGAATAGGGGAGGCTGCCGATACGCTTGAACGCGGCACGATTTCCCGCGCCAACGGGTTGGCGGCCGCGGCGGGCTTTTTGCCCGGCACCGCGCTGCGGCAGGCCATTGCCGGGTTTGCCGCTTGACGAAGGTCAATCCACGGACGGCGCGGAACGTCTATTCTGCCGGTCAGGAAAAGAACGCCATAACGGGAGACAGTCATGCGCATTCTCGTCATCTATGCGACCGTTGAAGGGCAGACACGGGAAATCGCCGAGCATATCGGGCGCTATCTGAAGGACAATCAGCACGAGGCGGTCATGGTCGACACCACCCATCCGCCCGACTCGCTGTCCATCGACGAGATCGACGGCATCATATGCGCCGGTCCGGTGCATATCGGTGCTTTTCCGGCACCGTTGCGCCGTTATGTCGAACGCCACAAGCGCGAACTGATGGCGCGGCCGGGCGTGTTCGTTTCCGTGTCGCTGACGGCGGCTGGCGACGATGCCGGCGAGTGGGAAGAGCTCAATGAAATCACCGCCCATTTCAGCGAGGAAACCGGCTGGTGGCCGGTCTCGGTGCACCATGCCGCCGGCGCGCTGAAATACACCGAGTATGATTTCTTCCGCAAATGGATGCTCAAGCGCATCGCCGACAAGAAGGATGCGCCGACCGACACGACCCATGACTATGAGTTCACCGATTGGGGCGCGCTCGACCTGTTCGTCGACGGGTTCGTCAAGGACATTCCGGACGTCGCCGGCAAGATCTGATTTGCGCTTTGCCCGGCCCGCATGATCGCGTAGACGACGGGCCATGATCGTCAATCTCGTCTATGTCGCGCTGGGCGGCGGCCTCGGCGCCGCGCTGCGCTACCTGACCTTTCTGGGTGCGGGCCGCTGGCTTGGCGGCGGCTATCCGTGGGCGACGCTGACCGTCAATGTGGTCGGCTCGCTTCTGATGGGTCTGCTGGTCGGCTGGCTGATGCGCCGCGGCGGCACGGGCGAGCATCTGCGCCTGTTTCTCGGCGTCGGCCTCCTTGGCGGCTTCACCACCTTTTCCGCCTTCTCGCTCGATTTCGCGCTTTTGTGGCAGCGCGGCGACACCGGCACCGCGCTCGGCTACGCGCTGATCTCCATGGCCGCCTCGATTGCCGCCCTGTTCGCCGGCCTTGCCCTGATGCGCGCGGGTGCCTGAGCCGATGGCAGCGGTTTCGCAAAAGACGGTCGACAGCGACGAGGCGGGCATGCGGCTCGACCGCTGGTTCAAGAGCCATTTTCCGGGCCTTGGCTTCGGCGCGCTCCAAAAGCTTTTGCGCACCGGCCAGGTGCGCATCGACGGTAAGCGCGCCAAGGCGGATACGCGGCTCGAAGCCGGTCAGGCGATCCGCCTGCCGCCGCAGGTGACCGGCACCGGTGACGGGCCGGTGACGGCGGGCACGATCAAGAACACCGGCGATGCCGACGCCCTCCGGCGCATGATCCTTTACGAAGACGACAAGGTGTTCGTCTTCAACAAGCCGGCGGGCCTTGCGGTGCAGGGCGGCTCGGGCGTCGCCCGCCATGTCGACGGCATGCTCGACGCGCTGCGCAGCAAGAAGGGCGAAAAGCCGCGTCTGGTGCACCGGCTCGACCGCGACACATCCGGTGTTCTGGTGGTGGCGCGCACGCGCGGCGCCGCACAGAAGCTGACCGCCGCGTTCCGCAAGCGCGACACCGAGAAGATCTACTGGGCGCTGGTCAAGGGAGCGCCGAAAAAGCCCGAAGGCAAGATCTCCACCTGGCTTGCAAAAGAGCAAACGCCCGACGGCGACCGCATGCGCGTCGTCAAGCATGGCGAGGCCGACGCCGACCACGCCGTCTCGCGCTATCGGGTGATCGAAACGGCGGGCCAACGGCTGAGCTGGATGGAGTTCGAGCCGGAAACCGGCCGTACCCACCAGTTGCGCGTCCATGCCCTGCACATGGGTTGTCCGATCATCGGCGATCCGAAATATTTCGAAGACGATCCCAACTGGGATTTTCCCGGCGGCATCCAGAAGAAGCTGCATCTGCACGCCCGCCGCCTGCGCATTCCCCATCCCGATCGCGGCATGATCAATGTCACCGCGCCGCTACCGCCGCACATGGTGCAAAGCTGGAACCTGCTCGGTCTCGACGAGGCCGACGGCGACCGCGAGGACTGATCGCCGCCGAAAGGCGGCCCGCCGCCTTGACCTTGCCCCGTGTTCGCGCGATGGACCGACGCGGTTCATTTCAGGACGAATTCCCATGCTCGACATTCGCTGGATCAGGGACAATCCCGAAGCGCTCGATGCGGCGCTGAAAAAGCGCGGCGCGGAGCCCGAATCCGCGTCGCTGATCAAGCTGGACGAGGAGCGCCGGGCGCATATCGCGCGCGTCCAGGAGGCGCAGACCCGCCGCAACGCGGCATCGAAGGAAATCGGCGCGGCGATGGGCGCCGGCGAGACCGAAAAGGCCGAACTGCTGAAGGCCGAGGTCGGCGAGCTCAAGGCATTTCTCGCCGCCGCCGAGGATGTCGAGCGCGAACTGGATGCCAGGCTGCGCGACGCGCTGGCGCGCATCCCCAACGTGCCGCTCGACGACGTGCCGGTCGGGCCCGACGAAGACGCCAATGTCGAGCTGCGCCAGACCGGCGAGAAACGCCAGTTCAACTTCCAGCCCAAGGAGCATTTCGAGCTGGGCGAGGCGCTCGGCCAGATGGATTTCGAGACGGCGGCCAAGATGTCCGGTGCGCGCTTCACGCTGGTGTCCGGCGGGCTGGCGCGGCTCGAGCGGGCGCTCGGCCAGTTCATGCTTGACCTGCACACGACCGAGCATGGTTACACCGAGGTGAACCCGCCGCTTCTGGTCCGCGACGATGCCATGTTTGGGACGGGGCAGTTGCCGAAGTTTTCGGAGGATTTGTTCGCGACCGCAAGGTCCGGCGAACCACGTTACGCCGACGATGAACTCGCCGGCCTGGCGTTTTCCAACGTGATGAATGCCTATGGCGTGGACGATTTTCCTCAGATTGAGGTGTTCCGCGAAATGGAGCGCTTGCGCGCGGAACGACAACCATCTTCCCGACTGTGGATGGTTCCCACCGCCGAAGTGCCGCTGACCAACATCGTCCGCGAGGCGATCATCGATCACGATTATCTGCCGCGGCGCTACACGGCGCTGACACCCTGCTTCCGCTCGGAAGCGGGGTCTGCCGGCCGCGACACGCGCGGCTATCTGCGCCAGCACCAGTTCTACAAGGTCGAACTGGTCTCGGTGACCGATGCGGAGAGCTCGCTCGACGAACTGGAACGCATGACCAAGTGTGCCGAAACCGTGCTCGAGCGGCTCGGTCTTCATTTCCGGACCATGGTCCTGTCGACCGGCGATATGGGCTTTGGCGCCCGCAAGACCCATGACATCGAGGTCTGGCTGCCGGGGCAGGGCGCCTATCGCGAGATCTCGTCCTGCTCGGTCTGCGGCGACTTCCAGGCGCGCCGTATGAATGCCCGCTATCGCGTTGAAGGGGAAAAGCAGACGCGCTTCGTCCATACGCTCAACGGCTCGGGCGTCGCCATGGGCCGGGCGCTGATCGCGGTGATGGAAACCTACCAGCAGGAAGACGGTTCGATCGCCGTGCCCGACGCGCTCAAGCCCTATATGGGCGCCATCGATGTGATCACCGCCTGAACCCGGGACCAAGGACAACCAATGCGCATTCTTTTGACCAATGATGACGGCATCCATGCCGAGGGACTGGCCTCGCTCGAACGGATCGCCCGGTCGCTGTCCGACGACATCTGGGTGGTCGCGCCGGAGACAGACCAGTCGGGACTGGCGCATTCGCTGACGCTGAACGATCCGCTGCGCCTGCGCGAGATCGACGAGCGCCGCTTTGCGCTGCGCGGCACGCCGACCGACTGCGTGATCATGGCGGTGACGCATGTGATGCCCGAAAAGCCCGATCTGGTGCTGTCGGGCGTCAATTCGGGCCAGAACATCGCCGACGACATCACCTATTCGGGCACCGTCGCCGGCGCGATGGAAGGCACGCTTCTGGGCGTGCGCTCGATCGCGCTCAGCCAGGCCTACAATTTCAGCGACAATCGCCGCTTCGTGCCTTGGTCCGTCGCGGAGACCCATGCGCCGCCACTGCTTGAGAAGCTGATCGCCATGGACATGCCGGAGGGCACGTTCCTGAACGTCAATTTCCCCAATTGTGCTGCCGACGAGGTCAAGGGCGTGGCCGTCGCCGAGCAGGGCAAGCTGCTGCATGGCCTGTTCATGGAAGAGCGGCGCGACGGGCGCGGCTTTCCCTATTTCTGGATGCGGTTCGGCCGCTCGCCGGTCGAGGCCAAGGGCAACACGGACATCGCCGTCCTGCGCGAGGGCCGGATCGCGGTGACGCCGCTGAAGCTCGATTTCACCGCGCATGAGCTCAAACGGTCGCTGGAAGACGCGATCGCATGACGCCGGCGCTCGCCATCCCGACCAGCCTGGCCGCCATCGACCGCGAGGGCTTTGCCGCCTTCGTGCTGCGCATGCGGGCGGCGGGAATCGGCGACAAGGCGCTTCTGGAAGCGATCGAGGCGACGCCGCGCCGCGCCTTTGTCGACCCGCAATATCACGATGCCGCCTGGAGCAGCCGCACCATCCCGATCGATTGCGGCGAGACGATCGAGGGCCTCGACCAGCAGGCGCTGATCCTGTCGGCGCTGGGGCTCGAACCGCAGAACCGCGTGCTCGAAATCGGCACGGGCTCCGGCTACACCGCCGCCGTCATGGGCGCGATGGTCAAGCGGGTTTACACCATCGAGCGCTTTGCGCGCCTGCATCAGGCCGCCCAGGCCCGTTTCCGCGCCCTCAAGCGCGACAATGTGATCGCCAGCCAGGCCGACGGCGCGGCCGGCAGCACCGAAGGCCCGTTCGATCGCATCGTCGTCTGGCCGGCCATGGAAGCCCTGCCGCGCGGCTTTTCCGATCTGGTCGTGCCGGGCGGCATCATCGTCTGCCCGGTGGGCGAGGGCGACGGCCGTCAGGTGCTGGTCCGGCTGACCAAGGTGGGCAACCGTTTCGAGCGCGAGGATATCGGCACGGTCCGGGTTCAGCCGATGGCCTCCGGCCTTCCCAGGGCGCTCTGATCCGGTGCAGATTCGGTCGCCGACACGGCGATCTTTCCAACGCTTAACTGACGGGTAACACTAACGCGCTTTAATCGCCCCGAGTGCGAAAGAGGGGCAGGGCGAGTAATGCGTATGTTTGATGCCCGCCGGCGTTCGGCGTCATTGTTGCAAACGGTTTCGGTTCTGGTGCTGGGCGGGCTCGTGTCCGGCTGCGCCGGCGACGTGATGCGTTTCACAGACGATTTCTACACAAATTCCGTGCCGGTGCGCCCGCCGGCAGCCGTCCAGACCCCATTTCCCGAAAACGCGCCGCGCATCGTGGCGGTCGCGCCGCAGGCACCCGCCGCGCCCGCGCGCCAGGCGTTCGGCAACGGCGTCGACACGATGGCCACCGGCTCCATCGGGCAGGCTGCAAGCAGCGTGCCCGCCGCCGTCGGCCGTGCGCCGATCGCCGCGCCTTCGGTCGCCAGCCAGCCGATGCCGCCGGCCCCGTCCAATGCGGTGACCGATGTCATCAACAACAGCGCCGCCAGTCTTCCGCAGCAGGCGCGGCAGGCCGCAGCCTCGGCCGCCACGAGCGCGGCGGGTCGTGCCGCCGGCTGGACCGGCACGGGCGGTACTTATGTGACGCTCGCCCGGGGCGAAACGCTGTTCAACCTCTCCAAGCGCTACGGTGTGCCGGTCGATGCGCTCAAGAGCGTCAACAATCTCAGCGATGCGCGCGGCGTGCAGGCCGGACAGCGCATCCTGATCCCGACCTATGTTTATGGCCGCACCGTGCCGGTGTCCGCGCCCGATGCCAATTCCGGCGTGCGCTCGGCGCGCGCCAGCGTCGGCGGCCGCTCCGATGTCAGCCTCGACCGGGCACCGGTTCCGGCCGCGCGCCCGCAGGCATCCGTGCGTCCCGCCATGCCGACCCAAACGGCCGCCGCTCCGGCGGCAACGCCCTCCGCGTCGCTTCAGGGCGGCCGCTACACGGTCCAGTCCGGCGATACGCTGTCGGCAATCTCCCACCGCACCGGGGCCTCCGTTGCCGCGATCAAGCGCACCAACGGGCTGTCGTCCGACATGGTCCGCGTCGGCCAGCGCCTGACGATACCCGGCCTTTCGGGCGATGTCTCCGCAACGGCCACAGCGGCATTGCCGCCCAATGTGGACCCGATGGTCACCAGTTCGGTCACGCCGGCACAGCGCCCGGCATCATCAAGCTCCGGCAGCGTGCAGGCGATCGACGAGAGCAGCACCGCGCGGGCGCCCGATGCGACAGGCGTTGCCAACATGCGCTGGCCCGCGCGAGGCCGGGTCATTTCCGGTTTCGGCAGCAATTCGGGCGGCCGCCCCAACGACGGCATCGACATTTCCGTGCCCAAGGGCACGCCGGTCAAGGCCGCCGAGAATGGCGTCGTCATCTATGCCGGCGACGGGCTCAAGGAGTTCGGTGAGACGGTGCTGGTGCGCCATTCGGACGGCTATGTCACTGTGTACGGGCATCTCGATTCCATGTCGGTGTCGCGCGGCGACAATGTCAGCCGCGGCCAGACGCTCGGCGCTTCGGGCATGAGCGGCAACGCGCGCCAGCCGCAGCTGCATTTCGAGGTGCGCAAGGATTCGCGCCCCGTCGATCCGACCCGTTACCTGAACTGACGGTGGGGCTGCGCGTCAGCCGCCCTTTTCCCAGCCTTCACTGAGACGGCGGTTGAGTTCGCCCATGTCGGCGAGCACGATCGCCCCGCGCGTGCGTTCGATCACGCCCTCCCGTTCGAGTTTCGCGATCTCGCGGCTGACCACCTCGCGCCGACAGCCGATCCGTTCGGCCAGATCCTGCTGCACCGGCGGCGGCGTGATCGTGCGCTGGCCGTCATGGCCCTTGCGCGGTTTCGACAGGCGGATCAGCTCCGAATAGAGCCGGTATTTGGCGGCAAGGAACGAATGCTCGGCCAGCCGCGTATTGAGCCCGCGAATGCGGTCCGACATGGCGCTCATCAAGGCAAGCGCCACATCGGGCTCCTCGCGCAGGATCGTGCGGAACACCGATTGCGGGACGCGGATAAGCCGCGTGCGCACCATCGCCGTGATGTTGGCGGACCGGCGCGTGCCGTCGATGGCCGCCAGCTCGCCGAAAAACGCGCCTTCGCCGAGTTCCCCAAGGATCACCTCGCGGCCCGTCGCAATGCGCAGGATGACGCGTACGCGGCCGCTGGCGATCAGGAACACGTCATGGGTATCGTCGTCGAAATCGAGCACCAGCTCGTTCTCGTCGAAATCGCTGATCGAGCACTGGCCGGCAAAGCGGCTGTCGGCGTCTGCATCGAGCGCCGAAAACAGCGCAAAGGCGGAAAGCTGCTGCATGCGTCTGGCGGGTCCGGGTCGGGTCTTCGGCTGGCCGCGACCATGCCGCATCCCGCCATGGTCTGACAAGCCAGGGCGCCGGCGCGCGGCAGGGACGGGTCAGCGCCGCGCCAACGCCACGGCGATCTCGGCGCCGAGCCGCGCATTGCTTTCGACAAGCGCGATGTTGGTCAAAAGGCTGCGGCCGCCAGTGATTTCGACGATGCGCGCGAGCAGCCACGGCGTGACCTGCTTGCCGGAGATGCCCTGTTCGGCGGCTTCGGCCTGCGCCTGAGCGATAAAAACCGCCATCTCCGCATGCGGGATTTCCGCGTCAGCCGGCACGGGATTGGCGACGAGGATGCCGCCATGGCGATAATCGGCCAGTTCGGTGCGCATCGCGACGAACCGGGCGATCGCATCGGCATCGTCGAGTCTGAGCGGCGCGTCGAGACCCGACCCGCGCGACCAGAAGGCCGGCATCTCGTCCTGGCCAACGGCGATGACGGGCACGCCGCGCGTCTCAAGCGCCTCCAGCGTCTTTGGGATGTCGAGGATCGCCTTGGCGCCGGCCGAAACGACGGTGACCGGCGTGCGCGCCAACTCGTCCAGATCGGCGGAGATGTCGAAGCTCGTCTCGGCGCCCTGGTGCACGCCGCCAATGCCGCCGGTGGCAAAGACCGCAATCCCCGCGCCATGGGCCGCCATCATGGTTGCGGCGACGGTGGTGCCGCCGGTCAGCCCCTCGGCACAGGCAAAGGCGAGGTCCGCGCGCGACAGTTTGAGCGTTCCGCTCGCCTTTGCCAATGTTTCAGCGTCGGTCGCGGACAGGCCGATGCGGATTGTCCCGTCGATGACGGCGATGGTGGCCGGTGTCGCGCCATGATCGCGAACAGCGGTTTCGACGCGCTCGAGCATCGCCAGATTGTCCGGCCAGGGCATGCCGTGCGTGATGATGGTCGATTCCAGCGCGACGACCGGCGCACCGGTGTCAAGCGCGGTGCGGACGGCGGGGTCGAAACGGATCGGCGGCTTGGTCATGGGGTCTCGCTCGACGTGTCTGTTTCTAGGGCAATCGGTTCGCGGGCGGGCAGGGCATCTGCACGGCCTTTCAGGCCGCAGGCGGCGATATCAGCCCGGAATGGCCCCGTCACGCCGATCGTCGCGGCCGCGGCTGCCACCCCGACCCGCACGGCACTCGGGAGCGCCATTCCGGGCCAATGGGCGAGCGTCGCGCCGGCCAGTGCGTCGCCCGCGCCTGTGACGTCGACCGGATTGGCCGCTTCGCCGACCGGCTGACGCCACGCGGCATCGCCGTCCAGCACGGTCACGGGCCCGCCGCCGTCGCTGATCACGGCGCGCCGGAACCCCAGCGCCGACAGGCGGGCGAGGGTGGCGGGCGTGACCGGTTCGCCGAGCGGCGCACTGATAAGTGCGTTCATCTCGCGGCGGTTCATGAATGCGAGCGCAAAGCGGGCCGCGTGCGGCGCGATGCGCGGTGCCTTGGCCGGCGACACCGCAAGCGCGACGATCGGCGCATCGGTGGCATCGCACAGCGCGCCGATGGCATCTGACGGCAGATTGGCATCGACAAGGAGCATGCCCGCCTGCGCGATCAACGCTCTGGGCTCGGCGCGGCGCAAATGGCGCGCCAGTCCTGTCTCATAAAGGTCCATGTCGGCCAGCGCCGCCATCACCTCGCCATCCGCATCCATGATTGCCGTGTAGCTGGGCGTCGCCCGGTCGAGGAACACCGCGCTGAAATCCTCGACCCCCGCTTCCGACAGGGCCTGGGAGACCAAGCGCCCGCCTGTATCGCCGCCGCGAGCCGAGATCAGGCCGATCCGCACGCCGCCGACAGCGCTGGCCACTCGCAGCGTGTTGGCCATGCAGCCGCCCACCCATTCGGCCATGGTGCCGGGGTTGGAGGCGCCATCATGCGCCGGTCCCGACAGATGGCCGATCCGATCGACATGGGCGCCGCCGACGCCCAGGATCGCAAGACGCGCCGCCATCACCGCGCGATTCCGGCAAACGCCGGTCCCGCGCCGCCCGGCCGGGCCGAAGTCGGGATACATCCGCAGGGCACAAAAAAAGACATAATAAGAACAAAAATCATTTCCGTTTCGGTTTCAATACGTTATCGCGCTTGCAGGGTGGGAACAAAAATGGTACAAACTTGCAGGACGGTTTCCTTTGCGCCTGCCAGCGCTTTAACATAAGGGTGGACACATGGCTCAGAACAATTTGCGGTTGGTTGAGGGCAAATCGGTGGACAAGTCAAAGGCTCTGGATGCGGCGCTCGCGCAGATCGAACGATCCTTCGGCAAGGGCTCGATCATGCGGCTGGGCGTCAACGAGCAGGTCGTCGAGATCGAGACCGTGTCGACCGGCTCGCTGGGCCTTGATATCGCGCTCGGCGTGGGCGGGCTGCCCAAGGGCCGCATCATCGAGATTTACGGACCCGAAAGCTCGGGCAAGACCACCATGGCGCTGCACACGGTCGCCGAGGCGCAGAAGGAGGGCGGCATCTGCGCCTTCATCGATGCCGAACACGCGCTCGACCCGATCTATGCGCGCAAGCTGGGCGTCAATCTCGAAGACCTTCTGATCTCGCAGCCCGACACCGGCGAGCAGGCGCTGGAAATCGCCGACACTCTGGTGCGGTCGGGGGCGTGCGATGTCTTGGTGATCGATTCGGTGGCCGCGCTGACGCCGCGCGCCGAAATCGAGGGCGAGATGGGCGATTCGCTGCCGGGCCTTCAGGCGCGGCTGATGAGCCAGGCGCTGCGCAAGCTGACCGCCTCGATCTCGCGCTCGAACACGATGGTCATCTTCATCAACCAGATCCGCATGAAGATCGGCGTGATGTTCGGCTCGCCCGAGACGACGACCGGCGGCAACGCGCTGAAATTCTATGCCTCGGTCCGGCTCGACATTCGCCGCATCGGCGCGGTCAAGGATCGCGACGAGGTCGTCGGCAACCAGACCCGCGTCAAGGTGGTCAAGAACAAGCTGGCGCCGCCTTTCAAGGAGGTGCTGTTCGACATCATGTATGGCGAGGGCGTCTCCAAGACCGGCGAGCTGATCGATCTGGGCGTCAAGGCGGGCATCGTCGAAAAGTCCGGCTCCTGGTTCTCCTATGACAGCCAGCGGCTGGGGCAGGGGCGCGAGAACGCCAAGCAGTTCCTGCGCGACAATGTCGATGTCGCCGCGCGGATCGAGATGGCCCTGCGCCAGAATGCCGGCCTGATCGCCGAGCAGCTTCTGCACGACGATGAAAGCGCGTCCGCGGCCGATGCCGGCGACGTCGATTTCGACGGCGATGCAGCCGCCGAGGGCTGAGATCCGCAACAGGTCGGGCACCCCCATGGGAGTGCCGGCTCCGGCCGGCATCCGGCGGGATCGTCTCCGATTGTATCCAAGGGTCGTCGACCCCATTTGAAGGTGGCCGGCACGGGCATGGTTCCGTTCGGCCACCCTTTTCATGCGGCCTTTCTATTTGCCGCCCTGACTCCGGTTCAGCCCCGATCTGCGTCGGTGCTGCGTGCTGGACAGCGGGCCGGCTTTTGCCGTAATCACGAGCCTCTGACCGGCGCCGCGCGGCGCGGCGTTCAAGGGTGGCCGCACTCTTGTGCCCGCCGCCGGCGTTTCCGCAACCGGAAGTCTGTTCACGGGTGTTTTCATGAGTGGCGTCAATTCGATACGCACCGCTTTTCTCGACTATTTCGCCGCCAATGGCCACCGCATCGTGCCGTCGAGCCCGCTGGTGCCGCTGAACGATCCGACGCTGATGTTCACCAATGCGGGCATGGTTCAGTTCAAGAACGTATTCACCGGGCTTGAAAAGCGCGATTATGCGCGGGCCGTCACCTCGCAGAAATGCGTCCGTGCCGGCGGCAAGCACAACGATCTGGACAATGTCGGCTACACCGCGCGCCACCACACCTTTTTCGAGATGCTCGGCAATTTCTCGTTCGGCGACTATTTCAAGGACGAGGCGATTACGCTCGCCTGGAAGCTGATCACCGGCGAGTTCGGCCTCGATCCCGAGCGGCTTCTGGTCACCGTCTATCACACCGACGATCAGGCGTTCGATCTGTGGCGCAAGATCTCCGGCCTGCACGAGGACCGGATCATCCGCATCCCGACGCACGACAATTTCTGGCAGATGGGCGATACCGGCCCGTGCGGCCCGTGTTCGGAGATTTTCTACGATCATGGCGACCATATCTGGGGCGGCCCGCCCGGCTCGCCCGAGGAGGATGGCGACCGCTTCATCGAGATCTGGAATCTCGTCTTCATGCAGTTCGAGCAGACGACGGCCGATCAGCGTGTCGACCTGCCGCGTCCGTCGATCGACACCGGCATGGGGCTCGAGCGCATCGCCGCCGTCTTGCAGGGCGTGCACGACAATTACGACATCGACCTCTTCAAGGCGCTGATTTCCGCGTCCGAGCAGTTGACGCACACCAGGGCCGAGGGCGACCGGCAGGCCAGCCACCGCGTCATCGCCGACCATCTGCGCGCGACATCGTTCCTGATTGCCGACGGCGTGCTGCCCTCCAATGAGGGGCGCGGCTATGTGCTGCGCAGGATCATGCGGCGCGCCATGCGCCATGCCCATCTTCTGGGCGCCGAGGAGCCGCTGATGCACCGGCTGGTGCCGGCGCTGATCGGCGAGATGGGCGAAGCCTATCCGGAACTCGGTCGCGCTCGCGCGCTGATCACCGAAACGCTGCGGCTCGAGGAAACCCGCTTCCGCAAGACGCTGGAGCGCGGCCTGGGGCTATTGAACGAAGCGACCGACCAGCTTGGCGATGGCGATGAGCTGGCCGGCGAGACGGCCTTCAAGCTGTACGACACCTATGGCTTCCCGCTCGATCTGACGCAGGATGCGCTGCGCCAGCGCGGCATTTCGGTCGACACGGACGGTTTCAACGCGGCCATGGAGCGCCAGAAGGCCGAGGCCCGCGCCAATTGGTCCGGCTCGGGCGATGCCGCCGACGAAGCGGTTTGGTTCGGCCTGCGCGACGAACTGGGCGCCACCGAGTTCCTTGGCTACGAGACCGAAAAGGCCGAGGGCATCATCACCGCGCTCGTCCATGACGGCGCGCGCACCGAGATGGCCGATCCGGGCCAATCCGTCGTCGTGATCACCAATCAGACGCCGTTCTACGGCGAATCGGGCGGTCAGCAGGGCGACCGCGGCGTTATGCGCGGCGAGGGCTTTGTCATCGACATTGCCGATACCCAGAAGAAGGCCGACGGCCTGTTCATCCATCATGGCAAGGTGCTTGAGGGCGCCGTTGCGGTGGGCGTGGTCGTCGAAATGGAGGTCGACCATGGCCGCCGCGGCGCCATCCGCGCCAACCATTCGGCAACCCATCTGGTGCACGAGGCGCTGCGCGAGGTGCTCGGCACCCATGTCACGCAGAAGGGCTCGCTCGTCGCGCCTGACCGGCTGCGGTTCGATTTTGCCCATCCCAAGCCGGTCAGCGCCGAGGAACTGGCCGAAGTCGCCGACATCGCCAACGAGATCATCTTGCAGAACGCGCCGGTCACCACCCGGCTGATGGCCGTCGACGAGGCGATCGAAGAGGGCGCGATGGCGCTGTTCGGCGAGAAATATGGCGATGAGGTGCGCGTCGTCTCGATGGGCACGGCGCAGCGCGGCGACAAGGCCGGCAAACCCTATTCGGTGGAGCTGTGCGGCGGCACCCATGTCGGCGCCACCGGCGAGATCGGTCTCGTCCGTATCGTCGCCGAGAGCGCGGTGTCGGCCGGCGTTCGCCGCATCGAGGCGCTGACGGGCGAGGGCGCGCGCCGCTATCTGGAAGCCCAGGACGAGCGCATGCGCTCGGTCGCCGGGCTTTTGAAGACAACGCCCGACGAGGCGGTCGGCCGCATCGGCCAACTGGTCGACGAGCGGCGCAAGCTCGAACGCGAACTGGCAGAGGCGCGAAAGGCGCTGGCGCTGGCCGGCCCTGCCGCGGAAAACGGCGATGCCGGCAGCGACACGCGCCAGATCGCCGGCGTCACCTTCATGGGCCGCACCGTTGCCGGTGTGTCACCGCGCGATCTCAAGCCGATGGCTGACGATGCAAAGGCGCGGATCGGCTCCGGTGTCGTGGCGCTCGCTGCAAGTTCCGAAGACGGCAAGGGCTCGGTCGTCGTCGCGGTGACCGACGATCTGGTGGCGCGGTTCAACGCGGTCGATCTGGTGCGCGTGGCATCGGCCGCTCTTGGTGGCAAGGGTGGTGGTGGCCGGCCGGACATGGCCCAGGCCGGCGGTCCCGATGGCGCCAGCGCACAAGCGGCGATCGACGCGGTCGCCGGCGCGCTCGAACAGGTGCCGGAAAAAGCCTGACCGGTCACACCGGAATGCCCACAACAAGAAAGGGCGCCTTGCGGCGCCCTTTTGCGTAGGTCCGGCGGAGGGTCAGCCCATCGCCTTCTGCAAATTCTCGTCGATCTTGTCGAGAAAGCCCGTGGTCGTCAGCCATTTCTGGTCCGGGCCGATCAGAAGCGCCAGATCCTTGGTCATGAAGCCGCTTTCGACCGTGTCGACGCAGACTTTTTCGAGCGTCAGCGAGAAGTCGCGCAGCGCATCGTTGCCGTCGAGCTTGGCCCGGTGCGCCAGCCCGCGCGTCCAGGCGAAGATCGAGGCAATCGAGTTTGTCGAGGTGTCCTCGCCCGCCTGGTGCTGGCGGTAGTGGCGCGTCACCGTGCCGTGCGCGGCTTCGGCTTCCACGGTCTTGCCGTCCGGCGTCATCAGAACCGACGTCATCAGGCCGAGCGAGCCGAAGCCCTGCGCCACCGTGTCCGACTGCACGTCACCATCATAGTTCTTGCAGGCCCAGACATAGCCGCCCGACCATTTCAAGTTCGCGGCCACCATGTCGTCGATCAGCCGGTGCTCGTACCAGATGCCCGCTTCCTTGAAGGCGGCCTCGAACTCGCTCTCGTAGATCTCCTGGAAGATGTCCTTGAACCGGCCGTCATAGACTTTCATGATCGTGTTCTTGGTCGACAGGTAGACCGGAACCTTGCGCTGCAGCCCGTAATTGAGCGAGGCGCGGGCGAAATCGACGATCGAGGCGTCCAGATTGTACATGCCCATGGCGATGCCGGCGCCGGGCGCATCGAAAATCTCGTAATCCTGCTCCTTGCCGTCCTCGCCGACGAACTTCATGTAGAGCTTGCCCTTGCCGGGGAAGCGGAAGTCGGTCGCGCGATACTGGTCGCCGAACGCATGACGGCCGACGATCACCGGCTTGGTCCAGCCCGGCACCAGCCGCGGCACGTTCTTGCAGATGATCGGCTCGCGGAAGATCACGCCGCCCAGAATGTTGCGGATCGTGCCGTTCGGCGAACGCCACATCTTCTTGAGGCCGAACTCCTCGACGCGCTGCTCGTCCGGCGTGATGGTCGCGCATTTCACGCCGACGCCATATTCCTTGATGGCGTTGGCCGCATCGACGGTGATCTGGTCGTCCGTCTCATCGCGCGCCTCGATGCCAAGGTCGTAATATTTCAGGTCGATGTCGAGATAGGGATGGATCAGCTTGTCCTTGATGAACTGCCAGATGATGCGGGTCATCTCGTCGCCGTCCAGTTCGACAACCGGATTTTCGACCTTGATTTTCGCCATGATTGACCTCGGAAACAGGGTTGGAAAGGGGCGCGTGACGGATGGCCCGGTGGGTTTCCGCCGCTATAGCAAAGGGGTCTGACCCGCGCAAACGCTCCAATAGTCTGTCGGGCGGAAACACTTGGCTGTCAGCGGCTTGCCCTATATGGCTGCGCACAGGCGACAACGGCACGAAAAAGCAGGCAATGGCAGGCACCAACCGCAATTTCGACGGGATCGAGGAAGGCCCGGCCGTCATCCTCGTCGAGCCGCAGCTTGGCGAGAATATCGGCATGGTCGCCCGCGCCATGGCCAATTTCGGGCTGATCGATCTGCGGCTGGTGGCGCCGCGCGACGGCTGGCCGAACCAAAAGGCCAAGGCGACCGCAAGCGGCGCCGGCTACGTGCTCGAGCGCGTGCGCGTCTTCGAAACGCTCGCCGAAGCGCTGTCCGACCTGACCTATGTGGTGGCGACCACGGCGCGCCAGCGCGACGGCTTCAAGCGCGTGCTCGGCCCGGTCGAAGCCTCGGCCAACATGCGCGCCCGGACCGACGCCGGGCAGTCGGTCGGCATACTGTTCGGCCGGGAGCGGTTCGGCCTCGACAATGCGGAAATCAGCCTTGCCGACGACATCGTCACCTTTCCGGTCAATCCCGCTTACGCTTCGCTGAACATCGCCCAGGCGGTGCTGCTGATGGCCTATGAGTTCCTCAAGACGCGCGACGGCCAAGCCGAAACGCTGCCCTTTGCCGGGCCGGATTTTGCGCCGGCGCCGCGCGCCGAACTGGTCGGCATGTTCGACCAGCTTGAGACCGCGCTCGATGTGCGCGGCTATTTCCGCCCGCCCGAACGGAAGCCGGCGCAGGTCGACAATCTGCGCGCGGTCCTGTCGCGTCCCGGTTTCTCCACCGAGGAGATCCGGCTCCTGCGCGGGGTGATCTCCTCGCTCGACCGGTTCTCGCCGGCGCGGCCGCGCGGCGAGGGGTCGCCGCAGGACGATCCGCGCCGCCGGCCGGCGCCGCCTTCCGGCAAAAAGGCCGCCGGCGATGGCTGAGCTGCGCGATCCGTCGGTCCTGTTCTTCGACAGCGGCATTGGCGGCCTGTCGGTGGTCAAGGAAGCGCGCATCATCCTGCCCGGCCTGCGCCACATCTACGTCGCCGACGATGCCGCTTTTCCCTATGGCGCATGGGACGAGGCCGAACTCCTCGATCGCATGACGGGCCTGTTCGAAACGCTCATCGAGGCTTTCCGGCCCGGCCTGATCGTCATTGCCTGCAACACGGCGTCGACGCTGGCGATCGGGCATTTGCGGCGGGCGTTTCCGGACCAGGTCTTCGTCGGCACGGTGCCGGCCATCAAACCCGCCGCCGAACGCACGCGGTCGGGTCTGGTTTCCGTGCTGGCAACGCCCGGAACCGTGCGGCGGCAATATACGCGCGACCTGATCCGCCAATATGCCGGCCAGTGCCATGTCCGGCTGGTCGGCAGCGAGCATCTGGCCGAACTCGCCGAGGACTATATGCGCACCGGCTTTGTCGACGAGGAGGCGGTGCGCCGTGAGATCGCGCCATGTTTTGTCGAGGAAAATGGCCGGCGCACCGACATCGTCGTGCTCGCCTGCACCCATTACCCGTTTCTCGCCAACCGGATGCGCAAGACCGCGCCCTGGCCGGTCGACTGGATCGACACGTCCGAGGCGATCGCCCGCCGGACGCTGACGCTGGTCGAGCAGATGCAGTTCGGCCCGCGCGACTTCTCGCTGCCGGACATTGCCGTCTTCACCTCGGACGACCCGCGCACCGAGGTGATGCGGCTCGCTTCCGGGTTCGGACTTTCGACGGAGCCGTTTCCGGGCTGAAAACGGGCGGCCAGCGGCTCATCCGGTCGCCGGATCGACCAGTGCGGGCCACGCCACCGCGTTCTTGCGGGCGAACAGTCCGACATGGCCGAGCTTCCGCAGACCGAAATCATGGGGCGACAGGGTTGAATGTCGCGTCTCTACACCGGGATAATAGCGCGGCAGCCGCGAGACGCTTTTCGGCGGAATCATCCAGTCGTCCGAGAACGAGAACATGTTCAGTTGCAGGCCTTCGGGGACGGGTCCCGGATTGCCGAAAGCCTTGCCCCAATCGATCTCGTAAAACCCGCGTGACGTACACCAGCGCCGCCATTGCCAAAACGCCGGAGCCGGCAAGTCTGCCCCCAAGCCGCTCGACCGGCCCGGAAGATATCCGAATGTGCCTGTCAGTGCGGGTCCGCCGGCGAACCAGAACCAGAAAACGCTGGGCCATGATGAAACCGGATGGGACAGGTAATGCGCCGGCCCGGAGGCAACGGTCAGCAATCGGGACACACGGTGCGCATTGTCGTGCCACCGCAGAAACAGACCGCCCAGCGAGTGCCCGATGACCCAGACCGGCAGGTTGGGAAACCGCTCGCAAAGATGGTTCAAGGCGCCGTTCTGGTCGTGAATGCCCCAGTCCGACAGACGCGCTTGAAGTCTCTGGACCGGTTCGGCCCCTCGGCTCAGGCCGGTTTCCCGATAGTCATAGGTCAGAACCGCCGCATTCAACTGGGCCGATAGCCAGCGTGCAAAAGGCTCATAATAGTCTTGGGTGACACCGGTTGCCGCGTGTACGACGACCGCCAGATCCGGTTTGTCCGTCGACAGATAAAGTTTGCCGGTCAGGATTCGCCTGCCGGCGACGATGTCGACGAATTGGAAGCCCGCATGATCTTGTGCAACAGGGGGTCGGTTTCCGCTCATGACATCCTCACTATGGCAATTGCCATAGAATGGGAAACTAGACCAACCGACATACAATGTCTATAAGGTCGTCATGCCACGATCATCGGATGCCAAGGAACGCTTTATCAGGACCGCGGCCAGCCTTTTCCGCCAAGGCGGCTACCACGGTGTCGGTCTGAACGAGATCATCGCGGAGGCGAATGCGCCGAAGGGTTCCTTCTATCACCATTTCCCGGGGGGCAAGGACGAGCTGGCCTGCCACGCCATGGCCTATGCTGCCGGTTTCATGAGCCGGAAGATGGCAGGGGCATTCGAGGAGGCGGACAGTTTCGACGCCGGAGCGCAGGCCTTGATTGCAAGACTGGCGGACTGGTTCGAGCAATCGGGTTGGCAGCTAGGATGTCCGATCACGACAATCGCTCTGGAAACGGCTCCGTCGAACACGCGCTTGACCAATGCGGCTCGCGGGTCTTTCGATCTTTGGACGGACGAGATCGCGGAACATGCCATCCGCCTGGGCGCGGCCGGCGATCCGCGGACCGAGGCCGAGCGGTTGCTGACAATGATCGAGGGCGCCTGGATCATGGCGCGGGTACGGCAATCGCGCGCGCCGTTCGAACAGATCGCATCGCTCTACGATCGGACTCCGACCGGCGAACGTACCGCACGCTGATTGACAAGATACGGCTTTGGCGCTATCGACCGCCATCCCGCTCTCGAGCGGGTTTTTTACGTGTCCCGTGGACCCAACCGCAAAGCGTGCGTGGACGGTCCTGTCAGTCGGCGAAAAAGTCCGGCAGAGGAGGGCGCGTTTCCTTGATCCGGTTTGTTAAAAACCGGGCGCAACACGTTGAAAGGAAATGCGATGAGCAAGCGCAGTTCAGTCAAACACAAACTCGATCGCCGTATGGGCGAGAACATTTGGGGCCGCCCCAAATCGCCGGTCAACAGCCGCGAATACGGCCCCGGCCAGCATGGCCAGCGCCGCAAGGGCAAGCTGTCGGACTTCGGTGTCCAGCTTCGCGCAAAGCAGAAGCTCAAGGGCTATTACGGCGACATCTCGGAAAAGCAGTTCCGCAAGACCTATGACGAGGCTGCACGCCGCAAGGGCGACACGCCCGAGACGCTGATCGGCCTTTTGGAAAGCCGGCTCGATGCGCTGGTCTACCGCGCCAAGTTCGTGCCGACCATCTTCGCCGCGCGCCAGTTCGTCAATCATGGCCACGTCAAGGTCAACGGCCAGCGCGTCAACATCCCGTCCTACCGCTGCCAGGCGGGCGACGTGATCGAAGTGCGTGAGAAGTCCAAGCAGATGGCGCTGGTTCTCGAAGCCACGCAGCTCGCCGAGCGAGACGTGCCCGACTATGTAGATGCCGATCACAACAAGATGACAGCCACGTTCACCCGCGTTCCGGCTCTGGCCGACGTGCCCTATCCGGTGATTATGGAACCGAACCTGGTCGTCGAATTCTATTCGCGCTGACGTTCGGACGGCATTGCGTCTTTCAAAGGCCGTCCGGACCGCGGGCGGCCTTTTGTTTTGGTCTTTTCCGGCCGTCACTGGCGCTCGCGGCCCGGAACACTATACGGTTCGGCCATGGCGGGCGGTTCAAGCGTCCGCGGCGCAGTCGGAGCAGCACCAGTGAACGAAACCGCGCCGGTTGACGAAGGCCTTGCCCGGGCGGCTCACCCGCTGTTTGCGGACACGCCGTCTTCGGTCGGCTTCAACCGTCTCAGAAAGCGGCTGCTGCGTCAGGTGCGGCAGGCGCTGAGCGATTTTTCCATGGTCGGGGCGGGCGGGCGCTGGCTGGTGGCGATCTCCGGCGGCAAGGACTCCTATGGCCTGCTCGCCTGTCTGATCGACTTGCAATGGCGCGGCCTTCTGCCGGTCGAGCTTCTGGCCTGCAATCTCGACCAGGGCCAGCCGGACTTTCCCAAGCAGGTCCTGCCCGAGTGGCTAGAACGGAACGGCATCGCCCACCGCATCGAATATCGCGACACCTATTCGATCGTCACAGACAAGGTGCCGGAAAACCGGACCTATTGCGCTTTGTGCTCGCGGCTCAGGCGCGGCCATCTCTACCGGGTTGCGCGCGAAGAGGGCTGTTCGGCGCTGGTGCTCGGCCATCACCGCGAAGACATGCTCGAAACCTTCTTCATGAACCTGTTCCACGGCGGGCGCCTCGCCGCCATGGCGCCGAGGCTGCTCAACGATGAGGGCGATATCGAGGTGCTGCGCCCGCTGGTCTGGTGCGCGGAGGCCGATCTGCAAAAGTTCGCCGAGGCGATGAAGTTCCCGATCATTCCCTGCGATCTGTGCGGGTCCCAGGACGGGCTGCAGCGCAACGCGATGAAAAAGATGCTTGCCGAGATGGAAGCGGCGATGCCCGGCCGCAAGGACATGATGATCCGGGCGCTCGCCAATGTCCGGCCCAGCCATCTGCTCGATCCGGCCCTGTTCGATTTCGCCGCGCTGTCTGACGCTCAGTCCGCCGGATCGTGATGGACGGCGAACAGTTCGCCCTTCTCGGTGATCAGGACAATCGCCAGACCCAAGAGCCCGAACAGGAAATAGGCGGTAGCCAGCGGCACGATCGTGCCGTTGAACGCCTGGCCGGTCAGCGTGCCGAGCAGCGCGCCGCCGGTGAACGAGATCGTGCCCAGCACCGATGAGGCCGAACCGGCCACATGGCCCAGCGGCTCCATTGCGAGTGCATTGAAATTGCCGGCGACGAAGCCGAACGACATCATGATCAGGCTGATCAGGCCGATCGTCACCAGAAACGGCGGCACCGTCAAAAGACCGGCGATCAGCAGGACGCCGCCGAGCACGGTGAAGCTGACCAGCGCTGCGTGCGAGATGCGGCGCATGCCGAGCCGCCGCACCAGCGACGCATTGCCCAGGCTCGCGACCGCCATGGCCGACGCGCTGGTGGCGAACACCGCCGCAAACCAGTCCTGCATGCCGTAGATCACCTCGATGATCTGCTGGATCGAGACGATAAAGGCGAACAGGCCGCCGAAGAAAAGGGTGACGGCCAGCGTGTAGCCAAGCGCGATCCGGTTGGTCAGGATCTCGCGGAAAGCGTGGAAGATGCTGCCGGGGTCGAGCGGCCGCCGTGCGGCAACCGGCAATGTCTCACGCATCCGGACCCAGCTCCACAGCCCCAGCGCGGCACCCGATGCGCCGAGCACCGCAAACAGCCAGTGCCAGTCGGTGACGGCGACGATGGCCTGTCCCATGGCCGGCGCGACGATCGGGATCAGCATGAAGATGGTGAAGACGTAGGACATGATCCGCGCCATGTCGCGGCCGGCAAAGCAGTCGCGCACGATCGCCAGTGTCGTGATGCGCACCGCCGCGGCGCCGACGCCCTGTGCAGCCCGGCACGACAGAAGCGCGGCCCAGCTTTCGGTGACGGCGGCGCCGAACGAGGCCAGAACGAAGAAGACAAGGCCGCCAAGCAGCACGGGCCGCCGGCCGAACCGGTCTGACAGGGGCCCGAAGACGATCTGTGCCGGCCCGAAGGCGAGCACGAACGCGATCAGAACGAACTGCCGGTCGTTCTGGTCGGCAAGCGCGAAATCGGCGCCGATCACCGGCAGCGCCGGCAGCATCGAATCGATCGAAAAGGCGACGATCGAGGTGAGCGCAGCGATCAGGACGATGAATTCGCGTCCTCCGATGCCGGCCTTTGCCGGCTGCTCAGGGCGTGCGGGCTGTGCGGGTGCGCTCATGATGCCGGCTCGTCGCGCAGCGGATCGATGGCGCGCCAGCCGAAATCGAGGAAGGGCACCGAGAGGCTGCCAAGCCGCACCATGCGATCGGCAAGTTCGGGGGTCGGCACGATCCCATTGTCGATTTCGTCGATGAAGGTGAAATGCTTGAGCCGCAGCCAGGCAATGACATCGTCGTCGTCAATGTCATCGAAGCCGCGTGGCGTGCGCTTGAGCGATTCGGACATGTCGAGCGTGAAGCCATGTTTCTCCATAGCCTTGACGAGCCGCCGCATCGCATCGCTCTCGCGCACGATCAGATCGCGAAAGGCGCGCAATTGCGGCCCGTCCAGACCATAAAAGCCCGAAGCGATGAAGCTGCGCTCGTTGGAGATGTGGACATAGACGAACCCATTGTCCTTCTTGGTGCCGGTCCGCGTCATCAGCGCGCTGGCATGGGTGTTGTAGGGGTCCTTGTTCCTGGAAAAGCGCACGTCGCGATAGACACGATAGAGCGAGGTCTTGCGGCTGCCGCGCAGGGGCACGCCCTCGGCTTGGAACCGGCCGGACACGGCTTCGACCAGATCGCCGAGCGGACCCTTCACCTCGCTTTCATACAGCGCCTTGTTTTCGGCGAACCAGTCGCGGTCCTGATGAAAGCCGAGCGCCTTGAGAAAGGGCAGGGCCTTGTCGCCAAAGCCGTTGAACGCGGTCATGGAATGCAGGTCCTGAACGAAAAAACGCGCCGGTCGTCGGCGCGCCTTCCGTCATATCGTCTGGCGGGCGAATTGGAAAGCGCCCGCCACCTGTTCCTGACACTACTCGGCGGCTTCGGCGCGGTCCGTATAGCCGGACAGGTTGCCGTTGATGACATAGTCGAGAATGGCANTCCTGATGCATGACGATCAGCGGTTTGCCGAGCGCGCTGGCATAACCGGCGTCGAAGGCGGCGTTCCATTGCTTGTATTTCTCGCCGAAGCGCACCACCACGATGTCGGCCTTTTCCATCAGCGTGCGCGTGCGGATGGCGTTCATCTGCGCGCCCTTGTGATCGTGCCAGAACTTGTCGGCCTCGGCGCCCAAAATGGCGACGCCGCAATCGTCCGACGCTTCGTGATGCGTCACCGGCGCGCTGAAGGTGACGGGAAGTCCCGCGGCGGCAACGCCGCTCTCGATCTGTTCGCGCCAGTCGGTGTGGATTTCTCCGGAAAGATAGACGGTCCAGCTCATCGTTTCTCCTCCATGGTCGTTGCCCTGGCATATGGCCACGGCGCCCTGCCTGTCCATGGCATAACAGTTTTTCAGACGATCGGTTCAACCCAGCGGCCATGATAATCGCCGCGCGCGACCAGCCTGCTGATGCCGTCATCGGCTGCACCCGACCAGTGCGTGACGCGCACGCCGCCGCCGGGCTTGTCGCCGTCCGCCTCGAACCGCACCCAGGAGAGCGGCGCGTCGGGCGTTGCCTGCCGTCCGGCGTTGCGAATTGCCGCTTCCGCGCGGGCGCGTTCGGCACCGGGCATATATTGCCACATGATGGCGTGCAGCACGATCGTATGCCTGCCTTCCGGGAGAGGCGCCAACCGCGCTTCGAGCCAGTCGGCGGCGCCCGCTTCATCAATCGTTGGCGGATGCTCCAGCGCCATGGCGATGGCGGCCGTCAGGCGCTGCAAGCGGTGCGGCTGGTCGGGCCAGACATAGGATTGTAGGCGCTTGCGGTCGTCTTCGGCGGTGATCGGCACGGGCGCGATGTCGCAGCCACCGCGCTCGACAATCGGCGGCAGGTCGCCGGCGGGGAAATGCGCGTCGCCCCGCCATTCGCACCTCAAAGTCACCGGCGAAGCCGGATCGCCCCAGAAATGGCGGCCATAGTCGTATCGGAACTTCTCGAAATTCTGCAAAAGGCCGGCCGAAGCGCCCAGTTCCATCACCCGGATCGGCAGAGCCATGGGGGCTGCGACGGCCAAAAGCGCCGGCAGCAAATGCGCGGCGCGCGCCACTTCGTTGGTTTGCGGCGCCGAGCCCAGATAGTCGGCGATGAAACCGTCATTGCTGCCAACGGCCCCGATCATAGCAGCATGCAGCGCGTCGGTGTCGAGCGCGTGGGGCGGATAGGCGGCCGCAAGCGCCGGTTCGGCGCCGTCGAGCACCAGCCGATGCAGCGCGCCGGTGAAACGCAGTGGCACGACATCGCCCCTGGACGTTTCAAGGCCGGGCCATGTGGCGATCCGGCGGCGGGTTTCGCTGTCCGGCAGCCCGTGTTCTGCGACCAGCGCGCAGACCGTCGCCGTCAGCGGCGATCCCAGATCGCGGCACGCCGCGGCCTGATGGGCGAACGCGTCGGCGACATGGGCAGGGAGCTTGTGCAGGGTCATCACGCCGGTGTGCCATGCCGAAACCGCGCCGGCAATCAAAGGCTTGTCACTGGGACAATTGCCGCCGCCGGCAAGGCGTCAGCCGGGCAGCATGAACAGGTCGGTGTCCGACGGCTTGGCGCCGGCCGCCGTCAGCATGGCGTGGATCTGCCCGCGATGGTGCGTCTGATGGTTGAAGAAGTGCATCACCAGCGCCGGTCTGGGCCGCGTGACCTCGCGGCCGGCCGCGCCGGACCACCATGTCAGATCGGTGGCGAACCATTCATCGTCCAGCCCGTCGGCCCAATCGGCGATCACATCGTCGAAGCGCCGCCGCTCCGCGCCGAAGGCGCCCCAGTCGGCGACCATGGATGTCGACTCGGCGATGCCGCCTCCCGGCCTGGGCGTGCCGGCGAACCGGTGCATCCATATGCTGTCGCCCCACAAAAGGTGCGAGAAGGTTTCGTGGATCGAGCCGAAGAACGCGCCGCGATCGGCGCGGCGCTCCTCGTCGGTCAGCGTGCCGGCAGCGGCCAGCAGATTGGCGTTCTGCCAGCGGTTGTAGCGCGCCATGGTGGCCGCATAGGCGGGGGTGATCACGGCAGGGGGCGGTCAGCTCGCCTGCTTGACTGCGACGCCCTTGCCTTCGAAATGGCTCTGCAGTTCTCCCGCCTGGAACATCTCGCGGACGATGTCGCAGCCGCCCACGAATTCGCCCTTGACGTAGAGCTGCGGGATCGTCGGCCAGTTCGAATAGGTCTTGATGCCCTCGCGCAGATCGTCGTCGGCGAGCACGTTCACGCCCTTGTAGTCGACGCCCAGATAGTCGAGGATCTGCACCACCTGACCCGAAAAGCCGCATTGGGGAAAGCCCGGCGTGCCTTTCATGAAGAGCACGACTTCGTTGGTCTTGACCTCGTTGTCGATGAACTCACCGATCCCTGCCATCGTCTCGTCCTTTCTCATCCGGGTTCAAGGCCCGGCGGTTGGAAAACAGGCTGGCCAGCCTGTCGCGAATGCGTTCATTAGTAAGAAGCAGCGCGCTCAAGCACAAGACCATGAGCGCGCCGAGCACGGCGGCTTAACCCGGCGCCGACGTTTGCAAGGCGAGCGCGTGCAGGACGCCGCCCATATTGCCCTGCAGCGCCTCATAGACCATCTGGTGCTGCTGCACGCGGCTCTTGCCGCGAAAGCTCTCCGAGACCACCTCGGCCGCATAATGATCGCCATCGCCGGCCAGATCGCGGATCGTGACCTGCGCATCGGGGATGGCGTCCTTGATCATGCGTTCGATGTCGGCGGCGTTCATCGGCATTACGGCATCTCCTGTTCGGCGGCCGCGCGGGCCGGGCCGGCCATGTAGCCGGGCAGCCAGCCCTCATGCGCGCGCTCCATCTGTGCCAAAGATATGGAAGCGGAGATCGCGCCGGTCAACAAAAACCGGTCGCCCGCCACCGTGCCGATGCGCCGGAATGGCACGCCTGCGCCCTCGGCGTTGAGCGAAAGGAAATTGGCGTCGGGCGCGCCGACCGTGACCACGTAGCGGCCCTGATCCTCGCCGAACAGCAGCGCGTGGGCGGCCTGGGTCTCGCCGACCTCGATTGTCATGCCCCGCTTCGCCGTCATGCACATTTCGGCCAGCGCGATCGCAAGACCGCCGTCGGAAACGTCGTGACAGGCGGTCACCTGGCCGTTCTGGATCGCCGAACGGACGAAATCGCCATTGCGCTTTTCCTGGTAGAGATCGACGGGCGGCGGCGGGCCGTCCGCGCGGCCATGGACAACGCGGCCATAGGCGGACTGGCCCAGATGCGTGCCGTCGCCGCCAAGGACGAACACCGCATCGCCCTCATTCATCGTGCCGATGCGCGCCATGTGCGCCCAGTCGTGAATCAGTCCGACGCCGGCGATGGTCGGCGTCGGCAGGATCGCCTCGCCATGGGTCTCGTTGTAAAGCGACACGTTGCCGGAAACGATGGGAAAGCCGAGCGCCGAGCAGGCTTCGCCGATCCCCTCGATGGCCTTGACGAACTGGCCCATGATCTCGGGACGCTCGGGATTGCCGAAATTGAGATTGTCGGTCGCCGCCAGCGGCTCGGCCCCCGTTGCGGTGATGTTGCGCCAGCACTCGGCGACGGCCTGCTTTCCGCCCTCATAGGGGTCGGCCTCGACATAGCGCGGCGTGACGTCTGACGAAAAGGCGAGCGCCTTGGTCGCATGGCCATCGACGCGCACGACGCCCGCATCGCCGCCGGGAATGGCAAGCGTGTTGGCGCCGATCAGCGTGTCATACTGCTCCCAGACCCAGCGGCGCGACGACAGGTTCGGCGAGCCGAGCATGGCGAGGAGCGCGTCCGCATAATCGTCCGGAGCGGGCACGGAGGCCGGGTCCCAGTCGTGATAGATGCCCGGTTCCACCCAGGGCCGGTCATATTCCGGCGCCTCGTCGCCCAGTTCCTTGATCGGCAGATTGGCGACCTCTTCGCCCTGGTGAAGCACGCGGAAGCGCAGGTCGTCGGTCGTCTTGCCGACGATCGCGAAATCGAGCCCCCATTTTTCGAAGATCGCCTCGGCCTCGGCTTCCCTGGCCGGATCGAGCACCATCAGCATGCGCTCCTGGCTTTCCGACAGCATCATCTCATAGGCGCTCATGCGCTCTTCGCGCACCGGCACGCGGTCGAGATCGAGTTCGACGCCAAGATCGCCCTTGGCGCCCATTTCGACGGCCGAGCAGGTAAGCCCCGCCGCGCCCATGTCCTGAATGGCGATCACCGCGCCGGTCGCCATCAACTCGAGGCACGCTTCAAGCAGGCATTTTTCCGTGAACGGATCGCCGACCTGAACGGTGGGTCGCTTTTCCTCGATCGTGTCGTCGAACTCCGCCGAGGCCATCGTCGCGCCGCCGACGCCGTCGCGGCCGGTCTTGGCGCCCAGATAGACGATCGGCAGGCCGACCCCTTCGGCCTTGGACAGGAAGATCTTGTCGGTGTCGGCGATCCCTGCCGCAAAGGCGTTGACCAGGCAATTGCCGTTGTAGCGCGCATCGAACTCCACCTCGCCGCCGACGGTCGGCACGCCGAAAGCATTGCCATAGCCGCCGACACCCGAGACGACGCCCGCGACCAGATGCCGTGTCTTGGGATGGTCCGGTTCGCCGAACCGCAGCGCGTTCATCGCCGCAACGGGCCGCGCGCCCATGGTGAAGACGTCGCGCAATATGCCGCCGACGCCCGTCGCCGCGCCCTGATAGGGCTCGATGTAGGAGGGGTGGTTGTGGCTCTCCATCTTGAAGACGACGCACTGGCCGTCGCCGATATCGACGACGCCGGCGTTCTCGCCGGGGCCGTGGATCACCTGCGGCCCTTCGGTCGGCAGGGTGCGCAGCCATTTCTTGGAGCTCTTGTACGAACAGTGCTCGTTCCACATGGCCGAGAAGATGCCCAGCTCCGTGAAGCTCGGCTCCCGGCCGATCAGCTCGAGAATGCGGTCATATTCGTCGGGTTTGAGCCCATGCGCCTCGATCAGTTCGGGCGTGATGGCGATCGTGTTGGAAATGGTCATGCAACAGTCGGTTCTGGTGGCTGTTGGCGCCCGCATAGCCCATGCAGAACGGCAAATACAGGGGGCGCGGGAACCCGATCACAGCTATCGCCGGCGCATCGGCAGGTTCAGTTGTAGCTGTGATGGGCGCCGGGGCCGGCATCGAGTATGCGGCGCAGCCTGCGCGCACCCGTCTCCAGCTGGTGGATGTCCTTGATGGTGGCCGAAAAGGCGATGCGCACCCCGTGGAACCGGTGGTCGCCGCGTCCGGCCTTGAACTCGTCTTCGTCGTCGATGCGGACCTTTTCCTCGTATGCGGCGGCCTTGAATGTGCCCGAAAGCCAGGGTTCGGGCAGTTTCAGCCAGGCAAAGGGCGTATGGTCGCGCAGATTGATGTCGCATCCGTCGAAGATGGTCCGCATCAATGCGACCCGCCGGCCGATTTCGGCACGCACGCGGTTGCGCACGGCCATCGCCTTGCCCGAATCGACCATGCGGGCGGCCAGTTCGCACAGAAGGTAGCTGGCGCCGCCGGTCAGCATCTTCTGGGCCGACCAGACGCGGGCCGTCAGGTGCGGCGGCGTGGCCACCCAGCCGGCGCGCAGGCCCGCCGCCACGGCCTTCGACAGGCCGGTGATATGGAAAGTGATGTCCGGCGCCATCGCCGCGATCGGCGTGTGCGGGTCGCCGGCGATCGTCGCGTAGAGATTGTCCTCGATCAGCCAGACATTGTGGCGCCGGGCAATGTCGATGATCGCCTTTCGGCGTTCGGGCGGCAGCGCGCGGGTGAGCGGATTGTGCACGCCGGGCATCAGGAACAGCACCTTGGGATGCTGCTGGGCGCAGACCGTTTCGAACGCTTCCGGCAGGATGCCGTTCTCGTCGATGGCGACGCTGACCGAACCGCGCCCGATCAGATGTGCGGCGCGCGGCATGCCCGCATAGGTCAGCGCTTCGCAGGCGNACGGTATCCGGGTCGGGGCCCCAGCCGCTGCCGACCTTCATCCAGTCGGCGCCGGCCGTCTGCCAATGCGGTTCTATCTTTCGGACATAGTCGGCCATCTCGCAGGGCAGGTCATTTGCCGCCTCGGCAAGAAGCGCGCGCACTTCGTTTGCGCCGGCGGTGCTGAAGGCGGCCGATGAATCGAGCCGGATCACATCGGCGCGGTTTTCCTCGTACCCGCCGGGAACACGCAGCGGCAGGGGGAGCGGCGTGTGGCTGCCATTGTGCTCTGTATCGGCCACGAAGGTGCCGCGGCCCACTTCGCCCGTCACAAGTCCGCGCTCGCGCACCAGCGCGTAGGCGCGGCTGACAGTGCCGACGGTGACGCCGATGTCGAATGCGAGATTGCGCTGCGGCGGCAGCTTGGCGCCGGCGGGCAGGGTGCCCGATTCAATGTCCTGCTGGATGCGATTGGCAAGCCGCACATAAAGCGGCCCCTGCATGCTGGACAGGTTGGGAATCCAAGTTGTCATGGTGACAATTCTGTATATTGATCCCCTCTATATGTCAATGTATCCATCGACCCATGGCGTCCAGCCAAGAGGATTCGAAATTATGGGTACAATTGATACAATCCCGCTCCGGGCCAAGCCGATCACCATTGCCGGCATCGTCTACAAGTCCGCCAATTCGGTGCCGTTCCGCGTATGGGCCCGGGTTCTGGTGGCGATGATCGTGGCGAAACTGGACAGGCGCCGCACGCGTATCCAATTGAGCAAGCTCACAGAATCCGAACTTCGGGATATCGGCATAACGCCGGCGGAGGCGGATCGCGAAATACGCCGCTCGCTGCCGTTTTACGAGCGTCACCGGATCGAGCCCGATCCGCTTGCCTTCATCGATGCGCGCCGCCGCCGCTCGTAAGGCGGTCAGGCGCAGCCCTGCCGCCCGGCGCTCCATGCCAGTACGTCGGCATTGATGCGCGCCGAAAGGCGATCGCCGGTCAGCGGCCCGAAGGTGACAATCCGCACCGGATCGCCCGATGCGGAGATCACCAATTCGGGCAAGCCCTGCGCATTGCCTTGGCGCACCACCAGAATGCGCGGATCGCCGCTGCGCGTGTCGAGTTCGGGCACCAGCGCATAGCCGCGAAAGGCGCGGTCGCCCGAGCGGATCCAGCACGCCAGTCCGCGTTCATTGACCCTTTGGAGGGCTTGGACGGGCCCCGGCGCGTCGACCTCGGCCGTCAGCGAGCCGCCCGGCGCTTCGAAGCTCTGACACGCCGTCAGCAACATCAGGGTTGCGCCGAGTGCAGCAATCGCAACGCTTTTTTGCCTGTTTTGGGATTTGGCGCTTAACCATTCGCGCATAGGCTGTTCCGATCGGGATCAAGGCGACGGACGAATCGCCACGCCAAAAACAAGGAGATGCAGACCGCAACAGTCATCAAGATCGGGGGACATGCCAATGTCAATCATATCCGCACGCGCGGCGGCGATCGCCGTGTTTGTGGCGCTGGGCACAGCGCCGGCCATGGCCGGCGAAGAGGTGCTGATGCGTCAGGCCGCGCCGTTCGATGCCTGTCCGCAGATGGTCGAAGCCATGCTGGACGGGCTGGGCGCCGACCGAAACCATGTGCGCCAGGTTGCGGACACAGGCGCGCATTACTCGGTCAAGTTGGTCTCGTCGGCCGCCAACCTCGTGTTCCTGTGCAATGCGGTGACCGAGGACATCACGATCATGCGCACGACGCCCGGCGAACTGGTGACAGCGGCCCGATAGACCGTCAGGCGGCGACCAGATCGAGCGCGCCTTCGAACAGCGGCCGCCCGTCGGTGCCGCCATGGGCGTCCTCGATCAGGTTTTCGGGATGCGGCATCATGCCCAGCACATTGCCTTCGGCATTGACGATGCCGGCAATGTCGTCGGCCGAGCCGTTCGGATTGGTGCCATCCGCATAGCGGAAGACCACCCGGTTCTCGCCTTTGAGGCGCGCCAGCGTCTCGGCGTCGGCGAAATAGTTGCCGTCATGATGGGCGACCGGGCAGTCGATCATTTGGCCTTGCCGGTAGCGGCGCGTGAACACCGTGTCCGCATTGGTCACTTCCAGCTTGACGCTTCTGCAGACGAAATTGAGCGAAGCGTTGCGCATCAGCACGCCGGGCAGCAGGCCGGCCTCGAGCAGCATCTGGAACCCGTTGCAGACGCCGAGCACCCGGACGCCGCGCCCGGCGGCATCGGCCACCGCGCGCATCACCGGCATGCGCGCGCCGATCGCGCCGCAGCGCAGGTAATCGCCGAACGAGAAGCCGCCCGGCACGATGACGAGATCGACGCCGGCGGGAATTTCGGTTTCGGTCTGCCAAACGGTCAGCGGCTCCTGGCCGGAGATCGTCCGGATCGCCGAGATCATGTCGCGGTCGCGGTTCAGCCCGGGCAGGAGGACAATGGCGGTTTTCATTTCAGACGATCTCCACGGCATAGTCCTCGATCACCGTGTTGGCGAGCAGCTTTTCGCACATGGCGGCAAGATCGGTCTCGGCGCGCCTGCGGTCGTCATGGCCGAGCTCTATGTCGAACACCTTGCCCTGGCGGACGCCATCGACGCCGTCAAAGCCGAGCGTGGCGAGCGCGCCTTCGATCGCCTTGCCCTGGGGGTCGAGAACGCCGGTTTTCAGCGTGACGGTGACACGTGCGGTGATCATGAGCGGTGAGGCGTCCTTGTCAGAGAGTGATCGCGTTGACGAAGTGCCGCGCGGCGGCGCGGGCGTCGGTCTTGCTGCCGGCAAATGCATAGACCATGTGAAACCGCCCATCCTTCGGAACGATGATGGCATGACCAGGATCGGCGGGGGTTCCGTCGTTCTGCGTGCCGGCGATTGCAAAGGTCAGGCCCTCGGTCGCGCCGACCATCGTCCGTGTGACCGCACCGTCGATGCTCAGCGCGACATCCTCGCCGGCGGCGGCGCGGGCCGAGCCGTTTCTCAGCGCCCGTTCGAACGCCCGCCGGGTTTCATCATCATTGCGTTCGACGGCCGCCCGGCCGTCGGGCCCGAGCGAAATCGCGTCATGGCCGGCGCGCTGGACCAGGGCGCAGACCGGCGGCGCGCACACATAGGTGCCACCGGGGAGTGGCCGCCAGCCCGAGACCGTGTCCGTGGCCACCGGCGTATCGGCGGCGCTGCATCCGGACAGGGCAACAGAGGCCAGCCAGAAAAAGCCCATCGAACGCAAGGCCGGTGCGTGCATCGCCGGATCCTAGTGCAGCTTGTCCTTGGAGGCGACGAGCACCGGGCCTGACGGGCGGGGACGCTCGTTCTCGTTCATGATGCCCAGGCGCCGCGCCACTTCCGTATAGGCTTCCACCAGCCCGCCCATGTCGCGTCGGAACCGGTCCTTGTCGAGCTTCTCATTGGTGCCGATGTCCCACAGCCGGCACGNTGAAGTCGACAAGCTGGATGCCGATGCCCAGAAACAGGCCCGACAGGAAGTCGTTGACGCGGATGGCCAGCGCCATCATGTCGTCGATCTCCTGCGGATTGGCCCAGCCGAACGCGGTGACATGTTCCTCCGAGACCAGCGGATCTCCGAGCGGATCGGACTTGTAATAGAATTCGATGATCGAGCGGGGCAGCACCGTGCCTTCCTCGATGCCGAGCCGCTCGGCCAGCGAGCCGGCGGCGATGTTGCGCACGACGATCTCGACCGGAATGATCTCGACTTCGCGGATCAACTGCTCGCGCATGTTGATGCGCTTGACAAAGTGGGTCGGCACGCCCATCCGGTTGAGCGCCGAGAAGATGTGCTCGGAGATGCGGTTGTTGAGGACGCCCTTGCCCTCGATCACGTCGTGCTTTTGCGCGTTGAAGGCGGTCGCATCATCCTTGAAGTGCTGTACCAGCGTGCCCGGTTCGGGGCCTTCATAGAGGATTTTTGCCTTGCCCTCATAGATGCGGCGGCGCTGTTTCATGCATTGGCCTTTTGCTGCTCCGCAAGCGGGCGCGCGGGCGCCTGGCGGGTCGGACGAAACGTTCGCCCGGTTTATCCGAAACGGTGCGCCAAAACAAATGGCCATTGGCGGCTTCAACCGGAAATCGCACGGCCCCGGATATGCGGCGATCGGCTGGTTGATCTTTGACAAACCATTTGGTTTAGACCGGCGCTAGGCTTACATGTGAGCCACCACCATCAAGCCCGGCCCTGACGGCCCCGGAGGAGCGACAATGAGCATCAAGGACCGCAAGGACGCATTTGAAAACAAGTTTGCCCATGACGCCGAGCTGCGCTTCAAGGCCGAGGCGCGCCGCAACAAGCTTCTGGGCCTTTGGGCGGCGGAACTGCTGGGCAAGACGGGTGACGACGCGGAAGCCTATGCCAAGGAGGTCATCGCCGCCGACTTCGAGGAGCCGGGCGACGAGGACGTGTTCCGCAAGGTGCGCGGCGATTTCGATGCGGCCGGCGTCGAACAGTCCGATCACCAGATCCGCCGCACCATGGACGAACTGATGGTCCGCGCCGCCGAGGAAATCGAAAAGAGCTGACCGGCGCCGCGCGCGGGGAGGGCAGATGACCGCCTATGGCTATGAACTGGCCGGTGCATTGCGCGCCGGCCAAACGGTGCTGACCGCCTGGTCGGCCCTGCCGGAGACCGGTTTTGTCGGCCTTGTGGCCGGCGCGGGCTTCGATGCCGTCACCCTCGACATGCAGCATGGCGGTCACACCGAGCAGTCGGTCTGGCATGGCATCGAAGCGATCACCGCGCAACGCGTGCCCGCAATCGTTCGTGTGCCGGTCGGCCGGTTCGAGATGGCCTCGCGGGCGCTCGACTTCGGCGCCGATGCGGTGATCGCGCCGATGATCAATTCGGTCGACGATGCGCGCGCCTTTGCCGCCTTCATGAAATACCCGCCGCTCGGCGAACGGTCATGGGGGCCGACCCGTGCCATCGGCGTGCGCGGCATCGAGGGCGGCAATGCCTATCTGGGGCGCGCCAACGCCGAAACGCTCGCCTTTGCGATGATCGAAACGCGTGCTGCGCTCGATTCGCTCGATGCGATCCTCGCCGTCGAGGGCATCGACGCGGTGTTCGTCGGCCCGGCGGACTTTTCCATCGCATGGACCGGCGGCGAGCGGCTGGAGCCGACGCTCGACGACATGATGGACGCGGTCGCCGGCATCGCCACGCGCGCCAAAAAGGCCGGCAAGCTGGCCGGCATCTTCGCCGCCGATCCGGCCATGGTGCCGCGCTATGCGCAGATGGGGTACGGGCTGATCGCCGCGGGCTTCGATGCGGCCATCGTCAGGAAGGGCGCCGACGCCGTGTTGTCGGCGGCGCGCGGCGATCGCTGACTAAAGCCGCTTCATGAATTCGGCGAACACCATCAGCCCTTCCGGCCAGGGGCCGTGGCCCGATTCGGCGTTGATATGGCCCGATTGGCCCGCATCGACCAGAAACGCGCCCCAGTCGGCGGCGATCTCCTCGGCTTTTTCATAGCTCGAATAATGGTCGTTGCGGCTCGCAACCACAAAGGCCGGAAACGGCAGAGGGTCGCGCGGATAAGGGCCGAACGTCATCAGGTGCCGGGGCCGGATCGCCGGGTTGGTCACGTCCGGCGGCGCGACGAAAAACCCACCTCGCACCTTGCCGGAGAGCGCGGCGTCCTCGTCGTCCTGGATCGCATGAACGGCGCAGGCAACACCCAGCGAATGGGCGACCAGCACAACGGGAGCAGAGGCTTCCGCTATCGCATTGCGCACTTCACGCACCCAATCCTCGCGCACCGGCTTGGTCCACTCGGCCTGTTCGACGCGGCGCGCCGTCTTCATCCTGGCCTGCCAGCGGCTCTGCCAGTGCCCCGGCCCCGAATTTCGGTAGCCGGGGACGAGCACGATGTCGGCGTCACGGATCTTCATGGTCCGCGAGGTGGCCCCGCGAACCGGCGATGTCAACTCCGGACAAGGCGGCCGGCGTCCGGCGCCGGCCATCATCCGGTTCGGCTATTGCACCGGAGCCGGTGCGGTGTTGGGCACCGGCGTTTCGACCGGTGCGGGCGCCATGTCCGGCGCACCGGTGCCGTTCTCTGCCCCGCCGCCCGAAAACAGATAGAACGTGGCGATCAGCACGAAGAGCGCGAGAATCGCCAGCCCGGCCCACAGGCCGCCGCCCGAGGACGCACCCAGCTCGGCTCGCGTGCGATGATTGGAATAATAGTCGCGTTCGTCGGTCATGATGTCCTCCATGATTGGCTTGAACATCGCCACGATGCGCGCCCATCATGCCCGAACCGCGTCATCGCCGGACAAGCGGCGTTGCATCGCGTCATGAAAGCCGCCACAGTCGTGATCGTGCGGAAAGCCACCGCAAAATCAGGGGTTTGCGATGAGAAATGCCGCTTCAATTCCGGTGACAACCTGTCATCTGACGCTTGTCGCTGGCATCGGTCTGGCGCCATTTCCCGCGGCCGCCGGCGATTGGCCCGTCGACAGGATCGTCTCGGTTGCGACCGGCGATCTGGACGGGGACGGCGCCCGGGACGCGGCGCTTCTGGTCGCGCCCGACCCCGACGGCACCGACGACCACGCGCTGATCATCCTGCGCGGCACCGGCTTTGACGAAGGCGCCATGGAGCCTTGGCTGTCCTTTCCCGATGCGGCCTGGGGCGGCGCGGGCATGATGGTGGGCAACCGTCCCTCGGTCGATTTTGCCGCTTCCGGTTCGCTCCTTTTGAAATCGGGCAACGAGGCGATCGGGCGCAACCGCTGGAACCAGACGGTCACGCTGGCATGGCGCGACGAAACACTGCTCATCGCCGGGTTTACCCACAGCTTCTACGACACGCTCGATCCCGACGCCAATGGCGGCTGCGACATCAACGTGCTGACCGGCAAGGGTATCGTCCGCGAGGAGACCACGGAAACCGCCGTTTCACTGTCCCCGCAGCGGCTGACGCTCGAGCAATGGCTGGCGCAGGGCAGCCCGTCGCTCTGTCCTGACAGCTGACTTCAGCTCTCGCCGAACACCCGCTCGAAGATCGTGTCGACATGCTTGGTGTGATAGCCGAGATCGAACTTGTCGCGGATCTCGTCTTCGCCCAGATGGGCGCGGACATCGTCGTCGGCGAGCAGTTCGGTCAGGAAGTCTTTGCCCTGTTCCCAGACCTTCATGGCGTTGCGCTGGACCAGCCGGTAGGCGTCCTCGCGGCTCACACCGGCCTGGGTCAGCGCCAGAAGCACGCGTTGCGAATGAATCAGGCCGCGGAAGCGGTTCATGTTCGCCGTCATCGCGTCGGGATAGACGACGAGCTTTTCGATGACCCCGGTCAGGCGGGCCAGAGCGAAATCGAGCGTGATCGTCGCATCGGGGCCGATCATCCGTTCGACCGAAGAGTGCGAAATGTCCCGCTCATGCCACAGCGCGACATTTTCGAGCGCCGGCGTCACATAGCCGCGCACCATGCGCGCAAGACCGGTCAGGTTTTCGGTCAGCACCGGGTTGCGCTTGTGCGGCATCGCCGACGAGCCCTTCTGGCCGGGCGCGAAATATTCCTCCGCCTCAAGCACTTCGGTGCGCTGCAGATGGCGGATCTCGACGGCCAGCCGCTCGACGGACGAGGCGATCACGCCGAGCGTGGCAAAGAACATCGCATGCCGGTCGCGCGGGATCACCTGCGTCGAGACTGGTTCGGCGGTCAGGCCCATCGCTTCGGCCACATGGGCCTCGATGGCCGGGTCGATGTTGGCGAATGTGCCGACCGCGCCGGAAATCGCGCAAGTGGCGATGTCGGCACGCGCCGCTTCAAGGCGGCACTTGCACCGTTCGAACTCGGCATAAGCCTGGGCGAGCTTGAGACCGAACGTCGTCGGCTCGGCATGGATACCGTGGCTGCGGCCGATGGTGACGGTGTCCTTGTGCTCGAAGGCCCGCGTTTTCAGCGCGGCGAGCAGCGCGTCGAGATCGGCGAGAAGAATGTCCGCCGCGCGCGAGAGCTGTACGGCCAGACATGTGTCCAGCACGTCCGACGAGGTCATGCCCTGATGCACGAACCGCGCTTCGGGCCCGACGATCTCGGCCAGATGGGTCAGGAAGGCGATCACATCATGCTTGGTCTCGCGTTCGATCGCGTCGATGCGTTCGACATCGAACGTCGCCGAGCCGGCCTTTTCCCAGATCACCTGCGCCGCGCGCTCGGGGATCACGCCGGCCTTGGCGAGCGCGTCGCAGGCATGGGCCTCGATCTCGAACCAGATGCGGAACTTGGTTTCGGGCGACCAGATGGCGACCATGTCGGGGCGCGAATAGCGGGGAATCATGTGATGAACCTGCGGGTAGGAGAGGTGTGCGCGGTCCGCCTAACAGGCCTCAGCGCAACACTCAATGCGCCGTGCGGTGCACCCACCAGCTTGCGGCGACGATCAGCGCCAGCGCACCGACACCGAAATAGCGAATGCCCATCACCGCGAATTGGGCGGCCCCACCCAAAGCCGTGAAAGCCTGCTGCCAGAACCAAAGCCGCGTCAGGGCGGCATCGTGCCACTGGCTGTAATAGCTTCGGTGTTCGAGAAAGAAGATGAAGTAGGTGGCACCCAGGACGGCGAGAACGGCAAGCAGGACCGTCACCATTGTGCGCCGGCGCCTGCTGGCATGCGGCATGGCAAGGCTGGTTGCAAAAAGCGATGCCGCAAAACCGGTACCGGCCCCCGCTGCATAGATCGCGCTGACGATGCCGATATGTCCGGCGTCCGACCAGCCATATTGCCAGCGCAGCGTCAGCACCGTCAGAAGCCCCGCCACAACCGCGCATGCCAGGCTGGCTGTCGCCGCGCGCCGCAATGTCAGCCGCGATGCGGCCAGTCGCCCCCAAAGTCTCATGCGCCTCGCCTAAGGCATCATCGGCGCTGTCACCGCCATCCAGCGGAAGTCCGGTCCCTCGAAGCCGAACGAGCGGATGGCGATCAGGACGGCAAAGACCGGGTCGGCCTTGTCGGGGTAGAAGGTCTGGATGCCGCCGATGGCATAGCCGAGCGGGCAGCCACGGCTTGAAGGAACGCTTTCGTCCTCGTTGAGAAGCTCAGTGGACCCGCCCGGCGTCGGATCGATCTTGACGAGCCGGAAGCCGATGCTGGCGTCCGTCACGCCGTCGCAGGGCGGCTCGGCGAGGAAGCTCAATTCGGTCAACCGCACTTCGAGCGGCGCATCGATCGGCGGATTGACGGGACGCGGATTGACCACCATGCGGAACGGATCGGCGCCGATCTCGGTGATCGGGTTGAAACCGGCCAGCACGCCTCCATTGGCGGCGAGCAACGCATCGGAAATCGTCGTCTCGCCCACCGCCCGCGCCTGGGCGCGTGCCTCGGCGACGCTCGCCGTCTCGTCGTCGATCCGCTTGCGGATCGGCGAGCCGGGCAGGAACGTGTCGGTCGCCGTGTCGATGTAATAGCGGTTCGCATAGGGAAAGCCGGACCCATCCTGGACGCCATATTCCTCGAAGGCGAAAATCGCGCCGTCCGACGAAAAGCCCAGAACGTTGAGGGTCGCCGCATCACCGGCCTTCGCCGGTGCCAGTGCGCCAAAGACGGCGAACGCCGTCAGCAGCGCCAGGGCGAGGCAGGCGCGAAGCCTGCAGAAAAACCGTTCAACCATATCGACCTCCTATGGCCGGTTGTCCGTCGCCGCCGCCCGAATGGCCTCGATGTTAGCACGGTAGGCGTCCACTGTCCCGCCCTTGAAGACCGCCGAGCCTGCAACGAACGCATTGGCGCCGGCCTTCGCGCAGGCGGGCGCGGTGTCGGCCGTCACCCCGCCATCGACTTCAAGGTCGATCGGGCGGTCGCCGATCAGCGCATCGATGGCGGCGATCTTCGGCACCACGGCGTCGATGAACTTCTGGCCGCCGAAGCCCGGATTGACGCTCATCACCAGAACCAGATCGACCATGTCGATGACGTGTTCGATGGCCGACACGGGCGTTGCCGGGTTCAGCGTCACCCCGGCCTTCTTGCCGAGCGCGCGGATCGCCTGCAGCGAGCGGTGCAGGTGCGGCCCCGCCTCGGCATGGACCGTGATCGTGTCGCAGCCGGCCTTGGCGAACGCCTCGAGATAGGGATCGGCGGGCGCGATCATCAGATGGCAGTCGAAAGGGATGTCGGTGTGCGCGCGCAGCGCGGCGATAACATCGGGTCCATAGGAGATGTTGGGCACGAAATGGCCGTCCATCACATCGAGATGAATCCAGTCTGCGCCCGCCTCGGTGACCGCGCGCACCTCTTCGCCGAGCTTCGAGAAGTCCGATGCGAGAATGGACGGAGCGATCTTGATGTCGCGCATGGCTGGTCTCTCCTCGATGATGCGGCTGGGCTGTCAGTGGCGCGCGTGCCGCCGGCCTGTCAACGGCGCGACGACCAGACCGGCATGATATCCCCCGGCTCTTCGTGAGCGGCATAGACGCCCCGTGCCACCGCGCGCGCCATGGTCGCGGACGCCGCCGCGCACAGATCGACAAACACATCGAGATCGGGACCGATCTCGGTCCGGCCGGTCGCCAGCGCAAAGATGCAATCGCCGTCGAACGGCGTGTGCGCCGGCCAGATGGCGCGCGCCAGCCCGTCATGGGCGGCGATCGCCAGCCGCTTGCATTGCGCCTTGGTCAGCTTGGCGTCGGTGGCGACGACGCCGATCGTCGTGTTCACCGGCGCGCCGTCGGAGACCAGATCGCGGAACTTGATGCGCAGATCGGTCGCATTGGCGGGCATCGGTTCGGGCAGGCCCTCATCGCCGAACTCCCCGTCCTGTTCGAAAGGGGCGGCCCAGAAATGGCGGGTGCCGCCGACCATCGGCGTGCCCAGGCTGTTGACCGCAACCAGCGATCCGACGGTGATGCCGGTGCGTTCGAGCTCTGCCGAGGCCGAGCCGAGGCCGCCCTTGAGGTCGGCTGTCAGTGCGCCGGCGCCCGCGCCATGGCTGCCGATGGCGAACTCGGTCGCCGCCGTCTGCGCGGCAAGCGTGCCCAGCGCCCGATAGGGCGATTTGTCGCCCCAGTCCTTGTCGCCGCCATTGATCAGGTCGAACAGGATCGCCGACGGCACGATCGGCACCCGGTGCGGGCCGACGGGAAAGCCGCGTCCCTGTTCGGCCAGCCAGTCCTGAACGCCGGAAGCGGCGTCCAGCCCGAAGGCCGATCCGCCCGAAAGAACGATGGCATCGACCGCCTCGACCGTGTTGTGCGGCGCAAGAAGATCGGTCTCCCGCGTGCCGGGCGCGCCGCCGAGAACCTGCACGCCCGCCGCGGCCGGCGCGTCGCAGATGATGGCGGTGACGCCGCTCTTGATGCGGGCATGGGTCGCCTGGCCGACCTTGAGGCCTGCAATGTCGGTGATCAGGTTGCGCGGGCCGGGAGTCATGGGGCTATCCATCCATGTCGGGGGTGAGCGGTTCGGGGCGGCCGTTCCGGAATGTGTGGATGCGGAAGAACCGGGCATCGGGCTCGCCATCGTCGCCGAAGGCGAGGGGGCCGATATCGGTCTGGAATGTCAGCGTGCGCAGCGCATCGATCACGGGCATGTCCGCCGCAAGTGCCGCCTGCGCGACCTGCGCGGCGATCCGCGCCGGATCGATGTCGGCGGGCACGGCGACGGTGATCGTGCCGTCCGGAAGGCGCCCGTCGGCGGGCGGCGCGACCAGAATGCTGCCGCCGGCAATCGCAAGCCGATAGCCGATCCGCGCCGCGTCGGCCGCGATGATCGCCGCATCGCGCGCCTCTCCACCGATCAGCACATGGCTTGCGCCCGACCGTTGCAGCCGCCGCACCAGCGCGGCCTGACTTTCGAGCAGCGGCCGATATGTGTCGACGAAGACCGGCTCCAGTGCTGCATCGGCCAGCAGCAGGCGGACATTTTCGGCCAATTGCCGGCCATAGAGCGTGCCGTCATCGATGATCGCGAAACTGGCCTCGCGCCAGGCACGGGCGAGATGGCCGGCCAGCACGGCGAATTCGGTGTGCGCCGCCGGTCCGGAGCGAAACACCGGCCATCGCGTTGCACCGCGCGGCGCGGTCGTGATGTCCGCGGCGCGAACGTCCACCGCGATCACCGGCACGCCGGCGTCGGCAAGCGCCGGCATGGCGGCATCGAACGCATCGATGCAGGGCAGGCCGATCACCAGCGCGTCGCCGGCCTCGATCACGTCTCGGGCCGCACTTTCGGCCATCTGCGCATCGCAGCCATCGTCCAGCGCGGGCACATCGTCGCCGAGCACGGCCCGGACGCTCTCGTCGAGCGCCCGGCCGACCGGCGCATAGGGCCCGCTGAGCGGGGCGACGACCGCCGCGCCGTCGGCGGCGTGCGCCGGCTGGCCGGCCGTGGCGGCCAGCAGCAGGGCGAATGCGGCACATGTCGAAACGAGCCGGAACATGGCAGTTGTGATGCACCGGACCCCTGCAAAGGGCAAGGCTGCCGCGCTTTTCCAACCTCCGTCCATGGCCTATGGTGGCTGCCGTGAACGAGACAACGCCCACACAGACCGACCATGCCGCCGACCACGATCCGTTGCGCTTTGCCGAATCGGCGATGCGCGCGGGCCGCGATGTTGCGCTTGCGACGGTGGTCGAGACCTGGGGCTCGGCGCCCAGGCCGCCAGGCAGCCATCTGGCGGTCGATGCGGACGGTCTTTTCGAGGGATCGGTCTCTGGCGGCTGTGTCGAGGGCGAGGTGATCGTCGCGGCGATGGACGTGATCGCAACCGGTGAACCGCGCATGCTCGAATACGGCGTCGCCGATGAAACCGCCTGGCGCGCGGGCCTGTCCTGCGGCGGCCGCATCCGCGTCTATGTCGAAAGGGTCGGCTGACCGTGGAGCCCGCCGTTCTGAAAGCGCTAAACGCGGCACGGGACGAACGGCGGGCGGTTGCCGTGGTCACCGATCTGGGCGATGGCCGCGACCGGGTGGTGAGCGAGGACGACGCGATCCCCGGCGAACTCGGCGCGGCAATCGCCGAGGCGTTCCGGTCGGGCAAAGCGGCACCGGTGTCGGTTTCCGGCCGCGACTTCTTCATCAATGTCCATCTGCCGCCGGTGCGCATGGTGATCGTCGGCGCGGTGCATATCAGCCAGGCGCTGGCGCCGATGGCTTCCGCCGCCGGCTTCCACCCGGAGATCATCGATCCGCGCACTGCCTTCGCAACGCCCGAGCGTTTCGCCGGCATCGAACTGTCGGCGGATTGGCCGGAGATGGTGCTGGCCCAACGCCCGCTCGACCGCTGGTGCGCCCTGGTCGCCCTGACCCATGATCCGAAGATCGACGATCATCCGATCCGCGCCGCGCTCGAGGCGGAGTGCTTCTATGTCGGCGCGCTGGGCAGCCGGAAGACGCATGGGCGCCGCATCGAGCGGCTGATCGCCGCCGGCGCCGATCCCGATGCTGTTTCGCGCATAAGGGGACCGATCGGCTTGCCGATCGGCGCATCGACACCGGCCGAGATCGGCGTCTCCATTCTGGCCGAAATCATCGGCGAACGCCGCAAGTCACGCTCCGCGCCGGTTTAGCGGCCGGTCTTGACCTTCCCGTGGCGGGAAGGGTTAACCATGGCCGTTCGCGCACGTTGCGGACACATTATTGTCAAAAGGCCGTCACCGGCCATCGGGTGTAAAGACGTGGACAGGGCACCACATTGCGACCATGACCGAGCGACAGATGGCAACCGAACCGGAACTGGGCCAGCGCGAACCGGCCGCGTGCGAACCGGCCAGCTTTGCCCAGTTTTTGCGGCGCGCGCGGATGCTGGGCTTCACCGATGCGGAGATCGACCGGCTGCGCGCCACCTACGGCGCATCGAAACTGGGGACGGGCAATGAACATCGGCTCGGCGGCGCGCGCGACTGAGCTGCCCAGAAAGACCATCCGCTACTATGAAGAGATCGGTCTGGTCCATCCGGCGCGGGCGCACAATGGCTATCGCGACTATTCCGATACGGACGTGCACAGGCTGAAATTCGTGCAACGCGCCCGCAGCCTGGGTTTTTCGATCGAGGAGTGCCGGCTGCTGCTGTCGCTTTATGACGACGAGCACCGGGCCAGCGCCGACGTCAAGGCGCTGGCGCTGGAGAAGATCGGCGAGATCGACCGCAAGCTCGACGAATTGCAGTCGCTGCGCGCGACGCTGTCGCGGCTCGTCGAGACGTGCCAGGGAAACGACCGGCCCGACTGCCCGATTATCGACGATCTGGCACGCGCCTGACGGCGCGATGCGCTCGATGCTGCAATGAGAGAGAAAGTGGCACGCCCAACGGGACTCGAACCCGTGTTTCCGCCGTGAAAGGGCGGCGTCCTAGACCGCTAGACGATGGGCGCGCATCAAGGTGAGCGGTGTATAGGCACATTCAAACGCCGCCGCAACCCTGATCGCAAACCGGAAAACCGATTTTTTGCGACCGGGCAGTCACATAGGTTTCCGCCCGGCCCACGGCAAGCGATCGGCGGTCAGCTCCGCCGGCGGCAGCGCCAGTTCCAGTCGCGCTGGGGACCGATGTCGATATGCACCGACTTGGTGTGACAATAGGTGCCGACGCCGCCACGGCCGGGCACCGAGCGCAGATAGGCGGCCAGATCCCATTTGCTGACGCCCTCGACCTGGATATCGGCGGCCGCGCAATACATGTGCAGCGAATTCTTGGCGCCGCGCGCCCGGCGGTTGCGTTGCGGGCTGCGATAGCCGGACGTGACGACCACGGGCCTGCCGTAACGCTGCTCGACGCGCTTGAGAAGGCGCACAAGCGCCGGCTTGAGGCAGGCGACATCGACACCCGAATGCTGTGTGCGCAGGCCGTTTGGCGCCAGACGCGCCAGGCCGGCGGCCGACGCAAGCTGAACAGGCGCATCGGGCGTCACCGCACCCTGATTGATGCCAAGCGCCCGTTCCCGGCTGAAACCCGGCAGGGCGGCGGTGCTGCCGCTGGCCGACGCGCGGGCGATCACCGGCTGCGGAGCGGCGGGCTGCTCGATCACCGGCGAAGGCGCGCTTTGACTTGATGCTGTGGCGACCAGAGGCCGCGGGCGGCCCTGTGTATCGCGGCGGCTGCCGAACAGGGCATTGAGAAAACCCGGACGGTTCCCGGTGGCCGCGGCAGGCGCGGTGATGGCCGGTGGCGGCGCGGTGGCCACCTGGGGTTCCGGTTCGACCGGTTCGGTGCCGTTGGCGGTCGGCGCGTTGCTGGCCGCGAGAATGCGCTGGGTGGCGACATCGTCGGTGGCGGGCGCGGCGGGAGCCGGGGATTCGGCCGAAGGAGCGGGTGCGGAACCCGGTGTTGCCGCCTCGGCGGCTTCGGCTGCGATGACGGACTGCGCCGGCGCCTCGGCGATGGAGGTCGGTTCTGCCGCCGCGGTCTGAAGCGGTGCAGGCTCCGTCGGCGTCGGTCCGGCAAAGGCCACCGTGGCGCTGTCGGCGACCGGCGCGGTCTCGCCGATCGGCGCGGCGGGCCGCACGTCGGGAGCGGGCAGGGCTTCACCGTCGCTCAGCGCCATCATGGTGCCCGTATCGACGCCGGGTGCGGGGCCGAGCCCGGTCGCGACCGTGTCCAGGGAGGAAGTCGTGCACGCCGACACCAGCAGCGCGGCCGTGACGATGGCGAGACCCCCCGGCGCGCGGCCTTGAACAGCAAAGCGGAGCGATGACTTCAAAAGTACGTTTCCCCTCGGGCCCCCGATCGAACAATCCCGTCGGCTATCCGGCGATCTCATGATCGCATCTCTGGCTTGCCGCGGGCTGTCCCGCCATCATCGCCGCAAAATATGCGCAATGGCTTAATGCTGGCGCGAACCGATAAGGAGCGATTACGGCCAAATCGTGAAGCAATCAAGGCAGCGGGGCAAACCGCGATGCGGCCCCGGGCCGCAGGGCGGCCCGGCCTACCAGCTTCCGGTGTTTTCCATGCTCGCCCAAGGCTCCTTCGGCGCCAGCGCGTCGCCCTTTTGCAGCAACTCGATCGAAATGCCGTCGGGCGACCGCACGAAGGCCATATGGCCGTCGCGCGGCGGGCGGTTGATGGTCACGCCATTGTCGGCCAGCCGCTGGCACGTCGCATAGATGTCGTCGACCAGATAGGCCAGGTGACCGAAGTTGCGTCCGCCCTGATAGTCCTCGGGGTCCCAATTATAGGTCAGTTCGATCAGCGGCGCCTTGTTGGCCAGCGCGGCCTCCTTGTCCTCGGGCGCGCACAGGAAGATGAGCGTATAGCGCCCCTTTTCGCTCTCGTGACGCCGGACTTCCTCCAGCCCCAGCTTGTCGCAGTAAAATGCCAGCGATTCGTCGATGTCGCGAACGCGGACCATGGTGTGTAGATAGCGCATTGTCGGGTTCCGGATCCTGAATTTCGGTTGCGGCGATGCTGACCCGGCGTCACCTTCGCTGTGCGCCGCGCCGTGGCTGTCGCATTTCCGACGCGCATGGCGACGGCGCGTGACTTATTCACAGTATCGGGCCGCAATTCGGCTGGCTAGCCCGGTATTCCGGGGCAAATCGGGATTTCGCTCTTGCCGGAATCGGGCGTCGTGATGCTATCCTTGCCTCGAATCACGGCTTGCGCGCTCCTGGTCCGACTGCGCCAAGCGTGCGGGGGATGTCGATCGTATGAGTGACGAGTCGCAATCAGGCAAGGACAAGACCGTCGGCCAACGCGCGCCGCTTGCGCACGAGGCCGGTGTGGGCGCCCTTGTCGAGATCGCCGGCAAGATCAAATGGTTCGACATCGCAAAGGGCTATGGCTTCATCGTGCCCGACGATGCCGCTTTCGGCGACGTGATGCTGCATGTCACCTGCCTGCGCCGCGACGGATACCAGACCGCGTTGGAGGGCGCGCGCATCGTCTGCGAGGCACAGCGCGGCGAACGCGGCTTTCAGGCCTTCCGCATCATGTCCATGGACGCATCGACCGCTGTTCATCCGGCCTCCAGCGAGCCGCGCACCCACGCCAATGTCACGCCGACCAGCGGCTTGGAGCGGGTGATCGTCAAATGGTTCAACCGCACCAAGGGCTTCGGCTTCCTGACGCGCGGGGAGGGCACGCCCGACATCTTCGTGCACATGGAGACGCTGCGCCGCTTCGGCCTGACCGAACTCAGGCCCGGCCAGGTGGTCATTGCCCGTTTCGGCGAGGGCGAGAAGGGACTGATGGCGGCTGAAATCTACCCCGATATCGGGGTTCAGCCGCCATCGTCCCATTGATCGCCGCCGCGCGCGCTCATATCTGAGCGCATGCACCGAAACGCTCCGCTCCGATCCCCCGTTTCCGCGATGGTGTTGGCTGCGCTCATGGTTCTGGGCGCGTCGTTTGCCGTTCTGGCGAACGAGCCGATGCGGCTGCCGGTCGATCCCGCCCAATTGTCGGTCCTGTCGGCTGAAGGCGAAGTCAGGGCCCGCTTTGACCTCGAAATCGCGCGCACCGGCGAGCAGCACATGCGCGGGCTGATGCACCGCACCGATCTGCCCGAGAACCGCGCCATGCTGTTCGTCTTCGAGGTGTCCGGCCCGCGCGCCTTCTGGATGAAGGACACGCCGCTGCCGCTCGACATCGTTTTCGCCGCCGCCGACGGCACGATTGTCCGCGTCGCCCGCGACACGGTGCCCTTTTCGACCGTGCCGATCCGGTCGGGCGCGCCGGCGCTCTACGTGCTCGAGGTTCATGCCGGCACGGCCGAGACACTGGGCATCGAAGCCGGCGACCGGCTGGTTCATCCGGCGATCGGTGGGGGCTAGGGGCGCAACCGCGCCCAAGGCGGCACAGCTCTGCTACTGATCCTGATTGGGCTCGTGGTCCGGCTCTGCCTCTTCACCGTCGATCTTGGGAAGTTCGTCTTCGGCCTTGTCATAGACTGGCAGAATTTCGAGCGGCAGCCCAGCCGGATTGCGGGGGGCGACCCGAGGCGGCGAATGCTCGTCTTTCGGCGCGCCGGGCATCCCGCGCGGAGCATTTGGGATGTGGGGAACAAATCCTCGTGCCATATCATCCTCCTCTTGACCGATGCAGCAACGCTCACACTGCACGACAGCGGCCGGACGATCCTGCCGGGCCGCCGTTACGAATGAGGCTGCCGCGCCTGAACAGCGGCGTCAAGTGGACCCCGCTGCCCGGCACGGTTCGTAGCCCCAATGCGCGCGATTTGCTCCCTTGCCGAACCCGGGTTTCCGGTTTAGAGCGTCGGCCCATCGCCGGTGTCCGGCATCCGGAGCGTAGCGCAGCCTGGTAGCGCATCTGGTTTGGGACCAGAGGGTCGCAGGTTCGAATCCTGCCGCTCCGACCACGATACGCCGACCGTACGCCGGCGGCAGATGTTTGGCAGAGGAGACCAATGCCATGAGCGCGCGAATTTTCAGTCCCGCCAAGACCGCCATGCAGTCCGGCAAGGCCAAGACCGGCCACTGGGTTCTGGAATTCGACCGCGAGCAGCCGCGTCGCATCGAGCCGCTGATGGGATACACCTCTTCGTCGGACACCCGCACGCAGGTGCATCTGCGCTTCGACACCATGGAAGCCGCGGTTGCCTATGCCGAAAAGCACGGTCTGACCTATCGCATCGAAAAGCCGCAAAAGGCCGAACGGCGGCGCCAGGCCTATTCTGATAACTTCAAGTTCGACCGCCGTATCCCCTGGACCCACTGAAGGGTTCCGACCGGCAGGCGCCGGCATCGCCGAATCCGTCCCGGCATGCGATTGCGCCGTGCCGTGCCCAGCGTCTATATCTGCACCGACGGACCCGTAGCTCAGCTGGATAGAGCAGGTGACTTCTAATCATCAGGTCGCAGGTTCGAATCCTGCCGGGTTCGCCATCTACTTCAGATAATTGCAGGCGTTTCTTCAAGTATCCCAACGGTCTGGCCGTTGGGGTTATCGTGCGGGCATCCGGTTTTCCTTGCCGAGCGATAAACCGGCGTCCTAGACTGATCGCAATTGGAAACACGAACCGTCGCGCGGTCCGTGTGCAAATGACCGGTCGGGTGCGCAGGGAGGGGCTGCGCCTGCCATTGATCCGTCGGGAGCCCGCGATGCCGTGCCGCTCCACCGCCATGATCGGCGCGTGGGGGAGGATTGACCGATGAACATCGCAGCCGTCCGTCTGGACGACACCTACACCGCGTCCGGGGGCGCGGTGTATATGAGCGGCATGCAGGCGCTCGTCCGCCTGCCGATGGTGCAGATGCGCCGGGACCGCGCCGCCGGCCTGAACACCGCCGCCTTCGTGACCGGCTACCGCGGCTCGCCGCTTGGCGGCTACGACCAGCAACTGGTTCGCGCCAGGAAGCACCTCGATCCGCTCGACATCACGTTCCAGCCCGGCGTCAACGAGGAACTCGCCGCAACCGCGGTCTGGGGTACGCAGCAGGTCGGTCTGTCGCCGGGCGCCCGAAAGGACGGCGTACTGGGCATCTGGTACGGCAAGGGGCCGGGCGTCGACCGGTCGGGCGATGTCTTCAAGCACGGCAATGCCGCCGGGTCCGCGCCCCATGGTGGCGTGCTGTGCCTTGCCGGCGACGACCACACTTGCAAGTCGTCGACCGTGCCGCACCAGTCCGACCATGCGTTTGCCTCGGCGATCATCCCGTGTCTGTACCCGTCATCCATCCACGAATTTCTGGAGATCGGCCTGCTCGGCATCGCCATGTCGCGCTATTCGGGCCTCTGGGTCGGCATGAAATTCATTTCCGACACGGTGGAGACCACATCGGTGGTCGATTTGTCCGCAGAAAGCCGCCAGTTCGTCATTCCGGACTTCGGGCTGCCGCCCGGCGGTGTGAACCTGCGATGGCCGGATGCGCCGCTGGTTCAGGATCAGCGCCTGCAGGAGATCAAGCCCTATGCGGCGCTCGCCTTTGCGCGTGCCAACGGGGTCGACCAGATCACCATGGATTCGCCAAAGGCCCGGTTCGGCATTGCCGGCTCCGGCAAGGCTTATGAGGATGTCCGCCAGGCGCTGTTCGAACTGGGCATCGGAGACGAAGAGGCCGCCCAAATCGGTCTGAGGCTCTACAAGGTGCGGATGACCTGGCCGCTCGAACCCGAGGGCGTGCGCGAATTTTCCGAAGGTCTCGAAGAGGTCTTGGTTGTCGAAGAGCGCCGCGAGATCATCGAGAACCAGATCAAGATGCACCTGTTCAACTGGCGCGCCGATGTGCGCCCGCGCATCGTCGGCAAGTTCGACGAGCACGACCGGCCTTTCCTGTCGCTGTCCAAGGCGCTGTCGGTGGGGGCGGTGGCGCGCGGTATCGCCGACCGGGTGCTCAGGCTCGACGGCATCGATGACGGCCTGCGCGACCGGATCGGAGACCGGCTCGCCTATCTCGAAGAGCGCGAGCGTTTCGCCGAAAGCCATGTGCCGGCCGTCACGCGCCAGCCGCATTATTGCGCCGGCTGCCCGCACAACACCTCGACCAAGGTGCCCGAGGGCTCTCGCGCGCTGGCCGGGATCGGCTGCCACTACATGGTCCAGTGGATGGACCGGAACACCGAGACCTTCACCCAGATGGGCGGCGAGGGCGTGCCGTGGACGGCCATCGGCCGCTACACCGATGAAAAGCACGTCTTCGTCAATCTGGGCGACGGCACCTATTTCCACTCCGGCATTCTGGCGATCCGCCAGGCGGTCTCGGCGGGCGCCAACATCACCTACAAGCTGCTCTACAACGATGCCGTCGCCATGACCGGCGGCCAGCCGCTCGACGGCAGCCTGACGCCGCAGCAATTGACGCACCAGCTCAATCATGAAGGTGTCGGCTCGATCGTCCTGATGAGCGACAATATCGATGCCTACAGCGCGCCGGACTTGCCGCCGGGCACCGACATTCGCCATCGCGACGAGATCGATACGGTAATGAAGGAGCTGCGCGAGCAGCCCGGCGTGACGGCGATCGTCTATGTGCAGACCTGCGCGGCCGAAAAGCGCCGCCGCCGCAAGCGCGGGCTGATGGAAGACCCGGACATGCGCGTGCTGATCAACCCGGCCGTCTGCGAAGGTTGCGGCGACTGTTCGGTGCAGTCCAACTGCATCGCCATCGACCCGCTTGAAACGGAAATGGGCCGCAAGCGGACGATCAACCAGTCGGCCTGCAACAAGGATTTCTCCTGCGTCAAGGGCTTCTGCCCGTCCTTCGTGACGGTGCGCGGCGGCGAACTGCGCAAGAGCGCGCGCACCACGGCACCTGATGTTTCGGCCCTGCCCGTGCCCGACCTGCCCGAAATGGCGCCAAGCTGGAACATCGCTGTGACCGGCGTCGGCGGCACCGGCGTTCTGACCATTGGCGGCATCATCGCCATGGCGGCCCGGCTCGAAAACGTCGCGCCGCTGGTGCTCGACATGGCGGGTCTCGCGCAGAAGGGCGGCGCGGTGATGAGCCATATCCGGCTGTCGGCCGGCGACAATCCGCGCAAGAGCCCGCGCATCGCGCCAGGCGGGGCCAACGTCCTGATCGCCGCCGACAGTGTGGTCGCCGCCTCGCGCGACGGCACCGTGCGCTGCGATCCCGAGCGCACCCATGCGGTGGTCAATGCCAGGCTGACGCCGGTCGCCGAATTCGTGCGCCAGCGCGATTTCGATTTCCGCAAACAGACGGTCGAGGACACGGTGCGCTCCGTCGTGCGGCCCGATGCCCACTTCCACGATTTCGGCAAGGCGGCGATGGCGGTCGCCGGCGACGAGATCGCCACCAACATCCTGATGGTCGGCTTTGCCTGGCAGAAGGGGCTGATCCCGCTGTCGGCCGATGCGATCGAGCAGGCGATCGCGATCAACGGCGTCGCCGTCGATGCCAACATCGACGCGTTCCGCTGGGGCCGCGTCATGGCGCACGATCCCGCCGCGATCGAGGCGATGGAAACCCGTGCCAACGGCTTCAAGCCGATGGCGGAGATGACGGCGGACGAACTGGTTCGCCATCGCGCCGCCCATCTGACCGCCTATCAGAACGATGCGCTCGCCAAACGCTATCGCGACATGGTCGCGCGTGTCGCATCGGTTGCCGAGGACCGCCTGTCGCAGCCCGCCGACCGCGACGCGTTGGTGCGCGCCGTTGCCCATAACTATGCGAAGCTGCTCGCCTACAAGGACGAATATGAGGTGGCGCGGCTGTTTGCCGATCCGGCCTTCGACCGCTATCTGACGCAGACCTTCACCGGCGATTTCAGACTGTCCTTCAATCTGGCGCCGCCGCTGCTGCCCGGCGAGGACGCCGAGGGCCGGCCCAAAAAGCGCGAGTTCGGTCCCTGGATGCTGCGCGCCATGCGCCTACTGGCCCGGCTGAAGGGGTTGCGCGGCACCCGGCTCGATCCGTTCGGATACACCGCCGAGCGCCGTGCCGAGCGGGCGCTGATCGAACAATATGAGGCCGATGTGGAGTTGGCGCTCGCAAGGCTGGATGAGGCGCGGTTCGAGACGTTGCGCGATCTTCTGTCGGTGCCGGAGATGATCCGCGGCTTCGGCCCGGTCAAGGAGGAGGCGATGGAAAAGGCCGCAAACGAACGCCGGCGCCTGCACGCCGAGCTTGACAGGCCGCCCGAACAGGCGCGACTGGCCGAAGCGGCCGAGTAGCGCCAACGAGCAGGACGGGGAGGGGATATGTTTACGGCGACGATGAATTTCGCGCTCGGCGAGGAGATCGAGGCGCTGCGCGACATGGTGCACCGTTTCGCGCAGGAGCAGATCGCCCCGCGCGCTGCCGAGATCGATGCGACCAACCGGTTTCCTGCCGACCTGATACCGAAACTGGGCGAATTGGGCCTGCATGGCATCACCGTGCCCGAGGCCGATGGCGGCGCTGGCATGGGCTATCTGGCCCATGTGGTCGCGATGGAAGAGGTCAGCCGTGCTTCGGCGTCGCTGGCCCTGTCCTATGGCGCCCATTCCAACCTCTGCATCAACCAGATCGCCCGCAACGGCACTGACGCGCAGAAAGCGCGCTATCTGCCGGGCCTGATCTCCGGCGAACAGGTCGGCGCGCTGGCGATGAGCGAGCCGGGTTCGGGGTCCGATGTCGTCTCCATGAAGCTGCGCGCCGACAAGAGAAACGACCGCTACGTTCTGAACGGCAACAAGATGTGGATCACCAACGGTCCCGTCGCCGACACGCTGGTCGTTTACGCCAAGACCGATCCCGAAGCCGGCCCGCGCGGCATCACGGCGTTCCTGATCGAAAAGCAGATGACCGGCTTTTCGACCGCCCAGAAGCTCGACAAGCTTGGCATGCGCGGCTCGGACACCTGCGAACTGGTGTTCGAGGATTGCGAAGTACCGTTCGACAATGTGCTGGGCGAGGAGGGCCGCGGCGTCAACGTGCTGATGAGCGGCCTCGATTATGAGCGCATCGTCCTCGCCGGCGGCCCGCTCGGCATCATGGCCGCGGCGATGGACGTCGTCATGCCCTATGTGCACGAGCGCGAACAGTTCGGCCAACCGATCGGCGAGTTCCAGCTGATGCAGGGCAAGCTGGCCGACATGTATACGGTGATGAACGCCTGCCGCGCCTATGTCTACGCCGTCGCGCAGGCCGCCGACCGGGGCGAGACGACGCGCAAGGACGCCGCCGGCTGCATTCTCTATAGCGCTGAAAAGGCGACGCAAATCGCGCTGGAAGCGATTCAGTGCCTGGGCGGAAACGGCTATATCAACGAATACCCGACAGGACGCCTGCTGCGCGACGCCAAGCTCTACGAGATCGGCGCGGGCACGAGCGAAATCCGCCGCATGCTGATCGGCCGGGAACTGTTCGCGGAGACGCGGTGATGCTAGCGATTTCGGATCCGAATGCGCCGACGATCATTTTCGGCCGATGCGGCTTCAGAAACAGTATCCATGATCCACTGATTGAGCGATCGTCCGGTACGTTTTGCGGCTTCATCGGCCATGGCGTGCACCTCGGGATCCAGTCGGAGCGCAAGGCGACCCGAGTACGGCTTCTTGGGCTCGATCCCCTTCTCGGCGCAGAACTCCAAATAGTCATCGACGCTGTCTTCGAACGCATTCTGCAATTCAGTCATCGACCCTGCCGAAAAATGAATCATATCGGAGACATTGGAAACACGGCCATGAAAGGCGGCGTCGTCCTCTTCCCACCAAATATCGGGCACAAATCCTCTATAGCGCTTCATGGTCTGACACCCGCTTGTTCCAAGAACTCACATAGAGCAACAATAGCACCCTTGTCCGTCGTTGGCCGTGGATGCGGTCGATGGAAAGTCGCAACCTCGCCGTTCAGGAGAACCCGAATTCGCGACCCTCGGCCTTCTGAGACCTCGGCTCCCATTGCAACAAGCATCCGCTCGATATCCTGCCACCGAATGTCATTGGCGACCGGCCTACGAAACAGTTTGGTCAGAGTTCGCTTGTTCTTCGAGTTCATGACGCTCCTCGCAAAAGGCATTGACCACAAATGGTCATTCGGCGTGGCACGTCATGCGCTCGATCCGGCATTGAGATATCAATTTATGATACCACTCCTTGATTGTCAACGACGTAGGGCGGCCGCGTGACAAACCTCCTCCGCACCCAGACCGAACAGACCGCCGCCGAAGCCGCTCGCATCATGGCCGGCGGGTCCGAGGCGTCGCGCGAGCGGCATCTCAAGCGCGGCAAGCTGCTGCCGCGCGACCGCGTGCAGGGGTTGCTGGACCCCGGTGCACCGTTTCTCGAAATCGGGCTCTTTGCCGCGCGCGGCGTCTACGAGGACGACATTCCCGCCGCCGGTGTTATCGCCGGTGTCGGCAAGGTGTCGGGCCGCGACTGCATGATCGTCTGCAACGACGCGACGGTGAAGGGCGGCACCTACTATCCGCTGACCGTCAAGAAGCATCTGCGTGCCCAGGAGATCGCCGCCGAGAACCGGTTGCCGTGCCTCTATCTGGTCGATTCCGGCGGCGCCAACCTGCCCAATCAGGACGAGGTGTTCCCGGATCGCGACCATTTCGGCCGCATCTTCTACAATCAGGCGCGGATGAGCGCGGCGGCCATACCCCAGATCGCCGTCGTGATGGGCTCGTGCACGGCGGGCGGCGCCTATGTGCCCGCGATGAGCGACCAGACGATCATCGTGCGCGAACAGGGCACGATCTTCCTGGCCGGCCCGCCGCTGGTCAAGGAAGCCACGGGCGAGGTGGTCGATGCCGAAACGCTCGGCGGCGGCGACACGCACACGCGGCTTTCCGGCGTTGCCGACTATCTGGCCGATGACGACCATCACGCGCTGGCGCTCGCCCGCCAGATCGTCGCCGGCCTCGGCCCGGCGCCGGAACCGAGTGTTGCGATCAGGCAAGCGAAAGCGCCTGCTTACGATCCGGACACCCTGTTCGACCTGATCCCCGACGACACCAAGACGCCCTACGACGTGCGCGACGTCATCGCCCGGATCGTCGACGGTTCCGATTTCGCCGAGTTCAAGCCGCGTTACGGCACGACGCTCGTTACCGGCTTCGCCCATATTGACGGCGTGCCGGTGGGGATCATCGCCAACAATGGCGTTTTGTTTTCGGAATCGTCGCTCAAGGGCGCGCATTTCATCGAACTGTGCTGCCAGCGGAAAATCCCGCTCCTGTTCCTGCAAAACATCACAGGCTTCATGGTCGGCTCGAAATATGAGGCCGGCGGCATCGCCAAGGACGGCGCCAAGCTGGTGCAGGCGGTCTCCACCGCCGCCGTGCCCAAGGTGACGGTGATCATCGGCGGCTCCTATGGCGCGGGCAATTACGGTATGTGCGGCCGCGCCTACGGCCCGCGCTTTTTGTGGATGTGGCCGAACGCGCGCATCGCCGTGATGGGCGGCGCGCAGGCGGCCGGCGTCCTGGCCACCGTCAAGCGCGCCGGCATCGAGGCAAAGGGGGCGACGTGGAGCGCGGATGAGGAAGCGGCGTTCAAGCAGCCGACGCTCGATCTGTTCGAGGAGCAATCGCATCCGTTCTACGCCTCGGCGCGGCTTTGGGATGATGGCATCATCGATCCGCGCACCACGCGCGACGTGGTGGCGCTGAGCTTGCGCGCCGCGCTTAACGCGCCGGTCGAAGAGACGCGCTTCGGCGTGTTCCGGATGTGACGCCATGATCACCCGTCTCCTCATCGCCAATCGCGGCGAGATCGCCTGCCGCGTGATCCGGACTGCCAAACGCTTGGGCATTACCACGGTCGCGGTCCATTCGGACGCGGATGCAGGCGCGCTGCATGTCGAAATGGCCGACGAAGCCGTGCGGATCGGACCGGCGCCGGCTGCTGAAAGCTATCTGGACATCGATGCGATCCTAAAGGCCGCCAAGGCGACCTGCGCGGACGCGATCCATCCCGGCTACGGGTTCCTGTCCGAAAACCCGGCCTTCGTCGAAGCGGTCGAGGCGGCCGGGCTGGTCTTCGTCGGCCCGTCGGCGGATGCGATCCGCGCCATGGGCCTCAAGGATGCAGCAAAGGCGCTGATGGAAAAGGCCGGCGTGCCGGTGGTGCCGGGCTATCACGGCGACAGTCAGAACGCCGATTTCCTCGCCGGCGAAGCCGACCAGATCGGCTACCCGGTGCTGATCAAGGCGCGCGCGGGTGGTGGAGGCAAGGGCATGCGCAAGGTCGAGCGCGCCGGCGACTTCAAGAGCGCGCTCGAAAGCTGCCGGCGCGAGGCGCAGGGCGCCTTCGGCGACGATGCGGTGCTGATCGAAAAATATGTGACCGCGCCGCGGCATATCGAGGTGCAGGTGTTCGGTGACGCGCATGGCAATGTCGTGCACCTGTTCGAGCGCGATTGCTCGCTGCAGCGGCGCCACCAGAAGGTGATCGAGGAGGCGCCTGCGCCGGGCATGACCGAGGAGGTGCGCGCGGCGATGACGGGCGCGGCGGTGCGCGCCGCCAGGGCGATCGGATATCAGGGCGCCGGCACGGTCGAATTCATCGCCGACGGTTCGGGTCCGCTCCGGCCCGACGGGTTCTGGTTCATGGAGATGAACACGCGGCTGCAGGTCGAGCATCCGGTGACCGAGGCGATCACAGGCCTCGATCTGGTCGAGTGGCAGTTGCGTGTGGCGTCCGGCGAGCCGCTGCCCAGAGATCAGGACGAGATCGCCATATGCGGCCATGCCTTCGAGGCGCGGCTTTACGCCGAAGACCCGGCCAACGGTTTCCTGCCGCAGACCGGAACGCTCGCGCATCTGGCGTTCGGCGATGCACGCATCGACACCGGCGTCCGGTCGGGCGATGCCATCTCGCCCTTCTACGATCCGATGATCGCCAAGCTGATCACCCATTCGGGTTCGCGCGAACAGGCGCTTGGCCGGCTGCGACGGGCTCTCGCCGAGACCCATGTCGCCGGAACCATGACCAACCGCGCCTTTCTTCTGGCGCTGGCAAGCCATGACGGATTTGCCGCAGGCGAGCTGGATACCGGCCTGATCGACCGCGATGTGGATGCGCTGACCGCGAAACCGGAGACATCAGACATGGCGGTGGCTTTGGCAGCCATCGCCGCGCTTGATCTCGATCCGGCCGATCCGCGCCTGGGCTGGCGGCTCTGGGGCGAGGCCAGCCATCAGGTGCGGCTTCTGCAGGGCGATACCATGATCGGGCGCCGGCTGATCCTGCACGGGCACGGTAGCGTGACGCTGGAGGGCGAGACGCCGTTCCGGCTCGACAATCTGGTTCGCGACACGACGACCATCGGCGGCAATTCGGGCAGCCGTGGCTTCGCCGCCGGTCTCGTGCGCTACCAATCCGCCGGCGCGACCCATGTCTCGGTTCTGCTCGGTGGCGCGTCGCATGATTTCACGGTGCCCGACCCGCTCACCGCGGGCGCCGATATCGCGGGCAGCGGTGACGCGGTGACCGCGCCGATGACCGGCATCGTGCGATTGATCGACGTCGATGTCGGGCAGGCGGTTTCGGCCGGCGACCGGCTGGCGGTGGTCGAAGCGATGAAGATGGAACATCCGCTGACCGCGCCGCGCGACGGCACCATTGCCGCGATCCATGGCGAACCGGGCAGCGCGGTGGAGGGCGGTGCCGTGCTGATCGCGCTTGAGCCGGACGAAGACTGATGCTGCCCGAAGCGGCAACATACGAGGAGTTGGCCGACCGGTTCCGCTGGGATGTGCCGGAGCGCTTCAACATGGGTGCGGCCTGCTGCGACCGCTGGGCGGAGGCCGATCCCGACCGGCCGGCCCTGATCCTCGACGATGAAGACCGCACGATCAGCTTTGGCGAACTGCGCGACATGTCGAACCGCATCGCCAATCTGCTCGCGGCCCAAGGCGTTTTGCATGGCGACCGTGTTGGCGTCCTGTTGCCGCAGGCGGTCGAGACCGCCGCCGGCCATATCGCCATCTACAAGATGGGCGCGATCGCCGTGCCGCTGTTCGTGCTGTTCGGCCCCGATGCGCTGGAGCATCGCATCGTCGATGCCGGCATCGGGCACGTGATCACGAACCGGGACGGGGCCGCCAAGCTGCGCGCCATGTCCAAGGGCGCGCAGGAGGGGCTGACGATCGCGACGATTGACGGCGCCCATGACGCTCTCGAAACCGTCGACCTGCACGCGCTGCTGGCGGGCCAGCCAGCCGATTTCGATGTGATCGACACCGCCGCCGGCGATCCGGCTTTGATCATCTACACGTCTGGCACGACGGGGGCGCCCAAGGGCGCGCTGCACGCCCACCGGGTGTTGCTCGGCCATCTGCCGGGTGTCGAGATGCACCATGAGTTCTTCCCGCAGCCCGGCGATGTCATCTGGACGCCGGCGGACTGGGCATGGATCGGCGGCCTGCTCGATGTGCTTCTGCCGGCGCTGTTTCACGGCGTGCCGGTGGTTGCGCGGCGCTTCGACAAGTTCACTGCCGAGGACGCGTTTGCGCTGATGGCGCGGCGCAAGGTCACCAACGCCTTCCTGCCGCCGACGGCGCTGAAGATGATGCGCGCGGCGTATCCCGAGGCGCCGCCGCGACGGCTGCATCTGCGCACGGTCGGCTCGGGTGGTGAGTCGCTTGGTGCCGAGCTTGTCGACTGGGGCCGGAGGGTGCTCGGCGTGACGATCAACGAGTTCTACGGCCAGACCGAATGCAATCTCGTGATTTCCTCGTGCGCGGCGCTGATGCCGCCGCGCCCCGGCGTGATCGGCCGGCCGGTGCCCGGGCATTCGGTCGCCATCCTGCGCGAGGATGGCACCGAATGCGCCGAAGGCGAGCAGGGGCTGATCGCCGTGCGCCGGCCCGATCCGGTCATGTTCCTGGAATACTGGAACAATCCTGATGCGACGGCTGAAAAGTTCATCGGCGACTGGCTGATCATGGGCGATGTCGGGGTGCGCGAGACGGGCGGCTGGATCCGCTTTGTCGGCCGCGACGACGATGTGATCACATCGGCCGGCTACAGAATCGGGCCGGGGAGCATCGAGGATTGCCTGATCCGCCATCGAGCCGTGCGCATGGCAGCCGCCATCGGCAAGCCTGATCCGGAACGCACCGAAATCGTCAAGGCCTATGTGGTGCTGGCCGAAGGATACGCGCTCGATGCGGCGCTGGAGGCCGGGTTGAAAGCGCACGTCAGGGACCGGCTTGCCGCGCACGAATATCCGCGCGAGATCGAGGCCGTCGACGAGCTGCCGGTGACGACCACGGGCAAGATCATGCGGCGTGTCCTGCGCGACAGGGCCGCACGGGAAGGATGAGGGGCCATGGCGCGCTACGAAACGATCAGGATTGAAACCGACGCGCGCGGCGTTGCCACGCTGACGCTCGACCGGTCCGACAAGCATAATGCGCTCAGTGCGCAGATGATCGCCGAACTGACCGAGGCCGGCAATGCACTTGCCGCCGATCCGGCGGCCCGCGTGGTCGTGCTCCGGTCGGAAGGTCCGACATTCTGCGCAGGCGGCGATCTGAACTGGATGCGCCAGCAGATGGAAAAGGACCGCGCCGGCAAGATGGAAGGCAGCCGCGCGCTGGCCGATATGCTGGCGACGCTGAACGGGCTTCCCAAACCACTGATCGCCCGCGTCCAGGGCAATGCCTTCGGCGGTGGCGTCGGCATGCTCTCGGTGTGCGACATCGCCATCGCCGTGCCCGAAATGCGCGTCGCACTCACCGAGTCCAAGCTGGGCCTGGCGCCGGCGACCATCGGACCGTTCGTCGTCAGGCGGCTGGGAGAGGGGTTTGCCCGCCAGATGCTGCTGGCCGGCAGGGCCTTCGACGCCGAATTCGCGCTGCGCGCCGGCCTGATCGCCGAAATCTGCCCGGCCGAGACGCTTGATGAGGCCGTGGACCGGGCCGCGACCGCTGCGCTGATCGGTGCACCGGGCGCGATTGCCGACGCCAAGCAATTCTGCCTGACGTTCGAGCGGCTCGATCCGGCAACGCTCACCGAGGAGACGGCAGCGCTTCTGGCGGATCGCTGGGAGACGGAAGAGGCGGCCAAAGGCATCGCCGCCTTCTTTGCGCGCAAGCCGCCGCCCTGGGCGCCCGAAAGCTGAGCGTCAGCCTGCGGCCTTGGCGGCGGCGAGCCCGCGCTCAATGTCCGCCCGCAGGTCAATCTCGTCTTCCAGACCGATCTGCAAACGGATGACTTCGCCGCCATGGTCGCGCGCCGAGACGGTGCGATCCTTCAGATAGACGTGGGTGACGAGGCTCTCATAGCCGCCCCAGGAATAGCCCAGTCCGAAGAGTTCGAGTGCGTCGAGGAAGGCATGCGCCTGCGCTTCGGTTCCATCCTTGATGACGAACGAAAAGATGCCGCACGCGCCGCAGAAATCACGCTTCCAGAGGTCGTGACCGGGAAAGCTCTCGAGCGCGGGGTAGAGCACGTCGCCGACGATCGAGCCGGGCTCCTTGGCCATGTCTTCCAGCCAACGGGCGAGAGCCAGGGTCGTTTTCTGGTGCCGCTCCAGCCGGATGCCCATGGTCCTGAGGCCACGCAGAACGAGATAGGCGTCGTCCGGTGCGCCGCACGTGCCGAGCGCGACCTGCGTGTTGTAGAGCTGGCCCCACGTCGCCGCGTTGGCGCTGACCATACCCATGATCACGTCCGAATGGCCGCCGGGATATTTTGTCGCGGCATGGATCGAGATATCGACGCCATGGTCCAGCGGCTTGAAGAAGAGCGGCGTCGCCCACGTGTTGTCGATCATGGTGACGATGCCGCGCTCCTTGGCCGCGGCCGTCATGGCCGGCACGTCCTGGATCTCGAATGTGTTCGAGCCCGGCGCCTCCATGAAAACGACCTTGGTGTTGTCGCGGAACAGGGTCGCAATGTCGGCGCCGATTTCGGGCAGATAATATTCGACCTCGACGCCCATACGCGCGAGCATCGTGTCCGCAAAGCGCCGCGTCGGATAATAGACCGTATCGACGATCAGAACGTGATCGCCCGCCGACAGAAAGGCGAGCAGCGGCACGGTGACGGCTGCAAGACCGGAGGGGACGAGAATGGTGCCCGCGCTGCCTTCCAGCGCATTGACGGCCTCGCACAGCGCATCCGTCGTCGGGCTGCCATAGGTCGCATAAGTATAGGGCTGGACGCGGCTTCGGCTTGTCGCGTCGGCATTGCGGACCTGTGTCGCCTTCATGGTCGCCGCGTCGGGGAACAGCACCGTCGAGCCATGCACGACCGGCGGGTTCACCCAGCCGAAATAGGCGTGCGGGTCGTTCCCCGAATGCGCCAATTGCGTGTTGATGCCGCGTTTGCCGCCCTTGCCGCCGCCTGCCATGGTCCGGTGATCTCCTTGTCTCGTTCAGCGCCCAGCGCCTAGGCGGTCGTCCCGCCGGCGTCAACCTCAACCGGCCGGCAGGCGACGCGTCGCATGGATGCCGGCACTTCGCCAGGTCTTGCGGTGGCCTCGCACGAAAGCCGCCGGAGGCACCCAAACCGGCTCTCAAAACGCTTTGACGTTAAGTTAACCGGCGACCAAACCGGCAGATAGTCCTTGACCGGTCTCGTTTTTTGGCCTTGTCTCACATGCGGGAAGGGAGGTGCCGTTCGCGTTCTGGCTGTGGCCGGAGCACGCGGTAAGTCGGCGCTCAAGCCCAAAGCAACTTGAGCAACCATGAGGAAAAACGATGACAAAAACTGTACTCACAGGTGTCCTGGGAGCCGCCGTGCTTGCGCTCGGCGCGTCGACCGCATCGGCGGCAACGCTCGATGATGTCAAGGCCAAGGGCTTCGTGCAGTGCGGCGTGAGCCAGGGTCTGCCGGGGTTTTCCAACCCTGACGCCGATGGCGAATGGAGCGGCATGGATGTCGATCTGTGCCGGGGCATCGCCGCGGCGATCTTCGGCGACGCCACCGCTGTGAAGTTCACGCCGCTGTCGGCCAAGGAGCGTTTCACCGCGCTGCAGTCGGGCGAAGTCGATGTTCTGTCGCGCAACACGACCTGGACGATGAGCCGCGACACGCAGCTCGGCCTGAACTTCGCCGGCGTCAACTATTATGACGGCCAGGGCTTCATGATCCGCACGGACATGAACATCAATTCGGCGCTCGAACTGTCCGGTGCCTCGATCTGCACCAACACGGGCACGACGACCGAGCTGAACGTGGCCGACTATTTCCGTGCCAACAACATGGAGTACGAGCTGGTCGCCTTCGAAAAGGCCGATGAGGTCGTCGCCGCCTATGACGCCGGACGCTGCGACGTCTACACGACCGACCAGTCGGGCCTTTATGCGCAGCGCCTCAAGCTGACCGATCCCGGCGCCCACAAGGTTCTGCCGGAAATCATCTCCAAGGAGCCGCTCGGTCCGGTTGTCCGTCAGGGCGACGACCAGTGGTTCAACATCGTCAAGTGGGTACATTTCGCAACGCTGAACGCCGAGGAACTCGGTGTGACGATGGCCAATGTCGAGGAGATGAAGGAAAGCGACAATCCGTCGATCCGCCGCCTTCTCGGCACCGAGGGCGAGTTCGGCAGCGATATCGGTCTCGAAAACGACTGGGCCGCCAAGGCCATCGCCGCCGTCGGCAATTACGGCGAGATCTTCGACCGCAACGTCGGCCCGGACACCGAACTGGCGATCGGACGCGGCGTGAACGCACTGTGGTCGCAGGGCGGCCTGCAATACGCACCGCCGATCCGCTGAAGACCGGCTGAAAAAGGGCCCGGGCGGCATTCCGCCCGGGCACGTCCAGACGGCACGCACCAGCGGGATACGTCACGATCGTGACAGTGTGATCCCTGGGCCGCGTGGTCGATGGCGCCCGTTCAGGTCCCGACCGGTACCGACGACAAGAGCAAGGCAGGAGGTCGAATGGCTGTCACGGATATGGGGCGCGGGGTCGCCGATGCACCGCCCAAGGTGGCGCTGCTCAACAATCCCAAGTTTCGCAGCTGGCTGTTCCAGATCCTTTTGGGCGTGGCGGTCGCCTATCTCGTCTACTCGGGCTGGGTGAACATGAACGCCAACCTGCAGGCGGCCGGCGTCGCCTCGGGCTTCGGGTTCCTTGGCGAAAATGCCGGCTTCTCCGTTGCGCAGTCGCTGATCGACTATGACCAGGGCACATCATCCTATGGACGGGTCTATGTCGTTGGCGTCCTGAACACGCTCATCGTCGCCGTCGTCGGGATCGTTTTCGCGACCGTCATGGGCTTCCTGCTCGGCATCGCCCGGCTCTCCAACAACTGGATCGTCAGCCGCCTTGCCACCTCCTATGTCGAATTTGCCCGCAACGTCCCGCTGCTGCTGCAGATCTTCATCTGGTATTTCGGCGTCTTGCGGCTTCTGCCACAGCCGCGCGACAGCCTCGATTTCGGCCCGCTCGGCCTTCTGAACATTCGCGGCTATTTCGCGCCCAAGCCCGTCTGGGGCGATGGCTCGGCGTTCGTCCTTTACGCGCTCATCGCCGGCATCGTCATCGCGATCGGCGTATCGCGCTGGTCGTACCGGCGCCAGATGGCGACCGGTCAGCGCTTTCCGTCGCTCTGGGTCGGTCTTGGCGCCGCTGTCGGTCTTCCGCTTGTCGTGTTTCTTGCGCTTGGCGCGCCGCTCACCTGGGACATGCCTGTCCTGGGCGGGTTCCGGCCATCGGGCGGCATGACGGTCATCCCCGAATTCATCGCGCTGCTCGTCGCGCTGTCGACCTACACGGCCGCCTTTATCGCCGAGATCGTGCGCGCGGGCATTCTCGGCGTCAGCAAGGGACAGTCCGAGGCTGCCCACGCACTGGGACTGCGGCAGGGGCAGAACCTGCGGCTTGTCGTCATCCCGCAGGCGCTGCGGATCATCATTCCGCCGCTCACCAGCCAATATCTCAACCTGACCAAGAATTCGTCGCTCGCGGTCGCGATCGCCTATCCCGAGCTGACGTCCGTGTTTGCCGGAACGGCACTGAACCAGACCGGTCAGGCGGTCGAGATCATCTCGATCACCATGCTGACCTATCTGACCTTCTCGCTGCTGACCTCGGCATTCATGAACTGGTACAATGCGCGCGTGGCGCTGGTGGAGCGCTGATATGATCGATCGAACCAATGTCACCGCTCCGCCCGAGAACGTCGGTCCCGCAACGGCGTTCGTCCGCGGCAAGATGCTGGCCGAGCAGGCCGCCCCTTCCGTCAGTCGCGGCCCCGTCGGCTGGATGCGCGAGCACCTGTTTCCGAGCGTCCCACAGACAATCCTCACGCTGGTCTGTATCTATGTGCTCTATCTGATCGTTCCGCCGATCGCCAATTTCATGGTCTTCGATGCCGTCTGGTCGGGTACCGACCGGACCGCATGCGCGACCGAGGCGCAGGGCGGCGTTCAGCCCAATGGATGGTTCGGCGCGTGCTGGGCCTATGTCGGCGCCTACATGAACCAGTTCATCTATGGCCGCTATCCGGACGAGGAGCAGTGGCGTGTGAACATCGTCTGGCTGATGTTCTTCGGTGGGCTGATCCCGCTCCTGATGCCGTCGCTTCCGTTCAAGCGCGAGAACATCGCCTTCATGGTGCTGGCCTTCCCGGTGATCACGCTGATCCTGCTGACCGGCGGCAATTTCGATGTAATTGGCACCTATCTGCCGCTTGCCATCCTCACCGTGCTGGCGCTGGCAGTGGCCTACGGCTTTGCCAGGGGATCGCAATCCGACCCGATGCCGGGGCTGAAGGCCACGGCGGTCATATTCGCCAGCCTGTTCGTGATCGTCGCGGTGCTCGGCATCGACTTCGGCCTCGAACGGGTGCGGACCGACGTCTGGGGCGGACTGCTCGTGACGATGGTGATTGCCGTCACCGGCATCGCCGCATCGCTGCCGATCGGCATCGCGCTGGCGCTAGGGCGCCGGTCCGACATGCCGATCGTCCGCTTCATCTGCATCGTCTTCATCGAGTTCTGGCGCGGCGTGCCGCTGATCACCGTCCTGTTCATGTCCTCGGTCATGCTGCCGCTGTTCCTGCCCGAGGGCGTGACCTTCGACAAGTTGCTCAGGGCGCTGATCGGCGTGGCGCTGTTCTCGTCGGCCTACATGGCCGAGGTGGTGCGCGGCGGGCTTCAGGCGCTGCCCAAGGGCCAGTATGAGGGCGCGATGGCGCTCGGTCTCAACTGGGGCCAGATGATGCGCATGATCATCCTGCCGCAGGCGCTCAAGCTGGTCATTCCCGGCATCGTCAATACCTTCATCGGCCTGTTCAAGGACACCACGCTGGTGCTGATCATCGGACTGTTCGACTTCCTTGGCATCATCCGGTCTTCGACGAGCGATGCGACGTGGGCGACGCCGGTACAGAGCATTACCGGTCTGATCTTCGCCTCGATCATCTATTTCATCTTCTGTTTCGGCATGTCCCGCTACTCCATGTACATGGAGCAGCGTCTCGACACGTCACACCGCAGCTAGGAGCCGCCTTCATGAGCGCAAACGCCGTCAAACCCGATGAAATCCATGTCGACCGGTCCAGGATGCAGGTGTCGGAGACCGATGTCGCCGTCGAGATCAACGACATGCACAAATGGTATGGCGAATTCCATGTCCTGCGCGACATCAATCTGAAGGTGATGCGCGGTGAGCGGATCGTCATTTGCGGCCCGTCCGGCTCGGGCAAGTCGACGCTCATCCGCTGCATCAATCGCCTGGAAGAACACCAGAAGGGCCAGATCGTCGTCGACGGGATCGAACTGACCAACGATCTGAAGAAGATCGACGAGGTGCGCCGCGAGGTCGGCATGGTGTTCCAGCACTTCAACCTGTTCCCGCATCTGACGATTCTCGAGAACTGCACGCTGGCGCCGATCTGGGTGCGCAAGATGCCCAAGAAGGAAGCCGAGGAGCGGGCAATGCATTTCCTGACGCGGGTCAAGATCCCCGAGCAGGCCCAGAAATATCCCGGCCAGCTCTCGGGCGGCCAGCAACAGCGCGTGGCGATCGCGCGCTCTCTGTGCATGAACCCGCGCATCATGCTGTTCGACGAGCCGACATCGGCGCTCGATCCGGAGATGATCAAGGAGGTGCTGGACACGATGGTCGGCCTTGCAGAGGAAGGCATGACCATGCTGTGCGTCACCCACGAGATGGGCTTCGCCCGCCAGGTGGCAAACCGCGTCATCTTCATGGACCAGGGCCAGATCGTCGAGCAGAACGAGCCCGATCCATTCTTCGACAATCCGCAGCACGAGCGGACAAAGGAATTCCTCAGCCAGATCCTGCACTGATCCGCGCGCAAGGCCGCCGGGCCGATGCGCCGCCTTGCCGCCGTCCTTGCGATCGTCCTCGCGCTGCCGGCACTCGCGCTCATGGCGGGCGCCGTACCGTTCCCCGCATCTGTGCCTGCCGGCGGCCCCGTGACGGCGGAGCAGCGCCACCGCATCTACGTCCTGTCGAACGGCTTTCATGCCGGCATCGCGCTGCCAGCCGATGCGATGCTGGCCGATGTTGATGGCGAGCGCGGGATCATGGCCGCGATCGGGCTCGATGAAGCCCATCACCCGGTCGATCCGGACGCCGTGCGGTACTGGCTGTTCGGCTGGGGGTCGCGCACCGCCTACACCAGCCTGCGCGAGGTGCGCGACCTGACAGTCGGCATCGCCGCTCGGGCACTCGCATTCGACGAAGCGGTGATGCATGTCCAGCCCCTCGGCGATCTCGGCACGCCGCGTCCGGGACTTTATGCAATCGAGGTGACCGAAGACCAGCTTGCCATGCTGACCGGTTCGATCGCCCCGTGGTTTGCGGCCCATGAACCCTTTGCAGGCATCAGCCAGGGGTTCGGCGACCGGTTCTTTGCCGGTCATGGCCGTTTTTCGCCGTGGCACAGTTGTAATGCCTGGGCCGGACGGCGCCTGCGCGACGCGGGGATCGGCGTCGGACACTGGACACCGTTGGCGCAGACGCTGGAGTTCGGGCTGGCGCGCGTGGCCGTCGGTCAGGCGCGATAGCCGTAGAGCCAGTCGAGATCGGCGCGAAAGGCGCTCGCCGGCCGCAGCCTGAAACCGAGATTGCGGGCGAGGCGCCCGATGCCGGCCTGATGATAGGTGAAGCGGTTGAAGGCGGTGCGCTGGGCGACGCGGCGGACCCGTTCGGCCCGTGCGGCGTGAAAGGCCTTGAAGGCGTTGGTGAAATCGGTGCCTGCGTCGGCGATCGCCTTGGCGAGAACCTGCCCGTCCTCGATCGCCATCGCCGCGCCCTGCGCCGCGAACGGTTCCATTCCGTGTGCCGCATCGCCCAACAGGCAAATGCGGTCCGAGTGCCACTGGCCGTGCGGATCGACCGAATAAAGCGGCCATGCGGTCCACTCGGCATGATCGTTCAGATCGCCATAGGGTGTGTGGTCGAGCTTCTCGAATAGGTGTTCGAGCGTGTCGAGATCGATGCTTTCCGACCAGCTCGTCTTGCCGGTCGTTCCGCGAATGACGGCGACGAGATTGCGCGTTTCGGCGTTGCGCACCGGATAGGTGACCAGATGGGCATGCGGCGCCATCCAGGCAACCACCGCATTGGCCTGCGCTCCGGCCGGGGCGGGCACCACGGCGCGCATGGCGATGCGGCCCGTCGGCTGCGGCGTGCCTGCGCCGGCCACGGCATGCCGCAGGATCGACCAGATGCCGTCGGCGCCGATCACCGCCGGCGCGTTGAGTTCGGCACGGTCGCCGCCATGGGCCGCCGTTACCGTCACCGCATCGTCGCCTTCGGCCACGTCGACGATCCGGTGGCCGGCCAGCAGCGTGATCGAGGGGTGTGCCATTGCGGCATTGTAAAGAACGCCATGGAGCAGCGCCCGGTGGGCGGTCAGATAGGTGCCATCGTCGGCGCCGTCGCGGTTCACATCGAGGCTGAGCACGATCCGCCCGCTGACCGCATCGCCGAGGCAGATACGGTCGGGCACCGATGCCTTCTTCTTCAGTTCGTCCAGAACGCCAAGCGAATCGAGCACATGGCAGGCATTGGGCGGAACCTGCAGGCCGGCGCCGATCTCCGAGGGCGCTTCGAACGCTTCAACGATCGTCACCGCGCGACCGCGCTGCGCAAGGCCGAGGGCCGCGGTCAGCCCGCCAATGCCGGCACCCGCCACGAGAATGCCATCGAGCGCGTCGCCCATGTTCGCCATCGCCGGTTCCGCGCGTCAGGCTGCGTCGGCGGCAATGTCGAACGCGCAGCCCGCCGGCTCTGTCTGCCCCGCAGAAAGGCTGGCATCGTGCACATACAGCGTCGAGCAATAGGGGCAGACAATGTCATTGTCGTCGCCCATGTCGAGGAAGACGTGCGGGTGATCGTAAGGCGGCGTTGCGCCCACGCACATGAATTCCTTGACGCCGATCGCGATGCGGGGGTGCCCGGCATCATTGTGGAAATGGGGCGTTTTGCCACCGGCCATTGCGGGTCTCCGGTCTTGTGCCTCGGGATTGCGGCAAGGCGCAGCCCTTTCGCTGCACTGCAGAACTTGGTAGCCAGTCGCGCGGCGAATTTCCACCCGTCTTTCGCTCAATTGTCGATCGGTTGCGCAAGGAAGCCCTATGCCCCGTTTTCACAATGACGGTCTTGACCTCGCCTTTTTCGACGAAGGCCCGCGCGACGGCACGCCGGTGCTGCTGGTGCACGGCTTTGCGTCGAATAGAGCCGTCAACTGGATCGGTCCGGGCTGGGTCGAGACATTGACCGGCGCCGGCTATCGCGCGGTCGCGCTCGACAATCGCGGCCATGGCGACAGCGACAAGCCGCACGACACCGAGGCCTATACGCCGCAGAAAATGGCGGGCGACGCAATCGCGCTGCTCGATCATCTGGGCATCGGTGCGGCGCATCTGTTCGGCTATTCGATGGGCGCGCGCATCTGCGCGTTCGCCGCGCTCGATCATCCGGGCCGCGTGCGGCGCCTCATCTTCGGCGGTTTGGGCATCGGCATGGTCGAGGGCGTCGGAGACTGGGACCCCATCGCCGATGCGCTGCTCGCGCCGTCGCTTGACGATGTCACGCACGAACGCGGCCGCATGTTCCGCGCCTTTGCCGATGAGACCGGCAGCGACCGGCTGGCGCTGGCCGCCTGCATCCAATCGTCGCGAACGCTTCTGACGCCCGACGAGATGGGCGCGATCGCCGCGCCGACGCTGATCGGCGTCGGCACGAAGGACGACATTGCCGGCGCGCCGCAGCCGCTGGCCGACATGATGCCGGACGCCCGTGCTCTCGACATCGAACGCCGGGATCACATGCTCGCGGTCGGCGATCCGGCGTTCAAGCGAGCGGTTCACGCGTTCCTGGGCGAGGCCGGCGCGTCTTGAACCCGGCGCCGGCGGTTCCAAATGTGAGGGTTCTGGGCTAGGTTTGGCACCGACAATCGGCTTGGGAGAGCATCCATGTCCCGCGAAGCACCGCGCAATCAGGCGCCGGCGGTCAACCCCGTCGATCCGATCTGGCACCGCATCCGGCAGGAAGCTGCGGCGGCGGCGGACAGCGATCCGGCGATCGCGACCTTCTTCTTCACCAACGTGCTCAACCAGCCCGGTCTCGAACAGGCGGTCACGCACCGCATCGCCGAGCGGCTGGATCATCCCGATCTGCCGGCCGACCTTATCCGGCAGGCTTTCGATGCCATGCTGTCGGCGAACACCGATTTCGCCGAAGCGGTGCGGATCGATCTGCAGGCGGTGCATGACCGCGACCCGGCCTGCACGCGGCTGATCGAGCCCATGCTCTATTTCAAGGGCTTTCACGCCATCCAGACCCATCGCCTGGCCCATTGGCTGTGGAACGGCGGCCGCCGCGATTTTGCGCTCTATCTGCAGAGCCGTTCGTCCTCCGTGTTCCAGACCGACATCAATCCGGCCGCGCGCATCGGCAAGGGCATCTTCCTCGATCATGCCACCGGCCTGGTGGTCGGCGAGACGGCGACCATCGGCGACGATGTGTCGATCCTGCACTCGGTCACCCTGGGCGGAACCGGCAAGGAAGGCTCGGACCGCCATCCCAAGATCGGCCACGGCGTGTTGATCGGCGCGGGCGCAAAAATCCTCGGCAACATCAAGGTCGGCCATTGCTCCAAGGTGGCGGCCGGGTCGGTCGTCTTGTCGGACATTCCGCCGTGCAAGACGGTCGCGGGCGTGCCGGCCAAGGTCGTCGGCGAAAGCGGCTGCGCCGAACCCTCCCGCGCCATGGACCAGATGCTGGATTAGCGCCGGACCGGCGCCGGGATTTGCCGCCACCCCTTGAACGGCGCCGTACGGCGTGTATGTCAGGGCCAGCCGGCGGCAAAAGCCGGACACTCGAATCGATCCGGAGGCCTCCTTGAAAGCCAGCGAACTCGAACAGCTCACCGCCTATTTCCGGCGCACCTTCGGCAATGCCTCGCTGGCGGTGAAGGCGCGCCCCAAGCTGAGCGATTCGGCGGAACTCTATCTGGGCGAGGAGTTTCTGGGCATCATCTCGCGCATCGAGGATGAGGGCGAGGTCTCCTACGATTTGTCCATGTCGATCCTGGACATCGATCTGGAAGAATAGCGTTCCGGCCTATTCGGCGCGCACCTGAAGTCCGTGGAGAAACGCATCCAGCTCGGAGCGGAACCGCGCCCAGTCCGCAAGGAAATGGGCCGGAAAACGGATGCGCGCCTCAAGCGTCTCGCCGAAGAACAGGTCGGTCTCGCACGCCAGAAGCAGCGGCGTCGCGCCCGCCGCCGGTTCGTTGCAGCGGGCGATGAAGGCAGGCAGCGCCCCGCCATTGGCGGACGGCGCGAAATAGAGCGTTTCATCGACATAGCCGTGCGCCGGGTCGAGGCGTAAGGCGGTCAGTCCGTGGAGCGGGCGCGGCGCGGCGGATGCATCGGCGGCCTTTCCGTAGACCAATTCGAGCCGTCCGGCCATGTCGAGCAGCCATTGCCGCTTGGCGACCGAAATCAGGACGGTCTGTGTCGTTTCGGGATCGGTGTCCGAAAATGCGTCGGCATGGCTGAGGCGATAGCCCGCGCGTTCCGGCCAATAGAGCCGCAGATCGACACGGCCGGTCACGCCCGGAACGCGCTGGGCCTCGTGCCGGATCATGTTTTCGGGCACGTCCAGGACATCGTTGCCGATGACCAGCTGAATCGGTTCGGGCGATGTGCTCATGCTCGATTGCAGCAGACGCGAGCCATAAAAATGGCCGGCAACGACCATAATGGCGGACAAGCCCGCAATGACGGCCAGAACCCGGAAAGCGGTCCATGCGGCGGCGGGCAGGCCGTTTGCGGCCGGATGGGGCGACGGTGAGGCGGCAGCTGTGTCATAGGCCGGTGTCATGGCGGGTCGGTGTCCGTATATGGCGCGCGGATCTTGGCATCGGAATTGCACTCACTGGAGCGGGACAGGGTTAATTCCCGGTTAAGAGTGGGTGAGGGCGATGGTGTTGTGGATCGTTGTGGTGGGCTTCGCGGTGGCGCTGAGCACGTTTTTTCTTCTCGAGGCGGCGCTTGATGGCCAGCCCGCTTTCGATGAGGCGACGGTCTTGCGTCTCGGGATCGCGCCATCGGTCTTGTTTTTCGCCCTGTGCGGACCGGTGATGATTGTCCGGGCCGGGCTTTCGCCCAATCGAAGGGGTCGGCGGTCGCGCTGGCCGCTGACGGCCCTCGTCGCGGCGGGCGCATGGGCCGGCCTTGTCGGAATCGTCGCGGTGGAAACGGGCCGGCTGATCGCCGTCGCCTGATTGAAGCGGGCCGGTTTCTCTGTCAAAGCATGCTGCAACATCGCTTGAGCAGGGGACGGACATGGCCATTTACGCGTTGGACGGAGTTTCGCCGCGGTACTTCGGTGCGGGGCCGGCATTCGTCGCCGACGATGCTCATGTGATCGGTCAGATCAATCTGCACGAGGATTGCAGCGTCTGGTTCGGCTGCGTGCTGCGTGGCGACAATGAGCCGGTGACCATCGGCGCCCGCACCAATGTGCAGGAGCACACGGTCATGCACACCGACATGGGCTTTCCGCTTGTGGTCGGCGAGGGGTGCACGATCGGCCATCGCGCCATGCTGCATGGCTGCACCATCGGCAACAACAGTCTGATCGGCATCGGCGCGATTGTCCTCAACGGTGCGGTGATCGGCAACAATTGCCTGGTCGGCGCCGGCGCGCTGGTCACCGAAGGAAAAGAGTTTCCCGACAATTCGCTGATCATCGGATCGCCGGCGCGCGTCGCGCGGACGCTGGACGATGCGGCGGTTGCGATGCTCACGGCTTCGGCCGAGCATTATGTCGACAATGCGCGCCGCTTCGCGACCGGCTTGTCCGAATCCACTTGATCACAACTCGCCTGCGGTCCTCAGAAACGAAAAAGAGCCGGCTCTCTTGCGAGAGCCGGCTCCGGCCCGGTCTGGGGGACGGGTGGGTGGGGACTTGACCGGGCAGTCTCGGTTTACTGTGCCTGTGAGAGCCTCGTGCGGCTGTCACGGATGGTTTCCCAACGGCCCGCGTGACGTGTGCTCTGCCGTTTGAGATAGGTGTAGGGCGTGTCGCGCCAGTCGGCGATTTCACCGACCAGATTGTCGAGGATGAAGTCGCCCCGGTCGGTGCGCACCGTCAGAACGGCATGCCCCTCGCCATTGGGTTGGCGCACCACGGTGATCAAAAGGTTTGAGGGGTGAAACCCGCGCTGCATCAGCGCGTTGCGCTTGGCCAGAACGAAATCCTCGCAGTCACCGACTTCGCTCGGATAGGACCAAAGCTCTTCGCGGCCCCAGATCTGCATGTCTGTGCGCGGCTGGACCGTGGTGTTGAAATGATTGTTCACCTCGATCATCTGCGCCCAGCCCTTGCGGTCGAGCGTGTGCGGCGCTGCTTCCGAAATCGGTCGGCATTCGGCCGGATCGCGCTGACAGAACTCGTAATGGCCGATCGGCTGCGTCGTCCGGCCCGCGGTCGGCATGGTCACCGCATGGGCGCCCATGGTTGCCGTGAACAGAAGCGAGCCGGCCAGCGATGCGGTTGCCGCCATCCGGCGCCGAATCTGGCGCGGCAATGCTGCCTGTCCATCGCTTCGGCAATTGTCTGTCGAGTCTATTGTCTGCTTGGGCGCAGTCTTTGTATAAGTCATGTGTCCGTCTCCCTTGTACGGACAACATGACAAAAACAAATCTACACGAGACCAACATCGGTATGTGTATTCAAATCAAAACTATGCGAAAACTATGCAGTATTTCATTAAAGCAAGAATAGAATAAATATTAAATGAGAGACGTATTCGCCTAAAAATGGTTCAGCGACGGGGACAAACGCTTAACCACACCATTGCCGATGAATGAGACGCATGAAACCGGCCCGCCAGCCGGCGGCCGACCGGTCAACAAAAAACCCGCCTTGCGGCGGGTCCGGTCTGTCAGCTTTCTGGAAGCGGCGGGACCGCTTGGTCAGCCCAGATATTGGGAGAGCGATTCGGGCCGCTGGACGAAGGCGAACTCGACCGCGATGCCCTCGTCGAAGTGGCGCACGACCGAACCGCGCATGCCGCCAAGGCTGACCAGTGTTCCGATGGCCGGACGGACCGCGATGGAGACGGCGGCGCCGGACAGGGACAGATCGATGATGCGGCAGCGATATTGGCGCCCGTCGGCAAGTGTCAGGATGGAGGCGGGGTTCTTCGGCATGACGCGCTCGTGGCGCCGGTCTTCGGGCAGGTCCAACTCGTGCTTGTTGGCCAGCCAGATGAGCTGGGCCGCCAGCTTTTCGCGCTTGCGCGGCGATGTGGTCAGATCCACCGCAAAACCGCCATCGAACGAACGCACCACATGGCCTTCGACGCGGCCGATATGGTCGATGTAAGCGACCACGCGCTCGCCGTCGCGCGCATGCGCCTCGGTGTAGAGCGTTGCCGTGGCCGGAGACATGTCGAGAATCTGGCACGGATGCTCGGAGCGGTCCTGCAGCATGAACCGGCCGTGCAGATTGACCTTCACCCGCTGAAAGGCACGGCGATTCGGTCCGGTATCGCGTGGTTCGGCAGCGACGGCGCTGAGCATGAACGGGCTTCCGTAAGGCAAGTGGAACTGTTCCGACCTTAGGCGAGCGCTGGTTAACAAGCGGTAAGAATCCGCCTTCGCGAATTTTTGGGGGGCACCCGTTCGAGCCATGGTTTCCGGACGATGAAGCGGTTCACCGGCGGTCATCTCCGGTGCGGCCGCCATCGATCAGGTGCAGGGCCGGGCGTTCACGCTGAACAATTGCGGCCGCGCGGTTGCCGTCGATCACACGCAGCAGCCTGCGTGGGGCGCTCGGCCGGCCGTCGCTGCGCCGCCGCGCGAGCGGTATCGCCGGCCGGTTGGCAAGGTTGAACAGCGGCCGGTCCGGATCGATCAGCCGCACGCCGGTCACGCGGGCCGGCCCGAGCGGAAACGCGCCCAGCCAGAACGGTTGGCCGCATGGATGGATGGCGCCCAGGACCCGCGAGGGTTCGCCGGCCAGCGGCAACAGCACCATTTCCATGTCCAGCAGGCGTTCCGGGTCGGCCTTCGCGGTCAGATCCAAGATCGCGACGGCGCTTTCGCTGCGAACGGCATCCACCACCCGCTGCGCCAGCATCCGGTCGTCACGGCCGAACAGCGCGCCGAAGGCATGGCCGGTCAGTTCGTGTCCGAACGCGGAGCCGAGCCACGTGCCGGCGAGACGAAACCGGCCAGGGACATCGCCGGCGTCGAGAATGAAGAGATGGGCAAGCGAGCGACCGAGCGCGGCCGGAGCGATGTCCGAACGCGCCGGCGCGGCGTGCTGGCCGCGCAGTTCGTTCCAGTACTCGTAGACCCTTTGTGTTCCGTTCTGGTGCATCTGCTTCATCCCGCCGCCTTGCGAAGCATCGAACCCGTGTCAGGATGACACGGTGTTTCACCTCGCATTGCCCCTGCGCAGAACGATGCAAGCGACGGGCCAGCTCGCGGCGGAGGGCCCGGTCGCCATTAACCCTAAAGGGGATCTCGGCTTGTGGAGGCTGCGTTAATCTGGCATTAACCCAATTCGAAACGGGAGCGGCTTGCCGCAGCACAAATTGACCGGTTACGGGGTGGGCAGGGGACTCGCCGGGCCATCCAGGGCGACCTGGATGGCCTCTTTTTTTGCCGTGGCGGCTGGCCTATCTGGCAAGCATGGCTGATCCAGACCGTATTCCCGGCACGCCGCCCTTGTCCGGTCACGACCCGTCCGGCGAAAATCCGTCCGATCACGTCCCGTCCGGTGATCGCCGGCCGTCGCCGGCTTTCAACCTGCACGGCGCGATCGTCCTGATGGCCGGCCTTTGCATCGGCGTTCACCTGATGCGCACGCTGGTCTTCGACGGCCAGATCGACCGCTGGCTGATCGTCAATTTCGCCTTCTTCCCCATCCGCTATGCGCCCGGCTATTTCCAGCTCGACTGGCCGACGCTCGTCTCGCCCTTCACCCACACGCTGCTGCATGGCGACTGGGTGCACCTGGGCTTCAACATGATCTGGCTCGTCGCCTTCGGCGCGCCGGTGGCCTACCGGCTTGGCTGGGCCCGTACGATCGCGTTGTGGGCGATCACGGCATTCGGCGCGGTCGTCCTGCACACCGCGCTCTATTTCGGCGACTGGGTGCCGCTGCTTGGCGCATCCGGCGCTGTCTCGGGCTTTCTGGGCGCCGCTGCCCGCTTCGGGTTCCGCGCCGACCGCCGCAATCCGCGCCGCGGCTTTGCCGGCCCGCTCCTGCCGCCGCTGGCATCGCTGCGCCAGCGCGGCGTTCTGGCATTCATCATCGTCTGGATGGTGATCAACTATGCCACCGGCGCCGATCTGTTCGGCCTCGCCGGCGGCGCGTCGATCGCCTGGGAAGCCCATATTGGCGGGCTCTTGACGGGCTTTTTCGCCATCGGCTGGCTCGACCGGCATCCGACCGCGCGCCGTCCGGCCTAACCCATTGGCTGGCTTGTCAAGCGCGGAACTTTCGCCGATGCTTTGCTTCTTTGAACGGCAGGAGGAGGTCGCGCAAATGTCGGTTGCCCGGATATTGGAAGAAAAGGGCTCGGACGTGTTCACCCTGTCCGAGGACGCCAGCATTCTCGACGCGGTGCGTGAGCTGGGCGATCACAAGGTGGGCGCCATGGTCGTCGCCGATACGGATCGCACGATCAAGGGCATCCTGTCGGAACGCGACGTGGTCGGCGCGATCGCGAAGCGGGGCGTCGGCGCGCTGTCTGAGCCGGTGTCGGCGCTGATGACGCGCAATGTGATCACCTGCACCGAGGACATGGCGATCAACACGCTGATGGAACTGATGACCACCGGCCGCTTCCGGCATTTGCCCGTCGAACGCGACGGCAAGCTGGCGGGGATCGTGTCGATCGGCGACGTCGTCAAGCGGCGGATCGCCGAGATCGAGCAGGAGGCGGCCGAAATCCGCCACTACATCACCTCGTCGGCCTAGGCCGTTCATCCGTTGCCATAGACCGTGGCCGGATCGAAGCGCGGCCGGTCGCCCTCATCGAAGGTCAGCCGCGCACCATTTTCGCCATCGCTGACGATATGGCGGTAAAAGCAGCTCTTGCGGCCCGTGTGGCAGGCCGAGCCGTGCCCGTCCGTGCGCACGGCAACAAGCACCACATCCTGGTCGCAATCGGTCCGCATTTCGGCGACGCGCTGGAGATTGCCCGAGGTCTCGCCCTTCTTCCAGAGTTGCCCGCGCGAGCGGGACCAGTAATGCGCGATGCCTGTCTCGAGCGTCAGCGCCAGCGCTTCGGCATTCATGTGGGCGACCATCAGCACCGTGCCGTCATCGGCGTCGGTAACGACGGCGGTCACAAGCCCGTCGGACGAAAAGCGCGGCCGGAAGACCGACCCGTCCTCGGTTTCGTTTGCGTCCGCCACGGGCGGTGCGAAGGGTGTGTTGGGGCTGGTCATGTCGACGCTCCAGGCCGCCGGGCGTCGGCAATCAAGCCCGACGCACAGGCGGCCGATATCAGCGGGTGCGGATCAGATCGGTGAAGCGGTTTTGCCATGCGGGATCGTCGAACGCGCCGGTGAACCGCGTGGTGATCGTCGTCGAGCCGTGCTTGCGGATGCCGCGCATCGCCATGCACATATGTTCGGCCTCGACCATCACGGCAACGCCGCGCGGCGCCAGCGCATCGTCGATGGATGTCGCGATCTGCGCCGTCATCGTCTCCTGGGTCTGAAGGCGCCGGGCAAAAATGTCGACCACCCGCACGATCTTGGAAAGGCCCAGCACGCGTTCGCGCGGCAGATAGGCGACATGCGCCTTTCCGATGATCGGCACCATGTGATGTTCGCAGTGCGAGTGGAACGCGATATCCTTGACCAGGACGATATCGTCATAGCCGGCCACTTCCTCGAATGTGCGGCCCAGAATGTCGGCCGGATCGCTGTCATAGCCGCCGAACATCTCCTCATAGGCCTTGACCACGCGCGCGGGCGTATCGATCAGCCCTTCGCGCGCCGGATCGTCGCCGATCCACTTCAGAAGCGTCAGGACGGCCGCTTCGGCCTCCGCGCGGCTCGGTTTTTCGTCAGAAGGGTGGGTAGAGGTCGGCGCGATGGCGTCCATATCCTGCTTCCTTGTTTGAGCACCGGTCTTGTTACGCACGAAAATCCAGCCGGACCGAATCTGCTCATGTTTCCCGGATCGGCACCGGCGCAGGCAACCCTTGCGCGTCGGCCCCTTCGCCGTGCCCTTGCCTGCGCGGCATCGCCCTTCCTATATATGTCGGGAGCGTTTGAAAACCATAGCGCCGTCCGGCGGAACCGGACCGCCAGGGCCATGGCAGCCGATGATCGACGACATCTACAACTCCCGCATCCTGGAACTCGCCGGAAACCCGCCGCCCGCCGGACGCCTCGAGGCGCCCGATGCGACCGCCAAGGCCCACTCGAAACTCTGCGGATCGACGGTGACGGTCGATCTGGCAGTCGAGGACGGCCGGGTGACGGCCTATGGCCAGGACGTCAAGGCTTGCGCGCTGGGCCAGGCCTCCTCAGCGGTGATGGCGCGCGAAATCGTCGGCACGCCGCTCGCCGAATTGCGGGCCTTGCGTGAAACCATGACGGCGATGCTGAAAAAGGGCGGCCCCGCGCCCGACGGCCGATTCGCCGATCTGGCGTGGCTCGAGCCGGTGCGCGACTATCCGGCGCGTCACGCATCGACGCTTCTGGTGTTCGACGCGGTGGTCGATGCGCTCGACCAGATCGAGGCGCGCGCAAGCGCGGCCTGATCGTGTGCGCCGATCATCCGCGCAGCGGCCGGACGCGCTCGCGCAACTGGCAGGGGCCATGGCCGAAAACGCCGGGCAGGGTGCTCGGCACCTCTCTTGTGCGGCTTTACCAGCTGACGCTTTCGGGCTTTGTCGGCAATTCCTGCCGCCACATGCCCACCTGTTCCGAATATGGCTATGAAGCGATTGCCCGGCACGGCCTGTTGACCGGCGCGATCCTCGCTGCCCGCCGTGTCGGCCGCTGCGGCCCGTTCGGAACATCGGGCATCGACAATGTGCCCGAGACGATCGCAGGGCCGCTTGCGGCGCTGCGCCATCGCCCCACACACTGAGGCGAAAAAACGCGGCACGGCGCGGTTGTGCCGTTTCTGTTTCGCATCCGTCCCGCTGGAGCGGTTCATCGTTAGCTGGAATCGTTTGAGCGCCGGGATTTTGTGGTCTGGCAAGGCGCGCAAGGCGACGCGGTGCAGGCACCGTTAGCCTTGCGCAACGCCGTCCAGAACGCAAAAGACCAAGCTCGGGCGATTGGCGGATATCGTTATCCGTCAATGGCTTGAGGCGTGACGGCTTGGCCGTCTTTTCCGCGGGCAGCAGCGTCGAAATCCTCACGCGATCGTCAGATCGCGCTGCGGTGTTCTCCTTGCTGCCGCGAAAAATCCTGTCCATCATTCCGCTTCCATCTAAAGATGAACCGCTCTAACTGTCTTGTTTAGAGGCGCAAATCCAGACACGGGAGCGGAGCGGCATGGCCGGCGCGGACCAGCCAAACTATTCCGAGACCGGCGGCCCGGCGATCTACGCCGAGGACGGCTCCATCCGTGCCGACTATCTCGATCAGGTGACCGCGGCCATCGCGGCGGGCAATGCCGAAACGCTCGGCGAGGTCACCGCGCCGCTGCACGAATCGGAGATGGGCGACCTTCTGGCGACGCTCGAACCGGCCGAACGCCAGGAACTTGTCGCGCTTCTGGGCGAGAGCTTCGACTATTCCGCCCTGACCGAAGTCGACGAGGCCATTCGCCTGGAAATCATCACGGTTCTGCCCAACGAGCAGATCGCGCTCGCTCTCCAGGAACTGGAAAGCGATGATGCGGTCTACATTCTCGAAGACATGGACGAGAGCGAGCAGGCCGACATCCTCGCCCGCATTCCGTTCACCGAACGCATCCGCCTGCGCCGCTCGCTCGACTATCCCGAGGAAAGCGCGGGCCGGCGCATGCAGGCCGATTTCGTCGCTGTCCCGCCCTATTGGAATGTCGGCCAGACGATCGACTATCTGCGCGACAATGCCGATCTGCCCGAACGGTTCAGCCAGATCTTCGTCATCGACCCGACGTTCCGGCTCGTGGGCGCCGTCGATCTCGACCGTATCCTTCGCGAACAGCGCGATGGCCGGATCGAGGAGATCATGCGCGAAACGCGCCATGCCGTCCCCGCCGAGATGGACCAGGAAGAGGCGGCGCAGATCTTCGAGCGCTACGACCTTCTGTCGGCCGCCGTCGTCGACGAGAACGAGCGTCTGGTCGGCGTTCTGACGATCGATGACGTCGTCGACGTGATCAACGAGGAGGCGCAGGAGGACATTTTGCGCCTGGGTGGCGTCGGCGACGAGGAATTGTCGGACTCCGTGGTCGAAACGACCAAGTCGCGCTTCACCTGGCTGCTGGTCAATCTGGGGACGGCGGTGCTCGCATCCGTCGTCATTGGCCTGTTCGATGCGACCATTCAGCAGATGGTGGCGCTGGCCGTGCTGATGCCGATCGTCGCCTCCATGGGCGGCAATGCGGGCACGCAGACCATGACGGTGACCGTGCGAGCGCTCGCGACCAAGGACCTCGACATCTACAATGCCGGCCGCATCATCCGCCGCGAACTGATGGTCGGCGTTCTGAACGGTGCGCTGTTCGCGCTTCTCATCGGCGTCGTGGCGACCGTCTGGTTTTCGACCATCGGCCTTGGCTTCGTGATCGCCATCGCGATGATCATTAACATGGTGTCCGCCGCGCTCGCGGGCATTTTCGTCCCGCTGATTCTCGACCGGCTCGGCGTCGACCCGGCCATCGCGTCCAGCGTTTTCGTCACCACCGTGACCGATGTCGTTGGCTTCTTTGCCTTTCTCGGCCTGGCCGCTTTGTGGTTCGGCATCTGAAGGTTGGGATCGGTCCCGTTGCGCAATTGACTTTTACGTAAGAATTTTTAAGCTGTATCGATTGAAACAGGTTGCACAGGCGCATGGCGCCCTTGGGGAACGAATGCGCGAATTCTACACCATAACCGAACTGACACGCGAATTCGGCGTTTCGACCCGAACCTTGCGCTTCTACGAGGACGAGGGGCTCATCGCACCGGTCCGTCGCGGCCGCACCCGCCTGTTCCGGCCCGGAGACCGGCACCTGATCAAGCAGATCATGCGCGGCAAGCGCCTGGGCTTTTCGATCGCCGAGATTCGCGAGATTGTTCAGATGTACAAGGAACCGCCGGGCGAGGCGGGCCAGATGCGGGCGATCGTCGATCGCGTCGAGGAAAAGCGCGCCGAACTGCGCCAGAAGCGCAAGGACATCGAGGAAACGCTGGCTGAACTCGATCAGGTCGAGGAAAATTGCCTCAACCGGCTGGCCGAACTGCGCGTGGCCTCCTGACGGGGCGGCCCGGGACGCCTTAAATCCAGCGGTTCACGCTTTTCTTGTAATCGCGGTAGGTTTTGCCGAAGCGTGCCTCCAGATGCGCTTCCTCGCGCTCGATGGCGAGCTTTTGCGTCGCGAACCCGTCGACGGGCGCCAGCAGCACCAGCCACCAGTTTCCGAAGAACAGGCCGATGCCGGCGATCAGCATCACATTGGCGACATAGATCGGATTCCGGCTGAACCGGAAGACGCCTTTCGTCACCAGATGGTCGGATTTCCGGTGCGGCAGAACGGTCGTCTTGGCCGCCGACATGGTGCGCATGGCGCTGACATCGACGATCAGCGCGACGATGATCAGGAACAGGCCAAGCCCGGTCAGCAGATCGCCCCACATGCCGGCGGGCCATCCAAGCGGGACGAACGCACCGAGCGCCACGCCGAGCACAACAAAGCCGATCAGCAGAACCGGCGGCCACGGGAACGTGCTTGGGCGGTCTTCGGGATGTTGCCGGTCGGTCATCGGTTGCGTCCATCGCCGGTAATGCCGGCCTCGAACGCACACTGGACGATGATCGCCGATGTCTCAAGGTCGCTCTGCGCGCTTGCCGGCTCGCTCAGCAGGCTTTCAAGCTTTCCGGCGGCTTCCAGTTCCGCTTCGGCGCAGGCGCAATAGACGGCGCATGGCTCCGCCTCGAACTGCGCGGTGCAGGCGGCGTTGCAACCCGCTGAAAAGCTTGGCGGCTGTGCGGGGAACGCAAGCGAGACCAGAAACACAAGCCCGATCAGGATCGGCTGGTGCAGCAGGTAGAAGGTCAGGCTCCAGCGCCCGAACAGGGCCAGAAGCCGGGACAGGGGACTGTTCGCCGACCAGCCTTCCGGCGTCAGGACGCGTGGCGGCGTGCGCGCGATGAAGACAAGCTTTGCCGCCGCCATGCCAGCCAGCACGGCCGAGAACCAGGGCAGGACCGGCACGAAATCGTTCGAACGCGGCGGCGTCGAGGAAAGGCCTGTCCAAACCATGCCAAGCGGCGTGAAGATCGGCGATTGCAGAAACGGGGTTCCAATGAAGATCGCCGCCGCGATCGCAGCCAGCGCCCACCAGGGCAGGCCCAGGAAGAACAGGCCCGCAAGGCTTGCGAACGCGATGTGATGCAGGATGCCGAAGAAGACGAAGGTCTCGCGGGTTGCGAACCATGTGGCGATGGTGATCAGCGCCGCGGCCGCGGCGATCTTCAGCCAGCGCCTTGCGAACGCAGGCCAGCGAATGCCGTTCGCATGGGCGAGCATGATGCCGACGCCGACCAGGAACAGGAACGAAGCGGCAATCGACCGGGCATAGTGTTTCAGGGCGCCCGTCGTCGATGTGCCGGGCTCCAGATAGCCGAAGAATTCGAGATCCCACGAGAAATGATAGGTCGCCATGGCGACGAGCGCGACGCCGCGGGCCACATCGAGCGCGTCGATGCGCTTGCGGGGCACCGTCTCGGTCGTCGAAACGTCCGTCATGACGGGCGCTTCCGGGCAGGGTGCGCAATCGCCGCGCCGCTGCCGGCGCGCGCGAAGAACAGGCCGGCCATGATCAGCCCGAGCGCGATCAGCATTTTCGGCTGCGGCTCTTCATCGAGAATCAGCACCCCCAGCAACACACCGAACGCCGGAATCATGTAGATCGACAGGGCAAACGTGGAAAAGCCGATCGCACGGATGAGCTGGTAGCGCATCACATAGGCAAGGCCGGTCGGAAACGCACCGAGATAGACAAGCGCCCAGATTGCCGAACCTGACGGCATCGCGGTCGGTACGCCGTCTACCAACGCGGCCAGCGGGATCAATAGCGCCGCGCCGACGCACAGCGCCAGAAACGCCATGCGCGTCGGCGGAATGTCGATGCGCCGCACCAGAAGACCGGAGGTCGAATAGCACAGCGAGGCGGCCAGCGTCGCCAATTGCGCCACGATGTGGGCGCCGCCGAGCCCGCCAATGGTCGCGCCGCCGACAAGCACGATGACGCCGGAAAAGCCGAGCGCCACCGCGATCAGCTTGAGTGCGTTGATCTTGTCGTCGACGGTGAACAGATGGCTGCCGACAAGCGCCATCAGCGGGCCGGTGCCCATCAGGAGTGCCAGCATGCCGGCATCGATCGTCAATCCGGCCCATGAAATCAGGAAGAAAGGCACGGCGACATTGAGCATCGCCATGGCCACCACAAGGCCCCAGACCTTCGCTGTATCGGGCAGCACCAACCCGCGCCAAAGGGCGTAGGGCGCCAGCACCAGGGCGCCGATGGTCACGCGGATCGCCGCCAGCCACAGCGGACCCGTGTGCGGCACGGCGATCTTGATCGCGATGAAGGCGGAGGCCCAGATGATCGCCACCAGCACCAAGAGGCTCACATCGATCGGGCCGGCCCTGCGGATCGTCCCGTCCGGCGCGGGCAGGACGGATGTCTGCTGGCTCATTTGGTGTTCCCTTGCGGTCCAAAGCGGTGGCACAGGCCGCAACGCCTTGCAAGGCCGGGGTGGCATTGAGGGCGTCAATGTTGCGGCGCACCTGTTTCAGGCCGCACTGCAGCGAACTCACGACAATCTTTGGTCGCAAATCCTAACCGGAATTAACCTCAGCCAAGCTGCGCAAGCCGCTGACTGCAATGCAAAAACGCCGATGACCGCGAGATGCGCGCGGAACCGTTGCCGCTTTTTCGCCATTTTTTGCACTTGCGGGCCCCCGGCGATCTGCCTATACGCCGCGCCACCAAGAGCCGATGGGAATGCCGTCCGCAGGGCGGCCAACAGGAGCACTCATGGATCGACACACTGCAAAGCCGGGCTGGAACCTCACAATGTGGGCCCTGGCCGGATTTGTCTTGGTCGCGCTGGCCGTCTACGTCGCCGGCGCCAAACCGGGCGGTGATCTGGTGGTCACGGAGACCACGGCCACCGCGTCCTGACGGGTCGTTCAACGGTCCAACGCACAATCGATGAGAAAAGGGCTGCCGTGCCGGCGGCCCTTCTTTTTTTGTCCGTGCTTGACCATGTCGCGCCCGTGGCACTTGATGTCGGTCCGGGCGGCGTCCGCCGCGTACGGCGCGCGGACAATGGCCGAATTCGGCAATCACGGTGGTGCCATGTTTCTTTCGGTGTTTGACCTCTACAAGATCGGCATCGGCCCGTCCTCGTCGCACACGATGGGACCGATGAGCGCCGCCGCGCGGTTTCTCGACGAGTTGAAGTCCGATGCCTGGCCCAGACCGTCCGGCGCCGTCGTGACCCGGCTCGGCGTTTCGCTACACGGCTCGCTCGCCTTTACCGGCGTCGGCCATGCCACCGATCGCGCGGTGATTCTCGGTCTGGCCGGCGAACGGCCCGATACGGTCGATCCCGACGCGATGCAGGCGATCCTCGACAGGGTGCGGGCGACCGGACGCGTCGAACCGCCCGGCCATTCCGGCTACGCCTTCGATGCCGATGCGGATCTGGTCTTGGACAAGGTCGAGGCGATGCCCGGCCACGCCAACGGTCTGGCGTTTTATGGCTATGACGATGACGGCCGGCTGCTCTTGAGGCGCGGCTACTATTCCGTCGGCGGCGGCTTCATCGTCGGCGAGGACGAGATTGCGGAGACGACGGTCTACGGCGCCAGGGCCGAGGACGATCACGTGCCGTACCCGTTCGCGAGCGCCGCCGAGATGTTGCAGATGGCGGACAAATCCGGCCTGTCCATCGCCGAGATGAAGCGCGCCAACGAGCTCGCCCGCGCGCCCGACAGCCATCTCGATGCGCGTCTCGATGCGGTCTGGGAGGCGATGGAGGGCTGCATCGAGCGCGGCATGAAGGCGACCGGCGAACTGCCCGGCGGGCTCAAGGTGCGCCGCCGTGCCGCCGTCCTGGCAGAAAAACTCACCGAGCGCGCCAAGTCCAACCGTTTCAATCCGATGGCCGCCAATGACTGGCTGACGGTCTATGCGATGGCTGTCAACGAGGAGAACGCGGCGGGCGGCCGCGTCGTCACCGCGCCCACCAACGGCGCGGCAGGCACGGTGCCGGCGGTGATCAAGTTCATGACGCAGTTCCACGAGGGCGCGACGAAGGAGGATGTGCGCACCTTCCTTCTGACATCGGCGGCGATCGGCGGGCTGATCAAGCACAATGCCTCGATCTCGGGGGCCGAGGTCGGCTGTCAGGGCGAGGTGGGCAGCGCTGCCGCGATGGCCGCCGCCGGTCTTGCCGCGGTGATGGGCGGCACGCCGCAGCAGATCGAAAACGCGGCGGAAATCGCGCTTGAGCATCATCTGGGCATGACCTGCGACCCGGTGGCCGGGCTTGTCCAGGTGCCCTGCATCGAGCGCAACGGCATCGCAGCGGTCAAGGCGGTCACTGCCGCTTCGCTGGCGATCAACGGCGATGGCGAGCATGTGGTGCCGCTCGACAATTGCATCGAGACGATGCGCCAGACCGGCGCCGACATGGATGTGCGCTACAAGGAAACATCGCTGGCGGGCCTGGCCGTCAACCTGCCGGCCTGCTGAACAGGCCTGTGGATGGCGGCACATGCCGCATTGATCCGCGCCGACGAGACGCCACATTGGACCGATGGCCCTGCACCTTCTCAAACTGTGCGTTGGCGCAGAGAGCGTCGAGGATCACCGCGCCTGGATCGAGGCGCGCATTGACGCGCTGCGCAAGGCCGGCCTGCCGCCCGAACAGACACACACCACACGGATGATCCCCAAACGCGCCGACGAGATCATCGGCACCGGGTCGCTCTACTGGGTGACCAAGGGCAAGGTGCAGAGCCGTCAGCGCATTGTCGACATCAGGCCGTTCGTCGATGCCCAGGGCATATCGCGCTGCGATCTGGTGCTCGATCCCGAACTGGTTCTGACCGTGCCGCAGCCGCGCCGTCCGTTCCAGGGCTGGCGCTATCTGAAAGCGGAGGATGCACCGCGTGATCTGTCCGACGCTGCCGCAGCGCTCGCCGAAATGCCGTCGGAGATGCGCGCCGAACTGTCGGAACTTGGGCTCCTGTAAGCTCACGGTGCGCCAATTTGGCCGGAATCGATCGAACGCATTCCATCTTGCATCCGCCGCACAGAACGCCATCTTGGCATCATGAGCAAATCACCGGTCAGAACCGATCGATCGGAACGCAGGCCCGAAGCCAAGACGTCGTCGTCGGGCGACATCGCCGCGTTCCTTAACGCGGCCAGGGCGGTCAAACCGGGCGAAGGCGGCGCCGGCCGCATCGTGCTGGCGCTCGACGCCACGATGAGCCGCCAGCCGACATGGGACATGGCGTCCGCCATCCAGGCCGAGATGTTCGAGAGCGTTGCAAGCTCCACCGCGCTGACCATGCAGCTTGTCTATTTTCGCGGATTCGGCGAATGCCGCGCCTCGCGCTGGGCGCAAAACGGCCGCGAGCTCGGCACCATGATGACCCGGATCGACTGCCGCGCCGGCCGCACCCAGATCGGCAAGGTACTCAAGCATGCGCTCAAGGAGCACGGCAAGTCGCCGATCTCGGCGCTGATCTATATTGGCGATGCGATGGAGGAGGACGCCGATGCGCTTGGCCATGTGGCCGGCCAGCTCGGCGTACGCGGCGTGCCCGCCTTCATCTTCCAGGAAGGCCGCGAGCCGGGCGCTGAGCTTGTGTTCCGGGAGATTGCCCGGCTGACGCGCGGCGGCTGGTTCCGCTTCGATCCGTCCTCGCCCAGGGTGCTTGCCGACCTCCTCAAATCCATCGCCGTCTATGCGACCGGCGGGCTGAAGGCGCTGGAAGCGCGGGGCACGGGGTCCGACAAACGGCTCCTGACCCAGCTCAAGGGAGGCGCGTCGGGACGATGAACGCGCTGCTCGTGCTGATCGGAACGCTCGGTTTCGCAGGGCTGGCGGTCTGGTACTTCGTCGTCACGCCGCCCGAAAAGGTTGCCCGGACGTTGCGCTATGTGGTGCCGGCCCTGGTCGCGCTGCTCGGCGTCATCATGACCCTGACGGGCCGGATCGGACTTGGCGCGCCGCTTCTGTTTTTCGCCTACGCGCTGTTTGCCCGGGCGCGGCGGACCGCCAGCGTTCGCGCAACGCCGGGTCAGCGATCGACAGTACGCAGCGCCATGCTGGAAATGATGCTCGACCACGATACTGGAGAGATGGACGGCATGGTGCTCGGCGGCACGTTCGAGGGCCGCCAGTTGAACCAGATGAGCGAAGCCGAACTTTTGGAGCTTGCGCGCGAGGTGCGCGACGACGCCGAAAGCGCGCAGCTATTGGAGGCGTATCTTGACCGCCGCATGCCCGGCTGGCGCGACGACGCGGAGCCGGACGACACCGCGCGGCAGAGAAGCACGGCTGAGGCGGGCGCCATGACAGAGCAGGAGGCCTACCAGATCCTTGGCCTTGAGCCGGGGGCGGATCTTGCCGCGATCCGAAAGGCCCATCGCAGCCTGATGCAGCGCGTCCACCCCGATCTCGGCGGCAGTTCCTTTTTGGCGCAGCGGATTAACGAGGCGAAGGATTTTCTGTTGCGGCTTCATGGCGAGCGGTCCTGATACGCGGATACAAAAACGGGACGGCGAAATGCCGCGGCACTAGTTCTGGTAGGCGAGGCACGAATAGTTGTGGCTCTTGAGCGCCGAACAGGCGTTCCATGCCTGCGACTTCGACGCAAAGCCGGCAAAGCGCGCCCTGTGGTAGGTCACGCCGCTCTTGACGAACTGCTCGACGAACGGCTCGCGTGCACCGAGAATGCCCGGCGCGCGGGCCTGTGCGACGCGCAGATAATCGACCGCCTGGTCCTGCGTTTCGAGCGCCGCAATCTGGATCACCCAGCCCGAACGGCTTTCGGCCGTTGCGGTCACGATCGGGTCGACGCTGGCGCGCGGCTGCGGTGTCGGCGCGTAGGCGACGACGGGCGCGGCCGGCGCGGGCGCGGCCTCCGCCACCCGGTCGGTGAAGGCTGGAATTGGCAGGCGGTTGAGCGGGATCGAGGCGATCGACGCGCCGCGGATGGCGAAATTGGTCGAACCGTTGCGCGCGATCAGCGGGCCGCGATCGCGGCGCGATGCCTTGGGGAAGTATTGGGCGACCAACTTTTCCATCTGGGCGTTGCGCGATGCGCCGGTGCGCCCACCCATCACCACGGCGACGATCGAGCGGCCATTGTGGTTGACCGACGTCACCAGGTTGAAACCTGACGCGCGGATGTAGCCGGTCTTGATGCCATCGACGCCACGCACGCGGCCAAGAAGGCGGTTGTGGTTGCGGTGGGTTACGCCCGCATAGCGGAACGAGCGCGTCGAGAACATATCGAACTGGCGCGGGAAATGCTCCTGCAAGGCGATGCCGAGGCGCGCCATGTCGCGTGCCGTGGTCACCTGGCGTGAATTGGGCAGTCCGGACGCGTTGCGGAACGTCGTCGAACTCATGCCGAGCTGCCGTGCCTTGCGCGTCATCATCTGCGCGAATTCGCTTTCGGTGCCGCCAAGATGTTCGGCGACGGCGGCGGCGACATCATTGGCCGACTTGGTGATCAGCGCCTTGATGGCGTTTTCCGCCGTGATCGTACCGCCGGCCCGTATGCCGAGCTTCGAGGGAATCATGGATGCCGCGTGGGGCGAGATGCGGATCGGCGTGTTGGGCCGCAGCTTTCCCTGCTCCATGGCCTCGAACATCATGTAGACCGTCATCATCTTGGTCAGCGATGCGGGAAAACGCTGGCTGTCGGCGCGATAGGCATAAAGCGTTTCGCCGGTGTTGGCGTCGATGACGATGCCGGCATATTTGGGATTGGCCTTGGCGGGCGAGGGGGCCGCAGCGGCAAGGCACAGCGCAATCAGGGCAAGAGCGACAAGGCGGACAGGCGCAAACGCAGCGCCGGAGGCGAGGGGTGACTGGAACACGGGCGGGCACTCTCGTTACACGGGACGCACACGGCCGGACGGGCCGGCAAACTGGAAAGAGGCTACGGCGCCAGCGTTACCAATCGGTTTATGGTAACCGGTTCCTTGACCGAACCTGTTCGATTTGTGTCAAAGTTTTTTTGTGCAATGCAAAAAATTCTTGCATTTTTGTGCAGTGCACACTATACAGGGTGCGAGGACGTCATCGCGTCACGATGCCGACCCGAGATAAATGCAAACCGACAGGTGACACCATGATGAAAGCATTTGAAGATATGAGCAAATCCAACAAGGAAATGATGGACAGCTCGCTGAAGAGCTATGCGGCCGTGACCAAGGGCATGCAGGCCATCGCCACCGAAGCCACCGACTATTCGAAGGCTTCCTACGAAGCCGGTGCCGCCGCTTTTGAAAAGCTGGCCGCTTCCAAGTCGCTGGAAAAGGCAATGGAAGTTCAGACCGAATACGCCAAGTCGGCTTATGAAGGTCTGGTCGCTCAGGCCACCAAGATGGGTGAACTCTACACCGATCTGGCCAAAGAAGCCTACAAGCCCTTCGAAGGCATGGTTCCCGCAGCCACCAAGTAAGCTGTGTCGAATCGGGCGCGCGTTTCAACGCTGCGCCGCCATCAGGCCCGCGCGCTCCGGCACGCGGGTCTTTTTCGTTGCCGGACGCGGCAAGCGAAATCGGCCGCCCATTGACACCGATCTGTGTCTTGCGCCTCGATGGCAGGGACTTAAAATGCGCTGAATACGACCTAGATAATGCGGGAATCGGACCCACCGGTTAATCCAGACGACCAATCGAAACCGGAGATCATGGACAGCTTGCCGGATACCAGCAAACCACACCGCGTGCCCGCCCGCACGAACATGTCGCCGATCAGGGCCGCGGCCGGCGACGATGACCGCCAAGGCGGCACCGGCCGCGGCACCTCGGTCATCACCCGAACCGAACCAAAGACCAAGAAACCAAGCCTCTACCGGGTGCTCCTGCTCAACGACGATTACACGCCGATGGAATTCGTCGTCCATGTGCTCGAGCGCTTTTTCCAGAAAGACCGTGATCAGGCCACGCGCATCATGCTGCATGTGCACAATCACGGCGTCGGCGAATGTGGCGTCTACACCTATGAGGTTGCCGAGACCAAGGTGACCCAGGTGATGGATTTCGCCCGCCAGAACCAGCATCCCCTGCAATGCGTGATGGAGAAGAAATAATGCCGGCCTTTACCCAGACACTCGAACGCGCATTGCACCAGGCACTGACCTTTGCCAATGAACGCGAGCATGAATATGCAACCCTTGAGCATCTGCTGCTCGCGCTGATCGACGACAAGGATGCACGCGCCGTGCTCGATGCGTGCAATGTCGACATGGATGCGTTGCGCAAGACGCTGTCGGATTATGTCGACAACGATTTGTCCAATCTGGTCACCGGCTATGACGAGGACGCAAAGCCGACCGCCGGCTTCCAGCGCGTCATCCAGCGCGCGGTGATCCATGTGCAGTCCTCGGGCCGCGAGGAGGTCACCGGCGCCAATGTGCTGGTGGCGATCTTCGCCGAGCGCGAGAGCCACGCCGCCTATTTCCTGCAAGAGCAGAACATGACCCGTTATGACGCGGTCAACTACATCGCCCACGGCATCGCCAAGCGCCCCGGCGCCTCGGTCGCCCGCACGCCGAACGGCGCCGACGACGAGAACGAACCCAACCAGGCGAACGAGGGCGAAGAGGGCGCAAAGAAGCAGGAAAGCGCGCTCGGCGCCTATTGCATCGACCTGAACGCCAAGGCCAGGGGCGGCAAGATCGATCCGCTGATCGGCCGCACCGACGAGATCAACCGGACGATCCAGGTGCTGTGCCGCCGCTCCAAGAACAACCCGCTCTATGTCGGCGATCCGGGCGTCGGCAAGACGGCGATCGCCGAAGGGCTCGCCAAGCGGATCGTCGAGGGCGATGTGCCCGAAGTGCTGGCCGACGCCACCATCTTCTCGCTCGACATGGGCGCGCTGATCGCCGGCACGCGCTACAGAGGCGATTTCGAGGAACGGCTCAAGCAGGTCGTCAAGGAACTGGAAGAATTTGACGGCGCCGTCCTGTTCATCGACGAGATCCACACCGTGATCGGCGCCGGCGCGACGTCCGGCGGGGCGATGGATGCGTCCAACCTGCTCAAGCCGGCCCTGTCGAACGGTGCGATCCGCTGCATCGGCTCGACGACCTACAAGGAGTTCCGCCAGTTCTTCGAAAAGGACCGCGCGCTGGTGCGCCGGTTCCAGAAGATCGACGTGGTCGAGCCGACGCTCGACGACGCGGTCGAGATCATGAAGGGGCTCAAGCCCTATTTCGAGGACTTCCACAAGGTCAAATACTCCGACGATGCCATCAAGTCGGCGGTCGAACTGTCGGCGCGCTACATCAATGACCGCAAGCTGCCGGACAAGGCGATCGACGTGGTCGACGAGACCGGCGCGCGGCAGATGCTGGTGCCCGCCAAGAAGCGCAAGAAGACGATCAATGTCCACGACATCGAGGAGACGATCGCAACGATGGCGCGCATTCCGCCCAAGTCGGTCTCCAAGGATGACGAGAAGGTGCTTGCGAACCTCGAAAAGGAACTCAAGCGCGTCGTCTACGGTCAGGATCTGGCGATCGAGGCGCTGGCGTCCTCGATCAAGCTGGCCCGCGCCGGCCTGCGCGAGCCCGAAAAGCCGATCGGCGCCTATCTGTTCTCCGGCCCCACCGGCGTCGGCAAGACCGAAGTCGCCAAGCAACTCGCAAGCTCGATGGGCGTCGAACTGCTGCGCTTCGACATGAGCGAGTATATGGAGCGGCACACCGTCTCTCGCCTGATCGGCGCCCCGCCCGGCTATGTCGGCTTCGACCAGGGCGGCCTGCTGACCGACGGCGTCGACCAGCATCCGCATTGCGTGCTGCTGCTCGACGAGATCGAAAAGGCCCATCCGGACCTGTTCAACATCCTGTTGCAGGTGATGGACCACGGCAAGCTGACCGACCACAACGGCAAGCAGATCGACTTCCGCAACGTCATCCTGATCATGACGACCAACGCGGGCGCTGCCGAAATGACCAAGAACGCGATCGGCTTTGGCTCGTCGCGGCGCGAAGGCGACGACATGGAGGCGATCAACCGCCTGTTTACGCCCGAGTTCCGCAACCGACTCGACGCGATCATCCCGTTCGGTCCGCTGCCGGTGCCGGTGATCCACAAGGTGGTGCAGAAGTTCGTCATGCAGCTCGAGGCGCAGCTGTCCGAGCGCGGCGTCACCTTCGATCTCGACAAGGCTGCCGTCGCCTGGCTGGCCGACAAGGGCTATGACGAGCGCATGGGCGCGCGGCCACTCGGGCGCGTCATCCAGGAGCAGATCAAGAAGCCGCTCGCGGACGAGGTGCTGTTCGGCAAGCTCAAGACCGGCGGCACCGTCAAGGTCACCGTCGCCAAGGACGAACTGGGCGAGGAGAAGCTCCAGCTCGAGGCCGTCGCCGATGAGGTGCCGGTCAAGCCCAAGCGGGAAACGCCGGCCAAGCGCAAACCGCGCGCCAAGGCCAAGACCGCGACGACCAAGGCCAAGCCCGCCGCCAGCAAGCCGTCGACCAAGGGCGATGGCGGCAGCTCCGCTGCGGCGCCCGGCAAGGGCGGCGATTCCGGCGAAGCCAAGGCCTCCCGCTCGGCGGTGCCCCGCGTGCCGCGCAAATAGCCACCAGCAATACCGGTTAGGGAAAACCCGCCTTCGGGCGGGTTTTTCTTTGGGCCGACCAGATCGCTCGGCGCTGCGAACCGTTCGTTCGTCTTGGCATCTCGTCGCGCGCGTCCATCCGTGCTAGCGCGATCCAATGACCGAAAGTGCCGTGCCGAAACACGATGAGCCGATTGCCAGCGGCGGATTTTGGTACTGGTACGGACGCGGCCTGCGCGAGGTCTTTTCGCTGCCTGCCCTGATGCTGATGACGGCATTTGTCGGCTTTGCCGGTTTTGCGCGCGAGGCCGGCCTTCCCGCCGGGCAGGTCGTTTTGATGACGCTGATGATCTGGGCGCTGCCGGCCAAGTTCGTCCTGGCCGCCGCCATCCAGTCCGGTGCGTCGCTGGCCGCCGCCTTCATCGCCGTGACCCTGTCGTCGGCGCGGCTGATGCCGATGGTCGTCTCGATCGTTCCCGAAATGCGCACGAAGGGCACGCGCACCTGGGTGCTGGTCTTCCTGTCGCATTTCGTAGCGATCACAGCCTGGGTCATCGCGATGGATCGGTTCCGGGAGGTTCCGCGCGAGTGGCGGACGACGTTCTTTGCAGGCCTCGGCTGCACGCTGACGCTCGGCAACACCGCTTTGGTCGGCGTGGTCTACGGGCTCGCGCCCAGCCTGCCGGCGGAGCTGCTCGGCGCGCTGTTCTTCCTCACGCCGGTCTATTTCCTGTGCTCGCTGTGGGGGTCCGCGCGCGAGCCGTCCGGCCAGTTGGCCATGGTTTTCGGCCTGCTGCTGGGGCCGGTCTTCTACCTGCTCGTGCCAGGCGTCAGCCTTCTGGCGACCGGCGCGGTGGCTGGCGTTGCGGCATACGGGGCAGGGCGCTTTGCGCGCTGGTGGGCCAACCGGACATGACCTACCAATCGATCGATGCGCTGTGGTGGCAGATCGCCTTCATCCTGATCGCCGGATGGATCGCAACCGACCTGTGGCGGGTTATGGGCGTGCTGCTCGGCAACCGGATCCGCGAAACGTCGGAAGTGCTGGTCTTCGTTCGCGCCGTGGCCACCGCGCTCGTCGCCGCGGTCATCGCCCAGCTGATCGTCTTTCCGAGCGGCGCGCTGGCCGAGCAGACGTCGCTTGGTCTGCGGCTTGCAGCCGGCGGGGCCGGCTTTGCCGCCTTCCTGGCTTTCGGCCAGCGCGTCGCCGTGGGTGTGTTCGGCGCGCTGGGCGTTCTGGGCGTGGGGATGGCGCTCGGCCTTTGACCGAGCGCTTTAGCGGCCGATCATCATGAAGGCAGGAATGTCGTCACCGAAGCCGACCGGCGCATCGCCGCGCTCGGACTTGTCGCGCTCGGGCTTGCGCGACCGCGACCGGCCGCGCTTGTCGCCCTTGCCGGCATCATCGTCATTGGCAGCCGCAGCCGGCCGCGCCTCATTGTCGGTTTTGGCCGGCGCCGTGTCTTCGACCGCTTCATCGGCGGCCTTGGCGCGCTGGCGATTGTCGTCCTTGATCTTGTCGCGGCGCGGCTTGCGGTCCCGTCCGCGCCCGCGCGCCGGCCGGGTGTCATCCTCCTCGCCGTCGGTTTCGGCGGGCGCGGCGATACCGTCGACATAATCGAGCGACTTGTCGATCAGCTTTTCCACCGATTCGAGATATTTCATCGTCGACCGGTCGACCAGCGTGAACGCCTTGCCGGCGCGCCCTGCGCGGCCCGTCCGGCCGATCCGGTGGACATAGTCCTCGGCGTGGATCGGCACGTCGAAATTGAACACATGGCTCACATCGGGAATGTCGAGCCCGCGCGCGGCCACGTCGGACGCAACCAGAAGCTGGATCTTGTTGTTGCGGAACCCGTCGAGCATCTGCGTGCGCGAATGCTGGTCCATGTCGCCATGCAGTGCGCCGACCGAAAAGCCGTGCTTGTCGAGCGAACGGAACAGCGTCGCCACATCGCGCTTGCGGTTGCAGAAGATGATGCCGTTCTTGATGTCGTCCTGGGAGCGCAGAAGATCCCGCAGCGCGGCGCGCTTCTCGAAGTCCTTGGAGCCCGTCTTCAGGAGTTTTTGTTCGACGGTCAATGCGGTCGACGAGGCCTTGGCCACCTCGATGCGCACCGGCGCGGACAGGAACTTGTCGGCCAGGCTGGCGATCTCCGGCGGCATGGTCGCCGAGAAGAACAGCGTCTGGCGGGTGAAGGGAATAAGGCCGGCAATCCGCTCGATATCGGGAATGAACCCCATGTCGAGCATCCGGTCGGCCTCGTCGATCACCAGAATTTCGACGCCGTTGAGCAACAGCTTGCCGCGTTCGGTGTGATCGAGCAGCCGGCCCGGCGTTGCGATCAGGACGTCGACGCCGCGCTCCAGCTTGCGGTTCTGATCGTCGAACGAGACGCCACCGATCAGAAGGGCCACCGACAGCTTGTGGTGGATGCCGTATTTCTGGAAGTTCTCGTCCACCTGCGCGGCCAGTTCGCGCGTCGGCTCCAGGATCAGCGTGCGCGGCATGCGTGCCCGCGCGCGCCCGCGTTCCAGGCGCGTGATCATCGGAAGCACGAAAGAGGCGGTCTTGCCGGTTCCGGTCTGGGCGATGCCGAGGACATCCTTGCCTGCGACCACATGGGGGATCGCCTGTTCCTGGATCGGCGTGGGCTCTGTGTAACCGGCGTCCTCGACGGCCTTGATCACCTTGGGTGACAAGGGAAGTTCGGCAAATGCGACCAAAAGTAATATCCGTTTGGGTTTGGGATGTGCGCCAAGCCCCTCTCGGGCCGCGCTCCTGCGCCGGCGATAGGCAAAAGCCGGCCCAATGTCAACCAGAACCCCCGGAATCAAAGGCATTTGGGCTGCTTATGACGGCAATTGTGACTTTAAAGGCCCGCCGGGTTCAAAGCCGCATCGTTGTCTTCACCCCCGTCTGGAAGAACCGTCGGCCTGGCTGTGCGTAGAAGGGTGTGAGGCGCGCAATGACCGCGCATCTCGTCACACCTCAATACGGGAGACTATTCGATGACCATCATCAAGACCGCCATCGCTGCCATCGCTGCCACGGGCATCATGACCGGCGCCGCGCTGGCCGGCGGCATGGGCGCCAAGGATATCGTCGACACCGCCGCAGCAAACGACGACTTCGAGACCCTGGTCGCCGCGGTTCAGGCCGCCGGACTCGTCGAAACGCTGAAGGGCGAAGGACCGTTTACGGTTTTCGCGCCGACCGATGAAGCCTTTGCGGCGATCGGAGCCACCGTTGAAGAACTGCTCAAGCCCGAGAACAAGGACGCGCTGACCGCAGTCCTGACCTATCACGTGGTAGCCGGCAAGGTGATGTCGACCGACCTGGTCGATGATGCTTCGGTCGCCACCGTCCAGGGCCAGAACATCACGATCGATCTCGACAATGGCGCCATGGTCAACGATGCCAACGTCGTGACCGCCGACATCGAAACGTCGAACGGCGTCATCCATGTGATCGACAAGGTGATCGTGCCCGAAGGCATCATGTAAGCCTTCAAGACACGGGCGGTTTTGGCCGCCCGCTTTCATCACGCCGGACGGGCAACCGTCCGGCGTTTTTCATGTTTGAGCGGTCCGCGACGCGCTCAGAACGTCTCGATGATCAGCCGCGCATCGCACGAACTGCCGTCATAGGTGCCCACCCAGACGTCGAAGATCCCGTCGCCGGCCGGCCGCGTCAGCCGGATCTTGGCGTCGCCGGCGCCCAGATCGTCATCGTCGAAATACCAGTTGCGCGCGGCCGTGTTCACCAGAAGCACCGAGTCGCACTCGCTGCGCACGCGAAACTCGATCGAGTAGCCGCTGATGCCCTGGACGGTGATCGAAAAGTCTGGGCTGCTGGTGGTGTAGCCCGGCAGTGCGCCGCGATAGTTCTGCGCCCTGATGCCGCATTTGGTCAGGCTGTTCTGACCGCCAGCGACCACCGAAAGCGATTTCGGCGAATACAGTTCGTCGCCCGAGAATGTGTATTTGTCGCCCCAGATCGTATAATCCGGACAAGCAAACGCGGCTGTGGCCAAACTCGCCATCAGTCCCGCGAGGATCAATCGCATCATGGTAAGCCTCCCTGAAAGCCGATTGAGACTATTTGTCGCACTGCGTGATGTCAATTTTCCGAAGCGGAGGCGCGGCGGCGGGCAGGGAGCGGCAGGCCGCTTCAGTAGCGGAACTGCTCGGCCAGGATACGCTCGTCCCAGGAGTGGTTCGCGTCGAACAGGATCGTCGCCGTCGCGTCACGGGCCTCGCGCACGGTCACCCTTTGCACCGACTTGACCTCGGTGTGATCGGCAACGGCGTTGACGGGGCGCTTGGACGCTTCCAGCACCTGGATGTCGACCGTCACCCGGTTGGGCAGCAGCGCGCCGCGCCAACGCCTTGGCCGGAACGCGCTCACCGGGGTCAGCGCCAGAAGCGGCGCGTCGATCGGCACGATCGGCCCCTGGGCCGACAGATTGTAGGCGGTCGAGCCCGCAGGCGTTGCCACCATGACGCCGTCGCAGACCAGTTCCTCCATGCGCACCTTGCCGTCGACCGTGATCTTCAGCTTGGCGGCCTGGTAGGATTGGCGGAACAGCGAAACCTCGTTGATCGCCAGCGCGCGGTGCGCGGTGCCGTCCTCGCCGATGGCGGTCATCCGCAAGGGCCGGATGGTCTCGCGCTCGGCGGCGGCGATCCGCTCGCGCAGACTGTCTTCTCCATATTCGTTCATCAGAAAGCCGACCGAGCCCCGGTTCATGCCGTAGATCGGTTTGCCCGAATTCATGAAACGGTGGATGGTCTGCAGCATGAAGCCGTCGCCGCCCAGCGCGACGATCGTGCTGGCATCGGCGGTCGCCGATTGTCCGTAAAGTGCGGCAAGGTGGCGGGCCGACTCATCGGCCTCGGGCGTGCCGGAAGACAGGAAGGCAAGGCCACCGGTCACCGTCTGGTCCATCGTCCCGCGCTCCACCCGTTCGTCCAGCATTTTGCCAGAGGACTTGTGGGGCGTGTGGCTGGTGCGGCCGAGAAGACTCGAACTTCCACGGGTTGCCCCACAGCGACCTCAACGCTGCGCGTCTACCAATTCCGCCACGGCCGCACACCGCCAGAATTGCCCGCGTGAGCGGGCTCGCAGCCGATAGCAAACCCGATTCCATTGCACAAGGGCGTGGCCGGCGATTTTCCCTTCCCCCGGGCCGCCTGCGCGGGCCCTTTACCCGCCCGGCGCGATCGCTTATCTGCGCCGTGCAACAGAACCACCCGCATGTGTTGGCGGGACTGGAAAGGAGATCACACCATGGCCGCTTCCGGCAGTATTTCACTTGTATTTCCCGATGGCTCCGAACGCGCGTACGACGCCGGCACGACCGGCCGCGCTGTCGCCGAATCCATCTCCAAATCGCTTGCCAAGAAGGCGGTCGCCATCGCGCTCGACGGCGAACTGCGCGACCTGGCCGATCCCGTCGAGGACGGCACGATCGAAATCGTGACCCGCGACGACCCGCGTGCGCTCGAACTGATCCGGCACGATGCGGCCCATGTGATGGCCGAAGCCGTGCAGGAACTCTGGCCCGGTACGCAAGTGACCATCGGCCCGGTGATCGAGAACGGCTTTTACTACGATTTCGCCAAGAACGAGCCGTTTACGCCCGACGACCTGCCGGTCATCGAAAAGAAGATGCGCGAGATCATCAAGCGCAACGAAAGGTTCGAAAAGGCGGTCTGGCCGCGCGACAAGGCAAAGAAGGTGTTCGCCGAGATGGGCGAACGGTACAAGGTGGAGCTGGTCGACGCGATCCCCGAGGGCGAGGACGTCAAGATCTACGCGCAAGGGCAATGGTTCGACCTGTGCCGCGGGCCGCACATGGCTTCGACGGGCCAGATCGGCAACGCATTCAAGCTGACCAAGGTGGCCGGCGCCTATTGGCGCGGCGATTCCGACAACGAGATGCTGTCGCGCATCTACGGCACGGCCTGGTCGACGCAGGAAGAGCTCGACGCCTATCTGCACATGATCGAGGAGGCCGAAAAGCGCGACCACCGGCGTCTCGGCCGCGAGATGGACCTGTTCCACTTCCAGGAAGAGGGGCCGGGCACGGTCTTCTGGCATGCCAAGGGCTGGCGCATCTACCAGACGGTGATCGCCTATATGCGGCGGCGTCTTGCGGGTGCCTATGACGAGGTCAACGCGCCGCAGGTGCTGGTCTCCGACCTTTGGGAAACGTCCGGCCATTGGGGCTGGTACAAGGAGAACATGTTCGGCGTGCGCTCTGCCGATCCCGACGTCGAGGACCAGCGCACCTTTGCGCTCAAACCGATGAACTGCCCGGGCCATGTGCAGATCTTCAAGCACGGGCTCAAGAGTTACCGCGACCTGCCGATCCGCCTGGCCGAATTCGGCGTGGTGCACCGGTACGAGCCGTCCGGCGCGCTGCACGGGCTGATGCGGGTGCGCGCCTTCACCCAGGACGATGCGCATATCTTCTGTACCGAGGAACAGCTCGAGGCCGAGATCCTGAAGATCAACGATCTGATGATGTCGGTCTATGCCGATTTCGGCTTCGAGAAAGTCGAGGTGAAGCTGGCGACGCGTCCTGAAAAACGTGTCGGGACCGATGCGGCCTGGGACCATGCCGAGGGCATCTTGAAAGCGTCGCTCGAACGCATGGTGCGCGAGGATAGCCGCATCACGGCGGGCATCAATGAGGGCGAGGGGACGTTTTACGGACCCAAGTTCGAATATACGCTCAAGGATGCGATCGGCCGCGACTGGCAGGTCGGAACGACCCAGGTCGACTTCAACCTGCCGGAACGGTTCGGCGCTTTCTACATCGACTCGGACTCCGAGAAGAAGCAGCCCGTGATGGTGCACCGCGCAATCTGCGGCTCGATGGAACGGTTCCTCGGCATCGTGCTCGAGAACCATGCCGGACACCTGCCGCTGTGGCTGGCGCCGGTACAGGTCGTCGTGGCGACCATCACCTCCGAAGCCGACCCCTATGCGGAGGAGCTGGCGGCGGCGCTGACGCGCGCCGGCCTGCATGTCCAGACCGATCTGCGCAACGAGAAGATCAACTACAAGGTGCGCGAACATTCGGTCCAGAAGGTGCCGGTGATCCTGGTCTGCGGGCGCCGCGAAGCGGACGAACGCACCGTGTCGATGCGTCGGCTGGGCTCGCGCGACCAGACCATGCTGGGCTTTGACGAGGTGGTCGCGGCACTGGCCGACGAGGCGACGCCGCCCGACATCAAGCGGGCGCGGCAATCCGATGGGCGCGCCGCCGCGTAAACGTCGCATCGATCCTGTCCCGGAAACGCGGGACAGGATCGAGCGAACTTGATACATTCGCGCACCACGACCAGGGGCCGGGCCGTCACCGAACATGCCACGCAGCGTCAGATTTGCCGAACTGTCCTATGCGCGGCCCACCGATCCGCCGGTCAAGCGCTGGCTGATCCGCACGGTCGAAAACATGTCGGGCCGCGAGCGGCTGGCCGATCTCTACGAGTTCTGGCGCAGCGAAATTTTCGGCAAGCGCGACGACGTCTTCACCGAAATGCTCAACCTGATCGAGGTCCGGCTCGACGCGGGCGGCGAGTGGCCTCCGACGAACCTTCCCGACACGCCGCTCGTGCTGATCGCCAACCATCCCTACGGCATCGGAGACGGGATCGCGTTCCTGTCACTGGCCGAACGGCTGGGTCGCCCGTTCCGGGTGATCATCAACAACGATCTCATGAAGGTGCCGGAGATGCGGCCCTATTCGCTGCCGGTCTCGTTCGAGGAGACCAAGGAAGCGCTGGCGCTCAACCTCAAGACCCGGCAGGAGGCGGTCCAGCTTCTCAAGGAAGGTGTGACCATCATCATCTTCCCGTCCGGCGGCGTCGCCACCGCGCCCAAGGGGCTGGGCCGGGCACAGGACCTGCCCTGGAAGATGTTCGTCGCGCGGCTGGTGCAGACGGCACGGGCGTCGGTCATTCCGGTCTATTTCGAGGGGCAGAACGGCCGCGTCTTCCATCTGGTCAGCCAGTTTTCCCTGACGCTGCGCACCTCGCTTCTGATCCGCGAATTCCAGCGGCTCTACGGCAAGCAGATCAAGGCGTGGATCGGCGAGGTGATGCCGTGGGACGATCTCGAAAAGATCAAGGACCGCAAGGTGCTGTTGCAGCATTTGCATGACAGCGTCTTCGACCTCGATCCGCGCGGCCAAGGCGGCGCCCGCACCGAAGAGGTGAAAGCCGGTCCCTGCGGCTGAGGCGGAGCCGGACGCCGGCCCTACTGCGCGTTTTCCTCACTGGCCATGACGCGCACGGTCACGTCACGCCCGGCGACCACATCGAATGTGTGCTGGTAGATCGCGTCGCGATGGTTCGCGATGGCGGTGTATTCACCAGCCGCCAAGATCAGCGTCGGATAGGCGCCGACATGCTCGGCGAGCACCTCGCCGGAGACGCCGATCACCGACCACGCGGTGTCGGCCAACGGGAACCCGTTCTCGGACCGCACGAGGTTGAGCGTGACCTGTGCGGCGCGGTGTTCGATCGCAGCTTCGGTCAGCTTGCCCGGCTCGACCCGCAGATCGGCGCGAATGGTCGCGTTGATGTCGCCATAGCGCGAAACCACATGATAGGTGCCCGCCGGAAGCCGCACCGTCTTGCCCGGCGGCACTTCGGGGAGGATCAGGTCGCGCTCTCCATCGGCGCCCATGTCGTAGATGTCGAAGGCCAGCTTGGCTTCGCGGACCGCGCTGCCGTCGGGCAGGGTTGCATCGAGTTTCAGCCCGCCCGCGTTGAGCACCATGGTCTGGCGGCGGGCCTCCTCGCCGATCGAGATGCGGGCGCTGGCACTGGCGCGGCCGAAGGCGGCATGGACGAGATAGCTGCCCGGCTCCAGCGCGAACTGGGCGCCGCCGCCACTGGCCGTGGCGATCAGCGGCAGCTTGCCGTCGGGGTCGGTCTGCGTGCCGAAAATCCGCCACAAAAGGCCGTTGGCAACCGGCGCTCCGTCTTCGGTCAAGCGCGCTTCGAGGAACAACTCGCCCGTCGTCACGCCGGTCAGCGGCGCGACGCGATTGGCCGGTGCGTAGCTGGTCAGGCCGGGCAGATCGAGGTCGGGGAGGGTGTCTTCGGGCGCCAGCGCCGGCAGGTCCAGACCGGTATCCTGGGCGTTTGCGCCAGATGGGATCGCCAACAGGGCAAGCATGGCAATCGCTGCGCTCAGAAGGGCAATCGCCGGACGGCCGGGCCGGAAGGTCGAGACAGACGCGTTCATGGCTGCGTTCTGACCGCAAAGCGGTGGCAATTTCAAGGCGGATGATCCATATCGCGACCGTCCGATCAAGGGAAACGACATGCCGACCATGACACCCGGGGAGCGCCACGAAAGCGTTCTGTCCTTCCTCGAGCGCCGCAAATCCGTGCCGCTGTCGCAGTTTCGCGGGCCGGGGCCCGATGAGCCGACGCTGCGGCGGCTGATCGGCATCGCCACCCGCGTGCCCGATCATGGCCGGCTGGAGCCCTGGCGTTTCATCATCTACCGGCCCGAGCACGGCGCGCGGATCGGCGAGGCGCTGGCAGAACTCGCCCTCCGGCGCAATCCGCAGATGCGCGAGGACGAACTGGACCGGGAACGCAAGCGGCTCAGCCGCGCGCCGGTTGCCGTGGGCGTTGTCTCCACCGCGGCCGAGCACGAACGCATCCCGGTCTGGGAACAGTTCCTGTCCGCCGGTGCGGCTGCAATGAATCTGGTCACCGCCGCCACTGCCCACGGATATGCGGTCAACTGGGTCACGGGGTGGTATTCGGACGATGCCGAGGCGCGGGCGGTTCTCGGCCTTTCACCGCACGAGCGCATGGCCGGCATCGTCCATATCGGCGATTACGACACCATGGTGCCCGACCGTCCGCGGCCGGACACGGACGCGTTGATCAGCACCTATGGTGGCCCGGCGAGAGCCTGACCATGACCCATTTCTACCGCCCCGAAGAGGGACACGGCCTGCCGCACGATCCGTTCAAGGCGATCGTCGCGCCGCGTCCGGTCGGCTGGATATCGACGCGCGGGTCGGACGGAACGGTCAATCTGGCACCCTATTCCTTCTTCAACGCCGTGGCAGGCCGTCCGCCGATCGTGATGTTTTCGTCGGATGGCGAAAAGGACTCGGTGTCTCTTGCACGGGAAAGCGGCGAGTTCGTCTGCAATTTCGCCAGCGCCGATCTTGCCGATCGGATGAACCGGACCTCGGCAAGCGTGCCGCGCGGCACCTCCGAGTTCGATCTGGCCGGGCTGGCCACGGCGCCGTGCCGCATCGTTGCGGCGCCGCGCGTTGCCGCCGCGCCGGCGGCGCTCGAATGCGTTGTCACGCAGATCATGCAGCAGCACGACAGAAACGGGACCACGCTCGATGTCTGGACGGTGTTCGGCGAGGTGGTCGGCGTGCACATCGCCGCCGCCTTTCTCGAAGACGGCCGGTTCGACACGGCGAAGGCCGACCCGGTGATGCGCATGGGTTATCGCGATTTCGGCCGGCTCGGGCCGGTGTTTGCGCTCGATCGCCCGGACGGCTGACGCGGCATCGCGGTTAACGGCACCGGAAGAAACATGGTGAACCAAACATAAACCTTTTGGCCCTAGCGTTGACCGTCAGAGCGTTCCGGGGGCCAAGGCATTGATTGTCCAGCATTTCCTCAAATGGAAGGATTCGGCCAATGTGGCGCGGCGCACCGCCGCAGCCTCCGCGCTCGCGCGGGCCTATCTGCAGTCCGATCTCGATCTGGACGACCGTGTGGCGGCAGAAGCGGCGCTGACCCTGCTTCTGGACGATCCGTCTCCCAAGGTGCGGCTCGCGCTGGCCGAAGCGCTGGCCGCCAGCATTCATGCGCCGGAGCAGATCGTCACCGCGCTCGTCCACGACCAGATCGACATCGCTTCGATCGTCATTGCCCGTTCGCCCGTCATTCGCGACGGCGACCTGATCGAACGGGCCCGGACGTCGTCCGGCGCGCTGCAATGCGTGATTGCCGGCCGCGCCGAAGTCTCCCAGCCGCTGGCCATGGCGCTGGCGCGCCACGGATCTGCGGCGAGCGCCATCGTCCTGGTTTCCAATCCCAATGCGCGGCTTTGCCGCCAGGGCAGGGCGCTGATCGTGGAAAGGCACGGATCGGATGCCGGCGTGCGCGGCGCGCTGCTCGACCATCCCGATCTCGAGGCGGACCTGCGCTACAGGCTGATGAAGGCCGCCGGACGGGCCCTGGCCGACAGTCCGTTCCTTCGCGGCGTGGCGGGCCCGGACACGGCCGACCATCTCGTCCATGACAGCGAACAAAAGGCATTCGGCGCATTGTTGGCGACGCTCGACAAAAGGGCGTGCGACGCGCTGGTCGATACGATGCGCGATCAGGGCGACCTGACGACGGTGCTTGTGGTGCGCGCGGCATGCCGCGGCCAGATCGATTTCCTGGCGTCCGTCCTGTCCGGTCTTGCCGGTGTGCCGTTGCAGCGAGTCACCTCGATCCTCGTCAACGAGCGGACCAACCAGTTGCGGGCGCTGCTGACCAATGCCGGGCTGGCCGACACGGTCCAGCCGGTGTTCGTCCATGCCGTCGGGCTTTGGCGCGATGTCGCCACCGGCCGCGTCTCCGCCGGCGTTCAGGAGGTGACGCGCCGCATCATCGAACGCGTGGAAGCCGAAGCTGCCGCACGCCGCAGCGCGGCCAACGACGACATTGTCGGCATTTTGCGCGCGATCCATCTCGATGCGATGCGCGACAATGCCCGCGCCCACGCCCGCGATCTGGCCGCGGCCTGAACACAGCGCAAGATCAGATAATTACGACCATTCTTTGAAGTACGGGCAAGGTTACGCGGCGAAGTTCACCTCAGATATCGAGATCCTTGGCGAACTCGGCGTTTTCCTGAATGAAACGGAAGCGGGCCTCGGGCTTGGTACCCATCAGTTCGTCGACCGTCTTGCGTGTCGAGCCGGGGTCCAGTTCATCGATCTCCACCCGCAACAGGCTGCGCTGCGCCGGGTCCATCGTTGTTTCCTTGAGCTGCTTGGGCAGCATTTCGCCGAGACCCTTGAAGCGCGAGACCTCGACCTTGCCCTTGCCGTTGAACTCTCGCGCCATGAGTTCGGCCCGGTGGGCGTCGTCGCGGGCATAGAGCGTCCGTCCGCCCTGGGTGAGCTTGTAAAGCGGCGGGACGGCCAGGAACAAATGGCCGTTGCGGATCAGCTCGGGCATCTCCGAATAGAAGAAGGTGATCAGAAGCGAGGCGATGTGCGCGCCGTCGACATCGGCATCGGTCATGATGATCACGCGCTCGTAACGCAGATCGTCGTCGCGATACTTCGAGCGTGTGCCGCAGCCCAGCGCCTGGATGATGTCGGCGATCTGCTGGTTGGCGGTCATCTTGTCGCGGCCCGCCGAGGCGACGTTGAGGATCTTGCCGCGCAGCGGCAGGATGGCCTGGGTGGCGCGGTGGCGTGCCTGCTTGGCCGACCCGCCCGCCGAATCGCCCTCGACGATGAACAGTTCCGCGCCCGCCGCCGAATTTTGCGAGCAGTCGGCCAGCTTGCCGGGCAGGCGCAATTTGCGCACCGCGCTCTTGCGATTGATTTCCTTTTCCTTGCGCCGCCGCAGGCGCTCGTCGGCGCGCTCGACCACCCATTCCAGAAGCCGGTTGGCCTGTTGCGGCGACGCCGTCAGCCAGTGGTCGAACGGGTCGCGCAGGGCCGTCTCGACGATCTTCTGCGCTTCGATGGTCGCCAGCCGGTCCTTGGTCTGGCCGACGAACTCGGGTTCGCGCACGAACACCGACAGCATCGCCGCCGCCGAGATCATCACATCGTCGGTCGTGATCACCGAGGCTCGCTTGTTGCCGGTCATCTCGCCATAGGCTTTCAGGCCGCGCGTCATGGCAAGGCGCAGGCCCGCCTCGTGCGTGCCGCCCTCGGGCGTCGGGATCGTGTTGCAGTAGGAGTTCACGAAGCCGTCGCCCGTGTGCCAGGTGATCGCCCATTCGACCGCGCCGTGCCCGCCGCTCTTTTCGGTCTTGCCGGCGAAGACCGTTTCGCTGATCCGGTGATCGCCGGGCAGGGATGCCTCCAGATAGTCCTTGAGGCCGCCCGGAAAATGGAACGTCGCCTTGAGCGGGGTCTTGTCGCGATCCTTGGGCGCGACCAGTTCCTCGGCGCATTCCCAACGGATTTCCACGCCGCCGAACAGATAGGCCTTCGACCGCGCCATCTTGGCGAGCCGCGCCGGATCGAACTTCGCGCTCTCGCCGAAGATTTCCGCGTCGGGATGAAATTTCACGCGCGTGCCTCGGCGGTTGTGCACCTCGCCGAGATTTTCGAGCCCGCCCATCGGCTTGCCGCGCGAAAAACGCTGCCGGTAGAGCTGCCGGTTGCGCGCGACCTCCACTTCGAGGCTGTCCGACAGGGCGTTGACCACCGAGACCCCGACGCCGTGCAGGCCGCCCGAGGTCTCATAGGCCTTGCCGTCGAACTTGCCGCCCGCATGCAGCGTCGTCATGATCACTTCGAGCGCCGACTTGTCCTTGAATTTGGGGTGCGGGTCGACAGGAATGCCACGGCCATTGTCGCTGACGGTCAGCGAGCCGTCCGCGGCCAGCGACACCTCGATGAAGGTGGCATGGCCGGCGACCGCCTCGTCCATCGAATTGTCGATCACTTCGGCGAACAGATGATGCAGCGCCTTGGTGTCGGTGCCGCCAATATACATGCCCGGACGCCGGCGGACCGGCTCGAGCCCTTCGAGCACCTCGATCGAGGAGGCGTCATAGTCGGTGCCAGCCGCCGGTGCCGGCGCGGACCTGCCGGCCTTTGCGGCGGCTGGCGGCGTCGCCGCCGGGCGCGCCGGTGCCGGTTGGGATGCGCCGAAAAGATCGCCTGTGTCGTCCATGGTCATGACTGCTCGATGAGGGCCCCGAATCAGGCCGCACTATGGCACAGCCCGCCCGGCGGCGCGAAATGCGCGGTGCGCTTGTGCATGGCCGGTCGGAAAGGCTATCTGGGGCCGCTGAAACGAGGGAACGACAGCCGTGCGCGATCAACTTTCCGATCACCAAACCGGGCATGGCCGGGCCGACCCGGTCAAGGCGGCGCAGGAGGCGATGCGCGCGCCGCTGCCGAGGCGCTTCTACAAGACGGCGGGCGTCGCGCCGGAGGGCGACGGCCATGCCGTACAGCTCGACGGCCGCACCGCGAAAACGCCCGGCCGTGCGCCGCTCTTGCTGGCGACCGAGGCGGCCGCGCAGATGGTCGCCGACGAATTCGCCGCGCAGGGCGAGACGATCGATCCGGCATCGATGCCCTGCTTCCGGCTGGTCAACACGGCGATCGATGGCGTTGCGACCGACCCGCAGGCGGTGCTCGAGGATGTGGTGCGGTTCTTCGGCACCGATCTTCTGTGCTACCGCGCCGGAGAGCCGGAAACGCTGGTGGCGGCGCAGCGGGAGAAATGGGACGGCCCTCTGGCATGGGCCGAAGAGATGGCCGGATCGCGATTCGCACTGGCCGAAGGCGTCATGCATGTTGCCCAGCCGCGCGAGACGCTGGCGGCGATGGGCGTGCATTTGCGCCAGATCGCCGATCCGGTTGCGCTCGCCGCGCTTCATTCGATGACGACGCTGACCGGCTCGGCGATCCTGGCGCTGGGTACGCTGCGCGACGCCTGGAGCGCAGAGGAAGCCTGGACGGCCGCCCATGTGGACGAGGATTTCAACATCTCCCAGTGGGGCGAGGACGCCGAAGCCAAGGCGCGCCGCGCCCGGCGCTGGACGGAGATGAACGCCGCCGCGCGGATGGCGGCGGCGCTGGGCGAATAGGCCGAAAGACGCCTTTGCGTCCGGGCGATGGCTTGCTAGCGATGGCCACGAAACGACAGGGCGGGACTGTTCATGAAAAACGTGATCGAAGAGCTTGAGCAACGCCGTGCGGTGGCGATGCTCGGCGGGGGTGAGAAGCGGATCGAGGCACAGCACGGGCGGGGCAAGCTGACCGCGCGCGAGCGGCTGACGGTCCTGCTCGACGAGGGCAGCTTCGAGGAGTTCGACATGTTCGTCGAGCACCGCTGCACCGATTTCGGTATGGCCGAGACAAAGATTCCCGGCGACGGCGTCGTCACCGGCTGGGGCACGGTCAACGGCAGGACGGTGTTCGTCTTCGCCAAGGATTTCACCGTCTTTGGCGGTTCGCTGTCGGAAACCCATGCCCAGAAGATCATGAAAGTCCAGGACATGGCGCTGAAGAACCGCGCGCCGATCATCGGGCTTTACGATGCGGGCGGCGCGCGCATCCAGGAGGGAGTGGCCGCGCTCGGCGGCTATGCCGAAGTGTTCCAGCGCAACGTGCTCGCTTCCGGCGTCATTCCGCAGATTTCGCTGATCATGGGGCCGTGCGCCGGAGGCGACGTCTATTCGCCGGCGATGACCGACTTCATATTCATGGTACGCGACCGCTCCTACATGTTCGTCACCGGCCCCGACGTGGTGAAGACCGTGACCAACGAGACCGTGACCGCCGAGGAGCTGGGCGGCGCCAAGGTGCACACGACGCGCTCGTCGATCGCCGACGGCGCCTACGACCACGATGTCGACGCGCTGTTGCAGATGCGCCGGCTGATCGATTTCCTGCCCGCCTCGAACACCGCGCCGGTACCGGAGCTGGAAAGTCACCAGCCGGTGGACGACGAGGACCGCTCGCTCGACATGCTGGTGCCCGACAATGCCAACAAGCCCTATGACATCAAGGAACTGATCGAAAAGACCGTCGACGAGGGCGATTTCTTCGAGATCCAGGCCGATTTTGCGAAGAACATCGTCACCGGTTTCGGCCGCATCGAGGGCCGCACGACGGGGTTCGTCGCCAACCAGCCGCTGGTGCTGGCGGGCGTGCTCGATTCAGACGCCAGCCGCAAGGCGGCGCGTTTCGTCCGGTTCTGCGATGCGTTTTCGATCCCGATCGTCACCTTCGTCGACGTGCCGGGCTTTCTGCCGGGCACCGCGCAGGAATATGGCGGGCTGATCAAGCATGGCGCCAAACTCCTGTTCGCCTATGGCGAGGCGACCGTGCCCAAGGTGACGCTGATCACCCGCAAGGCCTATGGCGGCGCCTATGACGTGATGGCGTCCAAGCATCTGCGCGGCGACATCAACTATGCCTGGCCATCGGCGCAGATCGCGGTGATGGGCGCCAAGGGCGCGGTCGAGATCATCCACCGCAAGGATCTGGGCGATCCCGACAAGATCGCCGCCCACACACAGTCCTATGAGGACCGGTTCCTGTCACCGTTCGTCGCCGCCGAGCGCGGCTACATCGACGAGGTGATCATGCCGCGCGTCACGCGCAAGCGCATCGCGCGCGCGCTGCGGCTCCTGCGGAACAAGGATCTCGAAAACCCCTGGAAGAAGCACGACAACATCCCGTTGTGAGGTGCGCGGTCAAACCTCCCCCTTGAGGGGAGGTCGGCGAGTGCCGAGTGAAATGAGGCAGAGCCGGGTGGGGGTGCCGGTGCGGACATCGCGGTCATTTGTTACCCCCACCCGCTCGACCATCGCACGCTCGGTCTCGCGTGCCTCCCCTCAAGGGGGAGGCGAGAGGCGCACACCCGCCGCTCAAACCAGCCCCAGCCCCTTCAGGCTGGCATGGCCGGATTTGCCGATGATCACATGATCGTGGACGGTGATATCGAGCGGCTCCAGCGCCTCGATGATCTTGCGGGTCATCTGGATGTCGGCGCGCGAGGGCGTCGGATCGCCCGAGGGATGGTTGTGGACCAGGATGATCGCCGTGGCGTGCAGTTCGACCGAGCGGCGCAGCACCTCGCGCGGATACACCGGCGTGTGGTCCACCGTGCCGGTCTGCTGCACCTCGTCGGCGATCAGGCCGTTCTTCTTGTCGAGATAAAGGACGCGGAACTGCTCGCGGCTCTCATGCGCCATGGCTGCCGTGCAATAGTCGATCACCGTCTGCCATGAGTTGAGGACCGTGCGGTTGTCGATGCCCTGGCGCACCATCAGCCGCGCCGATGCGGCGACGATTTTCAGGTCGAGCGCGCTCGACCGGCCCATGCCGGGCACCTCGGCCAGCCGGGCCGGATCGGCGCCGAGCACCGCGCCGAACGAGCCGAACCGCGCGATCAGCGCTTTCGCAATGGGTTTGGTGTCGCGGCGCGGGATCGACCGGTAGAGCAGCAGTTCGAGCAGTTCGTAGTCGGCCAGCGCTTCGGCGCCGGCCTTGGCAAAGCGCGTCCGCAGGCGCTGGCGATGGCCGGCATGGGGCGAGGGCGGCGCAGACTTGGGCGGCGCGGACGCCGCGAACGGCGTGTCGTCGCGGATTTCCCGCAGAAAGGCGGCGCGCTCGTCATGCTCGTCGCCATCGTCGGTCATCGTCTACCGCGCGATGGGCAGGCCCGGGCGATCGAGGCCGCCGGGCGACAGGGTGAAAATCTCGCAGCCGTCTTCGGTCACGCCGACGGTGTGCTCATATTGCGCCGACAGCGAGCGGTCGCGCGTCACAGCCGTCCAGCCGTCGGACAGCACCTTCACGTGGGCGCGGCCCAGATTGATCATCGGTTCGATCGTGAAGATCATGCCCGGCTTGATCTCCGCGCCTTCGTCGGTGCGGCCGTAATGCAGCACGTTCGGCGCATCATGGAAGAGCTGGCCGATGCCATGGCCGCAGAAATCGCGAACGACGGAACAGCGCTCGGCCTCCGCATGGGCCTGGATCGCCGCGCCGATGGCGCCCATCCGCGCGCCGGGCCTGACGGCTTCGATGCCGCGCATCAGGCATTCGTGGGTGACGTCCATCAGCCGCTCTGCGGCCCGCTTGGGCTGGCCGACCGGATACATGCGCGAGGAATCGCCGTGCCAGCCGTCGAGCACATAGGTGACGTCGATGTTGACGATGTCTCCGTTGCGCAGCGGCTTGTCGTTCGGGATGCCGTGGCAGACCACGTGGTTGATCGAGGTGCAGGACGATTTGGTGTAGCCGCGATAGTTGAGCGTTGCGGGCACCGCGTCATGATCCATGCCGAACTCGAACAGGAACTTGTCGATCGCGCTGGTGGTGGTGCCGGGCTGAACCAGCGGGGCGACCTCGTCAAGCGCCTTGGCGACCAGCGCGCCGGCCTTGCGCATGCCGTCGAAGCCGGCCGTGCCGTGAAGGCGGATCTGGCCGGTGTTCTTCACCGGGGCGATGGCTGCGTCAAGATAGGTCACCATGGTCGGGTCCGCTGGATGGTTTCCGGTCACGCGGCGCGCAGGATGGCCTCGTCGATCGCCACAAGCCGCTCCGGCGCGATGGCCGCCTGCGAGATGTGGCACCGAACCGCAAAGGCTTCAACCCCGCGGGCAATCGCCCGGTCGAATTCGCGCGCGTAATCCGGGTCGAGATCGCGGCACAGGCGGAAGCTGTCGCAGTCCGCGCGCTGGATCAGGAACACCATGATCGCGCGGTGGCCTTCCTCGGCCATGTCGCCCAGTTCGCGCAGATGCTTGGCGCCGCGCGCGGTCCTTGTGTCGGGAAATTCGGCCAGCCCGGGCGCCCGGCGCAAATGCACGTTCTTGACCTCGACATAGGCGCGCCCGCGCGCCGGGTCGTCCAGCAATAGGTCGATGCGCGAATTCTGTCCGTACTTCTGCTCGCGCCTGAGCGTTTCGTAGGAACCGAGATCGCCGATCATGCCGGCGGCGATCGCCTCCTCGGTGAGCCGGTTGGGCAGGCCGGTGTTGATGCCGACCAGCGTGCCGTCCGCTTCGACGATTTCGAGGCGATGGGCGTATTTGCGTTTGGGATCGTCCGAGCGCGACAGGAACACCCGACTGCCCGGTTCGGTCAGCCCCATCATCGATCCGGTGTTGGGCACGGAAACGGTTATCTCGCTTCCGTCCTCCAGCGTCACGTCGGCGAGGAAGCGTTTGTAGCGGCGGATCAGCCGCGCTTCGACAAGCGGCGGGTCAAACTTCATCCGAGACGATCAGAAGGGCAAGGCTTCAAACCCGCACCTTGACATACTCGCCGGGTGCGTCGCCGAGCAGTTTCTTCTTGCCGCCAACACCAAGCTTGGTGCGCGCGGCANTTTTCGATCCAGGCTTCGAACGCGCCCTCCACCTTCGGACCGGTCCAGAACTGGTACTTGCCGCGATGGGGCGGGTTGACGACGCCGGCAATGTGGCCGGAACCGCCCATCACGTAGGTGACATCGCCGCCAAACAGCTTCGAGCCTTCGAAAACCGACAGGGCCGGCGCGATATGATCCTCGCGTGTCGCCAGATTGTAGATCGGCAATTTGACGTCACCGAGATTGATCGGCGCACCGCCAAGGCGCATTTCGCCCTTGGCGAGATTGTTCTCCAGATAGCAGTTGCGCAGGTAGAAGATGTGGTTGGCGCACGCCATGCGCGTCGAATCGGCGTTCCAGTAGAGCAGGTCGAAGGGCAGGGGATCCTTGCCCTTCATGTAGTTGTTGACGACATAAGGCCAGATCAGGTCGCCCGAGCGCAGCATGTTGAACGCCGTCGCCATCTTCGAGCCGTCCAGATAACCGGTTTCCTTCATCCGCGCTTCGAGGATTTCGAGCTGCTCGTCGTCGACGAAGACCTTGAGGTCGCCCGCATGGGTGAAATCGACCTGGGTGGTGAACAGCGTCGCGGTGGCGATTCGGTCGTCGCCCTCGCGCGCCATCAGCGCCATCGCCGCCGACAGGAGCGTGCCGCCGACACAATAGCCGATCGCGTTGACCTGTTTTTCGCCGGTCGACTGCTCCACCGTGTCGAGCGCGAAGAACAGGCCCTGGCGGATATAGTCGTTCCAGTCCATCTGCGCGTGCCGCGTGTCCGGGTTGGCCCAGGAGATGACGAACACGGTGTGGCCCTGATCGACGGCCCACTTGATGAAGCTCTTGTCCGGATTCAGGTCCAGAATGTAGAATTTGTTGATCCAGGGCGGGCATATCAGAAGCGGCCGCTTGAGCACCTTTTCGGTGGTCGGCTCGTACTGGATGATCTCCACCAGCTCGTTGCGCGCGACCACCTTGCCGGGCGTGGTGGCGATGTTCTTGCCGATCTCGAACTTCGAATAGTCCGCCTGGCGGATGCGCACTTCGCCCTTGCCGGTCTTCAGATCCTCGGCCAGCAGTTCCATGCCGCGCACCAGATTCTCGCCATTGGTCGCGACCGTTTCCTTGAAGATCTCCGGGTTGGAGATCATGAAGTTGGACGGCGACAGCGCATTGGTGAACTGGCGCACGTAGAACTGCGCCTTGTGCTTGGTGTGATCGTCGAGGCCCTCGGCCTCGTCGACCAGGTCGGTCGCCCATTTCGACGTGATCAGATAGGCCTGCTTGAGGAACGAGAAGAAGGCGTTGCCGGTCCAGTCCTCATCGGCAAAGCGCTTGTCGCGCGGGGCGGCGGGAACCGCCTCGCCGACCGACGGGTCGCCCATCCGCTTGATCGAATTGGCCCAGATGTTCATGTAGCCCGAAAACAGCTTGGTCTGGGCTTCGAGCGCGCGCTGAGGATCGGAGAGCCAGTATTCGGTGACCTTGGAGAATGTCTTGGCCATGTCGGCGGCCGGCTCGGAGATGGTGTCCTGTGCTTCGCCCTTTTCGCGCGGGCCAACCCACTCGGCGGCGGCATGGCCGGCGGCCTGCACCATCCGCGCCAGATTGCGCGCGAATGCCTCGGGGTCCTTGATCACATAGGCATCGATCGCCTCCAGCCCTTTTTCGGACTGATGCACGGCGTCGTCGTCGCGCGCCTTGGCACTCATCGTTTCCATCCCGTTCGTTTTGTTCCGGCCCGCTTCTTGCGGCGGTCTTGCTGACGCCATACTAGCGTTGCAGAAAGATGACTATCAACCGGAACCAAGGCCGTAACCGCTTTGTCTCATGTTACGACAAAACTGTTGGTTTTCCTACGCGGCGGCCTTTTGGGACTGCTGCCGGCCGGCTTGATGCTGGCAGGATGCACATCGACCTCGACCATCGATACCGCCTTTTCCGATGTCGGACAGCCGGTTGCGTCGGCGCCGCTCGATCCGTTGCCGGCCCCGTCCGAGCCGCTTGCGCCGCTCAACGCGCCGTCCGAGCCGTTCACGCAGCAGGCACTTGTCCCCGTGCCGTCCTCCGGCGCGGCGAGCAAGACGGGCGCTTTCCCCAACATCAACGATGAGCCGCCGCCCTCGCAAAAGCAGATCACCGATGCCGAGCGAGCCGTCATGATGGCGGAAATGCAGGCGCTGCAGGCCGAACTCGATGCCGGGCGCGTGCCCACCGAATCCAGTGCGGCGCGGATGGCCGCACTGCAGCGGCTGGCGGCCACCCATTCCGCCGAGGTGCTGCGCCGGATCGAGGGCGAGTGACCGGTTCTCTGGCCTCGCTTTTTGCCGCTTTGCAGGCTATAGCGCCCCATATCCCGACGAGAGCCGCGCCATGGAAGAATTTCACAAGACCAAGCGTCTGCCACCCTATGTGTTCGAGCAGGTCAATAGGCTGAAGGCCAGCGCCCGCGCCGCCGGCCGTGACATCATCGATCTGGGTATGGGCAATCCGGATCTGCCGACGCCGCAATCGATCGTCGACAAATTGTGCGACACCGTTCGCGATCCGCGCACCCACCGCTATTCTTCCTCCAAGGGCATTCCCGGCCTGCGCAAGGCCCAGGCCGCCTACTATGCGCGCCGCTTCGGCGTGAAACTCGATCCGGAAACCCAGATCGTGGCAACGCTCGGTTCCAAGGAAGGCTTTGCCAACATGGCCCAGGCGATCACCGCGCCGGGCGATGTGGTTCTGTGTCCGGACCCGACCTATCCGATTCACGCCTTCGGCTTCATCATGTCGGGCGGCGTCATCCGCTCGATGCAGGCCACCCCCGACGAGGGTTTCATGAAGGCGCTCGACCGCGCTGTGCGCCACTCGATACCCAAGCCGCTGGCGGTGATCCTCAACTATCCGTCCAACCCCACCGCGCTGACGGCGACGCTCGACTTCTACCGGGACGTGGTCGCGTTCGCCCGCAAGCACGATTTGATCATCCTTTCCGATCTTGCCTATTCGGAGATCTATTTCGGCGATGCGCCGCCGCCTTCGGTGCTCGAAGTGCCCGGCGCCATGGATGTCGCGGTCGAATTCACCTCCATGTCCAAGACCTTTTCCATGCCCGGCTGGCGGATGGGGTTTGCGGTCGGCAACGAGCGGCTGATCGGCGCTCTGACACGGGTCAAGTCCTATCTCGATTATGGCGCGTTCACGCCGATCCAGGTGGCGGCAACCGCCGCGCTCAATGGCGACGGTTCCGACATTGAAGAGGTGCGCGAGACCTATCGCAAGCGCCGTGACGTTCTGGTCGACAGTTTCGGCAAGGCCGGCTTCGACGTGCCTGCGCCGGAGGCGACCATGTTCGCCTGGGCGCCGGTGCCCGAAAAGTTCCGCGAGCTGGGCTCGCTCGAATTCTCCAAGCTGCTGATCGAGAAGGCAGATGTGGCGGTGGCGCCCGGTGTCGGCTTCGGCGAGCATGGCGACGACCATGTGCGCATCGCGCTGGTTGAAAACGAGCACCGAATCCGGCAGGCCGCGCGCAACATCAAGCGGTTTCTGGCGAGCGCCGACACCAATCTCCACAATGTCGTGTCGCTGAGCGCCCACCGGTAGGACCCAAAGGGGATCAAGGTTATGAGTGAGAGTTTGCGGGTCGGGCTTGCGGGCCTTGGCACGGTCGGTGCGTCGGTGGCGAAGGTGATCGCCGAAAAAGCGGACGAACTGGCGGCCCAGTGCGGCCGCCCGGTCGAGATCACCGCCGTTTCCGCCCGCGACCGGTCCCGGGATCGCGGCTTCGATCACACGCAAATGCATTGGTTCGACGATCCCGTCGCGCTGGCCCAAAGCAATCATATCGACGTGTTCGTCGAGCTGATCGGCGGCGATGAGGGGCCGGCGCTGGACAGCGTCGCCGCCGCGCTCGATGCGGGCCGCCATGTCGTCACCGCCAACAAGGCCCTTCTCGCCAAACACGGTGTCGAACTGGCGCGCAAGTCCGAGGCGGCCGGCGTGATCCTCAATTTCGAGGCGGCGGTCGCCGGCGGCATTCCGATCATCAAGACGATGCGCGAATCGCTGTCGGGCAACAAGGTCAGCCGCGTCTACGGCATCATGAACGGCACGGCGAACTACATCCTGACCCGCATGGAGCGCGACCGCATCACCTTTGCCGAATGTCTCGCCGACGCCCAACGGCTCGGCTATGCGGAGGCCGATCCGACCTTCGACATCGAGGGCCATGACACGGCCCACAAGCTGGCCATCCTGGCATCGATCGCATTTGGCACGCAGATCGCCGCCGACGACATCTACATGGAGGGCATTTCCAACATCGCGCTCGGCGACATCGAGGCGGCGCGGGAACTGGGTTACCGGATCAAGCTTCTGGGCGTTGCCCAGCGCACCGCCAGCGGTATCGAACAGCGCGTCCACCCGACCATGGTGCCGCTCGGCTCGGTCATCGCCCAGGTCGATGGCGTCACCAATGCGGTGGCCGTCGAGGCCGACGTGATCGGCACGCTGATGATGTCCGGGCCCGGCGCCGGCGGCAACGCCACCGCATCGGCGGTGATCGGCGATCTGGCCGACATCGCCAAGGCCCAGCCGGGCCGCCAGCAGGCACCGGCGCTCGGCCGGCCGGCGGACCTGCTCGAACCCTATGAGCGGGCGCGTATGCGGACCCATGAGGGCGGCTATTTCGTGCGCCTGACCGTGCATGACCGGCCCGGCGTTTTCGCCGCTCTGGCCACCCGCATGGCCGAACAGGACATCTCGCTGGAATCCATCGTCCAGCACGGCGCCGCGCCGCATCCCGTGCCGATGGGACCGGACAACCCCTATGGCGACGATCTGGACGGGACCGACCCGAAGACCGTCATCCTGATCACCCACGAAACGACCGAACAGGCGATCCGCAAGGCGATCGAGGGCATTTTGCAGGACGGCCATCTGGTTTCGCGCCCACAGGTCATCCGTATCGAGCGGGCCGGCTGACACAACGGTCAAACCGCTGGCACCTAAATCGATTTTGTTTGGGGCGGGGGCGTTTTCGGCCTTTTGCCCGGGCCGCCCCTGTGGTCAGTGCGGGCCGACAAGAACAGGATCGGGTCTGATTTCATGAACGAAACCATGCAAACGCCGGGGTTGACCCGCGAATTGTCGCTCGAACTTGCGCGCGTCACCGAGCGCGCGGCGGTGGCCGCCGCGCGGCTGCGCGGCCGAGGCGACGAGAAGGCGGCGGACCAGGTCGCGGTCGACGCGATGCGCGCCGAACTCAACCGTCTGCCGATCGCCGGCACCGTGGTGATCGGCGAGGGCGAGCGCGACGAGGCGCCGATGCTCTATATCGGCGAGGAGGTCGGCGCGGGCGGCGGGCCGGCCGTCGATATTGCGCTCGATCCGCTGGAAGGCACCACAGTGTGCGCCAAGAACCAGCCCAACTCGCTGGCCGTCATCGCCATCGCCACCAAGGGCAGCCTTCTCAACGCGCCCGATGTCTACATGGAGAAAATCGCCATTGGTCCGGGCTATCCGGACGGGCTGATCGATATCGACGCGAGCCCGGCCGATAACATCTATGCGCTGGCCAACGCCAAGAACGTGCCGGTCAACGAGATCACCGCCTGCATTCTGGACAGGCCGCGCCATGCCAAACTGATCGAGGCGGTGCGCGACGCCGGTGCCGCGATCCGGCTGATCGGTGACGGCGACGTGGCCGGGGTGATCGACACCACCGACCCCGAGGACACCGGGATCGACATCTATATCGGCACGGGCGGCGCGCCCGAGGGCGTTCTGGCAGCCGCTGCGCTGCGCTGCGTCGGCGGCCAGATGCTTGGCAGGCTGATCCTCGATACCGACGAGAAGCTGTCCCGCGCCGGACGCATGGGCATCGACGATCCGCGCCGCATCTATTCGGTCATGGACATGGCCAGCGGCGACGTGCTGTTTGCGGCGACCGGCGTCACCGACGGCAACATGCTGGCCGGCGTGCGCTTTGCCCGCAACTACATCCAGACCGAGACGATCGTCATGCGTTCGCGTTCGCAGACGATCCGCGAAATCACCGCGCGTCACCTGGACATGGACAAGTTCTGAGACCTGCCGGGCCATCGGTCACGCTTGACGCTGCCACCGGCAGGGGCGACATGAGGCCATGACCAGCCGCCCCGCCTTTCTCGATGTGCGCCAGTCGGCCCGGCAAAGGCGCTGGATCGAGAAGCTGACGCCGGCACAGGCGAACATCGCGCTCGACATGGCGCAGACGCATGGCATCGAAGAGATCATCGCCCGCGTGATGGCCGCGCGCGGCGTCACCGCCGGCGAGGCTGCGGGCTTTCTCGACCCGACGATCAAGGCGCTGATGCCCGATCCGTCGGTGATCACCGGACTGAATGAAGCGGCCGAGCGGATCGCGCGGGCCGTCACGGACGGCGAACGCGTCGCGATCTTTGGCGACTACGATGTCGACGGCGCCGCGTCGAGCGCGCTGCTTTCCCGCTATCTGGCGCATTTCGGGATCGCAGCGGACATCTACATTCCCGACCGCATTTTCGAGGGCTACGGCCCGAACCCGGCGGCGATGGCCAAGCTCGCCGAAAACGCCGACCTGATCGTCACTGTCGATTGCGGCACCAACAGCGCGGCCGCGTTCGAAACCGTGTCGGGCACCGACATCGTCGTGCTCGACCATCACCAGGTCGGCGGGCCGCTGCCCGACGTGGTCTCGGTCGTCAATCCGAACCGCGACGACGACATGTCCGGGCTCACCTATCTGTGCGCTGCCGGCGTCGTCTTCATGACGCTGGTCGATGTCTCGCGCCAGTTGCGCAGCGCAGGCCGGCGCGATCTGCCCGATCTGATGGCGCTGCTCGATCTGGTCGCGCTGGCGACGGTTTGCGACGTGGTGCCGCTCGTCGGCCTCAACCGGGCCTTTGTCGTCAAGGGTCTGGCCGTGGCGCGCCGCCAGACCAATGCCGGCCTTGCCGCCCTGGCCTCGGTGGCGCGGATCGGCGAACCGCTGGCACCGTTTCATTTCGGGTTCGTTCTGGGCCCGCGCATCAATGCCGGCGGGCGCATCGGCGATGCCGCGCTTGGCGCGCGGCTGCTCACCGCCGACGATCAGGACGGCGCACGGGCTCTGGCCGGCGAACTCGACGCGCTCAACGCCCAGCGCCAGGCGATCGAAGTGCAGATGGTCGAGGAGGCCCGCGCCGAGGCCGAGCGCGAGCTTCAGTCGGCCAATCCGCCTTCGGTGATCGTGACCGCGAGCCATGACTGGCATCCGGGCATAGCCGGGCTGATCGCCTCGCGCCTCAAGGAAGCGCTGCGCAAGCCCGCTTTCGCCATCGCGTTCGATGCCAACGGCATCGGCACCGGGTCGGGCCGGTCGATTGCCGGCTTCGACATGGGCCGGATGGTACGCGCGGCCGTGGAAGCGGGCATCCTCGAAAAAGGCGGCGGCCATGCCATGGCCGCGGGTCTGACCGTCCGCACGGAAAAGCTCGGCGAACTGCGCGCCTTCTTCGAGGACAAGGCCAGCGAGGCGGTGGGCCGGCTGATCGAAAACGATGCTCTGGAGATCGATGGCGCGCTCTCGGCGTCGGGCGTGACGGCGGCGCTGATCGACAAGCTCGCCAGGGCGGGCCCGTTCGGCGCCGGCCATCCGGAGCCGGTGTTCGCCCTGCCGCGTCACCAGATCGCGCATGTCAAACCGGTCGGCAACGGTCACCTGAAGCTCGGCTTGCGCGGCATGGGGCCGGGCACGCTCGATGCGATCGCCTTCAGGGTGCGGGACGAACCGCTGGGCAAGATGCTGGCCGAAAATGCCGGACGCAGCCTGCATCTGGCAGGCACCGTGTCCATCAATCACTGGAACGGCCGGCAGATCCCGCAATTGCGCGTCATCGACGCCGCGATTCCGGACCGATAACCCGTCGGGTCTGTCAGAGGTGGCTGCCGAGGCGCGTTCCGGCCTTCAGATAGCGCATCGGATTGACGGCCTGGCCGTCCTTGCGCACTTCGTAATGCAGGTGCGGACCTGTCGACCGTCCCGTATTGCCCGATGCGCCGATCCGCTGGCCGGCGGAAACCTCCTCGCCGACCCTCACCTGAATGCGGCTCAGATGGGCAAAGCGCGTCTTCAGCCCGTTGCCATGGTCGATCTCGACCATCTTGCCGTAACCGCCATTGCGGCCGGCCCGGACGATCTTGCCGCTCGCCGGTGCGCGGATTGGCGTGCCTGTCGGCGCCCGGAAGTCCATGCCGGCGTGAAAGGCGCTGCGGCCCAGGATCGGGTCGCGCCGCGGCCCGAAACCGCTTGTGATCCGCTGACCGGGCGCGGGATGGGCGATCGGAAAGGCGGTGACTTCGCTCTTTGTGCGTTCAAGCGCGTCAAGCGCGGTCTGCAGCGCTTCGATGCCGGTTTCGAACGATTCATCCGCCGAGATGTCGCCGATCGGCACGAACGGGCCGCCGACCGCGTCGAGCGGCGTGGTCTCCGAGCGGATCGGAAGACCCGATTCCCTAGCGGCCGCGATGATCGCGTTGCGCTTGGAGTGTGCGGCGCGGGCGAGAACGCCGAGTTGCTCAAGCTGCGCGGTCTCGATCTCGTCCAGCGTCGAGGTGACGCTGCTGAGCGCGGTGAGCGGATCGGCCGGGCCGAGACGGTCGGCCTTGGTGCTCGCGGCCGAGCGCGTGGCTGGCGCGTAGCCGAGCCCGGCCCGAACGGGCTGCGTGGCCGGCGCCAGCAGCGGATTGGCGGGCACGATGGTCTCAAGCGCGGCCTGGTCGGCGCCCGGCCTGAGCGCCGGGACGGGCAGGGCGTCCGCGGGAACCGCCTGCGCGCCGATACCGCGGCCGCGCGCCCGTTCGAGCAGCGGCGCCAGCGTGCCCGATCGCTCGGCCAGCGCGCTTTGCCGCGTTGCCAGTTCGGCGATCTTGCTTTCCATGAACTGCTGGTCGAGCAGCCGGTGCGAGGTGATCCGGTCGACCTGCGCGCGCAGCGAGGCGATCCGGTCCTCGTAGGCGTGCTGGACCCGGGCCTGACGCAGCACTGCGGCGTTGATCAGATCGTCACGCATGATCAGATAGCCTGTGGCGATCAGATAGCCGGCGGCGACCGCCAACAGAAGCGAAGCGCCAAGCGCGACGGCCCAGGGCCGGACGGTGAAATGCCTGATCCGGTCGCCCTGGGCGATGACGATCATGTGCGGCTGCCGGCGGCGTCCGAATACGGCGGATTGACCCACGATACCCCGTCTCCAGTGTCATTATCCTGACCCGGAATTAGAAGGCGTTAGGGTTAACAAAGCGTATCGCCGCCGGTCGCTGGCGGCCCCGCGGCGACCGGGATCAGCCGTTGAGCGCGACGGCCGCCTCCAGCACCGCTTCGGCATGGCCGGGCACTTTCACCTTGCGCCAGACCTGCGCGATCTTGCCGTCGGCATCGATCAGGAAGGTGGAGCGCTCGACACCCATGTATTTGCGGCCATACATGCTTTTTTCGACCCATACGCCATAGGCTTCGAGCGTGGTCTTTTCCTCGTCGGAAGCGAGGGTGACCGTGAGATCGTGCTTGGCCTTGAACTTGTCGTGCTTGGCGGCGCTGTCCGGCGACATGCCGATCACCGCCGTGTTGGCCGCCTTGAAGTCGTCGAGCAGGCCGGAAAAGGCGATCGCTTCCTTGGTGCAACCGCTGGTGTCGTCCTTGGGGTAGAAGAACAGCGCCACCTTCTGGCCCCGGAACGCGGAGAGCGACACGGTTTCGCCATTGTCGGCCGGAAGGGTGAAATCGGGCGCTTCGGCGCCGGCATCGATTGTCGTCACGGATCGGTTTCCTCGTCATCGGGTTGGGTCGGGGCGTGCGGATCATGCGTCGCGCCGGACGCGTCGCAGTCTTGCACGCCATGACATATAAGCGATGGTGCGCGGGCGTCCACGGCGATTCCCGCTTACCTGCCAGGTGCGCGAACGGTCGGAACGATTTGAACAGGCACGACACCCAATATGTGAAGTTCGAGCGCGACGCGGGCCGGCGCTTGCGAACGCTGCCGTCCCATGGCGGGCGCCGCAAGGGGCCGGTGCATGCGCCGCTTCTGCCCCCGGTCCGCCGCCTCGCGCGGCGGACGATCGGCTTTTCCGTTGTGGCGGTCGTGGCGGTGGTCTTGCTGGCCGCCATGCTTGCCGCCAGCGGGCTTCTGGCCGGTCCCGCCCAGCGTATGGCCGGCGAAACGCTGCAGCGCATGGTGCCCGAGGGGTTTGCGCTGACATTGGGCAACACCGATGTCCGCCTCTCTTGGCCGCCAAGCGTGGCGGTGACGTTCGACGACGTGTCGCTTGCGCCCGGTCCCCAGGCCGACCCGGTGGCGACGGTCGGCCGGCTGTCCGTGCAGATCGACCCCGTCGGCCTTGTGCGCGACAACCCCCGCGTGGCCGGCATCGCCGTCAAGGGCGTGCACATCGACAGAGCGGCCATGGCCGCGTTCAATGCCGGCGGCGACGAAGCGCCCGGCGTGCCGTTCGCACTCTCCGAAGTGCCCGAGCGGTTCGACGCCCTGTTTGCGGCGATGCGTCGATGGGGCGCGATCCACCTGCACCAGGAGGGCGGACTGCGCCTGAACATTGCCGACAGCACCCTTGTGCTGGGTGAGGGCGGCATGGTCTCGACCCTCTCCGTCGAGCGGCTGACGGGACGCGCCGATGCCAGGGGCAATGCCGTATTCGAGGGCGAGATCGCTTTCGACGGCAGCATCTCGGCCGTTTCGGGCGAATTGAACGTTCCACGCGCCGACCAGCCGTCGGAACCCGCGCAGCTCTTGGTGACAGTCGATGCGATGCCGTTTCCCTGGCGCCGCCTGCCAACGCTGTTCTCCGAGGTGGCCGCCGATCACGAGCCCGGCGCCGAACGGCCGCCCGTGCCCACCGAGACGGTATTGGAACTGGTCCACACGCCGCGCGATTCAGCCGCCAACGTGCTTCGGGCGACGCTTGCGCCGCAAGATCTGACCCTGAAGCTTGGGGCGGACGATTTCGTGCCGCTCGGCGGACGGATCGTCGCCGATTATGGTTTCGAAGACCGGGTGCTCTCGGTCGAACCGCGGCAATGGTCGCTCGGCCGCTCGACCTTCGAACTGTCGGTGCGCATGCGCGATGCCGTTGACGCGGCTCCCGCGCCGGGCGCTGCTTTCGCGCCGCTCGAATTCGATGCGATCGCCAATCGCGGGCGCCTGTCGCCGGCCGATTCGCCCGAGCAATCACTGCGTTTTGCGGCGCGCGCGCGGGGCATCGTCGATCCCGCCGAACGGCTTGTGCGGTTCACCGACATGCAGATGCAGTCTGACGCCGGCGGCGCCAGCGCCGAGGGCCAGATGAGCTTTTACGCTGCCGCGCCGAGCGCGGTGTTCAAGATGGACATCGAGGACATGTCGGTCGCCGGGCTCAAACAGTTCTGGCCGGCGCCGGTGGCGCGCGGCGCAAGGCGCTGGGTTCTGGACAATCTCGCAGGCGGGCGGGTGGTTTCAGGCCGTTTCGACATCGTTGAGCCGCTGCGGCGGCGCCTGCCGGGCACGAACCAGCGCGTCCTTGGCGACACGGAGATCGCGCTCGAGGTTGAAGGCGTGCGCTTTGACATTGCCGGCGATCTGCCGCCGGTTCGCGATGCGGTCGGCCGGATCGAGCATTCCGACCAGACCACCCGCATGCTGCTGCGATCGGGCACGGTGTTCCTGCCGTCGGGCCGGACGGCCGAGGCCAGCGACGGCGTGATGGTGATCCAGCCCGAGGATGAGAACGGGCTGGTCGGCGCCGATGTCAGTGTGCGCGTCCGCGGCACGGCCGCAGCGCTCGGCGAGATCATCGCATACCGGCCGATCAACGCGATGCAGTATCGCGCCTACGACCCCGACGACTTGAGCGGCAATGTGGATGCGCAGATCGCCATCGGCCTGTTTCTCAATGGCGGCGAGGACGGGCCGAGACCCGACTGGACCGTCGACATGGACCTGTCGGACGCGGCCATTGCCGAGCCCGTCGACGGCTCGCTTCTCACCGGCTTGAACGGCGCCGTCAGCGTCACGCCCGCGCGCGCCGAGCTGGATCTGACCGGGGCGATCGACGGTCTGCCCGCCGAGATCGCCATGACGATCCCGTTCGCATCGGATGTCGAGGCGGCAAGGTCGATCACGCTGCGGCTCGACGATGCCAGCCGCGAGACTTTCGCGCCTGGGCTGGACGTGCTGCTGCGTGGACCGACCCCGCTGGAAATGGAGGGCACGGGCGCGGCGTTCGACGTGTCGGCCGATCTGACATCGGCCGAACTCCTGTTGCCCTGGATCGGCTGGTCGAAGGGCGCCGGCGTCGGCGCCCGAGCGAACTTCCATCTGCTTCTGGACGGCGAGACGGCGGTGCTCGACGCGTTCAGCCTGACCGGCGGTCCGTTCGGCGCCGAGGGGCGGATCGCGGTCGATGGCAAGGGGTTGAGCCAGGCCCGCTTCGGCTCACTGCGGCTCAATGAGGGCGACAGCGTCTCCGTCGATGTTCGCCGCGAGGGCGCGGGGTACGCGGTCGATGTCGAAGGGCAGGCCGTCGATGCGCGGGCGCTGATCCGCCACGTCCGCAGGCAGATGCAGCAAAGCGGCGAGGGCGGCGGCACGCCGGTGACGGTCTCGGCGTCGCTCGGCACCGTGCGCGGTTTTCGCGGTGTGGAGATGCGCGACGTGCGCACCGAACTGTCGATCCGTGACGGCGGGGTGGAAAACCTGTCGATTACCGGCACCAGCGACACCGGCATGCCGTTCTCGGTGGCGATTCGCGGGCAGGGCGCCGGGCGGCGCGTGCGCATCGAGGCGCTGGACGCCGGCGGGTTCCTGCGTTTTCTCGATCTGTACGGACAGATTCGCGGCGGCGTCCTCAATGCCAGCCTGGCCGGCGCGCCGGGCGGCCAATTGTCCGGTCCCGTGCAGATGACCGGTTTCAGCGTGTTCGACGAGCCGAAACTGTCGCAGCTCGTCTCGACGCGCGGCGACGGAACCGCCAGCCTGAGCGAAGCGGTGCGCCGCGACATCGATACGCGCGAGGTCGTCTTCGACGTGGCGCAGGCCAACGCGGTCTTTGCGCCCGGGGGCCTTTCGATCGGCCAGGGTATCGTGCGTGGCCCGATGGTCGGCTTCGCGCTTCAGGGCCAGGTCTATGACCGGGACGGCGAGATGCGGATGACGGGCACATTCATGCCCGCCTACGGCGTCAATTCGCTGTTCTCGGAAATACCGATCCTGGGGCTTTTCCTGGGCAATGGGCGCGAACGCGGGCTGATCGGCGTGACCTTCAAGCTCGAAGGCTCGTTCGAACGGCCGCAGATCACGGTCAATCCCTTGTCCGTGATCGCGCCCGGCCTGTTCCGGTCGATCTTCGAGTTCAGGTGACATCTGTCCACCTCCCCCTTGAGGGGAGGTCGGCGAGTGGCGCCGTCACACCGGCCGGACGAGCACGTGCTTCTTCTTGCCGACGGACAGCTTGACGACGCCGTCGGCGACCGCGCCTTCATCGACCGTCAGGCGCTCGTCGCTCACCGCCGAATCGTTGACCCGCACCGCGCCGCCCTTCACATGCCGGCGCGCTTCACCGTTCGATACGGCAAGACCCGCCGCGACAAGCAGGTTCAACAGCCCCATGCCGGCTGACAGTTCGGCGGCTGGAACCTCGATCGTCGGCAGGTTCTCCGACAGCGCCCCTTCCTCGAACGTCTTGCGCGCGGTCTCGGCGGCCTGTTCGGCAGCATCGCGCCCATGCACCACTGCCGTCGCCTCGGTCGCCAGAACCTTTTTGGCCTCGTTGATCTCGGTGTCTTTCAACGCGGCGAGTTTGGCGATCTCGTCGAGCGGCAGGCGCGTGAAGATCTTCAGGAACCTCTCGACGTCGGCGTCCTCGGTGTTCCGGAAGTACTGCCAGAAATCATAGGCGCTGAAGAGGTCGTCGTTCAGCCAGACGGCCCCCTGCGCGGTCTTGCCCATCTTCTGGCCCGACGATGTGGTCAAAAGCGGCGTCGTCAGCGCGTAGAGCTGCGGGCCGCCCATCTTGTGGGACAGGTCGAGCCCGTTGACGATGTTGCCCCACTGGTCCGAGCCGCCCATTTGCAAAATGCAGTCATAGCGCCGGTTCAGTTCGGTGAAGTCGTATCCCTGCATGATCATGTAATTGAATTCGAGGAACGACAGCGATTGCTCGCGGTCGAGCCGAAGCTTGACCGAATCGAAGGTCAGCATCCGGTTGACGGAGAAGTGCCGGCCCACCTCGCGCAGGAAGTCGACATAGTTCAGTTCCATCAGCCATTCGGCATTGTTGACCATCAGCGCGCCGGTTTCGCCCTCGCCATAATCGAGAATGCGGCCGAAGACGGTCTTGATGCCGGCGATGTTGTCCTCGATCTTTTCGGGCGTCAGCAATTGGCGCTGGTCGTCGCGGAACGAGGGGTCGCCGACCATGGACGTGCCGCCGCCCATCAGCGTGATCGGCCGGTGGCCGGTCTGCTGCAGCCAGTAGAGCATCGTCACGGAGATCAGATTGCCGATATGCAGGCTGGTCGCCGTCGCGTCATAGCCGACATAGGCGGTGATCGGCCCTTCCATACACTTTGCGTCCAGTCCTTCGGGATCGGAGATCTGGTGGATGAAACCGCGTTCGTTCAGGACGTTCAGAAAGTCGGACTTGTAGGCGGGCATGGGTGCGGTGTTCCGTGCAGATGAGGTGGCCGGCCTTGCCCGCAGGTGCGGACCATTGCCGTGCAAAACCGGTCTGTTCCGGTTTCACGCCGTCATGGCGGTTTGCTTGGTCAAGATCAAGCCGGTGCGGCGCTCGACAGGTCTGCGAGGTAACGACCCATGAGGGCTCTACCGCCCGGCAAGCTTCCGGACATTGTCCGGCACCAGTTCGCCGCGCAGGCGGGCATCGAGATAGTCGGCGCATTCGCCCAGCAGCGTTTCTTCCATCCCCGAGAAGAAATGGTTGGCGCCGGGCAGGGTCTTCTGGGTGATCAGAATGCCCTTTTGCGTGTGCAGCTTGTCGACAAGCCCCTGCACCGCGTCGGGCGGCGCGACCTTGTCGCTATCGCCGTGGATGATCAGTCCGGACGAGGGGCATGGCGCCAGGAAAGAGAAGTCGTAAGTGTTGGGCTGCGGCGCGATCGACATGAAGCCCTCGATCTCGGGGCGGCGCATCAGAAGCTGCATGCCGATCCAGGCGCCGAAGGAATAGCCGGCGATCCAGCACGATTTCGATTCGGGATGCAGCGACTGGACCCAGTCGAGCGCGCCCGCGGCGTCCGACAGTTCGCCCACGCCATGGTCGAACTCACCCTGGCTGCGGCCGATCGAGCGGAAATTGAAGCGCAGCGTGGTGAAGCCGCGCTTCTGGAACATGTAGAACAGATTGTAGATGATCGGGTTGTTCATCGTTCCGCCGAACTGCGGATGCGGATGCAGGATCATCGCGATCGGCGCCGTCTTGTCGGCGGCCGGCTGGTAGCGGCCTTCGAGGCGTCCCGCCGGTCCGTTGAAAATCACTTCTGGCATCGGGTCTCCTTGGCAAAACCGTCGGCGGCCCATCGCATGCGGCGCTGCCGGCATTGAGATGCGTGTTTGCGGCCCGGTTTCAAGGTCTGAAAAGGTTGAATGCAAGCGCGGAGGCCGTCATATGACCATCGACCCCGAAATATCAAGGAAATCCCGCACCTGGCGGGAAAAGAGCGGCCGGTGACGCACTATCTGGACCATAACGCCTCGGCGCCCCTTTTGGAGGCCGCGCGCGAGGCAGTGCTTGCGGCGATGGAGATCGAGGGCAATCCGTCGTCCGTCCACAGGAACGGTCGGGCCCTGCGCGCCATGGTCCAGAAAGCCCGGCGGCAGGTGGCCGGGCTGGTCGGCACCGCGCCGGACCACATCGTCTTTACCTCCGGCGCGACCGAGGCGGCCGCGACATTGCTGACGCCGCACTGGTCGATGGGCCGGTCGTCGCTGACGATGGGCCATCTTTATGTCTGCGCCGCCGATCACCCCTGCCTTCTGGCGGGCGGGCGTTTCCTGCCCGAAGCGGTCACGCGAATCGGCGTCGGTCCAGATGGACTGCTCGATCTTGAGACGCTCAAAGGACGGCTCGCCGCGCACGANGGAGATCAGCGCCGTCGTGCGCGGCGCCGGCGGCATCCTCGTCCTCGATGCGGTGCAGGCGCTGGGGCGCATTCCGGTCGATCTTTCAACGGGTTTGGCCGATTTCCTGATGCTGTCGTCGCACAAGATCGGCGGACCGAAAGGCATGGGCGCCATTGCCGGAGCGTCCGATCTGATGATGCCGCTGCCGCTGATCGCCGGCGGCGGGCAGGAGCGCGGCCACAGGAGCGGTACCGAATCGCCGGCGCTGATCGCGGGTTTTGGCGCGGCCGCCGACGCCGCCGTTGCGGGGTTGAACGGCTTTTCCGAACTGGCACGGTTGCGCGATCGCTTCGAGACCGAACTGCGGCGTGCGGCCGCTGATGTCGTCGTGCACGGCGTCGCTGCGCCGCGCGTCGCCAACACCGTTTTCTTCACCGTGCCGGGCATCAAAGCGGAGACACTGGCCATTGGCCTCGACCTGGCCGGGTTCGCCGTGTCTTCAGGCTCGGCCTGCTCATCGGGCAAGGTGGGCAAGAGCCATGTGCTCGAAGCGATGGGCGTCGAGGGCGACGATGGCGCGATCCGTGTCTCGTTCGGATTGGGAACGGGTTGGGCGGATTTGTCCGCGTTGGTCGATGCGCTGACGCCGCTGATCGGACGGATGCGCGCCGCCTGACGGCTTGCCTACGCGGCAAGAAATGCCACATGATGGAAAACCTATGGCAAAAAGTCAGATTTTCGCTCTTTAGAACTTTTCAAAACTGATGTATGGACTAGATTGACCATGATGAAGGCCGCGTCAGACGGCCATCGTGCGCGCGGTAGCGCTGCATGCAGTTCGGTTGGAAGGAGAGATCGCCATGCCCGCGGTTCAGGAGACGATCGATCAGGTCGCAAAGATCGATGTCGATCAGTACAAATACGGCTTTGAGACCATCCTGGAGATGGACAAGGCCCCAAAGGGCCTGAACGAGGACATCATCCGCTTCATCTCGGCCAAGAAGGAAGAGCCCGAATGGATGCTGGAGTGGCGGCTTGACGCCTATCGGCGCTGGCTGACGATGGAGGAACCCGACTGGGCACGGGTGAACTATCCCAAGATCGATTTCAACGACATCTACTACTACGCCGCGCCCAAGGGGCAGACCGGCCCGAAGACCATTGACGATGTCGATCCGGAAATCCGCCGCACCTACGAAAAGCTCGGCATTCCGCTTGCCGAACAGGAAATCCTGGCCGGCGTGCAGGAGCGCAGGGTTGCCGTCGACGCGGTGTTCGATTCGGTGTCCGTCGTCACCACCTTCAAGGCCGAGCTCGCCAAGGCCGGCGTGATCTTCATGTCGATCTCCGAAGCCATGCGCGAGCATCCCGAACTGGTGAAGAAATATCTCGCTTCGGTGGTGCCGGTCTCCGACAATTATTACGCCGCGCTCAATTCGGCGGTCTTCACGGACGGTTCGTTCGTCTATGTGCCCGAGGGCGTGCACTGCCCGATGGAACTGTCGACCTATTTTCGCATCAACGAGAAGGACACCGGCCAGTTCGAGCGCACGCTGATCATCGCCGAAAAGGGCGCCTACGTGTCCTATCTCGAGGGTTGCACGGCGCCGCAGCGCGACGAGAACCAGCTTCACGCCGCCGTGGTCGAACTGATCGCGCACGAGGATGCGGAGATCAAATACTCGACCGTCCAGAACTGGTATCCGGGCGATGCCGAGGGCAAGGGCGGCATCTACAATTTCGTCACCAAGCGCGGCGACTGCCGGGGCGACAATTCCAAGATTTCCTGGACTCAGGTCGAGACCGGTTCGGCAATCACATGGAAGTACCCGTCCTGCATCCTGCGCGGCGACAATTCACGCGGCGAATTCTATTCGATCGCGGTGTCGAACGGTGCGCAGCAGATCGATTCGGGCACCAAGATGATCCATCTGGGCAAGAACACGTCGAGCCGGATCATCTCCAAGGGCATTTCGGCGGGTACATCGGAAAACACCTATCGCGGCAAGGTGTCCGTGCATCGCAAGGCGACCGACGCGCGCAATTTCACCCAGTGCGATTCGCTGCTGATCGGCGACCGCTGCGGCGCACACACCGTGCCCTATATCGAGGCCAACAATTCCTCGGCGCAGCTCGAGCACGAAGCGACTACCTCGAAGATTTCCGAGGACCATCTGTTCTACTGCATGCAGCGCGGCATTCCCGAAGAGGAGGCGATCGCGCTGATCGTCAACGGCTTCGTCAAGGAGGTCATCCAGGAGCTGCCGATGGAGTTCGCCGTCGAGGCGCAGAAGCTGATCGGCATTTCGCTGGAAGGCAGCGTTGGGTAGCAGCAGCCGGTTTTCGGCACAGGCCGGAGAACAGCCATGTTCGATCCGACAACCATCGTCTGGTACGCGGCGATCTGCGGTGCGCTCGCCGCGCTCGCACCTTCGCTTGGCACCCGCAACCGGCGCATTCTTGTCGGTGCCGTCGTCGGCATCGTGGCAGCCAGCCTTTTGCCGCCGGTCCGCGCAGCCCTGGGGTTGTGATGCGAAAAAATGACGACAACCGTGATCTGACCGGCACGATCCGCCTGGCGGGCGCTGCCACCATCCTGTTCGTGACGGTGGCCGGCTATTTGTGGAACCCGTTCGGCGACCGCTATCTGAGCGCCGGGCTTCTGGGCGGTGTCGCCGCCATCAGCTACGCCATGCGCGGGCTGTTCGTGAAGAAGAAACAAGACTGAAAAGACCGAGTTGGGAACGAAGAAAATGCTGGAAATCAAGAACCTGCACGCGCGGATCGCCGAGGATGGCACCGAGATCATCAACGGTCTCAACCTGACCGTGAAAGCCGGAGAAGTGGCCGCGATCATGGGGCCGAACGGCTCGGGCAAGTCGACGCTTTCCTACGTGCTGGCTGGCCGGGACGACTATGAGGTGACCGAGGGCGACATTCTCTACAACGGCGAATCCATTCTCGAGATGGACCCGGCCGAGCGCGCCAGCGCGGGCCTGTTCCTGGCCTTCCAGTACCCGGTGGAAATTCCCGGTGTCGCCACCATGCAGTTCCTCAAGGTGGCGCTCAACGAGCAGCGCAAGGCGCGCGGCGAGGACGAGCTGACGACACCGGACTTCATCAAGAAGGTGCGCGAGGCGGCCGGCACGCTCGGTGTCGAGATGGAGATGCTCAAGCGTCCCCTGAATGTCGGCTTTTCGGGCGGCGAGAAAAAACGGGCCGAGATCCTGCAGATGAAGCTGCTCGAGCCGAAACTGTGCGTGCTCGACGAGACCGATTCTGGCCTCGACATCGATGCGCTGAAGATCGTTGCCGATGGCGTCAACGCGCTGCGTTCGCCCGACCGCGCCGTGATCGTGATCACCCACTATCAGCGCCTGCTCGAATACATCGTGCCCGATACGGTGCATGTCCTGTCCAAGGGCCGCATCGTCAAGACCGGCGACAAGTCGCTGGCGCTCGAGCTCGAAGCCAAGGGCTATACCGACATCATCGCCGAGGCGGCCTGACATGGTTGCANAGCAGCCATCTGCCCGGCAATGCCGATACCGTGATGGCGCGCGATCAGGCGGTGCAGGCGATCAAGGCGCACCGGCTGCCGACGCGCAAGGTGGAAGCCTGGCACTATACGGACCTGCGCCGGCTTGTGAACGCGATGCCCGAATGGCGCAGCGATGTGGCTGCCGGGCCCGCCGATCCGCTTGTCGACAATGCCCACCGGTTCGTCCTGATCAACGGTCAGCTGATCGAGCGGACCGAAATCGAGGGCTGTCAGATCGAGGCGGTGGCCGACGCGCTGCGCGCCGATGTGGGCGGTGTGATCCTGGAAGCGCCGACCGAAGCCGACGATGCGATCGGCGCGATCAACACCGCGTTTGTGACCGACGGCGTGCGCCTCACCGTCGCCGAGGGCGCTGACATCGAACGTCCGATCGAGCTCCAGTCGATCCATGATGGCGGGCAGGTGCACACGCGCAACCTCGTCACCGTCGGCGCCGGCGCCAAAGCCGCCTTCATCGACCGGCACATGGGGTCGGACGAAGACGTGCTCGCGTCGAATGCCACCGAACTGACGGTGCGCGAAGGCGCCGAAGTCCGCTGGATCATCGTGCAGGAACAGGGAGCGGCTGCGTCCCATCTCGGCACTTTCAGGCTGACGCTCGAAAAGGACGCAAAAGCCACCCTGTTCATCGCCAACTATGGCGGCCGGCTGGTGCGCCAGGAGGTTCATGCCGCAGCGACCGGCGAGGGCGCCGAACTGGCCTTCCGCGCGATCAACATGATCGGCGAAAAGACTCATTGCGACGTGACGCTGGAACTGGACCATCTCGTCGCCAACACCACATCGACCGAGACGGTGCGCAACGTCGTCACCGGCAAGGCGCAGGGCGTGTTCCAGGGTCAGATCCGCGTCGCACGGGCCGCGCAGAAGACCGACGCGCAGATGGCCTGCAACACGCTGCTGCTCTCCGATGAAAGCGGTTTTGCCACCAAGCCGGAACTGGAGATCTTTGCCGACGACGTCGTCTGCGCCCATGGTGCCACGGTCGCCGAGATCGACGAGGATCATCTGTTCTACCTGATGGCGCGCGGCATTTCGGCCAAGACGGCGCGAGGCCTGCTGATCGAGGCTTTTGTCGACGAGATCGTCGAGGAACTGGACGACGATGCGCTGATCGAGGCGCTTGAAATCCGCATTGCCGACTGGCTGGAGGCGAACGGGTAATGAGCGCCGATCCGGTCTCGAACGCTGCTTACAATGTCGACGCGATCAGGGCCGACTTTCCGATCCTTTCCCGGGAAGTCTATGGCAAGCCGCTGGTCTATCTGGACAATGGCGCATCGGCGCAAAAGCCGCGTGCGGTGATCGACGCGGTGGCGCGCACCTATGAACACGAATATGCAAACGTGCATCGCGGGCTGCATTACCTGTCGAACGCGACGACCGATGCCTATGAGGCAGCGCGCGAAACCGTCCGGCGCTTTCTGAATGCGGGCTCGGTCGACGAGATCGTCTTCACCAAGTCGGCGACAGAGGCGATCAACACGGTCAGCCACGGGTTCGGCGCGGACGCGATCGGCGAGGGCGACGAGATCGTCATTTCGATCATGGAGCACCATGCCAACATCGTGCCCTGGCATTTCCTGCGCGAGCGCATAGGCGCCAGGCTCGTCTGGGCGCCCGTCGATGATGAGGGTCGGTTCGACATTGCCGAATTCGAGGCGCGGTTGACCGACCGGACCAAACTGGTCGCGCTGACCCATGTCTCCAACGTCCTGGGGACGGTCGTGCCGATCAGGAAGGTCTGCGAGATCGCCCATGCGCGCGGCATTCCCGTTCTGGTCGACGGCAGCCAGGGTGCCGTGCATCTTCCGGTCGACGTTCAGGATCTCGGGTGCGACTGGTACGTCTTCACCGGCCACAAGACCTACGGGCCGTCCGGAATCGGCGTGCTCTACGGAAAGGCGGAACGCCTTGCGGCCATGAAACCGTTCCAGGGCGGCGGCGAGATGATCCTCGATGTGAGCGAGGATGCTGTAACCTACGCCGATCCGCCGCACCGGTTCGAGGCGGGCACGCCGCCCATCGCCCAGGCGATCGGGCTCGGCGTCGCGCTCGATTACATGGACCGGATCGGCCGTCCCGCCATCGCGGCGCATGAGGCCGATCTGCGCGCCTACGCGCACGAGCAGCTTTCGCGCATCAACGCGCTGCGCATCATCGGCAACGCGCCCGACAAGGCGGCAATCATCGCGTTCGAGATCGAGGGGCTGCACGCGCACGACATTTCCATGGTCATCGACCGGTCGGGTGTTGCCGTGCGTGCCGGCACCCATTGTGCCCAGCCGCTGCTCAAGCGCTTCGGCGCCACGTCCACCTGCCGGGCGTCGTTCGGCATGTACAACACGCGCGCCGAAGTCGACGCGCTGGTCGAAGCGCTGGAAAAGGCGCGCGAGTTTTTTGCATGAGCACCGTCGTGCTAGGATGATCCCATGATGGAAGACCAGACACCACAAACCGCACAAACCGAAGCGCCGGCAACGGCGGCCACGCCGACCCCGTCGGCGCTGCCGCGCGACGAACTGGCGCGCATGACCGACGATATCGTCGCGGCGCTGAAGACGGTCTACGATCCGGAGATTCCGGCCGACATCTACGAACTCGGCCTGATCTACCGCGTCGACATCGAGGACGACCGGACGGTCAAGGTGGAAATGACCCTGACGGCGCCGGGCTGCCCGGTGGCCGGCGAGATGCCGGGCTGGGTCGAAAACGCAGTACGCACCGTCGAGGGCGTCATGGATGTCGAGGTGGAGATGACCTTCGATCCGCCCTGGACGCCGGACCGGATGAGCGAGGAAGCGCAGATCGCGGTGGGGCTCTACTGACGGCCGCTTGCGCGCGCTGCCGGGCGTGCATAAATCTCAGGCAACGACAGGAGTTGAACCCATGGCCTTTGCCATCATGACCATGACCGACCAGGCTGCGGATCGCGTGCGCGAGATCGTCGCCGGACGCGCCGAACAGGGTGCGCAGGGCGTGCGGGTCGGCATCAAGAAGGGCGGCTGCGCGGGCATGGAGTATACGGTCGATCTGGTCACCGAACCCGATCCCAAGGACGACCATATCAGCCATGCGGGCGCCCATGTATGGGTCGATCCGGCGGCGATGCTCTATCTGCTGGGCACGCAGATGGATTTCGAGGTGACCAAGCTGCGTACCGGCTTCGTCTTCAACAATCCCAACCAGTCTTCGGCGTGCGGGTGCGGCGAATCGGTCGAACTCAAGCCCGCCGATCTGAAGGAACTGGCCGAGGCGCGGGGCGAACTGTAGCCCGACACAGGCGCTCGACCCTCCACCGGCTCGAAACGCAGCGCGGACCAAATGCAACCCAACCGGGAGCGTGCCGTCAGATTCCTCATCGGCCTGACTTGTGCCGCCGCGGCGCTGGTCGCCGCCTTCCGCCGGACGGGCGCGACCTTCCCGGCGTGTCACGAGCATTTCCGTCTCGAGCAGTAAGGACCGTCGAGGGACGCCGATGGATGAAGACTATCTCAGGGACCTGTTTGCCCCGTTCGGGCCGATCACCATCAAGCGCATGTTCGGCGGGCAGGGCGTCTACTGCGCGCACGGCATCTTTGCGCTCGTTGCCTTCGACAAGCTCTATGTGAAGGGCGACGACCAATCCTCGCCGGTCTATGAGGCCGAGGGCATGGAACGCTGGGTCTATGAGGGCCACAAGAACCGGCGGCCCACGGCCATGCCCTATTGGCAGGTTCCCGACGAGGCACTGGAAAGTGCCGATGCGATGGAGCCCTGGGGGCGCCTCGCCGTCGAAACGGCACGCCGGGCGCGCAAGTAATCCTGTTCAGAGCGCGGCGAGCGCCGCGCGCAGCTTCTCGGCGTTGGCCGTCAGCACGTCCTGGTCTTCCATCTGGCCCGAATGGGCGCGCAGCGGCGTGCCGTCATGGCGCGGAATGACGTGGAAATGCAGGTGGAACACCGACTGGCCGCCCGCCGCTTCGTTGAACTGCATCACCGAAATACCATCGGCAGCGAACGCCGCCTTTGAGGCTAGCGCCACGCGCTGGACGACCGCAATCGCCGCGCCAAGCGCCATCGGCTCGGCATCGAGCAGGTTGCGTGACGCGGATTTGGGGATGACCAGCGCGTGGCCGTCGGCCTGCGGCATCACATCCATGATCACCAGCGTGTCTTCGTCCTCATGCACCGTGTGGGACGGGATTTCGCCACGCAGGATTCTGGCGAAGATGTTGTCGGTGTCGTATGCTGTCATGTCCTCGTCCGCCGTTCCGGGCATCGTTGCCGATCCGGTCTAGGCGCAGTTGCGCGGCGATTCAATCGGCCTTCCTGAACGGTCCCGCGTCGGCGAGGATCTTGCCGAACCGCGCCACATCGGCGCGCTCGTGGTGCAGGTAGTCCTCGATGGCCTTGCGGAAACCCTCATGCGGGATGAAATGGGCCGAATGGGTCGTCACCGGCAGATAGCCGCGCGCCAGCTTGTGTTCGCCCTGCGCGCCCGCTTCGACCACGGCCAGCTTGCGTTCGATCGCGAAATCGATCGCCTGGTGGTAGCAGACCTCGAAATGCAGGAAGCGGTGATGCTCGACACAGCCCCAATGCCGGCCAAAGATCGTGTCGCCGCCGATGAAGTTGATCGCGCCTGCAATGTTGCGGCCGTTTCGACTGGCCATCACAAGCAGGATGTCGTCGGCCATGCGCTCGGCGACAAGCGAGAAGAAGCGCCGGTTGAGATAGGGCCGGCCCCATTTGCGTTCGCCCGTGTCGGTGTAGAAGACGTAGAAATCGTCGAGTGCCGCTTCTGTGATGTCCGAACCGGTCAGCCAGTCGATGGTGATGCCGTTCTCAAGGGCGGTCGCGCGCTCCTTTTTCAGCGCCTTTCGCTTGCGTGAGGACAGGGTTTCCAGGAACTCCGCATAGGAGCCGTAGCCCTTGTTGATGAAATGGAACTGCTGGTCCGTGCGGTGCAGGAAGCCGGCCTCGAGCAGCGCGTCGAGATCGGGCTTTTGCGCAAACGTCACATGCGCCGAGGAGAGACCCAGCCGTTCGGTCAGTTGCGCGATCGCGTTGGCCAGCGCCGCGCGGGCGGCCTCGGCGTTGACGTCGGGGCCGATCAGAAGGCGAGGGCCGGTGGCCGGTGTGAACGGCACCGAAAGTTGCAGCTTGGGATAATAGCGGCCGCCGGCACGCTCCCAGGCGTCGGCCCAGGCATGGTCGAAGACATATTCGCCCTGGCTGTGCGCCTTCAGATAGGCAGGGGCCGCTGCCAGCGCGTTTCCCGCGCCATCTTCAAGCACCAGGTGCTGGCCGTGCCAGCCCGTGTCGGCGATGGCGCAGCCCGCTTCTTCCAGCGCGCTGAGAAAATCATGCCGCATGAACGGGTTGTAGGCCGTACCGTGGGCACGGCTGGTGCCGTCAAATCCGTCCCAGACCGCGCGGGGGACGTCGGCGATGCGCTCGTGAACCCGCACGACATGGGCGGGCTGGCCCTCGGGCGGGGCTGTGGCGGCTGTGGGATCGGTCATCAACCGAGATGTATTGCATCGCAAACGCGCCGCAAGGCGCGGCGGCGATTTTCATGCCGCGTCGGGATCGAACCCTTCAAACGTCATCTGGTCGGCATGGGCACGGGTCAGCGCAACCTGTTCGGGCGTCCGGACCGTCCAGGTGATGACCGGCAGGCCGCGCGCGCGCACCTCGGCGACGAAGGCATTGGGCAGGGCGGCGACCTGATAAGAGACGAAATCGATCCCCGCTTCGAGCTGTGGCCTGTGTTCGGCCAGCGCCGCATTGCTGATGCCCGACGCGGTCAGGCCCAGCGGCACGCCCGTTTCCATGGCGCGAAACGCGTCCAGAAGCGCGTGCTCGAACGACATGATGGCGACTGGCCCGCGATAGCCCGCAACATCGCGCGCGACGGCGCGCGCCAGATCGCCGTTGCGGGCGCCATTGTCCTTCATCTCGATGATGACAGGCACGGTCCCATCGACCAGATCAAGCGTTTCGACGAGCGTCATGATCCGGTCTTCGGTGCCCCCGACGGCGAGATCGCGCAGTTCATCCGCACAGCGGTCCGCGATAGGGCCCGTCGCGCCGGTCAGACGATCCAGCTCCGCATCGTGGAAGACCATCGCAACGCTATCGGCGGACAGTTGCACGTCCAGTTCGATGCCGAACCCGCCGGCGATCGCGGCGCGGAACGCGGACGCGGTGTTCTCCCACCGCGTCCGGTTGTCGTCGTGCAGGCCGCGATGGGCGATGGGCCGCGCGGTCAGAGAGGCGATGTCGGTCATCGGCCCTCGATGATCGCCTCGATCTCGACGGCGGCGTTGAGCGGCAGGCTGGCCATGCCGACCGCCGCGCGCGCGTGCCTTCCCCTGTCGCCCAGCGCTTCGGCCAGAAGGTCCGATGCGCCGTTGGCGACCAGATGCTGCTCGGTGAATCCGGGCGCGGACGCCACGAACACGGAGATCTTGACGATCTTTTCGATGGCCTCGAGGCTGCCGAGCGCGCTTTTCGCCACCGCCAGAATGTTGACCGCGCACCATTTGGCCGCGTCCTGGCCGTCTTCAAGGCTGACATCGGCGCCGACCAGACCCGTCGCGCGCAGTGCGCCGTCCATGAACGGCAACTGCCCGGAGGTGAACACCAGATTGCCGCTGCGCACATAGGGCAGATAGTTCGCCGCCGGCGCGGCAACGTCCGGCACCGTGATGCCCATTTCGGCGAGCCTGGTTTCGATCTGGTCGGTCATGCGTTCTGGTTCCTCCTGTGGCGCGGGGCGGATTTTGCCTCGCTTCTGACAAGACGTTTCCTATAGTGGCGCCAAAAAGGAAAGCGATTCACGATGCCAATCCGCCGAAAAACCCTTGCCGTTTCAGCCGGCCTTCTGGTCGCCGTTGCAACGATGCCCGCGCCCGCCGAGGCCGCCGGCGTCCAACTGGCGCCGCACCGGGCTGTCTACGCGGTCGAACTGGAAGAGGCGTCGGACCGCAGCGGCATCACCGGCATGCGCGGCCGTATCGTCTACGAGTTCCGGGGATCGGCCTGCGAGGGCTACACGACCAATTTCCGCTTCGTCACGCAAATCGCCGCGCGCGCCGGCGGCCGCGTTACCGACCAGCAGACGACGACCTTCGAGGAAGCCGACGGCTCGTCCTTCCGCTTCCTGACCCGCACCTTCGTCGACCAGCGGCCCGACCGCACGATCGAAGGCGTGGCGGCCGTCGAGGACGATGCGACGATCGTCACGCTCAGCGAACCGGAGGAAACCGAGATCCGGCTCGACCCGGCCGCGTTTCCCACCGCGCACATGATCGATCTGATCGAGCGGGCCGCCGCCGGCGAGCGCTTCTACGAAAAGAAGATTTTCGACGGGTCGGACGATGCCGACCGGGTGCTGACCACAACGGTGATCATCGGTCCCGAAAAGACCGAGGACGAGGACGATCCCGATGCGATCGGCGCGGTCGCCGATGCGCCGTTTCGCAACATCTCGGTTGCCTATTTCGACGAGGTGACCGAGGGCGAGGGGCTGCCCGAATACCGGATCGCCTTCAAGATGCACGACAATGGCATCACAAGGTCGCTGGAGATGGACTATGGCGACTTCATGCTGTCGGGCACGATGGAGGAACTGGAACTGTTCGAGGTTGAAGACTGCTCCTGAGAACCCCATCTGACAGGTCTCTTGCCAAGAGGCGGGCTTTGGGCTAAGCGCCCGATCATTCCACACACGGTGCAGGCTGACGACCGGGAGACATCCGGCGGGGCCACCGGTGGCGGGCAACCGCTGACGCGCCGTGGAGGCAGAACCGGAAAGGACCATACGCATGGCAATGCCAGACTATTCCATGCGCCAGCTGCTTGAAGCTGGCGTTCACTTCGGCCACCAGACACACCGCTGGAACCCGAAGATGGCGCGGTACATCTTTGGCGACCGCAACAATGTCCACATCATCGACCTGTCGCAGACGGTGCCGCTGCTTGAGCAGGCGCTCAAGAAAGTGTCCGACACGGTGGCCGGCGGCGGCCGCGTGCTGTTCGTGGGCACCAAGCGCCAGGCTTCTGAAATCGTCGCCGACGCGGCCAAGCGGTCGGCGCAGTACTACGTCAACGCCCGCTGGCTCGGCGGGATGCTGACCAACTGGAAGACGATCTCCAATTCGATCGCGCGCCTGCGCAAGCTCGAGGAGCTTTTGGGCGGCGAGGCCGAGGGCTTCACCAAGAAGGAACGGCTGAACCTCGAGCGCGAGCGCGAAAAGCTCGACCGCGCGCTGGGCGGCATCAAGGACATGGGCGGCATTCCCGACCTGATGTTCGTGATCGACACCAACAAGGAAGCCATCGCCATTCAGGAAGCGCATCGTCTCGGCATTCCGGTCGTCGCGATCATCGATTCCAACTGCGATCCGGACGTGGTCGACCATCCGATCCCGGGCAATGACGATGCCGCGCGCGCCATCTCGCTCTATTGCGACCTGATCGCACGGGCGGCGATCGACGGCATCGAACGCCAGCAGGGCGCTTCGGGCGTCGATGTCGGCGCGCAGGCCGAAGCACCGGCCGAGCCGGCCATCGAGGAGGCTCCGGCTGAAGAGCCGGCGGCGGTCGCCGAAGAGCCTGCACCGGCTGCCGAGGAAGCCGCACCGGCCGAAGAACAGCCGGCCCAGGCCTGACGCAGCGCGATCGGACGCCCGCGGGGGCGTCCCTTCATCGGCGCGTCACACGGACCGGGCAGGGCCGGTTCCACAACGACAATTGGATGACACGCCGTGTCCCGGAGAGCTCCGGGCCGGCATGACGAAAGGCACGACAATGACCATTACAGCCGCATTGGTGAAACAGCTGCGCGACCTGACGGGCGCGGGCATGATGGACTGCAAGAAGGCGCTCACCGAAACCGATGGTGACCTGGATGCGGCGGTCGACTGGCTGCGCACCAAGGGCATCGCCAAGGCCGAGAAGAAATCCGGCCGCACCGCTGCCGAAGGGCTGATCGGGGTCGCCGCATCGGGTACAGACGCCATCGTGGTCGAGGTCAACTCCGAAACCGATTTCGTCGCCCGCAACGACGCGTTCCAGACGCTCGTCGGCGATGTCGCGCAGGTCGCGCTGGGCACGGACGGTTCGGTCGAGGCGGTCGCCGCGGCCGCCTATCCGGGCAGCGACAAGAGCGTTGAGGAAACCATCAAGGACGCCGTCGCGACCATCGGCGAGAACATGAACCTGCGCCGTTCGGCCAAGCTGAGCGTCGGCAGCGGCACGGTCGCGACCTATGTCCACAATGCGGTCAAGACCGATCTGGGCAAGCTGGGCGTGCTGGTCGCCATCGAAACCGGCGGCGATGCCGCTGCGGCGTCGGCGATCGGCCGGCAGATCGCCATGCATGTGGCGGCGACCAATCCGCTGGCCATCGATGTGGCCGATCTGGACCCGGCCGCCATCGAGCGCGAGAAGGCGATCTTTTCCGAGCAGGCCAAGGCATCCGGCAAGCCCGAAAACATCATCGAGAAGATGGTGGAGGGCCGCTTGCGCAAGTTCTACGAGGAAGTCTGCCTTCTCAAGCAGAGCTTCGTGATCAATCCCGACCTGACGGTCGAGCAGGCGCTCAAGGAAGCCGAAAAGGAAATTGGCGCTGAGGCGAAAGTGACCGCTTTCGAACGGTTCGCGCTGGGTGAGGGCGTCGAGAAGGAAGAGAGCGACTTCGCCGCCGAAGTCGCCGCCGCCGCCAAGGGCTGACCGGCCCTTGAGCCTTCGGATCGAAATCGGTCCACACGAGACGGGCACCGCGTGACAAGGCGGTGCCCGTGTTGTATCGGGGCCCAACCGAATCCTGCCGCTGATCCCGAAAATCTGCCCATGTCCGAAGACCTTGCCTACAAGCGTGTCCTGCTGAAAGTGTCCGGCGAGGCGCTGATGGGCAATCAGGGCTTTGGCATCGATGTCGAAGTTGCCGACCGGATCGCCAGCGACGTCAAGCAGGCGGTCGACATGGGCGTGCAGGTCGCCATCGTGATCGGCGGCGGCAACATCTTCCGCGGGGTCGCGGTGGCCTCGCGCGGCGGCGACCGGGTGACCGGCGACCATATGGGCATGCTGGCAACCGTCATCAATTCGCTGGCGCTGCGCACTTCGCTGGTCAAGAGCGGACTGGATGCCGTGGTGTTGTCAGCCATTGCGATGCCGCAATTGTGCGAAAGCTTCTCGCAACGCAAGGCGATGTGGAACATCGAACAGGGCAGGGTGGTTGTCTTTGCGGGGGGCACGGGAAATCCCTATTTCACGACCGATTCGGCTGCGGCGCTCAGGGCCGCCGAAATCGGCGCGGACGCGCTGTTGAAGGGCACGCAGGTGGACGGCATCTATTCGGCCGATCCCAAGCTCGATCCGGCGGCCGAGCGCTATGAATGTCTGACGCATGCGCAGGTCATTGAAAAGGGCTTGAATGTCATGGACATAGCGGCGGTTGCGCTGACCCGCGAGAACCGGATTCCCATCGTCGTGTTTTCGATTCACGAAAAGGGCGGCCTGGCCGCCATCGTCAAGGGACGCGGCCGTTCGACCGTTGTCCGCGAGCAATAGTTCATCTGCCCGTTCCGGAGGAAGCAGTGTCATGAGTGAGTATGATCTTGCCGATCTGACCCGCCGCATGGAAGGCGCGATCACATCGTTCAAAAGCGATCTTGGCGGTCTGCGCACCGGCCGCGCTTCGGCCTCGCTGCTCGACCCCATCACTGTGGAAGCCTATGGCAGCGCGATGCCGATCAACCAGGTCGCCAACGTCACCGTGCCCGAGCCGCGCATGCTGGCGGTCAATGTTTGGGACAAGTCCATGGTCGGGGCCGTCGAAAAGGCGATCCGCGAGTCGAGCCTCGGCCTCAACCCGATGACCGACGGCACCACCGTGCGCGTCCCGCTGCCCGAACTGAACGAGGAGCGGCGGCGCGAACTGGTCAAGGTTGCCCACCAATATGCGGAAAACGCCCGGATAGCTGTGCGCCACGTGCGCCGCGACGGCATGGACACCTTGAAAAAGCTCGAAAAAGACGGCGAGATCGGTCAGGACGAGGGACGGTCGGAATCGGACGCCGTGCAGAAGCAGACCGACACATACATCACGCGTATCGACGAGTTGCTGGCCGAGAAAGAAGCCGAAATCCTTCAGGTGTAACCGCCGCGGCCGCAGGCGCAACGAATCGGGCGCCCGGCGTCCCCAAAGGAGATGTACGTGCTGTCCAAAGCGCCCGCTGACACGATCCTCGGTCCCGAACATGTCGCCATCATCATGGACGGCAACGGCCGCTGGGCCACCGCGCGCTCCATGCCGCGTACTTTCGGCCACAGGGCAGGCGTGGAAGCGGTGCGCCGCACGGTGCGCGCCGCGCCCAGGCACGGCATCCGGCACCTGACGCTCTACGCGTTTTCGTCGGAGAACTGGTCTCGACCGCCTGAAGAGGTGCGCGATCTTCTGGGTCTGCTGCGGCTTTACATCCACCGCGACCTGGCGGAGCTGGCGGCAAACGGGGTTTGCATCCGCATCATCGGCAGCCGTGAAGGGCTCAAGCCCGACATTCTCGACCTGATCGAACGTGCCGAATCGCGCACGCGCGGCAATGTCCGGCTCAACCTCAACATCGCCTTCAACTATGGTGCGCGCGACGAATTGCTGCGCGCGGCGCAAAAGCTGATCGACACGGCGCGCCTGACGCCCGATTGCGAGCGGCGCCTGACGAGCGCCGATGTCAGCGGCGCGCTCGACACGGCCGGACTGCCCGATCCGGATCTGATCATCCGCACCAGCGGCGAAATGCGGCTGTCCAATTTCCTGCTCTGGCAGGCGGCCTATGCCGAATTGGTGTTCCTCGACTGCATGTGGCCCGATTTCGACGAAGACCAGCTTGTGCAGGCGCTCGAGGAATATCGCGGCCGGGAACGCCGTTATGGCGCGGTGACGCCGGCGCGCGACGTCGCCCTATGAGCAACCTCGCCGCCCGGGTCTGGTCCGGCGTGGTGCTGGGAGCGATCTTCATCGCCGTCACGATTGCCGGCGGAACGCCTTTCGTGATGTTCATCACGCTGATCGCCGCCATCTTCTGGGTCGAATGGACCGACATGAAGATGCCCGGCAGCGACGACCGGCTGCAACCGGTTGGCATTCTGGGCTTGATCGCACTGGCGGTCGTCATCCTGTTTGCGCCGCCGGCTGCCAAGACACTGCTTCTGCTCGCCGTTTTGGCCTTGTTCGCCGTTGCGGCCGTCGGCCTCAAGGACAGACGAGCGATTGGCGGGTTCGTCTATGCGGCGCTGCTTCTGACCAGTCTGGGCCTTTTGCGGGGCGATTGGGGCTTCGAGCCGGGCTTGGCGGCCATCATCTTCCTGGTCGCCGTGGTCTGGGCCACCGATATCGGCGCCTATTTCGTCGGACGCCGGGTAGGCGGGCCGAAGCTGGCGCCGCGCGTCTCACCCAACAAGACGATCTCCGGCGCGCTCGGCGGGCTCGCCTCGGCCGTTGCCGCAGCGCTCTTGGTCGATGCGCTGTTCGGCGTCAGCAGCTTTTGGGCGGCAATCGGACTGGCGCTGGTCCTGTCGACCCTGTCGCAGGCCGGCGACCTGTTTGAATCGTGGATCAAGCGGCGCGCCGGCGTCAAGGACTCAGGCCGCGTGATCCCCGGCCATGGCGGCGTCATGGATCGAGTCGATGGTCTTGTTTTCGCCGCGATTGGCCTATGGTTTGCCAGTGCGCTGCGCGCCGGCATCGACCAGCCCGCCCTTGCCTTTTTCTGACCGACAGCGGAGACCCGATGTTTGACTTCCTGACCGGACTCGTCGCGACGGACGGCTTCATCATCGGCATTGCCGTGCCGTTCCTGTTCGTTCTGACGGTCGTCATCTTCTTTCACGAACTGGGCCACTATCTCGTCGGCCGCTGGTGCGGAATCGGCGCCAAGGTGTTCTCGGTCGGCTTCGGCCCCGAACTTTTCGGCTTTGACGATCGCCACGGAACACGCTGGCGGCTGTCAGCGATCCCGCTCGGCGGTTATGTGAAGTTCGTCGGAGACATGAACGCGGCCTCGGCGTCGGCGACGATGGATGACGCGCTGACCGAAGCGGAACGGGCCCGGGCCTTCCACACCAAGAGCGTCTGGCGCCGCGCGGCGACCGTGTTTGCCGGTCCGGCCGCCAACTTCATCCTTGCAATCGTCATCTTCGCATTCGTCCTGGCCGTGTTCGGACGCGTCGTCGCCGATCCTGTGGTGGCCGAGGTTCGTGCCGGCAGCGCGGCCGAAGCCGCGGGCCTTGAAGCCGGCGACCGCTTCGTCAGTCTCGACGGCCAGCCCGTTGCGAGTTTCTCCGACGTGCAGCGTTATGTGGCGCCCCGCGCCGGCAGCCCGATCGCCATGGTCGTCGATCGCGACGGCCAGTCCATCGACCTGACCATCACACCCGAACGGCTCGAGATCGAGGACCGGTTCGGCAACAGGATCGAGCAGGGTGTGATCGGCGTCGTCAACAACCCCGAGGCGGGACGGTATCGCACCGAAACCTATCCGCCGCTGCAGGCCGTCTGGCTGGGCGTTCAGGAGACCGGTTATGTGATCTCGCGTACCGGCGGATATCTGGCCGGCGTCATCACCGGGCGCGAGAGCGCCGACCAGATCGGCGGCCCGATTCGCGTGGCGCAGGTGTCGGGGCAGGTGGCGACACTCGGCTTCATCGCCCTTTTGAACCTGACGGCGATTCTGTCGGTCTCGATCGGGCTGTTGAACCTTTTGCCTGTGCCGGTGCTCGATGGCGGGCACCTGATGTTCTATGCCTATGAGGCGGTGCGCGGAAAGCCGCTGTCGGAGGTGGCTCAGGAATATGGCTATCGGATCGGATTCGCGCTCGTTCTGGGCCTGATGGTGTTTGCGACCTGGAACGACATCACGATTCTTTTCGGAAATGGCTAGAACGTTACGCGTATCGTCATGTCGCATGCTTGACCCGCGCGATGAGGGCATTTCGTTTACCATAAGAGCCGGTCGTGCGTTGCGAAAACGTCACTAAACGGCACAAGCTAAACGCTTTTTAACCCTACTGCTTGCGTGTGGGACAAAAGCCTGCAATACGGATTTCGACGCTTTGAGTGAACTATCTGGTCTGGCTCGGACCCAAGCAGATTGGGGACAATACCGCATGAAAGCGGCTCCTAGATTTTTGAGCGCCGTGTCGGCTGCCGCGCTGGCTTTGACGCCGGCCGTCGGCGGTGCGATCGCCGTGCAGACGCTGACGATGGCAAGCGCGCAGGCAGCTGTGGTGAACGCGATTTCGGTTCGCGGAAACCAGCGTGTCGCCGAGCAGACGATTGCCGATTTCGTCGGATATCAGCCCGGCAGGAACTTCACTGATTCCGATGTCAACGACGCGGTGCGGGCGCTGTTCCGTTCGGGACTGTTCTCGAACGTCTCGGTCGTGCGCTCGGGCTCGACGCTCGTCGTAACGGTGGAGGAATTCGCCACCGTCAACCAGGTTCTTTTCCAGGGCAATCGGCGTCTCGACGATGACCGTCTGCGCGGCGTGGTGCAACTCGCCCCCCGCGCGCGATTCGATCAGGACACGCTGGACGCCGATGTCGAAGCGATCGTGGAAGCGTACAGCCGCACCGGACGGAGCGACATCACGGTCGATGCCAGCGTCGTCGATCTGGGTGAGAACCGCGTCAACGTCATCTTTCAGGTTGTCGAGGGCGACCGCACGAAGATCTCGCGCATCAACTTCACCGGCAACAACGCTTTCGGAGACCGGCGCCTGCAGGCCGTCATCACGACCAAGCAGTCCAACCCGCTGTCTTTCCTGACGCGCAACGATGTCTATGACGATCAGCGTCTGGCTGCCGACGAAGAGCGCCTGCGGCGCTTTTACTTCAACCGCGGCTATGCCGATTTCCGGGTCATCTCCTCGTCCGCCGATGTCGATCCGTCATCCGGCAACATCGTCATCAACATCGAGGTGGATGAGGGCGACCGCTACACGTTCGGCAACATCGAGATCGACAGCACCGTCACCGGCGTCGATCCGCAATCGCTGACGAGCACGATCCAGACCCGTTCGGGTCGCGTCTACAGCGCCGTCGATGTCGAGGATACGCTGATCGACATGTCCGAGCGATTGGCTGGCGCGGGCTTCCCGTTCGCCGAGGTCACGCCGGTCGGCAACCGCAATTTCGACAATCGCACGATCGATGTCACCTACATCGTCGACCAGGGTCAGCGCGCCTTCATCGAGCGCATCGAGATCGCCGGCAACACGCGCACGCGCGACTATGTCATCCGCCGCGAGTTCGACCTGGCCGAAGGCGATGCCTTCAACCAGATCCTGATTCGCAGGGCGCAGCGCCGGCTGGAGGCTTTGGACTTCTTCTCGACCGTGTCGATAAGCACACGTCCCGGCTCGTCGCCCGACCGCGTCATTGTCGTCGTACAGGTCGAGGAAAAGCCGACCGGCGAATTCGGCGCAGGTGTCGGCTACACCACCGGCGGCCAGGACGAGGGCGTCAATCTGGAAGGTTCGATCACCGAACGCAACTTCCTTGGCCGCGGCCAGGCCATTCGCATCGGCATCGGCGGCAGCCAGAACTCGCGCACCTACAACATCTCTTTCACCGAGCCCTATTTTCTGGGCTATCGCGTGGCTGCAACCGGCAACGTGTTCCAGAACCGGCGCGACTTCGGAGACTATGAAGAGGTGGCCACAGGCGGTTCGGTGAGCTTTGGCCTGCCCCTGACAGACGATCTGACGGCCACTGCCGGCTATTCCTACTCGCAGACCGCCTTCAATGCGGACGGTGCCGATTGTACCGATTTGCCGGGGGATCCGGACGCCAACTGTAGCGCGCCCGGCTATGTTCAGACGCGGATCGCCAGCGGTCGTGACCGGATCAAGTCGTCGGTCTCCTACGGCCTGATCTACAACACGATCGACGACCGCAACGATCCGCGCAGCGGTCTCTTTGTCAGGGCGATCCAGGAAGTGGCCGGTCTTGGCGGCGACGCCCGCTTCGTCCGCTCGACGGTTGATGCATCCTATTATGTGACCGTGTCCGAAGATGCCGAAGTCGTCGGCCTTTTGAGTGCCGGCGCTGGCAACGTTACGGGCATTGGTCGGACGGTCGAGGGGTTCGACCAGTTCCAATTGGGTCAGCGGCGCATTCGCGGCTTCTCCTATAACGGTATCGGCCCGACCGATGCGGCGGGCAACTTCATCGGCGGAAAGACCTATTTCAACGCCACCGCTGAAGTTCAGTTCCCGCTGCCGGCATTCCCGCGCGATCTTGGCTTCAAGGGCGCCCTGTTTGCCGATGCGGCAACCCTGTTCGGCTCCGACGTAGCCGGCGCCATGAACACCAACATGGAATGGCGTGCGTCGGCCGGTCTCAGCGTGATCTGGCAATCGCCGTTTGCGCCGCTGCGCTTCGACTATGCCTGGCCGCTGGCCAAACAGGCGCACGACAAGGAGCAGCGCTTCAGCTTCTCGGTGTCGTCCGCCTTCTGACGATGTGATCGCCCGGCACGAGGACAGGTCCAAGCGCCGGGCGTCCTGATTGGTGCCGGTTTTGGCAATTGATCCGCATTTTCACCCTTCCGACCTGCCGCTTCCGCTGAAAGCGGTGGCAGCGCTTGGCGGTCTTGCAGTGCCCGACGGCGCCGCCAGTGACGCCGTCGTCACCACGCTTGCGCCCGCCTCGGCGCCCGTGAAAGGAAGCCTGGTCTTCATCGAGAGCGCCCGCAACGTCGCGCTCGATACGCTAGGCCTGTGCAGCGCCGTGATCGGACCCGCCGATCTGGCCGGACTTTTGCCCGAGGGCCCCGTCCATCTTGCGGCCAATGCGCCGCGGCACGCCTTTCAGGATATTGCGCTGGCGCTTTTTGCGGACAGCATTGGCGACGCGGTGGCCATCGCCGATCCGGCCACGGCGCTCCACCCCTCATCGGGCGCGACCGTTTCGTCCACAGCGCGCCTCGAGGACGGCGTGATCCTGGCGCCGGGTGCCGTCATCGGTGACGATGTGGAGATCGGTGCGGGCACCATCGTCGGCGCCAATGCGGTCATTGCGCGCGGGTGCCGCATCGGCCGCAACGGCCGCATCGGTGCGGGCGCGAGCCTGCAATACGCCTTGCTTGGCGACCGGGTGCAGATACTGCCTGGCGCGGCGATCGGCCAGGACGGGTTCGGCTATGTGCCGCGCGCCGACGGCCTGCGCAAGATGCCGCAGCTCGGCCGTGTCGTCATACAGGACGATGTCGAGATCGGCGCAAACACGGCGATCGACCGGGGCACGCTGGGCGACACGGTGATCGGGCAGGGCACGAAAATCGACAATCTGGTGCAGATCGCCCACAATGTGCGGATCGGCATGCACACGGTGATCGCCGGCCATTGCGGCATTTCGGGCAGCGTGACCATCGGCGACCAGTGCATGCTGGGCGGCGGTGTCGGCGTCGCCGACCAGATCGTCATCGGCGACCGGGTTCAGATTGCGGGCGGCGCCGGCGTGATGGACAACATTCCGTCGGGCGAGCGCTGGGGCGGTTCTCCCGCCAAGCCGGCCAGAGACGCACTGCGCGAAGTGCTGGCATTGCGCCGGCTTGCCAATGACCGTAAGAGGTCGGCTCAATCCGATTAACGCAAGGGCTTCCGCTTCTTGGCATGACACACACCTCCGTGGACGAGGCGCTCGACACCGCCGATCTCGCCGACATTCTAAAGGCGCTGCCGCATCGCTATCCGATGCTGCTGGTCGACCGTATCGTCAACATTGACGGACTGGATTCGGCGGTCGGCATCAAGAACGTCACCTACAACGAGCCCCATTTCATGGGCCACTTCCCCGGCAATCCGATCATGCCGGGCGTCCTGATCATCGAGGGCCTGGCCCAGACCGCCGGCGCGATCGGCATCAAGAGCCTGGGCATGGACAAGCCGGCGCTCGTCTACTTCATGTCGATCGACAAGGCCAAGTTCCGAAAACCCGTCGTGCCGGGCGATGTGCTGGAATACCATGTCCGGCTGATCAAGCGGCGCGGCTCGATCTGCCGCTATGAGTGCATCGCGAAGGTCGCCGGCGACACGGTTGCCGAAGCCGAACTGACGGCCATGCTCTCGCCGAACGATGCCAAGCGCGGAGGCGGGCTCTGAGATGGACGCGCAATCGACATTCGTTCACCCCACCGCATTGGTCGAGACCGGGGCGACCCTGGGCGCAAACGTGCGCATCGGCCCGTTCTGCCACGTCGGCTCGGAGGTCACGCTCGGCGACGATGTCGCTCTGATGAGCCATGTATCGGTCACCGGCCCGACCGTGCTGGGCGCCGGATGCACCGTGCATCCCCATGCGGTGCTGGGCGGTGCGCCGCAAAACACCGCCTATAAGGGCGAACCGACGAAGCTGGTCATCGGCAGGAACGTCACGATCCGCGAAGGTGTGACCATGCACCGCGGCACCGGCAATGCGCGCGGCGAGACCGTCGTCGGCGACGATTGCATGTTCCTGGCCTATTCTCACGTCGCCCATGACTGCGTCATCGGGCAGCGCGTGACGTTCGCCAACAATGTGATGATCGGCGGCCATGTGACGATCGGCGATCATGTGATCGTCGGCGGCGGCGGTGCCATCCACCAGTTCTGCACCATCGGCAACAACGCCTTCATCGGCGGGCTGACGGGCGTCGCCCATGACGTCATTCCCTACGGTCTTGCGATGGGCAGCCGGGCCTATCTGAGCGGCCTCAATCTTGTCGGCCTCAAACGCTCGGGCATGGACCGGGCCGACATCACGGCCATCCGCCATGCCTATCGCGACCTGTTTGCGGACAATGGCCGCTCGGTCAGGGAAAACGCCGAGGGGCTGGTCGATGCCTATGCCGGCATCGAACCGGTGCAGCAGATGGCGCGCTTCGTGCTCGACGGCGCCAAGCGGCATCTGACGACGCCGCTGAGCGGCGCCGATGCGCGCCGCGCGGAAAACCACGCGGGATAAGACATGGTCCGGGCTCCGCAGGATGGGTCCGGTGCGCCCCTTGCCATCATCGCCGGGGGCGGGCAGGTTCCGCTGCATCTGGCCCGATCGCTGTCGGACAAGAACGTTCCGTTCGTTGTCGTCATGCTCGAAGGCGACGCGGATCCGGCGCTGGCCGAATACGAGCATATCGCCGTCAACACCGCCGAACTGAGCCGATTCAAGCGCTACATGCTCGATCGTGGGGTCGAAAAGGTCACTTTGGTCGGCACGGTGAAGGGCCGGCCCGACATCGGCCTGTTCCGCCCCGACTGGACGACGCTGCGCCTGATCGCACGGATCGTGCGCGCGCTCGGCAAGGGCGACGATGCGCTGCTGCGCGCGGTTGTGGCGATGATGGAGGATGGCGGACTGACGGTGGTCGGCGCGCACGAGATCGAGCCCGATCTGCTGGCGCCCGCCGCCCGGCTTGGAAAGGTTTCCGTGCCCAAGAGCCAGCAAGCCGCCATCGAGGCCGGAATCGTCGCCGCCAATGCGCTTGGCGCGCTCGATGCCGGGCAGGCGGTCGTCGTGCTTGGAACCCGCGTGGTCGCGCTCGAAGGCGCCGAGGGCACCGATGCGATGCTGCAACGGGTTGCGGACCTGCGCGCCATCGGCCGGCTGGGCCGGCGCAAGGGCGGCGTGCTCGTCAAACTGCGCAAGCCCGGCCAGGACATCCGTGTCGACATGCCGACAATCGGACGCAACACGGTCGCCGGCGCCGCGTCCGCCGGCCTTGCCGGCATTGCGGTGCATGGCGAAAACACGCTGGTGATGGACCGCCAGACAACGATAGCGGATGCCGACGCCGCCGGTCTCTTTCTGGTCGGTCTCGATCCGCACGCCGTCGAACGGACATGGACCGGGGAGCACACGCGGTGAGCCATGACAAGCGCAACGGCCCGCTGATCGGCATCGTGGCCGGCGAACCGTCCGGCCAGCTTCTCGCGGCCGACCTGATCGCCGCGCTAAACGCGCGGCTGGGTACGCCCGTGCGCCTGGTCGGTGTCGGCGGCCCGCCACTCCAAACCCATGGGCTCGCATCGCTTTTCGACCCGGACGAGATCGCGCTGATGGGGCTGACCAGTGTGGTCCGCGCCCTTCCGCGTCTCGCCCGCCGTATCGGGCAGACCGCAAACGCGTTGATCGCCGCTCGGCCCGACTGCCTGATCGTCGTCGACAGCCCGGACTTTTCGTTGAGGGTCGCAAAGCGGGTCAAGAAGCGCCTGCCGGACCTGCCAGTCGTCAAATATGTCGCGCCGACGGTCTGGGCATGGCGGCCGGGCAGGGCCCCGGCGATGCGCGCCCATGTGGACCATGTCCTGTCCATCCTGCCGTTCGAGCCGGCGGTGATGGCCGAACTGGGCGGACCGGAAACCCATTATGTCGGGCACCGGCTGATGGCGGACGACGCGCTGCAGCGCTGCTGGGACGCCAACACGGCGCGAACCGCGCGCGCCGATGGCTCAACGGTCAATCTGCTGCTGCTGCCGGGATCGCGCCGGTCGGAGGTGCGCGCGCTGCTCGATGACTTTCGCCAGGCGGTCGACATCATGCGCGAGCGCGGCAATGCGCTGTCGATCACGCTGCCCACATTGCCGCATCTGGAGCGGCAGGTGCGCGATCATGTGCTGGGTTGGCCCGATGTCGTCCGGGTCACGACCGGGCGCGACGCCCAGATCGAGGCGTACGGGACGGCCGATGTGGCGATTGCGGCGTCCGGCACCGTGCTGCTCGAACTGGCGTTGGCCGGCGTGCCGGCGATCTCCTGTTATCGCTCCGATCCGCTGATCCGCCGGGTCGCCGAGCGGTTGTTGACGACATGGTCGGCGGCGCTGCCCAACCTCATCGCCGACAGGGTCGTGATCAACGAATACTATGACGAGATGATCCGGCCCGGAATGCTGGCGCGGCTGGCCGAGGAACTGGCCGACCCGGCCGGCTCACGCCGGGCCACGGTCATGGCGGGCTATCACACCGTGCGCGACCGGATGCAGGTAAACGAGCCGCCGAGCAGCAAGGCCGCGGCGATCGTGGCCGATATTCTCGAAGGCCACAGCCGCGCATGAAAAAAGCCCGCGTCGCATGACGCCGCGGGCCTTGTTTCCGGTACCATAGACGCTCAGCGCTTGGACAGCGGCACGTAATCGCGCTGCACTTCGCCCGTGTAGAGCTGACGCGGCCGGCCGATCTTCTGGCCCGGATCCTCGATCATCTCCTTCCACTGGGCGATCCAGCCGACAGTGCGCGCGAGCGCGAAAAGGACGGTGAACATATTGGTGGGGAAGCCGAGCGCCTTGAGCGTGATGCCCGAATAGAAATCGATGTTCGGATAAAGCTTCTTTTCGATGAAATATTCGTCGGTCAGCGCCATTTGTTCAAGCTCCATGGCAACCTCGAGCATCGGGTCGTCCTTGATGCCCAGTTCGCCCAGAACCTCGTGCGTGGTCTTCTGCATGATCTTGGCGCGCGGATCGTAATTCTTGTAGACGCGGTGGCCGAAGCCCATCAGGCGGAACGGATCGTCCTTGTCCTTGGCGCGGGCGACGAATTCCGGAATGCGGTCGGCGCTGCCGATCTCGGCCAGCATGTTCAGCGCCGCCTCATTGGCGCCGCCATGGGCCGGACCCCAGAGGCAGGCAATGCCCGCAGCGATGCAGGCGAACGGGTTGGCGCCGGACGAGCCGGCGAGCCGCACGGTCGAGGTCGATGCGTTCTGCTCATGGTCGGCGTGCAGGATGAAGATGCGGTCCATCGCGCGGGCCAGCACCGGGTTGACCTGATACTCCTCGCAAGGCACGGCGAAGCACATGCGCAGGAAGTTGGACGCATAGTCCAGATCGTTCTTGGGATAAACGAAGGGCTGGCCGATCGAGTACTTGTAGGCCATGGCCGCGATCGTCGGCATCTTGGCGATCATGCGCAGGCTTGCGACCATGCGCTGATGCTCGTCGGAAATGTCGGTGGAGTCATGATAGAAGGCCGACAGGGCGCCGACCACGCCGCACATGATGGCCATCGGATGCGCATCGCGGCGGAATCCGGTGAAGAACCGGTTCATCTGCTCATGGACCATGGTGTGGTGCGTCACGCGGAAGTCGAAATCTTCCTTCTGCACCTTGGTCGGCAGATCGCCGTAGAGCAGCAGGTAACAGGTTTCCAGAAAGTCGCCATGCTCGGCGAGCTGGTCGATCGGATAGCCGCGATGCAGCAGCACGCCCTCGTCGCCGTCGATGAAGGTGATCTTGGATTCGCACGATGCGGTCGAGGTGAAGCCCGGATCGTAGGTGAACTTGCCGGTCTCGGCGTAGAGCCTTGAGATATCGACGACATCGGGCCCCACAGAGCCCGAGCGGACTTCAAAGGAGTGGTCGGTGCCTTCAACGTTCAGGGTTGCACTCTTGTCGGTCATGGCCTCTCCTTCAATCGCTTCTCGTCTAGAAACCCGGGCCCGATTTTGCGTTGCATCAAAACCGGTTCGGGCGGATCGTTGCGGCCTAGCTAGCCCATTTGCCCCGGAGTGCCAAGCTAGCCCAAAGCCCTATTTGTGCATTGCACAAGTCACATTCGCGTCGGTGCGTCACGCCATCACGTCGGCGATCCGCGCCAGTGATTCCTCGCGCCCCAGAACGGCGAGCACGTCGAACACGCCCGGCGAGGTGGCGCGGCCCGTGAGCGCCGCGCGCAACGGCTGGGCGACCTTGCCAAGCTTCAGTTCGCGGCTTTCGGCAAAGGTGCGCACCGCCGCATCGAGCGTATCGGCCTGCCAGTCGTCGACGGCCGACAGCGCCGCATGGGCACCGGTGAGAAGCGCGCGCGCATCGGCGTCGAGAATGCCGGCCGCCTTGTCGTCGAACGAAAGCGGCCGGGCATCGAAAAGGTAGGCGGCGCTGTCGACGAGCTGCACCAGCGTCCTGGCGCGCTCCTTCAGTCCCGGCATGGCGGCAAGAAGCTGCGCGCGCCGGCCCTCGTCGGCGAGCTTGGCGATCAGGTCGGCCCCGCCCTCGATATGCGGCAGCAGCACACCGATCTGTTCGAGCAGGTGGGCGTCGTCCGCATGGCGGATATGGTGGCCGTTGAGCGCCTCGAGCTTGGCAATGTCGAACCGCGCCGCGCCCTTGTTGACGTCGGCGATGTCGAACCATTCGATCATCTGTTCGGTCGACATGATCTCGTCGTCGCCATGGCTCCAGCCCAGGCGCGCCAGATAGTTGCGCAGCGCCTCGGGCAGATAGCCCATCGCGCGATAGGCTTCGGCGCCCAGCGCGCCGTGGCGCTTGGAGAGTTTGGCGCCGTCGGGACCGTGGATCAGCGGAATGTGCGCCATGACCGGCACGTCCCAGCCCATGTGACCGTAGATGATCTGCTGGCGGGCCGCGTTGGTCAGATGGTCGTCGCCGCGAATGACGTGGGTGACGCCCATGTCGTGATCGTCCACAACGACGGCGAGCATGTAGGTCGGCGTGCCGTCCGAGCGCAAAATGACGAAATCGTCGAGATCGGCGTTGGGAAAGCGCACATCGCCCTGCACCTGGTCGCGCACGATGGTTTCGCCGTCGCGCGGCGCCTTGATGCGGATGACCGGATCGACGCCTGCGGGCGCCTCGGAGGGATCGCGGTCGCGCCAGCGGCCGTCATAACGCGGCGGGCGGCCTTCGGCGCGGGCGGTCTCGCGCATCTGCGTCAATTCTTCCGGGCTGGCATAGCAGCGATAGGCGTGGCCTTCGGCGAGAAGCTGGTCGGCGATCTCCGCGTGCCGGCCGGCGCGCGCGAACTGGGAGACAGGTTCGCCCTGCCAGCCAAGTCCGAGCCAGGTCAGCCCGTCGATGATCGCATCGACAGCCTCGGGCGTCGAGCGGGCTCGGTCGGTATCCTCGATCCGCAACAGCATCGTGCCGCCGGTGTGCTGCGCGTAAAGCCAGTTGAACAGCGCCGTGCGCGCCCCGCCAATATGCAGGAAGCCGGTGGGCGAGGGGGCAAAGCGCGTGACAACGCCGCTCGTCATGGAAAGCTCCGGTCATGGTGGCTTTTGGCCGCGCGATTGCGGCGGCCCTGGGTGCGCCGCGCGGGGCGTGCGTTCTCGTACCACACAATCGCCAACTTGCAAGCGCGCCGCCGCCGCCGCACACTCGGCGCCGACGGCGGTCAAGGCACCTCCGCAAGGGTGAGCGCGTGACGGGTTCGGGTGAGGCAGGCGCACGGCACCGACGGGGCGAAACGTCCGAAAGGGACGAGCGCCGCGCCTTTGACTTCGCGCCCTTGTTGCCGGACGAACTGCGCGCACCGCCGGCAGCCGAAAGCCAAACCGCAGCGCCGCCGTTCCCGGTCGAGCGCGATCCGGATCAACCGCCGACGATACGTCGAGCCAACCCGACGCACCTTGCCCTGAAGGCGCTGAAGGAGAGGTTTCCGGCGGCACTGGCCGAGGAAGCCGATTTCGGCACGCCGTTCCTCTTCGTGCCGGTCTTGCTGCTGGCCGGCGCGGCCGCCTATTTCGCGCTTCCGGCGGAACCGGCACCCCACAATCTGCCGCTGGCGCTGGGTCTTGCGGCGCTGCTGTGGTGGCTGGCTGGCCGGCGGTCGCGGATGGCGGCCCGGATTTGTCTGGCCGCGCTCATCGTGCTGGTCGGCATGGCGACCGCGCAGTGGCACACCATGGCGCGCGGCACGCAGATGCTCGGCTCCGCCGTCACCACTCATCTGACCGGCCGGATCGTGCGCATCGAAACCCGCGCCAACGGATCGGTGCGCTATACGCTCGATGTGCTGGAGACGGCACGCCCCGCATTGCGCCATGTGCCGGACCGTCTGCGCGTCACCACCCGCAGCCCTGCAGGCAATGTACGCGTCGGCGACGGGCTGAAGGGCGTGGCGCGGCTTTTTCCGCTGTCGGGACCGGCGCGGCCGGGCGGTTATGATTTCGCCTTTCACGGCTATTTCGCCGGCCATGGGGCCAACGGCTTCTTCTATGGCGCACCGGACCGGGTGGCCGTCAAAGCTCCTGACGGCGTGCGGGCACGCCTCGCCGGCCGTCTGCAAAATGCGCGCTTGTGGCTCGGCGACCGCATCCGGTCCGCCGCGCCGGGCGAGGCAGGCTCCGTGTCCGCCGCGCTCGTCAATGGCGACAAGTCGGGCATTCCGGAGCCTGTCAACGAGGCGCTGCGCGTCTCGGGGCTTGCGCACATATTGACGATTTCCGGGCTGCACATGGCGCTGGTCGCCGGCACGGTGATGATGACGCTCCGCGCGATTCTTGCCCTGTCGGGCCCGGTGGCTTCGGCCCATACGGTGAAGAAATATGCGGCGAGCGCGGCCTTTGCGGCGATCTTCGTCTATCTGTTCCTCGCCGGCGCTGGTGTGGCGACCCAGCGATCCTTCGTCATGCTGGCGGTGATGCTCGGCGCGCTGATGCTCGACAGGACGGCGATCAGCAAGCGCAACCTCGCCATCGCGGCGATCATCGTCATCGCCGTCGCGCCGGCCAGTGTCGTCGGGCCGAGCTTTCACATGTCGTTTGCCGCGACGCTGGCGCTGATAGCGCTCTATGACGGCTGGAACCGCGCCCGGATTGCACGGGCACGGCAGCGCGGCGATACGCCAATCCAAAGCGGGACCGCGGCGGCCGCGGCCAACGCTTGGCGGTTCGTGGCAGCCCTTGCGGCCACTTCGATCGTCGCAGGCGCCGCCAGCGGGCTTTATGCGGCCTATCATTTCCAGCGCGTGGCTGTCCTCGGCCTGGTGACCAATCTGGCCGCGATGCCGATCGTCTCGTTCCTGACCATGCCGCTGGCGATATTGGCAACGCTCGCCATCCCGTTCGGCATCGACGGGCCGATCTATGCGGCGATGGCAGCGAGCGCCGGCTGGATCCTGTCCATCGCGCAATGGGTCGCCGAACGGTCTCCCGACGGGATGGTCGGCGCCATGTCCGCGGGCACCATGCTGGCGGCGACGGTGGCGCTGGCCTGGCTGTGCCTGTTCCGCACTTGGCTGCGCTGGGCGGCGATCCTGCCCGCATGCGTCGCGATCGTGCTTGCCCGGCAGGGCGAACTGCCGATCGCTGTCATCTCCGAGGACGGCAGGCAGATGGCGATGATCGGCGACGATGGCACGCTGCGCGTCAACCGTGCGCGGCCGAACGGGTTCATCCTCGAACAATGGCAGATGGCCTATGCGGCGCGGACGGTGACCATGCCCGTCTCCGTCGATGATCCATTCACCGAGGCTCCTGACGGCACTGGACGGGAAAGCGCGATGCGCTGCAACGGGACGGTTTGCATGGCAAATGTGCGCCACGCATCCGGCGCTTCGGTCGATATCGCGATCCTCACGGAACCGGCGGACGGACCGTTGAGCGGGGGTGAACTGTGCCGGCGCTTCGATCTGATCGTGCTGGCCTATGCGCCATCAACTGCGCACTGCAACGACGGCACGCTGGTGCTGACGGCGCAGACGCTTGCCCTGCAAGGCAGCGCGGAGATCCTGGTCGGCACCGATGCCTCTGGCGAACCGAAACTGACGGCGCGCCACGCGATCGGCGCATCCTTGCGGCCCTGGCACGATCACCGTCGATGGAGCCGGGCGGCCCGCAATCTTGCGGAGCGGCAATAGCCCCCGCTGCAAGCCATACCGGGCGTCCGCCATCCGGCGCTTGGCGCCATCGGGCTGGCCCCGGACGTCAGTAGCGCCGGACGAGACCGACCAGCCGCCCCTGTATCCGCACCCGGTCGGGCCCGAAAATGCGGGTCTCATAGGCCGGGTTGGCCGCTTCCAGCGCAATCGAGGCGCCCTTGCGGCGGAAACGTTTGAGGGTGGCTTCCTCGTCATCGACCAGAGCGACGACGATCTCGCCGGGATTGGCCGTGTCGGTGCGTTTGATCACCACCGTGTCGCCATCGAGAATGCCGGCATGGATCATCGAATCGCCCTCGACATCGAGCGCGTAGTGTTCGCCCTTGCCCATCATGTCGGGCGGCACGACCAGCGACCGTGTCTGGTTCTCGATCGCGGAAATCGGAACGCCGGCGGCGATCTTGCCCATCACCGGAACGCTGAAATCGTCATTGGCGCCATCGGGCGCCTCGCGCGGCGGAGCGGCGGGAACGGACGGGGCGGCGGGCCGGCCAAGACCGCCCTCGACCACGCTCGGCGAAAAGCGCTGGCGCACCTGGTTGATCGGCTGCATCGCCTCGGGCAGCTTGATCACCTCGAGCGCCCGCGCCCGGTTGGGCAGGCGGCGGATGAAGCCGCGCTCCTCGAGCGCGGTGATCAGCCGGTGGATGCCGGACTTCGACGCCAAATCCAGCGCCTCCTTCATTTCGTCGAAGGATGGCGGGACGCCGGTCTCCTTGAGCCGTTCATTGATGAACATCAGGAGGTCGAGTTGTTTGCGTGTCAGCATGGCGAATCCGGAAACAAACGAAAACAAATGTCGAACAGACGTTAACTGTTCCATTTGTGTTCCGCAAGGGATAAAATCCGGTTAACGCCTGCAATGCTGCGTGCAGTCGTGTCGAACGCCGGCGGCGCAGCGGCGATGTCAGTCGCGCGGGCGCACCATCAGGCCGAACGACAGGGCGGTGGCGCCGGTCAGCACGGTGACGGCGGTGGCGATGGCGTAGATCGTGATCATGACGGTTCTCCCAACAGGCACAATGACTGTGTTTGTGCCGGTGAAAACGCGCGGGCGATGTGATAGGTTGCACACGGCGATGCGTTTTCACGGTTCGAGGGAGTGGATGATGGCCGGTCCGGGGCGATTGTTATGCGCAACCGCGCTTGCCACGCTGGGGCTGACCGGCGCGGCGTCGGCGACGGCAAGCGTCGCCTGCACCGGTATCGACGATCCCGGAACGTCCGTTCTGCTGACGCTTGGACGTGTGCCGGTGCTGGCTGTGGTCAATGCGGTTATCGAAGCGGACGGCACGGTCTATGCAACCAATCCGCCGGAGGGCGAGGATGCCGAAACGATCCTGTTCGGGCAGGGCTATACGAGTTCCGAGCGCCTTTGGGCGGATTTCACCGATCCCAATGTCGAGGAGATCCTGATCACGCTGCGTCTCGAGCGCGCGTTCGAGGACAAGGCCGGCGCGGAAGCCGGAATTTTGCGGATCGTCGGACAGGGCGTCTATGCGGTGACCTGCGAAACCGGCTGACGCGCGCCGTCGTCGCCGATCATGAAGGCTTGCTGCCCGCCGAAAAGGCTTTGCAGGCGCGCCGCTTTTTTCCTACACGCACCCGATGAGCAAACGTTCGGCCATCTATGCGGGCTCCTTCGACCCGTTGACCAACGGGCACCTGTCCGTGCTGCGGGCCGGTCTCGCGCTGTTCGACCGCGTGACGGTCGCCATCGGCACCCATGCCGGCAAGAAAGGCCTGTTCGCTTTCGATGAGCGCGAAAGCCTGATCCGCGCCGCGCTGGACGAGGCGGGCCTTGCCGGCGACCGGGTGTCGGTAACCGCGTTCGACGGGCTGGTGGTCGATGCGGCTCGCGCGGCGGGCGCGGTCGCCATGCTGCGTGGCCTGCGCGATTCCACCGATTATGCCTATGAGATGCAGATGGCCGGCATGAACACGGCCATGGCGCCGGACATCGAGACCGTGTTCGTGCCCGCGGCGGCCGAAACCCGTCCCATCGCCGCCACATTGGTGCGCCAGATCGCCGCCATGGGCGGCGATGTGTCGCCCTTCGTTCCCGGCCCGGTGGAAGAAGCGCTCAAGGCGCGGTTTGCCGGCTGATCGAAAGCTGACACGAAAAGAGGCTCCTTCATGCGTTTGACACGACGAATTGTGCTGGCCGCCACCGCCGCGCTCGGCCTGACCGGCGCGACGGTTTCGATATCGATGGCCGAGGCCGATCCATCGGACACGATGGTCATCACGCTCAAGGATGGCGAGGTGCGCGTCGCGCTCAGGCCCGATCTGGCGCCGAAGCATGTCGAACAGATCAAGACGCTGGTGCGCCAGGGCGCCTACGACAATGTCGCCTTTCACCGCGTCATCGACGGCTTCATGGCGCAGACCGGCGACGTCCAGTTCGGCGACATGGAAGACGGGTTCAGCCTGCGCCGCGCCGGCACCGGCGGCTCCGACCTGCCGGACCTTCCGGCCGAGTTCTCGGGCGAGCCCTTCATGCGCGGCGTCGTCGGCATGGCCCGCTCGCAGAGCCCGAACTCGGCCAATTCCCAGTTCTTCATCATGTTCGACGAGGGCCGTTTTCTCGACGGCCAGTACACGGTCGTCGGCAGCGTCGTCAGCGGCATGGAATATGTCGACAACATCACGCGCGGCTCGCAGGCGCAGAACGGCGCCGTCGCCGACCCCGACCGCATGATCAAGGTCGAGATGGCCGATCAGTAGTCACACGATTTCAAGGAGAGGATATCCCATTGGCTTACAAGGACCCCGAGAACACGCTCGTCATGGAAACCACCAAGGGCGAAGTCGTGATCGAGATGAAGCCCGATCTGGCCCCCGGTCATGTCGCGCGCATCAAGGAACTGGTGCGCGCGGGCGACTATGACGGCGTGGTCTTCCACCGCGTCATTGACGGCTTCATGGCGCAGACCGGCGATGTGCGTTTCGGCAAGAAGGGCGGCGCCCATTTCGATCCCGGCCGCGCCGGCATGGGCGGCTCGTCCAAGCCCGATCTCAAGGCCGAATTCTCCGGCGCCAACCATGGCCGCGGCACCTGCTCGATGGCCCGCGCCCAAAACCCCAATTCGGCGAACTCGCAATTCTTCATCTGTTTCGAGGACGCCTCGTTCCTCGACAATCAGTACACGGTCTGGGGCGAGGTGATCGAAGGCATGGACAATGTCGACCAGATCAAGCGCGGCGAGCCGGTGCAGGATCCTGATTCGATCGTCTCGATGAAGGTCGCGGCAGACCTTTGATAGCGGCCGTCGTGCGTCTTGCAGGGCGCCGCGCCGCGGCGTCCTGTTTTCATTTTGGGGATCGATCGTGCGCGTCGACGAGTTCGATTTTGACCTGCCCGAGGAGCGGATCGCGCTGCGCCCGGCCGAGCCGCGCGATGCGGCGCGCATGCTTGTGGTGCGCGATACCGGCCTGACCGACGCGGGCGTCATGGACCTGCCGTCCTTCCTGTCGGCGGGCGACCTGATGGTGTTCAACGACACGCGCGTCATCCCGGCCCAGCTCGAAGGGACCCGCGAGCGTGACGGCCAGATCGCGTCCGTAGGCGCGACGCTGCACATGCGCGAGGGCCCCGACCGGTGGAAGGCGTTCGTGCGCGGCGCCAAGAAGCTGCGTGTGGGCGACCGCATCCGGTTCGGCGAAACGGGAGATGCCTGCCTCGCCGGCGTGCTCGACGCGACGGTCGCCGAAAAGGCCGAGGGCGGCGAGGTGACGCTCACCTTCGATCTTGCCGGGCCCGACCTTGACGCGGCGATCGCCCTGGCCGGCCATATCCCGCTGCCGCCCTATATCGCGTCCAAACGCGCCGACGACGAACGCGACCGCACCGATTATCAGACCGTCTATGCCCGCGAGGACGGCGCGGTGGCCGCGCCCACGGCGGGTTTGCATTTCACCGACCGGCTGTTTGCGAAACTCGACAAGGCCGGCGTCAACCGGGCGTTCGTCACGCTCCATGTGGGCGCCGGCACCTTCCTGCCCGTCAAGGCCAAGGACACGGACGACCACAAGATGCATGCCGAGATCGGCCACGTGTCCGACGAGACGGCGGCCCTGATCAACCAAACGCGGGCGCGTGGCGGGCGGATCGTCTCGGTCGGCACGACATCGCTGCGCCTTCTTGAAAGCGCGGCGGACGAAGACGGCAACGTCCGTCCTNTTCCACCTGCCGCGCTCGACGCTGATGATGCTGGTCTCGGCCTTTGCCGGCATGGAGCCGATGCGGGCCGCCTATGCCCATGCCATCGAAACGGGCTATCGGTTCTATTCCTATGGCGATTCGAGCCTTCTTTTCCGGAACGATGGCGATGGCTGAATTCGGCTTCACCCTTCACGCGACCGACGGCGGCGCGCGGCGCGGCACCGTGACGACCGGCCGCGGCGACATCGCGACACCGGCCTTCATGCCGGTCGGCACCGCCGGGACGGTGAAGGGGCTCTATCTCGATCAGGTCAAGGGCGCCGGCGCCGACATCATCTTGGGCAACACCTATCACCTGATGCTGCGGCCCGGCGCCGAGCGGATCGACCGTCTGGGCGGCCTGCACGGGTTCATCGGCTGGGACGGGCCGATCCTGACCGATTCGGGCGGCTTTCAGGTGATGAGCCTGTCGGCGCTGCGGCAGATGAGCGAGAAGGGCGTCACCTTCAAGAGCCATGTCGATGGCGCGATCCACGAGATGAGCCCGGAACGCTCGATCGAAATCCAGGGGCTGCTCGGTTCGGACATCCAGATGCAGCTCGACGAATGCGTCGCGCTGCCGACCGATGCCGAGACGATGAAGGCGGCGATGGAACTGTCGCTGCGCTGGGCCGAGCGCTGCCGGGTCGCGTTCGGCGAACAGCCGGGTAAGGCGATGTTCGGCATCGTGCAGGGTGGCGATGACGAAAAACTGCGCGTCCAGTCGGCCGAAGCCCTCAAGGCGATGGATCTGAAGGGCTATTCGATCGGCGGACTGGCGGTCGGCGAACCGCAGGAGGTCATGCTGGCCATGCTCGATGTGGTCTGCCCCATCCTGCCGGCGCACAAGCCGCGCTATCTGATGGGCGTCGGCACACCGCAGGATCTGCTGCGTTCGGTGGCTCGCGGGGTCGACATGTTCGACTGCGTGATGCCGACCCGTTCGGGCCGGCACGGACTTGCCTTCACACGGCGCGGGCGCGTGAACCTCAAGAACGCGCGCCACGCCGAGGATCACCGGCCGCTCGACGATGAGATGAACTGTCCGGCCTCGCGGACCTATTCGCGCGCCTATCTGCATCATCTGATCCGCTCGGGCGAAATGCTCGGCATGATGCTGCTGAGCTGGCACAACACCTATTACTATCAATGGCTTATGGCCGAGATGCGTAGAGCGATCGAACAGCGGCGCTTCGCCGACTTTTCCGCCGAGACCGAGGCGATGTGGGAGGCCGGCGACATCGCGGCCTTGTAGCCGCCGTTAGCGGCGGCGCCGGAACAGTTTCGCCGGCAGCGTCGCAATGCCGATCCCGGTCATCACAAGGACGATGCCCGCCAGATGGAACGGTTCGAGCCGCTCGCCCAGAAAGACGATCGCCATCAGCACGCCATAGGGCGTCATCAGATACATGAACATGCCGGCGACCGAGGCGCCGAGCGCACGCACGCCATACTGGAAGCCCGAAAACGCCAGCAGCGACGAGATGAGCACGATCCCGCCCGTGGCGTACCAGGCCTCGCGCGTCGCCGGCAGCCCGTCGGCCGATGCCAGATCCATGGCCGCAAGCGGCAGATTGACCAGCGCGCCGAAGCCGGCAACCAGCGCGAACAGGCTCATATTGTCGAGCCGCCGGAGACCCTCGGCGCGATAGAGGATCGAATAACCGGCCCAGGAGAGCGAAGCCATGGCGATCAGCAGGTCGCCGGGATTGAAGGTCAGCCGGGCCAGCGTCGTCAGATCGCCGCGCAGGACGATGATCGCAACGCCGGCAAAGCCCAGCGCGATGCCGGCCGTCTCGCGCAGGCCGATGGCGCGGCCGCGAAACAGCCGCTCGAGCAGGATGATCAGGATCGGCGCGGTCGAATAGATCAGCGTGGCGTTGGTGGCCGTCGTCAGGCTCAGGCCGAGATAGACGACACCGCCCGAAAGGCCCATGCCAAGAAACCCCAGCGTCAGCAGCAGGCGCCAATGGTCGGCCAGAACGGCGCGCACCGCGGCGCCTTGGCGGACCAGCGCAAACGGCAGCAGGATCGCGGCGACCGAGGCCCAGCGCAGAAAAGCCAGCACGAAGGGTGCCGTATCGCCCGCGACGTAACGCCCGAAAATGATGTTGGTCGAAAAGAAAAGCGGCGTTGCCAGCATCACCGCATAGGGAAGGGCCTGGGGCGGCGATGCGGTTTGCTGTGACATGGCCCCGAGTAACCGTGAAGCCCGCCGCCGGCAAGCGCCGTCTGGAAATGGCGCGCCTTTGCGGATAGACGGGCGCGACAACGGCCGCAAACCGGGGAGCCATCCATGCCGCGCACCTGCCTGACCATCGTCCTCGCCGCCGGCGCGGGCACGCGCATGAAGTCCGACCTGCCCAAGGTTCTGCACAAGGTCGCCGGCCTGCCGATGGTCGGCCACGTGACGCAGCGCGCACGCGCGGCGGGCAGCGGCGATCTGGCCGTCGTCGTCGGCCATGGCGCCGATGCGGTGCGCACCGAGCTGGGCGCCATCGAGGGCGACGCGCAGTTCTTCACGCAGGAACGGCAGCTTGGCACGGCCGATGCGGTCATGGCCGCGATGCCGGCCATCGAAGCGGGCCATGACGATGTGCTGGTCCTGTTCGGCGACACGCCGCTGATCACGACCGAAACGCTCACAGCGGCGCGTGTCGGGCTGGCGGACGGGGCCGATCTGGTGGTCGTCGGCTTCCGGCCCGACGATCCGCACGGCTATGGCCGGCTGATCGAGCAGGGCGGGCAACTGGTGGCGATCCGCGAGCACAAGGACGCAAGCGAAGCCGAACGGCAGATCGGCTTTTGCAATGGCGGGCTGATGGCGTTTGCCGGCGACAAGCTGGCCAACCTGCTCAAGGCCATCGGCAACGACAATGCCAAGGGCGAGTTCTATCTGACCGATGCGGTGGAGATCGCCCGCAGGCAGGGGCTCGACGTGCGCGCCATCGAAGCGCCGGTCGAGGATGTGATCGGCGTCAACACGCTCGCCGAACTGGCCGAAGTGGAAGCGATCTGGCAGGCGCGCCGGCGCCGCGCGCTGATGCTGGAGGGCGTTGCCATGGCCGCCCCCGACACCGTCCATCTCAGCCACGACACGCAGATCGCGCCCGGCGCCGCGCTCGAACCCAATATCTGGTTCGGCCCCGGCGTACGCGTCGATGCCGGCGCGCGCATAAGGGCGTTCAGCCATATCGAGGGCGCTTCCATCGGCCCGAATGCGGAGATTGGCCCGTTCGCGCGGCTTCGTCCGGGCACGATGCTGTCGGAGAAGGCCAAGGTCGGCAATTTCTGCGAGATCAAGAATGCGACCGTGGCAGAAGGGGCGAAGGTCAACCATCTGACCTATATCGGCGATGCGGCGATCGGCGCGGGCGCCAATATCGGCGCGGGCACGATCACCTGCAACTATGACGGGTTCGGCAAGCACCATACCGAGATCGGTGCGGGCGCGTTCATCGGCTCGAATTCGGCGCTCGTGGCGCCCGTGACGGTGGGCGAGGGCGCCTATGTCGGCTCGGGCAGCGTGGTCACCGACGACGTGCCTGCAGATGCCTTGGCCATCGGCCGCGCCAGGCAGGTGAACAAGGACGGGCTCGCCGCGCGCCTGCGCGCGAAGTTGGCCAAGGCAAAGGCGGCCAAGTCGGCGGGCTAACCTGCCCCCAAAAGCCGAACCGCCGCGTCGCGCTCGAACAGGTAGAGCAGGATGCGCAGCGCCTTGCCGCGCTCGGAGACAAGCTCGGGATCGGTTTCGAGCACCAGCCGTGCATCGTCGCGCGCCACCGGTAACAGGTCGCCATGGGCTTCGAGCCGCGCCAGCGTGAATCCCGGCGTGCCGGACTGGCGGGTGCCAAGCAGTTCGCCTTCGCCGCGCAGCCGCAGATCCTCCTCGGCGATCACGAAACCGTCTTCGGTGCGCCGCATCACATCGAGCCGGGCGCGGGCGGTTTCGCCCAAAGGTTCGCCATAGAGCAGGATGCAGGACGAAGCGTCCGCACCGCGCCCGACCCGTCCGCGCAACTGGTGCAGCTGCGACAGGCCGAACCGTTCGGCGTGTTCGATCACCATGATCGTCGCGTCCGGCACGTCGACGCCGACTTCTATGACGGTCGTCGCGACCAAAAGACGTGTCTCGCCGGCCTTGAAGGCGGCCATCGCGGCGTCCTTTTCCGGTCCGGCCATGCGGCCATGCACCAGACCCACGCTGTCGCCGAAAAGGCCCGCCAGTTCGCCATGGCGTGCCTCGGCCGACATGACGGGCACCTCCTCGCTGTCCTCGACCAGCGGGCAGATCCAGTAGATCTTGCGCCCCTCGTCGACTGCCGTGCGGATGCGGTTCAGAAGCTCGTCCAGGCGCGCGATCGGCATGGCGACGGTGGCGACCGGCTTGCGGCCGGCGGGCTTTTCGTCGAGCTTTGAGACATCCATGTCGCCGTAGGCGGTCAGCACCAGCGTGCGCGGGATCGGTGTGGCGGTCATCACCAGCATGTCGGCGCCGCCGCCCTTTTGCGCCAGCAGCAACCTCTGGTGCACGCCGAACCGGTGCTGCTCGTCGATCACGGCCAGACCAAGATCGGCGAAGGTGACGCCTTCCTGGAAGAGGGCATGGGTGCCGACCAGAATGTCGATGTCGCCGGCTTCCAGCGCAGTCAGGGTCTCGGCGCGGCGGGCGCCCTTGTCGCGCCCGGTCAGGATGGCGACGCGCAGCCCGGCCTTTTCCGCCAGCGGGCCGATGGTCGCCATGTGCTGGCGGGCGAGCACTTCGGTCGGCGCCATCAGCGCGCCCTGCATGCCGGCTTCGACCGCGCGCGCCAGCGCCATCAGCGCGACGATCGTCTTGCCGGAGCCCACATCGCCCTGAAGAAGCCGCAGCATGCGGTCGGGCGCGGCCATGTCGGCAGCAATCTCATCGAAGGAACGCTGCTGCGCGCCCGTCAGCGGATGGCCGAAAGCCAATGTGACGGCGGCAACCAGACTGCCGTCGCCCGACAGCGAGCGGCCGGCGGTGCGTTTGGCCCTTGCGCGCACAAGCGCGAGCGCCAATTGCCCTGCCAGCAACTCATCATAGGCGAGCCGCCGGCGATTGACGGTCTCAAGGCCGATATCGGCGGCCGATTGCGGATGATGGATAGCCGCGAGTGCCCCGGCCATGGCGGGCCACCGCTCGCGCGCAAGAAGCGCCGCATCGAGCCATTCGGGCAGGTCCGGCATCCGGTCGAGCGCCTGCAGGATCGCCCGGCGCAGCACCTTGCCCGAAAGCCCTGCCGTCATCGGATAGACCGGTTCGATCAGCGGCAGGCTGTCGGCCTCGTCTTCGGTCACCATATGGTCGGGATGGACCATCGAGGCGCGGCCGTTGAACCATTCCACCTTGCCGGACACGAGCACCGTTTCGCCGACGGGAAGGGTGCGCTCCAGCCATTGGCCATGGGCGCGGAAGAATGTCAGCGCGATTTCGCCCGATTCGTCGTGACAGAAGACGCGGTAGGGCACCCGCCGGTTGCCGCGCGGCGGCGCCTGGTGCCGGTCGACATGCAGCGTCAGCGTGACGATCGTGCCGGGGACCGCCGCCATGATGGTCGGCCGGGCGCTGCGGTCGATCACCGAATGGGGCAGATGGAACAACAGCGCGCCGACATGCGGTTCGCCCCGATCGCCGCCGCGGCCCAGCGCCAGCGCGATCAGGCCGGCGAGCTTTGCACCGACGCCTTCAAGCGTGGTCACCGGCGCAAACAGCGGATCGAGAATGGAGGGGCGCATCACCGGTTTATGTTTGCCGGGCCGGGCAAGATCAAGGCTGACATGATGGCCGCCGCTCGCTATATGCGCCCGACACCATTCCAACCGGACCTTCGCGCGCCATGACCGACCCGCAGACCCTTGATGCACGCCGCCGCCGCGCGCGCTTTCGCGCCTGGCATCGCGGCATGAAGGAGATGGACATTGTGCTGGGCGGCTATGCCGATGCCCATGTCGCGCAGATGGACGCGGACGAGCTTGCGGCGTTCGAGGCGCTGATGGAGAACCTCGACCGCGACCTGTTCAAGTGGTTCACCGGGGAGGGTCCGGTGCCCGCCGAGCACGACACGCCGCTGTTCCGCGCGATCTGCGCGCACCACAAGATCGAGCTCACCTGACAATGGCCGATCCGCTCTTCGACATCCCGCACGTGCCGTCCGATGCGGGTCAGGTCGCCCTGACCGGTGTCGCCGACGGCATGGAAGGCTTTGTGCTGGCCGGGCTTGCCGGCCAGAGTGACGCGCCCTTGATCCATATCGCGCGCGATGCGGGCCGCATGGCCGATATCGCGCAGGTGCTGTCGTTTGCAGCGCCAGGGCTCGACATCATCCAGCTTCCGGCCTGGGACTGTCTGCCCTATGACCGCGTCTCGCCGAGCGCCGAGGTCACCGCGCAGCGCCTTGCGGCGCTGACACGCATTGCCGCGCTCGCCGCCAATCCGCGCCGGGCGATCGTGCTGACCAGCGCCAACGCGGTCCTCCAGCGTGTGCTGCCGCCCGAAACCATCGCCGCGCAGGCCATCGATGTGCGCCCCGGTCAAGTGATTGCGATGGAGCAACTGGTCGGCACGCTCACCGGCAACGGCTTCTTGCGCGTGCCGACGGTGCGCGAAGTCGGCGAGTATGCCGTGCGCGGCGGCATTCTCGACGTGTTCGCGCCGGGCTCGGAAGGGCCGGTGCGGCTCGATTTCTTCGGCGACACGCTGGAGACGGTGCGCGGATTCGACCCCGCGACCCAGCGCACCACGGACCAGCGCAAGGCGTTCAGCCTGCAGCCGATGAGCGAAGTCGTGCTCGATGCGGCCTCGGTAACGCGGTTTCGCACGCGCTACATCGAAACCTTCGGAGCGCCGGCGAGGGACGACGCGCTTTACGCCTCGATCGTCGCGCAGACGCGGTTTGCCGGCATGGAGCACTGGCTGCCCTTCTTCGCCGAACGGCTTGAGACGCTGTTCGATGCTCTGCCGGACGCGCCGGTGGTAATCGAGCCGCTGGCCATGAACGCCGTCGCCGAGCGGGCCGACCAGATCGACGAATATTACAAGGCGCGCACCGACCAGCTCGAAGGCAAGGCGATGGGGGAAGCTGCGCCCTACAAGCCCGTCGCGCCGGAGCTCCTGTATCTCGACAAGGCCGGGTTCGACGCGATGCTGGCGGCGCGGACGGCGGTGCATCTGTCCCCGTTCGACCGGCCCGAAAGCGCCGGCACCGCGATCATCGCACTCGATGGCCGCGCCGGGCGCAACTTTTCCGCCGAACGCGCGCAAAAGGACGTCAACGTCTTTGAGATCGCGGCGCGGTTCATTGCCGATGCGCGTGGCGACGGCCAAAGGGTCGTGCTCGCCGGCTGGTCGGAGGGTTCGCTCACGCGGCTCGTCCAGATCCTCGAGGAACACGGCCTCGAGGGCTTTTCCGGCATCGCGCCGGACGCCGCGGCACTGGCGCGCGCGCCGCAGAACGTCGTCGCCACGGCGATCCTGAACATCGAACACGGTTTCGAATGGTCGAAGACGCTCGTCATCGGCGAGCAGGACATTCTGGGCGACCGGCTGGTGCGGCGGCGCTCGAAAAAACGCGGTGCCGACTTCATCTCCGAGGTCGCCGCCCTCAACCCGGACGATCTGGTCGTCCATGTCGATCACGGCATCGGGCGCTTTGCCGGCCTGAAGACGATCGAGGCCGCCGGCGCGCCGCATGATTGTCTGGAAATCCGCTATCACGGCGACGACCGGCTGTTCCTGCCGGTCGAAAACATCGAGCTTTTGTCGCGCTACGGCTCCGACAGCGCCGAAGCGCAGCTCGACCGGCTCGGCGGCGGCGCATGGCAGGCGCGCAAGGCCAGGCTCAAAAAGCGGTTGCTCGACATGGCGGGCGATCTGATCGCCATCGCCGCCGCCCGGCAGATGCGCTCGGCGCCCGAACTGCGCGCGCCCGAGGGCATCTACGACGAGTTCGCCGCCCGTTTCCCTTATGACGAGACCGAGGATCAGCTCACGGCGATCGATTCGGTCGAGGACGATCTGGCAAAAGGCCGGCCGATGGACCGGCTGATCTGCGGCGATGTCGGCTTCGGCAAGACCGAGGTGGCGCTGCGCGCCGCGTTCCTTGCCGCCATGAACGGTCTTCAGGTCGCCGTGGTCGTGCCGACGACGCTTCTGGCGCGACAGCATTTCAAATCTTTCTCCGATCGCTTTGCCGGGCTTCCCGTCAATCTCGCCCATGCCTCGCGGCTGGCCGGCCCCAAGGCGCTGGCCGACGCCAAGAAAGGCATCGCCGATGGCAGCGTCGATATCGTCATAGGCACGCACGCGCTTCTGGGTCAGGGCATCCGCTTCAAGCAGCTCGGCCTTCTGATCATCGACGAGGAGCAGCATTTCGGCGTCAAGCACAAGGAACGGCTCAAGGAGCTCAAATCGGACGTGCACGTGCTGACGCTGTCGGCAACGCCGATCCCGCGCACGCTGCAACTGGCGCTGACGGGCGTGCGCGAACTGTCGCTGATCACCACCGCGCCGGTGGATCGCCTCGCGGTGCGCACGTTCATCGCCCCGTTCGACCCGCTGGTGATCCGCGAGACGCTGCTGCGTGAGCGCTATCGCGGCGGCCAGAGCTTTTACGTCGTGCCGCGCATCTCCGACCTTGGCGACGTCAAGGCCTATCTCGACGAGAACGTGCCCGAACTGAAGGTCGCCGTCGCGCACGGCCAGATGGCGCCTGGCGAACTCGAAGACATCATGAATGCCTTCTACGACGGCTCGTACGATGTGCTCCTGTCGACGACGATCGTCGAAAGCGGGCTGGACATCCCGTCCGCCAACACCCTCGTCGTGCACCGGGCGGACATGTTCGGCCTGGCCCAGCTCTACCAGTTGCGCGGCCGCGTCGGACGGTCGAAGCTGCGCGCCTATGCGCTTTTCACGCTGCCGGCCAACAAGCCGCTGACCAAGACCGCCGAACGGCGCCTGAAAGTGCTGCAATCGCTCGACACGCTCGGCGCCGGATTCCAGCTTGCCAGCCACGATCTCGACATCCGCGGCGCCGGCAATCTTCTGGGCGAGGAACAGTCGGGCCACATCAGGGAAGTGGGCTTCGAGCTTTATCAGCAAATGCTCGAGGAAGCGGTCGCCGAACTCAAGGGCGAGGACGATGCGGACCATGGCGAATGGTCGCCGCAGATCACCGTCGGCACACCGGTGATGATCCCGGAGAGCTATGTGCCGGACCTGTCGCTGCGCCTGTCGCTCTATCGCCGGCTCGGTGGATTCGAGAGCGTCGAGGAGATCGACGGGTTCGGCGCCGAACTGATCGACCGGTTCGGCCCGCTGCCCGAGGAAGTCGAGCACCTGCTGAAGATCGTCTACATCAAGGCGCTGTGCCGGCAGGCCAACGTCGAAAAGCTCGATGCCGGCCCCAAGGGTGCGGTCGTCCAGTTCCGCGGCCAGCAATTCGCCGATCCGGCGGGGCTCGTCCAGTGGATTGCCGAGCAGGGCGCGCTGGCGAAGATCAGGCCGGACCAGTCCGTCGTGTTCTCGCGCAACTGGCCGACGCCGGAAAAAAGGCTCGCGGGCGCTGCGGTGCTGATGACCAAGCTCGCCAACCTGGCCAAAGCGCACAAGGCCGCCGCCTGACCAACGAAAAACCGCCGGCGCATGGCACCGGCGGCTCGATCGTCGTTCGGATGCGGACGCGGCTTACTCGGTTGTGCCTTCCGTCGCGCCTTCTTCCTTGGCGCGTTCCTGCTCGGCCTTCAGCCGCTCCTGGAACTCCTCGCGCCGCCGCTCGATCTCGGCCTGCAGCTGCTGCTGGCGTTCCTCGACCTCGGACTGCTGGATCGGGTCGCCATCGAAAGCCGCCGTAAAGCCCTGCAGCGTCACCTCGATCGGGTTGGGCTGGTTCTGGAAGTTCACGGTGGTCAGCGTCATGCCGCCGCCGGCCTTCAGCGCGGCGACCAATTCCTCGGTCAGCGGCGTTTCGGCGATGCAGCGGTCGGGCAGGCAGATCGAATAGGGGATGCGGCGGGTTTCGCCGTCGTCGATCTGCATGCCGATGCCGGCGGGAATGACGCGGCCGGTCGGAACGGCGATCTGGAACAGCGCGCGGTTCTGTTTGCCGGTGATCTGGATGAGGTTGACTGCCGTCAGAAGCTGACCGGTCTGCGCCGTGCGCACATTCTGCACGTTGCAGATGTCGTTGTCGGCCTGCTTGGTGCAGACCTTGAACCACTGGTTCTGGGGCGGCGCGTTCTGCGCCTGGGCCTGGCCGGCCATCGCGGTCAGCGCGAGCGCCCCGAACGCCGCTGCCAGAGATGCGGATTTCGATCCCATCGTGATGATTGTCCTTTGTCGCTTGATGTCTTCGAGAAGGCTGGCCGCAGCCCTGACCCTGAAATGAGGCCGCACCGTGACGCCCGTCGCGTGGCGCCTGATACACAGTCTTGGCGCCGGTTTCCACCCCCGCTGCGCCCTTCGTGCCCGCTGTATAAACGTTCGATCCGCATGCTAACATCGGTCGGAATCGCCCAAGGGAGAGAAACGTCCCGTGATACGCCTGATCATGATCGCCGCCGCGCTCGCCTTTGCTGCGACCGCTGCCAGGGCCGAACCGATGCACGGGATCGCCATGCATGGCGAACCGGCATTGCCGGCCGGCTACACCCATTTCCCCTATGCCAATCCCGACGCGCCGCAGGACGGCTCGGTCACCTATGGCGTCGTCGGCACGTTCGACAGCCTCAACCCGTTCGTTCTCAAATCGATGCGGACCACCGCGCGCGGCATCTGGGACCCCGAATTCGGCAATCTGGTGTTTGAGTCGCTCATGGTGCGCTCGCGCGACGAGCCTTTCACCATGTACGGCCTGCTCGCCGAAACGATCGAGACCGACGATGAGCGGACATGGGTCGAGTTCACGCTGAACGCGGACGCGCGCTGGTCGGACGGTGTGCCGGTGACACCGGAAGACGTGATCTTCACCTACGACATATTGACCGAGAAAGGCCGTCCGCCCTTCAACCGGCGCATGGCGCGCATCGAGCGCATCGAAAAGACGGGCGAGCGCTCGGTCAAGTTCCATCTCAACGATCAGGCCGATCGAGAGTTTCCGCTGTTGCTGGCCTTGACGCCGGTCCTGCCGGCCCACGCCACCAATGTCGATAATTTCGAGGGGGCGACGCTGGACCCGCCCGTCGGCAGCGGGCCGTATCTGGTCGAAAGCGTCGAGCCGGGCGCCCGCATCGCCTATCGCCGCAACCCCGACTATTGGGGCCGGAACATCCCCGCCAAGCGGGGCTTCGACAATTACGAGCAGATCACGGTCGAGTATTTTCGCGACACGACGGCGCGGTTCGAGGCGTTCAAGAAGGGCGTTTTCGACATCTATCCCGAAAGCGATCCGATCAAGTGGGAAACGGCCTATGATTTCCCGGCTGTGACCGACGGGCGCATCGTCAAGCAGACGTTCGGCACCGGCCGACCCCAGCGCATGCTGGGCTTCTTCTTCAACACGCGCCGCGAGGTGTTCGCCGAGGCCCGGGTGCGCGAGGCGCTGGCCATGTTGTTCGATTTCGAATGGGTCAATGCCAACCTTTTTTCAGGGCGCTACACGCGCACCGGCTCGTTCTGGCAGAACTCGGACGAACTGTCGGCGCTGGGCCGGCCGGCCGATGAGCGTGAACAGGCGCTGCTCGCCCCGTTCCCGGACGCCGTCCAACCCTCGGTGATGGACGGCAGCTATGCGCCGGTGGTGACCGACGGTTCGGGCCGCGACCGCAACGTTCTGCGACAGGTCGTCCAGAAGCTAGGACAGGCGGGCTATGCGATCGAGGACGGCCGGATGGTCAGGGACGGCGAACCGCTGTCCTTCGAGATCCTTCTGGGGACCGTGCCGGGCGCCTCGCAGAACGAGATCGAGCGCATGGCGCTGTCCTACCAGACGACCGCCGGGCTGATCGGCGTCGATATCGCCGTGCGCGGCGTCGATGACGCCCAGTTCCAGCAGCGCCGCCAGACCTGGGATTACGACATGGTGGCCGGCAGCCTGTCGGCGTCGCTGTCGCCGGGCGGCGAGCAGGTGTGGCGCTGGGGCTCGGAATCGCGCGATCCGGAAGGCACCTTCAACTATGCGGGCGCCGCCGATCCGGCGATAGACGCGATGATCGCGGCCATGGTCGATGCGCGCGAACGCGAGGACTTCGCCGCTGCCGTGCGGGCGCTCGATCGCGTGCTCATCTCAGGCCACTATGTGGTGCCGCTCTATCATCTGGGCGAGGACTGGGTTGCGCACTGGAGCCATATCGAACATCCGCCCGAACCGCCGCTCTATGGCTACCAGTTGCCCGTTTGGTGGTCGACCAGGACCGAATGAGCCGACAGACCGCGAAAGGACCATGATGGCCGATATGCCCAAACCGATGAGCGTCGATGTGATTTCCGACGTGATGTGCCCCTGGTGCTTCATCGGCAAGCGCCGGCTGGAGCGCGCAGCCGAGATGGCCGAGGGCGAGTTCGATCTGACGGTCCATTGGCGGCCCTATCAGCTTGACGCGACCATTCCGCCCGGCGGCATGGACCGCAAGACCTATCTTGAAAACAAGTTCGGCGGGCCGGAGCGGGCGCAGGAGATCTACAGCCGGATCGAGGCGGCCGGGGCGGGCGAGGGGATCGACTTCAATTTCGACGCCATTGCCATTTCGCCCAACACGCTCGACGCGCACCGTGTCGTCCGTTGGGCCGGCGATGCCAGCCCGACCATGCAAGCGGCTGTCGTCGAGCAATTGTTCGCCCGCTTCTTCCTGCATGGCGAAAATGTCGGCGATCATGGCGTTCTGGTGGAGGCCGCCGGCGAAGCGGGGATGGATGGCACCGAGGTGCGCCAATGGCTCGAAAGCGACCGGGATGCGGCCGAAACGCAAGCCGAAGCCGCCCGCGCCGCGCAGATCGGCGTCACGGGCGTGCCATGCTTCATCTTCGGCAGGCGCGTCGCGGTGACCGGCGCGCACGATCCCGAAACGCTGTTCATGGCCATGCGCCAGACCGCGCAGGAAGCGCAGCCGAACTGAGGGCGGCGCGTTCGCTTAGTGGGCCATCACGTCGCGCACGACATAGCGCCCGTGGTCGGCGCTCCAGTCGAACATGTCGCCGACCTGGGGGTGCCGCACCGGCTCGCCCGTCTCGTCCGGCAACAGGTTCTGCTCGGAGACATAGGCCACATATTCGGTGTCCTCGTTCTCGGCGAGCAGGTGATAGAAGGGCTGGTCGCGGCGCGGCCGGATCTCCGCCGGGATCGCCTCGTACCATTCCTCGGTGTTGTCGAATTCGGGGTCGATGTCGAAGATCACCCCGCGAAACGGGAACATGCGGTGCCGGACGATGTCGCCGATCCCGAACCGCGCGCTGACCATTTTTGCATCAGAATATCTCATGGCCCTAATTTGATGCGATAATCGGGTCGTTTCAAGGCCTTGACCGGTCCGGCGCCAAGCCGGTACGCCATGGGCAGCGGCGGGTGTGCTGTCGTGCGGCCTTCGTGGGGAGTTCATGGCAAGCGTCTTCGGCCTGGTCCTGCCGTTCTTCGGGCTGATTGCCCTGGGGTTCGTGACCGCCCGCGTGACGCGCCAGCCGCTCGAAGCGCTGGGCTGGATGAACACGTTCATCATCTATGTCGCGCTACCGGCGCTGTTCTTCAATCTACTGGCCAAAACACCGGTCGAGGAACTGACCCAGTGGCGGTTCATCGTCGGCACCACGCTGTCCACATTCGCCGTCTTCGCGCTGATGTTCGTCATCGGGATTTTCCGCACGCGCGGCCGGGTGGACGAGAGCACGGTGATGGGGCTCGCCGGCGCCTACGGCAACATCGGCTATATGGGGCCGGGGCTGGCGCTTCTGGCGTTCGGCGAAGCGGCCGTCGTGCCGGTCGCGCTGGTGTTCTGCTTCGACAACACGCTGCACTTCGTCATCGCGCCGCTGATGATGGCGCTGGCCGACGATTCGCCGGACCGTCCGCCGGCGTGGAAGCTGGCGCTCGATGTCGCAAGGCGCATCCTGCTGCACCCGTTCATCCTGGCGACGATTGTCGGGATCACCGCCGCCATTGCCGGCTTCCGCCCGCCGGCGGCCGCGCAGACGCTGCTCGACTATCTGGCCGGCGCGGCCGCACCCTGTGCGCTGTTCGCCATGGGCGTCACGCTGGCGTTGCGCCCGCTCCGGCGCATCCCCGCGGAGACCGCGTTCATCGTGCCGATCAAGCTGATCGTGCATCCGGTCATCGCCTATGTGCTGGTCTCGTATATCGGCGATTTTCCGCCGGTCTGGGTCTACTCGGCCATGCTGCTGGCGGCGCTGCCGAGCGCCACCAACGTCTTCGTCATCGCCCAGCAATATGGTGTGTGGGTCGAGCGCGCCTCGGCCATGGTGCTGCTGACCACGGTGGGCTCGGTCGCCACCGTCACGCTGCTGCTCTACCTGATGACCAATTCTATCCTGCCGCCCGATCTGTTCTGACATCGGCGTCTTTGCCCCGGAACGGGCCTGCCATGGCTTTCAGCCCGCCGCCCGGCTCGATCCCCTCGCGCATCACCAGGCCGCGCAAAGGGCTGATGTTGCGCAGCACGGACAGGAAGGCCGCACGGCCCATCTGCACCGGCAGGAAGTCGGTCAGGAGCGACCGGTTGAGCACATCGACGCCGCCGGTACGCATGTAGACATCGGCGCGGCGGCGCATGTCGTAGCGCCGCGCCACCGCCGCCGCGCCGGGGTCTTCGCCCGCCTTGGCCAGAACGGCGGCCAGATCGGCGACATCGCGAAAGCCCAGATTGAGGCCCTGCGCCCCGATTGGCGGGAAGGCATGCGCGGCCTGCCCGATCAGCATGACGCGCGCCTTGCCGAACGTGTGGGCGACGAGGCTCGACAGCGGCCAGCCTTGAGGTTTCGTCACGTTGGAGACCTTGCCCAGCGTCGATTGCAGATTGTCCTCGATCGCGCGCGCCAGCGCATCGGGCTCCATCGCCATGACTGTTTCGACCCGCTCGGGCCGCATCACCCAGACAAGGCTCGACCGGTTTCCGGGCAGGGGAACCTGCGTGAACGGGCCTTCCTGCGTGTGGAACTCGGTCGAGATGAACTCGTGGTGGCGCTCATGGTCGAAGGCGGCAACGAGCGCGGTCTGCGGATAGCTCCAAGAGCGCTGGCCGATATCGGCGGCCTGCCGGACCAGCGAATGAACGCCGTCGGCTCCGACCACAAGCCGGGTTTCGTAGGTATCGCCATTGGAGAGCGTGACGAACGCCGCATCATCGTTGAAGGCGACCGCCGACACCATCGCGTCGACCGTTTCGATCAGATCATGCGCCTTGACGGCCTTTTCCAGCGCCGTGTTCAGCGCCTGGTTGGGAATGTTGAAGCCGAACTCCTCATAGCCGGCCTCGGCCGCGCGGAAACTGACCGTCGGCGCGCGAAACAGGCGTCCGGTCGCATCGACCATGCGCAGCACCTTGAGCGGCGCAGCCGCCTCTTCGCAGTCGCTGAAGATGCCATAGTCGCGCAGCATGTGTATTGCCGGCTGCATCAGCGCCGTGGTGCGGGAATCATCGTCGAGAAATGTACCCGACGGCGCGGCGAGCACGGTGCGGTAGCCGCAGGCGGCGGCCTCGAGCGCGGCTGCCATGCCGGTCGGCCCGGCGCCGGAAATGACGATGTCGGCGGGTTTGGTCATGGCGAACGCCTCTATTTCATTGCCATCCATTTGGCGCGCGGTTCCCGTGCTGTCCAGCCGCCAATTGCCGCACGGTCGTCGGCACGCAACACGACATTGTGGGGAGAAAAGCCGGCAAGCGAGACGTTTTGCGTTGCACAGCGGCGCGGTCGGCGCATACGCTCAAAGTGTTGCGCAACAGATTGACCGGTGCCGATGACCGCCAGCGCGTCCGAAAAACCCGGTCCGACGCCGCTTCTGGCGGTCGAGGGCATCACCAAGCGGTTTGGCGATCTCGTCGCCAACGATGCGGTCGATTTCGACATTCTAGCGGGCGAAATCCACGCGCTTCTGGGCGAGAACGGCGCCGGCAAGTCGACGCTGGTGAAGATGCTGTTCGGGTCGCTGATGCCCGACGGCGGACGGATTGTCTGGAACGGCGAACAGGTTTCGATCGCCAATCCTTCCGCTGCAAGACATCTTGGCATCGGCATGGTTTTCCAGCATTTTTCGCTGTTTGACTCGCTGACCGTCGCCGAGAACATCGCCCTGTCTCTGGAGGACGATGTGCCGCTGTCGACGGTGGCGGACGAGGCGCGCCGGCTGGGCGAGGTCTACGGCCTGACGCTCAACCCCGAGGCGCTGGCCGGCGATCTGTCCGTTGGCGAGCGCCAGCGGGTGGAGATCATCCGCTGCCTTTTGCAGGAACCGAGCCTGATCATCCTCGACGAGCCGACATCGGTGCTGACGCCGCAGGAAGCGGAACGGCTGTTCGAGACGCTCGACAAGCTCAAGGCCGAGGGAAAGTCGATCCTCTACATTTCGCACAAGCTCGACGAGGTGAAACGGCTTTGTGATCGGGCGACCGTGCTGCGCCACGGCAAGGTGGTCGCCCATTGCGATCCGCGCGCCGAAACCGCCAAGAGCCTTGCGGCCATGATGGTCGGCGAGGAGGTGCAGGCGGTTCGCCGGACCCATGACGCGCCGGCCGACGGCGAAGCCGGGCGCGATGTCGTGCTCGGTGTGCGCAATCTCGATCAGCCGCCGCTCGGTCCGTTCTCGACGCCGCTGCGCGCAATCCACATGAACGTCCATGCGGGCGAAGTGTTCGGCATTGCGGGCGTTGCCGGCAACGGCCAGTCGGAACTGTTCGAGGCCTTGTCGGGCGAACAGCTCCAGGACAATCCCAACGCCGTCACCATCGGCGGCGCGCCGGCCGGGCGGCTCGGTCCGAACGGACGCCGGCGGCTGGGCGCGGCGTTCGCCCCCGAAGAGCGGTTCGGCCATGCCGCCGTCGCCACCATGCCGCTGACCGAGAATATCCTTTTGAGCCGGCACGCATCGGACGCCAGCGCCTACCAGTCCGGCGGGCGGCTGGGCATGTTGCGCCGCTCGGCGCTGGGGCGGACGCTCGCCCGCGTGGTCGATGCGATGGATGTGCGCAAGTCCGGCGAGAACCCCGACGCGGGAACGCTGTCGGGCGGCAATCTGCAAAAGCTGATCCTGGGCCGCGAATTCGACCGGCGGCCGCGGCTTTTCATCGTCAATCAGCCCACTTGGGGCGTCGATGCGGGCGCCGCGGCACGCATCCGCCAGGCACTGATGGATGCGGCGACCGCCGGCGCCGGCGCGCTGGTCATCAGCCAGGACCTCGATGAACTGCTGGAAATGTGCGACCGGATCTCGGTCATCCACAACGGCGAAATGTCCGAGCCGCTCGATGCGCGCACGGTGACCCGCGAGCAACTCGGCCTTTTGATGGGCGGCGCCGAACCCGAAAAGCATCACGGGGTCGCTGCATGACGCGGATCGAACTCGTCCGCCGGCCGCAGCATTCGGCGCTGTTCAGCGTGCTGTCGCCGTTCATCGCCGTGCTGATCACCGCGCTGATCGGCGGCATCATGTTCGCCATGCTGGGCAAGTCGCCGATCGGCGGGCTCCATGCCTATTTCATCGAACCGCTCACCGAGGTGTGGTCGATCCACGAGCTGATCATCAAGGCGACGCCGCTGATCCTCATCGCGGTCGGGCTTTCGGTCTGCTTCCTGTCCAACAACTGGAACATCGGCGCCGAAGGCCAGTTCATCATGGGCGCGATCGCCGGATCGGTCATGCCGGTGCTCTATCCGGGCATCACCGGGCCGATGGTGCTGCCGCTGATGCTGGTCATGGGGATGGCGGGCGGCGCGGCCTGGGCGACGGTCCCGGCATTCCTCAAGGCGCGGTTCGGCACCAACGAGATCCTGTCCTCGCTGATGCTGGTCTATGTCGCCGAACTGTTCCTCGACTGGCTGGTGCGCGGGCCTTGGCGAAATCCCGAAGGCTTCAACTTCCCCGAAACCCGCTCCTTCCATGCCGATGCCATCCTGCCGGAAATGCTCTCCGCCTCGGGGCGCGCACATTACGGCTTCGTTTTCGCGATCCTCGCCGCGCTGATCGTCTGGTTCATGCTTTCGCGCACGCTCAAGGGCTATGAGATCCGGGTGCTTGGCGAAAGCCCGAGGGCAGGGCGGTTTGCCGGCTTTTCGGCCAAGCGCATGGTCTTTTTTGCCTTCATCGTTTCCGGCGCGCTTGCCGGGCTGGCGGGCATCATCGAAGTGTCCGGCGCGATCGGCCAATTGCGCCCCGCCATCTCGCCCGGCTATGGCTTCACGGCGATCATCGTGGCGTTCCTGGGACGTCTCAACCCGCTCGGCATCGTCGCCGCCGGGCTGATCCTGGCGCTCTCATATCTGGGCGGCGAGGCGGCCCAGATATCGCTCGGCGTCTCCGACAAGGTGGCCAATGTGTTCCAGGGCGTGCTGCTGTTCTCGGTGCTCGCCTGCGACACGCTGATCCGCTACCGCATCCGCATCGTCCGCCCGCAACCCGCCGCCGCACCGGAGCCCGCACGATGAGTCCCGATGTAATCCAGGCGATACTCCTGACGGTCGTCACGGCCGCAACGCCGCTTCTGATCGCGGCGATGGGTGAACTGGTGGTCGAACGCTCCGGCGTTCTCAATCTCGGCGTCGAGGGCATGATGATCATCGGCGCGGTCACCGGCTTCGGCGCCGCGCAGATCACCGGCTCGCCCTGGGCCGGCGTTCTGGCGGCAATTATCTGCGGCGCGCTGTTCTCGCTGCCCTTTGCCGTCCTGACTTTGTCGCTGGCCACCAACCAGGTGGCGACCGGATTGTCCCTGACCCTTCTGGGGCTGGGCGTTGCCGGCATGATCGGCGAACAGTTCGTCGGCCTGCCGGGCGTCCGTCTCGAGGCCGTCAACGTGCCTTTCCTCGTCGATATTCCGCTGATCGGACGGCTCCTGTTCGGACAGGACCCGATCTTCTATCTGTCCATCGGTCTGGCGGTCGGCGTCTGGTGGTTCATCTTCCGCACCCGCGCCGGCCTGACCCTGCGCGCGGTCGGCGACAGCCATGGGTCCGCCCATGCGCTGGGCATCAATGTGCTGCGCGTGCGTTATCTGGCGGTGATGTTCGGCGGCGCCTGCGCCGGGCTGGCCGGCGCGCACCTGTCGCTGGTCTACATTCCGCAATGGGTGGAGAACATGACGGCGGGCCGCGGCTGGATCGCGCTGGCGCTCGTCGTCTTCGCCTCATGGCTGCCGCTGCGGGTCGTCATCGGCGCCTATCTGTTCGGCGCGGTCACCATCGCCCAGTTCCACGCGCAGGCGCAGGGCGTCGCCATACCCTCACAATTGCTGTCGGCGCTGCCCTATCTGGCGACGATTGTCGTTCTTGTCTTGATTTCATCCAACAGACGGATGACGATGCGAAATACGCCAGCGTCGCTGGGCAAGCCCTTTGTTCCGGACCGCTAGCAACAACAACAAGCCGATCACGGGCGGGATCGCGCGACAGCGCGTCTAAGAGTTTGGGCAATCGAGAGTTTCGGGGAAAGGCGATCATGAAGAAACTTGCAACATCACTTCTGGCGGCGGCAGCGGCCGTGGCCATCACCGGCGCGGCGCAGGCTGCCGACGCCAAGGCGTGCTTCATCTATGTCGGGCCGATCGGCGACTATGGCTGGTCCTATCAGCACCACCAGGGTCTGCTCGACGTGGAAAAGGCGTTCGGCGACCGGGTCGAGACCGCCTATCTCGAAAGCGTGGCGGAAGGCGCCGACGCCGAGCGCGCGATCGAGCGTTTCGCACGGTCGGGCTGCGACATCATCTTCACGACGTCGTTCGGCTATATGGACGCGACCAACAAGGTGGCGGCCAGGTTCCCGGACGTGAAGTTCGAACACGCGACCGGCTACAAACGCGAGTCGCCGAACGTTGCGACCTACAATTCGAAGTTCTATCAGGGCCGCTACGTGCAGGGCCAGATCGCGGCCAGCGTGTCGGAGACCGGCGTCGCCGGCTACATCGCCTCGTTCCCGATCCCCGAAGTGGTGCGCGGCATCAACTCGTTCATCCTGGGCGCGCAGTCGGTCAATCCGGACTTTTCGCTGAAGGTGGTCTGGGTGAACACCTGGTTCGATCCCGGCAAGGAAGCCGACGCCGCCAAGGCGCTGATCGACCAGGGCGTCGACATTCTCACCCAGCACACCGATTCCACCGCGCCCATGCAGGTGGCCGAGGAGCGCGGCATCAAGGCGTTCGGCCAGGCGTCCGACATGTACGCCTTCGGCGAGCAGACCCAGCTCACCTCGATCATCGACGATTGGGGCCCGTATTATGTCGAGCGCGTGCAGGCGGTGCTGGACGGCACCTGGGAGAGCCACGATGTGTGGGACGGCATGGCCGAGGGCCATGTGGCGATGGCGCCCTACTGGAACATGCCCTATGAGGTCGCCGCCATGGCCAAGAAGACCGCAACGGCGATCACGGTCGGCGTGCTCGAGCCGTTCACCGGTCCGATCACCAAGCAGGACGGCACCGAATGGCTGGCCGAGGGCGAGACGGCCGACATCGGCGCGCTTCTGGGCATGAATTTCTACGTTCAGGGCGTCGACGACCAGCTGCCCGAATAAGCGCGCAGGCGCCGACACCTTCGATCAGGGCGCCCGGGGTTTCCGCCCCGGGCGCCTTTTCATTCGGCGGGCTGAATGGCGCTTTCCGGCGCGTGATCGGCGTGTTCGCACCAAGCGCGCCGCAGTGCGAGCGCAAAGACGGCCAGCACGAGCACGGGCGCCATCGGGAACCGCGCACTCATCGCAACGAGCAGCAGGAACGGCGCGGCGAAGGCGATTGCCATCACCGTCTTTTCATACGGCAGAAAGCCGGCGGCGAGACCGCGTGCGGCAACAAACGCCAGTGCCGGCGCCAGCAGATAAAGATCGTAGTTGAGCCCGAACGGCGTGGCGATCAGTGCGCCCGTCAGAAGCAGCGCGGCTTTGGTCTCATGCGCGATGCCGTTTTGCGGCAGCCACGCCCAGACGATGGAGGCAGCGACCGCAATCGCCAGCGCGGCGTGGGCGGCCATGGCCGCGCCGTCGGGCACGCCGGACAGCCGCAATCCGGCATAGGCGGAGATCATCTTCTGCCATCCCACCAGCCCGAGCGTCAGCGCTTCCATCGCCTGATCGCTTTGGGCGAGAAACGCAATCCACACCTGCGGACCCAGCAAGAGCGCGGAACCGGCAACGAGCAAGCCGAGCGTGGCGCCGGCGGCCGCGATCGCCCGCCACTGGCCAGCGGCGAGCAGCGCAAGCGGGATGAGGAGGCCCAGCTGCGGCTTGTACGTCAACAGACCGAACAGGATGCCGGCCAGAACCGGCCGTTTTGGCAAAAGGGCCAGCCCGCCGCCGAACAGGGCCGCGCTCAGGAACGCGTTCTGGCCATGCGCGATGGTCAGGAACGCCGCCGGAAAAGCCAGTGCCAGAACCAGCGTCTGAACCGCATTGCCGGAAATGCGGCTCAGGACCCAGAGGCAGGCCCCGAAGCTGACGGCCATCCATGCGCCAAGTGCGGCGTAGAAGGGCAGCGCGCCAATCGGCAGCATGTAGGCGAGAAAATGCGGCGGATAGAAGAAGGCGAAATAGCCCGCATCCGGGAACAGCGCGCGCTGGGCGGGCTCGAACAGAGCCCTGTCATAGGGAACGAGCGGGTTGCCGGCGAGGGCCTCGCGGGCGGCGACCCAGTAGGAGACGAAATCCGTGCCGAACGGGGCGCCATTGGGCATGACGCCGCCATTGCTCCAAAGAACGAACACGGTGGCCGCAACGGTCAGCACAAGCATCATCGCCGGATAGGCGACCATCCGGTCCCGCGTGATCCACCTGCCTTGCGACAGGCCTAGCGGAAGGCCGGCGAAAAGGTTGGCCATGATGCCCTCGTTCGGTCGGTGGCGGCAGACGCCGCCCGGTGTTGGCTCCAGATAGCGCGCCGGCGTTGAACATTGCGTTAAGCGCTCCATCCGATCCGGCGCCGCTTGACCTGCGCGGCGGGGCTGCTACCAGTCGGGGATCAGCGAGGAGACGGCGCGTCATGACGCACAAGGCGACCAAGATCGTCATCATCACCGAAAAGCTCATCGTCGAGGGCGTGACGAAGATCATCGAGGAGGCCGGCGCGAGCGGCTACACGATGGTGCAGGCCGCCGGCAAGGGAAGCCGCGGCGTGCGCTCGTCCGGCCGCCCGGCGGTCGTCGATGCCTTCGCCAATGTCAAGGTCGAGGTGATCACGGCAACCCGCGACATGGCCGAACAGATCGCCGACAAGGTCGCCGCGCGCTACTTCGACAACTATTCGGGCATCACCTATCTCGAAGAGGTCGAGATCCTGCGGCCGCACAAATTCTGAGCGTCCGCCGGAAGCCTCAGAACCCGAAGACAGCCTGTCCCAGCGCGATATAGAGCGGAATGCCCACGGCGATCGCGACCGGCGTGCCGATGCTGGTCGACGATCCGATATAGGATGACGGATTGGCGGTCGGGATCGCGGCACGCAGCGTGGGCGGACCCGATATATCCGAACTGGAGCCGGCCAGCACCGCCAGCAGGATCACGCCGCCCGGGCTGAACCCCGTGACGAGATGGGCGATGTAGCCCAGGCCGAACGCCATCAGCCCGTGGACGAGCGGTGCGGCCACGCCATAGACGACATACCAGTGGGCAACCTTGCGCAACTCGTTGAGCCGCGTATAGGCCTCCATCCCCATGATCAGCATCAAGACCGACAACAGCCCGCGGAACAGCGGATCGTAAAACCCCTCGAAGACCCGGTCGGGCCGGGTGAGAAGGCCGAGCGCCAGACCGAGCAGCAGCGCCGAAAGGGCCGAACCGCGCAGGCTTTCCGTGATGATCGGCCAGATCTTCACCCTGGTGTTGGCGCCGTCCTTCTTCCGGTTCAGATAGATGTTCGCCAGAACGATGGCCAGCACAAGCGCCGGGATGTCCATGAACGGATAGAGCGCCGGCACCCAGGCCTCGTAGACGACACCTTCCTCTTCGAGGATCACCATCGCGGCAGCCAGCGTCGACGCGCTGACCGCGCCGAAAAGGCCGGCCGTGGCAATGCCGTCCTCGACCTTGACGCCGGGCAGATTGGCCAGCGTGATGCGGCCCAGAAACACGATGCCGCAGCCGAGCACGGCCGAAAAGACCGCCGGCAGCAGCATCTCCATCAAATTCGCCTCACGGATCTCCATGCCGCCATTGATGCCGATCCGCATCAGCAGCATGAAGACGGCGAACTTGTAGATCGCATCGGGAATTTCGAGCTTGCTGCCAAACGCGGCCAGCGCCATGCCGCCGACGAGAAAGGCCAGAGCGGGCGTTTGGAACTGGGTGACGAAACGCGTCAGAAAATCAACCAGCAGTTCCATCGCCGTCCTCATATTGGCCAAAAGTCGGATATTCGGCATCCGTATCGACCGCCGATGCCGGTGCGTCAAGCAGAACCGGATGGCCGGCGGCGGTTGCGATAACGGCTATCGCGTCCGGCAGGGCACGACGCGCACGATCTTGCCGCTGACGGGATCGCGGCCGGCCCGGGCAGCAGCGCGCTTGACCGGACGGTGAAGCCGGCCCAACGTCCGCGTATGGGCTGCGCACAGACGAAAGGGGCGGCCGCGCCAGCTGTCAGCCGCCGCCGTTCCTGACCCGTTTGGGTTCCAAGACGGTTGCGCGGGTGGCCGGATCGCAGAAATTGGGCGGCCTGTTCGGGCTCCGCCAGCGCATACGCCGCAAAAACGGCGGACGGGTAGGGACGAAGTTCGAACCCGGAGCCATGCTGGCCTGATCGTTCGAGGCGAAGCCGGGGACGTGAATCAGCCAGCGGATAATGGCGGAGAGTTCGGGAGAAACTTCGAACCGGTCTCCGCAAGCGCACGACCGTGCGCCGGCCGGTCAGGCCGCCCCCGCGGAGCCAGCGAACGCAGTGAGCTTGGCGTGAGCGAAACAATGGCGGAGGGGGTGGGATTCGAACCCACGGAACGCTCGCACGCTCAACGGTTTTCAAGACCGCCGCAATCGACCACTCTGCCACCCCTCCGGCGTCCGTTAGATGGCACAGCGCCAACTGCCCCGCAAGGGCGCGGGCAGGGCGGCGGGACCGGGGCGACGAACGGGCATTTGTCGTTGGAACCTTGTCCGGCCTCGGCAATTATCCGTGTGCAAAGCTGATCCGGAATCCGATCCGGAGCGTATCTGTCGGCAAAGGCTCAAAGGAGGGAACTGGCCCATGAACCGTACTCGCTTCAACCGCATGTCCGCCGCCCGCGCCATCGCCGCAGGCGCACTGGCGGTTTTTGCCGCAATGCCGGCAACCGCTGCCGCCGAGCAGCTCTCCGGTCAGGCTCTGAAGGAGACGATCAACGGCAAGCGCGTCTATCTCGCCACGCCTTTCGGCGGCGAATTTCCCTTGCATTACAAGAGTAACGGCCAGGTGACCGGCGACGGCACCGCGCTCGGTCTCGGCCAGTACTTCGCGCCGCGCGAGACCGGGCGCTGGTTTGTGGAAGGCGACCAGCTCTGCCAGCAGTTCCCGACCTGGTATCGCGGCAAGCTGAGTTGCTTTACCTTGCGCAAGACCGGTGAGACCACGCTGCGCTGGCGCCGCGACGACGGCTATTCGGGCCGGGCACGCATCGAGGGCTGAGCGCGGCCAACGATCCGTTCATCACGCAATTTAACACAACGATAAGCGAGATGACCTAAGGTGGCGTTTTACGCGCCGCCGCCCTCTGGCAAGGCGCAGCAGCTTGGTGTAAGCGCCTTTGCCTATGGGGAATACATCCACATTGACACGTTTCGCGCGTCTGTGCGCACTCGGCGCCGTCGGCGTTGCGCTTTCGGGCTGCGGTTCGAACCTGACGCCGAAAGTCGCGCTGACCAGCGGCACCGAGAGCGTGGTCGCCACCAGCAGCGATGTGGTCAATCTTTCCAATCTGCCCGTCTTCACCCAAAATGCGGCGACCTCCGGCGAAGAGAGCTTTTCCGTCGCCGCCTATGGCGTTGCGGCCAGCCCGCGCGTCGCCTCGGGCACGCGCATCCAGCGCGGCGGCGGCCGGCAGATGGTCGGCCGACCCTACACGGTGCGCGGCCAGCGCTATTTTCCGACCGCCAATCAGCCCGCCGTCCAGCATGGCCGCGCGTCGTGGTATGGCGAGGCCTTCCACGGCCGCAAGACCGCCAACGGCGAAGTCTACGACATGAACCACCTGACGGCGGCGCACAAGACGATGCCGCTGCCGTCCTATGCGCGGGTGACCAACCGCGCCAACGGTCGCTCGGTTGTCGTGCGGGTCAACGATCGCGGCCCTTTTTCCAACAACCGCGTGATCGACCTGTCCAAGCGTGCCGCCTACATGCTTGACTACATCTCCGCGGGCACCGCCAACGTCCAGGTGGAGTATCTCGGCCCGGCACCGTTGCACGGACAGGACGATGAGTTCCTGATCGCATCGTTCCGCGGTGCACCGACGCTGGGCACGCCGCGCGGCGGCGGCGATCACAACCTGCCCGGCGTGCGCCAGCCGGGCGTGATGCTGGCCTCGAGCGGGCAGCAGCCCGCAGCCGAACGCTTTGGCGGTCCCGCTGCCCCGGCGCTGGAAGCGCCGGGATCGCTGCTGCGCCGCTCGGCACGCCCGGTGATCGGGCTCGATGCATCGGCCTATGCCGATGCGCGCGTGGCGGCCGCATTCGCGGCGCCTTGGGCACCAATGGCAACCGAAGGCTGGAAAGCCCGCTGAGTTTTTCCGGCGATCATGCCGGCTTGCCGCTTCCCATGAGACGCTGGACGCTCTAGGTTCGTCGCGACACCATCCCGTTGCCGATGAGTTTGATTTTTATGCGCTCTTTGCCGCGCGGCACCTTCGGAAGGCCGGCGATCACGATTGTCCTCTTGCTGATGGCAGCCGTATTGCTTTCGGCCGGACCCGCGCGCGCCCAGCTCTATGAAACGCCCGCCCGGCACGCCATGCTCCTTGATGTGGGCACCGGCACCATCCTATTCTCCAAGGACACCGATACGCCCATCCCGCCCGCCTCGCTTGCCAAGCTGATGACGATGGAAGTGGTCTTCCACGCCCTCAAATCCGGCCGGCTGACGCTGGAAGACCGGTTTCTGGTCAGCGAAAACGCCTGGCGTACCGGCGGCGCGGTGTCCGGCACATCGACCATGTTCGCCGAACTCAATTCGGAGATCGCGCTCGAGGATCTGATCCGCGGCGTCATCGTCCAGTCGGCCAACGATGGCTGCATTATCATCGCCGAGGGCATTGCCGGTTCGGAAGAGGCGTTCGCCCAACTGATGAACGACCGGGCCCGGGCGATCGGCATGACCGGCTCGAATTTCGTCAACTCGACCGGTCTGCCGGCCGACGGACAGACCGTGACGATCCGGGATCTGGTCACGCTGACACAGCACATGCAGCGCACCTATCCCGAGTTCTACCGCTACTACAGCGAGACCGAGTTCACCTGGAACGGCATCCGCCAGCGCAACCGCAACCCCTTGCTGCGGATGGACATCGGCGCCGACGGGATGAAGACCGGCTTCACCGAGGCATCGGGCTACGCGATCGTCGGTTCGGTCGCGCGCTCGGGACGACGCATGATCGTTGCGATGAGCGGGCTGGACTCCGAGCGCCAGCGCGCCGAGGAAGCGCGCAAGATGCTCGACTGGGGCATAAGGGCATTCGAGCCGCACAGCCTGTTCGAGGCCGGCGAGGAGATCGGAAATGTCCGGCTTTATGGCGGCGAACTGGCAACAGCACCGGTCAGGCTCGCCAAACCTCTGACCATATTGATGCCGCTGACGGGGCGGGACACGATGCGCGCGCAGATCGTCTTCGACGGCCCGGTGCCGGCGCCGGTCGAAGCGGGCGATCCGATCGCCAGGCTGCACATCTATTTCGGTGACGAACTGGCCCATGAGGCCGAACTCGAAGCGGCGCAGGCCGTCGGCAAAGGGCCCATCCACCGGCAGGCGCTCGATGCGCTTCTCGAAATGGCGATCGGATGGATACGCTTCTAAACGCCGTGCCGGAGACCGGCCGCAAGGCCCGCGCGCACGGCCATGACGGCCTTTTCATCACATTTGAAGGCGGTGAGGGGGTCGGCAAGTCCACCCAGATCCGTCTGCTCGCCGACCGCCTTGCAGAGCGCGGCCATGCCGTGCGGGTCTCGCGCGAGCCCGGCGGCACACCGGGCGCCGAGGCGGTGCGGCATGTGCTTCTGGACGAGGCGGCGCTTGAAAGCTTCGGCCCTGCGCTCGAGGCGCTGCTGTTTGCCGCCGCGCGCAGCGACCATGTGGAGCAGGTGATCCGGCCGGCGCTTGCACGCGGCGAAACGGTGCTGGTCGACCGCTTCATGGATTCAACGCGAGTCTATCAGGGTGTCAGCGGCGATCTCGATCCGGGCTTCGTCGCCGCCCTCGAGCGCGTGGCGATCCACGGCACGGTGCCGGACCTGACCATCATTCTCGACCTCGACCCGGAAACCGGGCTGGCGCGCGCCGATGCGCGGCGTGCGGAGAACACGGCGCAGGACCGGTTCGAAAAGGAAACGGTCGCGGTACACGAGGCACGCCGCAAGGCGTTTCGCGCCATCGCCGAGGCAGAACCGGACCGGTGCCGCATCGTCGATGCCGCTGGCGATCCGGAAACCGTCGGCGAGGCAATCTGGGCGCATGTGGCGCCGCTCGTCGCCGCCAACAGCGGTGGGGCAAACGTTTCATGACCGATCAACAGACGCCGGAGTATCACGACACGCTGGAAGGGATCGCGCCGCCCAGCGCGTCGACACGCCTTGTGGGTCATGAAACGGCCGTGGCGCAGATGCTGTCCATCGTGCGCTCGGGGCACCATGCCATCCTCTTGGACGGCGAACAGGGGATCGGCAAGGCGACGGCGGCATTCCATCTGGCGAACGCGCTTCTGGATGGCGCTTCGCTCTTGGACGAACGTCTGCCGGCGCCAAACCCGTCGTCGCCGGGCGTCCGGCAGGTGGCGCAGGGCGCCCATCCCAACCTCATTCATTTGACCCGGCCGCGCGCTGCGACCGGCACCGGCTTCAAGACCGCGATCACCATCGACGAGGTGCGGCGCGTCCAGCATTTCCTGTCGATGACCGCGAGCGTCGATCGGCCGCGCATCGTCATCGTCGATCCGGTCGGCGACATGCCGCGCGGGGCGGCCAATGCCCTTCTCAAAACACTTGAGGAACCACCGTTTAACACTTTGTTTTTGCTTGTATCACACGGCAGCGGCGGATTGCTTGCCACCATTCGCTCGCGCTGCCAGATCGTGCGGTTTGCGCCCTTGCCAGACAGCCAGGTCGAAGAGGTGATCACGCTCGCCGGGCAGGGGGCCGTCCCGGAATCGGATACCGGCCGGCTGGCGGCTTTGTCGGGCGGTCGTCCGCGCCTGGCACTGACTTTGGCGCTTTTCGGCGGAGCAGAACTGCGCGACAGCCTCGAAAAGCTGCTGGCCGCGCCGCGCTTCGACACGATGCTGGCGCACAGGCTGGCCGAAGTGGCAGGCGCCAAAGGCAACGACACCCACAACGCGCTGCTGCGCGAAATGGCTGTCGACATCGTCCGCAGCCGCGCGCGCAGCGCCGCGCTGTCGGGCGATCTGCGCGGCGCCGACCGGCTCGCTGCCTTCGAACGCGAACTGGCCCAGCGCTTCGCCGAGGCCGATGCGTTCGGCCTCGACCGCAAGCAGGAACTGCTGGTCGCCAGCGCGCGCATGCACGACGTTCTGGGCGGCGCCGGTCGCTGAAAAACCGTTGCTCCGGCGGTTTGAAATGCGCCGGAAATCGGATACATGCACGCCACGCTTTCCCGATTTGCGAACAAGTGGTTGCCGGCGCCCATGAGCGACACTTTCTACATCACCACGCCGATCTTCTACCCCAATGGCGTACCGCATATCGGCCATGCCTATACGGCGATCGCCACCGATGTGCTCGCGCGCTTCCAGCGGATCGACGGCAAGGATGTGTTCTTCCTGACCGGCACGGACGAACACGGCCAGAAGATGCAGCGCACGGCCGAGGAGCGCGGCATCACGCCGATCGCCCTGGCAGACGAGAACTCGGCGGTGTTCCGGTCGATGGTGGAGGAGTTCGGCTGCTCCAACGACGATTTCATCCGCACCACCGAGCCGCGTCATGCCGCCGCCTGCCAGGAACTGTGGCGCCGCATGGAAGCCAATGGCGACATCTACCTCGATACCTATGGCGGCTGGTACTCGGTGCGCCAGGAAGCCTATTTCGACGAAAGCGAGACCGAGATCGGCGACGATGGCGTGCGGCGCGAGCCGCTGGGCTCGGAAGTGGAATGGGTCGAGGAGGAGAGCTATTATTTCCGCCTGTCGGCCTATGGCGACCGGCTGCTCAAGCATTATGAGGACAATCCCGGCTTCATCGCGCCAAACGAGCGGCGCAACGAGGTGATCTCCTTCGTCAAGTCCGGCCTCAAGGATCTGTCGATCTCGCGCACCACCTTCGATTGGGGCATTCCGGTGCCCGGCAACGATGCCCATGTCATGTATGTCTGGGTCGACGCGTTGACCAACTACATCACGGCGGCCGGCTTTCCCGACACCGGTGCCGACAAATGGCGCTATTGGCCCGCCACGCACATCATCGGCAAGGACATCATCCGCTTCCACGCCGTCTACTGGCCGGCTTTCCTGATGTCGGCTGGCGTGGAACTGCCGGAACGAGTGTTCGCGCACGGCTTTCTGAACAATCGCGGTGAGAAGATGTCCAAGTCGGTCGGCAATGTGGTCGACCCGTTCGAGCTGCGCGACCGGTACGGGCTCGACCAGGTGCGCTACTTCTTCATGCGCGAGGTGCCGTTCGGCAATGACGGCAGCTACAGCCACGAGGCTATCGTCGCGCGCACCAATGCCGATCTCGCCAACGGGATTGGCAACCTGGCGCAGCGCTCGCTGTCGATGATCGCCAAGAACTGCGAGGGCAGGGTGCCCGACAATGGCGGACTGACGGACGACGATGAGGCGCTGATCGCGGCGACCGGCCCGGCGCTGGAGACCGCGCGCACGGCAATGGCCGAACAGGCGATCCACAAGGCGCTCGAAGCGATCTTCGCCGTCGTTGCCGAGGCCGACCGCTATATCGACGCCCAGGCGCCCTGGACGCTGCGCAAGACCGATCCCGAACGCATGAAGGCGGTGCTCTACACGATGGCCGAAACCGTGCGGCGCATCGCGCTGATGACGCAGCCGTTCATGCCCGATGCGTCGGCCAGGCTGCTCGATCTCGTCGCGGTGCCCGCCGGCAAGCGCACATTTGCCGATTTCGAGGCGCGGCTGGTGCCGGGCACCGAACTGCCCAAGCCGCAGGGCGTGTTTCCGCGCTATGTGGAGGACGAGGCGCAGGACGCCTGATGCCGACCCTCGTCGACAGCCACTGCCATCTTGATTTCGACACGTTCGCGCCGGAGCTGGACGCCGTCGTCGACCGTGCGCGGGCGGCGGGACTCGTGCGCATGGTGACGATCTCGACAAAAGTGCACCTGTTTGCCGAGCGCATCCTGCCGATCGCCGAGCGCTATGACGATGTGTTCTGCTCGGTCGGCACCCATCCGCACCATGCCGACAAGGAACTGGACGTCACCGCCGACGATCTGGTGCGGCTGTCGGATCACCAAAAGGTCGTCGCGATCGGCGAGGCGGGGCTCGACTATTTCTACGACAACAGCCCGCGTGAGGCGCAGGCCGAAGGCTTCCGCCGCCATATCGCCGCGGCGCGGGAGACCGGCCTGCCGCTGGTGATCCATTCGCGCGACGCAGATGACGACATGGCCAAGATCCTGACCGAAGAGACCGAAGGGAAGAGAGCGTTTCCATTCGTGCTGCACTGCTTTTCGTCGGGCCGCGCCCTTGCCGAAACCGGTGTCGCGCTGGGCGGCTATGTCTCGTTTTCCGGCATTGCGGCGTTCAAGCGCTCGGTCGAACTGCGCGACATCGCCCGCGACCTGCCGCGTGAGCGGATCCTCGTTGAAACCGACGCGCCTTATCTCGCGCCGCCGCCGCATCGCGGCCAGCGCAACGAACCGGCCTATGTAGCGCACACGGCAGCGATCCTTGCCGATCATCTGGGCGACGATGCCGACACTTTCGCCGCGCAGACGACCGAAAATTTCTATCGCCTGTTTGCCAAGGTGCCGCGCCATGACGGGTAACGCGAGCTGCACCGTGCGCGTGACCATATTGGGCTGCGGTTCGTCGCCCGGCGTGCCGCGCCCGAACGGCGATTGGGGCAAATGCAACCCGCACAATCCGAAGAACCGCCGCATGCGCGCGTCGATCCTCGTCGAGCGGGCCGGGCGATCGGGAACGACCAGCGTCGTCATCGATACCGGCCCCGATTTCCATGCGCAGATGCTGATGGCTGATGTCCGGCAGATCGACGCCATCGTCTATACGCACGCCCATGCGGACCACATTCACGGCGTCGACGATGTGCGGACCTTCGTGTTCGCCCAGGGCCAGATGATGCCGATCCATGCCGACGCGGCAACGGCCCATCGGCTGCACGAGGCGTTCGGCTATTGCTTTGCAACGCCGGACGGCAGCGCCTATCCGCCGATCCTGATCGATCACCGGATCGACCACGAAACGCCGTTCACGGTCCAAGGGCAGGGCGGCCCCCTCACCTTCGTGCCGCTGTACCAGCATCACGGTTCCATCCACTCACTGGGGTTCCGCATCGGCGATCTGGCCTATTGCCCGGACGTGTCGGCCTTTCCCGACGCGACGCTCGACAAGATGCGCGATCTCGACGTGCTGATCGTCGACGCGCTGCAATACCGCGAACACCCAAGCCATCTGTCGCTGGCACAGACGCTGGACGTCATCGACCGGATCAGGCCGAAGCGCGCATTCCTCACGCACATGCACATTCCGCTGGACTATGACGTGGTGCTGGCCGAAACGCCCGATCACGTCGAGCCGTGCTATGACGGGCTGGTGATCGAAACGGGAGGAACAATGCCATGACCCAAATCGTGGTCGTCTTCAAATCCGGCGCCGTGGTTCGCCTTGCCGCCGAGCCGGTCCAGGCCGACACGCTCATCGGTGCGTTCTACAGCGAATGGGATCAGGCGGGCGTCAATCTGGTTGGCAACCTGATGTATGGCGGCGGTTCGCCGTACCGGCTGCAAGCCTCCGAGATTGCCGGCATCTTCGTGGATCAGGACGACACGCCGTGACGCCCAAACCAGGATCGTCCATGGCGCGTGTCGCGGACGCTGCGGCGGCACTCGGGCTTTCAATCGAGCTCAAGGTGATGGATCAATCCACGCGCACCGCAGAGGATGCGGCGCGCGCCTGCGGCTGCGAGGTCGGCCAGATCGTCAAGTCGCTGGTTTTCGAGAACGCGGCCGACGGCGCGCTTGTCCTGTTGCTGGTCTCGGGCGGTCACAATGTGGATTTGGAATTTATTTCAGATTGTTACGGCTTGACTTTGAAGCGATGTGACGGCCGGCGTGTGCGCGACGAGACCGGCTTTGCCATCGGCGGCCTGGCACCGATCGGCCATCTGGCGCCGATCCCGATCTATATGGACACGACGCTTCTGGACTATGAGACGGTCTGGGCGGCGGCCGGAAGGCCCGACAGCGTCTTCAGCGTCGATCCGAATGCGTTGGCCAAGGCCATTGACGCCGAGAAGATCGACGTTGTGCCCAAGCTCTGAAACGCCATCCGGGCACACCTGTCAGTTCCATAATCCATCTTATGCGACAAATGTGTGCGTTGGTCTGGTGACGGGCGGACCGGCATCGCCTCGGTGCTGACGCCGGCCTGCCCTGCGCGCGCCGTCACATTTCCATGATCTCGGCGACCTCGACCGTGCCGCTGCCATCAGCGACCATCGGGCAGCCCTTGGCCATGGCGACTGCGGCATCGATGCCGCCGGCGCTGACGATGGTGAAGCCCGACAGAGGGTTGGCGCCGCCATCATCTGTGACGCCTGAGCCGCTGACGGTCTTCGACATGCCCACCGGATTGCCCGGATTGACGACGGCGTCACCCATCTCCTTGAACCAGGCTTCCCACTGCGCCATGACCTTGGCGCCTTCCTCGGGCGTGTCGGGCCTGTTGCCGCCATGATAGGCGAAGATGAAATGTGACATGATCGATCTCCTTGAATGTCGGATGATTTCGCCCGCCCAGCCGGGTGCCGAGCGGCGGGTTCATCAATACTGAACCATGTGGTTGATTAATAGGGCTGCGCCGTATTGTCAACCATATGGTTGAGTGATATGCCGGCCGCATGAATGCACTCGACACCACCTTTGCCGCGCTCAGCCACGAGGCGCGGCGCGCCATCCTGGCCAGGCTTGCCGATGGAGAAACCCGCCTGTCCGATCTCGCCGGCCCGTTTGCCATGTCCCAGACCGCCGTCTCCAAGCATGTGCGGGTTCTCAGCGATGCGGGCCTCGTCACCGTCGAACAGCGCGGACGCAGCCGCTATTGCCGGCTCAACGCGACGCCGATGAAGCAGGCGGCCGAGTGGCTGTCGGACTATGAGGCGTTCTGGGGCCAGCAGTTCGACAATCTGGCCCGCTATCTGGCCGAAAGCGGAGACTGAGATGCAGTTCGTTCAATCGCCTCCGGGCGACGACCCGATCGTGGTCGAAGGCTTCTTCGCCGCCTCGCCGGCCCGCGTCTTCAACGCCTGGACCAATCCGGACATCGTCATGAAATGGTTCGGTCTCGAGCCGAACTCGCTGCATTCGGCCGATATCGATTTGCGGCCCGGCGGCGCATGGCGCTTTCTGCATTCCAGAACCGCCGAACAGACCATGGGGTTTGAAGGCGCCTATGCGGAAATCGAGCCGGACGAGCGGCTGGTCTTTTCCTGGTCGCATGTGATCACCCGGGCCGATGGCGCCCGCGAGGCGACGCCGGAATCGCGGATCGAGGTGACGTTCACGCCCAAAGGTTCGGGCACGATGGTGCGGCTCGTCCATTCCGCCGTCCGGACCGAGGATGCGCGGCGCGGCATTGGCGGCGGCTGGGAGGCCTCGTTCGGATCGCTGCGCGACGTGCTGGCCGAATAGCTGTGCATAAGGACGCGCGCCGCCAAAAGGCGGCATGACAGTACGGGCGACCCGCCGCAGTTTGCGGCCATGGAACCCTCCCGCGACATCGACCGACTGATCGAGATCATGGCCCGCCTGCGCGACCCCGAAACGGGTTGCCCGTGGGATGTCGAGCAGACATTTGCGACGATCGCGCCCTATACGATCGAGGAAGCCTATGAGGTGGCCGACGCGATCGAACGCGACGACATGATCGATCTGGTCGACGAACTGGGCGATCTCCTGTTGCAGGTCGTCTTCCACGCGCGGATGGCCGAGGAAGCCGGCACCTTCGATTTCGGCGCCGTGGTCGAGGCGATCACCCGCAAGATGATCCGCCGGCATCCCCATGTCTTCGGCGACGACACGGTGCGCAGCAAAAAGCTCGCCAAGGGCATGTGGGAGAAGATCAAGGCCGGCGAAAAGGCCGAGCGCGTGGCGGCACACAAGGCGGCCGGCACCGCCGACGGGTCGGACGAAACCCCGTCTCTGCTGGACGATGTGCCGCGCGCCCTGCCCGCCCTGATGCGCGCCCTGAAGCTGCAAAAGCGTGCCGCCAATGTCGGCTTCGACTGGGACACCGCGCCGCCGATCCTTGCCAAGATTCGCGAGGAAACCGAGGAACTGGCCGAGGTGATGGACGAGGCCGATCCCGACCGCATTCGCGAGGAGTATGGCGACCTGCTTTTCGCGATGGTCAATCTTGGCCGGCATCTCGATCTCGAACCCGAGGCCGCGCTGACCGAAGCCAACGCCAAATTCGCGCGCCGTTTCAAACGGATCGAGGAAGAGCTGTCGGCGCGCGGCTCGTCGGTCGAAGCCGCCGATCTTGCCGAGATGGATGCGATCTGGAACGCGGTCAAAAAGGCGGAAAACCCGGCCTGACGACGGCTGTTACCCGGTCTTCTCGGTAACCCGCGCCGTCCGTCGATCATAGGCATCGGCGGTGTCTCGCGTCATCTGCACGCTGACCGAGACGCTGCCATCGTCGCCGTCCTGCCGGTCGCGGACAACCGCGTTCTCGTACAGCCACGCGACATCGGCGAACCGGGCGGCGGGTACCGTAAATTGCCGGGTCACCAGCGCTCCGGCAATGCGTTCCTCGATCAGCGCCAGAAGCGCATCCATCCCCTCGCCGGTCAGCGCCGACACGGCCACCTGGCCCTGCCCGGACACCCTGGCCGAGAGCGCGGCGCGGGCATCTTCGCCCAGCGCATCGGTCTTGTTGTGCACCTCGATCACATGCTCGTCGTCCGGCGTCACGTCGAGCTCGGCAAGAACGGCGCGCACGTCTGAACTCTGCGCCGCCGCCTGCGGATCGGACGCGTCATGAACATGGACGATCAGGTCGGCTTCCTCGACCTCTTCGAGCGTCGCGCGGAACGCGGCCACCAGATGCGTCGGCAGGTCGGAGATGAAGCCGACCGTGTCTGACAGAATGATCTCGGTCCCGCCCGGCAGGCGCACGCGGCGCAAGGTCGGATCAAGCGTGGCGAACAGCATGTCCTCGGCCATGACGGCGGCGCCCGTCAGCCGGTTGAACAGGGTCGACTTGCCGGCATTGGTGTAGCCGACCAGCGCCACCACCGGCAGCGGCACCTTNGTCGCGCAGGATGCGCCGGTCGGCCTCGATCTGCGTTTCGCCGGGACCGCCCAGGAACCCTGCCCCGCCGCGCTGGCGCTCAAGGTGCGTCCATGAGCGCACGAGGCGTCCGCGCTGATAGTTCAGATGCGCCAGTTCGACCTGAAGCGAGCCCTCTTTCGTGCGCGCCCGGCGCCCGAAAATTTCGAGGATCAGTCCGGTGCGGTCGAGCACCTTGGCGTTCCACGCCTTTTCGAGATTGCGCTGCTGAACCGGCGTCAGCGCGTGGTCGACAACCACCAGTCCGGCTTCGTGCGCCGCGATCACGCCCGCCAGTTCAGCGACCTTGCCCGAGCCGATCAGCGTCGCCGGAACGGGCTTGGCGACCGGCACCACCATCTGGTCGGCGATCACCAGGTCGATGGCGCGCGCGAGACCGGCGGCCTCGGCCAGCCGCTCGCCCGCCGTCCGCACCGGCAACCCGGCCCGATCGGCATCATTGTCCCGTTTGGCGATGTCGGGCGCCAGCACGACGGCACGCGTCGGCTCGCCGCGGCGGTCCACGCCGCCGCCGCGCCCCTGCTTCATCGTCTCTGGCCGGGAAACGCGCTGCGTCACTCGGGCTTCTGGCTCGCGCTTTCGCTGTCGAACAGCTGCACGGGCTGGCTCGGCATGATCGTCGATATGGCGTGCTTGTAGACGAGCTGCGCGCTTCCATCCCGGCGCAGCAACACACAGAAATTGTCGAACGACGTCACGACACCGGTCAGCTTAACGCCGTTGACCAGGAAGATGGTCAGCGGGATTTTCTGTTTTCTGACTGCGTTGAGAAACTGGTCTTGAAGGTTCTGCGACCTTTCGGCCATTCCTGATGCCCCACTTCGGTGCTTTTTGTTTATCGTATCACTATCCTGCGACCGCCGCTCAACGGCCCGATTTTGCGACAATGGCTGGCCATCTGTGACAGTTTCGACTGTCTCATGATGAGATTTGCGAAAAGATCACCGCTTTTCAAGGGAAAGCGAGCCGGCAACAGCGATTTTTTCGGCCGCACCGAAGAAAGCCCGCCCCAGCTGGCGTGCCGTTTCTCCCGGATGACCATTGGCGACCGGCGCACCGTCAATGCTCGTCACCGGCATGATCTGCGAGGTCGCAGACGTCATGAACGCCTCCCGCGCCGCCATGGCTTCGGCAACGGTAAAACCACGTTCCTCGACGGCCAGGCCCAGTTTCGCCGCCGCCTCGAGCGCGGTCGCACGTGTCACACCGCGCAGGATGCCGTTTTCGGCGGGACGGGTGACCAGCACATTGTCCATCGTCACGATCCAGGCATTGGTGGCCGCGCCCTCGGTGACCATGCCGTCCTCGTCGATCATCCAGGCTTCGGCCGCGCCGCTGTCGCGCGCCTGCTGCCGCGCCAGAACGTTGGGCAGCAGGCCGATCGTCTTGATGTCCACCCGGTCCCAGCGATTGTCGGGCACGGTGATCACGGCGACACCCTTTTCGGCCTTTTCGGCGAACGCCCGGCGGTCGGTCGATTTGGCTGTCACGACGAGCGCCGTCGGCGTGCCGGGAGGCGGGAACGGATGGTCGCGGCGTGCCACACCGCGCGTCACCTGCAGGTAGACCAGCCCGTCGCGCACTCGGTTCCGGCTTGTCACTTCGATCATGATCCGGCCGAGCGCGTCGCGGCCCACGGGCCAGGCCATCGCCAGTTCGCTCAACGAGCGGTCCAGCCGGTCCAGATGTCGCGTCCGATCGATGATGAAGCCGCCGGAAACCTCGCACACCTCATAGACGCCGTCGGAAAACTGGTAGCCGCGATCCTCCACATGCACCTGGGCTTGCGCATGCGGCACATAGCGGCCGTTGACATAGGCAATGCGTGACATCCGTCCCCTTCCCTTTCGTGCGCGGCGGCGCTCTCAGAAGAACTGCAGGCTGACGCGGAACAGCTGCTCGACCTTCTTGACCGCCGATGTCTTGGCGAAGATCACCACGCGGTCATGTGCCTTGATGCGGGTTTCGCCGTCCGGCTTGACCACTTCGCCGTCCCGGTAGAGCGCACCGATCCGGATGTCCTCGGGCAGATCGAGTTCGCGCAGCGGCACGCCGACAAGCGGCGAAGTCTCAAGCGCCTCGGCCTCCAGCACCTCCGCCTGACCCTTCTGCACCGAGTGGACCTGGCGGATGCGGCCGCGGCGCATATGCTGCAGCACGCGCGAGATCGTCACCGCACGCGGGTTGATGTGCGCGTCGATGCCGAGCGTCGAGGTGAAGCTCTGATAGCCAAGATCATTGATCAGGCTCATCGTCGCATCGCACCCCAGCTTCTTGGCCATGACCGCCGACAGAACGTTGACCTGGTCGTCATTGGTCAGCGTGACCATCAGTTCGGCGTCCTGAATGTCGGCTTCGTGCAGGATCTGCTGGTCGAGCGCGCTGCCATGCAGCACGATCGTGCGGCGCAGCGTGTCGGCGACGCTGATCGCGCGTTCGCGATTGTGCTCGATGATCTTGACATTGGTGCGCGCGCCGCTGCGTTCCAGTTCGGTGGCGACGAAATGGCCGATATTGCCGCCGCCGGCGATGACGATCCGCCGCGCCTCGGTTTCCTCATGCCCGAACAGCGACAGGGTCCGCCGCACCTGGTCGCGATTTGAGATCACATAGACCAGATCGTCGACGAGAAGCTGGTCCGCCGAATGGGGCACGAACAGTTTCTCGTTGCGCCAGACGCCCACGACCGTCGCGCTGAGATCGGGGAACAAATCGGTCAGCTGGCTCAGCGGCGTGTTGATGACCGGGCAATCCTCGCGGCACTCGATCGCCATCATCGTCACATTGTCGTCGGCGAACTGGACGACATCGGTGGCACCGGGCAGCGCGATGCGCTTGAGCACAACCTCGCCGACTTCCTTTTCCGGCGAGATGATGACGTCGATCGGCAGATGGTCGCGCGAGAACAGATCGCCGAAATGGGCGCCCAGATAGGATTGCGCACGCACGCGCGCGATCTTGGTCGGCACGTCGAACAGCGAGTGCGCCACCTGGCAGGCGGTCATGTTGACCTCGTCATAGAGCGTGACCGCGATGATCATTTCGGCCTGGTCGGCGCCGGCGGCAGCCAGCACGTCCGGGTGGCTGCCATGGCCGACGATGCCGCGCACATCGAGCGTGTCGCGCACCCGCTGGATCAGGTTCTGGGAGGTGTCGATGACCGAGACGTCATTGTCCTCGCTGGCCAGCCGCTCGGCGATGCCGAACCCGACCTGACCGGCGCCGCAGATGATGACGCGCATCTAGATCACACTCCCAAGGATTTGAGTTTGCGGTGCAAGGCGGAGCGTTCCATACCAATGAACTCGGCGGTGCGCGAGATGTTTCCGCCAAAGCGCGATATCTGCGCCAGCAGATAGTCGCGCTCGAAGCGCTCCCGCGCCTCGCGCAGCGGCAGCGACATGATGTGCGTATCCTCCGCCGTCGGCGCCTTGGGCAGGTTTTCGCTCAGTTCGGCGGGCAGCATGTCCGGCGAGATCATCCGGTCGTCCGGTTCGTCGCGCGCCAGGATCAGCACGCGCTCGACCGTGTTGCGCAACTGGCGGATGTTGCCCGGCCAGGAATGCGCCTGCAGCACGGCCATCGCCTCGTCGTCGATCATGCGGGGACGGATGCCGGTCTGGGCGCTGATCTGCTTGACGAAACCGTCCACCAGCATGGCGATATCCTCGCGCCGCTCGGCAAGCCCCGGCACCGCGACGGGCACCACCGCCAGCCGGCTGTAGAGATCGCGCCGGAACCGGTCCTCGGCGATCAGCGCTTCAAGATCGAAGGCGGTCGATGAAATGATGCGCACATCGACATTGACCCGCCGGACACCGCCGACGCGCTCGAATTCCTGTTCCACCAGCACGCGCAATATCTTCGACTGGGTCTCGCGCGGCATGTCGGCGACTTCGTCGAGATAGAGAATGCCGCCATGGGCCTGTTCGAGCGCGCCGACCTTGCGCTCGGCGCCGTTGGCCTCGGTGCCGAACAGCTCGATCTCCATGCGGCTGGGCGTGATCGCCGCCGCGTTGAGCGCGACGAACGGGCCCGCCGACCGGTCCGAGGCCGCATGGATTGCGCGGGCAACCAGTTCCTTGCCGCAGCCGGACGGCCCGGTGATCATCACCCGGCTGTTGGTCGGCGCCACCCGGCCGATGGCCTGGCGCAGCGTGTTCATCGCCGGCGACTGGCCGGTCAGTTCTCCCTGATCGCTCGAATGGCGCTTCAGCGCGGCGATCTCGCGTTTGAGCGCATGGGCTTCCAGCGCACGTTCGGCGACAAGGATCAGCCGGTCCGCCTTGAACGGCTTTTCGATGTAATCGTAGGCGCCGCGCTTGATCGCCGACACCGCGGTTTCGATGTTGCCATGGCCGGAGATCATCACCACCGGCAGGCCCGGATGCATTTGCTGGATGACATCGAGCAGTTCGAGCCCGTCGAGCTTGCTGCCCTGCAGCCAGATGTCGAGGAAGATCAGCCGCGGCACGCGGTCGGAAATGGCCGCCAGCGCTGAATCGCTGTCATGGGCGGTACGCGTCTCGTAGCCCTCATCGTCCAGAATGCCCGAAACGATGTCGCGGATATCGTCTTCATCGTCGATGACGAGAACGTCGGCTTTCATGGGGCTGCCTCCGGGTGTCCCTTGGACGGCGCGCCGGGGCGCGCCGCGTCCGTTTCGGGTTCTTCTTTTGTGATGCGGGCATCGGAAACCCCTGCCCCGCCGCGAGCCGGAAAGACCAGCCGCACCAGGGCGCCGATGCCATTGTGGAAATCGTCGGGCGCGTCATGCAGCTCCAGCGCGCCCGCATGGTCTTCCATGACCTTGCGCACGATGGCGAGCCCGAGACCCGTGCCCTTTTCGCGCGTCGTCATATAGGGTTCGAGAAGCTTCTGCCGGTTCTGGCGCGGCAGGCCGCGGCCATTGTCGATCACATCGACATGGATGTGCGCGCCATCGTCCGTGCGGTAGGCCCGCACGAGGATATGACCGGCAATGCCCTCGTCCTGATGACCGGCCAGCCGCGCTTCGATGGCTTCCGAAGCGTTCTTGATGACGTTGCCGATCGCCTGGCCGACCAGACGCGCATCGAAGACCGCCGGCAGCGCCTCGTCCGGCAGGTCCCGCTCCACGGTGATCTCGTTGCGGCTGACCTCGACGAGAAACGCCGCCTCGCGGATTGTCTCGCGCAGGTCCTGACCGGTCATCACAGGTTTGGGCATGCGCGCGAACGACGAGAATTCGTCCACCATGCGGCCGATATCGCCCACCTGCCGGATGATCGTGTCGGTGCACTGGTCGAACACCTCCCGGTCGTCGTCGGCGATCGCCTTGCCGTAACGGCGCTTGATCCGCTCGGCGGACAGCTGGATCGGCGTCAGCGGGTTTTTGATTTCGTGCGCGATTCGGCGGGCGACATCGGCCCAGGCGCTCGAGCGTTGTGCGTCGACCAGATCGGAAATGTCGTCGACCGTGACGACATGCGTGCGCGCCGGCTTTCCGGCCTGGCCGGCGGGCTGGCGGTCGAAATTGACCTGGATGTTGAGCACGCGCTCGCGCCCGTTGCGATCGATGTAGGAGACCGGGGCGCGATAGTCGGCGCGGCGCGATTCGATTGCCTTGACGAAGCCGGCATGGACGGGCGGCGCCACATCCTTGAGCGTCGCGCCGGCGGCGATCGGCTTGCCGCCATTGAGGATGTTGGCCGCCGAGCGGTTGGCCACCGAGATGCGTGCGCGGTCGTCGACGCCCAGAACGCCGGCGGAGACGCCCGACAAGACCGCTTCCGAAAAGCGGCGCCGCTTGTCGATGACATCCTTGGCACTCAAAATCTCGTCGCGCTGGCTCTTGAGCTGCCCGAGCATGTCGTTGAACGTCTCGCCCAGATGGGCGACGTCACCATCCGACGCGCGCACAGGGACGCGCACCTCCAGATTGCCGCGCCCCACCTCGTCCGACGCGTTGATCAGCTGCCGGATGGGCCGGACGATCCGGTTGGCGACCGCGATCCCGGTCCAGATCGCCGACAGCAGCAGGATCAGCGTCAGCCCGAAGTAAAGCAGCGCGAAGGCGAGTTGCAGCGTGCCCTGGTTGGCATCGAGGTTCTGGTACTCGGCGCGGTTCTGCTGCATCAGCCGCACCGCATCGAGCGCATCGGCGTCAATCGTGCGGAGCGTGTAGAGCAGCGCATTGTCGATCTCGCGCAACTGGATCACCGCGCCGACAAGGTTGGTCGTGCCCGGCGGGATGATCACCGGCTTGCCGTCGGCGGCCGCGTCCAGCGCATCCTGCGGCGGCAGGGGCAGCGGCCGGTCCACGTCGATGTCGGCGGACTGGATGACGCTGCCGTCCGGGCGGATGACGGATGCGCCCAGAAGCGCCCGGCCCAGCGCCTGCTGGGTCAGGAAGCGTCGAAATCCGGTGCGGTCCAGATTGAACAGGCGCCGCTGGGAATCGAGCGCGAACGCCATGTTGATGGTCGAATCGCGCAGGTTCACCGCCGTCTCGTTCACATAGGATTCGGCGACCTGGATGGAGCTGTCGACGATCGTGCGGGTACGGATTTCGAACCAGCGGTCGAGACCGAGATCGAGCGTGATCGCGGCAACGAGCGCGACGACGATCGCCGGTGCGGCAGCGACAACCGAGAACATGGCGACGATGCGCACATGCAGCCGGGCCGCCGCCCTGCCCGCGCGGCGTGCCTGCCATATGTTGCGCAACTCCAGCCCGATCAGCAGCAGCAGCGCAGCGACGAACAGGCCGTTGATGACGATGGCGCCGACCGTAACCCGGTTGTCCGGCCGGATCGGTGTCAGGCCGATCAGGATTATGAAGGAGACCGTCGCGGTCAGAAGAGCGGCTGCAACCAGCGCGATCCCCCCGGCAGGGCTGACATGCCCGCCGCCGAAGGTCCGCGTTATCGCCGAACGGGGAGCGCTCTGTTCCGCCGAAACCATGCCTGCCTCATCGCCCCCGCGCCAGCGTCGCATTTGCGCAACACATTGTGGCAATAATGCAACGCGACGGGGTTGGGCAAGTGCATTGTCGTGGAAAAGCGGTACGGGTCTCAGCCCTTGATGACCGTGACGCCGAGGTCCTTGATCTTCTTGCGCAGCGTGTTGCGGTTGAGGCCGAGCACGTCGGCGGCGCGGATCTGGTTGCCGCGCGTGGCGGTCAGCGCCGCCATGATCAGCGGATACTCCAACTCGGCGAGAACGCGATGATAGAGCCCGGGCGGCGGCAGCGCGTCGCCGAACGAGGAAAAATAGCGCTGCATGTTCAGTTCGACGGCTTGCGCGATCGTCATGTCGCCGGCCGCGATCGCGCCTTGCGCGTCGCTTTCCCCGGCGCCCGCGCCATCCGAAGAGCGCAGTTCGCTGGCGACGATCTCGGCGGTGATCTCGTCTTGCGGATAGAGCGCGGCGAGGCGCCGGATCAGGTTTTCGAGTTCGCGCACATTGCCCGGCCAGTCATATCGGCGCATCAGTTCGAGCGCGTCGGGCAGGATGCGCTTGGCCTCCAGCCCCTCCTCCTGGACCTTGGCAAGGAAATGGCTGACCAGATCGCCGATATCCTCGAGCCGCTCGCGCAGCGGCGGAATGCGCAGCGGCACCACGTTGAGCCGGTAGTAGAGGTCTTCGCGGAACAGGCCCTGGCTGATCAGGGCGCGCAGATCCTTGTTGGTCGCCGCGACGATCCGCACGTTTGTCTTGATCGGCGTGCGGCCGCCGACGGTCATGTATTCGCCCTGCTGGAGCACGCGCAGAAGGCGGGTCTGCGCATCCATCGGCATGTCGCCGATCTCGTCGAGGAAAAGCGTGCCGTTTTCGGCCTGCTCGAACCGGCCGGTTGAGCGGGTCATCGCGCCGGTAAAGGCCCCTTTCTCGTGGCCGAACAGTTCGGACTCGATCAGATCGCGCGGAATCGCCGCCATGTTGATCGCCACGAACGGGCCGTTCTTGCGCTTGCCATATTCGTGCAGCGCGCGGGCGACCAGTTCCTTGCCGGTGCCCGACTCGCCATTGATCAGCACGGTCAGATCCGACTGGATCATCCGCGCCAGCACGCGATAGATGTCCTGCATCGCCGCCGAGCGGCCGACCAGCGGCATGGTCTCGCCGCTCTGGTCCGGCGCGATGCCGCGCCCGTCATCCTTGCGTTTGAGTTCGGTCAGCGAGCGGCCGACAATGCCCGTCAGTTCGACCAGATCGAACGGTTTGGGCAGATATTCGTAGGCGCCCTTTTCCGTCGCCCGGATCGCCGTCATGAAGGTGTTCTGCGCGCTCATGACGATCACCGGCAGGTCCGGGCGGAGCTTTTTCATGCGCGGCAGAAGGTCGAACAGATTGTCGTCCGGCATGACGACGTCGGAGACCACCGCATCGCCCTCGCCGGCGGCCACCCAGCGCCACAGCGTTGCCGCGTTCGATGTCACCCGCACATCGTAGCCGGCACGCGACAGCGCCTGGCTGACGACCGTGCGAATGGCGGCATCGTCGTCGGCGACCAGAACCGTGCCGTTGCTCATGTCAGGGCCTCGTGTGTTTCGGTCGACACGGCATCCGGCACCATCGCCCTTGGTGCGGCGGGCATCAGAATGCGGAACAGCGTCCGGCTCGGCGCGCTGTCGCATTCGATCACCCCGCCATGGTCGCCGACGATTTTGGCAACCAGCGCCAGACCGAGGCCCGAGCCGTTCGGCTTGGTGGTGATGAACGGATCGAACATGTGCATGCGGATATCCTCGGGCACGCCCGGCCCGTTGTCCTCGACGGAGAATTCGAGCGGCAGCGACACGCGCTCGTTGGCGCCGGGAATGGACAGGTGCACGCCCGGCCGATAGGCGGTGCGCAGCTTGATGTGCGGCCGGTCGGCAGCCGCACAGGCTTCGGCCGCGTTCTTCACGAGGTTCAGGAAGACCTGGATCAGCTGGTCCTGGTTGCCGGCGACGAAGGGCAGCGAGGGATCGTATGCCTTGGAGAAGCGCACATGTTTGGCGAAGCCTGTTTTGGCAATTTTTTCAACACGATCGAGCACAATGTGAATGTTGACCGCTTCGCGATCCACGGGCCGTTCGTCGGAGAAGACCTCCATCCGGTCGACAAGCTGGACGATCCGGTCGGTCTCGGCGCGGATGAGCTGCGTCAGCGCCTTGTCCTCGTCGTTCGCCGACACTTCGAGAAGTTGCGCGGCACCGCGAATGCCCGAAAGCGGGTTCTTGATCTCATGGCCCAGCATGGCGGCCAGGCCGGTCACCGAGCGCGCCGCGCCGCGGTGGGTCATCTGCCGGTCGAACTTGTCGGCCATGGACCGTTCGCGGAAGACGATGACCATCGCGCCGGGCTCCTCGGGCACCGGCGTGACGTGGATGTCGACCACGCGCTCTGCGCCAAGGCGCGGCGAGGACAGGTCGACACGATATTCGTTGACGGGCGAACCCTCCTGACGCACCTGGCCGATCAGCGCGATCAGCGGGCTCGAAAAGGGCAGGAAATCGTCGATCCTGCGGCCTTCGAGATGGGTCGACGATGAAAGAAAGAAATATTCGGCTTCGAGATTGGCGAAGCGGATCAGATTGTCGGCATCGAGAAGAATGACCGGATCGCGGATCGTGTTGAGCACCTGAAGCGCCCGGGCGCCGCCGCCATTGCGCGTGTCATTCAAGGTCATGCGGCCATGCTCCGCACACCGGAAGCGGCCTCGGCGAAGAGGACGGCGAGATGCTGTTTGACCGTTTCGGCATCGCGTTCACGCAGGATCGTGCCCTTGCGCGCCAAGAAATCGTTCACATGGCTCGCATGGACGTCCAGATACCAGCCCAGATGCTTGCGGGCGTGGCGTATGCCAGTCTCTTCGCCATAGTGGGCCAGCATCGCCTCATAATGGGCGATCACATAGGCGCCGATCGCGGCGGCGTCGGGAATACCCGTGCCCTGCCCGGCAACGGCACCGGCCAGCCAGGGCCGGCCGCAGGCGGCCCGGCCGACCATCACTGCGTCGGCACCCGACGCGGCGAGCGCGGCTTGGGCAGAGGTGCGGTCGGCGATGTCGCCATTGACGACCAGCGGCAACGATGTCGCCGCGCGGACGGCGGCGACGGCACGCCAGTCGGCTGTGCCCTCATAGAATTGCGCGCGCGTGCGGCCATGCACGGTGATCATGCGGACGCCGGCCGCTTCTGCCCGGCGCGCGAGTTCGGGCGCATTGATCGATCGATTGTCCCAGCCAAGCCGCATCTTCAGCGTCACGGGCACGGTGACGGCCGACACCGTCGCCTCGATCAACGTCAAGGCATGGTCGAGATCGCGCATCAGCGCGGAGCCTGACAGCCCGCCCGTCACCTTCTTGGCCGGGCAGCCCATATTGATGTCGATGATGTCGGCACCTTCGCCCTCGGCGATGCGCGCCGCCTCGCCCATCCACCGTGCCTCGCGGCCGGCAAGCTGCAGCATCAGCGGCCCCTGCCCGTCATGACGCGCCGCGCGCTTGCGGCTTTCGGCATGGGCTTCGCAGAATTCGCGGCTGGCGATCATCTCGCTGACGACGAGGCCCGCTCCATGGCCATAGGCCAGCTTGCGGAACGGCGCATCGGAGATGCCGGACATGGGCGCCAGAAACACCCGGTTGCGCGCGACCACCGGTCCGATCGCGATCGGAGCTTCAAGATCGATTGGCATTCGGTCCTGTATGTTTTTTGGGCAATCAGCCATCGTGCCTAATCTTTATACATCACCGCGCGATTGCGCAATCGCTGCTCTTTGATAAACCGGAACGGATTTGGTCAGGATCCAACGATGACAGACGCCGCTGCGCCCGCCGCCACCCTCCCCGACGTCCGTACCGGCAATGGCTATGACGTGCACCGGTTCGGCTCCGGCGACCATGTCATGTTGTGCGGCGTCGCCATCCCGCATGATAAGACCCTGTCGGGCCATTCCGATGCCGATGTGGGCCTGCACGCGCTGACCGACGCCCTGCTGGCCACCTGTGGCGCCGGCGACATCGGCGACCATTTCCCGCCGTCCGACCCGCAATGGAAAGATCAGGCCTCGTCGCTGTTTCTCGAACATGCCGCGCACATCGTCCGCGATGCTGGCGGCACGATCATGAACGCCGATGTCTCGATCATCGCCGAAGCGCCGAAGATCGCGCCGCATCGGCAGGCCATGCGCGAGAGGCTGGCCGCGATCCTCGGCATCGAGGTCGGCCGCTGCTCGGTCAAGGCGACGACCAACGAAAAGATGGGCTTTGTCGGGCGCGGCGAAGGCATCGCGGCGATCGCAACGGCCAGCGTCGTCTACGCGCAAAAGGGAGACTGACGATGGACGACGCGAAAGAGGCCATCGAGACGCTGTCGGCGGAGATGGTCCGCAGCTTCACCGAAAAGGGTCTGATGGCCGCCACCGCCGAAAGCTGCACCGGCGGCATGATCGCCGCGGCGATCACCGATCACGCCGGCTCGTCGGCCGCCTTCGACCGTGCGTTCGTGACCTATTCCAATGCCGCCAAGATCGCGATGCTGGGCGTCGATGCGGAGGTGCTCGACACGGTCGGCGCGGTCTCCGGCGAGGTCGCAGGCGCCATGGCAGAAGGAGCATTGGCGCGCTCCGATGCCGATATCGCGGTGGCGGTCACCGGCATTGCCGGCCCGGACGGCGGGTCGGACATCAAGCCCGTTGGTACGGTCTGGTTCGGCGCGGCATCCTCGTTCGGCTCGACACTCGTCATCAAGCGCCAGTTCGAGGATCGTGGACGCGCCTTCATTCGCCAGGTTTCCGTGGTGACGGCACTGGAACTGCTGCTGCAACTTGGCGACAGCATGCCGGAGAAGCCAGGCGGCGACTGATCAGGCGCCGGCGGCGGGCCGCGCCATGGAGCCGTGCAGCGCGTCGGCGCGTTCCTCGAAGGCCTGCGAGAATTTGCGGAACGCGCGGTCGAACATCGCGCCCATCAGAGCACCCAGCATACGGCTTTTGAACTCGTAGTCGATGTGGAAATGCACGTCGCAGCAGCCATCGCCGCAATCGGCAAAGCGCCAGACATTGCTGAGATATTTGAACGGCCCGTCGACATAGGACACGTCGATCTCGCGCTCTGACGGTTTGAGAATGACCTGGCTGGTGAACGTCTCCCGGATCGCCTTGTAGCCGACGGTCATGTCGGCGATCATCAGCGTCCGGCCGGCTTTTTCGCGCCGGGAACGCACTGTCAGCGCCTCGCAGAGAGGCACGAATTCGGGGTATCTTTCGACATCGGCCACAAGCGCGAACATGGCATCGGCACTGTGCTGCACGCGCCGTGTCGAGGAAAATTGCGGCATCGGGCTACTCGGCGGCTGCCAGCTTCTTGGCGCGCGCGGCGCGCAGCTTGTCGAAATCCTCGCCCGCATGGTGCGACGACCGCGTCAGCGGGCTGGCCGACACCATCAGAAAGCCCTTCGCATAAGCCGCCGTCTCGTAGGAGGTGAACTCGTCCGGCGTGACATAGGCCATCACCTTGTGGTGCTTCTTGGTCGGCTGCAGATATTGGCCGATCGTCAGGAAATCCACATCGGCGGTGCGCAGATCGTCCATCAGCTGCAGCACCTCGTTGCGCGTCTCGCCCAGCCCCACCATGATGCCCGACTTGGTGAACATGGTCGGGTCGAGTTCCTTGACCCGCTGCAACAGCCGCATCGAGTGGAAATAGCGGGCGCCGGGGCGCACGGTCAGATAGTTCGAGGCGACCGTCTCGAGATTGTGGTTGAAGACATCCGGCCGTGCCGCGACGACCATTTCGAGTGCGCCATCCTTGCGCAGAAAATCGGGCGTCAACACCTCCACCGTCGTGCCCGGCGAGTGTTCGCGAATGGCGTTGATCACGTCGACGAAATGCTGCGCGCCGCCGTCTGGCAGATCGTCCCGGTCGACGGACGTAATCACCACATGGTTCAGCCCCATCGTCCTGACGGCCTTGGCGACATTGACCGGTTCCTCGCTGTCGATGCCGGTCGGCATGCCCGTCGTCACATTGCAGAAGGCGCAGGCGCGCGTGCAGATCTCGCCCAGGATCATGAAGCTGGCATGCTTCTTGTCCCAGCACTCGCCGATGTTCGGGCAGCCGGCCTCGCCGCAGACGGTCACCAGATTGTGCGACTGGACGATCCGGTTGGTCTCGTGAAAGCCCTTGGAGACCGGCGCGCGCACGCGTATCCAGTCCGGCTTCTTCAGACCGGAATCCTGGTCGGGCCGGTGCGCCTTTTCCGGATGGCGGGGCTTTGACTTTTCGGATTTGACCGTATCGACAACGGTGACCATTGGCTGTTTCCTTGGGCAACAAGCCCGCTGACCGTGCCTAAAATATGGATGGTACGCCGCGGCCGCAACCGGCCTGCGACGAAGCGCACCAATTACGAGTTCAGCACCCGCCCATAGGCATCCAGCACGCTTTCCTTCATCATCTCCGACAGGGTCGGATGCGGGAAGACGGTGTGCATCAGCTCTTCCTCGGTGGTCTCCAGGTTCATCGCGACGACAAAGCCCTGGATCAGTTCGGTGACCTCGGCACCGACCATGTGAGCACCGACCAATTGCCCCGTCTTCTTGTCGAAGATGGTCTTGATCAGGCCTTGGTCTTCGCCAAGCGCGATCGCCTTGCCGTTGGCGGCGAACGGGAACCGGCCGACGCGGATGTCGCGGCCCTCGGCCTTGGCCGCCTTTTCGGTCAGCCCGACCGACGCGACCTGTGGATGGCAATAGGTGCAGCCGGGGATAAGGCTCTTGTCCATGGCGTGCACGCCGGGGATGCCGGCGATCTTTTCGATGCAGATCACGCCCTCATGCTCGGCCTTGTGCGCCAGCATGGGCGGGCCGGCCACATCGCCGATCGCATAGATGCCCTCGACATTTGTGCGGCCATAGCCGTCGATCACCACGCAGCCGCGGTCGGTTTTTATGCCGAGCGCCTCGAGGCCGAGGTTTTCGATGTTGCCCTGAACGCCGACCGCGGAAATCAGCCGGTCGGCCTCGATCGGCGTCGTCTTGCCGTCCTTGTCCTCGACATGGGCGACGACCGAATCGGACTTCTTGTCGACCTTGGTGACCTTGGCACCGGTGAGGATGGTCAGACCGTGCTTTTCGAGCTGCTTGCGGGCGAGCTTGGAGATTTCCTCATCCTCGACCGGCATGACCTGGTCCATCAGTTCGACGACGGTCACGTCGACGCCCATGGAATTGTAGAAGGAGGCAAACTCGATACCGATGGCGCCCGAACCCATGACGACAAGCTTCCTGGGCATTGTCTGCGGCACCATCGCCTCGAAATAGGTCCAGATCAGCTTGCCGTCGGGCTCGATGCCGGGCAGCGCGCGCGGCCGCGCGCCGGTCGCGACGATGATGTGCTTGGCGGTGTAATCGCCCTCGCCCTTGGTCGCCTTGGGCGCGGGATGCTGTGGCTCCATCGCTTTCTTCGACGGCTTGCCGACGCTGACCTTGCCCTTGCCGGCCAGCTTGGCCTCGCCCCAGATCACGTCGATCTTGTTCTTCTTCATCAGCATGCCGACGCCGCCATTGAGGCGTGCCGACACCTTGCGCGAGCGGTCGACCACGGCGGTCACGTCCGCCTTGACCGTGCCGTCCAGCGTCAGGCCGTAATTGCCGATATGGCTGGCATAATCCATCACTTCGGCCGAGCGCAGCAGCGCCTTGGTCGGAATGCAGCCCCAGTTGAGGCAAATGCCGCCCAGATGCTCGCGCTCGACGATCGCCGTCTTGAAACCGAGCTGCGCGGACCGGATGGCCGTCACATAGCCGCCGGGCCCCGAGCCGATGATGATCACGTCGTAGGAATTGTCAGCCAAGTCGCCTCTCCTGTCCTTTCGGGGAGGCGACCGAAGCGAAGGATCAGCCGGTCAGCATCCCGTAGATTTCGTCTTTCAGGTGCATGCGCTTCTTGCGCATGTCTTCCATGTTGAAATCGTCCGTGGGCTCGATATCCGTTTCGGCGCGGTGAATGGCCCGGTTGATTTCGTGATACTCGTCGAAGAGGCGCGCGAAATGGGCGTTCGACACCTTCATTTCGCTCATCTTTTCAACATGGTCTGGGAATTCTTCGGCCAGTTCGTGCGGCGTGTGCGCCATGGACATTGCTCCTTTGCACCCATTGATCGCACCACCCTAGCGGCCGGCCTTCATGCCTCCTTGATCGGTATCAATTCACACTACCCAGCATGGCGATTGCCGATAACAGGATAGCAATCAACGCAAGAATGAATGGGCCGGGTCCAATCAGTAGCAGGAACCGGTCGGGCCAATCCGGTGACGCTATGGCCAGGCCGAGCAGAAAACCCGAGACCCCTCCGCCGACAATGTAAGAGATGATCAGCACGACCGCGCCCCATACAAACCCGTAAACGAAGAACGGAGCCAGATGCACCAAAACCATAGCACCGAAGCTTACGAGCAGTAGCAGGAAGCCTCGCGTCTCAAGATCACCTCGACGAATTATGTTTATCGACATCGCCCAAGCAATGAATGCAGCAAAAATGAGACCTGCGGGCAGCATGTCTACACCAGCATCCCCATCGGGTTTTCGACGTAGCCCTTGAAGGCGGCCAGAAGCTCCGCGCCCAGCGCGCCATCGACGCAGCGATGGTCGGTCGACAGCGTCACGCTCATCACGGTCGCGACCGCCAGTGCGCCGTCCTTGACCACCGGGCGCTGTTCGCCGGCGCCAACCGCCAGAATGGTCGCATGCGGCGGGTTGACCACGGCGGCGAAATCCTTGACGCCCATCATGCCCATGTTGGAGACTGCCGTTGTACCGCCCTGATACTCCTCGGGTTTCAGCTTGCGGTCCTTGGCGCGGGCGCCCAGATCCTTCATCTCGTTGGAGATCGCCGACAGGGTCTTCTCCTCGGCGCGGCGCACGATCGGCGTGATCAGCCCGCCGGGGATCGACACCGCGACACCGACATCTGCGTGGCGGTGCTTGACCATGGCTTCGTCGGTCCAGGAGACGTTGGCGTCGGGCACATCGCGCAGCGCCAGCGCCAGCGCCTTGATCACCATGTCGTTGACCGACAGCTTGTAGGCCGGCTTGTCGTCCTTGACGGGCGCGGCCTTGTTAAGCTGCGAACGCAAGGCCAAAAGCGCGTCCAGTTCCACATCGACCGTGACATAGAAGTGCGGGATGGTCTGCTTGGATTCCTGCAAGCGCTTGGCGATCGTCTTGCGCATGCCGTCATGCTTGACGAGTTCGTAGGAGCCCTCGGCGAAGTTGGCAAGGACCTGTTCGGAAGAGGCGCCGACCGCCATGGCGGGAGCAGGCGCGTCGGCCTTTGCTGCCGGCGCTTCGGCGGCGGGCCTGGCGCCGGAGGCGAGCGCGGCTTCGACATCGCGCTTGACGATCCTGCCTTTCGGGCCGGAGCCGGAAATCGCGGTGATGTCGATGCCTTCATTGTTGGCGATGCGGCGCGCCAGCGGCGAGGCGAACACTTTCTGACCGTCCTTGACCGGCACCGGGCCGGCCTTGACGCTGTCGGGGATGTCGCCGCCGCTCTTGGCCGCTTTCGGCGGTGCGGGCGGGGCTTCGGCGCCGTTGCCGGAGGCTGCCGGCGCCTCCGAAGCGGCGTCGGCCTCGCCCGATGCCGACCCGCTCTGATCGGACGCCGGCGCGGAACCGCCTGATGGCCCTGCCTTGGCGGCTTCGGCCACATCCTCGCCTTCCTCGGCCAGAACGGCGATCGGTGCGTTGACCTTCACCGCCTCGGTCCCCTCGGCCACGAGGATGCTGGCGATTGTGCCTTCATCGACGGCTTCCACTTCCATGGTCGCCTTGTCGGTTTCGATCTCGGCGATCACGTCGCCGGCCGAGACGGTATCGCCCTCCTTGACCAGCCATTTGGCGAGGTTGCCCTCCTCCATGGTCGGCGACAGCGCGGGCATTGTGATGGTGATGGGCATTGCGCTCTCCTCAACCCGCGTAGGTGACGGCTTTGACCGCCTCGATCACCTCGCCCACANGGCGCGTCGAGATAGTCGAACGCCTCGCGCGTGACCTGATTGGCGATATAGTCGCCGACAGAACTTTGCGGGAAGCCCTCCTCGACCGTCACCAGCCGGCCGGTCTTCTTCACCGAAGCGATGACGGCGGGCAGGTCCATCGGGCGCAGCGTGCGCAGGTCGATCACCTCGCAATCGATGCCCTCGCCGGCCAGCTTTTCCGCCGCATCGATGGCGTATCTCATGCCGATGCCGAACGAGACGATCGTGCAGTCGCTGCCCGCCCGCTGCAGCCGCGCCTTGCCGATCGGCAGGACGAAATCGTCCAGCTTCGGCACGTCGAAGGTCTGGCCGTACATGATCTCGTTTTCGAGGAAGACGACCGGGTTCGGGTCGCGTATTGCGGCCTTCAAAAGCCCCTTGGCGTCGGACGCATTGTAGGGCTGGATGACCTTGAGGCCGGGTATGTGGCTGTACCAGGCCGCATAGCATTGCGAATGCTGTGCGGCGACGCGGGCTGCGGCGCCGTTCGGGCCGCGGAACACCATCGGCGCACCCATCTGGCCGCCGGACATGTACAGCGTCTTGGCGGCCGAATTGACGATCTGGTCGATCGCCTGCATGGCGAAGTTGAAGGTCATGAACTCGACGATCGGCCTTAGGCCGGTCATCGCCGCGCCGACGCCGACGCCGGCGAAGCCGTGTTCGGTGATCGGCGTGTCGACCACGCGCCGCGGTCCGAACTCGTCCAGAAGCCCCTGGGTGACCTTGTAGGCGCCCTGATATTCGGCGACTTCCTCGCCCATGACGAAGACGCTGTCGTCGGCGCGCATCTCCTCGGCCATGGCATCGCGCAGCGCTTCGCGCACGGTGGTCGGCACCATTTCGGTGCCCTCGGGCACTTCGGGATCGGCGGGCGCTTCCTGGGCGGCGGGCGCAGCGGGCACCGGCGCGGGATCGGACGCGCCTTCGGTCTCCGGTGCGGGCGCAGGCTGGGCCGAAGGTGCCGAAGACGTGCCGATGTCGTCGGCGCTTTCGCCCTCTTCGAGCAGCACCGCGATGGGCGTGTTCACCTTGACGCCCTCGGCGCCCTCATCGACCAGGATCTTGCCGATCGTTCCCTCGTCGACCGCTTCGACCTCCATGGTCGCCTTGTCGGTCTCGATCTCGGCGATCACGTCACCGGCGGTGACCGAATCGCCCTCTTTTTTCAGCCATTTGGCCAGATTGCCCTCTTCCATGGTCGGGGAAAGGGCCGGCATCAGAATATCAATCGGCATGGTCGCCCCTCACGCTTCGAGCAAAATGTCGGTGTAAAGTTCGGAAACGTCCGGCTCGGGATCGTTCTGCGCGAATTCGGCGGCATCGGCGACGATCGCGCGGACCTCCTTGTCGATCGCCTTCAGCTCGTCCTCGGTCGCCCACTTCTGCTCGATCACCCGCGCCTTCACCTGTTCGATCGGATCGCGCTCCGAACGCATCTTCTGCACCTCGTCCTTGGTGCGGTACTTGGCCGGATCGGACATGGAGTGGCCGCGATAGCGGTAGGTCATCATCTCGACGATCACCGGCCCTTCGCCCGAGCGGGCATGGCCGAGCGCCAGATCCGCGGCGGCCTTGACCGCGCGCACATCCATGCCGTCGACCTGAAAGCCCGGGATCTTGAAGGAGACGCCGCGCTGGGAGAAATCGGTCTCGGCCGAGGACCGGGCGACGGAGGTGCCCATGGCATAGCGGTTGTTCTCGATGACGAAAACGACCGGCAGCTTCCACAGCGAGGCCATGTTGAAGCTCTCATAGACTTGGCCCTGGTTGGCCGCGCCGTCGCCGAAATAGGTGCAGCACACCTTGCCGTTGTCGCGATATTTGTTGGCGAACGCGATCCCCGCGCCCAGCGACACGTTGGCGCCGACAATGCCGTGGCCGCCATAGAAGTTCTTCTCTTTCGAGAACATGTGCATCGAGCCGCCCTTGCCCTTGGAGTAACCTCCCCGGCGGCCCGTCAGTTCGGCCATCACGCCGCGCGACTCCATGTCCATCGCCAGCATGTGACCGTGGTCGCGATAGGTGGTGATGGTCTGGTCGCCATCCTCCATCGCCATGGAAATGCCGGTGACCACCGCTTCCTGGCCGATATAGAGGTGGCAGAAACCGCCGATGAAGCCCATCCCGTACAGCTGGCCGGCCTTTTCCTCGAAACGCCGGATCAGCAGCATGTCGCGATAGGCGGTCAGTTCCTCATCCTTGGTGAACTCGGCGGGCTTGGGCGCCGAAAGGCCGCCCTTGTTCGCACCGGCCTTGGATTTTGCCGGCGCCTTGCGTGCGCGTGTCGCCATCTGGGTTTCCGTCCCTGTTGAATTTCGGCATATCCTATCGCGCCGAACGCGGACATCAAGACGCACTTTGGCATAGGTTTCATGACGATAACGTCATAAAATCGCTTGAAAATTCAACAATTAACTGAAATCAAGTTAATTCGTGCGCTGCAGCAATTCGTCCAATGTTGCAGTGCGATCAGTGCCATTATGCAACAAGATCAACNCTGAGCGCCGCGGTGCGCGTCTCCAGCATGGAGCGCGCCGTCGACAGGGCTTGCAGCTCCGCCTCGAGACCGGCGAGGCGCTGTTCATATTCCGACTTCGAGGTCAGCCCCAGATTGCCGGTGATCCCATGGAAGCCGAAATAGCCCAGCGACAGGGCCGCGATGGACGGGATGACGAGATGCCGAAGCGGAGATTTTCTGTACTGGCGCGTCCACATGACCCGGAACCAAAGCTGCGCGGTGTCCAGTGGTACGGCAGTTTGGTTAAGCGGCTCCTAAGGCGCGCCGAATTCGGCGGCGCGCCTTCCCAAACCGCCCAGCGGTCAGCGCAGGATCGATGCGCCCGCGTAACGGCCCAGATCGCCCAGCTCTTCCTCGATGCGGATCAGCTGGTTGTATTTGGCCAGCCGGTCGGAACGGGCGAGCGAGCCGGTCTTGATCTGCCCGCAATTGGTGGCGACCGCCAGATCGGCGATGGTCGCATCCTCGGTCTCGCCCGACCGGTGCGACATCACCGCCGTGTAGCCGGCCTTGTGCGCCATTTCGACCGCGCGCAGCGTTTCGGTGAGCGTGCCGATCTGGTTGACCTTGATCAGGATCGAATTGGCGATGCCCTCGTCGATGCCGCGTGACAGTCGCGACGTGTTGGTGACGAACAGATCGTCGCCCACAAGCTGGCATTTGCCGCCGATCAGCTCGGTCTGGATCTTCCAGCTTTCCCAATCGTCCTCATGCATGCCGTCCTCGATCGAGATGATCGGATAGGCGTCGACCAGGCTCTTCAGATACTCGGCCTGCTCCTGGCCGCTGCGCGTCACACCCTCGCCCTCATAGACATAGGCGCCGTCCTTGAAGAATTCCGACGCTGCGCAATCGAGCGCGATATGCATATCCTCGCCCGGCGCATAGCCGGCCTCGGTCACCGCTTCCATGATGAAGTCGAGCGCGGCCTCGGCGCTTTTGAGGTTCGGCGCAAAGCCGCCCTCGTCGCCAATGCCGGTGTTGTGGCCGGCCGCGGTCAGCTTCTTTTTCAGCGTGTGGAAGGTTTCCGCGCCCATCCGCACCGCGTCGGCGAGCGAGGCCGCGCCGGTCGGCATGATCATGAATTCCTGGAAATCGATCGGATTGTCGGCGTGCGCGCCGCCATTGATGATGTTCATCATCGGCACCGGCAGGATGTGGGCGTTGGTGCCGCCGACGTAGCGGTAGAGCGGCAGGCCGGCCGATTGCGCGGCGGCTTTGGCGACCGCCAGCGACACGCCCAGGATCGCATTGGCGCCCAGCTTTCCCTTGTTGTCGGTGCCGTCGAGATCGATCATCACCGCGTCGATCTTGGCCTGGTCCGTGGCGTCCATGCCGCCAATGGCGTCGAAGATCGGCCCGTTGACATTGTCGACCGCGTTGCCGACGCCCTTGCCGAGCCATGCGCCGCCGCCGTCGCGCAGTTCGACCGCCTCATGCACGCCGGTCGATGCGCCGGACGGAACCGCGGCGCGGCCGAACGCGCCGTCGTCGAGCAGCACATCGACTTCCACGGTCGGATTTCCGCGGCTGTCGATGATCTGGCGACCGATAATGTCGATGATGGCACCCATGGCTGGCATTCCCCTCAGGATCGCGTTTGGCACTGTCGCCGCTGCCTTAGCCGAGCTTTGTGAAAAGGAAAACCGCTGGAGGCGCGCAAAGTGGTCGGTCGGGGCGTTAGCTGCCCTTCACGAGCGCGTCGATCGCCATCAATTGCCGCAACAGGGCTTCCATCTCGCCAAGCGGCATCATGTTCGGCCCGTCCGACGGCGCATTGTCCGGATCGTCATGGGTTTCGATGAAGACGCCGGCAACGCCGACCGCAACGGCGGCGCGCGCCAAAGGCGGAACCATGGTCCGGTCGCCGCCCGACGAGGCGCCCTGCCCGCCCGGCTGCTGGACCGAATGGGTCGCATCGAAGATCACCGGCGCGCCGGTTGCGGCCATGATCGGCAGCGCCCGCATGTCGGAGACCAGCGTGTTGTAGCCAAAGCTCGCCCCGCGCTCGGTCAGAAGCACATTCGGATTGCCGCTGCCGGTCACCTTGGCGGCGACATTGACCATGTCCCAGGGCGCCAGGAACTGGCCCTTCTTGATGTTGACGATCCTGCCCGTCTGCGCTGCGGCAACCAGAAGGTCGGTCTGCCGGCACAGGAAAGCCGGGATCTGCAATATGTCCACGACATCGGCGACCGCTGCGCACTGTTCGGGCGAATGCACGTCCGTCAGAACCGGAAGACCCAGCCGTTCGCGGATTTCGGCAAAGACCGGCAGCGCCGCCTCCAGCCCCATGCCGCGCCGGCCCGACAGCGAGGTGCGGTTGGCCTTGTCATAGCTCGTCTTGAAGACGAGACCGACGCCCAGATCGCCGGCCATGGTCTTGAGCGCCTCGGCCATCATGACGGCATGGTCGCGGCTTTCCATCTGGCAGGGCCCAGCAATGATGGCGAGCGGCAGATGGTTGCCGAAGCGTACCTTGCCGGCTGCCACGGTCTCGGCCGGTGCCATGGCTGGGGCGTCCATCGTGTTCATCGGTTTTCTCCCCGCATGTCGAAGGCGAAAAAGGCGCCCTGACCCGGCGCACGGTCGGCCACCAGCCAAGAGCCGTGCTCGTGCGTCTTGATGCCGTTTTCGGCGAGCAATGCCCGAAGAGCTTCCGGGTCGGCGACGGTGAAAACGATGCCTTCGAAGCGCAGGCCGCGCGTTGGCACATGGCGCTCCACGCCGAAATGGATGCGCAAACCTTCCGGCGTCATCACGTTGAGCGTGAAATCGGCCCCGGCGATCTCGATGCCAAAGGAATGGGCCTGCGTGGCGCGGTTGTTGATGACGTCCTGCAACAGATACTGGAAATCGGCGGGGTTCGCCTCCGAGGCGATGATCTCCGCCGTGCCGGTCACCGTGTTCGGATGGGTTTGCAGCGCCGCCCGGTCGACCGCCGGCGTGTTCACCCGCTGGCATGTGAACAGGAAACTGTCGGGCGAGCGAAGATCGGCCGCAAAGGCGAGCTTGAAGGTGGCGCGCGCCTTGGCGCCGGACCCATCGGTCATCGTCCGGCCGAACAGCAGCTTGCGGCCGGCGGAAATGCCCTGGCGGCGGAAGCCCTTGTGGTCGGCATCGGCATTGTCGGTGCCGAGCGCAATCGCGGAAAATCCGTTGTCGCCGTTGCGGAACCGGTAGGCCTGATCGCGCGCGGTGAAGACGTTGCCGCGCTGCGCCGTGCGCTCGCATTTCTCGCGCTGGTCGATTGCCAGCGGTTCCAGAAACGTGCCGTCGTCGAAATAGACGCAGGCATTCTCCGTGCCGAACGGATGCTTGGCATCGGCGGCCACCTGAAAGCCCAGGGCGGTCAGCCGTGCGCGGGCCACGCTCAGTTCCCCGACGGGCAGAACGCAATGGTCGAAGGCGCGCGGCTGATAGGGCGATATGGCATGGCCGGTCATGGCGCCCGTGTGCCCGATTTGCCGGCGCCGCGCAAGCAAGGCCTCGGCGTCGACGCCGGGGATTTGCCAAGCGCCCGCCGCGGCCTACTTTTCCATGCACGAGAGGAGACCTGCCATGACCAGACGCCCCCGTTTCATCCCGCTGGCCCTTGCCGCCGCCGCGACCATGGCCTTCGCGCTCGCCTTCCTTCTGGCGCCCTTGGATCGGGCCCATGCCGACGAGAACGCCGCACGCAACGTCATCACCGAGCAGCTCGAGAGCTTTCTGGCGCGCGATTTCGAACGTGCCTACGGATACGCCTCCCAAGACATCAAGCGCATCTACCCGACGCTGGACGGCTTCATGTCGATGGTCGAGCGCGGCTATCTGCCCGTGCTTCGGCCCGGCAATTACGCATTCGGGCGCGCCGACCGCATGGCCGACGGGCGGATCATCCAGGAGGTACTGATCCGCGCGCCGGACGGCAGCGACTGGACGGCGGTCTACTATATGGAGTTGCAGGACGACGGCACATGGCGCGTTGACGGCGTCAATCTGCGCAAGGGCGCGGCGGGCCTGACCTGACTTGACCTGCTCTTGGCCTAGCCGAGACGCCCCAAGGCCGGGAACTGTTCGAGCAGCCAGAAGGCCATCGCCTGCATGCCGCCGGTCAGGAAAAGGATGCCGGCGAGAACCAGAAGTGCGCCGATCAGCTTTTCGACCGTCCCTAGATGCGCGCGAAAGCGAGTCAGAAAGCGCATGAACTGGCCCGAGAACATCGCCGCGATCAGAAACGGAATTCCGAGGCCCGCCGAATAGACCGCCAGAAGGCTCGCGCCCTGCCCGACACTGTCCTGGGCGCCGGCAAGCGTCAGGATCGGGCCCAGGACCGGTCCGATGCAGGGCGTCCAGCCAAAGGCGAAGGCAAGCCCCATCACATAGGCGGCGGCCGGGTTGGCGGGCACCCCCCGGCTTTGGAACCGCGCCTCGCGCGACAGGAGGCCAATGCGGAACAGGCCGAGAAAATTCAGCCCCATGATGATGATCACGACGCCGGCGATCATGGCCAGCTCGGTCTGCCAGACGCGCAGGAACCCGCCAATGGTCGAAGCGCCAGCCCCCAGCGCGATGAAGACGGTTGAGAAACCAAGCACGAAAGCAAGAGCCGCGGTCATGAGCGGCAGACGCACCGCGGTCAGGCGCGCTGTCGCCGCGCCCGACGCGTCGGGCGTGATGCCGGGGTCGCCGTCCGCGTCGCGGAACTGGTCCATCGACACGCCGGCCATGTAGCACAGATAGGGCGGAACGAGCGGCAGCACACAGGGCGTGACGAACGAGATCATGCCCGCGCCGAATGCGCTCAGATAGGAAATGTCGATCGCCATGGCCGTGCGGTTGCTATGCCTTCGGGTTCGTTCGCCCGGCTTCAGGGCCGGGATTTGGTCGCTGTTAACACAGAACGACGTTCGCAATCACATGCCAATTGCGTGATGCGGCGCGGCACAATGTCATTGGCGTTCGGCTGCGGGAAACCCGGTTGACCGGACCGCCGGCTTTGCGTATGGACCCTTTGCCCGCGCCGGCATCCCGGCGCGGTTTCCCTTGTCGGGAGCGCGTAGCTCAGCTGGTAGAGCAACTGACTTTTAATCAGTAGGTCCAGGGTTCGAGCCCCTGCGCGCTCACCAACAAAATCAAGCGGTTTTCGATTTTTTTCACTTGGCTCGGCCGGTTCCGCCTTCGGTGTTGGCCAGTCCCGCATGGCTACCCAACGTGCCAAAGAAAACGGCCGGCCCTTTCGGGTCGGCCGCATGAGGTTTGACGAGCGGGCGGGTCAGGCCAGATCGAACCGGTCGGCGTTCATCACCTTGGTCCAGGCCGCGACGAAGTCGGCGACGAACTTTTCCTTCGCATCGTCCTGGGCATAGAGTTCGGCCAACGCCCGCAATTGCGAGTTGGAGCCGAACACCAGATCGACACGCGTGCCGGTCCATTTGACCGCGCCGGTTGCCGCATCGCGGCCCTCGAACACGTCCTGCTTGTCCGACACGGGCGACCATGTGGTGCCCATGTCGACCAGATTGACGAAGAAGTCGTTGGTCAGCGTGCCCGGCCGGTCGGTCAGGACGCCATGGCTGCTCTGCCCGGCATTGGCGCCGAGCGCCCGCATGCCGCCCACCAGCACCGTCATTTCCGGCGCGGTAAGCGTCAGAAGCTGGGCCTTGTCGATCAGCATCTCTTCGGCGGAGGTCGTGTAGTCGCCCTTCTGGTAGTTGCGGAAGCCCTCGGCAATCGGCTCCATCGGCTCGAACGAGGCGGCATCGGTCTGCTCGTCGGTGGCGTCGGTTCGGCCGGGCGCGAACGGCACTGTGACGTTATGGCCGGCATCGGCGGCCGCCTTTTCGATCGCCGCGCCGCCGCCAAGCACGATCAGGTCGGCGAGCGAAACCTTCTTGCCGCCCGATGCACCGTCATTGAAGGCGCTCTGAATGCCTTCGAGCACGCCGAGCACCTTGGCCAGCTGCGCCGGATCGTTGGCTTCCCAGTCCTTTTGCGGCGCAAGGCGGATGCGCGCGCCATTGGCGCCGCCGCGCTTGTCCGAGCCGCGGAAGGTCGAGGCCGAGGCCCAGGCCGTCGAGACGAGTTCGGCCACCGACAGGCCCGATGCGAGGATTTTCGCCTTCAGACCGGCGATGTCGGCATCGTCGATCAGCGCGTGGTCGACCGCCGGCACCGGATCCTGCCAGATCAGGTCTTCGGCCGGCACCTCGGCGCCCAGATAGCGCGCTTTCGGCCCCATGTCGCGGTGGGTCAGCTTGAACCATGCACGCGCGAACGCATCGGCCAGTTCGTCCGGATTCTGATGGAAATGACGGGAAATCGGCTCGTAGATCGGGTCCATGCGCATCGCCATGTCGGCGGTGGTCATGATGATCTTGCGGTTGCGCTCCCCGGTCTCGGGGTCGGGCGCGTGGTCCTCGGGCTTGAGGTCCTTGGGCGTCCACTGCCAGGCGCCCGCCGGGCTCTTGACCAGTTCCCACTCATAGCCGAACAGCACGTCGAAATAGCCGTTGTCCCATTGGGTGGGATTGGGCGTCCAGGCACCCTCAATGCCGCTGGTGATCGTGTCGGCGCCCTTGCCGCTGCCATGCGTCGACAGCCAGCCAAGGCCCATCGCCTCGATCGGCGCGCCCTCGGGCTCGGGCCCCACCAAAGCGGCGTCGCCCGCGCCATGGGTCTTGCCGAACGTGTGTCCGCCGGCGGTCAGCGCCACGGTTTCGTAATCGTCCATCGCCATGCGGGCGAAGGTCTCGCGGATGTCGCGGCCCGAGGCGACCGGATCGGGTTTGCCGTTGGGGCCTGCGGGATTGACGTAGATCAGGCCCATCTGAACCGCTGCGAGCGGATTTTCCAGATCGCGCTCGCCGCTGTAGCGCTCATCGCCGAGCCATTCGGTTTCCGAACCCCAATAAATGTCTTCTTCGGGCTCCCAGATATCGGCGCGGCCGCCGCCAAAGCCGAACGTCTTGAAGCCCATCGATTCGAGCGCGACATTGCCGGCGAGGATCATCAGATCGGCCCAGGAAATGGCGTTACCGTATTTGCGCTTGATCGGCCACAAAAGGCGCCGCGCCTTGTCCAGATTGGCGTTGTCCGGCCAGGAGTTGAGCGGCGCGAAACGCTGCGTGCCCGACGAAGCCCCACCCCGGCCGTCCGCCGTGCGGTAGGTGCCGGCGCTGTGCCACGCCATGCGGATGAACAGGCCGCCATAATGGCCGTAGTCGGCCGGCCACCAGTCCTGGCTGTCGGTCATCAGCGCGTGCAGATCCTTCTTGACCGCGCCCAGATCGAGCTTGCCGAACGCTTCGGCATAGTCGAACGCGCCGCCCATCGGGTCGGTCAGCGCCGAATTCTGGTGCAAAATCTTGATGTTGAGCTGGTTCGGCCACCAGTCGCGGTTCGACCGGACGCCGAAATTGGTGTGCATCACGGGACATTTGCCGGTGATTTCGCCGGTGGGAGCGTTCATGGGTTCCTCCGAATATGCGCGTGGGTTTTGGGGCTCTTTAGAATCGTACCAAACTAGGCTCATCAGGTGAAGTTGTATTTGCTGATTTGTGCGATAAGCTCACCTTATGAACAACCTGACGCTGAAACAGCTGCGCTATTTCGAGGCTTTGGCCCGGCACGGCCATTTTGGACGGGCCGCGGAGGCGTGCGCGATCTCGCAGCCGGCACTTTCCATGCAGATCAGGGAGTTGGAGGATGCGCTCGGCACGGCCCTTTTCGAACGCGGCGCACGGCAGGTCCGGCTGACGGGCTTTGGCGATGAATTCGCCGAGCGGGCACGGGTGATCCTGCGGTCCGTCGACGAGTTGGGGGACCTCGCGCGGGCATCGCGTGACCGGCTGGCCGGTCGGTTGCGCATCGGCGTCATTCCGACCATCGCGCCCTACCTGCTGCCGACCATTATCGGCGATCTGGCGCGGACCCATGGCGATCTCGATATCCGGGTGCGCGAGACCGTTACGCCAAAGCTCATGCGTGAACTGACCGAAGGCCGGCTCGACACCGCAATCGTCGCTTTGCCCGTATCAGAACCGTCCTTTGCCGAGACGGCCCTGTTCAAGGAGGACTTCGTGCTCGTCCGGCCGGGCGCCGACGCCGGCAAGCCGGTGCCGAGCCCCGAAATGCTGCGCGAGATGCGGCTGTTGCTGCTTGAAGAGGGCCACTGTTTCCGGGATCAGGCGCTGTCCTTCTGCAATCTGCGCTCGCCGCTGCCGCGCGAGCTTTTGGACGGCAGTTCGTTGTCGACGCTGGTCCAGATGGTCGGCGCGGGCATCGGCGTCACGCTGATCCCGGAAATGGCGGTGCCGGTGGAAACGCGCTCGGCATCGGTCTCGGTCGCGCGCTTCGGCGACCCGCAACCGTCGCGTACGGTCGGCATGATCTGGCGGCGGACGAGCCCGCTTGCCAAGCAATTGACGCAGATCGCGGGACTTGTCCGGCAATCCGCCGAGACGCTGCGCGTTGCGCATTCGATGCAGCCGGACGGTGCCTGAAACAGAAAACGGGCCGCAACGGCCCGTTTTCGTTTGGTGATCCCGTTATGGGATATGTGGGTCGATCAGGCCGCGGTCAGATTGTCGGCCGAGCTTTTGCCCGAGCGCTGGTCCTGAACCACCTCGTAGTTGATCTTCTGGCCTTCGTCGAGGCCGTGCATGCCGGCGCGCTGAACCGCGGAGATGTGCACGAACACATCGTTGCCGCCTGCTTCAGGCTCGATGAAACCAAAACCCTTGGTGGCGTTGAACCACTTGACGGTACCTGTTGCCATTTGCGTAATCCTTTTCGTTGAACGCTTAGTGACGTGCGGCCAAGCCGGGCCGCTTTCCGATCGAGTCGTCTTTTGGAAGTGAGAACGTCAGCAGGCGTGGATAACGCGAGGCCAAAGTACGTCGGGCCAAAAAGTGTCGATGCCCCCATATGGCGGGTAATTGTGCCAATAGCAAGGCAAGATGATGCGCGGAGCGCTCCGGACGCTATCGGGCGGGCTCGGCGGCCCTGCGGATATCGGCACCGATCAGAACATCGACATCGCGTTTGGGCATCGGTTTGTGGAACAGGAACCCCTGCCCCCTTTCACAGCCGATCCTGCGCAGCAATTCGGCTTCGGCCTGCACCTCGATGCCCTCTGCCACCGTCGTATAGCCAAGGTCTCGGCCCAGATGGATCAGCGAACGGACGATCGACTGGTCGGCCGCCGAGCGCGACAGATCCTTGATAAAGGACTTGTCGATCTTCAGGATGTTGAACGGCAGGCTCTTGAGGTGGGTCAGCGAGGAGTAACCCGTGCCGAAATCGTCGAGCGCGATCGAAACGCCGGCTTCCCGCAGATGCCTGAGCTGATCCGTCACCGCCGGCGCGGCATGGCTGATGATCGTCGTTTCGGTGACTTCGACGATGAAATTGTGCGGCTGCAGGCCTTGGCGCGACAGCGCCTCGATCACCCGCAGCGCAAAGCCGGGCTGGCGCAGCACCGCCGCCGTGACATTGATCCCGATTCGGCCGAAGGAGCCGCCTTTTTGCTGCCAGTCCGCCATGTCCAGGCAGACCTGCTCCAGCATCGCATTGCTCAACTCCACGCTGACCCTTGCATCGTCGAAAACCTCGACGAACTGGCCGGCGGTCAGAATGCCTTGTTCGGGATGATCCCAGCGTGCAAGCGCCTCCATCCCGGTGATCCGGCCGCTCGAGAGTTCGACAACCGGCTGGTACCAGGGCACCACGCGCCCCTGTTTCAGCGCATCGGCAAACTCCTGGACGACCAGCACGCGCCGATGGAAGCTTTCCTCCATTTCCGGCTCGTAACACTTCAGATTGGTCGCCGCGTCGCGCTTGCCGTCGTAAAGCGCCAGATCGGCGCGCCGCAGCAAGGCCTGCACGTCGGTGCCGTGCGTCGGTGCGACGGTGTATCCGGCGGTGGCCTGCACGGTGACATTGACATCGGCGATCTCGACTTCGTGCTGCAGCGCCTCATAGAGCGTATCGACGGCAGACGTCAGTTCGATCGACCTGTGCCCGTCGCCGATCAGGACGGCGAACTCGTCGCCGCCCATCCGCGCGAAGAACCAGTGCTGCGGCAAGGCCGACCCGAACTGGTCTGCAAAACGCACCAGAACCTGATCGCCGACATCATGGCCGTATTGATCGTTGACCTGCTTGAAACGGTTGAGATCGATCACGCACAGCAGAAAACTGCGGCCGCTCCTGGCCGCCTTTTCCGCCACCTCGTCCAGCTTTTCGTTGAAGGCGGCGCGATTGGCGATCCCGGTCAGCGCGTCGGTCAGCGCCAGGTGCCGCATCTTCAGCTCCTGTTCGCGCTGCTCGGTCACGTCCTGGAATGTGCCGAACAGCCGGGCCGTGCGCCCGTCCACCACCTCTGGCTCGCCGATCACGCGGGCCCATCGATGCGCGCTGGCCGAAGCATCCAGCTCGAGAATCAGATCGAAAGGCTGCTGGTGCCTGATGGCCTCGGCGATCGCGGCCTGGAAAACCGCGCGGGATTTCGGCGCAAACGGACGCTTCGACATTTCCGGCGTCATCGGCGCGCCGATCGGCGCCCCCAGTATGCGGTAGATCTCGTCGCTCATCGAGATGTGTCCGTCGCCGACGGCCCAGCGCCAGGCGCCGATGCGCGACACCCGCTCGATATGGGCCAGAAGGGTCTGCTGCAGCTTTGCCTCGCGGCCGGTCGCCGCCAGCAACGCCCGATCCCGCATCTGCTCGGTTATATCGCGCGCGACGCCGCGATAGCCGACGAAACGGCCATCGGGGCCGTGGTGCGGAATGCCGTTCGATTCAAACCAGCGCACGGAGCCGTCGCTGGCTTCCAGCGGATAGCGGAAACGGCGGAACGGCCGGCGCTCTTCGAGCGTCCGCCGATGTTCGGTCCAGATGTCGGCATCGAGATCGCGGGTGGCAATCTGCGAGCGCGATCGGCCGATGAAATCGCGGGCCGGCAGACCGGTCAGCTCGGAGAACCCGTTGCTGAGATAGGTCAGGACGAGGTTCTCGTCCGTTTCCCAGGCCCAGAAATCGGCGACCTCGAGATAGTCGTCGACCAGATAGCTGCCCTTGGCCCGTGTCACTCGGTTTCCCCCGCTCCTCAGCAAGACAGGGAAACATGATAGGGTTTCGGCAAAGTAAACCGCCGAACCCCGGAATATTGGGCCGGCGGATGACGACTATACCAACCGGCTTTGACCGATCGCCGCCTCGATAAAGCTGGCGAACAGCGGATGCGGCTCGAACGGGCGCGATTTGAGTTCGGGGTGATACTGCACGCCGATGAACCAGGGATGGTCGGCATATTCGATCGTCTCGGGCAGCACGCCGTCCGGCGACAGGCCGGAAATCGTCAGGCCGGCCTGCTCCAGCGCGTCCTTGTGCTCGATATTGACCTCGTATCGATGCCGGTGGCGCTCGGAGATGCGCGTATCGCCGTAGATGGACGCAATCCGGCTGCCCTCTTCGAGCACCGCGTCATAGGCGCCAAGCCGCATCGTGCCGCCAAGATCGCCCTCGCGCGTGCGCTTTTGGAGCATGTTGCCCTTCAGCCACTCGGTCATGATGCCGACCACGTTGGTGCCCGGCTTTTCGAACTCCGAGGAGACGGCGTCATCGATGCCGGCCAGGTTGCGCGCCGCATCCAGCACCGCCATCTGCATGCCGTAGCAGATGCCGAAATAGGGCACTTCGCGCTCGCGGGCGAAGCTGGCCGCCTTGATCTTGCCCTCGGCGCCGCGCTCGCCGAAACCGCCCGGCACCAGGATGCCATGCACCTTTTCAAGGTGCGGCGCGGCGTCCTCGCTGTCGAAGATCTCCGATTCGATCCATTCGATGTTGACCTTCACCCGGTTGGCGATGCCGCCATGGTGAAGCGCCTCGATCAGCGATTTATAGGCGTCCTTGAGGCCGGTATACTTGCCGACGACGGCAATGGTGACCTCGCCTTCGGGATTGTGGATGCGGGCGCACACATCGTGCCACACATGCATGCGAGGCTTGGGCGCCGGCTCGATCCCGAATGCGGCGAGCACTTCGGCGTCCAGCCCCTCGCCGTGGTAGGCCTTGGGCACGTCGTAGATATTCTTGACGTCGAGCGCCTGGATGACGGCGCTTTCGCGCACGTTGCAGAACAGGGACAGCTTGCGCCGCTCGGCTTCGGGGATCGGCCGGTCGGCGCGCACCAGCAATATGTCGGGCGCGATGCCGATCGAGCGCAGCTCCTTGACCGAATGCTGGGTCGGCTTGGTCTTCAGTTCGCCCGCCGCCGGAATCCACGGCATCAGCGTCAGATGGACATAGACCGCGTTGCCGCGCGGCAGATCGTTGCCGAGCTGGCGAATCGCCTCCATGAAGGGCATCGCCTCGATGTCGCCGGCGGTGCCGCCGATCTCGCACAGGACGAAATCGTAGCCCTCATTGCCCTCGACCACGAATTGCTTGATCTCGTCGGTGACGTGCGGGATCACCTGCACCGTCGCGCCCAGATAGTCGCCGCGCCGCTCTTTGGTGATGATGTTCTGGTAGATGCGCCCGGTGGTGATGTTGTCGTGCTTGTTGGCCGACCTTCCCGTGAACCGCTCGTAATGGCCAAGGTCGAGATCGGTCTCGGCGCCATCGTCGGTGACGAACACTTCGCCGTGCTGATAGGGGCTCATCGTGCCCGGATCGACATTGAGATAGGGGTCGAGCTTTTTCAGCCGGACCGAATAGCCGCGCGCCTGCAGAAGCGCGCCCAGAGCGGCGGAAGCAATGCCTTTTCCAAGGGAGGAGACCACGCCACCGGTGATGAAGACGTACCGTGCCATGGGACCTCACGCTTAGAGGGGCGGATGCGATTCCGCAAAGGAAAAATCGTGTTGCGAACAGAAAGGATGGCCGGCGACAAGCCCGCCGCCGATCGACCGGTCAGTTGTTGGGGACGCCGCCCGATGCGCCGCCGCCCGAGGGTACGCCGCCCGCCGGCACCTCGCTGCCCGAAGGCACGTCGGAGGACGGGCTTTCACCGCCCAGAAGATCGAGCACCCCGCCCTCGCCCGGCACCGGCTCGCCGGTCTCGGCGTCGATCGACTCGCCGATCGCCGGAATGCGGTCGAGAACGTCGGTCGGGTCGGTGCCGTAGCGGCCCAGAAGACCCAGGCTCACCGAGGTGACGAAGAAGGCGGCGCCCAGAATGACGGTCAGCCGCGTCAGCGGATTGGCCTGACCGCGCGCGCTCATCGCATTGTTGCCGCCGCCAATGCCCAGGCCGCCGCCTTCGGACCGCTGCAACAGCACGACGCCGACAAGCGCGATCACGATCATGAGGTGAATGACGATCAGGATGGTCTGCATGGATCAAGGATTTCCGTCTTCGGCGCGGATGCGATGTCGGGGCCGATGGATGAATTGGCGCGTCTGTACATGGATTGCCACGCCCTGCCAAGGCCGGGCCGATGCCCGTCCCGTGATCAGCGCGCCTGCACTGTCGCGCAGATGGCAAGGAAGTCGTCCGATTTCAAGCTCGCCCCGCCGACCAGCGCGCCGTCCACCGAGGAAATCCCGAAGATTTCGCCCGCATTGGCCGGCTTGACCGACCCGCCATAAAGCAGCCGGAAGCGTGCGCCGGCCGGGCCGAAGCGTTCACGCAGACGTTGGCGCATGTGATCGTGCATTGCCTCGATATCGAGCAGCGACGGCGTCAGGCCGGTGCCGATCGCCCAAACCGGTTCATAGGCGACGACGGTGTTTCCGGGCGCCGCATCCTTGGGCAGCGAGCCCGCAAGCTGGGTGTCGACCACGTCCATCGCCTGGCCGTCCTCGCGCTCCTGCCGCGTTTCGCCGACGCAGACGATGGCCGTCAGTCCCTGGGCATGGGCGGCCAGCGTCTTGTCCATCACGTCGATATCGGTCTCGCCATGGTCGGCACGCCGTTCCGAATGGCCGACAATGACATGGGTTGCGCCCGCATCGGCGAGCATCGCCGCCGAGACGTCGCCCGTATGCGCGCCGCTCTCGGCACCGTGGCAATCCTGGCCGCCAATGGCGAGCGGCGAGCCGACCACTGTCTTGATCGCCCGGTCGATAAGCGTCGCCGGCACGCAGATCAGCGCGTCGTAGGGCGAACTGGACCGGGTGCCGTCAACACCGTCGGCGATCCGCTTGAGTTCGGGCAATTCGGCTGCGGTGCCGTTCATCTTCCAGTTTCCGGCGATCAGCGGGCGGACGCGGTCGGCCATGGTCGGTCTCTCCAGGTTCGGTTGCCGCCTGCTAGCGTGTTTGACGCCGCAAAAAAAGCCCCGTGCGGGCCATGACCGCGCTATCCGCCGGCGCTTGCATCGGCCGCATTGGCTACCTAAGAAGGCGCAAGAAACTCAACCGGTGGATTAAATGCTCGGTTCCCTGCGCGATGCGGCCAAGACATGGGTCGCCAAACTGCTTTTGCTGCTGCTGATCCTGTCGTTTGCCGTCTGGGGCATTTCCGACCAGATCCTGGGCGGCGGTGGCGGCAATGTCGTCATCGAGGCCGGCGAAACGTCGGTCACCGCGCAGCAATACCGGCTCGCCTATGACCGCCAGCTCGCCATCCAGTCGCAGCAATTCGGCACCCGGCTGACGCGCGAACAGGCGCGCCTTCTGGGCATCGACAATGCGGTGCGGGCGCGCATGGTCGGCTCGGCCGTGCTCGACGAGCAGGCACGCGTCATGGGACTTGGCCTGTCCGAGGACCGGCTGGCCGGCCTGATCGCCGAGGACCAGGCCTTCCAGGGGCTGGACGGACGCTTCGACCGCAGTCAGTTCCGCCTGATTCTGCGCGAGGTCGGCATGACCGAGGCCGACTATATCGTCGACCGCGAACAGGCCGCGATCCGCCAGCAGATCATCGAGGCGGTCGCCGACGGCATCACGATGCCCGACACCTTCCTGGAGGCCGTTCATCGCTATCAGGGCCAGACCCGCGATGTCAGCTTCGTGGAAATCGACTCGTCGGCGCTGACGCCGCCGGGCACGCCCGATCAGGCTGCGCTGGAAGCGTTCTTCGAGGAGAACAAGGACGATTACCGCGCACCGGAATACCGGACCATCCAGTATGTGCTGCTGACGCCCGAGAGCATCGCCGATCCCGGCGCGATCGATACCGAGACCGTGCGCGCCGAATATGAAGACAATCGCGCCCGCTACGCGCAACCCGAAACCCGCACGATCCAGCAGCTCGTCTTTGCCGATGAAGACAGCGCGCAGGCCGCGCGCGAGCGCATCCTTGCCGGACAGAGCTTCGAGGACGCGGTTGCGGACACCGGCCGCACGATGGCCGACGTGTCGCTGGGCACGCTCGAGCGTGCCGACGTTCCCGACGCGGCAGTGGCCGAAGCGGCGTTCGGCCTTGCCGAGGCAGGCGATATCTCGGACGTGGTCGACGGCGCTTTCGGTTCGGTGCTGGTGCGGGTGACGGAAATTCAGCCCGAGCGGGTCCAGCCGTTCGACGAGGTGGCAGACGGCATTCGCGAAGAACTGGCCGCGCTGGAAGCGCGTGACGTGCTGCTCGACATTCATGACGGATATGAGGATGCCCGTGCCGGCGGGTCATCCATGGCCGAAGCCGCCGCCACGCAGCGAATCGCCATGGAAACGCTTCCCGCTATCGATGCGAACGGCAATGGCGAGGATGGCCAGCCGGTCGAGGGAATTCCGGAGGCCGGCGCGCTGCTGCAGGCTTCGTTCGCCGCCGAGATCGGCGAGGAATCTCGGCCGCTGGACGCCGGCCGCGAGGGCTTTTTGTGGTATGAGGTGACCGGCATCGACCCCGAACGGGACCGCACGCTCGACGAGGTGCGCGACCGGGTGATCGCCGACTGGCAGGCCGCGCAGATCGAAGACGCGCTCGATGCAGCCGCCGACGCGGTCGCGCAAGCCCTGCGCGATGGCGGCGACCCCTCAACGATCGCCGCCGACAATGGCTATCGCGCCGATGTCAAATTCGGCCTGTCGCGCAGCGGCGAAGATGCCGATTTCGGCGCAACGGCCCTTGCGGCGGTATTCGGTGTCGGCCCGCGCGGCGTCGACATCGCCGAGGGCGCGACCGGCGACCGGCGGCTGGTCTTCCGGGTCGACCAGATCACCAACCCGCTCGGCGGCGCCGAGAGCATCGATCCCTCGCTGCGCGCAAATCTCGGCGGCAATCTGGCCGACGATCTGCTCAACCAGATGGTCAACCGGCTGCAAAGCGAGTTTCCGGTGACGCTTTATCCGACCGCGCTCGAGCGCGCGCTCGACGCGGGCACCTGAGGCGAACCGACATGGCCGACATCAAACCGCTGATCGCCAAGGCTGCCGACGGCCATCCGCTGACAGGCGACGAGGCGCGTCAGGCCTTCGACATCATCATGTCGGGCGATGCGACGCCCGCGCAGATCGGCGGGTTCCTGATGGGTCTGAGGGTCCGCGGCGAGACGGTCGATGAGATCGTCGGCGCGGTTGCCACAATGCGCGCCAAGATGCGGCCGGTGAAGACCGACAAGCCGGTGATCGACATTGTCGGCACGGGCGGCGACAACTCCGGCTCCTACAACGTCTCGACGCTTGCCGCGATCATCGCCGCGGGCGCCGGCGCCCATGTCGCCAAGCACGGCAACCGGTCGCTGTCGTCGAAATCGGGCGCCGCCGATGCGCTGGCCGAGCTGGGCGTCGACATCGAGGCCGAACCGGCGACGATCGCGCGCTGCATCGATGGGGCCGGCCTGGGCTTCATGTTCGCGCCGGTCCACCATCCGGCGATGCGCCATGTCGGCCCCTACCGGGTCGAACTGGGCACGCGCACCATCTTCAACCTGCTCGGCCCGCTGTCGAACCCGGCCAGCGCGTCGCGGCAGGTTGTCGGCGTGTTCGCCCCCCATTGGGTCGAACCGCTCGCCCATGTGCTCAAGGCGCTCGGATCGGAACATGTCTGGGTGGTCCATGGCGAAGGGCTGGACGAGCTGACCACCGCCGGCGAGACGATGGTCGCCGAACTCAGGGACGGCGCGGTGCATACCTTCACGCTTGCACCCGGGGATGCCGGTCTGCCGCGCGCCAGACCCGACGACCTGAAGGGCGGTGCACCGGCCGAAAACGCCGCGGCGTTGCGCGCGGTGCTCGAAGGCGCCCACAACGCCTATCGCGACATTGCCTGCCTCAATGCGGGCGCCGGGCTGGTGGTGGCCGGTCTTGCCGGCGACATAGCCGAGGGCGTGACGAAGGCCCAGGCCGCACTCGACGATGGCAGCGCCAAAGCCGTCTTGGACAAGGTCGTCGCCATCTCGACGGGGAAGGGCTGAGCCATGGCCGACATCTTGCGCAAGATCGAAGCCTACAAGCGCGACGAGATCGCGGCAGCCAAGGCCACCGTATCGGTATCGGCGCTCGAAGACCGGATCGCCGACGCCGGACTGCCGCGCGGCTTTGCCGATGTGCTGCGCGCGAAGAGCGCCGCCGGAGATTACGGGTTGATCGCCGAGATCAAGAAGGCCAGCCCCTCCAAGGGACTGATCCGCGCCGATTTCGATCCGCCGGCGCTTGCCCTTGCCTATGAGGCGGGCGGCGCGGCCTGTCTTTCCGTTCTGACCGATACGCCGTCGTTTCAGGGCGCACCGGACTTTCTGACCGTGGCGCGGGCCGCAACCGCCCTGCCCGCGCTGCGCAAGGATTTCATGTTCGATACCTATCAGGTGCTCGAAGCGCGCGCCTGGGGTGCCGACGCGATCCTGATCATCATGGCGAGCGTCGACGACGCGCTGGCGCGCGATCTCGAGCAGGCCGCCTTCGATCTGGGCATGGATGCGCTGGTCGAGGTGCACGATGCCGCGGAAATGGAGCGCGCATTGCGCCTCGATTCAAAGCTGATCGGCATCAACAACCGCAATCTGCGCACCTTCGAGGTGGATCTTGCGACCAGCGAGCATCTGGCGCCGATGGTGCCCGATGACAGGCTGCTGGTCGGCGAAAGCGGCATCTTCGCGCCCGACGATTGCGCGCGGCTGGCGCGCGCCGGCATCACAACGTTCCTGGTCGGCGAAAGCCTGATGCGGCAGAGCGACGTGACGGCGGCGACCAAGGCGCTTCTGGCGCGGCAGACGGCGGCGGCCTGAGATGGGCGATGCGCCCCTCACCCATCTCGATGAAAGCGGCGCCGCGCACATGGTCGACGTGTCGGCCAAGGCCGACAGCGTGCGCGAGGCAACCGCCGAAGGCCATGTTGCGATGGCGGCGGCGACGCTCGACGCGATCCTTGCCGGCGATGCGGCCAAGGGCGACGTGATCGGCACGGCACGGCTGGCCGGCATCATGGCCGCCAAGAAGACATCCGATCTGATCCCGCTGTGCCACCCGCTGCCGATCGCCAAGGTGACCGTCGAAATCGAACCGGCCAGCGGCGGCCTTGACGTGCGCGCCGCCGTGCGCGTGACCGGCAAGACCGGGGTCGAGATGGAAGCGCTGACCGCCGTCAGCATCGCCTGCCTGACCATCTATGACATGGCAAAAGCGCTCGATAAGGCGATGGAGATCAAGGACATTCGCCTTCTTTCAAAGACCGGCGGCAAGTCCGGCGAATGGCGTCGTCCGGATGCGGCGGCGGACAAGCGCTGATGGCGATGATGCCGGTCGCCGACGCGCTTGGACGGCTTCTCGCCGATGCAGGCGCGCTCGAAACCGAAACGGTAGCGCTGCATGACGCCAGGGGCCGCGTTCTCGCCGACGACATCGCCGCCCTGCGCACCCAGCCGCCCTTCACCGCCTCGGCCATGGACGGCTATGCGGTGCGCGCCGCCGATGTCGGCGGGACGCCCGCAACACTGGAAGTGATCGGCGCGGTTGCCGCCGGCGAGGTCTTTTCCGGTCGCGTGGAGCCCGGCCAGACCGTCCGCATCTTCACCGGAGCGCCGCTGCCCGACGGTGCCGATGCGATCCTGATCCAGGAAGATGCCGAGCCCGCCGGCGAACAGGCGATCCGCGCGCTGGAACCTGTGGTGGCCGGCCGCTATCTGCGCCCTGCCGGGCTCGATTTTGCCGAAGGCGATGTGCTGCTCGAAAAAGGCACGGTGCTCGATGCCGGCCATCTGAGCCTTGCCGCCGCCGGCAATCATGCCGGCCTGCCCGTCATCCGTCGCCCGATCGTCGGCGTTTTGGCCACCGGCGACGAACTGGTCGCTCCGGGCAACGAGACCGGGCCCGGCCAGATCGTTGCATCCAACGGGTATGGCGTTGCCGCGATCGCCCGCGACGCCGGCGCCGAAGTGATCGACCTTGGCATTGCGCGCGACAGCGCCGCCTCGCTCGAAGCCAGGCTGGACGCGGCGCTCGCCGCCAAATGCGACGTTCTGATCACGCTGGGCGGGGCTTCGGTCGGCGATCACGATCTCGTCCGCCCGGTCTTCACCGGGCGCGGCATGACCCTCGATTTCTACAAGATCGCGATGCGCCCGGGAAAGCCGATGATGTTCGGCCGGCTCGGCGCGATGCGCGTGCTGGGCCTGCCCGGCAATCCCGTTTCCAGCCTCGTCTGCACGCATCTGTTTGTCGTGCCGCTGCTCGAGACCCTTGGCGGCCGCCCGCAAAGCCAGCGGCGGACAGTGGCGCGGCTCGGCGCCCCGATCGGCAAGACCGGCCCACGCGAACACTATATGCGCGCAAGCCTTGAGCGGGACGAGCGCGGCGCACTTGTCGCAACGGCCTTCGACAATCAGGATTCCTCGATCATCCGGCTCTATGCGGCGGCGGACGCGCTGATCGTCCGGGCGCCGGACGCGCCAGCGGCGGAAGCGGGCGAAACGGTCGAGATCGTCGTGCTGCGCGAGCCGCGCTAAGCGCCGGCGTCAGGCCGTCCGCTTGGACAGGGCCAGCCAGATGCCGCCGCCGATCAGGAACGTGCCCGAGACCTTCTCGAGGATGCGCACGTTGCGGCGGCTCAGAAGTCCCCCCGTCTTGCCGGCGGCGAGCGCATAGGCGCCGTCGAGCACCGTTGCCACAGCCATGAAGATCAGGCCCAGCAGCAGCGTCTGCAACGCGGCATTGCCCTCGGGCACGATGAATTGCGGGATAAAGGCGCCGAAGAAGAACAGCGCCTTGGGGTTGGACCAGATGACGAAGAAGCCCTGCCAGAAATAGCCGCGCAGCGACCGCTCCGCCACATCCTTCGCGTCAGGATCGCCAAGCGAACCGTCCGACCGCCACAGCTTGATGCCGAGCCAGATCAGATAGGCCGCGCCGGCCAGCTTGAGCCAGACGAACATCTCGCCCATCACCGAGACGACCGTTTCGAGCCCCAGCGCCAGAACGCCGATCATGACCAGAAGGCCGGCCTGCGTGCCCGCGACATTGGCAAGCCCCGAGCGCGCGCCGGTTCGCAGCGAATTGGCGATGATCACGGTGACGGTCGGCCCCGGCACGATGACGATCAGCGCGCAGGCAAGCGTATAGGCGACAAGGGTCGGCCAGTCGATCATGGCGGCTTACTCCGGCGTGCCTTCAACCGTGTCTTCGGCACCCGTTTCTAGCGCGGCTTCATCATCTTCGCCATCGCCATTCTCGGTTTCCGGAATGCGTTCGACCGAGACGACCTTTTCGCCCTCGCGCGTCGAAAAGATCGTCACACCCTTGGTCGCCCGGCTGGCAAAGCGGATGCCCCCGACCGGCACGCGGATCACCTGTCCCGCATTCGTCACCAGCATGATCTGGTCGCCATCGTCGACCGGGAACGCGGCGACGAGATCGCCGATGTCACCGGCCTTGGAGGTGTCGGTCGCCTTGATGCCCTTGCCGCCGCGCCCCGAGACGCGGAAATCATAGGACGAGGCGCGCTTGCCATAGCCGAACTCGCTGACGGTGAGCACGAACTGCTCGCGCGCCGCCAGAGCGTTGAAGCGATCATCGTCGAGCGCCACGTCGGTCGCGCCCTCCTCCTCGTCGGCGATGGCGGGTGCGGTCTCGTCCTCGGCGCCGTCATCGGCCCGGCGCAGCGCGCTGGCGCGCTTGAGATAGGCGGTGCGTTCGCCCGGCGTCGCCTCGGTGTGGCCGAGGATCGTCATCGAGATCACATGGTCGCCGGCGCCCAGCGCAATGCCGCGCACGCCGGTCGACGAGCGGCCGGCAAACACACGGATGTCGGTGACCGGGAAGCGAATGCACTGGCCTTTTGCGGTCGTCAGCAGAACGTCGTCATCCTCCGAGCAGGTCGCAACGCTCAGGATCGCATCGTCCGATCCATCCTCGAACTTCATGGCGATCTTGCCGTTGCGGTTGACCTGCACGAAGTCGCTCAGCTTGTTGCGGCGCACCGAACCGGACGTCGTCGCGAACATCACATTGAGATCGGCCCAGCTTTCCTCGTCCTCGGGCAGCGGCATGATCGTGGTGATCCGCTCGTCGGCCTCAAGCGGCAGCATGTTGCGCAGGAACTTGCCGCGCGACTGCGGCGTGCCGACAGGCAGGCGCCAGACCTTTTCCTTGTAGACGATGCCGCGCGAGGAAAAGAACAGGATCGGCGTGTGCGTGTTGGCGACGAACAGCCGGGTGACGAAATCCTCGTCCTTGGTCGACATGCCCGCCCGGCCCTTGCCGCCGCGGCGCTGCGCCCGATAGGTGTCGAGCGGCACGCGCTTGATGTAGCCCTGGTGCGAGAACGTGACGACCATGTCCTCGCGCGCGATCAGGTCCTCATCGTCCATGTCCGGGCCGCCCTCGGCCAGTTCGGTGCGGCGCGGCGTGCCGAACTCGTCTTTCACGGCGGAAAGCTCGTCCTTGACGATCTGCTGGATGCGCTGGCGCGACGACAAGATGTCGAGATAGTCGCGGATCTGCTCGCCGATCGTGTTCAGTTCGTCGGCGATCTCGTCGCGGCCGAGCGCGGTCAGGCGCTGCAGGCGCAGATCGAGAATGGCGCGCGCCTGCTCCTCGGACAGATGGTAGGTGCCGTCCTCGTTGAGCATGTGGCGCGGATCGTCGATCAGCGCCACCAGGGGCGCGACATCCTTGGCCGGCCAGCGCCGCGTCATCAATTGTTCGCGCGCGGTCGCGGGGTCCGGCGCGGCACGGATCAGCGCGATCACCTCGTCGATGTTGGCGACCGCGATGGCAAGGCCGACCAGCACATGGGCGCGTTCGCGGGCGCGGCGCAGCAGATATTTGGTGCGGCGGCTGACGACGACCTCGCGGAAGGCGGCAAAGGCGCGCAGCATGTCGAGCAGGTTCATCTGCTCGGGCTTGCCGCCATTGAGCGCAACCATGTTGGCGCCGAACGAGGTCTGCAGCGGCGTGAAGCGGTAGAGCTGGTTGAGGATCACGTCCGCGTTGACGTCGCGCTTGAGCTCGATCACCACGCGATAGCCCTGCCGGTCGCTCTCGTCGCGAATGTCGGAGATGCCCTCGACGCGCTTGTCGCGCACCAGATCGGCCATCTTCTCGATCATCGAGGCCTTGTTCACCTGATAGGGAATTTCGGTGACGATGATCGACTCGCGGTCGCCCGACCGCTGTTCGATATGCGTCTTGCCGCGCATGACGATCGAGCCGCGCCCGGTCTCATAGGCGCTCCTGATGCCCGAACGGCCAAGCACGATCGCCCCGGTCGGGAAATCGGGGCCGGGAATGTGCGCCATCATCTCGATCAGCGAGATCGCCGGATTGTCGATCAGCGCGATGCAGCCGTCGATCACCTCGCCCAGATTGTGCGGCGGAATGTTGGTCGCCATGCCGACCGCGATGCCGCCCGAGCCGTTGACCAAAAGGTTGGGGAAGCGGGCCGGCAGGACGGCGGGCTCGGAGTCCGAGCCGTCATAATTCTCCTGGAAATCGACAGTGTCCTTGTCGATGTCCTCGAGCAGGTCGTGGGCGACCTTCTGCAGCCGCGACTCGGTGTAGCGCATCGCCGCCGGCGGATCGCCGTCGATCGAGCCGAAATTGCCCTGCCCGTCGACCAGCGGCACACGCAGCGACCAGTCCTGCGCCATGCGCACCATCGCGTCATAGATCGCGGAGTCGCCATGGGGGTGATATTTACCCATCACATCGCCGACGATGCGCGAGGATTTCACATATTTGCGGTTCCAGTGATAACCGCTCTCATGCATCGCATAGAGAATGCGCCGGTGCACCGGTTTCAGCCCGTCGCGCACGTCCGGCAGCGCCCGGCTGACGATCACGCTCATCGCGTAATCGAGATAGGACCGCTGCATCTCCTCGAGGATGGAAATCGGCTCGATGCCGTCTCCGGCGCCGCCATCGGCGCCGGGGGGTGTCTCGTCGTTCAAACGCTGGTTTCCCGTGTGAGAATCGTTCCGCTGAACATAGTGCCTGAAGCGCCAAAAACCAAGATTTCCAAGATATTTGGGCGCTTTTTCACAGGCAGTTGGGCAAGCGCTCGCACACAGATGAAAACGCGGGTTTCGCGCCGTGACCGGCCATGGGCACGGATCGCCGGCGGAGCGGGATTTCGATTGCCGGCGCGCAGTCCCCGGTGTAGGCGATCGCCATGGACGCGGACCTAATCATCAATGCGACGGTGACGCTGCTCGTCACCATCGATCCGGTGGGGCTGGCGCCGCTGTTTCTGGCGGTGACCGGCGGCATGGACCGTGCACAGCGCCGCGAGGTCGGCACGCGCGCCATTCTGATCGGTTTCGTGATCATGGTGCTGTTCGCGGTTCTCGGCACGGCGATCCTCAACCTGTTCGGCGTCACGCTGGCGGCCTTCCGCGTCGCCGGCGGGCTGCTCCTGTTCTGGATCGCCTTCGAGATGATCTTTGAAAAGCGGCAGGAACGGCACGAAAACACCGCCGAACGGGCGATCTCCGCCGATCAGGTGCGCTCGGTCGCGGTCTTTCCGCTGGCCATCCCGCTGATCGCCGGGCCGGGCGCGATCTCGGCGCTGGTGCTTCTGTCGGGCGATTTCGCCGGTCCGGTCGAACGCGGCGCGCTGATCGGCATCGTCGCCGCGATCCTGGCGGTCACCTGGGTAATCTTCATCCTGGCCGAACGGGTCGACCGGCTTCTGGGCGAAACGGGCCGGTCGGTGCTGACGCGGCTTCTGGGCGTCATCCTGTCGGCGCTGGCCGTGCAGTTCGTCGCCGACGGCGTCAGGACGCTGATGGCCGCCTGACCGCCTGCCCGTTCGGCCTTGGCTCAGCGCAGCGCGTCGAGATCGACATTCATCTCCGCACCGCCGAAACCGTGCACGCTGTCGCGGGCGCGCACCGTCACCGATCCGATGGTGCCGTCGATAGACACGCCGGACAGCGAGCGGGTGAAGGGCTGCTCGTCGACATGGGGATGCGCCAGAACGCGGCTGCCAAGCACCGCGCCGTCGGGGCCGACGACCTCCCACAGATCGGCATAATGGTCCCAGCCCTCGTCGGCGTGGGCGACGGTCACGTCGAACCGCCATGTGCCGCTGTCGGCCTGGCGCGCCTCGACGCCGACCACATCGGCTTCGCCCGCAAGCGCCATCGCGGACATGGCAAGCAAAAGCGCCAGAACGCTGACGGCGAACAGCGGCCTGAGCGCGAACTCCCGCGCCACCGGCATGAAGGCGAAGCCCGATCCCGCCTCGGCGCGCACGGTATTGCGGGTCCTAGAACGGAATCTCGTCATCGAGATCGCGGACAAAGTCGTTGCCGCCCTGTTGGCCGCCCTGCTCGCCACCCTGCTGACCGCCGCCGCGATCCATGCCGCCGGCGCCCTGCCCGACGCGGTCATTGCCATAGCCGCCGCCCTGCCCGCGGCCGCCATAGCCGCCTTCGGCGTCGGCGCGGCTGTCGAGCATCTGCAATTCGCCGCGGAAGCGCTGCAGCACGATCTCGGTCGTGTATTTGTCCTGGCCGTTCTGGTCGGTCCATTTGCGCGTCTGCAGCTGGCCCTCGATATAGACCTTGGCGCCCTTCTTCAGATAGTTCTCGGCCACCTTGGCGAGATTCTCGTTGAAGATCACCACGCGATGCCATTCGGTGCGCTCGCGGCGCTCGCCCGACTGTTTGTCGCGCCATGTCTCGGACGTTGCCACCGACAGATTGACCACCGGATCGCCCGAATTCAGCCGCCGAATCTCCGGGTCCGCCCCCAGATTGCCGACGAGAATAACCTTGTTGACGCTGCCTGCCATGATGTTCGCACTCCAATGCCTGTTTGGCGCATCCTAGGCCTTCGCGCACGGCCGATGAAGACGGCCGCCCGCTGTCCACAGGGACTTTTCCGGGCGCGCCCCGCGTAACGTGCGACGCTTGCAATAAGTTCCCTTTTTGTTCTATTTTGGCGGAAACGCAATGTCAACCGCCCCGGTGATCCACAGATGCGGTGTTTCCTGTCAGCATATCGTCACGGGCGGGTCGACATGGCGCCTTAGGGGCCTACATTAGGGATCGTTTTTCCAGCGCCGGCATCGGCAGGACCATCACACCCGAACAGACTTTCATGACCGACCAGAAATTCATCACGATTCGCGGCGCGCGCGAGCACAATCTCAAGAACGTCGATCTCGACCTGCCGCGGGACGCGCTGATCGTGATGACCGGCCTGTCGGGCTCGGGCAAGTCCTCGCTGGCGTTCGATACGATCTATGCCGAGGGCCAGCGCCGCTATGTCGAAAGCCTCTCGGCCTATGCGCGCCAGTTCCTCGAAATGATGCAGAAGCCCGATGTCGACCAGATCGACGGTCTGTCGCCGGCCATCTCCATCGAGCAGAAGACGACCAGCCGCAATCCGCGTTCCACGGTCGGCACGGTGACCGAGATCTACGATTACATGCGGCTTCTGTTTGCCCGCGTCGGCGTGCCGATCTCGCCGGCCACGGGCCTGCCGATCGAGAGCCAGACGGTCAGCCAGATGGTCGACCGCATTCTGGCGCTCGAGGAAGGCACGCGGCTGTATCTGCTGGCGCCCATCGTGCGCGGGCGAAAGGGCGAGTACCGCAAGGAACTGGCCGAGCTGATGAAGAAGGGTTTCCAGCGGGTCAAGGTGGACGGCGTGTTCCACGAGATCGCCGACGTTCCGGCGCTCGACAAGAAGTTCAAGCACGATATCGACGTGGTGGTCGACCGGGTCATCGTGCGCGAGGACATGGCCGCGCGGCTGGCGGATTCGCTCGAACAGGCGCTGCGCCTGTCGGACGGGCTGGCGGTCGCCGAATATGCCGACAGGCCCCTGCCCGACGCCGAGACCAGTCAGGGTTCGGCCAACAAGTCCAAGAACGACACCCATGAGCGGATCGTCTTTTCGGAAAAGTTCGCCTGCCCCGTCTCCGGCTTCACCATTCCGGAGATCGAGCCGCGCCTGTTCTCGTTCAACAACCCGTTCGGCGCCTGCCCGCATTGCGATGGCCTCGGCACCGAACAGGGCGTCGACCCGTCGCTTGTGGTCCCCGATCCGGGCCTGACGCTGAAAAAGGGAGCGATCGCGCCCTGGTCGAAGTCGACAAATCCGTCGCCCTATTACACGCAGACGCTGACCGCGCTCGGCAAGGCCTACGGCTTCAAGCTGACCGATGCCTGGGCCGACCTGACCGATGAGAGCCAGAACGCGATCCTTTACGGCACCGGCGGCGCGGAGATCGAGTTCTCCTATGATGACGGGCTGCGCACCTACAAGGCGAGGAAAAGCTTCGAGGGCGTGATCGGCAATCTGGAGCGCCGCTGGCGCGAGACGGATTCGGCCTGGATGCGCGAGGAGATCGAGCGCTACATGGCGCAGAACCCCTGCTCGGTCTGCAACGGTCACCGGCTCAAGCCCGAGGCGCTGGCGGTGAAGATCGACGGGCTGCACATCTCGCAGGTCTCGGCCATGTCGATCCGCGCGGCAAAGGACTGGTTCGCCGACCTGCCGGACGCGCTCAACGACAAGCAGAACGCCATTGCGGTGCGGATCCTCAAGGAGATCCGCGACCGGCTGAAATTCCTCAACGACGTAGGCCTTGACTATCTGACGCTGTCGCGCGGCTCGGGCTCGCTGTCGGGCGGGGAGAGCCAGCGCATTCGCCTTGCCAGCCAGATCGGCTCGGGCCTGACGGGCGTGCTCTACGTGCTGGACGAGCCGTCCATCGGCCTGCACCAGCGCGACAATGCGCGGCTTCTGGAAACGCTGCGCCATCTGCGCGATCTCGGCAACACGGTCATCGTCGTCGAACATGACGAGGACGCGGTGCTGACCGCCGACCATGTGGTCGATATCGGCCCGGCCGCCGGCATCCATGGCGGCCACATCGTGGCGTCGGGCACGCCGGCCGAGATCATGGCCAATCCCGCCTCGCTCACCGGCCAGTACCTTTCGGGCGCCAAGGGCATCGCCGTGCCGGCAGAGCGCCGTCCGGTAGACCTCAAACACCGGGCGATCAAGGTCGTCGGCGCGCGCGGCAACAATCTGCAGGACGTGTCGGCGGCGTTGCCGCTCGGCACCTTCAGTTGCGTCACCGGCGTTTCGGGCGGCGGCAAGTCCACCTTCCTGATCGAAACGCTCTACAAGGCGGCCGCGCGGCGCATCAACGGCGCCCGCGAGGCCCCCGCCGAACATGAGCGGATCGAGGGGCTCGAGCATATCGACAAGGTGATCGACATCGACCAGTCGCCGATCGGCCGCACGCCGCGCTCGAACCCGGCGACCTATACCGGCGCCTTCACGCCGATCCGCGAATGGTTCGCCCAATTGCCCGAGGCGAAGGCGCGCGGCTATCAGCCCGGGCGCTTTTCCTTCAACGTCAAGGGCGGACGCTGCGAGGCGTGCCAGGGCGACGGCGTCACCAAGATCGAAATGCACTTCCTGCCCGACGTCTACGTGACCTGCGATGTCTGCCACGGCAAGCGCTACAATCGCGAGACGCTGGAGGTGGAATTCAAGGGCAAGTCGATCTCCGACGTTCTGGAAATGACCGTCGAGGAAGGCGTGGAGTTCTTCGCAGCGGTGCCCGCCGTGCGCGACAAGCTGGCGACGCTCGAGCGCGTCGGCCTCGGCTATATCAAGGTCGGCCAGCAGGCGACGACCCTGTCGGGCGGCGAGGCGCAGCGCGTCAAGCTGGCCAAGGAGCTGTCGCGCAGGGCAACCGGCCGCACGCTCTACATTCTCGACGAGCCGACCACCGGCCTGCACTTCCACGATGTGGCCAAGCTCTTGGAAGTGCTGCACGAACTGGTCGATGCGGGCAACACGGTCGCGGTGATCGAGCACAATCTGGAGGTCATCAAGACCGCCGACTGGGTCATCGATCTGGGCCCGGAGGGCGGCGACGGTGGCGGCGAGATTGTCGCCGAGGGCACGCCGGAGGACATCGTGGCAGCCGACCGCTCCTATACCGGCCAGTTCCTGAGGGAGCTTCTCGAACGCCGCCCGGTCAAGCGCGTCGAGGCAGCGGAGTAGGTAACTTACATGTTGACTTTCGTTTAGAGAAATTTTGAAGTCGAGTAATGGGCGCATTCGGACGGCTTGTTTATTCAAGAGAATACTCAGAATTGGGAGACGAAGCCCACAAGAGGGGCGCTGTCGCCGTAGGTGCACCGAGCCTAGTCTGGCATCTCGGGATGTTCGTTGAAAACCCGATTGATCCGCCCCATCAGGAAGACCGCAACGTACGCCGCATCATCTTGGAAAATGCCCGGCAAATCTTGCACGAAATCGACAAGCGATGCGTGGCTGGCGGCTCGGCAGACGCAGGCGACGAAAGCATCTACTTCCCCCCCGCAAAATCGGCAGTTCCACTGTCTTCAGGACGCGTGGCAGAAGGCGAAACTCTAAGCTCAGCTAATGAGGATTGGTCGGCCACCGACACTGAGACGTTATTTTGTGTCTACAGCGGTATCCTCATTAAGCTGATCGTAGAAGTGCATAGCGACTACATTACGGTTACGGTCATTGCTGATTTTTCAAAGAGACCGCCAGACAAGAATCCGATGCCCGATCATTTTCGGCTATTTGATGAATCCAGCCAATCCAGTCTACGCGCCCAAGCCGATCTCTATTTCGGTTCATATTTTCAGTACGTCTCCGGCAACAAAGATGAAAAAGGTCGGCAGGCTGCCATCAACTCGCGAAACTTCTTTCAGGATGAATTCTGGAATACTTTGGGTAAAGAATTGTTCAACGACTTCGAATGCTGGGCGAATTCCGAACTTAGGGTATTTGCCGACTTTCGTGGAATTGTTCTTCCCTACCTCGATGAGGGAACTTTTGACTTGGGCGAGAAAAGTCGCCACCGGCAAGCACGAAACAACGGAAAGCGCTTCACGCAACAAACGCAAGCTGATGCTCTAGACCGGCTATTGCCGATTTTCGTGCTCGGCGATCCACGCCTCCACATGCGGGAGCTGATCGCCTGTACCATGATCGGTCGGCGAGCCGTTTACGTTTCGCCACTGGGCTCTACTGTTGTAGCTGGCAATCGTGTACCCAACCGATCCATAACCGTTCCCGTCGTCTTTGCCGTGTCGGTAGCCGACATTAATCGATGGCAAATCGGTCGGCTCGTACAACGGATAAATACTCTCGGAACCGCCCGTTTACTCGCCCTGCGGGATCTACAACGCATTCGGAAGAGCAGCCTCGAGATTCGTCGAATTGGTCGGAGAGTCGATGAAGCGGATAATGAGGAAGCGTTAAGAAATCTCAGTCGAGAAATCGACGAAGTAGGAGCAGAATTATATGGGGGTTTAATGTATCGTGTATACAGATCAGCATTTCATGCCTCTTCGTTCAAGAATATAGTTGACGATTTAAGAGTTTTAAGAATAGAAGGCTGGCAACCTTACGATGAATTTGTTCGTCGAAGACTTTACTCGGCATATGATTTCATCGGCCGAGTCGGTGACCGGTTAGAATCGCTACGAAATAAAATTCAAAGAAAGTCAAATATTCTTAGATTCAGTGGTTTTGAAAGGAATACGAAAAGTATCGAAAAGATCCAGAAAAAAATTCACGATTCTCATAAGGTTCAACACGTGATTGAATTAATTGCTGTCGGATACTATGGGGGATATGTTGTTTATTATATTATGAAATCGTTGTCGCATTTGAGTTTCCTTCAAAGCATGTTTCTATTTAAAGAATTTTATAATGATAAGGAAAACTCGCTTCTTGGCTTTTGCCTGTTCGGATCGCTTTGTCTCGGCATAGCTTGGTTCAACTATCGACGGATATCGCACCGGCGGTCCCTGTCGTCAGAAGACGAATAGATTAAAGAGGTGAGCGGTGCTTTGTCGATCTTGTCTCGGTCTACTTCAGCGAAAGGAGTTCATGGCCATGCCCATCCGCGCCGGCATTGGCGGCTGGACGTTCGATGCGTGGAACCAGACCTTCTATCCGCCCGAGGTGAAGAAGAAGAACCAGCTCGACTACGCGTCCCGCCAGCTCCGGACGATCGAGATCAACGGCACCTATTATCGCGGGCAGAAGCCGGAAACCTTCGCCAAATGGGCGGCGGCGGCACCGGACGGGTTTGTCTTCGCTGTCAAGGGCAACCGGTTCGTCACCAACCGCAAGGTGCTGGCCGAGGCGGGCGAGTCGATGGACAGGTTCTTTGCCACCGGCGTCACCGAACTGGGCGACCGGCTCGGCCCGATCCTGTGGCAGTTCGCACCGACGAAAAAATTCGATCCGGACGATCTCGGCGCCTTTCTCGACATGCTGCCGCGCGAACAGGAGGGCGTGGCGCTGCGCCATGCGGTCGAGGTGCGCCACGAGAGCTTTCAGGTGCCGGAATTCATCGCACTGGCCCGCAGCCACGGCATCGCCATCGTCGGCGCGCTGCACGAGACTTACCCCGCGATCTGGGATGTCGCCGCCGATTTCGCCTATGTGCGGCTGCAGACCGGCTCGGACGATATCGAGACCTGCTATGGCGGCAACGAATTGTCGGCATGGGCCGAACGCCTGCGGCAATGGTCGCAAGGTGAAGCGCCCGACGACCTGCCGCTGACCGCGCCCGAAACGTCTGCGCAAAACCGCCCGCGCGATGTCTTCGCCTATCTGATTTCCAGCGGCAAATCCCGCGCGCCCGCCGGCGCGATGGCGCTGCAAAGGCTGGTGGACGACGACGCCTGAGGCATCGCGGCTAGCCGGCTTCCCCGCCAAGGCATGCCATGCCCTGATCGGCCAGCATCGGCAGCAGCGCGTCTGCGACCGCATCGGAGAGTTGTGCGATCCCCCGGCGCGAGAAGTGCGACTGGTCGGTGAAGTTCTCGGCGACCGGCGCGATGTCGGCGATCGGATCGATGAAGGTCCAGCCAAGGCGCTGCGCCGCTTGGTCCTGGGCCGTCACCAACAGCGTGTTCAGCCGGGCAAGGTCACGCGCGCCCAGCCCGCGCGTCTCGTGCCGCAATTGCCGCGTATGGGCCATCTGCTCGTCGAGCGGCAGCCCTTCGCGCAACTGGCCGCGATAGCCGATCGCCAGCACCGGGGTTTGGCCGATGGCATCGGCAAGGCGACCCGCCGGCCCGTCGAAGGCCTGCGCGATGTCGGCCAACTCCCCGTCCGGTTTGGGGCCCTCATGCCGTGCCTGGCGTTCCTGGCGTGCCAGATGAAAAGCGCGGAACAGCTTGTCGGCAAGCCGCGATTGCAGCACCAGCCAAGGATAATGAAGTGTGTAGCCGCCCCGCGCATCGGCCTCGGCGTGCAGGTGAAGAACGTCGCGCATCGAACCCGACAGCACCACATGCACGTCGGGGTCAAGCGGTGCGACATCGGTGCGCACCAGTTGCGCCAGATGATCCATCGTATAGGCCGGGCCGGCGACGGTCACCTGATCGAAGCGGCAGGCCGGCGCGCGGGCGGCCAGCCGGTCGGTCACCTGCGCGGCGATCATCTCCTCTTCGGCATGTTCGGCGCTGAACAGTTTGGAATCGCCCAGAAAGGCCAGACGGATCGTGCCTTCCGGCTTGTCGGCCGCAATGTCGGGCCCGCGAAATCCCAACGCGTTGATGGCGATGCCGCCCGCTTCGGTGCCCGGGGCAAAGCGCGGCGGCGCGCCTTCGTCGCCTGGCTGCATGGCGTCCATCAGCGCATACCAGTCGAACCCCGGCGGCGGAGCCCGCAGCGCGTCATAGCTGCGCGCCAGAACCTCGCCGGCGACAAGTCCCAAGACCACGACCAGCATCGTGCCGGCGCCGAAGGCGATCTCGGTCTGGCGTTCGGTCAACCGGCCGAGCCACCGCCCAAGCCAGGCGCCGTCGATCAGATCAATAGCGCGCATAACGAAAATCCGCCGGCGGTTCGACGCTGAGCATGACGATGCCGGCGAGCAGCGCGACATACCAGATCGCGCACAGCCACCCGGCGGTGCGCGGTGAGAAGCGGGTCAGAAGCAGGCCGTACATGATGGCGCCCTTTCCTCTCAGTCGATCAGGCCAAACAGGCGGCCATAGGTTTCAAGCGCGGCGCCCGGCGTGCCGGCGGTCAGGATGACGAAACCGAGCCAGACGAAATGGACGGTGAAGACGACCTTGGCCACATGCAGCACGGGCAGCGCGCTTTCCGGCAGCGCCTGCTCGAACCGCGTCGTCCAGCCCTGGCTCTTCTGCCAGACGATCAGCCCGATCCCGTGCCAGGCGCCCCACAAGAGGAAACGCAGCGAGATCTCGTGCCACAGGCCGATGGCGATCATCGTCGCCATGGCGCCGAGCGCCGGGCTTCGCGTCTGGGCGACGACGACCGAATAGACATAGTCGCGGCACCAGCGTGACAGCGAGATGTGCCACGACCGCCAGAAGGCCGAGATGTTGGGCTGCAGATAGGGCCAGTTGAAGTTCTCCATCACCCGGTAGCCGAGCAGGCGCGCAAAGCCGATGGCAATGTCCGAATAGCCCGAGAACTGGAAGTAGAGGTTTAGCCCGTTCTGGACGATTTCCAGATAGATGACGTGCTGCGCGGCAGGATCGTCGAACGTGGCGATGTAGTCGCCGAGCACGCCCTCGGTCAGGAAGTTGGAGAGGATGACGATCTTGGCATAGCCGTAAAGGATGCGCTCGGCGCCCTCGGAGATCAGCGCCGGGTCCAAGCGCTGCCGGTTGAGGTCGCGCCGGTAGTCGTCGAAGCGGTTGATCGGGCCGACGACGATGGTCGGCAGGAACAGAAGATAGCCGGCCAGTTCATGGGCGCCGGCGCGCGGGATCGCAGACTTGTAGCGCTCCATCAGAAAGTGGATGCAGCGGAACGTGTAGTAGGACAGGCCCAGCGGGATGGCGACCGTGTCGAGCAGGTTGTCCAGATTCACCGGCTGGGTGATCTTGTAATAGCCGAGCACGCCCAGCATGGCGATGATCGCAGCCGCGACCGGCCGGAATGTCGGCGCGGCGATGTTGCCGGCCAGATGGGTGATCGCGGTGAAGAGCAGCAGCAGGATCGCCGAATCCGGCGAACGGCTGGCAAGGAAAATCACCGTGATCGCCATCAGCACGAACTGGCGCGCCGTGCGCGGCGCCAGCCAGTAGACCGACACGGTCAGCCACATCCAGAACAGCCATGTGATCGACAGATAGCTCATGGCCGCTCTGCGGTCTGCGCCGGCGTCAGCGGACGATCAAAAGAACGGCAATGGCAGCGACGGCGGCAAGGCAAGCGATCAGAAAAGCCTGCAGCCAGACGATGGGCGGCGCCGGCCGGTAGTGGGCGGCAAGGCGCGGCGTGCGGGAGTTGCGGTCCATCACCCATCAGCCCCCGGCCCGGTGCTGTTCCAAGATCTCGACCAGATGGCCGAGCGTCGTCACGCGCAGCACATCGCGCGCCGACAGTGTGACCGAAAACGCGCGCTCCACTTCGCTGATCAGCGTCAGGTGCGCGAAACTGTCCCAGCCGAAGGTCGAGCGCGGTTCGCTCGTCAGGCGCAGATCGGCGGGCTCGCAGACAAAGACCTGCGCGGCGAGCGCCATCACGCGATCCTCCAGCGATCCGCTTTGCGCCTCGCCCTCGGTGGCGCCGTCGGTCCCGAACGATGCCTGAAGCCGGTCGACCAGCACCTTGCCGGCCGGATTGCGCGGCAAGGCCTCGATCACCTTGAAGGCGCGCGGCACCTTGTTGGGGCTCAAAAGACCGCGTGCATGGGCGGTCAGCGCGTCTTGGTCGGGCGCCTCATGCCCCGGGCGCGGCACGATGGCGCAGACGACCCGCTCGCCCCAGACCGGATCGGGCATGCCCAGCGCGTGCGCTTCGGCGACCGCCTCGTGCGTCAGCATGGCATCGACGATCTCCTGCGGCTGGATGTTCGCGCCGCCCGAAATGATCAGCGCCTTCTTGCGCCCGGTGATGGTCACGAACCCGTCCGCATCGATCGTCGCAAGATCGCCGGTGCGGAACCAGCCGCCACCGTCGATGGCGTCCGATGTCAGGTCCGGCCGGTTCAGATAGCCGGCCATGATGTTGGTGCCGCAGATCATCAGTTCGCCCGCTTCGCCCGGCGCGGCGGGTTTGCCGTCTTCGCCGACGAGGCGGATCTCGCAGTCGACCGGCTTGCCGATCGTGCCGATGCGGAAGGTGTCGTCCGACGGCCCGCAATAAAGCGCCTCGCACACCGTCTCCGACAGGCCGTAAGTGTTGATGATCTTGACGCCGAAACGGTCCTGGACGCTGCGCCAGAGCGCTTCGGGCAGCCGGTCGCCGCTCGAGCGGATGTACCGGAAATCCGGCGTCGCGAGCGCGTCGCGATAAGCCTCGCCGAGCCGATCCATCAGCGACAGCATGGCCGGCACGAGATTGAAGTGGGTGATGCGGTCCCGATAGACGCTGTCGAGCAACGTCCCCAGTTCCTGCACGTTGAAGCGCTGCGGCCGGTAGAGCGTCGCGCCGGTCATGAAGGCGATCAGCGGTCCGTGCAGGATGCCGTCGGTGAAGTGCATCGGCAGCGGGTTCAGGATGCGGCTGTCGGCGTCGTAATCATAGACCTTGAAGAAGGTGGCGAGCTGCGCGGCGAGATTGGCGTGGCTGAGCTGGACGACCTTGGGCGCGCTCGTCGTACCGGAGGTGAACAGCATCAGGCCGATCGCGTCGGCGGGCACGGGCGCGGGCATCGGCGCCGGCTCGATGGCAGCCAGTTCGCCGGCCAGACCGGACGGGCCGGCCGATTTCGCGCCGCGCATCAAAAGCTTGCCGATCAGCCCGCCGGCGCCGGTGTCCGGCTCGATGACGGTGTGGGCCAGGCCGGCCGGCAGCGGGCCGGCATCGAACATCAGCCGGTCGATGAACAGATGCGCCAGATCGGTCGCCGCCAGCGCGTTGGCGCGCTCGGGCGGCGTCATGGCCGGGTTGAAATTGACGATTGCGACGCCCGCCCGAAGGGCCGCGACGATCAGCGCGGCGGCCATGGCCGCATCGTCGGTGACGATGCCGGCGCGATCGCCGCGCGAAAGCCCCTTGGCGCCAAACAGCGCAATCAGCCGTGCGACCCGGTCGGTGAACGCGCCATAGGTCAACGGCTTGCCGTCGACCACCATGAACGGCTTGTTCGCATCGGCCGACTGCGCCGCCCGGTCGAGAAGACCGGTGAGCGGGCCACGAAGATCGAGGGGCTGTTGGTTCATGGCGACAATGCCTTCTCGGTTTGCGTGAGGAGCTGCCGCAGGCGGGCCTTGTCGGGCTTGCCCCGGCCCAGCCTCGGCAGCTCGTCGAGGACGAGGATGCGCGCCGGCGTCTTGTAGGGGCCGAGCGCGTCATGGATTGCCGCCTTTGCCGTCCGCTCGGCGTCGATGTCGGCGGGTGCACCGACCATCGCGGCGCCGATGCGCTCGATCCCGTGCGCGTCCGTCCAGGAAAAGACGCAGGCCTCGGCGACCCAGTCGAGCGCGTTCAGCGCGCCCTCGATCTCGGCCGGGCTGACGAGCGTGCCTTCGGCGGTCTTGATGATGTCCTTCTGGCGGCCGACGATTTCTAGCCGGCCGCCCGGCAGAAAGCGCCCCAGATCGCCGGTGAAATGCCAGCCGGCCCATTTTCCTTTTGTCTCGATCGACGCCAGCGGCGACAGCGTCATGCAATCGGAATGGACGACGATCTCGCCGACCTCGCCCGGTGCCACGGGCTGGCGATTGTCATCGACGAGAATGGCCAAGCAATCGCGCAAAAATCCGCCGCCGGCGCTCATCGTGTGCGGCGTGTCCGGATCGGAATAGGCGGCGGTCGCAAATTCCCGTCCGCCATAATAGTCGACGACCGGCAGCGAAAAGCGCTCGCGGAGAAGATCGGCGGTGGCGAAATCGAGAACGCCCGAGCCCGAAAAGACGGTGCGGACGGACGCCAGTTCCTCGCGCGTCACTCGTGCGCCGGCCTTGGCGAAGGCGCGCAGCACGCCCGGAACCGCGGTCAGCTGCGTCACGCCATAGCGTTCGCACAAAAGCGCCAGCGCGATCGGGTTGTCGCGGGCCTCGGCGTCGGGAATGACGACCCGTCCGCCGCTGGCGAACGGCAGCGTCACCAGCGACCGGAACGCGCTGAGCGCGGTGAAATCGGTTGGCGTGCAGAAGATGTCGGACGCATCGAAGCCGAACGCGCGCTGGGCGATCTCGGTCGACCGGAACACCGCCTCATGGCTGGTTTGCATCGCCTTGGGCGCGCCGGTGGACCCGCTTGTAAAGCCGACGAAGGCGGCATCGTCGGGCGTCACCGTCGGAAGCGCCGACCAGAAATCGTCGGACGGATCGGGGCAGGCGCCGGCGAACTCGGCGAAGGCATCGAGCGGCACGCCCTCGCCCGCTTCGATCCTGTCGCCGATGACATCGAGCCGGTCGGAAAAGGTCAGCATGGCGGGCGCGGCCTCGATCATGGCGCGCAGCGCCTTTGGCCCGACCGTGTCGCCGAGGCGCACGACTGTCGCGCCCTGAAGGAGCGCGGCGAGCGTGACGAGATAGGATTCGAGCCGCTGCGTCGCGTCGACCGCGATGCGGGTGCCCTTGCCGGCCCCGCGCGCCGCGAGCCCGGCGCACACGCGTCCTACGATGGCCGCCACATCGCCCGCGGTCAGCGCGCCCTCGCCTGCGGCGAAGACGAGTTGCTCGGTCGGCGGCCGCGTCAGGCCCTTGCGGATCAGCGCGTTGGCGGTGCGCTGTGCCCAAGGCACGGCGGAAACAGCGACCGGCAAGCCGGCGGTTTCGGGCGCGCTGCCGGCAATGTCGGCTTCATCGCAATGCAGCGCCCGCGCGATGCGATGGCGCGGCGCGCCAAGCGCGCGCCAATAGTCGAGCGCCAGATCCCGCGGCGCCGGCGCATTGTCATCGGTGTGACTGTTCCGCTGCGTTACCGATGCGGTCATCGCACGCACTTTCCCCTCCGTACCCGACCTTCAATGTACGCGATTGGCATCCGATGACCTAAGGGAAGAGGCTGAAAAACGCTGCGCTGGTTAACTGGTTCGGTAAACCCGCGAAGCCGACGACGCCGGCTCGAACGGGCGGGCAACGGGCTGTCCGGCTCGGGCAGGCGCGCTCATGGCGGTGCGCAAAGCCCGCGCGGCAAAGCCCAGATGGTAGCTGGCCCAGGCGGCGATGCCGGCGAACTTGGCGCCGTCCTCCCAGACGATCGTCGCCACGCTGCCTTCGATGCCGAAGACGTCGAACGCCAGGCTCATGGCGAGCAGCCCGCCCGCGAGCAGGAACAGGACCGGGTTGAAAGCGAGGATGCGGCGCCAGCTCAGGACCATGTAGGCCATTGCCATGGACACATAGCCAAGCAGGACGGCAATCTGCGGCACACCGAGCTTCGGCGCGGCGTTTTCGTGGACGAGATAGACGTCGTCGATGCCGAAAAAGAGGCTGATGAGACCGGCGAACAACAAGGGCATCCACGCCCCGGAACCGCGGTCGATGCGCCTGAGCAGCATTGCGGCAAACAACGCGACCGCACCGGTTGCGACCCACATCAGGACGCCGAGCGTCGACATGAAGCCGTACCAGGAGCGGCAGCAATCGCCGGACACGACGCCGGCAATCATCGGATCGAGAAACAAAAGGCGCGGATCGACGAGCGGCTGCATGGCTGCGACCAGGGCCAGACCGGCAGCGGCCGCAACGGGCAGATACAGTCTCCAATCGTGCGTCGTCATGCCGTGGTCCCCGATCGATGGCAGGACCGCGCCGTTCGGCACACCCCCGCAGCATCGGGCAATCCTGCCATGGTGATCTTAAAAAGCCCTGAAGAGCGAGGGACCGAGATCCGCCCGGCGCCGAGAATGGCGCCGCGCGGTCGCGCGCGGCAGTTTGGAATCGTTAAAAACTAGAGTATTTGACACCAGTTTAAGGCCGCGTCATATATTGACTCCGAATATCACCTTTTCAGGACCCGAGATTGCCGTGAGCGCACCGCTCGACATTGGCCACCTGTCCCCAGCCAGACCGCTGATCGGTCCGGCGGAGCGACTGGTCGTTGACGGCCTGCGCCAGTGGACCTCGGGAACCGCCGCCGGCGACAAGCCGCTTCTCGCACTTTTCAAGCGTGAACTGACCGAAACCCAGGCGCGGACCGCTGCCGTCGCTCTCGAGCAATTCGCAACCGCGCTCGGACTGTGCGCCGTCTGCCCATTGCGCGCCGCCAACACCGGTCCCTGCGACCTCAGCCGCGACGAAATGCTGATCCTTGGCCTCGTCTCGGCCATCCAGAATGGCGACAGCGAGGCGGCCGAACTGTGTCTGCGCGCGCTCACCTGCTCCAGTCGCTGCGATGCGGTCGCCCTGGCGGCCGGCGAATTTGCGCTGATCATGCGCAGTTTGGGAAAGACCCTGCTGCCAATGCCGGCGCGGCGCATTCACGGTGCACTGGACACGTCCGCGCATCGCGGCCGTCCCCTCGCCGCAAGGCTGCACTGACGCGGACGGACGATGATGGCCGCGCTGCATGTTTATCTTTTCGCCCGCCGCATCCAACGGTTTGACATGGATCATGGGCGCTCCGCCCGGCTCCGTGCCAACTTCGAACAGTTGAATGCAAGGAAACGCCCGCGATGATCGTGTGCAGCTGCAATGTGATCGCGCTCCGCGAAATCGAGGATGTCATCACCGGCTTTCTCGAGGCCGACGAATGGCAGTTGATCACGCCCGGCATGGTCTATCATGCGATGGCCAAGCGCGGAAAATGCTGCGGCTGCTTCCCGCGCGTGATCGACACGATCATCTCTGTCAGCGAAGCCTATCATCGCCGCAAGGCCACGCCCGAGGACAAGATCGTTCCGTTCATCGCACGCATCCGCGAGGAGCATGACCGCTACGAGACCGTGCGCCGCATTGCCAGGGCTGCCAAACCGCGCAAGGCAGCTTGATGTTTCGGCCTTTTGGCCAATTTCAGGACAACAACCAGAATCGGAGGGACTCGGCCATGAAGGGCAATGAGAAGGTCATAGAACGGCTCAATGAGGCGCTGTTCCTCGAACTGGGCGCGGTCAATCAGTACTGGCTGCACTATCGGCTGCTGGAAGACTGGGGCTATCAGAAGCTGGCCGCCAAGGAGCGCGCCGAAAGCATCGAGGAGATGCATCACGCCGACAAGATCGTCGAACGGATCATTTTCCTCGAAGGCTTCCCGAACCTGCAGAACGTGGCGCCCCTGCGCATCGGCCAGAGCGTCCGCGAAGTACTCGAATGCGATCTGGCGGGCGAAAAGGAAGCCTGGGATTCCTACACCAGGTCCCGTGACGTCTGCGAGGAAGCCGGCGATTACGTGACCAAGAACCTCTTCGAGGAGCTGATCGCCGACGAGGAAGGCCATATCGACTTCCTTGAAACCCAACTCGACCTGCTCGAAAAGCTGGGCGCCGAAAAGTACGGGCTTCTCAACGCTGTCTCGGCCGACGAGGCCGGGTAACGGCGCGTGGCCGGTTAACCGGTTGCGCACAAGGCGGGTTTACAGACGCGCACGCTGTGCTTATCTGCCTTCGAGCGCCCCTATAGCTCAGTTGGTAGAGCAACTGATTTGTAATCAGTAGGTCCGCGGTTCGAGTCCGTGTGGGGGCACCAAACGCAACTCGCGCAGCGAAATGCGGAACACGCCCACCAAACTTTGCAGAAGCGGCAAGCGATTGCGCAGCAAACGCTGAGAGCGATGGTTCCAGGTTGTTCCGGTCACCTGCACCACTTCTTCGCTCACCGCAGTCTCGCTCCGCTTGACACCTCCGGGGAGCCGGTCAGCCTCCGGGTCACGCTTGTGCCTTTGCGCGGATTTGAGGCTTTGCTGCTGACACACCCTGTCAGCAGCGACCGGCTAGCCTGTGCCGCAAAACGGGGAATCGGCGATGAGCGTTCTGAGCCACATCACGCTTGGCACCAACGATACCGACCGCGCCGCGCGGTTCTACGATGCCGTTCTCGGCGCGCTGGGGTTCGCGCGCCTGCCAAAGCCGGAGGGCAAGCCGCCGGCCTATGAGAAGAACGGCCGGATGCCGACCATCTATCTCTATCCGCCCGCCGACGGCCGGCCCGCCACCTGGGGCAACGGCACCCATGTGGCATTCGTCGCCGAGACCACCGATGCTGTCGATGCGTTCCATAGGCTGGCGCTCGACCATGGCGGCAGCGACGAGGGCAAACCCGGCCCGCGCCCGCACTATGGCGACGACTATTATGCGGCCTATGTGCGCGATCCGGACGGCAACAAGCTGCAGGCGGTGTGCTATCGCGCGCCGTGAAACTCCGCCCCGCTTGCATCGGGGCCCAAGCTGCGCCATCTGACGGCGATGAGCGACGTTTCGACAATGCCGTCTCCGCCCGCGCGCGACGATCTGACCGGCCTGTTCCACGCCGTGCCCGGTTCGCCGCCCGTCGAGTGGTGCATCGCCGACGGGCTGGTGGACTATGAGGCAGCGCTGGCCTTCATGGAGGACCGCGTTGCCGCGATCCATGCGGGCATCGCGCCGGAAATGGTCTGGCTCATCGAGCATCCCCCGCTCTACACCGCCGGCACCAGCGCCGATGCCGCGGACCTGACCGAGCCGGACCGTTTCCCTGTGTTCGAAACGGGCCGCGGCGGCCAGTACACCTATCATGGCCCGGGCCAGCGGGTCGCCTATGTGATGCTCGATCTCAAACGCCGCCGGCAGGATGTGCGCGCCTTCGTCGCCGCGCTCGAAGCCTGGGTGATCGGCACGCTGGACCGGTTCAATGTGAAAGGCGAGCGGCGCGAGGATCGCGTCGGCGTATGGGTCCGTCGCCCCGAACGCGCTGGCCCCGCGCCCGGCATCGCCGCCGAAGACAAGATCGCCGCCATCGGCATCCGCCTGCGCAAATGGGTGTCGTTTCACGGCATTTCGATCAATGTCGAACCCGACCTGTCGCACTATGGCGGCATCGTGCCGTGCGGCGTGACCGAGCACGGCGTCACCAGCCTGGTCGATCTGGGCCTGCCGGTGTCGATGGCCGATCTGGACGTCGCGCTGAAGGCCGAATTCGAAACCGTCTTCGGCCCCGTGAACTGAGCGCTTTCAGCGAAAGTGGGCACCGGTTTCGCGGTTCGAAAGCGCGGCCAGAAGACAAGTGAAGCCTATTCGAACTCCATGATCACCGCGTCGACGGCAAGGCTGTCGCCCGCCTCGGCGTGTATGACGGACACGGTCGCATCGCGTTCGGCGCGCAGCACGTTCTCCATCTTCATCGCCTCGATCACCGCCAGCGTCTCGCCGGCCTGCACGGCCTGGCCGACACGGACATTGAGCGCCACGACGAGCCCCGGCATCGGGCACAGGAGCTGTTTGGAGGTATCGGCGACCGCCTTTTCCGGCATCAGCGCTTCAAGGTCCGCCACATGCGGGCTCATCACCTGCGCCGTCACCGAATAGCCGCGCCAGTCGATCACCATCGCGTTCGCCACGGGCCGGATCTGGGCAACGACGCGCGTGCCGCCGACAGACCCGGTCCAAAGCGGATCGCCGAGCCGGAAGCCGGTTTCCAGCGCCGCCGGCCCCTCGCCCTCTGCAGAAACGGTGAACGCCGTCCGGTCACCGAGCGTGGCCGCCGCGACCGACATCGCCAGCCGCTCATCACCGATCCGAACCACCCAGTCGGTACCGATCCGGCCGGAATGGGGCGCAATGCGCCCGGCATGCCGGTCGAGCCGGTCCTTGCGGATGATCTCCACGGAAAGCGCGATCGCGGCGAGGATGGATCGCGCCTCCGCATCCGGTTCGGGCGGCATGAAGCCGTCGGGATATTCCTCGGCGATGAAATTGGTCGTCAGCCGGCCTTCCCGCCATCTGGGGTGCGCCATCAGCGAGGCAAGGAACGGCATGTTGTGGGCGATCCCGTCAATGACGAACCCGTCCAGCGCATCGCGCATCGCGTCGATCGCCGCTTCGCGCGTCGGCGCCCAGGTGCACAGTTTGGCGATCATCGGATCGTAGAACATCGAGATTTCGGCGCCCGCGAAGACGCCCGTATCGTTGCGCACGATCAGATCGTCCGTGCACTGCTCGGCGGGCGGCTGGTAACGGGTCAGCCGTCCGATCGAGGGCAGAAAGCCGCGTACCGGGTCCTCGGCATAGACGCGGCTTTCGATGGCCCAGCCGTTCAGCGTCACATCGTCCTGCGCAATGCCCAGCTTCTCGCCCGCAGCCACACGGATCATCTGCTCGACCAGATCGAGCCCGGTGATCAGTTCGGTCACCGGATGCTCCACCTGCAGCCGCGTGTTCATCTCGAGGAAGTAGAAATTGCGGTCCTTGTCGACGATGAACTCGACCGTGCCGGCACTCTGATAATCGACGGCCTGCGCCAGCGCGACGGCCTGCGCGCCCATCGCGGCACGCGTTTCCGCATCGAGGAACGGCGACGGCGCCTCCTCGATCACCTTCTGGTTGCGGCGCTGGATCGAGCATTCGCGCTCGCCCAGATGGATGGCGTTGCCATGGCCGTCGGCGAGCACCTGGATCTCGATATGGCGCGGCTCCTCGACGAACTTTTCGATGAAGATGCGGTCGTCGCCAAAGCTGGACGCCGCCTCGGATTTCGACCGTTCGAAACCGTCGCGCGCTTCATCGTCGTTCCAGGCGATTCGCATGCCCTTGCCGCCGCCGCCGGCCGACGCCTTGATCATCACCGGATAGCCGATCTGCGCCGAGATCGCCGCCGCCTCGTCCGCATCGGCGATCAGGTCCATATGACCCGGCACGGTGGAAACGCCCGCCTCGGCGGCAATCTTCTTTGAGGTGATCTTGTCGCCCATCGCGTTGATCGCCTTCGGCTTGGGGCCGATGAAGACGATGCCCTCGGCCTCAAGCGCCTCGCAGAACGAGGCCCGTTCCGACAGAAAGCCGTAGCCCGGGTGCACCGCCTGCGCGCCGGTCGTTTTGGCGGCTTCGATGATCCTATCGGCGATGAGATAGCTTTCGGTGGCGGGCGGCGGGCCGATATGCACCGCCTCGTCGGCCATTTCGACATGCAGCGCATCGGCGTCCGCATCCGAATAGACCGCGACCGTGGCGATGCCCATGCGCCGCGCCGTCTTGATCACGCGGCAGGCGATTTCGCCGCGATTGGCGATCAATATCTTGTCGAACATGCCCGTCGGAGCCCCCGCCTTGTGCCTTTTTGTCCGGCCTTGTTACCGAAATCCGGCACCCGGACAATGATCTGTTTGTCTTAGGTCACGCACCGTCTTTCTGGTCCACGGTCCGTTCGCGCCAGAAGACGTAGAGCCCCGACGCGACGATGATGCCGATCCCGAGCCATTTGGTCGGCGTCGGAAATTCGCTGAAGAGAAGCAGGCCGAACAGCGCCGCCGAAATGATCTCGATGTACTGGAACGGCGCCAGCAGCGAGGCCGGCGCCATCTGGAAGGCGCGCACGAACAGATAGTGCCCGGCGACACCGATACTGCCCATCAGCGCCACCAGCGCCCAGACGGTCGGGTCCGCCGTTGGCGTGACGGCCAGATCGCCAATGCCCGCCACGGTGCCGAACGCCATCGCCACGGCGACGATCGCCATGCCGCCAAGTCCGGAAACGAACTGCATGACCATCGCGCCATCGTTTCGGCCGGCAATGCGGTTGAGCATCAGATAGGTGGCGAACAGCGTTGCCGCGCCAAGCGGCAGGAGCGAGACCGGCCCGAACACCGCATAGGAGGGCTGGATGACGATCAGCGCGCCGCCAAAGCCGACAATGACGGCCGCCACACGGCGCCAGCCCACCGGTTCGCGCAGCACCAGAAACGAAAGCAGGGTCAGAATGAGCGGCTCGACGAAGAAGACCGCGATCGCATCGGCCAGCGGCATGTATTTGAGCGCCACGAAGAAGAACAGGCTCGCCGCGCCCAGAACCATGCCGCGCACGAAATTGAGACCAAACCGGTTCGAGCGCAGCGCGGCAGCGCCGCCGAAGGCCATCAGCCAGACAAGGCAGAAAGCCGTCTGGATCGCAAAGCGGAAGAAAGTGACCTGGCCGGGTGACATGGCGCCGCTCTGGCCCAGCAGTTTGGCGACCGCATCCATGGCCGGCAGCAGAAGCGCGCCGACAACGGCCAGTGCCATGCCGCGCACCGGCATGTCGGCTGAAAAGGAGGGTTTTGACGGCAGCGCCTGAACCATCGCTCAGACGTCGCACGGCGCGCACGGTTGGAAAAGCCCTTATCGGCCCCGAACGGTTCTAACCGGACGTATGATCGTCAGGCGACCTGATCGATCAGCGGCGCGAGCGAGGGGTGCACGTCCGGCGATTCGTCCCGGATGAATCGCAGCAGCGCCTTTTCGTTTTCGTGCAGCAGCCCGTCGCGGCCCATGCGCCGGGCGATCCAGTCCGCTTCGTCCGTATCGATGGTTTCCGCAGCGGCGGTTGCCTCCGCAAACGCCTGGTTGGTTTCGCGCCAGGCGTTTTCGACGCCGGTCTTGGTCATGACCGCGTCCTTGTAGCCCTTGAGCCCGCCGGCGAAGACGCGCGAGAAGAAGCCGGCCACATCGACGCTGTCGTCGGCCAGCCAGGCCTCGCGCTGGAGCGCCGTTTCGCGGGTCGCCGCCTGGTGGCGGGTGGCGGCCATCAGCGAAAAGCCGATCGCCTTGACGAACAGGTCCGACCAGGCCGGATCGTTGTCGGCCTCGGCCGTCCGGTCGTTGATGTCGAACAGAACCTCGGCCTCGTCGCGGGTGATGCCGGCATTGCCGCCGCCGCCATAGGCGTAGAGGATGCGCTTGAGCATGGCGACATCGTCGGCGGTCACGACGCCCGGACGCGCCGTGCGGCCGCGGGCCAGCGGTCCGTCGCCATCGGTCACGACATGCGCCACCTGACGCAGCGCGAATGCGCTCAGCGATGCGGGCATCGCCGTCGCCCGCTCCATCACGGCGATGAGCAATTCAACCTCGGTGCGTGTGCACACGACGCCGTCGCGCGATATGGCGCTGATCAGCCAGTCGGCATTGGCGTCCGACACGTAGCCCTTCGGCGCCTCGCGATTGACCAGATAGTCCGACACCGCATCGATGAAGAATGCGTCCCATTCCGGCACGCGCGACCGGCAGGACGTGTCGATGGCAAACAACGCATCGGCCTCGGGCCGGCACACGACACCGTCACGGAACACCTCGCGGCGCAGCCGCGCAACGTCGTCGGCGGTCACCGCGTTCCTGGCGACGATTTCGGCCACAGGGCCCTGCAAAACCAGTTCACCCATCTCAGTTCCCCGCAATTCGGACGCGACGCGCCCTCAAAAACCCGGGCGAGACTGACACGGATCGCTTGAATTTCGGCTAAGCGGCGTGGTTAAGCCAAGCTTGCAACCCGGAACCGCCCCATGACCGAGACGACCGACGCGCTCGCCGACGCCTATAATGCCGCGCTTGCGCACGAGAAGGCCGGGCAAACCGCAGAAGCGGCCGCACTCTACCGGCGATGCCTTGCGCTCGATCCAGCCGACCGGTGCGGCGCGGCGATGCGGCTCGCCTCGATGGGCATGGGCGATGCGCCCGAAAAGGCGGCCGACGCCTATGTCGCAACATTGTTCGACCAGCACGCCGAGGATTTCGACGACATATTGACCGGCGCGCTCGGCTATGCGGTGCCGATGCAGGCGGCCGAATGGCTCAAAGCCACCCGGCCCGGCCCCTATGGCCGCCTCCTCGATCTTGGCTGCGGCACGGGCCTGTCCGGCATGATGCTGATGGAACTGTGCGCGCATGCGACCGGCGTCGACATCGCCGAACAGATGGTCGAAAAGGCCGACGAGCGGGCGGCCTATGACGCGCTTTACGTCAACGAGGCGGTGCATTTCCTCGACGAGTGGGCGAAAAGCGACGACCCTGACCACCAGCCCTTCGATCTGATCGTGGCGACCGACGTCCTGCCCTATATCGGCGCTTTGGAGCCGCTGTTTGACGGCATTGCGGCCAACGCGACCGCCGACGCGCGGCTCGTCGTCTCCGCCGAGACCCTGCCGGCGCTCGCCGACGGCGACAAGGACTGGACGGTGACGCCGCACCAGCGCTTTGCCCATTCGGCGGACTATCTGCGGACCATGTGTGCTCGGGCGGGCTTTCCTGACATCGAACTATTCGAGCCGATCACCGTGCGGCTGGAACAGGGCGCGCCGATCCCGGGTTTTCTGGTCGTGGCGGCGCGGCCCTAATCCGGACGCCGGCCGCGCATCATCTCGCGTTTTCCCCCGAAGCCCGGCACTTTTTCGACGTCGAAACCCGCCGCTTGAAGGTTGCGCCGCACCCAGCCCGCCGCCGTGTAGGTGGCGAACGTGCCGCCGGGCTGTGTCCGGTCGAACACCGCCTGCATCAAGGGCTCCGACCACATGTCGGGGTTCCTGGCCGGCGCGAACCCGTCCAGATACCAGGCGTCGGCAAGGCCGTTCCAGCGCGTCACGCCGTCCAGCGCATCGCCGGCCACCACGGTCAGCCGCGTCTGCGGATCGAGGATCCATGTCACCGGTGTCGATGTCAGGTCCGGCCAGCGTTCGACAAGGCGGACGCACAAGGGCGCAAGGTCCGGCCAGCGCCCGATCGCCGTCATGATCTCGTCGGCCGTCATGGGCAGCGCTTCGAAGGAGACAAAATCGAGCCGCGCGCCCGGCAGGCGGTGGAGCCGCCATTGCCGCCAGGTTTCCAGGAAATTGAGGCCGGTGCCGAACCCCAGTTCCGCGATCACCATGTCGGCGCCGTCGCCCCAGCGCTCGGCCAGCCGGTTCTGGCCAATGAAGACATGGCCTGTTTCGGCGCGGCCATCCTCGCGGGCGTAAAAATGGTCGCCAAACCGGGTCGAAAACGGCATATCGCCATCCATCCACTCCAGCGCATCGCGTTCCAGATCGTCCGCCAATGATTGTCTCTCCCGCTCCTGCCAACCCCGATATCGCCGTCATCGGCGGCGGCATTGTCGGCCTGTGGTGCGCCCGTGAGGCCGCGCGGCGCGGCGCCCATGTGCTGCTGATCGAAAAGCGCACAATCGCCTCGGGCGCAAGTGGCGGCATGCTCGGCGCGCTGATGCCGCATCAGCCGACCGGCTGGAACGCCAAGAAACGGTTCCAGCTCGACGGGCTCCTGTCGCTGCCCGAGCGCGTGGCATCGCTGGAAGCCGAAACCGGGCTCAGCTGCGGCTATGCGCAAACCGGCCGGCTGATGCCGATCGGCCATCCCGAAAAGCGCCGCCAGAGCGCGCAATGGGTGGAGGGCGCCAAAACCCATTGGCCGGATGGGATCGGCTGGACGATCGAAGATGCCAATCCGGCAACGGGCTGGCTGGCTGGCCACTCGCTGCCCCACGGCGTCAATTGCGACACGCTGTCGGCGCGCATCGATCCGCGCAGGCTGACCGCGGCCTTGCGCGCTGCGCTCAACGCCAGCGACCGCATCACCATCCGCGAGAACACCAGCGTCATGCGGCTTGGCGCCAATGGCACGCTGGTGCTGGACGACGGCACAGAAATCACGCCCGGCGCGACCATCGTTGCCGCCGGAAGCGGCGCATTCGCGCTGATCGAGCCGGAAGATCCCGAGCGCATCGGTCGTGGCGTCAAGGGCCAGGGCGCCTTGCTTGACCCGGCAACGCCCATCGATCCCGCGTCGCCGATCCTCTACGACAAGGGTGTCTATGTCATCGCGCATGACAGCGGCCTGATCGCGGTCGGCTCCACCTCGGAGAACGCATTCGACGCGCCGGACACGACCGACGAGAAGCTCGACGGCATCCTCGCGCAGGCCGCCGCGCTGTGCCCGGCGCTTGAAGGCGCCACCGTTGTCGAACGCTGGGCCGGGGTCCGCCCGCGCGCGGAAGGCCGCGAACCGCTGGTCGGACCCCTGCCCGGCGCGACCGACACGATCCTCGCCACCGGCGGGTTCAAGATCTCCTTCGCCATCGCGCACCTGATGGCCGACGCCGCCGTCGGCTTTGCGTCTGGCGACCAGCCGGAGGGCTTGCCGGACGCGTTTGCGCCCGACCGGCGCGGCGTCACGCTTCGGCAATCCCCCTGAAAAACCGCGCCGCATCGTCGCGCACGGCCTCGACCTTGTCGCCGCTCATCCGGTCGAGCGTGCCATACATCATGCCCATGCGCCGGTTGCCGGCCAGCGTCTCACGGTTCTCGATCAGGAAGTTCCAGTAGAGATAGTTGAACGGGCAGGCCTTAGGGCCGTTCTTGACGCTCACCCGATAGCGGCACGAGCCGCAATAATCCGACATCTTGTCGATATAGGCGCCCGAGGACGCATAGGGCTTGGAGGCGAACAGGCCATCGTCCGCATAAAGCGCCATGCCGACCACGTTCGGCATCTCCACCCACTCATAGGCGTCGTGATAGACGATCAGAAACCATTCCTGCACCTGTTTGGGATCGAGCCCGGCCAGAAGCGAGAAATTGCCGATCACCATCAAGCGCTGGATATGGTGCGCGTAGGCATTTTCCTTCGTTTCCGTAATGGCTTGGCGCAGGCAGTTCATGTGCGTCTCGCCGCTCCAGAACCAGTCGGGCAGATCGCGCGTCGCTCCCAGCGCATTGCTGTCGCCATAGTCGGGCATGTTCCGCCAATAGACACCCCGGATGAATTCGCGCCAGCCGATGATCTGCCGGATGAAGCCTTCGGCGGCATTGATCGGCACGGCGCCGTCCCGCCACGCCTTTTGGGCCCGCTCGCAGCATTCGCGCGGGTCGAGCAGGCCGACATTGATCAGCGCCGACAGGTGCGAATGGAACATCAGCGCCGCGCCCGTCACCATCGCATCCTGAAACGTGCCGAAATCGGGCAGCGCGTGCTCGACGAACCAGTTCAGATAGTGGAGCGCCTGCCGGCGGGTGACGGGATAGGCAAACGGTTCGAGATCGCCGAAATGGTCGCCGAACCGTTCGCCAACCAGATCGAGCACTTCGCGCGTCGTCTCGTCCACGGTCCAGTCGGGACGTTCCGGAAAGTCGAGCCCGTCCTTGGGCGGCGCGCGGTTATCGGCATCGAAGTTCCACTGCCCGCCGGCCGGCCCGCCATCCTCGATCAGATAGCCCGTGGCCTTGCGCATCTCGCGGTAGAAATACTCCATCCGCAGCGCCTTGCGGCCATCGGCCCAGCGGGCGAAATCGGCGTGGCTGGCAATGAAGCGGTCATCCAACCGGACGTCGACCTGGATTCCGAAAAGGTCCGCCCATCCCTGCTGCATCGCCAGAACCCGCCATTCGGCTGCTTCGGTGACGACGATCCGGTCGGCGCCGTGCCGCTCGACCGCAGCGCGCAACGCGTCGGTGAACGAGGCGATCGCGTCATCGTCCGCGTCGAGCCGCCGGTAGTCGACGGTGAAGCCTTCGGCCTCGAGACCGGCCGCGAAATGACGCATGGCAGCGAAGATAAAGGCGATCTTCTTCTTGTGATGCCGGACATAGGTCGCTTCGTCCCACACCTCGGCCATCACGATCACATCATGTTCGGGATCGGCGTCGCGCAACGCCGACAGATCGCGCGAGAGCTGGTCGCCCAGAACCATGCGCAGCGTCTTGCCCATCGGCGATGTCAGCCCTTGGTGCGCAGCGAGGATCGCCCGCCATCGACGCCGATCACCTGCCCGGTGATCCAGCCGCCCGCATCTGTGAGCAGCACACGCGCCAGCGCGGCATGGTCCTCTGCACTGCCCAGCCGCGGGATTGCGTGCATCCCGGCGATCGCCTTGGCCATCTGTTCGGATGCGGTCATAGAGGCGGCAAGCGGCGTCGCGGTCAGGCTGGGAGCGATCGCGTTGACGCGCACCTTGGGCGCCAGTTCGGCGGCCAGAGCCCGCGTCAGCCCCTCCACGGCGCCCTTGGCCATCGAAACCGAGGCGTGCGCGGCAAAGCCCTGGCTCACCGCCACCGAAGAGAACAGCAGCACCGAGCCGCCCTCGCCCGCCTTTAGCGCATCGAGCGAGGCTTGCACGGCCAGCGCGGCGCCCGCCGCGTTGACGCGGAAATCGGTCAGGAAGTCGTCGCCGGTCATACGGCCGAGCGGCTTGAGATTGATCGTTCCCACCGCATAGACGAGCCCGGCCAGGTCGTCACCGGCTTCGCCGGCCGCCCTGGCGATCTGGTCCGGATTGGTCACATCGGCGACGCTGTGCCCGGCGCCCAGCTCCGCCGCGACCTCGGAAAGCCGGTCGCCGTCACGCCCGACCAGATGCAGGTCGTGCCCGTCGTCGGCTAGTGTCCGCGCGATCGCCAAGCCGATGCCGCCATTGCCGCCATAAATCAGATAAGTTCCCAACGCCCGTCCTCTCGCGACCTTGCAGGCGGACACGACGCCCGCCGCCTTTAACCTAGGCGCAGCGGTGCGGGGTCAACCGGAAAGCGGGAGGCGGCAAACGCCACACACGAAAAAAGGCCGGCTTGGCAGCCGGCCCATTGTCTTTGTGATCTGTCCCGAACGGTTGCCTATTCGGCGGCGTCGCCGTCCTTGGCCTCGGCGGCCTCGGCCTTCTTCTTGGCAGGCGCCTTTTTCTTGGCCGGCGCCTTCTTCTTCGGCGCAGCCTTTTTCGTCTCTTTCTTCGGCGCGGCTTCCTCATCCTCGTCCTCGGCCATCAGCTCTTCCTTGCTGACGGTCTGGTCGGTGACCGAGACGACGGTCAGGAGGTGATCGACGGTCTTTTCCTCGAAGATCGGGGCGCGCAGATTGGCCACCGCATCAGGGTTCTTCTGGAAGAACTCGTAGACCTGCTTTTCCTGGCCGGGATATTGCTGCACATGGCGCATCACCGCCTGCTGCAGCTCGGTGTCGGTCACCTCGACGCCGGCATCCTCGCCGATCTGCGAAAGCACCAACCCGAGGCGCACGCGGCGCTCGGCCAGCTTCTGGTATTCGGCCCTGGCCTCGTCCTCGGTCGTTTCCTCGTCCTCGAACGTGCGGCCGGCCTGCTCCAGTTCGTTGGTGATCTGGTTCCAGATATTGTTGAACTCGGTCTCGACCAGCTTTTGCGGGCTTTCGATCTGGTACATCTCGTCCAAAGCGTCGAGAAGCTGGCGCTTGACCTTCTGGCGCGTCATGCCGCCATACTGGCCCTCGATCTGCTCGCGCACGACCGCGCGCAGCCGCTCGGCGCTCTCGATGCCGAGCTTTTCGGCCAGTTCGTCATTGATCTCGACCGGTTCGGCCTTTTCGACCAGCGACACGGTGACGTCGAACACCGCTTCCTTGCCGGCCAGATGGGCGGCCTGGTAATCCTCGGGGAAAGCCACCTTCACCTGGGTCTCGTCGCCCGCCTTGGCGCCGACGAGCTGCTCCTCAAAACCGGGAATGAAGGTGCCCGAGCCCAGAACCAGCTTGGTATCGTCATCGGTGCCGCCCTCGAAGGCCTCGCCGTCGATCTTGCCGACATAGTCGATCGTCACCCGGTCGCCATCGGCGGCCTTGCCCTTCTTCTCTGAATATTCGGCGGCCGACTGGGCGATCCTCTTGACCTGCTCCTCGACCTCCTCCTCTGCGATGTCGACCACCGGGCGGGTGATCGCGATCGTCGAGAAATCCTTGGTCTCGATCGGCGGGATGACCTCGTAGCTCACAGAGAACTCGAAATCGCTCTCGCCGGTCAGCACCTTTTCCGCCTCGCCCTCATCCTCGGTCATGTCGACATCGGGCGGCGTTGCGGACTTCTCGCCGCGGTCGGCAAGGATGGAGCGCGGCGTCTCGCTGAGGATCTCGTTGACGATCTCGGCCATGAAGGATTTGCCGTACATCTTGCGCAGATGGCTGACCGGCACCTTGCCCGGCCGGAAGCCGTTCAGGCGCACACGGCCCTTGGCATCGTGCAGCTTGTCGGTGAGCTTGGCCTGGAGATCGGACTTGGGCACCACGATCTTGATCTCGCGCTTGAGCCCTTCATTGACGGTTTCGGTGACCTGCATCTTCTAACCTTCGTTTCTGCCGGCGCGCTGCCCGTCGGCATGCCTGGGTGCGCCTCTTGGATGTTCAAACTGCCCGGTGGCGAATTGGTGGTGCGGATAGAGGGAGTCGAACCCCCACGCCTTGCGGCACTGGAACCTAAATCCAGCGCGTCTACCAGTTCCGCCATATCCGCAGCGCGCCAGGCCGCAGCATGACGCCAGTGGCGGCCCCTATAGCATCATGGCCCGGCGCATCAAATGAAAAACGCCGTTCGTTTCGAGCGACCCGCGCGTCAATAGAGCGGCTCGGTGACGATGGTCTCGCCGGCCTGCCGAAACGCCTTGATCTGGCCGGTGCCGTCGGCGCCGACGGCGATGACGATCTCGGTCAGGCCGCCGGCGCGCATCCGCGCTTCCAGTTCGGGCGCCCGGTGCTCATTGGTGTAAAAGCGCCCTATGCCATAATCGACAAAGAGCGTAACGGTTCTGCCATCCAGATAGGGCGCGGTGCCGCGCAGGAAGATGCCTTCATCGGGCTTGGTGAGCGATGCGGCGACGGGCCTGTGGTGGCCGTCCGGCCCGGCCTCGAAGGTGACATAGACCGGAACGTCACGGCCCGGCTCACGCATGCCGGCTTCCGCCGTCAGGCCGGCCAGCACGTCGCCGGTGATCTGCTGGGCCGGATAGGTCAGCACAACATAGTGGCCGCGCAGCAGGTCGCGCGGGTCGATCGGTTCGCTCTTGAGAACGATCTCGGCACCCTCGCGCAGGATTTGCGCGCGGCTTTCGATCATCCAGGCAAGGATCGCGCACAGAACCGCGGTCGCGGCGACAGCGGCGGGGACGACGAACGGCTTGGCACGCGCCGGCTCAGCCATCGGCCTGCTCCTCAATTGCAGCGCGGCGCTTGAAGCGGCGCTCCGCCCAATAGATCCCGCCCGCGATAAGCGTCAGCGTAACCCCGACGGCAAGGAAGAAACCCGCTGTGCCCAGCAGCGAGGCGACCGTTTCCCCGTAAAGAAACAGGATCTCGCCGACAAAAACCGCATAAGAGACATAACGGATGGTGCGCGAACGCGCGCCGTGGGTAAACAGCGCATAGAGCGCAAAACCCAGCGTCATCGGCCCGACGACGAGCAGCGGCAGCAGGTCGCCGCTTTCGACATGCAGCGCAAGAAGGGCGATCAGCCCCGCGCCGAACGCCGTTTCCGGCCGGCGCAAGAAGGCCGGCGCCGGACCGCCGGCGCCCCGCGCAAGCCACAACCCGGCCAGGCTCGCCGCGAGAAGCGCCAGCCATATCGCCAGCCGCGCCCCGTCGGGCAGACCTTCATAGAAGTCGGCGATGGCCTCCAGAACCGAAAACAGGAACGGCACGAGGCCGACGAGGAAGGCCGCTGCCGCCACCCAGCGCAGCCACGGCATGCGGCCGAACCGCGAAAGCGCGTAGCCCGCCGCGCAGAAGGCGGCGAAGATGACGAAATCCGCATCAACCAGGGTCTCCGGTGCCGGTGTTTCCAGATACCACCAGGCGATGGCACCGAGCGCGGCGGCCGCCAGCACGTGGCTGCGCACGGCCAGCCCGGCAATGCCGAGCCCCAGCGCGAAGCCGAACATGGCCTGACCGATATCGCCGGGCAGATGATACATCTGGCCGACCAGCGCCACGCCGCCCACATAGGCGGCGCCCGCCACCAGATAGGCCGCCTCCTCCAGCCAGCGCGCATGCCGGCCGCCACGCGCACCGATGACCGCGCCGCCGATCAGCCCGCCGGCGATCAGCACCATGATGCCGGCAACCTTGGCAAGGCGCGGGATCGCCTCCCAGTTGGCCGAAATGAACATAACGATGGCAGCGGCAAACGAGATGGCCGCGAAAATGGCGACGATTCGGAAAAACGAGAACGGTTTTGCGTCCCCATCGCGGGCGGCGGCGCCGCTTCGTCCGATATCGGCCAAGAGCGCGGCGGCGACATCGTCGGCGATGATGCCACGATTGTGCCAATCTTTGATCTGGTTCTCCAGATAGCTCGCCATCGCTCAGTTTTTCTTGTTGAAATTCATATACTTAGAAAACCGACGCCGTTAACGTTCCGGAAAGGATCATGGCATTTTTGTGCAATGCAAAAACGCATATGTGCTATGCACAAAACGGGCTTATCACTCCTGAAAGCGCCGCCTATATGCCGGTCGTAACAGAAATGACAAAACGGATAAAACCGCGAGTCAACTGAAAGGAAAAGTCATGAACTTCGCTCGCTCCTTCTCGCAGTGGCGCAAAGCCCGCCGGACCTACAACGAACTCAGCCGCCTGTCGACGCGCGAACTGGACGATCTGGGTATCGCCCGCGGCGACATCGCAGAGATCGCCCGCAAGTCGGTCCGCGCCTGATCCATCGGTTTCGCCCCGCCGGTCTCTCCTCCTCCCGGACCGGTCGGGCAGTGAAGGCTCACGGCACCTCCTCCCTTGCCGCGCCTTCATGTGAAGAACACCCGCCGGTCCTCCCCCGGCGGGTGTTTTCGTTTGTTGCGCGGCGCATTCCGCAGCCGCGCAGCCCTGCAATAATTCATGGCGGACATGCCGTATCGGCACTACCCAAAGCGTTTCGGAACACCCAGATTGGGATCAATCGAAGCCCGCAACAGAAAGGACAGAACGATGATGAAATTCGCGCACACCCTCAAGACTTGGCGTTCGGTCCGCGACACCGAAAATCAGCTCCGCCGCCTCTCCGAGCGGGAGCTGGAAGACATCGGTTTCGCCCGCGGCGACATTCCCGCCGTCGCACGCGGCGGCCGCCCGGCCTGACGCGGTTCGACCGCATTTATTGACCTCCCGGAAACCCGCCGAGCAGCGCTCGGCGGGTTTTTCGTTGTGGCAGCTATAGCGCCGCGGCGGCCGCCACATTGATGGCGGAGCGCCGATGCGCTAACCCGTCATCATGACCACCGATCCCGTCCATATTGTCGGCGGCGGCCTTGCCGGCTCGGAAGCGGCCTGGCAGGCGGCCCAAGCCGGCGTGCCGGTCATCCTGCACGAAATGCGCGGCCTGCGCGGCACCGACGCGCACAAGACCGACCATCTGGCCGAACTTGTCTGCTCGAATTCCTTCCGCTCCGACGATGCCGAACTGAACGCCGTCGGCCTTTTGCATGCCGAAATGCGGCTCGCCGGCTCGCTGATCATGGCCTGCGGAGATGCCCATCAGGTGCCGGCCGGCTCGGCATTGGCGGTCGACCGCGACGGCTTTTCGCAGGCGGTCACCGACAAGATCGAAGCCCATCCGCTGATCACCATCGTCCGTGAGGAAATCACCGGCCTGCCGCCGGGCGATTGGGATCAGGCTATCATCGCCACCGGGCCGCTGACCGCGCCGTCGCTCGCCGAAGCGATCGCCGCCGAGACCGGCCAGGATGCGCTGGCCTTCTTCGACGCCATCGCGCCCATCGTCCACACCGACACGATCGACATGGACGTCGCCTGGTTCCAGTCGCGTTACGACAAGGTCGGACCCGGCGGAACGGGCAAGGACTATATCAACTGCCCGATGGACGAGGCGCAGTACAATGCGTTCATCGACGCGCTGCTCGACGGTGACAAGACCGAATTCAAACAGTGGGAAGGCACGCCCTATTTCGACGGCTGCCTGCCGATCGAGGTGATGGCCGAACGCGGCCGCGAGACGCTGCGCCACGGCCCGATGAAGCCGATGGGGCTCACCAACGCGCACAGGCCGGACGAAAAGCCCTATGCGGTCGTCCAGCTGCGCCAGGACAATGCGCTGGGCACGCTCTACAACATGGTGGGTTTCCAGACCAAGCTGCGCTACGGCGCCCAGGCCGACATCTTCCGCACGATCCCGGGCCTTGAGAGGGCTGAGTTCGCGCGGCTGGGCGGCATTCACCGCAACACATACCTCAATTCGCCGACACTGTTGAACGCAGACCTGTCGCTGAGGAGCCGCGCGGGCCTGCGCTTTGCCGGCCAGATCACCGGCTGCGAAGGCTATGTGGAATCGGCGGCCATCGGCCTTCTCGCGGGCCGCTTCGCCGCCGCCGAACGGCTGGGCGGACAGCCGGACCTGCCGCCGCCAACGACCGCGTTCGGGTCGCTGCTCGGCCACATCACGGGCGGCCATCTGGTTGCCGACGACGAGCCGGGCAAGCGCTCGTTCCAGCCGATGAACATCAATTTCGGCCTTTTCCCGCCGCTCGAGCCGGGCGCAATCCGCAAGCCGGACGGCCATCAGGGCCGGTTCCGCGGCAAGGACAAGGCGATGGCCAAGAAGCGCGCCATGACCGGCCGCGCGATCACCGATGCAAAAGCCTGGCTCTGTACGGACAACATGCATGTGGAGGCCGCCGAATGACACGAACCGCCCTGCCCGCTGCCGCGGCGACCCTCCTGTTGTCCTCTCAGGCCGCGCTCGCCGACTGCGAAGCCGACGCGCGCGCCGCCATGCTCGACGTCGCCCATCCGGTGCCGATGCGCCAGAATGTGACCACCGAGATGAGCGGCGCGACGATCGAGAGCTTCGCCCTGTCGACGCCGGACGGGCGCGGCATGGCGCTCGATGCCAATGAGACGCCGGTCAGCCTGTGGATCGGCGGACGCTTCTATTCGAGCGCCGATGGCGGCGAGAGCTGGTCCCTCGTGTCGGAGCAGACCCGGGAACAGCTCGACGCGCAGGCCGCCGGCCGCCAGACGCAGGCCGACGAGGCCACCAACATCGTTTGCGACTACGACATCGATCTCGACGGCAAGGCCGTGCACCGCTTTGCGCTGGACTATGCGCTTGCCGGCTCGGGCATACCGGTCAAGAGCCAGTACTGGATCGATGCGAAGACCCGCTTCCCCTGGCGGGTGGTCCACGAGTTTGGCGGCGCGGCGCCATCCGTGATCACCCAGAACAACGAGCCGGTCGACGAACTGACCATCCCCGATCCGGACGGCTGAACACCTTTCACCCATCCGTGACTTGCGCGTGGTGACATCGCCATGCTTGCTGCGCGCGACCGACTTTCAGACAAGGGGACATCCATGCTCATTCCACGCCAGAAGGTGCCCGATCTGACGGTGCCGACGCTCAATCACGGCTCGTTCGACCTTGCCGCCGAACCAAGCGAACGCGGCACGGTGATCTGCTTTTATCGGGGCCTGCACTGCCCGATCTGCGCCACCTACCTCAAGGAATTCGACAGGCAGGCCCCCGAGTTTGCCGAGCGCGGCGTTGGCGTTCTGGCGCTGAGCAGCGATGGCGAGGAGCGCACGCGCGCCATGGCCGACAAGATCGAAAATCAGAACCTACGGTTCGGCCACGACCTGCCGCTGTCCAAGGCGCGCGAATGGGGCCTCTACATCTCCACCTCGCGCGGCAAGACCTCGATCGGCATCGAGGAGCCGGCGCTGTTCGCCGAGCCCGGCCTGTTCATGGTTACGCCCGAGCAGACGCTCTATTACGGCTCGGTGCAGACCATGCCGTTCGTGCGTCCGCATTTCCGCGAACTGGTCGCCGCTCTCGATTTCGCGATCGAGAAAAACTATCCGGCGCGCGGCGAATATACGGGCGAACTGCCGAACTGAGCCAGCCTGTTCGCGCCGTTGGACGATAGTCCGGCATGTGGTAGGATATGATCCTACTTTGTCGGGAGCCGTTCGATGACCAAGCCTGCCGAGAAACTCTCCATCACCATCACCGCGCCCATGGCCCAGCGTATCCGCGCCGAAGTGGAGGCCGGCCATTACGGTTCGACCAGCGAGGTGATCCGCGAGGCGCTGCGCCTGTGGGAGAAACAGCAGCAGGAACTCGACCTGCTGCGCGCCCGCGTGAAGGCCTCCATCGAGGACCCGAGACCGAGGGTGCCGATCAAGGATGTGCGCCGCCGTATCAAGGAGCGCCATGAGGCTGCGTTGAACGAAGCGCATGATGACGCCGCTTGAGGTTATCTTTTCCGAGCAGGCCGACGACGACGTTGCCACGATCTACAAATGGATCGCCCGTGAAACGGCGTCTTTGGAGACCGCGCTCGGCTTCGTGTCGCGGATCGTCGATCGGTGCGAGGCGATTGGCAACGCTCCCCATGGCGGCACGGCACGCGACGATCTGGCGCCGGGCCTGCGAACCGTGCCTTTCGAGCGCTCCGCCCTGATCGCCTATCGCGTCGAGGACGACCGCTTTGCCATCACCAATGTGTTCTACCGCGGTCGCGACATCGACGCCGCCTTCTCTGACGAAGACTGAACGATCCGGTCAGTTTCGCACCAGCCGCCTGGCAGCCGCGCCCTCGGTGCGGTCGTAAGCCAGAAGCGCGCGGAACGCGCTCAGCGACCTGTCCGGCTGCTTGCCGTCGGCAAGCGCATAGATGTGCTCATAGTACCAGCCGAGCGCGGCCCAGGCATTGAGGTCGCGCAGGAAGCTGATCGGCGAGCGCGGCCCCAGGAGCCCGCCGCCGATCACAAGGTCGTCGTCGCGGCTCTCCAGCCGCTCGGCCATCCCTTCGAGAAGATGGGCGGCGCCGTCCGGGTCGAGCACCAGCGGACGGCCGAGACCGATCACGTCGACGCCATCGTCGCCGATCGCCGCCTCCATGGCGTCCCTTGACCGGAAACCGCCCGTCACCATCACCGGGATCGACACGGCGGCGCGCAGCTTGGGCACGAATTCGAGAAAATATGCCTCGCGCCGGCGCGTGCTTTCCCGCTTCTGGGCGGCGAGCGGATCCTTGCGGTTGAAGTCGATCATGCGCGGCTGTTCGTAATTGCCGCCCGACACCTCGATCATGTCGACGCCCGCATCGGCCAGCCAGCCGGCAACGGTCACGCTGTCGTCCTCGGAGAAGCCGCCGCGCTGAAAATCGGCGGAGTTGAGCTTGACCGCAACGGCAAAACCCGGCGCCACCGTCTCGCGGATGCGTTCAACGATCGTCAGCAGGATGCGCGCGCGGTTTTCCAGGCTGCCGCCCCACTCATCGTCGCGCCGGTTCGACAGGGGCGACAGGAACTGGCTCATCAGATAGCCGTGTGCCGCATGGACCTGAACGCCATCGAAGCCGCATTGCTCGGCCGTTTTCGCCGCATGCGCAAAGCCGGCAATGATCGTCTCGATCTGCACGGCGGACAGCGGCGTCGGCGTGCCGAAACGGCCATTGCCCATTTTCAGGCCGACATCGGACGGCGCGTTCGGCCTGGGATTGATCATCTTCTGGGTCTGGCGGCCCGCATGGTTGAGCTGCATCCAGATGTGCGCGCCGTGCGCCTTGGCCGCCGAGGCCATGTCGGCCAGTGCCGCCAGCGCCTCATTGCCCTGTTCGCCGTCGATGGCCAGATTACCGCCGCGCTCCAGATGCCAGCGGTCGATCAGAACATTGCCGGTGATCAGAAGCGCCGCGCCGCCCTCGCCCCAGCGGCTGTACAGGGTGGTGAAGCGTTCGTTGGCGCGGTTCGTCCCGTCGGCCAGCCCCTCCGTCATGGCCGCCTTGGCGATGCGGTTTTTCAGCACCGCGCCACATGGCAGCATCAGCGGTTGAGCAAGAACAGTCGATTGCGCCATCAGGTTTACCCGTACCGGAAACAGGCCGCAATCTACATGAACAGGCAAAGTAACGAAAGATTAACCACAAACCTATGGTGCAACACGGTTAACGTGACGAAGTCATTTGCATGTCCGCAATCGGACTTGTCCGCAATTCAACCCGCCGCCGCGACCACCGTGCCCTGCGCCAGCGCGCACAGGCGCTCGCCCCTGTCGTCGATGGAGAAGATTTCGCAACTGCACACGGCTTGGCGCCGGCCGACCCCGCGCGCGGTGGCGCGGGCGATCAGGCGCGTGCCCCTGGCGGGCCGCACATAGTTGATCTTGAATTCCGACGTCAGCGCGTCGGTCCCGAGCCCCAGCCCGCCGGCAAAGGTGATCGCATTGTCGGCCAGATATGAGATCAGCCCGCCATGGGCAAAACCGTGCTGCTGGCGCAACGCGTCGCGCATTTCGACGGCGATCTCCGCACGGCCCTTGCCGGCGGCGACCAGTTCGGCGCCGATCAACTGCGTGAACGGTTGGGCCGCGAAGATATCGGCGGCAAAGGCATGCGTCTCGTCCATCGGATCGGCCTTACTCGGCCGGGCTGCGCAAGCCGGACGCGGTGTCGGCCGGCGCGTCGCCCGGAGCCGGCGGCAGGCCCGGCATGCCTGCCTGATCGGGATGGCGGCGCACATAGTCCGCCTTGATCTTGGTCGTGTCGTCGCGGCTTCCGTCATGGCTCCAGCCGGGCGGCATGACCAGATAGAAGAACCGCTCCTTCAAGGTCAGGCCGGGCCGCGCCGCATCGGCGAACATCGCCCACCATTCGTGAAACGCCACCTTGATCGGGTTGAACGTGCCGATGTTCCGCACAAGCCCGTAGCGCGGCATGTCCTCGTCCAGTTCGGGCACGAAGGTGCCGAACATGCGGTCCCAGATGATCAGCGTGCCGGCATAGTTCGCGTCGAGATAGCGCGGGTTCGTCGCATGGTGCACGCGATGGTGCGAGGGCGTGTTGAACACCGCCTCGATCGGCTTCCACATCTTGCCGATCGCCTCGGTGTGGATCCAGAACTGGTAGACGAGGTTCAGCCCGCCCACAAAGGCGATCATCACCGGATGGAAGCCGATCAGCACCAGCGGAATGCGCAGGATGAACATGCCGGTGAAGGTGCCGGTCCAGCTTTGGCGCAGCGCGGTGGTCAGGTTGTAGTGCTGCGAGGAATGATGGTTGACGTGCTCGGCCCAGACCCAGCGCGAGCGGTGCGCGATGCGGTGATACCAGTAGTAGCGCAGATCATCGAGGATGAAACACAGAAGCACCGCCCACCAGGAAAAGCCGAAATCGTAGACCGCGAACTGCCAGGCCCACATCAAAACGCCAAACGCGATGAAGCCGAGTAGCAGCCCGGCGACGACATTGCCGGTGCCCATCAGAAGCGAAGTCAGCGTGTCGCGCGTTTCGAACCCGGCCTTACGCTCGTCGCGGAAGCGCTTGATCAGGTAGAGTTCGACGATGATGGCGATGATGAAAAACGGGATCGCCACCTGCGTGACATCGGGATAGTTGGGGATCAGCGCATCGAGATCCATCACGCGGCCTCCGACAGGGAAATCGCATCAAGGCCGAGCGCCGCAACGGCCGTGTCGCGTTCTTCGCGCGAGGCGAACGCGATGACGATGCGCGGCAGCGTCATCTCATGGGCGTCGAACGCCAGCGATGCCTCGTCCTTCATGCTGATCATGGTGCCGAATTCTTCCCTTTTGTAGTGCCGCGTCAGCGATTTGGAGCCGACCGTGTGCACCAGCCCGAGACTGCCGTCGGCCAACAGCAGCAGCGCCTCATAGCCGTCCGCCGATTCAAAACAGCGCGCGACGTCCGCATCGGGAAAGTCGATCCGGAACCGTTCGGCCACCCGGCCGGCGCTGCCCAGCGGCACCCGCTGCGACCCGCCGCTCAGATGCACGAGCAGCACGATCAGACCGATGCCGAAGCCGACGATGGCGACCAGAAGCGGCAGGCTCATGGCGCTCCTCCCCAAGAACCGGGTCAGACTAGCGGTTTTGACGTAAACGTCAAAGGAAGATTGGCGATCAGAAGCCGAGCGCCTGCCGCGTCATCCGCCATTGCACGGTGACGGGCGAAAGGCGCACGGGCTCGGCGCGGGCCGATCCACCCGCCTTTGCCGCCTTGGTGAACACCGCATCGGCAACGCCCAGCACGGCGAACGGCGCGCGCAGGCCCTTGGGCACGTCCGCAAGCGCTTCGCGCGCCTTGGCCAGATGCTCGCGCCCGAGCGCGACAAAGGCGGTGATCGCGGTGGCAAAGGCCGCATCGTCGTCCTCGGCCAGCCAGTGGCCGGCATCGGTGCCCGCCGCGGCCAGCAGATCGGCGGGCAGGAACACCTGTCCGCGCGCCCGGTGCTGCGGCATCTGCCGGATCAGCGTGGCGATCCCGTAGGCAACGCCCGCATGGCCGGCCGCGTCCGCCGTCGGCGGGGTCTGCCCGCCATTGACGATCTGACAGGCCATCTGGATCAGCATGGAGGCCGTCTCACCCAGATAGCCCTCAAGGTCGGTGCGCGTCGGCATGGGATCGTCATAAAGATCGAAAATGCGCGCTTCGAGCAGATTGTCGAAGGCGCTCGCCGGCAGGTCCTGCGCGGCGATCACATCGAGCAGCGCGGCGGCGAGCGGGTTCTGCCGCGCCTCCTCGGCCCGGGCGCCGGCGATCACGTCGCGCCACCATTGCAGGCGGATTTCCCCGGGCAGGGGTTCGGAGACCAGATCGCGCAGCCGCGCCGTCTCCGCATTGAACAGGAACAAAGTCGCCAGCGCCGCGCGCCTGTCCTCGGGCGCGAACAGCACCGACAGGTACCGCTCACGGTCCGCCTCGCGCAACTGGTTCAGAAGATCGCCGGAGGTGTCGTCCATGGGAGCCGATATGGCACCGGCGGGCCGGGTTGGCCAGTGGAGTTGGCGAGGCAGCGTGCGCACGCGATGATTTGTGCTCACCGGCTGCCGCCCTTAGAGTGCTCTGGTCGTGGCGCCGTAGACGGGATGGGACAGATGAAGCGGCTTCTCCCTCACCAGACAGATCAGCGCTTTCTCGTCTTCGCGGCGACCGGAACGGATTTGATCTTCAACAGGGGTGTCGAACTGCCCGGGTTCGCGTCATTCCCGCTGGTTGAAGACGCAACAGTGCAGCCGATCATCGTCGACCAGATGCGCGATCTGACGAAGGTGGCGGCCGATTTCGAACTGGGATGCATCATCGACACGCCGACCTGGATGGCGAACCGCGACCGCGCGGCACCGCTGGGCTACGATTCAAACCAGCTGGCGGTATTGAACCGGACGGCAGTGGACCTGATGTGCGGCCTGCGGACGGAAGCGGCGCGCGATGACGTATTGGTGGCGCTGTGTATCGGGCCCGCCCGCGATGCCTATGCCAAAACCAAGCCCATGACCGTGGCGGACGCGCGCGCCTATCATGCCGTTCAGATCGGCTCGGTCGCCGATGCGGGTGTCGATCTGGTCAACGCCTATACCTTCAATCACGTCGAGGAGGCGGCGGGCGCCGTGCTGGCCGCCAGGGATTGCGGGGTGCCGATCGCCGTCTCGTTCGTTGTGGAGACCGATGGGTGCCTCGACAATGGCACTGGCCTGAAAGACGCAATTGACCAGGTCGACGCGCTCACCGAGCAAGCCGCAGCATACTTTATGGTCAACTGCGCCCATCCCGATCATTTCAGCCATGTGCTGACGGGTCATGCTCGGTTGAGGGGCATTGTCGTCAACGCCTCGCGGTGCAGCCATGCTGAACTGGATGAAGCAACCGAACTGGATGACGGCGATCCGGTGGAATTGGGCGCCGAGGTCGCACGGCTCTTACACGCACACCCAGCGCTCTCGATAGCTGGTGGCTGCTGCGGGTCCGACTTCCGGCACATGCGGGAGATCGCGTCGCGCATAAGAGCCTGACGTCAATGACCTTCAGTTACCCCGGCTCATCGTCCATCATCTCGAAGCTCAGCCCCGCATGTTCGGTGATCCGGTCGCGCAGAAGCGGGCCCATCGCCGCCGCCGGGGTCCAGAAGCCGCCGCCGACCGCGATCCTGTCCGCATCCTCGGCCAGGCACAGGGCGGCTTCGGTCAGCATCAGCGTCGTCGACCGCACGCCCGGATCGCCCTGCGCCGTGATGCGTGCCTTCAGGATGGTGCCATCGGGCATCTCGCCCACCATGACCATTTCATAGGAGCCGGTTTCACGGACTTCCTTGCTGGGCCCCTCGCCGGATTTCGGCAGTACGCGGCGTTGCAGCAGGCGGCGCGTCGCCGGGATCGCCATGGCGATCAGGAGCGCCCGGCCGAACAGCGTATAGCTCATCGCCGCCCACCAGCCGCCGATCCCGCCGCGGGTCAGGGCCGTCTCCTGATAGGTGAAGTCGCGGCCATAGGGATAATCCATGATCGCATTGGTGCGCCGCACGACCTTGGAATTCATCGGGCCCATGAAGAACGGCTTGGTCCAGGCCTGAAGGTCCGCATCCCAGCTCACCTCGAGCGGCATCATGCGGTCGGGCCCGTCCGGGCCGTCGCGTTCCCCTTCCGGGCAGAGCGCATAGGGGTCCTGCGACAGCCGGTCGAAGTCCGGGTCGGTCTCGCGCACCTTCATCGCATTGACGAAGCTGGCCGCCGTGCCGCCGCTGAACCCGCCCTTCATCCGCGTGATGCGGTTGGCGATGCGTCTGCACGGCTTGCCATGGCGGGCCACCGCCGCCTCCTGCAGGAACTGCACGCCAAGATCGGACGGGATCGAATCGTGCCCGCAGGCATGGACGATCCGGGCGCCGGTCCGGCGCGCCGTGTCCTGATGCGCATCGATCATGGCGCGCATCCATTGCGGCTCCCCGGTCAGGTCGCAATAATGGGTGCCGTTCGCCGCGCAGGCCGCGACAAGTTCGCTGCCATAAAGCGCAAACGGACCGACCGTCGACACGACGACCCGTGTCCGGGCGGTCATGTCATGCATGAACGCCGCATCCAAGCTGTCGCCCACCAGGATCGCGATCGTGTCCCCTCCGGCCAGGCCATCGCGCACCGTTTCCAGCTTGGCCCGGTTGCGGCCGCCAATGGCGAGCGAGACGCCGTTTTCGGCACCGCGTCTGGCCAGATGATGCGCGGCACGACGGCCGGTGGCCCCGGTCGCGCCCCACAGGACGATGTCGAATTCGCGTTCCGCCCTTGGCGAGGTTTCGCCCATCGGAAATCTCCGCCCCTGCTGCCGATCCTCTCGCGAAGCAGCACCGGCGCGATTGCGACGCCCCATTGGCGGTCGCGAGCAGGACCGCCATTATGGCGACGAGAAAAGTGCGCGCCTTAACGCCGATCAATCATCGTGGGCGGCCGCCCCGGCGCGATTGATTTCCGTCAAGATGGAATTTGCGCCGTCTGATAAGCTCTCATGCATCGGTTGTTCTCAGCGTCGGGAGTGTGATCCATGACCCAAACGGAAGAATACCAACAAGCAAGGCGGCGTGCCGAAGCCAAATACGGCTTCTTCAAGCACGCCGGTGTCTATGCGGCCGTCATGGCGCTTCTGGTCGTCATCAACATGGTGACATCGCCACAGGCGTTCTGGTTCATCTGGCCGCTGATTGGCTGGGGGTTGGCGGTGGCGCTGCACGGCGTCCGCGTCTATCTGCTGGCGGACAAGAACACCGTTCTCGACGCACTGACAGAGCAGGAGCTCCGCCAGTCCGGGGCCGGCAGGACCAGCAAGGATTGGGGCCGCGACGCCGCGGGCTGAGTGTTGCCGCCCCGCTCTACCGCGCCTCATCCACCGCGATCAGCGCCGCGGCGACGGCCCGTTCCTCGGCGAGCAGCACGTTGAAGGTGCGCACGGCGGCACCGGTCGCCATCGCTTCGGTGACGATGCCATGCTCTTCGCGCAGCGTGTCGCGCAGGCGCTTGGGCAGAACGCGCAGGTCCGGCCCGCAGCCGACCAGCAGCACTTCGATGTCGGCGGCGTCGGCGATGACTTTCTCAAGGCTCGTCAGGTCGATCTCCTCGAAGCGCTTGGCGTCCCAGCCATGGATGCCCGACGGCAGGGCGAGAATCGAGCCGCGATGGCTCATCTCGGCAAAGCGGAAGCCGCCGCTGCCATAGGCGTCGATCGGCGCACGACCGGGAAAATGCGCATCGCGGATCTCGATGCCGGCGCGGATGGTCTTTGCCACCGCCCCGCCCTCAGCTTTCGATATCGACCGGCGCGGTGTTGGCGGTGGCCGCCTTTTCCTTCTGCGCGTCGTCGCTCTCCTGCGACAGCGCGCCCGGCCGCAGGCGGAACATGATGAGAATGGGCGCTGCGATGAAGATCGACGAATAGGTGCCGATCACCACGCCGAAGATCATCGCGGCGACAAACGATTGCAGCACCTCGCCGCCGAAGAAGAACAGCGCAAGCAGCGCAAGAAGCGTCGTCACCGACGTGAGGATGGTGCGCGGCAGCGTCTGGTTCATCGACATGTCGAGCAGCTCGGGCACCGGCATCTTCTTGTAGCGCCGCAAATTCTCGCGCACGCGGTCGTAGACGACGACGGTGTCGTTCAGCGAATAGCCGACAATGGTCAGGATCGCGGCGATACTCGACAGGTTGAATTCGAGCCCGGTCACAACGAACATGCCGATGGTGAGCAGCACATCGTGCGTCGTCGCGATGATCGCGCCGAGCGCGAACTGCCACTCGAACCTGAGCCAGATGTAGATCAGGATCGCGCCAAGCGCCGCAAGCACCGCGATGGTGCCGGCGGTCGCCAGTTCGCCCGAAACGGTCGGTCCGACCACTTCCACGCGGCGGATATTGTAGTCTTCCTCAAGCACGGCGCGCACCTTGGCGATGGCGCTCTGTTCGGCATTGTCGCCGCCGCCCTGGCTCTCGATGCGGATCAGCGCATCGGTCGGCGCGCCAAAACCCTGCACCTGCACATCGCCAAGATTGAGATCCGAAAGCCCGTTGCGGATGCCGCCAATGTCGGCCTCGCCCTCGATCGCCTGCACCTCGATCAGCGAGCCGCCCTTGAAGTCGATGCCCAAATTCATGTTCACCGTGGCAAACAGCGCCATCGAGGCGACGACGATCAGCGAGGAGACCGTGAACGAATAGCGCCGCAGCCACATGAACTTGATCTTGGTGTCGGGGCGCAGATGCTTGCCGAGGCCGAGCGGCAGTTCCTTGGGTTTGCGGCGCTTCAGCCAGAACGCCATCATCCAGCGCGTCAGGACGAAGGCGGTGAAGACCGTGGTGATGATGCCGATGGCGAGTGTGACGGCAAAGCCGCGGATCGGGCCGGAGCCGAGATAGAAAAGGATGATCGCAGCGATCAGCGTCGTCACGTTGGCATCGACGATGGTGGTGAAGGCGCGCTGGAAGCCGGCGTCGATCGCCTGGATGAGGCTTCGCCCGCCAAGCCGCTCCTCGCGGATGCGCTCGAAGATCAAAACGTTGGAGTCGACCGCCATGCCGACCGTCAGCACGATGCCGGCAATGCCCGGCAGCGTCAGCGTCGCGCCGAGCGCCGAGAGCGCGGCGATCACCAAAGTGATGTTGATGATCAGCGCCAGATTGGCGATGACGCCCAGAAAGCCGTAGGCGACGAACATGAAGCCGACGACGAGGAACGCGCCGATGATGCCCGCGATCTCGCCGGCTGCAATGGAATCGGCGCCGAGCGACGGGCCGACCGTGCGTTCCTCGACGAAGGTCGGTTTCAGCGGCAGCGCGCCGGCGCGCAGGAGAATCGCCAGATCGTTGGCGCCATCGACGGTGAAATTGCCGGAAATCTGGCCCGTGCCGCCCAGGATCGGCTCGCGGATCACCGGCGCGGAAATCACCTGATCGTCGAGCACGATGGCGAACGGGCGGCCGACATTTTCCTGCGTCGCCCGGCCGAAGCGCTGCGCGCCCGTGCCGTCGAAACGGAAAGTGACGATCGGCTCGTTGGTGCGCTGGTCAAAGCCCGCCTGCGCATCCTCAAGGTTCTCGCCGGTGACGATCTCGCGCGTCTCGATCACGTAGGGGATCGGCGGATCGTCGGTCGAATAAAGGATCTCCGTGCCGACCGGCGGCCGGCTGCCGAGCGCGTCCTCGACCGGCGTCGTCACATCGACCATGCGGAAGGCCAGTCGCGCCGTCGTACCGATCAGCTCTTTCAGGCGCTCGGGATCGTCAAGGCCCGGCACCTGCACGATGATGCGGTCGGCGCCCTGGCGCTGGATCACCGGTTCGGTCGTGCCAAGTTCGTCGATGCGGCCGCGAATGACCTCCACCGTCTGGGTCAGCGCACCGGCCATCCGGTAGTCGAGCCCCTGGTCGGTGATCTCCAGTTCGTACCTTCCGTTGGCATCGGGCCCGGAAAGGACGATCTCGCGCACCGTGCCGCCGGTCAGAAGTCCGGTGGTGACCGGTGTCGTCAGATCGGCAAGCGCCTCGCGCATTGCATCGGCATCGCTGGGGTCGCGCAGCGTAAAGCCGACCGTCTGGCCCTGCCCCGAAAGGCCGGTATAGCCGATGCCCTCGGCCCGCAGCAGGCGGCGAACCTCGTCGCGCGTCGCTTCGAGCCTTTGTTCGACCAGATCGTCGCGGTCGAGCCTGAGTTGCAGGTGCACGCCGCCCTGAAGGTCGAGCCCGAGCGCCAGCGAGTCGCTGGGCACGACGTCCGGCAGGCTGTCGCGCACCGATTGCGGATAAAGGTTGGGCAGCGCGAACGCGACGCCGACCGCCACGGTCAGCCAGATCAGAACCGTCTTCCAGGGCGCGAAGTAGAGCATGTCAGATCATGTCCCGAAACAGAGCGTCAGCCAAGCACGGCCTGCCGGGCCGGCCTGGCGAAAATGGGGCGCCATCCCCGATGGCGGCGCGAAAGCCGTCAGGCTTTCTTGGCGTCGTTGGCGGCCACCGGCTCGCCCTTCACCCGCACATCGGCCACCATCGAACGCATCACGCGAACCTTGGTGCCCTGGGCGATCTCGACTTCCAGTTCGCCCTCGTCCTCATGCACCTTGGTCACCTTGCCGACGACGCCGCCGCCGGTGACGATCGTGTCGTTGCGGCGGATGGCCCCGAGCATTTCCTCGCGCTTTTTGACCTGCTGGCGCTGCGGCCGGATGATCAGGAAGTACATGATCACGAAAATCAGGATGAACGGCAAAAGGCTCATGATCAGGCTCGGGCCGGCGGCCGCGCCGCCCGCCTGGGCGAAAGCCGGTGTGACAAACATGCAAGAAACTCCCCAGAACGGATGGCCCCGTTTGGGACCTTGAAATTTGCGGCGAATATAGTCAGGCAAAGCCCCGATGCAACCGAAACCGGGGACAATCGGCACCAGCCCGCCCGATTGCCTTTTTGGTGAGAGGGACCGCGATGACGCAATCGGCTGAAGACCGGCTGTTGGCGCTGGAAGGCAAGCTCGACCGGCTGGCCGAGGCGCTCGAACGGCTCGCCCCGCCCCCGCCCCCGGCGCCGGGCTTCGAAACATCGGACTGTTTCGTCTGGGAGCGCGGGGCGCTCGCGCCGGTCGCCCGTGTCAACCGGATCGAGATCGGCCTCATAAAGGGCGTCGATCGGGTGCGCGACATTCTGATCGACAACACCGAACGGTTCGCCAGGGGCCTTCCCGCCAACAACGTGCTGCTCTGGGGCGCGCGCGGCATGGGCAAGTCCTCGCTCGTCAAGGCGTCCCACGCCGCGATCAATGCGAGCGGCGCCACGACGCCGCTCAAGCTGATCGAGATCCACCGCGAGGACATCGACACCCTGCCCCGCCTGCTCGCCACACTGAAGGATGCGCCTTTCGCCTTCATCGTCTTTTGCGACGACCTGTCGTTCGACCAGGACGACACGTCCTACAAGTCGCTGAAGGCGGCGCTTGACGGCGGCGTCGAAGGCAGGCCGGACAATGTGATCTTTTATGCGACCTCCAACCGGCGCCACCTCCTGCCGCGCGACATGATCGAGAACGAGCGCTCGACGGCGATCAATCCGTCCGAGGCGGTCGAGGAGAAGGTTTCGCTGTCGGACCGGTTCGGCCTGTGGCTCGGCTTTCACAAATGTTCGCAGGACGAATATCTTGAGATGATCGAGGGCTATGCCGCCCATTACGGGCTCAAGGTGGAGCCGGACGAACTGCGCCGCGATGCGCTGGAATGGGCGACGACGCGCGGCGCGCGCTCGGGCCGCGTCGCCTGGCAGTTCATCACCGATCTGGCGGGGCGGCTCGGGCAGAGGCTGGAGGGGTGACCGTCAGCGCATCGCCTCCCCCTTGAGGGGAGAGGCACGCAAGACCGAGCCTGCGATGGTCGAGCGTGTGGGGGTAACGAAGAGGCGCATCGGCCACTCCATTACCCCCCACCGGGCTCTGTCTCGTTTGCACTCGCCAGTCGCGGTTCGCAGGCTCACCCCCTCAAGGGGGAGGTGAGCCGAGGTGCAGTTCACTCCGCCGGCATGGCGAACTGGTTCATCGTATTGTCTTCGCCGGCGGCCTTCAGGGCCGCGTCGCCGGAGAAATACTCCTTGTGGTCGTCGCCCATGTCCGAGCCGGCCATGTTCTGGTGCTTGACGCAGGCGATGCCCTGGCGGATTTCCTCGCGCTGGACGTTCTTGACGTAGCCTAGCATGCCCTGCTCGCCGAAATATTCGCGGGCGAGATTGTCCGTCGACAAGGCCGCCGTGTGGTAGGTCGGCAGCGTGATCAGATGGTGGAAGATACCCGCCTCGCGCGCCGCGTCCGCCTGGAAGGTGCGGATGCGCTCGTCGGCCTCGGCCGCCAGGTCCGAGCCGTCATACTCGACGCTCATCAGCCGGTCGCGGTCATAGCTGGAAACGTCCTTGCCGGCCTCGACCCAGCCATCATAGACCTGCTGGCGGAAGTTCAGCGTCCAGTTGAAGGACGGCGAATTGTTGTAGACCAGCTTGGCGTTCGGGATGGTCTCGCGGATCGCCGAGACCATGCCGCCGATCTGGCCGATATGCGGCTTTTCGGTCTCGATCCACAAAAGGTCGGCGCCGTTCTGCAGCGAGGTGACCGAGTCGAGCACGCAGCGCGCCTCGCCCGTGCCTTCGCGGAACTGGAACAGCCCGCTCGGCAGGCGCTTGGGGCGGACCAGCTTGCCGTTCTGGCGGATCAGCACGTCGCCATTGCCGATCTCGTCTTCCGACACCTCTTCGCAATCCAGGAACGAATTGTACTGGTCGCCAATGTCGCCCGGCTCGTTGGAAACCGCGATCTGCTTGGTCAGGCCCGCGCCCAGCGAATCCGTGCGGGTGACGATGATGCCGTCATCGACGCCCAGCTCCAGGAAGGCGTAGCGGCAGGCGCGCACCTTGGCGAGGAAATCGGCATGCGGCACCGTGACCTTGCCGTCCTGGTGGCCGCACTGCTTTTCATCCGACACCTGGTTTTCGATCTGCAGCGCGCAGGCGCCCGCCTCGATCATCTTCTTGGCGAGCAGATAGGTCGCCTCCTCATTGCCGAAGCCGGCATCGATGTCGGCGATGATCGGCACGATGTGGGTCTCGTACCCGTCGATCTTCTTCTGGATGGCGGCGGCGGTGACCTCGTCGCCGGCATCGCGCGCCTTGTCCAGTTCGCGAAAGAGGCCCCCCAGTTCGCGCGCATCGGCCTGGCGCAGGAAGGTGTAGAGCTCCTCGATCAGCGCCGGCACGGAGGTTTTTTCGTGCATGGACTGGTCGGGCAGCGGGCCGAAATCGGAGCGCAGCGCGGCGACCATCCAGCCCGAAAGGTACAGATAGCGGCGCTTGGTCGAGCCGAAATGCTTCTTGATGGAGATCATCTTCTGCTGGCCGATAAAGCCGTGCCAGCAGCCCAGCGATTGCGTGTAGTTGGCCGGGTCCGCATCATAGGCGGCCATGTCCTCGCGCATGATCTTCGCCGTGTATTTGGCGATGTCGAGGCCGGTCTTGAACCGGTTCTGCAGCCGCATGCGGGCCACATATTCGGCGTTGATGCCGTCCCACGGCGCCCCTTGCGCGGAGATCAGGTCGGACGCGGTCTGGATTTCACTCTGGTAGCTCATGGTCGGCTCCTTGGCTCGCCGCCCCGCACCGGCGGGGCATATGACAATCTTGTCAAACCGTGTCACAGACTGTGGCCATCCGGCCTTCATCGGCGGTGCAGCATGGCTGTGACGCGGCTTTCGCGCACAGATTTAGCGAAACCGGCGCAGCAACGCACGCAAATGCTGCGTCTGCGTTGTCAAAATCGTGTAAATCTGGCGGGGGATTGGGCGGGGATGTGTGGAGTTGTCAAGATTGTGACAGCGGCAGGGCCGCCTAGATCGATGGCTTGCAGACGACTGCGACCCATTTGGGAGCGGCGGTCAAGATACCGCTGACTCAGAGAACACTCCAAGAAAGAACCTCTCCGGCAAGGAGCGTCGTTTACATGACTGGGAGCACTGCTACGTTTGAACAGTTTTTGGACCGATGAGCGGAGGCGCAAAATTTGAAGAACTTGGCTGCGGCAGTATTGACTGTCTCTTTGGTCGGCATTGGATCAAATGCACTTGCGCAGGAGATATCCGAGGGATCCCGCATCACAATCACCTCGGATTGGCACGATGCGAATGGCGGACCCTACAGTCCGCGTGTGGTTTCCTGCTCTTCCGACAGCGGTTTGTGTCTGCGGGATTCTAGATTGTCGCCAGCAGATCGGGCAATGCAGAAAACAGGAAACGGTCTGCAGGTTTCATATCAGGAGTTCGGCATCATCTATCTGTTCAGGTCAGGAGGGGCTGGCACGTTCTTCAACATGAACGGAGAGCAGGTCGGGACATTCAATTGGACGCAATGAGCCGTTGCTGCGGCGCCAACTCTTGCCCAGCAGCCGGATGGCGGTCCTTTTGAGCTATGGGCTTGTGCGACGCTGCCACGTCGTGAGGCCGAATGAATTCGGCGCCATGGTGCAAACGTAGCCCTCGTCGCATACCCACAACGGTCTCAGGAATGGTTCCCTGTGACAAGCACAGGGATGACGGAGGAGAGGTGACCGTGGGCGCTTGATTCTGCNATTTCACGCCAAGCGTCCAACCCAGCGCCGTCATCCCTGTGCTTGTCACAGGGATCCATTCCTGAGGCGTCGGCGGGCGGGCGCTACAGCAGCCAAGGGCGCAGATCGTTCCAGTCGGAATTGATCGCCTCGATCGCGTTGATCTTCCACTGTCGCGGCCATTTCTTGATCGTCTTTTCGCGGGTGATCGCGCGCGTCACAGGAGATCGTGCTCCTCGAACCAGACCAGCCGCTTGCAGCAATACTTGGCGGTGAACTGCGATCCGATCCCGTTCTCATGCTCCCAGACGCGTTGGGCGAGGTCGGACGTGACACCGACATAAAGCGTGCCGCCCTTCTTTGATGCGAGCATGTAGACGTAGCCCTTGCGCATGCTCGCGACGGTCTCAGGAATGGATCCCTGTGACAAGCACAGGGATGACGGAGGAGAGGTGACCGTGGGCGCTTGATTCTGCAGTTTCGCGCCAANGACGGGTAGGCAGTGAACCGAAACAGGGCGCCGAGCAGGTCTGTCGAGTGTCTCGACACCGGTTTCGGCTTCGTCACGGACAGAACGGCCTCTGGAATGGATCCTCGGCTCGGAGGCCGAGGATGACGGAGCGTGGGGTAGTGGCCCGTCCCTCTCGGACCAAGCCCCGGGGATGGCGTGGACGCGCGGCGACCAAATAACTTATCCAACCACCCTTCCCCCTCCCCCATACTTCTCACACCGCGCCCATCGGAACGTCGGATGGCCACCACCAACGGCGGGCGCGGCGGTGGACCGGCGGGCCGTGCG
>NZ_QFWV02000002.1:307544-444929 GCF_003149475.2 Oceaniradius stylonematis
AGCGGTCGCATGGCTGGATGATGAATCCCCACGNTCGCGTTTGGCCCCGCAGCATCTGTGATGCTGCGGAAAGGTTCCAAACGCCACTTATGAATCGCCTGCAAGCTTTCCGGATTGGCCAAAGCCAATCCGGGCGCAGGCGTGCGGAACGAAGATGTGCGGTGTCCGTCCGCGCCTGCCACCGGCCAGACCCGGCCGGCGGTCAGGGCCGGATGGGGCCTGAGGATGGTTTCACCGCGGCGCGGGTCTGCGGCGGATGGAACCGGTCCCAAGGCCACGGCAGGGCGCGAGCCTCGCGCCGGCGCCGCCCATGACGATCACCGCAAGCCCGCCGGACGGGCGGTTTGGCGACCGCACATAAAGAAACTTCGGATCGCGGCTCACCAAACCGCCCGTTGTTCCATGCCCAGGGCGCATGGTGACCGCCGGCACGGCGCGAAGCGCAAGTCCCTGGGCCATCAAAGAAGGTTTCGCTCACGCCAGCCCCGCTGGTGCGGGACGGCTGCGCATGCGCGCCGAAAAGTCGGCGACGGCCAGTCGGCCTTGCGGGCTTCGCCCGGGGCGCCTGTCCGGCCTTGCGGGCTTCGCCCGGGGCGACCAACGAAATGGCTGTGGCGGTCAATCCTGCCCGCCTCCCCCTTGAGGGGAGGCAGCAGAGGCAAGCGGAGCGCAGCCGATGCGGTGGGGGTAACAATCAGGCGTGTCTGGCGAACCGATACCCCCACCCGGCTCTGTCTCGCTACGCTCGCCAGTCGCCGACCTCCCCTCAAGAGGGAGGTGGGGCTTCGGCCACGTCCTTGCCCAAGAACAGCGAAGCGAGACGCCCCCTACCCCTCGGCGTCGTGGACGTGGCCCTTCACCTCGAGGAACGAGTCCGGCGTCACCGAGATCGTGTCGATGCCCGCCTCGACCAGGAGTTTCGCATAGGACGGCGAGTTGGACGGCGCCTGGCCGCAAAAGCCGACCTTGGCGCCCACCTTGTGCGCCCGCTCGACGATCGAACGGATCATCCACAAGACCGCCGGGTCGCGCTCGTCGAACACGTCCGCCAGATCGCCCGAATCGCGATCGACGCCGAGCGTCAGCTGCGTCAGATCGTTCGAGCCGATCGAAAACCCGTCGAACCGTTCGGCGAACTGTTCGGCGAGGATCACATTGGCCGGGATCTCGCACATGACGTAGATTTCGAGCCCGTTCTCGCCGCGCTTGAGCCCGCAGCCCGCCATCACCTCGAGCACACGGTCGGCCTCGGTCAGCGTCCGGCAGAAGGGGATCATGACGATCACATTGTCGAACCCCATTTCCTCGCGCAGCTTCTTGATCGCCTTGCACTCCAGCTCGAAACCCGGCCGGTAACCGTCGGCATAATAGCGCGAGGCGCCGCGCCAGCCGATCATCGGGTTTTCCTCCTTGGGCTCGAAATCGTGCCCGCCCAGAAGCTCGGCATATTCGTTGGTCTTGAAGTCGCTCATGCGCACGATGACGCGGTTCGGATAGGCGACCGCGGCGATGCGCGACAGGCCGCGCGCCAGCTCTTCGACGAAGAAGTCGGCCTTGTTCTCATAGCCGCGCGTGATCTCGGCGATCTCGGCCCTGGCCGCCTCGTCCTTCAGCGTGTCGAAGTGGATCAGCGCCATCGGGTGGACCTTGATGACATTGTTGATCACGAACTCCATGCGCGCCAGGCCCACGCCCTCGGACGGCAGCCGCCACCAGCGGAAGGCCGCCGACGGGCTCGCCATGTTGAGCATGATCTTCGTTTTCGTCTCGGGCACGTCGGTCAGCGAAATGTCCTCGGACGAATAGTCGGCAAAGCCCTCATAGACATAGCCATGGTCGCCCTCGGCGCAGGAGACCGTGACTTCCTGATGGTCGTGCAGGACATGGGTGGCATTGCCCGTGCCGACGATGGCCGGCAGGCCCAATTCGCGGCTGACGATGGCCGCGTGCGAGGTGCGCCCGCCATGGTCGGTGACGATGGCCGCGGCCCGCTTCATGATCGGCACCCAGTCCGGATCGGTGATCGAGGTGACGAGGATCGCACCGTCGATGAACTTGTCGATGTCTTTTGCGTGCTCGATCAGGCAGACGGGCGCGGCGACGACGGCGGCACCGACCGACAGGCCGGTGAGCAGCGTCTTGCCCTTGTTGTCGATCGTATAGCTCTTGATCGTGCCCTGGTTGGCGCGCGACTGCACGGTCTCGGGCCGCGCCTGGACGATATAGAGCTTGCCGGTCTCGCCGTCTTTCGCCCACTCCATGTCCATGGGCTGGCCGTAATGCTCCTCGATGGTGCAGGCCATGCGGGCCAGATCGAGGATCTCCTCGTCATTGAGCACGAAGGCAGCGCGCTCGGCCTTCGATGTTGGCACATTGCGCGTCATCGCGCCGTCCTCGCGCGCATAGATCATCTTGATGTCCTTGGAGCCGCGCGCCTTTTCGATGATCGGCTTGAGGTCGGGATTGGAAAGGAACGGCTTGTAGACCTCATATTCGTCGGGGTTCACGGCGCCCTGGACGACGTTTTCGCCAAGACCCCAGGCGGCGTTGATCAGCACCGCCTTGTCGAAACCCGATTCGGTATCGATCGAGAACATCACGCCCGAGCCGGAAATGTCCGAGCGCACCATCTGCTGGACGCCCACCGACAGCGCAACCTGGGTATGGTCGAAACCCTGCAGCCGGCGATAGGTGATCGCCCGGTCGGTGAAGAGCGAGGCATAGCAGCGCCGGCAGGTTTCGAGCAGAGCCACTTCGCCGGTGACGTTCAGGAAGGTCTCCTGCTGGCCGGCAAAGCTCGCCTCGGGCAGATCCTCGGCCGTCGCCGACGAACGCACCGCGACCGACAGGTTCTGCGTCCCCGCCCGTTCGGACAACTCCTTGTAGGCGATCAGGATGTCGGCGCGTATGTCGTCGGGCCATTCGCCCTTGAAGATCGCCGCGCGGATCGCCTCGCCCGCCTGCTGCAGGGTCAGCCGCCCGTCGTCGAAGCGCTCGACCTGGTCCTTGATGAAGGCGTTCAGATCATTGTGCGCCAGATAGGCGCGGAAGGCGTCCGATGTTGTGGCAAAGCCGCCGGGGACCGACACGCCCTTGCCGCCCAGTTGCTGCACCATCTCGCCGAGCGAGGAATTCTTGCCGCCGACCTTGGCGACGTCTCCGCGTGCCAGTTCCTCGAAAAAGATGACGTTCTGCGATGAGCTGGGCACTGGGGTTACTCCCTTTGGGAAACGTTGATGGCTGCCCGCAACCTCGCGCGGCTCCAATCCGCTTTCCTTGATTGGTGTCAAGGGCAGGCAGTCTGCCGCGCTTATGTTAAGCGGCGTTGACAGTCAGGGAGTTCACGATGGACGAGGCAGCACTGAAGGCACTGCATGAAAGCTTCGAAGCGGCCGAGAGCTTCGACACGGATCAGGCCGAGGCAGGCGCCGCCATGCTCGCCGGCATCGACGGGAGCGGCATCGAGGCCGCCGACGCTCAGGCCATGCTCGCCGAAGGCGTGGACGGGGCGCTTGCCGTCACCGGACAGGCTTTCCCCGGCTGGGCGCTGTCGTTCGACGGTCACGCAAGCACCCAGAAGAATACGATATGGCGCTGCACGCTCAAGGAAACACGCGGTCAGGACGACGACCAGATCGTGGGGATCGGCAACGCCCGCTCGATGCGGCTGGCGCTGATGGCCGCGGTGGCGCACATCCAGATGATGCGCAAGGCAGGCTACCGCTAGCGGCCTATTCGACGTCCTCGACATCGACCCGCTCGCCGGAAACCTTCTGGGCGAGTGCGGCTTCCATGAACTTGTCGAGATCACCGTCCAGAACGTCGGACGGCGCGGTGGATTCGGTGCCCGTGCGCAGATCCTTCACGAGTTGGTAGGGCTGAAGCACATACGAGCGGATCTGGTGCCCCCAGCCGATGTCGGTCTTGGCGTCGAACTCGGACTGCGCCGCTTCCTCGCGCTTTTTCATCTCCAGATCATAAAGGCGCGCCCGAAGGGCCTTCATGGCGTTGGCGCGGTTCTGGTGCTGGGACTTCTCCGACGAGGTCACCACGATGCCGGTCGGAATGTGCGTGATGCGCACCGCCGAATCGGTCGTGTTGACGTGCTGGCCACCCGCACCGGAGGACCGGTAGGTGTCGACCCGGATGTCCTTGTCCTGGATGTCGATCTCGATATTGTCGTCGATCACCGGATAGACGCCGACCGACGAGAACGAGGTGTGGCGCCGTGCGTTGGAATCGTAGGGGCTGATGCGCACGAGACGGTGCACGCCCGTCTCGGTCTTCAGCCAGCCATGGGCGTTGTGGCCCTTGACCAGGATCGTCGCCGACTTGATGCCCGCTTCGTCGCCCGCCGAATATTCCTGCAGTTCGACCTTGAAGCCGTGCCGCTCGGCCCAGCGCGTGTACATGCGCAGCAGCATGTTGGCCCAGTCCTGGCTCTCGGTGCCGCCGGCGCCCGAATGCACTTCGACATAGGTGTCGTTGGGGTCCATGTCGCCGGACAGCAATGCCTCGACCTGGCGCTTTTCGATCTGGCTCTCGAGCGAACGAATGGCCGCTTCGGCCTCTGCGACGGTTTCGGCGTCGCCCTCTTCCTCGCCCATCGCGATCAGTTCGACATTGTCGTCAAGCGCCTGATCGAACCCTTTGATCGCGCCGATCATCTCCTCGAGGCGCTGGCGCTCCTGCATCAGTTTCTGCGCCTCGGCCGGATCGTTCCAAAGGTCGGGGTCCTCGGCGCGGGAGTTGAGATAATCGAGCCGCTTTACGGATGCATCCCAGTCAAAGATGCCTCCTCAGCAGGGCTATGGCCTGCCTGATGCTGTCGGTGAGGGTGGCGATTTCTGCGCGCATGGGATGCGGTGTGCCTCTTGCCGATGGGGAAATGGACGGCGCGCCGCAGCAATTGCGGCGCTTCGGCAGTCACTTAGGGACGAAGCGGAGAGGTGTAAAGCCCACAGTCCGTCAGAACAGACCGCCTGAGCCGCTCTGCACGGCCTGCTGCGCGTTCGGCGAAATCTGCCGCTGCCGTTCGGCCTGCTGCGCCTGGATCGCGACCTGGTCGGCGCCGATGACGAAGTAGCTGTCGGCAGGCCCCGTGCCGGGCTTGAACGCCTCGACGATGATGTCGCCGCCCTCGCTGGCACGCATGCCGGTCTTCCGGTCGATCTGAATCTGCGTCATGCCGTCGGGGATGCTGAAGTCGGTCATCGGCCGGTCCTCGAGCACCGACACCATGAACTGCTTGAACACCGGCGCGGCGAGCTGGCCGCCGGTGGCGCCGCGCCCCATCGGAGTCGGCTTGTCGAAGCCGATATAGACGCCGGTGACAAGGTTCGGCGTGTAACCGATGAACCAGGCGTCCTTGTAATCGTTGGTGGTGCCGGTCTTGCCGGCGATGGGCCGGCCCAGATCCCGCAGGCTGGTGGCCGTACCGCGCTGGACGACGCCTTCCATCATCGAGGTCATCTGGTAGGCGGTCATCGGATCGAGCACGATGTCGCGCGTATCGACCAGTTGCGGTTCGTCCTGCCCGAGCCACTGGCCGGCATCGCAGGCGTCGCACTGGCGGCTGTCCTGACGGTAGACGGTCTTGCCGTAGCGGTCCTGGATACGGTCGATCATCGAGGGCTGAATCTGCCGGCCGCCATTGGCGAGCACCGCATAGGCGGTGACCATCCGCAGGACGGTCGTTTCGCCCGCCCCCAGGGACATCGCCAGAACCGGCGAAAGATCGTCATAGACGCCGAACTGCTCGGCATATTCGGAGACCAGCTGCATGCCCATGTCCTGCGCCAGACGGACGGTCATCAGGTTGCGCGACCGCTCGATGCCAAGCCGCAGCGTCGACGGGCCGGAGACCGAACCGTCATAGTTCTTCGGCTCCCAGACCTCGCCACCCGAAACGATCGAGATCGGCGCATCCATGATCACGGAGGCGGGCGTGTAGCCATTGTCGAGAGCGGCCGCATAGACGAACGGCTTGAACGACGAGCCGGGCTGGCGGTAGGCCTGCGTTGCGCGGTTGAACTGGCTGTCGTGGAACGAAAAGCCGCCCGCCATGGCCAGAACGCGCCCGGTGACCGGGTCCATGGCGACCAGTGCGCCCGAAACCTCGGGCACCTGCTGCAAGGCATATGTGCCTTCGGCGGCATCCTCGCCCTGAACGGCGCTGACATAGATCACGTCGCCCGGCGCGACCACATCGCCGATACCGTCCGCGCTGCGCCGTTCACCATCGTCGCGCAGCCGGAAAGCCCAGTCGAAACTGCCCGCCGGGATGAGACCCTGCGCGCGGGTAGCGACGACCCCACCTCCCAGCTTGCGATCGGGACGCAGTCCGATGCGGATGCCTTCCTCGCCAGTGGCCAGCACGACGGCCAGCGTCCATTCCGGCACATCGCGCAGAAGATCGAACTCACCGAGCGCCGGACCCCAGTCGCCGGAAATGTCGATCTGGCCGATCGCACCGCGCCATCCCCAGTCCCGGTCGAAATCGATCAACCCTTCCTGAAGTGCGGTCCGCGCCTGGTCCTGCATGACCGGGTCAAGCGTCGTGCGCACCGACAGGCCGCCTTCATAGAGCGCGTCATTGCCATAGCGTTCGATGATCTGCTGGCGCACCTCCTCGGTGAAATATTCCGACGCGAACACGAAATCGCCCGACCGGCGGAAATTGACGTCGAGCGGCTCGTCCTTGGCGATTTCGCCGGCCTCGGTGGTCACATAGCCATTCTCGACCATGCGATCGATGATCCAGTTGCGGCGCGCCAGCGCGGCCTCGGTGTCGTCGAACGGATGGTAGTTGGACGGCGCCTTGGGCAGCGCGGCCAGATAGGCGGCCTCATGCAGGTCGAGCTCGTTCACCGCCTTGCCGAAATAGGTCAGCGCCGCGCCGGCAATGCCATAGGAGCCGGCGCCAAAGAAAATCTCGTTGAGATAGAGTTCGAGAATGCGGTCCTTGGAATAGGCCTGCTCGATACGGAAGGCCAGAAGCGCTTCCTTCACCTTGCGGTCGACCGTGCGGTCGCTGGTCAGAAGGAAGTTCTTGGCGACCTGCTGGGTGATCGTCGAACCGCCCACCAGCCGACGGTTCGACCCGCCGACGACGATTTCGACGTTTGTCGCCATGGCACGTGCGAGCGCCAGGAAATCGACGCCCACATGATTGTAGAAGTTCTTGTCCTCGGCCGACAGGAACGCCGCCTTGACGCGGTCAGGCACCGCCTGGATGGGCAGGAACAGCCGGCGCTGGCGCGCAAATTCGCCCATCAGCTGGCCGTCGACCGAATACATGCGCGTCGTCACGGGCGGCTCGTAGCGGGCCAGCACCTCATAGTCGGGCAACTCGTCGGCAAGATTGCCGATATAGATCACCACAGCGGCCGCCACCAAAAGGAACGCCGCCATGCCGATGCCGAAGAAGTAGCCCAACAAGCGTATCATCGTATTCGTCTATCCCGTCCACACGGTCGCAATCCTGTCCGGCGCGCCGCGTCCCAAATTCCGATTCAAGCGCTGCGGCTACAATGAGACCGCATCATGGCAACCGCGAATATAACAGACGCGAGCGGGGTTTGACGTAACGGCAGAGCTCTTTGGCCGCTGTAACGGTTACCCCTGCCCGCGCCAAGACCGCGCGCAGCATCCAGCGTCAGTTTCCGGCGGCCGCGCGCGCCTCGCCCGCAAGCTGCCGGCCGGACAAAGCCCCGAACTCGGCCACGGCAGCGGCCAGTTCGGCCGCCAGTTCGGCCCGCCATTCGGGCTTGTTGAGCAGTTTTTCGTCTTCCCGGTTCGACAGATAGCCCAGTTCGACGAGAACGGACGGCACGTCGGGCGCCTTGAGAACGCGAAACCCGGCATAGCGGTGCGGATTGTTGATGATGCGCGAGGCGCGCGAAATGTGCGAGATGGCGAGCCGCGCGAACTGGACCGAAAAGCCGAGCGTTTCCTGACGCGCCAGATCGACGAGAATGTCCGCCACGGGGCCGCTTTCTTCTTCATAGACGATTCCGGCGATCGAATCGGACAGGTTCTCCGAGCGCGCGATTTCCGCTGCGACCGAATCGGAAGCCTTGTCCGAGATCGTGTAGACCGTCGCGCCGCGCACATAGGATTGGCGCACGGAATCGGCATGCAGCGACACGAACAGCGCCGCGCCGTGCTGGCGGGCGAAACGCACCCGCTCGTCGAGGGAGATGAAGACATCGTCCTCGCGCGTCATGACCACTTCGACGCCGCCGATCGCCTGAAGTTCGTCGCGCATCGTCCTGGCGAACGCCAGGACGACATCCTTCTCGCGTGTGCCGCCGACGCCGACCGCCCCGCTGTCGATGCCGCCATGACCGGGATCGAGAACGACGGTGAACGCACCCGAACGCGGCGCCGGGGCCAGCGGCGCCGATCCCAGACGGTCGGTCTTGCTGCCGCGCGCGATGATCGAACTCGTCGCCATCGTGTCGAGCAGCGCCTGCTGAAAGGCCGCCTCATCGGTTCGCCGCAAGTCGATGATCAGGCGATAGAAGTTCTCAGCCGCCCCACTCGACAGCTCGACAACCTCAAACGGCGCGCCGATCTCGAAAATGATCCGCGATCCGGTCTCGCTCATGTCGCCGTAGCGCATTGCGCCAACCATGCCCTTCAGCGTGTCGTCGCCCGCTTCGAAGCCGTAGCCGATGCGCTCGAAATCGAGAACCAGCCGGTAGGGATGATCGAGAAGCTTGTGGTCGGCGCTCACCGGCCGGTCGAAACTGATGATGATGCGCGTTGCGTCCGCGTCGCCGGCGGCGCGCACGTCGACAGCCACCGGCGCGTCGAACGCCGCCTGCGCGGCATGGGCAAACCCGAGGCTGACGGCAAGCGCCAGCACCAGCCATGCAAACAAGCGGGCAGCAAGGCTGCCCGGCCCTTGCGCCGTGCCGGTTTCCGCTGGTCTCATCGCCGGCCCACTTCCGATCCCGTGCCGTCCAACATGGGCGCCACCATAGCGGCGCCATGGTTAACCACATCTTTCAGCGCGCGCAAACGCAGGCCGGCTGCGGCATGGTTCCCGTTGAACGCAAATGCCGCCCTGATCAGACGAGTTTGGAGAGGTGCGCTGGAAGCGCCGCGATCAAATCCTCGGCGATCGCCAACGGGCCCGAGGCCCGGCCCGCCTCGCCATGCAGCCAGACCGCCGCGCACGCGGCCTCGAAGGCGGGCATGCCTTGCGCAGCGAGGCCGGCAACGGCACCGGCCAGAACATCGCCCGAGCCCGCCGTTGCCAGTGCGGGCGTGGCATTGGCGTTGACCGCCGCCCGGCCGTCCGGCGCGGCAATCACCGTGTCGGGGCCCTTGAGGACGACGACCGCGCCGGCCCGCTCAGCGGCGGCGCGCGCCATGGCCAGTTTCCCGGCGGCCGCATCGGCAGCCAGATCGGGAAACAGCCGGGCGAATTCGCCCGCATGCGGCGTCAGCACAAGGGCCGGCTCGTCGCGCACCCGCGCCGCGTCGAACAGGCCGCTGGCATCGTCGGCAAAAGCGGTGATGCCGTCGGCGTCCAGAACCAGCGCCGGCCCCTTGTCGTCAACAATCGCCGCAGCAAGCGACCGGGCCAGCGGCAGGTCGCCGAACCCCGGCCCGAGCACCACCGCGCCGATGCCCTTGAGAGTACCGAGGGCGGCCATCGGATCGTCGCCCCATGCCCGCAGCATGATCGAGGTGACGTGCGCCGCGTGGATGTCGAGCGCATTGGGATGACCAAGGATCGTTACCGCCCCGGCGCCGGCCCGCTGCGCCGCCAACGCCGCAAGGCGCGAAGCGCCGGTGCCGTGCCTTGGGCCGGAGAAAACCGCCACCGCGCCGCGCGCATATTTGTGCGTGTCGGCGCCAGGGCGCGGCAGCGCGCCGCGCCACAGGTCCGGCGCGTTCTCGAAGGTCGCGGTCGGCCGGGCCGCCCGGACCCCGATTTCGGCGACGATCGTTTCGCCACACAGCGCGCGGCCGGGGTAGAGCAAATGGCCGGGCTTGCGGCGATAGAAGGTGACGGTCGCCGCGCAAGCGACCGCACCGGCTCCCTGCCCCGTATCGCCATTGACGCCCGACGGAAGATCGACCGCAAGCACCGGGCATCTTCTGTCCACGGCCCGCGCGAGCGCCGATTGGACCGGATCGGGCAAGGCTCCGGAAAAGCCGGCACCGAACACCGCATCGATCGCCAGATCGGCCGGATCGGGCGCGAACGCATCCAAACCGCCGACCGGGCCGGCCCATGTTTCGGCCGCGAGCGCGGCATCGGTGCCCGGCTTGGGCGGCGCCAGCGCATACAGACGGACCGAAAGACCCTTCCCGGCCAGAATGCGCGCAGCGACATAGCCGTCACCGCCATTGTTGCCGGGCCCGCACAGGACATGCACCCGCGCAGCAGCCGCGAACCGCGCCAGCGCGGCGTCCGCCACCGCCCCGCCTGCCCGCTCCATCAGCACGATGCCGCCGAACGCGCCGCTTTTTATGGTTGCGCCGTCCGCCGCCGCCATTTCGGCATTGGTCATCAGAGCGAACGGACCGACGTCACGCACGGGGCCTAGTTCCACTTGGCGACAATTTGTGCCGCCGAATTGTGCATAATGCCCAATTTTTCATCGTTTTTGCGCCTGTTTTGACGGCGATGGCCAACAACTGCCGGTGCCACGCGCCTCATCTGCGCGCTTTTTCGGCGTTTTCGGCGTTGCGAGACGCGAAGCGCGACTTGGCATGGCATCTGCATATGGGTGAGCAACTCAACTGGTCGGAGGCGTCGCGAGGATGAAAAAGATTGAGGCGATCATCAAGCCCTTCAAGCTTGATGAGGTCAAGGAAGCGCTGCAGGAGGTGGGCCTGCAGGGCATCACGGTGACCGAAGCCAAGGGTTTTGGCCGCCAGAAGGGCCACACGGAGCTTTATCGCGGCGCCGAATATGTCGTCGACTTCCTGCCCAAGGTGAAGATCGAGATCGTCGTCTCCGACGAAACGGTCGACAGCGCGATGGAAGCCATTCGCAACGCCGCCCAGACGGGCCGGATCGGCGACGGCAAGATCTTCGTCTCTCCGATCGAGGAAGTCGTGCGCATCCGCACCGGCGAGACGGGCGCAGACGCCGTCTGACGGCCGACCGATACCCCAACACTCAACACTGCCACTTGAAAGGAAACAAAGGGAACACAATGAGTGCAAGTGACATTCTCAAGCAGATCAAAGACAACGATGTGAAGTTCGTCGATCTGCGTTTCAGCGATCCGCGCGGCAAGCTCCAGCACGTCACCATCGACTGCAATGTCGTCGATGAAGACATGTTCGCCGATGGCATCATGTTCGACGGCTCGTCCATCGCCGGCTGGAAGGCGATCAACGAGTCGGACATGAACCTGATGCCCGACACCGAAACCGCGCACATGGACCCGTTCTATGCGCAGTCGACCATGGCGATCTTCTGCGACATTCTCGATCCGGTATCCGGAGAGGGATACAATCGCGACCCGCGCATGACCGCAAAGCGTGCCGAGGCCTACGTCAAGTCCGGCGGCTTCGGCGACACGGCCTATTTCGGCCCCGAGCCGGAATTCTTCATCTTCGACGACGTCAAGTTCAATTCCGATCCCTACGATACCGGCTTCCAGCTCGACAGCATCGAACTGCCGACCAACACCAATGCCGAATACGAGACCGGCAACCTGGGCCACCGTCCGCGCACCAAGGGCGGCTACTTCCCGGTCAACCCGATCGACAGCGCCCAAGACATCCGGTCGGAAATGCTGACCGTTCTGGCGGAAATGGGCGTTGCGACCGAAAAGCACCACCACGAAGTGGGTGCGGCGCAGCACGAACTGTCCATGCTGTTCAACACGTTGACGCGCAAGGCCGACGAAGTGCAGCTCTACAAATATGTGGTGCACAATGTCGCCCACGCCTACGGCAAGTCGGCCACCTTCATGCCCAAGCCCGTCTTTGGCGACAACGGCACCGGCATGCACGTCCACCAGTCGATCTGGAGCGACGGCAAGCCGCTGATGGCGGGCGATGAGTATGCCGGCCTGTCGGAAACCGCGTTGTTCTACATTGGCGGCATCATCAAGCACGCCAAGGCGCTCAACGCCTTCACCAACGCCTCGACCAACTCCTACAAGCGTCTGGTGCCGGGCTTCGAAGCACCGGTTCTGCTCGCCTATTCGGCGCGCAACCGCTCCGCCTCGTGCCGCATCCCGTTCTCGGGCTCGCCGAAGGGCAAGCGCGTCGAAGTCCGCTTCCCGGACCCGACTGCCAACCCCTACCTCGCCTTCGCGGCGATGCTGATGGCTGGCCTGGACGGCGTGAAGAACAAGATCCATCCGGGCGAAGCCATGGACAAGGATCTGTACGACCTGCCGCCGGAAGAACTCGAAGGCATCCCGACGGTCTGCGCTTCGCTGCGCGAGGCCATCGATTCACTGCGTGCCGACAGTGACTTCCTCAAGGCGGGCGGCGTCTTCGACGACGACCAGATCGAGGCCTATCTGGCACTCAAGGAGGAAGAAAACATCCTCTTCGAGCAGATGCCGCACCCGGTCGAGTTCGACATGTACTATTCGGTCTGACCCGAGCGCACTCCGAAAGGCCGCCCTCGGGGGCGGCCTTTTTTCTTTGCCGTCACTTCACGCCGATTGGCAAAGAATTACCCCTAAAAATTGCATCTGGTGGTCAAAGCGCTTTGGGGTATTGTGGGCCAGACCGTTCGTAGTGCTGGAAAGGGGGGCCGATGGCCAGCGCGCTGAACTTTCGACGCTCGCAATTTGCTGACGATTTCCTGTTCGGGGTCGCAACGTCTGCCTATCAGATCGAGGGATCGTCCTTTGGCGGGGCCGGCCCGTCGCACTGGGACACGTTTGCCGCGACGCCCGGCAACACAGCCAACGCCGAAGACGGCGCAATCGCCTGCGACCACTACCACCGCTATGAGGCCGATCTCGACCTGATCGCCGGGGCCAATCTGGACGCCTACCGGTTTTCGGTGTCCTGGGCACGGGTCATGCCCGACGGCCGCGCGGTCAATCGCGAGGGGCTCGACTTCTATGACCGGCTGACCGACGCGATGCTGGAGCGCGGCATCAAGCCGATGCTGACGCTGCACCACTGGGACCTGCCGGCCGCGCTTGCCGATGAAGGCGGCTGGCGCAACCGCGACGTCACCGACCGGTTCGCGGACTTCACCGGCCATGTGATCGACCGCATCGGCGACCGCATGGCCGCGACCGGCACGCTCAACGAGCCCTGGTGCATCGCCTGGCTGAGTCATTTTCTGGGCAATCATGCTCCGGGCCTGCGCGACATCCGCGCCGCGGCACGGGCAATGCATCATGTGCTGGTCGCGCACGGCAAGGCCGTCGATGTGCTGCGCGCCGCCTGTCAGGACAATATCGGCATCTATCTGAACTTCGAGCCCGCCGAGCCGGCGAACGGCGATGATGGCGATGCCGAGGCCGCGCTCCGGTACCATGCGATCTACAATGAGTGGTTCCTTGGCGCGCTGTTCAAGAAATCCTATCCGCGCCGGGCATTGCAGGGGCTGCGGCCGCACCTGCCCGAAGGGTGGGAAGACGACATGGAGCAGATCGCACGACCGCTCGACTGGCTGGGCGTCAATTTCTATACCCGCAAGCTGATCGCCCACGATGCGGCCCAAGCGTGGCCATCTCTCAAGGAAGTCCCCGGCCCGCTGCCCAAAACCGACATGGATTGGGAAATCACGCCGGAAAGTTTCGAATGGCTTCTGGGCTGGATCGCCGAGAGCCACACCGGCGATCTGCCGCTGATCGTCAGCGAGAACGGCATGGCGTCAACCGACGTGCTGCTCAATGGTGCGGTCGATGACGGACCGCGCATCGCCTATCTGCAGGCCCATGTCGACGCCATGCGCCGTGCGATCGACAACGGCGCTCCGGTCAAGGGTTATACGGTCTGGTCGCTGCTCGACAATTACGAGTGGGCGCTTGGCTACGGCAAGCGCTTCGGCATTGTCCATGTCGATTATGGCACGCTCAAGCGGACGCCCAAGGCAAGCTGGCATGCGCTCAAGCAAGCGCTGGCGCGCGATTAGGCCATTCAGTGCGAAACGCTGTTTGACAGTGTGTTGATGACGACCACGCCGGCGACGATCAGCCCGATGCCGGCAATGGCGGCCGCGTCGAGCTTCTGGCCGAAAACAAACAGGCCGATCAGCGAGATGATGACGATCCCCGCCCCGGCCCAGATCGCATAGGCGACACCCACAGGGATCGTCCTCAACGTCAGGGCGAGAAAATAGAACGCGACGGCATAACCGGCGACGGTTATCAGCGAAGGCCCCAAACGCGAGAAGGATTCCGACGCCTTGAGCGCGGAGGTCCCGATAACCTCTCCGGTGATGGCGATCGCCAGATACAGCCATGGCATGCGGCAAACTCCCTTGATGAACCGTCGGCGGCTTGCCTGCCGCACGCTCCCTGCTACAACAAACCGGTTCGCGCCGACATACCCCGCCGCGCCGTTTTCACGCCAGGGAACGCCTGCCTGACATGGACCAGAAGCCCGTCGTCACCGTCACGCTCAACCCGGCGGTCGATATCGCCGCCGATGTCGAAACCGTCCGGCCCGATGTCAAACTGCGGTGCGGCCCCGCGCAGTTCGATCCCGGCGGCGGCGGCATCAACGTCTCGCGCGCCATCGCCAAGCTCGGCGGACAATCGACCGCGCTCGTTGCATCGGGTGGCGCAACCGGCGAGATGCTGGCCGCGATGCTGGCTGGCGAAGCCATCGATGCCGTGACGATTGCCGCCGGCGGACAGACCCGACAGTCCTTCACCGCGCGCGAGACGACCACCGGCCGGCTCTACCGTTTCGTGCTGCCGGGACCGGACTGGAAACCGGATACGGAACACGCGCTGCTGACGATGCTGGAGGCGCACTGCGCGCCAGGCGCGCTCTTTGTCGTGTCCGGCAGCCTGCCGCCCGGCGCCGACCCGTCCCTGATCGAGCGCATGCACGAGACGGCTTCGCGTGGCGGTGCTTCGCTGATCGCCGACACGTCCGGTCCCGTGTTGCAGGCGCTGTGCGCGCGAACCGGCACGCCGCTCCACACGCTACGCATGGACAAGGATGAGGCGCTCACCGCATCCGCCCGACCGCTCGAAACGCCGGACGATTTCGCGGGCTACGGGGCAACACTGCTGGAAGCTGGCATTGCCCGGCATATCGTTATCGGGCTGGGCGCGCGCGGCTCCGTCGGCGTTTCGGTGGACGAACAGATCCTCACCAGCAGACCGGTCGAGCAACCGCTCAGCGCGGTCGGTGCGGGCGACAGTTTCGTGGGCGCCTATGCGCTTGCCATCGCAAACGGCGAGGATTTTGCGACCGCCCTCGTCCACGGCACGGCGGCGGCGGCTTCGGCGGTCCTCACGCCCGGCACGCAATTGTGTGACGGCGATTTGGCCGTGTCGTTCCGCGCCGAGGTTGCCACGACGCGGCTCTGACGGCATCCGCCCTTCCCCCGGCACGGCAAATCTGCCACATCTTTCACCGAAGATGGGGAGACGATCCATGGCAACGCTGACCTTTTACGGCGCCGCGGGCACGGTGACCGGCTCGTGCTCGATGCTCGACACCGGCACGACGCGCTTTCTGGTCGATTGCGGCCTGTTCCAGGGCAACAAGACAATCCGCAAACTCAACGACGGAGACTTTCCGTTCAACCCCGCCGACGCCGAGTTTCTGGTCCTGACGCACGCCCATATCGACCATTCCGGCCTGCTGCCAAAACTCGTCAAGCACGGCTTTTCCGGGCCGATCTACGCAACCGAGCCGACCTGCGATTTGCTCGATTTCATGCTCCGCGATTCCGCCAAGATCCAGATGTCCAACACCGAGCGCTGGAACCGCAAGCGACAGCGCAAGGGGCTCGAACCGGTCGAGCCGCTCTACACCGATGTCGATGCGGAAAACACGCTCAGGCTGCTGCGGCCGATCGGCGGCTATGAAGAATGGTTCGAGCCGGCGCCGGGCATCCGGATCAGATTCTGGAATGCCGGCCACATTCTGGGATCGGCTTCGGCCGAAGTGAAGTTCCCCGACGGTGACACCGGCAACACAATGCGGCTGCTCTTTTCCGGCGATATCGGCCCGGAGGAAAAGGTGTTTCATCCCGAACCCGAGGCCGAAACCGGATTTGACTACATCATCTGCGAATCCACCTATGGCGATCGCGACCGCGACGATTACACGCTCGAAAAGCGCCGCGACATGCTGCGCAAGGAACTGGTGCGCGGGCTCTCGGCAGGCGGCAATGTGGTCATCCCCGCCTTTGCCGTCGAGCGCAGCCAGGAGCTTTTGCACGATATCGGCGTGCTGCTGGCCAATGGCGACATGCCCAACGCCACCGTCTTCCTCGATTCCCCGCTCGCCAAGAACGTCACGGAAGTCTTCATCAAGCATGCGGACACGCTGTCGGACGTGGCGATCGACAATGGCCAATTGTTTCGCGATCCCCAGTTTCGCCTGGTGCAGAATGTCGAGGAATCGAAAGCCATCAACCGCATCGATGGAGGCGCGGTAATCATCTCCGCATCCGGCATGGCCGATGCCGGTCGCATCCAGCATCATATCAAGAACAATATCTGGCGGCGCAACGCGACGATCCTGTTCGTCGGCTATCAGGCGCCCGGCACGCTGGGACACGTCATCACGTCGGGCGCCGACATGGTGCGCATCCACGGCAAGGAATATGTCGTCAACGCCGACATCCGTCGGTTGGGCAATTATTCGGCCCATGCCGATCAGGGCGAACTGATCGACTGGATCTTGGAACGCACGCCCGTTTCCGGCGGCATATTCCTCAACCATGGCGACGACGACGCCCGCGAGGAACTGGCCCGCCTTCTGGCCGATCGCGGCATCGACGCCGGCCATATCCACATGCCGCAATTCGACGAGAGCTTTGAGCTGGTGGCCGGCGACGCCCGGTCCAAGGGCCGCGTCGCCCAGCGCATACCGGCGGACGAGTTGCTGACCGACTGGAACAACGATTATGCCGCGTTCATCGTCGCGCTGACCCAGCAGCTCAACACGGCCGACAACGATGCCGAACGGCGCGCGCTGATCAAGCGGCTGCAGGGCGCGCTCTGACGCACCCGGCCGCGTTACCTCGATGGGCGTGACCGATCAGGAGGCGCCGGCCTTGGCGGCATCGGGCGCCGCATCGCCGGGTTCGGGATCGTCGTCTTCATCATCCTCTTCATCATATTCGGACGGCGGCGGCTGGAAACGGCGCGCCATGAAGATCGACAGTTCGTAAAGAAGGATGGTCGGCACGGCGAGGCCGAGCTGGGTCATCGGGTCCGGCGGCGTCAGGATGGCCGCCGCGACAAAGGCGATGACGATCGCATATTTGCGCTTGTTTGCGAGCCCTTCCGGCGTCACCAGCCCGGCGCGCGACAAAAGCGTCAACGCGACGGGAAGCTGGAACACCAGCCCGAAGGCGAAGATCAGCGTCATGATCAGCGACAGATATTCCGACACGCGCGGCAGATGCTGGATCGAGGCGACGCCCTCGCCGCCGGTCTGTTCAAGCGACAGGAAGAACCACATCGCCATCGGAATGATCATGAAATAGACCAGCGCCGCGCCGATCAGAAACAGGATCGGCGTGGCCAAAAGAAACGGCAGGAACGCGCCGCGTTCATTGGCGTAAAGCCCCGGCGCGATGAACAAATAAAGCTGCGTCGCGATCAACGGAAAGGCGAGCACGAGCCCGCCGAACGCACCGATCTTGATCTGCGTGAAGAAGAATTCCTGCGGCGCGGTGTAGATGAACTGCACATCGTCGGCGGTCATGCCGTGCCAGTCGACGGCCCATTGAAACGGCACGACCAACGCGTTGAAGATCGGCGTGGCAAAGGCAAACGACAGGATGAAACCGGCAAGAAAGCCGCCCACGCACCAGATCAGGCGGCGCCGCAACTCGACAAGATGCTCCATCAGAGGCGCGGCGGTCGCCTCCATCTGCGCCTCTTCGTTGTCTCGGCTCACGACGTTGTGCTCCCGCCGGTGTCCTGATCGGCGGCCGCCTTGGCGGACTGGCGCTTGCGCGGCTTTGACGATGCGGTCTTCGCCGAGGCGGTTTCGGCAGAAGCGGTCCGCTGCGATGCGGTCTTCGCCGTCTTGGCCGACGGGGACCTGGATGCTGCGGTGCTTGTCCCCCTCTTGCGTGTCGAGGACTTGGAGGCCGCGCCGTTCGCCGAGGTCCTGGACGACGGTTCTGCGCCCTTGGCGGGCTTCTCAGTTGCGCCGCCCTTGGCGGTCTTGCCGCGCGCCCGCGCTGTGGCAGGCGCCTTTGCGGCGGTTGAGGACGCGGGTTCTCCAGCGCGCGCGACCGGCTCCGCCGCCGGCTTTGCGGTCTTGCCGCTCCCGGTCTTTGCGGCCTGCGCCGCGCGCGCTTTCGCGCCGGCCTGATCGAGGCCCATCTGGGGCGGGCTTTTCGGCAGTTCGGGCAGTTTGCTGTCGCCCATGGCCCGCTTCATGTCGGCGTCGATGTCGCGGCCAATCTCCTCGAGCGGCTCGGACAGCGGATTGAGCGCGTCCTTGATCTGCTTGCGCGGATCGAGTGATCGAACATCGTCGGCGAGCTTGCGCACATCGTCCAGCTCCGCCTCCTTGAGCGCGTCGTCGAACTGCTTGCGGAAATCGCCGGCCATGCGGCGCACGGAACTCATCGTGTTGCCGAACCCGCGCAGGACTCGCGGCAGATCCTTCGGTCCGATCACAACGATCAGAACGATGGAAATGACCAGAAGTTCGGTCCAGCCGAAATCAGGCAGCATCGATCAGTTACCTTGCGCACACAGCGCGCGCCGCCCGGCCATCAACCCTTGTTGACGGCGTCCTTGACATCCTTGACGCTCTCTTCCGAGCGATGCTCGACGGTGCGGGCCGGCTCCTCGGGCGTCTCCTCGTCCTCGGCGATCTCGTCCTTCATGCCCTTGCGGAAATTCCGGATGCCCTTGGCCACGTCGCCCATCAGTTCGGGAATCTTGCCGCGTCCGAACAGGAGCAGCACGATGACCAAGACGATGATCCACTGCCAGATGCTGAAGGCGCCCATGGATAGCTCTCCCTTAAATCCTTTGGGTTCACTTAAGCGCTTTCGCGCCCGCTTTCAAACAGCAATATGTCGCCGTTGCGTACCGAAATGGTGACATCGCGCGCATCGCGCGCCAACTCGTCGGCGCGGATGCGGGCGCTCACCGGCTTGTCCGCACCCTGGATGGCGATGAGCAACTGTTCGGAAACGCCCAGAAAGCGCCGTGCCGTGATCCGTCCCGGGACCGTTCCCGGCGGCGGCATGCCGCCGCCATGGGCGGCAACGTCAAGGCCGGCGGTGCGGATCGCGACCGTCAATTCGCTTCCAGGAGCGTGGCGGCCTGCGTCGAACCGGCCCAGCGGCGTTTCCACGCCATTGCCCTCGACTCGCGCGTCGAACGTATTGAGTTCGCTGAAGAACCCGGCAACGAACAGATTGGCCGGATCGTGGTAGATTTCGTCCGCCGTGCCCGCCTGCACGATCCGCCCGCGGTCGAGAAGAGCGATCCGGTCGCCAAGCCGCATCGCCTCCTCGGCATCGTGGGTGACGACGATGGTCGTGGCCCGCATCTCGCGCAGGATCGCCAGCGTTTCGGCGCGCACCGAGTCCTTGAGCCGCGTGTCGAGGCCGGAAAACGGTTCGTCCATCAGCATCACCGACGGCCGCGGCGCGAGCGCCCGGGCCAGCGCGACACGCTGCTGCTCGCCGCCCGACAGGACGTCCGGATAGGAATTGACGTGATGGCCGAGCCCGACACGGTCTATCGCCAACTGCGCCTCGCCGGCGGCGATGCGCGCCGCCATGTCGGTCAGCCCGAAGCGGACATTCTGCGCCACCGTCATGTGCGGAAACAGCGCGAAGTCCTGGAACATCAAGCCGACGGAGCGCTTTTCGGGAGGCTCGAAAACGGAAGGCCCGGCGACTTCGCGCCCGTTCATCAGGACACGGCCGGCGGTCTGCCGCTCAAGGCCAGCCGCAACGCGCAGGAGCGATGTCTTCCCCGATCCCGAAGGGCCGAGCAGGCACAGGATTTCCCCCGCCCTGACCGTCAGCGAAATGCCCTTGAGCGTGTGCACCGGCCCGTAATGCAGGTGTATGCCCTCAAAGGTCAGTTCGGCGGCGAAGGTGACGCCCGTGCGCGGCGGCGGCGCTTTGGCCGGCGCTGAAGCCATATGCGTGCCCGTTAAACCCGTGTGACCGCGAGCATCTCTCCGCTCGCCCGGCAGAACCGCGAGTTCAGCCGGCAGGGCTGTCAATCATTGCCCGCTTTCGGTGTCAACAGACCCAGTTCTTCCAGATCGATGTCGGTCAGCGGTTCCTCGTCCTCGCTGAGCGTGTCCGGATCGGCGGACGGATTGGGCATCGCAAAGCCCGACGGCAGACGGGCGGACAGCAGACCTGCCGCCTTCAGCTCTTCCATGCCTGGCAGGTCACGCAGCTCCGACAGGCCGAAATGGTCCAGAAACGCCAGCGTCGTGCCATAGGTCACCGGCCGGCCCGGCGTCTTGCGGCGCCCGCGATGTTTCACCCAGCCGCTTTCGAGCAGCACGTCCAGTGTGCCCTTGGATGTTTCAACGCCGCGGATCTCCTCCATCTCGGCGCGCGTGACCGGCTGGTGATAGGCGATGATCGCCAGAACTTCGAGCGCGGCCCGCGACAATTTGCGCTGCTGGATCTGTTCACGGCTCAAAAGGAAGGACAGGTCGGACGCGGTGCGAAATGCCCAGGAACTGTCGATGCGTACCAGATTGACCCCGCGCGCCTCATAGGTCTCCTGAAGCTGCGCCATCACCAAGGATACATCGATGCCGTCCGGCAGCCGTTCGGCCAGCGCCTTTTCCGTCACCGGCTCGGCGGAGGCGAAGACCAGCGCCTCGGCCATGCGCGCCGCTTCGGCCAGCGCCATGCGCGTCGCCGGATTGTCGCAGACCGTGTCGCGGCGGTCCGGCGCGTCGAACGCTTCGTCCAGCACCTGGTTGAGATCGCCGATGCCGAGCGCGTCGCCCCCCTCGTCGATTTGATCCGTCACTGCGCCGTCTCCCCATCGCTGTCCGCCCCGGTCGTTGCCCGGCCCGCATCCCGCATCATCAGCGGCGCGAACGGCCGGTCCTGCCTGATATCGATCACGCCCTCGCGCACCATTTCCAGACTGGCCGCGAACGCGCTCGCAATCGCCGTCGTGCGCTCGCGCGGCGACGGCACATAGGCCAGAAGGAACGCATCGAGCGGCGTCCAGTCGGTCATTGTGCCGATCAGCCGGGTCAGAATGTCGCGCGCATCCTTGAGCGACCAGACGGTGCGCTTTTCCATACGCACTTCGGTGTTGGTGTTGCGCTGCCGGGTGCCCCCATAGGCCGCCAGCAGATCGTAGAGATTGGCCTGGAATGCCGATTTGCGCTCGATGACGACCGTTTCGGGCATGCCGCGCGCGAACATGTCGCGGCCCAGCCGATTGCCGTTGATCAGCCGCGCCGCCGCATCGCGCATCGCTTCGAGCCGGCGCAGGCGGAATTGCAGGATGGCCGCCATCTCTTCGCCCGACGGCTCGTCGGTCTCGCGCTGCTGCGGCACCAGAAGGCGGGACTTGAGATAGGCCAGCCACGCCGCCATCACCAGATAATCGGCCGCAAGCTCTATCCGCAGCGCCTTGGCGCCTTCGATGAACGCCAGATACTGCCGGGCGAGATCGAGCACCGAAATCTGCGTCAGATCGACCTTCTGGTCGCGCGCAAGGTGCAAAAGCAGGTCGAGCGGCCCCTCAAAGCCGTGAACGTCGACGACGAGCGAAGGCTCGCCGGTGGTCCGCTCCGGGCCGTTGTCCTGCCACACGGCATCCATCGGCACCGGCCTGGTTGGCCGCTGCGCCTTGGATGTTTCCGCACTCTTGGGCTGCGCCCCTGCCATCGTGCCGTCGCTCCATGGTGGCCGGCACCCGCCGCCTAGGCGACCGTTGCGACCAACCGTTCAAATTCATCGCGCAGCGCCGCCGTTTCGGACGCCGCGCTGCCAGTCCGGCGGGCCATGGCGGTGGCCCGGCCTGCGCGCTCCAGCGCCTTGCCCGACACTTGCGGCGCGGCCTCGGCGACCGGCCGCATTTCCTCGAGCAGGCCGTTGCAGTGTAGAACGACGTCACAGCCCGCCGAAAGCGAAGCCTTGGTCCGCGCCGAGAAATCCCCAGAAAGGGCGTGCATGGAAAGATCGTCGGTCATCAAGAGCCCGTCAAAGCCGATCTGCGTCCGGATCACTTCGCCGATCACGCGGGCGGATGTGGTTGCCGGATTGTCCGGATCGAGCGACGTGTAGACCACATGGGCCGTCATCGCCATCGGCATGTCCGCCAACTGCCGGAACGGCTCGAAGTCCGTCGATGCCAGCGTCTCGATGTCGGCATCGACCACGGGCAGCGCCTTGTGGCTGTCGACCAGCGACCGGCCATGGCCGGGTATATGCTTGATCACCGGCAAGACACCGCCCTCCAGCAAACCCTCGGCGGCAGCCCGGCCCATCTCGGCGACGCTCTTCGCATCGTGGCCGTAGGCGCGGTCGCCGATCACATCGTGAGCACCGGGAACGGGCACATCGAGCACCGGCAGACAATCGGCGTCGATGCCCAGCGGCAGAAGGTCGGCTGCATGCAACCGGCTCATCAGCCGCGCCGTGTGCAGGCCTTGCGCGCGGTCTTTCCTGTAGAGCGCGCCGAGTACCGCGCCCGACGGATAGTTCGGCGCGATCGGCTGGCGGATGCGCTGCACCCGCCCGCCCTCCTGATCGATGAAAACCGGCGCATCGGTGCGGCCGACGATATCGCGGAACCGCGCCGTCAGATCTGCGATTTCGGCCGCTTCGCCGATGTTGCGCGCAAAAAGGATCAGGCCCCAGGGCCGTTCATCGGCAAAGAAAGCCGCTTCCTCGTCGGTCAGACGGGGGCCGGAACAGCCGAAAATGATCGCCTTTGATTCGGTCATGGCCCAGCATAACCGCTTGCCGGCAAAACGAAACGGGCGGCCACGCCGCGCGTCCGTTCGTCACGATCGAACCCGCTCTAGCGGGCGACGAAGCAGTTGCCGCCCGACGCCTTGATGGAGTTGCACAGGGCGTTGGCGTCACCCGAGCCGTTGGCCGCCACCCGCACCCGGTAGAACGTGCCGCGTCCCTCGATCACGGCGCGCTGGATCGTCAGACCGCGCCCCGCGATCAGGCCGCCATATTGCTGTGACAGGCGCGTCGCCGTTGCGCGCGCGGATTCTTCCGAAGGCAAGGCGGCCAGTTGAACGGAAAAGCCGGTCGAGCCGCTGGTCGTCGTCACAGGCACGGCGGCCTGCTGGGCGGCCGCTGCGGCTTGCGGTGCCGGTGCCGGCGCAGCGGCCGGTGCGGCAGCGACCTGCTGCCGGTTGACCACATTGACCGGCTGGTCCGACGGACGATCGCGGATGAGCGGCGGCGTCGCTGTGGTCGTCTGCACGCGCCGAACGACCACCGGTGCTGCCTCGCTGGCGGCCTCAGCGGCCGCTTGGCTTGCGGGGGCGGCAGACGTGCTGCTTGCCGCATCGGCTACTGGATCGTTGACCACCGGCGCGGCCGGTTCGGCGGCGTCCGTCACGGGAACGCCGGCGACGGTCTGCGGCGCTTCAACGACTGGTGCGGTCTGAGGCGCAGCCGGCTGGGTCGCCGCCGGCGCGGATGCGACAGGCGTTTCGGTGGCGCCTGGCTGGGCGGTGACGGTTTCAACCGGTGCAGGCGCGCGCTCCTCAAGCGTGCCGTCCGGCCGGACGATCAGCGTGCGCACACGCCGCGGCGTGATCGGCGCGACGGCATCCGATGACGACGCTTCGGTGCCGCCCTCGGTCAAACGGTCTTCCGCCTTTTCGCCAATCGCCACGGCAGCCGGCAGGCTGTCGGCGGGGGCGGTCGCAATATCGACCGGCTCTTCCGCGGTCGAAACGAGATTCTGCTGCGAGGGTTCCGCTGTGTCGCCATCGGCGAACACGGCGCGATCCTGGTTCGGCACGGTGGTGCCACCCGGATCGTCCGGCTCGATCTTGACCGGCGCGTCATCGGCTTCGACGAGCACAGGACCGTCATCGACCGCGCCATCGCCGCCTGAAAGCGCCAGGACGCCGGCAACGCCCGCAACCGCCAGGCCGGCCACGACGAGGCCGATGACCATGCCGCGCCGGCCGGACCGTTCGGCCGGCGCCGGCGCCGGCGTGGCATTGTCCTCAACGGCATCGAGGTCGAGACCGTCCGCACCGCGTTGGACGTTCAGATCATGGCCGACGAATTCCATGTCGCGGGCCAGTTCGGCTTCGAACTGCTCGGAATCGAACGCCGCCGCCATCGCGGCGGCGGGCGCCTGATCGGCATTTCCCTGCGCGAGACCGACGGGCTGGGGCGTCGCGTAGGGCTCCCGGTCGAACGCATCCTCGAACGCAGCGCCCACGCCGTCAGGCGCCTCGGCGGGGCGGGCATTGCCGCCATCGAACTCGGGAACCTCGAAGTCGCTGGCCGGAACGGCTTCGAAAGGGCTCATGTCGACCATGTCGAGCATCGGAGCCGGGTCCGCGTTGGCCGCAGCCATGGCGGCCGGCGGCACGGAGGCCGCATCATCGTCGAGCGACAGGGCGCCCGACAGATCGGCATCCAGCGCCGCTTCGAAATCGGCATCCATGGCGTCGAGCGTCCGTGCCACATCCGGCTCGGATGCGGCGGACGCCTCAGCCTCTGCGTCGGCCGCCGGCGGCTCATAGCCCATGATCGCGGCCAGTTCGTCGACCGGATCCAGCGGTTCGGCTTCGGCCGGCTGATCGTCGGCCGGCGCGGCGTCGGACAAATCCCGCGAAACGAAAGGGTCTTCGTTGGCGTCCGTGCCGTCAGGGGCAGAAAGTTCCTCGTCGAACGCCGCGGCGAAATCCTCGTCGAGGCTTGGCGCTCGTGGCGCCTCAACGCCCATGTCTGGCTCCGGCCCGAATTCGGACCGGTCGGCGGCCTGCAATTCCGGCGCGGACGGTTCATCCCACTTCGGCGCCGGCGTCTCCGCCGGATCGGCCGAGACATCGCCGGCCGGCGCCGCGTCCAGAGGCGAGGCATCGAAGGGGCCCCGATCCTCCGGCGCCGGATCGACCGGCTCGGCACCCCATTCGGCGTCCGGCATCATGCTGGCCGTTCCGGCGGACATCTCCACCGGCGCGGGATCCATATCGTGCGTGGCGGACTCTTCGGCGACAGGCGCAAGGCCGGCATCGTCCGAAGGCGGCGCAGGATCGGCCGCCGGCGGGGCGGCCATGGCGGGCCCGGTGTTCGCCGGAGGCACGTCGGTGGAGGGCTCGGCCGCCCTGTCCCCGGCCAGCATCGCGGCCAGTTCGTCTTCCAGCGTGTGCGCAGCGGGCGCCGCGTCGGGAGCCGGTCCAGGTGTTGAAAGAAAGGCCGGCACCTCGTCGAAGGCGTCGGAAGCCGGCGGCGGCGCCTCCGCTTCGGACGGCGATGGCGGCCATATATCCATGGCAGGCGCGGGGTCGGCCAGGGGCGGCGAAAGCTCTGGCTCCATCACCGGCGCGGATGGATCGTCGGCCGATGTCGTGGCATCGATATCGGGACCGCCGCCGATGAAGGGCGGCAAGTCCACCGGCTCGGCCGGCGCTTCCTGCGGCGTCAGTTCGGCAAGCAGCGCATCTTCGAGATCGATCTGCCGCGCCTCGGGTTGCGCGCCGCCATCGGGTTCGAAACCGGCAATCTGCGACAGTTCGAGCAACGGATCGATCCCGCCAGGGCCGTCGGCCGGCAGGTCATCGTCGGAACGGAAAGGCTTGCGGTCGGCTGTGTCGGCCATGATAGCGGTCCTGAACTCTTACCCGGCAGGCAGGGTCGCACCCCGCCCCGCATTGACGCTACTGCCAGCGCAATATGGGCAAAACGTGACCCGCGATCACCGCATCTCGGTGGGCGCATCAACGCCCAGGATCGCAAGCCCCGACTGCAGAACGTTCAACACGCCCTGCACGAGACCCAGTCTGGCTTGCGTCAATTGTCGGTCGTTAACCTTAACAAAGCGTAAGGCGTCATCGGAGGTGCCCCGGTTCCAGTGCGCATGCAGCGCGCTGGCGACATCGTGCAGGTAAAAGGCAACGCGATGCGGCTCGCGCGCCGAGGCCGCCGCCTCGATCAGGCGGGGATATTCGGTCAGCTTGCGCACCAGCGCGATCTCGCCCGGATCGGTCAGCCGGTCGAACGCGGCCGGATCGGGCGCGATCGCGCCCATCTGCTCGGTCGCCTGTCGCAGCACCGAATGGCACCGCGCCGACGCGTATTGCACGTAAAAGACCGGGTTGTCCTTGGACTGCTCGGTGACCTTGGCAAAATCGAAATCGAGCGGTTCGGAGCTCTTGCGGTAGATCATCATGAACCGCACCGCATCGCGTCCCACCTCGTCGACCACCTCGCGCAAAGTCACGAACTGGCCCGACCGCTTGGACATCTTCACCGGTTCGCCGCCCTTGTAGAGCTTGACGAGCTGGGTGAGCAGCACGGTCAGCGTCGCCTTGCCGCCGGAGACCGCGCGTGCCAGCGCTTCCATGCGCTTCACGTAGCCGCCATGGTCGGCGCCGAGCACGAAGATCATCTCGTCGAACCCGCGTTCGAACTTGTCGACGAAATAGGCGACGTCGGCAGCGAAATAAGTGTACTGGCCGTCCGACTTGACGAGCGGCCGGTCGAGATCGTCGCCGACATCGGTCGATCTGAACAATGTCTGCTCGCGGTCTTCCCAGTCGTCGGGCAATTGGCCCTTGGGCGGCGGCAGCGTGCCCTTGTAGACATGGCCCTTCATGGTCAGTTCGTTGATCGCGGCGCGGATTTTCCGTGCGCCGTCGGCATGCAATTGCCGCTCGGAGAAGAAGACGTCGTGATGGACGTTCAACGCCGCCAGATCGGCCCTGATCATGTCCATCATGGCATCGATGGCAACGTCCGTTGCGATCCGCAGCGCCTCGTCCTGCGGCTTGGTCAGAAGCGCGTCGCCATGGGCGTCGGCCAATGCCTGGCCGACCGGCTTGAGATAGTCCCCCGGATAGAGCCCCTCGGGGATCGCGCCGATCTCCTCGCCCAGCGCCTCGCGGTAACGCAGCAGTGCCGACCGGCCGAGCGCCATCACCTGCACGCCGGCATCGTTGATGTAATATTCCTTGACGACATCATGGCCCGCAAAGGCCAGAAGGTTGGCCAGCGTGTCGCCGACCACGGCACCGCGGCAATGGCCCACATGCATCGGCCCGGTCGGATTGGCCGAGACATATTCGACATTGATGTTGATGCCCTGCCCCATCTCGCTGCGGCCATAGGCAACGCCCTTGTCGAGGATTTCGGCAAGCTGCGCGGTCCAGAAACCGTCCGAGAGCCGCAGATTGACGAAACCCGGCCCGGCCACCGACGCTTCGCTCACATCGGCATCGGCCGCCATCGCATCGGCGATCCGCTGCGCCAGCTCGCGCGGGTTCTGGCCCACCTTCTTGGCCAGAACCATCGCCGCATTGGTCGCCAGATCGCCATGGTCGGGATCGCGCGGCGGCTCGACCTGAATGCGCGACAGGTCGGGCGCCGAGCCATCGGCGGCGGTCAGGTCCATCCGCTGGACGGCATCGGTGATGCGGTCGCGGAACAGGGCGAAAATGTTCATCGAACGATCCTGGAGGGTGTGGGCCGGCGTCGTGCTGCCAGCGTTTGCGCGGCTGGCTAACGCAAATCCGGTGTCCGGTCAAACAGCCGCCGATGCTCGGAAAGCGCGAACGTGTCGGTCATGCCGGCAATGTAATCGGCAACGCGGATTGCGAGCTGCGTCTCGTCCAGGGCGGTTGCGTCACCGGCCCATTCGCCGCCCATCAGCGACGGCGATCGGGTGAACCGGCGGAACAGGTCATGCACCACCGCCTCGGCCTGAGCGCGCACCCGCATCACCTCCTCGTGTCGGTAGAGATGCTCGAACAGGAAGCGCTTGAGGCCCGCTTCGCGCTCCGCCATGGCGGCGGAAAACCGGGCCAGCGTTTCACCGGCATCGTGAATGTCGGCAACCGATTGCGGGATTTTCCGGTCAAGGTTGGATGCCGTCTCGGCGATCACATCCTCGACCATCGCCGTCATCACCCGGCGTGTCATCTCATGCGCACGGCGGCCATCGTCGAGACCGGGATAGTGATCGTCGACAATCGCCAGCGCCTCGCCCGCCAGCGGGACGCCGCGCAGCATGTCGAATGTCAGCAGCCCGGCCCGCAGCCCGTCATCGAGATCGTGCGTGTTATAGGCGATGTCGTCGGCAATCGCCGCCGCCTGCGCCTCCAGGCCGGCATGCCGCTGGACCTCCAGGTCGTGGCCGGCCAGATAATCGGCGATTGCGCGGGGCACCGCCTTGCCGCCAACCGGCGTACCCGTTGCCGGGTCGATCAGCGGTCCGTTGTGCTTGACGAGGCCCTCCAGCGTCTCCCAGGTCAGGTTGAGCCCGTCGAAGCCAGCATAGCGCCGCTCCAGCCGGGTGACGACGCGCAGCGCCTGGGCATTGTGGTCGAACCCGCCATGGCCGGCCATCAGCGCGTCGAGCACATCCTCGCCCGTATGGCCGAACGGGGTGTGGCCGAAATCGTGGACGAGCGCCACCGCCTCCGCCAGATCGTCATCGATGCGTAAGGCGCGGGCCAAAGCACGGGCGATCTGCGCCACCTCGATCGTGTGCGTCAGCCGCGTGCGGTAATGGTCGCCCTCGTGGCTGAAAAAGACCTGCGTCTTGTGCTTGAGCCGCCGGAAGGCAGTCGAATGGATGATCCGGTCCCGGTCGCGCTGGAACGGCGTTCGCGTCGGGCTTTCCGGCTCGGCGATCAGCCGGCCACGGCTTTTCGCCGGATCGGTGGCATAGACCGCCCGCCCGCCGAACCCGAAGCCGATATCGCCGAACCGCCCTGCCATGGCCCGTCGCTGCCTTTTCCCGGGGTCATGCGCGCATGACCTGCCCTCACGCATATTGACGGCGGCTCCGGGCGTCCATACCTTCCGGTCAACAAATCCGAACCGGCGCGCTGTGCCGAAGGGAACGATCATGACCGCACACGACCAGACGATGACGGGCAAGCAGGTCTCGGTGACCGACGCCGCCTTCGCGCGCGTCGCCAAGGTGCTGGAAGGCGAGCCCGAAAAGGACGCGCTGCGCGTGTCGGTCGAAGGCGGAGGCTGTTCCGGATTCTCCTACAAGTTCGATCTCGTTTCCGGCCGCAACGACGATGATGTTGTGCTTGAAAAGGATGGTGCAACCATCCTGGTTGACGAGCTTTCTCTCGTCTACATGGGCGGCTCGGTGATCGACTTCGTCGATGATCTTATCGGCCAGTCCTTCCAGATCAAGAACCCCAACGCGGTCGCCAGCTGTGGCTGCGGCACGTCGTTCACGATCTGATTCGATACGCCCATTTGCCCGGACCCGTACGCGAGAACATCGCCCCATGAAGATCGCGACGTGGAACATCAACGGCGTCAAGGCCCGCATCGATACCGTGCTGAGCTGGCTGGAGCAGTCCGCCCCCGACATTGCCTGCCTGCAGGAAATCAAGTCGGTCGACGAGAACTTCCCGCGCGAGGCCTTCGAGGCGCTCGGCTACAATGTCGAAACCAACGGCCAGAAAGGTTTCAACGGCGTTGCGATCTTCTCGCGCCTGCCTTTCGACGAGGTCAATCGCGGGCTGCCCGGCGATGACGACGACGAGCAGGCACGCTTTATCGAGGGCGTCTTTTCGACCAGCAATGGCGTTTTGCGCGTCGTCTCGCTCTATCTGCCCAACGGCAATCCGGTCGATTCGGACAAGTTTCCCTACAAGCTGGGCTGGATGGACCGGCTCGACGCCTGGGCGCGCGAGCGTCTGGCGCTCGAGGAGCCGCTGGTGCTGGCGGGCGATTACAACGTCATCCCGATGCCCGGGGACTGCCACGATCCCGCCGTCTGGGAGGGCGATGCGCTTTATCGGCCCGAAAGCCGGGGTGCATTCCGCCGGCTTGCCAATGCCGGCTTCACCGACGCGCTGAGGGCCGTGACCGACGCCCCTGAAACCTATACGTTCTGGGACTATCAGGCCGGCGCCTGGCAGAAGAACAACGGCATCCGCATCGACCATCTGATGCTGTCGCCGGAAGCTGCCAACCGGCTCGAATCGGTCGACGTCGAAAAGCATGTGCGCGGCTGGGAAAAGCCGTCCGACCATGTTCCGGTCGTCGCGCAGATGGCGTTCTGACCCGACCCTGCAACCGGCGGTTTGTGAATTTTCGTCAAATGTGGAACACTCTCCGCGCCGGAGGTGCGTCATGATGAAACGCTGTCTTGCAGTCATTTTGGCGGTCGGAGCAGTTTCCCTGCCCGCGCCTGCCCTGGCCCAGAAAGTCGTGGGGCCGGACATTCCCTGCACCTGCCGCTTCAAGGGACAGGATGTCCCGGTTGGTCAGACCATGTGTCTCGATCTGCCGTCCGGCGAGGTTCTGGCGACCTGTGATCGCGTTCTCAACAACACCGCCTGGAAGACCGTGCAGCAGGGTTGCCCCGTGCCGGGATTGTCATAGATCGGTTGAACCGGCTTGTTGCGCGGCCTCAGCGGCTCGCCATCTCCTCGGCCAGCACCATCGCGGTGCGGCGGTCGGCCTCCGAAGACAGCGCGAACGCTTCCTCGTGGACGGGCCGGATCCAGACGCGGTCCTGCGGTCCGGCCCTGTTGAGGGCAGCCGTCAGCATCGACAGCCCGCGCACGGTCTGGCCGCGCTCGAACAGCATCTGACCGAGCATGGCCTGCGCCCCGACATGGCCCTTGCCGGCCGAAAGGTTGAACCAGCGCGCGGCCTGACGCGGGTCGGCATGGCCGCCCTCGCCGTAAAGCAGCATGCGGCCCAGCTCGAACTGGGCGTTGGGTTCGCCGAAATTGGCCGCCGCCTGCCAGTAGAGTTCGCGCGCCTGCGCCGGATTGGCCACGACCGGCGAATTGGGAATGCCCCGCTGCACGTAGCTGGCCAGCGAGACCAGCGCATTGGCGACGAAGGTGGACTCCTGCGAGCCGGGCGCGGCGCCTTCGCGCACGATGCCCTGGAACAGCTTGAAGGCTTCATAGTCGTTTTCCGCAACGCCGTCGCCGGCCGCATACATGTGGGCCAGCTTCCAGCGGGCGCCCGAATGACCCTGTTCGGCGGCATCGCGATAGGCGCGGAACGCCTCGTCCTTGTTGCCGCTCTGATAGGCGGTAAAGCCGAACCGGAACAGCGAACGAATGCTGTTATGGGCGGGCGCCGAAGACACACCGCCCTGCTCGTCGAACGCGTGGGCCGCCGGGACGGCGGCTGCGGCAACACATGTCGCCAGGCCGAGGGCGAGAACGCCCCCGAGCCATTCCTTGAACGCAAACTGCGACATCAGATGTCCGCGTAACACTGTTTTTCCTTCGCCCCGCCCGGATGGGTCACCGCGCCATGGCGCGCATCGCCAACCGTCTGGGCATATTTCCATAGCGTGCCGGACGTATAGTCCGTTTCACGCGGTTTCCATTCCTTGCGGCGCGCGGCCAGTTCGTCCTCGCTCAACGCCACATCCAGTGTCCCCTCGACTGCGTCGATGGTGATCTCGTCGCCATCGCGCAACAGCCCGATCGGGCCGCCCACCGCCGCTTCCGGCCCCACATGGCCGATGCAGAAGCCACGCGTCGCCCCGGAAAAGCGGCCGTCCGTGATCAGCGCGACCTTGTCGCCCATGCCCTGGCCGTAGATCGCCGCCGTCGTCGACAGCATTTCCCGCATGCCCGGTCCGCCCTTCGGTCCCTCATAGCGGATCACCAGCACCTCGCCGGCCTCGTAATTGCCGCCATTGACGGCATCGAAGCATTCTTCCTCGCTGTCGAAACAGCGCGCCGGGCCGGTGAATTTCAGCCTCTTCATGCCTGCGACCTTCACGATCGCCCCGTCCGGCGCCAGATTGCCCTTCAGCCCGACCACGCCACCTGTTTTGGTGATCGCCTTGTCGACCGGATAGACAACGTCCTGCTCGTCGTTCCAGCGCACATGCTCCATGTTTTCGGCCAAAGTGCGGCCAGTCACGGTCATGCAGTCGCCATGCAGGAAACCGCCGTCGAGAAGCGCCTTCATCAAAAGCGGAATGCCGCCGGCCTCGAACAGGTCCTTGGCGACATATTTGCCGCCCGGCTTGAGGTCCGCGACATAGGGCGTCTTCTTGAAGATCTCGGCGACGTCGAACAGATCGAACTCGATACCGCATTCATGGGCGATCGCCGGCAGATGAAGCGCCGCATTGGTCGATCCGCCCGATGCGGCGACGACGGCTGCGGCATTTTCCAGCGCCTTGCGCGTGACGATGTCGCGCGGGCGGATGTTGCGGGCGATCAGTTCCATCACCTTTTCGCCGGCGGCAAAGCCGAACCGGTCGCGGATTTCGTAGGGCGCCGGCGCACCGCACGAATAGGGCAGCGACAGGCCGATCGCCTCGGCAACGGTCGCCATCGTGTTGGCGGTGAATTGCGCGCCGCACGAGCCCGCCGACGGGCAGGCCACCTGTTCGAGTTCGGCCAGATCCTCGTCACTCAGATTGCCGACCGAATGCTGGCCAACCGCCTCGAACACATCCTGGACAGTGACCTGCCGGCCCTTGAATGTGCCGGGCAGGATCGAGCCGCCATAGATGAACACGGACGGCACGTTCAGACGCACCATGGACATCATCATGCCCGGCAGCGACTTGTCGCACCCCGCAAGGCCGACGAGCGCGTCGTAGCAATGGCCGCGCATGGTCAGTTCGACCGAATCGGCGATCACATCGCGCGAGACGAGCGATGCCTTCATGCCCTGATGGCCCATGGCAATGCCGTCGGTGACGGTGATCGTGCAGAACTCGCGCGGCGTTCCATTGGCCGCGGCAACGCCCTTCTTGACCACCTGCGCCTGCCGCATCAGCGCTATGTTGCAGGGCGCGGCTTCGTTCCAGCACGAGGCGACGCCGACCAGCGGCTGTGCAATTTCTTCTGCCGACAAACCCATCGCATAGAGATACGAGCGGTGCGGTGCACGCGCCGGCCCGACCGTCGTGTAACGGCTGGGCAGTTTGGATTTGTCGAATACAGGCTTGTCCATTGTGGTCCGATCCTTGTCGCTTGTCCCTTGGGGCAACGCAAAGTCACCCGCCGGGCAGCGCGCCTCCGGGGTTGCGCGCGGTTTATGACGGAAAAGGGGCATCCTCCCCCGTACCCTCCTTAGCGGAAATCTTTGCCGGGAAGTGTTGCCGAATCGTCACAAAGCGTGATGCGCAGACGCGTTTCCTCAACGCCCGTTCCGCTTTACGGCCCGCCGGCGCCATGTCACGCTCGGCACACCGTCAATGGAGCCGCGCCATGATCGTCCGATCGTTCCTCGCAACCCTTGCCCTCGTTGCCCTTCCGCTGGCCGCCCAAGCGCAGGAGGCAGCCGATGCCGTGGCTCCCGAGGCCGCCACCGATACCGATACCGCGTTTGCCGGCGCTTCGCCGGCCGTGCAAGCCGCGCTGGATGCCAAACAGGCCGGCGAAACGGCCGTCGCGCAGGACTGGATGGTCGCCGCCGCCAATCCGCTGGCCGTCGAAGCGGGTGCGAGAGTGCTGGCGGAAGGCGGTTCGGCGGCCGATGCGATGGTCGCCGTGCAGGCCGTGCTCGGGCTGGTCGAACCGCAATCGTCAGGCCTCGGCGGCGGCGCGTTTCTGGTCTGGTTTGACGCGGCGAGCGGCACGGTGACCACGCTGGACGGGCGCGAGACCGCGCCGCGCGCCGCCACGCCGCGCCTTTTCCAGGACGAGGCCGGCGAACCGCTGCAGTTCTTCGATGCCGTCGTCGGCGGCCGCTCCGTGGGCACACCGGGAACACCGGCGCTGATGGAAGAAGCGCATCGGCGCTGGGGCACCGCCAATTGGGGCAGCCTGTTCGGCGATGCGATCGCGCTGGCCGAAGACGGCTTTTCCGTGTCGCCTCGACTGGCATCGCTCGTGGCCCGCGATGCCGAGCGCCTGTCACGGTTCGAGACGACGGTTGCCTACTTCCTGCCCGGCGGCGAACCGCTTGCCGAAGGTGCCATGCTGCAGAACCCGGACTATGCGGAAACCCTGCGCGCCATGGCGGCCCAAGGCGCCCGCGCCATCTATGAAGGCCCGATCGCCGAGGCGATTGTCGATACAATCCGCACGGCACCCGGCAATCCGGGCGTTCTTTCACTCGNGCATGGGCCCGCCCTCTTCCGGCGCGCTGACGGTCGGCCAGATCCTCGGCATGCTCGACAGTTTCGATCTCGCCGCGCTTGGGCCGGACGACCCTGAAAGCTGGCGACTGATCGGCGATGCCTCGCGCCTCGCCTTCGCGGACCGCGGCCGCTACATGGCCGACAGCGACTTCGTGCCGGTTCCCGTTTCCGGCCTTGTCGATCCCGACTATCTGGCCGAACGCGCCGGGCTGCTTGAGACCGATGCCGCGCTCGAAAATGTCGCGCCGGGCGAGCCCACTTTCGACCATGCGCTCCTGTGGGCCGACGACGAAGCGCTCGAACTGCCCTCGACCAGCCACATCTCGATCGTCGATTCAGCGGGCAATGCGCTGTCCATGACCACGACCATCGAGAACGCGTTCGGCTCGCGGCTGATGGTGCGCGGCTTTCTGCTCAACAACGAGCTGACCGATTTCTCCTTCCGCAGCCATCGCGACGGCGTGCCGATCGCAAACCGGGTCGAACCCGGAAAACGTCCCCGCTCCTCCATGGCGCCGACCATCGTCATGCGCGACGGCGCACCGGTGCTGGTGATCGGCTCGCCCGGCGGCAGTCGCATCATCGGCTATGTCGCCAAGTCGATCATCGCCCACATCGACTGGGGCATGAACGTCCAGCAGGCCATCGCCATGCCGCATCTGGTGAACAGGTTCGGCACCTTCGATCTGGAAGACGGGACCGATGCCGCAGCGCTGGCCCAACCGCTCGCCGATCTCGGCTTTGAGATCAATGTGCGCGATCTCAATTCGGGGCTGCATGCGATCGCCATTGGCGACAGGCTCGAAGGCGGTGCCGACCCTCGCCGCGAGGGCATTGCGCNCATGCAACCATGATCAATACACGGCAAAAACGCGCAAAAGGCTTGCCGCGCCTCAGCCCGGCCACAAGTGCGCATCCCCCCAAACCATCCACCCGCGTGAACGGTGCGTCCACAGCCGGAGCACTGGCACACCGCCTTCCCGCATCCCATTTGATAAGCGACGCAATTCCGAACAGGGAGAATTCGTGATGACCGCCCGCACCAACAAGGCCCTCGACCTGGCCCGTATCATGATCAAGCAGGCCAAGCTGCTCAAGGGCGCCGGCCTGATCGCCGAAGCGACCGATCTCGCCAAACGCGCGATCGCGATCAACACGCTGGGTCACGAAAGCATGCGAATGCAGGTCCAGCCGGTCCGCATCGCAGACCGCCGCCGCTGATCGCGTAGCACCGGCGGTGCGCCATCACCGGGGTGTTTCAACCCTGGCCAGCACCGTTCATTGCTCTTCGAGCGTTTCCTTGACCTTGGTCGCCAGCTGCTTGAGCGAGAAGGGTTTGGGCAGGAAACCGAACTGCGCTCCTTCCGGCAGGTTTTTCGCGAACGCGTCCTCGGCGTAGCCCGACACGAAGATGAACTTGATGTCGGGATGATCCTTGCGCAGTTCGCGCAGCAGCGTCGGCCCGTCCATCTCCGGCATCACCACGTCCGAGACGACCAGATCGACCGGCCCGTCGGCCTCGGCCATGATCTCCAGCGCCTCCATCCCGTCGCCGGCCTCCAGAACCGTATATCCGCGCGATGTCAGCGCCCGGACGCCGCCCATGCGCACCGCGTCCTCGTCCTCGACCAGAAGCACGGTGGCGGACCCGGACAGGTCGCGTTTTTCGGCATCCGGCGCCGGCTCCTTGCGCACCGGTGCCGAATCTTCCGCCCCATCCGCATCGGCTTCGTGCCGCGGCAGCAAAATGGTGAAGGTCGTGCCTTCGCCCTCCACCGATGAGGCATAGATGCCGCCGCCGGTCTGCTTGATGATGCCGTAGACCATGGAAAGGCCGAGGCCGGTGCCTTTGCCGACTTCCTTGGTGGTGAAGAACGGCTCGAAGATCTTTTCGACCACATCGACCGGGATGCCGGTGCCCGTATCGGCCACTTCGATCGCCACATAGTCACCCGGCTCGATGCCCGGAGTGTCCATGCCGGCGACCTCGTCGGCGGGAACGTTGCGTGTGGCGATCGCCAATTCGCCGCCGCCAGCCATCGCATCGCGCGCATTGACCGTCAGGTTGACGATCACCTGCTCGAACTGACCGAGATCCGCCTTGACCGGCCACAGATCGCGTCCGTGCTCGATCGTCAGCTTGATGTCGTTGCCGATCAGCCTGCTCAGCAGCATCCGCAGATCGGCCAGCACGTCGGTCAGTGACAGCACTTCGGGCCGCAGGGTCTGGCGACGCGAAAACGCCAGCAGTTGCCGGACCAGCGACGCGGCGCGGTTGGCGTTCTGCTTGATGTTCATGATGTCCGGGAAGGACGGGTCGGACGGGCGGTGATTGCTCAACAAAAGGTCCGACGCCATGATGATGGCGGTCAGCACATTGTTGAAGTCGTGCGCGATGCCGCCGGCAAGCTGACCCACCGCCTGCATCTTCTGGCTTTGTGCCATCTGCGCTTCCAGCGCCTTCTGCTCGGTCGTGTCCATCGCATGAACGATCGCCGCCTCCTCGAGGCCCGCATCGTGGTCCGGCCCCCCGATCGGGCTGGCGACGGCGTTGACGAAGATGCGGACGTGGCGCTCGGCGCCCTCGACGGGCAGGACCGTGTCGAACGGTTCGATATTCGCCCGATTGCCCTTGGCCGCCTCGAACGCCTTTTCGAACCTTTCGAGATCGCGCTCGTGAATGATCGTGTCGAACTTCACGCGCCGCGCCAGTGCATCGTGATCGACGACCGCGCCGAAAAGGCCGGCGAACGACGCATTTGTGCGCAGGATGCGCCCGTCGGCATCGAGCGCGGCGATCGCCATTGGCGTCGAGTTGAAGAAGCGGCTGAACCGAACCTCGGCGCTGCGCAGATCCTGGGCGCTGTCGGCGCCTTGCGCCCGGTTGAGCACGATCGTGCGCATCGGCCCCGGATCGCCGTTGCTCGCGGTCTGAACCCGGTGGATCAGCTGAACCGGCAGGCTCTCGCCGTTCGATTTGGCCAGTTCGACATCGACGATCGCGCTGCGCACCTTGCCCGGATCGGCCTTGATCGCGGTCAGCATTTGCACGCTGCCGCTGACGACGATGTCCGACAGCGTCATTTCGCCGGGCACGAAGCCGGTCAGGTCGATGCCGAGCCATTCGGCAAGGGTGGCGTTGACATACTGGATACGGCCGCCCGGTTCGGCGGCGAAGAAGCCGGCCGGCGCCCGGTCGAGATGGTCGATGGCCTTTTGCAGTTCGAGGAAATACTGCTCCTGCTGAAGACGCTCGGCTGAAATGTCGGCGATCCGCCACGCCTTCATCGCCTTGCCCGACGATCCGCCGGGCATCACGTGCACGCTGGCACGATACCATCGCGGCTCGCCCTGCGCTGCGCCCAGCCCGCTCAGAAGCCGGAACTCCTCCTCCGCATCCAGACCGCGCGTGGCGCTGTTGGCCAGCCGGTAAAGCGCGTTTGCCGCATCGTCGTGGCGCGACAGCACCGCTTCGGGCGGCTGCACCTCGACATCTTCGGCTGCGCCGACCAGCGACCGATAGGCGCCATTGGCAAAGATCACCGCATCGGACGCGTCGGTGACGCAGACGCCTTCGGGCAGGCTTTCGACGAACCCGTCCACAATGGCGCCTTCGCGCCGCTCGCCGGAAAACGCGACCAGCCCGATCACCGAGGCGAACAGATAAAAGACACCGACCATTGCCAGAAGGCCCAGCAAGGCCAGCAAAAACCCTTCATTGATGGAATCGCGGAAAAAGTAGAGGATGATCGTCATGGCCAGCGAGACCACGCCGAGGATCATCAGGCGGACGGTGGGCGAAGGTCCGCTGTCTTTCCGCGCATTGCTTGCGCGGCCGCCGGCGCCGTGCTTTGCCCTGGCCATCACGTTTGTCCGCCGCCTGTGTTCCGAACCTTGCGCGACCGGTTGAATCACAATCCATCTGCCCGGAAAAGCCCTTGGCGCAAAAATTTGTCACAAGGCTCGGGACTTGTTAGCACACACCGCCACAGTGAGGATCGTCCATGGACTGGTTGACCGGATTGTTCAGTGACCCCGCGACCGCAGCGGCTGCCTACGGGCTGACCGGACTGGTCGTGCTGCTGGTGCTGGTCTTCGCGTTCACCCGCATGCGCCATATGCGCCGCGGCATGTTCATCGCCGGAGGACGCAAGCACCGTCTTGCCGTTCTCGATGCGACGGCAATCGACAATCGCCGGCGCCTCGTGCTGGTCCGGCGCGACGATGTCGAGCATCTTCTGTTGATCGGCGGCAACAACGACATCGTCGTCGAGACCGGTTTTGCGGCCGGCACGGAAGACGAAGGGACGCTGGCAGCCGGCAAATCCGGCCCCGCCGCCACAGCGCCCGGGCCGGCCGAGCCCGCAACCGCTTCGGCGCGTCAGGCCGCCGGTCCGAAACCGGCCGAGCCCGTACCGGCAAAACCGGCCGCCCCGGAAACCCCGGCACCTTCGCCGCGCATTGCGCCGGCCGAACCGGCCCGTCCGCCGCAAACGGCTCAGGCCAGGCGCGAGCCTGCCCCCGTGCCCGAGCGACGGGTTGAACCGAAGAGCGAACCGCGTGTCGAACCAAGGCTCGACCCGGCGCCGCAAGCGCCGTCCCCGGCCCCGGTGCGCGCCGAGCCGCGTCTTGAGCCCCAAACCCGCTCACCGGAAAAACCGCAGGGCGCGCCGCCGGTCCAACCCGCCGCGCAGCCAGATGCCGCGCGCCAGGCACCGGTGGCGGCCGGCACCGATGTCGGCGATACGCTCGACGATGAAATGGACAAGCTGCTCGAAGGGCTGATCGACGCGCCCAAGAACGACCGCTGACCGACGCCGCCGGTCAATCCGCCTCGACAACCCAGACGCGAAACGCCGATTGGCGCTCAGTCGTCGCGATAGACCTTTTCGCGTCGTTCGTGCCGTTCCTGGGCTTCCAGTGACAGGGTCGCGATCGGCCGCGCATCCAGACGTTTGACGCCGATCGGATCGCCGGTTTCCTCGCAAAAGCCGTAGGTTCCGTCATCGATGCGCTTGATCGCCATGTCGATCTTGTTGATCAGCTTGCGCTGGCGGTCGCGCGCGCGCAGCTCGATGGCCCGGTCGGTTTCCGAGGTGGCGCGGTCGGCAATGTCCGGATGGTTGGCGCTGTCGCGCTGGAGATTTTCGAGCGTTTCGCGCGATTCGCGCAGCAGTTCGTTCTTCCAGCCGGTCAGCTTCTCGCGGAAATAGGCCCGCATCCTGTCATTCATGAACGGTTCGTCTTCGCTGGGCTCGTATCCCTTGATCGTGATCTCGTCAGCCATCGCGTGATCCCTGCATGAAGATTGGCCGCTGTATAGTCTCACCCCGCCGCTGCCACAAGTTGCAATTCCGTGAAATGCCAATGGTTTTTCGCCGTCAGGGAAAGCGTTTGCGCCATGGCGTTTCTTCGGCCTTTGAACGATTGCGCCGCCGTGGCGCGCGCGATATGGCCTTTGTCGGCAACAGGGCGCCGAACCGGGAGAACAGCGATGAGCAGGCTTTTTTTGTTGCGCCACGCCAAGGCCGAATGGGCCGAGCCCGGCCAACGCGATTTCGACCGGGCGCTCGCCGCATCCGGGGTCGAGGACGCCAAGGCGCTTGCTGCCGCCATGGTCGAACGGGGCCTGCTGCCCGAAAAGGTGATCTGCTCATCCGCCGTCCGCGCGCGGCAGACGCTCGACGCGATCAACACGGTCCACGATTTGTCGGCGCTGACCAGCTACGACCAGAACCTTTATGCCACCGATGCGCCGGGCTATCTCGAAGTCGCGGCCAAATCGGGGTTCGACGGCAATCTGATGCTGGTCGGCCACAATCCGATGCTCGAAGACGTGGCGATCGCGCTTGCCAAAGATGGCGACGAAGCGCTGGTCGACGATTTGCAGATGGGCTTCCGCACGTCCGGCCTTGCGGTGATCGCGCTGGACGGTCCGATGGCCGATATCGAGAAGCTTTCCGGCCGGCTCGAGGCCTATCTGACGCCCGCCGGATCGTGAGCCCGGCGCGCCGCTCCCTTCCCCCGCGCGGCGCAAACACCTATATCGCGGCAGCGCAACGGTCCGGGACGCGGGGGCACACGACATTTGAACCGACTGACTTCGCTGGGCGACGAAGCCCTGATCGCCCTGGACACAGCCGCCGGCCGGGCAGCCGGTCTGTTCAACCCCAACGTGCGGCTCGGCGTGACCGGACTGTCGCGAGCCGGCAAGACTGTGTTCATCACCGCCCTCGTCCACAATCTCATTCACGGCGGGCGGCTGCCCCTGTTCGATGTCGCCCATTCCAACCGTCTGGCGCGCGCCTTTCTGGAACCGCAACCCGATGACGGCGTGCCGCGCTTTGCCTATGAGGATCATGTGCGTTCGCTGGTCGATGAGCGCATCTGGCCCGACTCGACGCGCTCGATCAGCCAGCTGCGGCTGACGATCGACTATGAGAGCGCCTCGGCCTGGAACCGGCTTTTCGGACGCGGCCGGCTGCATGTCGACATCATCGACTATCCCGGCGAATGGCTGCTCGACCTGCCGCTTCTCGGCAAGGACTTCGCGGTCTTCTCCGAGGAAGCGGAAAGCGCCGCCCGCAGCCCGGCGCGTGAAGCCGTTGCCGCCGGCTGGCTGGCGGTCGCGGACACGGTCGATCCCGATGCGGAGGCCGACGAGGTGCTGGCGGGCCGGCTGGCCGAGACGTTCCGCGCCTATCTGGCCGAATGCCGCGCCGCCAATCTGGCGCTGTCGACCCTGCCGCCGGGGCGGTTCCTGATGCCCGGCGACATGGAAGGCTCGCCCGCACTCACCTTCGCGCCGCTTACCAAACGCGCTGACAGAGCCAGGCCCGGCAGCATGCAGGCGATGATGCAGCGCCGCTACGAGGCCTACAAGTCGCTCGTGGTCAAACCGTTCTTTCGCGCCCACATCACCCGGCTCGACCGGCAGATCGTGCTGGTCGACGCGCTGTCGGCGATCAATGCCGGCCATGCTGCGGTGGCCGACCTCGAACGCGCCCTGACGGAAATTCTCACCTGCTTCCGGCCAGGGACGAACAACCCCTTCTCCGCTCTCATCCAGCGCCGCATCGACCGCATCCTCATTGCCGCCACCAAGGCCGATCATCTGCATCATGAAAGTCACGCAAGGCTCGAGGCGATCATCGAGCGCATCGTTGCCAATGCGGCCAAAAAGGCGAGCCTTTCAGGTGCTTCGGTCAATACGGTCGCGCTCGCGGCGGTGCGCGCGACACGGGAGGCGACGGTGAACGAGAAGGGCGAGACCCTGCCCGTGGTCGTCGGCACACCTATCGCCGGCGAAACCATCGGCGCGGACACGTTTGACGGCAACCGCGAAACGGCGATTTTCCCCGGCGATCTGCCCGCCGATCCCGCCGCCCTGTTCGCGCCTGCCGACGCGACCGGTCAGCGCTTTGTGCGCATGCGCCCGCCGCGGCTGGAACGCACCGCTGAAGGCGTGACACTGTCGCTGCCCCACATCCGGCTCGACAAGGCGCTTCAGTTCCTTTTGGGAGACCGGTTGCAATGAGCCAGACTCCACGCGAACCGCGTGCTTTTGCCGTCGATGAGGACGACACCGCCAAAGCAAAAAAGGCGGGAAAGGCCAAAGCCAGCCCCAAAACGCGATCGGCCGCCCGAGAACCGCGCGCCATCGACGATGCGGCTCGCGTCGAGATGGCCGAAGAGGACTTCTTCGCCACCGAACATCTGCCCGAAGCGACCGCGCCACCGCCGCCGCCAAGGCGCCGGGCGCGGCGTTTCGGCCTTGCAGGAATAGGCCTTTCGGCGCTGGGCGTTATCGTGACCCTCGCGCTGGGATTGTGGCTCGAGCAACTGGTCCGCGACCTGTTCGAGCGGCATCCGGTACTCGGACAGGCCGGTCTGGTCGCGATCGGTCTTTTGGCGCTGGCGCTGGTTGCCTTCATCGCCCGCGAAATCTGGGCCATAGCCAATCAGCGATCCATCGCCGGGCTGCGGGCCGAGACCGAAAAGGCCCTCGCCGACGGCAATGCGCGCGACATCGCCAAAGCGACCGGACGGCTTGAGGCGCATTTCGCCTCGCACCCGAAAACCGCAACGGGCCGGGCACACCTTGCCAACCTCAAGGGCGAGGTGATCGACGCCGCCGACCGCCACGCCATCGCAGAACGCGCGCTGCTGGCCGGGCTCGACGCGGAAGCGCGCACCATCGTGATGAACGCGGCCAAGCGTGTGTCCGTCGTGACCGCCGTCTCGCCCCGCGCCTTCGTCGATCTGGGCTATGTGCTGTTCGAGAATGTCCGCCTGATCCGCACCATCGCCGAGCATTATGGCGGCCGCGCCGGCACGTTCGGCACCATCGCGCTGGTCCGCCGCGTGGTCAGCCATCTTGCGGTGACCGGCACGATCGCGCTCGGTGACAGCCTGATCCAGCAACTGGTCGGCCACGGCGTAGCCGCGCGCCTCTCCGCCCGGCTTGGCGAGGGCGTCGTCAACGGGCTGATGACCGCTCGCGTCGGCATTTCGGCGATCGGCGTATGCCGCCCGGCGCCGTTCGAGGCCCTGCCGGCGCCGCGGGTGGGCGAGATGGCGCGGACGCTGACCCGGTTCACCGCCGCCCAGCAGGGTGAAACCGATCGTGATGACAAAAACGGCGCATCGTGAGTAGGATCACAACCATGCCTTAACCATTGCGGGCCAATGATCGCGGCCAATCATCGCAAAAAGAGTGCGCCCCATGCTCAACCGCCTGGCCATGTCCGTCCTGATTTCCGGCACGATTGCCGGCGCCACCGTTCCGGCGCATGCCGACCAGGCGCGTGATGCACGTTTCTTTCAGAAGATCGAGGGCCAATGGCGCGGGCCCGGCGAGATCGTCGCCGGCAAGTATCGCGGCACCAAGTTCATCTGCCAGTTCGACGGCTCGGTCCCCGACAGCCGGCTTGGCATGTCGCTCGACGGCGATTGCCGCGTCGGTCTGTTCACCCAGAAGATGACCGCCACCGTGCAGCGCGACGGCCGCACCTATTCGGGGACGTTTCTCGACGGCGCCGGCGGCGAAGGCCTCGATGTCACCGCCGGCAATGTCAGCCGCGACCGGGTGGCGCTGACGCTCAACCGCAAGCAGCTCGACGGCGCCATGCTGGCGCGTCTGGCCGACGACAACACGCTCAATGTCACCGTATCCGTGCGCGTCGGCGGAGAACTGGTGCCGGTGATCGGCATGAGCCTCGACCGGCTCGATCCGGTGCAGGTCGGCTCGGTCCGCTAGTACCAAACAAGCGCAAATTGCGTCAGGCGGCACGCGGCAGCGACAGAAGATCGTCGGTGCGAATGATACCGCTCGTGTCGAGTGCGGAAAGCGCATCCGACACGCGGCGCCCGCCGATCACCCGTTCCCCGGCAATATCGGCCAACGGCACCAGCACGAACGCACGCTCGAACATGCGCGGATGCGGCACGGTCAGCGTCGGGCTCTCGATCGCCTGATCTCCATAGGCCAGAATGTCGATATCGAGCGTGCGCGGCCCCCAGCGGCGCAGGCGCCTGCGCCCGGCGCCCCGTTCGGCGGCCAAAACCCGTTGCAGCAAGACATGCGGCGGGATCGATGTTTCAACTTCGGCGCACGCGTTCAGGAAGCGCGGTTGCTCGGTAATCCCCCAGGGCGGTGTCGAGTAGATCGGCGATACCGAAACGACCGACATGCCCGGTTCGGCATGAAGACGGCCAAGCGCGGACTGCATCGCACCGGCGACGTCGCCGATATTGCCGCCAAGGGCGATCAGCGCGCTCACGGTCTCAGGCATCATGGCAGACATGAACCTCGATATGGTCGAGCACGCCCGGCACCGGCGCATTGGGCTTGCGCAGCGTGATCTCGGCACGCCTGATCTGCGGCCAGCGCGCGCACAGCGCCTTGGCGATCTCATAGGCCAATGCCTCGATCAGATAACGCCGCTTGCCGGTGACGATCCGCTCGATCTCCTTGAACGCGTTACCGTAGTCGACCGTGTCGGAGATATCGTCGTCTTCAAGCGCCCGACCCGGCTCGACGAACAGCCGCGCATCGACATAAAAGCGCTGACCGAGAAACTCCTCCTGGTCGAAAACGCCGTGGCGCGCAAAGAAGGCGCAGTTGATCATCCGGATTTCGTACACGTCAGGCCAGCTCCGTCCCGGCGCCAGCCCCCTGGCGTCCGGCGGCGATCATAGCATCGGCAACCGCCGCCGCGTCCACGTTCATTGCGACATCATGTACCCGCAAAACCGCCGCGCCGGCGGCACGCAACAATGCCGAGCTGGCGGCTGTGGCCACGTCGCGCGCCTCGACGGGCCGGCCGGTGAAATACCCGAGGAAACGCTTGCGGCTGGTCCCGGCCAGAAGCGGAAAGCCGAGCGCGTGCAACTCGCCGAACCGCGCTATCAGCACCGCATTGTGTTCGGCGTCCTTGGCGAAGCCGAAACCGGGATCGAGCACGATCTGGGCTTGCGCGACCCCGGCCTTGAGCGCGATCTCGATCGACCGGGACAGATAGACGCGCTGATCCTCGATCGGATCGGGCAGAACGTCTCGGTCGCGTCCGGTGTGCATGATCACCAGCCCGGCGCCGGTTTCCGCAGCCAGATTCGCCATCGCAGGATCGCGCTGCAAACCCCCGACATCATTGACGATTCCAGCGCCGGCTTCGAGCGCCGCGCGGGCGGTTTCCGACCGATAGGTGTCCGCTGAGACCGGCATGTCGGGAAGCGCGGACCGGACGTCCGCGATCACCGGAAGGAGGCGCCGGCGCTCGGCCTCGCCATCGATCGCCTCGGCACCCGGCCGCGTGCTTTCGGCACCGATATCGATGATCGCCGCGCCCGCTTCGGCCATCGCGCGCGCTGCCGCTACCGCCGCATCGGGGTCCGCATGATGCCCGCCATCGGAAAAACTGTCCGGTGTGACGTTCAAAATGCCCATCACGAGTCCGCGCGGCCCCAGTTCCAGCCTTGCGCCGGAGCCGATACGCCATGGACGTGGTTCAAACGGGTCGGTCAAAGGACATGACCCCGCGGGGCTGAGGAAACGGCGGTCAGGCCTGCTGTTCGGGAACGCGGACGATCAGCCCGTCGAAATCGTCCGTCATCTTGATCTGGCACGACAGGCGGGAATTCGGCTTAGTTTCGAACGCGAAATCCAGCATGTCCTCTTCCATGACATCAGGCTGGCCCACCTTCTCGGTCCAGGCCTCATCGACATAGACGTGGCAGGTCGCGCAGGCGCAGGCCCCGCCGCATTCCGCTTCGATGCCCGGAACCGCGTTCTTGATCGCGTTTTCCATCACCGTCGAACCGGCCTCCGCGTCCAGATCGAACTCGGTTCCATCAAAGGCGACGATCGTCAGTTTGGGCATCGTTCACTCCGGCAGGTCCGCGCATCACCAGCGGCGCGGATCGTCGAAGCGCGACTTAGCCGTTCGCCCCCGATTGTCAAGCAAACCCGCGCTCGGTACGCCTCAAGGCGCCGTCAGCGCAGAAGCGAGTTGATGTAATCGCATGTCCGGTCGATTTCGGTCAAAAGCGCGCGGACGCACCGCCGTTCTCCGGGCGAGTCCTCGACGGCCTTGGCCGTATCGGCGATCGCGCCGGCNCATCGCCTTGCCGATCGACTTGGCCTGCTTGAGAAACAGGTGGAGCACCTCTTCCTCGAGAGCCCGGTCGCCGCCGGTCTGCCGCGCCAGCCGGACCAGATCGACCGGCCGTTCACGCGCCATCGTCTGATAGGCCATGTCCGGCGTCTCGAACACCGGATGTCTTGATTGAGTATCCATAAGCATCACCCGCACGCACTGTCCCTTGGCAGAGGCTGTCACAAACTGATGGGCAAGCCGTTAATGGCGGGTGCGGGCCGAAATGGGGCGAAAACGGCGAAATCGGAACCGGCTCGCAGAACCCTGTTCCGGCGGCGGATTTCCGCCGTTCTCACAGTGCGTTAACTTTATCTTTAAAGTTTTTGGGGGTGTCGCGATATCGTGTTCCATTCTGGCACCCGTGGCTCTACGATAAGGCTCAACCATCGCGACGCCACAATTGCGCCTGCAGTTCCGGCGCGTTTGCACGATGGCTGGCAAGCGTATGTCCGGGCCCGTGCCCGGAGTTGAGTAGCAGGTGAGGCTTTCATGGCTCAGAACAAGAATGCACCGGACCTGGATGCGGATATGGAACTGGCGCTTCAGGAAGCGCTGGAGAACGATCTGACATCGGGCGACACCGGTGATATGGCCGATGTCGATCTGGACAGCGAATTGTCGCTGGACGACTTCGAAGCGCAGGTCAGCAAGGCCGCCGGAGAACTCAGCGAAGCCAACCAGCCCGTCGAACCTGCCGTTGCAGTTGCCGCTGCCGCAGGCACAACCGCCGCCGCGGCGACCGCGTCGGCCCCCTATCGCGCCGCCAATGACGACAGCGCCGAGCGCGAATATGCCCAACTGCTCGAACGGATCAGCGCGCGGCCGGGCGGGCAATCGTTCGTCTGGGCGACCATCGTCAGCCTCATCTGGATCGGCGCCGGCGCCGCGCTGGCGCACATTCTCTATTCACCCGATGTCTGGCAGATCAGGACGATCGAACAATTGCGCGCCCTGCCCGGCGTGATCGCGATCATGATCGGCGTCGTCTTGCCGGTCGTCATGTTCTACGGGTTTGCGGTGCTCGTTCGCCGGGCCCAGGAGATGCGCAACACCGCCCGGTCGATGAGCGAGATCGCCTTCCGCCTGGCAGCGCCTGAAAACCTCGCCCAGGAGCGCGTCGCCATGGTCGGCCAGGCCGTCCGGCGCGAGGTCGCCGCGATGGGCGAAGGCATCGAGCGGACCATCGCGCGCGCCAGCGAACTCGAAGCGCTGATGCAGAACGAGGTCACCGAGCTCGAACGAGCCTACACCGACAATGAAGTGCGGGTCCGCTCGCTTCTGAGCGAACTGGGCAATCAGCGCGAGGGCGTCGTCACCCATGCCGAACGCCTGCGCGCATCGATCTCCGGAGCGCATGAGCAGTTGCGCGAGGAACTGACGGCGGCCACCAACACGCTCGGAGACAAGATGCTGTCTGCTTCTGAGCATCTGACAACCAACATCAACAAGGCCGGCGACAGCCTGCTCGACCGCCTCAACGAGACCGGCTCGACCGTCAATGCCGGCCTTGCCAGCCAAATGGACGAGATCTCCGGGCGGTTTACCGCCTCGGGCGATGCGCTCGCCAGCCTGATCGAGACCCGCATTGCCAATCTCAACGCCGTCACCGAGACGGCCGGGCGCGAACTGGGCGCCACGATCGAGGGCCAGGCCGAGAATCTCAAGAGCCTGCTGGCAGAACGCGGCCAGAACCTCGTCGAGGAGTTCGAGACGCGCATTTCGGCCGTCGATGCGAGCACGGAGCGCCTCAACGTGGCGCTGGACGCGCGCGCGCGCCAGCTCAACGAGACGCTGCTCGACCGCACCCGCGCGATCGCCGACACGCTCACCGACGGCGCACAATCGATCACCGAAACCGCCGAAAGCGCGCGCAATTCGGTCGAGGAACAGACCGGCGCCGCCCAGCGGTCGCTGAGCGAGGCGATGGAGACGCGCACCGCGGCGATCGCCGAAACGCTCGACGGCGTCTCGGCGCGCATGACCGCCGCAGTCGACGAACGGACCGCCGATTTCCTCGCCAGGGCCGAAGCCCGCTCACAGGCGATGACCGATGCGGTGTTGCAGTCCGCCGAAACGCTGACTTCGACCATGGACAGCCAGTCGGCGCGTCTTGACGGCAAGGCCGGCGAAATCGCCGAACGGTTCGTCTCGGCGACCGATGAGGGCATTGCGCGCCTGACGGACAATGTCGAGCAGGCAACGCAGCGGCTCGACGAGAAGACGCAGGCCGCGTTTGCCGCCGCCCATCACGGCACCCAGCGCATCACCAGCGCGCTGGAAGAACAGACCGCGGCGATGGAACGCCGTGCCGCCGCGCTCGGCGAGCATGTCAGCGCCAGCGTGGAGCAGAACGCCGCACGCTTCATCGAAGCGGGAACGGCGGCCGCCGACGCCATATCGGCCTCCGCCAAGAGCACGATGGATGGCATGGAGCAAGCGCACCAGCGGATCACCTCCGGCATCGCAGGGCTTGGCAATGACGCGACGGCGAAACTTGCCAGTGCCGGCGAGGAACTGATGGGCCGCCTGATGGGCACCAGCATGGACGCAGCCGCACAGATCACCCAGAGCGCCGACGGTTCGGTCACCGAGCTCGATGCCGCCAATCAGCGTCTGGTGGCGTCCATCGCCTCGCTGCGCGACAACGCGGTGTCGGGCCTGAGCAGTGCAACCGAAGAGACCGTCGCGCGTCTGCAGGGCGCCGGCGACGAGGTCGCAGCCAAGCTGGCCGCCAGCGGCGAGCGTGCCGTCTCCGGCCTGACGTCCGTCGGCGACGAGACGATCGGACGCCTGAACGCGACAGGCGAAGCCACGGTGGCGAAAGTCTCCGAAAGCACCGGCGCATTTCTCGAGCGGCTCGAGGAAAAGACAGCGGCCCTGTTCGGAGCGACCGAGCGCACCGCGCAGAGCCTTTCGGCCGCGCTCGATGCGCCAAGCGCCGACATCGAGGCCAAGACCGAAGCGCTCACCCGGCGGCTGTCTGCCATGGCCGACGAGATCGCCTCCTCCGTCGAGGCCCGGTCCAATGCGGCCGTGGTCGCGCTGCGCGAGGCGACAGACTCCATCAACGAGGCCTTCACCGACCAGTCGGGCATCGTCGACGAGCGTACGAGCACCATGCAGCGCGCCCTTTCGGTGGGCGTCGACAATGTCCGCCGCGTGCTCGAAGACAGCGCGGCGAACCTTGCCGGCACGCTGCGCGACCGCGTCGCAGAGACCCGGGCCGCGATCGACGCGGAAACCGAGCGGGTCGCGCAACTGGGCGCCGACCAGAGCGATGTGCTGACCGCGCGTCTTGGCGAGGTGCTGAAAACGCACCAGACGACGCTCAGCGAGGAGATTGCCGCCTATGACCGCCGCATCGGCGATCGCACCGGCGCGCTGGCGCGGACGCTGGAGACAACGGCCGTGCCGCTGATCGAGCGCCTCGGCCAGGATGGCGCGGAGATCGCCGCACAACTGGAGAGCGCGACACGCGCTGCCACGGAGCGCCTGCGGGCGGAGAACGATGCGCTGGTCAATGCGCTCGCCAACCGCACCGCCGAGACGATCACCGCCGTCGAATCCATGCAGAACAATCTGTCCGGTGCTGTCGGCGGCCTGCTCGACCGGACGCGCGAGACCGTCGAGACCATGCAGAACAGCCTTGGCGGCGATGTTGGCAGCCTTCTGGACCGCCTGTCGGCCTCCAACGCCAAGCTGGGCGAACTGATCGAGATGGCGACCGGCAATCTGGGCGCCATCGAGGGCAAGCTGGCCGAAACCACCGAGGGCTTTGCCAGCCGTACCGGCGCGATCGCGCAGAACCTCAACACGTCCGTTTCGCTGCTGGGCAACAATGCCGAGAAACTCGACAATGTCTCGCAGAAGACGCTCAACGACATCGCATCGATCGCTGCCCGATTCGACGATCACGGCAAGGTGCTGGCCTCGGCATCGGACCTGTTCGAGAAGGCCCAGTCGAACCTCGAAGTAACGCTCGGCGATCGCCGCGACGCTCTGGAGGCACTGGCTTCGGGACTGGTGGCCAAGTCCGAGGAAATCCAGCGGACCATGCGCTCGTTCGAGACGATGATCGGCGACACGCTGAGCCAGGTGGAAAGCCGTGCGCTCAGTTCGACCGACAAGCTGGCCACCAGCATCCGGCAGACCGCCGACGAAGCCATGGGCCGGTTCGACGAAGCAACGGCGCAGATGCGGCATGTATCGTCGGAGATCCGGTCGGAGCTCGAAAGCGCGCGGGACGAGGTGCGCCGCGGCGTGCTCGAACTGCCAGAGGAAACGCGCGAAAGCGCCAATGCGATGCGGCGCGCGGTCAGCGAGCAGATCAACGCGCTCAAGGACCTCTCACGCATCGTCGAGGAATCGGGACGCGCATTCGACGTGGGAGGCGCAGCCCGCTCAAAAAAGCCGCAGGCCCGGTCGGATAGCGCGGACGACCGCGCCCCGGCCGGGCATGCCGCGCCCCTGGCTGCCGCCCAGCCGGAGCTTCGCGGCGGGTTCGACGACACACCGCCCGCCGCTCCGCCGCGTGCGCCCGAGCCCGACCGTCGGGCACCGGCATCGTCCGATGGCGGCGGCTGGGTGAGCGACCTGTTGAAACGCGCATCGAGCGAGGAGCAGCCCGCCCCGGCGCGGCAGCCGGCCCAGACGGTCGAGTCGCTCAATTCGCTGTCGGTCGACATCGCCCGGGCGATCGATCACGAGGCAGCCGCCCAATTGTGGGATCGCTACCGGCGCGGCGAACGCGACATTTTCACGCGCCGTCTCTACACGCTTGCCGGGCAACGCACCTTCGAGGACATCAAGGCGCGCTATGGTCGTGATCCGGCGTTCCGCTCGTCCGTCGACCGCTACGTGCGGGACTTCGAACGCCTGCTCAGCGACGTGTCGCGCAACGACCGCGACGGTGTGATGTCGCAAACCTACCTGACGTCCGACACGGGCAAGGTTTACACCATGCTGGCCCATGCGAGCGGTCGCCTGCGCTGATCGTTCAAAGCCGCTTCAGACAAAAAAAACCCCGCTCGGACCGAGCGGGGCTTTCTTTGTTCAGCCGACGGCGGCGATCAGATCAGATCGGCCGACCAGGCAACGATCTCGGTGGCGACGCCGGCGAAGGCCGCATTGAGCGCGGCGACATAATCGTCCGGGCTACCGGTGCGCGAGACCGGAACCGACGCGGCGAAACGCCGATCGGCGGCAACCACGCCACTGCGGTCGTCCAGCAGCTTGACCTCGATCTCGATCCGGGCGGCAGCGGCGGGAATGTCGATGCCGAACTCGGCGATGTTGGTCACGATCTGGTAGTCGATCGCCAGCCCCTGCCCCGGCAGGCCCACGCCGTCGAAACGATCAGCGCGGTCGAAGCTCTCGGCCAGCCGGCGCTGAACCAGACGCGGCAGACGGTCGCCCCATTGCGCATCGCCCAGATACTGGATGGCGAACGGCGCGGTCTCGACGACGATATTCTGGGAATCGAGCGCCTGAACGGCTCCGGGCTCGGCGATCAGGATCTGCGTGCCGCGCCGCACCGGTCCCGCTGACACGTCGCGCGGCGCCACAAGGTCGAACGTGTCGGGCGGCTCAGCCGTGCCGCCGAGCGCGGCACAGCCCTGGACGAGGCCGGCCGATACCAGCAGAACGGCGATCGATCGTGGCAGGCGCAACGGCCGTCGGCCCGGCTCACTCATGGACACTGCTGCACCCCGTCATCGCCCCATGACACATTACTTGCACGCCCCGCTCGGCTGCCTGCTCCGCGAAACCGGACCCTCCGCGGATCGTCCTTCTCCGCTTATCAGCGGCGCTCGCGCCCGTCAAAGCGCTTGACCCCGCCATCGCCTCCGAAGATCAGTTGCTGGGGGTCGCGTTCGATGCTGGTGATCGTCTGTTCGATGCGCGAAATCGACCGCCGCGTTTCGTTGACCAGCGCCTCGATATCGCGCAGGCCGCGATCGGAAAACCGCTCGAGACCGCCGCCAATGCTGTCCAGCCGTGCATTGAGGTTGCTCGCGACGTCGCGGAAGGAACGCAAGGTCTCGCTGGCCTCGGCAATCAGGTTCTGGCCGCCTTCCCCGCCTTCGCCCAGAAACCCGTCGAGCTTCTCCAGAACGCCGTCGACGCGGACCGAGGCCGCGTTCAGCCGTTCGGACATCTCGGTGACATTGGCGAAGATGGTGTCGATATCCTCACCGCGCCCTTCGAGTTCGGCGGTCACGCCCTGGATATCGGCGGTGATGTCGCGCGCCGCCCGGCCCGCATCGGCAAAGCCGGCCACCGCCTCGCCCACCGCATCGGGATCGACCGCGCCAATCAGCGTGTCGAGCTGATCGAACGACTGGTCGACCCGGTCGCCGATGCTCTCGAGCCCCTCCAGTGTCGTGCGCGCGGAGGCCACAAGACCGTCCAGATCGTCCGACGCTTCATTGAGGTCGGCCGCAAAGCCGCGCACTTCGGTGACGATCGCGGCCACATCGTCCGGATCGACCGCGGCGATCAGTTCGTCCGCGCCCGACAGGGTGCGTTCCAGCGTGACCGACATGGTGCCCAGCGATTCGCCCAGATCGCCCATACCGGTCAGGAACTCGTCGATACGGCCCGAATTGGCCGCCAGCGCATCGCTGATCTCGGTGACATTCTCGACGGCCCGCGTCAGCGGCCCGCGCGCGTCGGCGACAAAGCTTTCGACGTCGGTGAGGATGTTGTTGGCCCGGTTGGCGATGTCCTGCGCGGTGGCAAGCAGATCGTTGAGCGCGGTGGGATCCGCGTTGATCGTCGCGACCGTCCCCTCCCGTTCGGCCAGTTCGAACACGTTGGGCTGATCGACCGCACCGCCCTCCAGCTCGATATGGGCGATGCCGGTCAGGCCGGTGAACGACAAGACCGCCTTGGTTTCCGCGGTGATCGGCAGGTCGCGCCGCACTTGCGTTTCGGCGATCACGACGCCCGGATCGGTGGCGTCAAAGCCCAGCCGGTCCACCTTGCCCACATCGATGCCGTTGAACTTGACGACGCTCGAATTGGCCAAGCCCGTCACGGAACCGGCGATCACGATGTTCAGCTGCGCCGTCTCGCCACCGGTGTCGTTGCGCGCGAACCAGTAGACAAAGGCGAAGGCGGCGGCGAACACCAGAACGGTGAACGCCCCGACGGCGACATAGTTGGCCTTGGTTTCCATCGTGCTCGGACGCCTACTCTACCTTGGCGGGAATGTGACGCGCCCGCTTGCCACGGAAATAGGATTTTATCCACGCATTGTCATGCGCGAGCATTGTCGACAACGGCCCGGCGGCGATCACCTTGCCCTCGCCCAGCACCGCGATCCGGTCCGCTACGGTGAAAAGGCTGTCCAGATCGTGGGTCACCATGTAGACCGTCAGACCCATGGTGTCGCGCAGTTTGGCGATCAGTTCGTCGAATTCGGCGGCACCGATCGGATCGAGCCCGGATGTCGGCTCGTCCAGAAAGACGATATCCGGGTCGAGCGACAGCGCGCGCGCCAGCGCTGCCCGCTTGATCATGCCGCCCGACAGTTCGGACGGATACTTGTCGCCGTCGGCGGGCTTCAGCCCGACCATTTCCAGTTTGACGATGGCCAGCTCGCGCATCAGTTTCGGCGGAAGCTGGACATATTCGCGCATCGGCACTTCGATGTTTTCGGCCACGGTCAGCGCCGAAAAAAGCGCGCCATGCTGGAACAGAACGCCCATCCGCATGTCGATCAGGATGCGCTCGTCATCGTCGACCGCCGACAGATCGTGCCCGAAGATTGTGATACGTCCGGCCTGTCTCGGCGTCAGTCCCAGGATCGCGCGCATCAGCACCGACTTGCCCGTGCCGGACGCTCCGACGAAGCCGAGGATTTCGCGGCGCCGCACATCCAGATCCAGCCCGTCCAGAACGACATTGCTGCCGAAGCGGACATGCATGTCGCGCACGCTCAAAACGATGTCTGCTTCGGCGCTCATCAGAAGTCCACCGCCGCAAAGAAAATGGCAAACAGCCCGTCGACGACGATGACCACGAAGATCGCCTTGACGACGGAGGCCGTGACGCGGGCACCCAGCGATTCCGCGCTGCCTCCCACCTTCATCCCCTCGACCGAGGCGATGATCCCGATGATGATCGCCATGAACGGCGCCTTGATGATGCCTGCAAGGAACGTCGACATGTCGATCGCATCGCGCATGCGCATTATGAACGCTTCGGGATTGATGCCCGAATAGGCCTGGGCGACGAACATCGCGCCTGCCAGCGCAGAGAAGTTGGCGATCAGGGTCAGAAGCGGCAGGCCGATCACCAGCGCGACCAGGCGCGGAAAGACAAGAACGCCGATCGGATTGAGACCGATCACGGTCAAAGCGTCCACCTCTTCGCGCATCTTCATCGATCCGATCTCGGCGGTGATCGCGCTGCCCGACCGGCCGGCGATCATGATGGCGGTCAAAAGAACGCCGATCTCGCGCAGGACGAGGATCGCCACCAGGTCGACGACGAAGATCTCGGCGCCGAAATAGCGCAACTGGAAGGCGCCCTGCTGGGCAATGATCGCGCCGATGATGGTCGACATCAGGACGATGATCGGAATGGCGCGCACGCCCATCCGGTCGATCTGGTTGACCACTGGCGCCCATGCCATCGGATTGCGGTGGCCCGATTTCATCTGGCTGCCGCGCACCGCCGCGCCGAGCATGTGCAGCCCCATCGTGGCATCGCGGCGCAGATCCCACACATAGTGCCCGATTGTCGCCAGGATGGTGGCAAGCCCCACGCGCTCTGAAGGCGGGGGAGGTTCGGGGCGCGCGGTGCTCTCGGCGACCTCGTCGACCAGCGTCTGCGCGCCTTGCTTCAAGCCGGCCAGGCGAACCGGCTGGTTGCGCGCCTGCGCAATGCGCATGGTGCGCACGATCAGCCATGCGCCGGCCGTGTCCAGATGGCTGACCGCGCTGGCATCGATCTTCAGCGTGCCCGCATCGCCGGTCGCCTTGACCGCCTTGGACAGATCGGCATCGACGCTCCCGACCGTGGCGGTCAGCCAGACACCGGCAAGCCGCAGCACCGGATCGCCGCCCGCCCGGTCGGCTTCGACCGTCGGCAGCGCCTCCGACGAGGCGCGCGGCTGCGCAAATTCATCGTCCTGGACCAGCGTCATGTCACAGTTCTAGCGCCTGCAAGCCCGTCCGTCAGCCTCAAAGCCGCTGCGGCCGCGCGATACATGCCCATCGTGGCCGTTGCACAACGCCCCCCGGCAGGCGTATTCCCTTTGCTCTGGCAGCGCCATTGCAAGGATCCTGGATATCATGGCCTCATCGCTCTCGCTGACCGCAAGCGCCGAAAGCTTTCCCATCGATGGCCGCTTCCGGATCGCCCGCGGCGAACGCTCCCATGCCCATGTCATCGCCTGCACGCTGGACGACGGCACCCATTCGGGCCACGGCGAATGCGTGCCTTATGCCCATTACGGCGAAACGGTAGACGGCGTGATCGCCCAGTTGGAGTCGTTGCCCGCGCTCGATGCCTCGGCCCCTTGCGACAGGCTCCGTATCGATCTGGCATCGGCCTTGCCGCCTGGCGCGGCGCGCAACGCGGTCGACTGCGCGCTGTGGGATCTCGATGCCAAACGATCGGGTCGCCGCGTGCACGCGCTGGTGTGCCGGCACCCGCCGCGCCCGGTCGAAACCGCGCTCACCCTGTCGCTCGACACCCCCGAAAACATGGCCGATGCCGCGCGCGCGGCGAACAAGCGGCATCTTTTGAAGATGAAGCTGGGCGGAGACGAAGCCGACATTGCCCGCATGCACGCCGTGACGGCCAACGCCCGCGATGCGCGGATCATCGTCGATGCCAACGAATCCTGGCGCGAAGACAATCTCATCGCGATGATGGAGGAAGCCGCGCGTCTGCACATCGCGCTGGTCGAACAGCCGCTGCCGGTCGGCGAAGACGCCATTCTGGGACGCATTCCGCATCCCGTGCCGGTCTGCGCCGACGAAAGCGCCCATACGAGTGCCGATCTCGACGCGCTTGGCGCGCTCTATGACGTCGTCAACATCAAGCTCGACAAGACCGGCGGGCTGACCGAGGCGCTGGCGATGCGCGACAAGGCCCGCCGGATGGGGTTCGGCGTCATGGTCGGCTGCATGGTCGGAACCTCGCTCGCCATGGCGCCCGCCGTCCTGCTGGCCCAGGACGCCGACTTCATCGATCTGGACGGTCCGCTGCTGCTTGCGCGCGACCGCAAGCCGGCGCTTCACTATTACGGCAGCACTGTTTCTCCCCCCGAACCAGCGCTTTGGGGCTGAGCCGGCATTGACGCCGCCGGGCGATCGTTTAGGTCACCCGGACAAACACGCAGCCGCCAAACCGGGAGGATGGGCATGGATCTGGGATTGAAGGGCAAAAGCGCGATCGTCTGCGCATCGAGCCGCGGTCTGGGGCGCGGATGCGCCGAGGCGCTGGCCCGCGAAGGGGTCAATCTGGTGATCAATGGCCGCAACGAGCAAGCCACCGAAAAGACCGCCGAGGACCTGCGCGCCCATGGCGTCACCGTCGACATCGTCCTGGGCAGCGTGTCCGATCACGCCACGCAGGATGCCCTGTTGGAGGCCTGTCCGCAGCCCGACATCGTCGTCAACAACAATGGCGGCCCCGCCCTGCGCGATTTCCGCGAACTGGATCGCGATGCGCTGCTCGACGGCGTCACGCAGAACATGGTCACGCCCATCGAATTGATCCAGCGGACGATCGACGGAATGGCCGAGCGCGGTTTCGGGCGGATCGTCAACATCACATCGCTGTCGGTCTACCAGCCGATTTTGGGGCTCGACCTGTCGTCGGGCGCCCGGGCCGGCCTGACGGCGTTCCTCGCCGGCATCGCCCGGTCGGTCGCCGGCAGCAATGTGACGATCAACAACATCCTCCCCGGCAAGATCGACACGGACCGGATCCGTCAGACCATGGTTTACGCCGCCGACAAGCGCGGCGTCGAGTTCGACGAGGAAAAGGCCCGCCAGATCGGCGCCATCCCTGCAGGCCGATTGGGCACCCCGGAAGAGTTCGGCGCCACATGCGCGTTCCTTTGCTCCACCCATGCCGGCTACATCACCGGCCAGAACATCCGGCTCGACGGCGGGGTCTATCAAAGCGCGTTTTAAACGCTTTTCGGCCGGAACGAATTGTGGCAACCGCCGCATTGGTCTACCGGTTGTCGAAAACAAGAACCGGGAGGGGCGGCCATGAGTGGCGAGACGGATGCAGCAAAAAAGTCGGTGCCTTCGGACCTCGACGAGAACGCGCTTTTCTTCCACCAGAACCCGGTTCCCGGCAAGCTCGAAATCCGGGCCACGAAACCGCTGGGCAACCAGCGCGATCTGGCGCTCGCCTATTCGCCGGGTGTCGCCGCGCCCTGCCTTGCGATCGCCGCAGACCCGGCGCGGGCTGCGGACTATACCGCGCGCGCCAATCTGGTCGCCGTCGTCTCCAACGGCTCGGCCGTCCTGGGCCTCGGCAATATCGGCCCGCTCGCATCCAAGCCGGTAATGGAGGGCAAGGCCGTGCTCTTCAAGAAGTTCGCCGGCATCGACGTGTTCGACATCGAAATCGACGCGCCGGGCGTCGAGCGCATGGTCGATGTGGTTTCCGCGCTCGAACCGACCTTTGGCGGGATCAATCTCGAAGACATCAAGTCGCCCGAGTGCTTCGAAGTCGAGGAACGGTTGCGCGACATGATGGGCATTCCGGTCTTCCATGACGATCAGCACGGCACCGCAATCATCGTCGCCGCCGGCATCCTCAACGGGCTGGAGCTTGCCGGTAAATCGATCGAGACGGCGAAGATCGTCACTTCGGGCGCCGGGGCGGCAGCGCTCGCCTGCCTCAATCTTCTCGTGTCGCTCGGTGCAAGCCTCCACAACATCATCGTCACCGACATTGACGGCGTGGTCTATGACGGCCGCCCCGGCGAGATCGATCGCTGGAAGGCCGTCTTTGCCCGCCAGACCGAGCACCGCACGCTGGAGCAGGCCATCGACGGCGCCGACGTTTTTCTGGGTCTCAGCGCCGCCGGCGTGCTCAAGCCCGAATATCTGGCCAAAATGGCGGAAAATCCGCTGATCATGGCGCTGGCAAATCCGGTTCCCGAGATCATGCCGGACGCCGCGCGGGAGGCGCGTCCCGATGCGATGATCTGCACGGGCCGGTCCGATTTCCCCAACCAGGTCAACAACGTACTGTGTTTTCCTTACATCTTTCGCGGTGCCCTCGACTGTGGCGCGCGGACCATCAACGAGGCGATGAAGGCGGCCGCCGTGACCGCCATCGCACAACTCGCCCGTGAAGAGCCCTCAGACATCGCCGCCCGCGCCTATTCGGGCGAAACGCCGATCTTCGGGCCCGACTACCTGATCCCCTCGCCCTTCGACCAGCGGCTGATCCTCCGGATCGCGCCGGCCGTCGCCAAGGCGGCGATGGAAAGCGGCGTCGCCGCGCGTCCCATCGAGGACATGGACGCCTATCGCGACCGGCTGAACCGGTTCGTCTTCCGGTCGGGCCTCGTCATGAAGCCGGTGATCTCGTCGGCCCAGGCCGCGGCCACGCACAAGGTCATCTACGCCGACGGCGAGGACGAACGCGTGTTGCGCGCCGCCCAGATCGTCCTGGAGGACCGCATCGCCGAGCCGATCCTCGTCGGCCGTCCCGAGGTGGTCGAGGCGCGGCTGAAGCGCTACGGCCTGCGGATACGGCCCGACCGGGACTTCGAACTGGTCAATCCGGAAAACGATCCGCGCTATCGGGACTATGTCGATCATCTGATCGCCATCGGCGGCCGGCAGGGCTTCACCCCCGATTATGCCCGAACGCTTGTGCGCACCAATGCCACCGTCATCTCGGCGATCGCCCTGATGCGCGGCGAGGCCGATGCGATGATCTGCGGCCTCGACGGCCGCTATGAGCGGCATTTGCGCACCGTGCGGTCCATCGTCGGGGTCCGCGAGGGCGCGCGCGATCTGTCGGCGCTGTCGATGCTGATCTCCGGCAACGGCATGACGTTCTTCACAGACACCTATGTCTCAATCGATCCTACCGCCGAGGAACTGGCCGAGATGACGCTGCTCGCCGCCGAGGAGATCCGGCGTTTCGGCGTCGAACCCAAGGCCGCGCTGCTGTCGCATTCCAATTTCGGCTCGCGCGACAGCGCCTCGGCCGCCAAGATGCGCCGTGCTGTCGAAATCCTGCATGCCGCCCAGCCGGAACTGTGCGTCGATGGCGAGATGCATGCCGACAGCGCGCTCAATCCCGAGCTGCGCGCCCGCGTCCTGCCGCACTCGATCCTCGAGGGCGAGGCCAACCTTCTGGTCTTCCCGAACCTCGATGCGGCCAACATCACGCTCAATGCCGTCAAGTCGATGACCGATGCGCTGCATGTCGGCCCGATACTTCTGGGGACGCAGCGACCCGCCCATGTGCTGACGACATCGGTAACCTCGCGCGGCGTCGTCAACATGACCGCGATCGCGGCCGTCGAAGCCGCCCAGGCCGCGGCCCAGGGCGGCACACACGCCGGCACGGCCGTTACCGGTCGTTAACGTTCATCGTAAATTCAGCTTGAACGAGACATGCTGACCCCGCCCGCTTAAACAAGTGGCACGGTGTTTCTGTCACAGTGGTGGCGGGATGGGGTTCGGCGTTGATGGTGTACCGGCTTTTCAAAGCCTGTGTGGCGTGTCTGTGCGGAATGGCAATTGCCATGACGCTCGTGACGCTGACCGCCATGTCGGCTACCCCGGCCGGTGCGCAATCCTGCAACAGTCTGCAATCGCAACTCGCCAGCGCAAGGCGCGGCAGCGGCAACCGCGCCGAATACCGGCGCTACGCCGAGGCGGCCGAGCGCCAACAGCGCGAGTTGCGCAAGGCGCAGCGCATGTACAACCGCCAACGCTGTCGGCAGTCGGGTTCCCGGCAATGCCGGTCGCTGGGCTCGACCATCAACCAGATGCAGGCGAACCTGGGCAAGCTGCAGCGCGTGCGTGACCGCAATCGCGGCGGTGCATCGCAGCGGGAAATCCGGCGCCTCGAGCGCGCGGTCCAGCGCGCCTGCAGCCGCAGCCAGTCGACACGCATCGCTTCGGTCCGCCGGGAGCCCGGCACGGTGAGGCGGGCGCAACCCAACCGCAACCATGCATCACGGCCGGTTGCCCCTGCCCGGCCTTCCTTCGCCGGTGAACACCGGACGCTGTGCGTGCGCACATGCGACGGCTACTTCTTCCCGATCTCGTTTGCCACGAACGCCGACCAATTCGAGCGGGACAAGGCGATATGCGCAGCCCTTTGCCCAGCAGCGCCCACCATGCTGTTCACGCACCGCAGCGGCGATGATGACGGCCCGCGGAACATGACGGCATTGGACGGCACCGCCTATACCGATCTTGCCACGGCGTTCGACTTCCGCGAGCGCCGGCGAAGCGAGAACTGCACCTGCGGACGGGCCAACACCAGCCTGATCGGCATTGAGGGCATCACGCCGCGCCCCAGCGAAGTGCCGCCCGAGCAGGCCGACGAAGAGCCCGGTCGCTTGCCGCCGCCGCGCTTTCGCCCGGATCTGGCCGCCGATCCCGAAACCCGCGCCAACACGGCCCAGGGGCTTACGGTCGGGCGAATGACGGATATCGCCCGCTCCGTCAGCGTCGGAGAGATCCATGATGTCGCCGACAGCCGCGACGAAATCAGGGTCGTCGGCGGAGAATTTCTTCCCGACCCAGAAGAGGCAATAGATCTGACAAATCCGGTCCCCACGCCCTTCCCGTAAGCGCGATCCGCAGCGGCATGAACAGCGCCCTGCCCTTGCGGCCCGATTGCGCCTTCGCCGCTTCGGTCCAGCGCTTCCACAGTGTGGGGTCCACCGTGCCTTCGGGCAGGCAATCGAACGCTGCGCGCGCATAGGCCAGATCGTCGCCATCGAGCGCCGCGTCCTTGGCTGGACGATCGGTGATCACCGGCCACCAGTCGGCCGCGTCGGCCACCTTCTTCACATTGGAGCGGATCATGACCCAGAACGCTTCGGCGCGCGGATCGTCCACGTCGACGCCGGCATCGCCCAGCCGCGTGCGCACCACATCGAACGGCAGATCGTGCACCAGCGTCTGGTTCAGTCCGTCCAGATCGGCGGGGTCGAATTTTGCCGCCGATTTGGTCGTCGCCGTGATGTCGAAGGCACCGGTCAGCGCCTCCATGTCCGCCATCGCGGATATCGCGGTCGACGACCCGGTCAGGACCGCCAGGCTGGCCACCGCCATCGGCTCGTAGCCTGCCTCGGCCAGGCTCTTGATCGACAGCGCGCCCGAGCGCTTGGACAGGCCCTCGCCGCTGGCCGTGGTCAAAAGGTTGTGGTGCCCGAATGCCGGCGGCTCGGCGCCGAGCGCCCGGAAGATCGCCATCTGCACGCCGGTGTTGGTGACGTGATCGTCGCCGCGAATGACGTGGGTGACGCCCATTTCGATGTCGTCGACCACCGAAGGCAACGTGTAGAGATAGGTGCCGTCGCCCCGGATCAGAACCGGATCGGACATGGAAGCCAGATCGACGCTCTGCTCGCCGCGCACCGCATCGCTCCAGCGCACATCGGTGCGCTCGGGCGCAAAGGGATCGTCCGCGAAGTTGGGCAGCAGGAAGCGCCAGTGCGGCGCGTGGCCCCTTGCTTCAAGGTCCGCCTTTTCGGCGTCGGTCAGCTTCAGCGCCTCGCGGCCATAGACCGGCGGCAGCTTGCGAGTCAGGCGGATCTTGCGCCGCCGTTCCAATTCGTCCGGCGTTTCATAGCATGGATAGAGCAGCCCCGCGTCCTTGAGCGCCTGCGCCGCCTTGTCATAGGCATCCATGCGCTGCGACTGGTAGGCGATGCGGTCCGGGTCGATGCCGAGCCAGCGCAGGTCACGCTCGATCTGCTCGGCATATTCGGCCTTCGAGCGGGCGGTATCGGTATCGTCGAAACGCAGGATGAAGGCGCCGTCGTTCTGCCGGGCAAAGAGCCAGTTGAACAGCGCGGTGCGCACATTGCCGATATGGATATGGCCCGTCGGCGACGGCGCGAAACGAACGGTGACAGTCATGACGCCCGCTTACGGAAGTCACCCGGCATTGGCAAGAAGATGCGCTTCGCGGCGCTTCAGAAGGCGCCGCGACGCCATGGTCATGATCACGGCGACCACGGCGCAGTAGAACCCCATCACAACGATCTGCGCCGGATAGGCAACGCCGATATCGATCAGCGCGCCGGTCAGGCCCGGCCCGACGGCGGTGCCGAACACCATCATCGCCACGATCACCGCGCGGATCGCGCCCAGTTCGCGCGTGCCATAGATTTCCGGCCACAGCGCACCGAACAGCGTCGAGGAAAAACCGTAGGACACGCCGAGCAGCGCCATGAACAGGAACGCGCTCCATTGCGCCTCGAGCAATCCGAGCGCCAGACATGCAAGCGACAGGGGCACGAGAAAGATCGGCAGCAGCGCGGTCGCCGAAAACCGGTCGATCAGCGCGCCGGCGATCAGCACGAAGCAGATCGTCGTCACGCTCATCACGGCGAAGGAGGATGCAAAGACCGGCAGAGACCAGCCGCGCAACTCCACCAGGTAGACCTGATGAAAGAAGATGGTCGTGCCGATGAAGGCCGGCGCAAGAACGCCCGTCAGCAGAACCCAGAAGAGCGGATCGCGCATCACCTCCGCGCGGGACCAGTCGCGCGGCGCGACCGCCCTTGTGTCCGGCGGATCGGACAGCGGTTCGCGCTCCCGGGCGGTCAGAATGGAGATGAGCGGCAGCGCCACAAGGATCAGGATCGCCGCTCCGGCAAGCCAGGCATTGCGCCAGCCAAGCGCGGCGGCCAGGGCGACGAACGCGAACGGGAACAGCGCCTCGCCCGCATTGTGGCCGAGCGTGACAAGCGAGACCGCGCGTCCGCGATTGGCCGCGAACCAGCGCCCGGTGGCGGTCAGCGCGTTTTGCGTCATCATGCCCTGCCCGAACAGGCGCAGCACATAGATGACGACGACCAGCGTGGCGATATGTACGGAAAACGCCATGCCCACAGCGCCAAGCGCCAGCAACGGCACGATGATCATCGTCACGCGCGCGGCGCCGTAGCGGTCGACGATCCGCCCGAGCCAGGGCAGGGTCAGGGCGCTGGCGAGCGTCGCAAGCATGTAGAGCCCGCCGAACTGGCCGTGGCTGAGGCCATATTCGGCGCGGATGTCGCCCGCTGAAAGCGAGATGAAGAAGGTCTGGCCGAAGGCCGAAAAGAACGTCAGCAGAAATCCGCCGGCGATCCACCGGGCGTTGTTGGCCACAAAGCGGACAAATGGCATGAAGAGGGCCTAGACAATGACTTCGGTCGCCCTAGCGCCTGGCCCGTCAAGAGGCAACTGGCAATGCGCGCGGCGGCCCCATCGCGGAGCAGAACCATGAATCTCGAACATCGGCACGAGCCGGACGCCATCGCCGCCCGGCTGGCCGAAGGGACAAAGCCCAACTATCTGCGCGACTGGGTCTATGGCGGCATTGACGGCGCGGTGACCACTTTTGCCATCGTCGCCGGCGTGGTCGGCGCGGCGCTTTCGGCCAACATCGTCATCATTTTGGGGCTCGCCAATCTGATCGCCGATGGCATTTCGATGGCCGCCGGCAACTATTCGGCCACGAAGACCGAGCATGACGAACTTGAACGCGCCCGGGCGATGGAAAAGCGCCACATCGCGATCGATCCTGACGGCGAACGCGAGGAAATCCGGCAAATCTTCATGGCCAAGGGGTTTGAAGGCGAGACGCTCGAGCGCGCCGTCGACGCCATCACTGCCGATCGGGAGCGCTGGATTTCAACCATGATCACGGAAGAGTTGGGTTTGAGCGAGAACATCCGCAGCCCGACGGCCGCGGCGACCGCCACGTTCGCCGCTTTCATCGCCTGCGGCGCTGTGCCGCTTGTACCCTACTTTGTCTTCGAGCCATCGACGGCAAACCCGGTGGCGCTGGCCATGACAGCCACCGTCTTTTTCATCATCGGCTCGATGAAGAGCCGCTGGTCGCTGCAGCGCTGGTGGGTCTCGGGCCTCGAAACACTGACCATCGGATGTGGCGCGGCAGCCATCGCCTTCGGCATCGGATATGCGCTAAGAGGGTTCGGGGCAGGCTGAACTATTTGGGAGTATCCACATGGTCCGCGGATCTATCGCAACGCTGGCGTTCGCCGTTCTCGCCGGCATGGCCGTATCCAAGGCGCATGCCTCGCCGGGCTTCGATTTCGTGTGTTTCGACCGCGACATCGTCGCCTCGGTCGGGCTCGATCTGGAATGGGCGAACGCCTATCTGAAAATCGACGGCGAGGAGACCGTGCTGCCCGCGACCGGTCAGCGCAGCGGCAACAGCTTCGCGTTCGCCGGCAACGGCCTGTCGTTTCAAGGCTTCGTGCCAGAGGGCCAATTGACCCTGGCCGACGGGCGAACGGCGCGCTGTCACCAGACCCGCGACTCGATCAAGACGATGGCGCTTTACGGTTCCGACAACAACTTTCGGTGGTCCGCCCATGACGCGCGCGGCACGGCAAGCGGCAATGTCCGCGCCGCGCCCTCGGTCTTTGCGGAAAAGGTCGCAAGCCTGGGCGACGGAGAGCCGGTCATCATCAAACGGAACACCGACGAATTCCTGGACGGTTTCTTCTGGTTCCAGATCGAATTCGGCGAAGGCGAAACCGGCTACATCTGGGGCGCGCTCCTGTGCACGGACGCAGACGAGCCCGAACTGAACACCACCGTCCGGCGCTGCTCCTGATACCGCTGACAGCGATCGGCACCGAGACCTGCACACCACGCTGATTACAGCCTGATTTCAGAGGCTTATGTCCGGTCCCTGAATCGGTTCGTGATCGGATAGCGGCGGTCGCGGCCGAAATTCTTGCGCGTGATCTTCACGCCCGGCGCGGACTGACGGCGCTTGTATTCGGCCACATAGAGCAGATGCTCGATCCGGTGCACGAGATCGCGGTCATGGCCGCGTTCGACGATCGCATCGACAGCCATCTCGTGCTCGACCAGACATTCGAGGATGTCGTCGAGCACCGGATAGGGCGGCAGCGAATCCTGGTCGGTCTGGTCGGGTCTGAGTTCGGCCGATGGCGCCTTCTCGATGATGTTGACGGGGATCACCTCCCCCGTCGGGCCCAGGCCGCCGGGCGGCATGTGCGCGTTGCGCCAGCGCGCCATGGCGTAGACCTGCATCTTGTAGACATCCTTGATCGGGTTGAACCCGCCATTCATGTCGCCGTAAAGCGTCGCGTATCCGACGCTCATCTCGCTCTTGTTGCCGGTGGTGACGACCATCGAGCCGAACTTGTTGGAGATCGCCATCAGGATCGTGCCGCGCGCCCGGCTCTGCAGGTTTTCTTCGGTTACACCCTCATCGGTGCCGGCGAACATGTCCGAAAGCGCTCTCTCGAAGCCCTCGACCGGCGCGTGGATCGGCACCACATCGTAGCGGCAGCCAAGAGCCCTGGCGCAGGCTTCCGCATCGGCGATCGATTCGGGCGCGGTGTAGTCGTAGGGCATCATCACGCAGCGCACGCGCTCCTCACCCAGCGCATCGACGGCCAGCGCCGCGCAGATCGCCGAATCGATGCCGCCGGACAGGCCGAGCACCACATTGGCAAAGCCGTTCTTGTTCACATAATCGCGCAGGCCCAGCATGCAGGCGCGATAGTCGGCCTCCATCGTGTCGGGAATGACCGACATCGGCCCGTCGGCGAACACCCAGCCATCGCCGTCGCGCCGGCAGGTCAACACCGTGACCTGCTCCTCGAACTGGCTCATCTGGAAGGCCAGCGACCGGTCGGCGTTGAAGCCGAACGAGGCGCCGTCGAAGATCAGATCGTCCTGCCCGCCGACCTGGTTGGCATAGATCATCGGCGCATCGCTCTCGATCACCTGCCGCAGCACGACCTGGTGCCGCACGTCCATCTTGCCGCGATAATAGGGCGAGCCGTTGGGCACGAGCAGGATCTCGGCGCCACTCTCGGCCAGCGTTTCGCAGACGCCCATGTCGCCCCAGATATCCTCGCAGATCGGGATGCCGATCCGCACGCCGCGAAAATCGACAGGCCCGCGCATCGGACCCGGCTCGAACACGCGCTTTTCGTCGAACTCGCCATAGTTCGGCAGATCGACCTTGAACCATTCCGACGTGACCGCGCCACCATCGAGAACCAGCGCAGCATTGTGGCGCTTGCCGTCGCGCATCAGCGGCAGGCCCATGATCACGCCCGGCCCGCCATCGGCGGTGTCGGCGGCCAGCTCCGTTACCGCTTTCTCGCACGCTGCAAGGAAGGCAGGCTTGAGAACAAGGTCCTCGGGCGGATAGCCGGCGATGAACAATTCGGTGAACACGACCAGATCGGCGCCATGGCGCGCCGCGTCGGCGCGGGCCTGCCGGGCCAAGGCAAGGTTGCCTTGAACGTCGCCGACGGTGGGGTTCAACTGCGCGATCGCAATGCGCAAAACATCGGGGCTGCTTGTCATGGCCGACACGTATCGCGCGGCCGTTGCCCGCGCAACATGTCAGGACGCGCGATCGCTTTGGCCAACACAGCAGCGAGCCTTCAATCGCGGCCTTCGAACACCGGAAGCCCGTCGGCGAGTTCGTAATAGTCGCCCTTGTCGGCCGCAAAGATGTGGTGGCTCGCAGTCAAACCGGTCGGCAGGTCCATGCTGCCGGCCATGATCGATGTCATGCCCGACCCGTCCCTTTTCCAGAACAGCAGCGAGCCGCAATGTCGGCAAAAGCCGCGCTTCGCACCGGGCGAGGCCGCATACCAGGTCAGATCACCGGCGCCGTTGATCTCGAGCGCGTCGTCGGCGACGCGCGTGGCGGCAACGAAATGCCCGGTCTGCTTGCGGCATTGCGTGCAATGGCAATAGATCACGTCACGCAACGGACCCGTCACCGTGTAGCGTACCGAGCCGCAATGGCATCCGCCTGTCTTCATCATCACCTCCACTGGAACGAGAACACTAGCGGGGACGGCAAACGAAACAGTCGCGGGGGCGCCCTGCGCTGACGCTCAGTGGAAAATCCAGCTGTCCCAGGCAAAGAAGCCGAACTGCCGGGAGGCATGCGCATGCTCGGCCCGTGGGTTCGAACCGGCGGCGCCGGCCGCGAGGAAAAGCGGCATGAGGTGCTCGTCCGTCGGATGGTTGTCGGCGACGAACGGCGCCTTGTCGCGCCAGGCGAGCAGCGCCTCGGTGTCGCCGGACGCGATCGCGTCGGCCATCCACCCCACGAATCCATCCACCTTGGACGCCATCTCGGGATCGGACGGCATGCCTTCGCGCATCGCCGAGAAGACGGCGCGGAGATTGTGGGTGATGTGGCCGCTGCCGATCATCAACACACCCTCATCGCGCAGCGGCGCCAGCGCCGCGCCCAACCGGTGGTGATAGGCCGCATCGCGCGAGGGATCGATCGAAACCTGCACGACCGGAATGTCGGCGTCCGGCCATGCCAGCCTGAGCACGGTCCAAGTGCCGTGATCGTAGCCTCGTTCATCGGCATAGACCGGCGACAGGCCGGCGCTTTCGAGAAGCCCGTGCACGCGCCCGGCAAGCGCCGGGTCGCCAGGGGCAGGATAGACCATCTCGTAGAGTTCCCGCGAGAAGCCGCCGAAATCATAGATCATGCCCGGCTTTGGATCGCGCACCACGGTCGGCCCGTCCGTCTCGAAATGCGCCGATGCGATGACGATGGCCTTCGGCCTCGGCAGCCTTTCGGACAGGCCACGCAGATAATCGCGCGCCTCGGACGGATCGGTGACCACGTTCGGCCCTCCGTGCGAGACGAAGATGGTCGGCATCGGCTCCATTGCTTCACACTCCGCATGGTTTGACGCGAGCAACCTAGGCCCGCGCCCGCCCGCTGCATACCGGTCCCCGCGGAGACACTGCGTCCAGAACCGGTGAACGGCGCCCACAAAAAAGAAAAGCCGCGAGCCAAGGCCCGCGGCTTCAACATCGACGCGCGTGACGCTGTCAGGCGTTGGCGGCGATTTTGCTTTCGGCGCCCTTGCGGCCGTTCTTGAGCCGTTCGGCGACCAGAAACGCCAGTTCGAGCGCCTGATCGGCGTTCAGCCGGGGATCGCAATGGGTGTGATAGCGGTCAGAAAGCTGTTCCTCGGTCACTTCGCGTGCGCCGCCCATGCACTCGGTGACGTCCTTGCCGGTCATCTCGATGTGAATGCCGCCCGGATAGCTGCCTTCGGCCTGATGCACGTCGAAGAAGGCGTTGACCTCGCTCAGCACCCGGTCGAACGGCCGCGTCTTGTAGCCGTTGGCCGTGATCGTGTTGCCGTGCATCGGATCGCACGACCAGACCACCTTCTTGCCCTCGCGCTGCACCGCCCGGACGAGCGCCGGCAGATGCTGCTCGACCTTGTCATGGCCGAAGCGGGCGATCAGCGTCAGCCGGCCCGCTTCGTTGGACGGGTTGAGCGCATCGATCAGGTTGAGAAGATCGTCCGGCTGCAGCGAGGGGCCGCATTTCAAGCCGATCGGGTTCTGGATTCCGCGCGCAAACTCCACATGGGCATGGTCGGCCTGCCGCGTCCGGTCGCCGATCCAGATCATGTGGCCCGACGTGGTGTAATGCTCGCCGGACGTGGAATCGACGCGGGTCATCGCCTCTTCATAGCCCAGAAGCAATGCCTCGTGGCTGGTGTAGAATTCGGTTTCGCGCAGCCGCGCATAATTCTCCGGCGTCATCCCGATCGACGCCATGAAGTCGAGCGTCTCCGAAATCCGGTCGGCCAACTGCTCGTAGCGCTCGCCCTGCGGACTGTCGGCGACGAAGCCGAGCATCCACTGATGCACATTGTCGAGCCGGGCATAGCCGCCCTGCGCAAACGCGCGCAGAAGGTTCAGCGTGGCCGCCGACTGTCGGTACGCCATGATCTGGCGCTCGGGATCGGGAATGCGCGAGCCTTCGTCGAACTCGATCCCGTTGATGATGTCGCCGCGATAGGACGGCAGTTCGACCCCGTCGCGCTTTTCGATGTCCGACGAGCGCGGCTTGGCGAACTGGCCGGCGATGCGGCCGACCTTGACCACCGGCTTGGACGCACCGAACGTCAGGACGATCGCCATCTGCAGGAAGACACGGAAGAAGTCGCGGATGTTATCGGCGCCATGCTCGGCGAAGCTCTCGGCGCAATCGCCACCCTGCAGCAGGAAGCCCCTGCCCTCGGCGACGTCGGCCAGCGATGCCTTCAGCGCCCGCGCCTCACCGGCGAAAACCAGCGGCGGATAGCTGCGCAGCCGCTCCTCGACCGCCGCAAGCTTGTCCTGGTCGGGATAGGACGGGACCTGCAGGATCGGCTTGTTGCGCCAGCTTTGCGGTGTCCAATTGTCTGCCATGATCGTTACGCCTGAAAATGCGGAAAAACGGCGCGCCCATCGCGCCACGCGGTCCTATAGAGCAGGTTCCCCGCCGCTGTCACCCCGCAAAGGGATGCACGACCGCCCGGCTATTGCGCCAGAAAGCCGTCGACATGGTTGAGGCCAGCGGTCACCGTGTCGATAAGGTCGACCTCGTCCGGCGCCAGCTTGACCGCCCGCGGATAGAGCGGCGACGCCCGGTCGCGCACGATCGGCGTGTCGAACGCCGCCGTGCTCTCGACGAACCGCCGGGCGCCATGCTCGCCATACTGATGCAGATAGCCCTGCAGGACCGCGTCCAGATAGCTTTGCAGAATGTGATGGCGCGGTCCGCCATCGTCCGGCGGCCGGGCCACATACACATAATAGGCAACGTCCGGCAGGCCGGCGTCCTCCCTGTCCAACCGAAGCTGGGAACGGTCGAGCCGGACGCGGTCATAGCCATGCTCGCGCGCATCGACCGCCGGCAGATTGTGCACATGGTCGAAGATCAGCAGCCCGCTCAACTCGTCGATCGCCATGTCCGCATGATAGGCGCTGAGAAACGAAACAGGATGGCGGGCGGAATCGGAGCGCTGCTGCCAACGCCGGCCGAAACCGGTCAGATGCGCCTTCTCGCAATGGACGACATGGGTGCGGTGCGTATGCGCGTTGACCAGCGATCCGTAGCCGAAATAGGCAACGACATCTTCCCGTGCGTCCAGATGTGTCAGGTCGTAGGGCATTGATGGGTGTCAGGCCGCGATGCGCTCTCCCTGCCGCACCAGATAGGTCGGTTTGTAGAGCGTGACCAGTTCTTCGGCGGCGGTGGGATGAACCGCCATCGTCGCATCGAAATGATCTTTCGTACACCGCGCCTTGAGCGGGATGGCCAGCAATTGCGCCATTTCGCCCGCGCCCGGACCGATCACATGGGCGCCCACGACGATACGGCTTGCCGCATCGACGATGAGCTTCATCATCATCTTTTCCTTGCGGTCCGGCAGCACATTGTGCATCGGGCGAAACGTCGTCTTGTAGACTTCGAGGTCGCCATGGCGCTCGGCCGCCTCGGCTTCGGTGAGCCCCGCCGTGCCGATTTCCGGCTGTGAGAAGACCGCCGTCGCCACCGTGTCATAGTCGGGTTTTGTGGGATTGTCCTTGAAGGCGGTCTCGAGCATGCACATCGCCTCGTGGATCGCCACCGGCGTCAGCTGCATCCGGTTGGTCACGTCGCCGACGGCCCAGATATTGTCCACATTCGTCCGCGAATAGTCGTCGACCACCACCGAACCGCGCCGGTCCGTTTCGACGCCAGCCGCGTCCAGCCCCAGACCGTGCGTGTTGGGATGGCGCCCGAGCGCCAGCATCACCTGGTCGACGACCATCTGCTCGCCCTTCGACAGGAACGCGTTGAGGCGGCCGTCGTCGCGCCGCTCGATCCGGTCGAACACCTGGTGGCAGATCACGCGGATGCCCTTGGCGATCATCGTGTCCTGCAGATGATCGCGCAAATCCTCGTCGAAGCCGCCAAGGATCTTCTGGCCGCGATACAAGAGCGTCGTGTCCACGCCCAGCCCGTGGAAGATGTTGGCAAACTCGACGGCAATGTAGCCGCCGCCCGCGATGATGATCGATTTGGGCAGGCTATCGAGGTGAAACGCCCCGTTGGAGGTGATGCACAGCTCGTGGCCCGGCAGATCGGTGTGCAGGTTCGGGCTGCCGCCGGTGGCGATCAGGATCTGGTCGGCCGTGACCTGCTGACCGGTGGCCTCGAGTTCGATCGTATGCCGGTCGATGAGCCGGGCCCTGCTGTCGTGGATCGTCACGCCATTGGTCTCAAGGCCCTTGCGATAGAGCCCTTCCAGCCGCTCGATCTCGCGGTCCTTGTTGGCGATCAGCGTCGGCCAGTCGAAATGGATGTCGCCGACATGCCAGCCATAGCCGGCGGCATCCTCGAAATGCTCGGAAAACTGCGAGGCATAGACAAACAGCTTCTTGGGCACGCAGCCGCGGATCACGCAGGTGCCGCCCATCCGGTATTCCTCGGCGAGGCCGACCCGCTTGCCCATCGCGCCGGCCAGACGGCCCGCACGCACGCCGCCCGAGCCGCCGCCGATGACGAACAGGTCATAATCGTGCCCCGCCATGCCCTGTCCGCCCGTCCTACTGCGCCGCGCCTTCGGTTTCGGCCGCGCCTTCCTCGGCTGCGGCCGGCGCCTGGCGCAGGCCCGCCTCGGCGAGGCGCCCGCTGACCCGCTCGAGCAGGTCGCGCTCGATGCCGCGCTGCCAGATGGCGGCCGCCTCGGTCACTTCGCGCGCCGCGATCGGTCCGTTGCGGATCAGCGCCTGGCCGGCCTCGGTCCGGTAGAATTCGGCGATCGCCCGCAAATCTTCCTCGCGCAGCGCCCGGGCGTAGATTTCCGCAGCTTCCGCTTCCAGATCGCCGCGCCGCGCCGCCAGCGCCAGCGCCTCTTCGTCGACGAACATCAAAATCTCGTTCTCAAGGTCCGGATTGTTCTGCAGCAGCCGTGCTTTCAATGCCTCGGCCACGTCCGGCAGGATGCCGTCATACCGGTCGGTCGCATCGATTGCCGAGATGGCCGCGCGAGCGGCCTGCAGATGGCTGTCGGATATCTCCTGCGCGCCGGCTGCCGAAACCGCGGCCAGGCCGCAGGCGGCGGTTGCCAGAACCGCATTGCGAACTGTCTTCAAAAACATCGATTCATCCCGTCTTTTGCGTGTCCGGCAGCTTTTGCCGCCGGCAGATTCCGGCCCGCTCATGGCACAGTCAGTTCCCGGACACCAGTCTCCCCCGCGACGATCGCCAGCGAGGCCATTGACAGGAACAAACCGTTTTCGACGACGCCCGGAATGGCGTTGAGCGCGCATGCCAGCGCCTGTGGGTCGGAAATGTGGCCGAAAGATGCGTCGACGATCAAATGGCCGCCATCGGTGACGATGCTCTCGCCCTTGCGCGCCGTTCGGATCGCGATGTCGCCGGTTGCGCCATGGTCGCGCGCCACCGCTTCGACCGCGCGGCGCGTGGTCTCCACGCCAAATGCGTTGACCTCGATCGGCAGCGGAAAGCGTCCCAGCCTGTCGACGACCTTGCTGTCATCGGCGATGACGATCATGCGTTTGGAGGCATGGGCGACGATCTTCTCGCGCAAAAGCGCCCCGCCGGCGCCCTTGATCAGATTGAGGTTCGGATCGATCTCATCGGCCCCGTCGACGGTCAGGTCCAGCTCATCGACATCGTCGAGCGATTCGAGGCGGATGCCCATTTCAACGCACAGCCGCGCCGTGCGCTCCGAGGTCGGAACACCGGTGATGTCGAGCCCGTCGCCCACCGCTTCGGCGAGGTGCGCGATGAACGCTTCGGCGGTCGATCCCGTCCCGATCCCCAGCCGCATCCCCTCACGCACATGTGCCATGGCCGCCTTGCCCGCCGCCGCCTTCATCTCCTCGGGTGACATCCGCCCATTTTCCCCTTCATGTGCCCCGCGCGGTGCGTTAACACGCTCCGAACGCGCCGCCAACCGCTGCAGCGCCCGCTTTCGCCGCTTGTCCATGAACGGGACCTCAATTCATGACCCGCCCCATTATCGTGTTCGATCTCGATGGCACGCTCATCGACACCGCACCCGATCTCCTGGACAGCCTGAACCATGTGATCACGGCCGAGGGGCTTGATCCGGTGTCGACGGCGGACCTGCGCTCCCATGTCGGCCATGGCGCCCGCGCCATGCTGCGTCGCGCCTACACGGCGCAGGAACGGGCACTGCCTGACGCCCGTCTTGAACACCTGGTGGCCGTGTTCATCGAGCACTACACCGCCAACATGCCCGGCCGCTCGCGACCGTTCGACGGCGCCGTTGCCTGCATGGACCGGTTCGAGGCAGCCGGCTTCGTGCTGGCGGTCTGCACCAACAAGTTCGAGGCCATGTCGCGGCAATTGCTTGAGGCGCTCGGGATTGGCGAACGGTTTGCCGCCGTCTGCGGCGCCAACACATTCCCTGTGCGCAAGCCCGAACCCGGGCATCTGACCGGCACGATCGACAGGGCCGGCGGCGATCGCAACCGGGCGGTGATGATCGGCGACAGCGATACCGACATCAACACCGCCAAGGCTGCCGGCATCCCCGTGGTGGCCGTCGATTTCGGCTATTCGCCGCAGCCGGTGGACACGTTCGCGCCGGACCGGATCATCAGCCATTTCGACGCGCTGACCCCGCTCATGGCCAACGAATTGATCGGCGCCCGGACCCGGCCCTGAGCATCGAAGCGCCCGGCGGGCCGTGCAAGCTTGACTTGGCCATGTGCGGATGCCTATAGCTCGCGCCGTTCCGGGCGGCAGCCAGCCGCCGCCGGCACGGGCGATTAGCTCAGCGGGAGAGCACTGCCTTCACACGGCAGGGGTCACTGGTTCAATCCCAGTATCGCCCACCATCCCCCTTCGTTCGACACCGTTCTGTGCTTCTTGGCGCGCCAAGATGCGATGGACTTTCGACCTGCTTTTCAAAGTCTGCCGAAAGGTTTACGGTGCGTAATCGGGTCAAGATGCAAGCCGAGGGGGCATTCCGTGACCGATGATGATGCCTTTGACTTTGTTGCACGCGTCGATGAACACAAGACGCTGGACGCGCTGCTGACAGATCTCCGGCAGCAGGCCTCCAACTTCGGCTTTGAGCATCTCATTCTGACCGGCGTGCCCGTCGGCGGGCAACGGCTGGAGCCGCTTGTCGCGCTGAACGGCTGGCCCGAAGGCTGGTTCAAACGGTATGTCGCCAAAGACTATGCCAGACATGACGCCGTCTGCGTCCATGCCGCCCAGTCGTTTCGGTCGTTTGCCTGGTCCGAGGTGCCGCGCCGGCTGCTTGATCGGCCGGCCTGCAAGCGCATTCACGGCGAGGCGAGCGAGTTCGGGCTCTTGTCCGGCTATGTCGTCACCATGTCCTCCGAGCACCATTGGAACACGGCGGTCTCCTTCGGCTCGCCGGAAGACGGGCTGGTGATCAACAAGCGCGACCGCGCGCGCCTGAGCCTGATGGCGACCTATGCCGGCGCACGGGCCGAGGAGATACTCGGCCTCACCGGCCAAGCGGACCCGTTGACGCACCGCGAGAAGGAAGTGCTGACCCACTTCGCAGTCGGCCGTACCGCCGGCGCCATCGCCGAGCTGCTGTCGATATCCGAACGCACGGTGGTTCAGCACGCCGAAAACTTCCGGCGCAAGCTCGGCGTCAAGTCGACCGTGCACGCGGTCGCCATTGCGATCAAGCGCCGCCTCATCATGCCCTGAGCCGCCAAACGGCAACCGGACGATCCGTCACCGCGTCATCCGGCAGCGACAGACGATGGGCGATGGGCGATGGGCGATGATGTGCGTTTGCAAGTGCGATTGACCGCAAAAATCGTACCGGCATCGGAACATCTTCCGATTCCGCCGCTCACAATCCGGTGCGACAATTCCTCCAATCGCCGGAGGAAGACCGATGATCGAAGCCCACGTCTTCAGCTACGGACAGCGCCACCTTTATGCCGACGAGTGGGAGCAATGGCTCCGTTTGCGCCATCAGGTCTACATCGAAGAGAAACGCTGGCACGAGCCCAATGCGGACGGCCGCGAAACCGACCAGTTCGACAATGATGCGGCGACCTACATACTCGGCCTTCTGGATGGCCGGGTTGTCACATCCGCCCGGCTGATCCCCTGCAATCGGCCAACGCTCGTGTCCGACGTATTTCCGCACTTCTGCGAGCGGGCCGGCGTGCCCGACCGGCCCGACTGGATCGAGTGGACGCGGACGCTGACCGTCCCTGAGTTGCGGTCAGGCGGCCGGCAGAGCATCCTGACCCAGCTTTGCGCCGCGGTGATGGAGTATTGCCTTCAGGAAGGCGCGGCAAAGGTCGGCGGCATCCAGGAGCTGTTCTTCCTGCCCAAATGGAAGCATCTTGGCTGGAAGACGACACCGCTCGGACTGCCGCAGGAAATCGAGGGCAGCGGCGAATGCGTCGTGGCTTTCATCGACGTTAACGAAACCGCGCTCGGCAATATTCGTACGGTGCTGGGAACCGGTCGTTCTCCGCTGCGCCACCGAGGAGAACGTCCCCGGCTGATCGACGGGGACCGGGTGGAGTTCACGCAATGAGAATTGGTTCGACGATTGCCGGCGGCAGTGTGTCCGGACCCCAGGCTTGTCCGCCAGTCGGACAAAAACAGGAAACCCCGCAGGCTGCAACCTGCGGGGCTTCAAGGCACGGCCTAACGGGTGAGGTCTGAAACCGCGCGCGCCAAACATATTTGTTTGTTGCCTGCGGTCCATAGGATCCGTGCCGATTTGTCGCGCCCGACCCCCCCTGAAAACGGTCGGGCGCGGCAGGTTTTTCGCCCGTCCCATTTGCGCCGGTTACAGATTCAGGTGCGGTGTCGAACCGTTCATCGCTGTCAATCGCCGGGAAAAAACTTCATATTCTTCTTCAATAACAACCGCATGGCGATCGGCATCGACTGGTCGTCGCGGCTGTTTATTGAGCGGTCACAAGAAAATACACGGCGACCACAAAAATTTATGCCTTTCGCGCTCGTTAGACGCGAATCCTTGGGCGCCGATACCGGCGCATCGATGCGACAAACCCGAAAACCGTTCACAACTTATCAAATCATGCCGCTGCGGCAGCTTTTGCCTTATTGGGCATGCCGTTCCGCCAAAGGCGGCACCAGAAAGAGCTGCAAGCCCCGGTCAGCGTATGCCGGACGGCACGATTGTCTGGTCTGTCGCCGGTGCCGACTGGAGCGTCGTTCACGCCGCGTCGGTCAATGCCTTGGCGCTGTAGAGCGCGACGATCCTGTCGCGGCTGGCCGGCGCCTGATGGAAGTAGCCCTGGAACAACCGGCAGCCGGCAACGGCGGCGCGCAACCGGTCGTCCTGGGTCTCGATGCCCTCGGCGACAACCGTCCGGTCCATTTTGCCGGCAATCTGCGTCACCGCGCTGACGAAGGTGTCGGTGACCACGTCCGTGCCGATGTTCTGGATGTAGGATTTGTCGATCTTGATGATGTCGAACGGCAATTTGCGCAGCTGGTTGAACTCGCTGTAGCCCATGCCGAAATCGTCGAGCGCGATCCTGAAGCCGGCGCGCTTGATGTCCGCCATTCGGTCGACGAAATCATCGGAGGTATCGAGCATGGCGCTTTCCGTGATCTCGAGCACAACCCGGCTCGGCGGAACGTTCTTGCGCTTGAGAACATCGACATAGTCGCGCAGGAACGTGTCATGCGCGAGCTGCCAGGCCGAAATGTTCACGTTGACCGACACATCCGGCAGGGTTTCCAGATCATCGCAGACCTGCTTGAGCACATAGAGCCCGAGTTCGTGGATGAGGCGCGACTTTTCGGCGACGGGAATGAATTCGGCCGGCGAAATGGCGCCGCGAACCGGGTTGTGCCAACGAACGAGGGCTTCCAGAGAGTTGAGTGACCCGTCTGTATCCATGATCGGCTGGTAGTGGACGGTCAGTTGGCCCAGAAGAATGGCCGCGCGCAGTTCGCGTTCGATGAACCGCTCCTGCCGCGCATCGGCGAGGATCTCCGGCGAGAACACCGACCAGGCGCCGCGTCCGCCGCGCTTGGCTTGCTGCAGTGCCAGATCGGCGAACGACAACAAGTCGTTGGCATTGTCGGTGTGGCCCGGCGCGAGCGCGACGCCCAGAGACGCTGAAACGGCCTGACGTCGGTTGGCGATGAACAGCCCTTCACGCAGCGTCGCCAGATATGCCGAACAGGCATCGGTCACATAGCGTTCCGGGATGACGTCGTCGGAGGAAAAGAAGACGGCCAGTTCATCGCCGCCCAACCGGCCCACCGATGCGCCGGGAAACGCCTGGCGGGCAATGCGGGCGCAAAAGCCCAGAACGTCGTCACCCGCCCCATGGCCGAGCGCGTCGTTGATCTGCTTGAGATGATCGATGTCGATGATGACCAGCGCAACCGAGCCGGACTTGCGATGGCTGGCCACGGTACGCTTGAGATCATCGAGAAAATGGCCGCGCATGGCCGCGCCGGACACAAGGTCCGTGTTGTGCTTCAGCCGCAATTCCTCATTGATGACCCTGTGGGTCTTCAATCGCTCCGACATCAGCGCATAGATCGCACCCGCGATGATGATGATCAGCGCCGTGCTGGCCATCTCCAACTGGGCAAGCGACTGGGCCGTCACCATTGTGCTGAGCGTTTCGTAGGGCAAGACGAAATGAACCGAGTGCGCAGCGACCAGAACGACGAGAACGAGAATCAGTGCGTGTTCGACGGTGAATCGGCGAGGCAATGCGGGTTTGCCGCCGATGGTCTTTCGCAAGCTGGGATTGGGCGCAGACATTGCAGCCGGTCTCTCCGTGGCATGAACGTCTGACTGATGGGCGCCGGACGCAATTTGATCAACAAACATGCCGGGAGCGGCGTCTAGTCATCGCACGCATCATGCGCGCCGGTCGATGATGCCATTTCTAGAGCGTCATGCTCTCGTTTTTCTTAATGGCGGCCCCGCAAAATATCATGGGACCCGTCATTTCCATTCGCTTTCGCGCCGAAATCCCGTCTGGTGACGGATCAGGCCGCGCCCGACAGACCTTCCAGCAGCAGCGCGACGGCTTCGGCACCGGGATCGTTGTGACCGGCAAGGCTCCGGGCGGCCACATAGGTGGCGCGGCCGGCCTTGGCGCGTGTGATCTTCGACGTGGCGTCAGCCCCGGCGCGCGCAGCGCGCGCCGCGACGTCCAGCCCATCATCGAGTGCGGCAAGCGCCGGCGCTAGCGCGTCGATCATGGTGCGGTCGCCGGGAGACGCGCCGCCGACCTGCATGATGCGATCAAGGCCGGCCGAAAGCGCGCCGACCGCATCCTTGCCGTTGGCCGATGCGTCACCGGCGGCGGCAAAGAAAATCGCCAGCAGCACGCCGGACGAACCGCCCATGGTCTGGCTGAGTTCGCTTCCCAGCGCACGATAAAGCTGGGTCAGGTCGGCCAGGGGCATGCGGTCGAGCGCGGCCATCAGCGCCCGGCAGGCGGTTGCCAGGGTCGAGCCTGTGTCTCCGTCGCCCGATTTGGCGTCGAGCGCGTTGAGCCTGTCTTCGGCCTCAAGCAGAATTGCACAGCAGCGTTCGATCAGTGCCCTGTGTCCGGCATGCTCGGACGCCATCGGCTGGATCGGCGACAGCCCGTCGGGCAGCGGCACGATGTGCGGTTCGCCCACTTCGGCCATGCCCGGCCATGCGACAGGGGCGACCGGCGCCTTCAGCGCGTTCAGTTCGTCCACGCCCACCGGCAGCAGCGACACCGAAAACCCGCGCATGTCCAGCGATGTCATCAGCGGCGCCGGCCCGATCATGTGGCTGACCTTGCCGGCGATCGACGAACGGCACAGTTCCTCGGCCAGAACCGACATTTCGAGCGGCGTGGTCGAACCCAGATTGTTCAGCAGCGCGACATGTGGCCGGTCGTCCAGATGCGGCTTGAGCTTTTCGGCAACCATCTCCATGGCATGCCGTGCACCCTCGAAATCGACCTGCTCGACGCCGGCCTCGCCGTGGATGCCGAGCCCCAGTTCAGCTTTGCCGGCGGCGATCCGGTCTTCCTTGGGCGAGCCGGGCACCGTGCAGGTGTCAAGCGACATGCCGATCGAGAACACGCCGTCGATGGTCTTCTGCGCGAGCGCGGCGATCTCGTCGAGCGACGCGCCGGCCTCTGCCGCCGCACCGGCGATCTTGTGCACGAACAGCGTGCCGGCGACGCCGCGCGGCTGCGGCAGGTCGGGCAGCGCAACATCGTCATCGACCACCACCATCGCCACCTTGATACCGAAGGCACGCGCCCGTTCGGCGGCAAGACCGAAGTTCAGGCGGTCACCGGTATAGTTCTTGACGATCAGCAGGCACCCCGCCTCGCCGGTGACCGCGAGGATCCCGGCCAGCACCGCATCGACGGAGGGAGAGGCGAACACGTCGCCGCAGACGGCAGCTGTGAGCATGCCCTGCCCGACGAACCCGGCATGGGACGGCTCGTGCCCCGAGCCGCCTCCGGAGACGAGCGCTACCTTCGATCTGTCCCAATCGGTGCGCACGACCACCTTGATGTGCGGGAAGCCGTCGAGCCGCGCCAGCCGTCCGTCGGCGTTGCGCAAAAGCCCGTCAATGGCTTCGGTGACCACATCTTCCTTGGCGTTGATGAACTGTTTCATGGCGTGCCTCCCTCACACTACCCGGTTGCCCGCCGCATCGAAAAAGAGCGGTTCGTGCGGCGTCACCGCGACGCGGTCGCCGTGATCGAGCGTCGAATGCGCGTCGGCGAGCGTCGTCAGCACATGCCCTTCGACCTCAAGATGCACCCGCGTCTGGTCACCCAGATGTTCAACCCGGGTCACGGTGCCCGATTTGCCGCCTTCGCCGTTCAGCGAGATATGCTCGGGCCGCAAGCCGATATGGGCGGCACCGGACGGCGCGCCGCCGAACAGCCCGGCCGGCAAGAGATTGATGCGCGGCAGGCCAAGGCGCGTCGCCACATATTCGCTCACCGGGTTTTCGTAGATCTCGCGCGGCGGCCCGAACTGCACGAGCCGCCCTTCATCGAGCACGCCGATATGCGTCGCCATCGTCATCGCCTCGATCTGATCGTGCGTGACATAGAGCAGCGTCGCCCCCAGATCGGCCTGAATGCGCTTGAGTTCGATCCTCAGCTCCGAGCGCAGCTTGGCATCGAGCGAGGACAGCGGCTCGTCCATCAGATAGATCGCCGGATCGCGTACGAGTGCGCGCCCGATGGAGACGCGCTGCATCTCGCCGCCGGAAAGCTGCGTCGCCTTGTTGTCGAGCTTGTGCGGGATCTGGAGCACCTCGGCCACTTCGGCGACCTTGCGCTCGATTTCGGCCGGAGAGGTGTTCAGGATCGGCGATTTGAGCGGAAAGGCAAGGTTTTCGCGCACGGTCATGTGCGGGTAGAGCGAATATTGCTGGAACACCATGGCAACGTCGCGCTGTGCCGGCGTTTCGCCGACAACGGATCGGCCGCCGATCGTGATCTCGCCGCGGTCGGGCCTTTCGAGACCTGCGATCAGCCGCAGCGTCGTGGTCTTGCCGGCACCCGTCGGACCGAGCAAGACGACGAACGCGCCATCGGGCACGTCGAGATCGATGCCATCCACGCCGATCGTGTGGCCGAAAACCTTCGTGACATCACGCAGAACGACTTCAGCCATGGCCGAACGCTCCCGCATTGAGGTCCGAGGCAAGCGCCCGGCCGGTCGTGTCGTCGAACAATGTCAGCGTCTGCGGCAGGAAATCGAGACCCACCGTCTCGCCCGGCCGGATCGCATGCGCCGCGCCCGTGCGCGCCTTGACTTCGCCATTGGGTGTATCGAGCGTGACGATCTGCGTGGTGCCCAGATATTCCGCCGCACGAACCTCGCCGCGATAGGCGGCGCTGTCCGAAAGGACCACGTGCTCGGGCCTGACGCCGAGCACCAGCTCTCCGGCGGCCGCCTCATGCTGCACAGGAACGGCGAAATCGGCGCCGTTCAGCGTAACTCTCGATGCGCCTTCGGTGACCGTGCCATCGAAACGCAGGAAATTCATCGATGGCGATCCGATGAAATCGGCAACGAACATGGTCGCCGGCTTGTCGTAGATTTCCTGTGGCGTGCCGAACTGCTCGACGACGCCATGGTTCATCACGACGATCTTGTCGCCCATCTGCATGGCTTCCAATTGATCATGCGTGACATAGACCGTCGTCGCGCCCATCCGGTCGTGCAGCGCCCGCAATTCCTCGGCCATCCGCTCGCGGAACTCGGCGTCGAGCGCGCCCAGCGGCTCATCCATCATGAAGGCCTTGGGATCGCGGACGATCGCGCGGCCGAGCGCCACGCGCTGGCGGTCGCCGCCCGAAAGCCCGCCGACCGGCCGGTCGAGAATGCTCTCGATGCCCAGAATGCGTGCGACTTCGTCGAGCTTGCGGTTGATCTGCGCGCGCGGCATTCCCTGGCTGACCAGCGGATAGATGATGTTTCGGCGCACATTCATGTGCGGATAGAGCGCGAACATCTGGAAGACGAAGGCGATGTCGCGCTGGCTGGCCGGCTTCTGCCCCACTTCCTCGCCGCCGATATAGATTTCGCCCGATGTGGGCAGTTCGAGCCCGGCGATCATGCGCAGCGTCGTCGTCTTGCCGCAGCCGGACGGGCCGAGCAGCATGAAGAACTCGCCATCGGCAATCGTGAAGGACGATGATTGCACGGCGGTGAAATCACCGAACTCCTTGCGCAGGTCTTTGATGACGATCTCGGCCAACGTCAGGTCATCCATCCATGAACGCGATCGGATTTGGCGGCAGAAATGGCAAAGGGATGCCAGGAACCGTTCGATGAGCGGGCCGGCCGCCCGGTCGAGAGCGGCGACGCCGCGGCGCGCAGCCATTTCGCCGTCCGAAGGATAAGGACGATTTGCCCCGATACAGCGTTCCAAAGGCTTGAAAGTGCACCACACTTCCGGCGCCTTTGCGCCTCGTCTCGCAGCAAATCGTCTCTTACCAAATCAATCGGGCTCATGGATGAATGACCTTTACTCCGGAAAATGGCTGACGATGATGAACATCACCGTGCCGATCAGCGTCACGATGAACGAATAGGTGAAGAAGCCGATTGCAAAGGGCTGCATCAGCATCAGAACGCCGAGCGCGATCAGGATCGTCGCCACCATCTCCCATGGCCCCCGGCGAAAACGGGCCAGACCGGTGAAAAAGCCGTTCATTTGCGCACCGCGCCGAAGGTGATGCCGCGCAACAGATGCTTGCGCAGGGCGACGGTGAAGATCATCACGGGCAAGAGGAACAAGGTCGCGCCTGCGGCCACCGCCGGCCAGTCCTGCCCGCCCACGCCGATGATCGTCGGGATGAATGGCGGCGCGGTCTGCGCGGTGCCCGAGGTCAGCAGCACGGCGAACGCGTATTCGTTCCATGAAAAGATCAGGCAGAAGATCGCCGTCGCCACGATCCCGGTCGTCGCCTGCGGCAGCACCACCTTGTAGAAGGCCTGAAAGCGCGTGTAGCCGTCGATCAGCGCCGCTTCCTCATATTCGCGCGGGATCTCGTCGATGAACCCCTTCAGCAGCCAGACCGCCAGCGAAATGTTGACCGCCGTATAGAGCAGGATCATGCCCAGATGGGTGTCCGACAGGCCAAGCTGGCGGTACATCAGGAAGATCGGGATCGCCACCGCGATCGGCGGCATCATCCGCGTCGACAGGATGAAGAACAGAAGATCGTCCTTCAGCGGTATCCGAAAGCGCGAAAAGGCGTAAGCCGCCAGAACGCCCAGAAAGATGCTCAGGAACGTCGAGCCGAAGCCGATGATGATCGAGTTGAGGAACCGTTCGCCATAGCGCGACGGGCCGACGATCACCATGTCGTACTGCCGGACGATCTCCTCGTACCAGGTCTGCGGCGGATTTGCGGCCAGATAGTCTTCGGTCTGGCGCGTGCGCGTGGTGAAGAGGTTCACATAGCCTTCCAGCGTCGGCTCGAAGAGCACCTTGGGCGGGTAGGAGATCGCGTCCGCCGGGCTCTTGAAGCCGGTGGCGACGATCCAGACGAGCGGGACCATCGTGATCAGCGCATAGGCGATGACCAGCGTGCCGGCGATCCATTTCTGCCGGCCCGACGGCTCGTTGACCGAATAGGCGCTCATCGTTCCTTCACCTTGTTGAGGGCCTTCACATAGATCGAGGCCAGGCCGAACACGGTCACGAACAGGATGATGGCATAGGCCGACGAATAGCCGGTGCGCCATTTCTCGAACGCTTCGCGCTTGAGATTGATCGAGGCCAGTTCGGTGATGCTGCCCGGCCCGCCGCCGGTCAGTTGCACGACCAGGTCGAACATCTTGAAGTTCTCGATGCCGCGGAACAGCACCGCCAGCATCAGGAACGGCAGCACCATCGGCACGGTGATCGTCCAGAACTGGCGCCATTTCGACGCCCGGTCGATCTCGGCGGCCTCGTAGATATAGTCGGGGATGGATCTTAGGCCGGCCAGGCAGATCAGCATGACGAACGGCGTCCACATCCAGGTGTCGACGATGACGATCGCCCAGGGCGCCAGCGTCACCGAACCGATCATCTCGAACGAGGACGGGTCGGCGCCAATGAAGAAGGCGACGATGTAATTGAAAAGTCCGATTTGCGGCTGGTAGAGGAAGGTCCAGAAATTGCCGACAACCGCCGGCGACAGCATCATCGGCAGCACGATGATCGTTGTCCAAAGATCGTTGCCGCGGAATTTCTTGTTGATCAGATAGGCCAGCGCAAAGCCGATCAGCACCTGGAAGAAGATCGTCCAGAACAGGAAGTGCGCCGTCGCCTGCATGTTCAGCCAGATGTCGCTGTCGGTCAGGATGCGCTCATAATTGCGCAGCCCCACCCATTCGACCTCGCGGTTCGGCCGGTTGGCGCGGAAATTGGTGAACGACAGATAGATCGTCCAGATCAGCGGGAAGATGTTGATCGCCAGGAGCAGGAAGATCGTCGGGCCGACGAACAGCCACGCGATCGCCCGGTCCGACAGGCCGCGCACCTTGCGTGCGACCCGGGCCGGCGTGCGCTGGGCGATTTTGTCGATGGCGGTGTCCGTCATGCGGCCACAAGCCTCCCGCTCGTGCCATGGGCACGATCATGAATGCAAAATTTCCAAGGGGCAACGCCCCGGCCGAAACCGGCCGGGGCGCCGATCGGTATCAGAGCTTGCCTTCGTCCTCGAAGACCTCGGTCCAGTCCTCGATCAGCTTGTCGAGGGCTTCCTGGGCCGTGCCCTGATCGGCAACGATGTAGTCGTGCAGGCGCTTCTGCATGGCCAGCAGCAGTTCGGCATAAGCCGGCTCCTGCCAAAAGTCCTGAACGCCGTCCATGGCGACCAGGAAATCGCCGGCGAACGGCGCGCTCTCTTCAAAGCCATCGCCCTGCAGCACCGAATTGTGGGCCGAATAGCCGCCCAGCTCCCACCATTTGGCCTGCACCTCGGGCTGTGCGAACCACTTGATGTATTCGAGCGCCGCATCCTGCTTGTCCGAATAGGCGACAACCGAGATGCCCTGCCCGCCCAGCGTCGAGGCGGCCACGTTCTGCGGCGGGTTGACGAAGAAGTCGATCTTGTCGCCGCCCGTGTTCGGATCCGCATAAAGGCCGGGGAAGAAGGCGAACCAGTTCATCGCCATCGCCACCTGACCTGACTTGAAGGCGTCGAGCGACTGCTCCATGTAGGCGTCCGTATATCCGGGCGGCGTACAGCACTCGTAGAGCTCCTTGTAGAACTCAAGCGCCTCGACCGCTTCGGGCGAATTCACCGCGCCCGCCATGTCGTAGCTGCCGGGCTCGTTCTCGTACTTGAAGCCCCAGGCGTAAAGCGCGCCGGTGGCGCCCATGGTGATGCCTTCCGACCCGCGCTCGGTGAAGATGGAAACACCGTAGCGGGTCTGGCCATCGATCTCGCGCTCCTGGAAGAACTTGGCGATCTGCATGAGCTCCATCTGCGACTGCGGCTCACGCAACTCCTGGCCGGTCTCTTCCATATAGGCCGCGCGGATGTCCTCGTTCTCGAACCAGTCCTTGCGGTAGAACCAGCCGTTCGCATCGCCCATCGCCGGCAGCGCGTAATAGTTCGGCGAACCCTTCGGCCAGGTCGAATAGGCATAGACGGTCGCCGGGGCGAAATCGTCCATCGAGATGCCTTCGGCATCGAAGAAGTCGTTGAGCTTGACGTAATGGCCGTTCTCGGCGCCGCCGCCGATCCACTGGCTGTCGCCGATCAGAAGGTCACACAGCTTGCCGCCCGAATTGAGCTCGTTGAGCATGCGGTCGGCGAAGTTCGGCCACGGCACGAACTCGAAATTCATGGTGTGACCGCTCTCGGCCTCGAACTCCTTGGACAGTTCCACCAGCGCGTTGGCCGGGTCCCATGCCGCCCAGCACAGGGTCAATTCTTCGGCCTGGGCCGCGTTGGCCCCCATGAGGCCGGCGGTCGACATGGCGGTTGCCATCAACAATGCACGTTTGATCATCGATTTCCTCCCTGATGAAGCGGACTGCGGCGGCTGAACGCGAACCGGACGGGCCCTCCCAAGCGCCGAACTTCGACCAAAAGCCTAAATGAGGTACGCACCTCATGTCGAGTCCCAATTTGCCCCGGCGACAAAAAAGATCGCAGCCGGCAGGTTCGTCGCGATCAGATGGCAAGCCGCGTCCAGGCCGCGTCGCGTTTGGACGAACGCACGCACGCATCGACGAAGGCAACGCCGATCAGCCCGTCATGCGCGGTCGGATAGACCACATCGTCGGGCACCGGTTCGCCGGCGCTCACGGCGCGGATCGCCGCCGCCGCCTCGGTGTAGATGTTGGCAAAGCCTTCAAGATAGCCTTCGGGATGGCCCGGCGGCACACGGCTCATCCGGCCCGCAGCTTCCCCGGCCCCGGCGCCATTGCGCGTGATGAGGCGCTTGGGCTCACCGAGCGGCGTGAACCAGAGATAGTTGGGGTCCTCCTGCCGCCATTCGAGCCCGCCCTTGTCGCCATAGACCCGCAGCTTGAGGGCGTTTTCGTTACCCGGCGCCACCTGGCTCGACCACAGCATGCCCTTGGCGCCTCCGGCAAACCGCAACAGCACATGGGCATTGTCGTCCACGCGCCTGCCTTCGACGAACGTGTCGAGATCGGCGGCCAACGCCTCCACCTGAAGCCCCGTGACGAACTGCGCCAGATTGAGCGCATGGGTGCCGATGTCGCCGGTCGACCCGCCCGCGCCCGACCGCGCGGGATCGGTGCGCCAGGCCGCCTGCTTCATGCCTGTAGCCTCGAGCGGTTCGGTCAGCCAGTCCTGCGGATACTCCGCCTGTACAAGCCGGATGCGGCCGATTTCGCCATTGGCGATCATCTCGCGCGCCTGCCGGATCATCGGATAGCCGGTGTAATTGTGCGTCAGGATGAACAGCGCGTCCGAACTCTCGGCCAGCTTCACCAGCCGCTTGGCGTCCGGCAGGGTCGAGGTGAGCGGCTTGTCGCAGATGACATGGATGCCGCGCTTGAGGAACTCGCGCGCCACCGGATAGTGCATGTGGTTCGGTGTGACGATGGCAACCGCATCGATGCCGGTCTTCAGCCGCGCCTCGCGCTTTGCCATCTCGGTGAAGTCGCCATAGATGCGGTCGTCCGGCAGGCCGAGATCGCGGCCCGATGCCTTCGATTTTTCCGCCGTCGAACTGAACGCGCCGGCAACGAGCTGATAGTGGCCGTCGATCCGGCTGGCGATCCGGTGCACCGCGCCGATGAACGCGTCGCGCCCGCCGCCGACCATGCCCAGCCGGATCGGCCGTCCCGCAATGTCGTTCCTGCCTTCTATTGCCATTTCTTCCTCCCCTATGCGTGGGCTTCTGACGCCATCCAGCCACCCCTGACAAGCGCGATCGCTTCGGTGAAGACCTGCGCTTCGCTGTCGAACAGCGGGCGCCAGACCTTGGTCGCCGCGGCGATGTCGGGCAGCGCATGGCCGAACGCCTCGACCGTCAGCCAGCCGTCGTAACCGGCCCGTCGCAGGGCATCGAACGTCGCCTGGAAATCGATATGCCCCCGGCCCGGTGTGCCGCGATCGTTCTCGGAAATATGGACATGGGCCATCTGCCCGGCCGTCTCCGCGATGACACCGGCCGGGTCCTTTTCCTCGATGTTGGCGTGGAACGTGTCGTAGAGATAGCCGTAATTGTCCGACCCGACGGCCCGGGCCAGCGCCGCCGCCCGCTCCGCCGTATTCAGCGCGTAGCACTCAAACCGGTTCAGCGGCTCAACTGCGATCGTCAGGCCCGAGCCGGCGGCATGGGCCGCCATTTCGGTGTGTGCCGCAACGATGCGATCCCACTCGGCATCCGTCGGTCCCGATCCGCTGAAGACGCCCAGCGGCTGGTAGAACGGACCGCACAGAACCTCGGCGCCAAGCGCGGCCGAACAGTCGACCAGCCATTTCAGATAGTCGACCCCGGCCCGACGGCATGCACGATCTCCGCTGATCGGATTGCGCGCCTCGTCCTGCACGATGGCGACCGCTGTGCGGTCGAGCCCCAGACCATCCAGCCGGGACCCCAGGGCGGCGTAATGCGCCTCGTCGCCCTCGAACACCGGCACCTCGACCCCGTCATAGCCGGCCGCCTTGAGCTGCTCGAGCACGACCGTGTCCGCATCGGTGACGTGGGTCGTCCAGAGCAGCAGGTTGAAGCCGATCTTCATCGGTCGATGCCCAGCATCTTGCGGTTTGCGGCATCGTCCGTGCCGGCGCCGGCAAAATCGTCGAATGCATGCTCGGTCACGCGGATGATATGCGCATCGACGAAGGCCGCGCCCTCGCGCGCGCCGTCCTCGGGATGCTTGAGCGCGCATTCCCACTCGACGACGGCCCAGCCGTCGAAGTCGTATTGGGTCAGCTTGGAGAAGACCGCGCCGAAATCGACCTGCCCGTCGCCCAGCGAGCGGAACCGCCCTGCCCGATCCACCCAGGACTGGTAGCCGCCATAGACCCCTTGCCGACCGGTCGGGTTCAGTTCCGCGTCCTTGACGTGGAACATTTTGATGCGGTCGTGGTAGATGTCGATATTGTCGAGATAGTCGAGCGCCTGCAGCACATAGTGGCTCGGATCGTAGAGCATGTTGCAGCGCGCGTGGCCGCCGAGGCGCTCCAGGAACATCTCGAAGGTGATGCCGTCGTGCAAATCCTCGCCCGGATGGATTTCGTAACACACATCGACGCCGTTTTCCTCGGCATGGTCGAGGATCGGGCGCCACCGCGCGGCCAGCTCGTCAAAGGCCGCTTCCACCAGTCCTGCCGGCCGTTGCGGCCAGGGATAGACATAGGGCCAGGCGAGCGCTCCCGAAAAGGTCACGTGAGCGCCGATACCCATGTTCCGCGAGGCGGTGATCGCCTTCATGACCTGGTCGACCGCCCATTCCTGGCGCGCCTTGGGGTTGCCGTGCACGGATGGGTCGGCGAACCCGTCAAACGCGGCGTCATAGGCCGGATGAACCGCGACGAGCTGGCCCTGCAGATGTGTCGACAGTTCGGTGACCTCGACGCCGTTCTCCGCCCCCTTGCCCTTGAACTCGTCGCAATAATCCTTGCTTCCGGCCGCTTTTGCGAGGTCGAAAAGGCGCCCGTCCCAGCTCGGCACCTGCACACCCTTGTAGCCGCAATCGGCGGCCCATTTGGTGATCGCGTCCCATGAGTTGAACGGCGCCTCGTCGCCGGCGAACTGTGCCAGGAACAGCGCCGGGCCCTTGATGGTCTTCATGGTCTCTCCTCCCAATCGGTGAATCAAACAGGGCGCAAAGCGCAGCACCCGGCTTCAGGGCAAATTCTCCCTGAGAAAGATCTCGGTGCGGATGCGCTCCTGCGACGGGATCGTCTCCATCCCGTCCACATCCGCCTTCAGGACGCGCAGCGCCGATCGCACGATGTGACCCGGATTTTGTGCGATCACCGCATCGAACGTCCCGTCTGTCAGGGCCGCGCGCGTGCAGTCCGTCAATTCGTGGGCGATGACGGTGACGCGGTCGCTGGCACCGGCCGCGTTGAGAGCCTGCACCAGACCGTGATTGCCGGCGCCGGCCGAATAGACGCCGCCAATGCCGGGGTGTTTGGACAAAAGCCGCGTAACCTGCGCGGTCACAAGATCGCCCCGGTCGTGGCATTCGAGCGTCGGCATCACATGCAGATGGCCGAAGCGTTCCGCCATGACCTGATCGAAGCCCAGCCGCCGCTCGGCATGGTCGCGCGCGCTCATCGAGCCGGCGATCACCAGCACCGATGCCGGCGCAACCGGCAGGAAGCGGCCGAGCAATGTTGCGGCGGTGCGCCCTGCGGCGACGTTGTTGATCCCGACGAAGTGCCCGCAGCCGGCCGTCGGCAGGTCGGCGACCACCGGCACGACGCTGGTGCCGGCCGCCATCACACGCCGCACCGCATCGCGCACGCGCGGCGTCTCCGGCGCCATCAGGGCAAGGCCGTCCGGCGGTGCCTTGGCGAGAGCCCCCATCATGTCGGCAAGCGCATGGGTATCGTCGGCCGGATAGGTGCGAACGGCGATACGCATCCGCTCCATGGCAGTCATCGCCGCGCTTTCGGAGATCGCGGCCCGCAATTCGGACAGAAACTCCGTCGGCGCATCAGGCAGGATGCAGGTGAAGTCATAGGTGCGCTGGCGGGCTAGGTTCGCTGCCGCCACGTCGCGCACATAGCCGAGCTGTTCGATCGCGTCGTTGACCCGCGAAATCGTCTTTGCGCGCACACCGGGGCGCTTGTTGAGCACGCGATCCACCGTCGCAAGGCTCACGCCTGCCGTCTGCGCGATGTCGTGGACTGTCGGTCGCGACATGCGCCGCTGGCTCCCTCACCGTTTTCGATCTTTATGAGGTACGTCCATCGGCGGCGTCAATGCGCGCCGCAATATCGCTGCCGAACAACGGATTGGGCCAAAGCCTCGATTGCGCTTTGCCTCCCGTTCGTTAGAAGCGTCCCAAAAGACCGGAGCCCCCCATGAGCGCGCTGTTTCCCCTTACCAAGACCGAAACCGCCTACCGCCGGCTGACCGGCGAGCATGTTCGCACCGACAGTTTCCGCGGGCAGGACATGCTGGTCGTCGAGCCCGAAGCGCTTCGGCTGCTTTCCGAAGCGGCATTCTCCGACATCAATCACCTTCTGCGCCCCGGCCATCTCAAGCAGCTTGCCTCGATCCTCGAGGACCCGGAGGCAACCGACAACGACCGGTTCGTCGCCTACGATCTTCTGAAGAACGCCAACATCGCCGCCGGCGGTATCCTGCCCATGTGCCAGGACACCGGGACTGCGATCATCATGGGCAAGAAGGGGCGGCGCGTCTGGACCGACGGCGGCGACGAGGACGCGATCGGACAGGGCGTCCGCGACGCCTACGAAAAGAAGAATTTGCGCTATTCGCAGCTCGCCCCGCTGTCGATGTTCGAGGAAAAGAACACGCGCAACAATCTGCCTGCCCAGGTCGATATCTATCAGGAGGGCGAGGAAGCCTACGAATTCCTGTTCGTCGCCAAGGGCGGCGGGTCCGCCAACAAGACGTTCCTTTATCAGGGCACGCCGTCGCTTCTGACCCATGACCGGATGATCGATTTCCTGAAAGAGAAGATCCTGACGCTCGGCACCGCCGCCTGCCCGCCCTACCATCTGGCCATCGTCATCGGCGGCACCAGCGCCGAAATGAACCTGAAGACGGTCAAGCTCGCCTCGACCCGCTATCTGGATGGCCTGCCCACCGAAGGCTCCGAAGATGCGCACGCCTTCCGCGATCTCGCCATGGAAGCCGAGGTCCACAAGCTGACCCAGCAGATGGGCGTCGGCGCGCAATTCGGCGGCAAATATTTCTGCCACGATGTGCGCGTCATCCGCCTGCCCCGCCACGGCGCCTCGCTGCCGATCGGGCTGGGCGTATCGTGCTCGGCCGACCGACAGGCGCTCGGCCGGATCACGCGCGACGGTGTCTTTCTCGAGCAGCTCGAGACCAATCCGGCCCATTACATGCCAGACGTCGATGAAGGCGCACTTGGCGGCGCGGTGGTCGAGATCGACCTCAACCGGCCCATGACTCAGATTCTCAAGGAACTCAGCCAACACCCTGTCAAGACTCGGCTTTCGCTGACCGGCTCGATCATCGTCGCGCGCGATCTCGCCCACTCCAAGATCAGGGAGCGGCTCGAGAATGGCGAACCGATGCCCGACTATTTCAAGAACCATCCGATCTATTATGCTGGCCCCGCCAAGACGCCCGAAGGCTTTGCCTCGGGTTCGTTCGGACCGACCACGGCGGGCCGGATGGATTCCTATGTCGACCAGTTCCAGTCCTTTGGCGGCTCGATGGTGATGCTGGCCAAGGGCAACCGGTCGCGACAGGTGCGCGAGGCCTGCGCCCGCCATGGCGGCTTTTATCTCGGCTCGATCGGCGGTCCGGCCGCCCGCCTCGCCCAGGACTGCATCAAGAAGGTCGAAGTCGTCGAATATCCCGAACTCGGCATGGAGGCGATCTGGCGCATCGAGGTCGAGGACTTCCCCGCCTTCATCGTCATCGACGACAAGGGCAACGACTTCTTCAAGGAACTCAATCTGGGCTGAGCGCGGCAGGCGCTCACCACATCGTCTTGGCGGCGCGGTCGGGCCAGGCTTCGTCATAGGCCCTGCCGTCGATACCGCCATCGGTCTGCGCGGCCAGCACATCGCCCGGCGTCGGAATGGAGCCGGGCTCGACATGGCGTGCCGGGTCCCACAGGCCGGCGCGCATCACGGCCCGGCCGCATTGGGTGTAGATTTCGCCGATCGTGACGACGATGGCCGAGCGCGGCCGCTGGCCGTCCCGTTCCATCGAGGCCAGAAGATCGGCGTCCGCCGTCACGATAGCGGTGCCGTTCAGCCGCACCGTCGTCTTCGAGCCGGGAATGAGAAAGCAGAAGGCGACGCGCGGATCGCGCACGATGTTGCGCAGCGTGTCGATGCGGTTGTTGCCGCGCCGGTCGGGGATGATCAGCGTCTTGTCGTCATGGATGGTGAACGCGCCACCGGCTTCACCGCGCGGCGAACAATCGAGCCCCTCCGGCCCGACGCTGGCGAGCGTGAAAAAGGGCGAGGCTTCCAAGAGCCGGCGATACTCGGTCGTGATCCGCGTCGCCACCTTGGCGAGCGAAGCTTCGCCGGGCGTGCCGTAAAGCGCTTGGAGGGCCGCGACATCGTCGATCGAAGGAAATGTCATCGACTCAGCCCCTTTTGTTCCAGTTCGGCGAGATAGGCCGCCCATTTCTCGTCCTTTTGGATGCCCAGCTCATTGAGGTAGCTCCAGGTGAAGATGCCGGTCGCGTGCATGTCGTCGAAGGTGATGCGCACGGCGTAATTGCCCACCGGCTCGACCTTCATGATCCCGACGTCTTTCTTGCCGCCGACCGTCTTGCGCTGTTCGGGGCTGTGGCCCTGCACCTCGGCCGAGGGCGACATGACACGCAGCATCTCTGCGGTCAGAGCGTGCCTGGCGCCATTGTCGAAGGTGACGGTCAACTGGCGCTTGTCCGCCGAAACGCGCAACTCGGTCGGCCAAACATCGCTCATCGGTGCCTCCGTTTCAGGCAAATCATGACACGTTCGGTCGGGATTTGCGCCCCATGGCCTTGACCGTCAAGAAAAACCGTCAAATTGTGGCCATCGCGGATTGGATACAAAACCCCGATGCACAACCACGCGCCCACCACGCAGCCCCCGATGATCGATCCGTTCGGCCGGACGGTGAGCTATCTGCGCGTATCGGTCACAGACCGTTGCGATTTCCGCTGCGTCTATTGCATGTCCGAGCAGATGACGTTTCTGCCAAAGAAGGACCTGCTGACGCTCGAGGAACTGGACCGCCTGTGCACGGTCTTCGTCGAAAAGGGTGTCCGCAAGCTGCGGCTCACCGGTGGCGAGCCGCTGGTGCGCAAGAACATCATGCATCTGGTGCGCCAGCTTTCGCGGCACCTTGAATCGGGCGCGCTCGAAGAACTGACGCTGACGACCAACGGCTCGCAACTCGCCCGCTTCGCCGGCGAACTGGTCGACTGCGGCGTCAGGCGCGTCAATGTCTCGCTCGACACGCTCGATCCCGGCAAGTTCAAGACCGTCACCCGCTGGGGCGATCTCGATCGCGTTCTCGGCGGCATTGCCGCGGCCAAGGCGGCCGGCCTGCAGATCAAGATCAACGCGGTTGCCCTCAAGGGCGTCAACCATGCCGAGATCGTGCCGATGATGGAATGGGCCCATGGCGAAGGCTTCGATTTCACGCTGATCGAGACCATGCCGATGGGGGAAATCGACGAGGATCGTACCGACCAGTATCTACCCCTGTCGCAGGTGCGCGCCGATCTCGCGGACCGTTTCACGCTCACCGACATTCCCTACAAGACGGGCGGCCCTGCCCGCTATGTGGAAGTGGCCGAAACCGGCGGCCGCCTCGGCTTCATCACGCCGATGACCCACAATTTCTGCGAAAGCTGCAACCGCGTCCGGCTGACCTGCACCGGAACGCTCTACATGTGTCTGGGCCAGGAGGATGCAGCCGACCTGCGCGAACCGCTGCGCCGGTCCGAGGGCAACGAACTGGTCGGCGCCGCCATCGACGAGGCCATCGGCCGCAAGCCCAAGGGCCACGACTTCGTCATCGACCGCACGACCCGCNGGCGGTGGCCGCCGGCGGCCTCGCCCTCGCCGACCAACTGGCCTATGAAAATGCCCGGTTCGGCACCCGCTTCGCGCTGCCCGCGCACATGTTCACCGCCATCGATCCGCCGCCCGCCAACAGTGACGGTATCCGGTTTTTGTCCGACGATGGAGCGGCGCTCAGCATCTTCGGCCAGTTCAATGTCTTCAACGAAACGCCGGAGCAGATGCGCCAGCGGCTCGCCGGCTATCGGGCCGAAAACGCGGAAAGCGTTACCTATGAAGCGGCGGGCGACGACTGGCTGGTGCTGTCCGGCTTTTCCGGAACCGACATCTACTATGAGCGCTACGAGTTCGGCCGGGACGCGGTCGTCCACGGTGCGGTCCTGGTCCATCCGGCAGCCGACAAGGCGCGGTATCAGCGCCTCGTCGCGAGCTTTGCCGAAAGGCTGACCGGGCCATGACCGGCATCGCCGTGGTCGGCGCTGGCATTTCCGGCCTTTCGACCGCCTGGGCGCTGGCAAAACACGGCGTCGATGTCACGCTTTACGAGCAAGGGCCCATCCCCAATCCGCTGTCCGCCTCCGGTGACGAACACCGCATCATCCGGCGCGCCTATGGCGGCCAGACGGGCTATGCACGGCGGATCGACGAGGCCTATGACGCATGGAACGAGCTTTTCGACGATTTGGGCGAAAACCACCTGATCGAAAACGGCTTTCTGATCGTCTCGCGCGAACCTGGCGACGAGGCCGAGCAATACCGGAAAGGTCTTCTGGCTGGCGGCTACCCGCTGGATGTGCTCAGTCCGGCAGCGGCAGCCGACCGGTTCGGTTTCCTCGAGCCTGGAACTTTCCGTTACGCCGGTTTCAGCCCCGAGGGTGGTGCGCTTTTGTGTCAGAAGATCGGTGCCGGGATCGGCGACTGGCTGCGCGCCAAAGGCGTGACCGTCCGCGACAACACCAAGGTGACGGCCATCGACGGCACCGCGGGTACGGTGACCACGGAAGGCGGCGAAACCAAACGTTATGACCGCGTCATCGTCACCGCGGGCGCCTGGGTGCTCGCTCTGGTGCCGCATCTGGCCGAACGGCTGACTACATACCGGACCGCTGTCGCCTACTTCACCCCGCCGCCCGATCTCGCACCAGCATGGGAAAATGCACCCGTGCTGCTCGACATGGGCGGCGATTCCGACGGCTACGGCATCCCGCCGATCGGCGGCTCCGGCCTCAAGCTGGGCACGGGCAACCACAAGCGAAAATCCGGCCCCGATGAGGATCGCGACCCGGGCAGTGACGAAGCCGACGCGATACGGCGCTGGTTTTCCCCGCCCTTGGCCCGGCTCGACGAATACACACACGAGAAGACGGTCACATGCGCCTACACGTTCACATCCGACGAGCGCTTTGCCCTTCACCGGGAAGAACGGCTCTGGGTCGTCTCGGCCTGCTCGGGCCATGGCTACAAGTTCGGCGCGGCCATCGGCCGGCGCGTTGCGCGCCATGTGACCGCCAACGATGAAAACGCGCTGGTGGCCTGGCTCGAGGCCCGCGATTGAGCCGGTGACAAGATCGGCGCTGTTCACCGGCACACCGCCATGATAGGCCGATGGCGGTCGGGTTCACCGGCCGTTTTCGTTAGAGATCGAAAGCACCGGGTCACCATGCCTTTGTCGGCGAACATAAGGGGCTGCCTTTTCATGTCCCTGTCGATGGCCGCATTTACCATCAATGACACACTCACCAAGTCCGTCATGGACACGCTGAACACCGGACAGATCATGTTCGTCCGCGGTGCAGTCATCCTCGCCGGCCTCCTCGTCTATCTGCGCGTCCTGCGTCGGCCGATCCTGGCAAAGGGCATGTTCTCGGCGCCGGTCATCGTCAGGACCGGAGGCGAGTTGGCGATGACGGTACTGTTTCTCGGCGCACTGGCGCATCTGCCGCTTGCCAACGCAACCGCGGTCCTGCAGGCGGTGCCGCTGGCGGTCGCATTGGGCGCCGCGCTCTACCTTGGCGAGCGCGTCGGGTGGCGACGGTGGACCGCGATTCTGATCGGTTTTTGCGGTGTCCTTCTGATCGTTCGCCCGGGCCTTGCCGGCTTCAACGCCTACACGTTGATGGTGGTCGGAGCGGTGATTTTCGCGGCGGTGCGCGATCTTGCAACGCGCCGGATCGTCGCGACGGTGCCGTCGCTCACCATTTCGGCGCTGACCGCATTGACGGTCACGCTGACCGGCCTTGTGCTGATCGTTCCCCTTGGCGGCTGGACGCCGATGGACGCGTCCGTCGTCGTGATCTTGATGGCCGCCGCCGGCTTTCTGTTCGCCGGATACCTTTTCATCGTCATGGCCATGCGGGAGGGCGACATCGGCTTTGTCGCGCCGTTCCGCTACACGGCGCTTCTCTGGGCGCTTATTCTCGGCCTGGCGTTCTTCGGCGAGTTCCCCGACACGGCAACCCTTGCGGGCGCGGCGATCGTCGTCGGCACCGGCATCTATACGCTCTATCGGGAAAGCCGGCCCGGCCGGGCACGGCACGCCGCTCAGCGCCCGGCCGCTGCATCGAGACCGGCGCCGGGTGCCTGAGATGTCCGCGCCCCTGCCCTTGCCGGCCCCCGTTACGCGCAACCTCACCGCCATCGCGACGATGACGCTGGCGATGGCTCTGTTCGCGCTTGACGACAGCTTCATCAAGCTGGCCGCAGCCGAAATCAATGTCGGTCAGGTCATCCTGTTGCAGACGCTGATCGCGGTGGTGGTGTTCGCCATTCTCACCAGGCTTTCGGGCGATGCCTTGTGGAGCCGCGCCTTCCTCGCGCGCCCGGTCGTCCTGCGCAACACCGGCGAGGTGCTCGGTGTCGTCTGCTTCGTCACCGCGCTCGCGCTGATGCCGCTTTCGACCGCCTCGGCCATCCTGCAGGCACAGCCGCTGGTCGTCACGCTCGGCGCCGCGCTTTTCCTGGGCGAGAAAGTCGGCTGGCGCCGATGGACCGCCGTCATGATCGGCTTTTTCGGGGTGCTGATCATCATCCGGCCCGGGATGGCGGGGTTCACGCCGGCAGCGCTTCTGGCGGTCGGCGCGGTGATCGGGCTCGCGGTGCGCGATCTGGCCACGCGTCGCGTGGAGACCGGCATCAGCACGATGCAGCTGTCGACCTTTGCGAGCGTCGTCATCCTGCCGCCCGCCTTCGTCATGATGATGGCCTATGGCGGCTGGTCGCCGATGAGTTTTCAGACAACGCTTTATGTCATCGGCGCCGCGATGTCCGGCATGGGGGCCTACTACGCGATCACATTGTCGCTGCGCATCGGCGAACTGTCCGTCATCGCGCCGTTCCGCTATTCGAGACTGCTGTTCGCGCTGATCCTGGGCTTTCTCCTGTTCGGTGAACAACCCGACCTGCCCATGCTGACCGGCTCGGCGCTGATCATCGGCACAGGCATCTACGCCTTCTATCGCGAGCGTTTGCAGGCGCGGCAGCCGGCGACCGGGCCCCGGAACGAAGCCGCGCGCGAGCCTTAACCCCGGTTGCGCAACCGGTCGAGTTCGGCCTTTTCGCCCTCGATCTCCGAGCGCACGAACGCCCGGAACGCCTCGATCTTCGGCTCGGCGGTCATTTCCGGCAGGCAGCAGAAGTAGAAGCTCGCATTGGACGGCAGCACCAGATCGAACGGCGCGACGAGCCGGCCGGCGCGAATGTCACGGGCGGCCAGTGTCAGCCGGCCGAGCACGATGCCTGCCTGGTCGACGGCAGCCTCGATGGCGTGGTCGGCATGGCTGAAGCGCGCGCCGCGCGATGCATCGATGCCATGGGCACCGGCATGTTTGAGCCAGGTCGCCCAGGTCACCGCCTTGGGCAGGAACGACGCCGAATCATCGTGCAGCAGGGTCATCGACGCCAGGTCCGTCAGTGACATGGCGCCTCCGAACCGCTGTTCCAGCAGCATCGGGCTGATCAGCGGCGTCGCCGCATCTTCCGCCAGCGGCTCCACCCGCAGCCCCGGATAATTGCCGCCGCCGAACCGGATCGCCACGTCGATCGGGTCCTTTCTCAGATCGGACAGGTTCAGATTGGCCGCGATGCGAAACTCGATGTCCGGATGCAGTTCCAGAAAGCGGTGAATACGCGGCGACAGCCACTTGGCGGCAAAGGCCGGCCCGGTCGACACGGTCAGCACATGGTCGGGCGTTGCGGGCCTGAGCTGGTTCATCGCCCCGTGCAGCCGCTCGAACCCGTCCTGAACGAACGGCGCGAAACGGGCGCCCTCCTCGGTCAGCACCACGCGGCGGTTGAGGCGCCGGAACAGCGCAATGTGCAGATGCTCCTCCAGTTGCCTGATCTGGAACGACAGCGCCGAAGGCGTGACGTTCAACTCCTCGGCTGCCTTCTGGAAGCTCAGATGGCGGGATGCGGCATCGAACGCCCGCAGGGCATTGAGCGGTGGAAGACGGCGCGTCACATCAGTTTTCCTTATGCGAACCATCAGAAGTTCGCGTTTGTCGGGCCGTTTGGCAACAGTTATTTCAATCTCGACCCAAGGCCGATCAGCCGACCCCCGCACAAGGAACCGCACCGATGACCCACACCGACCCTTTCGATCGCGACATCGACTATGACCGCGCCAGACGGTTTGCCGCCCTTGAACGCAGGATGGCCATCGATACTCTGGTTCGCCGCGTGTTCCGCCTTGGACGCCGGCAGGCACAGCAACGTTGAACGGGCCGGCGGCGGATGGGCGCCGCCGGCTTCTCTTGACGGGCAATTCGGAGTAAGGACACGCGTCCAACCACCGGTTTCCCCGATGTCGCAAGCAATCCTGTCCAGGCCGGGCACCGTCAGGCCGCTGCTCGTAACGCTCGTCGTTCTGGCGGCGGTCAGCCCGCTTGCGATCAACATGTTCGTACCCTCCATGCCCTCGATCGCCGACGATTTCGGCGCCCCCTATCCGACGGTGCAACTCGGACTGTCGCTCTACCTGATCTTCATGGCGCTGCTGCAACTCGTCGCCGGTCCGGTTTCCGACCGGATCGGCCGGCGCCCCGTCCTGATCGCCGGCATGACGGTCTTCATCATCGGCTCGGTCGTTTGCATGCTGGCGCCCAATGTCGAGGTCTTCCTGTTCGGCCGCGTCGTCCAGACGGCCAGCGCCGTCGGGCTGGTGCTTTCAAGGACCATCATCCGCGACATCTATCCGCGCGAGAAATCGGCGTCGATGATCGGCTATGTCGTCATGGGAATGGCGGTGGCCCCGATGATCGCGCCCGCCATCGGCGGCCTTGCCGACGAAATGGCCGGCTGGCGCGCCGCATTCGTGCTGCTGACCCTGTTCGGCGCGGTCGCGCTTGCCGCAACCGTGATCTTCCTGCCGGAGACGAACACAAGCGAGGGGCAAACCGCCCGCACGCAGATCGCCACATGGGGCGTGTTGGCCCGCATGCCCGCTTTCTGGCTCTATGCGATGACCCCGACACTCGCGTCGATGGTCTTTTTCGGTTTTCTGGGCGGCGGGCCGGCGGTTTCCGATGCGTTTCTGGGCCAGACACCGTTCGAGTACGGGCTGTGGTTCTCGCTGTGCGCGCTTGGCTATCTGATCGGCAACTTCCTGTCGGGACGATTTTCGCAGCTGCGCGGCATCGAGGCGATGATCCGCGACGGCTCCTTCGTCACGCTGGGCAGCACGCTGACGCTGCTGGTCCTGTTCGCCCTGGGCCTGGACCACCCCGCGGCGCTGTTCATCCCGATCGCCTTGACCGGCATCGGCAACGGGCTTGTCCTGCCGAACGCGACCGCCGCGGTCATCAGCCTCAAACCGGAAGCCTCGGGCGCCGCATCGGGCCTTCAGGGTGCCCTGCAGATCGGCTGCGGAGCGATCGCATCGATCATCGGCGCCTACGCCGCGCGCGGCGGGGAGTCGCCCGTCGGGCTTGCCGTGGCGCTCACCGTGATGGCACTGGTCGCCCTCGCGGTCGCCCTGGTCGCGATCCGTTCGCCCAGCGACGCCGATTGACGGTTTTCACGTTGAGCCGACACGCGCGCTTGGGCATTATCGCGACATGACAGCCAACGCCGCTCCAACGCCGGAAGCCGCATATCTGGTCGCGCCCGACCCCGATGCCGACGGCCTGTCGGCGGAGGTCTCGGGTCATGACCAGGACGGCAACCCGATGACGACGCGGGTCGTCACCGAGCGTCCTCTGACGCTCTATCTGAACCGGCAGGAAATCGTCACCATGATGACGATCGGTGATCATCCCGACCTCCTCGCGGTGGGCTATCTGATCAACCAGAACATGCTGCGGCCCGACGACGAGATCACCGCGATCGACCATGACGACGATCTGGACGTGGTGGTCGTGCGCACGGCCCGCGCGACCGACTATGAGTCGGTGCTGCAAAAGAAGGTGCGCACGTCCGGTTGCGCCCAGGGAACCGTGTTCGGCGACGTGATGGAAGGGTTCGACGCAACGGCTCTGCCCGCCGGCGCCGTCCTGCGCACATCGTGGCTGCACGGACTGACGAAAACCATCAACACGACCCCGAGCCTTTATCTCGCCGCCGGCGCTATCCATGGCTGCGTGCTGTGCGAACGCGACCGGCCGCTGGTCTACATGGAGGATGTCGGCCGTCACAATGCCGTCGACAAGATCGCCGGCTGGATGCGGCTCAACGGCGTGGCTGGCGCCGACAAGATTTTCTACACGACCGGCCGGCTGACCTCGGAAATGGTGATCAAGACCGTCATGATGGGTATTCCGGTCCTGGTATCGCGGTCGGGTTTCACTGCTTGGGGCGTTGAACTGGCGCGGCAGGCCGGCCTCACCCTGATCGGCCGCGCCCGCGGCAAGCGCTTCACGGTTCTTTCCGGCAATGAACGGATTGTCCGCGACATGGACTGGTCGAAGGTGGCCGACGAGACGCCCGACATGCGGCGCAAGGGCGCGGGCGATGACTGATACGACCCCGCAAACAGACGCAATCCTCGGCGTCGTGCTCGCCGGCGGCCAGTCAAGCCGCATGGGCGGCACCGACAAGGCGCTGATCGCGCTCGCCGGCAAGCTCCTGATCGCCCATGTCGCCGAACGCCTTGCGCCCCAGGTCGGCGCCATGGCGGTCAACGCCAATGGCGATGCCGCGCGTTTCGACAGGCTGGACCTGCCGGTCTTTGCCGACACGATCGGCGGCCATGCCGGCCCGCTCGCCGGCGTGCTCGCAGCCATGCGCTTTGCCAGCGATCGCGGTGCGGCATTCACCCATGTCGCCACGGCGGCGACCGACACGCCATTCTTTCCGACCGATCTGGTGACGCGTCTGGCGGCCGCCGCGACAACGCCCGACACGATCGCAATGGCGGCTTCCGACGGCAATCGCCATCCGGTATTCGCGCTCTGGCCGACCGGCTTGGCCGACGATCTCGAGCGCTGGCTGGCCGGGACGGACACGTTCAAGGTGATGGCGTGGGCAAAGCGTCACCGGTTCGCGCCGGTCGAATTCGGGCCTGGGGCCCATGGCGCCGATCCGTTCTTCAACATCAACACGCCCGAAGACCTGACCGCCGCCGAACGCCAGGCACAAGCGGCGCTTGTGTGATGGCTGACAGTCCGCCCCGCTTCGGTATTGTCGGCTGGAAGAATTCCGGCAAGACGACCATGACCGCCAACCTGACACGCGAACTGATCGATCGTGGTCACCGGGTCGCGACCGTCAAGCGCGCGCACGGCGCCTTCGACATCGACCGGCCCGGCACCGACAGCCACACCCATCGCCAGGCCGGGGCGCAAGAGGTGGCGATCGTGTCATCCGCCCGCTGGGCGCTGATACACGAGAACAGGCCGGACGAGGCCGAACTGCCGCTCGACGATATCATCGCACGGCTTTCGCCCTGCGACATCGTTCTGGTCGAAGGCTTCAAGGGCGCGCCTCACCCCAAGATCGAGCTGCGCGCGAACCATGACAAAGCGCGCCCTGCCCTTGCCGACACCGATCCGGCGGTCGTCGCGGTCGCCTGCGACGACGCGCCGGGCGATGTGGCGCCGGACGGAAAGCCGGTTTTCCGGCGCGACCAGACCGAAGCGATCGCGACACTGGTGGAACAGGTCTGCGGTCTCGGCACAGGGACCGAACGGCGGTCCGCGTCATGAGCGCAGGCCGGCAGACACTGATCGACGACTGTTTCGTCAATGACGGCCAGCGCATGCGTCATGACGATGTGCTCTCCTTGCTGGCCAACCGCCTCGAACCGGTGACCGGCACGACGACGGTATCGGTGGTCGGCGCGCAGGGCCGTATCGTGGCCGTGCCGGTCACCGCACCGGGTCCGGTGCCGCGCAGCGACAATGCCGCAGTCGATGGTTACGCGTTCGCTCACGCCGCCTATCTCAAAGGCCCGGACCACCTGCCGGTTGCCGGACGGATTGCCGCCGGCGCGACCGCGACCGGACCGGTGCCGCCGGGCCGTTGCGTGCGCATCTTCACCGGCGCGCCGATGCCAGCCGGCGCCGACACCGTGGCGATGCAGGAGGACTGCACCGTTCTTCAAGACGGTGCGATCGCGGTGCCCGCTGGCCTGAAGGCCGGCGCGAACCGGCGCCGGGCAGGCGAGGACTTCATGCCGGGAGATCCCGTCGTCCGCGACGGCCAGACGCTGCGCCCGCAGGACCTGGCAGCGCTGGCCGCGACGGGGCACGGGACGGTCTCGGTTCGCAAAAGGTTGCGCATTGCCATCCTGTCGACCGGCGACGAAATCGTACCTGCCGGTGCCGAGGCAGGTGCGGCGCAGGTTCATGATGCCAACCGGCCCATGCTGCTGGCGCTTGCCGGCCAGGCCGCGACGACGGTCACCGACCTTGGTCATGTCGGCGACGATGCCGACGCGCTGCGCGAGACGCTGGCGACAGCGGCCGCAGATCATGACCTGATCATCACGTCCGGCGGCGCCTCGCTTGGCGACGAGGACCACATGCTCGCAGTGCTCGATGAACTTGGAAAACGCCATCTGTGGCAGATCGCCATCAAGCCGGGCCGGCCGATGATGTTCGGCCAGATCGGCGATACGGTCGTCCTCGGCCTTCCGGGCAATCCGGTCGCCGTGCTCGTCTGCTTTCTGCTTTATGCGCGCGCGGTGATCGGCCATCTGGCCGGCGCATCGGTGACGCCGCCGGCCGCCTATACGCTGCCTGCCGCCTTTGCCATTGACCGCAAGAAGACGGGCCGCCGCGAATTTCTTCGCGGCTGGACCGAAGCCGACCCGGAAACCGGCGTGCTGAACGCACACAAGTTCCCGCGTGACGGCTCCGGACTGGTCTCCGGCCTGCAGGCGGCGTACGGGCTGATCGACCTGCCCGAACATGTCGATGCGGTTGCGCCGGGCGACCCGGTGCGCTTTATCCCGTTTGCGGAGATGGGGCTGATGCCCGGCTGGAGCGGGGACGGATGACGACGGACGAGACGGCAGGTCACACCGCCGGGGCGGCGGAGGAACGCCCCTCCGGCCCGCCGCACAGCGCCGCCAGGCGGCCGCTGCCGGCCGACCGCTTCGGCGGCTATGCGCCGCTCTCGGTCGCGCTTCATTGGCTCAGCGTCCTGTTTGCCGCCGCACTCCTGCTCACGGCATGGCTCGACCGACCCGAACTGCACGGTTTGGCGGGCCTTGTGGCGGCACCCTTCCTGCTGGTCCATACGCTGCGACGCCTCAAACGGGGTTTTCCCCGCGCGCCGGACGAGCCGGCCATCCTGTCATTTGCTGCGCGTCTGGCGATCATCGCGATGCTGCTGGCCATGCTCGTCATCGTCCTGTCGGGGCTCTCGATCGTCTTGTCGTCAGACCGCATCTCCGGCCTCGCCGGCTCCGACATCGTCCTGCCATGGGCGCCCGGACCGGCACTGACGGCGGCGGCCCATGCGTGGCACGGAGCTGCCGCGCAACTGTTCCTTGCCGCCGCAGGCCTGCATCTTCTGGCAGCGCTCGGCTATGGCGCCCGCCGCATGCATGCGGTGACGAACCGCATCGTGCGCCCGGTCCCGGGCGGGCGCTGAAGCGGCGGCCTGCTGACACCCAGCTGTCATTTTTGGTTGCAAAGCGCTTTGGTCTCATGGAACATCGCCGCCAATGCCCATCAGGGAGGTGGGCGTTCAACCGCCCGCGCAAGCCGCGGGCCACGCGTGACATGAGGTATTCCATGCGTTTGAGCACAACAATTCTGGCCGCGGCCACGACCCTTGCCCTTTCGGTCGGCGCCGCCCAGGCCCAGGACGCCATGCAGATCAAGATCGGCACCGAAGGCGCCTACCCGCCCTTCAACAATCTCGAGGCGGACGGCTCGCTCGTCGGTTTCGACATCGACATCGCAAAGGCGCTCTGCGAGGAAATGGGCGCCGAGTGCGAATTCGTCACCCAGGACTGGGATGGCATCATTCCGGCTTTGGTGGCCGGCAAGTTCGACGCGATCATCGCGTCCATGTCGATCACCGAAGAGCGCAAGCAGACTGTCGACTTCACCGAGAAGTACTACAACACCCCGCCGGCGATCGCCGTCCCGAAGGATTCCGACATCACGGCCGCGACCGACGAGGGCCTTGCCGGCCGCACCATCGGCGCCCAGTCGGCGACGACGCACTCCAACTATGCCGAAGAGAAGTTGTCCTCGGCCGATCTGCGGCTCTATCCGACGCCCGACGAGTACAAGCTCGACATCGCCTCGGGCCGTATCGATGCGGTCATCGACGATGTCGTCGTGCTGTCCGAGTGGCTGGCCACCGACGAAGGCCAGTGCTGCAAGATCCTCGACACGCTGACGCCGGACCCGGTGATCAACGGCGAAGGCGCCGGCATCGCCATCCGCAAGGGCGAGGACGAACTTCGCGAGGCCTTCAACGCGGCGATCCAGGCGATCCGTGCGAACGGCGTCTACGAGCAGATCAATAACAAGTATTTCGAGTTCGACGTTTATGGCGGCTGATCGCGCCGTGATACATTGAGCATTGAGCGAAAAGCGGCGGGGACGGCCTGTCTCCGCCCTTTTCACATCCGCATTCCTCCGACGATGGATGGCTGATGGACGCGCTGGGCTATCTGGCATTCGGCGACACCGGCTGGAGCGACGAGATCGCACGCGGCGTGCTTGTCACTGCTTCACTGGCCTTGGTCACCCTGCCCGTCGGCCTTGCGATCGGCTTTCTTCTTGCCCTTGCAAAGCAGTCCCGCGAAGAGACGCTGCGGCTGGCCGCCGACATCTACACGACGATCTTTCGCGGCCTCCCCGAACTGCTGACCATCTTCATGGTCTATTACGGCATGCAGATCGGCATACGGCAGGCATCGCTCGCGCTCGGCTTCGAGGGCGGCTTCGAGATCAACGCCTTCGTCGCCGGAATGATCGCGCTGGCCGTCGTCTTTTCGTCGTTTGCGAGCGAGGTGTTCCTGTCCGCCTTTCGCGCCATTCCCCACGGCCAGTACGAGGCCGGTGATGCGCTCGGCCTGACGCGCTGGCAGACCATGCGCACGATCATAGCGCCGCAGCTCGTCCGCATCGCCCTGCCCGGCTTGGGTAATCTGTGGCTCATCTTGCTCAAGGACACGGCCTACATCTCGGTAATCGGGCTTTCAGACATCATGCGCCAGGCCGGCATTGCCGCGCGCGTGACCAAAGAGGCGTTCCTGTTCTTTGGCATCGCCTGCCTGCTCTATCTGGTGCTCGCGATCCTCTCCTCGATCGTCTTTTCGCGCATCGAGCGCGCCGCCCGGCGTTCGGAGGTCCGCGCGTGACCGCCATCGTCCGCCAGACGCTGCTGGCGCCGCAGCCCGCCCCGCCGGATCTGGCCAAGCAGTGGACGCGCACGCGCATTGTCGGCCATGGTCTGATGGCCGTTTGGATATTGGCGGGCCTCGGCATGGTCTGGTGGCTGATCGGCGCGTGGAACATCGAGTTCGTCGACCGCTATCTGCCGCGCTACCTGGCCGGCCTGTGGACGACGCTCTCGCTGGTCGCGATCTCCATCGTGCTCGGCGCGGCACTGTCGCTGCCGCTGGCCTTCATGCGCATGTCGGACAACCCGGTCCTGGGAGGCATCGCCTATGGCTATGTCTATTTCTTTCGCGGTACGCCGCTGCTCGCCCAGCTCTTCCTGATCTACTACGGCTTCGGCACGTTCCGCGCCGAACTGGAAGCGGTGGGCCTGTGGTGGTTCTTCCGCGATGCATGGAACTGCGCTCTGTTTGCCTTCACGCTCAACACCGCCGCCTATCAGGCCGAAATCCTGCGCGGCGCGATCGAAAGCGTGAAGCCCGGACAGTGGGAGGGCGGCGCGGCACTCGGCCTGCGCCCGCTTCAGACGTTCCGCAAGATTGTCCTGCCGCAGGCGATGATCGTCGCCCTGCGCCCCTATGGCAACGAGATCATCCTGATGATCAAGGGATCGGCGGTCGTCGCGCTGATCACAGTGTTCGATCTGATGGCCGTCACGCGACGCGCCTTTTCCAACACGTTCGACTTCCAGACCTATATCTGGGCAGCGGTCTTTTATCTGGTGATCGTCGAGACCGTCCGCATCCTGTGGAACCGGCTGGAAAAGCGTCTGACACGCCACCAACAGCGCTGAATCGGCCTGTGAAGCGCCGGAATCGGATTGTCAGCGCGTCCGGGCAACCGATTCCCATATCGGGGTTTTCCGCCTTTGCGACGGGCTGGATCGGCGCTATGTCGGCATCGGACCATTCAGGGAGACGCACACATGGCCAAAGCGGCATTCATCGGGCTCGGCGTGATGGGCTATCACATGGCGGCGCATCTGAAGAACCGCGGCGGCCATGAAGTGACCGTTTACAACCGCACCGCCGCCAAGGCCGATGCGTGGGTTGCCGAACATGGCGGCGCTGGGGCCGATACTCCAGCGGGTGCCGCCGCCGATGCCGATTTCGTCTTTGCCTGTGTCGGCAATGACGATGATTTGCGCGCGGTGACGACGGGCGCCGATGGCGCCTTTGCGGCCATGAAAAAGGGCGCGATCTTCATCGACAACACCACCGCTTCGGCCGCCGTGGCGCGAGAACTGGACGATACGGCGAAAGCCGCCGGTTTCGGCTTCATCGACGCGCCGGTGTCAGGCGGCGAAGCGGGCGCGGTCAATGGGGCACTGACCGTCATGTGCGGCGGCGATCCCGGCGTGTTCGACCGGGCCAAGCCCGTTATCGAGAGCTACGCCAAGATGGTCGGACTGATGGGTCCGGCCGGCAGCGGGCAACTCACCAAGATGGTCAACCAGATCTGTATCGCGGGCCTCGTTCAGGGCCTGTCGGAAGGCATCCATTTCGCCAAGCGCGCAGGGCTCGATGTCGAAGCGGTCATCGACGTCATATCCAAGGGCGCGGCCGGCTCCTGGCAGATGGAAAACCGCCACAAGACGATGGACGCCGGCGAGTATGATCACGGCTTCGCCGTCGACTGGATGCGCAAGGACCTGGAAATCGTTCTGTCCGAGGCCGACCGCAACGGCGCCGGCCTGCCGGTCACCGCGCTGGTCGACCAGTTCTACAAGGACGTGCAGAACATGGGCGGCAAGCGCTGGGACACCTCGTCCCTGCTCGCCCGGCTCGAAAGGATCGCCGGAGACCGCTGACCGCTGGTCAAACGGGCAGATAGTCGAGCGGCATTTCGGTGGTGAACTTGATCTGCTCCATGGCAAAGACCGACGACACGTCGCGGATCTCGATCTTCTCGATCAGCCGCTTGTAGAACGCGTCATAGGCTGGAATGTCCGGCACGACGACGCGCAGCAGATAATCGACATCGCCGCTCATCCGGTAGAATTCGACCACTTCGGGAAACTGGCTGATCACCTCCGAGAAGCGCTTGAGCCATTCGGTCGAATGCGAATTGGTGCGGATCGAGACGAAGACGGTCACGCGCGCATTGACCTTCTCCGGATTGAGGATCGCCACGCGCCGCTCGATGACGCCCTCCTCCTCGAGCTTCTGGATGCGGCGCCAGCAGGGTGTCGTCGAAAGACCCACGCGCTTGGCGATGTCGGCGACGGCGATGGTCGAGTCTTCCTGAAGCAGGCGCAGGATCTTCCGGTCGAGACGGTCCATTCTTGGGAAATCTTTCTAATCTGGAGCGATACCGCTAGATAGAATAGAAAAATCACCCACGCAAGCCGGTCAGATGAGGTTCCGGACCGCTGCGCGCAGGACCGGCAGAAGGTCGGACTCGAACCATGGATTGCGCTTCAGCCAGCCCGTATTGCGCCAGGAGGGATGCGGCGTCGGAATGACCCGCCAAGGCCGGCCCGGCACGCTCTCATAGTCCCGCCAGGCCGCTACGGTCTCTGTCAGTGTCTTGCGCCGTGCCTTGCCGAGGTGAAATGCCTGGGCGTACTGGCCGATGGCGATCACGAGTTCCACCTGCGCCATCGCCGCGAACAGATCGCCATGCCATGCGCGCGCGCACTCCTTGCGTGGAGGCAGGTCGCCGCCCTTGGCGTCGAGGCCGGGAAAGCAGAACCCCATCGGCACGATGGCGATCCTGCTGGCGTCATAGAAGGTCGCTTCATCGACCGCCAGCCAGGCGCGCAGCCGGTCGCCGGACGGATCGGTGAACGGCCGGCCCGATGCATGCACCCGCGTGCCAGGCGCCTGGCCGCAAATGACGATACGCGCCGTCGGCGAGACGACACACACCGGACGGGGCTCGTGCGGCAGGGGCGTGCCCTCGGGCGTGTCGCGACAAATACGGCAGGCCGTGATCGCGCGCGTCAGTTCATTCAGCGTCGTGCTATTCATAATGCCCTCCCCAGCCGGTCCAGGACTGGAGCCGGCGGAGCGCCGCGCCAAGCCCTGCGCGTGGCACGGCTTTCTCGTCCAGCGCCGCCCTTTGCCGGCGCCAATCGGCAGGCCGCTCGAACCGCCAGGCCCACATGCCGCGCCGTTCCGCCCGCGCCGCACGCTCCAGCCCGTCATGATCGCCATACGCCACGGCCCAGCCATCTTGCACCATCGCGGCGTTCAGCGACGACCGGCCGGCCCCGGTTCGGCAGATGCCCAGAAAGCGGCCAAAGCGGTCGGCGTCGTGGCCGGCGCAGCCGACCTCGCCACCATCGATCAACATCGCCAGATGGCGCGCCGCAAGGCGGCCGCAGGGACGTTCGGCGCCCTCGCCATCGGTGCAGGATTGGCCCATTTCGGGCGCGTCGATGCCACGCAGGCGCACCCGCTCGCCCGCAACGATCAGCGTATCGCCATCGACAATCCGCGCAACGCCGCTCAGGTCGCGGCTGTTCCATGTCTGCAGCAGCGCCGCCAACCCCGCCACCGCGATGATGAAAAGGGCTGCGATCAGAAAGTCCTTGCCGCGGCGCGCACGCCCGCCCCGGCGCCTCATCGGTGCAAGCCTCCGCCCCGGGCCATGAAGGGAGTTTTAACAATTGGGAAAGTATGTTCCGCAGGGTGTTTGTCGCGCAGCGGCGCACCACAGGCACAACGCGAGACGTCCAGCCCCTCCATGATCGCAACCGACCAGCCCGACAAGACGATCGTCGACCGCCGCAAGTCGGGGCACAACCAGGAATTGCGCCGGACGTTGCGCAGGACGCGCGACAAGCTGGCCCTGAGCGGGCGCCCGGATCGCGAATTCGCGCTGGAACTTCTGGGCCTGCATGCCAACGCGCTGATCTCGTCGATCGCTGCGGTTCCGCTTCTCATCATCCTGACGGCGTTCGCCGCGTTTTCGACCGGCTTCGACAACAAGATTGTGCTCTGGGCGATCATTGCCAACTTTCTTTATGTTGCGATGGGCGTCCTGTCCAAGCGCTTCCTGCGCCAAAAGAGCGATGCCGATCCAAGGCGCTGGCGTCTGATCTTTCTGGCGGCCCACGCCGTGACGGGTTTCTCCTGGACCTATTTTGCGGTCAGCGCATGCGCGAACTGCGGAACCGATACGGCGCTGTTCTTCAAGGCGTCGGTCCTGTTGATCGCCATCGCCGCCACGGCCACCATCTGCTACGCCATCCGCTTTTCCATCCTTGCGGCCTTCACCGTGCCCGTCATGGTGTTCGCCGCCCTCAATTTTGATACTTCACCCAACACGATGCTCGCGATCGCCATGCCGTTCTGCGCGCTTCTGTTCTTCAGCTTCGTGGCCGAAAGGCTGCAAAAATCGACCATAGCCTCGATCGCCTACCGGGCCGAGAACGTCGCCTTGATCGCCGAACTGGAGGTGGCCAAGTCGATCTCCGACGAGGCCCGGCGCCGCGCCGAGGAAGCCAATCTGGCCAAATCGCGTTTTCTGGCCTCGATGAGCCACGAACTGCGCACGCCGCTCAATGCGATTTTGGGGTTCTCGGAGGCCATGCATAGCGAGATGCTGGGGCCGATCGACAATGAGAACTACAAGACCTATGTCGGCGACATCCATGCCTCGGGCAAACATCTGCTCAATCTGATCAACGAGATCCTCGATCTCAGCAGGGTCGAGGCGGGCAAGTACGAGCTGCGCGAGGAAGCATTGCGGCTGACCGATGTCGCCGAAGACTGTATGGCACTGGTGCGCATGAAGGCCGGCCAGAAGCAGATCGCCATCAAGCCCGTTTTCCAGGACGGCCTGCCCCGCATTCTCGCGGACGAAAAGGCGGTGCGGCAAATCATGCTCAACATGCTGTCGAACGCGGTCAAGTTCACGCCCAATGGCGGGCTGATCGAGTTCAAGGTCGGCTGGACCGCATCGGGCGGCCAGTATGTGACGGTCAAGGACAATGGTCCAGGCATTCCCGAGGACGAAATTCCGGTCGTCCTGTCCGCTTTCGGTCAGGGCTCGATCGCCATCAAGAGCGCCGAACAAGGCACGGGGCTCGGCCTGCCCATCGTCCAGGCGCTGCTGGCCATGCATGGCGGCGGTTTCACGCTGAAATCCAAGCTGCGCGAAGGCACCGAAGCCATCGCCATGTTCCCCGCCGCGCGCGTCATGGAAGTGCTGCCTGCCGAGCCGGTCGCCGAAAACGAACGCCCCGCCCGCCGTGGCCTTCTGCGCCGGTCGCGCGCTGCCTGACCGGAACCCTATGCCTCCTTGCCGCTGACGCCGGCCTGCTCGAAGGTCGCCATGCCCGAATGGCATTGCGCCGCCGCCTTGACGATGCCGGCGGCAAGCGCCGCGCCCGTTCCCTCGCCCAGCCTCATGCCCAGATCGAGCAGCGGCGTCTTGCCGAGCCGTCCGACGGCCGCGCGATGTCCCGGCTCGGCCGATACATGGCCCATCAGGCAATGGTCGAGCGCGGCCGGGTCGGCCGCGTGGAGGACCGCCGCGGCGCTCGTTGCCACGAACCCGTCGATGATGACCGGAATGCGCTCGACCCGTGCGGCAAGGATCGCGCCGGCCATCGCCGCGATCTCGCGGCCGCCGAGACGCCGCAGGACCTCTAGCGGGTCGCTCAGATGTGCCTTGTGCAAGGCCACCGCGCGCGCCACGGCCTCGGCTTTGCGAGCGATGCCGGCTTCATCGGCTCCAGTCCCCGGCCCCACCCAGTCGGTCGCCTCGCCGCCATAGAGCGCATGGAAGATGGCGGCGGCAACGGTCGTGTTGCCGATCCCCATCTCGCCGATGCACAAAAGGTCGGTGCCGCCGGCGATCGCCTCCATGCCGAACGCCATGGTCGCCGCGCAGGTGCGCTCGTCCATCGCCGCCTCCTGCGTGATGTCGGCGGTCGGCATGTCGAGCGCCAGATCGAACACCTTCAATCCCAGATCGTAGGCAATGCAGATCTGGTTGATCGCCGCGCCGCCGGCAGCGAAATTCTCGACCATCTGCGCGGTCACCGATGCGGGAAAGGGCGACACGCCCTGCGCGGTGACGCCGTGGTTTCCGGCGAAAACGGCGACCAGCGGCCGCGTCACCGCCGGCGAACGTCCGGTCCAGGCCGCAAGCCATTCGGCGATCTCCTCGAGCCGTCCCAGCGAGCCGGCCGGCTTGGTCAGCGTTGCCTCGCGTGCCCGCGCGGCGGAAGCCGCCTGCTCGTCGGGTCCGGGCAGGCTGTTCAAAAGCGCGCGAAAATCGTCAAACGGCAGTCCGGTGGTCAATTCGTTTCTCCTGCGCGATGGATCGCCGCGGCGGCGGCCGGTGTTCGGGGCGCACTTGGCCTGCCGGGCCCCGCGATGTAAAGCGGCAAGCATGCCCCATTGTCACAAAACGTCGGAACGCGCGCGATGACGCCGGCTTCGGTCGCGCGTGCGCTTGGCTTTTTGACCCGCCTGCCGGTGCCGGCGCGCTTCTTTGGCGCCGGCGAGGTTGCGCTCTCGGACGATGCAGGCAGCTTCGCACTGGCCGGCGCATTGATCGCCGTGCCCGGTGCCGTGCTGCTGCTGATTGGCGCAGTCTTCGGCGCGCCGCCCTTGATGATGGCGGGCATCGCGGTCTTGGCAACGATCGCGCTGACCGGTGCCCTGCATGAAGACGGGTTGGCCGACACGGCCGATGGATTTGGCGGCGGCGCCACCGGCGAGCGGCGCATGGACATCATGCGCGATTCAGCCATCGGCACCTATGGCGTGCTGGCGGTGATCGCTTCGGTTCTGCTTCAGGTCACAGCTTTGGGCGCGCTCGCGGAAACCGGCGTGATCCAGGCCGCCTTCGCATTCGTTGCGGCCCACACCGCCTCGCGCGCCGCCATGGTCTGGCATTGGTCGAAAACGCCGCCGGCGCGCACCGATGGGGTCGCCGCGGCGTCGGGACAACCCCCCACAACAGCCGTGAACGCGGTTCTGGTCGGCGCCGGGATCGTCCTCGCATTGGCCGCGATCCTCGCAACCGGCGTCGTCGTCACGGCGCTCGCCGCGGTTGCCGTTTCTGCGGCAACGGCCGGCTTCTCGCGCCTGTCCGGCCGCCTGATCGGCGGGCACACCGGCGACACGATAGGCGCGACCGAACAAATTGCGCGCTCGGTGATGCTGGTCGGCCTTGCAATGGCCGCCTGAAGGCCCAGATCAGGACCATCAAGAACCGGAAATGCCGATGTCCGACGCCATTGAATCGCCCTGCATCCTGGTCTGTTCCATCGACATGGCGACCGGCTTTTGTCATGGCTGCGGCCGGACACGCGACGAAATCGGCGCATGGACGCTTTATTCGGCCGAACAGCGCCGGCGGGTCATGGACACCCTGCCCGGCCGCATCGCCACCATCGAGAAGAAGCCGCGCCGCGAGACGAGGCGCCAGCGCATCGCCCGCCTGAAGGAACAGGGCGAAAGCTGAACGCCGATGTTCTTCATCGTTCTTGCCATCATCGCCGGCGCGCTCATTGTCCTGTTTGCGGCAGGCGATACAACCGCCATCGCCGGCATGAGCGGAGACCAGTTCGCCTCGCTCGTCTTTCTCGGCCTGATCGGCACGACGCTGGCCGCCAGCATTCTCGCCGGCCGCCAACGCGCGGGCGACCTGATCCGCCAGATCGCCATCTGGGTCGCCATCATTCTGGCTCTGGTCGCCGGCTATGAGTACCGGTTCGAACTGCAGGATGCGACAAGCCGCATCAGCGCGGGTCTCGTACCCGGTTCGGCGCGCACCGCCACCGCCGAGGATGGCAGCCGCACCGTTACGATCAGCCGCAATCAGCGCCATTTCGCAACCCGCGCCGACGTCAACGGCCAGCCGCTCCGTTTCATCGTCGACACCGGCGCGTCATCGATCGTGCTGACCCATGACGCCGCCGCCAGCGCGGGCTTCGACACCGACGCCCTGCGCTATGTGGTGCCGGTGATGACCGCCAACGGCACCACACGGGCCGCGCCGGTGACGATCGACCGGATCGCGATCGGCGGTATCGAGCGCGCCGGCCTTTCGGCGCTCGTCGCCGAAGACGGCCAATTGTTCGAAAATCTGCTGGGCATGAACTTTCTGGATACGCTGTCCGGCTTCGAGGTCGCCGGCGACCGTCTGGTGCTGCGCGACTGAGGTCTCAGCCGGCCAGAACGCTGACCATGAAGCGCGCCGAGACCAGCAGCATGAACAGCCCGAACCCCAGTTCGAGCTGGCGCTTGTCCAGCCGGTGCGCGGCCCGCACCCCCAGCGGCGCCACCGCGAGCGTCACTGGGATGATGATCGCCACGGCGATCCAGTTGACATAGCCGGTCGACATGACGGGCAGGCCCGGCGCTGCCCACCCCGCCCAGATGGCGCCAAGAACGCCCGGAATGGAGATCAGGACGCCCACTCCGGCCGACGTCGCGACCGCCTGATGGATCGGGCGTCCGCTCAGCGTCATGAAGGTGTTGTTGAGAATGCCGCCGCCAATCCCCATCAGCGTCGACAGAAAGCCGATTCCGATGCCGGCCGAAAACCGTCCCGCCCGGCCCGGCAGATCGTCCGCCAAGCGCCAGCTGTCGCGCCCGAACAGAAGCTTCAGCCCCACCAGCAGCGCCAGAACGGCGAAGACCAGCCGCAGCCCGCCGCTCGATATCGACGCAAACACCAGAGCCGCGATCACCACACCCGCCGGCACGGCGATCACGTAGCTGCGCAGCAGGTCCATGTCGACGGCGCCGCGCGCCCGGTGCGAGGCGAAAGACCGCAGCGATGTGGGCACGATCACGGCCAGCGAGGTTCCGACGGACAGGTGCATGCGAACCGCATCGTCGATGCCCATCAGGCCGAACACCTGAAAGAAAACCGGCACGAGGATGGCCCCGCCGCCGATGCCGAACAGGCCGGCGAGCAGCCCGGCCACCGCGCCCGCGCCGGCGAGCGCGATGATCATCAGGACAATGTCGGCAAATCCGGTCATGGCACGGGGGCAGATTTCATCGAGGCGTCCGCCTCATGGCGGGCTTTTGCCGTCGGCGCAAGGACGGTTCGGGCGGCTCCGGTTCGTTTCAGGCAGCCAGCGCGCCGGCATCCTCGATCAGCGACAGCCCCTGGCGGAGCACATCGCCGTTCGCGCCGGGCAGCACGGCCTTTTCCGACAGATGCCGGCGCCATTGCCGCGCGCCCGGCCGTCCGTGGAACAGCCCGACCATGTGCCGGGTGACATGGCTGGCCCTGCCGCCTTCGGCGACATGACGATCGGTGTGTTCGGCCATCACCGAAACGACCCGGTCAAGATCGGGCTCCGGTCCATCGAGGCGATAGACCCGGGGGTCAACCTCCACAAGAATACCGGGCGTCTGATAGGCCGCCCGGCCGATCATTGTGCCATCGACGGCCGCAAACTGCTCTATCGCCTGATTCAGATTGGCAAGACCGCCATTGATCCCGATGAAATGGTTGGGAAAATCGCGCTTGAGTGCATGCACGAGCGGGTAGTCGAGCGGCGGCACGTCGCGGTTCTCCTTCGGGCTGAGCCCGTCGAGCCAGGCCTTGCGCGCATGCACCCATAGCGCGTCCGCGCCGGCCTCGACCACCTGCCCTGCCAGGGCCCAGAGCGCGTCGCGCGGCTCCTGTTCGTCGACGCCGATCCGGCATTTGACGGTGACCGGGACAGGCCCCGCAGCACGCTTCATCGCCGCGACACAGCGCGCGACCAGATCGGGCGAGCGCATCAGGCAGGCGCCGAACGTGCCCGATTGCACCCGGTCGGACGGGCAGCCGACATTGAGATTGATCTCGTCAAAGCCGTGACCGGCGCAGATACGCGCCGCTTCCGCGAGCTTTTCCGGATCGCTGCCGCCGAGCTGCACCGCGAGCGGATGCTCGGCCGGATCGAACCGCAAGAGCCGTTCGCGCGCGCCATGGATCACCGCATCGGCGACGACCATCTCCGTGTAGAGCAGCGCATGGCGGGTCAATTGCCGGTGAAAAAGCCGGCAGTGGCGGTCCGTCCAATCCATCATCGGCGCGATGGCGAAACGTCGAGATACGCTGATCTGCGACTTTCCTTCTTTTCCCACCACCAGGTCCATTTCTCTCATCTTTTGCCGTTGCCTCGTTTCGGCTCGCTGCGCACCCTTTTTGCCCGGAAAGCACATCGGAAGTGGGACCGCAGAAGGCAATTTTCCACCGATATGGGCGCCATCGTAAAGCGTTCGCGCAAGGACGGGTCTGTAGCATGGCTCGCGCAGATTGTCATAAAGCGCGGCGGCAAGATCGTCCTGCGCGAGAACAAAACCTTCGAGCTCCGGTCGACGGCCAACGCCTGGCTCAGCCAACGCGAAGATCGGCTCGGTGAACCTGGCGCGCTTGAGGCCGCGCTCAAATCCAGGTCGAGTGGGAACCAAGACCCGACGCTCTCCGATGCGATAGATCTCTACATCCGCGAAAGCAACAAGAAGATCGGTCGGACAAAGGCGCAGGTGCTCAGGAGCATCAAGGATTTCGATATCGCCGACAAAACATGTGCCTCGATCACGAGCGCTGATATTGTCGCGTTCGCGCGCGAGAAACTCGAGAGCGGAGTTCAGCCACAGACCGTCTCGAATTATCTCTCGCACCTCGGCGCCGTATTCGCCATCGCGCGCCCTGCGTGGGGCTACCCTCTTGACCGGCAAGCCATGCAGGACGCCTGGATCGTCGCGGATCGGTTGGGTCTGACCACGAAGAGCCGTGAACGCGATCGTCGGCCAACCCTCGGCGAACTCGACAGGCTCATGCAGCATTTCAAGGATCGATCGGCTTCCAGACCGTCCTCGATTCCGATGCACCGAATCATCGCCTTCGCCATATTCTCGACCCGCCGTCAGGAAGAAATGATCCGGATCACTTGGAAAGACCTGGACAATGAAGGCAAGCGCGTATTGGTGCGCGACATGAAGAATCCCGGCCAGAAAATCGGCAACGATGTGTGGTGCGACCTGCAGGAGGAAGCAATTTCGATCGTCGAGGCGATGCCCAAAGTCGCCGATCAGATCTTCCCCTACACCACGGACGCGATCGGCGCGTCGTTTACACGCGCCTGCAAGCTTCTCGGAATCGACGACCTACGCTTTCATGACCTGCGGCACGACGGGGTTTCGAGGCTGTTCGAGCTTGGCTTCAACATACCCAAGGTCGCCTCCAACTCCGGGCACCGGTCGTGGACATCGCTCAAGCGCTATACGCACCTGCGGCAGACCGGCGACAAGTACGATGGGTGGAAGTGGCTTGCGGAAGTGACCAGGAAGGACCCTGCACTGAAACTCGTGCAACACGGGCAATTCCCTCGGAGACGACGTTCCCAGAGAACTGGCGGCAGCATTGATATTCAGTGATGCTTGCAAACTCCATCAGCGATGGGAATCCAGGTTTCTGCAAATCGCCATCAAGTGCGATCTTTGGCTTTCACATGACGAGATTATCTAGGCAGCCAAGTCGATGAGCGTCGCGCTCTTCGCCCCGCGCGAAAGCGCAACGTACAAGTCTCGGTAGTTTCCCCAGCTCTGCTGCCAATTCGGATCGCGGAGAATCACAGCATGATCGAATTCAAGACCCTTGACGAGCAATGTGCTACCGACGCAGCGGAATACGCTGCTGCGGGTCCGGTATTTCCTCTTAGCGATTTCCTCAGCATACAGGGTCTTTAGGTTTGCACCTGACCCGATGTGTTCTTCGAGAATACATTTTAGAGCACTGACGGATTCCGTGAGCTTGCACGAAACGGCAGTTCTGCTCGCAACATAGTCAAGCAGTTCAGCCAGAAGGATCGGTGTCGCACCCTGTCTATGGGCATCGAACAGCGCGCGCCTATCAACGAGCCGTGGACGGCTTCCCTCCCCTTTGAGGATATTGGAAATGAATGCATTTGTATCCGGGGATAGCCCGCCGTGAGAATCAAAGAAAAACTTGATTGCAGCATCGGCTTTCTCGGCATCCGTCCCGTCGACAAGTACGACGATGAGATCGCGGAGCACGGTTAAGTCATTGGGCTCAAGGATGCGGTATGCTCGTTTGACCAAGACGGTTTCAACTGCAGAATTCAGACGCCGAGCTTTCGGGCCGATGATACAAATTCGGCCCTCTTTTTCTTCGGTCAAACGAAGAAGTTCGGCTCCAAGATTGCCATATTGAACACGGGCCCTGTGGACAGTAGCGCTGCCGTAGTCCGGTTCACGGCTCTGGCGAAAGGCAGTCCGCTCGCGAAGCAGCCAACGGCCAAGAGATTCGTTACCAGCGTTGATCCATCTATGTGGTGTCTCAAGAGTACCAAGGTCGTTGCCGAACGCCCCCCGCATGTCAGTCCAGCTGATGAGAGGATCATCTCGGAACCCGAAAATGCCCTGCAGGTCATCCCCAAGGACGCGGCAGGGCAGTAGACATTTGAGCTGAACCATCAGCTTATGCATAGGGACAGTACAATCCTGATACTCGTCAACAATGACACCGGCGTATGAATTAAGAATACCCTGCTTAACGAAATCCCTCTCCAGAAGGGCCGACATACTGTCGTAGACATCGTTCCATCCAGGGACGTCGCCAGGGCCATCATATCCCGCATTAAAAGGGTATTTGCGGACCCAACTCCAAGCCCAACCGGCAATCGTATCGACATGGTATCTGCTCGTGGGCACCTGATACTTGCGGAAGCGCTGCCGCAGTGCGTCGACACCGGCATGCGTATGCGTGAGGATCAGTTGCGGGTCGGAACAGTAGGTCCCCACAGTCCTGACGATGGCCTCGGTTTTTCCGCAGCCGGCTGGTGACTCAACGAACCCGGATGACGAACGGGCGATAGCTTCATAAACCTGTTCACTCATGCTGTACCCAGTCCCACAATAGGCCTAGGCGGGACTTGATAGCGCTCGTGTCGGGAATCAGAGGAAGCGCAAAATAGAAGACAGTGGCGGCATAGCCGATGCTCTTGATCCAACTGCGCTTGTGAGCCAGTTCGCCCAGGACTCCCCGGAGCAGAGGGCTCTCCGGCCAGGCGGTCGGATCGGTGCCCAGGTTTTGAGTTATGACGCGCGGCTCTTTTATGACGCAATCGATGATCGTGGCGTGATCAAGCGTCCTGTGATTGTCCGCAATAATCGCCAGAAGATCGGGAATGTGCGTCCAAGGCAGGTCATGGAAAAGCTGCCCCTCCGTCGAATTACCGGCCTCCCATTGGCAAACGTGGATTGCCGCAGCGCGCAATCGAGCGACTTCGGCATCGCTAATTTGGTCCTGCGCGTCGTTGTCGCAAAAGGCCGCTGTTCGGTAGCCGAGCGCGTGAAGCTTCGGACAAACGACTTTTATCTGACCGCCGCTATCGGCGTTGAAATACGAAGTGGCGAGGCTCCAGACAGGAATGCTGCCGCCTTCGAAACGGTACCGGTCGTAAGCACGCAGACAGCCAATCTCCGTTGGACCCTCACAAGCTATGATTTTGCTGCCAAGAAATGCCTCGGCATTGTTGCGGACCGGCCCCTGGATGTTAGGCACGACGGCAAGGCTATCGAGGCTCACTATTCCAGCCGCATCGCGCCGACAAACGTATAGCTCGTCCTTCACGACATCGAGTTCCCTTATCACGACAGGTGAATGCGTGGTCGTGAAAATCTGCTGGCCAGTATTCCTTAGCCTAACAATCAATCCTCTGATGCGGTGCGGCTCAAGGCCGACCTCGATTTCGTCGATTAGCGAAATGTTCTTACCGCCATGTAATTTCATCTGCATGGCGGCAGCGACGAGCTTCTTAGTCCCGCTGCCTTTGTTGCGCATTGGGACATTGTCTTCGTGAAGAGAAAGGGCCCCGGCGGTCATGGACTGACGCTGAATGTCGATCTTTGGCGAAAGTGCCGTCAGCTTAACACCGGCATCGCTCGATTCCTGTTTAACCGTATCGGCAACGCCCTGGCATTCGGTGATGCTCTCGTGGCCCGAGATATCTCCCTGGCGCATCTCGCGCGCCAAGCCGGAAAGCACGGCGCCGAGATTCCCCTCATTGTCGGCGCTAAGCCGCGTCAGAATGGTGTTTCGGCCCCAGGTAAAGTGATAGTCGGAATATGTATCAAGACGGCTCAAGCCTAAGGCGTTGCGATCAGTGGCATAGAGTGGCTTTCTTTCGGTAACCTCACCCTCATCCCGTCCTTTGACGACAAACCACTTCGGTTCGAGGCTTCCGTCGACGCGCAATGATACGGAAACGGCAACGGTGCCACCTTCCTGCGGCTCAGCCAGCGGTCCCGTCGCATCAAGGCCGCACTTGTACTGCGCGAACTTGCTTTCCTGAAAGAACTTACGGATGTCAAGCTGGGTTTCGTCCCAATCGGTCAGCGTGACCTGGATGACAATGTCTTGGCGGACATCCTGGTTGAAGAAGTCAGAATCTTCGAATGAGAGCGATGTGCGGGGCGATAGTGCGTAATCAAGCGCTGTCAGGATCGTGGTTTTACAGGTGTCTCCCGGCCCGATGACGCAGCAAAAATCACCCTTCACACGCCAGGAAAGGGATTTGATACCGCGGAAGTTCCTGATTTCAATGTGCCTGATTCTCAACGTACGGCCTTTCTCTCAGGTTAGCATGCGCTCCGTATCACTCGACGCTCCATATATGCGGTTAGCCTCAAGACCGCCTTCCGCCACCCAATCTGAAATGTCTTTTTGATGAAACTCGCATTCCCACCCCACAGCACCACGGATCCTCGGTAGCGGCGTGCTTGACCGGTCAACAACCACAACTTTGGCCCGGCCGGTCGCGGTGTCGCGGTGTCCATCGCTCCTAAGCGCGCCGTGCTCTTGATTATAGAAGCCGCACCGAAGGACGAATCTCGCATGAAAGTCCGCCTCCGCTAGAGAGAAGCCGAGAAATCGGACCTCGCTAGCGGTGCTCAGCGCCCGCACAGTCTCTTGCCACAACTTCTGGAAGAGCGGTCCTTCAAATTGTTTCGCATACACGGGTGGCACGATAAGCGGCATGTATTGCCGTCCTTTTGAAGATTGGACCGCACGGAGCGGACGAAAGCCAAATACCTCCGCATCGCCGGATCCGCCCAAACTGAACTTCTTTTCACTCTTAATGGGGCCGGCTGCACTTCTTCTGTACCAATTCAAGGATCCGTGTGGCTTGATAAGACGTGGTCCCTTCCTACGACGATCGAGGCCGTAGCTACCTTTGTCGAGAGAAGATCCGAAGAGCATTTCGTCCAGGACCAGGTCCCAATTAAAGGAGATGATCGAGGCTTCCTCTTCCCTCATTGCGGTGACCAACCTACGAAGCCACTTTGGCTTCGGTTTTAGCGCCGCCTTCTTCAAATCGTGAAACCAGATGGCCATCTCCTGCAAGAGATTCGCGCGCCGATCCTCGAGCTGCTCGCTACTGAAGTTTCCTGCAGCTGGACGCGTGGAGTAAAATAGCTCCGCATTCGCCTTCATCTCAGAGAGAAGCTGTTCGATTGTTGGGTATGTCTCAAGCCTATCAGCATTGAAATCAGGGTGATGAAATCGAATTACGTCGGCGATCTCAATATCGCTTCCGGCCTCCTCAAGTCTGCCCCACAGTTCTGGAAGCAAATTGCCGATGGTCGGAAATCCAAGCCCGGCTGAGAGCCCGGCGCCAACCACATATACAACCTTTTGTTTTCGCTCTAACAAGCTTTATCCTCTGCGACATTAAGATGATGCACTTGTATCATCTTGATCCGCATCGATCTTGTTTTGCTCTTCCAATCCGGTCAAAGCGGCGATTTCCTCATTGATCTCACTCAATCGATTGCGAAGCGTGGGACGTTCGGCCACCTTCACATCGCTGTGTGTTCCAGGCGCGCCCGACAGAGCCGCCACGATCTGATCACGCTCGTCCTCAAGTTGGCGCAGACGCTCCGCATCGCCACGCGCCCGCTCATCCAGTCTGCGCCTCGCTTCCTCATCAGCGAGCAGACTCTCCTCAACCTGGCCAACATTTTCCTTGATCTCAGGATGCCGCTCAGCGGCGAAACGAAGAAACTGGCTGAATTCATATATGTGAAAGTCCTGCCCACTCTCAGCCTTGAACTCCTCGATAAGCTCCGGACGCGGACCAAGCTTCCGTCCCTTATGAATCCACCACCAGTCCTCCTTCACATCGTCGGAAATGAATATGACTGGACGGCCCTCGGCCTTCGCCTTCGCCATCATCTCCTTCCAGATGATCAGATCACCGAACCTATCCAGATCACCGGAATCCTTCTTCGTGTCCTTGTAACCAGGCGGGACTTTCCGGTTGTAGCGATCATCCCCCTCCTTCTTGATCGCGGTGAACTGCTCCGGCTTCCATTTGTCGCCCACACGGCCTTCCAAAAGCGCGGTTAGGCGCCCGATGACAGCGTCAATTTCTTCCTTGGGGTGGCCCTCTCGGGCCGCCTCCATCCGGGCCTTGAAATCCGTAAGGAACATGTCCAAGGCCGCGAGTTCCTTGGCGACATTGATCGTGGGGTGCGCGCGCAATTGCCGAAGGCGGTCACGGGCCTTCTCAATGATCGCTTCTTGATCCTTGATGAGCGCGTCATAGGCGTCCTGGGCACCCAGTTGGACGTCCAGACGGTTGCGATGAAACTCCAGTCCAACCTGGTATGGAATCCAAAGCGAGTCCTTGAGGACGTCGAAGAGCCGGAGGAGTTCCTCGCGGACAACCTCGGAATGCCGCAAACAGTGCAGGAGGACGTTGGCGTCGGGGACGAAGATCGCTTTATCCCAAAGCGCCGCGACCTCCGACGCTGACTTAAGGTACCAGCCTTGATATTTCTCCCGCACGTCGACTACTCCAGCCATGCCAGCTTCTCTATGCCCAAGCGCGTCGCCGCGCTCACGACAAGAGAGCGTTTGTCTTTCTCGGCTGTCGGTCCGGTCTCAAGCAGAACGACGCCGAAGGCCGAGAAATCCCGCCGGGCCTGGCCGCGCTCGAACACGGCCATCAGTATCAGTTTCCAGTCGCGGCTCTTGCCCCAGCAGACCACCCTTCCATCCTCCAGACGGCGGCCGTGTGGCTTGATATAGGTTTCCGAGAAGGTCGTTGGCGCCGACATACCGAGCAGCCGCCATATCGCCTCCTCGTTTTCCAGAAGGCGGGCGCGCTCATAAGGCTTAAGTAGCGAGTCCTTTATGTAAACCCGCACCTTGCGTGGATCCATGTAGTGCGCGAGTTGACCGCCTATCGTCTGGTCACGGGTCCATGGCTCATAATATTTTGATCGTTCGGAATCCCCCATTGACGACCAGCCAAGTTGGTCGGCCGTTTCCCAGAGCCTGTCACGAATGCCGTCGCGAATGTTCTCCGGGATAATCATTGGACCGTGCCCCGGTTATGCGGCTTGGGAAAATCAAAGGCGGGCAATTCAAGCGTTGGATCGCCCTCCCGCATGAAAAGGTCTGCCTGATCACGCATCCAATCCAGCATGAAACTGCCGGCGCCCTCGTCCCTGAATTGGATCATCCCGGGCAGGCGCAGGCGCTCCAGGTCCCCTCTCGCCGCCTTCTCCAATTCCACTACCTCGGCGATCCGTCGAAGATCGCTGACGAAATCGAGAACAACCACCTTCTTCTTGTTGGGGCTGATGCGCAGACCGCGGCCCAATTGCTGCACAAATATCCGCCGGCTATGGGTCACGCGCATGAATACGATCATGTCCACATCCGGAACATCGACGCCCTCGTTGAACAAATCACGGGTGGTGACGACGTCCAGGCTGCCTTTCCGGAAAGCGGCCATGATACGATCGCGCTCTCGAGGAGACATCTCTCCGGTGATCGCCTCGGCCTTGAACCCGAAAAGCTTGAGTGTGGCAGCGAAGCTGTTCGCGTGATTTATCGACGAGCAGAACACAATCGCCGAGCGGCGCTGCTCCTTGTCGAAGGTTTCGCGCACGGCACGCGCCGCCTCCTCGTCCCTGGTCGGCAAGAGCAGGAGCCGATTGAGCTGGCTGATAGAGTATCTGTTGCGCGACTGCGCCCGAACAACGGACCAGTCGATGTTGTCCGCCAACAACCGATAATCGGCCTCACACAGGAAACCGCGCCTCAATCCCTCGGCGATCCCTATCCTTATGACGGGTGGTCCGAGCAACTCGTCAATGTCATAGCCATCACCGCGCCACGGCGTCGCGGTGACCCCCCCAATCATTGAATCGGATAGATGCTCCGTGACACGACGGAAGGTTTCGGAGCCGACATGGTGCGCCTCATCGATGAGCACCAGGCCAAACTCGGGCAGTTCCTCAAGACGCGATACAGCGCTTTGGACGGTAGCGAACGTGATACCGTCCCAAAAGCTCGGCGCCTCCCCACCCATCAATCGGTGCGTGGTGACCCATTTGGGCAACTGATCCCAAAACGCGAACTGAAGCTGATCCACCAGCTCGCGCGTGCCCGCGAGCACAAGCACCCGCCCGCCCGGGATGGCCGCGTCCCGATACAATTGCGCGACGCTCTCCGCCAGAACCACGGTCTTACCCAGGCCAGTCGCGAGCACCACCTGTCCGCGTCCCGTTTCACGAAGGCTGGCCACAAACTTCTCAACGGCGTCGTCCTGGTAGTCACGCAGCTCACGCCGATGCCGCGAATACTCGGGGCTTTTCCGCGCGAGTTCGAGTAGCGCGGCTGGCTCCAGAACACCGATCTCAATGCCAAGGGCCTGCCAACGCTTGATGGCCTCATACGTCGCGGGACCGGCCCTTCGGCTCGATGCCACGTAAATTCGATCGGCCTTGTAGAAGCGCGCCGCCTCGCCAACCTCGTTGACCGCGCTCGCCGCCGGATATCCGCTCGTGGTGAATTTGCACTGAATGACCCATAGCTCACCACCCTTGACGCCCAAGACATCGGCACCATGATCGCCGCTGCCCGCGACCAGGCGAACATCGTCAAATCCATTACATACCAAAAGCCTCGCCACGTCCCTTTCAAAGGCCTGCCATGGACCCTTGAGCAATCGCGATGCGTCGAGGAAAGGTTCCATCCCTCAATCCGCCGTATCGGATTTCAGCAGTCGCACGGAGCAGGTGGCGCGGATCACCACATCACGGCTCGCCCGGTCGACATCCGACGGGGACTGGTTCGCCAACCAAATGGCGTCACCGAAATAGGCGTCGTAGCGTGCCAGAACACCGCGACGCGCCTGCTCCGTCACTCCATCATTGCCGAAATCGATGGCCGAATATCCATCGTTCCAGAATCGACCATCGAAAAACATCTCAGGGCGGCGGTTAAACAGCTTTCGCAGGGACTCAAGGTCCGCGTATTCCCAGAACCGCCCCTCCTTGATGACCGGCTTGTGGTCGGGCACATCCCTATTCGCCATGCGCCGGGCGATGGTCGCCTTCTCGCCATCCTCCAGCTCTTCATAGAGCTTCTCACCGGACACCTCCGCCATTGTGGGAATGGCCCGCGCGATGTCGCCAAGCACCGAGGTCGCCAGGGCGATTATTTCCTGGGGATCCAGCCTTGTATCGACACAGTATTGCCGTCTGAAATCAGCGAGGACTCCCGCGACAGACGGGTCCTGCGATTGCCCCCTGAGAAACTCGACCGTGCGATGCGTGAGTTCCGTCAAGAGACCATCAAGCGGCGTCATTGTGGTTGACCGAAACACGTCGTGCGCGGCGTCAACGAGGAAACCATAGGTTCTCGTGGCGACATCATCGAGCTTCAGCACCCACGGAAGACCGCTCGGTAAGTCCGGATCATCCGGCTCCACCGCATATGCCTGGACGTCGTATTCGACCCGGAATGTCGGATGAACGTATTTCCTTGAGAGCTCATACAACTGATGTCGAACGGGCGGAGGTGGTGGTGCTGGAGGCTCCGGCTCAGGCTCACTCTCAGGCGGGGTGCCCTCCCCATCCGCCGGCGTGGCGTCGTCGTCGACAAAGCCCGCCGGAAGAGGCGTATCGCCGGCATCGCCCGGCGTGTCCCCCAAAACCTCCTTATCCTGCTCCTGGACAAGCTGCCACCAGCGCTCATCCGTCAGATAGTCCGGGTCATCGGCCTCGAAGAGCTCCGCCATCTGCTGCGCTCGATCGTTGTCACGGACAACGAGCACGCGCGACCACAATCCGTTTTTTCCCTGCGGACTGGAGCGCCGGAAGGCCTGATATAGCCGGTACAGCGGGCTGTCGTTGCCCGCGTATCCACGCTGCTTGGCCACGATCGGACGAAGCGGCCCTTCGCCGCGCACGATGCGCACCATCTCATTCCATGCCGGATCATCGCGCTCGAATCTGTCCTTCGTGTAACTGACACGACAATGATCGATATGAATCTCGCCGACGAAACGGCCTCGGTTCCGCTGATCGTCCGTGGGGTACTCGACCTCCGATGTCTCACCGTCACTCCAGGAGAAGAGATCCTTGTTCGAGATCTCGATCTTTCGGCCATTCCGGATGAAGTCGATCCCGAACTCGGTGTTGTGCAGATACCGCTGCAAGCCAATCCAGCCGTGAATCCGCCTTTCCGTTTCGACGATCTGGCAACTCGGGCTCCCTGTGGGGCATTTCTCCTCGCTCGGCGCCAGGGTGCGCATGCAATGAGTGCAATATCGCCGTGGCGCCAACTTGATGTCGATCATCTCGACGGCGCGCGCGACCGTTCCATCTGGATATGAGACAGTTCGTTCCTCGTTCCACACGCAATGCCGGCGCGGCGACAACCGGGTGCCGCCAACCATCAACCGGATCTTTCCGGCCTCGGACTTACCGAGCAAGGAGGAATAGGCTCGCGAAAGATGCTTACGGATGGTCTTCTGGTTGTTGCTTCTCGCCAGATAGGCTCGTTGATCCGGCTTAAGCCCGGTGATCACAATGGTGGTGCCATGGGCATTGTGATCCGGTTTGGCCCGGGTTTGCCTGGGAACCTTGAAATTTCCGGTGGCGCGCAGATCGTTCAGATCTATCCTGACCCCCACCTCCTCCGGGTCACCCGCCCGGCTCGTCCAAACCTCGGTCACAAGCCCAAGGCGAGCGGTCGCGATGTTGAAACCCATACCGAACAAACCGAGACTTGAAAGCGGGCTGTTCCCTGACCAGCCGGCTTTCACCGCGTTCTCAAGAAGGTCGAACGACATACCCGGCCCGTTGTCCTTGACGACAACCCGGGCGTCCTCGTTATCCGCCGTTGGAAGACTCACACCAATCTCCGGAGCATCAACCGGGGATCCCGAGCGGGCGGCATGCAGAAATCCGTCAATGGAATTGTCTATAAGCTCCGCCAGGCAACGCCATTGGTGAAGGTTGATCTCGCCCAGCATTTGTAGGACCCGCGGGTCCGGCGTGAGATCAAAGTCCTGGTTCATTTCCTCACCTGTCCTTGCCTTTCGCCAATCGCGCCCTGACGATATCCCGCACCTTGTCGGCGAGCCGCGCCAATTGGTCTGACTTGGTCTGACACTCCCACACCTCGATCACCGCCCAGCCCAGTTCCTCCAGCTCCGCCCGAATCCTTTCGTCGCGCGCGCGATTCCCCTCCAGCTTGGGCCGCCAGAATTCCAGTCTCGACTTCGGCATGCGCGCGAGCTTGCACGCCGGGTCCGGATGCTGGTGCCAGAAGCAACCGTGAACAAGCACGACGATGCGGGCACGTGGGAAAACGATATCTGGCTTGCCCGGGAGCCCCTTCGCGTGCAGCCTATATCTCAGCCCGGCGGAATGCAGCGCGCGGCGCACCCGCATCTCTGGCTTCGTGTCGCGCGCCCGAATACGCGCCATTTGGGCGCTGCGCGCAGTCCGCGTTTCACTCGTCGTCAGCACCACCAGCCTTGTCCGGTTGAGGCCCCTCCACGTCGTCACCAACTGGGGGAGTATGTGATTCAATCGCCGCGTCCTCCTGTCGGAAGCCCTCCAGCATTTCCTCCAGCAACGCGGCATGATCCCGGCGAACCGGCACCCTTTCCAGGGTTTCCGCTATTCGCTGCCCGATTTGGTCAGGCGTTAGTGAGTCCACCAAACGCTCATCAAGTGCCCAAGCGCGGCCGGGATGCACGACATCCCATGGCGAGCGTTTGTTCGCCCTGGTCTTGGCGGCGTCCCCGTGCTTGCTCATACCCCAGCAAGCCTTGGTCTCCGAGTTCCATATCGGCCAGAATGTTCGAATGAGATGCTTTTCGGCGACCAGTTGAGCGTTCGTCGCGCAGACCAGCCTCCTGCAAACAAAATCACGCAGATGAATCGGCGACAAATGCGCCGGCAATTGATCGGCGTAGGCCTCAGCGGTTCCGATGGTGCCGGCATGCTCCAGGAGCCGCGCCGTCAGCTTGGCGCCCTGCTCCCGCGCCGTGCTCGCGTCATGATTGGCTGGGTCTGCCTTTCCCACGTAAATGGGCGTCTCGGATCCCGAGATGCTGGCGTAGAGCGGATGCGCGCCGCGATAGTAGATCGCGTAGACCCCCGAACCATAAGCGGGTTGGATTTCCTCGAGCGCGATCAACGGCTGAGCCAGAAGCGCTATCGAGACCATCCGGCCTATCGCCTTCGGGTCCGCGGGATCAAATGTCGCGCGCGGCATTCGGATTGGATCGGTGGATGAGCGCGCCGCCTCGACGGCCTCCGCGTGCGCGGCGAGCCCGTCACGAATACGCCGAACAACAGCCGGAGGAGGACTATCCCCGGCGGCGGCTAGCACCGCCTCCAGTGCCTTCTCCAGCTCATTGATCGCTGTCCGATCCGGCGAACGCGCCATAAATTAGACCTCCCGGTTTGCCGATACGAGGTCTCTCGGTCGCGATTCGCCCCCGGCTGTTTACATCGGCAATACTATGCCGCCTTCCGATTTGAATCCAATGTGCCCGGCCGTTGCTTGTTGATCATCCCGGAAAGCCATCTTCCAGCCGCCGCTCCAAGCTGCGCCGGTACCGCGTTTCCGAGTTGACGCATGCTCTCCGTCCAAGAGCGCGGAAACTCATAATCATCCGGCAAGCCGACCAGACGCGCCGCCTCACGAGTGGTGAAGTAGCGAACCGAGCCGTCATCACGAACCATCATGTTCTCACCGCCGGGCACGCCATGGTCGCCAGCCTTCAATGCCTTCGCCGGCAGATCCAGTGGGCTCCCTGTATGTCCGGGATAAACCTTCGCTCCTGGCTGAAACACATGGTTTCCAACACCATTCGGATCACCTAGGTCGGCAAGGGCGTCGCGAACCGTCACCCAGGGCAGCCCCTTGGGATCCTGGGCCTCGCGCCTCAAGGCCGCCACCCTCGTCTGGTCCTGCCGCAGTTGCGGCTCGGCTCGGACCTTAAGGCCGTGACGCGCCCAGTATTCTCCCGTCACATATTGATCCCAGAGCAATTTGTCGCGGGAGTGGGACGGAATCATTGGCTGCGGATCCACACCCATGTCGGCGCGAATACCAAAAATGAGCACGCGATGCCGGATTTGCGGCGCGCCGAAGTCCGCCGCGTTCACAAGCTGCCACACCACCCGATATTCCGGCTTCGCTCGTGACGCGAGCAAACGCTCGCGATGCTCATCGTGCGTCTCGTTGGCCTTACGCTGTATCGAGGGTCGCTCGAGATGCGCGAGTATCCAATCGAGATAAAGCCGGAAACGCGGCCCGGAAATATTTCGCACGTTCTCGAAAAGGAAGGATCGCGGCTGCGCTTCCCGCACCGCGCGAATCGCCTCCGGCCACATGTCACGGCCATCCGCCTGACCCAGCTTCTTTCCGCCAATCCCGAAGGGCTGACAAGGTGGACCGCCCGATACCGCGTCCAGAGCGCCAAACGCGCTCCAGTCGATTTCCCGAACGTCCTGGAGATTCATCGGCCACGCATGGACATGCTCAACGCCATTAGCCTTGTTGTGCAGAACAGTCGCCACCGCGTCCCGGTCGAATTCAGCCATGTGGCGATGCTTGAAACCAGCTTGGGACATTCCCAAAGCAAGTCCGCCGCATCCGGCGAAGAGTTCAGCGCTTTCCATCCTCGCCCCTTTCCAGCTCGAGCGGGAGCATTGGCCCCCCAGCGGCTTCTTCCAAATAACGCTCGACCGCGCGACGGACGAGCCAGGCGACCTTCACCCCCTGCGTCTTGGCAAGGCGATCAAGCTCGGCCTTCTGCGCTCTGGTCAAAGTCGTGGTAACGCGCTCGGCGTCCTTACCATCCTTGCCCACTTGGAACCTCTGCGGCGATCCGCGGCATTCCGCGGCGCAATGCCACTTTGCCTGAAGTCACTTGAGATGGCAAGTTAGCAAAAAATAGTGAACAAAGAAAGAACATTCTCGGTAAGGAAACCGCGCGGCCAGTTGGTAGACACAGTTTACTGCAAGGTGCTCACCCCCTTTCAGTCATGCGCGACCTTTCCCACACTTCGCGCGAGCCAGGCGGGAAACTGAGGGGCGGCCGCCGCCAACTCGCTGAAAACAGAGGGAGGGAGCTTGCGCTTCAAGGTGTGGAGAGCGGCCTCGGCCTTTTCCGGACCGAGCCAGGCAAGCGCTCGTACCGCCTGACCCGCTGGCCGATGCGGCATGGCGAGCTGCCAGCGTGGCGCGTGCCGAAGCTCGACGGTATGCTTGCCAAGGCTCATTTTCCGGGTACGCCCCGACGTCAGATAGACGGATCGCACCGGCACCTGCGTCGTAAGCCCGAGGCTATTGGCGGCGGCCGTACCGCTCGAGACGATTACCTCGCCCCGCTGGGTGGCGAGGGCCTCGACCGCCTGCTCCACGGAAGGCGCCCTGGTTCCGAACCGGCTCGTGACCGGCAAGAGGTAAACACCGCGTCCTGCCCGGGTCAGTTGATCGCGCTCGGCCAATCGAGACAGGGCTTGGTCCACCGCGGCGCGGTTGCCAAGGTGAAGCAAGCACTTAGCCGCGACAGGTCTACCCTCGGGCAGCCTTCTCGCATGTTCAAGGATCTGTTCGGTTAAGCGAGGCATGGCAGTTCTCGTGTCAGAAATTTACGCGGCTTTCTGACAGCTTGCAAAGCAAGCCTGCGGGGAAGATCTTACCGCGATCTCAGCCTGTCACCCTCGGAGAGCCCCCCGTTCGAAGACGAGGGGGCGCCCGGCGTGGAACTTATCTCTTCAGCTTCTGCTTGCCCTCTTCGAGAAAGCCCGACAGCAATGTCTCCATCGCCCCCGTCATGTCGTCTGGCATTTCTTCGCGCAGCTTTTCGGCCTGTCCGACGAAACCCGAGAGCAGGCCCTTTATTTCCTCGGGAGCCTTCTCCAGCCGTCGGAGCATGTTCAGCCCGTGCTGGGCATAACCGAGAAACTCGGCGTTTCGCTCCGTGATCTCAACCAGCATTTCGTTGGTAATGCGCTCGCTCGGCGCGGCGAATTCACCGTTGACCCAGTCCACGTACAGCGAGGCGTTTTTGGCGCGGTTTGACGTCTCGTGAAACTCGTCCTGGGTCTGCCTGAACGCCTCCATGGCAGCCTCCCAGTCGCCACGGGCCTTCGCATCTGATTCCGCCTCAGAGCCCTTCAGCATGTACGCATTGGATTTGTTCTTGGCCGCGTGACGCCCGAAGGCGGCGAGCACCTTCTTCTGATCGACTTCGAACCCAAGAACCAGGCTAACCGCCCAGGCCCCGAGGTTGTTGACCTTCGAGCATTCCTCCAGGGAGATCTGGTGCAGGCAAAGGGCACGCGCCATCGCGCCAGCTTTCGCCAGAAGCTCCGCCTCGTAAAAGAGGCGCTCGGCATTATCAAATGTCTTCTCGGCGCCGCGGACGAGAACCTCCAAAGGCGCCTGGTCGCGCTTCGCAGCCTTCTCTCCCCTGTCTTCTTGCTTGGTATCGTTCATTGTTGTTCCGGCGTGTTGTAAGCAAAAATACTTCAGCCATTACAGGACTAAGCCCGTCGAAACAGGAATAACACATGACTGCTGCCGATTGGACGCCGATATTCGTCCTACCGAATATTCCTCTGGACGCCGCGATCGGCTGCGAAGTCGCGGCGCTCGCGCCCGCGAATGACCACCGCGTTGCAGGCCTCAAGCGGACGCATCCGACGCTCCGGCGTTTCCTCAACCGTTTTGCCGACAACTTCGGACAAAAGTTCGAGCCCTCAGTCCTGATCCTGGACGCGGCCGCACCGCCCATCTTTCGCGACGTGGCGGCGCTGGCGAGCTTCCGCGATCTCATCGCGCTCTCGGCAATCACCCACGGCCGGGCGCTGGAACTCCGACATCCGCACGGGCACCGCGTGCTCTTCGGCGAGGCCTTCGCGATCTACCCCTGGATGCTCGACCGACACTATGAGGATGTGATCGGCAGCACGTCGGCCATCCTCGGCACGCATGAACTCTCGCGCTTCAAGGGCCAATCCTCGCCAGCCCTGTTCCGCACCTCACTCGGCGAAAGCGACATTGACCAACCGCTCCTTGCCGCGCTCATGGCACGCTGGCGTCGACGCTACGAAGCGGCAGAGCCCGCCTGGGAGGACGTCGCGCTGATGCGTTCGCTCAACATGGCGTATCACGCCTCCCTTTTGCCGGCCGGGACGGACACGACGTTCTATGACGTCGGGCGGGTCATCTCCCTCTGGGTCAGCGCTTTCGAGATTCTCGTGCACCCCGGCGGAAATGGCCAGGCCAACCGGGACAAGGTGTTCGAGATGATCGAGCGGACATGCTGGGCAAAGGCGGAGAGCGGGCTGCTCGCGCATGACACGGGCGGGAAGACCAAGGTAAAGCGCACTCTGGCATCCTGGCTCTACCAGATGCTCTACGAATGTCGGAACGACTTCCTTCACGGCAATCCCGTCGAGCGCGACAATCTCATTCTTCCCACGCCGCAGCGGACGATCTTCGAATATGCCGCACCGCTCTACCGCATCGCACTGACCGCGTTTCTTCCGCTCACATACGACGTTCCGATGCCATCGGCCGAAGACGCGCGCGCACTAGGTGGCTATATCGCCGATCGCATGGACTTCATGGGACCGCAGAAATCCACCGAGGAGGCGCTCCTGACCGCGACACGCCCACCAGCAAGCCATACCGCGCGCCGCACCCGCGTCATTCGGCCTGCTCGCTAATCATCAACGCTGACGTCCGGCTCCGCGATCAACTCCTCCGCCAGCTCTGAAAGCCACGACGAGACATCCTCGATCCTCACCGCGCCAGCGTGAACCGTGTAGTATTCCCCAACCGTCCGAAACGCCCCGCCAAAGCGATCCGCGAACATCTTCTGCAGCTTGTCATTCCGGCTCAGCACGCTCGACAGGGCGCGGCCGCCCCGCAGGAATTTGAGGGCATGCTCAGTGCCAAGCAGATAGAGATATTTTCGCTTCGTCGTTGGATGCTCGGCGAGCAACAGATAATCCTTGAACACCGAATTCTGGCGGATCGATTCCGCGCCGCCCCGCCATCGTATAAATTTGAACTCGGCGACCCGCAGGTTGGTCTCCAGATCGAACTCGCGCCCCGTATTGCCGGCGCCGAGCGACACATATTCGACACGCTCGTCTTGTTCCAGGATGTGCGGAAGGCATAACAGGATGCCGAGCGCATGGATCGTCACATTGATCTGCCCTGCGAGACGCTTCATTTCAGCAGCCGCGGCCAACGCCTCCCGACCCACGCCGGCGCTCTCGAGAAAATCTGCGCAATCCTCCGCCGCAACGCCGCGAACGCCGCTCTCGATCCGCGCAAGCGTCTGTGTCAAATCCCGGCCGGTGAACCGTAAGAGCAAATCGCGGATATCGGCTGGGTTCGTCATGCGCTTGCCTGGCCGGCAAAACGAAGCCGATCTATCTGATTGTAGTTGATCACCGCGGGGTCGGCGCCGATCACCGGAAAGCGGCTGACCACATAATGCAAGACCTCATCCACACCCAGTTTCTGCTTTAGCAAATGTTCGCGACCACGTTCCTTCTTGAGTGCGCGCGCATAGTAGTTTGTCAGCAACCGGTTATATCGAACGTAAAGTGCGCGATCAGCCTCGATCTTCGAAAGATCGATCCAGTTGTTTTTGCACTGAACGTTGAAGATGACGCCGCTGCGTGTGGCGACGACATCGAATTCCTTCCGATTGATCCGCCTGATGTCCGTCACGAAGAAGCCCATGCGCCTGAGATCGCGTTTCACCATGTCCTCGAAGATGAAGCCCGCGTGGATCTGAAAGCGCCGTCGGCTGCCCAAGTGAACGTTCTTGAACGCATAGAGAAAGCGCGACAGAAGATTGACGTTCGAGACGACCCTATCCCCAAGATCCAAAAAGGGCTGATAGGCATTGGTGTTCGTCGCATAGTCCGAAGGCTTGTTGACGAGAAGTGCCTCAAGTGCGGAAGGGTCCAGCTCGGACTGCGCGCGCAGCATCGAGCGAAACTTCTCCTTTCCGATCTCGATGTAATAGTCGTCGCGGCAATGGCGCGCGAAGGCGACTATCAGCAGGCCCATGGCGGAAAAATCGGAGTCCTTCAGGCCGAATGCCTCGTAAACCGCGCCAATCAGCTTCACGGCGTTCCGCAGCTCGGCGGCTGAGAAAATCTTCTTTCGATCCTGCGGCTCCATGGCGGGCATCGTGAACTGGTCACCCCGCAGCTCAGCCATCACATGGATCGATGCGCGTTCCGGTTCGAGAAAATAGTCGTCCAGGGCTTCGAAGCCGTGGCTCGCCATGACGCCGACGTCGTCGATCTCCAGACTGAATTCCGGCAGGGCCTCGAGCAGCGCAAGCTTTTGATGGAAGCCGGTGATTGCGATGCAGCTATGCTCGACCTGCGGCATGAGAACGGTCAGAGCGTCGTACGGCTCGAGAACGAGAGAGCCGGAACATGCATAAGGCATGGTGTAAAGCAGCGAGACGAAGTGTCGTCGTCGCGACTGGAAATAATCGACGGCGCCGCCGATCGTGTCGAGTGTGATACTTGCGCTGCGAGCATCGTAGCCGTGCTCAGCAAAAGCCTTACCCATGGCGCCAGCGTAGAGCATGACCCGCGTGAAGCGAGAGATGACTGATGGCTCGAGATGCGGCGCGAGCGCCTCGCGAACGGCCAGCCAGGTCGGTCCCGGGTTCGCGACAAAGGCATCGTCCAAACGTACCGCACATAACCGATCTCGGAGATGATCGTCGACAATCCCGAATGTCGGAACGTTGATGAACTCCTCCACGGCTCGAATCGTCTCATGCCACGCGGCTATCGCATCATCGCACCGATATTTGGCGAGAACGGAGAGCAGGCCGTTGCCGTGTGCGGCTAACTGACTTTCAATCAGCTCCCTCGCTTCAGCACCCGATACCTGCATGACGCTTGTTTTCCTGCCGACGAATGATCTTCACTGATCATTGACATCAGCTTATAACCGTCCATATTTGCCCGGTAAAGGAGGGACGCTTATGTTCACCTACCGCCCCGAGAAATTTGCCTCGCTCTACGACTCCGAGCTGGGCCAGCGCATATGGGCCTTCCTAACGCGGGACGACAATGTCGCCCGCCTCGAAACGGCCTCGGAGCTGAGCAAGCCCGCCGTCGAAGGCATCGAAGAACAGCTTCTCGCCGAGTTCCGCGAGGACGTCCTCGCCGATCGCGTCAAACAGATGGTCGGCCACATGGTGCGGCAGATTCTGGAACAGCGCGACTGGGTGCTCGACCAGACAGACGTGAAGGTCCAGTCCGTGCCTTTCAGCAAGGCGGCGCGCTACCGCCGGCCCGACTGGATCACTTTCCACGCCTTCCGCAACAGCAGCGATCCAAGAGACGTTGTCATCACCGACCGACGGCAAAATCCAACGCTTCCCACCGGCTCGCGCTGGATCTTCTACGCGACCTTCGCCAGCCCGCTAAGGGCAGCCGTCGCTTTCGGCATCAGCGACATCAAGCAACTCCGCCAGCAGATTCATTTGCACGGCTATCAACGCGTCCGGACCGAACGGATGCTGCGCCGCGCGTGATGGGAAACAGCGAAGCGATAAGGCCTCACCGCGATGAACGTTGAGCCTTCCGTCGTGACAGCGTCACGCCTGTGCTACATCAAGCTCGGTCGCGGCGGCGATTGGGAGGCCGAGAGCCTGCGAGACGGTGTGCTTCGCTTCGGATATCGCGAAGCGCCCCATGACCTTTGTGTGCGTGGCGATTGGCAGGCCGTCTGGGAGGCCATGAAGGTCGTCCCCGGGGATGCAGGCGCCGCGACGAGGGACGTGAACCAGATTCGTGCCTATTATGAATCCGATGAACAATCGATCTTCATCACCTTCGTCGGCGGCCTCCTTTATTGGGCACGCCCCACGGGGCCGGTCGAGATTCTGGAAGATCGCAGCCACCGCCGCGCGACTTTGGATGGTTGGCGCAACACCAGCATCGGCGGCGCGCGGCTGTCCGCCGACCGGCTTTCGGGCCGGTTTTTGAAGGTGCAGATGTTCCGCGGCACCATATGCGACGTTCAGGCCGCCGACTATCTGTTGCGAAAACTAGGCGACCAGCTCTCGCCCGAGGTCGCGGCCGCCGAGGAGGCGGAGCGTGCCCTGGTGACGGCGATCGTCGATCTCATGCGATTGCTGACCTGGCAGGATTTCGAACTCCTCGTGGATCTCGTGTTCTCAACCAGTGGCTGGCGCCGCGTGAGCCAGGTCGGACGCACACAAAAGACGATCGATCTGGAGCTCGTCTTGCCAAGCACCACCGAACGGGCGTTCGTCCAAATCAAGTCTCAGGCGACGCCGGCGGCTCTGAACGACTATGTGGACCGGCTGGCGCAGGCCGATGCCTACGACCGCATGTTCTTTGTCTGGCACACAGGCGATCTGCCCGAGGGAGATCGGCAGACAGACGTCATTCTTCTGGGCCCGCAGAAGCTCGCCCGGATGGTCTTGGATGCAGGACTGTCGTCCTGGCTTCGGGAGAAGGTATCCTAGATGACCGTAGCGGCCTTCGGGCTGCCTCTGTCTTCCGCTTCAGACCAGATCACCATGGATTCTGGAGGGCAAAGCCTTGCCCTGCGGCCGAGGCAGTACTCTCGGTTAAGCCCTTCGAGCGGGGAATCCCACCGCAACGCCCCTTTGAGATGGAGAGTGCGGATGGGTATGCCGTGACGGGATGAGGACGGAGGAGAGGCCCCCGGCGCGGAGACCCGCGACGTCCAGACACAACAGCAAATCCGGCGCCCGGCGCGACGGGACCAATTTCTATTCCGAAATCGCCGACAGGATCATCGCCGACCTTGAGGACTGCCGTGTGCCCTGCGCTCAGCCCTGGGGGACGTCGATGGCGAAGGCACCCCTTGGCCTTCGAACAACGCCTCCACCGATCGCCGGTAGCAGATTGAAGATGTCCGTATGATGCGAAGTTATTCCGCCAACCACTCGCTATAGGCCTGAATATCGATCATCGGAACGGTGCCGCTGAATTGAAGCTGGGAAATCAGCCTAAAAAGAAAGGCAGTGGCGGGTTTGCCGCCAGTATGCATGACATACTCCGTCGGATCTTCGTCCGTATGGAAATAGCCGTGCCCGGCTACGCAACCGAAGTCGATTTTCCCCTCTCCCTGATCCTTCTTCAACGCGTCAATGAAACTATCTCCGAGTCCAGGCTTCCAATCGCTTTCAAAGGTCAGTAGTCCACCATAAATCGGGATGAGCGGCTTCGCAGGATACGTGCCTCCTGCGTGCGGTATCGGCAAACTCGTTCGATGAAGCGCTCGCACGCTCCGAACCTTTTCCTGGGCGTACTGGACATGTTTCAGATTGGCCGATTGCTTCGCCTCGAAAACCGCATAGATGCTTTCCGCAGGAACTATGACTTCGCCCTCGTAGTGAAAAATGAATGGCGAGTATTGGCGATCATATATGATGACCTGAGCCCCTGAACCTCCTCCAGATTTTGGTAGAGTCCGTCGATCAAAGGAGATGGACGAATGAAGC
>NZ_QFWV02000003.1:0-194 GCF_003149475.2 Oceaniradius stylonematis
TGCAAGCCCGGTTCGGTCAAGCCGCACAAGAAGTTTTTGGCCGAGGCCTACATCCTGACCAAGGAAGAGGGTGGACGCCACACGCCGTTCTTCAACAAGTACCGTCCGCAGTTCTATTTCCGGACCACCGACGTGACCGGCGAAGTGACGCTTCCCGACGGCACCGAGATGGTGATGCCGGGCGACAATGCGGA
>NZ_QFWV02000003.1:208-21380 GCF_003149475.2 Oceaniradius stylonematis
GCGTTCGCAGGAAAAGTGGACACCGGCTTTCCGTCCGCGAACGCGCCAGGGCGAAGATGATCTTGCGGATGCCGCAAGCGCCGAAGGCAACCATAGACTGCAAAATGGCCGCGCGAGCGGCCATTTTCGTATCCACCGCCTGCAAGTGCCGTCGTCGCACGTAACCGGGCTTCGTCATTCGTGATCGCCGCCAGGCGATGGTGCGGGAACATAGGCGCTTGCCAGCCGTTGGTCTCCTGAAGGGCGACCAACGGAGACGACACCAATGACAAAACGATGGATGAAGGCGACGACCGCGATCGGCTTGTGCACGATGATCGGAGGCGGCATGGCCGGCACTGCGCACGCGCAGCAGGACGCCGCCAGGTCGCTGGCCGATTGCGTCATCGAGGAGCGGGACAATTGTCCGCCCGCCACGGAGGCCGAAGTCGGTGCGGCCGCGCAGATCGTCGCCGACGTCACCGGCGTCGAACCGTCCGAGGCCGAGCAGCGCGTGCGCGCCGCGCTTGGCGGGCAAGCCCAGGCCGGCGAGTCGCCCGCTGCGGAGGTGCCGGCTGAGACCGAAGGCGAGGCGGCGGTGCAGGTCGAAGAGCCCGCCGCGGATGCGGCCGTCGATCCGGTTCCCCAGGCCGAGACACAGGCGGATGCCGCCGCAACCGATGGCGAGCAGGCCATTGAAGAGGCGGTCGCCGAGCCGGACGCCGAAGCGCCAATCCAGACCGAAACGAGCGCCCAAACCGATGCCGAGACGCCGGCGGCCCAGGTGCCCCCCACTGACGAGCTCGATCAGGCGATGGAAGCGGTAGAGGACGGTGAAGCAGCCGGGCAGGAAATCGTCGAGGACGCCGTACCCGCTCCGGCCACTGAAACTATCGTCGAAAGCGAGACCGAAACGCCAAGCGATGCCGCAGCCGGGATGGAGCCGCAAGTCGGCGCCGCGCCCGAAACGGAAACGCCGGCCGCCTCGGACGCGTTGGATGCGGCGATGGAGGAAGCCGCCGGCGAAACGCCCGGTGATGACGCGGCCGCACCGGTGCAGGCGGAGAGCGAGGCAGATGCGGTCATTGAGACCGAGCCAGGCGCCGAACAGACCGAAACGACGCAAGCCGACGATGCGCTTGCCGAAGATGCACCCGCCGAAACCGAAACCGGCGCCGATGCGTCGCCGGCCGCGGCCGCGGACGCCGAGGCAAACCCGGTCGATGAAGCCGCCCGGGCGGAACGCCGTGCCGAACGCCGCCAGTCCCAGATGGCCTCCGAAGCGCTGCAGGCGACCGAACCCGACGCCGGGGCATCCGGCGCGGCGGAAACGGACGCCGATGTCCAGACCCAGACCGTGACCGAGCAAACCGCGCGGACCAGCGATCAGGACGCCGCGCCGGAGACCGTCGATCAGAGCACGGACGAACTGCTGCGCACGATCCTGGGCGTCGGCGCCGGCGTTGCCATCGGCATGCTGATCGACGATGCCGACCGGGTCGTCGAACGGCGCGGCGATCGCGTCGTCATCGAGCGCGACGGTGAACTGGTCGTGTTGCGAGACGAGAACCAGTTGCTGCGCCGGCCGGGCACGCAGGTGCGGACCCGCACCTTTGNGCGTCATACTGTACCGCGCGCGGGTCTTTCCCGACGGCCAACGGATCGTTCTGATCGATGAGCGCGACGCGCAGCCCGTCGATCTGGCGACGATCCCGCTGCCGTCCCGGCGTCCGGTCGTGATCGAGTACCGGGATGCGGTCGATCCGAACGCGGTGCGCCAGGTGTTCGCCGAAGACGAGCCGGTCATCGACCGGACGTTTTCGCTGCAGCAGGTGCGCGATCTGCGCGAACTGCGTCAATTGATGCCGCGCATCGATCTCGATGCCATCAATTTCGAGACAGGTTCGGCGGCCATTCCGCCTTCCGAGGCGCGGGAGCTGACAGCGCTCGGCCGTGCCATGGCCGATCTGATCGCCGACGACCCGGACGAGATTTTCCTGATCGAGGGCCATACCGATACGGTGGGAGGAGCGGCCTACAATCTGGCGCTGTCGGACCGGAGAGCGGAAAGCGTCGCGCTGGCCCTGACCGAATATTTCGACGTGCCGCCGGAGAACATGATCACCCAGGGCTATGGCGAGCGCTACCTCAAGGTGGCGAGAGAAGGCGATGTGGCCGAAAACCGGCGCGCGGCGGTCCGCCGCATCACGCCGTTGATCCGCAGGGCGGGAGCGCAGTAAACGGTTCTGCGCGGCGGTGCGTCCGCGCGCCGCCATGCCGGCCCGCCGGTCCGGGTGGAAGGTTGCGCAAGATGCCACTTGCGCTGCCGACCAACCGCGATTATCAGACCGGTCACGTCAAGGGGTATAGCTCAGTTGGTAGAGCGTCGGTCTCCAAAACCGAAGGTCCACGGTTCGAGCCCGTGTGCCCCTGCCATCGTCACCGCGGGCGGCAATCCGCCCGGCGGCCTTCGTCGCGGCTGACTTTTTTGCCCGCAGCCCTTGATCTCGCCTCGAATCGCCGCTAGATGCAGCCTCGCGCTGGTATTGCCCTTGCGGGCGGGATGCGCTTTCACAAACAATACGGGTCCTCACATCGGCAGCGCGTGTTTCTTGCGTTCGTCGGACAAGGCGCCCGTGACAGAGCAAGGGAATGCGGCGCGGGCGCAATCGCCGCATCGGACCGGACTTAAGGCATGGCACGGACCAATCCGTTCACCTTTATCCAGCAGGTGCGCGCGGAAACAGCCAAGGTGACTTGGCCGTCGCGGCGCGAAACCCTGATCTCGACGATCATGGTGCTGATCATGGTGGTGATCGCCGCCCTGTTCTTCTTCACCGTCGATCAGATCTACTCCTGGGTGTTCGATCTGATCTTCGGTCCGGCACGATAACAACGACACACGAACACGGGTGGTTCCGACGCTGATGACGGCGCGCTGGTACATTGTTCACGCCTACTCCAACTTCGAAAAGAAGGTGGCCGAAGCGATCGAGGAGAACGCCAAGGCCAAGGGCCTTTGGGACAAGTTCGAGCAGATCCTGGTGCCTGTCGAGAAGGTCATCGAGATCCGCAAGGGCCGCAAGGTCGATGCCGAACGCAAGTTCTTCCCCGGCTATGTGATGGTGCGCGCGCAGCTCACCGACGATGTCTACCACCTGATCAAGAACACGCCGAAAGTAACCGGCTTTCTGGGCTCGGACCAGAAGCCCGTGCCGATCTCCGACAAGGAAGCCGAGCAGATCCTGGGCCAGATCCAGGAGGGTGTCGATCACCCCAAGCCGTCCGTGTCGTTCGAGGTCGGCGAGAGCGTGCGCGTGACCGAAGGCTCTTTCGCCTCGTTCAACGGCATCGTTCAGGAAGTCGACGAGGAACGCTCGCGCCTGAAGGTGGAGGTTTCGATTTTCGGCCGGGCCACCCCGGTCGATCTGGAATTCGGAATGGTCGAAAAGGGCTGATCCGGATAGCTGGTTTGCGGGACCATCGGGTTTCCGGGGACTGGCCGAAAAGGCGGGAGATGCGGGGCACCTGAGCCGGGTGTCATCGGTCGGACCGCCAACGTCTCAACCGCCGGGTGACGCCGGCCTGGAAATGAAAGACGACATCAATGGCCAAGAAAGTTGCAGGTCTGCTCAAGTTGCAGGTCCCCGCCGGTGCCGCCAACCCGTCGCCGCCCATCGGGCCGGCGCTCGGTCAGCGTGGCATCAACATCATGGAATTCTGCAAGGCGTTCAATGCCGCCACGCAGGAGATGGAAAAGAACGCGCCGATCCCGACGACCATCACCTACTATCAGGACAAGTCGTTCACGTTCAAAACCAAGACCCCGCCGGCATCGTACCTTCTCAAAAAGGCCGCCAACCTCAAGTCGGGCTCCAAGGAGCCGGGCAAGGTCAGCGCCGGAACGATCAGCCGCGACAAGGTCAAGGAAATCGCCGAGACCAAGATGAAGGATCTCAACGCCGCCGATATCGAAGCGGCCATGCGCCAGATCGAGGGCTCCGCCCGCGCGATGGGCCTGAAGGTGGAGGGCTGATCATGGCAAAGCTCGGAAAACGCACCAAGGCCCTGCGTGAGGGCCTCGACGCCAACGCGATCCTGCCGCTCGAAGAAGCCGTGGGCAAGGTCAAGGAGCGCGCCACGGCCAAGTTCGACGAGACCATCGAAGTCGCCATGAACCTCGGTGTCGATCCGCGCCACGCCGACCAGATGGTTCGCGGGGTCGTCAACCTGCCCAACGGCACCGGCCGTTCGGTCAAGGTGGCCGTGTTCGCACGCGGCGACAAGGCCGAGGAAGCCAAGGCCGCCGGTGCCGACATTGTCGGCGCCGAGGAACTGGTGGAAGCGGTGCAGGGCGGTCAGATCGAGTTCGACCGCTGCATCGCAACGCCCGACATGATGCCGCTGGTCGGCCGCCTCGGCAAGGTACTCGGCCCGCGCGGCCTGATGCCGAACCCCAAGGTCGGCACCGTGACCCCGGATGTTGCCGCAGCGGTGAAGGCCTCCAAGGGCGGTGCCGTCGAGTTCCGTGTCGAAAAGGCCGGCATCGTCCATGCCGGTGTCGGCAAGGCCTCGTTCGACGAAAAGGCGATCGCCGAAAATGTGCGTGCGTTTGCCGATGCGGTGCAGAAGGCCAAGCCGTCCGGCGCCAAGGGCACCTATGTCAAGCGCGTGGCGATTTCCTCGACCATGGGCGCGGGCGTCAAGGTCGATCCGGCGAGCCTTTCGGCCGCCGAGTGAATCCAATTGTGAGCCAGCGCGGCTAACACGCCGGCTCACCAGAAGAATTCCATGCCCCGACAGGGGCGTGGATGGCCGGGAAACCGGTCCCTGTCCGAGATTGCAGGCGGCTCGCCTTAATTCGATATGGGCCTGCATGAGACGGGTAAGAGCGTTCAAAGGCCCCGAGTGGGCGGATGAAGGTTCGAACCGTATTGCCTTGTGCCGCGCGCGGCCTGTTCGCGTCGGCGTAAGGGGACAGGATCCTCGAGCGTCGCTTTCGGGATCCGTTCCGGAGGCGGCAAAGGCAAACCGCGGTGAGGGCGCATGCGCCGTTCATCGCTAAACGGAGAGACGAAGTGGAAAGAGCGGAAAAACGCGAATTCGTCACCCAGCTGAACTCGGTCTTCAAACAGTCCGGTTCGGTGGTGGTGGCCCACTACACGGGTCTGACCGTCGCGGAGATGGGTGATTTTCGCACCCAGATGCGCAATGCGGGCGGAACCGTGAAGGTTGCGAAGAACCGCCTTGCAAAAATCGCTCTTCAGGGCACGGAAGCCGAAGGCATGTCGGACCTTTTTTCGGGTCAGACGCTGATTGCCTATGCCGAAGATCCGGTAACGGCTCCCAAGGTGGCAAGCGCTTTTGCCAAGGGCAACGACAAGCTCGTCGTCCTGGGCGGTTCGCTTGGCGCCACGGTTCTCGATGCGAATGGCGTGAAGGCTCTGGCCGAACTGCCCTCGCTCGACGAGCTGCGTGCGAAGCTGGTCGGCATGATCCAGACGCCGGCATCGCGCATCGCCCAGGTCACCAGCGCGCCGGCGGCACAGCTCGCCCGCGTGTTCGGGGCCTATGCCCGGAAGGACGAGGCAGCGTGAGGCTGTCTTTCAAACCGTCAACACCGATTGTTCGAACCAAAATCCGAAGGAAGATGAAAAATGGCTGATCTCGCCAAAATCGCAGAAGACCTGTCGTCGCTGACCGTCATGGAAGCCGCCGAGCTTTCCAAGATGCTCGAAGAGAAGTGGGGCGTTTCCGCCGCCGCTCCGGTTGCCGTTGCAGCCGCTGGCGGCGCCGGTGCCGCCGAAGCCGCTCCGGTCGAGGAAAAGGATGAATTCGACGTCATCCTGGAAGCCGCCGGCGACAAGAAGATCAACGTCATCAAGGAAGTCCGCACGATTACCGGTCTGGGCCTGAAGGAAGCCAAGGACCTGGTCGAGGGCGCTCCCAAGCCGGTCAAGGAAGGCATTTCCAAGGGCGAAGCCGAGGAAATCGTCAAGAAGCTTGAAGAAGCCGGCGCCAAGGCGGCGATGAAGTAAGCGTTCAAGGCTTGCGCGGGCGCGTTTCGGCGCGCCCGCACCTTGCCTTGTCTGGAGTGCGTGAACCCTTTTCCCGAAGCCTGTCGGACAGGTTTCCGGAAACGGGTTTTAACCGTTTCAGAGCGCTCTCGGCGAAACCGGGAACCGGTTTCGCGGTTCGAGAGCGCGAAGACAAGGAAATCGAGCTGCTTTGATCGATCCCCGGATCAGCAAGGCGGCTTCAGGCTGGAGGACCGGGCGCATGGGTCTTCTGCCAACCGATTGGCCGGGCGCGGTGTGGTGACTGCCCGGCATGGACCCCGACCGCCCGGCCCGGGCGAGAAGACGAGGAGCGGCAATGGCTCAGACCATGACTTTCAACGGTCGTAGACGCGTACGCAAGTTCTTCGGTGACATTCCCGACGTCGCCGAAATGCCCAACCTGATCGAGGTGCAGAAGGCCTCCTACGATCAGTTCCTGATGATGGACGAGCCCGAGGGCGGGCGTCCGGACGAAGGCCTGCAGGCCGCCTTCAAGTCGGTTTTCCCGATCAAGGATTTTGCCGGTACCGCACAGCTCGATTTCGTGCGCTACGACTATGAGGCGCCCAAGTTCGACGTCGAGGAATGCCGCCAGCGCGACCTGACCTATTCGGCGCCGCTCAAGGTGACGCTGCGCCTGATCGTCTTCGATATCGACGAGGACACCGGCGCCAAGTCGGTCAAGGACATCAAGGAGCAGGACGTCTATATGGGCGAAATGCCGCTGATGACGTCCAACGGCACCTTCATCGTCAACGGCACCGAGCGCGTGATCGTCTCGCAGATGCACCGCTCGCCTGGCGTCTTCTTCGATCACGACAAGGGCAAGACCCACTCGTCGGGCAAGCTTCTGTTCGCCGCCCGCGTCATCCCCTATCGCGGATCGTGGCTCGATATCGAGTTCGATGCCAAGGATGTCGTGCATGCGCGCATCGACCGGCGCCGCAAGATCCCGGTCACCTCGCTGCTGATGGCGCTCGGCATGGATGCCGAGGAAATCCTGTCGACCTACTACGACTTCGTCACCTATGAGCGCGACGGCGAAGCCTGGCGCATTCCGTTCAACGCCGACAGCCTGAAAGGCACCAAGCCCGCCGTCGACCTGATCGATGCGGATTCGGGCGAGGTCGTCGTCGAAGCCGGCAAGAAGGTGACAGCGCGCACCGTCAAGCAGCTCGCCGAAAAGGGCATCAAGGCGCTCAAGGCGACCGATGAGGAGCTGTACGGCTCCTATCTGGCCGAGGACATCGTCAATCCCGAAACCGGCGAGATCTACCTCGAAGCCGGCGACGAGATCGACGAGAAGACGCTTGCCGTGCTCATCGAGAGCGGCCAGACCAGCTTCCCGGTGCTCGACATCGACCACGTCAATGTCGGCCCCTACATCCGCTCAACGCTGGCCGTCGACAAGAACGAGACGCGCCAGGACGCGCTGTTCGACATCTACCGCGTCATGCGTCCGGGCGAGCCGCCGACCATGGAAACGGCGGAAGCCATGTTCCAGTCGCTGTTCTTCGATTCCGAACGCTACGATCTGTCGGCAGTCGGCCGCGTCAAGATGAACATGCGTCTCGGCCTCGATGCCGAGGACACCGTGCGCACCGTGCGCAAGGAAGACATCGTCGAGGTCGTGCGCACGCTGCTGCAGCTTCGCGACGGCAATGGCGAAGTCGACGACATCGACAATCTGGGCAACCGGCGCGTGCGCTCGGTCGGCGAACTGATGGAAAACCAGTATCGCGTCGGCCTTTTGCGCATGGAGCGGGCGATCAAGGAACGCATGTCCTCGATCGACATCGACACCGTGATGCCGCAGGACCTGATCAACGCCAAGCCGGCGGCCGCCGCCGTCCGCGAATTCTTCGGTTCCTCGCAGCTTTCGCAGTTCATGGACCAGACCAACCCGCTTTCCGAGATCACCCACAAGCGTCGCCTGTCGGCTCTGGGGCCGGGCGGTCTGACCCGCGAGCGCGCGGGCTTTGAAGTGCGCGACGTGCACCCGACCCACTATGGCCGGATCTGCCCGATCGAGACGCCCGAAGGCCCGAACATCGGCCTGATCAATTCGCTGGCCACCTTCGCCCGCGTCAACAAGTACGGCTTCATCGAAAGCCCGTACCGCAAGGTTGTCGAAGGCAAGGTGACCGACGAGGTCGTCTATCTGTCGGCCATGGAAGAGGCCAAGCACCACGTTGCCCAGGCCAATGCCGAGATCGGCGACAATGGCGAACTGACGAGCGAATTCGTCATCGTCCGCCATGCCGGCGACGTGATGATGACGCCGCGCGAAACGGTCGATCTGATGGACGTTTCGCCCAAGCAGCTCGTGTCGGTCGCCGCCGCGCTGATCCCGTTCCTCGAGAACGACGATGCCAACCGCGCCCTGATGGGCTCGAACATGCAGCGTCAGGCGGTGCCGCTGGTGCGCGCCGAAGCGCCCTATGTCGGCACCGGCATGGAGGCGATCGTCGCCCGCGATTCGGGTGCCGCCATTGCCGCGCGCCGTTCAGGCATCGTCGACCAGGTCGATGCGATGCGCATCGTCATCCGCGCAACGGAAGAGCTCGATCCGGGCGAGCCGGGCGTCGACATCTACAGGCTGCAGAAGTTCCAGCGCTCCAACCAGTCGACCTGTATCAACCAGCGCCCGCTGGTGAAGGTCGGCGACCGGATCGAAAAGGGCGATATCATCGCCGACGGTCCCTCGACGGACCTGGGCGATCTGGCGCTGGGCCGCAACGTGCTCGTCGCGTTCATGCCCTGGAACGGCTACAACTACGAGGATTCGATCCTTCTGTCCGAGCGCGTCGTGCGCGATGACGTCTTCACCTCGATCCACCTCGAGGAGTATGAGGTCAACGCCCGCGACACCAAGCTCGGCCCGGAGGAGATCACGCGCGACATTCCGAACGTGTCGGAAGAGGCGCTCAAGAACCTCGACGAAGCCGGCATCGTCTATATCGGCGCCGAAGTCGGCCCCGGCGACATCCTCGTCGGCAAGATCACGCCGAAGGGCGAAAGCCCGATGACGCCGGAAGAAAAGCTGCTGCGCGCCATCTTCGGCGAAAAGGCGTCCGACGTGCGCGACACCTCCATGCGGATGCCGCCCGGCGGCTTCGGCACGGTCGTCGAGGTGCGCGTCTTCAACCGCCACGGCGTCGAAAAGGACGAGCGCGCCATGGCGATCGAGCGCGAGGAGATCGAACGTCTCGCAAAAGACCGCGACGACGAGCAGTCGATCCTCGACCGCAACACCTATGGCCGCCTCGCCGACATGCTCACGGGCAACGAGGCGATCGCCGGGCCCAAGGGCTTCAAGAAAGGCACCAAGATCGACCAGCAGGTTCTGGACAGCTATCCGCGGTCCAACTGGTGGCAGTTCGCGGTTGCCGACGAGAAGCGCCAGGACGGCCTGGAGCAGCTGCGCAACCAGTATGACGAGACCAAGAAGCAGCTCGAGCAGCGCTTCATGGACAAGGTCGAAAAGGTCCAGCGCGGCGACGAGATGCCTCCGGGCGTGATGAAGACCGTCAAGGTCTTCGTCGCCGTCAAGCGCAAGATCCAGCCCGGCGACAAGATGGCCGGCCGCCACGGCAACAAGGGTGTCGTCTCGCGCATCCTGCCCAACGAGGACATGCCGTTCCTCGAAGACGGCCAGCATGTCGATATCGTGCTGAACCCGCTCGGCGTGCCGTCGCGCATGAATGTCGGCCAGATCCTGGAAACCCATCTGGGCTGGGCCTGCGCCGGCATGGGCCGGAAGATCGGCGAGATGCTGGAAGCCTACCGCGAGGCGGGCGACATCAAGCCGCTGCGCGCGACGCTCGAAGACATCATTCCGGACAACAACCGGAACGAGCCGGTGCGCAAGATGGACGATGAAAGCGTGCTCAAGGTCGGCGAACAGTTCGCCAACGGCGTGACGATCGCGACCCCGGTCTTCGACGGGGCGATCGAGCCCGAGATCAACGCCATGCTGGAAAAGGCGGGGCTTGAGGACAGCGGTCAGTCGACCCTTTATGACGGCCGCACGGGCGAAGCGTTCGACCGGCAGGTGACGGTGGGCTACATCTACATGCTCAAACTCCATCACCTTGTCGACGACAAGATCCACGCCCGCTCAATCGGCCCGTACTCGCTCGTCACCCAGCAGCCGCTGGGCGGCAAGGCGCAGTTCGGCGGCCAGCGCTTCGGCGAGATGGAGGTCTGGGCGCTGGAAGCCTATGGCGCCGCCTACACGCTGCAGGAGATGCTGACCGTCAAGTCGGACGACGTGGCCGGCCGCACCAAGGTCTACGAGGCCATCGTGCGCGGCGACGACACGTTCGAGGCGGGCATTCCCGAGAGCTTCAACGTGCTCGTCAAGGAAATGCGCTCGCTGGGCCTGAACGTGGAGCTGTCCTCGACCCGTCCTGTGGCCGACGACACCCAGGAAGCGCTGCCCGACGCGGCCGAATAGACCCGAAACATGCGTGGCCGGCGCCAGCGCCGGCCGCCGCCTTTCGCGACATTCCGGTGGCTGACCTGCCACCACACTGAAAGGGCGTCAGCCCGCAAAGGAGACCGGCATGAACCAAGAGATCGCCAATCTCTTCAATCCTCAGGCCACTTCACAGAATTTCGACTCCATCCGGATCTCGATCGCGAGCCCGGAAAAGATCCTGTCCTGGTCGTTCGGCGAGATCAAAAAGCCCGAAACGATCAACTACCGCACGTTCAAGCCCGAGCGTGACGGCCTGTTCTGCGCGCGCATCTTCGGTCCGATCAAGGATTATGAGTGCCTGTGCGGCAAGTACAAGCGGATGAAGTACAAGGGCATCATCTGCGAGAAATGCGGTGTCGAGGTCACGCTGTCGCGCGTGCGCCGCGAGCGCATGGGCCATATCGAACTGGCCGCGCCCGTCGCCCATATCTGGTTCCTCAAGTCGCTGCCGAGCCGCATCGCGACGCTGCTCGACATGACGCTCAAGGACATCGAGCGGGTTCTTTACTTCGAGAACTACATCGTCACCGAGCCCGGCCTGACCACGCTCCAGGAGCAGCAGCTCCTGAGCGAGGAAGAGTATATGATGGCCGCCGAGGAATTTGGCGAGGACCAGTTCACCGCCATGATCGGCGCCGAGGCGATCCAGGAGCTTTTGGCCTCGATCGACCTGCCCAAGACCGCGGTCGATCTGCGCGAGGAACTCGATGCCACCTCGTCCGAACTCAAGACCAAGAAGCTGATGAAACGGCTCAAGGTGGTCGAGAACTTCATCGATTCGGGCAACCGTCCCGAATGGATGATCATGAAGACCATTCCGGTGATCCCGCCGGACCTGCGTCCGCTGGTGCCGCTCGATGGCGGCCGCTTCGCGACGTCGGACCTCAACGATCTCTATCGCCGCGTGATCAACCGCAACAACCGTCTCAAGCGGCTGATGGAACTGCGCGCGCCGGGCATCATCATCCGCAACGAAAAGCGGATGCTGCAGGAATCGGTCGATGCGCTGTTCGACAATGGCCGCCGCGGCCGCGTCATCACCGGCGCCAACAAGCGTCCGCTGAAGTCGCTCAGCGACATGCTCAAGGGCAAGCAGGGCCGTTTCCGCCAGAACCTTCTGGGCAAGCGCGTCGATTATTCCGGCCGTTCGGTGATCGTCACCGGTCCGGAACTCAAGCTGCACCAGTGCGGCCTGCCCAAGAAGATGGCGCTCGAACTGTTCAAGCCGTTCATCTATGCGCGCCTCGACGCCAAGGGCTATTCGTCCACCGTCAAGCAGGCCAAGAAGCTGGTCGAGAAGGAAAAGCCGGAAGTCTGGGACATCCTGGATGAAGTGATCCGCGAGCATCCCGTGCTGCTCAACCGCGCGCCGACGCTGCACCGGCTTGGCATCCAGGCGTTCGAGCCGGTCCTCATCGAGGGCAAGGCGATCCAGCTTCACCCGCTGGTCTGCACCGCCTTCAACGCCGACTTCGACGGCGACCAGATGGCCGTTCACGTCCCGCTGTCGCTGGAAGCGCAGCTGGAAGCGCGCGTCCTGATGATGTCGACCAACAACATCCTGCACCCNCGAGAAAGAGCCGGGCGAGGGGATGGTGTTCGCCGACATGGGCGAGTTGCACCATGCCCTCGAAAACAAGGTCGTGACGCTGCACACCAAGATCAAGGGCCGCTTCAAGACGGTCGATGCGGACGGCAACGATGTGTGGGAACTGCACGAGACCACGCCGGGCCGGATGATCATCGGCGAATTGCTGCCCAAGAACGTCAAGGTGCCGTTCGACATCTGCAACACCGAGATGACCAAGAAGAACATCTCCAAGATGATCGACGTGGTCTATCGCCACTGCGGCCAGAAGGAGACGGTGATCTTCGCCGACCGCATCATGGCGCTCGGCTTCAAGCACGCCTGCACCGCCGGCATCTCGTTCGGCAAGGACGACATGGTCATCCCCGAGAGCAAGGCCAAGATCGTCGAGGAGACCGACAAGATCGTCAAGGAGTACGAACAGCAGTACAATGACGGCCTGATCACCTTCGGCGAGAAGTACAACAAGGTGGTCGACGCCTGGGCGCGCTGCGACGATCGTCTCACCGAAGAGACGATGGCCGGCATTCAGGCGGTGCAGTTCGAGGAGAGCGGCCGCCAGAAGCAGATGAACTCCATCTACATGATGGCCCGATCCGGCGCGCGCGGCTCCACCCGCCAGATGAAGCAGCTCGCCGGCATGCGCGGCCTGATGGCGAAACCGTCGGGCGAGATCATCGAGACGCCGATCATCTCCAACTTCAAGGAAGGCCTGACCGTGAACGAGTACTTCAACTCGACCCACGGTGCCCGCAAGGGTCTGGCCGACACCGCCCTGAAGACTGCGAACTCGGGCTATCTGACGCGTCGTCTGGTCGATGTCGCGCAGGACTGCATCATCACCGCCGACGATTGCGGCACCGACAAGGGCCTGACCATGACGCCCATCGTCGACGCCGGTCAGGTGGTGGCAACGCTCGGACAGCGTGTGCTGGGCCGTACGGTGCTGGAAGATGTCGTCAACCTGAAGACCGACGAGGTGCTGGTGAAGGCCGGTTCGATGGTCTCCGAGCCCGATGTCGACGCCATCGAGGCAGCCGGTATCCAGGCGATCAAGATCCGCTCGGCGCTGACCTGCGAGATGCAGTCCGGCGTGTGCGCGGTCTGTTATGGCCGCGATCTGGCGCGCGGAACGCCCGTCAACCATGGCGAGGCGGTCGGCGTGATCGCGGCCCAGTCGATCGGCGAGCCGGGCACCCAGCTCACCATGCGGACCTTCCACATGGGCGGCACGGCGCAGGTGGTCGACACTTCGTTCGTCGAGGCGTCCTACGATGGCGTGGTCGAGATCAAGAACCGCAACATCGTGCGCGATTCCAACGGCAATCTGATCGCCATGGGACGCAACATGGCCGTCATCATCAAGGACGAGAAGGGCGAGGAGCGGGCGACGCACAAGCTGACCTACGGCTCCAAGCTGATGGTCGATGACGGCGACCGGATCAAGCGCGGACAGCGCCTCGCCGAATGGGACCCCTATACCCGTCCCATCATGACCGAGGTCGAGGGCACCGTTTCGTTCGAAGATCTCGTCGACGGCATCTCGATTCAGGAATCGGCCGACGAGAATACCGGCATCACCAAGCGCGAGGTCATCGACTGGCGGTCCAACCCGCGCGGCGCCGACCTCAAGCCGGCGATGGCAATTCTCGGCAAGGACGGCGAAGTGGCCAAGCTGGCACGCGGCGGCGACGCCAAGTTCCTGCTCTCGGTCGATGCGGTCCTGTCGGTCGAGCCGGGCGCCAAGGTCAAGCCGGGCGACGTGATCGCGCGTATTCCGATGGAAAGCGCCAAGACCAAGGACATCACCGGCGGTCTGCCGCGGGTGGCCGAACTGTTCGAGGCGCGCCGTCCCAAGGATCACGCGGTCATCGCCGAGATCGACGGCACGATCCGCTTCGGGCGCGATTACAAGAACAAGCGCCGCATCTCGATCGAGCCGGCCGAGGAAGGCGTCGAGCCCGCGGAATATCTTATTCCGAAGTCGCGGCCCTTCCACCTGCAGGATGGCGACCCGATCGAGAAGGGCGACTACATCCTCGACGGCAACCCGGCACCGCACGACATCCTGGCCGTGCGCGGCGTGGAGGCGCTCGCCTCCTACCTCGTCAACGAAATCCAGGAGGTCTACCGGCTGCAGGGCGTGGTGATCAACGACAAGCACATCGAGGTGATCGTTCGCCAGATGCTGCAGAAGGTCGAGATCACCGAGCCTGGCGATTCGGGCTATATCGCCGGCGACAGCGTCGATCGGATCGAGCTCGAGGATGTCAATGAACGGCTGGTCGAGGAAGGCAAGCAGCCCGCCAGCGGCGATCCCGTTCTGCTCGGCATCACCAAGGCGTCGCTGCAGACACCGTCCTTCATCTCGGCGGCTTCCTTCCAGGAGACCACCAAGGTGCTGACCGAGGCCTCGATCGCCGGCAAGATCGACACGCTGCAGGGCCTGAAGGAAAACGTCATCGTCGGTCGCCTGATTCCGGCGGGCACCGGTGGCGCGATGAACGAGATCCGCCGCATCGCCACCGCGCGCGACGATCTGATCATCGAAGAGCGCCGCAAGCAGGCCGACGCGGAAGCTGCCGATGCGATGCTCGCCGACATGCGCGAAGGCGAGGAAGCGCCGGCAGCCGAGTAGGGCAGGGCGTGGTCCATCATCGAATGACAGAGCCGGGGCAGCGATGCCCCGGCTTTTTTCATGGCCGCTTGTCCCGTCGTGCGGGGGGCTATGGCGTAATGGCGATCTTCAGCACGCCGTCGCGCTGGTTGGCGAACAGATCATAGGCTTCCACGATGTTATCGAGCTTGTAGCGGTGCGTCACCAGGGGCTCCAGATCGACGCGGCCGCTTTCGATGACGTTCATCAGCCGGCGCATGCGCTCCTTGCCGCCGGGGCAAAGCGAGGTGACGATCTTGTTGTCGCCGAGCCCCGCGCCGAATGCATCCAGCGGCAGCGTCAGATCGGTCGAGTAGACGCCCAGGCTCGACAGCGTACCGCCCGGCTTGAGCACGCGCAGGCAGGCCTCGAAGGTTTCCTGAAGACCGAGCGCCTCGATCGATACGTCCACGCCGCGATCGTCGGTGATCCGCATGATCTCGGCGACAGGATCGACCTTGCTGAAGTCGATGACATGGTCGGCGCCCATCTTCCTGGCGATCTCCAGCCGCGCGGGGACCTGATCGACGACGATGATGTTCGTTGCGCCCTTCAGCTTGGCGCCGGCGGTCGCGCACAGCCCGATCGGACCTTGCGCGAAGACCGCGACCGTATCGCCGATCCGGATCTGGCCGCTTTCGGCGCCGGCAAAACCGGTCGACATGATATCCGGACACATCAGCACCTGTTCGTCGGTCAGAAGATCCGGCACCGGAGACAGGTTGGCCATCGCATCGGGCACCAGCACATATTCGGCCTGGGTCCCGTCGATCGTGTTGCCGAACCGCCAGCCGCCGAGCGGCTTCAGGCCATGCTTGCCGCACTGGCCGTCCTGCGAATGCAGCCCGTCAAGACAGGCATAGGAATGACCCGACGGGCAGATCGCGCCGGCGATGACGCGCTGGCCCTCGGTGTAACCCTCCACATTGGAGCCCAGCTTCTCGATGATGCCGACCGGTTCATGGCCGATCGTCAGCCCCTTGGCGACCGGGTATTCGCCCTTCAGGATATGCACGTCGGTGCCGCAAATCGTCGTCGTGGTCGTCCTGATCAGCGCATCGTTCGGCCCAACATCGGGAACAGGCTTTTCGTCCAGTTCGATCCGCCCCGGTTCAATGAATATGGCCGCCTTCATCATGCTGCTCATTGGCTCCTCCCCTGAAAACGAACATGGCGGGCGCAGTTGGCGCCGGCTCTGCAATCAGAAACCAAGATCGGTTTGGCTGCATTGACTTCGATCAGAGCGTTCGTCGAACCGGCAAGACGCGTCCCGACCGCAAGAGCGGGATGGGTCGGCGCGGCGATCAGTCGTCGTCGGCAAAGTGCGGACCGCCGGAATGCGCACCGCATGCGCGCACGCGTCGGCTGGCGCGGCGAAGGGCCGTGAAGATCGGATGTCGGCGGATCAAGCCGATGGCGTAGTTGGAGCAGTTCGGCTCCTGTGGGCAGCGAAAGCGGCCCGGAACCAGACGCGTGGCGCACTGATAAGTGACGATCCCGAAGATCGGCACGAGCTTGTGTGGTTTGGCGATCCAATAGCGATCTGCGGCCGTCAGTTGAACGTCGTGGAACTCGACAAGATCGGAGTCCCAGGCCCAGCGCACGCTCAGTCGGCTATAGGCCATCGCGCGGGTGCCTGACGATGTCAGCACCCATGCCCGATAGGAAATCGTGGCCAGGACGACGAGCGCGTAGCACGCCGCCACGGCGCCGAGCGCCATCATCGTCAGTTCGACGTCGATATCTTCTGGTTGATCAGCTGCCGGGCGTCCCGCAACTCGTCGGTGGCATCTTCCGATGCCACGATGCGGAAAGATTCGCCCGCGCGGATCACAAAGCCATCCTTCATCACCGTGTAATTGGTCTCGGTTCCGCCGCCGCAGCCCGGACTGACGACCTTGAAGATTTCCTCATTGTGATAGGCGCCGACCGTCGTGATCTTGTTGAAATAGATTTCCTCGAGCGTGAAATTGGTTCCGCCGGTATGGAAGATCGTACCGTTGCCGCCGCAACCCGGTTCGGTGACGGCAAAACGGTATTTGGTGTTGAACAGGATCAGCGAGCGTTCCTTCAGATACAAAAGCGTGATGTCGGCCTCCGAACGGAAGGCCACCTTCGTCGTGTCGATATAGTCCGATCCGCCGGAGACGATGCGCGCCCGCTTGGGCGTCCAGATGAACTCGAACTTGGTGAAACCGTCGTCGGGGAGATCGAAGGTGGACGCGACGATCGAGTTGAAGCGCGGGCGCTGTTCCGAACAGAAATGTCTGATCTCGGCATCGAGATCTTCGGACGGATCGCGGCGCCGTTTGAATATGAAGCCGGATTTCAACTTGATCGACTTCAGCTTCGAATATTCGATAACGCCCGTCTTCTCGCCTGACATGATGCCCCCCCGCCAAACCCGTATGAATGCTATCCGATTGAGTTTGCTTGTCTAGGCGTCCCCCTTCCACCCCTTGAGCGCTTCGAACGGGTGGACATTGTCCGCATCCTCGCCGTCATCGTCGGGCGCGTCGGTCCAGGGCGCGTTCTCGTCGACGAAGGTGACGATCGCCACTTCCCCTTCGGTTGCGCCCTGATAGGCCGAAGCGTGCGGCTCTTCGTCCGGCATGCCGGTCAGCGTTCCGATCTGGTCGAACTCGGCCTCTTCATAGCCGTCCTCGGCCAGCGCATTGAGCGCCTCGCGGATGGCCGTGTCGTCGTCGGGCGCCGTCAGCAGGATGTGCACCTGTATCTCCGGCTCGTTCTTGTCGAGCCAGACGCGGCCGATGAGAATGTAGACGGCGGCCTCGGCCTCCATGTCGGTCGGTGTGTCTGCCATCGGACGGCCTTCATGCTGGATTGGGGCAGGGCGATCGCCTTCGTCCTCGCATGGCTGCCGCCGCGCGGTAAAGCCCATGCGCACCCAATGGCGCCAACAGAGGCAAAAATCGCCAAAAACCGGGGCCGGGCCTGTTGACGCGGGGCGGGACCGACAGTACATAGCGGCCAACGAGTCGATGTGGAGCATCGGCGTCGGCGCTTGCTTGCGCCAGACATAACGCTCCAAACACGGCTCATCATACGGCGCAAACCGAACCGAACACACGAAGCGTTCCGCTTCCTCTGTATCGCACGGGCAATCCGCAAAGAGCGGGATTGCCCTTCTCTGTTTGCACGGATGATCGAAATGCGAGCGCGCAAGCGCGATGGACGAAGAAGGACGGCTTGATGCCCACAGTCAACCAGTTGATCCGAAAGCCCCGCACGGCTCCGGTCAAGCGCAACAAGGTTCCGGCCCTGCAGGCCAACCCGCAAAAGCGCGGCGTGTGCACGCGCGTCTATACGACGACGCCCAAAAAGCCGAACTCGGCGCTGCGCAAGGTCGCCAAGGTTCGCCTGACCAATGGCTTTGAGGTCATCGGCTACATTCCGGGTGAAGGCCACAATTTGCAGGAGCACTCGGTGGTCATGATCCGCGGCGGCCGCGTCAAGGATTTGCCGGGCGTGCGCTATCACATCCTGCGCGGCGTGCTCGACACGCAAGGCGTCAAGAACCGCAAGCAGCGCCGCTCGAAATACGGCGCCAAGCGTCCGAAGTGATCTGAACGAAGGTTACCCCGGACGAAGCGGCAGCGACGATCCGGGGTCCAGTCAACAGACCGAATTGTACCGACAAGATTGAGACACCGAAATGTCCCGTCGCCACAGAGCAGAAAAACGTGAAATCAACCCCGATCCCAAATTCGGCGATCTGGTGGTTTCCAAGTTCATGAACGCCATCATGTTCGACGGCAAGAAGTCCGTCGCCGAGCGGATCGTCTACGGCGCGTTCGACAACATTGCCGAAAAGACCAGCCAGGAGCCGGTCGAGGTTTTCCACGCCGCGCTTGAGAATGTCGCGCCTGCCGTCGAAGTGCGCTCGCGCCGTGTCGGCGGCGCCACCTATCAGGTGCCGGTCGATGTGCGCCCCGAGCGCCGTCAGGCGCTGGCGATCCGCTGGATGATCGCGGCGGCCCGCAAGCGCAACGAAACCACCATGGTCGATCGCCTGTCGGGCGAACTCATGGACGCCGCCAACAACCGCGGAACGGCCGTCAAGAAGCGTGAAGACACGCACAAGATGGCCGAAGCCAACCGCGCCTTCTCGCACTATCGCTGGTAACACCCCGCTCTACGGAACAAGGCTCCCTCCCATGGCCCGCGAATACGAACTCAAAGACTACCGCAACTTCGGTATCATGGCGCATATCGACGCCGGCAAGACCACGACCACCGAGCGCATCCTGTTCTACACGGGAAAGTCGCACAAGATCGGTGAAGTGCATGACGGCGCCGCGACCATGGACTGGATGGAGCAGGAGCAGGAGCGCGGCATCACGATCACGTCGGCTGCGACCACCACTTTCTGGGAAGGCCGCGACGGCAAGAAGCGCCGCTTCAACATCATCGACACGCCCGGACACGTCGATTTCACGATCGAGGTCGAGCGTTCGCTGCGCGTGCTGGACGGTGCCATCGCGCTGCTGGACGCCAATGCCGGTGTGGAGCCGCAGACCGAGACCGTCTGGCGCCAGGCCAACAAGTACAACGTCCCGCGCATGGTCTTCGTCAACAAGATGGACAAGATCGGCGCCGACTTCTATCGCTCGGTCGAGATGATCAGGGAGCGCCTGGGCGCCCAGCCGGTCGTCATGCAGCTGCCGATCGGCGCCGAGAACGACTTTGCCGGCGTCGTCGACCTGATCGAAATGAAGGCGCTGGTCTGGAAGTCCGAGAACCTGGGTGCAGAATGGGATATCGTCGATATCCCCGCCGACCTTGCCGACCGCGCGCAGGAGTTCCGCGAGAAGCTGATCGAGACCGTCGTCGAGATGGACGACGATGCGATGGAAGCGTACCTGGAAGGCAACGAGCCGGACAATGACACGATCCGCAGCCTGATCCGCAAGGGCACGTGTGCCGTACAGTTTTTCCCGGTCTTCTGCGGCTCGGCCTTCAAGAACAAGGGCGTACAGCCGCTTCTTGATGCGGTGGTCGATTTCCTGCCGAGCCCTCTGGAAGTGCCGGCCATCAAGGGCATCGATGCCAAGACCGAAGAGGAGACCGTGCGCAAATCGTCCGACGACGAGCCGCTCTCCATGCTGGCATTCAAGATCATGAACGACCCGTTCGTCGGCTCGCTCACCTTCTGCCGCATCTATTCGGGCAAGCTGGAAACCGGCGTGTCGCTGATGAACACGGTCAAGGGCAAGCGCGAGCGCATCGGCCGCATGCTGCAGATGCATTCCAACAGCCGCGAGGACATCAAGGAAGCGTTCGCCGGCGACATCGTCGCGATTGCGGGCCTGAAGGAAACCACCACCGGCGACACGCTCTGCGATCCGCTCAAGCCGGTGATCCTGGAGCGCATGGAATTCCCCGAACCGGTGATCTCGATCGCCGTCGAGCCCAAGACCAAGGGCGACCAGGAGAAGATGGGCCTGGCGCTGAACCGTCTCGCCGCCGAGGATCCCTCCTTCCGCGTCAAGTCCGACGAGGAAAGCGGCCAGACCATCATTTCGGGCATGGGCGAGTTGCACCTGGACATCATCGTCGACCGCATGAAGCGCGAGTTCAAGGTCGAGGCCAATATCGGCGCGCCGCAGGTGGCCTATCGTGAGACCATCACCCGCCAGGCCGAGATCGACTACACCCACAAGAAACAGTCGGGCGGCTCAGGCCAGTTCGCGCGCGTCAAGATCGTCTTCGAGCCGAACGAAGAGGGCGAGGATTTCGCGTTCGAAAGCAAGATCGTCGGCGGCAACGTGCCCAAGGAATACATTCCGGGCGTCGAGAAGGGCATCCAGTCGGTCATGGACTCCGGTCCGGTCGCCGGCTTCCCGATGCTCGGCGTCAAGGCAACGCTGATGGACGGCGCCTATCACGACGTCGACTCCTCGGTCCTGGCCTTCGAGATCGCCGCCCGCGCGGCATTCCGCGAAGGCGCCCAGAAGGCCGGCGCCCAGCTGCTCGAGCCGATCATGAAGGTCGAGGTCGTCACCCCCGAGGATTATATGGGCGACGTGATCGGCGACCTGAACTCGCGGCGCGGCCAGATCGCCGGCACCGAGACGCGCGGCGTCGATACGGTGATCAGCGCCATGGTGCCGCTCGCCAACATGTTCGGCTACGTCAACTCGCTGCGCTCGATGAGCCAGGGACGGGCGCAGTACACCATGCATTTCGACCATTACGAGCCCGTGCCGCAGGCCGTGGCCCAGGAAATCCAGGCGAAATTCGCCTGATCGCAATCGGCCGGCATGCCGGCGTGAACAAAGACAGCTACAGGCCCTTCGGGGCGCAGATGGAGTAGAAAATGGCCAAGGAAAAGTTTGAGCGCAACAAGCCGCATGTGAACATTGGCACGATTGGTCACGTTGACC
>NZ_QFWV02000004.1:0-807500 GCF_003149475.2 Oceaniradius stylonematis
CTTCATTCGTCCATCTCCTTTGATCGACGGACTCTACCAAAATCTGGAGGAGGTTCAGGGGCTCAGGTCACATACTCACCACGAAATACCCCAGGTCTCGCGCTTCGAGCAGCGCGGTTTCGCCGCCGGTTGCCCTGCGAATGTCTTCTACTTGCAGGAGTGGGCGGGACTGTTCGGATAGGTTGTCGCCCGAGCCGTTCACCTGATTGTTGTTCACATTAAAGCCGCGCACCATGACACTCGTGCGGCCTGATCGGTGTTCGATTTCTCGGAGCGTGTCGGTGTCTGGCAAGCCGCGATAAAGGGTGTAAGCGACGGCCTTGCGCCAGATGCGCGCCGTTTCCTTCCCGTATTTGGATTCAATCTGCGCGGCAGCGTTTTGAAAGACGCCAAGGAAATTGATGCCGCCTTCGCGGTAAAGCGTCAGAATTTCATGGAAGTTGGACACATAAAGCTGTCCCCACTCTTCGCCAACGACCAACGCGCGCAGCGAACCATGCGCATCGGCAAAACGTTCGATAACGGCGGCAGTCATCGCGCCAACAAAAGTGCGGCTTGTTTCGCTTCGTGCAGAACCGAGAATAAAGAGTGCCGAGCGTTCGCGTTTCATATCGGCAGGATCGAATGAATTTTTCTCTGTCGCCTGACGTTGAGCAGAGCCGGGTTGAAAACCTTGAAGCCGTTCGATGATGAGAGAAGAATAGGCGTTCCACTGATCGCGCGATTGCGTGAGGCTGGCGAGCTGTCGGCACATACCAGCGTCGTCTTGCATCCGATTGTCCGACGCCCAAACGAGAAGATCGTCGGCAATCTCATCCGCGCCGCGACCATAAAAATCCCAAAGACCACCTGGCGAGCATGACCAGCGCTCGGATGGATAGAGCGCAGTGATTTTGTTGTAGGTGGCAAAAGCAGATCGAACGCCTTGTCCAATCCACCGATGCGCAGGGTTGGGATCAATCGGTACGAGATAGCTCGCTGCATCATACGCCGCTTCACCGACAATCGCTCTTAGCTTTGGTTGCTGAGCGATTTCGAGAAGCCGCGTGTTGATGTTGAAGGTTTGTCCCGGGTAGCCGTAAAGCTGACCGGGGTTGATGAAGAGGACGCGGTAGCCTTGCCGTTCCAATGTCTTCCATGACACCCAGGCAAGCTCTGCATCTTTTGGATCAGTGACAATCTTTGAAAGATGTTCAGTGCGCGGCGACACCAGATTGACGCCGAGGAAGCGCGTCAGTTTTCCTTTGCCTGCTTGGGCGTCAATCGCAACCGGCTCTGTGCCGTCATAGATAATGGGCGTTCCATTCATAAACCCGATTTCAATGCCGTGTTTGATGGTGCGGGAGACCGGCACAAGATCGTTCATAGCAAGCCATCCTTTTTCAGTGCGTCGGTATCGTTCAACCTTGAATGACCGAGCGAGCCACTTGGATTGGCTTTGAGCATCGCTTCCATTTGCTCGGCAGCGCGCGCATCCGCCTTCGCTCTGGCGATGCGCGCCTCGGCGGCATCCTTCCAGGCGAGGCGTTGCTGGTGATGGGATTCAAGGCTCCAAAGAAACTGGTGCGTTTCTGTGAGAAAGCGGAGGAGCATCATTGGTGTTCCTCCTCATCGTTCCAGCTTGCATAGTGGAAAGGCTGGCGCGGCTGCGGAGGTTGCGGCGGCAATTGCTGAACGATCTGCCGGGGTTCAGGCACGACCGGTTGCACATCGTCGTCTTCCTCATCGCCAAAGTAGAACGAGAAGAGCGATCCAAACGCATAACCGCCAACAGCAGCGATCAGATAAAAGTGTGGAACGAAATCCTCGCCCATGATGAGCTGAACCGCGAGGACGCCGAACGGGCATCCGACAGAAGACATCACGCCGCTAAGAAGTATGAGCCGTGCTTTGAAAGGCGTGAAGAGGATCGAACCGACGCGCTTGGGCTTTTCCCACGCGAACAACGCAACCATTGAAATGAAAACGCACGCCACGACAGCGGCAGCGATGAACACAAAGGCGAGAACTGCAATCCCAATAAGTAGGATCGATAATTGCGCCGAGAGGGCGGCGTTTTGGTCATTGTTGTAAGACATTTGTCTTCTCCTGAAATGGCCTAAAGACCGAGCTTGAGGCCGGTTGACGTTTCCCGGCCTCGCGCCGGGGACGAAATGGATTTGGAAAAACGCAGGAAGCGGCCAACGTCTTTGCGAAGCTCGCGCAGTTGGTCGGCTTGCTCGTTGCGCAAGTCTTTGATGCGCTCTTGCAGCCTTGATCGCTGTTCAAGCTGCGTTTGGATGAGCGATTGACGTTGTTCCGCGTGACGATCTCTCGTGGCGGCGGCTTCACTCTCGTTGAAGGCGCGCACTTCCTGAAAGCGCCCGGTGAGCCGGTGCCACAGGCCGCGCAGACCGCGTGGCAGTCTTGCCGTGCGAATGAGATTTTCCCGATCCCATTCGGTGCGTTGATTTTGTTTGAGCGCAGCGCGCTCCAGCCGGTGGCGTTGAGTGAGCGCGGTTTTTTCATCGTTCAGTTCTTTCGCGCGCGTCGAAAACGCGGTGCGAGATTCTTGAACATGCCGACGAATGGCAGGCGTCATGCGCTCGCCGATGACTTTGCGCGTTTCTTCGACACCTGGAAGATCGTCGGGCTTACCAAGCCGCGCGGTGACCTCTTTGGTCTTGCAGTTCAGAAGCCGTGATAGAGCATAGACCTCGCCGTTATGGTCGAGCGCGACGAATCCGCGTCGATCACCCTTTGCGAGGAACAGGCCGTTCTCTTGCAATGCGCTGGCAAAGGCGCGCGCACCGTCCGATAGTTTCCAAGCCTCTTGTGCGACTTGCTTCAACCAGCGCGGATCAATCCCCTGGCGTTTGGCTTGCTGCCATTCCGCTAAATTGAAGTTTGTCGGATTGCGTTCGGAAGCGCTCTTTAATCCTTCCGGCAGCTTCCAACCGTTTTCGAGATAGAGATCGCGCGATACCGATTGCAGCTTGGTTTTGAAAAACGAGAGCTGCTTTGCCGTCATGGTCTGCGCGTCGATACGCGACCACACGCAATGCGCATGGCGACGACCTTCTTTCTCATGGAAGACAATCGCGCGTGGCTGGCCTTGGAGTCCGAGCCGGTCTTCGATGCGATTGATGGTCTCCTCGAAGAGCTCCACCGGCACCTGTTCTTGTTGCGGCGGATTAAGGCTCAGCGAGAAAAGATACTGACGGCAGTTCGTGCCGCGTGAGATCGCTTCACTTTCCTTGAAGGCGTCTTTGAGATTGTTGGACGCGAACCCGCGCAACTCGTGCAGCGCAATATGCTCGTTATCATTGAGCTTCATAAGATGGGCGGCCAGGTCTTGACCGCCGCCGCGTTGGGAGGCTTTCAAAATCATTGATCCGCCTCCTGCAATCCGAGCGCCTGGACAAGAAGGCGGCGCACGCCACGCACGTCCTGAACGGCTCTCAGAAGTACGCTTTCGGTTTCCGGCGTGAGCGGCAGAACGCCGATAGATGCGGCGTGAGCAATTTCGCTCAGAGATTTGGCGAGGTCGCCATTGCCGAGAAGAGCAAGGGCTTGCGCCAATGCTTGACGGTCTTTGATAGACAGCCCCGACCGGCGCAGCCGAAGCGGTGCGCCGAGTGCCTTGGCCTTGATATATGCACTGAGAGGCGCGCCTTTCGCTTCATCCAGCAGCTTTGCGAGTTCAGCATCATTCAAACGAATGCTGAACGGCGCAGGCCGCTTGCGCTTTGGTTTATGAGGTTTAGGTGTGGCCGATGCCGCAAATTCAGTGACTACGGACATGGCGGCACCGGAGGCTTTTGCCTCAGGTGCTTAAGTTGGGTGTCCCAATCGGCCAGGACTTCGAGCAATTCGTTCGAAGTGTCGCCATCAAGGCGCGCCATCATTTGAACCCTTCGCAGCGTTTTGCCGGGCATGTCGGCCGCGGCAGCATCCGGTCGATGCAATGCACTGGCGGGCTCGTGTCGGCTCGCGTGTTTTTTCGCCGCCCGGGATCCGCCTTCGGGACCGGCGGCGTGCGTCTGCGTCCCTGTCCGGCAGCCCGCGGGACATTCCCGCCCCGGAAAAGGCCTTGACACCTTCGTGCCCCGACGACCGGTGCGGGGTGGATGCGGCCGCCGGCGGCGATGCCGGCGCGCGGCGCCACAACCGACCGCTTGAATTTGGAAAAGGCCTGTCAAGGCAATATTAGAACAATAAATGGAAATAAAAATACAACTTGTGATAGCGTATACAAATCGAGATGCTTATAGTCGCTCCATCACCAAAGGAGCCGGCCATGGGCATACACCCTTTTGACAACGGATTTCATGTTACGCCGGAGCAGATCGACCAGTTCCGGCGGGATGGATTTGTCAAACTCGACGGTTTCCTCAATGCGGACGCGGTGGCGACGCTGCTCGACCGCGTCGACGTCGAGATGAGCCGGGCGCCGGACAATTTCAAAAGCGAGTTCAGCCGGCTCAAATATGATTTCGAAAGCGAGAAGACCGATGTCTACGAGCTCCTCGAACGCCCCTACTTCCAACAGGCACTCACATCACTGGTCGATCGCGATCTGTTCCTGACTTTCGAATTGTGTTTCGAACTGGAAAAGAACGTCAGCAAGGGTTTTCCCTGGCATGTCGGCGTGCAGAGCTTCGGCTATCAGGTCGCCGAGGAATTCGGGTGCACCATCTGGGCGCCGCTCCATCCGATCGACACGAAAAGCCAGCGCGGCGGCATGGCCTATGTGCCCGAACATGTCGTCTCCGGCCGGTTCATTTACGACCAGATCGAGCCGGCGATCATCTCGACCCTGGAAGCCAAGGAACGGGCCGGCATCAAGACGAGCATGGACGACTATTTCGCCATGCGGTCGGGCATCCTGAATTCACCGACCATGATGGATATTCTGGCCTTCCATCAGGTGGAGGACGATTTCGCGCCGGGCGACGTTCTGTTGTTCAACAAATATGTCGTCCATCGCAGCGTCATGCTCGGCGAAGGCGCGTTGCCGCGGCGCGCCGCCTTCGTCATGCGGTTCGTCGACATCGACTCCCATTACGACCTGCAGCGGGCCATGAACCTGGAATATCCGGCCGAGAAATACGGCTACAAGGCCTTCACCCGCTCGCATATCGAGATCGGCGCGCCCGACGGCGCCCGCCTTGCCGATTGCTCCTATTTCGCCGACCGCGACCGCCGGATGATCCGGCGCGCGCCCACCCCGCCAACCCAGTTGAGGGCCGCCCATGGAAACCCGTAACGTCGTCTTCATCGCCCTGTTTGCGGCCATCGTGGCGGCCCTGGCGGTCTTTCCGCCGATCACGCTTCCCCTGGTCGGCGTTCCGATCACCGCGCAGTCGCTCGGCGTGATGCTGGCCGGCGGCGTTCTCGGCGCCGTCCGCGGCGGGCTGGCGGTCGTCCTGTTTCTCGTTCTTGTTGCGATAGGCCTGCCGCTTCTGGCGGGCGGCCGGGGTGGCTTCGGCGTGTTTCTGGGGCCGAGCGGCGGTTTCCTTGTCGGCTGGATCGTCGCGGCCTATGCGATCGGATACATGACGGAACGGCTTTGGCATCGCCTCAACTACCTGGTTGCGGCGGGCATATGCTTCGCGGGCGGCGTGGTGCTGCTCTATGCGATCGGTGTTCCGTGGAGCGCGTTCGTTGCCGAAATCCCGATCGGAACGGCCCTTGCAGGCTCTCTGCCCTTCATCCCCGGGGATATCATCAAATGTCTGATCGCAGCCGGCGTCATGGTCATCGTCAAGCGCTCCTACCCGATCATCACGCCGAAATCGCCGGCCATGCCCCAGACGGGAATGTAACGCCCGCCCGTTCCGTCGTGATCGAGTTTGCCGACGTCTCGGTGGAAAAGAACGGCGTCCCCATTCTGAAAGACATCACCGTTCGTCTTTCGGAACGGCGCATCGGCGTCATCGGCCGGAACGGCTCGGGCAAGAGCACGTTTGCGCGGCTGTTCAACGGCATCGAAGCGCCCAGCGCGGGGACGGTGACGCTCAACGGCGTCACCGAACGCAAGGCGCTCAGGCGGCATGTGGGTTTCGTGTTCCAGAACCCGGACAACCAGATCGTCTACCCGATCGTGTCAGAGGATCTGGCATTCGGGCTCAAGAACCTCAAACTGCCGCGGGACGAAACGCAGGCCAGGATCGACGAGGTGCTGGCCCGGTTCGATCTCGCCCATCTGCGCGACCGCTTCACGCACCAGCTCAGCGGCGGCGAAAAGCAGATGGTCGCGCTGGCCGGCGTTCTGGTAATGCGGCCGACGATGATCGTTCTGGACGAGCCGACCACGCTGCTCGACCTGTGGAACAAGCGGAAATTCATGGCGGCCATCGACGCGTTGGACGAGCCCGTCGTCGTCGTGTCGCACGATCTCGATCTGCTCGGGCATTTCGACCGTGTCCTTCACATCGAAGACGGTTCGATCGCGGGCGACGGCAGGCCCGGACCCGTGCTGGCCCGCTATGTGGCAGGCTCGCAATGCTGACCGACCTTTACGTGTTCGGCGACAGCCCGCTCCACCGGACCCGGCCGGTCGTCAAGATCACAGCGCTCGTGGTGTTCTGCAGCACGCTCTTCATCGTCGAGGGCTGGGCCTCCGTGCTGGTGGCGGGCGCGCTGGTTGTGACGGGCTTCGCGGTCGCCGGGCTGAAGCCCCGACATGCCTTCGTGTCCGTTCGCCCCGCCTTGTGGATTCTGGCCGCGATCTTCGCCGTTCAGGCCTATTTGACCGATGTCGTCTTTGCCGGGTTCGTCGTTGCGCGCTTCGTCGTCCTCATTCTGGCGGCGGCTCTGGTCACCCTGACGACGCGGACCAGCGAGTTCGTCGACGGCATTTTGTCGGCACTGACCTACGCGCCGGCCTGGGTCCCCAAGGAACAGATCGCGCTGGCGATCTCGCTGTGCCTGCGGTTCATTCCGCTGGTGCGTGCGGTGCTCGAAGATGTGCGGCAGGCACAGAGCGCACGCGGGCTCGACCGAAACCTGACCGCCCTTCTGGTGCCGCTGGTGGTCCGCACGCTGAAGACCGCGGACGAAGTCTCCCAGGCCGTCTATTCCCGGTCGTTCGACTGAACGCAGACGCCAATCAGCGCACGAAGATCGCGCGGAAATCGTTGACGTTGGTGCCGGTCGGCCCGGGCACGAACAGATCGCCGATCCGGTCGAAGGCGGACCAGGCGTCGTTGTTTGTCAGAAAGGCTTGCGGATCGCCGCCGGCGGCGCGCAAGCGAGCGATGCTTCCCCCGTCGGCGAACGCACCGGCATTGTCCTCGGACCCGTCGATCCCGTCCGTATCGGCGGCCAAAGCGGTCACCCCGTCGACGCCGTCGATCGTCTGGGCCAGCCCCAAGAGGAACTCGGTGTTGCGGCCGCCCTTGCCCTTGCCGCGGACCGTCACCGTCGTCTCGCCGCCGGACAGGACCACAACCGGCCTGGCGAACGGCCGGTCGCGCAGCGCCACCTCGCGGGCGATCGCGCCGTGCATCCCCCCGATGTCGCGCGCCTCGCCCTCGATGGCGTCGGACAGGATCACGGCCTCAATCCCCGCGTCGCGCGCGGCCCGGGCCGCCGCCTCCAGCGACACGCCGGCCGAAGCGATGATGCGCACTTGGTTGCGCGCAAGGCGCGGATCGTCCGGTGTGACGCCCGATTCGGCGGCGCCGCTTATGTGCCCGACGATCGCCGGCGGCAGCTCAAGACCATGCGCATCGATCATCGCAAGCGCGTCGGCGCGCGAGACCGTGTCCGGCACGGTCGGGCCGGAGGCGACCTGCGCCGGATCGTCGCCGGGAATGTCCGAGACGATCAGGCTGACGACACGGGCCGGGTGCGCCGCAAGGGCCAGCCGCCCGCCCTTGATGCGCGAGAACTGCTTGCGCACCGCGTTCATCACCGTAATCGGCGCGCCCGAGGCCAGAAGCACCTCGTTGAGAGCGATCTCGTTTGCCAGCGTGAATCCTTCGGGCGGCGCCGGCAGAAGCGCGGAACCCCCGCCGGAGATCAGCGCCACGACCAGATCGTCCTCGCCAAGATCGGAAACGGTGTCGATCAGGCGCTGCGCGGCGGCAAGGCCCGCCTCGTCCGGCACGGGATGGCTGGCTTCGAGAACCTCGATGCGCTCGCAGGACACCGCATAGCCATAGCGTGTGACGACGACGCCGCCGAGAGCACCCGGCCAGTGCCGCTCGAACGCTCGGGCGAGCTGGGCGGCGCCCTTTCCGGCGCCGACCACAACCGTGCGCCCCTTGGGCGGGGCGGGCAGGTTGGCGGCAATGCAGATCTCCGGGTCGGCGGCGGCGATGGCCGCATCGAACAGGCCGGTGAGGAAAGCGCGCGGATCGTCGATCATCAAACCTCCATATCGACGACGGTGATGCCGTCAAGGCCATCGACGGTTAGCCCGGCCAGCCGTTCCCCAATGTCCCGGTGCCGGTCATCCGCCAGATAGGCATCGCGCGCCGCCGCATCGGTGAAGTCGACCCAGAATGCGTCGCGATTGCCGCGAATGAGGTCCGTTTCCACACTGACATTGGGGCCGGCGTGGAAACCGGTCATGCCCGGCAGATGATCCCCGAGCGCGGCCAGTTCGGCGTAGAGTGCGGCCTTGGTCGCGGCGCCCACATCGTCGCGAAAGCGCAGCATCACGAAGTGGCGGATCATGCGGTGTCCCTTTCCGGCACGGCCAAGGCTCACTGACATCATCCGCACATCGCCCGTCATGGCAAGGCACGGACATTGGTACGTGCCGTCCCCGGCCCTATATTGAGCCAGCCATGACCATCGATTTCGACAATTCCTATGCGCGCCTGCCCGAGAAGTTCTTCACCCGGCAGGCGGCCGCGCCGGTGCCCGAGCCGCAACTGGTGCGGCTGAACGTGCCGCTCGCCGCCGAACTGGGGCTCGATGCGGGCTGGCTGGCTTCGCCCGCCGGCGTCGCCATGCTGGCCGGCAACGCCTTTCCGGACAATGCAGCACCGCTCTCGATGGCCTATGCGGGCCACCAGTTCGGCAATTGGGTGCCGCAGCTTGGCGACGGGCGGGCGCTTCTGATCGGCGAAGTGGTCGATGTGAACGGCCGGCGCCGCGACATCCAGCTCAAAGGGTCGGGGCCGACCCCCTGGTCGCGGCGCGGCGACGGGCGCGCGGCGCTCGGGCCGGTTCTGCGCGAATATATCGTGTCCGAGGCGATGTCCGCGCTCGGCGTGCCGACGACGCGCGCGCTGGCGGCGGTGACGACGGGCGATTATGTGATCCGCGAAGACCGGCTGCCCGGCGGGGTTCTGACCCGCGTCGCCGCCAGCCACATCCGGGTCGGCACGTTCCAGTACTTCTATGCGCGGCAAGACCATGAGGCGGTAAGGGCGCTGGCCGATCATGTGATCGACCGGCACGATCCGGACGCGCGCAAGGCGGACAATCCTGTCGCCGCAATGCTCGAAGGCGCCATTGCGCGTCAGGCGCGGCTGATCGCCCGCTGGCTGTCGCTCGGCTTCATCCATGGCGTCATGAACACCGACAACATGACCCTGTCGGGCGAGACGATCGACTATGGCCCGTGCGCCTTTCTCGACGAATACGATCCGCAGAAAGTGTTCAGTTCGATCGACCAGTTCGGCCGCTATGCCTATGGCAACCAGCCATCCATCGGCCACTGGAATCTGGCCAATCTGGCGCAATCGCTGGTGCCGCTGCTCGACGAGAATGCCGACAGATCGGTCGAGATCGCGCGGGAACTGCTCGAAGGCTACGGCACGGCATTCGCCGACGCCTATGCAGCGGAAATGACCGCGAAGATCGGCCTTGCCGAACCGCGTGACGGCGACATGAGGCTGGTTCAGGACCTGTTGAATCTGATGGCCGAAGATGGCGCGGATTTCACCAACACGTTCCGCGTGCTGTCCGCGCTCGGCCGGGAAGCGGGCGATACCGACGACGGCTTTGTCGGACAGTTTGTCCAACGGGACGCTGCCCGCGGCTGGCTCCCAGCCTGGCGGACCCGGCTTTCCCAGGAAGCGCGGGACGACGCGGCGCGGATTGCCGCCATGAAGGCCACCAATCCGGCGATCATCCCCCGCAATCACCGGGTCGAGGCGGCGATCGCCGCCGGCTATGCGGGCGATTTGTCGGTCTTCAGCGCGCTCACCGAGACGCTGGCCGACCCGTTCGCCGACCGCATGGCGGACGATCCGCTGACCCTGCCGCCGGCGCCGGAGGAGGTGGTGCAACAGACCTTCTGCGGGACTTGAACGACCGGCGGAAACCGGCAAGAGTCCGATGCGGGAGGAATGGCCATGGATGCAGCGATCACCGGCTGGGCGCATACACGTTTCGGCCGTCTGGACGATGAGACAGCCGAAACGCTGATCGGTCGGGTGGCCGAAGAGGCGCTCGACCATGCGGGCCTCGATGCCACCGAGGTCGATGCGGTCTTTGTCGGAACCTTCAATGAGGGCTTTTCGCCGCAGGGGTTTCCCTCGACCCTCGCCTCTCTGCGGGTCGGTGCGCTGCGCCATGCGCCCGCCGTGCGCCTCGAAAATGCCTGCGCGACGGGCAGCGCGGCGATCCATGCGGCGCTCGACGCGCTCGCCGCAAGACGTATCCGCACCGCGCTCGTCATCGGCGTCGAGAAGATGACGGCGGTGCCGGGCGACGAGGTGGGCGACATTCTGCTGAAGGCCTCCTATGTGCCGGAGGAAGCGGACATTGAGGGCGGTTTCGCCGGCATGTTCGGCAGGATCGCCGATCTCTACTTCCAGGCCCATGGCGACCAGCGCGACGCGCTCGCACTGATCGCGGCAAAGAACCACGCCAACGGCGCGCAGAACCCGCTCGCCCATATCCAGAAGGATCTCGGCTTCGAGTTCTGCGCGACCGTCTCCGACAAGAACCCGATCGTGGCCGGCCCCTTGCGGCGCACCGACTGTTCGCTGGTGTCGGACGGCGCGGCGGCGCTCGTCATCACCAATCTGAACGAGGCGTGGCACGCGCCGCGCGCGGTGGGCTTCCGCGCGACCGCCCATGTCAGCGACTACATGCCGATCTCCCGGCGCGACGTGATCGCGTTCGACGGCGCCCGCAAAGCCTGGGCGCAGGCCATGGAGACGTCGAAACTGTCGCTCGACGATCTGAGTTTCGTCGAGACCCATGACTGCTTCACCATTGCCGAACTGATCGAATATGAAGCGATGGGCCTCGCCGAACCGGGCCAAGGGGCAAGGGTGATCGCCGAGGGCGAAACGACGATCGACGGCTGGCTGCCGGTGAACCCGTCGGGCGGGCTGAAGTCCAAGGGCCACCCCGTCGGGGCCACCGGCGTTTCGATGCATGTGATGGCGGCCAAACAACTGTGCGGCGAGCCCGCCGGCGCAACGGTGGCCGACGCCAAGACAGCGGGCATCTTCAACATGGGCGGGACGGCGGTCGCCAACTATGTGTCGATCGTCGAGCGGCTCAGGTAGCCGAGATGGGCTCCGGTTTTCCGCGCCGCTCCGACCGGGTGATGAATCTGGGGCATTTCCTGACCCAGGCCGCCGCACGGCGCGGCGATCATCCGGCGATGATCCGCGGCAACATCGTCCGCAGCTATGGCGAGATGAACGCCCGCGCCAATGCGATCGCCCATGCCCTCGCACGGATGGGCATTGGCAAGGGCGACCGGGTGCTGATGCATTCGGCGAACGAACTGGACTATCCCGAAGCCATGTATGCGGTCTGGAAGGCGGGCGGCGTCATCGTGCCGACCAATTTCCGGCTCGGGCCCGGGGAAATCGCGCGCATGGGCGTCGCCGCCGGCGCGAAGGCGTTTGTCGGCAATGCGCGCTTTGCCGATCACGTCACCGCCGTGCGCGACGCGGGATTTGCCGGCGACCGCGAGATCATCATCGGCGGCAATTATGACGATCTGGTCGCCGCCCACAAGGCAGACGGCCCTTTCCGGGAAGCCGAAGTCGATTACAGCGACCCGGCCTGGCTCTTCTTCACCTCGGGCACGACCGGCAATCCGAAGATGGCAGTCCTGACCCACGGCCAGCTTGCGTTCGTCTTCAACAATCATGCCGCCGACCTGATGCCGGGCCTGTCGCACGCGGACGCGTCGCTCGTCATCGCGCCGCTGTCGCATGGCGCCGGGCTGCATCTGTTCATCCAGATCACGCGCTGCGCCACGAACGTCCTGATGTCCGGCGACGGTTTCGACCCCGCCGAAGCTTGGGCGCTGATCGAAAAGCATCGCATCTCCAACATGTTCACCGTGCCGACCATCGTCAAACGGCTGGTCGAGCATGAGGCGGTGCACGAGCACGATCATACGAGCTTGCGGCATCTGATCTATGCCGGCGCGCCCATGTACCGCGCCGACCAGAAAAAGGCGCTGGATGTGCTCGGGCCGGTGCTGGTGCAATATTTCGGCATGGGCGAGGTGACCGGCGCCATCGCGTGGCTGCCGGCGGACGAGCATTCGCTCGACGACGGGGCGATGCGGGTCGGGTCGTGCGGCTTTGCGCGCATGGGGATGGAACTGGCGATCCTTGACGAAGCGGGCGAGCCGAAGCCCGCCGGCGAAACAGGCGTGATCGCGACGCGCGGCCCCGCGGTCTGCGCGGGCTATTACAACAATGACGCGGCGAACGACGAAGCCTTCGTCAATGGCTGGTTCGTCACCGGCGATGTCGGTCACTTGGACGAGGGCGGCTATCTCTACATCACCGGCCGGCAGTCCGACATGTACATCTCCGGCGGCTCGAACATCTATCCGCGCGAAGTCGAGGAAAAGCTGCTCGAGCACGACGGGATCGCCGAAGTGGCGATCGTCGGCGTGCCCGATGCCGAATGGGGCGAGGTGGGCGCCGCAGCCGTCGTCGTCGAAGCGGGCACCGCGCTCGATGTGGCAGCGCTGCGCGCCTGGATCGCCGAACACGTGCCGCGCTACAAACAGCCCAAACACATCGCCTTCTGGGACGAGTTGCCCAAGTCCGGCTATGGCAAGATCGAAAAGAAGACGGTGAAAGCGCGGCTGATCGAAACCGGCGCCGTGCCGGCGGTCGCGGCGGCGCAATGATCCGGGCGCCCGACATCGAACCCTTTTACATGGTCCATCCCGGCCCGGTTGCGGCGCGGCGCATCGAATGGGCCGGATCGCGCCTGGTCGAAGCGACCGGGCACATCGATGGCGCCGGGCGCAGCCTGCTCGACGTGATCGCTGCCTTCGCCGTCGCCCATGGTGTCGAAAGCGGCACCGGGCGAATATCCGATTGCGCCCTGACCGCCACCCGCTTCACCACCGGCGGGCCGGCGCGCGACGGCAAGGCGGCCAACTACACCTACATCCGCGATCTCGGCGCCGGGCATCTGCCCTGGGGCACGTTCAGCTACGGCCGCACGCCCGACGGCGCGCCGTTCGTTCATTGCCACGCCAGGGTCGAAGCGCAGGGAATCGCGCAGCCAGCGGGCGGGCATCTTTTTCCCGCCGACTGCATGGTCGAAGGCGAGCCGAAAATCGATCTGTGCGGATTGCCGGACATCGATCTGGTCCAGATGCCGGACGCCGAGACGCTGCATTCGGTTTTTGAGGTCGAAGAAGGATCACGGGACCGCAACACCGAGGCCCTGTTTGTGCGCGTTCGGCCCAACGAGGACGTCACCCATGCCGTGGAAGCCGCGTGCCGGGCAGCCGGTATCACCGACGCCGACATCGCGCCATCGCTCGGCAGCCTGAATGCCCCGGCGCTGACCGGCGCAGGCCGCGATCGCCGCGCGCTCGCCCATGTCGGCATGGAGGCCCTTGCCTTCACCGGAACGGTGCGCGGCGGCCGCGCCGCGCTCGATGTCATTGCGGTCGACGAGGCCGGCAACCCGCACGAGGGTCGGCTGGCGCGCGGCCTGGGCCCGGTTTGCGTGACGGCGGAAATCGCCCTCGTCCGGCGCTGAACACCGTCAGCCGGTGGCGATCTCGTACAGCTTGGCCGAGCGGGCGCCCGAGCGGCAATAGGCCAGGACCGGACCCGGCATTTCGGACAGCGCCGCCTTCATGTCGGTGACGTTCTCGGGCGTCAGTCCCACCTGGTTGGAGACCGGAATGTAGCGCGCTTCGAGCCCGGCGGCGGCGGCGGCGGCGCTGATCGCGTCAAACTGCGGTTCGGCGGGCGCTTCGCCGTCTGGGCGGTTGCAGATGACGGCCTTGAAGCCTGCCTCGGCGATCGCCGGCATCTGCTCGGGATCCAATTGCCCGGCAACGGCAAAATCGTCATTGATGGTCTTGTAGAGCGCATTTTCGTCTGGCGTCGGCATGGTCGGATGTCCCCGTTTGGCATGATGTGGCGGCCGGTCAAGCCGAGCCGCCATCGGTATATTTGCAACATCTAATATAACGGGGCACCGATTGCGAGAGCATCGGCGTTTTTTCCGGGCCAACGCCGCCGGCGGGCAAAAACGGGATTTCCCCGCCGGCCGTTTGTCGGTTTGTTTACCCTGCGACAGGCTTTCGGCCCCGCTTAAGCATTTGGTTCTTTCCTTGCGTCACCATCGCGACCCGACATGCACCTTGATGGGGTGAGGACGACGTGCGCACAAACGACCAGTTTTGCGACAAGGCCACGGAGCGGATGATCCGCCGCGTCCGGCTCGGCTATTGGACCGCGCTTCTGGTGATCGCCCTGATGGCGATGGGCACGTTTCTACTGGTCGACAGCGCCATTTCGACGCAACGCTCGGTCAACAAGCTCGTCCACATCGCCGGCGAACAGCAGATGCTGTCGCAGCGCATCGTGCTGCTGACCAACACGGCGACCGTCGAACGGGGCCGCTTCCGCCGCGCATCCTCGCTGAGCCATCTGCGCGATGCGGTGAACGATTTCGAGCGCAATTTCCGGACGCTGGAGATCAAGCTCGATCGCGACAAGGCGAGCGACGCGGTGCGTGCGATCATGACCGAGGCGCCGCACGATGTGAACTTTTTCAGCCGGGACCTGCTGGTCAAGGCGCGCGCCTTCCTCGCCGAGGCGGGCGCCAACCCCCAAAGCGACGTCCGCCCGCTGCCGCAATTGTCGGCAACGGCGGTGCTGGCGGGCTATGCGATGCTCAGCGATCACGTCGCCATGGAGGCGCAGCGCGGCATCGACAGGACATCCTCCCTGCACCGCATGGTCTTCATGATGATGATGCTGGTCCTCGCGCTGGAGGCGCTTTTGATCTTCCGGCCCCTCGTCGGCGACATCGTGCTGAAAACCGGCGATCTGATCCGCACCCGCAACGACATGGCCTTCATGGCGCAGCATGACCAGTTGACCGGCCTTTTGAACCGCAAGTCGATCGAGGATCACGTGCACCGGATGACCAGCGAAGGTGCCGCCGAGCGCCCGTTCGCGCTGATGCATGTCGACATGGACGACTTCAAATCGATCAACGACACCTACGGCCATGCGGTGGGCGATGCCTTCCTGATCGAGATCGCCAAGCGGATCAGCAAGGGGCTTCGCGAAAAGGATGCGGTGGCACGCTTTGGCGGCGACGAGTTCGTCGTCGTGCTGGACGGCGTCAGGACCCATCAGAACGCCCGCGCCGTCGCCGAGCATGTCGCAACGCTGATCGGCAAGCCGGTGCATTTCGGCGACATCACGATCGATCCGAAGGCCAGTATCGGCACCGCGCTGTGCCCGGAGGACGCGGACGGCTTCGACGAACTGATGTTCGCCGCCGATCTGGCCATGTATCACGCCAAGAGCGGCGGGCGCGGCCGGTTCAGTGCCTTCGACCCCCAGATGCGCGCCGACTATGAAAGCCGCCTGAAGGCCGGCTCCGCACCGGTCGGCGACGTGCCGCTCAAGCGCACGGCCTGATCGCCCTTCGCCGCAGCAGCCTGTTCATAAGGCGGACATGAGCGTGTGCGCCGGTTCTCCGGCGACCGCGCCTTGCCTATATTGCGGCGATGAGCATTCGCCGCCTCGATGAAACCATCGTCAACCGGATCGCCGCCGGCGAGGTCGTCGAACGACCCGCCTCGGTGATCAAGGAGCTGGTCGAAAACGCCATCGATGCCGGCGCGTCCCGGATCGAGATCGCGACCGCCGGCGGCGGCAAGACGCTGATGCGCGTCATCGATGACGGCCACGGCATGGCACCGGCGGAACTGGCGCTGGCGGTGTCGCGCCACTGCACGTCCAAGCTCGACGACGGGCTCGACGCGATCGCCACGCTCGGATTTCGGGGCGAGGCGCTGCCCTCGATCGGGTCGGTCGCGCGGATGCGCATCCGTGCGAGGCGGCACGGTTCCGACACCGGCGCGGAAATCGCCGTCGATGGCGGGCATGTCGATGGCCCGCGCCCCGCCCCGGCCAATCGCGGCACGCTTGTCGAGGTGCGCGACCTGTTCTTTGCAACACCGGCGCGGTTGAAGTTCCTCAAAGGCGAGCGCGCGGAGAACTCCGCCGTGTCCGATGTCGTCAAGCGCATCGCCATGGCGTTTCCGGCGATCCATTTCACGCTGAGTGGACCCGACCGGTCGATGCTGGACTATTCGGCCGCCGGGCAGCCCGAAGACGGTCTGCTCAGGCGGATCGGCCAGGTTCTCGGTCGCGATTTCATCGACAATGCCGTGCCGGTCGAAGCCGAAAAGGAGGGCATCCGGCTGCGCGGCCTGGTCGGGCTGCCTTCATTCCATCGGGCATCGGCAAACCAGCAGTTCGCCTATGTCAATGGCCGGCCGGTGCGCGACAAGCAGATATTGGGTGCGCTGCGCGGCGCCTATTCGGACATGCTCGAACGCGGCCGGCATGCGGCGGCGGTGCTGTTCATCGAAATCGATCCGGCCGATGTGGACGTCAACGTCCATCCGGCCAAGGCCGATGTGCGTTTCCGCGATCCGGGCCTGGTGCGGGCGCTGATCGTCGGCGGGGTGCGGCGCGCGCTGCACGAGGCCGGCATCCGCGCCTCGACGCGCGACGCCGACCGGCTGGCTGCGGCCTTTCTGGCACCGTCCGAACCGGTGCGGAACGGCTCGCCGTCAGCGGGTGGAACATCGGCGACGCATGGCTGGCAGGCACCGCTTTCGGCGATGGCCAACGAGACCGGATTTTCGGAAGCTACGCAAGCCCGGTTCGAGACCGCACCCGGCGCCCCGCCCGCTTCGGCCGACACCGCCGCCGGGACGGATATGGATCACCCGCTCGGTGCGGCGCGGGCGCAACTGCACGACACCTACATCCTGGCGCAGACCGGCGACAGCGTGGTCCTGGTCGACCAGCATGCGGCCCATGAGAGGCTGGTCTTCGAAGGGTTGAAGACGGCGATGCACAGCCGCCCCCTGCCCGCGCAGATGCTTCTGGTGCCCGAGATCGTCGATCTCGACCCGGAGCGGGCGGCCGAACTCTGCGCAATGGCCGAGACGCTTGCCCGCTTCGGCCTTGAGATCGAACCGTTCGGTCCCGGCGCGGTCGCGGTACGCGCAACGCCGGCCATGCTCGGCGAGACCGATGTCGCCGGCCTGATCGCCGACCTGTCGGACACACTGCACGCCGACGCGGCGAACGGCGGTGACGACGCGGCCGACCGCCTGCGCGACCGGCTGGAAGCGGTCGCCTCGACCATGGCCTGTCACGGATCGGTCCGCGCGGGCCGCCGCATGCGGCCGGCGGAGATGGACGCGCTGCTCCGGCAGATGGAACGGACGCCGGGCTCCGGCACATGCAACCACGGCCGGCCGACCTTCATCGAACTCAAACTGTCGGATATCGAGCGGCTGTTCGGACGGCGCTGAATACGGCACCGGCCGGCGCGGCGCCATGACGCCGACGACCGGTTTTCCTTGACGCAAGCGCCGATTTGTGGCCTTTCGCCCGGGTCGGAGAGCGCAATGAACATCCACGACATTCCAAGTTCCAACGAGGCGAAGGTCCGCTATCTGGACGCCGATTTCCGGGTCATCACACCGGGCACCTTCGTGCGCTGCGCGATCACCGGCACGCCGATCCCGATCGATGAGCTGAAATACTGGAGCGTGGCGCGCCAGGAAGCCTATGTCGACGTCAAGGCATCGCTTCAGGCCGAACGGGAAGCCGGCGCGCTGCCGACGCAATCGCGCTAACGTTCAAGTCTCCGCTGCTGGTAGCGCCGCTCTGTGGCGGTGATGATCGCGTCCATGTCGGCGGCGGTCTCAAATGTCAGGGCGACGGGCAGCACATGGGTGCGTGCGCGCAGTTCGGCCAACGGCCCTTCCCGATGCGACAGGCGCACCGCGTCCTTTTCGGTCGTCACCAGTTCCAGCCCCTCGGCATCGGCCTTGCCGATCAGCGCGCGCGCATCGGCGTCGGTGAACATGTGATGATCGCCGAAGGAGCGTGTGGCCGCCAGCATGCAGCCATAATGGTGCAGCGTCTCGTAGAACTTGCCCGGATCGCCGATGCCGCAATAGGCCAGCACCTGGCGGCCCGAGATCGCCCGCACATTGGCCGGCCGCAGATGGGCCTGCATGACCGGCTTGCCGGCGCGGGCGGCGGCACGGATGACCCGGTCGCCGCGATCGCCGTCTCCAATGCGCAATACGGCATCCGCCAGCCGCATCTGGTCCCGCAGCGGCGCGCGCAGGGGACCTGCGGGAATGACGCGGCCATTGCCGATGCCGCGCCGCGCATCGAGCGTGATCAGCGCATAGTCCATGTGCAGCGACCGGCTCTGGAACCCGTCATCCATGATGATGAAGTCCGCGCCGTCATCGATCAGCGCCTGGGCGCTGTGGGCCCGGTTGGCGCCGATCACCGTGGGCGCGGCGCGCGCCAGAAGCAGCGCCTCATCGCCGACCGAACGCGCCGTGTCGAGCTCCGGATCGACGCGATGCGGCCGCACATGCCCGCCGCCATAGCCGCGCGAGACGATGCCCGGCCGGTAGCGGTGTTTTTCGGCGGCCTTGGCGATGGTGATGGCGGTCGGTGTCTTGCCGGTGCCGCCGACCGTCAGATTGCCGATGCACAGGACCGGCGCATTGACCCGTGCGGCGACATCGCGATCCATCCGGCGCCGCGCGACCGCGCCATAGACGAGAGCCGCCGGCGCCAGCAGCCGGGCGTTGAAACCGGGCTTTTCGTACCAGAAGGGCGGCGCCTCGTTACCAGCCAAACCGGGCCCCGCCATTGGCCACAGGCATACGATCGGCGTCGCCTTCCTCACCGGTCCGACCGGACGGCGACAGGCTGGCCTTGACGACCAGCGGCTGAATGTAGGGGTTCAGCGTCTGCCAGGTGCGTTCCAGCGCACCCTCCATGTCGGCGACCACGCCCTGGCCGGCGGCGGCCATGGCATCGCACATCGCCTCGTTCGCCAAAAGGAAATTGACCGCCTTGGCCAGCATCATCTCGTCATCGACGACGCGGGCGGCCCGGGCCTGCTGAAACCGTCCGTAGACTTCCTCGAAGTTGGACAGGTTGGGACCGGCGAGCACCGCGCATCCCAGCATGGCGGGCTCGAGCGGGTTCTGCCCCCCCTCGGCAGTCAGCGAACGGCCGACGAAGGCTATCTTGCCCATGCGCAGGTAGAGCCCCATCTCGCCGATCGTGTCGCCCAGAAAGATGTCGGCCGCATCGGTGGGAAACTTGTCGTGTGTCCGCCGGACGACGGTCAGGCCCATCTCGCCGATTGCCGCCGCCAGTTCGTCGGCGCGCGTCGGATGGCGCGGCACGATGACGGTCAGAAGCCCGGGCCAGCGCTTTTTGAGCATGGCATGCACGCGGGCGGCGGCCAGTTCCTCGCCGTCGTGGGTGGAAACGGCAAGCCAGACCGGCCGGTTCTGGATACGGGCGCGCATCTGCGCGAAAACGCCGGGATCGACGGGCGGCACCGGAACATCTGCCTTCAGATTGCCCGAGACGGTGACCGGCCGGGCGCCCAGCGCACGGAACCGCTCGCCATCCCGCTCGGTCTGGGCGGCAACGTGCGAGAGGTTCTCGAACAGGGATTCGGCGAGCGCGAGCCGGCTCTTCCAGCGCCTGAACGAGCGGTCGGACATGCGGCCATTGATCAATACCTGCGGAATGCGCCGCGCACCCAGTTCGAGGATGGTCATCGGCCAGATCTCGGATTCGGCGAAGACCGCCAGATCGGGGCGCCAATAGTTGAGAAAGCGGCTGACGGCGGGTTTGAGGTCAAGCGGCACATATTGATGGATGACCTCGTCGCCGAACCGTTCGCGGGCCAGCGCCGCCGAGGTGACGGTTCCGGTCGTCAGCACCACCGGAACGCCGCGCTCGCGAAGCCGCCCGATCAGGCCGGAAACCGCGCCCGTTTCGCCGACGGAGACCGCATGCACCCAGACCAGCGGCCCGTCGGGACGCTTTTCCGACGGCCGGCCGTAGCGCTCGCCGCGCCGGTCGTGCTGCTCCTTGCCGCGCGTGGCGCGCATGCCGACATAGACGCCCATGAACGGATAGGCGGCCATGCCGGCCCAGCGATAGGTCTGAAGCGCCAGTCGCGCCCAGCGTTCGCTCATCGTCTCATACCCGCGTCCGCGCCCTTGTGCCCTTGTTCCTCATGCGCCCCTGTCGTCCCGATACGTCAGGCCGCCGGACAATGCGGCGACCGAGCCTGATGGCCGACCATGGCGACATTCGGACCGGCGCACCGAGCTCCTGCCGCCGCATCCGCTCCGCTATTGCTTGTCCGGCTCCAGCAACCGGTGCAGATGCACGACGAAATAGCGCATATGCGCATTGTCGACGGTCATCTGCGCCTTGGCCTTCCACGCGGCGACCGCGCTGGCATAGTCGGGAAAAATGCCGACCACGTCCAGCGCTTCCAGATCGCGGAAGCGGATGCCGTCGGGCGATTCCAGTTCGCCGCCGAACACAAGGTGCAAGAGCTGTTTGTCCTGAGTGCTTTCGGACATGGGGTGTCTGCCTTTCGCTGTGCGAACCGGGCCGGAAACTGGCGCCTGATTATCCGAAGCCGAGATCGCCGACAACTCCCAACATCGCCGCCTTCAGGTCGGGATGAGAGGCGACCAGCGTGCCCTTGAGCGGATCGGCGCCATTGAGCGTCACATCGGCGCCCTTGCCGTCGGTGAAGACCCCGCCCGCCTCGGTCAGGATGAGCGCGGCGGCGGCGATATCCCAGTCGGAGGCGAACGGCTTGACGAAACTTCCGTCCATCGCGCCGCTTGCGACCATCGCCAGCCGGTATGCCAGCGAGGGAACGTGGCTGTGCCGGCGCGCACGGGCCGCGCCCGAAGCGTTCAGCCGGTCGACAAGGGCGCGAGGCCCGCCGATCAGCAATTCCGCGCCCGGACGGGCGACGCGGATCGACCGGCCGTTCCGGTGTGCGCCGCCGCCGGCGGTGGCGCTGATCGTCTCGCCGAGGGCGGGGCATTCGAGCACACCGGCAACGGGCTTGCCCGCCTCCACAAGGCCGACCGAGATGCACCAGACGGCGTGGCCGGCAATGAAGGCCCGGGTGCCGTCGATCGGATCGGCGATGAAAGTGCGCGGCGCGGCCATCCGGCCCGGCACGTCGCTGTCGGCCGTTTCCTCGGACAACCAGCCATAGCCCGGCCGGGCCGCCAGAAGCGTTTCGCGCAGATAGCGGTCGACCGCATAGTCGGCCTTGGTCACCGGAGATTCGCCGTCCTTCAGCCGAACGTCGAGATCGCTGCCGCCGAAATACTGCATCGCCATGGCCCCGGCCTTGCGGGCCGTCCCGGCGATGAGCGCGAGTTCGTCGGCCAGGGCGGGAAGCGGTTCGGATGCGTTTGCGGGGGCCGCCACGGCCGGTCAGGTCCCGGCCAGTGTCATGGAGGGAACAGCCAAAGTCGGCGCGGCGGTCGAAAAGGCGCGGTCGAGATCGTTCGCCGGCACCATGGTCAGGAACATGTCGGCGAGATTGCCGGCGATCGTCACCTCGGAGACGGCGAAGGTCGGCTCACCGTTCTCGATCCAGAAGCCGGACGCGCCGCGGCTGTATTCGCCGGTGATCAGATTGACGCCCTGGCCGAACACCTCGGTGACGTAAAAGCCCGTGCCGGCATCACGGATCATCTGCTCGGGCGAAACGGTACCCGGCTCGATGGAGAGGTTGGTCGAGCCCGCATTGACGGTGGTGCCGCCGCGCACGCCGCGGCCGTTTGTCTCAAGTCCGAGTTCGCGGCCGATGGCGGTCGACAGGAACCAGTGCTTGAGCACGCCGTTCTCGACCATGGTCAGCGGGCTGGCGGCAACGCCCTCACCGTCGAACAGGCGCGAACCGGCGCCGCGCGGCCGGTGCGGGTCGTCGACCACCGTGATGGCGGGATTGGCGATCGCTTCGCCCATCTTGTCGCGCAAAAACGTCGATTTGCGGGCCACCGACGCGCCGTTGATGGCGCCCGACAGGTGTCCGAGGATCGACCGCGCGACGCGCGGGTCGAAGATCGCGGTGACTTTGCCGGTCGGCATCTTGCGCGGATTGAGCCGCCGGACGGCGCGCTCGCCGGCCTTGCGGCCGATTTCCGCAGCCGGATCGAGATCGGAAAAGTGCGTGCGGCTCGAGAACTCGTAATCGCGCTCCATCGCCGTGCCTTCGCCGGCGATCACCGACACTGACCGGCCGAACCGCGAGCCGCGATAGGCGCCCGAAAACCCGTCGGACGTGACCAGGACGAAGCCGGCCTCGCCCGCCGAGGCAGAACCGCCGGACGAATTGGTCACGCCCTTGACCGCAAGCGCCGCCGCTTCGGTCTCCAGCGCATCGTCGGTCAGGCGCTGCGGCGACACCTCGGTTGCATCAAAGAGGTCGAGGTCGGGCATCTGCCGCGCCAGACGATCCGGATCGGCCAGACCGTTATAGGGGTCGTCGGGCGACACTTTCGCCATCGCCACCGCGCGCTCGGCAAGCTGGTTGGCGTCGGCCGTCGCCGCCGCCGAGACGCTTGCCACCCGCCGGCCGACGAAGACACGCAATGAAAGGTCGTCGCTCTCGGACGAATCGGTGCCCTCGACCTTGCCGTTGCGCACGGTCACGGCCCGCGACCGCGAACGCACCGAAACGGCGTCGGCCGCATCGGCACCGGCACGCTTGGCGGCGTCGACGAGCGCCGATGCGCGGTCGAGCAGTGTCTGGCTGTGATCATCCATCGGTCTGTTCCGGGATTGCGCACGGCGGCGGGCGTACCGCCCTCGACGTGCCGCAACGGCGTTGTTTTCATTTGTCGGCGCTTCATCTATTGCTGATGCGAACGTTCATCAAGGCCGGCTGCGGTCTTGACGCCCCCGATTGACGGAACAGGACATGGCCGGCGGCGCAACACCGGGTTTTTACAGCGAGGCGATCATCCTTCTGGGCGGTGCCGTCGTCGCCGCGCCGCTGTTCAAGCGGCTCGGTCTCGGCACGGTTCTGGGCTATCTGGCCGCCGGCGTCGTGATCGGTCCCCTGCTGGGGCTTTTCGCCGATGCCGAAGCGGTCTTCCAGGTCGCCGAATTCGGCGTCGTCCTGCTGCTGTTCGTCATAGGGCTAGAACTCAAACCATCGCGGCTGTGGTCGATGCGGCGGTCGATCTTCGGCCTGGGCGCCGCGCAGGTCGTGCTCACCGGCCTTGTTCTGTGTGCGCTCGCCATGGTGCTGACCCCGTTCAGCCTGTCGGCGAGCCTCGTCATCGGTTTCGGCCTCGCCCTGTCGTCGACCGCCTTCGCATTGCAGATCCTCGAAGAACGCGGAGAGATGAGCCGCCGCCACGGGCAGAAATCGTTCGCGATCCTGCTGTTCCAGGACCTTGCGATCGTTCCCTTGCTGGCCATCATTCCGCTTTTGGCGCCCGGCGGCGCCGATGCGGGCAATATGAACGCGCTGAATTTCGCCCTCGCCATCGGTGCCGTAGCGGTGCTGATCGCCGCCGGGCGCTACCTGCTCAACCCGCTGTTCCGGATCATCGGCAACACCGGTGCGCGCGAAGCGATGATCGCCACAGCGCTGTTCGTCGTCCTCGCCTCGGCCATGCTGATGCAGGTGGCCGGCCTGTCGATGGCCATGGGCGCGTTCATCGCCGGCGTGATGCTCGCCGAGTCCTCCTACCGGCACGAGTTGGAAGCCGACATCGAGCCGTTCCGCGGCCTGCTGCTGGGCTTGTTCTTCATGGCGATCGGCATGAGCCTCGATCTGGGTGTGCTGCTGCGCGAATGGCTGGTCATCCTGATCGCGGTGCCGCTTGTGATGGCGATCAAGGCGGCGATCATCTACGGTCTGTGCCGGGCATTCGCCACTCCGCACGACGTCTCCGTGCGCACCGCGCTTGTGCTGCCGCAGGGCGGCGAGTTCGGGTTCGTGATGTTCTCGTCGGCCGTCGCCTTCGGCATTTTCGACGGCCAGACATCGTCCATCCTGATCGCCATCGTGACGCTGTCGATGGCGCTGACGCCGATCAGCGTCGCGCTGGGGCCGCTGCTCTATGACGACGACAAGCCCGAGCAGATGGACGAGGATTTCGCCGGCGCCGACCGCGGCGCCGACGTGCTGATGGTCGGTTTTTCGCGATTCGGGCAGGTCGCCTCGCAAATCCTTCTGTCGGGCGGCTCCGACGTTACCATCATCGATCATTCCGCCGACCGTGTGCGAGCCGCACAACGCTTCGGCTTTCGCATCTATTTCGGCGACGGCACCCGCAAGGACGTCCTGGAAGCGGCCGGCATCAAGCGGGCCAAGATCGTTGCCGTCTGCACGCAGAAAAAGGACGTCACCGACCAGATCGTCGCCCTGATCCAGCGCGAATATCCCGAGGCACGCCTGTTCGTGCGCGCCTATGACAGGGCGCACACGCTGGAGCTGCGCGCCGGCAATGTCGAATATGAGCTGCGCGAGACGTTCGAATCGGGCCTCGTCTTCGGCGCCCGCACGCTGCAGGCGCTGGGCGTTTCCGAAGATGCCGCCTCGGAAATCCGCGACGATGTGCGCAAGCGCGACGAGGAACGGCTGCGCATCCAGGCGGTCGAGGGCATCTATGCGGGCGGCCACATGCTGCACACCGAGCCGGTGACGCCCGAGCCCCTGACCAAGCCGACGCGCGAGGCCAAAGTCATCTACACCGACCAGAGCGACACGCCCGACCGCGAGGAGACCACCGAACCATCATGACCGCGCCCCTGACACCTTTCCACCTGGCCTTTCCGGTCACCGACCTTGAAAAGACACGCGCCTTCTATCGCGATGTGCTCGGCTGCACCGAGGGCCGCTCGTCGGATCACTGGATCGACTTTTCACTGTTCGGCCACCAGATCGTCGCGCATCAGCGCGATGCGCCCGCCGGCGAAAGCAAGACCCATGTCGACACGATCGACGTGCCGGTGCCGCATTTCGGCGTCGTGCTGCCGATCGACGACTGGCGCGCATTGGCCGGCCGGCTGGAGGCGCGCGGCGATATCGACTGGATCGAGAAGCCGCTGACGCGCTTTGCCGGCCAGCCGGGCGAGCAGGCCACCCTGTTCATCCGTGACCCGTCGGGCAATGCGCTCGAATTCAAGGGCTTTGCCTCGATGGAGTCCCTGTTCGCGACATGAGCGAGGCGCGGGCCGGCGAGGCGAAGTTCCTGACCGGTCCGACCATGGGTCATGTTGTGACGATGACCGCCACCGGCTCGATCGGGCTGGTGGCGATCTTCATCGTCGATGCGCTCAACCTGTTCTACATCTCGCTTCTGGGACAGGAGGAACTGGCCGCCGCCATCGGCTATGCCGGCACGCTGATGTTCTTTGCAATCTCGGTGGCGATCGGCATGACGATCGGAGCCAGCGCGCTTGTCGCGCGGGCGCTCGGCGCCGGCGACCGCGAGCGCGCGGCGCGCAATGGCGGCGCGGCGCTGTTGTTCATCGGCCTTTCGATGACCGCGATCGCCGCGCTGATCTGGCCCAATCTCCATTTTCTGACCGGGCTTCTGGGCGCGCGCGGCGAAACCCAGGCGATTGCCGTCGGCTTCCTGCAAATCGTCGTTCCGTCGACGCCGGCGGTGGCCATCGGCATGGGCGCGGCTGGCATATTGCGCGCCGTCGGCGACGCAAGGCGGGCCATGTATGTGACGCTGATCGGCGGCGCGATCTCGGCGGCGCTCGACCCGGTGTTCATCTTCGGGCTCGATCTGGGCGTGACCGGCGCCGCGATCGCCACCGTGATCTCCCGCTGCGCCATTCTGGCGATCGGACTTCACGGCGCGATCGTGGTGCATAATCTGGTCCGCCTGCCGGACCCGGCGACCCTGACGGGCATCGCCCGGCCGTTCCTTCTGATCGCCGGCCCGGCGGTGATGACACAGCTCGCAACGCCGGTCGGCAACGCCTACGTGACCGCGCAGATCGCGCAATTCGGCGACGATGCGGTGGCCGGATGGGCGGTCATCGGTCGGCTGATCCCGGTGGCGTTCGGCGCGGTCTTCGCGCTTTCGGGCGCGGTCGGGCCGATCCTGGCGCAGAACCTCGGCGCCCGGAAATATGACCGGCTGCGCTCGGCGATGCGCGACGCGCTGATCTTCACCATCATCTATGTCCTGTCCGTCTGCGCCGCGCTGGCGATCTTCGCCGAGCCTATTGCGGATCTCTTCGGCGCGACCGGACAGGCGCGCGAACTGATCGTCTTCTTCTGCCTGTTTGCGGCGATCAGCTTTCTGTTCAATGGCGGGCTGTTTGTCGCCAATGCCGCCTTCAACAATCTGGGCTACGCGCTCTATTCGACCATGTTCAACTGGGGCCGCTCGACGCTCGGCGTGATCCCGTTCGTCTGGGCCGGCGCAAAGCTCTACGGCGCGACCGGCGCGATCGCCGGCTGGGCGCTGGGCGCGGTGGTCTTCGGCATCGCCTCGGTGATCGTCTGTTTCAGGGTGATCGCCACGATCGAGCATCGCGACGATGCCGAACCGCCGACGGGGCCAGTGCCGCCGACCGCACAGTCGCCGTTCACCAGCGCCAAGGGCGCGACATTGGGGTAGAGCGACGCGCTATCCGTGCCGGACGCCGGCGGGGTCCATCTCCCAGGCGGCGATCGCCGCTTCCAGCTTCTGGCGGAACTCGTCGCGCACGGTCGCCGTCGCATCGAGGATCTGCTGCGCCTTGAGAAAGTCCAGAACGCGGAAGCGCGAGACAGGCGGACGGATGAAGACATCGGGCGGGCCGACCATCAGCTTGAGCTGAAGGATCGACTGCATCATCAGCTGCGAGACGCCGTAAAGACTGTCGATGGTCGTCGGCGGCTTGGACGGGTCCCCCTGCGGGGCGCCGACCACATCGATGCCGATCACGATGTCCGCCTTGCCCATCAGATGGTCGTAGGGCACCGGATTGAACAGGCCGCCATCGACATAGATGCGCCCGTCGCGGCGAACCGGCTTGAAGATCGCAGGGATCGCCGCGGACGCTGCGATCGCCGAATAGAGATCGCCGCTCTCGAAAAAGGTCTGGCGATGGCCGTAATAGTCGGTGGCGACGATCGACAGAGGGATCTCCAGCGCATCGAAATCCTCGGCGATCTCGGGCGGCAGGAACGTCCTGACGATCCGCTCGACATTGAACTGACCGAACCGGAAGCCGCCATCGACGAGTTCGCTGAGCCGCGCCGGCCGCGTCTGCCAGAACTTGCCCATCACTTCGGTGCGGTTGCCGGCCAGCTTGAGCGTGTAGTCGCGAATGTCGCGGCCGGACATGCCCGAGGCCATGCCCGCGCCCATGATCGCACCGATCGAGGCGCCGCTGATCGCCACCGGACGGATGCCCATCTCCTCGAGCACCTCGATGATGTGGATATGCGCATAACCGCGTGCGCCGCCGCCGCCGAAGGCGATCGCGACGGTCGGGCCGCTTTGCGCCGACGGCACCTGCCCGGGTCGCACCTCGTCGATGGTCGCGCTCATGATGGCTCTCCAGCCGCGATGAAGTTCAGGGCGGTGTCGCCCGTGCGCCGGCGGTCGAGCATCGTCAGGCCGTCCGGCAGCGCGATGGCGGCCGCCGCCGTCTCTTCTAGCACGATCAGCGCGCCGGGGGACAACCAACCGCCGTGCAACATCGCCGCAAGCGCCTTGTCGCCCAACCCCTTGCCATAGGGCGGGTCGGCGAAGACCAGATCGAACGGCGCCATAGTACCGATCGGTCCCAAGCGCGTCGCATCGCGCTTGAAAAGCTTCGCGGCGCCCTGAAGGCCGAGATCATGCATCGTCTTGCGGATCAGCCCGCGCCCCTCGACGGACGGTTCGACGAACAGGGCGAAGGCCGCGCCGCGTGACAGGGCCTCGAACCCCAGCGCGCCGGTACCGGCAAACAGATCGAGGACGCGGGCACCCTCGAGCTTGCCGGCGGGATTGTGCGCGATGATGTTGAACAACGCCTCGCGCGCCCGATCGGTCGTCGGCCGGATCGCCATGGCGCCGGATTTCGGCGCGGCGATGGCGCGGCCGCGCAACCGTCCGCCGACGATCCGCACCGGTCAGCCCTTGTCCGGTTTGCCGGGCTTGCGCGGGCCGGCGGGTTTCGGGCCGCCCTTTGACGGTTTGCGCTTGCTCTCCGGCCGGGCGCCGGGCGCCATCCACACGTTCGACGAGCGGTTGGCACGGTGCTTCGGCTTGCCGCCTTCGTCCTTGTCCGTACCGGGCGCCTTGGTCGACCAGCGGTCCCGCACCCGTTCGCGGCGGTCGCCGGCCTTCTCGAAGCGCTTGCCGCCCGATGCGGGCCCACCCTTGTCCGGCTTGTTGGCGTCGCGCGTGCCCGACACCCAGTCGCCATCCTTGCGGACCGTCATCGTACGCGTCTCGCCCTCTCCATCGCCGGCCCTGACGGGGCGGTTGGGAAACGAGCGCAGCACGGGCGCATCGAAATCGGCGCCGGACTCCTCGATAAGCCGCGCGCCGAGCTGGTCGCGCAGCGTCTTGCCCTTGACCTCGAGCACCGCGCCTTCTTCGAGCGCGCCCAGCTGGAACGGACCGTATGAGATGCGGATCAACCGGTTCACCTCGAGCCCGAGCGCGCCGAGCACATTCTTGACCTCCCGGTTCTTGCCCTCGCGCAGGCCCATCTCGATCCAGACATTGGAGCCCTGCTCGCGCTCCAGCGTCGCCTCGATCGCGCCATAGAAGACGCCATCGACGGCCATGCCCTCCTTGAGATCGTCGAGCCGTTTCTGGGTGATCCGGCCATGGGCGCGCACGCGGTAGCGGCGCAGCCAACCGGTCTGGGGCAGTTCGAGCGTACGGGCCAGGCCGCCATCATTGGTCAGAAGCAGCAGCCCCTCGGTGTTGATGTCGAGGCGGCCAATGCTGACCACGCGCGGCAGATCGCCGGGAAGGCGCTCGAACACGGTCGGACGGCCCTCGGGATCGCGGTTGGACGTCACGAGGCCGGCCGGCTTATGATAGAGCCACAGCCGCGTCCGCTCGACCTGGGGGATCGGCTTGCCGTCGATCTCGATCCTGTCCTCGGCGGTGACATTGACGGCAGGACTTGTCAGCACCTTTCCGTTGACCGAAATGCGGCCGTCGGCGATCAGCCCTTCGGCCTGGCGGCGGGAGGCCACACCGGCGCGCGCCAGACGCTTGGCGATCCGCTCTTCGGGGCGCGCCGTCTCCGGAATTTCGGCGGGCGCGGGATCGGGCCTCGGCTCGACACGCGGCGGGCGGTCCCGTTCCTTGCGCGGACCGCCGGGTTTGCCGCCCGCAGGCACGGTGCTGCGCGGCGCGGATTTGTAGCCGCGGCTGTCGCGGGACGGCGCATCGCCGCCGGCGTCGTTTCGCGGGCGCTTGGGGCCGCCGCCGGGCCGGTCCTTGAAGCCGCGGCTCTTCATGGGCTTGCCGCCCGCCGGGCGTTTGCCGCCGGATCTCTTGTCGTCAGCACTCATTTGGTGTTTTTGCCTTGTGTCGGCGCGTGATTACCAGCTTGGCGCGCCACGCGCGAGAGAAAGTTGCCGCCTGTGCCCGCCAGACCGTCACCACACATGCAGGCCGCCCTGGACGAGGCGCGCGCCGCCGCGGAGCGCGGTGAGGTGCCGGTCGGCGCGGTGATCGTCAAGGACGGCGAGATCATCGCCCGCGCCGGCAACCGGCCACGCGAGACGAACGACCCGAGCGCCCATGCCGAGATGCTGGCGATCCGCGGGGCCTGTTCGGCGCTCGGGCAGGAGCGGCTGACCGGCTGCGACCTCTATGTCACGCTGGAGCCGTGCACGATGTGCGCGGCGGCGATCTCTTTTGCGCGCATCCGGCGGATTTATTTCGGCGCGACCGATCCCAAGGGCGGCGCGGTGATCTCCGGCGTGCGCTTTTTCGAGCAGCCGACCTGCCACCATGCGCCGGAGGTCTATCCGGGGATCGGTGAAACCGAAGCGGCCGGCCTGCTCAAGCGGTTCTTCGCCGAACGGCGGACCTAGCGGACCGTTCTAGAACGGCAGGAAACGGCGCCAGCCGGTCTTTTCACCCTGGGCACGCTTGGCCGCGCGCTCCTTTTCCGATTCCGTCGGTCCAAGATCGCCATAGGCGGCGGTTTCGGCGGGCTGGCGGTATTCAACCGGCGGATCGGTCAGATAGACCCGGCGCACGGCGCTCGCCTGCACGCGATCCGGCCCCTCGGAAGCGCCAATCGCCTCGGCGTCGCGCCGGTTGGCGATGAAATTGGGATCGCGGAGGCCCTCATCGGCTTCGCGGCGCACCCGCGCGCGCTGCTCTTCGGGGCTTTCGGGCCACTGACCGGAGGCGGTGGCAATGCTCTCCTGCGGCGGCGGCAGATTGTTCGGATCGGCCGGACGGACGATGTCCGGGCGCGGCGTATAGTTGATCCGCGGGGGCGGCGTGCGATCGCCCAACGAGATCGCATTGTTCAGATCGTCGAACAGCTGGTCAGTCGCGGTGACACCGGTGCCGTAGGTCGGGCCGAAACAGCCGGCCAAGGCTAGGCCGCCGGCGCAAACGAGCGCCATCGACCCGGTCGAACGAAGAACTTTGTTTGACATCACTGACCCTATCGGTTTGGCGCCGCCTGATCGGGCGGACACCCGCCGAACCCTCGCCCCGAGCGCGCCATGCACGCCAAATCCGGCGATTTCGTGAAGCGCGTCTATCACATCGGCACGGACGAGGTAAATCGCCACGGTTAACGATGGTTAACCATGGCGATCGTACCGTCAAAGCCGCCCGAGATCGCGCAATTCGTGCAGGGCACGGGCATCGCGGGCGGACACGTCCGGAAACTCCGGATCAGAACCGACATCGCGCGTCACCCGCCAGGAGCGGGCGCATTTGGTGCCTTCCGCCATGGCCGGGACCACCGCGACGCCGGTAACCTCATCGAGGGTAAAGGCATCCGCCGGCGGCGCATCGCTGCTGACGACGATGTCCGAGGTGATGGCGATTTCGGCCATGTCGAGCCCGTCGATCGCGTCCATCAGCCCTTTGTCGGTGACATGGACGACGGGCGCGGCCTCCAGCGACGAACCGATCCGCTTGTCGCGGCGCTCGATTTCCAGCGCGCCGGTGATGACGCGCCGCACCTTGCGCACCTTGGCCCATTTGTCGGCAAGCGCATCGTCACGCCACTGGTCCGGGCATTTGCGGAACTGTTCCAGATGCACCGATTCGGCATCGGGATAGCGGCTCAGCCAGGCTTCCTCCATGGTGAAGGGCAGCATCGGTGCCAGCCAGGTGACCAGCCGGTTGAACAGATGATGGACGACCTGAAGCGCCGCCCGGCGGCGTTGCGACGAGGGCGGATCGCAATAGAGCGCATCCTTGCGCACGTCGAAATAAAAGGCCGACAGCTCCAGAACCATGAAATCGAGTAGCGCGCGGGTGATGCGCTTGAAGTCGAACGCGTCATAGCCCTTGTCGACCAGCTTATCGAGTTCCCACAACCGGTGCAGGACCAGCCGTTCGAGCTCGGGCATGTCCTCATATTCGACGCTCTCGCCCTCGTCATGGGCGAGCGTGCCGAGCATCCAGCGCACCGTGTTGCGCATCTTGCGATAGGCATCGATGTTGGTCTGGATAACCGATTTGCCCAGGCGCTGGTCTTCCCAATAGTCGGTCGTCATCACCCAGAGGCGCAGAATGTCGGCGCCCGACTGGTTCATCACGTCCTGCGGGAAGACCTGGTTGCCGAGCGACTTCGACATCTTCCGGCCGTCCTCGGCCATGGTGAAGCCATGGGTGATGACCGTGTCATAGGGCGCGCGGCCGCGCGTGCCGCAGCTTTCCAGAAGCGAGGAATGGAACCAGCCGCGATGCTGGTCCGAGCCTTCCAGATAGACATCGGCGGGCCATTTCAGGTCGGGCCGGTCTTCCAGCGTGAAGGCATGGGTCGAGCCGGAATCGAACCAGACATCGAGAATGTCCATCACCTGATGCCATTTGGACGGGTCGTGCTCATTGCCGAGAAACCGTTCCTTGGCATCGTCGGCGAACCAGGCGTCGGCGCCCTCTTGTTCGAAGGCTTCGAGAATGCGCTTGTTGACGCCCTCGTCCTGCAGCACATTGCCGTCATCGTCCGCAAAGACGCAGATCGGCACGCCCCATGCCCTTTGCCGGGAGAGCACCCAATCGGGCCGGTCGGCGATCATGCCGCGAAGCCGCGTCTGGCCCGAGGCCGGCACGAAGCGCGTCTCGTCGATGGCCTTGAGCGCGCGGTCGCGGAGCGTGGTGCCGTCGCCAAGGTCCATGTCCATATGGACGAACCACTGTGGCGTGTTGCGGAAGATCACCGGCTTTTTCGAGCGCCAGGAATGCGGATAGGTGTGCTTGAGCCGGCCGCGCGCGAATAGCATGTCCCTGCCGATCAGCGCCTCGATCACCGCCTTGTTGGCGTCGCCCTTCTTGCCCTTGTCGTCGATGACGCGGGCGGCACCACCCTCGCGATCGGGGCCGAAGCCGGGCGCATCCTTGGTGAAATAGCCGGCATCGTCGATGGTGAAGGGGATGGCGGCGGAGATGCCGCGTGCTTCGAGAGCGCGGGCATTGTCCATCCAGGCGTCGAAATCCTCACGGCCATGGCCCGGCGCTGTGTGCACAAAGCCGCTGCCCGCGTCGTCGGTCACGTGCTCGCCGTCGATCAGCGGTACGGCAAACTTGTACCCGCCGCCAAAGCCCTTGAGCGGGTGTGCACATTCAAGGCTGGCAAGCTCGCCTGCGCCGATATCTCGGATGCGAGTGAACTCAAGCTTGGCTTTGGCGAAGCTCTCTTCTGCCAGCTCGTCGGCGAAGATCAGCTTCTCACCCGGACGCGGCCCAAAGTCGTTTTCGGCGGTAGTGACCTCGTAGAGCCCATAGCTGATCTTCTTAGAGAAACTGATCGCCCGGTTGCCGGGGATCGTCCAGGGCGTGGTTGTCCAGATCACCACAAAAGCGCCATGAAGATCCAGCTTCTCGGGGTCGGATTGTATGGTCATGGTCACCGGAAACTTCACCCAGACCGTGTCGGACTCATAATCCTGATACTCGACCTCGGCCTCGGCCAGCGCCGTGCGCTCGACCACCGACCACATGACCGGCTTGGAGCCGCGATAAAGCTGGCCGCTCCTGGCGAACTTCAGGAGTTCGCCGGCGATGCGTGCCTCGGCGTGGTAGTTCATCGTCGTATAGGGCTTGTCGAAATCACCCTCGATGCCCAGCCGCTTGAACTCGGCGGTCTGCACCTTGATCCAGTGGGCGGCGAAGTCGCGGCATTCCTTGCGGAACTCGTTGACCGGCACCTCGTCCTTGTCGCGGCCCTTGGCGCGATACTGCTCCTCGATCTTCCATTCGATCGGCAGGCCGTGACAGTCCCAGCCCGGCACGTAGTTGGAATCATAGCCGCGCATCTGGAACGAGCGGGTGATGACGTCCTTGAGGATCTTGTTGAGCGCGTGGCCGATATGGATGTTGCCGTTGGCATAGGGCGGGCCGTCATGCAGCACGAACTTCTCGCGGCCGGCAGCGTCCTCGCGAAGGCGTCTGTAAAGGCCCATCTCCTGCCAGCGGGCGACCAGTTCGGGCTCCTTCTTGGGCAGTCCGGCACGCATCGGGAAATTGGTCTGCGGCAGATAGAGCGTCTTTGAGTAATCGAGCGCCTCGACATTGTCGTTGGCGCTGCCTTTTTCGGTGGTCTGGGTCATCGTTTCATCGCGTCGTTTGGCGTCAAGCGCGGTGCGCGGCGCCGGTGAGGATCAGGTGAAGGCGGGCAGCCCCGCAAACGCATTCCCGGCCCCGCTACGCTGGGTCAGCGGCGGGCCGGGCCGGTAATTCGGAAAATGGCGCATACGCGTGTCGACATGGCCGTGCTTCTATCAATGGTGCGGTGCGAATGGAAGGCGCAATTCAGAAGACGCTTCTGTCCAGTTTGTCGTAGATGATGCGCTTCATCGCCGACGTGACAGGACCGGGCGCCAGCCGGCTGATGAGTGCGAAGATCGTCGCGCCGGCGCCGGGCGTGATCATCGCTCTGCCCTTTTGCGCGCCAGCCAGAATGCGCCGGGCCGCTTCGTCGGGCGGCATGCGCTTTGCGGCGTCGGCGCCCTCGGGCGCATGGCGTGCGGCATGGTCTGTGCGCAGCGGACCGGGACAGGCGACCGACACCGACACGCCATAGGCCTTCTTGAACGGCGCGCGGACCGACTTGGCATAGACGGCCAGCGCATCCTTGGACGCGCCATAGCTCGCCGCGCCCGGATAGCCGGTGAAGTGGCTAAGCGAGGAGACGAAGACGAGCCGCCCGCCCGGCGCCAGCGCGCCCGCCGCCGCAAGGCCTGCGCAGAGCACCATCGGCGCTTCGGTGTTGACCGCGAGTAGCCGTGCATAAGCCTCGGGCGGGATCGCCTCGAACGGGCCGGTGGCCGAAATGCCGGCATTGAGGACGATCCAACCGAACGGCCCGCGCCCCGCGAGGTCGCCAACAAGCGTATCGACGGCGCCGGGATCGGCAAGGTCACAGCGCAGATGGTCGAACGGCGCATCGGCGCCCGGCGCATCCCGGTCGATGCCTGTGACGGCGTACCCGCCGGCGGCAAGCTGCTCGGCAAAGGCGCGGCCAAGACCGGCGCTCGCCCCGGTCACAAGGGCTCTGCGTGCCGCGCTCACAGCTTTCCGCTCCACGCGGCGCGGCCGGTCCAGTATCGCCCGAAGGACAGGGTGACGGGCGAACGGCGCGCGGCGATCGCGCCTTCCAGCATCGCGGCCATGCGGTCCGCCGGTATGAAGATGTCGCGCAGGCGGCCAGGATCGTGCCCGGCCTTGGCGTGCATCTCCGTGCGGGTCGGGCCGGGATGGACGATCTGCACGGCAACGCGCCCGGACCACTCGGCTCGGAGCGCGCGCGCCAGCCCGTGCAATCCCGCCTTGGAGGCCGCATAGGCGGGAAACAGCCCCTGCCCTGTGTGCGCGACCGAGCCGACCAGCGTCAGCGTGCCGCCGGCCTTTTCCAGCCACGGGAACAGTGCACGCGCCAGAAGCACTGACGCCGTGAGATTGACGGCGAGCGTCTCGCGGATTTGCGCGGCGGACTCGATGCCGCCCTCGACCGCAAACCCGGTACCGGCGTTCAGGACGAGATTGTCGAGTTTCACCCAGCCGGCTTTCAACATCGCTTCCGCGATCGCTTGCGTTGCGGCCTCGGGATCGGTCAGCGGCGCATGGACGTAGCGCACGCCTTCGGGCAGCACGGGCAGCGCATCGGTATCGGCGCGACGGCCGGCCACGAGAATGTCGTGGCGGTCCGCCAGCCGCCTGACCAGTTCGAGGCCGATGCCGCTTGTGCCGCCGGTGACGACGATCCTGCGGCGCGCCTCCGCCATCTCAACCGCCGCCGAAGGTGAGCGTGGCATCGAGCGGCGACAGCGGCTCCACCGTGGCCAAGGTTTGGCGCGCGGACGCCTCGTCCCGCGTCATCTGCGCAACGAGGGTGTCGAGATCGTCGAACTTTTCCTCGCCGCGCTGGAAGGCGACGAGGCAGACCGTGCAGGTCTCGCCGTAAAGATCGCCATGGAAATCGAACAGGAAAGTTTCGAGCAGCGGCGCGCCGTTCTCGGTGACCGTCGGGCGGCGCCCGAAGCTGGCGACGCCGTCATGGATGGTGCCATCGGCGCGGATGAACCGCACCGCATAGATGCCATGGGCCAGCGGCGTCGTTTCCGGAAGCGCCATGTTGGCGGTCGGATAGCCGAGTGTCCGCCCCAATTGCTCGCCCTTGGCCACCTCGGCCCGCACCCGGTAGCGGTAGCCGAGCAGCCGGTTGGCGTCGTCCAGCCGGCCGGTCTGCAACTCGTCGCGGATGCGGCTCGACGAGATGACATGGATGTCGGTGTCGCGTTCGGCATCGACGAGGATGACATCAAAGCCGCGGTTCCTGCCGGCCTCCATCAGAAAGGCCGGTCCGCCCTGGCGCTTGGCGCCGAAATGAAAGTCGAAGCCGGTGACCACATGGCGCACGCCAAAACCGGAAACCAGAACATCGTCGATGAACTGGTCGGCGGTGAGCGCGGCGAAATCGAGCGTGAACGGCATTTCGACCACGGCATCGAAGCCGAGCGCCTCGAGGATTTCGGCCTTCATCGGCGCAGGCGTGATCCGCGCTGGCGCCCTGTCGGGCGTGAACACTGCGCGCGGATGCGGTTCGAAGGTCAGTACCGTCAGAGGCGTCGCATCGCGCTCAGCGGCCGCGCCCGCCGCTTCCAGCACCGCCTGGTGGCCGCGGTGTACGCCGTCGAAATTGCCGATGGCAACCGTTGCGCCGCGCAGACGGGCAGGCAGGCCGGCAAGGGACGAATGGCGCGCGATCATCGATTCGGCCTTTTTGGCGCGCGGGCGCCACGACATTTCAGGGTCGCCGGGCGCATGCGATTGACGGCCCCGACGGAGCCGCGAAAGTGCACACTTTGTGGACCGTTTCAAGCCTGCGCCGGGACCGCGAGACACGTTGCGGGGCGCCGTTCCGACAATTTGCTTCGCGGCGGCGGTTGCGGCACAGGCCCCACCGCGCAACGATGGTGTCGGGAGGAGTTGACCATGGCAACGCCGTTTCTTGCGCATCTCGAGGAAAGCCTTGCCGCAATGGAGGCCGACGGCCTCTTGAAGCGCGAGCGCGAGATCACCTCGCCGCAGGGCGGCCATATCGCCGTCGGCGACCGGGATGTCATCAATCTGTGCGCCAACAACTATCTCGGCCTTGCCGATCATCCGGCGCTGATCGGCGCCGCCAAGATGGCGATGGACGATCACGGTTACGGCATGGCGAGCGTGCGCTTCATCTGCGGCACGCAGGATCTGCACCGGGCGCTGGAGCGGCGTCTCGCGGCGTTCCTCGGCAAGGACGATGCGATCCTGTTTGCCGCCTGTTTCGATGCCAATGGCGGGCTGTTCGAGCCGCTGCTCGGGCCTGAGGACGCGATCGTCTCGGACGCGCTCAACCATGCCTCGATCATCGATGGCATTCGCCTGTGCAAGGCGAGGCGCTACCGCTACGCCAATTCGGACATGGACGATCTGGAAGCGCAATTGAAAGCGGCACGGGCCGACGGCGCGCGCTTCGTCATGATCGCCACCGACGGCGTCTTTTCCATGGACGGCTATCTGGCCCGGCTGCCTGAAATCGTGGCGCTCGCCGAACGCCACGATGCGCTGGTGATGGTCGACGATTGCCACGCCACCGGTTTCATGGGGCCGCAGGGGCGCGGCACGCACGCCCATTTCAACGTCGCCAATAAGGTCGATATCCTGACCGGCACGCTTGGCAAGGCGTTGGGCGGGGCGATCGGCGGCTACATTGCCGGCCCGCAGGCGGTGATCGGCATGCTGCGCCAGCGCGCCCGGCCCTACCTGTTCTCCAACTCGCTGCCGCCGGCGGTCGTCGCGGCGGGCATCGCCGCCATCGATCTGGTCGAAAAGGCCGACGATTTGCGCACGCAACTGTTCGGCAACACCGCCCATTGGCGCGCCGGGCTGACCGATCTGGGATTTGAGCTTTTGCCCGGCGAACATCCGATCGTGCCGGTGATGCTCGGCGAAGCCCGTCTGGCGCAGGACATGGCGGCGGCCCTGTTCGAGCAAGGCGTCTATGTTTCCGGCTTCTTCTTCCCTGTCGTGCCCAAGGGCAAGGCGCGCATTCGCACGCAGATGAACGCGGCCTTGTCGCGCGGCGATCTGGACACGGCGCTCGGCGCGTTCGAGCGGGCGGGCAAGGCGACGGGGGTGCTGTCATGACGGAGCGGCCCAACATGATGCGGGCGCTGGTCAAGGCCCATGCGGGTCCCGGCCTTGAGATGCAGCGCCTGCCGGTGCCGGAGATCGGGCCGGACGATGTCCTGATCCGCATCCGCAAGACCGGCATTTGCGGCACCGACATCCATATCTGGAACTGGGATGCGTGGGCAGAGAAGACGGTGCCCGTGCCGCTCGTCACCGGCCACGAGTTCGCGGGCGAAATCGTCGAGCTGGGCGCAAACGTGGACGATCTGGAAATCGGCCAGCGCGTGTCGGGCGAAGGCCATCTGGTCGGCAAGCACAGCCGGGCGAGCCGCGCTGGCCGGTTTCATCTCGATCCCGAAACACGCGGTATCGGTGTCAATGAACAGGGCGCCTTCGCCGACTATCTGCGCCTGCCGGCCTTCAACGTCGTGCCTCTGCCCGATGCGGTGTCCGACGATATCGGGGCGATCCTCGATCCGCTCGGCAATGCGGTGCACACGGCGCTGTCCTTCGATCTGGTGGGCGAGGATGTGCTGATCACCGGCGCGGGGCCGATCGGCATCATGGCCGGCGCGGTGGCCCGGCATATCGGCGCGCGCCATGTGGTGATCACCGATATCAATGAGGACCGGCTGGCGCTCGCAGGCCGGGTCGCGGACGTGGTGCCGGTGAACGTGGCCGAGACCGACCTCCAATCGGTCGCCGATGGTCTGGGCATGAAGGAAGGCTTCGATGTCGGGCTCGAAATGAGCGGATCGCAAGCCGCGCTCGACCAGATGGTCGAAGCCCTTGTGATGGGCGGCCACATCGCCATGCTCGGCATTCCGCCGGGCAAGTCGCCGGTCGATTGGTCCCGCATCGTCTTCAAGGCGATCACCATCAAGGGCGTATACGGCCGGGAGATCTTCGAGACCTGGTACAAGATGATCGCCATGCTGGAGAACGGGCTCGACGTGTCGCAAGTCATCACGCACCGCTTTTCCGCCGAGGATTTCAAGGACGGGTTCGCAATCATGCGTTCGGGCCAAAGCGGCAAGGTGGTGCTCGACTGGGGGTGAGGTTGCACGCTGTGCTATCAATCATGCATGGCGGCGCGAATCAGGGAAACCGAGCTCTACGCTCCCATCAAGCGGCTGCTTGAAGGCCAGGGCTATGAGGTCAAGGGCGAAGTCGGCGCGGCCGATATCGTCGCCGTGCGCGGCGACGAAGACCCGGTCATTGTCGAACTGAAAACCGCGTTCTCGCTGTCGCTTTTCCATCAGGCGATCGAGCGGCAGGCGATGACCGACCATGTCTATGTCGCCGTGCCGCGCGGCGAAGGCCGGCCGTTCCTGAAGGCGCTCAAGCAGAACCGCAAACTGTGCCGGCGGCTGGGCCTTGGCTTGATCACCGTGCGGCTGGCAGACGGGCTGGCCGAGATTCACGAAGACCCTGCCCCCTACCGGCCCCGGCCCTCAAGGCCGAAGAAGGCGCGGCTTCTCAAAGAGTTTGCGCGACGGGTCGGCGACCCCAACGAGGGCGGCATGACGCGGCGTACGCTGATGACGGCCTACCGGCAGGATGCACTGCGCTGCGCCCGGTGCCTTGGCGAGAACGGGCCGACCAAGGCGGCAGAGGTGGCGCGGCTGACCGGCGTCCGGCGCGCCCGCCCGATCATGTATGACGACCATTATGGCTGGTTCGAACGCGCCGGTACCGGCGTCTATACGCTCAGTCCGAAAGGCCGGGCGGCGCTCGATGCGCACGCGCCGGACATCGCAATTCTCATTGAAACCGTCGACGCCGCCGCGTCAATGCCCGCCGCCCAGTGACCCGATCCTGACGCCATAGTCGACCGCGACGCCGTAATCGGGATCGTCGTCGGAATCGACCATGAGCTGGCCGGCGCGGTTCAAAAGCTGATGACAGTCGCGCGACAGGTGCCGCAATTGCAGCGTCTTGCCGGCGGCCTCATACCGCGCGGCAATCTGCTCGATCGCCTGCAGGGCCGACTGGTCGGCGACCCGGCTGTTCATGAAATCGGCGGTGACGAGTACCGGATCGTTTTCCGGATCGAACAGTTCGACAAAGCCGTCGGCGGAGCCGAAGAACAGCGGACCCTCGATCTGGTAGGTCTTGGCGCCTTCGGGCGTGACGTGGGTCGTCGCGCGGATGCGCGTGGCGTTGCTCCAGGCATAGGCAAGCGCCGAGACGATGACGCCGACGATCACCGCGATGGCCAGGTCGGTCAGGACGGTGACGATGGTGACCAGAAAGATGACGAACGCGTCGGTCGCCGGGATGCGGCGCAAAATGGTCAGGCTCTGCCAGGCAAACGTGCCGATGACGACCATGAACATGACGCCGACGAGCGCGGCCAGCGGGATCTGCTCGATCAGCGACGAGCCGACGAGGATGAAGGCAAGCAGGAACAGCGCTGCCGAAATGCCCGACAGGCGCGTCCGTCCGCCCGATTTCACATTGATCATCGACTGGCCAATCATCGCGCAGCCGCCCATGCCGCCGAAGAAGCCGGTCACGGTGTTGGCCGTGCCCTGGGCGACGCATTCCTTGGATGCGCCGCCGCGCTGGCCGGTGATCTCGCCGACGAGGTTCAGCGTCAGAAGGCTCTCGATCAGTCCGATGGCGGCGAGGATCAGCGCATAGGGCAGGACGATCCGCAGCGTTTCGAGCGTCAGCGGCACGGCCGGCAGGTGAAACTGCGGCAGCCCGCCCTCGATCGAGGCGAGATCGCCGACGCGCGGCACATCGATGCCGAAGACGATGACCAGCGTGGCGACGACCGCGATGCCCGCGAGCGGCGCCGGCACCGCCTTTGTCAGTTTCGGCACGATCCAGATGAGCGCCATGGTGAGCGCGACGAGGCCCAGCATCAGGGCGAGCGGCCAGCCGGTCATCCAGACCTGGCCGCCGCCGGGCCCAGGCACCTTGAACTGGGTCAATTGCGCCATGAAGATGACGATCGCCAGCCCGTTGACGAAACCGAGCATGACCGGATGCGGCACCAGGCGAATGAACTTGCCGAGATGAAAAAGGCCGGCGAGGATTTGAATGATGCCCATGAGCACAACGGCGGCGAACAGATATTCGACGCCATGCTGGGCGACCAGCGACACCATCACCACGGCGAGCGCGCCCGTGGCGCCGGAGATCATGCCCGGCCGGCCGCCCATCACCGCGGTGATCAGGCCGACGATGAACGCCGCATAGAGCCCGACCAGCGGATGAACGCCAGCCACAAAGGCAAAGGCGACCGCTTCGGGAACGAGCGCGAGCGCCACGGTCAGGCCGGACAGAAGCTCGGTCTTGATGCGCGACGGCGTCAGCGCGGGCGGTGTGTGCGGGACAGTGTCGGCAAACGACATGCGCCCGGCCAGGGCTGCCAGGGTGGCTTTCATGAAACAAGCAATCCGGGGAAGGCGATCAGGGGATGTGCCCTCCTACAGCATCCTGTGTGCAATGCAACACAGGCTGGCGTCCGGCTGCCATGCAGATCTGCATGGCCAAGACGAGAAAGGCGGGGATCGCTCCCCGCCTTCAAAAGCTGATGCTGCAAGCCGGATGGCTTACATCATGCCCATGCCGCCATTCGGGCCCGCTTGCCGGGCCCGAACGCTTTTCAGTCGCGGGCGGCCATTTCGGGCATGATTACATCATGCCCATGCCGCCCATGTCGGGCATGCCGCCGCCGGCCGGAGCCCCCGATTCCTTCTTGGGCGCATCGGCGATCATCGCCTCGGTGGTGATCAGCAGGCCCGCAACCGAACCGGCGTCTTCGAGCGCGGTGCGCACGACCTTGACCGGATCGACGATGCCCATGGCGACCATGTCGCCGAACTCGCCGGTCTGCGCGTTGTAGCCGAACTTGTCGTCATCGCTTTCGAGGATCTTGCCGGCGATGATCGAAGCTTCGGCGCCCGCATTGGTGGCAATCTGGCGAGCCGGTGCCTGCAGGGCGCGGCGGATGATGTTGATGCCCGCTTCCTGGTCGGCATTCTCGCCCTTGGCGCTGATCGTCTTGGAGGCGCGCAGCAGCGCGGTGCCGCCACCGGGCACGATGCCCTCTTCGACGGCGGCGCGGGTTGCGTTCAGCGCGTCGTCGACGCGGTCCTTGCGCTCCTTGACTTCCACTTCGGTCGAACCGCCGACGCGGATGACGGCAACGCCGCCAGCCAGCTTGGCCAGACGCTCCTGCAGCTTCTCGCGGTCATAGTCCGAGGAGGTTTCCTCGATCTGCTGCTTGATCTGGGCGACACGGCCTTCGATGTCGGCCTTCTCGCCGGCACCGTCGACGATGGTCGTCTCTTCCTTGGAGATGTTGACCTTCTTGGCGGTGCCCAGCATGTCGAGCGAGACGTTTTCGAGCTTGATGCCGAGGTCCTCGGAGATCACCTGGCCGCCGGTCAGGATGGCGATGTCCTCGAGCATGGCCTTGCGGCGGTCACCGAAGCCCGGTGCCTTGACGGCGGCGATCTTGAGGCCGCCACGCAGCTTGTTGACGACGAGCGTGGCCAGCGCCTCGCCTTCGACGTCCTCGGCGATGATCAGCAGCGGACGCGACGACTGCACGACCGATTCGAGGATCGGCAGCATGGCCTGCAGGTTGGACAGCTTCTTCTCGTGGATCAGGATGTAGGGATCCTCGAGATCGGCGACCATCTTTTCGGGGTTGGTGACGAAGTAGGGCGACAGGTAGCCGCGGTCGAACTGCATGCCTTCGACGACTTCCAGTTCGGTCTCGGCGGTCTTGGCTTCCTCGACGGTGATGACGCCTTCATTGCCGACCTTCTGCATGGCCTCGGCGATCATCGTGCCGATTTCCTTTTCGCCATTGGCGGAAATCGTGCCGACCTGGGCGACTTCGTCGGAGGTGGCGATCTTGGTGGCGCTCGACAGCAGCTTTTCGACCACTTCGTTGACGGCCAGATCGATGCCGCGCTTGAGGTCCATCGGGTTCATGCCGGCGGCAACCGCCTTGTGGCCTTCCTGGACGATCGACTGGGCCAGAACGGTGGCGGTGGTGGTGCCGTCGCCGGCAATGTCGTTGGTCTTGGAGGCGACTTCGCGCACCATCTGGGCGCCCATGTTCTCGAACTTGTCTTCCAGTTCGATTTCCTTGGCAACGGTGACGCCGTCCTTGGTGATGCGCGGCGCGCCGAACGACTTGTCGAGCACGACGTTGCGGCCTTTCGGACCGAGGGTGACTTTCACGGCGTCGGCGAGAATGTTGACGCCATCGAGCATGCGCTCGCGGGCCGTGCGGCCGAATTTGACTTCCTTAGCGGACATGATCTTCTACTCCCGGGCAATGTGCCCAATGCAATTTGCGTTTGATGATCGACGGGACGCGGCTCAGCCCAGAACGCCCATAATGTCGCTTTCCTTCATGATCAGCAGGTCCTCGCCGTTCAGCTTGACCTCGGTGCCGGACCATTTGCCGAACAGGACACGATCGCCGGCCTTGACGTCCATGGCGATCAGATCGCCGTCATCGTCACGGCCGCCCGGACCGACGGCGACCACTTCGCCTTCCTGCGGCTTTTCCTTGGCGGTGTCGGGGATGATGATGCCGCCGGCCGTCTTCTCCTCGGACTCGACGCGGCGAACGACCACGCGGTCGTGCAGCGGACGAAAGTTCATCTCTGCCATTTTCGTTACCCTTGATTGCGTTGAATGACATCTTCTTGCAAAGACAGGAACGCGGATGCGTTCGCTAGCACTCACATCGAGAGAGTGCTAGCGCCGGTCAGATAAGGATGGGAAAATCCGGAGTCAAGGGCCACGGAACGAAAACGGGCGCCCGAAGGCGCCCGTTCCGAACGGATGGTTTGTGGACCCGACGATCAGTCCTCGGGCGGGGTGTAGTGGCTCAGCCGCAACTTGCCGATATCGTCGCCGATCTTGCGGAAGGCGGCGACCAGTTCGTCTTCATTGCTCGCCGCGATGGCCGTTTCCTCGGAAGTGGCGCAATGGTTCATCACACCGGTGGCGTTGGCGCTCGGCGTGCCGAAATAGACGAAGTAGATCTTGACGCCGAGGTCCTTGATGGCCGTGCAATATTGCTTGGACGCATCGTCGAGCGCGGCGTCGGCCTCGGCCTTGGACGGATCGTCGCCCCAGCCTTTGCGCATCGGATCGTCCTTCAAGTAACCGAAGCTCGACATGCTGGTCATGTATTCATCCGGGTACACTGCAGAGTTGTCGCCGTCGGTCATGAAGACGAGGATTTTCTCGGCTTCACCGAAGTCGGCGGCGCCGGCCAGCGGTTCCCAGGGCGTCAGCGTGTTCATCGCCCAGGACAGGCCGATCGACAGGTCGGTGCCGCCATTGGCGTCCATGCCGTCGATGGCTTGATCGATGACAGTCCGGTTGTCGGTCAGCCCCTGAAGCTTGGCCGTGTTGCAGCGCCCGTTCGGGCCCGTGAAATAGCCCCAGGGATGCCAGTTGCCCGTCGTGCTTTGCGAGACGGCATATTTGGCGGTGTTGAAGGTTCGAGCGCGCATGATATCGGCCCGAGAGAAATCGGCGTCGTGGTTCCAGATCGAAAGGTAGTCCTCGTCATAATCAGTGTCACCGCCGAGATCGTCGACATAATCGTTGCGATAGTTACGCTGCCAACTGTCCCCGCCGCCGTCGCGGTCGTATTCGTCAGGCGCCATGTGCGGCACAAAGAGCGAGTCGCCGTCGTCATCGTTGGGCGCGTCGAAGCTGTAACGATAGTCGCCGGCGCGGTGTTCGAAACACCCGTTCCAGGTGACATTGCTGAAGGCATCGAACACGTCCTTGCGCGTGATGACGACCGTATCGCCGTTTCTCGTGAGCTGATCGATGTCAACGCCGTCGCCGTCGGCCTCGAGCGGCAGAACCTCGGTGAGCCGGTTGGGGTCGTAGTAGACCAACTCGCGGCTCTGCGGAATTTGCCAATCGGTTTCGCGCCGCGGCATCAGCCATTTCATGTCACCGGCATTCGCGCCGTTGCGCTTATACGGCGGCAGGTAGCGGAAATGGCCCGTGGAACGGCCTTCCCAGTCGATCCAGTCGGCATCGTGATCCGGCCCGCCCAGATACTCGTCAGGCACGCTGACATGGGTGTGCCAGGGGATGACCGAGAACTTCAGATCGGAGTTGGCATAGTCTGCCACGGCATCACTCGCCGCGTCGATCAGCACGCCAGCTGCGGTCTTGGCCGCATCCATCTTGCGGCTGCCGCCTGCAAACCAGTCCATCGAACCGGAATTGTCGATGGCGATCGCAACTTCCACGACGCGGCGGCCGAACTGCGCCTGCTTGCGGCCGACGACGGTCAACTCGTCCTGACCGAACAGGTGCATCAGGTACGTGTCGATGCTGGTCTTGGCGACGATACGCACCAATCCGCTGGACGGATCGACCTGAAAGACGTCGTAGGAAAGGGTGCGGCCCTTGACCATCTCGGCCATCAGGCCCTTGCCTTCGGCGATCAGGTCTTCGGCCGGAATGTTCGGGTTCAGCGTGGTCCGCTTGGCCAGATGCAGCGCCACCGACTGGGCCGCCGTCTCGATCTGGGTTTCGGTGCGCACCGCGTTCGTATAGTCGACCGCAAGGCCGGTCATGCCGAACAGCGGAACGACGGCGAACGCCGCCATGATGTAGGCCGTGCCTTTTTCGTCGGCGGCAAAACGCTTGAACAGGTTTTTCATCTTCTTCGCCTCGTTCCTTGCGGCATCGGTGCGCGGCGATCCCGCCCGCACCATGCGCCACAGCTTTGGCGGGTAATCTAAGGCAAACACCTAAATACCCGTTTAACGAGCCGTTCGAACTTGAACGGTCGGCGAAAACGGAAATGAAACCCTTTGCGGGTAGCCTGTCCGGCAAATCGGGAAGCAGGGGCCATGCTCAGCCACATCAGATCGTTCATCGTCAGGGAAAAGGACGGGGTTGCCGCAATCGAGTTCGGATTGCTGGCGCCGGCCTTCTTTGGGCTGCTGATCGCGATCTTCGAGATCTGCTATTTCGTCTACGCGTCCACATCGACGCAGCGCGCGGTTGAAAAGGCGGTGTTCGACCTGCGCACCAACCATGCCGCCACCGTCGTTCAGCAACGCAATCTGACGATCGAGGAATGGTATCGCGAAACGATCTGCGGGCGAGTCAGCCTTTCGACCTGCGAAAGCACCTTGCAGATCACCATCGAACGCTACGATCAGGACATGAACCAGGTCTGGTCGACGTCCGATCCCGACCAGCTGACACTGGCGCCGCGCGAGACGATCATGCGTGTCGAAGCACAGGTGGACATGCCGTCGATCATGTTCACCGACCTGCTGTTCGGCGATCAGGCAGCCAGGCTGAGCAGCGGCATCACATTCATGACGGAGCCGTGATCATGGGTTCGATTGTCTCCACCACATATCAAGCGATCCGGCGCAGGCGCGCGCTGGCCCGACTGTTCGCACGCAATGGCCGCGGTTCGGTTTCCGTGGAAATGGCGTTCGTGCTGCCGATCTTCGCGGCGATGGCGTTTCTGACCTGGGACGCCGGCACGATCTATACGCAGTACAACCGTGCGGTCAGCAATCTCTATTCGGTCGGCGACATCATCACCACCCGCACCGAGGACCTGACCTGCAACCAGCTCGATGCGATCTCCGAACTCGTCTACGACTCCTATGCTCACGGCAACTGGGCCAGGCGGCAACGGAGCGGCGACGACTTCCCGGCCAATGGCGCGCTCGATTTCCGGTTCCTGGCGACGATGATCCGCGTTGAAACGCGCCCCAACGGGCGTATTCGCGGCCGAATCGAATGGGAATACCGGCGGCACCAAACCCGCGCCCGCAATCCCGGACGCCTGGTCAACATCCCGAACGAACTCCAGATCGACGGCATGCGCTATCTGCATCTGGATGGCTTTTTCCATCTGGCGCCCTCCTTCAATTATCTGGGCATCTTCGACATGCACCCGGCCGCAAACAGGGACGACGGCCTGTTCCGGGTAAACCAGTATTTCCCGCTTCGCTACGTCCCCAATATCGATCTGGTGGAAGAGCCCGGCGACCAGTTCGACTACAAGTGCAGGGGCTGAAATCGCCCCCAGCGCCGCAAAGTCCGTGACTTGAAAGACCCGCCGGGTTAAGCGCCCGGCGGGTTTGTTGTCGGGCAGGACGGAGAGCGGCATGGCCATGGCCAACATCGATACGCTGGATGCTTTGCACGATCGCTATGACGCGATCCTGTGCGACGTATGGGGTGTGCTGCACAATGGCGTGGTTTCGTGGCCGGCCGCCTGCGAAGCCCTGCAACGGGCGCGCAAGGCGGGCAAGACCGTCATCCTGATCACCAATTCGCCGCGGCCGACCGCGCAGGTGCTGGCGCAGCTGGCGCGATTGGGCGTGCCGGCGGACTGCCATGACGGCATCGTGACATCGGGCGACGTCACCCGCACGCTGATCGCCGAGGGCCCGCGCCGCATCTTTCATATCGGCACCGAGGAAGACCTGCCGATCTTCGACGGCATCGATGTCGAGCTTGTCGAGGATTTCGAGGCGTCGGCGATCGTGGTGACCGGGCCGCGCGACGATGAGCGCGAAACGCCGGACGACTATGCCGACCTTCTGGCACGGCTGCGGGCGCGCGACCTGCCGCTGATCTGCGCCAATCCGGACATCGTCGTCGAGCGCGGCGACCGGCTTGTCTATTGCGCAGGCGCGATCGCCCGCGCGTACGGGCTTCTGGGCGGGCGCACGCTGATCGCCGGCAAGCCGCACGCGCCGATCTATGAGGCGGCGCTGGCGCAGATCGGCGCGACGGCCGACAGGAGCCGGGTGCTTGCCATCGGCGACGGGATGACCACCGACGTCAAGGGCGCGATGGACAACGGGTTCGACCTGTTGTTCGTCTCCGACGGCATCCATGCGCGCGAATATGGCGAACCGGGCGCGCCGGACCCGGCGCGGCTGGCCGCCTTTCTGCACGATTTCGGAGCGAACCCGGTGGCCACCATGGTCAATCTGCGCTGACCGGCATCCCGGGGCGGCACGGCCGACCTGATCGAGATCAATGCAAGCGCCGCGCGCTGCCGGCAGGCTCGGACGAAAACGCGGAGCGCTCCCATGTTCAAGACCATCATCGCCGCCTATGACGGCTCGGACCATGCGCAGGAGGCACTCAAGGCCGCCTGCGATCTCACCTCGAAATACGGTGCGAGGCTGCACATCGTCCACACGCCGCAAGTGGCCAGCGAAACGATGATGGTCGGTTATTCGGCCGTGCCGCTGCCGCCAAGCGCCGAGGAACTTGAAAAGGCCGGCGCCGATGCCATCGAGAAGGCCACGGCCATCGTCGGCGAGCAAGGCATCGACAATGCCGTTACACACGTTCAGCCCGGCGATCCAGGCCGGGTGATCGTCGAATATGCGAAGGCCGAGAACGCCGACCTGATCGTGATGGGTCGCCGCGGTCTGGGCGACTTCGGGTCGCTGCTCGTCGGCAGCATCACCCACAAGGTCTCGCAACTGGCCGAATGCGCGGTGCTGACGGTCAAGTAACCGGCACCGACGCGATCACTCGACCGGCGGCTGGACGAGTCCGCGCCCGGAGGCTGGGCGCGCGATGCAGCGGTCGAGCCACGCCATGACGTTTGGCCGCGCGGCCATCTCGAACGGCTCTTCGGCCTTGTAGAATATCTTGGCGCCGCGCACCCAGGGGAAGATCGCGATGTCGGCGATCGTGTACTCGTCGCCCATGATCCAGTCGCGGCCATCGGCAAGCCGACCTTCGAGCACACCCAGGAGCCGCCGCGCCTCGTTCACGTAACGCTCGCGGGGCCGCGGATCCTCGATTTCCTTGCCGGCGAAGACGCCGAAGAAGCCATACTGGCCGAACATCGGCCCGACGCCGCCCATCTGGAACATCAGCCATTGCAGCGTTTCGCCGCGCCGCGCCGCGCCCGATGGCAGAAGTCCACCATGCTTTTCAGCCAGATAGATGAGGATGGCGCCCGATTCCCAGAGGCCGAACGGTTCGCCATCGGGTCCGTCGGGATCGATGATCGCCGGTATCTTGTTGTTGGGGTTCAGCGACAGGAAGGCCAGTGTCGTCGTCTCGCCCAGCGGCACGGTGTGCGCGTCATAGGGCACGCCCAGTTCCTCGAGTGCGATCGACACCTTCACCCCGTTGGGCGTGGGGTAGGAATAGAGCTGCAGCAGTTCGGGATTGCGCGGCTTCCAATGCCGCGTGATCGGAAAATCGTCGAGTGTCCTGGCCATGGTGTCCCCTCCGCCTCGCGGCTTGTTGCGCGCCATCACTTAAGCGCCGGGCGCAGCGATGCAAGCGCATCACGCATGACGCTGCGTTCACAAAAAAGTTCGGCCGTCGGTTGGACGGGAAGCCCGCGCACCCATATCCGATCGAAGGAGATCGCGATGAGCCAGGCCGACACACGCACCGAAACCGACACGATGGGCGCCGTCGAGGTGCCCGCCGACCGCTATTGGGGCGCCCAGACCCAGCGCTCCATCGGCAATTTCCCGATCGGCGACGAGCGGATGCCGGTGCCGCTGATCCGCGCGCTGGGGTTGATCAAGAAGGCGGCGGCGGAGACCAATGCGGCGCTCGGCGTGCTCGATGCCGATATCGCTCGCGCCATTGCCGATGCGGCCGCCGAAGTCGCCGACGGCACGCTGGACGATCATTTCCCGCTTGTCGTCTGGCAGACCGGCTCAGGCACCCAGACCAACATGAACGCCAATGAGGTGATCGCCAACCGGGCCATCGAAATGCTTGGCGGCGCGATGGGCTCGAAGGTGCCGGTGCACCCGAACGATCATGTCAATGCCAGCCAGTCTTCGAACGACACGTTTCCGACGGCGATGCATATCGCCACGGCGCTGGAGACCCATGACCGGCTGCTGCCGGCGCTCGACCGGATGATTGCGGCCCTCAACGAAAAGGCGCGAGAGTTCGACGATATCGTCAAGATCGGCCGCACCCATACCCAGGACGCGACGCCGCTGACCCTGGGGCAGGAGTTTTCCGGCTATGCGGCGGCACTGGACCTGTCGCGCACGCGCATCGACCACGACCTTGTCAACGTTTATGCGCTGGCCCAGGGCGGCACGGCGGTCGGCACCGGGCTGAACGCGCCGAAGGGTTTTGCGACCGGCTTTGCCGCGCGCATTGCCGAGGCGACCGGCCTGCCCTTCAAGACCGCGCCCAACAAGTTTGCCGCGCTCGCCTCGCACGCCGCGCTGACCGATTTCCACGGCAGCCTGAACGCGCTGGCTGCCGACCTGTTCAAGATCGCCAACGACATCCGCTTTCTGGGCTCGGGGCCGCGCTCGGGCTTGGGCGAACTGATCCTGCCGGCCAACGAGCCCGGTTCTTCGATCATGCCCGGCAAGGTCAACCCGACCCAGGCCGAGGCGCTGTCCATGGTGGCAACGCAGATCATGGGCAACCACACGACGATCACCATGGCCGCCGCGCAGGGCCATTTCGAACTGAACGTCTTCAAGCCGGTGATCGCGCTCAACGTGCTGCAGTCAATCCGGCTCGCCGCAGACGCGATGGCATCGTTCACCGAGCGCTGCCTTGAAGGCATCGAACCGGACAGGGAGCGGATCGCGGAACTGGTCGAACGCTCGCTGATGCTGGTGACGGCGCTCGCGCCCCATGTCGGCTATGACACGGCGGCGGCGATCGCCAAGGCGGCGCACGCCAACGGCACGACCCTGCGCGAGGAAGCGGTTGGCGGCGGCCATGTCTCCGGCGAGGATTTCGACCGGATCGTTCGTCCGGAGTTGATGGTCGGGCGCAGGACATGAGAGGGCACAGACGGTGACCGGGCCGGCCAAGCGCGTGATCGAGAACGTCGAAGACTATCCGCGCCCGCCGGCGCTGGAGCGGGTCGACGACACCATCCGGATCGTCTTTGCCGGACAGACCGTCGCGGAGACAGACCAGGCATACCGCGTGATCGAGACGTTTCACGCGCCGACCTACTATCTGCCGATGGCCGCCTACGCAGAAGGTGTGCTGCAGCCCGGCGAGGGTTCGTCGCTGTGCGAATGGAAGGGCCAAGCGAGCTATTTCGACATCGTGGCGAACGGCCAGCGGGCCAGCCGCGCGGCGTGGTGCTATCTGCGCCCAACACCGGACTTCGCCCCGATCAGGGGCTTTTTCGCCGTCTATGCCGAACCGATGGACGCCTGTTTCGTCGGCGGCGAACGCGTCACGCCGCAGCCCGGCAACTTCTACGGCGGCTGGGTGACAAGCCGGATCACCGGGCCGGTCAAGGGCGCGCCGGGCACCACCGATTGGTAGGCGGGCAAACGCCCGGCAAAAAAGTTAACGAAATGTGATCCGGGCATGATCGGTGGCGTAGACAGCCATGCCGGTCCGATGGTTCCCCCGATCAACCGCAATCCGGCACCTTTGAAGGGCCCCCGATCGCCCGGAGAAGTTTTGCGCCGCGCCACTTCGCTCAACGCGATGGCGCGGCTTTTTTTTGGCCGTTTGCAGAGAGCCGGGCCGCGATTGCGGCGATCTGCGGCGGCACGCCTTGTTTGGCGGTGAACAGACACGCTTCGGAGCGCAGGATCACGCCGTCCGACAGGATCTTCAGCCGGTTGGCGCGCAGTGTGGAGCCGGTCGACGTAATGTCGACGATGATGTCGGCCTGGCCGGCGGCCGGCGCGCCCTCGGTGGCGCCCAGGCTCTCGATGATGCGGTAGAGCTGGATGCCGTGCTCTTGCGAAAAGTGGCGCTGGGTCAGCCGCCAGTATTTCGTCGCGATGCGCAGGCGGCGGCCGTGGCGGGCGCGAAAGCCCGCCGCCACCTCGCCCAGATCGGCCATGGTCTCGACATCGAACCAGGCTTCGGGAACGGCAACGACCACGTCGGCATGGCCGAAACCGAGGCGGGCGGCGCAATCGAGCCGGTCCTCGCTGTCGGCCAATCCCTCGCGCACCAGGTCTTCGCCGGTGATGCCCGCATCGATGCGGCCCGCGCCCAGTTCGCGCGCGATCTCCGAGGCCGACAGGAACGCCACCTCGACATCGTCACGGCCCCTGACCGTGGCGCGATAGGAGCGCGCATCGGCGGGCGGCACCACGTTCCAGCCCGCCTGGGCAAGCCGTTCCAGCGCGGTTTCGCGCAAGCGCCCCTTGGAGGGCACGGCCAGCGTGGCGATGCTCATGACACCCCTCCCGCAGCCCGGGCAACCCGGTCGAGCCAGACCGAAAAGCCGACGCCGGGCGTTGGCGCCTCAGCGCCCAGCAGCGGCAGCAGCCGGTCGTACCGCCCGCCGCCCGCGAGCACGTCGCCGCCGGTGCTGCGCATTTCGAAGACCAACCCGGTGTAGTAGTCGAGCCGGCGGCCGAAGCTTGCCCGGTAGGTGGTCGCCTGCGGATCACGCCCGCGCGCGGCAAGCGCGTCGGTGCGGGCGGCCAGCGCGGCAACGGCGTCTGAAATGTCGACGCCGGCATCGGACTGCCATTGCGCCAAAGCATCGGGCGCCGCAGCGAGCGGTGCGGAGATGGCCAGAAACGAACGCAGCGCGTCCAGCCTTGCGGGGTCTGGCAGATGTTGAGCCGCTTCGACCTTTGCCAGCAGCCGGCCGGCTATGTCGGTAGCGGCACGGCCGCCGGCTTCGGGCAGGCTCGCCGCGCGCATCTCGCCGGCGATCGCCGCTTCGAGCGCCGCCCGGTCGCCGGCGCGGGCCGGATCGGCGATCGCGGCGGGCATCTCAGGCATCGGCGCGGGGCGCGACAGCCGGTCGAGCGTCGCCGCAAGGGCCGCATCGCTGCCAAAGGCATGGGCCAGCGCCAGGCGCCAGCCGGCCGGCAGGCCGAGCGCTGCCAGCACCGCATCGAACACCGTCTGGTCGCCGAGCACGGTTTCAACCGCGCCTTCAGGCACACCCAGCCGGCCGATCATCGTCGCCGCATCGGCCACCGAGCGCGCATCGGCATCCAGCGTGTCGGCGGCGCCGATATCCTCGATGCCGGCCTGCAGGAATTCGCTGGCGCCGGCGCGGCGCTGGCGAAAGACGGTGCCGACATAGCCGTGCCGCGCCGGCCCGCTCTGCGCGGACAGATGAGCCATGCAGACGGGAATGGTGAATTCGGGGCGCAGGCACAGCGCCTCGCCCGTCTCGCTCTGGGTGACGAAGATGCGCCGGCGCAGTTCCTCGCCGGCCATGTCGAGGAACGGGTCGGCCGGCTGCAGCACCGGCACATCGATGCGCGCCGCGCCGAGCCCGGCGAGGATGGTCTCGATGTCCGCCCGCGCGGCAAAGGAGCGATGGGCGTTCATCGGGTAATTCCCGTGGTGGGCATCACCGTCTCGCAATACCCCCACCCTTTATCCCTCCCCTCAAGGGGGAGGGAAGACAAAGACACCTCGCGCAATTGATCAACGGCGGCGCCTGGCTCGACCTTCGGCAGATCGGGGCGCAATGCCAAGGTCTTCCCTCCCCCTTGAGGGGAGGGATGAAGGGTGGGGGTACGGCGCGGTGTCATGTCACGCCCAGTTCCCGCAAAAGGGTCTCAATGCAGCCATCGAGGTTTTCGTCCAGTTCGCCGGTGTTGATCCGGTGCACGCGATAGCCCAGATCGGCGAGCTTTGCATCCCGCAGCGCATCGCGCGCCATGCCCACGGCGGTGGCATGATGTTCGCCATCGAGTTCGATGACGAGGCGGTGGGACTGGACGACGAAATCGACAATGTATGGACCGATGGGCGCCTGCCGACGGACGTGGACGCTGTAGTTGCCACGGAACTGTTTCAGCTCAGACCATAGGCGACTTTCACCCTCGGTCATGTCGCGGCGCAGCGAACGGGCGCGCTTGATCGCAGAACGTTCTACGCGCGTCGGAGACATCGCTACCCCCACCCTTCATCCCTCCCCTCAAGGGGGAGGGGGGACCAAGGCATCTCGCCCGATTCATCAAGGGCTGTGCCTGGCTCGACCTTCATAATATTGGAGCGCAATGCCGAGGTCTTCCCTCCCCCTTGAGGGGAGGGATGAAGGGTGGGGGTAACTGCGCCGTGGCACATTCACCCACCCGCCTGTGCCGCCAGCAGTTTCGTGACCTCTGCCACCAGATCGCCTTCGGCCACTTCGAACTGGCCCGGGCGGGCGGCGCGATATGCCTCGTTGCTCTCGATGGCGGCGGCTTCCTTGCGGCCCTCGATCATGTCCTTGATCTGGACGATGCCGCGCTCGCGTTCGTCGGAGCCCTGGATGATCGCGACCGGGCAGCCGCGCCGGTCGGCATAGCGGAGCTGGTTGCCGAACTTCTTCCAGTTGCCCTGATACATCTCGGCGCGGATGCCGGCTTCACGAAGGTCCTGCGTCATCTTCTGGTAGCGGCCGAGCGCCTCGGTGTCCCCGTCCATGACGGTGACAAGCACCGGCGCGACCATCTCGTCGGCGCCGAGCTTGCCGAGGTTTTTCAGCGCCGTCATCAGGCGCGAGACGCCGATGGAAAAGCCGGTCGCGGGCACATCCTGTCCGGTGAAGCGCTTGACGAGGCCGTCATAGCGCCCGCCGCCGCCGACCGAGCCGAACTGCACCGTCTCGCCCTTCTCGTTGACGACATCGAACAGCAGTTCGGCCTCGTAGACGGGGCCGGTATAGTATTCGAGACCGCGGACGACCGTTTGATCAATCCGTATTCTATCGTCCCCGTAGCCTGCCGACCAGCAAATACGTTTGACTTGCAGAAGTTCGCTCAGACCGTCCGACAATCGGGCATTATCGAGTGCACCAAGCTGGGAGATCTGATCTCTATCGAGGCCAAGCTCCGGCGCCCACAACTCTATCTCCGCCCCGCCCGAATCCGTAGGCGTGGCTCCGACCGGGTCGGTCCATCTGGTCAACACCAATCCTAGAAGGCTATCGGATTGCCTCTCCTCCAAATCCGCCCCCGGCGTGAAGTCCCCGCTCTCATCCTTGCGACCCTCGCCGAGCAGTTGCCGCACGCCGTCAATGCCGAGCCGGTCCAGCTNCGCCATCCAGCACCTTCCTATTGTTGACGCGGATCACATAGTCGCCGCGCGCAATCCCCAGCGCCTCCATCGTGTCGGCCATCATCATCGCCATTTCGGCGTCGGCCTGCACGCCTGGCGCGCCGACCGTATCGGCGTCGAACTGCATGAACTGGCGGAAGCGGCCCGGCCCCGGCTTTTCGTTGCGAAACACCCAGCCCTGCCGATAGGTGCGGTAGGGCAGCGCGATTTCATTGATGTTCTGCGCCACATGACGCGCGAGCGGCGCGGTCAGGTCGTAGCGCAGGCTCATCCACTGCTCGTCATCGTCCTGCAGCGAGAAGACGCCCTCGTTCGGCCGGTCCTGGTCGGGCAGGAACTTGCCGAGCGCGTCGGTATATTCGAACGCCGGCGTCTCGACCGGATCGAAGCCATAGCGCTCGAACACGGCGCGGATCTTCGCCACCATCTCATCGGTCGTGCGTATGTCCGAGGCGCTGCGGTCGGTGAACCCGCGCGGCAGGCGCGCTCTCAGCTTTTGCGGCTTTTTGGTCTTCTTGTCGGACATGAGGAAAGCGCCGTTTCATCGGGTGTGTGGGTCGCGCGTCTCCTAGACGACCCGCAAACGCGCCGCAAGACGAGGCGGCGTTCACGCGCCGGTGCCGGCAAAATGACGGGCGCGGCGCGCCAGCTGTGCTAACGGAACCCGATGCGCCTTTTTCTTCTCACCGCCCTGACCATGACCGCCTTTGCCGCCAACTCCGTCTTTGCGCGGCTGGCGCTGGGCGATGGCGCGATGGACCCGGCCAGCTACACGCTGATCCGCATCCTCGCCGGCGCGCTGATGCTGGTGCTGCTGGTCGGCCTCGGCGCGCGCGGGCGAAGCCGCATCCGGTCAGCCGGCTCTCTCGTGTCCGCGCTGGCGCTGTTCGGCTATGCGGCCGGCTTTTCCTACGCCTATGTGGCGCTTGAGACTGGCATCGGCGCGCTGATCCTTTTTGCCTGCGTGCAAGCGACGATGATCGGTTGGGCGGTGGCGCGGGGCGACAGGCCCTTGCCGCTCGAATGGCTGGGGCTGATCGCCGCCTTTGCCGCTTTCGTCTGGCTGGTCTCGCCGGGGCTGGCCGCGCCCGATCCGCTCGGCGCGGCGCTGATGGCCGGTGCGGGCATTGCCTGGGGCATCTATTCGCTGCGTGGACGCGGTGTCGGCGATCCGCTGGCCGGCACGGCGGGGGCCTTCGTGCTCGCGGCGCCGCTCGGCGTCGGGCTCGCCCTCATTGGACTGGCCGGCCTTGCGGCAAGCCCGTTCGGCGTCCTCATGGCTGTGGCGTCAGGGGCGCTGGCGTCCGGTCTCGGCTATGCGCTGTGGTATCGCGTGCTCGGATCGCTGACCGTGACGCAGGCCGGCATCGTGCAGCTCACCGTGCCGGTGATCGCCGCGCTCGGCGGCATCGCGTTCCTGGGCGAACCGCTGACGCTGCGCTTCGCCCTCGCCTCGACCGCCATCCTGGGCGGCGTTGCCGTCGCCATCGTCGCGCGCGGCCGGCGCGGGCCGGCACCGTCCGCCGTCACCCGGTCGGATCAGTAATAGGGCGACACGCAGGGCCGGCGCGGCCCGTGATAGGGCTGGAACGTGTTGTCGCGCAGCCTGTAGGACCGGTAGCGATGCTCGCACCATTGCTTGTGCGCGTGGCTCAGCCGGATGATGCGCGGATGCACGGCACGCGGCGGATGATAGGGCTGCACCGGAATGTAGCGGTAGCGCGGCACGACGACCACGAAGGCGCGGTGCGGGAACCAGTAGCCATGATGGCGGCGATAGCCGTGCCGCTGGCGGTGATAGCCGCGATAGCCGTTGTAGTAGACGTGGCCGCCGCTCCAGCGGATGCCGACGCTGACGTGGCCGCGCCCGCCGACATGGACGATGCCGGACGATCCGGCCGCCAGCGCGTCGGCGGTCAGCTTCGGCGCCGGCATGGCGTCGGCCGAGGGCGTCAGGGCCAGCCCCGCGGCCACGGCCATAGCCGCCGCGATTGCGATTTGCCTGAATTTCATCGGAACACTCCCGTGATGGTTTGCGGTCCCTACGCGGTTAATAAAGCATGAATCCCGGGAAAGGACCAAGAGACAAGGTGCGGCATGATTGTGTGGTTAATGCCGTCGAACGCGCCCGCTTTTCTTTTTGCGCCGGTGCCAGGTCAGCGCCAGCGCGATGCAGTGCCGGATCGCGGCCTCGTCAACCGGTTCGCCGGCGGGCAGCACGATGGCGCGATTGCCCTCGAATGCGAGCGTGTCGCCGTAAAGGTCGCGGAATTCATCGACCAGCCCGATATGGCAGATGAACATCAGCGCCTCGTCGCCGTTCGGCCGCTCCTGGATGCGCACCGAACTGCCGATGCGCGGCCTTGCGGGTGCAAAGCTCGGCTCACCCCATTTGACGCTCTCGGCCAACTCGCCGACGGCGTCGGTCTCGGCTGCGGCCTGAAGGATCAGCGTTCGCGCCCGCCCGCTCATGGCCGGACGAACGCGGCGCGGGCCGCCTCGACCGCCGGGCGGCAATGGCAGCCCTCCAAATGATCGTTGACCAGCCCCATCGCCTGCATGAAGGCGTAGACGGTCGTCGGCCCGACAAAGGACCAGCCGCGCTTTTTCAGTTCCTTGGATATCGTGGTCGATGTCGGCGTCTTGGCCATGGCGGTGAGCGCGGCATAATCGGCAATGGCAGGCCGCTCGTCCGCGCCGGGCTCTCGCGCCCAGAAAAAGGCGGCAAGCGAGCCGAACTCGTCGCGCATTTCGCGCGCACGTTTCGCATTGTTGATGGTCGAGACGATCTTGCCCCGATGGCGAACGATACCCGCATCGGCCAGAAGGCGCTCGATGTCCGCGTCGCCGAACCCGGCCACTGTGTCGAAATCGAAGCCGGCAAACCCGGCGCGGAAATTGTCGCGCTTTCTGAGGATCGTCAGCCAGGAAAGGCCCGACTGGAAGCCTTCCAGACAGATCTTTTCGAACAGGCGGCGATCGTCGCCGACGGGCATGCCCCATTCGGTGTCGTGATAGGCCATGTAGTCGGGCTTGCCGCCATGCCACCAGCAGCGGACCTTGCCGTCCTCGCCGCGCACAAGCCCCTCGGGCAATGGATCGTCCGTCATTAACCGTGTCCCTTAAGCCGCCATTCACCACCGCCGACAACGCGCCGCTAACCTTGCCAATCGGTTTCCGGCGAACGGCGCATTTTATGAAGCCCGATTCATATTTTGATTGGCGCGCGGAGTCATGGTCCGGGGCGAAGGTTCCTGACAGAGGTCCGGAACCATCGGCCAAACAGTAGTGAGTACGACCGATGACGAACCTCAGACACGGCGCGGCGGCACTGGCCGCGGCGTTCGCCCTTTTCATCGCCGGACCGGCCCAGGCCAACGACCGCTATGCGACGCCGCCGCCGATCGTGCTCAGCCCGGACTTGAGCCAGCCATGGGTGATGCAGCTGCAGAACCCCCGCGCGCAGGGCGTTCGCGCGTCCGTGCCGCGCGTCGTCACCCGCCGCCAGGCCGGCGAGCGCCGCGTCTATCAGCCGCGCCGCCAGCAGCAGCAGGCCGCATTGGCGCAGCCGCCGCAGCCGCAGGTGCGCGGCATCGATCCGATCTACCTGCCGCAGACGGTGGCCTATCATGGCAGCGAGCCGGCCGGCACGATCATCATCGAGACGACCGACCGGTTCCTCTATCTGGTCAATGGCGACGGCACCGCCAAGCGCTATGGCGTCGGCGTCGGCAAACAGGGGTTCGAATGGCGCGGTTCGGAGCGCATCACCCGCAAGGCCGAATGGCCGAGCTGGCGCCCGCCCGCAGAGATGATCGCCCGCGAGGCGCGCAAGGGCCGGCACCTGCCCACCTTCATGGAAGGCGGACCGCAGAACCCGCTTGGCGCGCGGGCGCTCTATCTCGGTTCGACGCTCTACCGCATTCACGGCACCAACCAGCCCTGGACAATCGGACAGGCGGTGTCTTCGGGCTGCATCCGCATGCGCAACGAGGACGTCAAGGACCTTTATGCGCGCGTCAGCGTCGGTGCCAATGTGATCGTGCGGTGACGCTCTTCAAGTGCCCCGGCGCAGGCGCATCGGGGAACTTGATGTCACACCGGGTCGGAATTTGATTGGCTCGACGCCCCGCATCCAGTATTGGATGGTCACGGATTGAAGAGACCATCATGATACGCACATCCCTGATCGCCGCCGCAGTCCTTGCGTCGTCCACCGCCGTCGCATCCGCCGAGTTCCAGTTTTCGGCCTATGGCGGCTGGCAGACCGCGCCACACAGCCTTGTGACCGTCACCGGCATCGGCGCGGAAAGTTTCACGGCGGGCTGGGACGGCCGGTCGTTCGAGATGCCGCCCTATTGGGGCCTGCGCGGCACGTACTGGCTTGAGCGGCTCGACATGCCGAAATGGGGCGTGTCGGTCGACTTCACCCATGCCAAGGTCTATGCGGACGCGGCGACCTTCCCCAAGACCGACAACTGGACACGGTTCGAGTTCTCCGACGGGATCAACATCCTGACGGTCAGCGCGATGCGGCGCTTCGACCGCTGGAACGGGTTCGAGCCCTATGTCGGTGTCGGTGCCGGCCTTTCCATCCCGCATGTGGAAGTGACGCGCCCAGAGGGCACCACCTTCAACTACCAGGTCGGCGGCGCCGCGCTGCAGGCGCAGGTCGGCGCCAACTACCATATCAACGACTGGCTGTCGGTGTTCGGCGAATACCAGTTCAACTATGCGATGAACAATGTGACGCTGACCGAAGGCGCCAAGCTGGAAACCAACATCATCCTGAACGCGTTCGTCGCCGGCGTTTCCGTCCATTTCTGACCGCGCGGTCGCCGGCTTTCATGCCACCAACGCCTGCGAACGGCGTGCCAATCGTCCCGTGGCGGCGCATGGCTGCGCGCCAAGGTTGACGACTTAACGCCGAATTAACCCCGCTCGTTAACCATGCGCGCATCCGGAAGGCGGCGCGTATGGTCGTGTCCGCCGGCTCCGCTCGTTCAGGACCAGATCCATGCGTACCCTTCTGCTTTCGTTCGGCATGAGCGCCGTATTGGTTGCCCCGCTGGCCCAGGCGGCCGATCTCGACATTGTCGAGGCGCCGATGGCCGGCGACTTCAGCGGCGCCTATGTCGCCGCGCGCATCGCCGGCGCCTTCACGCCGGATACCAATTTCAATCTGACCGTCGTCCCGACCAACATCGTCAACGATTATGACCGCTTGGGCTTTGGCGGCGCGCTCGCCGTCGGTTACGAATTCGACTGGGGCAGCAATGTCGCCCTGCGCGGCGAAATCGAGGGTGGCCTGATCTCGGCGGAGATCAAGAGCCACACCCTGGTCGCCATCGCGACGACGCTCGATGGCGGNGTTCAAGCCGTTCATCTCAGGCGGCATCGGCCTTGCAGAGGTCAACTTCAAGAACCATGGCGTCGGCCTCGCAGCGCCGGTGGGCCCCTTGGGTCCGGGCAATGTCACAGCGATGAACGACAAGGATTCCGGTCTTGCATGGCAGATCGGCGGCGGCGTGGGCTATGAGGTCGACGAGCGGGTCACGCTGGAAGCGGGCTACCGTTACTTCCAGGTCAACGACATCAGCCTGACGGCGGTCGATGGCACGGTGACCAACGTCCCGGTCAAGCAGCACCAGGTCATGCTGGGTGTACGCTACGGGTTCTGAGCCCCAACCGACATGGCGCAGTGAGGGCGGCCTGAGGGCCGCCTTTTTCATTCGGCCGCCTCGACCAGCGCTTCAAGACTGGTGCGCTTGCCGGCACGCGCTTCCGGCACACCCGCCGGCCGGTCGCCGCCATAGGCCCAGTTCAACAGCGCAACCGTGTGGACGATCGGGATGTCGGTGCCCGACGCGATCTGCGTGATGCAGCCGATATTGCCGGTGGCGATCACGTCCGGCCGGGTGGATTCGATGTTGCGGACCTTGCGTTCCTTCAACTGCGTGGCGATTTCCGGCTGCATGATGTTGTAGGTGCCCGCCGAGCCGCAGCACAAATGCCCCTCGGGCGGGTCCTTGACCGTGAAACCGGCTGCGGTCAGCAGCGTCTTGGGCAGCGTGGTGATCCTCTGGCCATGCTGCATCGAGCAGGCGGAATGGTATGCCACCGTCAAACCGGGTTCGACCGACGGGGCGGGCAGGTCGATGCCCGCCAGATACTCGGTGATGTCTTTCGCCAGCGCGCTGACCCGGGCCGCCTTTTCGGCATAGGCCGGATCGAGCCGCAGCATGTGGCCGTAATCCTTGATCGTCGTGCCGCAGCCCGAGGCGGTGATGATGATCGCGTCGAGCCCGCCATTGTCGACCTCACGCATCCAGGCATCGACGTTGCGCCTGGCGTCGGCGAGCGCTTTGTCCTCGCGGCCCATATGATGGACCAGCGCGCCGCAGCAGCCCTCGCCCTTGGGGACCACGACTTCCACGCCGATGCGCGTCAGAAGCTTGATCGTCGCCTCATTGATGCCCGGATCGAGAACGGGCTGGGCGCAACCGGTCAGGATCGCCACGCGGCCGCGCGTTTCGCTGGCCGGCGCATGGGCGCCGGGTCGGGCATAGGGCGACGGTCTGGCGATCTTCTTCGGCGCCAGATCGAGCATGGCACCGAAGCGCCTGAGCGGACCGATCGATTTGAGCAGAGGCGCGAGCGGGCGACCGAGCCGAGCCGCGTAGAGCGACGCCTTGAACCGCCCCGGATAGGGCAGGACCTGCGCCAGAATGGTGCGGATCAGACGATCCATGAAGGGCCGCTCATAGGTCTTTTCGATATGCGCGCGGGCGTGATCGACCAGATGCATGTAGTTCACGCCCGACGGGCAGGTGGTCATGCAGGCGAGGCACGACAGGCACCGGTCGATGTGCAGAACCGTCTTCGCGTCGGCCGGCCGGTCGTTCTCGAGCATCTCCTTGATCAGATAGATGCGCCCGCGCGGCGAATCGAGCTCGTTGCCGAGCGTGACATAGGTCGGACAGGTCGCCGTGCAGAAGCCGCAATGCACGCACGAGCGCAGGATCGTCTCCGAATGGGCGACGTGCGGATCGTCAAGCTGCTCGGGCGTGAAACTGGTCTGCATGGCGAGGTGTCCGTTGCTGTGGCTCGAATCTTCAGATCCACCAGGTGAGCGGATCGGAGATCGGCTCACCCCGGCCCAGCGCCTGGATGCCCTTGACCAGGCGGATGATCACCCAGACCGCGACCGCGATCATCAAGAGGAAACCGATGCCGACAAAGGCGAGGATGAAGCTGATCAGCGAGAAGAGGATGCCGATCCAGAAGGTGCGGATCAGCCAAGTGTAGTGGGTTTCCACATAGCCGCCAGCCTTGCCGCGATTGAGATAGGCCATCACCACGCCGATCAGCGCGGTCAGGCCGGTGATGATGCTGGCAAAATAAAGGATGTAGATCAGTTGTGCGTTGCGCGGACCGGCGTCGAACCAGCCTTCGGTGGAGATCGGCTGATTGCTGCCCGGTTCGGGCGGATTGGACGGATTGCTCATGATGGAACTTCCCTTGAACGATGGCGTCAGGCCGCATCGCGTCCGGAATTGAACGCGCGGCGGCCAGAGTTGAACACGCCATCGGGATCAATTGAAGCGCGAATCCGCTCGCTCAGCGCGGCAACCGGCGCCGGTTCGGGGTGGAAAACCGGCGTCCGGGCACGGACGTCTTCGGCGGCACGGACCAGAAGCGCATGGCCGCCGGCGTGGGTGGCGACGGCACCGCGTACCAGGTCCGCCCGGGCATCTCCGCCGTCGAACCGCAGCCAGACAAGCCCGCCCTGCCAGTCGAAAAAGGCCTGGCCGGCGGCGGCGCCGAGAATTTGGCCGGCGACGGTGTGGCCGGCCATCGGCGGCACCGAGATGCGCCAGACGGGGGTGTCGCTTCCATCGGCGAACGGGTGCACATCGCGGATCGCGATCCAGGCCCTTTGCGAGGCGGCCGCATCGAGTTCAGCGATCTGCCGTCCTGTGCCGATCTGCGGCTTGAGGCGCTTGATCCGTTCGGCGACCGAATCGGCGAACCCTTCAAGGCGGAGTAGCGTCGATGCGTGGTTTTCATGGCCGGCGCCGAGGACTGCACCGCTCAACGCGGCCGGCAGGTGCGCCGCACCGGAGACCTCGGCGCTGGTGCCCATGGCGGCGGTCATCAGGCGCGCGGCCTCGGCGCCGTCGGCACCGTCGATCACCAGCGTCGTCTCGGTCTCGGCGCGCGGCAGCACCTTGAAGGCGGTTTCGGTGATCAGGCCCAGCGTGCCCCAGGAGCCGGCCATCAGCTTGACCAGATCGAGACCCGTGACGTTCTTCATCACCCGGCCGCCATTCTTGATCGCTTCGCCCCTGCCGTTGACAAAGCGCACGCCCAGCAGCGAGTCGCGCGCGGCGCCGGCGATGATGCGCCGGGGGCCGGACATGTTGGTCGCCGCAATGCCGCCGATCGTCTGGCCCGCATCGGAGCCCAGAAGCCGGCTCCAGTCGGAGGGTTCGAACATCAGGGCCTGATTGTTGGCCGCCAGGGCCGTCTCGATCTCGGCGACCGGGGTGCCGGCCCGCGCGACGATCACAAGCTCTTCGGGATTGTATTCGACGATGCCCGACAGGCTGGTCGTCACGATGGCGGCATCGGCGGTGACCGGCCGGCCGATGGCGTTCTTGGAACCGGCACCGGAAATGGCGAGCGTCCGGCCGGCAGCTCTTGCCTCGGCCACCATGGCGCAGGCTTCGGCCTCGCTGGCCGGCGTCAACGTTTCTGGCGCGGCCATCGTCATGATGCCTTGCGCATGTCGAGTTCGAGCGGGAAGACCTTGGAGGGGTTGAGCCTCCAATCCGGATCGAAGGCGGCCCGGACCGCCATCTGCTGGTTCAGGTCCGTCTCGGTGAACTGGTGCAGCATCAGGTCGCGCTTTTCGACGCCGACGCCGTGTTCGCCGGTCAGGCAGCCGCCCGCATCGACGCACAGTTTCAAGATGTCGGCGCCGGCCGCCTCGGCCTTTTGCGCCTCGTCCGGATCGTTGACATTGTAGAGGATCAGCGGGTGCATGTTGCCGTCGCCGGCGTGGAACACATTGGCGACGCGCAGGCCGTAGCGCTCGATGATGGTGTAGGTCTCGCGCAGCACGTGGGAGAGCTGTCCGAGCGGAACGGTACCATCCATGCAGATATAGTCGGCGATGCGGCCGGTCGCGCCGAAGGCGGATTTGCGGCCCTTCCAGATCTGCGCGGCCTGGGTTGCCGACTGGCTTTCCTTGACCGACTTGACGCCGTGCTTCTTGGCGATGGCGATGATCCGCGCCAGCATCGCGTCCATCTCGGCGTCCGATCCCTCCACTTCGATGATCAGCAGCGCCTCGACGTCGAGAGGATAGCCGGCCTTGGCGAAGGCCTCGCAGATCTCGATGGCCGGCTTGTCCATGAATTCGATGGCGACCGGTATGATGCCCGAGCCGATGATTTCCGAAACGCAGGCGCCGGCGACTTCCGAGGAATCGAACCCGAACAGGACCGGGCGCGCGCCTTCGGGTCTGGCCAGAAGCCGGACTGTCGCCTCCGTGATGATGCCGATCTGGCCCTCCGAACCGCACAGGAGGCCAAGCAGATCGAGCCCGGGCGCGTCTAGCGCCTTGCCGCCCAGTTCGATGATCGTTCCGTCCATCAGGACAAGCCTGGCGCCGAGCAGATTGTTGGTCGTCACGCCATATTTGAGGCAATGGGCGCCGCCGGAATTCATCGCGATGTTGCCGGCGATCGTGCATGCAAGCTGCGAGGACGGATCGGGGGCATAGAAGAAGCCGTCCGCCGCCACGCGGTCGGAGATCGACAGGTTCGTCGCTCCCGCCTGCACCGTGGCGGTGCGGTTGTCATAATCGACCTCGAGAATGCGGCTCATCCGGCTGACGCCGATGACGACGGCATCCTCCTGCGGGATCGCGCCGCCGGCGAGCGAGGTTCCGGCGCCTCGGGGCACCACCGGCACGCCCTGTTCGGCGCAATATCTCAGCACCGCAGCCACCTCCCCAGTGGTCGCGGGCAGAACGACCGCGAGCGGCACGCGCCTGTAGGCGGTAAAGGCATCGGTCTCGAACGGCACCAGTTCGCGCGGATCGGTGACGAGGCCTTCGCCCGATAAGAGCGCGGCAAGGCCGGCGGCGATCTCCTCGCGGCGGGCCATGATGGCCGGATCGGGCTCCAGAAACGCGATTTCCTGCACGGTGTTCTCCTCCCGCCGACAAGGGCGATGCCATCTTATGGGTCGTGGCCGACAATGGCCACAGCACGGCGGCTCCGCTCCTCGGCTTTCACTGGTAAAGATTATTTACCACTTATCCCGTGACGTTGCAATGCGCGAATCTGCAACCGCGATTTCTACTTTTGCTGGACTTTCGCCGGAGGCGCCCCATTTCCCCGACTTGGACGACCTCAACCGACGGCCGGCGGCGGCTTGTCTCGCGCCGCGGCCGGCAACGATGGCATCCGAGTGGGCATGAGCAATTTTGGAGATTTGGAGATTTTCGCCCGGGTCGTGGCGGCCGGCAGCATGTCCGCCGCCGGGCGGGAACTGGGCCTGTCGCCGGCCGTCGTTTCAAAACGCCTGCGCCGGCTCGAAGACCGTCTGGGCACGCGGCTGTTGCAGCGCACGACGCGGCAGATCGCGCTGACCGAGGCCGGACAGGGTTTTTACGAACGGGTTGTCGCCATACTTGCCGGGGTCGAAGAGGCCGAGGCGTTCGTCTCGCGGCGGTCGGCGCATGCGCGGGGCACGTTGAAAGTCAGTGCGCCGACCTCGTTCGGCCGCATGCATATCGCGCCGCATCTTGCCCCCTTCATGAAAGCCAATGCGGACCTGTCGGTGAACATGCTCCTGTCCGACGATCTGGTGGATATCGTCGGCGAAGGGTTCGACGTGGCCATCCGCATCGCCGAGCTGGCCGATTCGAGTCTTGTGGCGCGCAAACTGGCGCCGGTGCGCCGGGTTCTGTGCGCGACGCCGGACTATCTGGCCGAGCATGGACGTCCCGAGACCCTGGCCGACCTGGCCGACCATAATTGCCTGACACACCAGGCATCGGACATCTGGCGGTTCGAGGGTCCGGACGGCGATGCGAGCTTCAGGCCGCAGGGCAATCTGCAAACCAACTCGTCCGAAGTGATCCGCGAGGCGGTGCTGGCAGGCCTCGGAGTGGCGCTGCGCTCGACCTGGGATGTCGGCGACGAGCTGGCCGCCGGCCGGCTGGTGCAATTGCTGCCGGACCATGAGAGCGCAACCAATGTGGGCATCTATGCGATCTATCCGTCGCGCCAGTTCCTGCCGGTCAAGGTCCGCCTTTTCATCGATCATTTCGCCGATCTGTTTGGCTCGGTGCCCTATTGGGAACGCGGCGCCCAAGCCGGACATGGCCGCGACAACAGGGCCGCGCCGGACGATGCGCCGCAGCGGCCGGGCAACCCGAAGGGTCCGCCGAGCGGCTATCGGGGCAATGGCGCCAACGGGCACGGGGACGGTGCTCCGGCAGGCGAATAATCGCCTCGTCCGCGGTCAGTCCGCCGTCTTGTCGCGTCCCAGATGACGCTGGCGTATGCGCCGCACGATCCACCAGATGGAAAGGATCGTCACCGGCACGAACAGCGCGGTCAGCGCGTCGGTGCTCAAGCCGGGCAACCGGCCCGGGACGCCTTTGATCGCATAGGCGAACAGGCCCACGATGTAATAGGAGACGGCCGCGACCGACAGACCCTCGACCGTCTGTTGCAGGCGCAGTTGCAGCTTGGCGCGGCGGTCCATCGATTCCAGAAGATCGCGGTTCTGCTTCTCGACCTCCACATCGATGCGGGTGCGCAACAGGTTCGCCGCGCGCGCCAGCTTGCGCGACAGGTTGGCCTGGCGCTCCTCGACGGCGCGGCACGTGCGCATGGCCGGCGCCAGCCGTCGTTCGAGGAACGAACGCCACGTGTCGTAGCCGGGGACCGAATCCTCGTCGAGCGCCGACAGCCGGTCGCTGACAATCTCGTCATAGGCACGGCTGGCGCCGAACCGGTAAAGGCTGGAGGCGGCGTCCGCCTCGAGCTGGCCCGCCAGCCCTATGATCTCGTCGAGCAGCACCTCGGCGCCGCCCGGCTCGATCTCGCGCATGCGGTGGGTCAGTTCGGCGAGCCGGTCCTCGGCCTTGCGCATGCGCGGCGACAGACTCTGGGCGACGGGCAGGCCGAGCATGGCCATTGTGCGGTAGATCTCGATGTCGAACAGCCGCTGCGCCAGCGATCCGGTGCGCTGCGGGGTCATGCCCTTGTCGAGGATCAGGATCCGGGTCAGCCCGTCCTGATCCTGCCGGAAATCGGTCGCCACGATGGCGCGGCCGCCCTCGGTCTGGGACAGGCACAGGGTCTGCCGGTCGAACGCCTGGAGCCACTTCTCATACCCGTCGCCATGCGGGCGGATGTCGATACGCACGCCGGCGATCAGCGAACCCGGCGCGGGAAACGCATCGCCGAACGGATGACCGGTCAACGTTTCGCCGGCGGCTTCGGGCAGCGGGCCCTCCCACAGATAGGTCGATGCCTCGGTGTGGCGTTCCCACCACAGGCTCCCCGGCCCGGTGCGAATGCGGTGATGGCGCGCGGTTTCCGCCGGCGGCGCGACGCCGTGCTGGCGCGACAGTTCGGCCAGCACGGCCTGATCGACCGATGCGCCGCCATCGGTGATGAAGCACAGTTTCAGGAGCGCGCGGGGCGCGGTGATCGACGGAGCCGGGCGCGCGTGCACCTCACCGGTGGCCGCCGAACGCTGGGGATGGACGGGAAATCCGAACGCGCCGGCGCGCTGCGCGTGTCCGGGCCGCGCCGGCAGCCGGTCGGCGTCCGTCTTTCCGGCATCCGTGCCCTTGTTTGGCTTGCCTGCCGGCGGGGAGACCTTTTCGCTGTCGGTGGTCGTCACTGATCTCTCCTCGTCGCGCGCCGCGTACCGTTGACGGCCCGGCATGGCTTGCCGGGCCGCGTTCGCCGCTTCACCATCATCTATAGGGCTCGATCGGGCGCAAGGAAAGCAATCGGGACGCCCTTGGGTGCCGGCAAATGGCCGGAATTGGACAATCAAATTGACCAGTCGCGGCACGGCTGGCTAGATTGCGGTCGGAGGAGCATCGGCGATCATGAGTGCAGCGCTTTTTTCGCGGGTCAATCATGCGCGAACCGCCGACGAGGTGGGTGCGCAGATCGAGGCGCTCGTCCTGGAAGGGGTGCTGCGGGTCGGCGACAAGCTGCCGGGCGAACGCGATCTGGCCCAGCAGTTCAACATTTCGCGCCCGATCGTGCGCGAGGCGCTCAAGCAGCTCGAGGAGCGCNATGCTGGAACTGATCGCCGACCATCCCAAGGCGACCGACGACTATCTGGAATATCGCCGCGAGGTGGAGGGTATCGCCGCCGATTTCGCCGCGCGCCGCGCCACGGACGACGACAAGGCGCTCCTGACATCGATCATCGAGCGCATGAAGGCGGCCCACCAGAAAGAGGATGTGGCCGAGGAAGCCGCGCTCGACGTCGAGTTCCATCAGGCGGTCAGCGAAGCGGCGCACAATGTCATTTTGATGCACACGCTGCGCTCGTGCTACCGGCTCCTGTCTAACGGTTCGTTCTTCTCGCGCAGCCTCGTCTACGGCTATCCGGGCGCGCGGGACCGGCTTCTGGATCAGCATCTGGCGGTCTACAAGGCGATCATGGACGACGATCCCGCCGGCGCACGGGCGGCCGCCGAAGCGCATATGGACTTCGTGCAGCAGTGCAAGAAGGACGCCGAAAAGGCCAAGGCCTGGCAGACCGTTTCACGGCTGAGGCGCCAACAGCGCAAGGCTGGCTGAACGCGCCGTCGGTCCGGAGCCGGTTTCCGGCCTTCATTCCGGCCTACATGTTGTGCGGCCAGGGACGGGACGGCTGCAGCAGATTGTGCCGGCCGACGCGGTTGATGTCCGTCTCGCCTGCCAGCCCCATCGTCACATCCAGCTCCTTGTGGATGATCTCCAGCGCCTTGGTGACACCCGCCTCGCCGAGCGCGCCGAGCCCGTAAATGTAGGCGCGGCCGATGTAGGTCGATTTGGCACCCAGCGCGATCGCCTTGAAGACGTCCTGTCCCGAGCGGATGCCGCTGTCCATGTGGATCTCGATCCGGTCGCCCACCGCATCGACGATCGGCGCGAGCACGTCGATCGAGGCCGCGGCGCCATCAAGCTGCCGGCCGCCATGGTTGGAGACGATCAGCGCGTCGGCACCGACCTTGGCGGCGATCTCCGCGTCTTCGACATCGTTGATGCCCTTGAGGATCAGTTTGCCGTCCCATTTCGATTTGACCCACTCGATGGCGTCCCAGTCGAGCGTCGGGTCGAACTGGGCATGGGTCCATTCGGACAGCGAGTTCATGTTGGTCACGCCGGGGGCATGGCCGACAATGTTGCCGAAGGTGCGGTTCTTGGTGCCCAGCATGCCCAGGCACCATTGCGGGCGCAGCGCCAGGTCGGCGATCGATTTCAGCGTCGGCTTGGGCGGCGCCGACAGGCCGTTCTTGATGTCCTTGTGGCGCTGGCCGAGCACCTGCAGGTCGAGTGTCAGCACAAGCGCCTCGCAACCGGCCGCCTTGGCGCGGGCGATCAGGTCCTCTATGAAGCCGCGGTCGCGCATCACATAGAGCTGAAACCAGAAGGGCGCGGTTGTCGCCTCGGCCACGGCTTCGATGGAACAGATGCTCATCGTCGACAGGGTGAATGGAATGCCGAACTTCTCGGCGGCACGGGCCGCGGCGATTTCCCCGTCGGGATGCTGCATGCCGGTCAGGCCGACGGGCGCCAGCGCCACCGGCATCGCCACGTCGCGTCCGATCATCTGCGTCTTCACGGAGCGCTCGTCTATATTGCGGGCGACGCGCTGGCGGATCTTGATGCGGCCGAACGCGTCCTCATTGTCGCGATATGTGGATTCGGTCCAGGCGCCGGAATCGGCATAATCATAGAACATCTTCGGCACGCGGAACCTGGCGCGCCGTTGCAGGTCCTTGATTTCGGTGACAGGTCCGAACATGCATTCACTCCGCTTGAGGTCGCAGAGTGTTAGCCTGTCGGCGGCACGGTGAAAAGATGGCGGAAAGTCTCGGCAGCGGCCATGCCCAGCCGGGGCGTTAGCGGGTCTTGGCGGCAATGGCCGAAACGCCGTAACCGTCGGCGGCGGCGCCTCCGGCCAGCGAGGTTTCGGAGTAGACGGCCATGCCCCACAGCGTAATGCCGAACAATGTGGCAAGCGACAAAAACGTAGCGCGCACGGTCATGATCTCCCCATCATCGGTGCAGCCGGTATTGCCTGAACGCGTTTGGGTGTCAGGGGTTCCGAGCCGCCATTGTCCGCGCGACCACAATGGACCAGAATTGCCTTCGGCAGAGTGACGATCGTCACATTCGCCGGGCCGCGCGGATGCGGGCTAGCCTGCCCGGCCGCCAAGTGCCAGCCCAAATGTTAGACAGTGCAGCAATTATGGCGCTTCAAAACCGTGTAACGCCGTTCGGTGTCATAATTGCAACAAAGGCGCGCGGCGCCTTCATGGGAAATCGCGGCATCATCCACAATGCCGACACCAAAACGCTGCATCCGGTGCGCCGCTGGACGCTCAAGGCCTGGCTGATATGCCTTTGCGATTTCAAAGGGCGGCGGCGGCCGGTGATGGGCAAGGGCAGCTACACCGAATTGTTTTTTCTCGACGAGGCGACGGCGCTGGCGGCCGGGCACCGGCCCTGCTTCGAATGCCGGCGCGCCGACGCACAAGCCTTCAGCGCCGCATTCGCCAAGGGGACGGGTCTGGCCGTGCCCAAGGCGTCGGCGATGGACCGCATCCTGCATGCCGAGCGGCTCGACGGGCGCGCCAAGCGGCTTCATCCGCTGTCGGCCGCACCCGGCCGGCTGCCCGACGGCACCATGCTCGCAGCGGGCACGGATGCCCTGCTGGTTCGGACCGGGCGGCCTTGGGTCTGGTCGCCGGAGGGGTACCGCCGGGTGGACCAATGGCCCGAAAACCTGACCATGCTGACACCGCCGTCCACAATGGCCGCGCTCGCCGCAGGATACCGCCCGCAGATCGATGCGAGCGCGGGCGCTTGACGCGTGGCCCGGCACGGTGCAACGCAGCGCCATGCGTGCCAACTACAAACTGCAGCGGCTTTTCATCGATGCCCCGCTTTCCGCCGGCGCGACCATCGAGACAGACCGGGGGCAGGCCAACTATCTTCTGAACGTGCTGCGGATGAAGGACGGCGCGGAACTGCTCGTCTTCAACGGACGCGACGGCGAATGGCGGGCGGCGCTCGAACCGAAAGGCAAGCGCGCCGCAACGCTCCGGGCAACGGCATTGGAGCGGCCGCAGCCGGCCACGCCCGATCTCGTCTACGCGTTCGCGCCGCTGAAGACCGGCCGGCTCGACTATATGGTCCAGAAGGCGGTGGAGATGGGGGCGGGCGTGTTGCAGCCGGTGATCACCCAGCACACGCAGCAGCCGCGCCTGAACATGGCCAAGGTGCAAGCCAACGCGCTGGAAGCGGCCGAGCAGTGCGGCGTTCTGGCGCTGCCCGACTGTCGCGACCCGGTCCGGTTCGATGCCTTCATCGAAGCATGGGATCCGGGCCGGTGGCTGGTCTTCTGCGACGAGGATCACGAGACCGACAATCCGCTCGAAAGGCTTGCGCCGCTGCGCGGGCGGCCGCTCGGCCTTCTGATCGGGCCGGAAGGCGGGTTTTCGGATGCCGAGCGGGCGCGGTTGCGGGCGCTGGCCTTCGTGACGGCCATACCGCTCGGGCCGCGCATATTGCGCGCCGACACGGCGGCGGTTGCGGCGCTTGCCGTGCTTCAGGCCGCCGCCGGCGACTGGTGACAGGGACGGCCTACTCTTCGAGCACGTTGAGCTTGAAGTCGGCCAGAACGAGTTGCCACCAGTCGATCGTGTCTTCGAGATTGCGCGTGGAAACACCGCCGAACAGGTTCACATCCATCTCGACGACCGGATCCTTGACGTCGTCCAGATAGGCCTTGCCGAACCGCTTGTCGGCGTTCCAGCTGCCGATCTTGCCCAGCGAGACATTGCCCGACGTTTCCCATGCGGCGCGGAACTGGATCGACTTGCAGTCGGCCCCGTCCTGGCAGCCATAGAACAGGACCAGAAAGCGGGTTCCGTCGATCCGCGCGACGATCATCGGATCGCCGGCATCGTCGGTCTCCAGTACCGCGCTGCCGAAGCCCCGCATGAGATTGATGATCGCTTCGGGATCGGTGGCATCGACCAGTTTCTGGGCCGACGCGGCGGTAACCGGCAGCAACAGGCCGGCGAGCACGCAAAGAGCAAATCTTTTCATGTCATCCTCAATCTTGAAAATACAAAAACAGGGCGCAAAACGGGATGCAGCCATCGCGGCCTTTCCCCCAAGGCAACAATGGCAAGACAAGGGCCTTGCCGCAACCGCCGGCATGCGTCATTCAGGCAAGCCAACGTGATCGGAACGGAAGACATGGCGCGCGACACGACCGACGAAAGACCGATCGAGACCGTCGAGGAGCTGGCGGCCGATCTGGAGGCGGGATGCAAGCCGGCCGAAGACTGGCGGATCGGAACCGAGCACGAAAAGTTTCCTTTCTATGCGGCCAACAATGCGCCGGTGCCCTATGGCGGCGAGCGTGGCATCGCCAAACTGCTCGAAGGCATGCAGGACAAGCTCGGCTGGCAGCCGATCATCGATGACGGCAACATTATCGGCCTTTACGAGCCGACCGGCACGGGCGGCGCGATCTCGCTGGAGCCCGGCGGCCAGTTCGAACTGTCGGGCGCGCCGCTGGAAACGATCCACCAGNGGCCTTGGCGCAAGCCCGAAATGGTCGCTGGACGACACGCCGAAAATGCCAAAGTCGCGCTACGACATCATGCGTGCCTACATGCCCAAAAAAGGCGCGCAGGGTCTGGACATGATGCATCGGACCTCGACGATCCAGGTCAATCTCGACTTCTGCTGCGAAGCGGACATGCGCAAGAAGATGCAGGTCTCCTACCGCCTGCAACCCATCGCCACGGCGCTGTTCGCCAACTCGCCCTTCACCGAAGGCCGGCCAAACGGCAAAGTGTCATGGCGGGCCGACATCTGGCGCGACGTCGATCCGGACCGCAGCGGCGTTCTGCCCTTCGTCTTCGCCGACGATTTCGGCTTCATGGACTATGTGCAATGGGCGCTCGACGTGCCGATGTATTTCGTGTTGCGCGAGGGCCGCTACATCGACTGCACCCACGTCACCTTCCGGCAGTTCATGGATGGCGCGCTGGAAGGCGAGATTCCCGATCCGCGCCCCAACAAGGGCGACTGGACCAACCATCTGTCGACGGTCTTTCCCGAGGTGCGCCTGAAGCGTTTCATCGAGATGCGCGGCGCCGATGGCGGGCCGTGGCGGCGGATCTGCGCCCTGCCGGCTTTGTGGGTCGGTCTTCTTTATGACGAGACGGCGCTCGACGCCGCCGACACGCTTACGCAGTCATGGAGCCACGACGATGTGGTGGCGCTGCGCGATGCGGTCCCGGTGGAAGGCCTGCACGCCCGCATCCACAACCAGTCGGTCCGCGAGATCGCCTATGAGGTGCTTGAGATCGCCCGCGCCGGGCTGAAGTCGCGCGCCAAGTTCAATCAGGACGGGTTCGACGAAGCGCATTTTCTGGCGCCGCTCGAAGAAATCGCCGCGCGCGGCACGACCGCGGCGGAGCAGATGGTGACCAAATATCACTCGGTCTGGGGCGGATCGGTGGAGCCGGCTTTTCTGGAGTATGCCTACTGAACCGATGAGCCCTAAAGCCGGTCCAGCATCGCGTACCAGGTCAGGGCCAGAGTCAGCAGCGGCTTGCGGAAACGCCGACCGCCCGGAAAAGGCGGCACATTCAGCTCCCTGAACAGGCTCAACCGGTCGCGGTTGCCGGCAACGGCCTCGGCCCACATCTTGCCGGTGAAATTGGACAGCATGACGCCGTGGCCGGAATAGCCGCCCATGGCGGTGACGCCGGGCATGACCTCGCGCACGAACGGCTGACGCGGCAGGGTGATGCCGACCGAACCGCCCCAGGCGTGGGTGATCTCGATGTCTTTGAGAGCCGGATAGACCTCGACCATCTGCCGACGCACGCCCGCTTCGATATCGGCCGGCGTCTCGCCGCCATAGGCTTCGCGCCCGCCGAACAGAAGCCGGCCATCCCCGAGCCGCCGGAAATAGCGCACGACGAACCGGCTGTCGTCGACGCTCTCGCGACCGGGCAGGATGGTCTCGGCGACCCCGCCTTCGAGCGGCACCGTCGCGCCGATGAAGGAACTGATCGGCATGACATGGCTCGCCATCGTCCGTTCAAGCCTTGCATCGCCATGGGCATTGACCGCGAGCAGCACGCGGTCTGCGGTGACCGTTCCCTCGCCGGTGATCACACGCACCTTGCCCGACGCCGATGCCAGCCCGATGACCTTTGTGTTTTCATGCAGGCGCGCACCGCGCGCGGCGGCCACCCGAGCGGTGCCCACCACCAGCTTGAGCGGATGGATGTGGCCGGTGCCGCCGTCGTAGACGCCGCCGAAATAGCGCTCCGATCCGACGATCTCCGCCGTCTCCTCACGGTCGAGGAACCGAAGATACGGATAGCCGAAACGCTCGGCCATCGTGTCGGCATAGGCGCGATAATCGTCCACATAGCGCGGCTTGTGGACGACCGAGACATGGCCCTGCGTGTAGTCGATATCGATGCCGTTTTCTTCGGCGAAAGCGAGCATGTGCCGCTTGGCTTCCTCGGCGATGTCGAAAAGCGCCTTGGCGCGCTCGAAACCGAGTTCTTTCTCCTGCTCGTCCGCCGACGAACGCTGGCCGGTGTTCAACTGCCCGCCATTGCGGCCCGAAGCGCCGTCGCCGCACCGCGCCGCGTCGAGCAGCACCACCGATGCGCCCAGGCGGGCGGCTTCGGCCGCCGCGGACAGGCCGGTGAAGCCGCCGCCGACGATGCAGATGTCCGCCGTAACGTCGCCGTCGAGCGCCGGATAGTCCGGCCGGTCGCCGACCGTGGCCTCGTACCAGGACAGGCCCGGAGAGATCGGGCTGCGATAATCGATTGCGTCAGTCACAGCTTACACATTCAGCAGCAGGTATTCACGCTCCCACGGGCTGATCACCTGCATGAAGGTCTCGAACTCGCCTCGTTTGACGCCGGCATAATTGGCCATGAACTCGCGGCCCAGAACCCCGTCGAAAGCGTGCTCCTCCTCGAACAGCGAGACCGCTTCGAGCAGACCGCGCGGCAGGTCGATCTCGCCCTCATTGGCCGTCTCGGCGGTCGGGTCGGTCGGCACCAGGCCATAGACCATGCCCAGATAGCCGCAGGCCAGCGAAGCGGCGAGCGCCAGATAGGGGTTGGCGTCGGACGAGGGCAGCCGGTTTTCGACGCGACGCGCCTCGGCGTCGGAGGCGGGAATGCGGAACGCCGTCGTCCGGTTGTCATAGCCCCATGCCGTGTTGACCGGAGCGGCGATCGACTGGGTCAGCCGCCGGTAGGAGTTCACGTAGGGCGCGATCATCACCAGCGCCTTGGGCATATAGTGCTGCATGCCGCCGACAAAGGACCGGAACAGGGGCGACTCGCTGCCGTCTTCGGCGGTGAAGATGTTCTTGCCGGTCTTGGCGTCGATCACCGACTGGTGGATGTGCATCGCATTGCCCGGCGCGCCCTGGATCGGCTTTGCCATGAAGGTGGCATACATGTCCGCCTTGAGCGCGGCTTCGCGGATCGTGCGCTTGAACAGGAACACCTGGTCGGCGAGCGCGAGCGGATCGCCATGGCGCAGATTGATCTCGAGCTGGCTCGGGCCTTCCTCGTGGATCAGCGTGTCGATCTCCAGCCCCTGCGCCTCGCAGAAATGATAGATGTCGTCGATCAGTTCGTCGAACTCGTTGATGCCGGCAATCGAATAGCTCTGCCCGCCGGCGATCGGCCGGCCGGAGCGGCCCGTCGGCGGCTGCAGCGGATAGTCCGGGTCGGTGTTCTTGGCGACCAGATAGAATTCGATCTCCGGCGCCACGACCGGCTTCCAGCCCTTTTCGGCATAGGCATCGACGACGCGCTTGAGCACCTGACGCGGTGTGATCCAGGAGGGTTCACCCGTGCGCTGGTCGACCAGATCACAGACCACCTGCGCGGTCGGATCGCTTTCCCAAGGCACGACGGAGAGGGTGGCAAGGTCCGGCATCAGCTTCAGATCGCCGTCACGCGGATCATAGCGGAACTCGCCGGTCTCCTCGGGATATTCGCCCGAGATCGTCTGCCGGAACAGGGCCGAGGGCAGCGCCAGCGCCGTGTTCGAGGTGAATTTGGACGAGGGCATCATCTTGCCGCGCGGCACGCCGGCAAGGTCAGGCGTGATGCACTCGATGTCCTCGATCGAGCGGGCGGCGAGCCAGGGCCCGGCCTCCGACCAGTCCGCAACGCCGCGCAGATTGTCGATGTAGGCCGGCGGGGGCGGCGTGATGGGCTTTTTTCGGTTTCTTGCAGGGCGCTCGGCGCGGGTGTCTTTCGACATCAATCACCTGGGTTGTTGTTTTCCTCCCTATAGTCGCCGCAACGGGCCGCGTGAAGCGGTTTGTCGCCGCGCCGACATCGGCTGTCGGGCTGGAGACTTGCCGGACCCGGCTTGTACGGCCGACACTGGCGTCATGACATCGTCCGCTTCCGACGACAGCGCCGGCACCGCCCTGCCCTTCGATCGCGCCGAGTATGGCGCGCGGCTGGCACGGACACGTGCCGCGATGGAGGCGGCGGGGCTCGACACGCTTCTGGTCAGCGATCCGTCCAACATGGCGTGGCTGACCGGCTATGACGGATGGTCCTTCTACACCCATCAGGCCGTGATCGTGCCCGGCGATGGCGATCCCGTCTGGTGGGGCCGGGCGATGGACGCACGCGGCGCGCGCCGGACGGTGTGGATGGATGACGACGCCATTGTCGGATACGAGGATCATTACGTCCAAAACCCGGATCATCATCCGATGGAAGCGCTGTGCGGCCTACTTGCGGAGCGCGGTCTGGCGCGCGGGCGCATCGGCGTCGAAATGGACAATTACTACTATTCCGCCAAGGCCCATCAGACGCTTGCCGGACGGCTCGACGGCTGCGATCTCGTCGATGCCGAAGGGCTGGTCAACTGGCGGCGGGCGGTCAAGAGCCCGGCGGAACTCGCCTTCATGCGCCGTGCCGCGCGCATCGTTCAGACAATGCACGGGATGATCGCCGAGATCGCCGAGCCGGGCCTTGCCAAGCATCTGCTGGTCGCCGAAATCATGAAGGCCGGCACTCTGGGCGCGGACGGGCATTGGGGCGACTATCCGGCGATCATGCCGCTGACGCCGTCGGGCATGGACGCGACCGCGCCGCATCTGACATGGGACGACCGGCCGATGCGTGCCGGGGAAGCCACCTTCTTCGAAATCGCCGGCGTCTATCGGCGCTATCATTGTCCGCAGTCGCGGACGCTGTTTCTGGGCACGCCGCCGCAGCGCTACCGCGACGCGGAGCGGGCGGTGCTTCTGGCGGTCGATGCCGGGATCGCGGCGGCCGAACCCGGCCGGACCTGCGGCGACATGGCGGACGCGTTCTTCGACACGTTGGAGGCGCAGGGCTTTTCCAAGGAGTCGCGCGCCGGCTATTCGATCGGCCTGTCTTATCCGCCCGACTGGGGCGAGCGGACGATGAGCATCAGGCGCGGCGACCCGACCGTTCTGCAACCGGGCATGACGCTGCATTTCATGCCGGCGCTCTGGCTCGACGATGGCGGACTGGAAATCACCGAGCCGATCGTCATCACCGAAACGGGCGCGCAATGCCTGACGCAAACGCCGCGCGGGCTCGTCGTCAAATGAGCGCTGCCAGCCCGATCACGGCATCGATCGTTCTTGACGCGGACGGCATCCGGCACGGCCATCTGCGCCTGCCGCACAGCCATGACGGCAGCGCATGGGGCCATGTGATGATCCCGATCACCGTGGCCCGGAACGGCGACGGCCCGACGGCACTTCTGACCGGCGGCAGCCACGGCGACGAATACGAAGGGCCGCTGGCGCTGATGGATCTGGCGAACACGCTCCGGCCCGAGGCCATGGCGGGCCGCGTGATCATCCTGCCGGCGATGAACCATCCGGCTTTTGCCGCCGCACGGCGCACATCGCCGATCGACGGCGGCAATCTGAACCGCGTCTTCCCCGGCGCGCCCGACGGCACGGTGACCGAGAAGATCGCGCACTATGTGGCAAGCGAAATCCTGCCGCGCGCCGACATCGTCCTCGACATCCATTCGGGCGGCAAGACGCTCGACTTCATTCCGTTCGCAGCGATCCACGAGACCGGCGACCCGTCTCAGACCGAGGCGGCGCGCGCGGCCATGGAGGCGTTCGGCGCGCCCCATGCGATGATCATGCGCGAACTGGACCCGGCCGGCATGTTCGACACGGTGGCCGAGCAGGCCGGCAAAGTGTTCGTGACGACCGAGCTTGGCGGCGGCGGCACGGCAACGGCGGCGAGTGTCGGCATTGCCCGGCGCGGCGTGCGCAACCTTTTGATCCATGCCGGCATCGTCGATGGCTCAATCGAGCCTGCGCCGAGCCGGCTTTTGTCGATTGACCATGAGGGCTGCTTCCACTTGTCGCCGGGCGCGGGCATCCTGGAACCGTGCCGGGATCTGGGCGTCATGGTTCAAGAGGGCGAACTCATCGCCCGCATCTGGCCTGCCGACCGCACCGGCGTCGCACCGGCCGAGATCGCTGCCCTTTCGTCCGGACTGCTGGCCGGCCGGCATTTCCCCGGATTGATCGCGATGGGCGATTGCCTGGCCGTGATCGCCCGGCCCGTCGGCTGAGCGGACGCCGCACACGGCACCATCGTCGTGATGGCGCCCGCCGACGCCTGTGCTAGGTTTGCGCCGATCACGGCGATGGAGGCGCACGCATGATGACCCTTTTCGACACGCTGACGCAGGCCCAGAACGGCGAGGCGATGCGGGCCATGGCAGCCCGGTTCGGACTGAGCGAAGAGCAGACACAGTCAGCCATCGAGGCGCTGATGCCGGCCTTTTCGGCGGGACTGAAGCGCAACGCGGCCGACCCGATGGGCGTGGCGAATTTCATGCAGGCGCTGTCGACAGGCCAGCACGCGCAATATTTCGAGGATATGGGGCGGGCGTTTCAGCCGCAGGGCGTGGCCGAAGGCAACGGCATTCTGGGCCATCTGTTCGGCTCCAAGGAGGTCAGCCGGGCCGTCGCCGCGCAGGCCGAGCAAGCGACCGGCATCGGCCAGGAGATCTTCAAGCAAATGCTGCCGGTGATCGCCTCGACGCTGATGGGCGGAATGTTCAAGCAGTCGACCGGACAGGTCAGCCAGGCGTCGGCGCCCGGCGGCAACTTCATGGCCGAGATGATGGAGCAGTTGATGCAGGCCGGCCGCCAACCGACCCGGCCGGCGCAGAACCCGATGGACAATCCGTTCGGGCAGGCGCTCAACCAGATGTTCGGCGGCGGATCGGACGGCGGCGGAAAGCCGGCCGCCAATCCGATGGCCGACAATCCCTGGGGCAAGCTCTTCACCGAGATGATGGGTGGCGGGCAATCCGAACCGGAGCCGGAGCCGAAACCGCGCGGCAACGCCTATGAGGAATTGTTCGGACAGATGTTCGAGACCGGCCGGCAGACGCAGGATACCTATCAGAAGGGCATCGACGACATTTTCGACCAGTATCTGCGCGGCATGATCAAGCACCGCTGACGCATCAGCGCCCGCGCATCACCAGCACATTGCCGGCGATCACCAGCGCCAGGCCCGCTATGGCGGTCAGCGTCCACTGATAACCTTCGAGCGCGGTGGAAATGAGCAGCGCGAAGATCGGGAAGACGACCGTCGCATAGCCGGCGCGCCCCGAGCCGATGCGGCCGACCAGCGTCAGATAGGCGGCAAAGGCGACGACCGTCGAGACGACGGCCAGGAAGATGAGCGACCACAGATAGTCGAACCGCGGGTCCCAGTTGAACGGCTTGCCCAGAACCAGCGCCAGAAACGCGCACCACAGCGCGCCATAGACCATGCCCCACGCATTGGCCGAAACCATCGGGATTTCGGCGCGGCGCCGGGACAGTTGCGCCGAGATCAGCGATCCGGCGGAAAAGCACAGCGTGCCGGCGATGCAAAGAGCCAATCCGGTTGCGACCTGATCGTCAAAGCCACCCTCGGTGATTTTTGGCCAGAACATCAGCGCGATGCCGGCAAAGCCGATGGCGCCGGCCAGCACGGTGTGCCGGGTCGGCAGGTCGCGCCAGACGAGCGCCGCGAGGAACACATTGGTCAGCGAGGCGAGCGAAAAGACGACCGACAGGAGCCCGCTGACCAGATAGGCCGAACCGTAATAGAACAGCAGGAAGTTGGTCGAGAAGATGCACACCCCCATGGCGGCGAAGCGCGCATGTTCGACCAGCGGAAAGCGCATGCGCCGGCCGCTGAGCGCCGCCCAGGCGACCATGATCGCGCTGGCGATGACGAACCGGTAGACGAGCGACACTTCATTGGCGACCACGCCCGGCTGCAGCGACAGCGCATACCAGGAGAACGACCAGGCCATCACGGTCAGCGCGTAAAGGCCGTAATCGATCGGTGCGAAGGCGCCGGTGGCGGGCGAAGCGGCCGGCGTCGGCGCGGCCGGTTCCGGCGCGATGGGCGGTTGGACGGACATGACGGTTTCCTCGACCGGCCCCTACGCCGCGCCGGCGCGGTTGGCAAGCCGACACTTCACCGTGCGACGGGCGGCTGAATTTCTCGACCTACGTTGAAGATCTTTTGTTTTGATTTTCCAAATCAATGAATTGCCGTTCAAAACCCACAAATGGTTTACCTTTTCCGGGAATGTAGATAATAATTGCTCCGATCTGGGAGCTGAAAGATGAAGTATGTTCTTCTTGTCGCATTGATTTTGTTGACGGGTTGCACATCGACGCCGGAGTCGAACGGGACGCAACTTTCAGCGTCCGAAGTGCAGTCGGTTTTCATCGACCGTCCTTGGCGGAGTCCTTCCGGTCGTTTCCTGTTCAAGTCCGACGGCACTTACACGTTCGTTGGCAATAATGGGCAGGTGAACCCTTCACCGTGGAACTACACGCTTCGTCCGGACGGGGTTATCGAAGGCGCCACGACAAATTATACGTTTTTCCGCAAAGCGGATGGCTCATATGTCTATCATCACAGCCGCTCGAACCGTCGCTATCGCGTTCTGCTTTGAACGTCGGCATGCGTGCGACCGTCAATCATAAATTCATGAATCCGGTCCGCGCGAGCGCTCCGTCGTACGCCGAAAAAATTGTCCATATCATCGTAGTGGCGATTGTCTTTGTCTCCTTTGCACTTTCGGCAGCGCTTGCAACCGACAGAGCCAGCACAGAGTTGGCGAGGCATTTTTTGTCCGACACACCAGCTTGTGTCCAGCCAGCGCCAAGCCCGGTGCTGCTGGTGGCGGACCTGACGCTCAACGGCGAGATAGACGACAGCGTCTCGTTGCACATCTACTCAATCCTGGAAGAACTCGGGTGCATTGATGTTCTTGGAGTGGTTTCGATATTCGGCAACGGCGGGTCAACAACCGCCGAAGTCCACCGAAATCTCGATGTCCGCCTTGCCAAACTCGGTGGAGGAACGTGGCGGCTTCTGCGTGGGCCTGATGAAAGCTATCGCAAGGTACGCAACAAACGAGCCACACGACCTCCGGCAGGGCAAAATGGCACACTGGCGGACCAAGAACGCCTTGTCCGGATCGCAGAAATAGTAAATGGGGCCAACGGGCAAGTCGTCATCGTCGAACTCGGGCCAATGACCGTTTCAGCGAGGCTTTTGTCCAGCGGTCTGATCCAGGAATCGAAGATCAGGAAAATACTGGCGGTCGGGGGCCGCAAAGGCGGCGAGAGGTTTGGTCGGCCGGCCGGCCTTGTCGGGCGGCTTGGATCGTTCACCGACTTCAATGTCCGAAAAGACACGAAAGCCGTGGACTCCTTGATTCGCAATTGGCCGGAAAAAATGTTTCTCGTAACCTACCGATCCGGCGTGGGCCAACGGATGATCACGGCCGATATGATCGCCAACGCGATACCGGCCATCTCGGAACACGCAACCGAGCGGCAACAATGGCTCCGGCGCATGCTTGGCTATGAGGGCATACCCTCCTGGGACACATGGACTGCTGTCTATTTCGTGCGTGACGGAAAAATCCGGCTCGATTGCGGGCTCCAGTATGGCCATGTGCGGATGGAAGACGGCGCCAGATGGCCGCGGCTTCTGATCGGAAACCAGCCGGACGATGGATGGCCGATCGAAATGTGTCGCTGACCTGCGTCTTACAAAGCCGATACTTGACCGTCCGCCGGGCGGCTGAAACAAACCGGCATGGCCAGTGATCAGCCCCTTGCCGATTCCCCCACTTCGAACGTCGCCGAATATTCCGTCGGCGAGATCAGCCAGGCGGTCAAGCGCACCGTCGAGGATGCATTCGGGCGGGTGCGCGTGCGCGGCGAGGTGTCGGGCTATCGCGGGCCGCATTCGTCGGGCCACGCCTACTTTCGCCTGAAGGACGACCGCGCGACGCTGGAAGCGGTGATCTGGCGCGGCACGTTTTCCAAGCTGGCCTTCAAGCCCGAAGAGGGTCTGGAGATCATCGCGACCGGCAAGCTGACCACCTATCCCGGCTCGTCGAAATACCAGATCGTGATCGATGCGATCGAGCCGGCGGGCGCCGGCGCGCTGATGGCGCTTCTGGAAGAACGGCGCAAGACGCTGGCAGCCGAAGGCCTGTTCGATGCCGCGCGCAAGCGCCCGCTACCCTTCATGCCGCGCGTCATCGGTGTCGTCACGTCGCCGACAGGCGCGGTCATTCGCGACATTCTTCACCGCATTGCCGACCGGTTCCCCTGCCAGGTTCTGGTCTGGCCGGTGCGGGTTCAGGGCGAAACATCGGCGCGCGAGGTGGCGGCGGCCATTGACGGCTTCAACGCGCTGGCGCCCGGCGGGCCGGTGCCGCGGCCGGATGTTCTGATCGTCGCGCGCGGCGGCGGCAGCCTTGAGGACCTTTGGGGCTTCAACGAGGAGAGCGTCGTGCGGGCCGCGGCCGGCTCGGCCATTCCGCTGATCTCGGCGGTCGGCCACGAGACCGATACGACTCTGATCGACCATGCCAGCGACAGGCGCGCACCGACGCCGACGGGCGCCGCCGAGATCGCGGTGCCGGTCCGGGCAGACCTTGAAGCCCATCTGGCGCAACTGGGCGCGCGTCTTGCCGGCACCGTCTCGCGGCTGGCCGACGACCGGCGGTCGCGCGTGCGGGCACTGGCACGCGGTCTGCCGCAGCCCGACCAGATCCTTGCCCTGCCCCGGCAGCGGCTCGACGGGCTCGACGGTCGGCTGCGATCCAGCCTCGATGCGCGGCTTGCCGAACGGCGCGGGCGGCTGGCGGCGCTGGGCGCCATGCTGGCGCCGGCCCGGCTTTCCGAAAAGGTAGCGCGCGACCGGCAGAGCCTTGACCGTCTGGCGCGCGATTTGCCGCTCGGCCTGTCGCGCGGGCTCGATCTGCGCCGGCGTGAGCTGGCGCATCGCGCGGCGCGCCTGACCACGCGCACCAGCCAAAGGCTGCATGGCGACGGCGTGCGGCGGTTGGCGCAGGCCGTGGCAAGGCTTGACCGGAGAGCGCAGGACAAGGCCGGCGATGCGGCTAGCCGCATAGCGGAAGCGGCGCGGCTGCTCAAATCGCTGTCCTACCAGAGCGTTCTGGAGCGTGGCTATGCGCTGGTACGCGATGCGGACGGCACGCCGGTGCGCGGATCGGCCGGCATTGCATCGGGCGACCGGCTGGCCATCCAGTTTGCCGGCGATGACCGGCTCGATGTGGTCGCCGACGGCAAGGCGCCAAAAAATCCCGGACGGCAAAAACCTGCGCGTCCGGCATCAAAAGGCGGCGGCCAGGGCAGCCTGTTCTAGGGTCAAAAAGCTGGAATTCTTCGGAACGTGGCGATGACGATGGGGCCACCCGGCAAGGGGTGGTACGAGCGGGTGGATTTGAACCACCGACCTCTGGAGCCACAATCCAGCGCTCTAACCAACTGAGCTACGCCCGCAAACCGTTGTTCGCGACGCTTCGCATAGTCCGCTGGCGGCGCTTTTGCAAGACTTGCCTTTGCCGTTCACGAGGTCCGCCAGCGCAAAGAAAAAGGCCGGGCGAACCCGGCCTTCGGACCCGTACTCGGTGATCGGGCCCGGGCCGGAGCGCCGCCGGGAGGAGGATGCGGCGATCCGGCAATTGTGAGGACGGTCAGTCCTGCTTGAGCGCGCCCATGGCCTTTTCGGCGACGGCCTTTGCAGGGGCAGTCATGTCCTCGCCGGCCTTCTGGTAAAGGCCCTGCATGGTCTTGGCGGTATCGACGGCCTTTTCGGCCTGTTCGCGCACGAAAGCGGTCTGCAGTTCGATCATCTCGGCGACCGACTTTACGCCGACCATCTTCTCGAGATGGCTGAACGTGCTCTCGGTGTTGGCGCGCATCGTGTCGATGGCGGCAAGCGAGATCTTCGAAGTGTTTTCCTGTGCCGAATGGATGCCGGCCTCGGCTTCCTTCTGCACATCGTCAAAGGCGGCTTTGGCCTTTTCCATGGCAGCTTTCGACTTGGCGAGGTTTTCCTCGGCCAGCGTACGGAACTGTTCCAGCATGTCGGCCGGATCGGGCATCTGGCCCATGGCGAATGCGTCCTGTGCGGCTTTGGCTGTCGGAGCTTCGGTTTTGGGAGCGGCGGCTTTGGCCATGTCATTGTCCTCCAAGGGTTGAATGAGACTGACCGCTATATAGCGTATCGAATTGTGCATTGCAACAATTTTGTGCGACGCACAATCACCGTTAACCAGAGATTCACTCCGTGACCGGGCCGCGCGGTTGAAAACTGGACGGGTGCCGCTCAATAAGACAATTAAGGTTTTGTTAAGAGCACGATGGCCGACGCGGCGAGCATGGCGGACGACATGACCAACTCACGAAACTGGGACGGGACATCCTTCATCGATATCGCGGTGCAGGACGGCGTCCGGGAGGCGATGCTGTCGGGCCAGGCCGCGCTGATCATCGACCGCAAGAGCGGCGCCCTGCGCTGGTCCAACGGCGCGGCGGCCGGGCTGTTCGGGCTGTCGGCGATCGGCAGCCGCGCGGGCGAAACGGCGCTTTCGCCGGCGGCGGAAACCGGCATGCGCCAAGTGCGCGCCGTGCTTGGCGCGCTGAAGGACGAGCCGCGCACGGCGCTGGTCCGCCTGCGCTCGGGCCTGACAAGCCGGCTGGTCAAGGCCCATGTGCGCCGCATCGATCTGGCCGGTGTTCGAGGCAAGCATGCGCTCGTGACGGCGCCGGCGCGCGATACCCAAATGAACGAGGCCGAATGTCTGGCGGTCGCCCTGACCGGCCTCGAGGACGAGGGCGCGGGGGCCGCCATCATCGACGGCGGCGGCCGGGTGCTCAGCGCCGGCTCTTCTTATGAGGCGCTTGGCGTGCCGGCGGACATCGCCCGCGATCTAGCAGCCCGGACACGCGGAGAAGCCGACCGCCTCGTCAAGCAGATCGTCGATCTGCCGGACACCGGATCGGCCGTTGCCGCCGGCGTCGGGCGTTTGGCCGACCTGCCCGAACGCTATCTGATCGTCGCACTGGCGCTTGCAGACCGACCTGCGGAACCGGCCTCGATCGCCGCCGCTGCGGCTGTGGACCTGATGCCCGGCGACTTCGCGACGGCGGCCGAAATGGATGTGGCGCCGGCCGCATCCCGGAACCCGGACGAGGACATATCCCCGGTCGCCACGGAAAGCGACGCGAGCGGTGTCGGCGCCGACGCCAACCGCAACACGCAAACCGCGGAAGAACCCGAAAGGGAGCCGGCGGAGATCGCCACCGTGCCCGCGCCGGCGCCCTTCACCGGACCGGACCTCGGATCGGGGCCGATACGTTTTGTCTGGAAGACCGATCGCGACGGCGTCTTCGTCGACGTGTCGCCCGAATTTTCCCGCGCCGTCGGACCCAATGCCGCAGAGCTTGCGGGACACGGGTTTGCCGATATCGTCGACCGGCTGGCGCTCGATCCGGCGGGCGAGATTGTCGCCGCCCTGTCGCGTCGCGACACCTGGTCGGGCAAGAGCGTGCTCTGGCCGGTCCAGGGCACCGACCAGCAGGTGCCGGTCGATCTGGCGGCCCTGCCCTATTACAGCCGCGAACGGGAATTCGAGGGCTATCGCGGTTTCGGCATTGCCCGCATGGCCGACATCGCCACCGATCCGGACGCGCGGGGACTGGCGCTGACCACCCCGCTCGGCGCTCCGGCCGAGACCGGTGCCGATTCGGCCGACGAGTACGTCGTGGACGATCAGGGTCCGGCCGCCGAAGCCGATGACGGCGCGGCGGAGACCGGCGAGGCTGCCGGCTCGGATGCGCCCGACCTGTCGCACGAACCGCCCGTGCTTGCAGTGGCGCCGGCCCACCCGATGCGCCGCAGGAGCGACACGATCGTCCCGTTCCCGGACGCCGCCGCCGAGGAGCGGAACAATGCTGCGCCCGGACCGCATCTGAGCGATGAGGAAGCCGAAGCCTTCCGCAAGATCGGACAAGCGCTCGGCCGGCGCGACGATGGCGTCGAGACCGGTACGTTCGAGGGCCAGTCAAGTCCCGCGTCGGCCGGAGACGATGCGACATTGGCGGACGAACCGGGCGAAGAAACCGTTGAGGCCGAACATCACCCGGCTCTCGAGCCGGCCATCGAAAAGGCTGCCGCCGAAGACCGCAAGGCCGAAGGCCATGATGACGAAGACGATCGCCACGACATGCCCGACGATGTCCTGGCGGTGGAAGCCGACGGCTCCACGCTTGAGGACGTGCCGCCCGGCGAGCCCTGGGCCGAAACCCCGGTCGACGGTGAGGCGCCCGTGCCAGCCACGGACGGGCTGGCGCCGGAGACGCTGGACGAATTGCCGTTGCCGCTCCTGATCGTGCGCAACGAGCAGGCGCTCTATACCAATGCCGCGTTCGCCGCCATGGCCGGCGATGCCGACACCGGGGCGTTGAACCAACGCGGCCTCGACATGCTGTTCGGCGGCAGCGCGCCGGACACCGAAGACGATGCCGGCGACCGCGCGATCACGCTGGTCGGCGCCGACGGGCAGCCGATCGCGGCCCGCGCGCATCTGCAGATCGTGCCCTGGATGGGCGCGCGGGCGCTGATGTTCGCGTTCGAACCGCGGCCGCTGGCCGACGACACGACGAGCGCGTCCGCCGCGTTGCCGGGCGATACCGCAACAGGCGGCGCGCCCGAGCCGTCCGACGTCGCCTCGCGGCCCGACCCCCATGCCGTCAGCGCGGCCGAAGCCGCCGAACTGCGCGCGATCCTCGACACGGCCACCGACGGGGTGATCCTGATCGGCGCCGACAGCACGATCCGCTCGCTGAACGGGTCGGCATCGGCGCTGTTCGGCTATCCGAACGAGGAAATCGAGGGCAAGAGCTTTTCCTTCCTGTTCGCCCATGAAAGCCAGCGCGCGGCCATGGATTATCTGCACGGCCTGTCCAACAACGGCGTGGCAAGCGTTCTCAACGAGGGACGGGAAGTGCTCGGCCGCGAACGCAATGGCGGCTTTCTGCCGCTGTTCATGACGATCGGCCGGATGCCGGCGAGCAACGGCTTCTGCGCCGTGATCCGCGACATCACACCCTGGAAGCAGACCGAGCAGGCGCTTCAGGACGCAAAGCGTCAGGCCGAGCAGGCGTCGAACACCAAGTCCGAGTTTCTGGCCAAGATCAGCCACGAGATCCGCACGCCGCTCAACGCGATCATCGGCTTTTCCGAACTGATGGCCGAGGAGCGGTTCGGGCCGATCGGCAATGAACGCTACCGGGACTATCTGGCCGACATCAACAAGTCCGGCCGGCACGTTCTGGACCTGGTCAACGATCTTCTCGACATCTCCAAGATCGAGGCAGGCAAGCAGGAGCTCGAATTCGAGAGCGTCGCGCTGAACGAGGCGATCGGCGAAGCCATCGCAATGGTTCAGCCGCAGGCCAACCGCAACCAGATCATCGTTCGCTCCAGCCTCGAGAGCACGGTGCCGCCGGTCGTCGCCGACCTGCGCTCGGTCAAGCAGATCGTCCTCAACCTTCTGTCGAACGCAATCCGCTTCACCCATGCGGGCGGACAGGTGATCGTTTCGACGAGCTACACCGGCAATGGCGCGGTGCTGCTGCGCATCCGCGACAGCGGCATCGGCATGTCGGAGAAGGAACTGGAAAGCGCGCTCAAGCCGTTCCAGCAGGTCACCGCGGTCGGCCAGCGGCGCGGCGACGGCACGGGGCTCGGCCTGCCGCTGACCAAGGCGCTGGTCGAGGCCAACCGCGCCGAATTCGGCATCAGTTCAGAACCGGGTCAGGGCACGCGGGTCGATATCATCTTCCCGCCCGCGCGCGTTCTGGCGAGTTGACACGGCGCAAGGTTCGCACACGTCCCCGCCAAAGAAAATGCCGGCCCCCTGCGGGAGCCGGCAGAATAAAGATCGCTGTGAGTGGAGGCGGCGCCAATGAGACCCGGTTTCCGACGGGCCAGTTGAAAGTGTTAACGCCAGCTTAAGCGCGAGGCCTTAACGGTTCCTTGCCGGCCATGGTTAACGAAGCGGCGCGCTGTTCCGTAACGACACCGTGGTTAACGTGGCGGCACCTGGCACAAGGTCACGGCTGCAATTCGGCCCGGTCGGCGAAATGCGCCAGCGCTTCGGGATTGGCGAGCGCTTCCTGGTTCTTGACCGGCCGGCCATGGACCACCTCGCGCACGGCCAGTTCGACGATCTTGCCCGATTTGGTGCGCGGAATGTCATCGACCGGCAGGACCACAGCCGGAACGTGGCGCGGCGAAGCGCCGGTGCGCACCTTGGCCTTGATCGCCTTGACTAGCTCGTCGGTGAAGGCTGCGCCTTCGGCAAGGCGCACAAACATTACCACGCGCACATCATTGTCCCACTCCTGGCCGATGCAGATCGCCTCGAGCACTTCGGGCATCTGCTCGACCTGGTTGTAGATTTCGGCCGTACCGATCCGGACGCCGCCGGGATTGAGCGTCGCATCCGACCGGCCATGGATGATCAGGCCGCCATGACCGGTGATCTCGGCGAAATCGCCATGGCACCAGACATTGTCGAAGCGCTCGAAATAGGCGGCACGGTACTTTTCGCCGTCCGGGTCGTTCCAGAAGCCGACCGGCATTGAGGGGAACGGTTTGGTGCAGACCAGTTCGCCCTTTTCGCATTGGACCGGCTTGCCGTCATCGTCCCAGACCTCGACGGCCATGCCGAGCCCCGGCCCCTGGATTTCGCCGACATGAACCGGCTCGCCCGGAACGCCGAGCACGAAGCAGGAGACGATGTCGGTGCCGCCGGAAATCGAGGCGAGATGGACGTCCGACTTGATGCCGTCATAGACGAACTGGAAGCATTCCGGCGACAGCGGCGAGCCGGTGGACGAGATCACCCGCACCGTAGACAGATCGTGCGTGTCGATCGGCCGGAGGCCGGCCTTGCGCACCGCGTCGATATATTTCGCCGACGTTCCGAAGTAGGTCATCTTCTCGCGGTCGGCAAAATCGAACAGCACGTTGCCGTCGGGCGCAAAGGGCGAGCCGTCGAACAGCAGCAGCGTCGCCCGCGAGGCGAGCGCCGTCACCAGCCAGTTCCACATCATCCAGCCGCAGGTGGTGAAATAGAAGACGCGGTCGCCGGCCTTGATGCCGGCATGGTAGCGATGCTCCTTGAGATGCTGCAGCAGCGTGCCGCCGGCGGAATGGACGATGCATTTGGGAATGCCGGTCGTGCCGGACGAATAGAGAATGTAGAGCGGATGGGAAAAGGGAAGCCGCTCGAACGCCACCGGGCGGGCTTCGAAGTCGGCAATGGCGGCGTCCAGCGAGCAGGCTTTCGGCGTTGCCTGGGCGGTCCGCTCCGCCGCGCCCAGATAATCGACGATGAGCACGTTCCTGACCGAGGGCAGGTGCGGCACGATCTCGGCCAGCTTGCCGCCAATGTCGTTGGGCTTGCCATTGTACCAATAGCCGTCGCAGGCGATGAACATGACCGGCTCGATCTGCGAAAACCGATCGAGCACGCCCTTGGGCCCGAAATCGGGCGAGCAGGACGACCAGATCGCGCCGATCGAACTGGCCGCCAACATGCCCGCGACCGCTTCGGGCATGTTCGGGATCATCGCCGCCACCCGGTCCCCGGCCTTCACGCCGTTTGCGACCATCGCCTGTTGCAGCCGCGAGACCAGCGCATGCAGATCGTCCCAGCTCAGCCGCCTTGTAACCTTGTCTTCGCCCTGGAAAACGATGGCTTCGCCCGGACCCGTTTGCCGCAGCAGGTTCTCCGCAAAATTCAGCTTCGCATCGGGGAAGAAATCCGCGCCCGGCATGGCGTTGCCCTTTTCCAGCACGCGTTCACCCTTGTCGCCGATAACGCCGGCATCGTCCCAGACCGCCGACCAGAACCCCTCGCGGTCATCGACCGACCAGCGGTGCAACTCGGCATAGCTGCCGAACGAGCGGCCCGCGCGTTGCGACGCAAAATCCATGAACGCCCTCACCGCCGATGTCTCGACGGCTTTCGGCGATGGTGTCCAAAGGGGTGACGTCATGATGGACCAGCCTCCTCATCTGCCCGATGAACGGTCTGGTACGCGCTGATCCCATCCATCGCAAGCCGGGGCGCCGACGGGCGCGACCAAAGGCGTGAGGATATCGGACAAATCGGCCAAAACCGTTTGTCGGGCCAACCGGTTTTTTGGTAGAGCTTGCGCATGGGTAAGTCTGTGTTGCGTGCTGCCGCGATCCTTGCGGTTCTGGTGGTTGCCATGGCCGGCGCCGTCGCGCTGACCCTGCCTTGGCTGGTATCGACCGACATCGTGCGCTCGTCTATCGAGCGGGAACTGGGCAACTTTTTCGGCACCGACGCCGAACTGGGCGGCCAGACCCAGGTGAGGATTTTCCCGCGACCGCGCACCACACTCAGAGACGTGACGATCGCCGGGCCGGGCGGGCGGGCGGCGCCAATCCTGACCATCGAGAGCATGGAAGCCGATATCGGGCTGGTGGGGCTCGTTATGGGCCGTCCTGAATTCTCCAACTTCCGGCTGGTGCGGCCGCATCTGAGACTGCTGGTCGGGCAGGACGGCTCCATCGACTGGGCGGCACAGAGCGGACGTGCCGGCCGGCTGTTCCGCCGGGCTGCCGACGCTGAGGGGGAGATGTCCGGCGACGCACTGGGTTCGGTGGTGACCGCCCAGGGCCGCATCACGTTCGAAAGGGGCGACGGCACGGTGATCGAGGACATCACGGCCGTCGATGGACAGCTGAACTGGCCGCAGCTCGACGCGCCGCTGTCGCTGTCGGCGGAGGCGATCTGGCGCGGCACCGCCGGCAGTCTGGCCTTCAACACACAATCGCCGCGGGCCTTCTTCCTCAACACGCCGTCCGAGACCGGCCTGACCGTCCAATCCGACGCGGTGGCGCTCGATTTCGACGGCATGGCGAACGCCGGCGGCCCGCTTTTCGCCGACGGCGCGATGAGCTTCTCGACCCCTTCCCTGCAGACGCTGATGACGATCCTCGGCACGGATCTGACGCCCGGACGGGCGCTCGGCGAAGTCGCCCTGTCCGGGCCCGTGCGGCTGGCGCAGCGCCGGATGCGATTTGAGGGGCTGGACATCACGGTGGATGGCAACAGCGGGTCGGGCGTGCTCGAAATCGGCATCAGCGCGCAACGCGCCGAGCCGGCCGTGACCGGCACGCTCGACTTCGCAACGCTCGACATCGCGGCATTCCTGTCGGCGTTCATCGATCTGCCGCAACTGGTTGGCGACGGCCCGCCCTCGATGGCCGATGTGGCGACCCAGATCAGCACCGATCTGCGCGTGTCGGCGGCCGCCGCCACGTTCGGGGACCTGTCGCTCGAAAACCTCGCCGCAACGGCCCAGGTCTCGGACGAAGTCGCGATCTTCGACATCGGCGATGCGCTGGCCTATGGCGGTCACGTGCAGGCACGTCTGGCATTGTCGTTTGCCGAGGGCGGACGGGCCGAGGTGATCCTGTCGGGGCAGGACGTCGATACGGCAGCCATTGGCGAAGCGTTCGCATTGCCCCGCGCGCTGCCGCGCGGGCGCGGCAATTTCTCGGTCACGATGCATGCGCCAACCACAGGTCCCATGCGGTCGGGCCGAACGCTTGACGGCATGGTGTCAGTCGAGGTCCGCAACGGCGTCATGCCCGGCTTCGGGTTCGGCCAGCTTTCCGGGCAGCGCGATATCGTCCGCTATTTTTCGCTCGATATGGAGGCCGGTGGCGAGACCTTTTCAAGTGCCCGGATCTATGGCGACATCGCCGAAGGGCTTTTGACGCTCAAGGACACACGCATCATATATCCCGACGGCGAGGTGCGGCTCGAAGGCATCGTCACGCTGAGCACCGGCAGCCTGGCGCTGACGGCGACCGCCGGCCCGGCAATCGCCGACGCCACAGCGGACAATGCCGGCGCGGAGCCTGCGGCGCCGGCGGAGGACCTTGCCCGCTTCTTCGTCGGCGGTTCGTGGAACCGGCCGTTTGCGGCGCCGGTGCTGCTGCCAATGCCGGGCCGCGATGGTTAGCAACCGGTTAATCCGGCCGGCAAAGTTTTAGCCGATTTTTACCTTCCTGGCGGACAATCACCGCATCGATCGGGCAGTCCGGGGTTTGGCGTGTTCCAGTTTCTCGCCATCACATTGAAGATCAGCGTCGCGTCCATGCTGTTGGGCGCGGGACTTTCGGCGTTCGACATCACGGCAGCCGAGCTTCTGGCGCAGGCTGGCCTGACCCCCGAGCGGCTCAGCGAAATGCTGCAACAAGCCTGGGCCTGGGCGCTGCCGAACATGGTGCTGGGCTCGATCGTCATCGTGCCGCTGTGGTGCGTGAGCTATCTGCTGCGGCCGCCGCGCGGCTGACATGCTCTCAGGCCGGGTCGGCCTGCCGCGCCCGCGCGTCGGCGACGACACGCTGCTTGGTCACAAGCGTCGCGGTGATGACGCCGATCGCAACCAGCCCGATCAGGATCGTGCAGACGGCATTGATCTCAGGCGTGACGCCAAGGCGCACCTGCGAGTAGATTTTCATCGGCAGCGTCGTCGCGCCGGGTCCCGACGTGAACGACGCGATCACCAGATCGTCCAGCGACAGGGTGAAGGCCAGCATCCATCCGGACAGAACGGCCGGGAAGATCACCGGCAGCGTCACCTTCCAGAACGCCTCGAACGGCGTGCAGCCAAGGTCCTGCGCGGCCTCTTCCAGCGACATGTCGAAGCTGACGAGCCGCGACTGGACGACAACGGCGACGAAGCACAGCGAGAAGGTGATATGCGCCAGCGTCACCGTCCAAAAGCCGCGATCCATGTTGATCGAGACGAACAGCAGGAGCAGCGACAGGCCGGTGATCACCTCGGGCATGACGAGCGGCGCGTAAACCATGCCGGTGAACAGCGTCCGGCCGGTGAACCGCGTGTAGCGCACCAGCGCCAGCGCCGCCAGCGTGCCCAGAACGGTGGCGACGGTCGCCGAAACCAGTGCGACACGGATCGTCACCCAGGCCGCGTCCATAAGCCCCTGATTGTTGAACATCTCGACATACCAGCGGGTCGAGAAGCCGGCCCAGACGGTGACGAGACGGGATTCGTTGAAGGAATAGATCACCAGAAGGATGATCGGGATATAGAGGAACGCAAACCCCAGAACGACCGAGGAGACGTTGAACCATGTCCAGCGGCCGCTCATGAACCCGATTCCTGCGCACGGGCCTGGGCGTTCTGGAACAGCACGATCGGCACCACCAGCAGGATCAGAAGGATGATCGCTACCGCCGAGGCGACCGGCCAGTCGCGATTGTTGAAGAACTCCGTCCACAGCGTCTTGCCGATCATCAGCGTGTCCGACCCGCCAAGAAGATCGGGGATGACGAATTCGCCCACCGCCGGGATGAAGACCAGGAGGCAGCCCGCCAGAACGCCCGGCAGGGCGAGGCGTGCGGTGACCTTCCAGAACGCGCCGAGCGCGGTGCAGCCGAGGTCCTGCGCCGCCTCGATCAGCGAATAGTCCATCTTTTCCAGCGTCGCGTAGATCGGCAGCACCATGAAGGGCAGGTAGGAATACACGATGCCGATATAGACCGCCGTGTCGGTGTTCAGGATCGTCAGCGGCTCGCCGATCAGGCCAAAGCTCATCAGGAACTGGTTGAGCAGGCCCTCGGGTTTCAAAATGCCGATCCACGCATAGACGCGGATCAGGAAGGAGGTCCAGAACGGCAGGATGACCAGCATCAAGAGGATGGGCCGCAGTCCCTCCGACGCGCGCGCCATGCCATAGGCCAGCGGAAAGCCGATCAGCAGCGTGAGGAAAGTGGAGACCAGCGCGATGCGCAGGCTCGAGAAATAGGCGTTGCGGTAGAGCGCGTCCTCGGTCAGCCAGACATAGTTGGCGAACGACAGCTGCGACAGTGACTCGCGAAGAGCAGCCCAGCCCTCGCCAATGTCGAACTGCGGCGCATAGGGCGGCATTGCCAGAACCGGCTCGGACAGCGAGATGCGAAAGACGATCAGGAAGGGCAGCAGGAACAGCGCCAGCAGCCATAGATAGGGGACCAGGATCGTCAGGCGGCGGAAGAGGTTCATGGATTGCGCCCCGCGATGGCCATGTCAGCGCTCCAGCAGAATGCCGCAGTCGGGGTCGAACGAGAGCCAGACCCGTTCCTCATAGCCGATCGGATCTTCGACGGCGCGTTCGGAATTGAGCACGGTCGCCTTGATGACGGCGCCGGAATCGAGCCGCACGTTGAAGACGGTCAGTCCGCCCAGATAGGCAATGTCCCAGACCTCGCCTTCGACGGCGTTGTGGTCCTGCTCGGGTTTGGTACGGGTCACATCGACCTTTTCGGGGCGGATGGCGAACCAGGCATGCTTGCCCGCATCCACGCCCGGCTGAGCCACGGCGCGGATGCCGAACCCGTCGCTGGCTTCCATCTCGGCCAGCCCGTTCTCGACGGCCGTGATCCGGCCCTCGAACATGTTCACATTGCCGATGAAGTCGGCGACATAGCGCGTGTTGGGCGCCTCGTAGATCTCGCCGGGCGTGCCGGTCTGCACGACGGTGCCCGCATCCATGACGGCGATGCGGTCGGACATGGTCATCGCCTCCTCCTGATCGTGGGTGACGATCATGAAGGTCAGGCCGAGCTGTTCCTGCAAGTCCATCAGCTCGAACTGGGTTTCCTCGCGCAGCTTCTTGTCGAGCGCGCCGAGCGGTTCGTCGAGCAGCAGAAGCTTGGGCCGCTTGGCCACCGAGCGGGCGAGCGCGACGCGCTGGCGCTGGCCGCCTGACAGTTGATGGGGCTTGCGCCGGGCGAACTGTTCGAGTTTGACCAGCTTGAGCATCTGGTCGACGCGCTCGGCGACGGCGCCCTTCTCCATGCCTTCCTGCCTCAGGCCGAAAGCGATGTTGTCGGCGACATTGAGGTGCGGGAACAGCGCGTAGGACTGGAACATCATGTTGACCGCGCGCTTGTGCGGCGGCACGCCCTTGAGCGGCTGGCCGTCGAGGAAGATATCGCCCGATGTCGGCTCCTCGAAGCCGGCGAGCATGCGCAGCAGCGTGGTCTTGCCGCATCCTGAAGGGCCGAGCAGCGAGAAGAACTCGCGCTCATAGACGTGCATGGTCAGGTTGTCGACCGCGGTGAAATCGCCGAACCGTTTGGTGACGTTCTCAAAAGCGATATAGGGCTTGGCCGAGCCGTCGGCCCATGGCGTGAACGATCGCCGCACATTGCCCAGTGACTTCATGAGACCCCCGAACGTCCCCGAAAACAAGAAACGCCCCGGGCCGTGCGGTCCGGGGCGGTGCGTTTACTGGCCGGTGGTGATCCGCGTCCAGGTCCGCGTCACGCTGCGCTGTTCGCGCTGCGTGTAGGGGGTGACGGTGTAGAGCCGTCCGATCGTCTCCTCATCGGGATAGATCGCCGGATCGCCGATCACGTCCTCGTTGAGGAACTCCTTGGAGGCGGCGTTGCCGTTGGCGAAATAGACATAGTTTGAGGCCTTCGCCATCACCTCCGGCCGCATCATGTAGTCGAGGAAGATGTGCGCCTGTTCGACATTTTCCGCGTCGGCCGGGATCGCCATGTTGTCGAACCACATCAGCGCGCCTTCCTTGGGAATGATGTAGTCGACGGTGACGCCCGCGTCGGCCTCTGCGGCCCGGTCTCGGGCCTGCAGCACGTCGCCCGACCAGCCGACCGCCAGGCAGATGTCGCCATTGGCGAGCGCGTTGATGTACTCAGACGAGTGGAACTTGCGCACGAACGGGCGGATCGGCGCATAGACTTCCTCGGCCTTGGCGAGGCTGTCCGCATCCCGGCCATCGGGGTCCATGCCGGCATAGTTGAGCGCGGCCGGGATCATCTCGGCCGGCGCGTTCAGGTGGAAGATGCCGCAATCCTCCAGCTTGGCGGCCGTCTCCGGATTGAACACCAGATCCCAACTGCCAAGATCCGCATCCTCTCCGAGGCGCTCCTTGACCATGTCGACATTGATGCCGATGCCGGTCGTTCCCCACATATAGTTGACCGCATATTCGTTGCCCGGATCGTAGAGCTCCAGCCGCTCGGCGATCGCCGGGTCCATGTTGGCCAGGTTCGGCAGCGCATCCTTGTTCAACGGCTGGAACACGCCGGCCTTGATCTGGTTGGCCAGAAACGTGCCGGTCGGCACGACGATGTCGTAGCCGGTGGAACCAGCCAGCAGACGCGTCTCCAGGATCTCGTTGGAATCGAACACGTCGTATACCACCTCGATGCCGGTCTCGGCGGTGAACTCCTCAAGGATCGATTCATCGATGTAATCGGACCAGTTGAAGACCTTCACCACGCCCTCGGCATGGGCCGCTCCGGCGGCCAGAACCGCTGCGGTCGTCGTGAACAGAAGGGTTTTGAAACGCATGTCAGAAGCTCTCCCGGTTTTTGTTGTGAGCGCCTTGGGGCGGCCCCGCCGCCCGCAATTGCGGGAAAGCCTATTTGTGTTTTCGGCGGCGCACAAGCGGTTTCGCGCAGCGCGCCGCCCGGCGGCCTACAGATAGGTCGAGCGCTCGAGCGGCGTGATTTCCGACCAGAAAGCAAGGATTTCCGCGCGCTTGAGATCGCGGTAGATGCGCGCCAGTTCCGGCCCCAGCGCGCGCTCGCAAAAGGCGCCCGCAGAGGTCAGCTGCAGCGCTTCATCCATGTCGTCGGGAAGCTGTTCGCCGACGGTCGTGTCGTAGGCGTTGCCCTCGATCGGCGGCGGCGGCGTCTCCATCTTTTCGAGACCGTCCATCATCGCCTGCAAGACGGCGCACAGAAGAATGTAGGGGTTGGCGTCGGCGCCGGCGATGCGGTGCTCGACGCGGCGGTTCTCTTCACCCGATGCTGGAATACGCAGCGCCACCGAACGGTTGTTGTGGGCCCATACGGCGCGGGTCGGCGCATAGGAGCCGGGCTGGATGCGGCGGAAGCCGTTCCAGGAGTTGATGAACAGCAAGAGTGCCTGCGGCATGGTGCGGATCAGTTCGGCGACCACGCCGCCCAGCCGCGCTTCGCCGTCGCCGCCGGCAAAGATGTTGTTGCCGGCCTCGTCGACGATGGACGCGTGCACATGCATGCCGTTGCCCGCATATTCGATGAAGGGCTTGGCCATGAAGGTCGCNCGGGTCGCGGCGGTGTTTGAGATTGACCTCGAACTGGCCGGGCGCGGCCTCCTTGACAATCGTATCGATCGGCACCGACTGGGTGTGCGCGGCGGCGCGTATGTCCTCGAACAAGGGGCCATATTCGGCCAGATCGTCGAGCCCGTACATGCGCTGCCTGTCGGGGCCGACCGCTGTGCCGACGGGCTGGGGCGTCCGTTCGCCGGAAGCACCATCGGCCTCCAGCAGATAGAATTCCAGTTCGAAGGCAACGACCGGATGCAGCCCGCGCTTGGCGAGCGCCTTGGTGATGCGGCCGAGCGCGTTGCGGCAGTCAAAGCGCAGCGGCGTCCCGTCCGGCGCATGGCCGCGCAGCAGCACCTGCGCCGTCTTGCGCTTGGCCCAGGGCACGATGGTCAGCGAGCCGGGCACCGCGCGGAAGAAACCGTCCAGATCGCCGCTTTCGATGTGAAGCCCGGTCTCGACGACCTCGCGCCCCCAGACATCGAGTCCATGGATCGACATGGGAAAGTTGACGCCGTCGCCGAAAGCCTTTTTGAGCGCGTCGGCCGGCGCCCATTTGCCGCGCAGCACGCCGTTCGGATCGACGATCAGGAATTCGACCGCCTGAAGGTCCGGGTGCGCGGCCATGAAGGCGTCATACTCGGCCATATCCGGGTCGCCGGTCGCCCCCGGCTCCACCTCGGCATCCTTCAACGGCACGGTCATGCTTGCTCGATCCTTGTGTTCGACGCGCGAACTTGAAGGCCGGCACGGCGCACTTGTCAATCGCCCCGGCAGGGGTATTGCCGGACCGAAGAGCGGGACCGGCTTTGCCGGGCCGTCCGCCCCAAAGGCGGGCGACGGGTACCAGCAGCGCACGAAGGCGATAGCCGAATGCGTTGCCATGGACCTCGTAGAAACGCTGTTCGGCGTCGCGGGATCGGGCCGGCGGGCGCGGTTTCTGAAAGATGGGCGGCGGCATGATGCCGGACATGAGAACACCTCTTGTTTTTCATGCCTCGAACCTAATACCATCTCCTTCGGCCGAAAATTCCATGAAACCGCAAAGCATTTTGCAAAAATGAAAAACCTGAACTGGGACGATGTGCGCATCTTCCTGCGCGTGGCGCAATCGGGCGGCCTGTCGGCTGCCTCGGCCTCCACAGGACTGAGTCCGGCAACGATCGGCCGCCGTGTGACGGCGCTCGAACAATGCGTCGGCCGCGTCCTGTTCGAACGGTCGCAGACCGGCTACCGGCTGACAGCCGACGGGCGCACGCTGATGGACAAGGCGCTCGCCATGGACGCCACCATGCAGCCGATCACGGACTGGTCGCGCACGAGCGGGCAAAAGCCCGGCGTTCGGATTTCCGCCGGCACATGGACCGCCGAACTGCTTGCCGCCGAATTCGCCGCGCTGTGGACGCCCGGCGATGCATTCCACGTCTGCTTCAAGACGACAGAGGCGCGGCTCGACATCGCCCATCGAGAAGCCGAGATCGCGCTGCGCAGCCAGTCGCCCGATGGCGGCAATCTGGCGGTGCGCAAGATCGCCGATGTGGCGTTCGCGCCCTACCGCGCGGCATCGCCCGCCGCCGACGCGACGCCCGGATGGGTGGCGATCGGCCGCGACGAGGCGCTGACCGCATCGGCGCACTGGCTGCTCGACCAGGAACGCGTCGAGATCGTTGCATGGGCCAACACGCCGCACACGCTGCGCGCGCTGATCCGCGCCGGCGCAGGACAGGGCGTGATGCCCTGCTTTGCCGGCGATCGCGATCCGCAGCTTGTGCGCGCCGGGCCGGTGATCGGCGACCTGGCGCAAGTGCAATATATGGTCACCCATGCCGACGACCGGCATCGCCCCGAGGTGCGCACGCTGATCCGCCGCATCACCGCGCTCGCCGAGGCGAACGCCGCGCTGTTTCGCGGCGAACGCCCGCAATGAGGCCGGTCAGACGAAGTCGAACACGCTGAAGCCGGTCGTCATGTCGTCGAGCCCGAGCGGCCTTGTGATGGGGGGTTCGGCCCGGGCGAGACACCCGGCGCGCTCGCAGACCCGGCAGGCCGGGCCGACAGGCAGCGTCTGCACCCGGCCCGGCGCATCGGGCACGCCGCGCAGCACCGCGCCATAGACGATGTCGTTGCGGTGGGCGATCTCGCAGCCCAGAAGGATCGCCGTGCGGCGCGGCCGTTCGTGAAAGGCGCCCTGCGGCCCTTCGAGCGTGCGGGCGATGATCAGGAACTCGACGCCGTCGGGCATCTGCACGGCTTCCACCAATATGTGGCCGGGCGTGTTGAACGCCTCGTGCACAGGCAGTTTGGGACACGAGCCGCCGAACCGCGCCTGCGGATAGCCGCGCGCGCCGGCGCGGCGGAAGCGGTTTCCGGCCTGGTCGATCTCGGCCATGAAGAAGGGCACGCCCGCCGCGCCGCGCCGCTGCAGCATGGTCAGCCGGTTGGCCGCCTGCTCGAACGACACGCCAAAGCGCGATTTGAGCACGTCGAGATCGTATTTCTCGCGCACCGCGACCTGCAGGAACCGCTCATAGGGCATCATCAGCGCGTGGGCGGCATAGCGCGCCATCTCGAAACGGGCGATGCGCCGCGCTTCGTTCGATGACAGTTTGAGATCCTCGATCTCGGCGGTGATCGCCACCTGCATGCGGATCAGCGCCGCCTCCATCGCCACTTCGCGCTTCTGGTCGAACGGCGAAAGGCGCTCGGAGATGAACAGCCGGTTGGAATGGCGGTCATAGCGGCGCTTCCAGTCGGGCATCGCCTCGACCGGCAGCACCTTGACCGAGATGCCGTGGTCGGCGCGCAGCCAGCCCGTCAGCGCGCCCATCAGATCGTCGCCCGGCGAAAGCAGCTTGGTGAAGCTTTCGGCCTCCTCCTCGAGCCGCGCGAAATGGTTGGGCCGCTTTTCGAGCGTGTCGCGCACCTCGTCGGCAGGCAGGCGCGCCGAGGCGATGCGCGTCTCGCGGCCCTCCCGGGCGAGCATGTCGGACAGATCGCTCAGCCGCTCCTGGCTTTCGCGATAGGCGCGGTAGAGCTTGACGAGCGCCGCGGACACGTTGGGCGCGCCTTCCGAAATCTCGATCAGTTCCTGGTCGCCGGGCAGTTCGCCGGCGAGCAGCGGATCGGCGAACATTTCTTTCAGTTGCGGCAGCACCTGTTCGCCGCCGCCCTGCAATTCGTTGACATCGACCTTGTAGACCGAGGCGAGCTTCAACAGGAGCTGGACGGTGAGCGGGCGCTGGTTGCGTTCGATCAGGTTCAGATAGCTCGGCGAGATGCCAAGGTCTGCGGCCATTGCCGTCTGGGTCAGTTCGCGCTGGGTGCGGATGCGCCGGATGCGCGGTCCGGCGAAGATCTTCTGGTCGGCCATGGCAAGGCTCCTGCGGCTGGCCGATCCATGCCCGATTGTGACAGTTTTGACAAGTTGACGAAAGCAGGCCGTCAAAGCCGCTACCGGCTCACGCCAAAAGCACGGCAGTGCGGCAGATGCCTGTTGTCTTTGCATTTTTGCGTGGCATTGTCGGCATCGGGCGCCACCGGCCTCGCCTTGTCACACGCCGGACCATGATGATCGGTCAATCGCTTTGACCGGTTTTTACCAGGTCCGGCGGATGGCAGGACGGGCGCGGGCCGCGTCCGGACCTGAACCAAAAGGGGCAGTGGACTTTTGTGCGCCGCCCCGCCAATAAGGGCCAAAGGCCACCACGCCACGGAGCATGACATGTCGAGCCACGAACGCCCCAAGACCCACGTCAAGGAACGCGCCGAAGAGCAGTCGTCCACCATGGGCGCCGACCAGCAGGCGGCGATCCGCATGCTGGCCAACGATCTGCACCGGCTCAACCAGTCCGTGATGAAGGCGGTGGAGGCGGGCGTGTCGGTGGAGCTGGTGCGCTCGGCCCGCCACCATGGCGGCGACGGGAACTGGGGCGACCTCTTGATCCCGGTCATCGTCACCCAGGGCAAGTAGACGCGCGCAGGCGCTTCTCGGCTCCCCTCACAGGGGCAGCGCATTCCCGCAACCGGCGCCCCCAACTCGTTATCGCCCGGGCGCAACGCGACCGCGCATCGCCGCTTCTTCGGCGCCAACGCGCCGTCGTGCCTTGTCAGCGGGACTGGCGCGGCCGCAGCGAATGGAACGCCGGAAGCTCTGCGCCGAGTCGGGCGCCGGTGCGCCTGGCCGCCGTAACCGTCAGTGCTAGGCCGCCCGCCGCCAGCTTTCCTGGCGTATGAATTCGATCAGTTGGGCCGAGCGCATCGGCCGTGCCAGCGCGAACCCCTGCAGCGCATCGCAGCCAAGGCTCTTGAGCAGAGCGGCGTGCTCCAGCGTTTCAACGCCCTCGGCGACCGCTTCGATGCCGAGCGAGTGCCCGATCTCGATGATGGCGGCCACCAGTTGGCGCTCGCGATCGGACGCCACCATCGGCATGACGAGCCCGCGATCGATCTTGAGCCGCGCCGGCTGCAGGTGAATCAGGCTGCTGATCGATGCGTAGCCGGTGCCGAAATCGTCTATCTCGATATCCACGCCCAGCGAACGAAGATGCTCCGCATTGCGCACGATGCTGTCGTCGCTCTCGTCCAGGAAGATGGATTCCAGCAACTCGAAAGAAACGCTGCCGGGCTGGATCGGGAGACCGGACAGGCTCTCGGCAAGATCGGAATCGCGAAGCCGCGACGCCGAGACATTGACGGATAGCTTCGGGATTTCGATGCCGGCCGCCAGCCAGCGGGTGCGCTGGAAGAGCGCCTGCTCGAGGATGGTGCGGTCGATCAGCTTGGCAACGTTCAGCTCCTCGGCGATCGACAGGAAAGCCGCCGGCGCCAGCAGGCCGTCGGTGGGGTGCTCCCATCTGGCGAGGGCCTCGACACCCACCAGATCCAGCGTCTTGGCATCGAACTGGGGTTGGAAAAACGGCAGGAATTCACCGTTTTCAAGCCCGCTCAGTACGGCGTCGGACAAGCGCTTGGTGCGAACGATGTCCGCGCGCAATTCATCGGAAAAGAATTCGAAGCGATCGCGGCCGTTTCTCTTTGCCCGATAGAGCGCGATGTCGGCATCGACCAGCAGACGCCTGGCGACCTCCTCGTCCCAGGTGCCCTTGTCGGCAATTGCGATGCCGATGCTGACACCGCACCGGCAGTGGGTTTCCTCGAACGGCAACGGCCGCCGCATCTGTTCGATGATCCGGCCGGCAAGGTCCGCCAAGCGATTTTCGTCGGTCGATCCCAGCACCGCAACGACGAACTCGTCACCGCCGATGCGCGCCACGAAGTCTCCCGGCTGCGCGTTTTCCTGCAGGACCGAGGCCGCATGCCGGAGAACCTCGTCGCCGGCGGCGTGGCCCAGCGTGTCGTTGATCTGCTTGAAACGGTCCAGATCGATGTGGAAGAGGGCCAGTTCACAGCCGGCGCCGCGGCCCGAAAGCCATTCGTCCATGTAGCGCCGGTTCGGCAGCCCGGTCAGGCTGTCATGCAACGCATTGTGCTCCATCTTCGAGCGCGCGTCTTCCAGCAGGACGGTTCTCTGTTCGGCGCTTTCCTTGGCCGCCAGCAGGTGTTTTCGAAGCTCGACATCGCTGGAGAAATCCCAGTTGACGCCCATGATGTAGCGATGGCTGTCGATGTTTGTGTGGACCGCGCCGATCGCCCGGATCCAGCGTGTGGTGCCGTCCTTGAGGACCACGCGGAACTCCGACCTGTAGGCGCCGTTGCTGGCGATCGCACTGTCGAACTCCGCTTCTGCCTTGGCCCGGTCATCGGGGTGCAGGGCGGTCGACCAGACCTCGTAGGATGCCGCATCTTCGTCCGCAGCGATGCCGTAAAGCTCCTTCATCCGGTCGTCCCAGGTCAGGGCACCATTGTCCAGATTGAGCTCCCAGACGCCGATCTTCGACGTATCGAGCGCAAGTTCGAGCCGATGCGACAGGCGCTGCAGCTGCTCCTTTCGCCGCCGCAGTTCCGCGACATGCGAGCGGCGCTCGTCGTAAAGGCGCCCGGCCAGGAACATCGGCACGACCAGAAGCAGGCCGGCGAGCACCACGGCCATCCGCACCTGCCAGGTGTTGGACGGGCCGGCGGGCCATCCGCCGCGGGGCACGGCCGCGACCTGCCAGGTCACCGACGGCAAGGCAATCGTCGCGACCACGGGCGCGTCGGCGAAGGTGGCGGCCGAACCCATGAAGACCGAACTGCCGCGGCCGAACGGATCGACGCTGGCGATGGCGATATCGATGGGCAGGTCGCCGGCAAGAACGCCGCTGTCCTCGAACAGTTCATCGACGTCGATGACCGCCGAGAGCAGCCCCCAGACGGTCCGGCCTTCCCCCTCCGGTCCGGTGAAAACCGGAAAACGCCCGATGAAGGCGCGGCCACCCTGCACCAGGTCCACAGGACCGGCGAGGACGATCTCGCCCGTCCGCACCGCCCGCAAGACGTCGCCGCGCTGCTCGCGGTGTTCTCGGTAGTCGAGACCGATCGCCCGCTCGTTGCCCTCCACCGGGTACATCAGTTCGACGACCAGATCGGGGGCGGCGGCCAGGTTGCGAATCTGGGAATGGCTGCCGACCATCTGGCGCGCGATGGCCGCGAACTGCGCCTGGTCGATGTCGGGCCGCGCCGAAATCACCGCGACGAGTCCGCGGGCCAGCTGCAGGTTGGCGTTGATATTGCCTTCCAGCCGTGCCCGGACGAGGCCAAGCTGTTCGTTTACCTCGGCCCGGACGCTCTGCTGGTGCAGTTTCCGGTTTTGCTGTTCGGCGAAGATGCCCGCCGTCAGCGTGACTGCCAGCGCCATGGCCGCGGCGAGATGGCCGATCTGGAAACCGGAACGAAGGCGCGACAGGCCGGACCTGTCCCTGGGATCGGTGTGCGAACGCTTGTTCACGCGTTGGAACCACGTGCGGGTTGGTCAAAGGTCGCCCAAAATTAGACCGAAATCCGAAAGAAAACCCTAACGCACCACAAAGCGGGCCGGGGTGTGGAGGCGCATGTCCGCCACCGCGCTTCCCTGCAAAGACGCGGATCCGCCTGCCTCATCCCAAGGTGCGGGCGCCAATCCCCGCCCTTAAGCGTCGCGCCGCCGCGCTCGCTGGCGGGGACCCCGTCTCGCCGACCTTTCGGCGCGCACGCGCAGCCGTCCCGCGCCAGCGGGACTGGCGTGAGCGAAGTCTTCTTTAATCGCCCAAGGACTTGCGCTTCGCGCCGTTCCGGCGCTCAACGTGCGCCTTGGGCTGGAACAACGGGCGGTTTGGTGAGCCGCGATCCGAAGTTTTTTATGTTGCGGTCGCCAAACCGCCCGTCCGGCGGGCTTGCGGTGAACGCCGTGCGGGGCGCCGGCCCTTGGGCCACTGTCCCGAAGCGTTGTGACACCTTCATCTGCCGCACGGCATGACCGCCGCACCGAATCTCGGCCGCTCCGGGTCGGCCGCCTGAACCCAAATGCACCGGCCGATCATTGCCGGTACGGGCCAAACGGCACACTCCGCACCTTCATTCCGCCCTGCCGTGGGGATTCAGCATCCAGCGCCGCACCTCTGCGCCGCCCGGCAGGCCGCCGTCCCTTTCCCCGGATGGTCGGTTCTAGACCCGAGGTTCCGCGAAAGGGATGGCCGGGAGTGTAGGGGCGGTAGCGGACGGTTGGATAAGTTTTTTGGGGGCCTCCGCACTTCCGTCATCCCTGTGCTTGTCACAGGGATCCATTCCAGAGGCTTCGACGGCTGATCGCTGAGCGAGAACCGGGCTGCGCGTCGGCAAAAGGCAGCGCACCTTGTCTCTGAGCGACGTCCCGTTCCGCCGACCGCGATTGGTTCGGTGAGCGGCCAGGCCCGCCTCTGCCAGCGAACCCGCGCAATCGGCCGGAATGGATCCCTGTGACAAGCACAGGGATGACGGAGGAACGCGCGGCCCGCTGCCCTTCTTTCGTCGGCATTCATGCCGGACCGCCGGCAACACCAAATGAACCGGGTCAGGTTCACGGACACTGCGCAAAGCCGGGGTGCGAGGGGATAGCGGGGAGTTTAAGGGCGGTTGGGAGTAGGGGGATAGGTTTGTCATACTTGGGGGCTGACGGCCCGAAGCGGTCTTTTAATAGGTCGCGCGATGCCGCAACGCGACCCGTTAAACCGGCCATTTGCTACGGGCGCACGATTGCAGGCATTCAAGCGGTGGGAGTGTGGGCAAAACGCAATCAGAGCTGCGAAACAATGGGCGGATCGCAGGACCAGTTGTTTCTGCTCTCCATCACGAAGTTTGTGGGGCAGCCTAACAGTAGGAAGCTACTGGTAACCGCGCGCAATCGCTTGTTTTGATTGGATGACTTAGGCTAAACTTATCAACTTAGCGGATGGAGAGATGGGGCGTGACTGTAAACAAGCCACCTGCGCGCACGCTGAAGATGTTGGATCAGGTAGCGTTTCAGAATGCGGCAACCGCCGCTGGCCTTCAATTCAAGGTTTTCCTTGCTGGGCCGTACATTGAGTCGACTGGTAAAAAGCCGGGTCGTGGCGAAAAGAATAAAGCTAAGCGTCTCAGGTATGCGCTCTATCACTGGCTTTCGGACTTCAGTTGGGTTGTCACTATGGGGGAATACAAGCGTCTGGTCGACGCGGCCAATCCGTTGCTGGGACCACGCAACAATGCGGCGAGCGCGGAGCTGCTACACGCTAAGCGTTCAGCTGATGCTATTGTGATGCTCCCAAGCAGTCCCGGTTCCTTTTTGGAACTTGGCGCGTTCTCGTTGCATGAAGATGTCTGTCGAAAAATGCTTATCATAATTGATAAAAAGCACGAGGCGGATGATCCAAACTACCTGAACACCGGACCTATTCCCGCAGCAACAAAGAAAGGTGCTCAGGTTTTATTTATAGATTATGATAATCATGACGCCTGCTGGAAATCTGTCGAAGAATTCGTAGTTGAACAAGGTCATAGAGTGGCAGAAAACAAGCTGCTATCGCCATGAAAAAGGTTGAGCCACTTTTTGCCTATTTTGCGATACTCGCCGTTATCCAGCCAGCGCGAATTCAGGATATTGAAGCTAGCGCAAAACAATTGCTCAGTCCCGACTACGCGGACTTGCTAATTGAAGGCGGGCACTTTCGAACGGCGCACGAAACTGCGCGCGAACGTGGTTTGATCATTCAAGTCCGTCGTGGGGTCTATTTTACAGCGCCTAAAGCTCGACATCTGGTGCGGCGGGAAGGCCTTGAACGCTCTATCGACAACCGGCGTTTTTTCTTGATGAAAGCACAACGTAGGAGGTACAAGTGACGTGCGAGTTGGTATCGCGTTCAGCTTGTTCGTTGTTTCGGCGAGCCGTTGTTCAGGTTTGGTTTGAAGGGGCTCGTGGCCTAGGTCGAAGAGGNCGTTTTGCCGGACCTTGCCGCCAAAACGCCTCTTCGACCTAGGCCACGCGCTCAAGGCAGTCTTCACTTCAAAGACTGGAAGTTGCTGTAGATGCCAACTCGCTCCTACTACTTCCCTAAAGATTTTGCCCACCTTGAAGAGATACTTCGCGCGGAACAAGGAGGCTTGCCCGAAGAGGAAGCTGCAATTTTCCGTGAACGGGGGCTGCCGCCCATACCGACCACCGGTGCATTGCCGCTGTNTTCTTGGGATCAGCCCAAAGACAATTTTCTCAATCCGACATCGTCCTCAGAAGCATTATCGTTCCTTCCCTTTAAAAAAGAAGGACGGCTCCAAACGCGACATCGATACACCCCGGACCTACCTAAAAGTCATCCAGTGGTGGATTCTGGACAACATCCTGAACCAGGTTGAGTTCGCTGAGTACGTATTCGGATTTGTGGCTGGACGAAGTGCTGTCCAAAACGCTGAGTACCACCTTGGCGCGAAGCACGTTCTCAACACTGATATTCGACAGTTTTTCCCGTCAATCACAATCGATCAGGTGCAAGCAATCTTTAGGTCGTTCGGCTACCAGGACGACGTCACAAACATGCTATCAGAACTGTGTTGTCTCGACGGTCATGTGCCACAGGGCGCGCCAACCAGTCCGGCTATCGCAAACCTCGTCTTGCAGGAGTTGGACATGGAGCTATCAGTCTTAGCCGAGAGGGCTGGTCACCGATATTCGCGATATGCTGATGACCTAACATTCAGCTCCCAGTCATGGATTGAAAGAGATTTCCTCAATTTGGTTGAGTCAGCAGTTCAAGTCGCAGGATTTGAATTGAAGCCTGAAAAGACCCGTTTTTCGGGCTCTGAAGGACGGATGGAAGTTACAGGGGTGGTGATTAACGAGAAGCCCCAACCTACACGGCTATGGCGAAAACGTGCGCGGGCAACGCTTCACAAACTAAGCCTACTGCCTCGGCTGACCAGGCGTGAACTGTCGTACCTTCAAGGCGTGGTCGGGATGGCGGGCCAGTTTCCCAAGAGCGCACAGATGCAGCAACTTTCAGAAAGTGCACGTTTAGTCATTGAGAAAAAGTCGGCGACTATTATCGGGGTGGGCACAAAGCCGACGCTTCCAAACGGCTTGACCTTCAGGCAAGCGGAGGCCCTCGCCAGTCTTGCTCCACGGAGAACGAACATAGAGATCGCACTCCGACTTGGTGCCTCCGTGGCCGCCGTGAAGAAGAGGTTGCAGGAAGCCTATAAAAAAATTGGCGTCAATGATCGACAGGAAGCAATGATTTGGGCGACTAGGAACCTGTAGACTCAATGTCCGCTTCATCGCCTCATGGTTCTTCGGCTTGTATGTGCAGCAAATGCCTGCTCTCCGCCCACTGCAGACCTTGACTATGTACCCCACCCCTTCCCCTCCACCCCATCCTGTGCCACCAGACTTGCATGAGTGGGGACATCACCACCGACCAGATCTTTCTCTTCGGCCTGTTCGGCATCCTGTTCGCCATGCTGGTCTGGGGGCGGGTGCGCTACGATCTGGTCGCGTTCGCCGCGCTCCTGATCGCCGTCCTGGCCGGCCATGTGGACCCGGACGCGGCCTTCGCCGGCTTCGGGCACCCGGCGGTGGTGATCATCGCGCTGGTGCTGATCGTCTCAAGGGGCCTCGTCAATTCCGGCGCGGTCGAACTGATCGCGCGCTTTGTCGTCGCGCCCGACCGGCCGCTGCCGGTCCATATCTCGGTGATGGCGGTGGCCGGCGCGGCGCTGTCGGCGGTGATCAACAATGTCGCCGCGCTGGCGCTGTTGATGACGCTCGACATGGATGTGGCGAAGAAGGCCAGGCGCGCCGTGTCGCTGACCCTGATGCCGCTGTCGTTCGCGACCATCCTTGGCGGCATGATCACGCTGATCGGCACGCCGCCCAACATCGTCATCGCGCAATACAGGCAGGACGCGCTCGGCGCGCCGTTTTCCATGTTCGATTTCACGCCGGTCGGGCTGATCGTCTCGGTGGTGGGCATCGCGTTCGTCGCGCTGGCCGGCTGGCGGCTGATCCCGGCGCGCGACGGCAGCCAGCCGCTCGACGAGGATGCCGGGCTCTATGTCGCCGAGGCGCGGGCGCGCGAGGGGTCGCGGGCGATCGGGCGGATGGTGCGCGACCTTTACCCGGACGCCGCCGACAAGGACGTGCAGATCATCGGCCTGGTGCGGCGGGGCAAAAGGCTGCCCGGCTTTGCGCGCACCGAGGAAATCCGCAAGGGCGATTTCCTGGTGCTGGAGGGCGATCCCAAATCGATCGAGGCGTTCATGGGCACGGCGGAGCTCGATTTCGCCGGCTCGGAGAAGCATGGCGGCCTGCGCGGCGCCAATCTGACGCTGATCGAGGCGATCGTGCCGGACACGGCGCGCATCGTGAACCGTTCGGCGCTGGACGTGCGGCTGCTCTACCGCCACGGGGTGACGCTGCTGGGTGTTTCGCGCGGCGGCAAGCGCTTCCGGGACCGGGTGCGCAAGCTGGCGATCCGGCCCGGCGACGTGTTGCTGCTGCTCGGCCCGGACGACCGGATGGACCAGACCGCCCAGTGGCTCGGCGTCTATCCGCTGGCCGACCGCAAGACCGCGCTGATCCAGCGGCGCAAGGCGGCCGCGGCGATCGGCGCGTTCGGCATCGCCATCGCGCTGGCGGTGACGGGCATCACCACGCTGGCCATCGGGCTCAGCGCCTGCGTTGTCGCCTATATCGCCATGGGGCTTCTGGGCGGCGAGGATTTCTACGCGATGATCGAGTGGAAGGTGATCGTGCTGCTCGCCTCGCTCATTCCATTGTCGGCGGCGCTGGAAGCCTCGGGCGGCACGGAGCTGATCGCCAACGCCATTGTCGGCGGCACCAATGGCTGGCCGGCCTGGGCGATCCTTCTGGTCCTGATGGTCGTCACCATGACGATGAGCGACTTTCTGAACAATGTGGCGACCGCGCTGATCGCCGCGCCGATCGGCGTGTCGGTGGCGGGCTCGCTGGGCGCCAATCCCGACCCGTTCCTGATGGGCGTTGCGGTGGCGGCCTCCTGCGCCTTTCTGACGCCGATCGGCCACAAGAACAACACCATCATCATGGGGCCGGGCGGCTACCAGTTCGGCGACTATTGGCGCATGGGGCTGGCGCTGGAGGTGATCGTCATCGCGGTGGCGGTGCCGGCGATTTTGTGGGTGTGGCCGTTGTAGGGAACGCCCCGTTTACGGTAGGTGCACATCAAACAGGCACAATCGGCGATAACAGACAGAAGGGCCGATCATCATGAGCACCGTCGCCATCACGGGAACCGGCGTCTTCACGCCGGAACTGGTCGTCACAAACGACGAACTGGTAGAAACCTTCAACGCCTGGGCCGACCGGCAGAACGAAGCCAATGCCGACGCCATCGCGGCCGGCGAAACGGAGCCGGTGCCGCATTCGTCGTCGGAGTTCATCGTCAAGGCGTCGGGCATCGAAAACCGGCATGTGCTGAACAAGTCCGGCATTCTCGACCCCGAGATCATGCACCCCGTCCTGCCCGAGCGCTCCGAGGACGAGCTCGGCGTGATGGCCGAGATGGCGCTCGACGCGGCTAAAAGGGCGCTGGCGCAGGCCGGCCGCACGCCCGCCGACATCGACGCGGTGATCTGCGCGGCGTCGAACCATGAGCGCGCCTATCCCGCGATCGCCATCGAAATTCAGGAGGCGCTCGGCATCGAGGGCTTTGCGTTCGACATGAATGTCGCCTGCTCGTCGGCCACCTTCGGCATGCAGGCCGCGCACGACATGATCGCCAACGGCTCGGCGCGGGCGATCCTCGTCGTCAATCCGGAGATCTGCTCGGCGCATCTGGAATGGCGCGACCGCGACTGCCACTTCATCTTCGGCGATGTGTGCACGGCGGCCGTTCTCGAACGCGCCGATGCGTCCGACGCGGCGGGCCGGTTCGAGATCGTCTCGACCCGCTGCAAGACGGTGTTCTCCAACAACATCCGCAACGACAATGGCTTTCTGCGGCGCACCCGGCCCGGCCACATGGAGGACCGGCGCGACATGCTCTTTCGGCAAGAAGGCCGCAAGGTGTTCAAGCAGGTGGTGCCGATGGTCGCCGAGCTGATCATCGAACACCTGGCCGACAACAATATCGCGCCCGACCGGATTGCGCGGCTCTGGCTGCACCAGGCCAACAAGGCGATGAACGATCTGATCGGCGCCAGGGTGCTGGGCCGGACGCCGGAGCCGGGCGAACAGCCCAACATCTTGCAGGAATACGCCAACACCTCGTCGGCGGGCTCGATCATCGCCTTTTCGCAGTACAATGACGATCTCAAGCCCGGCGATCTGGGCGTCATCTGCTCGTTCGGCGCCGGCTATTCGGCGGGCAGCGTGATCGTGCGGAAGGTGGGTTAGGGCGATTTGCGGCTTAAACAAGGGAAGGCCGGCCGCGAGATGTTCGGGCCGGCCTTTCTTCGTCGCTGCGTTCTCCGTCAGTCCCTGGGCTCGTCCATCAGGCCTTTGACGATGGCAAAGCAGGCCAGAAGCAGGACGATGGTGAACGGAAAGCCGGTCGAGACCGCCATCGCCTGAAGCGCGCCCAAGCCCCCGCCGAGCAGCAGCGCGATCGCCACCAGCCCCTCGAAGGTGCACCAGAACACGCGCTGCGGCAGCGGCGCATCGACCTTGCCGCCGGCGGTGATCGTGTCGATCACCAGCGAGCCGGAGTCCGACGAGGTGACGAAGAAGACGATCACCAGGACGATCGCGACGAACGAGGTGATCGCGGCCAGCGGATATTGCGACAGCATGACGAACAGCTTGAAGTCCTGCCCCGCATCGGCAACGCCGGTGAACCCGTCATTGACGATCTGGTGGATGGCGGTGCCGCCGAACGCCGTCATCCAGAGCACGCAGACGGCGGACGGGATCAGCAGCACGCAGATGATGAATTCGCGCACCGTGCGGCCGCGCGAGACGCGGGCGATGAACATGCCGACGAAAGGCGACCAGGAAATCCACCAGGCCCAGTAGAACGCCGTCCAGCCCTGGCTGAAATTGGCGTCCTCGCGGCCGAACGGCATCGACAGGGCCGGCAAGTCGGCCAGATAGACGCCCAGATTGGTGAAGAAGCCGGTGATGATCGCCAGCGTCGGGCCGACGATGATGACGAACGCCAGCAGCAGCATGGCCAGCACCATGTTGATCTCCGACAGGCGCTTGACGCCCGCATCGAGCCCGGCGACGACCGACATCAGGGCGATGGCGGTGATCGCCAGGATCAGGATCACCTGAAACGTGTCGGTGTTGGGAACGCCGTAAAGGTATTCGAGACCGGCGCTTGCCTGCGAGGCGCCGAAGCCGAGCGAGGTGGCAAGGCCGAACAGGGTGGCAAAGACGGCCAGCGTGTCGATGATGTGGCCGGTCCAGCCCCATACCCGGTCGCCGAAGATCGGGTAGAAGACCGAGCGGATCGTCAGCGGCAGGCCCTTGTTGTAGGAGAACAGCGCCAGCGACAGGGCGACGATCGCATAGATCGCCCAGGGGTGCAGGCCCCAATGGAAGATGGTGGCGGCCATGCCCAGATTGGCGGCCGCCTGTTCGTCGCCGGCCGCGCCGCCCAGCGGCGCCCAGTCGGTGCGAACGCCATTGTCCATCGCGGTTCCGCCGAGCGACGAGGTGAAGTGCGAGATCGGTTCGGAGACGCCGAAATACATCAGGCCGATGCCCATGCCGGCGGCGAACAGCATGGCGAACCAGCCCATATAGGTGTAGTCGGGCGTCGCGTCGCGGCCGCCAAGGCGCACCTTGCCGAGCGGGGTGACGATCAGCACCAGACACAGCAGCACGAAGACATTGGCTGCGGCCAGGAAGAACCAGTCCAGCGTCGAGGTCAGCCAGCCGCGCAGGCCGTTGAACAGCGGATCGACCTGGTTCTGGAAGGCCAGCGTCAGCACGACGAAGGCGACCACAGACAGGCCCGAAATCATGAAGACCGGATTGTGGATGTCGAGCCCGAACGGGCCGATCGAGGTCTCGATATTGTCCTGACCGACCTCATAGTCGGTCTCGATCAGATTGGCCGGCCCTTCGGGCTGCGGCAATCCGGTGGAGATTGTCTCGTCGCTCATGGCGCTGTGCTCCCGTTTGTTGTGTCGTTGTCGCTTCGGCCCGGCGCGTCAGCGCACCAGGAACACCGAAGCCTTGGCCTGTTTGGCCATGGCGCCGCCATGGGACGGCCAGAGGTGCCAGAAATGGTCGGCGATGCCGGGCGCGTGCGTGGCCATGACGACCAGATCGGCGCCGATGTCCTCGACGGCCTTTAGCAGGCTCCGGTCGAGATCCGCCGCCGGGTCGTGGCTGACAACGGCATGGGTTGCGACACCGATCCCCTGCGCCTTGGCCTGCTCGGCGGCGAAGGCGTCGAGGTGGGCCCGGTATTCGTCGGGGTTGTGGCCGCCCGGTCCCGGCGTGGCTGCCGTTACGCCGATATAGGTCACCTGTGCGTCATGAAGCCTTGCCAGATCGGCGGCGACCCCGATGGCCTTTTGAAGTTTGTCACTGTGTGCCAGGTCCACCGGCACGGCGATTTTCTTGTACACGATGCCCTCCCATTGTTGTGCGCCCGGCGCGCTCCCGGCACGCGGACATGTTGCTTTGATTGTGACCGTCTGCCGCAGGCAAGATCATTCCTGCTGCGCAATGGCGGGGCGCATTTGGGACAAATACGGTCGGTTTTTGCGCGTGGCCCCGTTGGCGCGCGTCTGCCGCGCGCCGGCCGTCCGGACACGGCAACGGGTCACGGACGGTGCCCAAGGGCTAACGCGTTCATGGTTGGCGCGCAACCGCGCGCTGCCGAAAAATTGGGCAACGTTCCGGCTTGCGCAGAAATTCCAATGGCCTAAGCTGGCTCAATGTCGGAGGGCGCAGCGAAACATTTCGACGAGATGACCGGCCGGGGCGATGGCGTCCGTTCACCCTATTTCGCCTACCGGAGCTGGTTCGAGGCGGAAGACCCCGCCCGCCTCAAGCACAAGGCGGCCGAGGCCGAGACCTTCTTCCGGCGCATGGGGATCACCTTCAATGTCTATGGCGAGGCGGACGCGACCGAAAGGCTGATCCCGTTCGACGTGGTGCCGCGCATCATTTCGGGCCGCGAATGGGCGCGGCTGTCCCGCGGCATCGAACAGCGCGTCACCGCCATCAACGCCTTTCTGCACGACATTTATCACCGTCAGGAGATCCTGCGCGCCGGCCGCATCCCGGTGGAACTGATCGCCGGCAATGACGCCTTCCTGCCGCAGATGATCGGCGTCAAGCCGCCCGGCGGCGTCTACACCCATATCGTCGGCACGGATCTGGTGCGCACGGGCGAGAACGATTTCTACGTGCTGGAGGACAATGCGCGCACGCCGTCGGGCGTTTCCTACATGCTGGAAAACCGCGAGACGATGCTGCACATGTTCCCCGAACTGTTCTCGTCGGTGGCGGTGCAGCCGGTCAGCACCTATCCGCGCAACCTGCGGCGTTCGCTCGCCGCCTGCGCGCCCGCCAACCGCGCCAACGGCACGCCGACGATCGCGGTGCTGACGCCGGGCATCCACAATTCGGCCTATTACGAGCATGCCTTTCTCGCCGACCAGATGGGCGCCGAACTTGTCGAAGGGCACGATCTGCGCGTCGTGGACGGGCGCGTGGCGATGCGTACGACGCGCGGCTACCAGCCGTTGGACGTGATCTACCGGCGCGTGGACGACGATTTCCTCGATCCGCTGAACTTCAACCCGTCCTCCATGCTCGGCGTACCGGGCATTCTGGATGTCTACCGGGCCGGCAACATCACGATCGCCAATGCGCCGGGCACGGGCATAGCCGACGACAAGGCGATCTATTCCTACATGCCCGAGATCGTCGAATTCTATACCGGCGAGAAGGCGATCCTGAAGAACGTGCCGACCTGGCGCTGTTCGGAAAAGGATGCGCTGGCCCATGTGCTCGACAATCTGGACAAGCTCGTCGTCAAGGAAGTGCACGGCTCGGGGGGCTACGGCATGCTGGTCGGGCCGGCGGCCTCGAAAAAGGAAATCGCCGCCTTCCGGAAGAAGCTGAAAGCGCGGCCCGGCAGCTATATCGCGCAGCCCACACTGTCGCTGTCGACCGTGCCGATCCTGACCAAGTCGGGACTGGCGCCGCGCCATGTCGATCTGCGGCCGTTCGTCCTGGTGTCGCCCAACGGCATCAAGATCACGCCCGGCGGACTGACGCGCGTTGCGCTCAAGAAGGGCTCGCTGGTGGTCAATTCGTCCCAGGGCGGCGGCACCAAGGACACATGGGTGCTCGATGAGTAGGGCGAGCGAGCGGGGTTTGCGGTACAAATGTGCGACGCAGCCTCGCCCTTCGGGGCTGCGGGCGCGCGATCACACTCCGTCAGGCGCAACCGGCCCTGAACCGGGCAAGCTCGCCGGAGGGCAGCGCTGATGCTCGGAAAGACGGCAGGCGGCATATTCTGGATGTTCCGCTATCTGGAGCGGTCCGAAAACACCGCGCGGCTGGTCGATGCCGGTTTCCGCATTGCGCTGACCCGGTCGGCGACGGCCGAAAAGGAATGGGAATCGGTGGTCGCAACGGCGGGCGTGCGCGATGCCTACATCGAGCGGCACGGCCAGTTCGAGGCCTCCGCCGTCATCGATTTCCTGCTCCGCGACCGCACCAACTCCTCAAGCGTCCTTTCCGTCATCGCCGAGGCGCGCGACAATGGCCGGATGGTGCGCACGGCGCTCACCCGCGAGGTCTGGGAAGCGGTCAACGAATGCTGGATGACGCTCAACGAGACGTTGTCGCGGCCGGTGCGCGACCGCGACCTGCCGTCCGTGCTCGCCGCCATCCGCCAGCAGAGCGCGCTGGTGCGCGGCGCGCTGCACGGCACGATGCTGCGCAACGAGATTTTCGACTTCGCGCGGCTGGGCACCTTTCTCGAGCGGGCCGACAACACCGCCCGCATCCTCGACGTCAAATATTACGTGCTGCTGCCGTCCCTGTCGCTGGTCGGATCGACCATCGACAATGTGCAGTGGGAGACGATCCTGCGCTCGGTTTCGGCCTACCAGTCCTACCGGTGGGTGACGCGCGGCGATCCCAATCCGCGCGACATCGCCCACTTCCTCATTCTCGACCGGCGGCTGCCGCGAAGCCTCGCCTTCTGCTATGCCAAGATCAACGACAATCTGGGCTATCTGGAAACCGACCATGGCCATCGTCCGCATTCGCACACGATGGCCGACTCCTGCTTCCATCGCTTCCGGAACCGCTCGATCGACGAAGTCCTCGATGAGGGCCTGCACGAGTTCCTCAGCGGGTTCATCGCCGACAATCAGGCGCTCGGCGCGCAGATCGAACGCGATTACCGGTTTCATGAGTAAGCCATGCTGCTGACAATCTCACACACCACCCGCTACCAGTATGACCGGCCCGCCCGGCATGCCCTGCAGCAGGTGCGGCTGACGCCGAAGTCGCGCGCCGGCCAGTCGGTTCAGCAGTGGCAGACCGACATCACCGGCGGCAGCAAGCAGCTGTCCTATGACGACCAGCACAACAACCATGTCGAACTGATCAGTTTCGACCCGGACGCGACCGAAGTGGTGATCCATTCGCACGGCACCGTGGAATCGACCAACGGCACGGGCATTGTCGGACCGCAGGGCGGGTTTGCGCCGCTGTGGTACTTCCGGCGGCAGACGGCGCTGACCAGGCCGGGCCCGGGCCTGCGCAAATTGATGCGCGATCTGGCGCAAGCGGGCGCGAGCGACGACGTGGCGAACATGCATGCGCTGATGAACGCCATCGAGGCGGCGGTGCGCTACGAGACCGGCGCCACGCATGCCGAAACCACCGCCGAAGAGGCGCTCGAAGCCGGCCATGGCGTGTGCCAGGATCATGCCCACATCTTCATCACGCTGGCGCGGATGCTCGGCTATCCGGCGCGCTATGTCTCGGGCTATCTGATGATGAACGACCGCGTCGAACAGGACGCGACCCACGCCTGGGCCGAGGCGCATATTGCCGGCCTTGGCTGGGTCGGCTTCGACGTCTCCAATGCGATTTCGCCGGACGAGCGCTACGTGCGGGTGGCGACGGGGCTCGACTATCGCGAGGCGGCGCCGATTTCGGGACTTCTTGTGGGCGCGGGAACCGAAGAGATGGCTGTCACGTTGCAGGTGCAGCAATGATCGCTGCGGCGGCAAGCGATTCGGAGAACCCCACATGACCTACTGCGTTGGCTTGACCCTGAACAAGGGGCTGGTCTTCATGTCCGACACGCGCACCAATGCGGGCGTCGACAACATCTCCGTCTTCAAGAAGATGTTCAACTGGCAGACGAAGGGCGACCGCGCCATCGTGATGATGACCGCCGGCAATCTCGCCACCACCCAAGCTGTCGTCAGCCTGCTGGACGAACGCTCCAAGGCGCCCGGCGACCGGCAGCCCACCATCCTTGAAGCGCCGTCCATGTTCCAGGTGGCGCGGATGGTCGCCGATACCTTGCGCGAAGTGGTGCAGAGCCATGCGCCTGCCGGCCAGAGCGCCGATGCGGCCTTCAACGCGACCATCATACTGGGCGGCCAGATCAAGGGATCCGACCCTCGCCTGTTCCTGATCTATCCGGAAGGCAATTTCGTCGAGGCGAGCGGCGACACGCCCTTCTTCCAGATCGGCGAGACCAAGTACGGCAAGCCGATCCTGGTGCGCGCCTACGATCCGGACATGAGCTTCGAGGATGCGGTCAAGCTGCTGCTGGTCTCGTTCGATTCCACCATCAAGGCGAACCTGTCGGTCGGCCTGCCGCTCGACTTCCAGATCTATGAGCGCGACGGTTTCGAACTGGGCGCCTGGGGGCGCATCGAACAGGGCGATGCCTATTACGCGACGATCTCCGAGGGCTGGAGCGAGGCGCTGCGCAGCGCCTTCCATTCGTTGCCGAACTTTTCGTTCGACGGTCGCTGAACTGGTCGCCAACCGGCGAAACCCGTTCACCATTCGGTAACGGTTTGGCTTGTCTTGCGTCCGCCGTTGCGATTAACTCCGCCCACGTGGCCCGGCCCCCCGGATTGATGGGCGCCGCCGGGCGGACGGAGTTCAACAGGGAGTTTACTCAGTCATGAAAAAAACGCTTCTCGCCGCAGCCAGCGTGCTGGCCCTGACGGCGGCCGCACAGGCCGAAGACGTCAAGATGGGCATCATTCTTGGCTTTACCGGTCCGATCGAATCGCTGACGCCCGACATGGCCGCCGGCGCGGAAATGGCCATCAGCGAGGCCAACGAATCCGGCCAGTTCCTGGGCGGCATGACGATCGAGCCCGTGCGCGCCGATTCCACCTGCGTGGACGCCGCCGCCGCCACCGCCGCGGCCGAGCGTCTGATCACCTCCGACGGCGTCGTCTCGATCATGGGTGCCGACTGCTCGGGCGTGACCACCGCTGTCGCCAACAACGCAGCCATCCCCAACGGTGTGGTGATGATCTCGCCGTCGGCCACCTCGCCGGCGCTGACCACCATCGAGGACAACGGCCTGTTCTTCCGCACCGCGCCGTCCGATGCGCGCCAGGGCGAAGTGCTCGCCGAAGTCGTGATGGGCAATGGCGTCGAATCGATCGCCATCACCTACACCAACAACGACTATGGCAAGGGTCTTGCGGATTCCTTCCAGTCGGCGTTCGAGGCGATGGGCGGAACGGTGACCATCACCGCGGCCCATGAAGACGGGCGCGGCGACTATTCGGCCGAAGTGGGCGCGCTGGCATCCGCCGGCGGCGACGCGCTTGCCGTGCTCGGCTATGTCGACCAGGGCGGCCGCGGCATCATGGAAGGCGCCATCGACACCGGCGCGTTCGAGACCTTCTATCTGGGCGACGGCATGATCGGCGATTCGCTGCTCGACCTGCCGGGGCTTGGCGACGTCACCACGATCGGCACCGCGCCGGGCGCCGAGGGCGATTTCGTCGACACGTTCAACGCCATGTTCGCCGAAGCCGTCGGCGACGGCTCGGGCCCGTACCGCGGCGAGAGCTATGACGCGGCCGCGCTGATGATCCTCGCCATGCAGAAGGCGGGCGAAGCCGACCGCGGCGCGATCGCCGGCAACATCATGGATCTGGCCAACGCGCCGGGCGAACCGATCGGCCCGGGCGAACTGGGCAAGGCGCTCGAGATGGTCGCCGCGGGCACCGACATCGACTATGTCGGGGCCACCAATGTCGAGTTCACCGATGTGGGCGAAGCCGCAGGCACCTACCGTGTGCTGCAGGTGACCGACGGCGCCTGGGAGACCCTCGAGGTCAAGTGACGCCAAGCGCCAGCGCCAACGGGCGCATCGAACGGAAAACCCCGGCCGGCGGCCGGGGTTTTTCTTTGCCTTCGGATGCTCCGCGGCCCGTCAGGACGGCTCACGGCGGATGAAGCTGTTGTAGACATATCCCTGCTGGCCCTCAAAGACCGCCGCGCACCAGTGCTCGCAGCCCTCTTCGGCGGCAAAGGCCGCATTGCCGGGAATGATCGCAAGGATGGCCGCGTCATTGTCGGGGCCCGCGCGCAGATTGACATGTTCACGCGCCCAGGCCGGCGGCAGATCAGCCGATGGAACCGGCTGGGCGGCGGCGGTTTCGGCCCGAGGCTGTGAAGCGCCCGCCGCCGGCTCGATCGCTTCCGTTCCGGTTTCCGGCGGCAGAACGAAGTTGGGGTCGCCTTGTGCGGCCAGCCGCTCTTCGATGGCGAGCACCTCGGCTTCGGTCGCCGCCACTTCGACGGGGCCGGACGGGGTCCCGGCGGGCAACGGCGCGCGGACGGGCGCCGCGCCGCCGGCAAAGGCGGCAAGGCCCGGATCGGGCCGGCCGGCGTCCGATGCGGGCGCGGCAATGCGCGGTGCGGTCTGCAATGTGCCGGCTGTGCCGCCGAACCGTGCGGCCAGCGGCGCATCGACGGCGGGCGCCGACGGCGTTTCAACCGAAGCGGTGCCCGTTTCGGCGATGCGGTCATCGGTCTGGATCGCCGTCTCGGTTGCGGCCGGTCGGGCAGGACGTTCGGCGGGGGCCGGCAAGGCCTCGGCAACGGGGACGGTCGCGGCATGCATGGTGCCGAGGTCGGGCTGGCGCGCAAGGCCCGCCGCGATGAGCATGGCGCCGGCGGCAAGACCGAGCCCGGCCAAACCGGTATAGAGCGCCGGCGGCGGCGGTGCCCAACTCTCGGTCACGACTGCGGCGCGGGCGCGATTGACGCGTGGCGGGTGGCCGCTCCAGTGGATCTTCGTTTGACGCATAATCTTACTCCCATAGCCCGGCGAGCAGATGCTGGCGGCCAAATCGCGCGAAAGTTCGGCGCCGGGAGCATGCGCCGATCACGTTTCGTGTCAGTCAGACGCCAATGGGCAGCCGCGCCGGTCGTGCGGCGCAGCCGGAATGCGCGGGGCGGCGAGACCGCGCCTGTCTATTTCGACCAGCGGGCAAGCGAAACGCAGACCGCGACCGTGGTTCTGCCCGACGGACGCCGTGCAGCGGTCACGTTCGATGATCCGGCCAAGGCCGCGATGGTCGCCGATCGGCGCCAGTCGGTCGAATAGCGGCCGCGGCGCGATCCCCCATAGGCGGCCGAAGACGACCTCCCCCGGCTCCCTTTCGAGGCAAGCGCGACGCGGACCATGCCGGCCGAACGAACCGCCGCCCGCTGAACGGAAAAGATTCCATCGGGCCATCAAACGCTCTATCAGGCGGGCATGAAGCCGTTTCTCGTTCTGCAGCTGCGCCCGGAAACCGACGCCTCGGACGGCGAGTATGAGGCGCTGCTCGACAAGGGCGGGCTGGAGCGGAGCGAAACGCACCGCATCCGCCTCGACCGCGATCCGATTCCGGCCGATCTCAGTCTGGACGATTATGCCGGCGTCATCGTCGGCGGCGGGCCGGGCTGCGTCAGCGATCCCGAGGACACCAAGTCCGACATGGACAAGCGGATCGAGGATGCGATCTTCGGGCTGATGCCGGAGATCACCGACCGGGACATACCCTATATGGGCTGCTGCTATGGCATCGGCATCCTCGCCGCGCATCTGGGCGCGCCCGTCGGCAAGGACCGTTATTCCGAGCCGATCAGCGCAGTCCAATGCCACGTCACCGAGCAGGGGCGGGCCGACGCGCTGCTCGCCGGGTTGCCGGACGATTTCCTCGCCTTTGTCGGCCACAAGGAGGCGGTGCAGGCGCTGCCCGAGGGCTGCGCCCATCTTCTGGCGTCGGAGACCTGCCCGTTCCAGATGATCCGCCACAAGGACAATGTCTATGCGACGCAATTCCACCCCGAGGCCGATGGCGCGGTCTTCGAGCAGCGCATCCGCATCTACAAGGATCACGGCTATTTCGACCCGGCCGATGCCGACCGGCTGATCGCGGACTGCCACGCACAGAGCGTCACGATGCCCGAACGGATCCTCAGGCGGTTCGTCGAACGCTACCGCTGAACTTGTTCACGCCGGCACGGGACGCTTGCGGGCATCGGCGAGGATCAGCCCGTAAATGCTCACCGCGACGATGGTGAAGGCGACGACCTGGTAGGCGGCCACCGGCTCGCCCAGAAAGGCGATGGCGAGCACCATGGTGAGCGCAGGCCAGGGCACGGTGATCGAACTGGCGAGCGACACGTCGATCGTCCGCACGGCGTGGAACCAGAGGATCAGTTCGACATAGTAGACAAGGCCCATGACAAGCGCGAAGGCCTGGAACGGCAAATTGGCCAGATCGTCCAGCACGGTTCGCATGTCTGTCGTGGCCAGCACCACGATGCCGAGAAACACGCTGGAGACCAGAACGCGGATGAAGGTGATCTGCGCCGGCGTGATCGGCGTGCGTCCCAGCATCTCCTTGATGATCACATGGGCGACGCTCCACAGAAAAGGCACGGAGAGCGCGAACAGGAACCAGACCGAAAAGCCGTCGATCCGCCAGGTTCCGCCGGTTGCCAGATAGAACAGCGCGATGACGAGAAGACCGGTCAGGCCAAGCTCGAACACCGACTTGCGGCGGCCGAGGAACAGCGTCTCCCACAGGATCGCGAACAGCGGATAGGAGACGATGGCGATGGCCGCGCTGACCGCGCCGGCCTTTTCGACGGCCAGAACATAGGCATAGGTGGACAGGCCGAAAATGATGCCGGTCGAGACGAGGACCGTCAGGGTTCGCCGCCTTGTCGCCGGATCGACCGCGGCGTCGAAAATGCCCCTGTCCGGGGAAGCGATCCCGCGCAGCAGCAGCGGCAGCGAAAAGACCAGCTGCCAGACCGACAGGAAGAAGGCGAAGGACAGCGCGCCGAAACCGCCGGGCCGGCTGTTGGCGATGATCGGCATGACGCCCAGGATCACAAGGCAGATGCCGGCCAGCATGACGCCGGTCTTCGAACTGTTCGGTTGCGCGCGCACACCAGACCCCCAAAGCGTGACGAAGGATCCGACATCGCATCGGCGAGGCGCTGGCCTCAAGGCGAAACTTGTCTCCGTGACAATCGCGGCCTCAGGCGGCGAAATGGGCCTGCATCAGCTGTGCCGAACCTTTTCGGGCAGGATTCCCTTGGGCGAAAAGCGCAGGAAGAGGAGCAGCACGAAGCCCATCACGAAAAGCCGGAACGGCGCGGCGATGTCCTGCAGATGCTGGTAGAGCGGCGTCGACGGGTCCATGTCGCGGGTGATCTGTTCGATGATGAAGGCGCCGGCCGGTTCGGCCTGCACCCATGTGAACCAGATGACGAAGCCGCCCAGCACCGCGCCCAGATTGTTGCCCGAGCCGCCGACGATCACCATCACCCAGATCAGGAAGGTGAAGCGCAGCGGATTGTAGGTGCCCGGCGTGAACTGGCCGTCGAGCGTCGTCATCATCGCGCCGGCGATGCCGATGATCGCCGAGCCCAGGATGAAGACCTGCAAATGGCGCCGCGTGACATCCTTGCCCATCGCGGCGGCCGCTTCCTCATTGTCGCGGATGGCGCGCATCATGCGGCCCCAGGGCGAATTGAGCGCGCGCACGCACAGCGCCAGAAGGATCAGCAGCACGACGGTAAAGAGCCCGGCATAGGCGATCTTCACGAAGTGGCCCGAGCCCTCGACGATGAATTGCCGCAGCGCATCCTCGCGCGCCGCCGCGTCGGTGATCGCGGCCAGCTGGCCGGCATGGACCCGTTCAACCAGATCGGCGAACCAGGGCTGCTGCTGCAATTCGATCTCGTAGGGCACCGGACGCGGCAGGCCGGTGACGTTCTTGACGCCGCGCACCAGCCAGTCCTCGTTCTTGAGAACCGAGACAACGATTTCGGAGATGCCGAGCGTGGCGATGGCCAGATAGTCGGTCCTGAGACCCAGCGCGACCTTGCCGATGATCCAGGCAACGCCCGCGGCGACCACCCCGCCGGCGACCCAGGACAGGGTGATCGGCAGGCCGAGCCCGCCGATGAAGCCGGTGCGGGCGGGGTCGACCGCCTCCACCGCGCCGACCGCGGCGCCGAAGACGGGGCGCAGGGCGATATAGCCGGCGACGACCGTCACGAAGATCAGGAAGGACCGGAAACGCCCGCGCGTCGCCGAGGCGATGAAGGTGACCGTGGCGATGATCGCAACGACGATCAGGAACGACAGGGCCAGCCCGCGTCCTCCGGCGCCGAGCGCCTCCATGACGGGCGGGTGGGAGATGACGACGGCGGTGGCGCCGCCCAGCGCGGTAAAGCCCATCACGCCGGCATTGAACAGGCCGGCATAGCCCCATTGCAGGTTCAGCCCCATCGCCATGATCGCCGAGACCAGGCTCATGTTGAGGATGGTCAGCGCGACGGCGGGCGACTGGAACACGCCGGTGGCGATGAGGGCCAGACCCATGGCGGCAAAGGCCAGCGGCGCGCGCCAGGGCGACGCCTTGCGCTCGACGATCGCGTGGACCGGCTTGTCGGTATCGGCGGATGCGGCCTGTTCGGCGGTATCGACGGTCGTGTCGGTCATTTGATCACCGCCCCCCTGAAGATGCCGGTCGGCCGGATCAGCAAGACGACCACCAGAATGATGAACGAGACGGCGAATTTGTAGTCCGTGCCCAGAAACTGCAGCAGCCCCTCCGGCGCCCAGTTTTCAGGCACCAGATAGGTGACGAAGCGCTTGTAGGCATAGGTCATCATCACCTCGGAAAAGGCGACGATATAGCCGCCCACGACCGCGCCGATCGGCTGGCCGATGCCGCCCAGGATTGCCGCGGCGAAGATCGGCAGCAGGAGCTGGAAATAGGTGAACGGCTTGAAGCTCTTGTCCAGCCCGTAGAGCGCGCCGGCGATGGTGGCGAGCGCGGCGGCGATGATCCAGGTGATCAGCACGACGCGGTCGGGATTGATGCCCGACAGCAGCGCCAGATCCTCATTGTCCGAATAGGCGCGCATCGCCTTGCCTGTTCGCGAACGGCGCAAAAAGATGAAAAGCGCGGTCACCGTTACGATGGCGACGATGACGGTCAGCGCCTGGGTCGTCTGGATCGCCAGCCCCTCGTCGAGGCCGGTCATCTCGCGGAACTCGCGCGCCCGGATGATGAAGCGCTCGCCGTCGGTGAAGCGGCGATCATCGGTTCCCATGATGAAGCGGACGATGGCCGACAGCATGAACATGACGCCGACCGAGGCGATGACGAGGACCACCGGCGCGGCGCGGCGCTTGCGGTAAAAGCCGAAAACCGAGCGGTCGATCAGGATCGCGGCGACGGCGGTGACGAGGATCGCCGGCACCAGCGCGATCAGGGCGGTCGGGACCGGTCCGGCGGTGATGCCCTGCGCCTGCAGCCCCCACGTTATCAGGATGACCATCGTCGTGCCGAACGCCATCAGGTCGCCATGGGCGAAGTTGGCAAAGCGCAGAATGCCGAAGACCAGCGTCACGCCGAGCGCGCCGAGCGCGAGCTGGCTGCCATAGGCGAGCGCCGGCACGAACACGAAGTTGGTCATCAGGACCAGGGCATTGAGAATGTCGGTCGCGTCCGGCATGTCAGCCCCCCAGGAAGGATTTGCGCACTTCGGGATCGGCGAGCAGTTCCTCGCCCGTGCCCTCGCGCCAGTTGACGCCGCCGACCAGAACATAGCCGCGGTCCGCGATCTCCAGCGCCTGGCGTGCATTCTGCTCCACCATCAGCACCGCAAGGCCGGTGTCGCGCACCTCGATGATCCGGTCGAACAGTTCGCCCATGACGATCGGCGAGACGCCGGCGGTCGGCTCGTCCAGCATCAAGACGGACGGCCGCGTCATCAGCGCGCGCCCGACGGCGACCTGCTGGCGCTGGCCGCCCGACAGTTCGCCCGCGTTCTGGCGCCGCTTTTCCTTCAGGATCGGGAACAGGTCATAGACCTGGGCCATGGTCTGCCGGATGTCGTCGCGGCGCAGATAGGCGCCCATTTCGAGGTTTTCCTCGACGCTCATGCCGGTGAAGACATTGCTGGTCTGCGGCACGAAGGCGATGCCCTCGCCGACCCGTGCCTGCGGCGTCAGCGCGGTGATGTCCTTGTCGCCCAGCCGCACATGGCCCTTGCGGATCGTCAGCATGCCGAGCATCGCCTTCATGGCGGTCGACTTACCGGCGCCATTGGGTCCGACGATCACGGCGATCTCTCCCTTGTCTACACCGATCGTGCAGTCCTTGATGATGTCGGCGCCGCCATAGCCGCCCGTCATGCCCTGTCCGGTCAGATACATCAGGCGCCTTCCCCGGCCTGTTCGGCGTGTTTCCTGCGCGGCGCGTTCTTCAGGCCGCGACCGAGATAGGCCTCGATCACCTGTTCGTTGTTGCGCACCTCGTCTGCGGTTCCGCGCGCCAGAACCGAACCCTCGGCCATCACGATCACCGGGTCGCAGAGCCGGCCGATGAAATCCATGTCATGCTCGATCATGCAGAACGTGTAGCCGCGCTCGCGGTTGAGCCGGACGATGGCATCGCCGATCTCGTTCAAAAGCGTGCGGTTGACGCCGGCGCCGACCTCGTCGAGCAGCACGACCTTGGCATCGACCATCATGGTACGGCCCAGTTCGACCAGCTTTTTCTGGCCGCCCGAGAGATTGCCCGCCAGTTCCTGTGTCAGATGGGTCAGGTTGAGGAAGTCGATCACCTCCATCGCCCGCTCGCGGATCGCCTTTTCCTGCTGGCGCACCTCGCCATAGGAGAACCAGGCGCTCAGCAGGCTTTCGCCGGCCTGGTCGCCGGGCACCATCATCAGGTTCTCGAGCACGGTGAGCGTCGAGAATTCATGGGCGATCTGGAAGGTGCGAAGCAGACCCTTGGCGAACAGTTCGTGCGGCGGCAGGCCGGTCACATCCTCGCCGTCGAGCCGGATCGTGCCGCTTGTGGGCGCAATGTTGCCGGCGATGATGTTGAACAGCGTCGTCTTGCCGGCGCCGTTCGGACCGATCAGCCCGGTGATCGACCCCTTGGCGATGTTCAGCGAGGCATCCTGCACCGCGTGCACGCCGCCGAACTGCTTGGAAACGGATTCAACTGTGATCATGCGGCGCTGCGTCAAGCCCTATTGTGCCAATTGTCCTCATTTGCGGACAATTCGCGCGCTTGTGCAATGGCTGAATGGGTGCGTCAAGCGGTTCCGGACACCGCGATCGTCAGCTTTCCGGACCGGTCCGGGCCGCCAGCGCCTCTTCGGCGGCGATCGCGCGCGCGTAGGCGGGCCGCGCCAGAACGCGCTCGAAATAGGCGGCGACCGGTTCGCTGCCGATCGGAAACTTGGCATACATCGCCCAGCGTCCGCAGTGGCCCAGGATCACGTCGACACAGGTGAAGCGGTCGCCCATCGCATAGTCGTTGTCGCCGAGGCGCCGGTGCAAGGTCTTGAGTTCACGCGCAAATTCCGCCGCGAGCCATGGGCCGACATCGAGCCTCATCTCCTTTGGAAGAAGCACGCGATGCTTGATCTTGGTCCACATCACGGCCTCGAACTCGGCCAGCGCGAAGAACAGCCAGCTTTCCATCTGCGCCCGTTCGCGCGCGTCGCGCGGCCCGAAACCGGCATCGCCATGCTTGTCGGCGAGATAGAGGCAGATCGCGGCGCTGTCGGTCAGGACGAAACCGTCGTCCACAAGCACAGGGCCCTTGTTGGACGGCGACAGGCCGACAAGGTCTCGCGTGCCGAGCCGGGCATGGACCAGTTCATAGGGCTCGCCGAGCTCTTCGAGCATCCAGGTCACCCGTGTCATGCGCGAGATCGGCGAACCGTGGACGCGGTAGCTCATCGGCCGAGCTCCACGGCGCGATCGCGCGCGGCTGTGACCGCCTCCCCGATCAGCGCGGCCAGCCCGCCCGGACGCATCAGAACGTCGAGCGCGGCCGCCGTGGTGCCGTTGGGACTGGTGACCTGTTCGCGCAGCGTGCCCGGATCGTCGGCGCTTTCGCGCGCATAGGCGGCGGCGCCGAAGACCGTCTGCATCGCCAGCCGGCCGGCGATCTCGTCCGGCAGCCCGACGGCGCGGCCGGCCTCGCTGAGCGCCTCGATCAGGTGAAACACATAGGCCGGACCCGACCCCGAAACGGCGGTGACCGCATCCATCAGCGCCTCGTCAGCGATCTCGGTCACCTCGCCGCTCGCCGCCATCAATTGCCGCACGGCCGCCAGTTGCCGGTCGGTGACGGACGGGTTGGCGCACATCACCATCGCGCCGTGGCCGACCGCGGCGGGCGTGTTGGGCATGACGCGCACGACCGGCGCGCCGGGGGCGAGCGCATGTTCGAGCCGGTCGATCCGCACGCCGGCGGCGACCGAGACGAAAATGGTGTCGCGGCCGGGCTGGGCGTAGCGGCCGTAATCGGCAAGCACGTCGCCGATCACCTGCGGCTTGACCGCGACGATGACGATGGCCGGCGCAAGCGCGGCGGGCAGCGAGGCGGCGGTGGAATGCACATTGACGCCCTGGTCCTCGGCGCGCAGCCGCAGCGTGTCGAGCGGTTCCACCACATGGACATTGCCCGGCGGCAGCGTTCCGGTCCCGATCCAGCCGCGCAGCATGGCAAAGCCCATATTGCCGCATCCGACCAGAACGACGCTCATGTCCCTTGCAAGCACCCGGCATTCTCCCCTGTCGGTTCCGGCGCGCAAACCTGCAATGGCCCGCCGCCCATGGCAAGCCTTCAGAGCGGGATCGGGGCCCGATCAGGCGCGCAGCGGCAGCCGGGCGCTCAGGCGCAGGCCGGCCAGCGCGATCACCATGGTCAGCCAGATCGGATCGGCGCGGCGGAAGAAGAAGCTTTCGAGCGCGGAGACCAGAACGGCGAAGACGATGATCATGAAGAACAGGTCGGCCAGCGCACCGTCGCGCGACTGTGCTCCGGCGCGCACATAGTCCGCCGCCGGTGCCAGAACGGTGAGCCAGACGGTGAGGAGCAGACCCGGCACACCGAGAAACAGCAGGATGTCGATGAAACCGTTGTGGCCGTGGACGATGCCGCGCGGGTCCCATGACCGGTCGAAGGGCTGTTCCGTCGATCGCAGAAAATCGTTGCCCCAGAAACCGTCCAGGCCGAACCCGGTCCAGGGCCTGGCGAAAAGATAGTCGCCGGCGAAATCCCAGATCGCGGTGCGGCCGGTGAAGGTCGTTGTCTCGTGAAAGCTGCGCAGGACCGCGTCGAAGGCCGGAACGAACACCGAGCCCACGGTCAGCGCATGAGCGGCAGCGATAGACGCGATCGCCGCGATGGCGCCGATCAAGCGCAGGCCGAAAAGCCCGGGCAACAGGACCAGCGCCATGGTGACCGGCGCCACCGCCAGCGCGGTCTTGGAGCCGGCATTGTAGGCAAAGAAGAAGGCAAGCACCGCGATCAGGCCGCCCGACAGCCATTGCCGGCGGCGCATCAGGAAGATGCCGCCGAAGCCGACCATGACCATGACCGGACCGGCGATGTTCTTGTGGGTGAAGACGCCGCGCCAGAGCCCGGCATGCTGGGCCTCGAGGTCGGCCGCCTGATGCATGGCGGCGCCCGGATCGAGCACGAGACCGGCGTAGCAAAGGGCAAGAAGCGCGAGCGAGACGGTCTTGAGCACGGTTTCGAAATCGCCGCGCGTTGCCGGCAGCAGCGGCAGGGCCGAGGCCATGCCGAGCGCGATCAGCGTAAAGGCGACCGAGCGCCATGCGCCCGCCACGTCCGTGGTGAAGGCGGATGCAGCGACGATGGCGGCCATGATCAGCCAGGGCACCGAGACAAAGCGCGCCAGAACGCGCCGGTCGACGAATGACAGGATGGCCGCCAGCGTCAGCGCGGCCATCGCCGAATAGCCGAGCTGGTTGATCAGCCGTCCCTGGTCGAAAAGGCTCGCTTCGTTGCGTCCGAACAGTCTGCCGGCGGCGAACGGGTCGAGCGAGATCCAGATCAGCGCGAGGACGGCCGTCGCCAGGACAAGCCGCAGCGCGCCCGCGGTGACGCGGACGGGGCCGTGAAGGCCGTCAGTCCGTGGGGTTGCGATACTGCTCATTGGCATGGCCGAACTCGGATTGTATCCGGCCCAGCGCGATGTGCACCGGATAGAGCGCGTTGAGCACCGACCGGTTGCGCGCATAGCTCAGCGCGGCGCGCAGCGGCGACGCGCCGGCCAGCGCCAGGCTGTGGGCGATCGTCTTCGACCAGCCCAGCGGCTTGGACGCGTTCCGGCGATGGGCGATGCGTGCAGACAGCTGGCCGTTGCGCAGCGATCGCTTCTGGATCCAGTCCCATGTGACGCGGCTTTCGGGGATGGTCTCGTAGACCGGCGCTTCCTGGCACCAGCCGGTCTGGAAACCGGCGTCGCGCGCGCGGCGCAGAAAGTCCGCGTCGCCGCCGCCGGTGAAGTTGAACTGCAGGTCCATGAAGGGCTGGGGCTGGGTCCGCAGCACGTCGTTGCGGATCAGGAGATTGCCCGAGGAGAAGATGATCTTGACCGGGCCGGTCTCGCCATAGTGCGGCGTGAAGACCGGATGGGTCTTCCACTTCTCCTCCGGATTGCCCTCGAAGACCGGCCATTGCGGGCCGCCGACCAGCGCGCAATCATACCGTTCGGATGTGGCGCACAGATTTTCGATCCAGTGCGGATCGGCGATCTCGTCATCGTCGATCACGCAGACATATTTGAGGTTGGGAAACTGTGTGAAGGCGGTGAACCAGCCGGCATTGTAGGCATGGCAATTGCCGCGGTCGTGGGCGACGATCAAGAGCCCCTGATAGGTGCCGTCCTCGAATTTCGGCGCCGCGACCGTCGCGCCCTCGCGCTTTTCGGCCTCGTTTTCCATGACGACGACCGCAAAGCGCCGTCCGGTCTCCTGCGCGGCGATGCTGTCGAGCGTGCGGATCAGATGTTCGGGGCGCCGGAAGGTCGGTATGGTGACCGCCACTTCGACGGCGTCCATGTCGAGGCCGGGGGAACGGGCGACATGCGAGATGTTGTTGGTAAGACTCTGGTTCATCGACCCGTCTGCTCCTTTGACCGACCCGCCCGCTTTGCCCTGCATAGATCACGAAAGGCGTTAAGGATGGGTTTCATGGATGCTGCCGTTAAGGCCGCTTTCAGACCTGCGGACGCATAAGGGCCGTGTTTGCAACCGGGTCGGATTTCGATGCACTTGGTATTCGCCTCTTCCCTTGTCCCGTGCGGCGCGCCCGAAAGCGGGTTCGAAATCGCCAACGCAGCCATCGTCGACGGCCTCGAGCGTGCCGGGGCGACGGTCAGCCACATCGGATTTCAATGGCCGGGCAGCAGTCTCAATGCGCCGGAACGGACCAGGAGCCTTGGCGAACTCGACGTCAAGACCGACAATGCCTCGACCCGCCAGAAACTGGCCTGGCTCGCCAGGGCGATGGCCGGCGGGCTGCCGTTCGCCTCGGCCAAGCTGCGCGTGCTTGGCGATGCGGCGTTTCGCGCCGCGCTGGACGAGATCGGGCCCTTTGACGCCGTCGTCATCAACGGCGTCGGCCTTGCCGGCGCTTTCGAAAAAGCGCTCACGGACCAGCCCTATCTTTATGTCGCGCACAATGTCGAACACCAAAGCGCGGCCGAAGCCGCCCGGCAGGCCAGCAGCCCGGTCGAACGGTTCATGTATCGCCGCGAGGCACGTCATCTGCGTGCGCTGGAAGAACGGCTCGTCGCCGGCGCGCGCCATGTCTGGACGCTGACGCAGGAGGACCGCGCAACCTTCGGGCTCGAAGGGTCGGAGCGCGCTTCGGTGCTGCCACTCGTCACGCCCCTTTCGGCGACGGCCATCCCCGCCGGCCAGCGGGTGCCCGCCTTCGATGCCGGCATGATCGGCACCTGGACATGGACACCCAACCGGATCGGGCTTGAATGGTTCCTGCAGGAGGTGATGCCGCATCTGCCCGAGCAGGTGACGATCGCCATCGCCGGGGCGCTGCCGGCCGGGTTCCCACAACGCGACAAGCGCGTGACATTCCTTGGCCGGGTGGTCGATGCCAAGCAGTTCATACGCCAATGCCGGATCGTGACGCTGACCGCCCGCGCGGGCACCGGCGTCCAGCTCAAGACGATCGAAGCGTTCGAGATGGGGCTGCCGGCCGTCGCGACGCCTTCCTCGCTGCGCGGCATCGCCGACGTGCCGGCGAATGTGCGCATCGCCGACACGGGGCGTGAATTCGGCAAGCTTCTGGCCGAGCAGATCGTCGGTCACCGCACCGGATCGGTGACCGATCTGGATGCGACCGCGTTCCGCGCCTCGCAGATCGCCGGCATGGACGCAGCAATCGCACAGGCTCTGAGCGCATTTCGGGCGGGCCATTAACGCAAACACAAGGCCGGAACGCTAGGATTGCCGCATTGCCGATGATCAGACCATAGCAGACTGGCCATGACCGACATTGCCGCGACCCATTTTGACGAGCCTGCCGGCCAGCGTGACATTTTGGGCGTTGCGGTGGCCGATCTCACCGAAAAAGGCGCGCTGGACATGGTCCATGCCGCCATCGATCGCAAGACCTATCGCCCGATCGCCTTCCTGAACGCCAACAACGCCAATATCGGGGTCGATGACGCGGCGTTTCGCGCCGTCCTCTCGCGGTTCACCGTGCTGTCGGACGGCGTCGGCGTCGATGTCGCCGCCAAGATGCTTTATGGCACGGCGTTCCGCGCCAATCTCAACGGCACCGATTTCGTGCCTGCCCTGTTCCGTTCGGCCAGGCGGCCGATGAAGGTCGGGCTTTTCGGCGCACGCCCCGGCGTCGCCGAACTGGCGGCCGGCCATTTCGGCACGGTCGATCCGCGGCACGATTACCGCGCGCTGGCCGATGGCTTCGTCGATGCGGCCGGCGAGGCCGCGCTTCTCGACACGCTGACGCAATGGAAGCCCGACATCCTTCTGGTCGCGCTCGGTGTGCCCCGGCAGGAAAAATGGATCGTCGAGCGGCTGACGCCGGATCATTGTACCGTTCCGATCGCCGTCGGCGCGCTGTTCGACCTGAGCACCGGCGAGGTGCCGCGTGCGCCGCTCTTGCTGCGGCGGGCGCGCAGCGAATGGGTCTACCGGCTGTGGCGGGAACCGCGCCGCCTCTGGCGCCGCTACATCGTCGGAAATCCGGTCTTTCTGGCCCGGGTTCTGCGCCAGCGGCTGAAGGGGAGCCACCAGCCATGACCGCCAGGACGAACGCCATCGTCACGCCGTCCCATGCGCCTGACTTCGAGCGCTGCGCGATCCTGTGCGAGAGCATCGACCGTTATGTCACCGGCTATTCGATGCATTATCTTCTGGTCGACACGATCGACGCGCCGCTGTTCCGCAGGCTCGAAGGCCCGCGCCGGCGCATCATCACCGAGACCGAATTGCTGCCCTGGTGGCTCCGGCGCGTTCCAAGTCCCTTGTCGCCGGGCGGCCGGCGCGTCTGGATCGGCCCGCGCACGCTGCCGCTTGTCGGCTGGCACGTCCAGCAGATCAAGCGCATCGCCATAGCCGGGCTGATCGACGATGACGGCCTGCTCTATTGCGATTCCGACACCGCCTTCGTGCGCCCCTACGATCTCGCCGACATGTGGGTCGGCGACGCGATGCGCTTTTACCGTCACGACCATGGCGCGCGGGAGGTCCGCGCGGGCGACCATATGGACTGGGTCGCCCATGCCGCCGACGCGCTCGGCATCGAGAAGTCTCTCCGTCAGGACCATGACTATGTCGGCCAGTTCACCGCCTGGAAGCGCAGCACAATTCTGGGCATGTGCGCGCGGATGGAGCAGGTGCACGGCCGTCACTGGGTCGCGGTGATCGGCCGCAAGCGCAAATTCTCCGAATGCATGCTCTACGGCGCCTATGTCGATGGCGTTCTGGGCGGTGCGGGCCACCACGCGGTCGACCGGCTGACATGCGAAGTGCGCTGGTTCGACCCGGCACCGAGCGATGCCGAACTCGACGCCATGATCGCCGGCCTCAAGCCGGGCCAGGTCGGCATCGGCGTCCAGTCGTTCGTGGACATGGCGCCCGAGCGCTTCCGCGCCGCGGTGCTGGGCCGGCGGGCAGCAGCGGCCTGACCGGCTTCAGACGCGGATGGCGGGCTGCGCCAGGGCGCGGTAGGTCACGGCGAACGACACCGCGTAGAGCGCGGCGAAAACCCCGTTGAGCCAGACCAGCCATTGGCCGCCGGCCCAATCGTGCGACAGAAGCAGCACCATCAGGGCCGCCTTGAGCGTGCCGACCAGCGCATAGAGCACAAGGCGTGTCACCGTCTGGCCGCGCCCGTACAGAAGCTCGGCCTGATATTCGATCAGGTTGCGCAGCGCCGGTACGAACAGGACAGCGATGACGAGCGGCGCGGCCTGGGCGACATTGTCGCCCAATATGTCCGGCTTTACGGCGAAGACGGCGGCGATCGCCAGAAGGCCCAAGGTCGAGAGCAAGAAGATACCCGCTTCGAAAAGGGCACGCATGGGCACGCTTTCGAGCAGTTGCGGGCGGCGCATCAGGCGCTGGGTGAGCAGCGTGGAAAAGGTGCGCACCGGCATCGCCGTCAGATCGACCAGCCGCATCACGATCGCATAGAGCCCGGCGAGGGCCGGCCCGCCCAGGGCGAGGACGATCAGCTTGTCGAGTTCGTTCTGGAGATAGAACAGGATTTCCGCGCCGCTGACCGAAAGCGCGTCGCGGATGCGCCGCCCGAACAGGCGCAGCGGCAGGCGCAAACGCAGCCGGGGATAGAAGACGGCCACGGCAACCAGCGCCATCAGCGCCTGGGTGACGATGTAGATCTGCGCCCAGACCATCAGATCGGGCGCGGGCGACAGCGCCAGGGCAAGGGCTGCGGCGGCCTTGGCCGAAAAGCCGAACACGATGACGATCGATGCGCGGCCGAACCGTTCCAGCCCCTTGTTGACGATGATCACCACTTCCAGCGTCCGCCAGAACAGCACTTCCGTGCCGACGATCATCGCAAAGGCGGCCAGCGGCATCGCCCCGGCAAAAAGCGCCCCATGGACGCCGAGCCCGATCGCCGCGACCAGCGGCAATGACAGCAGCAACGCGGCGATGTAGCCGCCCGTATAGGCGCCGATCAGATGCGGCTTGACGGTCGCCACCCGGTAAAGCGGCGACACGAAGCCGAAGCCCGCCAGCCGCGACAGCACGATGCCGACCGACGAGGCGGTTGCGAACAGGCCGAACTCGGCGATCGTCAGCGTGTTGGCGACGAGATAGAAATAGAAAAGCTGGATGAAGACCCGCGCGCCGTCGCCGGAGAAGGCGCGCGCATATTTGCCCGCAAGCTGGGCTGCGGTCTCCGGTCCCCCATGCGCCATGACCGGGGGCGCGCTTTGTGCGATGGCCTGTTTCACGGGCACCAGCCTTGCAGAAAACCTTTAAGATCGGGTTGTGTGGCGGGGATCGGAACCCGACCGAACTGCCGTTGCGGAAAGCGGGCGCCGACCACGAAAATTAACCTTTTGTTTCCCATGGCTCTTTAGCCTGCGTTTACCAATTCGGCCGGAATGGGCTGGCCGAGTTTTTCGTCATGCGGGCACCATGTTCGATCCTCCCTCCACCGGCGCAAGGCGATCGCTCTTGATGCGCGCCCGCGCGGACGCGGCCGAACCGGCCGAACGCGCACGGGAACAGGACAACGCCCGGACATTCCGTACGGCCCGCGCCCGCCGTGCCGCGCAAAGGCCGAACCCGCTGCTTTCGGCGCTGGCGGGCGAGCCGGAAAAGACGTCCCCGGACGCCGAGCCCGCCACAGAACATGGCGGCCGGCCGATTTCCGCCGACGACCGGCGAACGCGTCCGGCGAGGGCGACGGCCGCGACAGACGATCCGCGGCGCCAACCCGCCATGCCGCAGCCGCAGACCGGCCAACCCATGGATGGCGCCTTGATCGACCCGATCGCGATGATCGCGACGATCTGGCGCTGGCGCTTCATCATCGCCGGCCTGACGCTTGCCGGCGCGGTGCTGGGCGTTCTGGTCGCCCTTGGCACACCGCAGCGCTACACCGCCTATTCGGAAGTGCTGATCGATCCGCGCGAGGTGCAGCTTGTCGGCCGCGACCTGGAGCGCGAGTTTCTGGCCAATGAAGCCGCCTTGGCCATCGTCGACAGCCGGCTGTCGCTGGTCTGGTCGCGCCCGGTGCTCGAGCGGGTGATCGAGACCACCAACCTCGATCAGGACCCCGAGTTCAATGGCGAAGCCGGCGGCGGTGTCGGATTGCGGGACGGCATCGGGGTGATCCTGTCGCTGTTCGGCGGCGAGACGCCGGTGGAGACCAGCAACCGCGAAACGCTGGAGAATCTGCGCGACGCGATCAGCATCAACCGTTCGACGCGGACCTTCGTCATCAATATCGGTGTGGAGGCCCGGTCGGCGCAAAAGGCCGCGATGCTGGCCAACGAGGTCACGCTTGCCTTCGTCGAGGAACAGGGTTCGATCAGCTCGGACAAGGCGCGCGACGCCAACGAGGCACTGACCGGCCGGCTGGACGAATTGCAGTCCAAGGTCGAGGCAGCCGAACGGCGCATTGAGCAGTACCGGCTCGAAAACGGGCTGATGACGACCCAGGGCCGGCTTCTGAGCGAGGACGAACTGGCGACCGCCAGCGCGCAACTCGCCGAAGCCCGCGCGCTGACGATCCGTGCGCGCACCAAGGCCGAACAGGCCAGCGAGATCAGCGTCGACGCGGCCATTTCCGGATCGGTGCCGGCGGACCTGATCACCTCGTCGCTGGAGACATTCCGCGCGCAGCATGCCGCGCTGCGCCAGAGCGCGGCGCAGTTGCAAAACCAGCTCGGCCCGCGCCATCCGCGCCTTGAAGCGGCCAATGCGGCGATCGAAGCAGCGCGCCAGGACATAGCCGGCGAACTGCAGCGCATCGTGCAAGGCGCGCAATCGGAACTGCGCCGCACCGTGCAGACAGAGCAGGAACTGGCCGCCCAGGTCGCCCGCGCCAAGGCGCAAGTGAGCGAGCAGACCGATGCGCTGGTGACGCTGCGCGATCTGCAGGCCGAGGCCGAAGCGGCGCGCGCGATCTACAATGGCGCGCTGCTGCGCGCCCGCGAGACCGGCGAGATCGGCGCGCTCGGCACCGTCAACGCCGCCGTGCTCGCCGAAGCCGAACCGCCGCGCAGCGCCTCGTCCATGTCGCGCAAGACGATCGCCGTCGCCTTTACCGTCGGTCTTTTCCTCCTCGGCCTCGGCCTTGCCGCCGCAGCGGGCCTGCGCAAGGCGCTGCGCCTCGACGCGTTGACCGTTGCCGATGGCAGCGCCCCCGACCCCGGTCCCGACGCCCCCGCCCCCACTCGCAACCGCACCAAGGACACGAGCACCATGTATCCCGGCTATCCCCATGCGGCCTATGCGCCGCAGCCCGCCGCTGCCCAGCCCCAACCGGCCGCACATGCCGGCGCTCCCGGCTGGCCGCAGCAGCCGCCCGTGCCGCAAGCCTATCCGCCGGCCGCCTGGCCGCCTGCACCGCAGCCTTGGCCGACGCACGACCCTTATGCGCAGCAGCCGGGGGCATGGCAGCATCCGGCCATGCCACCGATGCCGGCACCGCAGCCACCGCATCCCGCCGTCTGGTGGCAGGCGGGATATCCCGCACCCGCTGCACCTCAGCCGGCCGCCGCACCGGCTCAGCCCGCACCTCCACAGACCGCGCCCTCGCGCGATGCCGAGGAAATGGCCGAACTGCGCAGGTCGATCGGCGAAATCCGCGATGTCGTCGAGGAACTGGCCGCGCGGCGCGGCAATGTGCGCCGTTTCGGCTAGAGCCTGCTCGCCGCCTTTCCAAAAACGCCACCTTAGGGCGTGAAAATGGTGTCGCTCGCGGCACCGTTTTTGCTTTATGCCGGTCGAACAGCACGGGGGTTGGACATGGCACAGATCATCGACGGCAAGGCGGTCGCGGCGGAAGTCACCGAAGGGGTCAAGACGGCAGCCGAGATGCTGAAGGCGCAGACAGGCATGCAGCCGGGTCTGGCCGTCGTCATCGTCGGCGAAGACCCGGCCTCCAAGGTCTATGTCGCAAACAAGGGCCGCACCGCGCGGGCCTGCGGCTTCCTGTCGGTCGAGCACGCGCTGCCGGACGACACCGGCCAGGAAGCGCTGATGGGGCTGATCGACGAACTGAACGGCGATCCGGCCATCCACGGCGTCCTGGTGCAATTGCCGCTGCCCGGCCATATCGACGAGGGTGCGGTCATCCAGGCGATCGCGCCGGACAAGGATGTCGATGGCTTCCATTTCACCAATGTGGGCAAGCTGGGCACGGGCGTGACCGACAGCGCCTTCGTGCCGTGCACGCCGGCGGGCTCGATGCTGCTGATCGAAAGTGTGCTCGGCAAGGATCTGTCGGGCAAGAACGCGGTCGTCGTCGGCCGCTCCAACATTGTCGGCAAGCCGATGTTCAACCTGCTTCTGGCCGCCAACGCCACGGTGACCGTTGCCCATTCGCGCACAAAGGACCTGCCCGGCCTGTGCCGCACCGCCGACATACTGGTCGCCGCCGTCGGCCGGCCGCAGATGATCAAGGGCAACTGGGTCAAGCCGGGGGCGACGGTGATCGATGTCGGCATCAACCGCATCGCCGCGCCCGAAAAGGGCGAGGGCAAGACGCGGCTCGTCGGCGATGTCGATTTCGATGACGCCGCCGAAGCCGCAGGCGCCATCACCCCGGTTCCCGGCGGTGTCGGGCCGATGACGATCGCCATGCTGATGGTCAACACCATCGTTGCGGCATACCGGTCGGCGGGACGCACGCCGCCCGTTTTCTGACGCGCCGGCCGGGCACCGTTCGGGGCTTGCGCGGCCCCGGCTTTGGCGTCAGTGTCCCGGGCCGTCCAACATATGTGACAGCAAGACCAGTCATGACGTCCGACGTTCCATCGCGGCATTTCGCCTTCATTCTCGCCGAGGAATTCTCCATGTTCTGCGTGTCGGCGGTGATCGACGTGCTGCGCACGGCCAACCTGGTGTCGGGCACCGGCTATTATCGCTGGTCGACGGTGTCGCACGATGGCGAGCCGGTGCGCGCGTCGAACGGGCTGACGCTGAAACCGGCCCATTCGGTCGACACGCTCGAGCCTGCCGACCTGACATTCGTCGTCGCTTCGATGACCCTCGATTTTCCGGGCAGGCAGAAGATCGTCAACGCGCTGCGCACGCTGGGACGGCGCGGGGCAAGCCTCGGAGCCCTTTCGGTGGGCAGCCACATTCTCGCCCAGGCCGGGCAGCTCGAGGGCCATCGCTGTACGATCCACTGGGAGAACCGCGCCGGCTTCCGCGAGGCGTTCCCGCACATCGAATGCACATCGAACGTCTACGAGATCGACCGGAAGCGGTACACGGCGGCGGGCGGCACGACCGGCATCGACCTGATGCTGGAGATCGTGCGCGCCGATTTCGGTGCCGAGATCACCAACAAGGTGGCCAACAACTTCCAGTATGAGCGAATCCGCAGCCATGAGGACCGCCAGCGTGTCGGCCGCGAGCCTGACCTGACGGGCAAGTCGGAAAAGCTGCGGCGGCTGACCGAACTGATGGCCGACAATCTGGAGGAGCCGCTGTCGGCTGGGGTTCTGGCGCAATCGGTGGAGCTTTCGGTGCGGCAGGTGGAACGGCTGTTCCTCAAGCATCTCGAATCGACGCCCGGGCGCTACTACATGACGCTGCGCCTTGAACGCGCCCGGCAGCTGCTGCGCCAGACCAACATCCCGATTCTGGAAGTGGCGCTGTCGACGGGCTTTACGTCGCACTCCTATTTCGCGCAGAGTTACCGCATGCAGTTCGGCCGGGCGCCGAGCGATGAAAGGCGCAAGAGTTTTTGACCACCATGGACCACAAGCCCAAGGCGGGCGTGGCGCGGCACGATCTGATCGCGCACGGGTTTCAGATCATCGGCTGGCGGGAAAAGCTGGCGCTGCCCGATCTGGGCGTCGATCGCATTCGCGCCAAGATCGATACCGGTGCGCTGACATCGGCGCTGCATGTCGACAATCTGGAGTTCTTCGCGCGCAATGACCGAAGCTGGGTGCGTTTTCATCCACCCGGCGCCAACGGTGCGCCGACGCCGGAGCCGGCCGAGGCGCGGATGCGCGAGTTCCGGGAGGTCAAGTCGAGCAGCGGCCAGGTGGAGCGGCGGTGCGTGATCGCCACGCGCTTCGTCATCGGCGCGGAGACGTTTCGCGCCGAGGTGACGCTGACCGACCGCACCGACATGGTCTACAACATGCTGGTGGGGCGCAGCGCCATGCGGATCGGCCGCCTGATCGTCGATCCGACCCGGTCCTGGATGGCAGGCAATCCCGCCTGGCCCGATCCGCCGACCGACAGGGAAACGCCATGAAAATCGTCATGCTCGCGCGCAATCCGGACCTTTACTCGCACCAGCGGATCAAGACGGTCGCCGAGGCGCGGGGGCACACGCTCGACATCGTCAACACGCTGCACTGCTACATGAACATCACCTCGCGGCGGCCTTCGGTCTACTACAATGGCGAGAAGATGACGGGCTACGACGCGGTCATTCCGCGCATCGGCGCCTCGATCACCTTCTACGGCATGGCGGTGCTGCGCCAGTTCGAGATGATGGGCGTCTATCCGCTGAACGAATCGGTCGCCATCGGCCGCTCACGCGACAAGCTGCGCTCGATGCAGTTGCTGGCTCGGGACGGTGTCGGCCTGCCGGTGACGGCCTTTGCCTACGATCCCAAACGTGCCGAGGATATCGTGCGCATGACGAGCGGACCGCCGACTGTGGTCAAGCTTCTCGAAGGAACGCAGGGAATCGGCGTCGTGCTCGCCGAGACCATGCAGTCGGCCAAGTCGGTCATCGAAGCGTTCCGCGGCGCCAAGGTGCACATCATGGCCCAGGAGTTCATCAAGGAAGCCGGCGGCACCGACATCCGCGCCTTCGTCGTCGGCGGCAAGGTGGTGGCGACGATGAAACGGACCGGCAAGGCGGGCGAATTTCGCTCGAACCTGCACCGCGGCGGCATGGCCGAGGCGATCCGGATCACGCCGATCGAGCGGGCGACGGCCGTTCAGGCCGCCAAGACCATGGGCCTGGATGTGTGCGGTGTCGACATGCTGCGCTCGAGCCACGGGCCCGTGGTGATGGAGGTCAATTCCTCGCCCGGTCTGGAAGGCGTGGAAAAGGCGACCGGCAAGGATGTCGCCGGCAAGATCATCGACCTGCTGGAAGCCAATGTGGAACGCGCGCAGGCGACGCGGCGCGGCAAGACCAAGACGCGCGGCCGCGGCTGAACGCGGGCGCGGTGCGGTGTGCTGCCGCAGCGACGGCCGGGCGCTTGCGCACGCGCAGGTTTCGCGTCAAACAATGCCCATGAACCGCTTGGCTCCCGGCAGACACGACGGTGCCCGCGCCGTCCTCGTGCGGCTGGCGCTGATCGCCGCGCTGGCGATGGCTGCGTTCGCGCATCGGCCTGCCGCCGCGACACCGACAGGCATGAGCGCTCTGGAGATGGCGCACTATGTGCTCCCGGACGGCTCGATGCCGGTCCGGTGCCTGCCTGAAGACGACGGCGGCATCTCGGGCAGCCTGTGCGAATTCTGCCTGATCGCGGGCGGAGCGGCGGTGCCGGGACCCGGCAACTGCCTTCCGGCCATGCGGCTGCGGGCGGAGACCGGCTCGCCTCTTGTCACCCGCACCGGACCGCCGATCGCAGCGGCGCATCTGGAAACGGCGCCGGTGCGCGGTCCGCCGCCCGCCGGCTGACACGCGACATCTGCCAAATCCCGATCCCTTTGCCAGTGCCGCCCCACGGTGGCCCGCACACAAACCATGAGACATCCCATGAACAAGTTCATTCTGACCGCCGCCGCCACCGTCCTGGCGGGCGCATCCGCCTTCGCCCATGAAGAACACAAGGCCGGCGATCTCGTCATCGACCATCCGGTGGCACGCGCCACGCCCGCCAACGCGCCCGTTTCGGGCGGCTACATGACCATCCGCAACACCGGCGAGGAGGCCGACCGGCTGATGGCCGGCGCCGCCGACTTCGCCGGCAAGGTGGAAATCCACGAAATGGTGATGGATGGCGACGTGATGAAGATGCGCGAGATCGAGGGCGGCGTTGAAATTCCCGCCGGCGGCGAAGTGGTGCTCAAGCCCGGCGGACTGCACGTGATGTTCATGCAGCTCGACCAGCAGCTCGAAGAAGGCGCCAAACTGCCGGCGACGCTGACCTTCGAAAAGGCCGGCGACGTGACCGTCACATTCAATGTCGAGAGCCTGGAACAGATCCGCGAACATCTGGGCGGCGGCATGGAGCACGGCTCCATGGACCAGTAGGGCCGTCCCAACCGACCGGACGGTGCGCGGCGGGGCCTATTCCGCCGCCGCCGCCATGGCCTGACGCTTTTCGTCCATCGCCTGGCGGATAATCTGGAAGGCCGAGGTCAGGAACAGGCCCGCCATGATCGCCGCGACGATCAGGTCCGGCCAGCCGGTCGCCGTGCCCCAGACGCCGAGTGCGGCGATCATCACCGCGACATTGCCGATCGCATCGTTGCGCGAACACAGCCAGACCGAGCGTACATTGGCATCGCCATCCTTGTAAGCGACGAGCAAGAGCACGCTGGTCACGTTGGCGGCAAGCGCCAGAAAGCCGATCACGCCCATGACCGGCGCCGACGGCACGCCGGCAATGAAGACGGCGTGGAATGTCGAGCCGAACACCCAGACGCCCATCGCCAGCAGGCTGACGCCCTTGAAAAGCGCGGCATTGGCGCGCACCGACAGCGACGAGCCGATCACCGCCAGCGAAATGCCGTAGGTCAGCGCATCGCCGAAGAAATCCAGCGCATCGGCCTTGAGCGCCTGCGAACCGGCCCAGTGGCCAGCGGCCATTTCGACGGCGAACATCGTCGCGTTGATGGCGATGACAGCCCACAAGCGGCGCTTGTAGTCCGCGGACATGCCGTCAAATGTCGTTTCGTGATGGCCGCAACCCGCACCCATGACCGTCTCCTTGATGTATGGACATCATCAACCTAATCTCTCTAGCGGCTATAGGTTCAAGAGGGTATTTCGATGTTCTCGATCGGCGATCTGTCGCGGCGCACCGGCGTCAAGGTGCCGACGATCCGCTATTACGAGCAGATGGGGCTGATCGCGGCGGCGGGGCGGACCGAGGGCAACCAGCGGCGCTACGACCGGGACGGGCTCGAACGATTGTCATTCATCCGGCACGCGCGCGATCTGGGCCTGTCCATCGAAGCCATCCGCGAGCTTGCCGAGCTTTCGGCCCATCCCGAAGAACCCTGCGCGGACGCGCATCGGATCGCCCGCGAGCACCGGGCGGAAATTCACGCCAGGATCGAGCGTTTGAGACGCCTTGAGGCGGAGCTCGGCCGCATCGAACAGATGTGCGATGCGGACCGGGTCGGCGAGTGCCGGATCATCGAGGCGCTGGCCGATCACGGCCTGTGTTCCGGAGAACACTGACGGTCCGCCAGGACCGCCGAGGTCCCGGGTCTCTTCGGGAGGCGTGCCTTATGCGGCGCGGCTGGCCATGATCGACTTGGGCAGGCCGGCGACCCGCTCCATGGCGATATCCGCATCGGGGAACAGATTGGCCATGTCATGGCGCGTCAGGAGCTTGACCTCTTCGACGATCGACCGTGCCTTGCGATAGTCGGGCTCGCGGTCGTAAAAGCCGAGCCTGCGCATCTGCAAAAGATGCGTGCGCCAGCGGGCCGGCAGCCACTGATAGCCCGGCACCCGGAAATGCGGCTCGAGCGGAAACCAGAAATTGGGCGTCTGGACGAAATAGCGCGGCGCCAGGCGGCGCACATTGTCGGCAAACTGGCCGATCCGGTCCCATCCGCCGACATGTTCGATGACCGAGTTGGAGTGAACCAGATCGAAGGCGTTTGCCTTGTAGCTGTGCGTGTCGCAGGCGTCGCCGGCATGGGCCTCGAACAGGCCCGTATCCCTGACCGGCACCAAGTCGCTCTCGAGATTGACCAGGTGAATCCTGACGCGCCCGCGATGGCGCGCCAGAAACTCGGCGCCGACGGTCCAGTAGATCTCGCGCCCGCCCAGATCGATGATGTCGATCGCCTTGCGGTTGTCGAGCGCCTGCTCGATCAGCGCCTCGACCCGGGCAAAACGGGCGCGGCGGAAACGGCTCTCAATGGATTCCGGGTTGGAATAGGGGTCGGCGATGGTCTCGGCGGCAAGGGTCTGGCTGGTCATCGGTTATCACTTCTCGAAAATGCGTGCGTGCCGAGCCGGCCAGCCCGACGCCAATGGCCGCCTGTATGCACGCGGAGAAACCGATTGTGAAACAAGACCTTCAGTTTGGGTTAACAATCCTGTCCCGCAAAGGCGCACCGGTCGCAACGATCACGATCGATTGCCCTTGGGTGAGCCTGCGCTAACTCCTCTTCTTCTAAGTGGAGGAAATCGACATGCACAAGACGTTGGCCGCAACGGCGGCGCTTTTCACATTGCTTTCAACCGCCGCGCTGGGGCAGGGGACGCCGTCGGCGGACGGAGCGGAGGTTTACATCGTCAATCTGGACGACGGCGCCGCCGTGCAGAGCCCGGTCAGGATCGTGTTCGGCATGCGCGGCATGGGCGTCGCGCCGGCGGGCATCGAGATGGAGGGCACCGGCCATCACCACCTGTTCGTCAACCGGGCGCCGTTTGGCGACGCGGATGCCGCCGGCAACATTCCGGCCGATGACAATCACATCCATTTCGGCGGCGGTCAGACCGAAGTGACGCTTGAGCTGCCCGCGGGCGAGCACACGCTGCAGCTCGTCACCGGCGATCACAATCACATTCCGCACGACCGGCCGGTTGTTTCGGAGACGATCACGATCACCGTTGAGTAAGCCAAGACTTACCGAAAGGCATCGTCCGCCAGCGGCACGCTGACCGGCCGGGCGGAAGACGGCGCGGCGCCGCCGGCCGGCGCGGGCGGCGGCATGAACACGCTGGCGCCCTGATCGGCGCGGGTGGCCACCCGGCGGAACGTCTCGAACAGTTCCCGGCCGATACCGTGCGTGTTGGCGGTCAGATCGACCTTTGCCGGCTCGCGGCTTTCGAATTCTGTCGCGTCGACCAGCACTTCGAGCGTTCCGTTGATCGCGTCGATGCGCACCATGTCGCCGTCGCGGACCTTGGCGATCGGCCCGCCATCGAGCGCCTCGGGCGTCACATGGATCGCCGCCGGCACCTTGCCGGACGCACCCGACATCCGGCCGTCGGTAACCAGCGCCACCTGATGGCCGCGATCCTGCAGGATCCCAAGGCACGGTGTCAGCTTGTGCAGTTCGGGCATGCCGTTTGCCTTCGGGCCCTGGAAGCGGATGACCGCCACCATGTCGCGATCGCATTCGCCGGCCTTGAAGGCGGCTTGCAGATCGTTCTGGTCGTGGAAGACGCGCGCCGGCGCCTCGATCACGTGCCGGTCCGGCTTGACCGCCGAGATCTTGATGACGCCGCGGCCCAGATTGCCGGTCAGCATCTTCAGCCCGCCATTGGGCTGGAACGCCTTTGCCACCGGCGCCAGCACCTTCTCGTTGCCGGACTTTTTGGGCGCCGGGCGCCGCTCGACCGTGCCGTCCTCGCGCCCAAGCGCCGGCTCGATCATGTAGGGGTCCAGCCCGTGACCCCAGACGGTGCGCACGTCGCGGTGCAGAAGGCCATGGTCGGCCAGTTCACGGATCATGAAACCGAGCCCGCCGGCGGCATGGAAATGGTTCACGTCGGCAAGGCCGTTGGGATAGACGCGCGCCAGAAGCGGCACCGCGTCGGACAGGTCGGATATATCCTCCCATGTCAGCGTGATGCCGGCGGCGGCGGCCATCGCGATCAGGTGGATGGTGTGATTGGTCGACCCTCCGGTCGCGTGCAGGCCGATCACGCCATTGACGACCGACCGCTCATCGATCATCTCGCCGACCGGGGTGAACTCGTTGCCGAGCGCGGTGATCGCCATCGCCCGCCGGGTCGCCTCGCGGGTCAGCGCGTCGCGCAGCGGCGTGTTCGGATTGACGAAGCTTGCACCGGGAATGTGCAGGCCCATGATCTCCATCAGCATCTGGTTGGAGTTGGCCGTGCCGTAAAAGGTGCATGTGCCGGGGCCGTGATAGGACGCGCTTTCGGCCTCCAAGAGCTCGTCGCGGCCGATCTTGCCTTCCGCATAGAGCTGGCGGGTCTTGGCCTTTTCGTCATTGGGCAGGCCGGAGGTCATCGGACCGGCGGGAATGAACACCGCCGGCAGATGGCCGAAGGTGAGCGCGGCGATCAGAAGGCCGGGCACGATCTTGTCGCAGACGCCCAGATAGACCGCCGCGTCGAACATGTCGTGCGACAGGCCGACGGCGGTCGAGAGCGCGATCACGTCGCGCGAGAACAGAGACAGTTCCATGCCCGCCTGACCCTGGGTGACGCCGTCGCACATGGCCGGCACGCCGCCGGCGACCTGGGCGACGCCGCCCGCATCGCGCGCGGCCTGCTTGATGAGCGCTGGAAACGTCTCGAAGGGCTGATGCGCCGACAGCATGTCGTTGTAGGCGGTGATGATGCCAAGATTGGCGACGGTATCGCCTTTCAGGTCCGCCTTGTCGGCCGGCCCGCAGGCGGCAAAGCCATGGGCGAGATTGCCGCAGGACAGTTTCGAGCGCTTCGGCCCCTGGCTCGCGCGGTCGGCCAGTCGCTCCAGATAGAGTTCGCGGCCGGCTCTCGAGCGCTCGCGCATCCGTTCGGTGACGGCGGAAATGGTGGCGTTGACATCATAGGCGGTCATGGCGTGATCTCCGGATCGGGCATTCGGGTCCAGTGCGGGCGCCGCTCATGGCGCCCAGAAGACATGGACCGGCGTTGCGGTCTGGTGCAGCACCGCGCGAACGGGCATGGCATCGACATCGGTGCCGCCGAGCGCGGTTTCAAGCGTCGTGCGCTTCTCGGCACCCTCGATGTGCAGGGCGACGAAACGGGCATCGAGGATCGGGGGAAGCGTCAGCGTCAGACGCGGCTCGCCCGCGCCTTCAGCAAAGATGGGCAGCACCTTGTCGTCACCCTCCGGGTCGAGCGCCTCGGCAAGACGGTCGCCGCCGGGAAAGAAGGACGCGGTGTGGCCGTCCGTGCCCATGCCGAGGATGCACGCGTCGAGCCGGTGGCCGTCCTGCTCGAAGGCGGCCTGCGACAGGCGCGCGCATTCGGCGGGCGTGTGGCCATCGACGACATAGGGCACGAAGCGCGCCTCAGCGGCGCGGTTCTGCATCAGATGACGCCGCACCAGCCCGGCATTGGCCCGCTCATGGTCCGGCGGCACCAGCCGCTCGTCGACCAGCAGCACCATGACCGAAGACCAGTCGAGCCCGGCCTTGGACAGAACCTCGAAGAAGCGCTTGGGCGTCGAGCCGCCCGAGACGGCCAGCGAGGCGTGTCCGCGCGTCGCGATCCCGCCGGCAAGCTTGGCCGAGACACCGGCGGCCAGCGCCTCGGCGAGCTGGTCGCGCGTGGCATAGTCGTGCCGGTGAAGCCCGGCCGGCGCGTCAGTCGCTCTCATGCCAGGTCCGTCCGTCGCGCTCGATCAGCGCGATCGAGGCCGACGGTCCCCATGTTCCGGCCGTATAGCGCTGGCATTGCTGGCCGGTCTCTTCCCATGCCGACAGGATCGGATCGATCCAGCGCCAGGCGGCCTCGACCTCGTCGCGGCGCATGAACAGGGTCTGGTTGCCGCGGATCACGTCCATGATCAGCCGTTCATAGGCGTCGGGATTGCGCACGTTGAAGGCGGACGCGAAACTCATGTCGAGCGGGACGTGGCGCAGCCGCATGCCGCCGGGGCCCGGATCCTTGATCATGATCCACTGCTTGACGCCCTCGTCCGGCTGCAGGCGGATGACCAGATTGTTGGCCGACATCCGCCCGCCGGCCTGACCGAAGATCGAGTGCGGCACCGGCTTGAAGGCGATGACGATCTCCGACACGCGCGTCGTCATGCGCTTGCCCGTGCGCAGGTAGAAGGGCACACCGGCCCAGCGCCAATTGCCGATCTCGGCCTTCAATGCCACGAAGGTTTCGGTGTTGCTTTCGCCGCCTTCAAGCTCTTCCAGATAGCCCTTGACTGGACCGCCGGCCGAAGCGCCCGCCCCGTACTGGCCGCGCACGGTGAGCTTTTCGACATTGTGCTCGCCGACCGGCTCGAGCGCGCGCAGAACCTTGAGCTTTTCGTCGCGGACGGCATTGGCATCCATCGAGGAGGGCGGTTCCATGGCGACGAGACACAGAAGCTGCAGAAGATGGTTCTGCACCATGTCGCGCAGCGCGCCGGCCTTGTCGTAATAGCCGGCGCGGCCCTCGAGGCCGACCGATTCTGCCACCGTGATCTGGACATGGTCGATATGGGCCGAGTTCCACAAAGGCTCGTAGAGCGCGTTGGCGAAGCGCAGCGCCATCAGGTTCTGCACCGTCTCCTTGCCCAGATAATGGTCGATGCGGAAGATCTGGTATTCGTCGAACACCTCGCCCAGCGTGTCGTTGAGCGCGGTGGCCGATTTGAGATCCCGACCGATCGGCTTTTCGACGATGATGCGGGTTTCGGGCGTGATCAGCCCGCTGTCGCGCAGACGCGTGGCGATGTCGCCGAACAGGGACGGACCGACGGCGAGATAGCAGGCGCGCTTCTTGCCCGTATCGGTCCCGAGCGTCTTGGCCAGCGCGTCCCAGCCGCGCTCGGACTTCACATCGACCGAGACGTAATCGAGCTTGGCGAGAAACTTCTCGACCTCGTCGTCGTCGAGTTCATCCTTGACGTGGGTCTTGAGCGCGGTCAGCGCGAAGTCCCGGTATTCATTGGGCGACAGGTCCGATCGCGAGGCACCGACAATGCGCGTCGGCTCGGTCATCTGACCGTCCTTCTGGCGATGATAGAGCGCCGGCAGGAGCTTGCGTTCGGCGAGGTCGCCGGTGCCGCCGAAGATGATGCAGTCAAACGGATCGACGGGAATGATCTGGCTCGACATCGGGAGTATCCGGTGATTGGGCGTGATGCCGCCACCATAATCTAATCGATTTAAGAATGCCAGCGCCCAGATTGACGCAACCGGGAAAATCATCGAACGTTCATGTGCCGCGGCGGCCAAGGGAGGTGGACATGCTGACAAAACCGGATTCCGATCTCGCGCGCCGCGCCGGCGAAGGCGCCCCTGGGCACAATGTCTTAGGCGGCGCATTGGCAGCGGCCCGGTCCGGTGCCGTGCTGGAGGTCACGTCTCCCTCGGATGGCATCGGCTTTGCCAAGATCGCCCGGTCTGACGCCGCCGATGTGGATGCGGCGGTGGCCGCCGCGCGCGCCGCCTTCGAGGCCGGTCCCTGGGCGAAGATGGCCGCTGCCGAGCGGGGACGGCTTCTGACGCGGCTCGGCGACCGGATCGCCGATCATGCCGGCGAACTGGCGGCGCTTGAAAGCCGCGACACGGGCAAGCCGCTGCGGCAGGGCATTGCCGATGTGACCGCCACGCTGCGCTATTTCGAATATTATGGCGGCGCGGCCGACAAGGTGCATGGCGAGCAGATCCCGTTTCTGGACGGCTACACGGCGCTGACCCTGCGCGAGCCGCATGGCGTCGTCGCCGGGATCATCCCGTGGAACTATCCGCTGCAGATTCTGGCGCGCGTCGCCGGCGCGGCGCTGGCAATGGGCAACACGCTGGTGATCAAGCCGGCCGAGGATGCCTCGCTGACGGCCATCCGCGTCGCTGAACTGGCGCTGGAGGCCGGATTTCCCGATGGGGTCTTCAACGTGGTCACCGGACTTGGCTCGGAAGCCGGTGCGGCGCTGTCGGCGCATGCCGACGTCGATTATGTCACCTTCACCGGCTCCCCGGCGACCGGAACGGCGATCCAGACGGCCGCCGCCGAAAACAATCGCGGCGTGACGATGGAGCTTGGCGGCAAGTCGCCGCAGATCGTCTTTGCCGATGCGGACATCGAGGCGGCGCTGCCGGTGCTCGTCAATGCGATCATCCAGAATGGCGGGCAGACCTGCTCGGCCGGCAGCCGCATCCTGATCGAGCGCCCGGTCTATGACACGGTGGCGTCGGAACTTGCCGCGCGCTTTGCGGCCCTGACCGCCGAGCCGCACTGGGCCGATGGCGATCTGGGCCCGCTGATCAATGCCAAGCAGGCCGAACGGGTCGCCCGGTTCGTCGCCAACGCCAAGGCGGCGGGGACCGATGTTCTGGCCGAGGGATCGATTGCCGCCGACGCGCCGAAGGGCGGTCACTATCAGGCGCCGGTCCTGTTCGGCGCGGTCGAGCCCGACAGCGCGCTTGCCCGGGAGGAAGTGTTCGGGCCGGTCCTGTCGCTGTTCGTCTTCGACGGCGAGGAGGAGGCGGTGCGTCTGGCCAACGGGACGGATTATGGCCTTGTCGCCGGCGTCTGGACGAAAGACGGCGGGCGCCAGCACCGGATGGCCAAGCGTGTCCGGGCCGGCCAGGTCTTCGTCAACGGCTATGGCGCCGGCGGCGGCATCGAATTGCCGTTCGGCGGCTTCAAGAGATCCGGCCATGGCCGCGAAAAGGGTTTCGAGGCGCTGCGCGACATGAGCGCCACCAAGACCGTCATCTTCAATCACGGATAGGATCATCATGGGCAGACTGGACGGCAAGGCCGCCATCATCACCGGCGGGGCCGGCGGATTCGGCGAAGGCATGACGCGGCGCTTCATCGAAGAGGGCGCGCGCGTCCTGATCGCCGACATGAATGCCAAGCGCGCCGAAACGCTCGCCGCCGAACTGGGCGAGGCGGCGGTGCCTCAGACGGTCGATGTGTCGCTGGGCAGCGACATAGAGCGGATGGTGCGAACGGCGCACGATGCGTTCGGCCGCGTCGACATCATGATCAACAATGCCGGCTACAGCCACCGCAACGGCGACCTTCTGGACGTTGACGAGCACGATTTCGACCTGATCTTCGCTGTCAACATGAAGGCGATCTATCATGCGACGCGCGCGGTCGTGCCGATCATGGAGGGCCAGGGCGGCGGCGTCATCATCACGACCGCGTCGACAGCGGGCCTCAGGCCGCGGCCGGGCCTGACATGGTACAACGCATCCAAGGGCTGGGCGATCACGGCGACCAAATCCATGGCCGTGGAACTGGCGCCGAAAAACATCCGCGTCAATTGCCTGGCGCCGGTGGCCGGCGAGACCGGCATGCTGGCGACCTTCATGGGCACCGACACGCCGGAGATGCGCGACAAGTTCAAGTCGGTCATCCCGCTCGGGCGGTTTTCGACACCCGCCGACATCGCCAATGCGGCGCTCTATCTGGCCTCCGACGAAGCCGCCTTCATCACCGGCGTCGCGCTGGAGGTGGATGGCGGGCGCTGCGTATGACGGTATCGTAAGCCAATCGCCGCCTTGTTGCCCGATTTGCGCCGCGCCCGCGCCATCTGACCGAGCTACCGCTTCTGGCGCAATGCATGGAGCGAGGTCGGGTGATGAAGGAACTGGTGGTGGTGCTGACGCTGATGGGCTGCGACGATGCGGGCGCCCATTGCGACTACATCGATACGCCCGACGGGCGCTGGTCGACGATTGCCGCGTGCCAGCAGGCCGGCGAGGCGCTGCTGACCCGCATCGAGGCCGACTATCCGTCGACGGCGGCGCAATGCGAGGCGCTCGACGCGGGCACGATCGCGGTTGCAAGCGACATGGTTCCCGCCGAGCGCCCGCTCAGCGACATCACCGATGAGGCGACGGTGACCGTCTCGCCGCCCACGCGGCGCGGCATGGTGCGCCGCTGGGTCACGGTGCGGGTTCAGACCGTCGCCGACAAGCCCGCGCGCATCGCCGGGTTTGTCGGCGACACAGCCGACCGCGTCACGGCGCTGCTGCCGGCCTGGTAGGCGTCACGCCTCGCCGCGCTTGCCGCCGACGACGGCCTGCACGGTGTAGGCGAGAAAGGTCAGACCGACCGCGCCGGCAAGGCCGATCATGATCAGCGCGATCACGTCGATCGGCCCGCCGACATCGCCCAGCCCCGAACGGGTGATGACGAAGACGAACCAGATCGCGGCGATGGCCCCGATCGGCGCCAGCAGTTCGGCGCGCAGGAACCAGCGGCTGCGCAGCGAACGGTCGCGCACGATGACATAGACAAAGGCGGCGGTGACCAGGGCGGCGATGACGACGAGCCCCCAGAAGAGGCCCCGGCCGAACATTTCCTCGAGCACGGCGATCAGCGTTCCAAACGTCAGTTCTTCCATGATTCTTCCTCCTCAAGCCCGGCCGCGCAACATGGCGTTGTAAGTCGCCTTCAGCGCGATTTCCTTCATCAGCCACGAGACCCACAATTCCTCGAGCGGCGCGATCACGCCGGGGAAGGACGGCACCAGATTGTTCTTGTAGTCGAACTCGATCAGCATCGCCCGGCCGACGCGGGTGATCAGCGGACAGGACGTATAGCCATTGTAGGTCTCGGTGCCCTCCTGACCGGCGATCTGCGCGACGAGCTGGTCCTCGACAACGGGTACCTGCCATTTGGCCGATGCCGCCGTCTTGCCCTTGGGCACGCCGGCCACGTCGCCGGCGGCGAACACGTCCGGGTAGCGATTGTGACGCAGCGTGTACTGGTCCACCTCGACATAGCCCTGGCCGACCCACTTGTCGGCCCATGGCAGCGGCGAGTTGCGGATCACGTCCGGCGCGCTCATTGGCGGGATGACGTTGGTGAAATCGAACGGGATTTCCCGGTCGCCTTCCGGCGTTGCGAAGGTGGCCACCTTGCGGCCCGGATCGATCGCCTTCATCACATGCTCATAGCGTGTGTCGAAGCCGCGCTCGCCATAGAGCATGCGCACCTTCTCGTTGACGATCGGCACGCCGAACAGCGATTTTGAGTGTGCGGCGTAGATGATCTCGGTCTTGCCGCGGTTGCCTTTCCGCCGTGCGTAGTCGTCGGTCAGGAAGGTGTATTTGAGCGGCGCGCCGGCGCATTTCATCTCGGTGGCCGGACGGCTGAACAGGCCCACGCCGCCCTCGTCGGTGAACCGGTCCATCTCGCGCCATGTGGCTTCGGCCGCTTCGGGGCTCGCATAGACCGAGCCGATGCCGTCCTTGCCGATCAGACCGACATCCATGCCCTCGATCTGGTCGTAGTTGAGCTTCAGCCCCGCCGCGACGACGAGATAGTCATAGCTGACCTGCGTGCCGCTGTCGGTCGTCACCGTCTTCGCCTCGGGATCGATCTCGGCGGCGCCCTCCTCGATCCAGTTGACCGCGCGCGGCAGCCAGTCGCTGGTGCTGCTGACCGAATAGCCGGCCGGTTTCAGACCCGATGCGATCAGCGTGAAGCCGGGCTGGTAGAGATGGCGCTTGCGCGCGTCGATGATGGTGATCTCGGCGCCGTCGAGCCGAGCGGCCAGCCGGTTGGCGAGCGATGAGCCGGCCGCACCGGCGCCGATGATGACGATCTTGGCCGACGTCGCCACGCGTTGCGCATGCGCCGGACGCGCGGCCCCCAGCGCTGTCGCGCCGAGCGCGGCCGCCAGAAAGGCGCGCCTGTCGAGCTCAAAAGACATGTGGAATCTCCCGATGGTCATAAACAATCGGGCGGATCGTAACGCCGCCGGACGCCCGGCGGCATGATCTATATCAATTTTTTCTTATATAAGAGACGACATCTATGCGGACCGGATCACTTCGAGCCGCCAACGATGTTGCGCCAGTTGCGCATCGAGATCAGGTGGCAGTAGATCAGCGCCAGCGCGCCGTTCTTGCGCAGCGACAGGAAGGTCTCATCGTCCAGTTGCGCCAGCTTCTCCTCGTCCACCACCTGGAAGCCGGTGATCCGGCGCTTGGTCTCGTCGGGCAGCGTCACATCGGCATTGCGGTCGACCAGAAGGCCGGTCCCGGCGATGGCGGCCAGGAGCTTGTCGGTCTCCAGAAGCTGGTTGTGATACGTCTGGCAGAAACTCATCGCGTTCTGCGCCGCTTCGCTCGGCTTTCCGTCCTCGAACAGCCGGTCGCCCTTTTTTGAATCGAACCAGCGGCTCTTGAGATCGGCGGCAAGCGTCAGCCTGTCCTGCGCCTTGTCCTCGACAAGGATGAACGGATAGCGCCTGACATAGGCCGGGATGTAGCTGCCCGAACGCCATTTGCCGCTCTTTTCGACAAACCGGTTCTCGCCGGCCGAGTGGCCGGTGATCACATGCGCGGCGCGGCGCCCGTCCTGTTCGCTGAAGACGAGCGGATAGTGCAGCGCCGCTTCCGGAAACTCGGCGGCCGCGACAATGATGGCGTTCATCTGAGATGCGCCATTGAAGCGGTTGGCCGGGGTGAAGCGCAAATCGCCGTGCAGCCCGGCCGACAGGACCGCCACGGTCTCGTACATGGCCGGAAGGCCGCCGCTTTCGGCTCCGTTCGCATCCTTGCCGGCAGCGGTTCTTTCCTCGGTTTTCGTCTCGGTCATCACGTCCCCGTTCAGTGCGGATTACTGGCTGCGCGCGGCCAGCGTTGCGAGCGCTTCGGTGAGCCCGTCGGTCGACACGCCGATCGCGAGCGTCTGGCCGCTGGCAACGGGATAGCGGATCGCCGGGGTTTCGGCGCCGATAAGAAGCTGCGCAATGTCGTCGCCGCTCTCGAACTGGACAAAGCAGAAACCGCTCGTGCAGCGCGTTATGCGGCCCGACAGCAATGCCGTGTCGCCATCGGCCAGTTCCGGTGCGCTGCCGAACGACACGTCGGCGATGACGCGCATGGCAACGACCGTCGCTCCGTCCTCGGGATTGCGGCCGAAGGCGAGACGCGCGATTTCGGCGCGGTTGTTGGTGCTCGAATAAACCTGCACGGCCTCGCATACGCGGCGCGGTGCATCCTGCGGGCCGTCATCGTCGGCGGGCGTCACGGCAAGCGTGCAATCGACACTCCAGTCGCCAAACGATTCGGACGAGCGGCTTGGCGTCGGCGAAGCGTCCTGGGCCGTCGCCGGCGCTGTGGCTGCCATCATCCCCGCAACGCAAACCGCGGCGCCCAAAGCCGTCAGATTTCGAACAAGCATTTCTTTCCCCTTGTCTTTCCGGCCGGCGCGACTGCCTTGCCGGCCAGTATGTTTCATGCCCTGACTATCCGATGGACAAGGGGTTGGCCAGTGATCAGCGCCGGTTCATCTTCCCCGCATCATGCAAAAAGGCCGGACGCATGCATCGCGCCCGGCCATTCCTTGGCCCATTACCGCAATTGGGGTATGCCGACGCCCGTCAGCCGGCGGCCGCCACGGCGCGCTTGGCCATCACCTTGATCAGGTGGGCGCGATAGTCGGCCGAGGCGTGGATGTCGCTCATCAGCCCGTCGGCGGACACCGCCACCGCGTCCACGGCATCGGGCGACCAGTTCGTGCCGAGCGCCTGTTCGAGACCGTCATGACGGAAGACGCCGTCCTCGCCCGCCCCGGTGACGGCGACGCGCGCGCCATCGCCGGTCTTGGCGACAAAAACACCGACCATGGCGTAGCGCGAGGCCGGGTTTCGGAACTTGGCGTAAGCCGCCTTGCCGGGTGCACTGACGTTGATCGCGGTGATGATCTCGCCATCCTCAAGCGCTGTCGTGAACATGCCGGTGAAGAATTCGTCGGCTGCGATCTCGCGATTGTTGGTGACGATGGTCGCGCCCAGAGCCAGAAGGCCCGCCGGATAATCGGCGGCGGGATCGTTGTTGGCGATCGATCCGCCGATGGTGCCCATGTGGCGCACCGCCGGATCGCCGATCCCTGCGGCGAGCGCCGCCAGAGCCGGGCACACCGAACCCACCTCGTTGCTGCCGGCCACGGCCGCATGGGTGGCCGCCGCGCCGATGGTGACGGTGTCGCCGCGCACGGCGATGTCGGTCATGCCGCCAATGCCGCGAATGTCGATGACATCGGACGGTGCGGCCAGGTGCTGCTTCATGGTCGGCAGAAGCGTCTGGCCGCCGGCGAGGATCTTGGCCTCATCGGCGCCGCCAATGGCGGCAACCGCATCCTCGATGCTGGCCGGCTTGTGATAGTTGACTGCATACATCGATCGATCCTCCCTATTCGGCCGCCTGCGGCAGGCCGACTTCCTGAATGGCGGCCCACACCTTTTGCGGGGTGGCCGGCATCGTCAGATTGTTGTTGCCGATCGCGTCGGTGATCGCGTTGATGACGGCCGGCGGCGAGCCGATCGCTCCGGCTTCGCCGCAGCCCTTGACACCGAGCGGGTTGGACGGGGCGACCGTCGTCGAATGTTCGAGCACATAGGAGGGCACATCGTCGGCGCGCGGCATGCAATAATCCATGTAGGAGCCGGTGATGAGCTGGCCGTCCTCGTCATAGACGACGTTTTCCAGAAGCGCCTGTCCGATGCCCTGGGTGACGCCGCCATGCACCTGGCCCTCGACGATCATCGGGTTGATCACCGTGCCGAAATCGTCGGCGGCGGTGAACTGCACGATCTCGACGACACCGGTCTCGGGATCCACTTCCACCTCGCAGATGTAGGTGCCCGACGGGAAGGTGAAGTTGGTCGGATCGTAGAAGGCGCCTTCCTTGAGGCCCGGCTCCATGCCGTCGGGCAGATTGTGCGCGGTGTAGGCGGCAAGGCCCACCTCGTGCCATGCCATCTTCTTGTCGGTGCCGGCGACCTTGACCTCGCCATCCTCGATGACGATGTCGTCCTCGCTGGCCTCCAGCGTGTGCGCGGCGATCTTCTTGACCTTGGCCTCGACCTTGTCCATCGCCTTGACGATGGCGTTCATGCCGACCGCGCCCGAGCGCGAGCCGTAGGTGCCCATGCCCATCTGCACCTTGTCGGTGTCGCCATGGACGATGGTGATGTTGTCCATCGGCAGTCCGAACCGGTCCGACACCACTTGCGCGAAAGTCGTCTCATGGCCCTGGCCGTGGGCATGGGAGCCGGTCAGGATTTCGATCGTGCCGACCGGGTTGACGCGCACCTCGGCCGATTCCCAGAGGCCGACGCCGGCGCCGAGCGAGCCGACCGCCTTGGAGGGCGCGATGCCGCAGGCTTCGATGTAGCACGAATAGCCGATGCCGCGCAGCTTGCCGCGCGAGGCGGCCTCGGCCTTGCGCGCCGCAAAGCCGGCCACATCGGCTGCCGCCTGGCCCTTTTCGAGCAGCGCGTGGAAGTCGCCGGAATCGTAGGTCATGATCACCGGCGTCTGGTGCGGGAACTCGGTGATGAAGTTGCGGCGGCGCAGTTCGGCCGGGTCCATGCCCATCTCGCGCGCGGCGGTCTCCATCAGCCGTTCCATCACAAAGGTCGCCTCCGGGCGGCCGGCGCCGCGATAGGCATCGACCGGAACGGTGTTGGTGTGCACCGCTTTGACGTCGCAATAGACGTTGGTGATGTCGTACTGGCCGGACAGAAGCGTGCCGTACAGATAGGTCGGCGTGGCGGTCGCAAACAAAGACGCGTAGGCGCCGATATTGGCCACCGTGTTGACCTTCAGCCCGACGATCTTGCCGTCGGCGTCAAAACCCATGCGGGCCTTGGTGACGTGATCGCGCGCATGGGCGTCGGTCATGAAGGCTTCGGAACGGTCCGACGTCCACTTGACCGAACGGCCGGTCTTCATCGACGCCCACAGGCAGGTGATCTCCTCGGGATAGATGTAGATTTTCGAGCCGAAGCCGCCGCCGACGTCGGGCGCGATGACACGCAGCTTGTGCTCGGGCGCGACATTGTAGAAGGCCGACAAGACCAGCCGCGCCACATGCGGGTTCTGGCTGGTGGTGTAGAGCGTGTAGTGATCGTCGATGTCGTTGTAGACGGCGATCGCCGAGCGGGGCTCGATGGCGTTCGGCGCCAGCCGGTTGTTTACGATATCGAGCTCGGTGATGTGCGCGGCGCCGGCGAGGCCCGCATCGGCGGCGGCCTCGTCGCCGATCTCCCAGTCGAAGATCAGATTGCCGGGGACGTTGTCGTGCAGGAGCGGTGCGCCGTCCTCGAGCGCCCTGGTGGCAGCGGCGACGGCGGGCAGTTCCTCATAATCGACCTCGACCGCCTCGGCGGCAAGGCGCGCCAGCGCCTGGCTTTCGGCGATGACGATGGCGACGGGTTCGCCGACATGGCGCACGCGGGCTGTCGCCATCGGGTTCCACGCACCGACATTCATCGGGTTGCCGTCCTTGGAATGGATCGCCCAGCCGGTGATGATATCGCCGATGCCGTCTTCCTTGAGTTCCGGCCCGGTGTGCACGGCGATCACGCCCTCCATGGCAAGCGCGGCGGTCGCATCGATGCCCCTGATCTCGGCATGGGCGTGCGGGCTGCGCACGAACGCGCCATAGGCCTGGTTTTCCATGCGGATATCGTCGGTATATTTGCCCCGACCCGTGATGAACCGCTTGTCCTCCTTGCGCTTGACCGCAGCGCCGATGCCTTCGCTCATATGCTCGTTCCTCCCAAATGCCTCATGATGCCGCCCGGATGATCCTCCGCATGCTCACATGCTGGCGGCCGCGTCTTTGATCGACCGGACGATGTTGTGATAGCCGGTGCAGCGGCAGATATTGCCCTCCAGCTCGTGCCGGATCGCGTCGTCGGTCAGCTCCTTGCCCTCGGCCTTGTAGCGGTTGATCATGTCGATGCCGCTCATGATCATGCCCGGCGTGCAGAAGCCGCATTGCAGCCCGTGATTTTCGTTGAAGGCCACCTGCATGGGGTGCAGTTCGCCATTGGCGAGCCCCTCGACCGTGGTCACCTCGGCACCGTCCAGCGAGGCGGCCAGCACGGTGCACGACTTGACCGCCTTGCCGTCCACATGGACGACGCACGCGCCGCACTGGCTGGTGTCGCAGCCGACATGGGTGCCGGTCAGCCGCAAATGCTCGCGCAGGAAATCGCTCAGCAGCGTCTCGCCCGGCACATCGCCGCTGGCGGCCTTGCCGTTCACGGTCATCGTCACACTGGTCATCCATTCCTCCTCTTTTCCGGTGTCGCGCCCGTCCGGGCCACCGGCATGGTGATGCACGCGGGTCCGGTCAGGCCTTTTCGGCCGTCTCTGCGTCCCCGGCGACTTCGTCCCGGGCGTCCTTGCCGCCCAAATGATCGTGGAAGTTCTCGAAGAACTTGTCGGCCAGCTTCTTGGCGGTCGAATTGATCAGCCGGCTGCCGAGGCGGGCCAGCTTGCCGCCAACGGTTGCCTGCGCCTCATAGGTCAGCAGCGTGTGACCGTCGCCATCGGTCAGCCGCACGTCGGCGCCGCCCTTGGCAAAGCCCGCAACGCCGCCCTTGCCTTCGCCCTGAATGGTGTAGCTTTCCTCGACGATGATGTTGACCAGTTCGACCTCGCCGGCGAACTTCGCCTTCACGGGGCCGATCTTCTGGACGACCTTGGCGGTCATGGTCGTGTCGGAGGTCATCTCCAGCTCTTCACAGCCGGGAATGCATGCGCGCAGCACGTCGGGATCGTTCAGTGCCTGCCAGACAGCCGCCCGCGGGGCGGCAATCTGGTATTCACCCGTCATGTCCATGACGCTCCTCCGGTGAATGCTTGTCGTTGTTGTCCTTCGATGATGGCGCGGCCCAATTTGGAATGCAACTCATTCTAATGTCGCGGATTGCGCTTTTTCGATGCGGTCTCACGCGGCGCGCATATCCTGCCGGCCTTCGGTCAGTGCGCGCGTCAGATCGGCCAGGCTGTCGAGCGAATGGCAGGCATGGAACCGGTCGACATGGGGCATCATCGCGCGGATGCCGCCGGCGAGCGGCGCGAACCCGTCATAGCGCAGGAGCGGGTTCAGCCAGATGAGCTGCCGGCACGACAGGTGCAGCCGCTCCATCTGGGCCGAGAGCAGGTCGGCGTCGCCGCGCTCCAGCCCGTCGGTGATCAAAAGAACCACGGCGCCCTGGCCGAGCACGCGGCGCGACCATTGCCGGTTGAACGTCTCGATCGCCACGCCGATGCGCGTGCCGCCCTCCCAGTCCGTCGCATCGTGACCGACCGCCGCCAGCGCCCGGTCGGGGTCTTTGAGGTGAAGCGCGCGGGTGATGTTGGTCAGATGCGTGCCGAAGGTGAAGGCGTGGACATGGCGCCAGTCGCGCACCCGCGCCCAGGTCAGCGCGTGCAGGAAATGCATCATCATCCGCGAATAGGTGCTCATCGATCCGGAAATGTCGCACAGGGCGACAAGGTCCGGCGGCCGCTCGCGCGGTACGATGGTGACGACCCGCTCGATCTCGCCGGCGCGGCGCAGCGACCCGCGCATGGTGGCGCGGAAATCGGGCCGGGTTCCGACCGGCGAACGGCGCGCGCGCCGCGTGCGAACCGGGCGGACGGGCAGGCGCATCGCCTCGATGGCGCGCGCGGCGCGCGCCAGCTCGGTGGCGCTCATCTGCTCGAAATCCATCGCCCGCAGCGTCTCGGTTTCCGACCAGGACAGTTGCGCGTCGATCTCGACCTCGGTGCGCACCGGCGCGTCGGCAGACGCCTTGGGCGCATCGCCCAACGCCTCGGAGGCGCGCCGTTCGGCGGCCTTTTTCTTCTTCTCCTCGGTCTCGCCCCGGATCATCGGCGACAGAAGGCGGATCATCTTTTCGAGATATTCGGGATCGCGCCAGAACATGGTGAACACCTGGTGGAAGACGTCCAGATGCTCGGCGCGGGTGATCAACGTCGCGCGCAGCAAATGGTAGAAATCGTCGCGCCGTGAAAAGCCGGCGACCGCCGCCGCGCGCACCGCATCGCGGACCTGGCTGGTGCCGACCGGCACGCCGGCCTTGCGCAGGGCGCGGGCGAAATGAACGATATTGTCGGCCAGACGGCCCTTGGCGGGCTTTTCGGCGGCGGGCGCCCCGGCCATCAGCTGCCGGTGTCGGCGAGCTTCGCCCGCGCCTCGTCGAGAATGCGCGTGACCTCGGAGCCGGCCATGCGGGCAATGTCGTCCTGATATTTGAGGATCGCCCCGAGCGTGTCGGAAATCACCTCGGGCGACAGCGCGACCGTGTCAAGCGCGACAAGGCACTTGGCCCAGTCGATGGTCTCGGCAACGCCGGGGTTCTTGAACAGGTCCGCCCCGCGCAGACCCTGGACGAAGGCGACGATCTCCGCCGAAAGGGTTTCGGTCGCTTCGGGCACGCGGGCGCGCAGGATGTCCATCTCGCGCTCGAAGTCCGGATAATCGACCCAGTGATAAAGGCAGCGGCGCTTGAGCGCGTCATGGACCTCGCGCGTCCGGTTGGAGGTCAGGATCACCAGCGGCGGCTCGTCCGCGCGGATCGTGCCAAGTTCCGGGATCGTCACCTGATAGTCCGACAGGGCTTCGAGCAGGAACGCCTCGAACGGTTCGTCCGTGCGGTCGACCTCGTCGATCAGCAGGACGGGCGGGCCCTCGGCGTGCGGCTCCATCGCTTCCAGAAGCGGCCGGCGGATCAGGAAGTCGCCGGTGAACAGCTCCTGCTGCAACAGGTCGCGGTCGGCGTTGCCGGCGGCCTCGGCGGTTCGGATGGCGACCATCTGGGCCGTGAAGTTCCACTCATAGATCGCCGACGCGGCATCGAGACCCTCATAGCATTGCAGGCGGATCAGCCGGCGGCCGAGGCCGGAGGCGAGCGCCTTGGCGATCTCGGTCTTGCCGACGCCGGCCTCGCCTTCAAGAAAGAGCGGCTTGTCGAGCGTCATCGACAGGAAGGCGACGGTGGCAAGGCCGCGCCCGCAGACATAGTTCTCGCCGGCAAGAAGGGCGATCGTCTCGTCGATCGAGACCGGCGCGGGCGTGGCGGTCGTGTTGGCGGCATCCATCATGACCACAAGAGTTAGCGGGCATGCCGGCGCCTGTCCATTGCGCCAAGGGCGCAAACGCCTTGCCGCCCGATGGCAAAGCGATACAATCGCCAGCATCATGCTGACACGCGCACAAACCGTCCCGCCGCTCGATTTCGGGCCCAACCGCGCGCCGCTGGCCGCACTGGCGACGGCGCAAGAGGACGGCGTTCTGGCGGTCATCACCCGCACCGAAGGCCCCTCCTACCGCCCGGTCGGCGCGGTGATGGCGTTCCTGGCGGACGACATGCGTATCGGCACGCTGTCGTCGGGCTGCATCGAATCCGATCTGGCGCTCCATGCCGCCGAAACGCTCGACACCGGGACGCCCAAGACCGTGCTCTACGGACGCGGTTCGCCCTATATCGACATCCAGCTTCCCTGCGGCGGCGGGCTTGAAATCCTGCTGGTGCCGCGGCCCGACAAGGAGGCGCTCGCGAGAATGATCGAAACGCTCGACGCGCGCCGGCCCGCAACGCTCGTCATCGACCGCCAGACCGGGCAGATCGAAGAGCAAGAGGATGCGATTGCGTCCGAGAAGGGCCGGTTCGCGATCACGTTCGAGCCCGAACTGCAGTTCTTCATCTTCGGCAAGGGGCCCGAAGCCAGCACATTCGCCGGACTGGTCCAGTCCGCAGGCTATCCCAACCTTTTGCTGTCGCCCGACGAGGAAACGCTCGAAGCGGGCCGCGCGGCGGGGTGCGCCACGCATCATCTGGTCTCCAAGGGCGTGCCATCGGGGGTCGCTCCGGACGGCTGGTCGTCGGTGGTCCTGTTCTTTCACGATCACGACTGGGAACCGCCGATCCTTGAGAGCGCGCTCGAAACCGATGCGTTCTATATCGGCGCGCAGGGCAGCAAGCGGGCGCGCGATGCGCGCCTGGCCGAACTCGAGGCGATGGGCGTTGCGGCGGAGGCACGCGAGCGCCTGCACGGGCCGATCGGGCTGGTGCCTTCGGCGCGCGATGCGCGCACGCTCGCCGTCTCGGTTCTCGCCGAGGTGCTGGCCGTCGCCAAAGCCGCCGCATGAGCCGATGCGGCCTTGTCCTGGCGGCCGGGCGGTCGGCGCGGTTCGGCACCGAAAACAAGCTCCTGGCATCGTTCCGGGGCAGGCCGCTGGGCGCCCATGCGGCGGAAACCATGGCTGCCGTTCCGCTCGATCACCGGCTGGTCGTGGTCGCCGACCCTGCGGTCGCCGCGCTGTTCGAGGATTTCGACGTGCTGACGATCCAAGGGCCCGACGCACCGCAATCGGCGAGCCTGGCGCTCGGCGCCCGGCACGCCATGCAACTGGGCGCGACACGGCTGCTCGTCGCGCTGGCGGACATGCCGCTGGTGAACGCCGCACTGATGGGCGCGGTGCTGAACCGCTGCACCGATGACAGCCCATCGGCGGCGACCGACGGCACGCGCGCCATGCCGCCCGCCTGTTTCGGCGGCACACGGATCGACGCGCTCACGAAACTGTCGGGCGATCGCGGCGCGGCCTTGCTGCTTGCGGACCTGCCGCCCGACCGTCTTGTCGCGGCTCCGCCGGGCATGCTGGCCGATGTCGATACCGTCGCCGACCTTGACCGGATGCGTGCCGGGACGGATTGAAGCGCCGGACCGCGCGGCATCAGTGGGCGGCGAACAGGGCCTCGGCGTCCACCTTGCCGCCCCTTGGGCGGGTGTCGAGGCCGCGGAGGGCGGCCCCGTGGCGGCGGGCGACCGCATCGGCGGCGATCCGAACATCCTCGATCGCTTCGGCGAGCCGGCCGTGGAACCGCGGATCGGATGCGCCCATGGGCGCGATGTCGGAAAAGCGCAGGCGCCGGGGCAATGCGATACCGGCGGCTTGAAGGGCCGCGATCAGTCCATCGGCCAGAGCCGCGCGGCTTTGCGCGCCGCGCTGGAAATCGGTGACGTGAACATCGCCGCCCAGCGGCCGCTTGACCCGGACCCAGAACATCGGATCGCGCGCGCAGGCAACCTTGATGGCAAACTCGTCCACCGAGACCGCGTGCGAGAGGGTCGCTGCGCGGTCCTGCCGCGCCCGATCCAGGCTGATGATGTTCCCCGCCATGCGAACCGTCCCGATGCCCACTGCCGGTCTTACAGTGCCGGCTCTGGCGACGGCGCTCAAGCTTATGGTTGACAAATGGTTAACGCGCCGGCGGCAAGCACGGCACGATCGCAGCCCGTTACGGACTTCGGGACGGTTCCTGACTGGTGAAGAAATGGTGCCCGGGGGCGGATTTGAACCACCGACACGCGGATTTTCAATCCGCTGCTCTACCCCTGAGCTACCCGGGCACGGGCGTTCGCGATCACAGGATCGGCCGGGCCGGAGGCCCGCTCAGAACGCGCGGGTTATAGCACCAAATACGATGCTGTCCAGACGAGCCCAACCGCTTTTTTGCCGGCCGCCGGCGTTGGGGAATTGTTGATCGGTTTGCCGCACACTGGCGCCACGATAGGCCAATCAGGCGGGCGGATCATGGCGGGACAGACCGACGACACCAAACAGGACGGCTTTGGCTGGGGCATCTGGGCGACCGGCGCCATTGCGGCGCAGTTCGCCGCCGATCTCGACCATGTGCCGGGCGCGCGCCGCGCAGCGGTGTGCTCGCGGTCGATGGAGACCGCGCAGGCCTTTTCAGCCAAGCACGGGTTCGCATCGGCGCATGCCGATCCGGACGCGTTTCTCGCCGATCCGGCGGTCGATGCGGTCTATATCGCCTCGCCCCATACCGAACATTGCGCGCAGGCGCTTCGGGCCATCGCGGCGGGCAAGCCGGTGTTGATCGAAAAGCCGGTGGCGATGACTTCGGTCGAGGCGCGCACCATCGAGGACGCCGCGCGCAATGCCGGCGTGTTCGCCATGGAGGCGCTTTGGACGCGGTTCCTGCCGGCCGTGCAGCGCGCCAAGGCGCTGATCGACGATGGCGCGATCGGCACCGTGCGCCGTGCCGAAGCCAGCCTCTTGTTCCACCGCCCGTTCGATCCGGAGCACCGCCTGTTCGATCCGGCGCGCGGCGGTGGGGTGCTGCACGATCTGGGCGTCTATCCGCTGTCGCTGGCGGCGTTTCTTTTGGGGCCACTCGCGCTTGAGCGGGGACGCTGGCAGGCCGCGCCGACCGGCGTCGACCGGGCGGCGGAGGTGGCGCTGACCTGCGGCAGCGTGCCGTTCACCGCCAAGGTCGGTTTCGTGGAGGACCCGGCCGCGGAGGGGCGCAACGATTTCATCGTTTATGGCGAGACGGGCACGCTGCGGATCGACCGGCATTTTCTGTCGGGGCCGTCGCTGACGCTGTGGGACAGGCCGCTCGAGACCACGCCGGACCCGCGCGGATGGGGCGAGAAGCTGGCGCGGCGTTTGCCCATGCCCGGCCGTACGGTCATGGATTTCGCCCGTCCCTCGCGCGGGCTGAACTTCCAGGCCGCCGCCGTGCAGGCGGCCATCGCCCGCGGTGAGACCGCCCATCCGGCGATGCCGCTGTCCGACAGCGCGGCAGTGCTTGCAATCATCGAACAGGTGCTGGCCGCCCCGCCGGAGAACTGATCGCGTCAGGTCCGGTCGGGTGCGCCCTCGAATTCCTCCACGATGCCCATGAAGCGGCGCATGAACTCTTCCATATAGCCAAGACCGCGCTCGAACTCCTCGGGATCGGGCAGGCCGTCGCGCTCGATCGCCGATCCGGCGCCGGAATTGAGCCGCCGCTCAAGTACCGCGACCCGCGCTTCGAGAGCGTCCAGCGCATCGAAGAAGGCGGCGCGCTCGTCGGCGCCCAGCCGGCACACCACCTCGTCGCCTTCCAGCGCGCAGACCGACATCTCGCCGGTCTCGGTGTCCATGCGCACGAAACCGTCCTCGGTCGGTTCCATCACATAGCGGCCCGCGTCGGCGGCCACCGGGCCCGCCATGACGGTCAGGGCGGCAAGGCTGCCGCCGATGATCATTGCTCTCATCTGTTCCTCCTTGGCCGGTGCGCGGCCGGCATGTCCCTTTGCCGCTTTGTTTCCCACGACATTGCGCGGAATTTGTGATGGCCGGTGGACAAGGCGCGGCGGAACGCAAGCCGGTCTTCCGCCGGCACGGCGACCGGTCTAAAGGGTCGGCATGGGCACGCTCATCTACAAGATCGCGACGCGGGCGCAATGGGCCAAAGCCGAGGCCGATGGTGTCTTTGCCGGCGCGCCGATCGATCTGGCGGACGGCTACATTCATTTCTCGACCGCCGACCAGGCGCGGGAGACCGCCGCCAAGCACTTTGCCGGGCAAAACGATCTCCTTCTGGTCGCGGTGCGCGCCGAAGCGCTGGGCGCGGCTCTCAGACATGACGTCTCGCGCGGCGGGGCGCTGTTTCCGCATCTTTACGCGCCGCTCGACCTGACCCATGTCGCCTGGGTGCGACCGCTGCCGTTGGGCGATGACGGCGCGCACATCTTCCCGCAAATGGACGCGTGATGCGCGATCGCCTGACCGATCGGCTCGGGCGCTGGCTGATGTTCCGCTTCGACCCGGAGACGGCGCACGGGCTGGCGATCAAGGGGCTGAAGTCGGGATCGCTGCCCGCACGCCCCGCCGATGCCGATCCGCGTTTGGCCGTTGCGATGGCGGGCGTCGCCTTTCCCAATCCGCTCGGCGTCGCCGCCGGGTTCGACAAGAATGCCGAGGTGCCCGACGCGCTTCTCAGGCTCGGTTTCGGCTTTACCGAGATCGGCACGGTGACGCCGCGCGCCCAGCCGGGCAACTCCAAACCGCGCATCTTCCGGCTGACCGGGGACCGCGCCGTCATCAACCGGCTGGGCTTCAACAATGACGGTCACGGCGCGGCCTGGCACCGGCTCGATGCGCGGCACGACACGGGGATCGTCGGCGTCAATATCGGCGCCAACAAGGATACCGACGACAAGGCCGCCGACTATGTGGCCGGGCTCGAGCGGTTCTATGCGCTCGCCGCCTATTTCACGGTCAACATCTCCTCGCCCAACACGCCGGGACTGCGCGATCTGCAGACGCGCGGCGCGCTAGCCGATCTTCTGGCGCGCGTCGGCGAAGCGCGCATGAGGCAGATCGAGGAGACGGGCCGGCGCGTGCCGGTCCTTTTGAAGATCGCACCGGACATCACCGAGGCCGATCTCGACGACATCGTCGCCGAGGTGCTCGACAAGGCGATCGACGGGATGATCGTCTCCAACACGACCCTGTCGCGGGCCGGGATTTCCGACGATCCGGGCGAGGCGGGCGGGTTGTCCGGCGCGCCCCTGTTCGAGCGCTCGACCATCGTGCTGGCCAAAGCGCGCCAGCGCGCCGGGCCGGATCTCGCCCTGATCGGCGTGGGCGGTGTCGACAGCGCGGAAACGGCGCTCGCCAAGATCGAGGCGGGCGCCGATCTGGTGCAGCTCTATACGGGCATGATCTATCGCGGTCCGACGATCGCCGGGCGCATCTGCGCAGGCCTTTCGGACGCACTCGACGCGCGCGGCGCCGACCGGATCGGCGATCTGCGCGATCTCAAGGTCGAGGACTGGGCGTCGAAACCGATCCCGCCGCAATAGGTTCAGCCGAAGACGCGCCGCGCGCGCGACGGCAGGATCGCCAGCAGCGTCAACCCGCGCAGGCCCAGAAACAGGTTGAGCGCGAACCACAGACCGTGATTGCCGAAGACCGGCGTCAGCCCGTAGCCGGCGGCGATGAAGACGGCCAGCGACAGCAGCATCATGTTGCGCATGTCGACCGACCATGTCGCGCCGATATAGACGCCGTCCATCTGGAAGGCGAGGACGCCGGCGATGGCGGTAAAGGCCGCCCAGACAAGGAAGATGCGCGCCTCGGCCCGCACCTCTTGGGCCGTGGTCATGATCTCGATGAACCAGTTGCCGGCCACCAGCACGACCAGCGTCGTGAAGCCGGCCAGCACGAACCCCCAAAACGCCGTCAGCCGGACAGCGCGCCAGAACGGCTTCGGATGGCGGCCGCCGACGGCGCGCCCGACCAGCTGTTCGGCGGCAACGGCGAAACCGTCCAGATAGTAGCCGGCGATGAAGAAGAAATTCATCAGGATGGCGTTGGCCGCCAGCGTGACCGCGCCGAACTGCGCGCCGATGCGCGTGAACAGCGCGAAACTGGCGACCAGGGCGAAGGAGCGGATCATGATGTCGCGGTTGAGGACGATCAGCGCGAGGAAGGACGGCCGGTCGAGGATGCGCGCCCGGGACGGGGCATGGCGCCTGTCGAAGCCGCGCCACAGCCAGACGAGGGCGCCGATGGCGACGACACTTTCGCCGATGACGGTCGCCCAGGCGACGCCGGCAACGTTCCATTCCAGCCAGAGGCCGAGCGCGATCGACAGGACGATGTTGATGCCGTTGATCAGCGACTGAACGATCAGCGCCGCGACGGCCCGCGCCTGTCCCAGCAGCAGGCCAAGGACCGCATAGTTGACCAAAGTGAACGGCGCGGCGAGGAAGCGGATCGTCACATAGGTGCGCGTTGCCTCGGCCACTGCATCGCCCGGCGCCATGAACCACAGGCCGACGTCGCGGATGACCGGCGCGAGCGGCAGCAGAAGCAGCCCGCCGACGAGTGCGATCAGCACCGCGCGCCAGAAGACGGCCTGCTGCTCGGTTGCGTCGCCGCGCCCGACCGCCTGGGCGACGAGACCGGTCGTGCCCATGCGCAGAAAATTGAACATGATGAAGACGACATCGAACAGGATGGCGCCGATCGCCAGGCCGCCGATGAGCGCTGCGTCGCCGAACTGGCCGACCACCGCCGTGTCGACAATGCCGAGCAGTGGCGTCGTCAGATAGGCGAGCGTCATCGGCACGGCGATGGCGAACACCATGCGATTTGTGACCTCGAATTCCGAGGCGTCTTTGCTCCGGGCCGGATCAAGTGCGGACATTGCCATGCCCTGCCCGATGGGATGCTGCCGGACAAGCCGACAATTGTATCGGTGACAAGGCTGCCGACAGTTTGACTTCGGCCATGCGATGCTTACCTGCGGAACAATGCCGCTGCCGATCCTGCACAATCCCGCCTATGACGCGCTGTTCGATCCCGAGCACCGGTTTCCGATGGGCAAATATGCGCGTCTGGCCGAAGTGCTCATCGAGGACGGGCTGGCCGCGCCCGGCACCTTCATCGTGCCCGCGCCGGCGCCGCGCGACTGGGTCAAGCTGGCCCATGACGACACTTACGTGGATCAGGTCTATGCGTTCGACGTGCCGCGCGCGATCGAACGCGAGATCGGTTTCGAGGTGACGAAACGCACCTCGCTGCGCGCGCAATGCGCAACGACCGGCACGGTACTGGCCGCGCGGTTGGCGCTGGAACACGGCATTGCCTGCAACACGGCGGGCGGCAGCCATCATGCCCGCCATGCCCAGGGCGCCGGCTTCTGCACGTTCAACGATGTCGCGGTTGCCGCGCGGCTGCTGCTTGCCGACGGCGAGATTTCCAGCGCGCTGGTGCTCGATCTCGACGTTCACCAGGGCGACGGCACGGCGGAGATCTTCGCCGCCGACGCACGCGTCTTCACCGCATCGATCCATGCCGAGAAAAACTATCCGGTGCGCAAGAAGGCCTCCGACTTCGACCTCGGCCTGCCGGACGGAGTCGGCGATTCAGCCTATCTCAAAACGCTGGCGCTGGTGCTCGAGGAACTGCGGGTCCGTGCTCCGTCACCCGATATCGTCTTCTACAATGCCGGCGTCGACGTGCATGGCGAGGACCGGCTGGGCCGGCTGGCGCTGACGAACCATGGCATCGAGCGGCGCGAACGGATGGTGATCAGCCATTTCCGCATGCGCGGCATTCCCGTATGTGGCGTGATCGGCGGCGGCTATTCGCGCGATGTCGACGCGCTGGCACGCCGGCATGCGCTGCTGCACCATGTCGCCGACGAGTTTTCGTTCAGCGTTCCGACCGGTAGCTCAAAAGCCGCGCGAGGATAAAGAGCGGAATGACGATGCTGGCGCCGAGGATCAGCCAGTCGCCGAAACGGCCGAGCGCCGCCCAGCCGCTTTGCCACAGATTGACGGCGAAGTCGCGCAGGCCCCACCAGATGTCGAGCGGCGCGAGGCCGAAGACATTCATCACCGCGCCGACCAGAAACGACACCACCACCAGCTTGATGACCGTTCGACCGACCGTGTCGCCAAGGACCTGACGTGTGTTCATGCGCCCGTGCTCCGTTGTTCGAGAGCGGACCTAAGCGGCAAATGCGGCAACCGCAAGGGCGTCAGTCGAGCATCGCTTCAAGCGTTTCGAGCCGGTCGGCCTCGAAGGGCGGCTTGTCCCATCTGAGGCGCGAGATGCGCGGAAAACGCATGGCGACGCCGGATTTGTGGCGTGTCGAGCGGTTCAACCCCTCGAATGCGACTTCCAGCACCAGCCCGTGATCGGGCTCGGCGCGCACCGACCGCACCGGGCCGAAACGCTCAACCGTGTTGTCGCGCACGAACTTGTCGATCTGTTTGAGTTCCTCGTCGGTGAAGCCGAAATAGGCCTTGCCGACCGGCACGAGCGCGGGGTCGTCGGCTTCGCCGGTCCAGACGCCGAACGTATAGTCGGAATAAAAGCTCGACCGCTTGCCGTGGCCGCGCTGCGCATACATCAGCACCGCATCGATCAGGAAAGGATCGCGCTTGAACTTGAACCATGGCCCCTTGGGCCGGCCAGGGACGTAGATGCTGTCCCGGCGCTTGAGCATCAATCCCTCGATGATCGGGGCCGGCGGCGCGTTGCGCTTTGCCGCGACCTCCTCCCAGATCTTGAACGGCACGAGCGGCGACAGGTCGAACCGGTCGGCCGGCAACGTCGCGACAAAGGCTTCAAGCCGGGCGCGGCGGGTCTCGAACGGCAGCGGCCGCAAATCGTCCCCGCCCTCCTGCAGGAGATCGTAAGCGCGCACGAAGGCCGGGAATTTCGCCTGCTGTTTGGCCGAGACGGTCTTTCGGTTGAGGCGCTGCTGGAGATCGCCGAACGTGCCGGGGCGGATCGCGCCATCCTCGAAATGGCCGACCAGCAGTTCGCCGTCGATCGAGCCTTCGAAATCCATCGCGGCAAGAAGATCGGGAAAAGAGCGGGAAATGTCGTCGCCGGTGCGCGAATAGATGCGCGCGACGCCCTTTTCGGCGGTCGCCTGCACGCGGATGCCGTCCCATTTCCATTCGGCGCAATAGTCGGCCGGATCGTAGCGGGCGAGGTCTTCGGTATCGGCCGGGTTGGCCAACATGACGGGCCGGAACGGCGCGGCGGCGGCGCTTTCGGGCTTGGGTCCGGTGCCGTCGAGCCATGCGAACAGGTTCGTATAGGGGATGGCGAGCCCGTGCCAGAGTTCCTCGATCTCGGTGACGTCCTTACCGCCGAAATCGGCCAGCGCCTGCTTGACCAGCCTCGACGAAACGCCGATGCGCATGCCGCCGGTGATCAGCTTCAACAGCGCGTAACGGCCGGGCGGATCGAGCGCGTCGAGCCAGCGCTCGACCAGCCGCGGCCCGTCCGAGCGGGAGGAGATTTGGAGGGTTTCGACGATGGTGGCGAGGGGGAGGTCCGCATTCTTCACCTCCCCCTTGAGGGGAGGTCGGTGAGGATCGCGCAAGTGAGCCGAACCGGGTGGGGGTTCTTCACCATCGCTTACCCCCACCCCGACGCTGCGCATCGACCCTCCCCTCAAGGGGGAGGGTGACGGGCGCTCTTCCTCAGCCGGCCAGATCAGGGACACCGTCTCGGCCAGGTCGCCGACGAAATCGTAGGAATAGCCGAACAGGACCGGATCGACCCGCGCCTCGACCAGCGCGCGGATCATCGCCGGCTTGACCGAGGGAATGTCGAGATCGCGGGTGATGGCGGCGATCGCATAGCCGCGATCGGGATCGGGGGTCGCGGCTATGTAATCGACGATCAGCCGGAGCTTGGCGTTGCGCGATGGCGTGAGAACAAGGGCGTCGAGGAGGGCGGCGAAGGGTTTCATGGCAATAACCCCCACCCTTCATCCCTCCCCACAAGGGGGAGGGAAGACTTCGACATACCGCCACATTGGCTCACAATTCGAGCCTGGACCGAATATCGGTCCGACCGATGCGGTGCTCCTGTCTTCCCTCCCCCTTGTGGGGAGGGATGAAGGGTGGGGCAAAGCCGAACCATCACTCCGCCTCGTCCTCATAGCCGACCAGATTGAGCGGTTTGGCCCTGATCTGAGAAAGCTCGCACCAGCGTACCAGCGCCTCCTCGCGGCCATGGGTCACCCAGACCTCGGAGGCGCCGGTATCCCGGATGGTCTGGGTCAGTTCGTCCCAGTCCGAATGATCCGACAGGATCAGCGGCAGTTCGACGCCGCGCTGCTTGGCCCGCTGGCGCACGCGCATCCAGCCCGAGGCGAAACAGGCCACCGGATCGGGAAAGCGCCGCGCCCATTTGTCGGCGAAGGCCGAGGGCGGCCCGACAATGATCTTGCCGGCAAACTGGTCCCTGGCGCCCTTGTCGATGGTCGCCGGCGCCAACGGACCGAGATCGATGCCCTGCCTCCGATAGTAGGTGCAGAGCTTTTCCATCGCGCCGTGAATGAAGATGGTCTCGGCGTATCCGGCCTTGCGGATCAGCGCGATGACCCGCTGCGCCTTGCCGAGCGCGTAGGCGCCGACCAGATGCGCCCGCTCAGGGAAGCGCGCGACGCTGTCGAGCAGCCGCGCGATCTCGCCGCCATCGTCGGGATGGATGAAGACCGGCAGCCCGAAGGTCGCTTCGGTGATGAAGACATCGCAGGGCACCACTTCGAAGCCCGCGCAAGTGGGATCGGCGCGGCGCTTGTAGTCGCCCGAGGCGACGATGCGGGTGCCACCGGCCTCGACGGCGATCTGCGCCGAACCGAGCACATGACCGGCCGGGTGGAACGAGACGGTGACGCCGTTGATGGTGACCGCTTTGCCGAGCGTCGCCTCCTGCGTGGCGCCGGCGAAATTCTCCCCGTAGCGGATGCCCATAATGTCGAGTGTTTCACGTGTGGCCATCACGTGGGCGTGGCCGGCGCGGGCATGGTCGGCATGGCCATGGGTGATCAGCGCACGATCGACCGGCTTGACCGGGTCGATGAAAAAGTCGCCCGGCGGGCAATAGAGCCCCTTGTCGGTCGGGTGCAGCAGCTTGTCGGGTTTCATGCTCCGCAAGATAGATGCCGACCTTTTTCACGCAAGGCGCATTGCAGAACTTTTCGGGAACGCTAATCTCCCCGCCAATGAGCGTCATCGACACATCGCGGCCGGCGCAGGCCGACATGTTTGCCCTGCCCAGACCTTTCGTCGACTGGTTCGCGACCAAGGGCTGGCAGCCGCGCGCGCATCAATTGGAGCTTCTGGCCAAGGCCGAGGCGGGGCTGTCGACGCTTTTGATCGCGCCGACCGGCGCCGGCAAGACGCTGGCCGGGTTCCTGCCCGCGCTGACCGATCTGGCGCGGCGCGGCAAGCCGAAGCCGGGCTCGATCAGGCCGGGCGTCCACACGCTCTATATCTCGCCGCTGAAGGCGCTCGCCGTCGATATCGAACGCAATCTCGGCGTGCCCGTGGGCGAGATGGACCTGCCGGTCACCATCGAAACCCGCACCGGCGACACGCCCGCCTCCAAGCGCCAGCGCCAGAAGCTGGCGCCGCCCGACATCTTGCTGACAACGCCCGAACAGGTGGCGCTGCTGTTGTCGCACAAGGATGCCGACCGGTTCTTTGCCGATCTGCGCTATGTGATCTTCGACGAGTTGCATTCGCTGGTTACCTCCAAGCGCGGGCAGTTGCTTTCGCTCGGTCTGGCGCGATTGCGGATGCTGCAACCGGAACTCCAGACGATCGGCCTTTCGGCGACCGTGGCCGAACCGGACGAGTTGCGGCGGTGGCTGGTGCGGCGGGCCTCCGGCGCGGACGCCCTGTCCGAACTGATCACCGTCGATGGCGGGGCGACGCCCGAGATCACCATTTTGAAGTCCGACGACCGCATTCCCTGGTCCGGCCATTCGGCGCGCTATGCGCTGCCGGACGTCTATGAGGCGATCAAGGCGCACGGCACGACGCTGATCTTCGTCAATACGCGCAGCCAGGCCGAGCTGATCTTCCAGGCGTTGTGGACGCTGAACGAGGACAGCCTGCCGATCGCCTTGCATCACGGTTCCCTCGATGTCGGGCAAAGGCGGCGCGTCGAAGCGGCGATGGGCCAGAGCGCGCTGCGCGCGGTCGTCGCCACCTCGACGCTCGATCTGGGCATCGACTGGGGCGATGTCGATCTGGTCGTCCATGTCGGTTCGCCCAAGGGCGCCAGCCGGCTGGCGCAGCGGATCGGCCGCGCCAACCACCGGATGGACGAACCGTCCAAGGCAATCCTCGTGCCGGCCAACCGGTTCGAGGTGATGGAATGCCAGGCCGCGCTCGATGCCAACTATCTGGGCGCGCAGGACACGCCGCCGATCGAGCCGGGCGCGCTCGACGTTCTGTGCCAGCATATTCTGGGCATGGCATGTTCGGCGCCGTTCGATGCCGACGCTCTTTATGCCGAAGTGACGGGCGCTGCGCCTTATGCGGACCTCGACCGTCGGACCTTCGACCGTTGCGTCCATTTCGTCGCCCATGGCGGCTATGCGCTGCAATCCTATGAGCGCTATGCCAAGATCAAGCAGACGAAAGACGGCACTTGGCGCATCGCGCACCCGGCCGTCGCCCAGCAATACCGGCTGAACGCCGGCACCATCGTCGCCGCGCCGGAGCTGATCGTGCGGCTGGTGCGGCCGGGTGCCGGCGGCAAGGGGCGCGGCGGGCGCGTGCTCGGTAAGATCGAGGAGATCTTTCTCGAACAGCTTGTCTATGGCGACACGTTCCTGTTTGCCGGCAAAGTACTGCGCTTCGAGGGCATCCGCCAGAGCGAGGCGTTTGCCTCCAACGCGCCGACCCTTGAAGCAAAAGTGCCCGCCTATATGGGCGGCAAATTCCCGACCACGACCTATCTGTCGGCCCAGGTGCGCAAGATGCTGGCCGACCCGGCGCAATGGCATCGGCTGCCCCCGCAGGTCTCCGAATGGCTCGGCTACCAGAAGCAGAATTCGGTGGTGCCCGGCGCCGACGACATGCTGGTCGAGACCTTTCCCCGCGGCGAGCGCTTCTACATGGTCGCCTACCCGTTCGAGGGGCGGCTTGCGCACCAGACGCTGTGCATGCTGCTGACGCGGCGGCTGGAACGCGCCAAGGCGCGGCCGATCGGCTTCGTCGCCTCCGACTATGCCGTGGCGATCTGGGGCCTGAAAGACATGGGTGCGATGATAGGACGGGGCGACCTGTCGCTGACCGAATTGTTCGCGCAGGACATGCTGGGCGACGATCTGGAGGCCTGGCTCGACGAGAGTTTCGTCTTCAAGCGCTCGTTCCGCTATTGCGCGCTGATCGCCGGGCTGATCGACAAGCGCCATCCGGGCAAGGAGAAGACCGGCCGGCAGGTCACCGTCTCGACCGACCTGATCTACGACGTGCTGCGCACGCACGAGCCGGACCACATCCTGCTGCAGGCAACCCGCAACGATGCGCGGGCCGGCTATCTCGATGTCGGCCGGGTGAACGCGCTGCTGGCTCGCATCAAGGGGCGAATCGTGCATAAGGGGCTGGACCGGATTTCGCCGCTGGCGGTGCCGGTGATGCTGGAGATCGGCAAGGAGCCGGTGATCAGTTCGGAAACCGGCGACGCGCTGATGGCCGAAAAGGCGTTGGCAACCGAGGCGCTGGTGCGCGAGGCGATGGGCGAGGACATGCTGGACTGATGCGACCGGCCCTGAAAACACCGCAGATGATGCAGGCCGGCGAGGCGCTGACGATCGATTTCGGCGGCGAGCGCGTGCTGCTCGATCCGGCGGGCATCGCCTTTTTTCCGGACACGCGGATGCTTGTCGTGTCCGATCTGCATCTTGAAAAAGGAGCGTCGTTCGCGCGGCGGCGCATCTTCCTGCCGCCCTATGACACGCCGGCGACGCTGGCCCGGCTTGCCGCGCTGGTCGCCAAATACGAGCCGGCCATCATCGTCAGCCTGGGCGACAGCTTTCACGATGATGAGGCCAGCGAACGCCTGTCTGCCGACACGGCGAACGCGATCGAAGCGCTTTGCGCCGGGCGCACCATGATCTGGGTGACCGGCAATCACGACCCGTCGCCGCCGGCGAACATGCCGGGCGACAGCGTCGACAGTCTGGCCGCCGGCGCGGTCACCTTCCGCCACATCGCGCAACACGGCCATCCCGGCTGCGAAGTCTCGGGCCATTACCATCCGGCGGCGATCCTGCGCGGGCGCGGCAAGACGGTGCGCCGGTCCTGTTTCGCGTCGGACGGCGCGCGGCTGATCATGCCGGCCTTCGGCGTCTATACGGGCGGGCTGAACGTGCGCGACAGGGCGCTCAGCGGGCTGTTCGATCTCGGCGCCTTCCGCGCCTACATGCAGGGCACAGACCGCATCTATCCGATCGGATGGCGCGACCTGATCGGCTGATCGGCTTCAGATGATCCGCGACAGCGCCGCCAGCAGCATCGTCGGCGCGACGAGCAGCGTCAGCGTCGCCCGCAACAGGCCGAACCAGGCCGGCGCTTCGCCGCGCGCGACCAGCGCACGATCCCACCAGCCCATGGCCGCAAAGCCGATCGCATACATGACGAAGCCCCATGGGCCGGGCGCGAAAAACGCCGCCCAGGCCCAGAGCGATGGAACGACTGACAGAAGGAAGACGGGAATGACGGCCTGCTGATCGGGCGCATTGACCACCATGCCCCAGCGAATGCCGCCCAGAAACGACAATATGATCGCCGCATAGACGTTGAGCGCGGTCAGGCCGAGCGTCTGGGCCAGGGTCGCGCCTGGCACGAACTGCGCGCCGGTCAGGACGGCGAACGGCACAAAACCCAGAAGCGCCAGCATGAACGGGGCGCGGCTGGCGATCTGTTCGGCATCCTCGTCCTCGACCATGGTCAGTCCTTCCTGAAGACGATGCGGCCCAGCCAGCCGACGAACAGGGCCAGCAGCACCGAGGTCAGACCATAATAGAGCGATTGGGTTCGGGCAAAGTCGGACACGGCATACTCGAAACCGGCCTTGGCGATGCGCAGCGGCGCCTCGGTCTGGCCCACCAGCTCGCCGTTGCGGAACAGATAGGCGCGGGCGCGGTGCTGGCCGAGCGGAACGTTGGCCGGCAGGGCCAACTCGGCGCGAAACAGCGATTGCGAGATGAACCGCACGCCGCCGGGAAACTCTTGATAAAGACCGTCACCGCGTTTGAGGCGCCTCAAGGCAGAGGTGAACTGCTCGACTTCGCGGGCCTGTTTCTTGTCGGGGTGCGGCTGGACGCGGATCTGTCCGACGCCGAGCGAAAGACGTGCCAGCGTGTCCAGGCTCGTGATGTCGCGCGCCAGCCGGGTCGACGCGATCAGATAGGATTGCGGCGTGTTGTCGAAGGACTGGCTTTCGACATTCATCCAGATGCCGAACACGCGGTCCTTGCGGCGCGCGACCAGCTCCGATCGCGGTCCTTCCAGGATAACGAAGATGTCGTAGCGGCCCTGCCGGTGGACGAGCGGATCGACATTGTCGATCGCGCCGAAGATCGTCAGGGCCTGACCGGTGAAATCGGAGGTGATGGCGACGGTTTCGGTCGACAGGCCGATCTCGATGCGCTCGGGCACCCGCGCCTGCTCGGCGGCGTTGGCCGCGGCCGCCGCATCGGTGTCGCCGACCGGCGCCGCTTCCTGCGCCGCTGCCGGAGTGCCGGTCAGCCCTGCTGCGAGGGCGACGAGGATGACGGCGCGGCGCAGGCCCATCTCAAAGCACCCCGCCGACGGTCAGCGTGAACAGTTCGTCGGGGACGATGAAGAGCGTATAGGCCAGACGCAGCGCCACCAAGAGAACCAGAATGGCGAGCATGGCGCGCAGCTGCTCGCCGCGCAGGCGCTGGCCGGCACGGGCGCCATATTGCGCGCCGGCGACGCCGCCGATCATCAGCAGCAGCGCCAGCATCACGTCGACGGTCTGGTTGGTCACCGCCTGGACGACGGTCGTATAGGCGGCCACGAAGATGATCTGGAACAGCGAGGTGCCGATGACGACATTGGTCGGCACCTTGAGCAGGTAGATCATGGCCGGCACCATGATGAAGCCGCCGCCGACTCCCATGATGGCCGCCAGCATGCCGATCACCGCGCCAAGACCGAGTACCGGGATGACACTGACATAGAGCCGCGATGTCTTGAACCGCATCTTGAATGGCAGTTTGTGCACCCAGGTGTGCTGGCCCGGCCGGCGCAGCGACACCACCTCGCCCGAGCGCGCGCGGCGCAGCGCCCTGACGCTCTCGAACAGCATCAGGCCACCGACCGTGCCCAGGAAGACGACGTAGAGGATGGAGACGATCAGATCGAGCTGGCCAATGCCGCGCAGCAAGGAGTAGACGTAGACGCCCATCGTCGATCCGATCAGGCCGCCGGCGAGAAGCACCGCGCCCAGCTTGAAGTCGACGCCGCCGCGCTTGAGATGCGACAGGACGCCGGAGACCGAGGAGGCGACGATCTGGTTGGCGCCGGTGGCGACCGCCACGGCAGGAGGGATATTGTAGAAGATGAGGAGCGGCGTGATCAGAAAGCCGCCGCCGACGCCGAACATGCCCGACAGGAAGCCGACCGCCGCACCCATGCCCAAAAGAACAAGAATGTTCACGGACATTTCGGCGATCGGCAGATACAGCGCCACGGTTCACTCCAGAGCGGACGGGTTGGCCGCACCGCGCGACAAGGCGGGGGCTCGCTCCGTCATGCGCCGGGCATGGTGGCGAGTCAATCGGAAGGCCGGGTCATGGTAAGCGCCGGCGCGCTGACGGGCGGTCAGCTTTCGGTCTGCGCCAGCGCCAGGAGGTTCTCGACCAGGCTCTGGTCGACATTTCCGGTGGCCGGAAGGCCGTTGTCGCGCTGGAAGGCGATGATCGCATCACGCGTCTTCCGGCCCATCAGCCCGTCAACCGGGCCCGCATCATAGCCATTGTCGTTGAGGATCGCCTGGATGTTGGCCACGGCGCGGCGCATGTCCTCGTCGGAGATGGGGGCGGCGGCGGCCGTCACGGTGTCGCCGGTCTGCCAGGCCTCCGGCACATCGACCCTGTTGGCCCTTTCGTCGATGGGCTTTGCGCGCCAAAGGGCGGTTGCGCCGCGTGCGGTTTCAAGCTGGTCGGGACGCAGCACGTTGGCGATGTCGTCGCGTTTGGCCGCGGCGTCCTCGTCGCCGCTCTGCGCGGCCAGCGCGAACCATTTGTAGGATTCGCCGAGATCCTGCGGCATGCCCTGGCCCTTGGCCGCCAGGATGCCGAGATTGAACTGGCTGTCGCGGACGCCCAGTTCGGCGGCACGCAGGAACCAGCGCGCGGCGGAATCGAAGTCCGGCGGGCCGTCGGCGCCGCTGGCGAACAGGACGGCCAGATTGTGCATGGCGCTTGCGTTGCCCTGTTCGGCGGCAAGCTGGTACCAGGTCTTGGCCGTGGAGAAATCGCGCTCGGCGCCAAAGCCCTTCTCGTAGAAATTGCCGGTCCGGTATTGGGCGGGCGCAAAACCGAGTTCGGCGGCGCGTTCATACCATTTGAGCGCCTCCGAAAGGTCGCCGTCGCCGCCGCGCGCGGCATCGGCCAGCCGCTCGCCGACGACATAGAGCGCCATCGCATCGCCCTCGGCTACGGCTTCGCGCAGCGCCACGGACCCCACATTGCCCGGCAGATCGTCGAACGACGTGACCGTAGCCGTCTCGACATCTTCGACATCGGGGGTTTCGACCGGATCGGGCGCGGCGGCCGCAAGTTCGGGCGCCGCCATGCCGGCCGCGTCCGGTTCGGCGGCGGCATCGGCCTCGGCGAGCACGTCGCGCGAGGGCGTCGTTTCCGATGCGGCGATTTCGGACGCTTCGGCGGAGCCGTCTTCGTCCGGAAGGGTCTCGACGATGGCGGGCGGTTCAGGCGCCTGCGCGACGACCGCCTCGTTTCCCGGTGCGATGAAGCCGCGCACAAGCGGCACGGCCAGAATGGCCAACAGGATCGCGCCGGCCGCCATCAGGATCGGCTTGCGCCGCCGGGAAATCGCGCCGACGATCGATCCCGATCCGTCTTCGCCCGGCGCGGGAGACCCGCTCGTCATCGCGCCGGCATCGGCCGCGGCGGCTTGCGCGGCGCGGCGGGCGGCGGCGATGAAATCCGATTTGCCCGTGTCGGCGCCCGGCCCAGACACCTCGCCGGGCAATGCAGGCGCCGATCCGGCGCCCTTCCGCTCGGCCCTGACGCGGGCCATGATGTCGGCCAGCGCCAACTGATCCCCGCCCGGCTCGATCGGCTGGTCATCGACAACCGGCGGAAGCGCGTCGCCCTCGTCGGAAAAGGATTCGGCCATGTTCGCCGGTGTCTGCTCCTTGCGTCCGCGACCAAGCGGCAGGCGACCGGCAACGGATTTGAGGAAGGATGGGCGGTCGGCCGCCGGCGCCGGCTCCGGACGTTCGCCGAGCGCAAACAGGGCCGCATCGGCGGCGGCGCGGGCCGGAGACATTGGCGCGTCCTCGGCGTGGTCGCCGGGCTCGACGCTGTCGAAGACGGTTTCCAGCGGAGGCGCATCGTCGATGTGCATGGGTGCCGCCGCAGGCATGGGCGCAGCCTCCGGCATCGGCGCGGAAGGCGCTCCGGAGCCTGGCGTTGCCCTGATCTTGTCCTCCAGACTGGCGAGATGATCGACCACCTGAAGCAGCGTGTCATGGATGGCTTCGAACGTTTCGGCGTTGCGCGAATCGGTATCGCGCGCCAGCGACTCCAGCGTCCGCAGATCGCCGGTCAGCTTTTCAAGCGTCTCGGGCATGGCGTTTTCGCCGCCGGCCGCCACCATGCGGCTCGCTACCTCCTCGGCCGCCGTGCGGGCCGCGGTCCAGATGCGCTCCTCGTCGACGGAGGTCGATCCGCCCCGTGCAAGAGCGGCGGACAGATCGGCGATCTGGCTTTCAAGATGGGTGGTGTCGACCGGGGCGGCCGAGGCGCTGCCGCTGGCGAGCATGGCGGCGATCTGGTCGAGACGCTGATCGAGCTGGGCGATGGACGGAACCGACTGCTGGGCCTGCTCGTTCTGGTCGATCCGCCGGGCGATCTCGGTCATGCGGTCGTCGACGGACCGGACGACGTCCTCCGCAGACCGCTCGGCAAGCGCGTTGGCCGACCTGATCTGCGCGTCGATGGCCGCCAGGCGTTCATCGAGTTCGGAAACCGCGAACCGTGCCTGACCGTCGCCCAGTGTTTCAGCGCGAGCCAGGGCATCCAGGCTATCGGCGATCGAATCGATGCGCGCATTGAGCATGTCCATCGCTTCGCCGGACACGGTGCCGGGGGCGACACCGAGCCGCAAGCCGTCGATGCGTGCCGCCAGTTCCTCGAAGCGCTCGCCATAATCGACCGGCGGATGATCATGTGCATAGGCATCGATCTGGTTGGCGAGCGCGGCGATGCGCGCCTCGACCCGCTCGATCGCGCCGGTGTCGAGGCCGGCCGGTGCCACCGGCGCCATGGCGCCGATCGCACGGCTGATCTCGTCGAGCCGCGCGTCGAGATCGTCCAGTCCGGCGGGGACCGCGACCGCGCTGCGCAAGGCGACCTGCTCGACGGCTTCGGCCAGCGCGCGCAGATGTTCTTCCAGCATGTCGAGATGAAGGGTGCGCGGCAGGTCACCGATCCTGTCGTGCATGTCCTCGAGCCGGGCGGATACGGCGCTCAGATCGTCGCGCGAGGCAAGCGAATCGGGAAGCGCGGCAATCTCACGCTCGATGACCGTCCAGCGCTCGGTCAGATCGCGCAGCGTGTCCTCGCGGGCGAGCGCGGCGACGCCGTTTTTGAGCTGCTCGATCTCGGCGCGCAGATCGCCGGCCTCGACGGAAACGGCCGTGCCGGCACGGAGCGCCGTCGCGCGTGAGGCCGATCCTTGCGCGGCGCGCTTGCCGCGCATCTCGTCGCGCAGCGCCTCGAACCCACCGGCGGATGCGGTCATTTCACGGCTGACGTCTTTCCGCAAGCGGCCGATTTCGTTGCGCAACGCGTCCGCGCGCCTGTCGCGCGCCGGCCGTTCGGGCCGCCTGCCAAGCCCCGCTTCGACTTCGCTCCGTCGCGCCCTGATGGCGGCAATGTCGCGTTCGACGGCGGGGCGCGACGACCGGGCTGGCGCCTTGGGAGCAGGTCCGACGCGCTGTTCGAGCGCGATCAGCGCATCCTGCAGGCGCTCAAGCGTGCCAGTTGAATCAAATCGGCTTTCGGCCTGATCGTAGCGGTCGCGCATGGAGTGCCTGCTTCCTCAAAGAACGGGCCGCCGCCGAACGGCACCATAAAGAACACCGCCGGAAGACGCGCATAGACACGGAAAGGCGAACCGGCGTCACCGACTCTTTAACCAACGTGGTAAACAACGCGTTAACCCGGCCCGATTGGGCCCGATGCAACCTGTGGTCGATATCGCCGGACCGTGATGTAACCCTGACGTAACAGCGCGAAACCTTCACTGCGCGGTACCGCTTCTTCAAACAGGGGCTCAACCGGATGCCGCGAGCCTCACCCGCTGCGTCCGGCGTCGAAGAATCCGGGGTGCACATATGAACAATGCTGGGCACATATCCACGGCGGATGGCGTCGAAACGGTCTATCGCATCGGCGAACTGGCGGCCGAGTTCGATGTCACGCTGCGCGCATTGCGCTTTTATGAAGACAAGAACCTTCTGCAACCGCGCCGCATCGGCAATACGCGGTTGTACTCACGCCGCGACAGGGCGCGGCTGGCGCTGATCCTGAAGGGCAAGCGTCTGGGCTTTTCGCTGCAGGACATTGCGGAAATGTTGGCGCTCTACAACCCGTCGGACGGCAACCGCCGACAGTTGCGGTTCGCGGCCGAAAAGGGGCGAGAGCAGCTGGAGCGCCTGCACCGTGAGCGCGCAGGCATCGATACGGCGATCGGCGAACTCCAATCGGCCATGAGCGATATCGCGCAGCGATTGTCGGCCGCTGACACGCGCTGACGTTCGGCACGGATCAAGCCTCACAAAGACCGAGTCCCGACCGCTCTTGCGCCCGGCGCGGGCTTGTTGCGCGTGGCAGAACGGGCGATCGTCAATCGGCACAATCGGACATCAATTTTGACGTTTACGGAAACGTCAAAATTTGCTAGGCGTGACCGAACGCTGGCCGTGCCCTGCCGGTCGGCCGATCATATTTGCGATGCGGAGGAAATCCATGCCGAGCTACCGCGCCCCGGTCGAAGACACGCTGTTCGTTCTCAACGACGTTCTGAAATATGAGCGCTACAACAATCTGCCCGGCTTCGCCGACGCATCGCCCGACATCGTCGAGGCGGTTCTGCGCGAAGGGGCCCGGTTCGCCGAGGAAGTGTTCTTCCCGCTCAACCAGGTCGGCGACAGCCAAGGCTGCGTGCGTCACGAGGATGGCTCGGTCACCACGCCGGAAGGCTTCAAGGCCGCCTACGAGCAGTTCAAGGAAGGCGGCTGGATGGGCCTTGCCTTCGACGAGGAGTATGGCGGCCAGGGCCTGCCCTACACGCTGCACACCGCGGTCGGCGAATATTTCTCCTCGGCCAACATGGCGCTGATGATGTATCCCGGCCTGACCCAGGGTGCGATGGCCGCAATTCTGGTGCACGGATCGGACGAGCAGAAGCAGACCTATCTGCCCAAGATGGTCGAGGGCGTCTGGACAGGCACGATGAACCTGACCGAGCCCCATTGCGGCACCGATCTGGGTCTCCTGCGCACCAAGGCCGTGCCCCAGGACGATGGCAGCTACAAGATCTCGGGCCAGAAGATCTTCATCTCGGCCGGCGATCACGACATGAGCGAGAACATCATCCACCTGGTGCTCGCCCGCATCGAGGGCGCGCCGGAGGGCGTCAAAGGCATCTCGCTGTTCATCGTTCCCAAATACAAGGTCGGTGAAGACGGCTCGGTGGGCGATGCCAACGGCGTCACCTGCGGCTCGATCGAGGAAAAGATGGGCATTCACGGCAATGCCACCTGCGTGATGAACTATGACGATGCCACGGGCTATCTGGTCGGCGAGGCGCACAAGGGCCTCAAGGCGATGTTCGTGATGATGAACGAAGCGCGGCTCGGCGTCGGCCTGCAGGGTCTGGCCATCTCCGAGATCGCCTACCAGAACGCGGTCGACTACGCCAAGGAGCGCGTGCAGGGCCGGGCGCTGTCGGGCGCCAAATATCCCGACAAGAAGGCCGATCCGATCATCGTGCACCCGGACGTGCGGCGCAACCTGATGACGATCCGCGCCTTCAACGAGGCCGGTCGCGCGTTCATCTTGTGGGCGGCGCTCAAGTCCGATGTGGCGCACCGGTCCGAGGACGATGCGGACCGCGAACTGAACGAGGAGATGATGGGGCTGCTGACGCCGGTCATCAAGGGCGTTCTGACCGACAAGGGGTTCGATCACGCCGTGATGGCTCAGCAAATGTATGGCGGCCACGGCTATGTCGAGGAATGGGGCATGAGCCAGTATGTGCGCGATGCGCGCATCGCCATGATCTATGAGGGCGCCAACGGCATCCAGGCGCTCGATCTTGTCGGCCGCAAGCTGCCGCAAAATGGCGGCCGCGCCGTGCAGGCCTTCTTCAAGGAAGTCGGCGATTTCTGCGAGGAAAATCGCGACGACGAGCAGATGGCCTTCTTCACCAAGCATTTGAAGAAGGGCCTGAACGATCTGCAGCAGGCGACCATGTGGTTCGTCCAGAACGCGATGGCCAAACCGGACAATGCCGGTGCCGGGTCGCACGACTACATGCACCTGTTCGGGCTGGTGGCGCTGGGCTACATTTGGGGCCTGCAGGCCAAGGCGGCGCAGGAGAAGATCGCCGCCGGCGCCAATGGCGATGCGCGCTACCTCGAAAACAAGCTTGTCACGGCACGCTATTTCTTCGAGCGCATCATGCCGGAATCGTCGGCTCACCTGGCCCGCATCTCGGCCGGTGCCGACTCGATGATGGCGATCCCGGAAGAAGCGTTTTGATCGAAATCCGTACGGTGGCGCTTCAATAGAGGCGCCGCCGACACCACATGGATTGCAGACGGTCTGGGGAGGTGCGCGGTGGCTGACTTCACATTGTACGGCTTCTGGGAAAGCGGCAACGCCTACAAGGTGGCGCTGATGCTGGAACTCAACGATGCCGACTGGCGCTGCCAGCACGTCGCCTTCATGACCGGAGAAACGCGCCGCCCGGAATTCCGCGCCATGAACGTGATGGGCGAGGTACCGGTGCTGGTCCATCACCGCGACGGGGGCGATTTCAAGGTGACTCAATCGGGCGCCTGCCTGACCTATCTGGCAAGGCATTTCGGCACCTACGGGCCGCAAACCGAAGCCGAAGACTATGACGTTTTGCGCTGGCTTCTGTTCGACAGCCAGAAACTGTCGGGTCAGGCCGGTCCGCTGCGATTCCTGCGCTACATGGCGGGGCGCGAGGAAGGCCCCGAGACACAGTTCATGCATGGCAGGGCGATGAGCGCGCTCAAGGTGCTCAACGCCGCGCTTGAAGGCAGGGACTGGCTGGTCGGCGACCGGCCGACCATCGCCGACATTGCCTGCCAGGGCTATCTGCACTGGCCCGGCCAGATCGGCGTGACCTATGACGAACTGACCAACATCGAACCGTGGCTGGCACGCATCCGCGCGCTGCCCGGCTTCAAACATTCCGAGGACCTGATGCCCTCGGGCCGCGAGCCCGAAACGGCAACGGCCTGACACAAGACAAGACGGGAGAAACCTGATGGCAGACGCCTATGTTTACGATGCGGTGCGCACGCCGCGCGGCCGCGGCAAGAAGGACGGCTCGCTGCACGAAGTGCCGACGCCGCGCCTTGGCGCCAAGGTGCTCGAAGCGCTGCGCGACCGCAACGAACTGGACACGACGAAGGTCGACGATGTGATCTTCGGCTGCGTCGATCCGGTCTATGAGGCCGGCGGCGACATCGCGCGCGCGTCCGTTTTCGAGGCAGGCTATGCGACCGAGGCGCCGGGCATGCAGATCAACCGCTTCTGCGCCTCGGGCCTGGACGCCATCAATTTCGGCGCGGCGAAGATCGCGCAGGGCGCCGACGACATCGTCATCGCCGGCGGCGTCGAATCGATGAGCCGCGTCGGCATGGGCGCGTCGGGCGGCGCCTGGTACATGGACCCGTCCGTGAACATCCCGGCCTACTTCATGCCGCAGGGCGTGTCGGCCGACCTGATCGCGACCAAATACGGCTTCTCCCGCGACGATGTGGATGCCTATGCCGTCGAGAGCCAGAAGCGTTCCGGCGAAAGCTGGGAGAAGGGCCATTTCAAGAAGTCGGTGATCCCGGTGAAAGACCAGAACGGGCTGACCATTCTCGATCATGACGAGCACATGCGTCCGGGCACGGACATGCAGTCGCTCGGCCAGCTCAACCCGTCCTTCGTCATGCCCGGCCAGATGGGCGGCTTCGAGGCGGTCGGCATTGCCGGCCATCCGGAGGTCGAAGCCATCAACTATGTTCACCATGCCGGCAATTCGTCCGGCATTGTCGACGGCGCGGCGGGTATTTTGCTCGGCTCGAAGAAGGGCGGCAAGATGATGGGCCTTGAGCCGCGCGCCAGGATCAAGGCGTTCGCCAATATCGGCTCTGACCCGACGCTGATGCTGACCGGCCCGGTCGACGTTACCGAAAAGCTTCTCAAAAAGGCCAGGATGACGCTCGACGACATCGACCTGTTCGAGCTGAACGAAGCCTTCGCCGCCGTCGTGTTGCGCTACATGCAGGCCTTCGACATCGACCACGGCAAGATGAATGTCGCCGGCGGCGCGATTGCCATGGGCCATCCGCTCGGGGCCACGGGCGCGATGATCTTCGGCACCGTGCTCGACGAACTGGAACGCCGCGATCTGAACACCGCGCTCGTGACGCTGTGCATCGGCGCCGGCATGGGCACGGCGACGATCATCGAGCGGGTTTGATGACGACGACCCCCGCCTCCCCCTTGAGGGGGGGGCACGAGAAGCAACCTTCGGACAGCGTCCGAAGGGAAGCTGATCGGGTGGGGGTCACAAGACAAACCGGAACACAAATGACCCCCACCCGGCTCTGACTTGCTGCGCAAGCCAGTCGCCGACCTCCCCTCAAAGGGGAGGTAGGACAGCGGAGGACCAGACATGACCTACACCAATTTCACCATCGAAACCGACGCAGACGGCATAGCCCTTGTCACCTGGGACATGCCGGACAAGTCGATGAACGTCTTCACCGTCGAGGTGCTGCAGGAGCTCGACGCCATTTGCGATGCCACAACCGCCGACGAAGCGGTCAAGGGCGTGGTGTTCACCTCAGGCAAGAAGGACGCGTTTTCGGGCGGTGCGGACATCACCATGCTCAAGGCGATGTTCGACGCCTACGAGGCCGAGAAAGCCAGCAACCCGGAAGCGGCAACACAGCTTTTGTTCGACAATGCCGGCAAGATGAGCCAGATCTTCCGCAAGATCGAGACCTGCGGCAAGCCGTGGGTGTCGGCCATCAATGGCGTTTGCATGGGCGGTGCGTTCGAACTGTCGCTCGCCTGCCATGGCCGTGTCGCCGCCGACAGCGAGGCGGTGAAGATCGNAGCAGGACGCGCTGCAGATGATGACGACGGGCCAGAATTTGAAGCCCGCGCGCGCCAAGGCGATGGGCCTGATCGATGAGATCGCGCCGCCCAAAAAGCTGGTCGATGCGGCCAAAAAGATGATCAAGGACGGTCTCAAGCCGGTCCAGCCCTGGGACGAGAAGGGCTTCAAGCTGCCCGGCGGCAAGGTCTATTCGCCCGCCGGCGCCAATGTCTGGCCGGCGGCGTCAGCCATCCTGCGGCGCGAGACGCACATGAACTATCCGGGCGCCGCGGCGATCCTCAAATGCGTCTATGAAGGGCTTCTGGTGCCGTTCGACGTGGGCCTGACGATCGAGCAGCGCTATTTCACCCAGGTGCTGCAGTCGCGGGAAGCGGGCGCGATGCTGCGCTCGATCTTCGTGTCGCTGCAGGAACTCAACAAGGGCGCGCGGCGTCCCGATGACGTCAAGCCGACGAAGTTCAAGAAGATCGGCGTTCTGGGCGCCGGTTTCATGGGCGCGGGCATCGCCTATGTCACGGCCAGGGCCGGCATTCCGGTCGTGCTGCTCGACCGCGACATGGAAGCGGCCGCAAAGGGCAAGGCCCATTCGGAAGGGCTGCTCAAGAAGGCCATGCAAAAGGGCCGGACGACGCAGGCCGATGCGGACAAGCTGCTGTCGCTGATCACGCCGACGGCCGATTATGCGGACTTCGACGGCTGCGACCTGATCATCGAGGCGGTGTTCGAGGATTCCGGCGTCAAGAAGGCCGCGACCGAGCAGGCGGAGGCGGTGATCAAGCGCACGACCGTGTTCGCCTCCAATACCTCGACCATTCCGATCACCGATCTGGCGAAGAATTCGGTGCGGCCGAAGAACTTCATCGGCATCCACTTCTTCTCGCCGGTCGACAAGATGATGCTGGTCGAGATCATCATGGGCAAGCGGACATCCGGCAAGGCGCTGGCGGTGGCCATGGACTATGTCCGGGCCATCAAGAAGACGCCGATCGTCGTCAACGACACGCGCGGCTTCTATGTGAACCGCTGCGTGCTGCGCTACATGTCCGAAGCCTACAACATGCTGATCGAGGGCGTGCCGCCGGCGATGATCGAGAATGCGGCGAAGATGGCCGGCATGCCGGTCGGCCCGCTGTCGCTCAATGACGAGACGGCGATCGACCTTTCGCAGAAGATCCTCAAGCAGACCGTGCGCGATCTGGGCGACAAGGCGGTCGATCCGCGCCATATCGAACTGGTCGACACGATGATCGAAACCCATGGCCGGCTCGGACGCAAGAACGGCAAGGGCTTTTACGACTACCCCGAAAAGCCCGCCAAAAAGCATCTGTGGCCCGAGCTCAAGGACATGTATCCGCAACAGGACGCCGATGCGATCGATTTCGAGGAGCTGAAAGAGCGGTTCCTCTACACGATCGCGCTCGAGGCGGCCCGCGTGATGGGCGAAGGCATCGTCACCGACCCGCGCGAGGCCGATGTCGGTTCGATCCTGGCGATCGGCTTTGCGCCCTATACGGGCGGCACGCTGAGCTACATTGACGGGATCGGGGCCGAGGCTTTCGTCGCCCGCGCCAAGCAGCTTCAGAAGAAGTACGGGGCCCAGTTCAAGCCGCCGCGCGTTCTGACCGACATGGCCAAGACCGGCGAGACCTTCTACCAGCGGTTCAATCCCTATCCGGAACTGGACAAGGCCGACGCCGCCTGACGCAGGCGTCCCTGATCAATCAACAAAGCCCGGCGCTAGCGCCGGGCTTTTCGTTTGGCGACGGGCCCGGTTCACATTGCCGTGGCGGCGCGGCGTGTCCTCTTGCCACCGCGGAACGGTTTGCCGGGCTTGCCGCGCATCGGGCCGCGGCCAGCGGGCTTGCCGCCATCGCCCTGTCCGCGCGCATGGGCCCCGGGCTTGCCCCGGGCGCCGTTGCGGCGCGGGCCGCGCTGTCCCTGACGCGCGCCGGCATCCTTCTTGGCTTGTCGCGCTTCGCTGGCGTTGGCCCGCTCGCCACTGACAACCGGGATCGGACGGCCGATCAGCCGTTCAATATCGGCGAACAGATGGGTTTCGTGCGGTCCGCAAAAGGCGACCGCCTCACCCTCGGCGCCGGCGCGGGCCGTGCGGCCGATGCGGTGCACATAGTTCTCGGCCACCTCGGGCAGATCGAAATTGAAGACGTGGGTGACGCCGGAGATGTCGATACCGCGCGCCGCCACATCGGTCGCGACCAGGACGCGGATCTCGCCGTTGCGGAACGCCTTGATGGCGCGCTCGCGCTGGCCCTGGCTCTTGTTGCCGTGGATGGATCCAGCCTCGAACCCGGCGGCGACAAGCTGCTTCTTGAGCTTTTCGGCACCGTGCTTGGTGCGGGCGAAGACCAGCGACAGCGAACCCGGTTCGGCAGCCAAAAGATCGCTCAGAAGCGCGACCTTGCCGGCCTGGGCGACATGGTGGACGCTCTGGCGCACCTTGTCGGCGGGCTTGCCGGGCGGCGACACCTCGACGCGCACCGGATCGCTCAGGTAGGTCGCGGCGAGCGTATTCATCTGCTTGGGCATGGTCGCCGAAAACAGAAGCGTCTGCCGCTTGGGCGAGACCAGCTTGGCGATCTGCTGAAGCGGCTTGATGAAGCCCAGATCGAGCATCTGGTCGGCTTCGTCGAGGACCAGATACTGGACCTGATCGAGTCGGACGGCCTTGCGCGCGACCAGATCGAGAAGACGGCCGGGCGTGGCGATCAGAATGTCGGTGCCGCGCGAGAGCTTGTGGGCCTGGGCGCGGATGGACGCGCCGCCGACCACCGTCTCGACACGCAGGTGCGTGTCGCGCAGGAAGCCGCGCACATTGGTGCCGATCTGGTTGGCCAGTTCGCGCGTCGGCGCCAGCACCAGGGCGCGCGCGGTGCGCGGCTCGGGGCGCGAGCCGACCGGGATCAGACGGTGGATGAGCGGCAGGCTGAACGCCGCCGTCTTGCCGGTGCCGGTCTGGGCGAGGCCCATCAGGTCGCGGCCTTCCAGAAGATGCGGAATGGCCTGCGCCTGGATCGGCGTCGGTATCGTCAGCTCGAGCTTTTCGAGCGTCTTGCAGATGACGGGCGCAAGGCCCAGCTTAGAAAATTGCGTCAAGAATTTTGCCTTTCGTGGCAGCGGCCCGCACGGGGCCGCCATGAAGATATGCATGAAGGGTCGGCCAGCCGGAATGGCAGGCGTCGCCGCGGATCGGTTGCAGCCAAGGCTCGCTTCCGGCCGAATGCCGTCAAAGCCGCCTGACCGGCAGTACCCCCGCGTGAATTGGGAAACCTGGTGGACAATGCGCCGCCTTGTTCAACGTGCCATCATGGCGCGCGGCGTATCACGGAAGTTGCGGCTGAAAGCCCCGGAGGCGATCCATGTCGCCTGCGGCTGCTCACGCGGCAGCCAACTCCGATACCGCGCATATCGGCGTGCGGCGCAACAAAGTCAAGCGCGATCGACCGCTCAGCGATGCGGGCAGGACGCGATTCGTCTTGAAACCGCAACAAAGCTGTGTTCATGATTTGGTTCTATCGAGAGTTTCGGCCGATCGGAAACAGCCTAACCGCCGCGCAAAAAGAAGCGACACGCCTAGTCCTTTCCCCAGACATCGATGACCAACGGCGGGCTTGCCCGCCACCCCTATGCAGACCGTCTTGAAAGGACATGACGATGGCGAGCGGAACGGTAAAATGGTTCAACACCACCAAGGGCTATGGCTTCATCGCGCCCGATGAGGGCGGCAACGATGTGTTCGTGCACATCTCCGCCGTGCAGCGTTCGGGCATGGAGACGCTGTCGGAGGGCCAGAAGGTCTCCTACGAACTGGTCACCGACCAGCGGACCGGCAAGACGGCCGCCGGCAACCTCGTCGCGCAGTAGGCGCAACCCTTCACGTGAAACACTGGCCGACCTGCCCCAAAGGGCGGGCGGCTTCGTTCAAAGATGCCTCAGCGGCGGCGGCGTCCCTGTTCGCGCCGGTCGGCGTCGTCGCGGAAGGCCGGCAGTGCGCTGAAGTCCGGCTTTTCCCGACTCGATCGCACGCGCACCGGCCGGTGCATTGCGCGATTGTGCAGGTGACGCGTGATCAGCGCCAGAAAGGTTGCAACGCTGAACGCTACCATCCAGTGCGCGCCACCGATATACCCCAGAACGTTGAACAAGGTGAAGTCGACAAAGAAGTTCGTGCTGCTCATGGCTTTCTCCATCTGATGCGAGCAACCCTCGGCTCGTTGCGCCCGTCCCGATGATCTGCCGAACCGTGTCTCCGGCCCTTATACCAAAGTAGTATGCCATAGATGGGGCGCCTTGCGGATCGCCCAGGCCTGCAGAAATGCTGAAATTTTCATCAAATCCGCATATTTGAGCTGCGTCATGCCTACTTTCTCGGCGTAATCACACGCCAGACAGGCCATATGTGCGTCGTCCGACAGGGATCGCACCGATCGGTCCCTTGAGGGATTCGCTGACAGGGGCCTTTTGCTCTTCGGTCATCCGGCCCGATCGGACGATGCGAGTCACGGCTTGCGGGACCGCCTCGATGAAGGTATTTATTCCTTTGAACCCACCGGCCGAAGCATCATGTCGCCACTTTCCCACGAGCAGGTCTGGGCCGCCATCGACCGGCTGGCGGAGCGCCACGACCTGTCACCGTCGGGCCTTGCCAAACGCGCGGGGCTCGATTCGACGACGTTCAACAAGTCCAAGCGCTTTGCCGCCGACGGCCGGGCACGCTGGCCGTCGACCGAATCACTGGCCAAGGTGATGGAAGCCACCGGCGCGTCGATGGACGAACTGGTCGCGCTGATGGTGCCCGGCCGCTACGAAACCGGCTTTTCCGAGCCCGGCGCGGCGGATTATGCCCCGCCGTCCCGCCGGATACCGCTGCTGGGCATGGCGCAGGCCGGCGCCGGCGGTTTTTTCGACGCGGACGGGTTTCCCGCCGGCGAAGGGTGGGACGATGCCGCGTTCCCCGATGCGGGGCTGGGCGCCGACGTCTATGCGCTGGAGATCGCCGGCGATTCCATGCTGCCGCTTTATCGCGACGGCGACACGATCATCGTCTCGCCGGCAGCTTCGATGCGGCGCGGCGACCGTGTCGTCGTCAAGACGCATGGCGGCGAAGTGATGGCCAAGATCCTCAAGCGGCAGAGCGCCGGCACGGTGGAACTGGCGTCGGCCAATCCCGACCATGCGGACCGGACGCTCGACCGCAGCGAGATCGCATGGATCGCGCGCATCCTGTGGGCCAGTCAGTAGCGGTCAGGCCGCGGCGTCGCCGGCGAGTTCGCCGCCGAGCGCCCTGTCGATCAGCGCGCGCGTCTCGTCGATCCCGTAGAGCGCGATGAACGAGCCCAGCCGCGGCCCGCGTTCCTGGCCCAGCAGCACGCGGTAGAGCGCATTGAACCAGTCACCCGTCACGGCGGGCTTGCCTTCCGGGCTTTTCTTGGCCGGGTCCTGATAGCGCTCGAACGCCCGGCCGACATCGAGAAGCGCATCCTGGATCGCCGCTCCGTCCGACGCCTTGTCGGCCGACAGGGCAGCCAGCGCGTCCGACAGATCGGCGAGCGCCTGTCTTTCGATATCGTCGGGCGCATGAAAGCGCTTGGACGGGCGCACGAAATCCTCGAAATAGCGGATGGCGTGGCCGGCCAGCGCGTCGAGCTGCGGATGCGTCTGGGCGGTGACGCCCGGCGCATAACGCGAGATGAAGCCCCAGAGCACGTCGCGGTTCTCGGCATTCGAAGCGCTGACCAGATTGAGCAGCATCGCGAACGGAACCGGCATGTCCGCTTCGGGCGGATTGCCGGCATGGATGTGCCAGACCGGATTGGACAGGCGCGCGGCGGCATCCTGGCCGCCATAGGCAGACAGAAAGCTGAAATATTCGTCGACCGCCTTGGGGATCACATCGAAATAAAGCCGCTTGGCCGTGCGCGGCTTCTGGAACATGAAGAGTGCCAGGCTTTCGGCGGGCGCATAGGTCAGCCACTCGTCGATGGTCAGTCCGTTGCCTTTGGACTTGGAGATCTTCTCGCCCTTGTCATCGAGAAACAACTCGTAGACGAAATGCTCCGGCGGGCGTCCGCCCAGGATCGCGCAGATGCGGTCATAGATGACCGCATTGGTCTGGTGATCCTTGCCGAACATCTCGAAATCGACGCCGAGCGCGGCCCAGCGCATGCCAAAATCGGGCTTCCACTGCATCTTCACGCCGCCGCCGGTGACCGGCAGCGTCGTCTCGGTGCCGTCCTCGTCGTCGAAGGTGATCGTGCCGGCCCTGGCATCGACATGCTTCATCGGGACATAGAGGACGCGGCCTGTCTTGGGCGAGATCGGCAGGAAGGGGCTGTAGGTTGCCTGCCGCTCCTCCCCGAGCGTCGGCAGCATCACCGCCATGATCTCGTCGAACCGCTCACAGGCGGTCAGCAGAACCGGGTCGAACCGGCCGGAGGTATAATAGTCGGTCGCGCTGGCGAACTCATAGTCGAAGCCGAACGTGTCGAGGAACCGTCGCAGCATGGCATTGTTGTGGTGGCCGAAGCTCTCATAATCGCCGCCGAACGGGTTTGGCACGGCGGTCAGCGGCTTATGCAGATGCGGCTCGAGCGCCGCGCGGTCGGGCACGTTGTCTGGGATCTTGCGCATGCCGTCCATGTCGTCGGAAAAGCACAGGAGCCGCGTCGGCACGGTGTCGCCGGTCAGGACCCGAAACGCGTGGCGCACCATGGTGGTGCGCGCCACTTCGCCGAACGTGCCGATATGCGGCAGGCCGGACGGACCGTAGCCGGTCTCGAACAGGACCGTCTCCGGATAACCGGTCTTCTCATAGCGCTTGATGATCTTGCGTGCTTCCTCGAAGGGCCACGCCCTGGACTTGGCGGCGGCTTCAGCGATGGCCGGATCGAGATCGGAGGGCGGCAGCGGGGCGGCGCTCATGGCGGTTCCTCGGCAGACAATGGCGGCGGAAAGCCGGTTCAATAGGTCATGAAGACGGCAATGGGAAGTGGGCCGCCGGCGCTCAATGCGACAAAGGGCGGGCCTCTTGCCGCTTGCGCTGCCGGAGCGGCAAACATACAGACGGAGCGACACGAAACAGGAAATCGAACGATGGCGAAGATCGATGAGGCCCGGGCGCTGATCTACATCATGGTCACGGTGGCGGCGGCGGATGCGCGGCTGTCGGATCGCGAACTGAACCGGATCGGCGTGATCACCGACACGCTGCCGATCTTCGAAGGCATCGACCGCGATGTCCTGGTCGAACAGGCCAACAATTGCACCGCCATACTCGAGGAGGAAACCGGCCTCGAGACGATCCTGACCATGGTTCACGACACGATCCCGCAAAGACTGTACGAGACCGCCTATGCGGTGGCCGTCGAGATCGCCGCCGCCGACCTGCATGTGGAGCAGGAAGAACTACGGTTCCTGCAGATGCTGCGCGATGCGCTCGATCTCGATGCGCTGGTCATCGCCGCCATCGAACATTCGGCGCGGGTGCGCTTCCGGCTGCCCTCACAATCGTAAGCGGTGGAGCGAAACGCTCACGCCATTGTGCCCGATGGCCGCGTTGACCGGCGCGCGGCGACGCGCCATCTGTTGGCTGGTGATGGAAAACGAACCGCAAATACGTCTGGCCGCCTTCATCGCGATCTTCGCCGCCATGGCCGCGTTCGAATTGTGGGCGCCGCGGCTGGAACGGCCGGAAATGGCCGGCGCGCTGAAATCGCGCCGCTGGTTCGTCAACCTGTCGATGGTCGTCATCTCGTCGGTCTGTCTGCGGATCATCTTTCCGGCAGCGGCCGTCGGCACAGCGCTTTTTGCAGAACAACAGGGGTGGGGCCTGTTCAACGCCACCGGCGTTCCGGTCGTCCTCGCCGGGCTGATCGCCTTCATCGTGCTCGATTTCGCGGTGTGGCTCGAACATCTGGTCAGCCACAAATGGCCGCTGCTCTGGCGCATCCACCGAATGCACCATTCCGACCAGGGGTTCGACCTGACGACGGCGCTGCGCTTTCATCCGCTGGAGATCGTCATCTCGATGCTCTGGAAGGCGGCTGTCATCATCGCGCTTGGGGCGCCCGCGGTCGCGGTGCTGGTTTTCGAGATCGTGCTCAACGGCATGGCGATGTTCAACCACGCCAATGCGCGCCTGCCGCTGAAGCTTGACCGGGTCGTCCGGGCCTTGTTCGTGACGCCCGACATGCACCGGGTCCATCATTCGGTCGTACCGCGCGAAACCGACAGCAATTACGGCTTCAACCTGTCGGTCTGGGACCGGCTGCTCGGCACCTACACCGATCAGCCGGCCGCCGGCCATGACGGCATGCGGATCGGCCTGACCGATTTCGACGGGCCGCAAACCTCCAATCTGGGTTGGGCGCTGCTTCTGCCGTTTCGGTACGGCGGCACGCGGTCCGGTCAGGACCCGAACGGGTCGATCGGGAAGTAGCGGGCGAAAATCTCGGCATAGACGCCGTTCTGCTCGACCGCCCTGAGCGCCGCGTTGACCGCGTCGAGCAGCGGCTGGTCCTGGGCACGGGTGACCGCCACCATGCCCTGGCCGAGATGGACATCGGACATATAAGGCCCGGAGACGAACCGGCAGCACTGTTCGGAGGCCGGCGCGGCCAGCCAGAAGGACAAGGTGACGCCATCGCCGAAAACCAGATCGGCCTCGCCGCTCCCGAGCGCCGCATAGGCGGCCGGCATGTCGGCAACGGGCACCGGTTCGGTCGCCGGGAAATGCGTTTCGAGCATGGCGGCGTGGGCGGATCGCGCCACGACGGCCACCTTGCGGCCCTCCAGCGCCCGGGCAAAATCGCCGCCGGGCTGAAAAGCGCGGTTGGCGACGAACCGCGCCGGAAACCTGAAATAGGGTTCGGACAGGCCGAACCGAAGCCGCTTTTCGGCGCTCGGGGCAGTTCCGGCGAGAATGACCTCGCCACGGCGGCCATCGAGCGCGGGTTCGAGCTCGTCCCAGGGTATCGCCTGGATTTCACACCGGTCCGTCAGCCCCAGTTCGGCACAGATGGCGCGCGCCAGATCCACATTGAAACCGGTCGGCTTGCGGTTGGCGTCGGCGAAATTGAACGGCGGAAAATCGAGACTGGTCAGAAAGCGCAGGCGCGGAATGCCGGCCAAGTCGGGACTGACGATCCGGTAGCCGGGGTCCCAGATGCGCGGCGGTTCGGCGTGAACGGGTGCGCCCGCGAGCATGGCGAGCCCTGCGGCGGCCAAAGCGGTTCGCGACATCGAAGCAACCCGTTCAGGCGCCCACGACACCCCTGGGGTTCCGGCGCGTAAATTGAAAATATCCCGAAGCATTGCTCTCAAACACATCGTCGATATAGTGCCGTTTATTCTTTTTGCTTGTGTATTAAAGGCGGCGTGCGATGGAAGGTGTTCTGGTTCAATCCGTCGAACGCCGTGGAGACCCGCGCAGCCACGGCCCTGCTCCCGCGGCACAGCCCCCTCCCCCGGATCAAACGGCCGAAACCGACGGCGATGTCTTGTGCCCGTCCTGCGCGTTTCTTGCGCCGATCGGGTTTCCAGTCAAGCGGATGCGCCAGGCGATGATGCTGGCGGCCAAGAACGGAACGGTCGCGGGCACCGAGCTTCTGGCGCATGGCGCCATCACACAGGAGGCCTACTACCGGACGCTGGCAAATCATCTGCAGGTGAGCTTCGTCGAGCCCGGCGATATCGCGATGATCATGAACGGGCGAGACGGCTCGCTCGAGGGCGTCAATGTCCGGGCCAATCTCATCTGGTGCCAGTTGCGCGACGGCCGCACGCTGCCGGTGACCGCGCCCGATCCGCGTTCCGTCGAAACCCTCAGCGTGAGCCTGGCATCAAACGGTCTCCGGCGGTCGTTTGCTCTGACGAAGCCCGAGACGTTGCGTACTCTTCTGACGCGGAAATACTGGCCGCTGCTGCTGGAAACGGCGACCCGCAAGCTGGCCTATGACGAACCTGCCATGTCGGCCCATGCCGGCGCCCGCTTCTGGCAGGGCGTCGTCTCCGCGCTGCTCGTTTTGGGCGTTGCAGCCGCCTTCGCCACACGGCCGGGCATTGCCAGCACCGCACTGCATGTGGCGATGTCGACGTTCTTCTTCAGTTGCGTGCTGCTGCGGCTTCTGGCCGTCCTGACCTTCCGGGCGCCGGCGACAGCACCTCTCAAACGCATGGACCCGCGTACCCGGCCCGACTATTCGGTCCTGGTCTGCCTCTACAAAGAGAGTGCGGTCGTTCCCGATCTCATCGCCAGCCTCAAAACGATCGAATGGCCACGCTCCCGGCTGCAAATCCTGCTGGTGTGCGAAGACGACGATGTCGACACGATCGATGCGCTGGCGCGGCAGGAGCTGCCACCGTGCTTCGAGATCGTTCGCGTTCCGCCGGCACAGCCGCGCACCAAGCCCAAGGCGCTCAACTACGCGATGATGTTCGCACGCGGCCAGTTCATCACCCTATACGATGCGGAGGACCGCCCGCATCCCCGGCAGCTTGAGGAAGCCTGGCAGACCTTCCTTCAAAGCGACGAGTCGGTCGGCTGCCTGCAGGCACCGCTGGTCAAGGCAAACACAAGCCGCAATGCGCTGACCGCGCTTTTTCATCTCGAGTATGCGGGCCTGTTCGGCGGGCTGATGCCGTGGCTCGCGCGCGTCGGCAGTCCGATCATGCTGGGCGGCACGTCAAACCATTTCCGCCGGCATGCGCTGGATCAGGTGGGCCGCTGGGACCCGTTCAACGTCACCGAAGACGCCGACCTGGGCATGCGGCTGTGGCGCGGCGGCTACCGCACGGCGATGATCAGCCGACCGACGCTGGAAGATGCGCCGCACACATTGGGCGCCTGGCTGCCGCAGCGTACGCGCTGGTTCAAGGGCTGGATGCAGACATGGATCGTGCACACACGAGAGCCGGCGCGGCTCTACCGCAACATGCATCTGCGCGCGTTCGTGATCACACAGCTGCTTCTGACGGGCACCTTCGTCTCGGCCCTGCTGCACCCGCTGGTGCTGGTCAATGCGGTGGGGCTGAGCATCTGGCTGACCGTCCAGTCGCCCGATCCGGCCTATATGAGCCTGATCGCCTGGATCGACTGGCTGATGATCGCCGCAAGCTATCTGGCGTTCGGAGCGCTGTGCTGGCTGGCGACCGCGCCGGAGGAGCGAAGCAAGATCGGTTGGCGCATTGTGCTGATCCCGGTTTACTGGATGGCGCAGTCCGTCGCCGCATGGCGCGCGCTCGTCCATCTGTTCAGCCGACCGTTCGAATGGGAAAAGACACCGCATACGGCACACCAGAGACAGGATTGACGCCGGTAGCGCCCGGACCCGTTTCAAACCGCCGCGTGCAACCGTATATAGGCGTCACCTTCATTCCGATTCCGGCCGGTGTCTTCCATGCAGTCCCTGAAATCGTTCGTTGAAAGCCAGCGCTTTGAGCGCGCGATCATCATCCTGATCATCATCAATGCGATCACGCTGGGCATGGAAACATCGCCCGCCCTGATGGATGCGATCGGGCCGGTTCTTCTGACGATCGACCGGCTCATCCTGGCGGTGTTCGTCGTCGAACTGATGATCAAGTTCGCCGTCTACCGGCTCGACTTCTTCAAAAGCCCGTGGCGCATCTTCGACCTGATCATCGTCTCGATCGCGCTGATCCCCGCCGCCGGTCCGTTCTCGGTGCTGCGGGCGCTGCGCATCCTGCGCGTGCTGCGCCTGATCAGCGCCGTGCCGTCCATGCGCCGCGTCGTCGGCGGGCTCCTGACCGCATTGCCGGGGCTCGGCTCGATCGTGCTGCTGCTGATGCTGGTCTTCTATGTCTTCTCGGTGATGGCGACCAAGCTGTTCGGCGGCGAGTTTCCGCAATGGTTCGGCTCGATCGCCGCTTCCGCCTATTCGCTTTTCCAGATCATGACGCTGGAGAGCTGGTCGATGGGCATCGTGCGGCCGGTGATGGACGCGTTCCCTTGGGCGTGGGCGTTCTTCATTCCGTTCATCGCCGCGACGACCTTTACGGTTCTGAACCTGTTCATCGGCGTGGTCGTCTCCGCCATGCAGGCCGAACACGACGCACAGGCGGCCGACGAGCGGTCGTCGCTGCATGACGAGCAGACGCTGATCCTGGAAGAGGTGCGGGCCTTGCGTGCCGAGGTGCGCGCCATGCGCGCGGCTGACGCTACGGCGCCCGGAAATGCTTCGAAAGCTTGAGGCCCTGCGCCTGGTAGTTTGACTTCAGATCGGCGCCGTAGAGCGCCGACGGCCGGCCGATCATGTGTTCATAGACGAGCCGGCCGACGATCTGGCCGTGTTCGAGAACGAACGGCACCTCATGGCTGCGCACTTCCAGAACGGCGCGGCTGCCTGTGCCGCCCGCCGCCGAATGGCCGAAACCGGGATCGAAAAAGCCGGCATAGTGGACGCGAAATTCGCCGACCAGCGGATCGAACGGCGTCATCTCGGCGGCATGAAGCGGCGGCACATGCACCGCCTCGCGGCTGACGAGAATGTAGAACTGGTCCGGATCGAGGATCAGTTCCTTGCGGTCGCGCACATGCACCGGTTCCCAGAAATCGAGCACGTCATGGGCGGCGGGCTTGTCGACATCGACAAGGCCGGTGTGCCGCTTGCCGCGATAGCCGGCGAGGCCCGATGCGTCGCCTGAAAGGTCGACGGACAGGGCGATGCCGGTCTGCGAAATGTTGGGCGTGTCGCCGGCAACCAGCGTTTCGGCATCGTGCAGGTCGGCGAGCTCTGCAGCGCCAAGCACGGCGTGGCCGGTGCGGAAGCGGATCTGCGTCAGGCGCGAGCCGGTGCGTGCGATGATCGGAAATGTGCGCGGGCTGACCTCCAGAAACAGAGGGCCCTCATAGCCGGCGGGGACCTTGTCGAACTCCACCGCATTGTCGGTGATCACGCGGGTGAAGATGTCGAGCCGGCCGGTCGAGCTTTTCGGGTTGGCGGCGGCGGCGATGTCCGCCGGCAATGCCAGGCTTTCCAGCAGCGGCACGATGTAGACGCAGCCGGTCTCCAGAACCGCGCCTTCGGTCAGGTCGATCCGGTGGAGCTCGTATTGGGCGAGCTTGCCGGCAACGGCGTGCGCCGCACCCGGCATGAAGCTGGCGCGCACCCGGTAGGCGGTGGTGCCCAGGCGCAGGTCAAGGCTGGCGGGCTGGATCTGGTTGTCGTCGAGCGGCCGCGGCACGATGATCGCCCCGGTCTCCACCAAGCCTTCAATGTCGTGATCGGCGAGGATGCCGCTGTCGCGCCGCGTCATGAAACTGCCTGCCCTGCCCCAGTGCGGCGGCACGATGGCCAGCGCCGCCAATTGACGCAAGGCACGCGGCCCTTTATGGACAGCTTATTGACGTGGTGATTTGGCCGGCCGGCTTGCAGCCACGGGAGTGCGCTCCCAAAACTCGCTAAAAGGCCGAGGATTTGCCGGATATTTGGACGGCAACGACCCGGCTCATGGCGGCATGAGGCCGGGATTTTTGTGTGGGGTGGCTGCCATGGCCGACGAGAGGCAAGATCTGAAGCCGGCGACACGCATGGTGCATGCCGGGACAACACGTTCGGCCTTCGGCGAGACATCCGAGGCGATGTTCCTGACGCAGGGCTTTGTCTATGACAGCGCCGAGGCGGCCGAGGCGCGCTTCAAGGGCGACGATCCGGGCTTTGTCTATTCGCGCTATGCCAACCCGACCGTCGAGATGTTCGAACAGCGCATGTGTGCGCTCGAGGGCGCCGAAGCGGCGCGCGCGACGGCCTCGGGCATGGCCGCGGTCGCGGCCTCCATCCTCTGCCAGGTTTCGGCCGGCGATCATGTGATTGCGGCACGGGCGCTGTTTGGCTCGTGCCGGTGGATCGTCGAGCAGTTGCTGCCGCGCTATGGTGTCGAGACGACGCTGGTCGACGGCACCGATCCCAAGGCCTGGGAACGCGCGGTCAAGCCGAACACCAAGCTGTTCTTCTTCGAAAGCCCGACCAATCCGACGCTGGAGATCGTCGATATCGCCCATGTGGTTGCGGTGGCGCGTGCCTGCGGCGCCAAAACGGTGATCGACAATGTGTTCGCCACGCCGCTCCTGCAGAACCCGATGGTGCTGGGCGTCGACATCGTCGTTTATTCGACCACCAAGCACATTGACGGGCAGGGGCGGTGCCTTGGTGGCGTCGTGCTCGGCCCACAGGACTGGGTCGACGAGCATCTGCACGACTTTTTCCGCCATACCGGCCCGTCGATGAGCCCGTTCAACGCCTGGGTGATGCTCAAGGGGCTGGAGACGCTGCCGCTGCGGGTCGCGCAACAGACGAAGAGCGCCGGCGCGGTGGCGGACTTTCTCGCCGACCACTCGGCGATCAGCCGCGTCGTCTATCCGGGGCGGCCGGACCATCCGCAGGCCAATATCGTGCCCAAGCAAATGAGCGGCGGATCGACGCTGGTGGCGTTCGACGTCAAGGGCGGCAAGCGATCGGCGTTCGCATTCGCCAACGCGCTCGAAATCGTCGGCATCTCCAACAATCTGGGCGATGCCAAGAGCCTGATCACCCATCCGGCGACGACGACGCACAAGAACCTGTCGGACCAGGACCGCGCCGAACTGTCGATCGGCGGCGGCACGATGCGCCTGTCGGTCGGTCTCGAAGACGCCCAGGACCTGATCGCCGATCTGGACCGGGCACTGGCGGCGGCGGGGTAGCGTACGTTCAGCGCAGGGTCCGCGAGGCCAGAGCAATGCGCGAGACGGCCGTGTAAAGGCAGATCGCGGCGAAGACCCAGGCGATTGCCGCGAACCAGTGCGGCACGAGACACATCAGAACGAACACGGCGATGGTCTCGGTGGCTTCGGCAAGGCCGGTGGTGAAGAAGATCGACTTCTCGCCATGGCTTTCGCTCGAAAGCCCGTGCCGCTCGGCCATGATCGCATAGGCGAGGAAGCTGGCGCCGTTGACATAGAACGAAAAGACCAGAACGGCACCGGCCACCGCATTGGCGCCGGGATCGGCAAGGACGAATCCGATCGGGATCACGCCGTAAAAGGCAAAATCCAGTACGATGTCGAGATAGCCGCCGAAATCGGTCTTGCCGGTGATGCGCGCGACGGCGCCGTCGAGACCGTCGCAAAGGCGGCTGATCAATATCAGCGCGAGGCCAAGCCAGAACCAGTGCAGCGCGATCGCACCGGCGGCGGCCACGCCGAGCACCAGCCCGGCGATCGTCACCTGGTCGGCGGTCGCGCCGGCGCGCGCCAAACGCGCGGCAAGCCGCTCAAGGGCGGGGTCGAGCTTGGACCGGAGCGTGCTGTCGAACATGGCGCATGGATCGGTTGAAGCGAACGGTCCCGCCCATACGACACTTGTCCTCCAAGGTCACCATCATCACCGGGCAGCGATCATCACGCCGACTCACTTTCGCGTGCCCGCGCCCTTTTCCGGCCGAACGTGTTTGGCTAGAGTCGGCGCATGTATCGCGAGACGACAGACGGGATCGAAGTGACCGTGCGGCCCGACTTTTTGGACGAGGAGTCGGAGCCGGACGACGGTCGCTGGTTCTGGGCCTATACGGTGGTGATCGCCAACCATTCCGAAGAGACGGTCCAGCTCGAAAGCCGCTACTGGCGCATCACCAATGCGCTGGGCGCGGTGGAGGAGGTGAGCGGTCCCGGCGTCATCGGCGAGCAGCCCGTCCTGTCTCCCGGCGACAGCTTCCAATATACCTCGGGATGCCCGCTGAACACGCCGTCGGGCACGATGGTCGGTCACTATGTGATGCGGCGGCAAAGCGGCGAGCGGATGCGGGCGCGCGTTCCGGCCTTTTCTCTGGACGTGCCGAACGTCGTGCGGACGATCAACTGACGATCATTGACCGGCCACGGGCCGCGGCAGGCGCCGCCGGTCGCCGTAGAGCGCGACGAGCAGGTTGCGGATGTCCTCGCCGATACCGATGAAGACCGGCACGAGGAACAGGACGAGCACCGTCGCCGTGGCCAGCCCGAACACCATGGTGATCGCCATCGGCATCAGGAACTGGGCCTGAAGCGAGGTCTCGAACAGGAGCGGGATCAGGCCGCCAATGGTGGTCAGCGACGTCAGAAGGACGGCGCGAAACCGGTCGCAACTCGCATTGATGCAGGCTTCGCGGATCGCTTCGCCGGTCTTCAGCCGCTCCTCGAGCCGCGAAACCAGAATGATGGAATCGTTGACCAGAATGCCCGACAGCCCGAGCAGGCCTATCATCGACAGCATGGTGAGCTGATAGCCCATCAGCCAGTGGCCGACCACGGCGCCGACGACGCCGAACGGGATGATCAGCATGACCGCGAACGGGCGGAAATAGCTGCCGAACACCCAGGCCAGGATGATGTAGATGACACTCAGCGCGATCAGCGTGCCGAAGCCCAGATCGGCGAAGGCGTCGCGCTGCTCCTGGCTGCGGCCGCCGAAATCATAGTCGATGCCATAGGTGCGGGCGATGGCGTCCAGAGCGCCTGACGAGACAAGCTGGTCGACGACACCGTCGGTGGTGTTGACCGCCGCATCGATTTCACCGGTCACCGAGATCGTCGTCTGTCCGTCCTGACGCTGGATCGCCGAGAAGCCCTGCTGCTCGCTCAGCGTGACGATTTCGGTCAGCGGTACCAGATCGCCCGATGGCGCGGTCAGCATCATGGCGCGCAGGGCCGCCGTCCCCTGGCCGTCCATGTCCTGGCTGACGCGGATTGCCACTTCGTCGTTGCCGCGCGCAAAGCGCCGCGGCACCATGCCCTCGACGGAATTGCGCACCTGCGTGCCCACCTCGTCGAGGGTGAAGCCCAAGGCCGCCGCGCGCGGCGTCAGCGTCATGATCAGTTCGGGCTTGCCATAGGGCAGATCGTCCTCGACGCCCGTGACGCCGGGGATGGCCGCAACGATTGCCGTCACCTCGACGGCGGCTTCCTTGAGGACGGCAATGGAGGAGCCTCTGAGCTCGACATCGATGTCGGCTCCGGGCGGACCGCCGCGCGACTGGCGCACCGCGAAGCGGCGGACGGACGGAAGCTCGGGCGCCTCGGCCCGCCAGGCGCGCACGATCTCCGGCGTACGAATGGTGCGCCGTTCCGAGATGGTGAGCTGCACCTTGATGCGGGCGAGATTGTCGCCCTGCGAACGGCCGGACGAGCCAAGCGTGACAAACACCGCCTCGATCAGTTCTTCGCCATTGTCGCCGGTCAGGTTCGCTTCGGCGCGGCGCAGCGCATTCTCGAACTCCCGCACGGCCATGATCGCCTCGCGTTCCGGCGTGCCCGGATGCAGGATGATCGAGCCGGATATGTTCTCGGACTCCGGCGAGGGGAAGAAGACGAAGCCGACATGTTCCCCGGCGCGCAGGCCCCAGGCAAAGACCATGACGAGACCGACCGCGATCGCCATGGACACATAGCGCCAATTGTAGGCCAGCCGCACCAGCCAGGCGAACGGGCCCTGCCGGATCCAGTTGAAGCCGGCGTCGAAATTGCGCCGGAACCAGCCATCTTCGGGCATTTCGTCGGCGTCGAAGGTGCGCCGGTTGCGGCCGAAGCCGACGCGCACCGCGTAAAGGACAAACTCGACGAGAACGGCTGCGATGAGTGCGACCGCTGCGGCGACCGTTCCGAACATGAAAGGGGAAACGGTCTGCCGCCATGCGTCGAACGCGGCGATGAAGGGCAGCGATTGGGCGACGCCGCCCTCGCCGCCGGCACGCGTGAAGAAGGCCGCCATGAACAGGACGATGACGAGGCCGACGAAGAAGACCCGCCAATGCGACCAGCGCGGCGCCGTGCGGCCCTGCAGCGAATGGCTCAGATGGCCGGGCAGGATGAAGAAACACTCGACGATGGAGGCGATGGCGACGGCGATCACGACGACCGGCAGCACGCCAACGATCTGGCCGATCGTATCGCCGATCAAGAGCAGAGGCGCGAAGGTCGCGACGGTCGTCGTCAGCGCGGCGGTGACCGGCGTGAACATGGCACCGACGCCGTTTTCGGCGGCCGTCACCGGATCGTCTCCCATCGCAAGGCGCGTGTCGGTGTGTTCGCCGACGACGATCGCGTCGTCGACGATGACGCCGAGCATCATGATCAGCCCGAACAGGGACAGCATGTTGATGGTTTCGCCGAAGACATACATCAGCCCGACGGTGGCCAGCAGCGCGACGGGAATGCCGGCGGCGACCCAGACCGCGATGCGCACATGCAGGAAGGCGAACAGGACGATCAGAACCAGCAACAGCCCGGTCGCGCCGTTCTTGACCAGCAGCATGATCCGCTCGTTGAGCGAGTCCGCGCGCACCTCGTAGACCTGCAGTTCGAGACTGGCCGGCAGTTGCGGCCGGATCTCCGCGACATAATCCTGCAGGATCGCGTTGGTCGTCAGCGTGTCCGCGGTGGCGGTCGACTGGACGTCGATCTCGATCGCCGGAAACGTGTTGGAAAAGCCCTGGATCGCGCCATCCTCGAACCCCTCGCGGACCTCGGCAATGTCGCCCAGACGAACCTTCTCGCCGGTCGGGAACGATTTGACCTCGATCTGGCCGAGCGCGCGCGCATCCTCGGCATCGGACAGGGTGCGCAATTGCCGTTTCACCGCGCCGTCCAGATTGCCGGACGGCAGGTCGCGCGAGTTCGCGCCGATCGCCCTTGATATGTCGGAGATCGTCAGATCGAGCCGGCGCAGCTCCCGCTCGGGCACGGTCACCTGCAATTCGGGGTCGCGCATGCCGGTGAAGGTCACCTTGTCGATGCCGCGCTCGACCAGATCGTCGCGGATGCGCTGGGCCCAGTCGCGAACCACCGCTTCGGACACGTCGCCTCCGATGGAGATCGACGCGACGCGGTCGAACCATTGGCTGGTGGTCACCTTGGGGTCCTCGGACCCCTCGGGCAGGTTGGTCAGCGCCTTTGCGGCGGTGTCGACGTCGGCCACCGCCTTTTGCATGTCCGTGCCTTCCTCGAATTCGAGGCGGATCGATGCGGAGCCCTCGCGGGCGTAGGAGACGACCTGCTTGACGTTCTCGATGAAGCGCAGTTCGGGCTCGGCGACCGCAAGGATGTTCTGCTCGACATCCTCGGCGCTGGCACCCGACCAGGCGATGGAAACCGAGACCGTCGAGGTCTCGATGGTCGGAAAGAACTGGGTGTTGATCCGCGCCAGCGCGAAGACGCCGAACAGGATCATCAGCACCATCAGCAGATTGGCCGCATTGGGATGGCGCAGGAACGCGCCAACGAGGCGATGCTGCGATATGCCGGACGGGGCCATGTCAGCCGTCGCCGGCCGTGTCGGGCCGGTCGCGCAATTGCCGGAAATAGGCGCGGCGCTCGTCGCCCGACAGCGCGTCCCACTGCGCGTCCGTCAATCCGCTCAGGCGCTTGGCCGCGGTGATCATCTCTTCGCTCGGACGCGCCCCGGCAACCGGCGTCGACCCATCGTCGATGGCCGGCGTTTCGGCGCTGGGAACCGAGACCTTCAGCCCGTCCTCGACATTGGACAGGCGCGTCGTCATCACCTGTTCGCCGGCCGTCAGCCCGCCGGTGACGATCACGTCGGCGCCATCGAAGGCGGCAACCTCGACGGTCCGATGCTCGAGCCGGCCGTCGGCGATCACATACATGGTTCCTGCGTCATAGAGCGCGGTCTCCGGCAGCCGCACGGCGTCTTCATAGAGCCGGTCGGGCACTGTCACCGCAACGAAGGCGCCGGGGCGGAGTTGCACCGGCGCGTCGGTCACATCGATGCGCGCGAAAACGTCCACGCCGCCGCGCGCCGAGGCGATGTCGGCGCCGATGCCGTTGACGGTGGCGGTGTAGGTGTAGTCGAGATTGCCGACGGTCCAGACCAGCGTCACGTCGCGGCCGATCAGAGGATCGGCGTCGGTGGCAATGCGGCCATATTGCGCGTCGGTCAGGGTGAAGCGGACATCGAGCGCGCTGTCATCGTACATGGCGACGGCCACGTCATTGGCCGCAACGATGCGCCCCGTTTCGACGGTGGACGAACGGACCACGCCGGAAAACGGTGCCCGCACCGCCGTGTCGCCGAGATTGCGCTCGGCGCGCCGCACGCCCAGTTCCAGCCGGGTGCGGATGGCACGCTGCTGATCGAGCCGCGCTTCCTCTATGGCGATGTTGTTGACCCTTTGGGAAACGGCCTGTTCACGCTGGGAAACGATCAGTTCGCGATCCTCGACCTGCTTGGCGGTCAGCGTGCCATTGCCGCGCAACTGCTCGGCGCGCGCCAGATCGCTTCGGGCGAGGTCCAGCTGATCGCGGGCGCCTTCGAGCTGTGCGCGCTCCGAGACGAGCCGCGCCTCGTTCTCGGCGATGGTCGCCTCGGTCTGGGCGAGATTGGCCCGCGCCTCGGCCAGCGCCACTTCGAGATCGAACGGATCGATCTCGAACAGGGTTGCGCCCGCCTCGATGCGCCGGCCCGCCGACAGGTCCGGGTGGATGGCGATGACTTCGCCCGACACGGGCGGGCGGATATCGACGGCACGCGCGGCGGCCACCTCGCCGTAAAGGCTGACATTGGGCCGCTCGTCACCGGCGGCGACAACCACCGCCTCGACCGGCACGGACACATCCGGCTGGGGCCGCGCGGTCCGTTCGGGCGCGGCGGCGATCAGCCGTTCCATCGCCAGATAGGAGCCGACAAGCACGGCCACCATCAGCGCTGCCTGGACGGTGGCGCGCAGGGCCGTCGCCACGCCGCCGCCCGGGCGGCGGGCAGGCGCAGTGTCGTCTCCGGCGATCTGCGGGTCTTCGACGGATTTCAGCATCGATGCGTCCTTTGGGCGGAAAATAAGGCACCAATGACGCCGAACAAGTTAAATCTTGGTCATGGGCCGCGCCGGATGCGTGGGGCGACCGGCGGCAGCGCATTCCGCCGCCGGCGGCAACTCACGTTTTCGCTTCACCGGGCGCGAACTCATAGACGGTCGAACAGAATTCGCAGGTGATCGTGATCTTGCCGTCACGGGTCGCCTCGGCAACGTCCTCGTCGGACAGCGACGCAAGAACGCCGGCCACCTTGTCGCGGGTGCAGGTGCATTTCTCGCGGATGTCCTGCGCATCGAAGACGCGGACGCCGCGCTCGTGGAAAAGCCGGAACAGCAGCGCGTGCACGCCGACGCCCTCGTCGATCAGTTCGTCATCGTCGACCGTGCCGACCAGCGCCTTGACCTCGGCCCAGGCATCGTCGTCATCGGGCATGTCGATCTCGACACCGTCGGGCGCCTCGCCCGGATGCAGGTCGGTCGCGCCCATGCGCTCGGGCGCATCGGGCAGGAACTGGGCGACGATTCCGCCGGCACGCCAGAACTGGCGCATGGACCCGTCATCGCCGCGCACGGAGAGCCGGCCCACGGCGAGGCGAAGCTCGGTGGGGATCTGTTCGGACTGGCGGAAGTAGTTGCGCGCGATCTCCTCGAGCGAAGCCCCGTCGAGTTGAACGATGCCCTGATAGCGGTTCATGTAGGCGCCCTGGTCGACGGTCAGCGCCAGCGTGCCCGTGCCCAGAAGGTCTTCGGGCCGGGCGTGGCCGGCCGCAACCGCGGCATCGACCGCACCCTCGTCGAACCTGGCATAGGCGCGCACCGTGCCCGGCGTGACGAAATCGACGACGAGCAGCGAGACCGGGCCGTCGGTCTGCGCCTGGACGATGAACTTGCCCTCGAACTTGAGCGAGGTCCCCAGAAGCACCGTCAGCACCGTCATCTCACCCAGAAGGCGGGCGACCGGTTCGGGATAGTCATGGCGGGCAAGGATACCGTCGAGCGCATCGCCCAGCAGCACGGCGCGGCCGCGCGCGTCCAGCGCGTCGATCTGGAATGGAACGACGGCATCAAGGCCCACGGGAGCAGGGTTCACCGGCGGTATCGATCCCGCCGGCGTCGATCGGATGTCGGTCATCTTCGTGTCTTTCCGCTTTGCGCCCGGTCAGGCGAGGCTCTCGCCCAGACACCATGCGATAATGGCCTTCTGGACATGCATCCGGTTTTCGGCCTCGTCCAGCACCACCGATTGCGGACCGTCGATGACCGCGTCGGTGACCTCCTCGCCCCGATGGGCGGGCAGGCAATGCATGAACAGGGCGTCCGGCTTGGCATGGGCCATGAGCGCCTGGTTGACCTGATAGGGCATGAACACATTGTGGCCGCGGGCACGTTCCTCCTGGCCCATGGAGACCCAGGTATCGGTGACGACGGCGTCGGCGTCTTGCACCGCGGTTTCGGGGTCATGGGTCACGGAGACCTTCGCCCCTTGCCCGCGCGCCCAGTCCATATAGGCACGATCGGGCTCATTGCCACTGGGCACGGCGACGGCCAGCTCGAAGGCGAAGCGGGCGCTGGCCTCGATCATCGAATGCAGCACATTGTTGCCGTCACCCGACCAGGCGATCTTCCTGCCGGCGACCGGACCGCGATGCTCCTCGAAGGTCATCACATCGGCCATGATCTGGCAGGGATGGGTTGCGTCGGTCAGCCCGTTGATGACCGGGACGGTGGCGGCGTCGGCCAGTTCGGCGAGCCGGTCATGCTCATGGGTGCGGATCATGATGATGTCGACATAGCGCGACAGGACGCGCGCGGTGTCGGCGATCGTCTCGTCGCGGCCGAGCTGCATTTCGCCGCCGGTCAGCATGATCGTCTCGCCGCCAAGTTGACGCATGCCGACATCGAAAGAGACGCGCGTTCGCGTCGACGGCTTTTCGAAGATCATGGCCAGTGCCTTGCCTTCGAGCGGGCGCGCGGCGGTGCCGGCCTTGTGCGCGGCCTTGCCGGCCAGGGCGGAGTCGATGATGGTGCGCAGATCGGCCGCGGTCACGGCGGACAGATCGAGAAAATGGCGAGCACTCATGAATAAAACCCGTAACTGGACAGGGATCGGGCGCTTCAGGCGCCGGCGTGGGTCGAAAGGGCGCGAGCGGCGGCCTCGAGACGGGCAAGCCCTTCGCTGATTTCCTCGTCGGAGACGATCAGCGGCGGCAGGATGCGGATCACATTGTCGCCGGCCGGCACAACGAGCATGTGACCGTCGAAAAGCGCGCGGACGACATCGGTGTTCGGCACGACGCATTTGAGGCCGGTCATCAGCCCCTTGCCGCGCACCTCGCCGAAGATGTCCGGGAAACGGTCGACCAGCGAGACGAGACCCTGCTTCAGGCGCAGGGCCTTTTGCTCGACCGCCTCGAGAAAGCCGTCTTCGAGCATCACGTCAAGCACGGCATTGCCGACCGCCATGGCCAGCGGATTGCCGCCATAGGTGGTGCCATGGACGCCCGGAACCATGCCGCTGGCGGCCTCCTCGGTGGCAAGGCACGCGCCGACCGGGAAGCCGCCGCCGAGCGCCTTGGCGGTGGCCATGATGTCGGGCGCGATGCCGGCATGCTCATGGGCGAAGAGCCGTCCGGTGCGGCCCATGCCGCACTGGATCTCGTCGAAGATCAGCAACAGGCCGTGCGCGTCGCACAAGTCGCGCATTGCGCGGAGCGTTTCGTCGGGCACCGGCCGGAGGCCGCCCTCGCCCTGCACCGGCTCGATCAGGACCGCGGCGGTCTCGCCGGTGATCGCCGCCTCCAGCGCATCCATGTCGCCGAAGGGGACCTGGTCGAAACCGGGGGCCTTGGGACCGAAGCCTTCGAGATATTTGGCCTGGCCGCCGGCGGCGATGGTCGCCAGCGTACGGCCGTGGAAGGCACCTTGGAAGGTGATGATGCCGACCCGATCGGGCTCGCCTTTCGCATAAAAGTAACGGCGCGCCGTCTTGATCGCGCATTCGACCGCTTCGACACCCGAATTGGTGAAGAAGACGCGATCGGCAAATGTTGCCGCGCACAGGCGTTCGGCCAGCCGCTCCTGATCGGGAATGCGGTAGAGGTTGGATGTGTGCCAAAGCTTGCCGGCCTGCTCGGTGAGCGCGGAAATCAGATGCGGATGGGCATGGCCGAGCCCGTTGACCGCGATGCCGCTGCCGAAATCGAGAAAGGTGCGGCCGTCCGTGTCATGCAGCCAGCAGCCTTCGCCGCGCTCGACAGTGAGCGGCACACGGGCATAAGTGTCGAACAGGGCCGATTGGCTGGTCATCGAACGGCGTCCGGCGGCTTGCCCGGAGCGGTCGGCGCCGGGCTGAAAACACAAAAACCGCCCTTGCGAGCGGCCGTTATCTCCTTAGAGCCGCCGGCGGGTTTCGTCAATCGTGCCGCCTTCGCGCGGCGGACCCGGCATACTCGCCGTCGGGCCAAGTTGGGGAAAAAGCACAAAACGATTCCCATGCGACGAGCCGACTCTTGAACAGGAGTCAACCGATATTGTAGCTTGTCAGCCGGAGCAAACGCCCAAGCAGAATGACGTTCCCCGGTTTTGCGTATCGTCGCCGGCCCTTGTCCTCAAGGCCGAGCAACGGGTCCGGATTCTGCCTGTCGAAACGGAGATGATCGTGAGCTGGACCGACGAACGCGTTGAAATGCTGAAGAAGCTTTGGGCCGACGGGCTGAGCGCCAGCCAGATCGCGGCCAAGCTCGGCGGCGTGAGCCGCAACGCTGTGATCGGCAAGGTGCACCGGCTCAAGCTTTCGGGCCGCGCCAAAAGCACCAAGAGCGCGGCGCCGAAGATCAAGCGGCCGTCCGCGCCGCGCACCAATCTCGGCGGCGGCAACGGCGGCGGCGCGCGAACCAATGCCTATGGTTCGGCTATGCAGCGTGGCGGCGTCAGGCAAGGCATGGCGGCAACCGCGCTCAAGCAGGATGCCGACCCGCAAGCCCTGGTCGTGCCCGACACGCGCCCGATCGAGGATGTCGTCGTGCCGATCGCCAAGCGGCTGATGCTGACCGAACTGAACGAAAACACCTGCAAATGGCCCTATGGCGACCCGCTGACGGACGAGTTCTACTTTTGCGGCCACGGGACCGACGACGGTTCGCCTTATTGCAAATATCACGGCAAGCTGGCCTTCCAGCAAAACGACCGTAAGCGCGCCCGCTAGAACGGTTCCAAGGCTTCTCCCCAAAAACATGGCGTAACAAATTGGCCGCGGCCCGGTGCTGCGGTCTTCTGTGTCGGGCGTTGTCGCGCTTGAACGTGTCTGCGCGGCTCAGGAGCCTTCGAGCGCGTAGCCGGCGCCGCGCACGGTGCGGATCGGATCGCGCAGGCGGCCGAAATTGATCGACTTGCGCAGGCGGCCGATATGCACGTCGACGGTCCGGTCGTCGACATAGATGTTCTCGCCCCAGACCCCGTCGAGAAGCTGACCACGCGAAAAGACGCGGCCCGGCGCCTGAAGGAAGAATTCCAGAAGCCGGAACTCGGTCGGCCCGAGCTTGATCTCGCGCCCGTTGCGGTAGACCCGATGGGTCTCGCGATCGAGCTCGATGTCACCGACCTTGAGCAGCGATGCCATGATCTCGGGCCGGGCACGGCGCAGCATCGCCTTGACCCGGGCCATCAGTTCGGGGGTCGAAAAAGGCTTGACCACATAGTCATCGGCGCCGGTCGACAGGCCGCGAATGCGCTCGGATTCCTCGCCGCGCGCGGTCAGCATGATGATCGGCAGGCGCTGCGTCTGGGTTCTGGCACGCAGGCGGCGGCACAGTTCGATACCGCTGAGGCCCGGCAGCATCCAGTCGAGAATGAGCAGATCGGGCGGCGTCTCACGCAGCGCGATCTCCGCCTCGTCGCCGCGCAGCACGGTTTCGACCGTGTAGCCTTCCGATTCCAGATTGTAGCGAAGAAGGACGCTCAGGGCTTCCTCGTCTTCAGCGACCATGATCCTTGGTGTCGCACCCATGTCCGTCGTCTTCCGTCAGTCGTGCAGCGTGTTGGCCTACTGCCCCTCTCCGGCCTCGACGCTGATCTTGTGGCTCTTGTCGTCCTTGGGCCGGTACGGCGGCATCCGGTCGCCCTCGACCATGTAATAGACGGCCTCGGCGATGTTGGTGGCGTGGTCGCCGATGCGCTCGATGTTCTTGGCGCAGAACAGGAGATGGGTGCAGGTGGTGATGTTGCGCGGGTCTTCCATCATATAGGTGAGAAGTTCGCGAAACAGCGATGTGTACATCGCGTCGATCTCGTCGTCGCGGTCGCGGATCATGGACAGCTTGTCGGTCGACAGCGTGCCGTAGGCGTCAAGCACTTCCTTGAGCTGCGCCAGCGTGAGCTCGCACAGATGCTCGATGCCACGCACCAGGCGCACGCCATGCTTGCCTTCGTTGATCGCCTCGACGCGCTTGGCGATGTTCTTGGCCAGATCGCCGATCCGTTCGAGGTCAGTGGAGATGCGGATGGCGGCGAAGACCTCGCGCAGATCGCTCGCCACGGGCTGGCGCTGGGCGATCACCAGCACCGACTTGTCGTCGATCAGCCGCAGCGCTTCGTCCAGCACCAGATCGTCGGTGACCACCCGGCGCGCCAGCTGCAGGTCGTTTTCGACCAGCGCGCGCACCGACTGTTCCATCATGCGCTCGGCGTGACCGCCCATCTCGGCAATCTTGTGAGCCAGGAAGCTCATGTCTTCTTCGAACGCGGTGACCGTGTGCTGGGACATGTTCTTGGTTCCGTTTCTGTTCGGAAGGCGGGTCGTGGCGATCAGCCGAAGCGGCCGGTGATATAGTCCTGGGTGCGCTTTTCGGACGGGTTGGTGAACATCGTCTCGGTGTCGTCCACTTCCACCAGCTCGCCCAGATGGAACATCGCCGTGCGCTGCGACACGCGCGCGGCCTGCTGCATGGAATGGGTGACGATCGCGATCGTGTAGTTCTGGCGCAGTTCGTCGATCAGTTCCTCGACGATGGCCGTGGCGATCGGATCGAGCGCCGAGCAGGGCTCGTCCATCAGGATGACCTCGGGCGAGACCGCAATGGCGCGGGCAATGCACAGGCGCTGCTGCTGGCCGCCGGACAGGCCGGTGCCGGGCTCCTGCAGCCTGTCCTTGACCTCATCCCAAAGGCCGGCGCCGCGCAGGCTCTGCTCGACGAGCGCCTCAAGGTCCGCCTTGGACCTGGCCAGACCATGGATGCGCGGTCCGTAGGAGACGTTCTCGAAGATCGACTTGGGGAACGGGTTGGGCTTCTGGAACACCATGCCGACGCGGGCGCGCAGTTCGACCACATCGATGGAGGGATCGTAGATGTCCTCGCCATCCATGGTGATCAGGCCGGTAACGCGGCAGCTCTCGATCGTGTCGTTCATGCGGTTCAGACAGCGCAGATAGGTGGACTTGCCGCAGCCGGACGGGCCGATCAGGGCGGTCACCTGGCGCTCGCGGATCTCCAGATTGACATCGAAGATGGCCTGCTTGTCGCCGTAGAAGACGTTGACGTTCTTGCCGTCCATCTTGACGGGAAACTCGTTGGAACCGGCCACCGCTGTCGCCGTGCCGTCGGCGAAGCCCTGCTGGGTATCGACTTTCATGTCCGTGGTCCTCATGTTCACTACCACCGCCGTTCGAACCTGCGGCGCAGGATGATCGCGGTGATGTTCATGACCGCGAGGAAAAGAAGAAGGATGATGATCGCGCCCGACGTGCGTTCGACGAATGCGCGCTCGGCCTGTCCCGACCACATATAAATCTGAACCGGCAGAGCCGTCGAGGGGTCGAAAGGCGTCGCCGGATAGTCGGCGACGAAGGCGACCATGCCGATCAGAAGCAGCGGCGCGGTTTCCCCGAGCGCCGTGGCCAATCCGATGATCGTGCCGGTCAGGATGCCGGGCGCGGCAAGCGGCAGGACGTGGTGGAACACCATCTGCATTTTCGAGGCGCCAACGCCGAGCGCGGCGGCGCGGATCGAGGGCGGGACGGCCTTGAGCGCCGCGCGGGTGGCGATGATGATCGTCGGCAGCGTCATCAGCGTCAGTACCAGCCCGCCGACGACGGCGGCCGAGCGGGGCAGACCCGCAAAGTTGATAAAGACGGCAAGACCGAGCAGGCCGTAGACGATCGAGGGCACGGCGGCGAGATTGTTGATGTTGACCTCGATGATGTCGGTCAGGCGGTTCTTGGGGGCGAATTCTTCCAGATAGATCGAGGCGGCGACACCGATCGGCAGCGCCAGCACGAGGACGATCGCCATCATGTAGAAAGAGCCGATGATGGCGACGCCCATGCCGGCGGTCTCGGGGCGGCTGGACGCGCCGAACGTGAACAGGCCCGTATTGAACCGGCCTTCCATGACGCCGGCCTCTTCCAGCGTCTGCATGTAGCCGAGCTGCCGGTCGTTGACGCGGCGCCGCGACTCCTCGACCGTCAGGTCGAACTGGCCCTTGGCGGCGCTGTCGATGTCGCCATGGGCCAGCACCCAGACCGTGCGCGTCGTGCCGATGATCGACGGGTCGGAGACGACGATGTCGCGCAATTGCGTGCGCACGCCCTGGGAAAGGAGCGAATTGGCATCGCGCCGCGCAGCGCGGTCGTCGGGATCGACGCCGAGCTTTTCGTGAAGCGCGCGCTGGGCGAGGAGCGGATAGTTGGCCGTCAGCAGCACCATCCGGTCGCTGTCGCGGTTTCCATCAGGGTCGATCACCTCTTCATCGAATTCGATATCGAGCTGGATCGAGGTCTGCCAGAAGGCGGTGTAGCCCTGGGCGATCACCGAGCCGAGCAGCAGGAACAGGAAGAACAGGCCCAGCGCAACCGCCGCCAGACCATAGGCGCGGAACCGGCGCTCGGCGGCGTAGCGTGCCTTCAGCCCGATGTCACGCGTGTGGCTGCGCGTGCCGGTGGCGGTCGTTGCCGGCGTCAGCGAGGCATCGGTCATTCGTACTGCTCCCGGTATTTGCGCACGATGTAGAGCGCATAGACGTTCAGCGCGAGCGTGATGAAAAAGAGCGTAAGCCCCAGCGCGAAGGCGACCAGCGTTTGCGGCGAGGTGAATTCAAGGTCGCCCGTCAGCTGGCTGACGATCTTGACGGTCACGGTGGTCATCGGCTCGAACGGGTTGATCGACAGGCGCGCGGCAACGCCTGCGGCCATGACGACGATCATGGTCTCGCCGATGGCGCGCGAGGCGGTCATCAAAAGCGCGCCGACGACGCCGGGCAGCGCGGCGGGGAGGATCACCCGCTTGACCGTCTCCGAGCGCGTCGCGCCAAGACCCAGCGAGCCATCGCGCATCGATCGCGGCACGGCGCTGATGATGTCGTCGGACAGGGAGGAGACGAAAGGCACCAGCATGATGCCCATCACAAGACCCGCGGTGAGCACCGAGGTCGCGCTGATGAAACTGCTGACCTCGCCGGTGGCGATGCCGGCGATCTGCCCGGACAGGTCGCGCAGGAACGGCCCGACCGTCACAAGCGCGAAAAAGCCGTAGACAATGGTCGGGATGCCGGCCAGCACTTCGAGCAGCGGCTTGGCGATCGACCGGAACCGGGAACTGGCATATTCGGCCATGTAGATGGCAGCGAACAGCCCGATCGGCACGGCAACCAGCATGGCGACGAAGGCGATGTAAAGCGTCCCGGCGAGCAGCGGGATCAGACCGAACTGGCCGGCCGCATCGGGGTCCTCGGCATTGGCAAAGCGCGGATCCCAAACCGTTCCGAAGAAGAATTCCTGCGGGGGAACCGACGAGAAGAAGCGGCCGGTTTCCGAGATCATGGACAAGACGATGCCCACCGTCGTCAGGATGGCGACCGTGGACGCCAGGACCAGACCGGCGTGAATGACGCCCTCGACGCGGTTGCGGGCCCGCAACTGGGCGCGGATCTGCAAAAGGCCGGCGGTGAAGCCGACAATCGAAAGGCCGATCACGGCGATCGATTTCCAGATGATGTTGGTGTCGCGCAGCGCATTGAGCTGTTGCGCCGACGCGATCATCCAGTCTTCGCCATTGCCGGCCAGCGCCACGCCCTTGTCGGCAAGCAGCGGTCGGAGCAGCACGAAGCCGGCGGTCGCCTGCTGCAGTTCACGCTCATCGAGAAGCCTCAAGCCTTCGGCAATCGCTTCGACGATGTTGATCGACAGGTCTTGCTGGGTCGCGCTTTGCTCGGCGCGGACGCTCTCGGGAATGGTGTCGCGGACCTGGTTGTCGATCAGGACGGGTGCGAAGCTCGACCAGGCAACCAGAAGCAGCAGCGCCGGTAGCGTCGCCCAGATCAGAATGAAAGAGCCGTAATAGCCGGGGCGTGAATGGAGTTTTGCGGTCTCGCCGCCGACGACCATGCGGGCACGCGCCGCGCCGGCCAGATAGCCGACCGCACCGATCACCAGCACGATGGCAATGATGGTTGTGGCGCTCATTGTGCCTTTCCCCCGGGGTCGGCTTCCGCTTTTCCGTCACCTGCGGGGACGCAAAACGGCTCTTCTGGATCGACAAGGCGCACGGCGACCGCCAATCGGCCGGATCATGCGAACGGAGCGCGGCCGAAGCCGGCCGCGCCCCTCGATGGCAAAGCCGGTCGCGGCTTAAAGGGTTTCGCCGGCGGCGAAGCTGGCGCGGGTGGCTTCGCGCTCCTCGTCCGGGGCGGCAACCAGGCCGTATTCGGCCAGCGGGCTGTCGGGGCCGGTCATCGCGTCGGAGATGAAGAACTCGACATATTCCTTCAGGCCGGGGATGACGCCGAGGTGCGCCTTCTTGACGTAGAAGAACAGCGGGCGCGACACCGGATATTCACCGGCGGCGATGCTCTCGGTCGTCGGGGTGACACCCGACATGGTGGCGACCTTCAGCTTGTCGGTGTTGTTCTCGTAGAACGCCAGACCGAACACGCCCATGCCTTCCTTGTTGGCATCGATGCGGGCCAGCGTCTCGGTGTAGTCGCCGTCAATGTCGACCGACTTGCCGTCCTTGCGAACCGCGTAGCAGTTCTCCTCGGCGGTGTCCTCGTCCATGCCGGCATCCATACGGGCCTGCAGGTCGCCAGCGGCCTCACAGCCAACCAGAAGAACCTTTTCCTCGAAGACTTCGCGGGTGCCGTGCTTTTCGCCCGGAATGTAGGCGGCGATTTCCCAGTCCGGGAAGTCGGGGTTCACGTCGGCCCAGGTCTCATTGGGGTTGTCGACCAGTTCGCCGTCGACGACGATCTGGGCGGCCAGCGCCTGGTACATGTGGATCGGCTCGAGCGCGAAGTCCGGGCCGTTGATGTCCGAAGCGAAGACGATGCCGTCATAGCCGATGCGGATTTCCTGGATCTCGGTCACGCCGGCTTCGGCGCAGCTCGCCACTTCGCTGTCGCGAATGGCGCGCGAGGCATTGGCGATGTCGATGAACTCGGTGCCGACGCCGCGGCAGAATTCCTTCAGACCGCCCGAGGAACCGCCGGACTCAACGATCGGCGTGGGGAAGTCGGGGAAGGTCTCGCCGAAGTTCTCGGCGACGATCGTCGCGTAGGGCAGGACGGTGGACGATCCGGCGACAGACACTTGGTCGCGCGCGTGGGCGGCCGTGGTCAGCGCGGTCGCGCAGAGGGCTGCAGCAAGTGCAACTTTCAAGGATTTCATGGGGTAACTCCCGGTAGGGCTCGTGTCCGATTAGCCGCAGGGCGGCCGTGGGCGCCAGCAATGGCTGGCAGGACCGTTTCTAGCGGCCTGCCCTTGCCGCTTTTATGACAGGATGGAAACAGTTTTATGACAGTTCAAGTTTCTGTTTTTTCGTCTTTTTCCGGATTCTGGTCTACGTTGTCCGCGACCATTGCAGGGAAGATGACATACACCCTCGTCCCCTCGCCGGGCCGCGACATTATCGTCAGCCGCCCCTCGTGCCGGGTGACGATGTGCTTGACGATGGCAAGGCCCAGTCCGGTGCCCTGCTTGCCCCGGCTGGTTTCCACATCGACGCGGTAGAACCGTTCCGTGAGCCGCGGAATATGCTCGCTCTCAATGCCCGGGCCATGGTCGCGCACCTCGATGGATGTCGCCGGCATTCCGCCCAGTTCGGCGGGCGTGGCGATGATCTCCACCCTGCCGCCGTCACCGCCATATTTGATGGCGTTCTCCACCAGGTTCTCGAAAAGCTGGATCAGCTCGTCGCGGCTGCCATGGATGAACACGCGGTCGTCGGGCAGGGCGGCGCGGTCGAGCGCGATGGCGATGTCGTTGCGGCCGGCCATGGGCTGGAAGGCGCCGACGACATGGACGAGGATGTCGATCAGGTCGACCCGCGCGAAGTCGGAGCGGCCGAGCGCCGTCTCGAAGCGGCTGAGCGACAACAGATCGTCGATCAGGCGCGACATGCGTTCGGCCTGTTCATGCATGATGGCCAGAAACCGGTCACGGGCGCCCTCATCGTCGCGGGCCGGGCCGGCCAGGGTCTCGATGAAGCCCGCCAGCGAGGCGAGCGGCGTGCGCAGTTCATGGCTGGCATTGGCGATGAAGTCGGTGCGCATGCGCTCGGCGCGGCGCAACTCGCTCAGATCCCTGAAATGAAGCAGGAATCCCCCTCGCCGGTCGGCGCCCGAGGCCAGCGCGGAGATCGACAGGAGAAACCAGTGCTCGCGCGGCGATCGTTCGAGAAACTCGACCGGGCCGGGGGCGCCGCCGGCCAGCGCCGACTGGATCATCTCCAGCACTTCGGGCGACCGGAAGCGGATCTGCACCGAGGCGCCGGGCCGCATCGCGCCCAGCATGCGCTGATATTGCAGGTTGGCGTGGCGCACCGCACCGCGCCGGTCGATCAACAGGACAGGATCGGGAATGCCGTCGAGGGCGGCAGCGAACGGTGCCGTCTCAAGCGCGCGAACGCCATCCGTTCCCGAGGCGGCGCGGCGACGTTCGGAGACCGTGCGGACAGGCGCGAGCAGGCATACGGCAAGCATCGCTGCCGAAAGCGCCAGGAACAGCGGCAGCGAGACATTGCCCCGGGCGACCAACATGCCGAACAGCACCAGGGCGGCCGCCAGCGGAAACCGGTGGGAGACAAGACGGCGACGCATTGCCGACAGGCGCATGGGCCACAGCCCCGTGTCTGCGCCCGGCAGGTCCTGGTCGGCCATGTCGCGTTCCGGCATTGTCATTGTCCCGCTCCGGCGCCCGCAGCGCCGCCTTCATGCTTATGGCGCCGCGCGGGCAAACGAAAGGCCGCGCGGCAAATCAGTTGTTTTCAATGCGCCCCGGGACGCGTTAGCTTCGCCCTAGCGGCACGATGACAACGCGGAGCAGGGCGGCCTTGGGGGAGACACAGATGGCATCTTTTGCGGCGGAGTACGGACGGGTTCTCGAACTGCCCGTCGACGGCGAAATGCGGCGTTTCGACATTGACGACCCGGACCTGCCCGACTGGGTCGACGACAATGTGCTTACATCCGGCGATTATCCCTATGACGAGCGCATGGATCGCGATGCCTATAACGACCAGTTGCGCGCTCTGCAGGAACAGCTGGTGCTGCTGCAAAGCCACATCGGGCAGTCGGGCGAGCGGATCATCGCTGTCTTCGAGGGGCGCGATGCGGCGGGCAAAGGGGGCACGATCAGCCGGTTCCGGCAGTATCTGAACCCGCGCAACGCGCGCGCGGTCGCCCTGCCAAAACCGTCGGACCGCGAGCGCGGTCAATGGTATTTCCAGCGCTATGTCGACCATTTTCCGACTGAAAGCGAGATCATCGCCTTCGACCGGTCATGGTATAATCGCGGCGGCGTGGAACCGGTGATGGGGTTCTGCACGCCCGAACAGCACACGGCCTTTCTGGGGGATGCGCCCAATTTCGAGCGCATCATCGTCGATGAGGGCATCCACTTTTTCAAGTTCTGGCTCAACATCGGCCGCGAGACGCAGCTCAAGCGGTTTCATGACCGTCGCCATTCCACGCTCAAGCACTGGAAGCTGTCGGATATCGACATTGTCGGCATGCACAAATGGGACGACTACACGCGGGCCCGCAACCGGATGATCGCCGCCACCCATACCCGGCATGCGCCGTGGACCGTGGTCCGATTCAACGACAAGCGGCGCGGCCGGATCGAGGTTCTGCGCCACATTCTGACGGCGATCCCGTTCGAGGGCCGCGACATGGCGCTGATCGGCGAGCCCGACCCCAGGATCGTCGGCGAGGGACTGGAAATGCTCGACGACTGAACGGCCGCGGTCAGCCCGGGTCGGCGCGGATGCGCGCCGACAAGAGGTTGATCGCCCGGCCGTCAGCCTCGATGTCGGACTGAAGGATCAGGAAACCGGGCTCTGACGGGGCGGCGCCCGCCGGCAGGTCCACATGGAACAGAAACTCTGCTTCCGACTGGCCGACATCGAAGCGGCGCCGGCCGCAATCGCCCAGCGGGCCGAAATCGCAGGTCACCGACATCTGCGTCGGCTCGCCATCGTCGGAGCGGGCGTTCAGGCTGATCTGGGCGCGGCTTCCGGCCAGCATCTGCAGCGTGCCGACGGGTACGTCGATATACACGCGGCCCTCGCCGGCGGGCGTGACCAAACGGGCGTAATCGCCGAACGGATCGGTCTCGATCGATGCCGTCGCGCCGCCTTCGAGACTCAGCGCGGCGGGATCGGCAGGCGTGAACAGGGTCACCCAATCGCCATCATCGAGTTGCGCGGCGGTGCGTGGCGCCGATCCCTCCCGTGCGCCGTCGCCGGCAAAATCCTCGTCGCGCAACTGGGCCGGCGGATTGGGTACGGAGGTGTCGCGCGCCTCCTCGCTGACGAACGCGCCCGAGGTAATGACCCACCACAGACCGCCAAACACCAGGGCGGCCGCGACAATGACGGCAAATCCGGTGGCGAACGGCCCGCGATCGATGCGCAGCGGCGAGCGGGGTACCGGCGGCTCGGTTTCGGCCCGCACCGCTTCGGCCTCGGCACGGGCGGCGTCGGCACGCGGCTCGACGTAAAGGCCGGCGTCCGGCCCCGCAGGCGATGACGGCGCATCGACGGCGGGAATGTCGGCGGTTGGCGAGACGTCCGGATCGGCGGCCACGGGCGGCACGTCCGGTGCCTCGGGCGCCGCTACATCGGGCGTCACAGGCGGGGCGGAAGGCGGCGGGGCAGCGGCGGATTGCGGTGCCCGCGTCTCGCGTTCAATCGCCTCGATCGCCTCGCTCAACCGGCTGGTCTGCGCGGCAAGGGCATCTGGCGTGACTTCCCCGCGCGCGGTCAGCGAGCGCTGCATCGCCGAGGCCGCGGCCTCATAGACGCGGCGCCGGAAGGCCGGATCATTGGCATCGCCCTTGGCGAGGGCCTTGCGCAATGCTGTCTCCAGAGAAGTCACCGCCCCGTTCCCCATCCGGTCCGGCGGCCCATGTTGATATGGCCGCCCTTGGCACGGGCATGGCACAATTGCACAAATGTGAAAAGCCCATGACCCTTTCCCGCGCCGGATGCCCTCCTTTGTCGACAGCAAAGTCGGTCTGCCGGCTCGGCCAGGAGGCGTTCCTCGCACCCAAGAGGCCCGCTTGCCGCTTGCGCCGGTGTGGAAACCTGCTAAATCTTACTTTTACGCAAACGTCAAAATTTTGAGCGACCGATGGCCCTTCCCGACATTTTGAAGACCGATCTGCGGCTGCCCGTCGTGGCCGCGCCCATGTTCATCCTGTCCCACCCGCCGCTGGTGCTGGCCCAGTGCAAGGCGGGCATCGTCGGCTCGTTTCCGGCGCTCAATGCACGGCCCGAAAGCCAGCTCGACGAGTGGCTGGCCCAGATCACCGAAGAGCTTGCGGCCCACAACGCATCCCATCCAGAGCGGCCGGCGGCGCCGTTCGCCGTCAACCAGATCGTGCACACCTCCAACAAGCGGCTCGAACACGATCTGACGATGTGCGTCAAATACAAGGTGCCGATCGTGATCTCGTCGCTGGGCGCCGTTCCGGAGGTCAACCAGGCGATCCATTCCTATGGCGGCATCGTGCTGCACGATGTGATCAACAACCGGCACGCCAATTCGGCAATCCGCAAGGGGGCCGACGGGCTGATCGCGGTAGCGGCCGGCGCCGGAGGCCATGCCGGCCCGCTTTCGCCGTTCGCGCTGATCCAGGAAATCCGCGAATGGTTCGACGGCCCGCTGCTGCTGTCGGGCTCGATCGCCACGGGGCAGGCGGTGCTCGCCGCCCAGGCGATGGGCGCCGACATGGCCTATATCGGCTCGCCCTTCATCGCGACCGAGGAGGCGCGCGCCGTCGACGACTACAAGCAGATGGTCGTCGACAGCGAAGCCAAGGACATCGTCTATTCGAACTATTTCACCGGCATTTCCGGCAACTATCTCAAGCCGTCCATCGCAAAGGCCGGCATGGACCCGGACGACCTGCCCGAAGCCGACCCCTCCAAGATGGATTTCTCCCAAGCCACCGGCGCCAAGGCGTGGAAGGACATTTGGGGTTGCGGTCAGGGGATTGGCGCGGTCAAGGCTGTGCGGCCGGTCGCCGACTATGTCGACCAGCTTGATGCCGAGTATGCGGCTGCACGCGCGGAAATCTGTGGCTGACGCGTTTGAGACCGGCACCGGCGGCTGTTGCGGCGCCGCAACACTCACGACCTCGTGAATGGGCGTTCATGGTGCATTCACCATGACTTGGCTAACAGTTGACCGATGCGTTTCGTGACCGCCCTATTGCTGCTCGTCTCAGTCCTGGCCACCCATGCGGCGGCGCTGGACCGTGCGGCGGGCAATACGCTGAGCTGTACCGGGACGACCATTGAGGCGACCGCGGCGCCGGCCCTGCCCGACATGTCCCAGATCGTAAAGACCGGCGATCGGATCGATGACACAGCGCAGGCGGCGTCGGAGGTGCAGGCGGGTCCCTGTCACGGGCATGGCGACTGTGTGTTCCTGATGCCGCAGCACCGGCTTGCGGCCAGCACGCTGATCCCCGCCGAAGCGGACGCTCCGCCCTGTCATGCAAGGGCCCATCATGGACGGTTGCCGAACAAGCCGCCGATCGCCTGACGCATCCGCCGCGACCGGGCGCGCGACCGTGCCCGACCGACCCATGCCGATCAGGAGTTTCCCATGATTACCAGACGTCTGTTTGCCGCCGGCGCCGCCGCGGGTCTGATGCTGACCACCGCGCCCGCGCTTGCCCACCATTCCAAACGTTATCGCGAGTTCAAGCTCGATCCGAAATTCGAGCCGCAACCGGTGCGCTTTACCGGCTATCCGGCCGGCACGATCGTCGTCGATCCGCGCAACCACTTCCTCTATCTTGTCGAGCGGCCGGGACGCGCGCGCCGCTATGGCGTCGGCGTCGGCCGGGCCGGCCTTGCCTTCCGGGGCGACGCGGTCATCCGCCGCAAGGCCGAATGGCCGAGCTGGCGGCCGACCGACAACATGATCCGCCGCAATCCTGCCCGATATGCCAAATATGCGAACGGCGTGCCCGGAGGGCCGGGCAACCCGCTCGGCTCGCGGGCTCTTTATCTATACAAAGGCAATCGCGACACCATGTACCGCATTCACGGCACCACCGAACCCTGGAGCATCGGGCAGTCCGTTTCCAACGGCTGCATCCGGATGATCAACGCCCATGTCGAGGACCTTTACGAACGGGTCCCGCTGGGAACGCGCGTGGTGGTGCTGGGATGACACGGACATCGTTGACACGACGCCGGTTTGCCGCAGGTGCGGCGAGCCTGGCCGGGCTCGGCCTTGCGGGCTGCACGACGGCAGGCCCGTCGCGCCGCGCCGCCGACATCGCCACCCAACCGCCGGCGCCCTCGCGGCCGTCCCCGACGGTCGTCGCCGCCTACGGCCCGATGCCAGGCGAGCGTTTTCCTCTGCCGGCGATCGACATCTCCAAGGTGCCGCCGCAATTCTGGCGCCAGCAGGTCGCCTATCCGACACCCGAGCCGCCGGGCACGCTGGTCGTCGACACGGCCAACTTCTTTTTGTACCTGGTGCAGGAAGCCGGCCAGGCGATGCGTTACGGCGTCGGGCTCGGGCGCGCCGGGTTTGAATGGTCGGGCCGCGGACGCGTCGCCTACAAGCGTCAATGGCCCACCTGGACGCCGCCGGACGAGATGATCGCGCGCCAGCCGGAACTCGAGCGCTGGAGCGTCCGCAATGGCGGCATGCCGCCGGGCCTCGACAACCCGCTGGGCGCCCGCGCGCTCTACATCTTCGACGATGGCGTCGATACGCTCTACCGGGTGCACGGATCGCCGGAATACTGGACGATCGGCAAGGCGGTGTCGTCGGGCTGCGTCCGGATGATGCAGCAGGATGTGATCGACCTGTACAACCGGGTGCCGACACCTGCGCCGATCGTGGTCGTCTGATCGCCGCGAAGGCAGAGACCTTGCACCGGCAGCCGCGGCCGGGTCGTCACACCGAACGCGGCTTGCCGCCCGGGGAACGGCGCGGCGGGCCAAGACCCACTTGATCTTGGTCCGGCGCGCCGCTAAAGCGCTCGTCGGCGGACGGAACCGGTGATGCGCCGCGTCCCGTCCGCCCCGGCGCCGCTGTAGCTCAGTTGGTAGAGCACGTCATTCGTAATTAGCGGGTCCGCTAGAGAATGACGTTCGAAGCCAGCGGGTTGGCGGGGACATGAGGAATATAGTAGGGCGATAGTAGGTCGCCCTGCGTTTGGCAGGCCGCTTTAGCTCAGCTGGTAGAGCACATCATTCGTAATGATGGGGTCAGGTGTTCGAGTCACCTAAGCGGCACCAGCCAACTCTCTGATTTTCAACCTGAAATCCGAGCAGGAGGCGATTTCACGCCTGCTGATTTTCTGCCCTACTAGACCCTACTAATTCGGTATGGCGTCGAGCGCGGCAAGAAGATGGTCAAAGACCGCTGTTGGATTCTCGTCCATCGCCTTCGCTAACGCCACGAACTCGACAACATCCAAACGCCGCTCCCCGCCTTCGACTTTGGCGATATAGGATTGCGGTTTTCCGAGCCTGTCAGCCACGTCCTGTTGCGTCATGCCGCTTCGCTTTCGCGTATCAATCAGGGTGCGGAGCAGGGCTGTATATTCAGGCGTATGCAGGCTTTTGGTCATGGCTTCCAGTTCCGGAAGCCGGATCAATAATCCCAGTTTCGGATTATCCCATTTTGGGATATAGTGGTTCTGCTGAACGGGAGCAGGCCACCTTGGAAAGCTACAATTTCTGGCAGGACTTGTTCGACACCTATCAGTCGCTGTCGGACTGGATGAAGACGCTGTGGCTGATCGTGCCTCCGGCCTTCGCGCTGGGGGCGCTTTGGATAGGTCTCGATTACCGGCTCAAGAGCCGGTCTGCAGCGCCGACTGGGGACGGAACGCTCGCCTATACGGTATTCGCCGACCAGACCGGCATCTGGCGAATCCATGCACATCAGGGCGCGGAGGCGGTCGCCGATGAGCGGCCCGAGGCAACCGTGCTGCCCCTGCCGGGCATACACCCCCACACCCTGCCCAAAAAGCCCTCCTCGGACATCTGAGGCGGCTCTGAGGGCACACTAAAAGCCCGGCAAGCGCCATGCCTGCCGGGCTTTGTGGTTTTGAGGGGTTAGGCGGGTTTGCAGCGGTAGCGCGCGGTTGGCGCAAACCCGTAATACCCTGTCAAACCCGGTTATGCTTTCCGGTTCCCGCCATCCTCAGAACGGCGATGGCTCGATGTCCCTTCCGGCCCGCGCTGAGGCGGTGACATCTCGGACACGATAGGTCTTCACGCCCGAGCCATCGGATTCGGACAGCAGCACCAGACCGCCGACAATGCGGTCAACATGTTTGGCCAGAAACCGCCCGACGCTGCGCGCGTTGAAGTGCTGATAACGGGTGGTCGCGATCAGCTCCGCGACAAGGTCCTGTGCCGGTCCCTTGCCCTGCTTGTCCGCCATCGTCGCCAGTTCTGCGAGGGTCACGGGGCGATCCTGCAAGGCTGACCGCCAGAGGCGAAGCAGATCGAGCAGCACCGCCTTCGCCGGGTCGTCGGCAAGAATGCGCTCACGGGTATCAGCGGGATCGTCTTGCCCGAGCCACAGAAGGGCTTCGCGCACAAGGTTCCAGGCTTCGAACGAACCGATTGTGTCGCGTGGCATCGGTCGTCCTGCCTCGATATAGGCGCGCAACACGGTCAGCCCTGCCATGACCAGTTCGGGGCGGTTGGCGCGCGCCTCGACACGGGGATCAAAGCTGAACTGGCGCTGGTCCGGTCGTTCCATGCCGGGATCCATCCGGCAGATCAGCGCGCGCCGCGTGACGTCGCCGGAGAGGGTCAGATTGTTCCCGGTCGCCATGACGAGGCAGCGTGTGGGCAGCGTCCGCATTTCGGATTTGCCAAGAATGCGCGGGCGCACCCGTTCTTGCGTCAGCATGGAGCACAGGAAGTCGCCCTGAATGGGCCGGTCGCAATTGTCGATGATGATGACCTGATCGCCTGCCATGAGTACCGAGGACAGCCGCTTTTGATCCTCTTCTCCATTATAGCCCTGCGACAGCATCGCCGGCTTGTGCCCCGTGGCGATCACACCGATTGTCTCGGCGAGCAGCGATTTGCCCGTTCCCGCAGTCGGCGCATCGATGGCGAACAGCGGGGCGGCCGGAAACATCGGTCTGACCAGCGCCGTCAGCACTGCGACGAGCGTTACGCTTCTGTCCGCCTCGCTGGCAAAGCAGAAATCGCGAAACGGCTTGGCGAGAATGGCGATGGCCTTTTCCGCGTCGGCCCTGGTCGGTGCTTCAGGGACCGCCGGAAATACCACATTCCCCGGATCGTAGAGCAGAGCGGTAGCCCGGTCGTATCCCGGCTCCTGCAGCACCGTGCCGTCCGCCCGGAGCGTCGGGCTCTGGATCACGCCCTGAAGGAACGGAACCCGCCAATCGCCTACACGGGCCAGATAGGCCACAGGCGCTTGTGCGGGCGGATCAACGCGCCGGACCGTGTCGTCTTTCTCCTTGAGCCATTTCGATGTGAGCGCGAGTTGCTCGCGGAGCCATGCCGCCACAACCGGTTGCAGGATAAGAGCGCCGCTGTCGCGGCCCACGCCATCTTCCTGGGCGCTGACGGTCAGCCGAACAGGACGAACAAGGCTGTCATAGCGCTGGTAGATCGGCACGCCCGCAGCAAGCAGAGCCGTTTCCGCCGCGTCGACCGCTTGCGGCAGGAAGCCGGGACGGACGAGGATCGCAGCGCCCTCCTCGCCCGGTCCGTCGCCGGAGACGCCAAGCCATCCCCGGAGGGTGTCGGCCATCGGCTCGATACCGAGATGCTCGCAGAGCGCCGGTATGCCCCACACGTCCTCGCCCGCATCGAAGCGTTCACGCGCCGCAGCGGCCTTGCCGCTGCGCTTGGCCGCTTCCTCGTCGCCAGCCAGCGTTGCGACATGCTCGACCCAGCGGTCAACGTCATCGTCACCCCAACCTGCACGCACGAGAACGCCAGTCAGGGCGAGACAGATATTGTCGCGGTTGCCCCGTGTCGCCGGATACTTGGACAGCACCACAGCGAGGGCAGCCGTTACCCCCGCCCGCCGCGATATATCCTCGGGGTCTGCGTCAGGTACGCCGCGCGGGTCATCGTGCCAGCGCACAGTTTCGCCGTTCGGGTGCACCGAGGGCGGAACCATGGTCTGCAATCCATCGCCGCGAAGCTCCAGCACCACAGACCGCTCCGCCTCGAACAGGTGGGCAGCGCTGGACGGGATCTTAAATTGCCGGTTCTTCGGCAGCTTGCACCGGGCGAGGCGATGGCTCCGGGGGGATGTCGCCCGACCGAAGCTGGGCAAATCCGGCAAGACCGCGTCCGCGATCCGGGCCGCTTCCGGCCAGTCGAAGTCGAGATCGACCAGCCCGCCCGACCTGTCGCCCAGCGCAATGCCCACATTATTGGTCGCGCCGAACTTGCGTGACAGTTCTTCGTCGGACAGGCGGGGCAGATCGCCCCACCTGCCCTTCGGCGCTTTCTTGCGCTCGGGGAGCACGAGCGGCTCCCAGCCGAGCCGGTTATAAAAGACCGCCGCGCCGGAGGGCGAGGCGAACTGCTGTTCCGCGGTGAGGCTGAAATCAGTCATGGCTACCAGCCTCCGGATCACAGACATTCCGCTCGACGTAGAGCAAAATGTCCGACCAGCGGTAGCGGATTGCGCCGCCCTTTTCCGAGGTCCCGAAGCGGATGTATTTGGGTCCCCAGCCGTAAACCCGTCCCTTGCACAGCCACGACTCGCTCATGGTGGTGAGGGTCGCGACCTGACCGGTCGTCAGGAGCCGGTCGGGGTGGCGGGGTTGCGCCTGGATTGCGGGAGTGAACGCGCCATCGGCACGGGCGCGAGACATAGTTGCGGTTTGCATAGCTGAAGCTTTCGAGGTCGAGCGTGCGAGCACGCATTGGTTTGAGCCAATGCCTGAAATCTCGGCGATCTTTCTCGACCTCGGTCGGGAGTTTCACCCGCAAACGGGGGCCATACTATAGGTCACCCACCGCAACCGGACGCATCCGGCAGATGCTTGTCAGGGCATCTACATTCATCATGACAGATAAGTTCGGGCGTCTCAATCTGAAGGAGCGTTCCGCGAAAGCCAGTCCAACGATTGGCTCTTAAGCGCTTGATCTCTGTGCGCGATGTGCCGCCTCGATCAGTAGCGCGTAGAAACACCCCATTCCTCTAGTTCCGCCAATATGCGCCCCACGGCTTCTTCTTCCAGCGCTGCGGTGATGGGGTCAGGCTCCATCGGGCGCGTCTGGGCGGACAGGCGGTAGCGCTGAGAGAGAAACCGCGCAACGGCGCGAAGCTCTGCAGGTGTGGAGCAGCCCACGACCTTACGCGCCGCCGCTTCGGCCAGTTGCGCAATCGGACGGGCTGAGGCCGCAGTAGCCGTTCGGCTGGATGGTATCGCCGCAAGTTCGGCCTCGCAGATGTCCCGCTGCCGCTCCCGAACCATGTAGCGGACCGCCTGTTTAATCTGCCGCTCGCGTTCCGTGACCGGCCCGACAAGCGCTCTCATGGCCGTGCCCAGCCGTTCCTGCTGACGGCCTTCGGTCTCGGGCGTCGTGTGCGCTTCGATGATCGCCAGAAGAACGCGTTCCAGCACGCTTGATCCATCCCCGAACGGCGCGAGAAAAGTGGAGTCACTGCCTGACATTGGCCAGCTCCAGTATCCGGGCCGCGACCTGTTCCACCGGCCCGCGCAAGCGCTCGGCGTTCACGACGATATAGCCGCCCGTTACGTCGCCATTGGCGCGGTGGTTCAGCAGGCGCTTGAGCGCGTAATAGGGAACGTCGAGGCTTTCGGCGATGGTGATGAAGGTGCGCCGCAGATCGTGAAGCGTGAAGGTCACGCCCGATCCGGCGCTGACGCGGAGCAGGAATTTCTTAGTCTCCTTCAAATGCCCGTCCCGCCCTGGACCGGGAAACANGCAGCGGGTCGCCATTCTTCGTCCTGGGCAGATGCAGCGTCCGCGCGACGAGGTCCACATTCTCCCAGCGCAACGCCATCAGTTCGCCCCGGCGCATGCCGGTGAACAGCGCCATGAGCAGAAAGTCGCGAGAATAATCCGGCTCGGCCATGACCGCCTTCCACCATTGGGGCAGGTCCTGAGCCGTCACCAGCGTCTGCCGCCGCTGCTCGCGGTGCCATGCCCGCGCCTGCGTCAGGATGGTGACCGGATTGGGCGGAAACTCATCATGCGTCGCGGCGGTGAAATTATAGACCGACCGAAGATGCCGCATGACGTTGTTCGCCGTGGTCTTGCCGATTTCCGCCGACAGGTCCTGATGGCGCTTGAGCACCATTTGCCGGGTGATCTCATTGACCGGCTTCCTGCGCCACGCCTTGAGATAGATACGGGATGAGCGCGAATAGTTCAGCACCGTATGCGGTGACAGATGCGGGCGCGCGGCGAAGAAGGCGTCAAAGGCATCGGCCAGCGTAACGCGGGACGTGACGGCCTGTTTCTTCTCGGCGTTGGGATTGCGCCCCTCGGCCATCTCGCCCAGCAGGCTGAGCGCCTTCTTGCGGGCGATGTCGGCGGCGAACAGATCGGCCCGTCCGATTGTCACCCGACAGGAGCGCCGGTCCACCTGCCCCTCGGCGAAATAGACCTTGGATTGCCGCCCGACCCGAAGGCCGAAGCCCGGCAAAAGCGTGTCGCGATAAAAGGTTTGTCCGCTCTGGGTGAAGGGCAGTGCGTCAACGGACTGACGCGTCAGACGTAGACTTGGCATGGTGAGACCTCCTTCCGGCCTCACCTCGAACTAACGTCACTAACGTGAAATTACTAGTGATGTCAGATACTTATGACACAAAAAGGCATCCAGTCCATGACCCGGACGCTGCATCCAACACGCGCGCATGCGCGAGGGGGCGAACATGGGGATCGGCAGTGTCAGGATAGCCAAGGCCGTCAGTCGTCCACCCATTTCTCGCAAACGACGTTCGCCTGTTCCATCACAAGGTCAATCGCCAATTGCTGAAGGTCAGGCGGGTAGCCGTACTGTCTCAGTAAACGGCGCACCTCAACGCGAAGTTTGGCGCGCACATTGTCCTTCACCGCCCAGTCGACCGTCACGAGCGGTTTCATCCTGCGCACGAGCTCTTGGGCAAGCTCCCGCAATCCCTTGCTGCCAAGCACATCGATAGCCGACCGGTTTTCGGCCAGCGCGTCATAGAACGCCACCTCGTCAGGATCGAGGCCCAAGTCCTCGCCACGCCCCAAGGATGCTTGCATCTCCTTCGCGAGATCAATCAGCTCCTGGATGACTTGGACGCTGTCGATGGCGCGGTTGTGATAGCGAGCGATTGCTTCTTCGAGACGCTCGGAAAAGCGGCGCGCCTCCACCACGTTCTGCTTCTCTCTTGACCGGATTTCCCCGTTCACGAGTCGGCGCAAAGCCTCGATGGCGAGGTTCTTCTGCTCCATGGAGCGAACCTCTTCGAGGAACTCGTCAGAGAGGACAGCAATATCCGGCTGCTGGAAACCGGCTTCCTTGAAGACATCCAAAAGGCCATCGGCAACCACCGCCTTGGACAAGAGTTGCGATAACTCGAACTCGATCTCCTGCCGGTCCCGTCGCCGTCCGCCCGTGTATTTTACGAGATTGGCGCGCACAGCGAGAAGGAACGCCACGTCCTCACGCAATCGATCTGCTTCCGCCGTACCAGCGGCCAATGCAAACGCGCTGGCCAAGGCTGTCGCCAGATCGAGATAGCGCTTGCGTCCGCCCTCCTGTGAGAGGATCGCTTCAACGGTCGTCTTGAGAATCGTAAGGCGGCGCGGAGGATCGGCGTTGAAGAACTCGCGCCAGTTCACGCCCTCCAGCAGGTCGCAGACCGCTTCATGTTGTGTCAGCAGGTGCTGGACCGCGAGGTCCTGATCCTTGGCCGTCTGGTCGCGGTCGGTCTGGCTATAGGCGGCGAGCGCTTGTTGAAGCTCGACGCCCAGCCCCATGTAATCCACCACGAGACCGCCCGGCTTTGCTCCGAAGACGCGATTGACGCGTGCGATGGCCTGCATGAGGCCATGGCCGCGCATGGGCTTGTCCACATAGAGCGTGTGCAAGCACGGCGCGTCGAAGCCTGTCAGCCACATGTCGCGAACGATCACCAGCTTGAAAGGATCGGCAGGATCCTTGAAGCGATCAGCCAGCTTCTTGTTCTCACTTTTCTTGCGGACATGAGGCCGGAACTCTTCCGGGTCGTCCGCGCGGCCCGTCATGACGATGTTGAGCGCGCCGTCCTTTGCCCAGTCCGGGCGAAGACGGACAATCTCGTCATAGAGGTCAACCGCGATGCGTCGGCTCATGGCGACGACCATGCCCTTGCCGCCACCCATCGCGTCGAGCCGATGTTCGAAGTGTTCCACAAGGTCAGCGGCGATGAGCTTGACGCGTTCCGGCGCCCCTGCGATGGCTTCAAGGCGCGACCACCGCGATTTGTGCTTCTCCCGCTCGCTCGCCTCCTCGCCTTCGAGCAGATCGTCGGACCCTTCGTCCAGAACCGCCCGCGCATCGGAATCGAGGTGAAGCTGCGCCAGCCGGGCCGTGTAGTAGATCGGTACCGTCGCGCCGTCCTCGACCGATTGGGCGATGTCGTAGGTGTCGATGACATCACCGAAGACATTGTAGGTGTCCCGCCCGACCAGCTCGATAGGCGTTCCAGTGAAGCCTATGAAGGTGGCGTTGGGCAGCAGGTCGCGGAGATGGACCGCGAGGCCATAGCGCGTCTTGCCGGTCTTCTTGTCGATGCGGGCGTTCAGCCCGTATTGGGTGCGGTGCGCCTCGTCGGCGATGACGATGACATTGTCGCGGTCGCTGATGGCGTCGTTGCGCCCGTCGCCTTCGGGCGCGAATTTCTGCATCGTCGTGAAGATGACGCCACCCGACCCGCGCCGCAGCTTGTCGCGCAGATCGTCCCGGTCCTCGGCGTTTTCCGGGGTGACGCGGAACAGGTCCGGATGGTCGGTGAACGTGCCGAAGAGCTGATCGTCGAGATCGTTGCGGTCGGTGACGATGATCACCGTGGGGTTTTTAAGCTTGGCGCTGCGTTCCAGCTTTGAGACATAGAACGCCATGGTCAGGCTCTTGCCCGAGCCTTGCGTATGCCAGACCACGCCCGCTTTGCGGGAGCCTGCGGACGCTGCGCCCTCGGTGGCGCGGACCGCCTTGTTGACGGCGTGAAACTGGTGATACCCGGCCAGCTTCTTGCCGCGCGCCGCGCCGTCCTGAATTTCATAGGCGCCGAAATTCACGACCAGATCGAGGAAGCGATCTGGGTGAAACACGCCCTTGATGATCGTTTCCAGCTCCGCTTCGCCCTTGCCCGCAATCTCCCGCCCGTCCACCGTGCGCCATGGGGCGAAGCGGTCAAAACCTGCTGTCAGCGAGCCGATGCGCGCTTCCATCCCGTCGGAGATAACGATGGCGCCGTTATAGCGGAAGAAGGTCGGGATGCTCGCCTTGTAGGTTCCAATCTGGTTGAAGGCGCGCCGCACCGTTGCGTCGGCGTTCACCGCGTCCTTCAGTTCCATGATGGCGAGCGGCAGGCCGTTGACGAAACAGGCGATGTCGAGCCGGCGATGCTCCTTGCCCTCCACGACGGTGAACTGGTTCGCGGCAAGATAATCATTGGCGAAAGGATCGTCGAAATCAAACAGCCGCACCTTGCGGGTGATGACACCGTGTTCGGGATCGCGGGTCTCGACATCGACCCCGTCGCGCATCAGCCGCATCATCCGCCGGTTCTGGTCCAAGAGGTCCTGGCTCTCCACATCCTGCACCTTGCGCAGCGCGGCGGCGATGCCGTCCGAGCCGATGGCGGGGTTCAGGCGGAATAGCGCATCCTCAAGCCGCGATAGGAGAATCACATCGCCATAGGAGCCGCGCGGCGCGCCGGGACCGTCCGGGGCCAGATAGCTGCCGTCCAGCGTCCGCCAGCCGATGGCCTCGAACCACGCCATGGCCGCGCTTTCGACAGCCGCTTCGCGAAAGCCGAGAGGGGGTGAACTGGCGGACTGGACATACTCCATCAATCTGTTTCCGCTTCTGCTTGCACGGGTTGGGCCGACTTCCAACCGGCCAGCTCTGACTTGTAAGCTTCGGGGTCGAGCAAGAACAGGACTTCACTTGCATTGTAGCGATAAGTAGCGATCTCCACCGGCCACTCATCGTCGAATGAAGTGTTGAAGTCAGGCTCATCATCGTACCGCACGGGTGCGCGGTCAGTCCTCAAAAGCTCTTCGCGGTGGCATTCGAACAAGAAGGCCGAAAGTGCATCGACAGCCACGGCCAGAAGGGCGGCATGGCGCTGCTCTGCACCGGTCCAGGCCGATGCTCCGCCATGGCGGAGCCCCGGAATATTGGACAATTGGGAGAGCGCGCGCACAGCGCCGTTGAGGCTTCCTGCAAGCGCCGTAAGGTGTTGTTCGATAGCCGTCTGCTCCGGGTGTCCCTCAAAACCCAGAACAATGCGGTCAATCAGTTTCTTCGCACGTTGCGGCAGATCGTCGGCGCGTCCGCTAGCTTGGGCGACGGCTCCATCGCGCTCAAGCTCGATGGTGAGACAGCAGGTTTCGAGGAAGGATCGCGCTAACCCGAGACAGATATGGGGGTTGGTTTCGACATTGGCCTCGATGGCTTCAAGCTCTCGGCGGAAGCCATCACCGGTATCTGGGAACCGTTCAATCACCGCCCGCATCTGCTGCATGACAAACGGCATGGCGCGTCACGCTCCCGCTTCGCCGGCGAGCTTCTCCGCATCCCTGATGCGAATCTCGCCGGACATCAGTTTGGGGAGGAGAAGGTCGCGAAGTGCGGCGAGATTTCGGCTTTCCTCTAGCGCAACGCGGAAACGTTCAAATATTAGCAAAACAATTTGGTCAAATGCCGTCAGTAATTCTGGCAAAGGTTCGGGCAAAAACAACCTTTGCATGTCCCCTTTTGTCACATGTCCTAAGCCAGTTGTTTGCTTGTTCGCTGCAATTCGCGTGAATTCCGGTTTCAGAAAACGTAGGGCTGTGTGGAGGTACGCTTTGCTGCGGCACCCGTTTTCTCTGACAGCGAAAATGTGTTGGTTTAGCCAAGCGGAACCGCCCACCCATACAAAGGCGTCGATAGATGTCTCCGGGTTGCCGGACCATGAGAAAAGAAGCTCGCCATTATCGATGCGATAGCGATCTCCAAGCTGGGTGTTCGTCCGTTTTGTTTGTCCGGTAACGCCTGCCTTAAGCTCTGCTATTTTGACGACAGGGAGCGCATCGGACTCATCGCTGAAGTGCATATTCTTGTATGCGGCGCCATTGTCCCAGTTCGCCAAATCCAACAGGGGGGCGGTATCCCACCCCTCCGGCAGGCCATTGTCGCCGAACCGGTCTGGGAAGAGGGCAGCGAGGTCGGGGGCGAGGCCGGTGTCGCGGCCTTCGGCCTTGGCGTGGACAGGGTCGAAATCGACGAACCAGCTCTTGAAGATCGCCCGCGCGAGTTCCTCCAGTGTCTCATTCATCCGCCGGTTCAACTCGATCTTGTCATCGAGCGCGCCGAGAATCGTTCCAATAGCCGTTTGCTCGGCAATGTCCGGGCAGGGGAAAAGAAACTCGGGCATCTCGGTCAGAAGGAGCCGATCAACCGTAGCGCCATGGACAGTCTGTCGCCGCAGAAACTCTTGGTATTGCGGCGACAAGTAGGCGTAGAGGAAAAATCTTGGATCAACACGCTTCTTATCGAGCCGAATAAGCCCCATACGTCTCCCAAGACAGCAGCGTAGGTCTTTTGGGATTAGTGCAGCTTCACCTATTCGCGTTTCATAGGAAAATACGAAGTCATCCGGTTGCGGGGTTACCCTCTTCGTCCACTTTGCGAAATCTTCTTCGGTAACGTGGCGCGTCGTTGAAAGATCAATCCGTCCGTCAACCAAAGAGCCGATGCCAAGAAATAGCGGACCTTCTTCAACGGTTTTCGGCGTCGCATGAGGGCCATCAAAGACGGCCCCGAGATCTCGGATGCGGCATTGCGGCCAATCAACCATTGACTTTGACCATTGTCAGCCCAGCCGCGATCTTCACATCCAGCTTGGCGGCCTCTTCTTGCTGCGCCTCCAGTTTCGCCGTCAGCGCAGCGAACCGTTCTGCGAAGGGCGTGTCGTCCTCCTCCACCTTGGCGGCTCCGACGAAGCGGCCTGGAGTCAGCACAAAACCCTGCGCCTCAATCTCCTCATTTTTCACCGCCTTGCAGAAGCCGGGCACATCTTCGTAATCATCGCGGCCTTCGCGCCATGCGTGATAGGCCTCGACAATCCGGCCGATATCGCTGTCTTCGCCTTCGCCCGCATCGTCCGGGCTCGTGAGCACCTTCAGGGTGCGCGTCTCCATGTGCCCCAGCGCGCGGGCGTCGATGAACAGGGTTTCCCCGCGCCGGTCCCGCAGGCGCTTGTCTTTCAGGATGCCGTTCGACTTGTCGCGGGCGAGGAACCACAGGCAGACCGGAATCTGCGTGGTGTAGAACAACTGCCCCGGCAGGGAGACGATGCAATCGACGATGTCACGGCGGATCATCTCAGCGCGGATTTCGCCTTCGCCGGACTGGTTCGACGAGAGCGAGCCGTTGGCCAGCACGAAGCCCGCAAGCCCGTGCGGCGCGAGATGGTGCACCATGTGCTGCATCCACGCGAAGTTGGCATTGGACGCGGGCGGCACGCCGAACTTCCAGCGCACATCGGACTTGCGGCGCTCGCCGCCCCAGTCCGAGACGTTGAACGGCGGGTTGGCGAGGATGAAGTCGGCCTTCAGGTCCTTGTGCAGATCGTCGTGAAAACTATCCGCCGCGCGCGGGCCGAGATTGGCCGTGATGCCGCGGATGGCGAGGTTCATCCGGGCAAGCCGCCATGTCTGGGGGTTGGATTCCTGGCCGTAGACGGAGAGGTCGTCGCGCCCGCCGCCATGGGCTTCGACGAATTTCTCGGATTGAACGAACATGCCGCCCGACCCGCAGCACGGATCATAGACGCGGCCCTTATAGGGCTCGATCATCCGCACCAGAAGTTCGACCACGCAGGACGGGGTGTAGAACTGGCCGCCCTTCTTGCCCTCGGCGGCGGCGAACTGGCCGATGAAGTATTCATAGACTCGCCCGAGGATATCGTTGCCCTGATGATGTTCCTGTTCGGCGATCATCTCGACACTGCCGACAAGGTTGATCACCTCGCCAAGCAGGCGCTTGTCAAGATCTGCGCGGGCATAGGTCTTTGGCAGGACGCCTTCGAGGGCGGGGTTTTCTGCCTCGATGGCTCGCATGGCGTCGTCCACCACCTGCCCGATCTCGGGCGTCGGCGCCTTGGCTTGAATATCCGCCCAGCGCGCGCCCTTCGGAACCCAGAAGACGTTCTCGGAGACATACTCGTCGCGGTCCTCGGGGTCGGTGTAGTCGGTGTCTTTGCGCGCTTCGAGGTCGGCGTATTTGGCGTTGAACTTGTCGGAGATGAATTTCAGGAAAATCAGGCCGAGAACGACATTCTTGTATTCCGCCGCGTCCATATTGGAGCGCAACTTGTCCGCCATCGCCCAAAGCTTGGCCTCGAAGCCAAGAGAAGTGGATGTCTTCTGGGTAGCTGTTGTCTTGTCTTTTTTTGACTTGCCCCGTGGCATCTCGTCTCCCCAAATCACTTGACGGGCTTTGGGACAAAGAATCACGTAGGAGTCAGCAAAGCAATGCCGAAGACGCAGGCTCAGCGCCGCTGAAGCCAGATGGGAGAGGAAAAATGTCCGAGGACCAAGAACCGATCGTCCGCGCGCCGCTTTTCCCCCTATACGGGCAGGTCAAGCGTTGCCTGCACGCATGGGATGGCGAAGCTGTGCGGGCCGTTCGTGACATGATCACCGCCATTCACGACCAGACCGGCACGCCACAGAACCCGGTCGACTGGTCAGACCCGGATACCTGGATCGCGGAGCGTCTGTCCGGCGAACATGCGCGGCTTGCAACCAAGGTGTGGATAGATAGCGGCAAGACGGTCAATCCCCGGCACGTCTATGGCTGTTACCTCTTCATCAACCGGCTGAACCTTCTTGGCCAGTCCGCGAACCGATATGTACTTGGCGACAGAGGCGAGCGGTTTCTTGCCGATGACCCGGCGCTGCTTCAGGAGCTCGACGCCGGCGAAGGCATCCCCAAGATCCTGTCGCTGGTCGCGGAAACGCCGCAGGCCAAACGCTCGGACCTGATCGATGACTGGGGCGCCTATTTGCTGGCGGTCTCGAAGTTCTCAACTCAAAAAGTATTCGGCGACACGCTTCGCCGCCGCCTTCTGAATCTGGTGGAACGCGGTCTCGTGGAGCGGGATGGAAACCGCTACAGCATTACAGATAGCGGACTTTCTTATCTCAAGTCGTTTCCCGAAAGCGCGGCTGACCGGAAGCCCTCGTCCCAGCGCACCGATGTCGCCCTTGCGGTTCGCGCCTTCAATGAGGCTCAGATCGAGGCTTTGCGCCGCCGACTGATGGGATTGGAGCCCTACGCCTTCGAGCACTTCGTCAAAGAGCTCTTGGAGGCGATGGACTATGAGAATGTCGAGGTGACGCGGCAGTCCGGCGACAAGGGAATCGACGTGGTGGCCAATTATCAGTTCGGCATCACCGAGATCACGGAAGTCGTTCAGGTGAAGCGCACGGAATCGACCATCGGCCGCCGGGTCATCGATGAGTTGCGCGGTGCGCTTCCCTATCACCGCGCCATTCGCGGCACCATCATCACGCTGGGACCGTTCGCGCGCGGCGTGGAAGAGTCTGCGCTGTTTCCGGGCGCCGCGCCAATCACCCTGATAGACGGCGACAGGCTTCTGGAGCTTGTGGTGAAACATCAGATTGGCGTTCGGCGGAAACCTGTCGATCTTCTGGAAGTCGATGAAGCGTTCTTCGCGGATCGATCTGTCGTTGTCGAAGCCGAAGGGGCAGATGAAAACTAGCCTTTCGGTCAAGCACGATTGCGCGACATCCCGACATCCACCCGTTCCGCTCCCCGCCCCGAACCGTGAGCGCCGTTGATGGGGGGAGGTCCGGGGGGCAGGGGTGCAGATCGCCGATTAGTAGGGCAGATCGGGATTAGCAGTTTTCTAGTAGGGCAGCGGGGTGAACCGGGTGGCAACCGGATGACACCCTGTGCTACCCTTCAGCTTCCGAAAGTGGAGTCAGCCCAACGGGTTGTCCAACACGGTCCAACAGAATAGTAGGGCATATAACTCTCTGAAATCATTACGAAATACAATTCGTAATGATGGGGTCGTAGGTTCGAGTCCTATCAGCGGCACCATTCTTGTTGGCCAGGCAGCGCCGTCAAAGGCCCGGCAGGATGGCCCTCAAAAAACCGGCCAGATCGTCGGTGACGTGGTCGACCTGATCGTCGACATCGTCCCGCTCCCAGATCTCGGAGAAAGCCGCCTCGAAATTGCGCGGAACGATCAGCACGGTCTTCATGCCCAATTGCTTGGGAACCGTCAGGTTGCGCGCCAGATCCTCGAACATGGCGGCGCGTGTGCAATCAACACGGTGGAGCGCGCGGAACTTGTCATAGGTCGCGCCGGCCGGCTTGGGCACCAGATCGGCGGCGACGATGTCGAAGATCTCGTCGAAATGGTCGAGAATGCCAAGTTGGCGCGCGGCGCGCTCGGCATGGCCCTTGTCGCCATTGGTGAAGATGAACTTTCGCCCCGGCAGCGCGCGGATGGCATCGCCAAGCGCCGGATCGGGATCGAGCCACGAATAGTCGATATCGTGGACCTTCTCGAGAAAATCGTCCGGGTCGACATCATGGCGCTGCATGAGGCCGGCCAGCGTCGTGCCATACTGTTTGTAATAGTCCTTCTGGACCTTGCGCGCCTCGTCGCGCGGCACCTGCAACAACTCCGACACATAGCCGGTCATCGCCACATCGATCTGCGAAAACAGGTTGGAATGGTGCGGGTAGAGCGTGTTGTCGAGATCGAAAACCCATTCACGGACATGGGCGAAATCGGAGGGTTTCGGAGCATGGACGTTCATGGCCGTGTTATGGCACAGCCGGTCACGGCCCGAAACAAAAACCGGCGCGGCAGCGCTCGCGGGGACCCATGGAACTCTGGATACCGATCACGATCGCCGCAGCCTTCGTGCAGAACCTTCGCTCGGGGCTGCAGCGCCATCTGCGCATGCAGATGGGCACGACGGGGGCGACCTTCGTGCGTTTCGGCTTCGGCCTGCCGGTCGCGTTCGCGCTACTCGCCCTCGCCCTGTGGCTGACCGCAAGCGCGCTTCCGGAGACGAAACCCGCCTTCTGGCTCTGGGTCACGGTCGGGGCGTTCGCGCAGATCTTCGCGCAGGCGCTGCTCGTCATCATGTTCACCCGGCGCAGTTTCGCCGTCGGCTCGGCCTATTCGAGGACCGAGCCGGTGCAGGCGGTCATCTTCGGGCTCGTCCTTCTCGGTGAACGCGCGCCGGCGTCGGTTCTGATCGCAGTGGCCATTTCGGTCGGCGGCGTGATCGCGCTGACCTTTGCGCGGCAGCCCGTCGGCGAGATGGCGCGCAGCCGGTCGCCGCTGGCGCTTCTGGCCTCGCCGACGGCCCTGATCGGCCTCGCCTCGGGCACGTTCTTCGGACTTGCGGCGGTTGCCTTTCGCGCCGCCTCGCTCAGTCTTGCCGGTCCGAACTTTCTGGTGCAGGCGGGGCTGACGCTGTGCGTGGCGATCACCATCCAGACCGCCGTCATCCTTGTCTGGATGCTCGTCCGCGACCGGGCGGAACTGCGCCGCATCGCCGACGCCTGGCGGGTCGGTACGCTGGCGGGACTGGCCGGCGCACTGGCCTCGTTCGGCTGGTTTTCGGCGATGACGCTGCAGCAGGCGGGCGCAGTCAAGGCGCTCGCGCAGATCGAAATGCTGTTTGCCTATGCAACGACGGTTCTGATCTTCCGCGAACCGGTGAACCGGGCGGAAATCGCCGGCTGCGCGCTGGTCGCCGCCGGCGTGATCGTGCTCGTTCTGGCCTAGGCGGCCGCCTTGCGTGCCGGCAGAGCCGCCGGATCGAGCGGCGCGTCATCCTTGTAACGCCTGACGATGGCGGCAAGGTCGCTTTCGGCCATCTGGCGGTTGAGCGCCTCGAACGATGGCAGGACGAAATAGGCGCGCTGGAAGGCATCGATCTCGTAGCCGGTGCGCATGATCGTCTCGATGTCCATCGGCACGCGGTTGGCCTTGCCGCTTTCGGCGGCGAACTGCAGCTCGGAAAAGGACGACATCAGGCCGGCGCCGAACACTTTCAGATCCTGACCCGGCTCGCGGATCAGACCGAACTCTGCGGTGTACCAATAAAGCCGCGTGACCATGCGGTCGCCGCCCAGCGGGATCAGCTCCAGCGCCTTTTCGCCATAACGCTGCATGAAGTCGGCGAAATCGGGCTGGGTCAGGATCGGCACGTGGCCGAAGAAATCGTGAAACATGTCCGGTTCGACGATGTAGTCGAGTTCGTCCATCGACCGCAGCCAGTTGGTCACCGGAAAGCGACGATTGGCGAGATGATCGAAAAAGGGTTCGGCGGGGATGAGGCCCGGCACGGCGACCAGCGTCCAGCCGGTCATTGCCGAAAGCTTCGCGCTGACCGTCTCAAAGTCCGGCACGCGGTCGATGAGGCCGAGCGCGGCGACACCGTCGAGATAGGAATGGTGCGCATGGCGCTCGGTCAGCTTCGTCTGCCGGTCGCACAGCGTGCGCCACACCGCCTGGTCGGCTTCGGAATAGACGCCGTAGTCCTGCGGCACGGTGAAATCGGCGCGGCAGCGGGTATAGTCGCCCCGCATGCCCTGGGCGGCGCATTCGGCGGCATATTGCGATACGGTCACGGACATGGCGGCCTCCTCGAGGGTTTACGCCCTATTCTACCAGCGGCAGCGACGGCGAATTGACTTAATCGACCCGCCCATGCAAGGAATTCGGTGACTTTCTCCCAATTTGAGGGAATTTCGAGATGATTTCACTCGATCCATTCGAGGTGGCGATGCTCGACGTGCTGCAACGCGACGGCCGCCGGACGATCACCGATCTGGCCGCCGATGTCGGCTTGTCGGCGACGCCATGCGCCCGGCGGTTCGACCGGCTGACCGAAAGCGGCGCCATCCGCGCCATCGTCGCGCGACTCGACCGGCGCGCGCTGGGGCTGGAGGTGGAGGTGTTCGTGCAGGTGCGCCTTGGCAGCCATGCGGACGATACCCCTGAACGGTTCATCGCCATGGTCGGGCGGCTCGACGAAGTCGTCGCCTGCTGGTCGCTGACGGGCGATTTCGACTTCATGCTCCAGGTCGTTGTGACCGATGTGGAGGCGCTGAACGANCAAGGGACCGGCCAAGCTGCCGCTGGGGCATTTGACATGAGCGACGGGGAACAAGGCGCGCCGCCGACGCCGGTGCTCATGGTCGGTGGGGCCGCAGATGCGCAGGCCCTGTTCCAGACAATTGCGGCGACACTGCTCGATGCGAGAGACGTCATCGTGCGAACCGCACCTCCGGATGCCATCGCCGAAGCTGCCGGCCTGACTAGCTGGATCGCGGAATCGGTTGGCCGCGACGCCGCAGACCGTGCGATCATCATCGCCCACGGCCGGGAGGCCGACATGGTCATCGCGTGGTTTGCGCCGTCCGTGCCGGACGGTCCGGTGGCGCTGCTGCACCCGCTCGCGCCAACCGACACCATCGCGCCGGACGGGATCGAGGGTCGCGCCGTGCTGATCACCGCCGGAGCGACCGATCCCGAGACGCCACCGGCGGCCATCGGCGCGCTCGCCGATGCGCTGGACACGGCCGGCGCGAAGACCGATGTCTTCTGGAACCGTGGCGGCGCGGAGATCACAGAGGAAGAAACCCAGCGCATCATCGCATGGCTCAATGCGGCACGCGGCGCGCTTGTCGACCCCCGTATGCTGCCCATCACGGTCGAAAAGGATGGGCCCAAGGGCCGCTACTTCATCGAGGCGCCGGGCGGCGTGACGGCGGAGATGACGTTTTCTCAGGCCAGCGACACGCTGATCATCATCGACCATACCGAGGTGCCGGACGCTTTTCGGGGCACTGGAACCGGTGTCCGTCTGGTCGAGACGCTGATCGCGGACGCGCGTGCATCGGGCACGAGGATCATTCCGCTGTGCCCGTTTGCGGCGGCGCAGTTCAAGCGCCATCCGGAGTGGAGCGACGTTCTGGAGACGAAAGTCAGGATGAAGCCGAACAGCAGGCGACCAGATCGCTGACCGTGGCCGGTGTGGCGGCGCCGGCCATCATCATGTCCTCGATCCGGGTAGCGCGATCGCCATAGCCGGCCTCGTCCATCAGGGCGTGGAACTTCGAAGAAATCTCGGCGTCGGAAAGCGGCGCGTCGGCATCGCCCCGCGCGGTCAGCGGCTTTGATGCCAGCACGCGTCCGCCGGTCAGTTCAAGCTCCACCTCCGCCCAGCGCTCGGCCGGGAAAAGGTCGTTGAAGGCGGCGCTTTCCGACAGTTCGACCCGCTCCGCCAGATCGAGAACGGTCGCGTCCCGCAATCCTTCGCCGCTGATCTGCGCGACGCCGAGGCGACCGTGCACGAGGGCGGCGGCCACCGGAAACGGCAGCGCGTACTGCGCCTGTTCCGTATCGGCCGGCCGCGCCGTGGCAAGGCGGATCGCTTCGTGAAAGGAGCGCACGCGGACGCGCCCGATCGTGTCGGACGCCACACCGTGTGCAGACCGCAGGTCGAGGGCCGCCTCGACGGCCGGCTGCGCCCAGCGGCATACCGGCCAGGGCTTCAAGTACTGCTCCATGATGCGCCAGCGCGTGCCGAGATCGGACCAGATGCCGGTGACGGCGGCTTCTTCCACCGTCAGCGCCGGCGCGCCGGTGAACCCGGACCGGGCGAGCATCAGCGCCGAAACCCCGGCCATCGCACCCCACCCGGACCCGTCCTTGAGCATGGTCGGATGATCGATGCAGCGCATCATCTGGCTGCGCGGGCCGTGATACTCGGCGATCCCCGCCGCATGGCGCACGATCTCGGAGTTCGCGCCGGTCATCAGCGCCCCCGACAATGCCACGCCCACTGCGACCCAGGCGCCGGAGGTGTGGTAATCGGGCGCCGTCGCATGCAGGGCGATGCCGCAGCGGATGGCGATCTCATAGCCGATCGTCAGATGAGCCAGAAATTCGTCCAGCGGCATGTCCGGCGCTTCGGTCTCGGCGATTGCCAGAAGCGCGGGGAAAAGCCCGCAACCGGCGTGTCCCTTGGTCAGCGGGTGACCGTCATGAGCGTCGATCGCGTCAATGGTCATGCCGCCGGCCAACGCTGCACCGGCCGGTGAAGCCTTGCGCGCGCCGGCGTCGAAGAGGATCGTGGCGGGATTGGTGCCGGCCCCGAACTGGGTGGCGGCATGGGCGGCAATCAGGACAGCGAGTTCAGTGCGGCTGCCGGCGGCGGCAACGCCGACGAGATCAATGAGGCAACGCCGCGCCTGTTTCAACACGGGTCCAGGCAGGGCGCCGGGCACGGTCTGCGTCCGGTGAAACAGGGCAAACGTTTCGTGGACGGCAACCGGCTCGCCCGGCAACGCAGCGGTATCGGCAACCGCCGCCCCCATCGCCGTCAGCCCCCGGTCTTCTTTCTGGCCAGCGCCTTGGCCTGCTTGACCCAGCCGTCCCGGTCGATCCGTCCCTTGAAGCTCAGATAGCTGTCGACCCAGTCACGCTGAGGCTTCTTCCAGGCCGCGACCTGCTCGAACGTGTAGATGCCGAGCCCGTTCAGCGTGCCTTCAAGCTTCGGGCCGACCCCGGAGATCTGCTTGAGATCGTCGGGCACGTCCGGACGTTCCATGGATGACGGACGGTCGGGATCATCGAGCGAAGACTTGCCGCCCCTGGACTTGCCGCCCCTGGACTTGGCCGCCTCGGCTTTCGCTCGCTTGGTCTTCTTGGTCGCTTTGGTCTTTGCCGACCCCGTGTCGCCGGTATCCGCGACGGCGGCGACGGCCTTGTCGCGCCTGGCATCGGCCTTCTTCTGCACGGGCGCCTTCTTGACCGCGTCCAGATCGACGATCTTGGAGGCGTCCTCGACCGAGTCCTCCTTTGCCTCGAAAGAAATCACCGGCTCCATGGACTCAAGTTCGTCGCGGGACAGGTGGCATTTCATGAAGTGGCCTTCGCCCCATTCCACGTAACCCGGCACTTCGGTTTCGCACTTGTTGCCGGAGACGCGCTCCTTCCAGCGGCAGCGCGTCTGGAACGGGCAGCCCGGAGGCGGATTGAGCGCCGAGGGAATGTCGCCGTCCAGAACGATGTGCTTCTTCTGGACCGACGTGTCGGCGATCGGAATGGCCGACAAGAGCGCCTCGGTATAGGGATGGTAGGGCGGCGAAAAGATCTGGTCGGTCGTGCCCTGCTCGACGATGTGACCGAGATACATCACCACCACGCGGTCGGCGATGTAACGCACGACGGACAGGTCGTGGCTGATGAACAGCATGGTGGTGCGCGACTCGCGCTGAATGTCCATCAAGAGCTCTGTGACGGCCGCCTGGACCGACACGTCGAGCGCCGATACCGGCTCGTCGGCGACGACAACCTTCGGCCCGCCGGCAAAGGCGCGGGCAACGCCGATGCGCTGTTTCTGGCCGCCGGAAAGCTGACGCGGCATCCGCGTTTCGAAGGCGCGCGGCAGCTTGACCAGATCGAGCAGTTCCAGCATGCGCTCGCGCCGCTCCTCGGTCGAGTTGCCGAAATTGAACTTTTCGAGCGTGCGGATGATCTGGCTGCCGACCGAGTGGCTGGGATTGAGCGTGTCGAACGGGTTCTGGAAGACCATCTGGATCGAGGAGACCAGATCGGCGCCGCGGTTCTCGACCTCGATGCCCTGGATCTCCCGGTTGCCGAGCGTCACGGTGCCTTCGGTTGCCGTTTCAAGCCCGAGCAGAACCTTGGCGAGCGTCGACTTTCCGCAACCCGACTCGCCGACGATGGCGACGGTTTCCGCCTCCCGCGCGGTGAACGAGATCGTCTCGTTGGCCTTGACGGTCCGGGTCTCGCCGCCGCCGAAGATCGCGTTGGCGGCCACGTCGTAATATTTCTTCAAATTGTCGATCTGCAGCACGGGCGCGCCGGGCTCGACCGGATCGTTCTGCGCGATGCCGTCGGGCATCGCCTTCCAGTCGATCTCGTCGAACCGGACACACCGGCTGTTGTGATCGTGATGACCCTTGACCGGAATCATCGAGATCGGACCGGCATCGCACTCGCCTTCCACGAAGTGATGGCAGCGCGGGCCGAAATTGCAGCCATGGGGTCGCTCGTGCGGCAGTGGCAGCTGGCCGGGAATGGCGATCAGCGGGCGCGAATTCTTGTCCGCGCCGGGCAAAGGGATCGATCGGAACAGGCCCTGCGTATAGGGGTGGCGCATCCGGTCGAACACATCGGCGACGTCGCCCGTCTCCACGGCCTCGCCCGAATACATCACCGAGATGCGGTCGCAGGTCTCCAGGATCAGGCCCAGATTGTGCGAGATGAACAGCATCGACATGCCGTATTTCTTGCCCAGATCCTTGACCAGCTCGACGATGCCGGCCTCGACCGTCACGTCGAGCGCGGTGGTCGGTTCGTCCAGAAGCAGAAGTTCGGGGTTGGACAGGAGTGCCATGGCGATGACGACACGCTGCTGCTGGCCGCCGGAAATCTGGTGCGGATAGGAGCTCATCACACGCTTGGGATCGGGCAGGCGCACCGCTTCGAGCATCTCGATGGAGCGGTCATAGGCCTGCTGCTTGGAAACGCCCTCATGGACGATCGGCACTTCCATAAGCTGCTGGCCGATCTTCATCGCCGGATTGAGCGACGCCATCGGCTCCTGGTAGATCATGGCGATCTTCGATCCGCGCAGGTCGCGCAGTTCAGCATCGCTCATCTCGCCCATGTCACGGCCCTTGAAGCGGATCGTGCCGGACTTGATGTGTCCGCGGTTGCCCATGTCGCGCATGATGCCGAGCGCGACCGTCGACTTGCCGCAGCCCGATTCGCCGACAATGCCGAGCGCCTCGCCCGGCATGACCTTGCACGAATAGTCCATGACGGCGGGAATTTCGCCGGCACGGGTGTAGAACGAGATGTGCAGGTTCTCGATCTCGAGGATCGGGGTCTGGTCGGTGGCGGGCGCCGGAACGCCGCCGGTTGCGGGAGTGATTTCAGTGTTGGCTGACATTGTTCCCTCCCTCAGTCTTTCAGCGATTCTTCACGCAGCGCGTCGGCGAGAAGATTGAGGCCGAGCACGAAGCTCATCAGCGCGACGGCGGGCACCAGCGCCGGCCAGACGTAGAGCCGCAGGAGCTGCGAGCCGTCCTTGATGGCCGTGCCCCAGTCGGGGCTTTCGGGCGGCATGCCGAGCCCGAAATAGCCCAGCGTGCCCAGCAGGATCGTCGTGTAGCCGATGCGCAGACAGGCATCGACGATCAGCGGGCCGCGTGCGTTGGGCAGCACTTCCCACAGCATGATGTACCAGGGGCTTTCGCCGCGCGTCTGGGCGGCGGCGACATAGTCGCGCGTCTTGATGTCCATGACGAGACCCCGCGTGATGCGGAACACGCCGGGTGACGATGCGAAGACGACGGCGACGAAGATGTTGAGCTGGCCCGGTTCGATCGAGATGATCTTGAAGACCGGCAGGTCGAAAAACGCCCCGACAAAGCCAAGCCCGTTGTTGCGCAGCGCCTGAACGATGAAATCGTTGGAAACGAGCGAGATCCAGATCCATGTGCCCAGGACTATGGTCACTGCGATTGCAGGCCACATGAATTGCGGACGCGCCTGATAGCGCGTGTAGAAGAGCGTGACGAAGAAGATGACCGGGAAGATGAAGAACAGGCCGGCCAGCGTGTAGGGGATCGGCGTCTCGGTGATGCCCGGCGTGACCAGCAGATAGAACAGAAGGATCACCGGGAAGGCCAGAACCAGGTTGGCGATGAACGACAGGACGTTGTCGACCTGTCCGCCGTAATAGCCCGCCGGCAGGCCCAGCGTGATGCCGACCATCAATGCGAAGGCGGTGGCGGCCGGCGCGATGATCAGAACAATCTGGGAACCGTACACCATGCGGCTGAACACGTCGCGGGCCAGCTTGTCGCCGCCCAGCAGGAACGCATTGCCGGATTCAGGGTCGATGGTGCCGGGCACCGCGTTCTTGAGGATCGGCACCACCCCGATCGGGTCGAACGGCGCGATGATCGACGCGAACAGCGCCGAGAACAGCCAGAAGCCGATAAAGACCAGGCCGGCGATCCCGACGCCGCCATCATAGAGCTGGCCGTAAAGGCCGAGCCGGTCCCGATACATGTAGCTCAGGGTGCCGATGATGATCATCGCGGCCCAGACCGGCCAGAAACGCCAGATGATCTGGATGACGATTTCGAATGTGGACAGAGTTTCCATTGTGCGCCCCCTATGCGCTCACGAGACGCGGATGCGCGGATTGAGGAAGGCGTAGCCGACGTCGCTGAGCAGCTGGGTGACCAGAACGACGACGACGGAAACGAGCGCGCAGGCGAGCAGCAGGTCGATATCGTTGTTCGACGCTGCTTCGACCAGCGTGAAGCCAAAGCCCTGATACCGGAACATCGCCTCGACGATGACGACGCCGGTCAAAAGCCACGGGAACTGCGGCATGATCACGGTGAAGGGCGCGATCAGCGCGTTGCGCAGCGCATGCTTGATGACGACCGATGAGAAGGTCAGCCCTTTCAGGCGCGCCGTGCGGATATATTGCGCGGTCATCACCTCGGCCATCGACGCGCGCGTCATGCGGGCAATGTAGCCCATGCCGTAGATCGCCATGGTCATGACCGGCAGGGTAAAGTTGGAAAAGGTGATGCCCTCGCGCGTCGCGGTCGCGGCCGACCCGTTCAATATGCCGAGCCAGGACGCGAATATGACGGTGAAGATGACGCCGGACACATACTCGGGCGTCGCCGTCGATGCGATCGAAGCCACCGACAGACTTCGGTCGGTTCGTGACCCTTCGCGCATGCCGGCAAAAATGCCGACGAGTAGCGCTCCGGGCACCATGACGAGCATGACATAGAACATCAGCCAGCCGGTGGCCTGAAGGGCTGGCACAAGGCGTTCGGAAACCGGCACCTTGAAGCGTGTCGAACAGCCGAAATCGCCCTGGATGACGCCGGAAAAGCGCGCCTCGGCCGGCTCGTCGCAAAAGCGGAAGCGCGGTGTCGCCTCGCCGGTTTCAGGATCGACGAGGGGTTGCTTCTGGACGACGCCCAGCCACTGGCCGTAGCGGACGAAGAAATTGTCGCGATAGCCGTTGCGCACAAGCCAGCTTTCGATCTGCGCATCGGAGGCGCGCATGTTGGTCTGGCTGATGGACAGCTTGCGCAGATTGGGTTCGAGATTGACGAGGAAAAACACGACGAGTGTCAGGCAGAGCATGGTCAAGGCCATGATTCCCAGACGCCGGACAAAGAACGAGATCAAGCTGCTTCTCCCCAAGACGCGCGATGGCGCGAGACGTGCAGACGGCTTCTTGCGGCCGCCTTGCCCCTGTAGCGAAAAGGCGCAGCCGGTTCCGGCTGCGCCCTGGTTTCAGGCCCCGTCAGGTGTCGAGCCAGACATCGGCCAGATCCAGCTCGTAGGTCGGATGCTGGTAGTAGTTCTGGACGGTTGCGTCGTTGAAGTTGAACAGCGAACGCCAGTAGGGCTGGATGATAATGCCCGATTCCTGCAGCATCCGCTGGATATCGACCATCAGTTCACGCCGCTGGTCGGCGTCGGCGATCGCCAGGGCCTGGGTCAGCTTCTCGTCGAACTCCGGGTTCGAATAGCCGGCTTCGTTCCAGGCTTCGCCGGACCGGTAGGCGAGCGCAAGGATCTGCACGCCGAGCGGGCGGTGGTTCCAGTTGGTGGACGAGTAGGGATATTTCGTCCAGTCGTTCCAGAAGGTCGAGCCGGGGAGCACCGTGCGCTTGACCTTGAACCCGGCCTCGCGAAGCTGGGCCGCCACCGCATCGGTGGTGTTCTTGCGGTAGTCGTCGTCGATCGAGATGATCTCATGCTCGAAATCCATCTGGCCGGCTTCTTCCATCAGCGCCTTTGCGGCGTCGATGTCGCGGCTGATCGGCGGCAGTTCGGCATATTCGGGGTGGATCGGTGCCACGTGGTGGTTCTCGGCCACCGTGCCCTGACCGGCAATGCCAAGCTGCAGAACGACATTGTTGTCGACGGCGAGCTGGAGCGCCTGACGCACGCGCTGATCGTCATAGGGCGGGTTGTTGACGTTGGTGCGGACGACAACGGTCGCGCCGGTGACGGCTTCGTTCTTGGTCAGACCAAGGCCCTCGAAAATGTCGACGAAGTCGCCGGTCACCTCGTAGTTGGCCTGTACCTCGCCCGACTCGAACGCGGAGACCTGGGCCGACTGGTCGGTGCCGTAGTCGACGAAGACCACCTCGTCGAGATGCGCCTCGCCGCCCCACCAGGCACCGTCCTCGCGGCGCTTGTACTCGGCACGGTCGCCGATCGAGAACGAGACCAGTTCGAACGGACCGGTGCCGATCGGATTGTCGACCAGTTCGCCCGTGTCCGCATAGGAGGGGTGAACGACCAAGGCCGGATAATCGGCCATGCCGGCGATCAGCGTAATGTCCGGCTGCGGCAGCATCAGCTTGACGGTGAAATCGTCGACCCGGACGATTGCGCCCTCGGCGGCCTTGCCGGTCTCGTCGTCGATGATCGCCGCAAAGCGCGCGGCCATCGAATTGCCCTCGACGTCGCGTTCGCACCAGCGCTCGATGTTGAAGATAACGTCGTCGGCGTTGAAGTCGTCGCCATTGTTCCACTTGACGCCCTGCCGCACGCGCAGCGTGTATTCGGTGGCGTCGTCGTTGATCTCCCAGCTTTCGAGCAGCATCGGCTCGAAGGTGAAGTCGACGGTGTATTTGACCAGCGGCTCAAGGAACTGACGGCCCAGATTGCCCATTTGCGACCAGTCAAAGGTGCGCGGATCCTTCAGTTCGCGCACGTCCATGGCGATGGTCAGCACGCCGCCTTTCTTGGCTTCCTGCGCCAACGCCCTTCCCGGCGCTGCGATGCCGATCATCGAATAGGCGGCGGCGGTGGTGGCGCCGAACGTCGTTGCCAGGGCGAGGAATTCGCGCCGATCCATCTTGCCGGCCTTGGTGTCCGCGGCCAGCTTCTCGATGTGCTCGGGCATACGCTCGCCGTTGCGTTTGAAAAATGCCATACATGCCTCCCGGGGTTGTAGCATTGCGTGCCCTAACTTCGGACACGGCAGCACGCTTGTCAAAGCGCTTACAAAAATTTTCGTTTCTGCGACCTCATCAAACGCCGTGGCGACCCCGGCGGGTTTCCGTCAAGCGACATGCATTTGCGAAGCGGCGTCAACAATGGCGGAAAAAACGCCGTCGGACGGGGTTTTTTTAACCGCAATCGGTGTATAGGCCGGCACGACCCGCTTCACACGATCGCCGCAGAAAGCCTCCATGACGGACCAGACAATCGTTGCAGCCGCCCTTCTGGGCGTTCTTGAAGGGCTGACCGAATTCATACCGGTCTCGTCCACCGGACATCTGCTGCTTGCGGGACACTTTCTGGGCTTTGAATCCACCGGCAAGACGTTCGAGGTGCTGATCCAGCTGGGCGCAATCGGCGCGATCGTCAGCGTCTATGCGGCGCGGCTGTGGCAAATGGCCACGCGCCTGCCATCGGACCCGCAAACACAAAGGTTTGTTCTGGGCATCCTTCTGGCATTCCTGCCGGCGGTCGTGGTCGGCGTGCTGGCGCACGGCTTCATCAAGACCGTCCTGTTTGAATCGCCGATGACGATCTGCATCGTGCTCATCGTCGGCGGGTTCATCCTGCTGTGGATCGACCGGCTGCCGCTGAAACCCAGATATACCGATGTGATGGACTATCCGCCATCGCTTTGCCTGAAGATCGGCCTGTTTCAGGTGCTGGCGATGGTACCGGGCACTTCGCGCTCGGGCGCGACGATCGTCGGCGCATTGCTGATGGGCACCGACAAGCGCTCGGCGGCGGAGTTTTCCTTCTTCCTCGCCATGCCCACGATGGCGGGCGCGTTCGCCTATGACCTGTTCCAGAACCGCGCGCTTTTGACGATGGACGATGCGGTGATCATCGCCACCGGTTTCATCACCTCGTTCATCGTCGCCGTCATCGTCGTGCGAATGCTGCTGGACTATGTCTCGCGCTACGGCTTCGGCCTGTTTGCCTGGTGGCGGATCATCGTCGGTTCGGCGGGGCTGGTGGGCCTGTGGCTGCTGGGCTGACGGTCACAGCAGCGCGCGGCGGATCAGGTCGAGCGCCAGAAGGGTCAACAGAAGCTTGAAGACGCGCCGAAAGACACGCTCCGGAACCACCGACAGGATGCGCGCGCCGGTGATCGTACCCAGATAGCCGGTGGCGATCATCGCCGCGATCACCGGCACCCATTTCCAGAACGCAAAGCCCAATGCGCCGAACGCGGCCACCTTCAGCCCGTGCTGAAAACTCATGGCGAGCGCGGCATTGGCGACCAGCTTTCCGCGATCGGCGAACGAACGCGCGAACAGGGCGTTGACCAGCGGCCCGGTGGCACCGACGAACATGGTGGCAAACGTGCTGGCAAGGCCGCCAATGGCCATGACACCCGGCGAGGCGAAGGCGAGCGCCGGGAGCTTCAGCCAGGTGACGGCCAGCACGAACAGGCCGAGGATAAGCTTGAGCGCCGTGTCAGGCAATTCGACGACGAGCAGCGCGCCCAGAAATGCGCCGGCCAGACTGCCGACCAGGAACGGCACGAGGATGGGAGGGGCGGCAAGCCGCCGCATGTGCCAGGCGCGGCCCGCATTGGAGCCGAGCTGGACGACGCCGTGCACGGGAATGAGCGCGGCAACAGGAACGACCGGTCCCATGAGGGCAAGAAGCGTCACCCCGCCGCCGATACCGAACGCGGCCGTCATGGCGGACGTGAAGTAGCTGGCGGCGATCAGAAAGGCCGCCTCAAGCCCTTCCAGGCCGGGCGGCAGGAGGGTCAAGGCCGGCGGTCCGTCAGCCTTCGCCCTTCTCGGCGGCGACATTGTTCCGGAACTGCCCGGTCACGCGGAAGCGCCACAGATAGGTGGGCAGGATCGCCTCGACGGTCGACGCATCGATGCCGATGCCGTCCAGCGTGCGCCTATCATCGATGGCCGCTTGTGAGACGACGTTGTCGGTGCGCAGCAGGCGCACCTGGTCTTCGGTGATGAGCGGCGTGCCGGGCATCATCTGGAAAAAGCGGCCCTGCATGGAGGCCGCCCACCACGGAATACTCACAAGGGCGCGCTTGCGCTGGATGACTTCGAGCATCTCTTCAAGGCATTTGCGGAAGCTCATCACTTCAGGACCGCCCAGCTCATAGGTTGCGCCGCCCCTGAGCCGGCCGTCGATTCCGCGCGCGATCGCCTCGGCGACATCGCCCACATAAACCGGCTGGAATTTCGTCTCGCCGCCGCCGATCAGCGGCAGGAACGGCGAGTAGCGCGTCATGGAGGCGAACTGGTTGAAGAAATTGTCTTCGGGCCCGAAGATGATGGACGGGCGCATGATGACCGCATTGTCGCCCAGCGTCTGCCGCACCCAGTCTTCGCCACGGCCCTTGGACCGGGCATATTGCGACTCCGAATCCGGGTCGGCGCCGATGGCCGAGACATGGACCAGCGGGATGCCGGCCTTGTCGCAGCTTTCGGCGACGTAGCGTGCGCCATATTCCTGCACGGCGTCAAAGCCCTGCTTGCCGCCCTCGAACAGGATGCCGACGAGATTGATCGCCGCATCGGCGCCTTCGACGGCGCGCTCGACCGACCATTTGTGGCGCAGATTGGCCTGGATGGCGGCAATCTGGCCGACATCGCCGAGCGGCTGAAGATGGAACGCCAGATCGGGCCGGCGCACGGCGGCGCGCACGCGGTAACCGCGCTTGGCCAGCGCCCGCGTCACATGGCGGCCGAGAAATCCGGATCCGCCGAAGACGGTGACGACTTTGGGCATGTTCGACAGGGTGGTCATCGTCGCTTTCACTCCGCGCTGCACCTTTGCGCCGGCGCCCGTGCGGGCGCGGCGTCTGGCCGGTTCTCTATTCGCTTATGGCGTTGCCGAAAAGGGGGTCATTGGACGCATGAAGCGCCAAGACGAAGGGCAGCGCCGGGCCGCCCTTCTTGCCGGTCGGCGCGTCTCAGGCCTTGGCTATGTCGGGAATGCGCAGCACCTGGCCGGGATAGATCTTGTCCGGGTGCGTCAGCATCGGCTTGTTGGCCTCGAAGATGAGCTCGTATTTGGAGCCGTTGCCATAGGCCTTCTCCGAGATCGCCCACAGCGTGTCGCCTTTTTCCACGGTGTGGAACTTCGGCTCGGCGGCCGGGGTCGCAGCGGCGATGATCGCGTTCATGTCGGCGCCGGCGTCCAGCTTCAGACCGCTTTCGGGCGGCACGACCTTGAGTTCGGACGCCTCGACCTTCGAGATGCCGAGCGTGTTGCCGACGGCGACGACGGCCTTTTCGAAGATCGACTGATCCTCCACGGCGCCGCGAATGACCGCCGTGTCGCCCTTGACCTCAACCTGCACCGCGTCGGTGCCAAGGCCGTGCGAATCCAGTTCGCGCTTGAGTTCCTCGGCATTGGCTTCATCATCGTCACCGAAACCGAGCCGCTTGCCGGCGCTCTTCACAAAATCGAAAAATCCCATTTCCCCATCTCCCTCGATAGAAGTGTTTGCGCGACGTGTATTGCACCTGTCGCATGACAAATCCAAGTCATTTGCTCGGCAGCCGCTTCGGCGCGCCGGTCAGCTATTCGTCGTCATGCACCGAACCGCGCATCTTCTTGATCGCCGAACGGCCGGCCTTGGCCTTCAGACGCCGTTCCACCGAACCGCGGGTCGGGCGCGTCTTGCGGCGCGGCGGAGGGGGTGGCTGCAGCGCCTTGTCGACCAGCGCCGCGAGCCTCTCGCGCGCGTCCTGCCGGTTGCGTTCGCGCGTGCGGTATCGGCTCGCCTCGACGACGATCTCGCCGGCCTTGGTGGCGCGCCGGCCAGCCAGCCGCATCAGTCGCGCAAACTGGGCATCGGTGAAGACACCGGAGCCCCTGGCCTGAAAGCGCAGTTGCACGCTTGTCGCCACCTTGTTGACATTCTGGCCGCCCGGGCCCGACGCATGGATGAAGGCCTCCGTCAGCGTCCAGGCGGGAAGCTCCGCGCCGTTCGCCAGCCGGAGCGCATCACCGGCCATCGCCACCGATCCATGTGGTGACATCTTCGAGGGGCTTGCGGGTGATGGCCGGAACGCTCGCGCCCTCAGCGGGTCGGCCGGCGACCAGCAGGATGACCGGCTTCTCGTGCGCGGGGCGCCCGCAAATCTCCGACAGGAAGCCCATCGGCGACGGCGTATGGGTCAGCGTCGCAAGGCCTGCATTGTGCAGGGCGGCGATCAGAAGGCCGGTGGCGATGCCGACCGATTCGGGCACGTAATAGTGCTTGACGCGCTCGCCGGCCGCATCGATGCCATGGCGTTCGGCGAAGATGACGATGAGCCAGGGCGCGGTTTCCAGAAACGGCTTGTGCGCGTCCGTGCCGAGCGGCGCCAGCGCCGACAGCCATTCATCGCCGGCGCGGCCTTCATAGAAGGCGCGCTCCTCGGCTTCGGCCGCCTGACGAATGCGGGCCTTGGTCTCCGGGTCGCCGATCGCAACGAAATGCCATGGCTGCTGGTTGGCGCCCGACGGCGCGCTCGCCGCCGTCCGCAGGCAGTCCTCGATCACCGACCGGGGCACGGGTTCGGGCGAAAAGTCGCGCACCGTGCGCCGGCGGGTCATCAGGTCGGCGAAGGCGCCGGCCCGTTCCGTCATCTCATCGGCGGATCGATGCTGAAAATCGAGCTGGATATGCGACGATTGCGCGGATCGGTTCATGACGGCCTCCGCGCGCACCATGCACATTCAAGCGCCAAAATGAAAAGGGCGACCGCGTACGGCCGCCCCTCATCGGATCATGTCTACAGGTCGTGGCCGCTTATTCGGCGGCCTCAAGAAAAACCGGCGCCGCGTCCATCACCTCAAGATCGACGTGGCCTTCGAACTTGTCGAAATTGTCGCGGAACATGGACGACAGGCGGGTCGCTTGCGCATCGTAGGCCGCCTTGTCGGCCCAGGTCGAACGCGGATCGAGGATCGTCGAATGGACGCCAGCGACCGCGACCGGCACGGCGAAACCGAAATTGGGATCGGTGCGGAATTCTGCGGCGTTGAGCGAACCGTCGAGCGCGGCGCGCAGCAGGGCGCGGGTCGCCTTGATCGGCATGCGCTGGCCGACGCCATAGGCGCCGCCGGTCCAGCCGGTGTTGACCAGCCAGCAATCGACGCCATGCTCGGCGATCAGTTCGCGCAGCAGATTGCCATATTCGGAGGGATGGCGCGGCATGAAGGGCGCGCCGAAGCAAGTCGAGAAGGTCGCTTCGGGCTCGGTCACGCCCTTTTCGGTGCCGGCCACCTTGGCGGTGTAGCCCGACAGGAAGTGATACATGGCCTGCGCCGGGGTCAGCTTGGCAATGGGCGGCATCACGCCGAACGCATCGGCGGTCAGCATGATGATGTTGGCCGGATGGCCCGCATTGCCGGTGTCGCTGGCATTGGGAATGAAATGCAGCGGATAGGCGCAGCGCGTGTTCTCTGTCAGCGAGCCATTGTCGAAATCGGGCTTGCGGTCGGCGTCGAGAATGACGTTTTCCAGAACCGTGCCGAAGCGCTGGGTCGTGGCATGGATCTCCGGCTCGGCCTCGGCGCTCAAACGGATCGTCTTGGCGTAGCAGCCGCCTTCGAAATTGAAGATGCCGTCCGGGCCCCAGCCGTGCTCGTCATCGCCGATCAGCGTCCGTTCGGGGTCGGCCGAAAGCGTCGTCTTGCCGGTGCCCGAAAGGCCGAAGAAGACGGCGGCGTCGCCGTTCGGCCCGACATTGGCCGAACAATGCATCGGCATGACGCCCCGGCCGGGCAGCAGATAGTTCAGCGCGGTGAAGACCGATTTCTTCATCTCGCCAGCATAGGAGGTCCCGCCGATCAGCACGATCATCCGCGTCAGGTCGACGGCGATCACCGTTTCGGTGCGGCAGCCATGCTTGACCGGGTCGGCCTTGAAGGAGGGCAGGTCGATGATCGTCATCTGCGGAGCGAAGTTCTTCAGCGCCGCCCGATCCGGCCGGATCAGCAGATTGCGGATGAACAGCGAGTGCCACGCCTTTTCCGTGACCACGCGCACATTGATGGCGTGCTCGGCGTCGGCTCCGCCCGTCAGGTCCTGCACGAACAGTTCCTTGCCGTTGGTTGCGGCGAGCATGTCGGTGTAGAGCCGCTCGAACGCATCGGGCGCCATCGGCTTGTTATTGTCCCACCAGACATGATCGTCGACAAGGCCGTCGCGCACAACGAACTTGTCCTTGGCCGAGCGTCCGGTGTGCTCGCCGGTGCGCGCGACAAGCGCGCCGCCCGCAGCCAGTTCGGCTTCGCCACGCGACAGGGCGTATTCGTACAATTGCGGCTCGGACAGGTTGTAATAGACGGCGGACGCGCCTGCGATGCCGTTCTTTTCCAATCCCTGGGCCGTATTGAATACGCCGTGTGCTTTCATGACTGTCACCGGTTTTCAGTTCGAAACGAGAGCCGCCCCGAGGCGGCGCCACTTGCCTGATTGCAAGAGGGTGCGCAGCGTGAAACAGAATTGCCAAACAATCTCAAACCATTAATCGTTTTAAAAGTTTGAAAATCGTTTCAACCGTTTGAATCAGGCCCATTCTTTACGCATTATTAACTATGCCGGCTAAGAAATCGGCGCGCCAGACGCTTTGCGCTAAATGGCGGGCACGCCGCGAACCATGACAGGCTCGTCGATTCGTGCCACATTTTGTCCCCTGTTTGCGGGGAAAGCCTTCCGTCACCACATGCATGCACAACGGAAGGGTCGCGGGTCATGTCCGGGGAGAGTTTCAACATGCAGACGATTGCGCTTGTCGACGACGACCGCAACATTTTGACGTCGGTGTCGATCGCGCTGGAAGCCGAGGGGTTCCGCGTCGAGACATACACCGATGGCGCTTCGGCACTGGACGGGCTTCTGGGCAAACCGCCGAACCTGGCCATTTTCGACATCAAGATGCCGCGTATGGACGGGATGGAACTCTTGCGCAGGCTGCGGCAGAAATCGGACCTGCCGGTGATCTTCCTGACGTCCAAGGACGACGAGATCGACGAACTGTTCGGGCTGAAGATGGGCGCCGACGACTTCATCACCAAGCCGTTCTCGCAGCGGCTCCTGATCGAGCGGGTGCGTGCGATCCTGCGCCGGACGGCGGCGCGCGAGATCGCGGTCAAGCCCGGCGCGGCGGGCGCCAACAGCACGCTGGTGCGCGGTCATCTGGTGCTCGACCAGGAACGCCATACCTGCATGTGGAAGGAAAAGCCGGTGACGCTGACCGTTACCGAGTTCCTGATCCTGTTCTCGCTCGCCCAGCGCCCCGGCGTCGTCAAGAGCCGCGATGCGCTGATGGATGCGGCCTATGACGATCAGGTCTATGTGGACGACAGGACGATCGACAGCCACATCAAGCGGCTTCGCAAGAAATTCAAGGGGGCCGACCAGGATTTCGACATGATCGAAACGCTCTACGGCGTCGGCTACCGGTTCCGCGAGGCGGCGTAAGCGGACGCATCAGCAGCGGCGCCATGGCTGGCGCCGCACGAGGACCATTCAATGGCGGTCGAAACCGACCACATGCCGGCGACGAAATCACGCCGCGACGGGCGGCGGGCGGCGGCCCGCGCCGGATCGGTGCAGGGGCTGACCGGCCTGCGCCGGCTGTTCGGCCGGCACCTGTTCTCGTCGATCACGCGGCGCATCCTGATCCTCAACCTCGCCGCGCTCGGCCTTTTGATGTCGGGCATTCTCTATCTGAACCAGTTTCGCGACGGGCTGATCGATGCGCGCGTCGAGAGCCTGATGACGCAGGGCGAAATCATCGCCGGCGCGATCGCCGCCTCTGCAAGCGTGGAAACCGACGCGATCCTGATCGACCCGGAAAAACTGCTGGAACTGCAGGCCGGCGAGAGCATCGTGCCCAGCGTCGACGGGTTCGACAGCCTCGATTTTCCGATCAATCCCGAGCGCGTTGCGCCCGTCCTGCGGCAATTGATTTCGCCGACCCGGACGCGGGCGCGCATCTACGACCAGGACGGCAACCTGATCCTCGACAGCCGTCATCTTTACTCGCGCGGCCAGATACTGCGCTACGATCTGGACCCGCTCGACGCGCCGGAAACGACCATGGCCGAAGAGATGCGCAACCGCATTGCGCGGTTCTTCCGCCGCAACGACCTGCCGCTCTACCGGGAGCAGCCCGGCGGCACCGGCACCGCCTATCCCGAAGTGATGCAGGCTTTGGCCGGCGACCGGCGGCAGATCGTGCGCATCTCCGAGCAAGGCGAGATGATCGTGTCGGTCGCCGTGCCGGTGCAGCGTTTTCGCGCCGTGCTCGGTGTCCTGCAATTGTCCACGCAGGGCGGCGATATCGACAAGATCGTCGAGGCCGAGCGCTTCGCCATGTTCCGCGTGTTTGCCGTCGCGGTTCTCGTCAACATCATCCTGTCCTTCATGCTGGCGGGCACGATCGCCAATCCGCTGCGGCGGCTGTCGGCGGCGGCGGTGCGGGTGCGCCGCTCGATCCGAAACCGCGAGGAAATTCCCGATTTCTCCGACCGGCACGACGAGATCGGCAATCTGTCGGTGGCGCTGCGCGACATGACCAATGCGCTTTATGCGCGGATCGACGCGATCGAGAGCTTTGCCGCCGATGTCAGCCATGAGTTGAAGAACCCGCTGACCTCGCTGCGCAGCGCGGTCGAAACGCTGCCCCGGGCCCGCACGGACGATGCCCGCGCGCGGCTGCTCAACGTCATCGAACATGACGTGCAGCGGCTGGACCGGCTGATCACCGACATCTCCGACGCCTCGCGGCTCGATGCGGAACTCGCGCGCGAGGATGCGGGGCGCGTCGATGTCGCGCGGCTGCTCCAGAACATGATCGGCATCTGGTCCGACGGCCACATGGACCGCATCGCGCCGAAGCTGACCATCGACCGGCAGCAGGGCGGCCGCGCACTGATGGTCGCCGGCCATGAATCGCGTCTCGGCCAGGTGATCACCAATCTGGTCGAAAATGCGCGCTCCTTCGTCCATCCCGGCACCGGCCGGATCGAAATCCGCCTGTCGGGCAATGCCAAATGGGTCGAAATCCGGGTCGAGGACAACGGGCCGGGCATTCGGGCCGAAAATGTCGAGACCATCTTCAAGCGCTTCTACACCGACCGTCCCGGCGCGGACGATTTCGGCCAGAATTCCGGGCTCGGTCTTTCGATCTCGCGGCAGATCGTCGAGGCCCATGGCGGCACACTGACCGCCGAGAACATCACCCGTCCGAACGACACCGAAACCGTTCTGGGCGCGCGTTTCATCGTCCGCCTGCCGCGCGAATGAGCCCGGACGACACCGACACCCCGCCGCACGGCACATGTGTTGCGTTGGGCGGCAAGGGCGTTTTGATCACCGGCGCCTCGGGCGCCGGCAAGACAGGGCTTGCACTGACGCTGATCCGGCGCGCCCGCGCCGGCGGCATCGAAGCCGGCCTCGTCGCCGACGATCGGGTGATCCTTGAACCCGATGCAAGCGGCATAATCGCCCGGTGTCCCGCGCCGCTCGCCGGCAAGATCGAAGTTCGGGGCTGGGGCATCGCCGATGTCTCGGATATCGCCGTGCCGTCCGTCCGGCTTGCGCTGCTGGTCCGTCTGGTCGCGGCTGGAGACGCACTGCGTTTTGCGCAGGAACACCGCGAAACGGTGGAAGGGCACGGCTTCCCGTGCCTCAGACTGCCGACAGGGCCGACCGCCTCGGCACCGGCGGCCGTGTTGGCCGCGCTTGGCCTTCCGGTGTGGCTTTGACCCCACAGCGTGACGGTTTGGCCGCGTTGAAGCCGGCGCGGGCATGCCAACGCCTTGAAATGGACCGTGTTTGCTGATCAAGATGGTGCCCTTGCGGAGGTGGGCACGATAAGCGGACCCCGGACGGGAGTTGGTGACAGATGATCGGTGTCGTGCTGGTGACGCATGGCGCTCTTGCCGACGCATTTTTGCGCGCCGTCGAACACGTCGTCGGCCCGCAGGAAGCGTTCGAGACGGTGTGCATCGAAGCGGACGACAATATGGAGCGGCGGCGCGAGGATATCGTGGCGGCCATCGACCGCGTCGACACTGGCCAGGGCGTCATCGTCGTCACCGACATGTTCGGCGGCACGCCGTCCAATCTGGCGATTTCCGTGATGGCGCCGGACCGCACCGAAGTGATCGCAGGGGCCAATCTGCCGATGCTGATCAAGCTGGCCAAGGCGCGCGAAAGCGCCGACATGGCGAGCACGCTCGAACAGGCAAGCCAGGCCGGCCGGAAATACATCAATGTCGCAAGCCAGATCCTGGCCGCCAAATGAGCGATGCCACGCAAGCGGACAGGGGGGATGACGGGCGGAACCACCGGCAGGCCGTCTTTACCATCACCAACAAGCGCGGCCTTCACGCGCGCGCCTCGTCTAAGTTCGTCCAGCTCGCGGAAGGCTACGGCGCCTCCATCACCGTGGCCAAGGACGGCACGCGCGTCGGCGGCACATCGATCATGGGGCTGATGCTGCTCGCGGCGGGACCCGGCAGTTCGATCGAAGTGACGGCGGAGGGACCGGACGCCGGCGCCGCGCTTGATGCGATCGGCGCGCTGATCGCCGACCGGTTCGGCGAGGGCGAATAGACAGTCGCCCTTTCATATACGGACATAAAGATTTCTTTATATTGCCGTTGCGTGCCGTGGTTCAGTCTGTTAGGAGCCGCGCCAAATCCAATTGCCAACGGAGCCCCTGATGGCTGACCCCAAAGACTACGTCGTTGCCGACATCTCGCTGGCCGAATTCGGCCGCAAGGAACTGGACATCGCCGAAACGGAAATGCCCGGCCTGATGGCGCTGCGGGCCGAATATGGCGATGCAAAGCCGCTGACCGGCGCACGCATCGCCGGCTCGCTGCACATGACGATCCAGACCGCCGTGCTGATCGAGACGCTCAAGGAACTGGGCGCCGATGTGCGCTGGGCCTCGTGCAACATCTTCTCGACGCAGGACCATGCCGCTGCGGCGATCGCGGCCACGGGCACGCCCGTCTTCGCCGTCAAGGGCGAGACGCTGGAGGAATACTGGTCCTACACCGACCGCATCTTCCGGTTCGAAGAGGGCGGCGCCAACATGATCCTCGACGATGGCGGCGATGCCACGCTCTACATCCTGATGGGCGCGCGCGTCGAAGAGGGCGAGGACGATCTGATCGCCAATCCGACCAATGAGGAAGAAGAGGCCCTGTTCGCCCAGATCAAGAAACGCATCGCCGAGACGCCGGGCTGGTTCGTCAAGCAGCGTCACATGATCAAGGGTGTCACCGAAGAGACGACGACCGGCGTCAACCGCCTTTACCAGATGATGGAGAAGGGCCACCTTCCGTTCCCGGCCATCAACGTCAACGACTCGGTCACCAAGTCGAAGTTCGACAACAAGTATGGCTGCAAGGAATCGCTGGTCGACGGTATCCGGCGCGCCACCGACACGATGATGGCCGGCAAGGTCGCCGTCGTCTGCGGCTATGGCGATGTGGGCAAGGGTTCGGCCGCATCGCTGCGCGGCGCCGGCGCCCGGGTGCAGGTCACCGAGATCGACCCGATCTGCGCGCTGCAGGCGGCGATGGACGGCTATGAGGTCGTTACGCTCGATGAAGCCGCGCCGAACGCCGACATCGTCATCACCACGACCGGCAACAAGGACGTCATCACGATCGACCACATGCGGTCGATGAAGGACATGGCGATCGTCGGCAATATCGGCCACTTCGACAACGAGATTCAGGTCGCCGCCCTGCGTAACCTGAAATGGACCAACATCAAGCCGCAGGTGGACATGATCACCTTCCCGGACGACACGCGGATGATCCTCCTGTCGGAAGGCCGGCTTCTGAACCTGGGCAACGCCACCGGCCACCCCAGCTTCGTGATGAGCGCATCGTTCACCAACCAGGTGCTCGCCCAGATCGAACTGTGGGCGCATGGCGACAAGTACGGCAATGAAGTCTATGTGCTGCCCAAGCACCTGGACGAGAAGGTCGCGCGCCTGCATCTCGAAAAGCTCGGCGTCAACCTCACCCAGATGAGCGACGAGCAGGCCGCCTATATCGGCGTGTCGCCGCAGGGCCCCTACAAGGCAGAGCACTACCGCTACTGATCTGTCCGCCGTCAACGAAAGAAGCCGGTGCCGCGATGCGGCGCCGGCTTTTTTGTGCGCGAGGCTTCACGGCGATTCCGGCGCCAGCTATGGTGCGGTGATTCGTGTGTCGGGGTGCTTCGTTTACGTGCGCGGTAACGGCCCGTGCACGGCGCCCCTTGCGCGGAGGCAAAAGGGGACCCGCATGCCGCATGATGGCAGAACGCCCGGAAATCGGCGCGTCTCAAATCCGTTTGTTCGGCTGACACGCCTTCCGGCGCTTCTCGGCGGCAGCGCGCTGGCCAGCCTTTGGGCCGGTGTCGCCGCAGCGCAGACCGGCCCCGGCAACACTTCGTTTTCGTCGCTGCTCTCGATGATCTCGCTGGACACGTTCGAGGTCGTGCAGCTGGCGCTGTTCACCGGCGCCATGGCCGCGGCAATCGGCTCGGCGCTGTGGCTGATCCGCGAGCGCGGGCGCACGGCCTCGCAGAACCTTGCGCTGCGCGGAAAGGTCTCCGCGCTGACCGGGCGGCTGAGCCAGCTCGAGACGCTGGCCGCATCGGAGGGTCAGCGTGCGATCGTCTGGAGCGACGAGCCGAACAAGCCCGCCGCCGTCATCGGCACGCTCGGTGCCCGCTCGGGCGCGCCGGAATCGCGATCCGAGTTTCTTGCCTTCGGGCGATGGCTCGAGCCGCGCTCGGCGGCGCGCATCGAACAGGCCATTGCACGGCTGCGAGACCATGCGCTGCCGTTCGACGATCTGGTGCAGACGCCGACGGGCAATCCGGTCGAGGTGACCGGCCGGACCAGCGGCGGCAGCGCGATCGTACGCTTCGTGTCGCTGTCGGGCGAACGGGCGGATCATGCGCGGCTGATCGCCGATCACGCCCGGGTCGTCGAAACGCTGGAAACCCTGCAAGGGCTGATGGACCAGTCCGACATGCCGGTTTGGCTGCGCAGTGCCGACGGGGCGCTTGCCTGGGTGAACCGCGCCTATGCGGACGCCGTCGAGTGCGCCGATGCCGATGCCGTCGTCGCCGAACGGGCCGAACTGTTCGGCACGCAGGCCGGCAAGACCATCGCCCAGCAGCGGCAGGCCGACGGCCATTTTGCCGACCAGGTTTCCACGGTGGTGCGCGGCGACCGGCTGATGTTCGACGTGATCGACGTCGCCGGCCCCTTCGGATCGGCCGGCATCGGGCGCGACCGCACGGAGACCGAAGCCGTGCGGTCGGAACTGAACACAACCATCCGCAGCCACGAGGAAACGCTCGACCAGCTGACGACGGCCGTGGCCATGTTCGACAGCGATGCGAGGCTGCGTTTTCACAATCAGGCGTTCGAACAGCTCTGGGAACTCGACAGCGGGCTCCTGGCATCCAAGCCGGACATGTCGATGTTCCTCGACCGGATGCGCGCCGAGGGCAAACTCCCCGAGCAGCCGGAATGGCGCCGCTGGAAGGACGGGCTGCTCGCCGCCTTCAAGGCCGTCGAGCCGCAGGAGGACTGGTGGTACCTGCCCGACGGGCGCACCGTGCGCGTCATTGCCAGCCCGCATCCGCGCGGCGGCCTTACCTGGGTTTTCGAGAACCTGACCGAGCGCATCGATCTGGAAAGCCGCTACAAGACGCTGATGCGCGTACAGGGCGAAACGCTCGACCATCTGGCCGAAGGTGTGGCGGTCTTCGAAGCCGACGGAACGCTGCAACTGGCCAATCCTGCCTTCGAGCGCTTCTGGCATATCGGCCACCTGACCGGCGAGGCCCGCGTTCATATCAACCAGATCGGCGAGGCGTGCGCCGCCAAGTTTGGCCATGCCGGGCCCTGGGAGCAGTTTGCGGGTATCGTCACGGGGTTCGACGAGGACCGTGCCGGCGCGACCGGGCGGACGGAGACCGGCAGCCTCACACTGTCATGGACCGTCGTGCCGCTTCCCAACGGCCAGACGATGATCACCTTCGTCGACATCACCGCCAGCGACCAGATGGAGCGCGCCTTGCGCGAGCGCAACGACGCGCTGGAAAAGACCGCACTTGTGCGGGACCGGCTCATCCGGCACGTATCATACGAGCTGCGCGCACCGCTGACATCGATCGGCGGCTTCACCGAACTTCTGGAGATGGACGCGACCGGCCCCCTGAACGGCAAGCAGCGCGAATATCTCGACCATATCGCCGCTTCCACCGGCACGTTGAACGATCTGACCCGCGACATTATCGATTTGGCGAGCGTCGATGCCGGCGTCATGGAACTTGCGCTCGACGAGGTCGAACTCGAGCCGGTCATGCGCACGGCGGCCGCCGAGATCATGCCGAGGCTGGAAGACCACGGCATCAGCCTGGCGCTGCGCATCGCGCCGGATGCGGGCTGCATCATCGCCGACCGGGCACGGCTGACCCAGGTTCTCACCAACATCCTGGCCAATGCCGCCGACTATGCACCGGAAGACAGCGAGGTCGTGTTCACCTGCGAGCGCACCGAAGATGGAGTCCGGTTCCGGATCCGCGATCACGGGCCAGGCATCGAGGAAGGGGCGCTGACGGAGGTCTTCGAACGGTTCCACACGGACCAAGGCGGCCGGGGACGAGGCGCCGGCCTTGGCCTGGCAATCGTCAAGAGTTTCGTGGCGCTGCATGACGGCGCCGTGTCGATCCAATCGTCGCCGGACAGTGGCACCGAAGTGACCGTCACCTTCCCGGAGGCGCCTGCGCGTGTCAGCGTCGCTGCCGAATAGGATCGCCTTGCCCAAGATGCAATTCGGACCGTTCGACGAACCGGCCATGGCGCGGTTCGCCGCCGATCTGGCGCGCATCGTCCTGCCGGGCGATTGTGTGGCACTGTCCGGCGATCTGGGCGCCGGCAAGACCAGCTTCGCGCGGGCCTTCATCCGCGCGCTGGCCGGCGACGCCGAGCTGGAAGTCCCAAGCCCGACATTCACGCTCGTACAGGAATACGCCACCAGTCCGCCGGTCGCCCATTTCGATCTCTACCGCATCGCCGACCCGGACGAAGTTGCCGAACTGGGGCTGGACGAAGCGCTGGAGGCAGGGATCGCGCTGATCGAGTGGCCCGAACGGGCCGGCACTGCCCTGCCCGCCGGTGCGATCGGGCTGGCTTTTTCGGAAACCGTGACCGACGCCGGCGCCGATGCCCGCACGATCGCGATCGAAGCGCCCGAAGCGGCCGTTGCGCGCATAAGGCGCACGCTGGCGATCCGCGCACTGCTCCTGTCCGCGGGCCATGGCGGGGCAAACCGCGCGCCGCTCACCGGCGATGCCTCGACGCGCCGGTACGAAACGGCAACCGACGGTGCGTGGCGTGCCATCGTCATGGACGCGCCGCCCATGCCGGACGGGCCCCCGGTGCGCGACGGCAAGCCCTATTCGCAGATCGCTCATCTGGCGGAAGATATCGGCCCGTTCGTCGCAGTGGCCCGGATGCTGACCGGAGCGGGTTTCGCCGCGCCGGAGATCATGGCGGTCGACCATGAGGCCGGGCTGATCCTGCTCGAAGATCTCGGCGAGGATGGCGTGCTGGATGCTGCCCGCCGGCCGATCCCGGCGCGCTATGAGGCGTCGGTCGATTGCCTCGCCGCCATGCACGCCACCGACTGGCCCCGCGAGATCGTCCTGGAAGACGGCACGGTCCACCGGGTGCCGGCGTTCGACCTCGGCGCCTTCCTGATCGAGGTCGATCTGCTGCTCGACTGGTATGTTCCGAGGGTCGCCGGCGCTCCGGCCAGCGCCGAGGACCGGCAATCGTGGCACGCCATCTGGCAGGCGCTGTTCGCCACCGTCGATGCCGGCCCCAAGACCCTTGCGATGCGCGACTTCCACTCGCCCAACATTGTCTGGCGCGGCGAAAGGACCGGACATGACCGGGTCGGGCTGATCGACTTTCAGGATGCGCTCTGGACCCACCCCGCCTATGACGTGATGTCGCTGATCCGCGATGCGCGTGTCACCGTCGAACCGGACCTGCAGTCGCGGCTTCTGGAAGCCTATTGCGCGGCAAGGGACCAACAGGCGGAGGACTTCGACGAGACCGGCTTCCGGGAGTGTTCCGCCATTCTGGCCGCGCAGCGGGCCGCCAAGCTTCTGGGGATATTCGTGCGCCTCGACGAACGGGACGGCAAGCCGGGCTACATCGCACATCTGCCCCGCATCCAGACATACATGCGCCAGTCGTTGTGCCATCCGGCGCTCGCCGATCTCGACGCGTGGCTCGCCGCGCACGGCCTGCTCGACGTGACGGTCGAACCGCGATGACCGCACCGGTCTCAACAGCCATGGTGCTGGCCGCCGGCTTCGGAAAACGGCTGCGGCCGATCACCGACACCGTGCCCAAGCCCCTGGTCCCGGTGGGAGGGCGTACCATGCTCGACCGGACGCTCGATGCGGCGGAAACGGCCGGGATCGCGCGCGCCGTGGTCAACGTTCATTATCTGGGCGAGCAGATCATTGCGCATTGCGCGAGCCGGCAGACGCCGGCGACGTCGATCAGCGACGAGCGCGACGCGATCCTTGAAACCGGGGGCGGCGTGGTCAAGGCGTTGCCGTTGCTCGGCGATACTCCGTTCGCGCTCCTCAACGCCGACACGTTCTGGGTCGATGGCGGCCGGTCGACGCTTGCGGCGATGATCGACGCCTTCGACCCGGCACGCATGGACATGCTGCTCCTGACCGCGCGCCTTGACGATACGACGGGACATTCGGGCGGCGTGGACTTCACACTGGACGCCGGCAGCCGGATCGCACGGGCGCCGGATCCGGCCGGAGCCGGCGTCATCTACGCGGGCGCGGCGATCATCGATCCGGCGGTCTTCACCGGCGCGCGTGCCGAGCCGCATTCGCTGAACCGCTATTTCGACGCCGCCATCGCCGCCGGCCGGCTGTTCGGCCATGCGCTCGAAGACGGCCACTGGTACACGGTCGGCACGCCGGACGGGCTGACGGAGGTCGAGGCGCATCTGGCAGCGGGCAGGGTTTGACCGCCGAGCGGGAGGCCCGCAGACTTGGGCTCTCCGAATCGCGATCTGCCGCCGTGACCCAGAACCGCTACGTCCATCCCAAAGTCTTCACCGTCGCGCCCGGCGCGCCTTTCCTGCCCGCCATCGCCGATGGACTGCTGGAGGGCACACTGGTCGACGGCTTCACCTTCGATGGCGATCCGATGGCGTTGGCGCGCGCGATCATTTACGTGCCGACGCGGCGCGCGGCGCGCGAGCTGCGGTCGGTGTTCATGGATGCGCTCGGCCAACGCTCCATCCTTTTGCCGCGCATCCGCCCGCTCGGGGAATTCGACGAGGATGCCGCCTTCTTTGCAGCAGGCGCGGGGGAGATGCTGTCGGTGCCGCCGGCGATCGACGCGCTTGAGCGCCAGCTTGCGCTCGGCACGCTGACGGCGCGCTGGACAGAGGCGATGACAGACGATCTGCATGCGCTTTACGGCATCGAGCGGGTGACGACGCCGGTGTCGACCGCCGACGCTTTCTGGATGGCGGCCGATCTCGCCGCGCTGATCGACCAGCTTGAGACCGAGGGCATTCCGTTCAAGGCCATCGAGGATGCCGCCGGCGCCGAGGTCTCGGAATGGTGGAACGTCACGCTCGCCTTTCTGCAGATCGTCAAAAAGGCCTGGCCGGCGCATCTCGCCGAGGCCAACCGGCTGGACCCGGCCGACCATCGCAACCGGATGATCCGGGCCGAGGCGGCCCGGCTCGCCGCCGCGCCGCCCGCCGGGCCGGTGATCGTCGCCGGCTCGACCGGCACCATCCCTGCGACGGCGGAACTGATCGCCACCATTGCGCGGCTTCCCCAGGGCGCTGTCGTGCTGCCGGGCTACGACACGGAGATGGATGGCGAGACACGCGCGCTTCTTGAAACCGTTGGCGATGCCACGCCGGTGATCGGCCATCCGCAGTTCGGCATGCACAAGCTCGTCCGCTCGATCGGGATCGCGCCCGACGCGATCGAGCGGCTCGGCGCGGCGGAGGACGATGCGGTTGCGGCGCGAAGCCGCTGGGTCGCAGCGGCGCTGGCACCCGCCGAACGCACGGCGGACTGGGCCGCCCAACGCGCGACGTTCAAGGACGCCGCCTTTGCCGGAACTGCGGTTCTGCACGCGGCCGACGAGCGGACCGAGGCGCTGGCGATCGCCTGCGCGCTGCGCGAAGCCATTCTCGATCCGCAGGCGACGGCGGCGCTGGTGACGCCCGACCGGCAGCTGGCCCGCCGCGTTGCAACCGAGCTTGCGCGCTTCAGTGTCGAAGCCAACGATTCCGGCGGTACGCCGTTTGCATTGACGCCGCATGGCAGCCTGCTTGCGCTCGCCCTGCCGCTCGCGGCGGGAGAGGCGGACCCTGCCGCGCTTCTGGCGCTGCTCAAGCATCCGCTGGCGCGGTTCGGCGCCGACCGGGCGGCGCACATGACGGCGGTCGCACATCTGGAAATGCTGGCGCTGCGCGGCGGCACGGGCCGGATAGCGCTCGGCCGGTTCGCGGGCTTCGCCGAAGACGCACTGGCACAATGGGCCGACGACGGGCGCCGCAAGCCGGACTGGTTCCAGGCGATCGACGCCGGTGCTTTCGATCAGGCACGGGATCTGGCCCAGCGCATCGAGGCAGCCTTTGCGCCCCTTTGCGCGCTCGGCGATGCGGCGGAAACGATCGCTCTCGACAAAACCGTGTGCGCAACGGTGCAGGTGCTTGAGGCGATCACGCGCGATGGCGACGGGCGGTTCGACGCGCTTTACGCAGGCGAAAGCGGCACGGCGCTCGAAGGCCTGTTGCGACGCCTGCGCGACAGCGCAACGCCCATCGCCTTCGCTGCGGACCAGTGGCCGGACATGGTCCGCGCCCTGACCGCAACGATGGCGGTCAAACCGGCCGTCGGGGGTCATCCGCGCATTGCGATCTGGGGCACGCTGGAAGCGCGCCTCCAGACCGTCGATCTGATGGTGCTGGGCGGCCTCAACGAAGGCACATGGCCGGCGCAGACATCCAATGACGCGTTCCTGACGCGGTCGATGAAAGCGGAAATCGGTCTCGATCCGCCCGAACGGCGCATCGGGCTGGCGGCGCACGATTTCCAGATGGCGATGGGCAATCGCCGCGTGCTTCTCACCCGAGCCATTCGGGCAGGCGGTGCCCCGGCCGTCGCCTCGCGCTGGCTCCAGAGGCTGGAAACGCTGGCCGGGCCGGATCGGACGGCGGCAATGCACGCGGCCGGCGGTCACTATGCGCAATTGGCCGAAACCGTCGCCGCGCCGTCCATCGCCGATCCGGCCGGGCGGCCGGCGCCGCAGCCGCCGCTCACGGCGCGGCCGAAGGCGCTGTCGGTGACCGAAGTCGAAACTCTGCGGCGCGATCCCTACGCCGTCTATGCGCGCCGCGTTCTGGAACTGGCGCCGCTCGATCCGCTGGTGCGCGATCCGGACTTCGCCGACCGGGGATCGCTGATCCACAAGGTGATGGAGGAAGCGGCGCGGGCGAGGATCGACTGGCCAGCGGAGACGGCCCACGCCGCGCTGGAGCGCCTGGCGCGAGACGTGTTCGATGCGGAGAGACTTCCGCCGGAGATCGACGCGGTATGGTGGGCCCGGATGCTGGCCGCGCTGCCGCGGATCGTCGCCTGGGAGACCGAAAGGCAACCGCTGATCACCGCCCGACATCCCGAAGCCCGCGCCCGGCCGACGCCCGTCGGCGCAACGGGCGTGACACTGCGCGGCTATGCCGACCGCGTCGATGCGCGCACCGACGAGCTTGCCGACATTATCGACTTCAAGACCGGCGGCGCGCCATCCGCGCCGCAGGTTCAGACGCTGCTGGCGCCACAATTGCCGCTCGAAGCGGCCCTGCTTGAACGCGGCGCCTTCGACAGCCCCGAAAAATCCGAGCCGGGCGATCTCATCTATGTCCGGCTCGGCGCGCGCGGCGAACTGGTCGCCCGGCCCGTATCGGGCGGCAAGAATGACAAGGCGGCCACGCTCGCCCGGCGTGCATGGGAGAAGCTGGAGGGGCTCTGCGCGCACTACAACAAATTCGAGCAAGGCTACCCGAGCCGCCTCATGCCGTTCCGGGAGGCCGATTTCGACGGCGATTACGACCATCTGGCGCGGGCGCTGGAATGGGCCGACGCGGTGCGGCGCGAACGCGATGGCTAAACCGCTTCCCGACGACAGGACCCGAGCCGATCAGGCCCGAGCGGCGGACCCGGCCAATTCCGCCTGGGTGTCCGCCAATGCCGGGTCCGGCAAGACCTGGGTCCTGTCGACCCGGGTCATCCGTATTCTTCTGTCCGGCACCGAGCCGTCGAAAATCCTGTGCCTGACCTACACCAGGGCCGCCGCCGCGGAGATGAAGACCCGTGTGTTCCAGCGGCTCGGGGCCTGGGTGGCGATGGACGATGCGGCGCTGCGCGACGAGCTGGCCGCCATCACGGACGAACGACCGGGGCGGGAAGCTATCGCGTTCGCGCGGACCCTGTTTGCCCGCGCGCTCGAGACGCCGGGCGGGCTGAAGATCCAGACCATCCACGCCTTTTGCGAATCGCTGCTGCACCGGTTCCCGCTCGAAGCCAACATTGCCGGCCATTTCGAGCTGCTGGACGCCGAGGCGCAGGCGCTGCTTGTCGCACAGGCGCGGCGCGGACTCCTGGCCGATGCGGCGCAGCGGAGCGGCGCGGGTGCGGCGGTCATGCGGCTTCTGGCGATTGCCGGGGAAAGCGGGGTCGAAAAGCTGCTCGACGAGATCGTCGTCCGGCGCATCGCGGTCACCGATCTGCTGCGGCGGCTTTCGCCGGCCGGGGAGAGACGCGGTGCCTATCGCACCGCCTTCGGGTTCGCGCCGGACGAGACCGATGCGGACGTCGCCGCGACCGTCTGGCCGCTGCCGGGGTTCGGAGAGGCCGATCTGGAGCGGCTGGAACATGCGGCCCGTGCGCCGAAGTCACCGCGAAAGACGCATCTGAAGTTCATCGCCGAGCTACGCGATGCGTCGGCGGAGCCGGACGCTCTATTGCGCCTCTCCTCGCTGGCCAGGGCATTTCTGAAGGCCGATGGCACGCCGGCGACGCACAATATGTTCCCGGCCGATATTGCCGGGGCGCTGCCCTCCTTCGAGGCAGACTATCTGTCGGCAGCGGACCGGATCGCAAAAGCCTGCAACCGCTTGGACCTGCTGCGCGAAATCGAAGGCACGCTCGACGTTCTCGCCGTTGCCGACGCGCTGATCGCGCGCTACGAGGCGCTCAAGCGCGCGCGCGGGCTGCTGGACTTCGAAGACCTGATTGCGCGCACCGCCACGCTTCTGACGCGCACCGGCGCTTCGCTCTGGGTGCGCTACAAGCTGGACCAGGGCATCGATCATATCCTTATCGACGAGGCGCAGGACACCAGCCCCGCCCAGTGGGACGTCATCCGCACTTTGGCCGACGAGTTCTTTGCCGGCGATGCGGCACGGCCGGAACTGCGCACCGTCTTTGCGGTCGGCGACGAGAAACAGTCCATCTACTCTTTCCAGGGGGCCGATCCGGACAAGTTCGCGGGCACACGCACCCATTTCGCCCAACGGGCTGGCGAAGCCGACCGTGCCTTTGAGCCGGTGCAACTGCAGGTCTCGTTCCGGTCCACCGAGGCGGTTCTGGCCGCGGTCGACCATGTTTTCGCGACTGAAGAAAACCGGGCCGGGCTGACACGCGACAGTCTGCCCACCGCGCACCGTTCGCTGCGCAGAGGCGAGCCGGGCCGCGTCGAAATCTGGGAGCAGGTCGCAAAACAGAAGAGCGACCCCAGCGAAGACTGGACCGCGCCGGTCGACGCGGTCGAGGAGCCCTCCCTGCGTGTCGCCACCCGCATCGCCGAAACGATCAAAGGATGGATCGGGACGAGAACGGTCCTTGAGGCAACGGGCGAGCCGATCGCGCCAGACGACATTCTGGTTCTCGTGCGGTCGCGCGACGGGTTCGTCAACGCGCTGTCGCGGGCGCTCAAGGATCGCGGCGTCCCCGTCGCCGGCGCGGACCGGCTGGCGCTGACCGGCCATATCGCGGTGCTGGACCTGATGGCGCTTGGCCGTGTCATGCTGAACCGGGCCGACGATCTGTCGCTGGCCGCGCTTCTCAAGAGCCCTCTCTTCGGCCGTAGCGATGACGATCTGTTCGCGCTCGCCCATGGCCGCGAGGGTGCGACGCTCTGGTCGCGGCTGGCCGATGTCGGGCGTAACGACCCGGTCCTTGCGGCCATCGCGGCGCAGCTCGCCGACTGGGCGGACAAGGCGATGCGCTGGCCGGTGCACGAGTTCTATGCCCATGTGCTGTCGGCCTGTTCGGGACGCGAAAAGCTGATCGGCCGGCTGGGTCCGGAAACCGCCGACGTGCTCGACGAATTCATCGCGTTGACGCTGGCGGCCGAACGCACCGGACCGCCGGCGCTCGAGACCTTTCTCAACACGCTCGATCTCTATGCGCCGGAGATCAAGCGCGAGATGGATCAGGCCAAGGGCGAAGTCCGGATCATGACGGTGCACGGCGCCAAGGGGCTGGAGGCGCCGATCGTGTTTCTCGTCGATCGCGGCAGCGCGCCGTTCGATGCGCGTCAGGCGCCGGCGCTGCTGCCGGTGCAACTGCCAAGCGAAACAGGCTCCGACAGCGACGCCCTTTTGTGGCGCGGCGTGCCGGACGCGCGCTCTGATGTTCAAGCCGCAGCGCTCGAAAGGCTGAAGCGCGCCGCACAGGACGAATATCGCCGGCTCTTGTATGTCGGAATGACGCGCGCCGCCGACAGGCTGATCGTCGCCGGCTATCGCGGCATCCATGCGCCGTCCGAGGCGACATGGCACACCATGGTGCTGTCGGCGCTGGAGCCGCATTGCGACGTGACCGAAACCGGTGACGGGACGGTCTGGCAGTTTCCGGCGGGGCTTGGCGCTGTGCCGGCCAGCGCTCCGGCGGTACCGGACAAGCGCGAACAGGCGTTCTCGCTGCCCGCGGGTTTTGCCGATCCGGCGCCCCCCGAACCTCCGGCGGCGCGGCCACTGGTGCCGTCGGGAGCGTCGGGCCTTGCCATTTCCCCGGAGACAGCGGATGCCGCGGAACCGGGCAGCGTGTCGCTGCTGGACGACGGGGGCGGAACACCGGGCGGATCGGCGGCGCGGCGCGGAACGCTGATCCACACGCTGTTGCAGATGCTGCCGGCAATCGACCCCAGCGAACGGCAGGACCGGGCGCGGCAATGGTGCGCGATGACCGCGCCCGAAATGGACATCGGCGACGTCGATTCGTTGCTCGCTCAGGTGTTTGGCGTGCTGGACGACCCGCGTTACGCGCCGCTGTTCGCGCCGGAATCGATTGCCGAGGTGTCCGTGATGGGCACGCTGAAGCTTGGCGGCGAGGCGCGCGCCGTCTCCGGCGCGATCGACCGGCTAGTGGCGGTGGGCGACACGGTGCTGATCGTCGATTACAAGACCGGCCGCCACATCCCCGAAACGCCCGACGCGGTCGCCGAGGCCCATGCGCGTCAGATGGCGCTTTACCGCGCGCTCGTCGCCCCTCTCTATCCGGGCAAGGCGGTGCGCACGCTTTTGCTTTTCACCGCCGGGCCGGCGATGATCGAAGTCTCCGGCGAGAGGCTCGCCTCCGCCTTGGCCGGTCTCGCACAATCGTGAGAATCGGCCTATAGGTACGGGCTTGAACATGCGTCCGATCCGGCCCACATGCGGGCCAGGACATGAGAAGGAGGCCGCAATGGCGACCGTGAAGATCGATACCAGCAATTTCGAGGCCGATGTGCTCGGCGCCGACGAACCGGTGGTCGTGGATTTCTGGGCGGAATGGTGCGGCCCGTGCAAGATGATCGCGCCGGCGCTGGAGGAACTGTCCGGCGAACTGGACGGTCAGGTGAAGATCGCCAAGGTCAACATTGACGAAAATCCGCAGATCGCCGCGCAGTACGGCATCCGCTCGATCCCGACGCTCTACATGTTCAAGGGTGGCGAAGTCGTCGACCAGATGGTCGGCGCCGTGCCCAAGGGCAAACTGTCGGACTGGATGAAGGGCGCCATCGCCTGAGGCCGGCTGCACGGATTTTCACGAAAACCCGGCCCTTGCGCCGGGTTTTTTGTGCCGGCTACCGTGGCGGCGTGCCGTTGTCGCGCAGAACATCGCCGGCCAGATAGAGCGAGCCGCATATCAGGATACGCGGCGGACGCTCCAGGCCGTTCCAGCTTTCAGCCAAAAGACGGAGCGCGGCGGAGACGTTTTCCATCGGCTCCGCCGAAAGGCCGGCTTCGAGCGCCTGGTCGGCGAGAAAGCCCGGATCGACACCGGCATCGCTGCCCGGCACCGGAACGGTGAAGACATGCCGGACGAGGCCCTCGAACACGCGGAAATAGCCGACGGCATCCTTGGTGTTGAGCATGCCGGCGATCATGAACAGCGGCCGCTCGACCTGTTCCTCGCGTGCGGCGAGATGCTCGGCGGCCATCGCCGCGCCGTCGGGATTGTGGCCGCCATCGAGCCAGATCTCCGCCCCCTTTGGTGCGAGCGCCACCAGATCGCCTTCGGTCAGCCGCTGCAACCGCGCCGGCCAGTCGACCGTCTGCATCGCGCGCTCGGCGGCCGCCTCGGTCAGGGAAAAACCGCCGGCGCGCAGTGCGGCGATGGCCGCGGCGGCGTTGGAAAGCTGGTGCCGGCCCCGCAGCGCCGGCAAAGGCAGATCAAGCAAACCGTCGGTGTCCTGAAAGACCAGCCGGCCATGCTCCTCGAAGGCGATGAAATGCTCACCATAGATGTGCGCGTCGCAGCCCAGAGCTTCGGCGCGCGTGACCAGTTCGTCGCGCGCCTCCGGATGAGGCTGGGCGCCGATGACCACCGGCGCGTCGGGTTTCATGATGCCGGCCTTTTCGCCGGCGATCAGTTCGACCGTGTCGCCGAGATAGGCCTGATGGTCGAGACCGACCGGCATGATGACGCTGACCGCCGGCCGGTCGATCACATTGGTGGCGTCGGCGCGGCCGCCAAGACCCACCTCGATGACTGCCGCATCGGCCTTGTGTTCGCTGAACAGGACGAACATGACCGCCGTCAGGATCTCGAAGACAGTGATCTTGCGGCCGTCATTGGCGTCGGCGACGCGGCGCACCGCATCTGCGAGCACTGCATCGTCGACCAACGTGCCGGCCAACCGGAACCGCTCGTGCCAGCGCACGAGGTGCGGCGAGATGTGAACGTGGGTGCGATGGCCGGCGGCCTCCAGCAGCGCGCGGCAGAAGGCGGCGCACGACCCCTTGCCGTTGGTGCCGGCGATGTGGATCACCGGCGGCAGCGCCGTGTGCGGATCGCCGAGCGCGCCCAGCAGACGGCGGATGCGGCCGAGCGACAGGTCGAACCCCTTCGGATGCAGGGCCATTAGCGCCTCGATGGCGCGGGTGGCTTCGTCGGGCGATACCAGTTCGGTGCCCGGCGCGGCGGGCGGATGATGATCGCTTGCCATGGCCGCGCTCCGTCAGAAGCTGGGCGAAGGCTTTTGGGGCGTCGCCTCGGCCGGTTCGAGAATTTCGGTCTCGACGGCACCTGTCGTCACCGCCGCATCTTCGGGATCGGCGACCGGCACCGTGTCGACCGAGCCGGTCTCGTCCATCACCGCGGCCTGCCCGACCGTTTCGGTCGCAGGCACGTCCTGTTTGGTCAGGATGCGAAGCAGGCGGGCGATGGTCGCCCTCAGTTCGGTGCGCGGCACGACCATGTCGACCATGCCGTGATCGAGCAGATATTCGGAACGCTGGAAGCCCTCGGGCAGCTTTTCGCGAATGGTCTGTTCGATGACCCGCGCGCCGGCAAAGCCGATCACCGCGCCCGGTTCGGCGATGTGAATGTCGCCCAGCATCGCATAGGAGGCCGAAACGCCGCCGGTGGTCGGATTGGTCAGGACGACGATGTAGGGCAGGCCCGCCTCCTTCAGCATTTCGACGGCAACCGTGGTGCGCGGCAACTGCATCAGCGACAGGATGCCCTCCTGCATGCGCGCACCGCCGGATGCGGCGAACAGCACCATCGGGCATTTCTTTTCGATGGCCGTCTCAAAGCCGCGAATGATCGCTTCGCCGGCCGCCATGCCGAGCGAGCCGCCCATGAAGGTGAAATCGTGCACTGTGGTGACGATTTCCATGCCCTCGAGCTTGCCGGTGGCGTTGATGATGGAATCCTCGAGACCGGTCTTCAGCCGGTTCTCGCGCAGCCGGTCGGAATACTTCTTCTGGTCCCGGAAACGCAGCGGGTCCTGCGCCACCTCCGGATTGGCGATCTCCTGGAACGCGCCGCCATCATAGAAATGGGTGAGCCGCTGGCGCGCGGCGATCTTCATGTGGTGTCCGGAGACCGGGATCACCCACTGGTTTTCCTCGACATCGGCGTGAAACACCATCTCGCCGGTCTCGGGGCACTTGATCCAGAGGTTTTCCGGCGTCTCGCGCCGCCCCAGCATGGAGTTGAGGCGCGGACGGACGTAGTTGGTGATCCAGTTCATGACCGATTCCCGTTTTGGGCCAATGTGGACCGGCTATTCGGCAGCTTCAAGGCGCGCGGCGCGGACGCCTGCGGCCAGGCCGCCCACCAGCGTCGTGACGGCGGCGACCGTGTCGGACGTCGAGCCGCCATCGCCGTCCAGCGAATTGACGATGGCCTGGACGATCGCCGTGCCGACCACCACGCCGTCCGCATCGCGACCGATCAGCCGGGCCTGCTCGGCGGTCTTGACGCCGAAGCCGACACAGACCGGCAAGGGCGTATGGCCCTTGATACGGTTGACCGCCTCGCCGACCGCGCCGGTGTCGGCGATGGCCGATCCGGTGATGCCCGTCATCGAGACGTAATAGACAAAGCCGGACGTGTTGGCGAGGACGGCCGGCAGGCGCTTGTCGTCGGTCGTCGGGGTCGCCAGCCGGATGAAGCTGATGCCGGCCTCAAGCGCCGGAATGCACAGTTCGCCATCCATTTCCGGCGGCAGGTCGACGATGATCAGACCGTCGATTCCGGCAGCGTTCGCATCGTCGAGGAACCGGTCGACACCATAGATGTAGACCGGATTGTAATAGCCCATCAGGACGATCGGCGTATCGGTATCGGTCTTGCGGAAGGCTTTGGCCATCGCCAGCGTACGGGCCAGCGTCTGCCCGCCCTTGAGCGCGCGTTGTCCCGCCATCTGGATCGCGGGCCCGTCGGCCATCGGGTCGGAAAACGGCATGCCGAGTTCGATGATGTCAGCGCCCGCTTCCGGCAGGGCCTTCATGATCGACAGCGAGGTGTCGTAGTCCGGATCGCCGCCCATAATGTAGGTGACGAGCGCGGGCCGGCCTTCATCGGCAAGCCGCGCAAACAGCGTGTCGAAACGGTTGGTCATGCGCTTTGCCCCGATTTGCCGACGACTTCGCCGTCTTCCTTTGTGAAGGTGCCGACCTTGTCGGCGTTCGGCAGCACGTCCAGCACCTTTTCGGACGGGCGCGACAGGACCGTTCCGAGCGGCGTGACGACGATCGGCCGGTTCATCAGGATCGGGTGCTCGACCATGAAGTCGATGAGCTCGTCATCGGTCCATTTGGGATCATCGAGCCCGAGTTCCTCATAGGGCGTGCCCTTCTTGCGCAGCACTTCGCGCACTGAAAGACCGGTGGCCGCGATCAGCTCGACGAGCTTGGCCCGGCCCGGCGGTGACTTCAGATATTCAATCACCTCGGGCTCCTCGCCGGACGCGCGGATCATCGCCAGCGTGTTGCGGGAGGTGCCGCATTTGGGATTGTGGTAGATGGTGATCGTGCTCATTTCGGCACCTCCGGGTGATCGAAGCGTTCGCCGTTGTTCCAGCCAACGGCCGAATTGCCGTGTGCGGGAATGCCGCCGGCGTCATCCAGCATCTTTGCCAGATGCATCAGGTTCCAGGTCATGAACGTGGTGTTCCGCCGCGTGAAGTCGTTGTCGAGACCGGCGCCATTGTCGCCATAGGAATCGCCCGGGCCGGCCTCGCCGATCCAGCCCGAATCGGCCTGCGGCGGCACCGTGTAGCCGATGTGCTGAAGCGCATAGAGACACGTCATCGACGCGTGCTTGATGCCGTCCTCGTCGCCGGTGACCATACAGCCCCCGACCTTGCCGTAATAGATGTACTGGCCGGCATTGTTGCGCTGGCCCGCATGGGCGTAAAGCCGTTCGATGACGACGCGGCAGACGGACGATTCCTCGCCGAGCCAGAGCGGTGTACCGAGCACGAGAATATGCGCATCGCGCACCTTCGGCCAAAAGATGTCGGGCCAGTCGTCGTGATCGGCGCCGTGGTCGCGCATGTCCGGCATGATACCGAACGCGATCCGGTGATCGGCGGCGCGCAGATAGTCCACCGTGACGCCGTTCCTTTCCATGATCGCCATGGAGTTGCGCATCAGCCGTTCGGTGTGGCTCGGCCCCTGGGCGGTCGATTTCAGCGTCGTGTTGATGAACAGGGCTTTGAGGCCGGCAAAGTCGACCATCGTCACATCTCAAATCCCAGCCGCTTGCCGACGGCGAAGACGTCCTTGTCGCCGCGGCCGCACAGATTCATGACGATGATCTGGTCCTTGCGCATCTTCGGTGCGCGCTTGATCACCTCGGCGAGCGCGTGGCTGGGTTCGAGCGCCGGGATGATGCCCTCGATCTTCGACAGGAGCTGGAAGGCTTCGAGCGCCTCGGTGTCCATGATCGGCACATAGTCGACGCGGCCGGTGTCCTTCAAATAGGAATGTTCGGGGCCGATGCCGGGATAGTCGAGGCCGGCCGAGATCGAATGGCCTTCCTCGATCTGTCCGTCGCCGTCCTGCAGAAGATAGGTGCGGTTGCCGTGCAGCACGCCGGGCGAACCGGCGGTCAGCGAGGCGCAGTGCTCGTCCGTGTCGAGCCCCTTGCCGCCCGCTTCGACGCCGACCATCTGCACATTGCGGTCGTCGAGGAACGGATGAAACAGGCCGATCGCGTTGGAGCCGCCGCCGACGGCGGCGACCAGCATGTCCGGCAGCCGGCCCTCGATTTCAAGCAGCTGCTCCCTGGCCTCCTTGCCGATGACCGACTGGAACTCGCGCACCATCTCCGGATAGGGGTGCGGGCCGGCGGCGGTGCCGATGATGTAGTAGGTGCTCTCGACATTGGTGACCCAGTCGCGCAGCGCCTCGTTCATGGCGTCCTTGAGGGTGCCGTTTCCGGCCGTCACCGGGGTCACCTCGGCGCCCAAGAGCTTCATGCGGAAGACGTTCGGTGCCTGCCGGTCGATGTCGGTGGCGCCCATATAGACATGGCAGGGAAAGCCGAACCGCGCGGCGACCGTGGCCGAGGCCACGCCATGCTGGCCGGCGCCGGTTTCGGCGATGATCCGCGTCTTGCCCATGCGCTTGGCCAACAGGATCTGGCCCAGGCAATTGTTGATCTTGTGCGAGCCGGTGTGGTTCAGCTCGTCGCGCTTGAAGTAGATTTTCGCGCCGCCCAGATGCTCGGTCAGCCGCTCGGCGAAATAGATCGGCGAGGGCCGGCCGGTATAGTGCGTGTTCAGATGCTGCAATTCGGCCTGAAACTCCGGATCGGTCTTGGCCTGGTTCCACTTGTCCTGCAGGTCGAGGATCAGCGGCATCAGCGTCTCGGCGACGAAGCGGCCACCGAAAATGCCGAACATGCCCTGCTCGTCAGGACCTGTGCGAAAAGAATTGGGTTCAGGTGGCTTGTTCATCGTCAAACTCCCAAAGCGGCGGTCTGCCGCTGTTCGCGCGCCTCGGCGACCGCCAGAAAAAACGCCTCGATCAGGCCCGCGTCCTTGATGCCCGGCGCGCTTTCGACGCCCGAGGACACGTCGATCCCCGGCGGGCCGGCGATCCCGAGCGCCTCGCCCACATTGCCGGCATCGAGCCCGCCGGACAGCATATAGTCCGTGTCCGCGTCAAGCGAGGCAAGGAGCGACCAATCGAAGCTGACGCCATTGCCTCCGGGAAGGTCCGATCCTTTTGGCGGATTGGCGTCGAGCAGGAACCTGTCGGCGACGCCGCGATAGGCGTCCAGCTTTTTCAGGTCATCGCGACCGGAAATGGCGAACGCCTTCATCACCGGCAGGCCATGGCGCGCCCTGACCGCGGCGACCCGTTCGGGGCTTTCGCTTCCATGCAATTGCAACATGTCGGGCCGGACCGTCCGGACGATCCGGTCGAGCATGGCGTCGTCCGCATCGACCGTTACGGCGACCGTCACAACGCCGGCCGCCTTGGCCCGCGCTGCCAATGGCGCCGCAGCGTCCGGCGCCACGTTGCGCGGCGATCTCTCGAAGAAGATGAAACCGGCATGGCTCGCGCCGCCGGCTGCCGCCGCGTCGATGGCGTCCGGTGTCGAAAGTCCGCAGATCTTGATGTCGAGGCTCATGCAGGCGCCTTAGCGCGCACGGTTCAGCGAGTCGAGCATTTGATCAGCCCGGCGCCATGCCGGACGAGGTCGCCGACTGGTCGATCTATTTGTGAAAGAGAACAAAATTGACTCTTTCCAATACTTGTATCACCCTCAGAATGTTTCCGTTAAAGGAGATTTGGTCCATGCCTAAAAGAGAAATCACTGCACGAAAGCTGATTGGCGAAAAGCGCTATGCCGAACTCAAAGAGCGCTACGATGCGTTTGTCGGTCAGGCGATCGTCGACAAACTCGTGGAGCCGGACATGCTGTCGGGCTTCCCTCCCTTGGGGATTCACGCCGAAGGGCCGCACTACGAGCAGGAAGGCGGCGATTACGATCAGTCCACCGGCGGCAATCACAGCCAGACCGGCGGCGGCAGCTACAAGCAAGCGGCTCCCAAGACCGAAGAGTTCCGCTAAGCCGGCCGCGCCACAATGCCCCCTGGTCTGACCGGCGCGGCCACGACGCGACGCCATGCGGCCGTGCCCTCGATCCGGACGCTTCAGGTCGTGTTGAAGGTGGCCGAGCGCTGCAACATCAACTGCAGCTACTGCTATTATTTCAACATGGGCGAGACATCGGCGCTGGACCGTCCGGCGCTGATCAGTCTCGATACGGTGGCCTCGCTCGCGCGCTGGATACGTGAGGGTTGCGCGGAACTGGGCATCGGGCGCGTGATGGTCTCGTTCCACGGCGGCGAGCCGCTGCTCCTCAAGCCCGCGCGCTTCTCCGCGGCGTGCACGCTCCTGCGCGAAACGATCGAGCCGGTCGCCAAGGTTTCCTTTGCCGTGCAGACCAACGGCACGATTCTCAGCCGGCAATGGCTCGATATCTTCGCCGAGCACCGCATCCATGTCGGCGTCAGCATCGATGGCGACCGCGGCGCCAATGACCGTTTCCGCCTGACCAAGGACGGACGGTCTACCTTCGACACGGTCGACGAGACGATCCGGACCCTGGTTGCCTGGTCCGGCGGCAATCAGGCTCTCGGCCCGTCGACGATCTCCGTTCTTGATCATCGCAACGACTATGGCGCCATCTATCGCTACCTGCGGTCGCTCGGCATCATGAACATGAGCTTTCTCCTGCCCGACCGCAGCCACGATCAGGGGTTCAGTGCCGACGATGGCGATGCGGAGAGCTATGGCCGGTGCCTGTCGGATCTGTTCCAAGCCTGGTTCGCCGAGGACAATCCCGATGTGAATGTGCGGCAGGTCAAGGAGGTCATCCGGCATTTCCAGAACACGGAAAAAGGCCCGCCCGAACCGCCGGGCGAAGACAAGATCGCCTACCAGATCATCGTCGCGCAGAGCGACGGAACCGTGTCGGTCGACGATTCGCTCATCCCCGCCCTTGACTGGTTCAAGGGCACGCCACGCGTGGCCATCGCGGACACGTCGCTGCCCGACTTCCTCGCCGATCGGGTTTTTGGAGAGATCCGGCGCGCAAACAACACGATCGCCACCGCCTGCCGAGACTGCGATTGGCGCGGCGTGTGCCGCAGCGGCGATCTCGAAAACCGTTACGCCGACGGCATGGGGTTCGACAATCCGTCCGTCTACTGCAGCGGTTACCAGCGGTTTTTCACCGACGTCTGTGGAACGCTGCTTGCCAACAACTATCCGGTCGATCTGCTGGAAGATCGCATCGAGCAATCATTCGCCGCGGTCGACGCGCATGTTTGAATGAAGCCTGGCGTGGCCGGCACGGTGGGGCCGGTCAGAACACGATCGACTGCAGTTTCGACCCGTTGCGCTTGAGCCAGGCCTTGCAGCGCTTCGTGTCCGGGCAGAGCTCCTCGCACAGCGCCCAGAAGCGCGCGCCGTGGTTCATCTCGCGCAGATGCGCCACCTCGTGGGCGACCAGATAGTCGATCACCCGCGGCGGCGCCATGGCGATCCGCCAGGAAAAGGACAGGTTGCCCTCCGACGAGCAGGAACCCCAGCGGCTGACCGTGTCCTTGAACCGGACCGCGCGCGCCGGCCGGCCGACGGTGGCGGCATGGCGGGCCACCAGCGGCTCGATGCGCTCCCTGGCGGTCTTCTTCAGAAAATCGGCGACACGGCGCGGCAAATGTTCCGGCGCGCCGAAGACGACCAGTTCGGGGCCGTTCGCCCCGTCCTCGATCCGCGTGACGCCGCGGCCGGGCCGGTGGACGATCAGATGGTTGACGCCCAGCACCGGCAGCTTAATGCCCGGCCGCACCTGCGGGCGATCGGGCATCTTGGCGATCTTGCCGGCGAGCCAGCCCTCGTGACGGGCCAGAAACCGGTCGATCTCCGCTTGCGCCATGCCGGGCGGCACGGTGACCTTCAGACCGCGATCGCCGGGCTGTATGCGCAGCGTCAGCCGCTTGGCGCGGGGGTTTTCGACGATCGAGAGCGGCAGCGTCCGGCCAGCCACCTGGTGGCTGTCCGGACGTTGCTCGTGTCGGCGCCGTGCGCGCGTCAGGCCGAAAACCATGGGGTGTTCATAGCGTGATTCGGCGGCGCGCCTAACAGCGAAACCGGACCTGCGCGAAGCAGCTCCGGCCGGCCCGCCAACGCCGGGAGAGGTCCCGACGTCGCGGTTTGTGTGCCGGCGCCATCACAGGACGGCGCCCGGTTCTTTGCGTATCAGCTCTCGTCCGATCCCTTGACGTTCGGGACCGAAGTGCCCTTGGCGCCATTGCCGGCGTCGGCATCCATGTCGCGACCGCGTGCCGCCATGAACTGGTCGAATTCTTTCTGGTCCTTGGCGCGGCGCAGTTCGCGCAGATAGTCATCGAACTCCTTGCGCATTTCGTCGAGCTTGCGGCGCTCTTCCTCGATGCGCTTGAGTTCGGCATCGCGCCAGTCGTCAAAGGCGACGTTGCCGGTGCGCGGTGCCATGTTGGCGGAACGGCCGCAACGGCTCCAATTGCGGGACATGGCATCGGTGGCGCGGTTGACGTCACCCTTCCAGCCATCCAGCCGGTCGCCCCAGAGAATGTAGGCCAGCATCGCCAGGCCCAGCGGCCAGAAGACGATGAAACCCAGCACCATCAGGCCGATGGTGGCCGGCGTCCACGCGGGACGGATCAAGGCAGTCTGTGTCATGTTCGAACACCCCATTTTTGCCTGGCGATAAAGGCTCGCCACGGTTCTGAGGTGGTGACCGAACACCTGCTCTGCAAGCGCTTTTGGCCGGTTTTTCGGCGGACAATCGTTAAATTTTGTTCAGATTCAGCGTTTTGCCAGCGCCAGAAAATGCACCGCGAGACCCAGCATCAGGCCCCAGAAGGCGGCGCCGATGCCGAAAAAGACAATGCCTGAGGCGGTGATGGCAAAGGTGGTCATCGCCGGAATGCGGTCGCGTTCCTCGGCGACGGCAATGCGGGTGGAGTTGGCCAGCGGCCCGAGCAGCGCGATGCCCAGAACCAGCGCAATCAGCGAGGCGGGCAGCACGGTGACAAGCGCCACGAACGAGGCGCCGAACAGCGCGAACACGATATAGATGAGGCCGTACCAGATGCCCGTGACCCAGCGCTTGTGCGGATCGGGATGGGCGTCTTCGCCGGTGCAGATGGCCGCGGTCACGGCGGCGAGATTGGTCGATGAGGCGCCCAGAAAGCCGGTCAAGGTCGAGAAGACGCCGGTGACGGCGATCACCGGCCCGGCCGGCGGGCGATAGCCGTCGGCGCGGAGCACCGCCAGGCCGGGCAGGTTCTGCGAGGCCATGGTGACGACGTAGAGCGGTACGGCGAGGCCGAAGAACGAGCCGACCGATATCTCCGGCACGACGAAGGCGAGCGACGAGGTCTCGATGGTGATGTCGCCTTCGGTCATGCCGCCAAGCAGCGCCCAGGCAATGCCGACGAACAGCACGCCGATCACCGCCAGCTGCGCGTCATAGGTGCGCAGCACGAAAAATCCGGCGGCCAGCGGCAGGATGAAGGCCGGATCGATGGTGGCCGCCTGCGCGCCGGCGACGACGAAGGGCAAAAGGATGCCGCCGAGCATGCCGGCGGAGATCGCGCCGGGAATGGCTTCGACCAGCCGCATCAGCGGCCGGAACAGGCCGGTGGCGATCGTCAGGAGCCCCGCCGCGACGAAGGCGCCGACCGCTTCGTTCATGGAGTATCCCGTGCTTGCCGTCACCAGCGCCAGGCCGGCGATCGACCAGGCGGCGATGATCGGCATGCGAAACCAGATGGTCAGGATCAGGGTCTCGATGGCCACCGCGATGCATATTGCGGTGATCCAGCTTGCCGTCTGGGCCTCGGTTGCGCCGACAGACTGGGCTGCGCCAAGCACCAGCGCCATCGTGCCGCCGAAACCGACGAATGAGGCGACAAGCGCCGCCGACAGGGCCGAAAAACGAAACATGGTCAGCCCTGGCCGCCTCCCTGGCCGCCGGACTTGCCCGCAAGCGCGCCGGCGGCATCGAGCATCATGGCGATGTCCTGCGGCCGCGACAGGCGGTGATCGCCATCCTTGACGTAGCTGATCACCGCATCGTCCTTGGACAGAAGCTCGAACAGACGCTGCGCATGCTGCCACGGCACGTCGGGATCGGCCTGGCCCTGAATGATGCGCACCGGGCAGTGCGTGTCTATGGGCCCGGTCATGACGCGGTTGTTGCGGCCATCCTCGAACAGGTCCCGCGTGAAGATGTTCGGCTCGGGCCCGTATGGCGTCGGCTCGGCGAAATAGCCCTGCTCTTGCAGATCCCGCTTTTGCGCGCCGGTCAGCTTGGGCTCATGCAGCTCGCTGGTGAAGTCGGGCGCGGGCGCCAGCAGCAGCAGCCCTGCGATCGGATCGCCGACACCGCCCCGGTTGAGTTCGGCGACCATGCGCAGCGCGATCCACGCGCCCATTGACGAACCGACAAGGACCAGCGGCGGAGCGCAGACGTTTTCGGTCACCGCGAGCGCCTCGCCGAGCCAGCGCGAGATCGTGCCGGCCCGGAAATCGCCACCCGACCGGCCATGGCCCGAATAGTCGAACCGGGTGCAGGCCATGGCGTGCTCGCCGCACCAGCGGTCCAGTTCGACGGCCTTTGTGCCGTCCATGTCGGATCGGTAACCGCCGAGCCAGACGAAGTTCGGCGCGCCGCCCGTGCGGTGGCACACGGCGATCTCGGCGCCGTCCACGGTCAGCGATTGTTCGTCCATCTCGCGCTCCTCCGGCGGTCCCTGCGCCATCGTCCGCCTTATGAGGGGTTGCATCGGACCTGTGAAGCCATCACATGGCCGAATGCGTCCGGCCGGATCAATGCAACAAACGGCCCAAGGCAGGTGATTTGCGGACACGTTCATGCTATGGACCTGCCGTCCGCACCCCGGCCAGCCGGCTCGGACCATGAACCCTTCCGGTCAATATCAAGGAGATTACGACCATTCGCAGACCATTCAGAGCGCCACCGCCGCAAAAGTCCGGCCCGCCCGCCAATGACGACATTCGCGATCCAGAAGTGCAGCTTATCGACGCCGACGGCGAAAACAGGGGCATAACCGAGACGCTCGAAGCGCGACGCATGGCCGAAGATGCCGGCCTCGATCTCGTGCTGATCTCACCCAACGCCAAGCCGCCGGTCGCCAAGATTCTCGATCTGGGCAAACTGAAATACGAACAGCAGAAGAAGGCGGCGGCCGCGCGCAAGAAGCAGAAGACCGTCGAGGTCAAGGAAGTGAAGATGCGCCCGAACATCGACACCCACGACTATGAGGTGAAGATGAAGGCGGTGAAGCGCTTCTTCGAGGATGGCGACAAGGTCAAGGTCACGCTGCGCTTCCGCGGCCGCGAGATGGCACACCAGCAGCTCGGCATGCAGCTTCTGCAGAAGGTGCGCGAGGAAGTCGGCGATATCTCAAAGGTCGAAGCCGAGCCCAGGCTTGAGGGGCGACAGATGATGATGGTTCTGGCGCCGAAATAGAGCGGCACACATCGCGCCATGCAATGAAGGCTCGCCGGCGGCGGGCCTTTTTTGCTGGCTGGCCGTTTCGTTCAGCCGGCCTTGCGGGCGGCGATCACCCAACCGGTCAGGCCGGTGCCGACAATATGTTCGCCATGCTCGTCGGCGCGGCCGGTCAGAAGGCCGCCGGCTTCGAGGGCGTCGAGCTTTCCGGCCAGTCCGCCCGACCGGTAGAAATTGTCGTTCAGTCCGATCACCAGAAAGCCGCCGGGACGGATCACACGCACGATCTCGTCGATCGCGTCCGGCCGGACATGGGCGGTCGAAAAGACGCCGACGCAGGCCGCGGCGTCATAGGCGCCATCGCCGGCATCGAGCGGCGGCCGGTTCAGATCGGCCTCGAACAGCCGGCGATAGATGCCGGTCGCCTCGGCTTTCTTCAGCATGCCGGTGGAAAAATCGCAGCCATCGATCGCGCCGTATCCTGCCTGATGCAATGCGATGCCCGACAGGCCCGAGCCGCAGCCGACATCGAGCACCGCAACACCGGGCCCCGGCGCGAGCCGTTCGGCCAGGGCCTGTGCGCAGCGTGCCGGCTGGCGGTATTCGTTCTCGTCCAGTTCCTCGTCGTAGACCTCCGCCCAGCGGTCGTAGAGCGCCCGTGTCTCCTCATCGGTCCTGACCTGATAGGCCTTGTCCAGAAAGCGTTCCCGCCCGTTGGTCATCGCGCGTACCTCCCCACCGCCAAGGCTTGCATCCACAACGGTTTGAGTCTATAGGCGCGCGGTCCGAACCGTCCGGCAGGGCATGCCGTGGCGGTTCACGAATGCTGAACAGCCAGCACGTCATCGACAATCGAGCGAAGCGAGGCGGGATCGGCCGATCCCCGTTCGAATTTTCGAACGCCCTTGCGGAGCGCCTGCGAAAGCGGGCCGGCGTGAACGCGAACAATGGAGAGCAAAATGCCCAAGATGAAGACGAAGGCTTCGGTCAAGAAGCGCTTCAAGACCACCGCCTCGGGCAAGATCAAGGTCGCCCAGGCCGGCAAGCGCCATATGATGATCAAGCGGTCCAACAAGTTCATCCGCAACGCGCGCGGCACCATGGTGCTGTCCGAGCCGGATACGAAGATCGTCAAGAAGTTCATGCCCTACGGCCTGTGAGCCGTCACGCACCAGATTTGAAGGAGCCAAGACCATGGCACGTGTCAAACGCGGCGTGACCGCTCACGCCAAGCACAAGAAAGTTCTCAAAGCCGCCAAGGGCTATTACGGCCGGCGCAAGAACACCATCCGCATCGCCAAGCAGGCGGTTGAGAAGGCGGACCAGTACGCCTATCGCGACCGCAAGGCCCGCAAACGCAATTTCCGCTCGCTGTGGATCCAGCGCATCAATGCCGCCGCGCGCGAGCACGGCCTGACCTATGGCCGGCTGATCGACGGGCTGAACAAGGCCGGCGTCGAGATCGACCGCAAGGTGCTGTCAGACATGGCGATCCACGAACCGGCGGCATTCGCTGCCATCGCGGAAAAGGCCAAGGGCGAGCTGGCCTATCTGAAAGACACCACGCCCAACGCATTTGAGGCCGCTGTCCGCTAGGCCAGCGCGCTTCTCAACGCATCACCCAAGTTTGAGAACCCGCTTCTGGCCACCGCCGGACGCGGGTTTTCTTTGTCGCCGGACTGTGAGAAACGAACCGCCGGACAGATAGGGAAACCGTCATGAACGAAACGGCCCGACCCGAGATCGATCAGCTTGAACGGACGCTGATGGCCGACATCGCCTCGGCCGCCGACGAGGACGCCATCGAACAGGTGCGCGTTGCGGCAATCGGCAAGAAAGGCGCGGTCTCCGAGCGCATGAAGACGCTCGGCAAGATGAGCGCCGAAGAGCGCCAGGTGATGGGCCCGGCGCTGAACGGGCTTAAGGTCCGCGTGACCGACGCGATCGCGGCCCGCAAGGCCGAACTGCGCGACGCGGCGATCGAGGCCCGGCTGGCGACCGAGACGGTCGACATCACGCTTCCCGTCCGTCCGTCGCCCGCCGAGACCGGCCGCATCCATCCGATCAGCCAGGTGATCGACGAGATCACCGCGATCTGCGCCGACATGGGGTTTGCCGTTGCCGAAGGCCCCGATATCGAGACCGACTATTACAACTTCACGGCGCTCAATTTCCCCGAGGATCATCCGGCGCGGGAAATGCACGACACGTTCTTCATGGCGCCGGACGCAAACGGCGAGCGCAAGGTGCTGCGCACGCACACCTCGCCAGTCCAGATCCGCACTATGGAAGCGCAGGAGCCGCCGATCCGCATCGTCATTCCCGGCAAGACCTACCGGCACGATTCCGACGCCACCCATACGCCGATGTTCCATCAGCTGGAGGGACTTGTCGTCGACAAGGTGACGACGGTCGCGCACCTGAAATGGACCATCGAGGAGTTCTGCAAGGCCTTCTTCGAGGTGCCCGACGTCGCCATGCGGTTCAGGCCGTCCTACTTCCCGTTCACCGAGCCGAGCCTGGAGGTGGACATTCAGTGCGACCGGTCAAAGCCCGGCGAAGTCCGGTTCGGCGAGGGCAATGACTGGATGGAGATCTTGGGTTGCGGCATGGTGCATCCGAACGTTTTGCGCGCCGGCGGGCTCGATCCGGACGTCTATCAGGGCTTTGCCTGGGGCATCGGCATCGACCGGCTGGCGATGCTGAAATACGGCATGCCGGACCTGCGCGCCTTTTTCGACGCCGATGTGCGCTGGCTGAAACACTATGGCTTCCGGCCGCTCGACATGCCGACCCTGTTCGGAGGATTAAGCCAATAGCGGCGAACCTGCCGCGCCGGCCGCTGACCAACGCCTATCGAAAGCAAAAACGATGAAATTCACATTGTCCTGGCTCAAGGACCATCTCGACACGGATGCAACGCTTGCCGAGATCACCGAGGCGCTGACCATGATCGGCCTCGAGGTCGAGGCGGTGGACGACAAGGCGCAGTTCGCGCCGTTCACCATTGCGCGCGTGCTGACCGCCGAGAAGCACCCCGACGCCGACAAGCTGAAGGTGCTGACGGTCGATGCCGGCGACGGCAAGCCTGTTCAGGTGGTGTGCGGGGCGCCCAATGCGCGGGCCGGCCTCGTCGGCGCGTTCGCCGCGCCGGGTACCTATGTGCCGGGCATCGATCTGGAACTGTCGGTCGGCAAGATCCGCGGCGTCGAGAGCCATGGCATGATGTGCTCGGAGCGCGAGCTTGAGATGTCGGACGAGCATTCCGGAATCATCGACCTGCCCGAGGACGCGCCGGTGGGTACGCCTTTCGCCGCCTATGCGGGGCTCGACGATCCGGTGATCGAGATCGGCCTGACGCCGAACCGGCCCGACTGCACCGGCGTCCATGGCATTGCGCGCGACCTGGCGGCGGCCGGGCTGGGCACGCTCAAGCCGCTCGGCATCGAGCCGATTGCAGGCGACGGCGCATGCCCGGTCGATGTGCGCATCGACGCGCCGGACCTGTGTCCCGGCTTCGCCCTGCGGCTGGTGCGCGGCGTCAAGAACGGCCCCTCGCCGCAATGGATGCAGCAGCGCCTGATCGCCATCGGCCTGAGGCCCATCAATGCGCTCGTCGATATCACCAACTATGTCACCTTCGGCTGGGGCAGGCCGCTGCACGTATTCGATGCCGCCAAGGTGACGGGCAACCTCGTCGTGCGCCGCGCCACCGATGGCGAGACAATTCTTGGCCTTGACGGCAAGGAGTACACGCTGACCGGCGAGATGTGCACGATCGCCGACGAGCGCGGACCCGAATCCATCGCCGGCATCATGGGCGGCGAAGAATCCGGCTGCGACGAGACCACGACCGATGTGGTCATCGAATCGGCGCTGTGGAACCCGCGCAATGTCGCGCGGACCGGTCGCGATCTGGGCATCATCACCGATGCCCGTTACCGGTTCGAGCGGGGTGTCGATCCGGAATTCATGGTGCCGGGACTGGAACTGGCGACACGCATGGTGCTGGACCTGTGCGGTGGCACGCCCACCGAAACGCGCGTGACCGGCTATGCCGGCCATCAGTGCAAGACGGTGGATTTTCCGTTTGCCGAGGTCAGGCGGCTGACCGGCGCCGATGTCGAAGCCGCCAAGAGCACCGACATTCTGGAACGGCTCGGCTTTGACGTGAACGGCAGGGGCGAGATCGCCAAGGTCACGGCTCCGTCATGGCGGCCGGACATTGAAGGCAAGGCCGATCTGGTCGAGGAGGTCATGCGCATCCATGGCGTGGGCAACATCGCGCCGCTGCCGCTTGAGAGCCATGGTGCGGTCAATGGGCGCGTGCTGACCGTCCAGCAGGTGCGCACCCGCGCTGCGAAGCGTGCGCTCGCCGCGCGCGGCATGATGGAAGCCGTCACATGGTCTTTCATTCCGGCTGCCCATGCGGCGGCGTTCGGCGGCGGCGCGGCCGCGCTGCAGCTTGCCAACCCCATTGCGGCCGACATGAGCGACATGCGCCCCTCGCTGCTTCCCGGCCTTCTGGCGGCGGCCCAGCGCAACGCCAATGTCGGCCATGGCGATGTCGCGCTGTTCGAGGTCGCGGGCACTTATGAAAGCGACACGCCGGACGGGCAGCGCAGGGTCGCCGGCGGCATCCGCCGCGGCACGGCGACGCTCACCGGCGCGGGCCGGGCATGGGACGGACACGCGGCGGCGGTCGGCGTGTTTGACGCCAAGGCCGACGCGCTGGCCGCGCTCGAAGCGTGCGGCGCGCCGGTCGACAAGCTGACGGTCGAGCGCGGCGCGCCGGACTGGTACCATCCGGGCCGTTCGGGGCTGATCAAGCTCGGCCCGAAGAACGTGCTCGGCCATTTCGGCGAACTGCATCCGCGCACGCTCGAAGTGCTCGACGTCAAAGGGCCGGTCTGCGGCTTCGAGATCTTCATCGACGCCCTGCCCGAACCCAAGCGCAAGGCGACACGCACCAAACCGCGCCTCGATTTGTCGCCGTTCCAGGCGGTGACGCGCGATTTCGCCTTCGTGGTCGATGCCGATGTGGCGGCGGGCGCCCTGCAGCGCGCGGTCGCCGGCGCCGACAAGCAGTTGGTGACGGGCGTGACGGTCTTCGACCTGTTCGAGGGCGCGGCGCTCGGCGAAGGCAGGAAGTCGGTCGCCGTCGAAGTGCAGATCCAGCCGACCGACCGAACGCTGACCGACGAGGACCTCGAAGCACTGAGCGGCAGGATCGTTGCCAGTGTCGAAAAGGCGACGGGCGGCGTGCTCAGGGGGTAAGGTTAGCCGCCGGTGCGTGTCTTGATCGTTCGTTGTCCGCGTTTCGAGTAAGCGCGGCTGCGATGCGCAAGATGGACGATCAGCACCACGGTCCCATCTCGTCGCAATAACTCACAGACGAGGCGGTAAGCGCCGCACCGCAGCTTCCGAAAGCCTTTCAGGTTGCCCGAATAGGGAACCAGGCGCTGTCGTGCGTCCTCAAGGCGGGACAATTCGTCCAGCGCCGCCTTGATGCGCCGCTGATCGGCGGTCGCGATCGCCAGAAGGTCGGTGACGGCATCGGGATGCCATTCAATCCGCAAGACCGACCCTCTTCCAAACCTCTTCGTTCGGCACCGGCTCGAAAGGCTCCGACAAACGACTGCGCACAGTGTAGAAATCCTCAAGCTCTTCGAGCTTGTCGATGATCGCCTGACGGATCAGATGGCTTGCGTTCAAACCATGCTCTTCGGACAGTTTATCCCAACGAGCCTTGATCTCCGCATCAACACGGATAGACATCGATGTCATGACCGGCCTCATGTGTGCATCATGTCATACATGTAGTACGATGCGTATCATTCTTCAATGAGCGCTTACCGGTTGCCGCCTGAGAAGTCCGAAGCCTGTACGGGCACCCTTGCTCCCCGCCGCCCGCTCTGACACAAGGCTGGCCTGCATCGGTCGGAGCCCGCCATGAACCTCATTCTCAACACCGACAGCTACAAATACTCGCACTTTGCGCAGTATCCGCCGGAGACGGCGGCGATCTCGGCCTATATCGAATCGCGGCGCGGCGGCGACTATGACGTGACGCTGTTCTTCGGCCTGCAAATGTTCCTCAAGGACTATCTGTCCAAGCCGGTCACGCTTGCCGACGTCGATGAAGCCGAGGCGATGATCACGGCGCACGGCCTGCCGTTCAACCGGCCCGGCTGGGATCTTTTGATCGAGCGCCATGGCGGCTATCTGCCGCTGATGATCGAGGCGCTGCCGGAAGGCTCGGTCGTTCCGGCCGGCACGCCGATGGTCCAGGTGCGCAACACCGACCCCGAATTTTTCTGGCTGCCGACCTTCATCGAGACCGCGCTTTTGCGCGCGGTCTGGTATCCGTCGACGGTGGCGACGGTATCGTGGCATGTGCGCCAGATGATCGCCGAAACGCTCGACAGGACCTGCGACGATCCGGGGCCGATCCTGCCGTTCCGCCTGCACGATTTCGGCGCGCGCGGCGCGACCAGCTATGAGCAGGCCGGCCTTGGCGGCGTCGCCCATCTGGTCAATTTCCTGGGCACCGATACCGTCGCGGCGCTCGTCTATGCGCGCAAATATTACGGCGAGGAGATGGCCGGCTTTTCGATCCCGGCCGCCGAGCATTCGACGATGACTTCATGGGGCGAGGAGCGCGAGGCGGCGGCCTACGAGAACATGGTCGAGCAGTTCGGCGGTGACGGCAAACTGGTCGCCGTGGTCTCCGACAGCTACGATCTGTTCCGCGCCGTGCGCAACATCTGGGGCGGAGAACTGAAGGAAAAGGTCGAGACGATGGGCGGCACGCTGGTTGTGCGGCCCGACTCGGGCGATGCGACCCGCGTGCCCATCGACACGATCGAGATGCTCGGCGACATTTTCGGCTACCGCGTCAACGCCAAGGGCTACAAGGTGTTGGCCGATTGCGTGCGCGTCATCCAGGGCGACGGCATCACACCGCGCACCATCCGTGTGCTGCTCGAAGCGATGACCGAGCGCGGCTGGTCGGCGGAAAACCTCGCCTTCGGCATGGGCGCGGGGCTGTTGCAGCGGGTCAATCGCGACACGCTGCGCTTTGCCATGAAGGCCAATGCGCGGCAGGACACGGACGGCGGCTGGCACGGCATCGCCAAGGACCCCAAGACCGACCCCGGCAAGGCGTCCAAGCGCTACCGGCAGGCGGTCGTTATCGAAGATGGCGCTCCGGTGGCGATGCCGCTCAAGGACATTGGCGACCGTCAGAACCTGATGCAGCCGGTCTGGGAAAATGGCGAGCTTAAGCGCGACTGGACCTTCGCGGAGATCCGCGAACGAGCCAATCCCGCGCGAAAATAGGAGGGCCATCATGTTCCGTTGGGGGATTATCTCGACCGCAAAAATCGCCCGTGATCAGGTCGTGCCGGCGATCATGCAGAGCGAGACCGGCATCGTGACCGCCGTCGCCAGCCGCCGGCCCGGTCCGGCGGCCGGTTTCGCGCGCCGCTTCAACATCGCACACGCGTTCGACAGCTATGAAGCGATGCTGGACAGCGATGCCATCGACGCCGTCTATGTCCCGACCGTGACATCGACCCATGTCGAATGGGCGATCAAGGCCGCGAAGGCGGGTAAGCATGTTCTGGTCGAAAAGCCGCTGGCGCTCAAAGCCGAAGACATCGATCCGGTGATCGCGGCGCGCGATGCGGCCGGCGTTGTCGTCTCCGAAGCGTTCATGGTCACTTATCATCCGCAATGGCTCAAAGTGCGGGCGCTGATTGCAGAAGGCGCGATCGGCACGCTGCGGATGGTCCAGGGTGCGTTTTCCTATTTCAACCGCGACGGAAGCAATATGCGCAACGTGGCCGATCTGGGCGGCGGCGCACTGCCCGACATCGGCGTTTATCCGACCGTCGTGACGCGCTTCGTGACCGGGCAGGAACCGCGCGACGTGGTGGCGACAATCGACTTCGATGCAAAATTCGGGACCGACATCTTCGCCAATGCGACGATGCGGTTCGACGGGTTCGATCTTGGCTTTTACCTCGGTACACAGCTCGCCCAACGCCAGTCGATGGTGTTTCACGGCGACAAGGGCTTCATCGAGGTCCAGACGCCGTTCAATGCGGGGCTTTACGATTCCGACCGGGTGACGCTGCACGGTGCCGACCACCGCGAGGCGCAGATTTTCGCCTTTCCGGGCGTCAACCAGTACCAGTGTCAGGTGGACGCTTTTGCCCGCCATGTGGCGGGATCGGGCGAAGCGCTGTTCACGCTTGAGAGTTCCCGCGCCAACCAACGGGCCATCGACGCAGTCTATAGGGCGGCGGAAAGCGGCGAGCGCACGCGCGTCTGATCACCACCAGACGCCGCCGCGACCGATGCGGATGCGCGGGGCTTGATCTGCGGGCGGATGCAGCGGACCGGCACAACCCGGACAATCGGCTTCGGTGGCGCCGACGACCGGCCCGACCGGTGGACGCGTCTCGGCAAAGGCCAGCCAGTCACGCATTCGGTCCTGCTCGCGCCGGGGAATTTTCGGAACCGGCGAAACCCGCCGTCGCAGCGGAGCCTGACGGGCAGTGGGATTGTCTGCCGGCGGCGTGCGCAGCAATGTCGGCTTGAGCGCCTGCAACCGTTCGACCCGTTCTGCGGTCGGCGGATGCGAGCGCAGCATGGAAGGCTCGGCCATCCGGCCGGCGGGCAGCAACATCGCTTCGAGCCTGCGCCGATGGGCGCCTTCAAGCTTGACGAGGGCCGACGACAGGCCGTCCGGGTCGCCGGTCAGCATGGCGGCACCATAATCGGCGTCGAACTCGCGGGTGCGCGACAGTGCAAGCTGCAGCAGGCTGCCCACGGTCGGCGCCGCGATCATCGCCACAATGCCGAGCCAGGGCACGGTCGGAAAGAAGCCCGAAAGGTTGAACAGAACGGCGATGATGCCGATGGTCGACAGGGTCGATGTCAGCCGCGAGACGACATCGGCCAGGCTCATCACCTTGATGTCCTCGTTGCGGATATGCGTGATCTCGTGGGCCAGAACGCCGGCCAGTTCGCGTGTGGTCAGGCTCCGCACCAGCGCATCAGTCACCGCGATCGCCGATGCATCGCGCCGACCCACGGCAAACGCGTTCATCAGCGGCGACGGAACCACATGCAGATCGGGCGCTCGGGTCAGGCCGGCGCGACGCGAGAGCTCGGCGACGATGGCGTGGCCCGCCGGAAACCGGTCCGGCCCCACAGGCTTTGCCTTGTACATGCGCAGGACGACCGACGGCGAAACCCGCCGGGCAGCGAACAGGCTGACGCCCCCGAAGATGAGCGCGTAGACGATACCGGTCGTGCCGGCGATCGCCCAGGCCGTCATCGCAAGAAGGGCGAGCGAGCCGGCGACCAGCACGAATGTGTGCAGCCGGTTTGCGAAGCGGTGACGCCGATGGATGGCATGGGTCTGTTCGAAAAAGGCGAAGGCCATGGCGTTCATATGGGCGACGCCACGGCCGGTTTGGAGTCCCTGCTTTGGGCCCGATCTCAGCCCTTCACGCCGAACACGAACCGCGAATAGCCCAGATAGGAAAAGACGGTGACGCAGGCGACGGCAACGAATGTCGCCATTTCGGGCAGGAACCAGTCCGGCGTTGCCAAAAGGACCGCCGAATAGATCAGATAGTTCAACACCGCGCCGATGATGGCCACCGTGACATAGCGCGCGGCCTCATTGCCCACCGTCCTGCCGCTGGCACCGAAGGTGAAGGTCCGGTTGATCAGCCAGGTGGTCAGCATCGCCGCGCCAATCGCCGGGATGCGGGCGGCAAAAGGACCAAGGCCAGCCAGCTCGATCAGCCCGCGCAGCACCGCCAGATCGACGATGAAGCCGGCGCCGCCGGCGAAGGCGAAGCTGAAAAGCCGGCCGAGCCGGGTTCTGGCGGGCTGGACCGCCGGACCGCGGCCGGGCGCATCGGCATGTTCACCGGTCTGCTTCATGGAACCCTTCATACCGTGGCGGGGTAAACCAATCCTGTCGCGGCGTGTCGGCGCCGGCGATTGGCCGGGCCGGTTGGAGCGGAATGCAAATCGCGATAGACTCGGCAAGATTTGGGGGCGGAATCAGGCGACGGGGAGGCGGCGATGGGTGTTTTTGCACGATTTTCGATGCGAGCCCGGTTCAAACCGGCGCTGACCGGGCTTGCGGTTGTGGGACTTGCGCTAATGTGCGGCCTTGGCTCCACGCCGGCCCTGGCGGAAGAGCCGGCCAAGCAATTGTTCGGCAACACGCCGCTGCCGGCGGCGACCGAAGCCCGCGTCCACGGATTTTATTCCAGTGGCTGCATTGCCGGCGCGGTCGCGATGCCCATCGACGGTCCGAACTGGCAGGCCATGCGGCTCGAGCGCAACCGCCGCTGGGGCCATCCGGACCTGATCGCGCTGGTGCAGCGCCTGTCGCGCGAGGCGGCGGCCGATGGCTGGCCGGGCCTTCTGGTCGGCGACATTTCCCAGCCGCGCGGCGGGCCGATGCTGTCCGGCCACGCGTCCCATCAGGTCGGGCTCGATGCCGACATCTGGCTGACAAAAATGCCGAACCGGCGCCTGACGCAGAGCGAGCGCGCCAACACCAGTGCGGTCTCGGTCCTCAAACAGGGCACGCTTCATGTCGATCCGGCGATCTGGACCGCCGAACATGCCAAACTGCTGCGGCGGGCAGCGTCCTACGGCGCGGTGGAGCGGCTGTTCGTGCATCCGGGCATCAAGCGGGCGATGTGCGACGCCTATGGCGCCGATCGCGGCAATGATCGCTGGATGATCAAGATCCGTCCCTATTACGGCCACCACTACCACTTTCATATCCGCATGAAGTGTCCGGCCGATTCGCCCAATTGCCGGCCGCAGGACCCGGTGCCTGCATCCGGCAATGGCTGCGATGCCTCGCTCGACTGGTGGTTCACCTCCGAACCCTGGACGCCGAAACCGCAGGCGCCGGGCACAAAGCCCCGGCCGCGCCGCGAAAAGACGCTCGCCGATCTGCCCAATGCCTGCCGGGGCGTGCTGCGCGCGCCGCGCCCGGCCTCGGAGAGTCTGGCGACCTATTCGGCGTCATTCGATCAGGTTGCGATGATCGCCTCAGCCGTTCCGATTGCCGACGCTGCGCCGGCGCGCGCGGCGCTTCCGGGACTGGCGCGACTGCCGATACCCGCCGACCGGCCACGGCAGTAGATGGCGCGAAAAAAGATGCGAGCCCATCTTTCACGCGGACCCCGAAACGGTTAAGAGAAACACGTCTTCTAAATCGATTGAACCACCATGTCCGATGCCCTCACCATCGCCCTGGTCGCCCATGACCAGAAGAAGGACGACATGGTCGCGTTCGTCCGGCGCCATGCGCCGCTTCTGTCGCGCTGCAGCCTGGTGGCGACGGGCACGACCGGCGGACGCATTGCCGATGCCGATCCTGCGCTGGATGTATCGCGGCTCCGCAGCGGGCCGCTGGGCGGCGACCAGCAAATCGGTGCGATGATTGCCGAAGGCGCCATCGACTCGCTGATCTTCTTCGTCGATCCGCTGACGCCGATGCCGCACGATGTCGATGTCAAGGCGCTGATGCGGCTGGCGATCGTCTATGACATTCCCATGGCGCTCAATGCCGCCACCGCCGACATTCTTCTCACCGCGCTGATTGCGGGGCACACCCCGGCGCAAGACACGGAAAAGGCCCATGCCTAGCTCCTCCAGCACCAGCCACTTCGTTTTGCCGTTCCCGATCCTGATCGCCGATGTCGGCGGCACCAATGCGCGGTTTTCGATCCTCATCGACGCCAATGCCGAGCCGAAGGCATTTACGACCATCCGGACGCGCGATTTTCCGACGCTGGATGCCGCGATCCAGAGCCACGTGCTCGACCAGACCTCGCTGATGCCGCGCAGCGCCGTACTGGCGGTGGCCGGGCCGACCGACGGCGACACGATCGACCTGACCAACAATGACTGGGTGGTCCATCCGCGCCGGATGATCGAGGAACTGGGGTTCGACGATGTGGTCGTGCTGAACGATTACGAGGCACAGGCGCTCGCGGTCGTCGCGCTCGACGAAGGCAATCTGCAGCAGATCGGCGGCGGCGAACGCGNTGACCTGGATTCCGGTCGCCGGCGAGGGCGGCCATGTCGATCTCGGCCCGCAGACCGATCGCGATGCCGAGATCTTCGCCCATCTCGAGCGGATCGAAGGGCGGGTCTCGGGCGAACAGGTGCTGTGCGGCAGCGGCATGGTCAATCTCTACAGGGCCGTCGCTCGCGCCAACGGCAACGAACCGCGCTTTTCCGACCCATCCGAGGTCTCACAGGCTGCCGAACAGAAGGCCGATCCGGACGCCGTCGAGACACTCGATCTGTTCGCCGAATATCTCGGCCGCGTGGCCGGCGATCTGGCGCTCGTCTTCATGGCGCGTGGCGGGGTCTATCTCACCGGCGGCATCACCTTGAAAATCCTACCCTTTTTCAATGCCGAGCGTTTCCGGACCGCCTTTGAGAACAAGGCCCCGCACGGCGAACTGGTCGGTGCCATTCCGACCTATGCCGTCTTGCACGACCGCGCGCCGATGGAAGGGCTTGCCGCCTATGCGCGCACGCCGTCGCGGTTCGGCGTGTCGCTGGAAAACCGGCACTGGACGCGCCGAGCGCCTGTCCACGCCCTATTGAATAGGCTATAGCGCGCGCCATGAACGACAGACCGGACACGGCCGCGATCAGGGACGGGCTTGGCGGAGGCGTCATCGCGGTTCTGCGGCGCATCCTGTCGGAAAACGGCCGCGCCTATGCGTGGCACTACGCAATCACCATCGTGTGCCTCGTCCTGATCGGCATGACCACGGCGTTCGTCGCCTGGATCACGCGCGACGTGGTCGACGAAATCTTCGTGCGCCAGCGCGGCGATTTGATCATCATAATTACGGGCACGGTGATCGGCGTCTTCCTTTTGCGCGGCATCGCCATGTATGTGCAGGCGGTGGTGCTGGCGCGCATCGGCAACGATCTGGTCGCGCGCTACCAGAGCCGGGTCTTCGACAAGTTGATGAAGCTTGGCATCGGCTATTTCACCGAAGCGCGCTCGGGCCATCTGTCGGCCCGCATCGCCGAGAACGTCAACGGTATCCGCGACGTGCTGTCGCTGACGCTCACAGCGCTGGGCCGCGACCTGATCTCGCTGATCGGCCTTCTGGTCGTCATGGTGACGATGGACCCGATGCTGTCGCTGATCGTCTTTTCGGTCGCGCCGATCCTGATCCTGGCCGTTGCCTGGGTGTCGGCCCGCATTCGCAACGTGGTGCGCGAAACGGTCGAACTGAATGCGCGCGTTGTCGGCACGATGCAGGAAGCGGTACAGGGCATCACGGTGGTCAAGGCATTCACGATGGAAGAGCGGCTGGGCGCGCGCATCGGAGCGATCATCGACGATGCAAGGTCGAAGGCCGACCGGCTCGCCGGCATCATCGAGCGGGTCAATCCGGCAGCGGAGGTCTTTGCCGGGCTCGCCGTCGCCGGCGTTATCGCCTATGCGGGCCTGCGAGCGGTCAATGAAGGCCAGCCGCCGGGCGCGACATTCGCCTTCATCACGGCGCTGCTTCTGGCCGCCGACCCGGCACGGCGCCTCGGCCAGCTCAAGGTCAATCTCGAAAAGTCGATGGTCAATGCGCGGATGATCTACGAGATCCTCGACATGCCGGAACGCCAGAGCGACCGCGCCGATGCCGCGCCGCTGACGATCACCGAAGGCGACGTGCGGTTCGAGGATGTCGACTTTGCCTATGGCGATGGCACCAAGGTGCTGCATGGGCTGACATTCGCCGCCCCGGCGCACAAGACGACGGCCATTGTCGGCCCGTCGGGCGCCGGCAAGACGACGATCATCGCCCTGTTGCAGCGTTTCTACGACATCGATGCCGGGGGGATCGAGATCGACGGCCAGGACATTGCCGGCGTGACGCTTTCCTCGCTGCGCGGCCAGATGGCGTTCGTCTCGCAGCAGCCCTATCTGTTCGAGGGCACGATCCGCCAGAACATCGGCTATGGGCGGCCCGATGCCACAGACGCCGAAATCGAGGCGGCGGCGCGGCAGGCCAATGCGCACGACTTCATCATGGAACAGGCGCAGGGCTATGACACGCCGGTGGGCGAGAATGGCGTGACCCTGTCCGGCGGCCAGCGCCAGCGCATCTCGATTGCCCGCGCGATCGTGCGCGACGCGCCGATCCTGCTGCTCGACGAGGCGACCTCGGCGCTCGACAACGAATCCGAGAAGCTGGTCCAGCAGGCGCTCGAAGACGTGATGGCGGGGCGGACCACGATCGTCATTGCGCACCGGCTTTCGACGATCGTCTCCGCCGACCGGATCGTCGTCATGGACAAAGGGGAGGTGGTCGAGACCGGCACTCATGCCGAACTTGCCAGCCGGAAGGGTGGCCTCTATGCCAAGCTGAACATGCTCGGCGCCGGGACCGATCCCGATGCCGCCGAGCCGATAATGGAGACGGATGCGTGAGCGAACCGGTTGCCATTGCCGTCGTCGGAGCAGGCGGGCGCATGGGCCAGGCGCTGATCGGTGCGATTGCGAACGATCCGGCGGCGCGGCTTTCGGGCGCGCTCGAGCGCGAAGGGGCCGATGCGATCCTGCGCGATGCGGGCGAAGTGGCGGGCCTGGGCGCCAATGGCGTAACCGTGACCGCCGACCCGGACGAAGCCTTTGACGGCGCCGATGCCATCCTCGATTTCACTGCGCCGGCAGCAACGCGGGCGTTCGCCGACATGGCCGCCCAAAAGGGCATCGCGCATATCATCGGCACGACCGGCATGAGCGCCGACGACGAGGCGCATGTGCATCTGGCCGCCGAGCGCACCGTCATCGTCAAATCCGGCAACATGTCGATGGGCGTCATCCTTCTGTCCGTACTCGTCGAACGGGCGGCGGCGGCGCTGGAAGCATCGGATTGGGACATTGAGGTCCTCGAAATGCACCACAAGCACAAGGTGGACGCCCCGTCGGGCACCGCGCTGCTGCTCGGCCAGGCCGCGGCGACCGGGCGCGACATCGATCTGGACCAGAATTCGGTGCGCATGCGCGACGGCCACACGGGTCCGCGCGCCGCCGGCGCGATCGGTTTCGCGACGCTGCGCGGCGGCTCGGTGGTCGGCGATCATTCGGTGATCATGGCCGGGCCGGGCGAGCGGCTTGTCCTGTCCCATCATGCCGAGGATCGCGGTATCTTCGCCCGGGGCGCGGTCAAGGCGGCGATCTGGTCGCGCGGCCAGGCGCCGGGGCTCTATTCCATGCGTGACGTTCTGGGCGTCAGCTAATTCAGTCAACCGACTTGGGGAGAAAGCCGATGTCCGGTACGATGGTTCTGGTCCGCCACGGACAGAGCGAATGGAACAAGAAGAACCTGTTCACCGGCTGGCGCGATCCGGACCTGACGGAGCAGGGCGTGGCCGAAGCGATCGAGGCGGGCAAGGTGCTGGCCGAACGCGGCATGAAATTCGACATCGCCTTCACGTCCGTGCTCGTGCGCGCTGAACGCACCTGCCAGATGATCCTGGACGGTGTCGGCCAGTCGGACCTCGAGACCATCCATGACCAAGCGCTGAACGAGCGCAATTATGGCGATCTGGCCGGGCTCAACAAGGACGATGCGCGCGCCAAATGGGGCGAGGATCAGGTTCACATCTGGCGCCGGTCCTACGACACGCCGCCGCCCGGCGAAGACGGCGAAAGCCTGCGCGACACGGGCGCCCGCGTCTGGCCCTATTACATGACAGAGATCCTGCCGCGCGTCTTGCGCGGGCAGACGGTTCTGGTCGCCGCGCACGGCAATTCGCTGCGCTCGCTCGTCATGATCCTCGACGGGCATACCAAAGAGTCCATCACGCAGCTCAACCTCGGCACCGGCGTACCGATGGTCTATCGCCTGCACGCCGATTCGACCGTCGCCGCCAAGGAAGTGCTCGGCGACATGTCCGGCGCGCATTGATCTTGATGAACCGGCTGGCCACGCCGGACATTGTCCGGTGCCTAATGTGATTTTTCTTTGCTGAGCTGTGGCCGCAGCCGATGCGAATCGGCTCTTCAAGACAGCGGAGTGCAGCCGCCGTGCCCAATGATTTCTACCGAACCGTCACCAAGACAATCAGCGAAGTGGGATACGCCTATTGGAAGCCCGCCAAGGGAAGCCACGAGAAATGGCGTCACCAGACGACTGGCAAGCTGTTAATCGTGCCACGCAACCTCAAAAGCCGGCATACCGCCAACAACATTTTGAAATCAGCGGGCAGCCAAAAGCGCCTGTGAAGTCAGGCAGCCTGCGGCTCGGGCTTCACGAAGACGATCGCTGGAATCAGGTCACGCGCTGTAAACTTGTCCAGATCGGCATCGGTCACGTGATTGGCCGCAACAAGCTCGGCGGCGACGTCGTGCAGAGTCGATTCGAACGCATCGATGCTATCGGCTTCAATATGAAGTCCTTCGATGTCGCTGTCGGCAACCCAAACCTTGGCGTCATCGTCCCAGACCGCTCGTACGGTGTATGTGCGCGGCACATTCGTCTCCTTCAGACCGTGTTGTAACCTATAGGCGCTTTGGGCGCTTGCCAACAGCACTCTCAAGGTCTGAGATGTCGGGTGCCGAGAAGGCAAGATTGCCCAGAGATGCGCATGACCGACCTCTTCACACTGTTCTCGGACCACTGGCCGGCAATGATGGCGGTTCTTGCCGTTTTTGCCGTGGCCGCCGCGAGCCCCGGGCCGGCGACGCTCGGCATCATGGCTACGGCCATGGCGCGCGGGCGCGCGGCGGGCATGGCGTTCGCCGCAGGCGTCCAGCTTGGTTCGTTCACATGGGCGATGGCGGCCGCGATTGGCCTCTCGGCCTGGCTCAACACGATCGCCTGGGGGCTCATCGCAATGAAGATCGCAGGCGGCGCCTATCTGATCTGGCTGGCGGCCAGGGCGTTGCGCAGCGCGCTGTCGGCAAGGCCGGTCCCGGCCGCCGCAAGCAATGCCAGGTCGCTGACCGGCCATTTCGCCCGTGGCGCGCTGTTGCACCTGACAAATCCCAAGGCCGTTCTGGCGTGGATCGCAATCGTTGCGCTGACGCAGACAAGCGGAGGCGGAACACCGGTGCTGCTGGCGACGCTGGGCATCTGCCTTTTGATCGGAGCGGTGGTGTTCCAGGGCTACGCGCTGCTTTTCGCCTCGCCGGTCATGGTGGCGGCCTACAGGCGCGCCCGGCGTGCCATCGAAGGGGTTCTCGCCGGCGTCTTCGGCTATGCGGGCTGGCGGCTGTGGTCGTCGGCCTGACCGCCGGCCACCTGCCCGGCTTCCCAGCCCAGGATCGCGCGTTTGCGCGTCAGGCCCCAGTGATAGCCGGTCAGCGCGCCGGACTTTCCCATCGCGCGGTGGCACGGCACGACGAACGAGACCGGATTGGCGCCGACCGCCGCGCCGACGGCGCGTGACGCGGCAGGACGACCGATCCGGTCGGCAATCTCGGAATAGGCCTCCGCCTTGCCCATCGGGATCTTCAAAAGCGCCTCCCACACGCTGACCTGAAAGTCGGTCCCGATCAGCACGACACGCAGCGGCTGGTCGTGCCGCCAGGAGCCCGGCGCGAAAATGCGCGCCGCGTAAGGTCCCGTGGCTGCCATGTCTTCTTTAAAACGGGCAAAGGGCCAGCGGCCGGACATGTCGGCGAAAGCCTCGCGCTCGCCGCCCGGATCGCAAAAGGCCAGGCCGCACAGGCCACGATCGGTGACCATGATCAGCGCAATGCCGAACGGACACAGATGATATCCATACCGGATGATCAAGCCCTCGCCCTTTGCCTTGATCTCGCCGGGCGACATTGCCTCGTGGGTGACGAACAGATCGTGCAGCCGGCCGGGACCGGACAGGCCCAGCTCATAGGATGCATCGAGCAGCGGCATGTCCGAGGCCAGAAGCCGCCGGGCATGGTCGATGGTCACCGCCTGCAAAAACGCCTTTGGCGACAGGCCGGCCCAGCGCGTGAACAGCTTCTGAAGGGCGGTCGGCTCCATTCCGACATCGTCCGCAAGGGCTTCCAGCGACGGTCGGTCACGCCAGTCCTGCGAAATCTTTTCGATGACCCGGCGAACGGTTTCATAGTCGCCGGTTTCGATCGATGCGGGTTGGGTCAGAACGGCGTGCGGCTGTTCCATGGTCGTTTTTCCAAATGATGTCGGTTGCGCATCATAGGATCATCAAGGCCGGCGCTCCGCCACCCGAAACTTGAGAACGCCGATCAGCGCCGCGCGGTCGCCAAAGCCTGCGAAAACGCCGTCGCGAAGCTCTCGCGATCGTCGGGATTGAGGAAGGCACCGATCGATGTGGCCCGCCCCTGCCCGGTCAGACGCATCGCGGTGATGCCGATTTCGCTATGCCGGTCGATGTGAAACCGCGCCCAGAACGGGTTGTAGTGGTGGTCCTGATGGCGGCCGTTGGGTGCGATCTTGCGGATGTGCACGTCCGAGCGCGTTACCGTGACCTGCTCGCGCGCCCGGCCGGCACGGAAGCTCAGGCGGATCGCGAGGTACAGGATCAACACGTCAACGATCATGAAGATCGCCACCGGCCAGGCGCCGAGCGCAAAATAGAAGACCGCATTGCCCGCGCAGATCGCGGCGAACACGCCCATCAGCAGGGCAAACCCACCCGGTGTCAAAGACCGGTGCGGAAAAAGCTCTGCTGCGAATACCGTCTTTTCGGCTGGCGCGGCGGGTTCTATGTCTGGAGACGCAACGGACATGGATCGAGGTTATAGGCCGCAATGGAAGCCAGCCAAGGGAAAAAGCCAACGGCGAAACGTGCCGGACCGGCAAAGAAGCGGACCAGGCGGCTGCCGCGGACCAAGTACACGCAGGACGAATTGCGCGAGATGTTCCGGCGTTTTTCGATCCAGCGGCCCGAGCCCAAGGGCGAACTGGCGCATGTGAACCCGTTTACGCTGGTGGTCGCCGTCGCGCTGTCGGCGCAGGCGACCGATGCGGGCGTCAACCGGGCGACACGAGACCTGTTCAAGGTCGCCGACACGCCCGAAAAGATGCTGGCGCTTGGCGAGGAAAAGGTGGGCGATTACATCAAATCCATCGGGCTTTGGCGCAACAAGGCCAAGAACGTCATCGCGCTGTCGCAAAAGCTGATCGACGATTTCGGCGGCGAGGTGCCGCAAACGCGCGAGGAACTGACGAAGCTGCCGGGCGTCGGGCGCAAAACCGCCAATGTGGTCATGTCGATGGCGTTCGGCATTCCCACCATGGCCGTCGACACCCACATTCTGCGAATAGGCAACCGGATAGGCCTGGCGCCGGGCAAAACGCCCGATGAGGTCGAGGCGATCCTGATGAAGGTGATCCCCGAAGAGTATCTCTATCACGCCCATCACTGGCTGATCCTGCATGGCCGCTACACCTGCAAGGCGCGCAAGCCCGATTGCGTGGCCTGCGTGATCGCCGATCTGTGCAAGTCGAAGGAAAAGACCACAAGCGAGCCTGCACCGCTCGTGCCGCTTCCGCCGCAGGTGATCGGCTGATGGGCGTCAATCTGGTCATTGTCGTCGCGCTTATCCTGCTCAACGGGCTGTTCGCGCTGGCCGAACTGGCCGTCGTGTCGTCGCGGCGGGCGCGGCTTCAGGCGCTCGCCGACCGGAACCGCCGCGGCGCGCAAAGCGCGCTCGCGCTGCATGCCGACCCGGGCCGGTTCCTGTCATCGGTGCAGATCGGCATCACGCTGGTCGGCATCGTCAATGGCGCGTTTTCGGGCGAGGCGTTCGGCGACGCGGCGGCCGATACGCTTGTCGCGCTGGGGCTGAACGCGGCAACGGCGGCCACGTTGGGCTATACGGCGATCATTCTGGCGGTCACCTATCTGTCGGTAATCGTCGGCGAACTGGTGCCCAAGTCGCTGGCCCTTCGCAACCCGGAAGGCATTGCCTGCGCCGTGGCACCCGCCATGACGCTGTTTGCCCGGCTGGCGGCGCCGGCGGTCTGGATTCTCGATGCCTCGACGCGGCTGATCATGCGGCTTATCGGGCAGGGCGGCGCCGAGGAGCCGCGCGTGACCGACGAGGAAATCAAGTCGCTGATCGCGCAGGCCGAACAGGCGGGCGTGGTGGAGACCGACGAGCGCGACATGATCGCAAGCGTCATGCGACTGGCGGATCGCCGCGCGACCAGCCTGATGACGCCGCGCATGGAGATCGAATGGATCGACATGAGCGATCCGCCGGCCGACATCGCCGAGCAACTCAAGACCACGCGCCAGACCTTCCTGCCCGCGGCCGGCGAGAGCCTCGATCATGTGGAGGGAGTGGTGCGCACGCGCGAGGCGCTGCTGGCCCTGCTCGACGGCAAAGCACCGGATCTGGAGGCGCTTTTGCATCGCGTCGACAGCGTGCCCGAATCGGCGGCCGCGCTCGATGTGGTGACCCGTCTGCGGGAGGCGCCGACGCCGGTCGTGTTCGTCCGCGACGAACGCGGCCATTTCGAGGGTCTGATCACTTCGACGGACATACTGGAATCGATCGCCGGCGCCTTCGTCTCCGAAAGCGGACCGACAGAGCCGGATGTCGTGGCGCGCGACGACGGCACCTATCTGATGAACGGGGCGATGCCGGCGGACGAGGCGGCCGAACTGCTCGGCATATTGCTGCCCGATCGCCGGTCCTACGAGACGCTGGCCGGGCTGATGCTGGACCGGCTCGGCCGGTTGCCCGACACGGGCGAAGCCATCGAGGCCGATGGATGGCGGCTTGAGGTCATCGACATGGACGGCCAGCGGATCGACAAGCTGCTTGCCCGGCGCACCGCCACCACACGCCGCGCGGGCAAGGGGACCGAAGCCTGACGGGCGGCGCTATGCGGGCGCCATATGCCCCTGGCGCGCCTGCCTGCCGGCAATCGCCTTGTGCAGGTGCACCATCAGGGCGGCGCCGAACAGGGGTGTCATCAGGTTGACGATCGGGATCGCCATGAAACCGGCGATCAGAAGTCCGGCGAGGACGACCGTGCCCGAATGGCGGGAGCGCAGTTCGGCGGCGGTCTTTTCGTCATGAAAGCGCATGGCCGCGAACTGGAAATATTCGCGGCCGAGCAGATAGGCGTTGACCGCCAGAAAGGCGATCAGGTTGACGCCCGGTATCAGCAACAGCAGCAGCGCGGCCAGGTTGCCGGCGACCACAACGCCGAAAAACTTGATGCCGAGCACGATGGAGCGCCCGAGCGGCAGCGGCCTGCCGGTCGGCGCATCGGGATAATCCTGCCGTTCGATGTGTTCGGCGACATCGTCAAGAAAGATGCCGGCGATGACCGCACTCACCGGCCCGACCAGAAAGGCAAGGCCGACCGCCAGCGCCAGACCCGCGGCGACAGCCGCGACGAGCCCGATCGTGCCGGTCCAATCCGGCAGGGCGAAACCGGCGATGAACGCTTCCAGATAGGGCAGCGCGGCCCACTCGACCGCATAGCGGATGGCGAACCAGGCGGCGATCAGGCCCACAACCGTCAGCCCGACCGACTTCCACAGAACCTGCCGCAAGGCCGGATCGAACAGTTCGCCAAGCGCGCGCCGTGCCGATGCAATCACCATGGCCGCTAGATGGGTGCCGGTGATCGGTCATGCAATGACCGGTCGGCACTTCCCATCGCGCCGTTCACGGGCTAAACGCGCCGGGACCGAGACCGAGGGCGCCCAATGAGTCATTATGATGTGCTGTGCATCGGCAATGCGATCGTCGATATCATCGCACGTGCCGAGGACGACTTCCTGCGCGAGAACGGCATCATCCGCGGTGCGATGAACCTGATCGACATGGAGCGCGCCGAGCTCCTTTACGAACGCATGGGTCCGGCCGTCGAGACGTCGGGCGGCAGCGCCGGAAACACAGCAGCCGGTGTCGCCAGCTTCGGCGGAACGGCGGCCTTTTTCGGCAAGGTTGCCGATGACGGGCTCGGCCGCATCTACCGCCACGACATTCGTGCCCAGGGCGTTGCCTTCGACACATCGGAACTGGCCGGTACTCCGCCGACGGCGCGCTCCATGATCTTCGTCACACCCGACGGAGAGCGGTCGATGAACACCTATCTGGGTGCCTGCGTCGAACTGGGTCCCGAAGACGTCGAAGAGGACAAGGCCGCCGGGTCCAAGGTCACCTATTTCGAAGGCTATCTGTGGGACCCGCCGCGCGCCAAGACGGCCATCCGCGAGACCGCGAGGATCGCGCACGCCAATGGCAACGAGGTGGCGATGAGCCTGTCGGACCCGTTCTGCGTCGACCGCTATCGCGACGAGTTCCTCGATCTGATGCGTTCGGGCACGGTCGATATCGTCTTTGCCAATGAGGACGAGGCAAAATCGCTCTACCAGACGGCCGACCTGGAGACGGCGCGCGAAGCATTGGCCGAAGACTGCAAGATCGCCATCGTCACGCGCTCCGAAAAGGGCTCGATGATCATCAATGGCGGCGGCGCGCACACGCGCATCGATGCCGACCCGGTCGACAGGCTGGTCGACACGACGGGCGCCGGCGACCTCTACGCGGCCGGCTTTCTTTACGGCTACACTGCCGGGATGGACATGGAGACATGCGGCCGGCTGGGATCGCTGGCCGCCGGAATCGTCATCCAGCAGATCGGTCCGCGTCCGCAGGTTTCCCTCCGCCAGGCGGCGATCGATGCGGGCCTGATCCGGGGTTGATTGTCAGGGGCGCAACGGCTTCTGTCGATCACGCGTCCTTGTCCGCCTCGGCATCGGGCGGGCCGGGTTCGGGCTCGGATGCGGCCTGCTTCGGGCCACCCTTGGCGACGCCCACCATGGCCGGCCGCAGCACGCGCTCGCCAATCGAGTAGCCGGCCTGAACGACCTGAACGACCGTGTTGTTGGGCACTTCGGGGTTGGGCACTTCGAACATTGCCTGATGGAAATTGGGGTCGAAGCGCTCGCCCTCGGGCGCCAACTGTTTGACGCCGTGGCGCTCCATCGTCGACAGCATGGATTTTTCCGTCAGTTCGACGCCTTCGAGCAGGTTCTTGAGCACGTCATCGGCGGCCTCGCGCTGTTCAGCCGTGACGGCTTCGATGGCGCGCCGAAGATTGTCGGTCACACCCAGCATGTCGCGGGCGAAGTTGGCGATCGCAAAGCTCTTGGCATCGGCCACTTCGCGCTGGGTGCGGCGGCGCAGGTTTTCCATGTCCGCGGCAAGCCGCAGCAGCCGGTCCTTCATGTCGCTGTTTTCGGCCTGGATCGCCTCGATTTCCTCGGCAATGATCGAACCGGCTGCGGCACTGTCTGTGTCCATATCGCCGAACACCGCACCCTCGGCCTCATCGGCGCCGTCCTCTTCGCCAAACGCCGCATAGGCATCGGCATCTTCGGCGGCGGCGCGGCGGCGGGCGGCGCGGTCGGCCTTCAGAAGCTCATCGGCGGCCTTGCGGAGGTTTTCGCGGCTGCCGGGATTGATGTCAGCGCCGGAGGTCTCCGGCTTTCGATCATTGTCAGCCATTCGTCATGTCCATTCGGTTGGGAATTCAAAGCTGGGCGCGATATCGAGTGTGCGCAGCGAAAAATCAAGCCCGGCGGCGCTGTGCTATTCGCGTTCGATCATGCGCGAAATCAGCTGCGCGGTGTAGTCGACCATCGGCACGATCTTGGCATAGTTGAGCCGTGTCGGCCCCAATACGCCCAGCGCGCCGATCACCCGGCGGTTGGTGTCGCGATAGGGCGCAACGACCAAGGACGAGCCGGACAGCGAAAACAGCCGGTTCTCCGATCCAATGAAGATGCGCACGCCCGAGCCTTCCTCGGCCATGTCGAGAACGCTGATGATCTCGTCCTTGCGCTCGAGATCGTCGAGCAGCATCTTGGTGCGCTCGATCTCCTCGGCGTCGGTGAGGTTTTCAAGAAGATTGGCGCGGCCGCGCACGATGAGCTGGCGGGGATGGCCGTCATTGGCGCCAGACCAGACCGCCAGCCCACGTTCCACAAGGCTGGCGCTGAGCGCATCCAGTTCGGCGCGGATTTCGCCGCGCATCGCGTTGATGGCGCGGCGGACGTCGGCAAGCGTCTGCCCGCGCGCATGATGGTTGAGGAAATTGGCAGCTTCGGCCAGTTGCGATGCCGTCATGCCGGCAGGCAGGTCGATGATGCGGTTCTCGACCTCGCCCGATTCCCAGACCAGAACGGCCAGAGCCTTGGTTTCTTCGAGGCGCACGAATTCGATATGCTTCATCGCGCCGTCGCGCTTGGCCGCCAGCACGAGCCCCGCGCCGCTCGACACCCGGCTGAGCATCTGGCTGGCCTCGGTCAGCAATTGCTCGGTATGCGGATGGCCCTCGCCGGAGCCCAATTGCTGGTCGATGATCGCTCGTTCCTCGTCGCTGACGGCGCCGGCATCCATGAAGGCATCGACGAAAAAACGCAGACCCTGCTCGGTCGGCAGTCGCCCGGCAGAGACGTGCGGCGCATAGATCAGGCCGAGCGCCTCCAGATCGCTCATCACATTGCGCACCGAGGCCGGCGACAGCGATGTCGGCAACATCTTGGACAGGTTGCGCGAGCCGACCGGCTCGCCCTCGGTGAGATAGCTTTCGACGATGCGCCGGAAGATGTCGCGCGATCTCTCGTCGAGCTTTTCGTCCAGTTCGGTGGCTGTCGGGGTGATATGCTGCATTGGCGCGTGGCAATCCCTGTTGCCCCAGATATATGCCAGCGACGGAATTCGGGAAAGGGGCGACAGCGCACGGTTCCATCGGGCGCGCAAACCGTCTAGACACGGCGCGGATTTCAAACCCGAAGGACATTCCATGAATCGGCCATCCGGGCGCATGCCCGACCAAATGCGCGCCGTCTCGTTCGAGCGCGGCATCTCCAAGCATGCCGAAGGCTCTTGCCTGATCAAGTTCGGCGACACACACGTTCTGTGCACCGCGAGCCTTGAAGAGCGGGTTCCGCCATGGCTGCGCAATTCCGGCCGCGGCTGGGTGACGGCCGAATATGGCATGCTGCCACGCGCCACTGGCGACCGGATGCGTCGCGAGGCGTCATCGGGCAAGCAGGGCGGCCGGACGCTGGAAATCCAGCGTCTGATCGGCCGGTCGATGCGGGCGATCGTCGATCTCGAAGCGCTTGGCGAACGCCAGATCACCGTCGACTGCGATGTGATCCAGGCCGATGGCGGAACACGCACGGCGGCGATCACCGGTGGCTGGATCGCGCTGCACGATTGCCTGGACTGGATGCATTCGCGCCAGATGGCGTCCAAGNGACTATGTCGAAGACAGCAACGCGGAAACCGACGCCAACTTCGTGATGACCGGCACCGGCGGCATCGTCGAGGTGCAGGGTACCGCCGAAGGCGCGCCGTTCAGTCGTGACGAGTTCAACGCCCTGTTCGGTCTGGCGGAGAATGCCGTCGCCGATCTGGTCGCGATGCAGAAACAGGCCGTCGGGGGCTGACCATGGCACGGCGGCTCGAACCGGGACGGCTGGTGCTTGCCACGCACAATGACGGCAAGCTGCGCGAGATTCGCGGGCTGATCGGCCCGTTCGGCTTCGATGTGGTTTCAGCGGGCGAACTGGGTCTTGATGAACCCGAGGAAACCGGAACGACGTTCAAGGACAATGCGCGAACCAAGGCGATGGCCGCGATGGAGGCGACCGGCCTGCCGGCGCTAGCCGACGACAGCGGGCTATGCGTCGAGGCGCTCGACGGGGCGCCGGGCGTCTACACCGCCGACTGGGCGGAGACCGGCAATGGCGATCGAGATTTCATGATGGCGATGCGCACGGTCGAGGAAAAGCTTCAGGCGCTGGGTGCGGCAGAACCGGATCAGCGGCGCGCCGCGTTCGTCGCGACGCTGTGTCTGGCCTTTCCCGACGGGCATTGCGATTTCTTCCGGGGCGAGGCGCCGGGCCATCTCATATGGCCGCCGCGCGGCGATCTGGGCTTCGGCTATGATCCGGTGTTCGTGCCCGATGGACACAGCCGCACGTTCGGCGAGATGACCGCCGAGGAAAAGCATGGCTGGAAACCGGGCGAAACCGACGCCTTGTCGCATCGCGCCCGCGCGTTCAAACTGTTTGCCCATGACTGTCTGGGCGTCACCTGATCAAACAGCCCCGGCGCCGCTCAATGGCGATGACGGATCGCCGGGCTTCGGCGTCTATCTGCATTGGCCGTTCTGCGCGGCCAAATGCCCCTATTGCGACTTCAATTCGCATGTCCGCCACGCGCCGGTCGACCAGACGGCCTTTGCCGAAGCGTTCCTTCGCGAGATGGCGCATGTGCGGGACCTGACCGGTCCGCGCGAGGTGACATCGATCTTCATCGGCGGCGGCACACCATCCCTGATGACGCCGGAAACGGTTGGCACGCTCCTCAATGCGGTTGCCGCACATTGGAGGGTTCCGGCCAACATCGAAGTGACGATGGAAGCCAATCCGCAATCGGCAGATGCGAACAGATTTGCCGGCTACAGGACTGCGGGCGTCAACCGGCTGTCGCTCGGCGTTCAGGCCCTGAACGATGCCGATCTCACATTCCTGGGCCGGCTGCACGATGCCGACGAAGCGCGCGCCGCGATCGAACTGGCGCGGCGGACATTCCCGCGCCTGTCGTTCGATTTGATCTATGCGCGGCCCGGCCAAACGCTTGAAAACTGGGCATCGGAATTGCGCGAGGCCATCTCGCTCGCGGCCGATCATCTGTCGCTCTACCAGCTGACCATCGAGGACGGAACGCCGTTCAAGGCACTGCACGCGGCCGGGCGCATCGCCATTCCGGACGGTGAACTGGCGAGCAATCTTTACGCGATGACGCAGGACATCACGTCCGATCATGGTTTGCCGGCATATGAAATATCCAATCATGCCGTGCCCGGTGCGCAATCGCGGCACAATCTCACCTATTGGCGATACGGCGATTATGCCGGCATCGGCCCCGGCGCGCACGGACGGTTTGCCGTTGGCGAGGCCGTCGAAAAGCACGTGACCATCACCGAGCGACATCCCGAGACCTGGCTGGAGCGTGTACGCCGGCACGGTCACGGCATTGCCGAAACCGAAACGCTGGATCGGATGGCCCAGGCGGATGAGATGCTGATGATGGGCCTGCGGCTGACGGAGGGCGTCGATCTGGCACGTCACGAAGCGCTCGGCGGGCGGACAATCGATGGACAGGCGCTGCAGGCGATGATCGATCTGGGCATGGTCGAACGCGTCGGCAATGCCCGCATCCGGGCGACGGCGCGCGGGCGGATTGTGCTTGATTCCGTGATTGCCGAACTGGCGCAATGAGATGAGTGCACCGACCTACACGATCGCCGGCCACGAGATCACGGCGCCGCCGCTGGAGCCGGCGCTCTATCTGGTCGCAACGCCGATCGGCAATTTGCGGGATGTCACGATCCGCGCCCTGGAAACGCTGGCCGCCTGCGATGTATTGGCCTGTGAGGACACGCGGATTACCCGCCGCCTGCTCGACCGCTACGGCATTGCCGCCAAACCGGTCGCCTATCATGAGCACAATGCGGATCAGGCGGGTCCTCGACTGCTCGCCGCGCTGGCCGACGGCCGCTCCGTGGCGCTGGTCTCCGATGCCGGAACGCCTCTGGTCTCCGATCCCGGCTACCGGCTCGGTATCGAGGCAAGACAGGCAGGCCATGCGGTTGTCCCGATCCCCGGTCCATCGGCGGTTCTCGCCGCCCTTTCGGCCTCAGGCCTGCCCACCGACGATTTTCGGTTCGTCGGGTTTTTGCCGGCGAAAGACAAGGCCCGCCGCGACCGGTTGGCTTCGCTTCTGCACCAGCAGTCAACCCTGATCGCCTTTGAATCACCTCACCGCCTAGTCGGCGCGCTCGAAGCCATCGCGGCAGTGATGGGGGCGGAGCGCACGGTGTGCGTCGCGCGCGAGCTGACAAAACGGTTCGAAACCGTAACGACGGGAACCGTCAACGAATTGTCGAACCGTTTCGGAGACGAAACGATAAAGGGCGAGATCGTTTTGCTGATCGCGCCGGCGAAGACGGAAACCGGCCAAGCCGAGGCGACTGACATCGATGCGCTGCTCGCCGGACTTCTCGCGGACATGCCGGCGGGCAAGGCGGCGCGGGAAGCCGCGCAGATGACGGGCCTGCCCCGCGCCGATCTCTACGCCCGGATCCTTGCGCGGAAAGAGACCGGTGACTGAACCGGGCGGCGCCAAGCGCCGAAAAGCCGAAAGGCGCGGCCACGCCGGTGAAACCCGGGCAGCGTGGCTGATGCGCCTCAAAGGCTTCCGCATCGTGGCGCGCCGCTACAAATGCCGGGCGGGCGAGATCGACCTGATCGTCCGGCGCGGCGATCTGGTGGCGATCGTCGAGGTCAAGGCAAGGCCGTCACTGGCCGAGGCGATGGACGCCGTGACGCCTTACGGGCGCCGGCGCATCATCAGCGCGACCGATCACTGGCTGGCCGGACAGCCGGACCATGGCCGGCTTTCGGTAAGATTCGATCTGGTCGCTGTGCTTCCGGGCCGCTGGCCTGTGCATGTGCCGGCGGTTTTCACGGCCTGAAGCCGATTGATTTTGCCGCGCACGCGCGCCACTTAGGGCCAACCCAATCGAGGAACGATCATGGCGCTTACCATCGCGGTCCAGATGGACCATGTCTCCACCGTCGCGATCGAGGGCGACACCACGTTCGCCCTGTGTCTCGAGGCGCAGGCGCGCGGCCATGACCTGTTCCACTACACGCCCGACCGGCTGGCCCTGCGCGACGGAACGGTCAGCGCCTTGCTCGAGCCGCTGACCGTGCGCGACGTCAAGGGCGATCATTTCACCCTGGGTCCGGCCCAACGCACGGACCTGTCCCGGATGGATGTCGTGCTTCTGCGGCAGGACCCGCCGTTCGACATGAACTACATCACGACGACGCATATTCTCGAACGCATCCATCCGCAGACGCTGGTGGTCAACGACCCGGCCTGGGTGCGCAATTCGCCCGAAAAGATCTTCGTCATGGAGTTTGCCGACTTCATGCCCGAAACGCTGATCACCAAGGATGTCGATGCGATATCCGATTTCCGGCGCGAGTTCGGTGACATTATCGTCAAACCGCTCTATGGCAATGGCGGTGCCGGCGTCTTCCACCTGCGCGATGGCGACCGCAACCTGACCTCGCTGATGGAGATGTTCGGCCAGCTGACCAACGAGCCGATCATCGCCCAGCGCTATCTGGCCGATGTCCGCGCCGGCGACAAGCGCATCATCCTGATCGACGGAGAGCCGGTGGGCGCCATCAACCGCGTGCCGCATGAAAGCGACACGCGCTCGAACATGCATGTGGGCGGCAAGGCGCTGGCGACCGAGATGACCGAGCGCGAGCGCGAGATCTGCGCGGCGATCGGGCCGGCGCTGCGGGAGCGTGGCTTCATCCTGGTCGGCATCGACGTGATCGGCGGTCTCATGACCGAGATCAACGTGACCTCGCCGACGGGCGTGCGCGAAGTCGCCAAGTTCGGAGGCGCCGACATTGCGGCGCTTTTCTGGGATGCGGTCGAAAAGCGGCGCTGACCGGCGCCCGTTTGTTCCGCCATACAATCGGCCACAACCTGAATACAGCCTTGACGCGTATTTGTTCCCAAAATGTTCTTGCCTTGTTTCACAACCTGTGCTTGATTGATTGACGGGTGCGGGTTGTGCGCGGCGGATGGTCCGGTGCACGCGCCACGCCCTTCGCGCACAGGGGGCAAGGACATGGTCGCACGTGTGACGACAGTCGCCTTCCAGGGCATCGAGGCGGTGCCGGTCGATGTTCAGGTGATGGTGGCGCCGGGCAAGATGATGATGCAGATCGTCGGCCTGCCGGACAAGGCCGTCGCCGAAAGCCGCGAGCGGGTCCAGTCGGCCTTGCATGCATCGGGTCTGTCGATGCCGCCCAAGCGTGTGACCGTCAATCTGGCGCCGGCCGACCTGCCCAAGGAGGGCAGCCATTTCGATCTGCCGATCGCGCTGGGACTGATGGCGGCGCTGGGCGCCATTCCCTCCGACGCGCTGGCCGGCTTTGCCGTGCTGGGGGAATTGTCGCTCGACGGCACCATCGCGCCGGTCGCCGGTGTCCTGCCGGCGGCAATTGCGGCCAATGCCTCGGGAAAAGGCCTGATCTGTCCGGCGGCCTGCGGCGCCGAAGCGGCATGGGCGGATGCGACCATGCCGATCCTCGCGCCGGTCAGCCTGATCGGGCTTGCCAATCATTTTCGCGGCACGCAGGCGCTGTCGCGGCCACGGGCGGCGATGCGCGAGGCGGCATCCAACCTGCCCGACATGGCCGACATCAAGGGACAGGAAACGGCGCGGCGTGCGCTGGAAGTCGCCGCGGCGGGCGGTCACAACCTCCTGATGGTCGGCCCGCCCGGTTCGGGCAAATCCATGCTGGCGCAGCGCTTGCCGTCGATCCTGCCGCCGCTGTCGGCGCGCGAACTGCTCGATGTCTCGATGATCGCCTCCATCGCCGGCGAACTTGCGGGCGGCGAATTGACCGACCGGCGCCCGTTCCGCGCGCCGCATCATTCGGCCTCGATGGCCGCCATGGTCGGTGGCGGGCTCAGGGCGCGGCCCGGCGAAGTGTCGATGGCGCACAATGGCGTTCTGTTTCTCGACGAGTTCCCCGAATTCGCGCCGCAGGTGCTGGACAGTCTGCGCCAGCCCCTGGAAACCGGCAATTGCATGATCGCCCGCGCCAATCACCGTGTGTCCTATCCCGCCCGCATCCAGCTCGTCGCGGCGATGAACCCGTGCCGGTGCGGCATGGCCGGCACGCCCGGGCATGCCTGTTCACGCGGCCCGCGCTGCCAGACCGACTACCAGGCGCGGATTTCGGGGCCGCTGATGGACCGGATCGACGTCCGCGTCGAGGTGCCGGCGGTGATGCCGGGCGACCTGATCCGCCGCAAGCCGGGAGAGACGAGCGCGGCGGTGGCTGCGCGGGTTGCAGGGGCGCGCGCACTGCAGGCAGACCGATACACCGGTCTCGGCATGGCGGAGGTCGGCGTCAATGCGCACTGCCCGACGGCGATGATCGAGGAGGTGGCGAAGGCCGATGGCGGCGCGCTTCAACTGCTTGCGGACGCTGCCGACAAGATGCGCTTTTCGGCACGCGGCTATCACCGCATCCTGAAGCTGGCGCGGACACTGGCCGATCTCGACGGGCACGACGCGGTCGGCCGGATCCACATTGCCGAGGCCATCTCCTACCGCATCATGGGCGATGCGATGGCCGCCGCGGCGTGATGGAAACCGGGCCGAACCGGCCCATTTGCGGCCGGCACCGGCGCAAGACCGCCGATCCGGCCGGATGGCGCCAGCCGGTCAGCCCGCGCGGGCGGCGATGGCGACCGCCGCCCCGCCCAGACATGTGGCCGCAAACCGGTTGAGCGCCTTGAGCGCCCGCGGCGTCCTCAGGAAGATGCGTGCCCGGCCCGCCAGCCCCGCATAGGGCACCATGACGGCGACCAGAACGAGAAATGTCACGGCGATCAGGATGGTGAAGTCCGCCATGGTCACCGCCGTCATGTCGATCAGGGTTGGCAGAAGCGCCAGATAGAAGACCATCGTCTTGGGATTGCCGAGCGTGACCAGCAGGCCGGCGACGAAGCCGGCCACCGCACCGCCGCCATCGGCCTTCGCATCGATCGTTTCGGCGGTGACCCCGGCCCGCCAGAACCCGATGGCCATCCAGACGAGATAGGCGGCGCCGGCATATTTGATGACGACGAACAGCGTGCCGAAGGTCGATGCGACATAGGCGAGGCCAAGGATCGCCGCGGCCAGATAGACAACGTCACCCAGCACCAGCCCGAACAGCATGGGCAGTGTCGGGCGGAGGCCGGCGCCGAGCGCCCGCGCGACGATGGCGATCACGCCGGGCCCCGGAATGGCGGCGGCGATGGCAAGCGCGATCGCATAGGTCAGAAAATCGGGCAGGGTCATCGGCGCGGTTCCGCTTCGGGATCACCGGCAAGCCCTATCACCGAGCCGATGGTCTGTCTGTGGCAATCCTGTCACCGGTACAAGATATCCAGCGCCGGTCAATGGGTGCCGGTGGATCCGAAGCCACCGGCGCCACGCCCGGTCGCGTCCGGCGGCTCGGTCGTCTCGGCGGTCGCCGCCCGGACCGCCGGCGCGATGACGATCTGCGCGATGCGCATGCCGCGCGTGATCTCGAAGACGTCGTGGCCGAGATTGATCAGCAGCACATGCACCTCGCCTCGATAGTCGCTGTCGATCGTGCCCGGCGTGTTCAGGCAGGTGACGCCGTGACGGACGGCGAGGCCCGAACGGGGCCGGATCTGCCCCTCGAATCCATCGGGAACCACCATGACGAAACCGGTGGGCACCGCAGCCCGTTCACCGGGCGCCAGAACGAACGGCACATCGTCCGGCACGGCGGCGCGGATGTCCATGCCGGCCGCGCCCTCGGTGGCATAGGCGGGAAGATCGAGCCCGTCTGCGTGAGAAAGACGGATGAAGGTCACGACGGTCGCATTCATGACCGCCTGATGCGCCGTCGCGCGCCTGCCGTCAATGGCTGGCCGTCCGATTGCGGACATCCATTGCCGCGCGGCCGCGATGAACAATCAGCCTGTGCGCCAAAAGCGCAAAGGCGAGGCCTTGCTCCGCGCCAGTTCGCCCCGTGCCTCCAGGTCCAGCTGGACTGTCTTGGCCCACCAGCCTGCCGTCTTGCCCTGCGGAAACAGCGTTGCGGGCAGGTGCGGCAATGCCGCCTCCTTGATCTCCCGGCCGGTCAAACCCGGCGGGCCGTCGGGCAGAGTGGCCAGCATGGCGGTCTTCATGGCCGCGTACTTGGCCGCGTCGACCCGTTCCACGCGGCCCGGAACATTGACGTTCCGCACTTCGATCTTGTCGGACATGGCGTGCTCCCTCGGCCCCGATCGTCGGTCATACTGGCACGATTGACACCGCCTGCGCACCCTGCCAGACACCGCGCGACCCAGGAACAGGCCCACCATGCCGCAATCGCTCCAAGACGAGGTCGCCCGCCGGCGGACCTTCGCCATCATCTCGCATCCCGATGCGGGCAAGACGACGCTGACCGAGAAGCTGCTTCTGTTCGGCGGCGCCATCCAGCTCGCCGGCGAGGTCAAGGCCAAGAAGAACCGGACCCAGTCGCGGTCCGACTGGATGAAGATCGAGCGCGAACGCGGCATTTCGGTGGTCACTTCGGTGATGACGTTCGAATATGGCGGCAACGTCTTCAACCTGCTCGATACGCCCGGGCATGAGGACTTTGCCGACGACACCTATCGCACGCTGACGGCGGTCGACAGCGCGATCATGGTGATCGACGCGGCCAAGGGCATCGAGCCGCGCACGCTGAAACTTTTCGAAGTGTGCCGGCTGCGCGACATTCCGATAATCACCTTCGTCAACAAGATGGACCGGGAAAGCCGCGATCCGTTCGAGATCCTCGACGAGGTCGAAGAAAAGCTGGCGCTGGACACGGCGCCCGTGACCTGGCCGATCGGCCGCGCGAAGACCTTCTCGGGCACCTATCATCTGGCGCAGTCCGCGGTGCGCCTTGGCGACGCGGACGCCGGGCGCACGCCGGTCAACGGCCCCGAGGCGGACAGCGCGGCTGGCCTTCTGCCGGAAAACGAACGCGATGGGTTCATCGAGGAAGTCAATCTGGCGCGGGAAGCCTGCCGGCCATTCGATCGCGACGCCTATCTGGAAGGCCATCTGACACCGGTCTTTTTCGGCTCGGCGCTGCGCAATCATGGCGTGCGCGACTTGATCGACGCGTTGGCCGAGTTCGCGCCGCGCCCCCGCGCGCAGGAGGCAGACCTGCGCAAGGTGGAGGCGACCGAGACGGGCATGACCGCCTTCGTCTTCAAGATCCAGGCCAACATGGATCCCAACCATCGCGACCGGATCGCGTTCGCCCGCGTTTGCTCGGGTACCCTTGAGCGGGGCATGAAGGCAAAGCTCGTGCGTACCGGAAAGGCGGTGACGCTGTCGGCGCCGCAATTCTTCTTCGCCCACCAGCGCCAGACCGCAGACAGCGCCTTTGCCGGCGATGTCGTCGGCATTCCCAACCATGGCACGCTGCGCATCGGCGACACGCTGACCGATGGCGAAGCGCTGGTCTTTCGCGGCGTGCCGAACTTCGCGCCCGAGATCCTGCGCCGCGTGCGGCTGATGGATGCGATGAAGGGCAAGAAACTGACCGAGGCGCTGGCGCAGATGGCCGAAGAAGGCGTCGTCCAGCTCTTCATTCCCGAAGACGGTTCGCCATCTATTGTCGGTGTCGTCGGCGCGCTGCAGCTCGACGTGCTCAAGGCACGGCTCGAGGCGGAATACGCGCTGCCGGTTGACTTCGAAAGCGCACGGTTCTCCGTCTGCCGGTGGATTTCGTCCGATGACCGCGCGGCGCTCGACGGTTTCATCGCCAAGCAGCGTGCGGCGATCGCCCGCGATCTGGATGGCGATCCGGTGTTCCTCGCCGAGAACGGTTTTTCGCTGAACTATGAGGCCGAGCGCGCGCCGGCGATCAGCTTCGAAGCGGTCAAGGATTACCAGGTGACCGCGAAGAAGGCGGCCTGAGGCATGGTCAGCGGTTCTCGTCGAGCCGCTTTCGAATGGCGCGCAGATGCGGCAGCGCCTTGGCCAGATGATCGAGCATCGCGTCGTCGAACACATCGCCCACCATGGCTTCGACCGCGCCGATGGCCGCGTTGCGGAAGGCCCTGCCCTCATCGGTGAGGTAGACCAGCTTGGAGCGCGCGTCGCGCTCATTGGCTGCCAGCCGGATCAGGCCGCGCTTTTCGAGGAGCGCCAGCGTGTGGCTCATGGTCGCCCGGGTGACCTGAAAGGCCGACGCCAGTTGCGCCGGCGTTTTCGCGTCGCCGAGACGCACCATGTGGTTGAGCACACCAAAATGCGACGGATGCATGCCGTCCGGCAGGACCTTCTGGAACCGCGCGGTGCCCAACTGGCCGATAATGCCGACCTCGTTGAAGAATTCGAACGGCGAGCCTTTGCCGGGCGGCGTCTCTGTCAGCTTTGCGGCCCTTCCACAAGTCGGGATTCCAACGGCCAGCGCGGGGTCGGGCCGGCGGCGGGACCATAGCCGATGCGCGCGAGCATTTGAACCGTGCCGCCATCGGTCGCCAGCCGTTCGTGAACCTCGGTGTAGAGCGGTTCCATCTCGGCAAATTCCTGCAGCGACTGGCTCAGCGGATGGAACGAAATTCCCTGGGCCGTGGCGGCAAGGTTGATGCGCACCCAATCGCGCCCGGCACCGATCTGGCTCGAACGGCTGTTGTCGCCGGTCACGCTCCAGACAAATCCCATCGATGTCGCGACCGGGCCAAGCACCGAGGCCAAGCCCTGTTCGTAGGCGAACGAGCCGGTGTCGAGCGCGGTCTGTCGCGTGAAAAGACCGAGCGCGTTCAACACTTCGAGCGGCGCGCCGGGCAGTTCGATGCCGTCGGGGTTGGCGTTGATCTCACGCTTGCCGATGCGGAACAGATCGACCGACTCCTTGTAGGTGCGCGGCGTCTCGAATTCGATGCGCAAGGCATTGGCCGTGAGTTCGCGCCATTGCGCGATTTCGTCCGGCGCGAGGGTCCCGCCGACACGCGTGCCGTGGCGCGCAACGCGGATCATCGCGTCGAGTCCGGCCTGGGGAACCGGCCGGTCCGTGTCGTGGCTGCCCTTCGCAGAACGGCGCGCCAGCACATGGGCGAACAGCGGGTCGCGTTCGACAGCAGCGTCCTGCGCAAACCGGGCGACGGCGACCGGCGCACCGGTCAGGCCGTCAGGCGACGTGCCCGCCGGAAAAAGGTCGAGATCGACCCGGTGGCCGTCCTGGGCGGCAGCCATGACCATCAGTTCGAGGAAGCAGCCCATGCCGATGGTCAACTGCCGGTCATACGGGTCGGTGTGCGGCAGTTGCCGGGCATTGTCGAACCCTATCCGGACCGTGTCATCACCTTCAAGCGCGACCGTCCATGGCTGCCGATTGTGCGGATTGGGCGCGAGGATGGCGTAGGACAGGGCGCGCATGCGCGGGTCGGCATAGGCGGGAGCGCCGGCGCGCTCCCAGGGTTCAAGCGCGCGGGCCGGTGTGCGCGTCGCCGCAAAGACGCCGGCCGATGCGCCTGCGGCGACGACGACGCCACCACCGGCCAGCATCAGAAATTTTCTGCGATCGAGTGAGGACATGGCTTGCTCCTTTAATTAGATATCTAATCATTATAGTTTGATATCTAATTAGTCAAGCCGACCCAGAGGCGCTTTTTTCCGGGCCGCAGCGGGCAGGCTGCAGGTGCCGAGGGATGTGCCTTGCGGAACGGATTTCCCCGTTGCGGCCATCATCGGAACCGTGTTGGCTCGCAACGATGGCGCGGCGCGGCTAGATTGCTCTCAAGGTCGAAAGTCCAGCGGCGGGATGCCGCGCCCCCTTTCGAACGCGCTCTCCGATGCCTATTGAAAGGGCAGACCATCCGCACGACCACATGAAAAGGAACACGCCATGGGACTGCGCATCAACGACACCATCCCCGACCTGACCGTCGAAACCGACCAGGGCTCGTTCAGCCTTCACGAGTGGATCGGCGACAGCTGGGCCATCCTGTTCTCACATCCCAAGGACTTCACGCCGGTCTGCACCACCGAGTTCGGCGCGGTCGCGCAGCTTGCCGACGAATGGGACAAGCGCGGCACCAAGGTGATCGGCGTCTCGGTCGATGGCGTCGAGGACCATGTCAAATGGAAGGGCGACATCGAGCAGGTGGCCGGCACCAAGGCCGGTTTTCCGATCATCGCCGATGACGGGCTTGAAGTCTCCAAAGCCTTCGACATGCTGCCGGCGGAAGCCTATTTGCCCGACGGACGCACACCCGCCGACAGCGCCACCGTGCGCTCGGTCTTCATCATCGGCCCGGACAAGCAGCTCAAGCTGTCGATGACCTATCCGATGAATGTCGGCCGCAATTTCGCCGAGGTGTTGCGCGCGCTTGACGGGCTTCAGACGGCGGCCAAACACAATGTCGCGACTCCGGCCAACTGGAACGTCGGCGACGACGTCATCATTCCGACGGCCGTCAATGACGACGATGCCAAGAAGAAGTTCGGCGAATTCGAAACGGTTCTGCCCTATCTGCGCAAGACCAAGGCGCCGAAATCGGCCTAGCCGTCGAACCCCGGCCTTTCCGCTTGCCGGAACCTGTATGTTTTGGCAAGCTGAACGGGTCGGGGTCATCGTTCCCACAGCGCCACGGCAGCGCGAGACCGGCCCCTTCCACACGCGGCGCCTTGATATGGCGAGACGTTGAAGACCGCCGTATCGTGCTGCGCGGAGGCTGGCTGAAACAGCCATGATTCCCGACCGCGACGTTCCGCTCACGCTGCGATGAGCGTTGCGGCTGCCAAGCTGCGCGGAGGAGGAACATATGGCACATGATCTCAAGGACCAGGGCGAACGGGCCGACGGCCTGTTTTCGCGTTTCGAAGAAGACCCCGAAGCGGCCGATTGGGCGTTGTTCGGCCGCCGGACCAACACCGACCGGCGCGGGTTCCTGCGCGGTGCGGGGCTGGCGACCATGGGGGCGATGCTCGGCGCAAGCATCCCGTTCCACCGCAACATGCCGGCCGGGTTCATTCCGGTAGCCTTTGCACAAGATGATGTGCTGGTCGGCAAGGATGGGCTCACGCTGCTCAACGACCGCCCGATCAACGCCGAAACGCCGGCGCATCTTCTCGACGATCCGATCACACCAACCGAACGGCACTTCATTCGCAACAACGGCATTCCGCCGCACGAACTGGGCGAGGTGGATGCCGACGGCTGGACGCTGACCATCGACGGTTTCGTCGACAACACCATGACGATGACCATCGCGGACATGCAGGAGCGTTTCGAGGTGCATACGATGGCGCTTGCCATCGAATGCGGCGGAAACGGGCGCGCCGCCTTCGATCCGCCGGCAAGCGGCAACCAATGGACGGTCGGCGCGATCGGCTGCTCGGAATGGACCGGCGTCAGGCTCAGGGATGTCCTCGAGGCGGCAGGCGTTCAGCCCCAGGTTGTCTATACCGCACATGTGGGCGCCGACGCCCACCTGTCCGGTGACCCGGAGAAACTGCCCATCTCGCGGGGCCTGCCGATCGAAAAGGCGATGTCCGACAATGTCCTGATCGCATGGGCGCAGAACGGCGCACCGATCCATCCCAACAACGGAGCTCCGTTGCGGCTTGTTGTTCCGGGCTGGCCGGGCTCTTGCTCGCAGAAGTGGCTCACCAGCATCACCTTGCGCGATGTCGTCCATGACGGACCGAAAATGACGGGAACGTCCTATCGCGTGCCGAACCGGCCGGTCGCTCCGGGTGAGGATGTCGCGGAGGAAGATTTCGTGATCATCGAGCGGATGCCTGTCAAGTCACTGATCACGGCGCCGCCGACGGGCACGTCTGCGGGGCGGTCGGTCGAGGTGCGCGGGCATGCCTGGTCCGGAGACCGCCGGGTCACGGCAGTGGACGTGTCGATCGACTTCGGTGCCACATGGCAGCGCGCCGAACTCGATGAGCCGGTCAATGACGGCGCCTGGCAGAACTGGCGGACGAACGTCCGGTTTCCAAAGGCCGGATACTACGAGGTCTGGGCGCGGGCGACGGACGATGCGGGCGCGCAACAGCCCTTCGAGATCGCCTGGAACCCGAAGGGGTATCTCAACAACACCATGCACCGCGTCGCGCTGACCGTATCCTGAAAGAAGGGTGGCCGGCGTTGGCCGGCCACCCCCGCGCCTTTCCGATGGAGCAATGATGAACCTTTCGATGATGCTGCGTCCGGCGATCGCCGGAGCGTTCATGATGACGGCTGCGGCGGCGCAGGCCGGCGAAAACGGCGAGAGTCCGTTTGGCGCGCTGGTGCCCGGTGAAGGCGCCGAGGAAACCTATGTCCACTGCGCCGCCTGCCACTCCGAGATGCTGGTCGCGCAGCAGGGCCTGACGCGCGAGCGCTGGGCGGATCTGATCGAATGGATGGTCGACGAGCAGGGCATGAACCCGATCGAAGAGCCCGACTACACGCTGGTCCTCGACTATCTGGCCGAGCACTACAACACCGACCGGCCCAACTTTCCGCGCAACTGAGGGGACCGGCCCGCTCGGATCGGCGGGCCGGCACAATGCGCCTACATCCGCGCCTGTTCGCGGATGAAGTTGCCCGAGCGCAGGTCGGCGAAGGCCTGGGCCAGTTCTTCCTGCGTGTTCATGACGATCGGGCCGTGCCATGCAACCGGCTCCTGGATCGGCTTGCCGGTGACCAACAGGAAACGGATGCCGTTCTCGCCGGACTGCACGACCACTTCGTCGCCGGTGTCGAAGACGACCAGCGTCCGGTCTCCGGACAGGTCACGCAGATGAATCTCCTCGCCATTGACCTCTTTTTCGACGAGCACGCCGAAGGGTTTGGAGGCGTCGCGGAACGTGCCGGAGCCCTCGAAGATATAGGCGAAGGCCGAGCGGTATGTGTCGATCGGCAGGGCCTTGCGCGTCAGAGGGGGCACCCAGACGTCAAGATATTGCGGATCGGCGGCGATACCGTCGACCGGGCCCTTCTTGCCCCAGAATTCGCCGGTGATGACGCGGACGCGCGTGCCGTCGTCGTCGATCACTTCGGGAATGTCGGCGCCGGAGATATCCTGGTAGCGCGGCGTCGTCATCTTCTCGCCGGAAGGCAGGTTCGCCCAGAGCTGGAAACCGTGCATGCGGCCGGACGTATCGCCCTTGGGCATTTCCTGATGCAGGATACCGGAGCCGGCGGTCATCCACTGGACCGAGCCCGGGCCGAGCGTGCCGGCATTGCCGAGGCTGTCTGCATGATCGACGGAGCCGGCCAGTACATAGGTGATCGTCTCGATGCCGCGATGCGGGTGCCACGGGAAACCTGCCGCATACTTTTCGGGCGAATCGTTGCGGAAATCATCCATCATCAGGAACGGGTCCGTCATGGACGGATCGCCGAAGCCGAAGACGCGATGCAGATGGACCCCGGCGCCTTCCATGGTGGGCGTGGTGCCGGAGACGTGCTTGACGGGTCGAATGGACATGGCGGTCAACTCCTTTGTTGACGTCAAGATAGGGTGGATTGCCGCCACGGCACATGGGTGAACGATGGAACAGACTGTTCAACGAACGCCACCATAACCGCCGGCCGCCATCGTCAGACCGTGACGGTTTCGAGCCGTTCGGCCACCAAGGCGGCGATCCGGGCCGCCACCTCGGTCTTGTCCATCTCGGGCCAGCGTTCGGCGACGCCCTTGGAGACCAGCGTGATGCGGTTGCGGTCGCCGCCCATCACCCCTCCCTCTCCGCCAATCCCGCTGTCATGCGAGACATCGTTGGCGACGACAAAGTCCGCGCCCTTCCTGGCGAGCTTGGCCTCGGCATTGGCGACCAGATCGCGGGTTTCGGCGGCAAACCCGATGACGAGACGCGGACGCGCGGTGTCGTGCGTGCCGACCGATGCGAGAATGTCGGGGTTTTCGGTCAGCGCGACGGCTTCGATACCGCCATCGCGCTTCTTGATCTTGTCGCCCGCCTCGGTGGCGGGCCTGTAATCGGCGACCGCGGCGGCGAAGATGGCTGCGTCGGCCGGCAAAAGCTGATGCACCGCATCGTGCATGTCGCGGGCGCTTTCGACCCGCACCATCTCGACACCGACAGGGTCGGCAATGGTGACCGGCCCGGAGACCAGCCGCACCGTCGCACCCAGTTCGGCCAGCGCGGCGGCGATGGCATGGCCCTGTTTGCCGGATGAGCGGTTGGCGATGTAGCGCACCGGGTCGATCGGCTCATGCGTCGGACCGGACGTGACGATCACGGTCTTGCCGGCAAGCGGCCTGGGCCGGTTGTCGAGCAAGGCTTCGACGGCGGCAGCGATTTCCAGCGGTTCGGCCATGCGGCCATAACCCGCCTCGCCGCTCTCGGCCATCTCGCCGGCATTGGGCCCGACAAAACCGATGCCGTCGCCGGCCAGGGTCTCGCGGTTGCGGCGTGTTGCGGGGTGGTCCCACATGGCCGGGTTCATGGCCGGCGCGATGAGGACCGGCGCCTTTGCGGCCATCAGCACCGTCGAGGCCAGATCGTTCGCCAGCCCGTGCGCCATCTTGGCCATCAGATCGGCGGTCGCCGGCGCGACGACGATCAGATCGGCCTGGCGCGCCAGCCGGATATGGCCGACATCGTGCTCATCCTGCCGGTCGAACAGATCGGTAAAGACGGTATCGGCGGTCAGAGCGCCCACAGACAGCGGCGTGATGAATTCTTCGGCCGCCCTGGTCATCACGCAGCGGACGTGAGCGCCACGCTCGCGCAGCCGGCGAATGAGATCGAGGCATTTGTACGCCGCAATGCCACCACCGATGATGAGCAGAATGCGCTTGTCGACGAGGATGCCGGAGCCGACTTGCGCGGTCGCAATCGCGGGCGTTTCCGTTACAGACGGCGCGCCAGCAGGGCTTGGCTTGGCCAGCGCCCCGAAGATGATTCGGGCTTCTTCCTCCATCGACCGGTTGTTCGCAGCGGCCCGAAGCCGCAGGGCTTCCTTGGTGGCCGGATCGAGATTGCGGATCGTGATCGATGCCATGACGAACCCCAGTGATTGCAGCGCAATCACATTGCACACAACATCGCAATCATTGCAATCGAATCAGCTGACGGCGATGGCGATCCAGATGGCAGCCAGCGCAATCACCCACAGGGCGACCCTGCCCCAGCGGCTTTCGCGTGCCTCGGCCTTGCCGATCCGGGCCACCGTTTCCGGCGCCAGCTTCAGTCCGTGCTCGGCCATGGCGCCGATGTCGCGGCTCAGCCGCTCGGTACGATCGGCCAGTTCGGGCAGTTGCCGCGCGATTCGGATAGCCGAATGCACGCCGTCGCGGGCATCGTTGACGAGCGCGGCGGGGCCGAGATTGCGCCTGACCCAGTCGGACACGATCGGTTCGGCTGCCGCCCACATGTCGAAATGCGGGTCGAGCACCCGCGCATTGCCCTCGACGACGACCATTGTCTTTTGCAGCAACAGAAGTTCGGGCCGGGTCTGCATGTCGAAAATGTCGGTGACATCGAACAGCAGCGTCAAAAGGTTGCCCATGGAGATGGTGTCCGCCGACTGGTCGCGGATCGGCTCGCCCACCGCGCGCAGGGCCTGGGCGAAGGCCTCGATGTCGTGGTGCGGCGGCACATAGCCGGCCTCGAAATGCACTTCGGCGACGCGGCGGTAATCGCGCCGGATGAAACCGTAGAGGATCTCGGCAAGGAAGCGGCGCTCCTTGATGCCGATGCGGCCGGCAATGCCCAGATCGACGGCAACGATGTCGCCATCGGTGTCGACGAACAGATTGCCAGGATGCATGTCGGCGTGAAAGAAGCCGTCGCGCACTGCATGGCGCAGGAAAGACTGGATGACGTTGACGGCAAGGCGCGGCAGATCGTGTCCGGCGGCCTTGAGCGCATCGACGTCGCTCATCTTTATGCCGTCGATCCACTCCATTGTCAGCACGTCCCTGCCGGTGCGCTGCCAGTCGACCTTGGGCACGCGGAAGCCTGGATCGTCCTTCGTGTTCTCGGCCAGTTCGGACAGGGCCGCGCCTTCGAGGCGCAAATCCATCTCGATGCGCGTCGACTGGGCGAGCGTCTCGGCGATGGCGACGGGGCGCAGCCGGCGGGTCGAGGGGATATAGCGCTCCTGCATGCGGGCAAACAGGAAGAAGGCCTCCAGATCGCGGTCGAAACGGCTGCGCACGCCCGGCCGGATCACCTTGACGGCAACCCTGCGCTCGCTGCCGTCGGCGGCGCGGGTGATGCCGGGATGGACCTGGGCGATCGACGCAGCGGCGATCGGCTCGTCGAGGCGCGCATAGAGATCGTCCACGGGGAGGCCCAGCGATTCCTCGATGCGGGCATGGGCCTGGGCGCTCGGAAAGCTCTCCATATTGTCCTGCAGCGTGGCCAGATCGACGGCCATCTGCAGACCGATAATGTCGGGCCGGGTGGCGAGGAACTGGCCGAGCTTGGCATAGGACGGGCCGAGCCGGGCGATGGCCTTGGTCATGCGCTGGGCGCTGTCGAGACCCTCCGAGCGTTTGCGCGCCAGCCGGGTGGCGATCTTGTGCCCGGTGAGTGCCGGACCCGAAAGGCCCTGTCGCGGCAGGGCGGCGATCACGCCCTCGCGCGCCAGCACCCAGACCGCGCGCAAAAGGCGCATGGCAGCGAAAAGGCTGGTCATCGGGTCAGAGTTTCCAGCCCGAATGGAGCGCCGCGACACCGCCCGAATAATTGCGCCACGTCACGCGCTTGAATCCCGCCTCGCCGATCATCGTGGCGAAATCAGCCTGGCGCGGAAACTTGGCGATCGACTCGACCAGATAGCGATAGGGCTCGCCATCGCCGGCAACCGTCTGGCCGATCCGCGGGATGGCGTTGAACGACCAGGCTTCATAGACGCGGTCGAAAACCGGCATGTCCACCTCGGAAAATTCAAGGCACAGGAACCGGCCGCCCGGCTTGAGCACGCGCCGCGCCTCGCGCAATGCCTTGGGAATATCCGGCACGTTGCGGATACCGAACGCGATCGAATAGGCATCGAACGCCGCATCGCCGAAGGGAAGCTCCTCGGCATTCGCCTCGACGAAATCGACATGGTCGGACAAGCCGCGTGCGTCCGCCCGTTCGCGGCCGACATCGAGCATCGATCCGTTGATATCGAGCACGGTGACATGGGCGTTTCCGCGCGAGGCTTCGACCGCGCGAAAGGCAATGTCGCCAGTGCCGCCGGCGACATCGAGCATGCGCCAGCCCGGCCGTTTGGGCGGCGCCAGCGCGGCGATCATCGCGTCCTTCCAGACACGGTGCAGGCCGAACGACATCAGATCGTTCATCACATCATACCGGCGCGCGACCGTATGGAAGACATCGTCGACGCGGGCCTGCTTCTCACCCTCGGCGACCTGGGAAAAGCCGAAGCTGCGCTTCATGGCGTCGCCGGCGCCGGTTCTGGATGTGGACATGGGACCCCGCCATGAAAAAGGTGCGTGCGTTCAGGCTGCCGCCCGATGTAGAGCAAAACGGGCGACAAGAAAACGGCCCAGCCTATGCCCGTCCGCGGCCATGGGCCGCAAGCTGCCCTTTCGTCGCGGGGAACGCGCAAGGAGATCGCGATGGTGCCGAAGGCCGAACTGCATTGTCATATCGAAGGGGCGGTGAGCCCGGCGCTTGCGCTGGCGCAGGCGGAACGCCACGGCGCGGACCTGTCGGAGATCGTCGTTGACGGCGCATACCGATGGACCGACTTCACCGCGTTCCTCAACGTGTACGACACGGTGGCGGCGCTGTTTCGCACGCGCGACGACTATGCGCGTCTGGCGCACGACTATCTGTCCTCGCTGGCTGCCGACGGCTGCCTTTATTCGGAGATCTTCATCTCCACCGATCATGCCGAGCAGACGGGCCTTTCCCCGCACGCCTATATTGACGGGCTCGCCGAGGCGATCGAGCGAGCGAAAGCCGAAACGGGAATCGAGGGTCGGATGATCGCGACCGGCTTGCGCCATGGCGGGCCCGAGGCGGTGGAACGGGCGGCACGGTTCGCCGCCGACAACCCGCATCCGCTGATCACCGGTTTCGGCATGGCGGGCGACGAGCGGATGCATCATCCCAAAGACTTCGCGCCGGCCTTCGACATTGCGCGCGATGCTGGCCTCCGGATCACCGTCCATGCGGGCGAACTGGCGGGCGCCGAAAGCGTGCGTGACGCGCTCGACCATCTGCGGCCCGAACGCATCGGCCATGGCGTCCGGGCCATCGAAGATCCGGCGCTGGTGGAACGGCTTGCCGAGGAAAGGATCGTCCTCGAAATCTGTCCGGCCTCCAACATTGCGCTCGGCGTTTTTGCCGACTATGCGTCCCATCCGTTCAACAGGCTGCGAGACGCCGGCGTCAAGGTGACGCTCAACTCCGACGATCCGCCGCATTTCCATTCCTCGCTTGCCAACGAGTACCGGATCGCAAGCGACCATTTCGGCCTCGACGATGCTGCGCTCAAAGGGATTACGCGGACGGCAATCGAGGCGGCATTCTGCGATGACGACACGCGCACCAAGCTGCTCGGAAAGCTAGGCCAAGCCATCATTTGACTGTGAACCGCAGCATGGCGCAGCGCGCATTGGCTTTCACCCTGTCGGTCGCCGCGCTAGGCTTGTCCGGCTCAACCGTTGCAAGGCGCTCTTCATGAAACAGGTCAATGTCGTCGATCACCCGCTCGTCCAGCACAAGCTGACGCAGATGCGCAAAAGGGAAACGTCAACGGCGGGGTTCCGCCGCCTTCTGGGCGAGATTTCGCATCTTCTTTGCTATGAGGCGACGCGCGAACTGCCGATGACCAAGGAGACGATCGAGACGCCGCTCACCGACATGGAAGCGCCGATCCTGGCGGGCAAGAAGCTGGTCTTCGCCTCGGTCTTGCGTGCCGGCAACGGCCTGCTGGAAGGCATGCTCGACCTCGTCCCGTCGGCCCGTGTCGCCCATATCGGTCTCTACCGCGATCCGGAAACGCTGGAGCCGGTCGATTATTATTTCAAGGCGCCCGACGATCTGTCCAACCGGCTGACCATCGTCGTCGATCCGATGCTGGCCACGGCCAACTCGGCGATCGCGGCGGTGGACAAGCTGAAAGAGCGCGGGGCGGCGAATCTGCGGTTCGTATGCCTTCTGGCCGCGCCCGAAGGGATCGACAAATTCGTCAAGGCGCATCCGGACGTACCGATCATCACCGCCTCGATCGACAGCCATCTCAACGATCATGGCTATATCGTGCCGGGGCTCGGCGATGCGGGCGACCGCATGTACGGCACGAAATAGATAACATTCGATCTTTTTCGGGAAATCCGTGTTTACCTTTTTCGCAGGGCGGTCCCCGGTTTAGCCCTTTGGGAAGGCGGACATGGCATCCTCTTTCGGCGGAGGCATGCCATGGTGCGTTATCTCTTCATCTTCGGCGCGGTCAGCTTTGCGGCGGTCGCGTTTTCCGACTTCGTCTCGGATCGCGCGGTCGCTCCCGATTCGCGCAACGCCGCCATCGACATGCCCGTATCGGACGGGGAGCCGGCGGTGCATTCCGCCGCGCTTTCGGGCATGGAGCGGCTGCGCGCCGATGCACGCGGGCATCATGTCGCCGAATTCGAGCTCAACAATTTGCGGGTTCAAGGTCTGATCGATACGGGCGCCACCACCGTCGCGCTCAATGAGTCCACAGCGAGGCGCGCCGGCATCCGCCTGTCGCCGGCGGACTTCGTCTATCCGGTCCAAACCGCCAACGGAACGGTCATGGGCGCCCGCGCCGTGATCGACAAGGTACGCGTCGGCTCGGTGCGCGTGCGCCAGGTGGAAGCGCTGGTGCTGGAAGACCGGGCGCTGAACACCGTGCTGATCGGCATGAGCTTCCTGAACAGGCTACGAAGCTTTTCCTACGAGAACGGAACGCTGGTCCTGAAACGTTAGCCGGTTATGGTTTCCGCAATGACGGGCCGCGTTGCGGGCGCCGCTTCGGCGATCGATACGGCGCTCAGGACGGCTTGACGCGCGCGCTCAAGGGAGGCCGCATCCCGCGCGTGGATACGGACGACCGGATCGCCCTTCTGTATCGATGTGCCAACCGGCACGATCCGGTCGAGCCCGACCGCATGGTCGATCTCGTCCTCGCGGCGGCGTCGACCGCCGCCCATCTCGACGACAGCAACGCCGAGCGCCCGTGTCTGGACGCCCGAAACGAAACCGCCGGAAGGCGCCGGCACGTCCTCGATCAGAGGCGCGATGGGCAGATGGTCGCGAAAGCTGTCGACGAAGCCAGCCGGGCCGCCCAGGCCATGGACCATCCTGCCGAAGAGTTCGGTTGCACGGCCATCATCCAGCGCGGCCCGGGCCGTTGCGATGGCGGCGTCGCGATCGGCTTCAAGTTCTGACTGGACGAGCATTTCGCCGACCAGCGTCAGGACGACCGTTTCAAGGCGCGGATCGCGATCATCGCCGGTCAGGAAACGCACCGCGTTCGCCACCTCCACCGCATTGCCGGCGGCAGACGCGAGCGGCTCGTTCATATCGGTCAGGATGGCCGCCGTCCTTGTGCCGGCGCCGTTGGCGACCTGCACGAGGCTTTCGGCCAGCGCGCGGGTCTCGGCGATATCATCGATAAACGCGCCATTGCCGAACTTGACGTCGAGCACCAGCGCGCCGAGGCCGGCGGCCAGCTTCTTGGACAGGATCGAGGCGGTGATCAGTGACAGGTTCTCGACCGTCGCGGTCACGTCGCGCACGCCATAGATGCGCTTGTCGGCGGGCGCGAGGTCACCAGTCTGGCCGATGATCGCACAACCGATGTCGCGTGTTATGGTGCGGAACAGCGTGTTGTCCGGCGCAACATTGTAGCCGGGGATCGATTCCATCTTGTCGAGCGTTCCGCCGGTATGGCCAAGGCCCCGCCCTGAGATCATCGGCACGGCAAGGCCGCAGGCGGCGGCGATCGGCGCCAGCATGAGCGAGACATTGTCGCCGACGCCTCCGGTCGAATGCTTGTCGCAGACCGGCCGGTCGATGTCCGACCAGTCGAGCACGTCACCGCTGTCGCGCATTGCCAGGGTCAACGCGACAGTTTCGTCGCGGTCCATGCCGTTGAAGAAGACCGCCATAGCGAGCGCGGAAATCTGCGCATCGGTGACCGAGCCGTCGGTGACGCCGGCGATGAACTCGGCGATCCGGGCCTGCGAAAGCGCGCCGCCGTCGCGCTTGATGCGTATGATCTCCTGAGCAAGCACGGCTAACCGGCCTCGACGACGAAGCGGCTCAAGATCTTCTGAAGGCGCCCACCGCCGACCGGCGCCATGTCCTTGGTTTCCTGGTGGGACAGTTCGCCGCCGGTCATGCCAGCACCGAAATTGGTGATCACCGAACAAGCCGCGCAATTGAGCCCGACGAACCGGCCCAAGATCACTTCGGGCACGGTCGACATTCCGACCGCGTCGGCACCAAGCGTGCGTGCCATGCGGATTTCGGCCGGTGTCTCGAAGCTCGGCCCCGAGAACCACATATAGACGCCCTCGCCCAGCTCGATGTTCTCGGCACTGGCCGCGGCGCGCAGCCGGTCGCAAAGGCCGGCATCATAAGCGCTCGTCATACCGACAAAACGGCGGTCGTTTTCCTCGCCGATCAGCGGGTTGGTGCCGGCGAAGTTGATGTGATCGGTGATCAGCATGACCGAGCCGGGCGGCAGATCCTCGCGCAGGGAGCCGGCGGAATTGGTCAGGATGAGATTGCGGATTCCAAGGCCGTGCAGGATCTCGATTGCCGGGCGCATCACCGCCGCATCGCCCTTTTCGTAGTAGTGGGCGCGGCCGGACAGCATCATGACCGGCTTGCCGGACAGTTTGCCGGCAACCAGTTCGCCGGCATGACCGCTGACGCCCGATGCGGGAAAACCGTCCAGTTCCTCATAAGGCAGGTGCACCGCATCCTCGATCGCCGCGACAAGGCCGCCAAGGCCGGAGCCCAGAATGAAGGCCGTCTGCGGTGCCAGCCCCTCGAGCCGCTCGATGATGTGATCGATGGTGGTGATCATGTCGTCAGCACGTCCCCGTCAAAGCCGAGCGGAAAGATCTCGGCCATGGTCAGCGTCCTTGCAATCTTGCCGTCGGCGCACAGATGCAGCCTTGCGTCCGGCGGCGCGAATTCGGCGAGACGCTGGCGGCAGCCTCCACAGGGCGTGCAGAGCGGCAAGCGCTCGGCGATGACGCAGATATCGGTGATCGTGCCGCCCTGACCCATCACATAATGCGACAAGGCCGTCGTTTCGGCGCACCAGCCTTCCGGATAGGACGCCACCTCGATATTGCCGCCGGCAAAGATGCGGCCGTCCTCGGTCATGATCGCGGCGCCGACGGGAAACCGCGAATAGGTCGGGCGGGACTTGCCCATCGCGTCCTTTGCTGCCGCCAGAAGATCGTCGAGGCCGGCCATCGTCAGCGCTCCTTCACATAGGGCTGGCCGCCGGCCTTGGGCGGGATGGCCTTGCCGATGAAGCCCGCCAGCAGGACCACGGTGAGGATATAGGGCAGCGACTGCATGAATTGCGGCGGAACCTCGAACAGGCCGATATCGATCCCGGCAAAGCGGATGGCCACCGCGTCAAGGAAGCCGAACAGCAGGCAGGCGAACATGACGGGCACCGGTTTCCACTTGGCGAAGATCAGCGCAGCCAGCGCTATGAAGCCCTTGCCGGCTGTCATGTCCTTGACGAAGCCCGCATTCTGCGCGACCGCCAGATAGGCGCCCGCAAAACCGCACAAAATGCCGGTGCACATCACGGCCCGATAGCGCAGCCAGGTCACCGAGATGCCGGCCGTGTCGACCGCTCCCGGGTTTTCCCCGACGGCGCGCAGGCGCAAGCCGAACCTGGTCCTGAACAGGACCCACCAGGTAAAGGGCACCGCCGCGAAGGCCAGATAGACCAGGATCGAATGGCCCGAGATCAGCTCGGAGTAGACCAGGCCGAGGACCGGCACGTCGCGAACCGCTTCGGCGAACGGCAGGTCGATGGCGGTAAAGCGGCTTCCCTCGGCGCTGAGGGCCGGCGTACGGCCACCCTGACGGAACCAGGCCTGCCCCAAAATGATCGTCGTGCCCGCAGCAATGAAGTTGATGGCAACCCCGGAGACGATCTGGTTGCCCCGGTGGGTGATCGAGGCAAAGCCGTGCACCAGCGCCAGCGCCGTCGACACGATGATCGCGAAGAACAGGCCGATCCAGGCACTGCCATAGACGGCGGCCGCGGCCGCGCCGGCGAAGGCGGCGGCCAGCATCTTGCCTTCAAGGCCGATGTCGAAAATGCCCGACCGTTCGGAATAGAGCCCGGCGAGCGCAGCGAACATCAGCGGAATCGCCAGCCGGACAGTGGAATCGAGGATCAGGATCAGTGTTTCAAACATGCCCATGACCGCCCCCTATTCGCCTGGCTGCGGCGTGGGCTTGAGCGTCCCGCCGCCGGCCATGTGGAACATCCGCGCAATGGTCGGCCGGAACATGTGCTCGAGCGCGCCGGCAAACAGGATCACCAGACCCTGGATGATGACGATCATGTCACGCGAGATGGTGGGCATCTCAAAGGACAGTTCGGCGCCCCCCTGGTAGAGCATGCCGAACAGGATCGCCGCGGGAATGATGCCGGCCGGATGCGACCGCCCCATCAGCGCCACGGCAATGCCGACAAAGCCTGCTCCGGCGACGAAGTTCATCTGCAGGCGCGTCTGGTCGCCCATCACAGGGTTGAGCGCCATCATGCCCGCCATGGCGCCCGACACCATCATCGCGATGACGATCACCTTGGTCTGGTTTATGCCGGCATATCTGGCAGCAGTGGGCGAGAAGCCCATGGTGCGGATTTCGTAGCCAAGTCGGGTGCGCCAGATCAAAACCCAGACGCCAAACGCGGCTGCAAGCGCAAGCAGGAAGGTGATGTTGAGCGGTGCCGAGCGGATCGTCAGGCCGAACATTTCCAGCATCCAGTCGAGCCGCGGAAGCTGCGCGCCCTCGGCAAAGGTGCGTGTTTCGGGCGCCATGGAACCGACGGGCTTGAGTGGGCCGACCAGCAGATAGACCATCAGGCTGGCGGCGATGAAGTTGAACATGATGGTCGTGATGACGACGTGGCTGCCGCGCGTCGCCTGCAGCCAGGCAGGAATCAACGCCCAGAGAGCGCCGGTCAGCGCGGCCATGATCGTCGCCAGCGGCAGGTTGATCCACCAGGGAAAGACCGAGTCGAAGGCCAGGCAGACGATCGCAACTCCGAGGCCGCCGACATAGGCTTGTCCCTCGCCGCCAATGTTGAACAGGCTGCAATGGAAAGCGACGGCCATGCAAAGGCCGGTGAAGATGAAGTTCGTCGCGTAAAAGAGCGTATAGCCGATGCCGTCGCCCGAACCGAACGCGCCCTGCACGAGAAGCTGCGCGGCGCGCACCGGGTTTTCGCCCACCAACAGCACGACGAGACCGGCGACAAGAAAAGCCACGGTCACGTTGATGAGCGGGATCAGGCCGTAATCGACCCAGGCGGGCAGTTTGGCGTAAGGGGCAGCCATGGGTTCGGTTTACTCCATATAGCCCCGTTCGCTCAGGAATTGCCTGAGCGCAACGGGAAACGCGGTGCGGCCGATGCGGTTTTCGGGACAATCATAGGCTTCCGTCCCTTCGTCTTTGCAGAACGTCATGCCCCAGTCCGGTTCGGGATCGAAATCATTGTCCGCCAGCGCGAACGGGTCTTCTTCGCCAAGACGCAGCTGCATCGCCGCATGGGCGGCCAGCCATGAATTGCGCGTTTCGCCTTCATCCGGCATCGCGCCCATGTTGCGGATTGCGGAACGGAGCACATACTCATACTCCGGCTCGCCGGTCACGTCGGCGATCGCGCCATCGCGCAGCGCGAGTACGATTGTCGGTGCGAACGAGCCCGCATAGGACGCGAACGCATAAAGAAACCCGTTGTCCAGCGTGATGATCTCGGCGATGCCGTCGCCGGTCACGTCATGGGGGTAATTGGCGGCCGGATCGCCGTCAAAGGCGCCAACCTCGATCTCGGTCCATTTCCCGTCGCCTCCTTCGGCGACGATGGAGACCAGATTGCAGCAATGGGCACCACCGCTGTAGCGCGACACGAACAGTTCCGGCGCATCGTTGGACGCATCCATCTCGACAAGCTTGAGGACCGGCGCCTGAAAGAGCGAGAACATCTCGTCATAGGTGCGCTCGAAAACCATCTCGCCTTCGGACGAGACCGAAACCGCCGCCTCGAACATACCGTCACCGGCCTCACGCACCTGCATGGAGACGGCCGTTTCGTCGAGCGCCATCGCGTAGGTGCCAACCGCGTCGGGTTCGACGAGTATCTGCGCCTGGGCGGCCGCCAACGGAAAAGCGGCGGCAACCGCGCCAGCGATCATCAGGCGGAGGACCCTATTCACTCCGCCGCCTCCCTTGTCGGCTCGCCCTCGACGCCGGCCATCAGAAGGCCCAGTTCGCCCTCGGTCGCGTCCGGACCACGTTCGCCGACGACACGGCCCGCAAACATGACCAGAATCCGGTCCGACAGGGAGCGGATCTCATCGAGCTCCACCGAGATCAGCAGAACGGCCTTGCCCGCATCGCGCATCTCGATGATGCGCTTGTGGATGAACTCGATCGCGCCGACATCGACGCCGCGCGTCGGCTGACCGACGATCAGGACGGTCGGGTCCTGCTCCATCTCGCGGGCGAGCACGATCTTCTGCTGGTTGCCGCCGGAGAAGTTGGCCGTCTTCAGCCGGCAATTGGGCGGACGGATGTCGTATTTTTCGATCTTGTCGCGCGCATCGGAGCGGATGCCGTCGATATCCAGCATCGGCCCGTTCACATATTCGGCGTCGCCGTGATAGCCCAGGATCGAGTTCTCGTTCTCCTCGAACTGCAACACCAGGCCCATATGATGGCGGTCTTCGGGCACATGGGCCATGCCGCGCTTGCGCAGCATGAAGGGGTCGGCCTCGCCGGTGACGCCGATCGGCTCCCCATCGAGCAGGACCCGTCCCGTTTCGGCACGCCTGATGCCGGCGATGGCTTCGATCATCTGGCTCTGGCCGTTGCCCGCCACGCCGGCAATGCCAACGATCTCGCCGGCGCGCACGTCAAACGATACATTGTCGACCATCACGACGCCGCGGCCGTCCTTGACGGTGAGATTTTCGACGGACAGCTTCACCGCGCCGGGTTTCGCCTCGCCCTTTTCGACGCGCAGCAGGACATGCCGGCCGACCATCAGTTCGGCCAGTTCCTCGACCGATGTCTCGGACGTCTTGCGGGTGGCGACCATCTCGCCCTGGCGCATGACGGAGACATTGTCGGTGACCGCCATGATCTCGCGCAGCTTGTGCGTGATCAGGACGATCGTCTTGCCCTGCTCCTTGAGCTGCTCGAGAATGCGAAACAGGTGATCGGCCTCGGCCGGCGTCAGCACGCCCGTCGGCTCGTCGAGAATGAGGATTTCGGCACCGCGATAGAGCGCCTTGAGGATCTCGACGCGCTGCTGCAGCCCAACGGGCAGTTCCTCGATGATGGCATCGGTGTCGACCTGGAGCGCATATTCCTCTTCCAGGCGCTTGAGTTCCTTTCGGGCCTTGGTGATCGAGCCGCTGATCAGTTGCGCGCCCTCGGCGCCGAGCATGACATTCTCCAGAACGGTGAAGTTCTCCACCAGCATGAAATGCTGGTGCACCATGCCGATTCCCATGGCGATGGCGTCATTGGGCGTATTGATCGTGACGGGCTTGCCATCGACTTCGATCTGACCGGAGTCGGCCTGGTAGAAGCCGTACAGGATCGACATCAGGGTCGACTTGCCCGCCCCGTTCTCGCCGATGATGCCGTGGATGGTTCCCTTTTGAACCGCAAGGTTGATGTTCTTGTTGGCATGCACAGGGCCGAAACTCTTGTTGATGCCGGTCAGTTCGATTGCATAAGGCGCCATGCGGGTCCCGTCGGTCGCAGAAATCCATGCTTCAAAATTGCCGAACCCTAGCATCTTGATTGCTTGAATCCAGCCCGAAAACGCCGTCTGTTGCGCCGCGCGATCGCCGCATTTGTCCGGCGAGACCGCTTGGACTGGACAGGGGCGCCATGCTAGCCTTGACCGCTCACACGGGACCGCCAATGGCCAAGACCGACACGGAACGACTGGACGATCTGGAGATTCTGGCCGCTCACCAGGCGCAGATGATCGACGATCTCAACGAAGTCGTCGTTTCGCAGGGCGAGGTGATCGCCGACCTGCGGCGGAAGCTGGAAGTGCTGGCCCGGCGTTTCTCCGAGGCCGAAGAGCGCATGCGGGAAGCCGTTCCCGTCGATAAGCCGCCACATTGGTAAGCACAATACGGGCCCGCGGCCATGGCGCTTGATCCCGACCTTCTGGGACCGATCCTGACCGGCGCGCTGATCGTCGCGCTGTTTGCCGGCTTTGCGCGCGAATGGCGCGCGCCCGAAGTGATCGCCGGGCTGGGCGTCGCGGTGCTCCTTGTCGCCGGCGTCCTCGAGACCCCGGACGTGCTGGCGGTCTTCTCCTCGCCGGCGATCACGACCATCGCGTCGATGTTCGTCCTGTCGGCGGGACTTGTGCGCACCGGCGCGATGGACCGGTTCGCGCGCTTTGCGACAGAGCATGCGCGGTCGAGCCCGGCCCTGTCCTTCTTCGCCTTTCTGGGCGCCACGGCCGCGATGAGCGCGTTCATGAACAATACGCCCGTCGTGATGCTGATGATCCCGGTCGCAGTGCAGATCGCCCGCCAGACCGGACAGGCGTCGTCCAAGCTTCTCATTCCTCTGTCCTATGCGGCGATCCTGGGCGGCACGTGCACGCTGATCGGCACATCGACCAACCTTCTGGTCGATACTGTCGCCCGCGATCAGGGTCTGGCACCGTTTTCCATCTTCGAGATCGCACCGGTCGGGCTGATCGCGGCGACCGCCGGCATTACGGTGATGTTCTTTGCGCGGCGCCTTCTGCCCGACCGCCAGTCGGTGACGACCCTCGGCACGGCACAGCCTGGCCGGCGCTTCATCGTCCAGGCGGTGATCGACGAAGGCTCGCCGCATGTGGGCGCACGCGCAAGGGAGGTGATCGCCTTCAACCAGCCGGAACGGCGGATCATCGACGTGCTGCGCGGCGACGCCTCGCTGCGGCGCGATCTGGACGATGTCATCCTCGAGCCCGGCGACATCGTCGTCCTGCGGTCGTCGGTCGCCGAAATCCTGTCGATGAAGGAAGAAGGGCAACTGGGCGGCGACAACACGCTGCAGCAGACCGGCTCACGCTCATCGGCGATGATCGAGATCCTGATCGGGCCGAGTGCACGCGTTCTGGGACGCACGCTGCGGCATCTGCGCCTGCGGCGGCGCTTCGGCATTTATCCGATCGCCCTGCACCGGGGCGGCATGAACATGGCCGACCGCTTCGAAACCACGCCGCTGGCGGTTGGCGACACGCTGCTCATCGAGGGTGCGCCGGAAGATCTGACGCGCTTTGCCGACGAAAACAATCTGGTCAACGTGTCCGAGCCGTCCGAACGCGGCTTCCGCCGCGACAAGGCGCCGCTGGCGATCGGCATCGCGCTCGCCGTCGTCGCCGGTGCGGCACTGAACATCATGCCGATCGCCGGCATCGCCATGATCGGCGCGGTCCTGGTTCTTGTGACGCGGTGTGTCGAGGTGGACGAGGCGGTGCAGGCGGTCGACTGGCGGGTGCTCGGCCTTATCGCCGGAATGCTGGCGATCGGGACGGCGATGCAGAAGACCGAACTGGTGACGATCATCGTCGATGCGATCGAACCCTGGCTCATGGGCCTTGCGCCGATCGTCGCCCTGGCTTGCGTCTATCTTCTGACGACGGCGCTGACCGAACTGGTCACCAACAATGCGGTCGCCGTCATCGTCACGCCGGTCGCCATCGGGCTGGCACAGGCGCTCGGCCTCGATCCGCGACCGTTCGTCGTGGCGGTGATGATCGCGGCGTCGGCGAGCTTCATCACGCCGATCGGCTATCAGACCAACACGCTGGTCTACAATGCCGGCGGCTACCGGTTCACGGACTTCCTGCGTCTGGGCCTGATCATGGACGCAACGACATTCGCCACCGCCATGGCGATCATTCCGCTGGTGTGGCCGCTCGTGCCGGCGTGACGATCCGCTCGACGCGGAATTCGTCCATGTGATCGAAGAGGCAGAGTTCCGGCGGGCCGAGACGGAACGGCGGGAACAGGTCGCCCATCTCGGCGGCAAGCGATTGCATAACCGTGTCGAAGCCCTCGGCTTCGGTCTCCGACGGCCAGCGCACGAGATAGGCGAGCGTCAGGTGAAACCGGTAATCCGCGTGACCGGGGCGCGCCTGAAGGCCGGTGGCCTCGGCCAGACGATCCCTGTAGGTCCGGATGGCTCTTTCCTCGCCGGTCGTCGCAGGCGCCAGCGCGATGCCTAGCCCGTGGCTGGCGAGGCCGGAAAATCCGGTCGCAACCATTTGGATGAACGTATCGGGCGGATCGACGGTCGCCATGCGGTCCAGCATGAAGGCGTCGGCCTCATCGTCGGCCGCATCGGAAGGCAGGCCGGCGGGCCAGAAATCGCGCCGGTGACGGTCGCCCTCGTGCAGCAGACCGTTAAAGACCGTCATGTGCCAGCTTTCCGGCGCGGTGAAGGCGAAACAGCCGCCGGCGGGCGCAGATGCCAGACGCGCCACGATCTGCGACACTGCGGCGCGGCCGGCGTCGTCGCGCAGGTGGCAGACCATGGTGTTGCCGGAACAGCGAAGCGGCGCGCCCGCCGCATCGAACCGCACATCGAGCCAGCGTGGCGGCCGGTCGCCGTCGGCACCAACGATACCGGCGAAGCTCACAGCCGACGGCCCGTTCCATGGTCGAACAGGTGCAGATCATCGGCCTGCAGGCGCAGCCGTACCTGGTCGCCGGGTATCGGCTCGTCGGCAGACTGGTTGGCCGTGAAATGCTGGCCCCCGACCGATCCGTGGATCAGCCGCACGGCGCCCAGTTCCTCAACGGTATCGACCTTCATGGGCGGCCCGTCGGCGCCGCCGGAGCCATTGGCCAGATGCGCGCGCTCCGGGCGGATGCCGAGCGTGACGGGTCCGTTGGCGCGCACCGGCGCCTCGATGCGCGATTCGCCGATGACGATCGCGCCGTCGCCGGTCTGCGCTTTCAGAAGGTTCATCGGCGGTGCGCCGATGAAGCTGGCAACGAAGGTCGATGCCGGCGCGCCATAGACCTGGGCGGGCGTGCCGATCTGCTCGATCTCGCCATTGTTGAGGACGACGATCCGGTCGGCCAGCGTCATCGCCTCGACCTGGTCGTGGGTGACGTAGATCGCCGCCGTCCCCAGACGGCGCTGCAGGCGCTTGATCTCGAGCCGCATCTGGTTGCGCAGCTTGGCGTCAAGGTTGGACAGCGGCTCGTCGAACAGGAAGATGGCCGGATCGCGGACGATGGCGCGGCCCATGGCGACCCGCTGGCGCTGACCGCCCGACAGCTGGCTGGGCTTGCGCTCGAGAAAGTCGCCGATCTGCAGGAGCTTGGCCGCCTCGCGCACCTTGGCATCGATCTCGGCCTTCGGCGTACCGCGGTTCTTAAGGCCGTAGGCGAGGTTCTTGTAGACAGACATGTGCGGATAGAGCGCATAGTTCTGGAACACCATGGCAATGTTCCGGTTGGCCGGCTCAACCTCGTTGACCAGCCGTCCGTCGAGCACGATCTCGCCTTCGGTCACACTCTCCAGGCCGGCGACCATGCGCAGCAATGTCGACTTGCCGCAACCCGACGGGCCGACAAAGACCACCAGTTCGCCGTCCTCGACGGTGACATCGACGCCTTTGACGGCGAGCGCGCCGTTCGGATAGCGCTTGACCGCCTGCTTGATCTCGAGCGTCGTCATTTCTCACTCTCCACAAGGCCCTTGATGAACATGCGCTGGAATATGATGACGATGAGCACCGGCGGAATCATCGCAATGATCGCCAGACCCAACGCCTCGTTGTAGTCGGGGATGTCCGCGCCGATCCAGACCTGGAGGATCTGCCGGATGCCGCGCACCACGGTGTAGAAGCTCTCGTCCGTCGTCATCAGGATCGGCCACAGATACTGGTTCCAGCCGACGACGAACATGATGATGAAGATGGCGGCGATCATGGTCCGCGACAGCGGGACGAGGATGTCCCAGAAGAAGCGGAAGGGGCCGGCGCCGTCGATCCGCGCCGCCTCAAGCAGTTCATTGGGCACGGACTTGAAGAACTGGCGGAAGAAGAAGGTGCCGGTGGCCGAAGCGATCAAAGGCAGGATAAGGCCGGTATAGCTGTTCAGCAGCCCCAGTCCCTGAACCACTTCGTAGGATGGCAGAATGCGCACTTCCAGCGGCAGCAGCAGCGTCGAAAAAATGATCCAGAAGCACAGCGTGCCCAGCGGAAAGCGGAAATAGACGATGGCGTAGGCGGCCAGCATCGACACGATGATCTTGCCGATGGCGAAACCCAGTCCGAGGATAAGCGAGTTGAGCGACATGCCCCAGCCGGTGACCTGCTTGGTGAAACCGGTCTGTTCGAAGATGACCGCCTCGTAAGTCGGCAGAAAATTGTCTCCGAAACCGAGTTGCATGCCTTCGGAGTGAATGGTGACCGGGTCATGCGTCGATGTGGTGAATGCAACGGCGATCGGCCCCATCATCAAGAGCACGCCGAACAAAAGGACGATATGCTCGACAATCTGGTGTCGGCGCACGAACGCGCCGGCGCCGGTTGCCGAAGCCGATGGTGCGGCCGGGACGACCGGCTTGCCCGTCACGGCGATCTGGTCCTGGCTCATCGCGGCCTCCGCATGGTCCGTCCGGCTCGGGTCATGTGTAGTGCACCCGTCGCTCGATCAGGCGGAACTGGACGATGGTGAGCGCCAGCACGAACACCATCAGGATAACCGATTGCGCGGACGATCCCCCCAGATCGTTGCCGCGGAAACCGTCGAGGAACACCTTGTAGACGAGCGTCACGGGATTGTTGCCCGGCTCGCCCTTGAGCATGACGTCGACGATGCCGAAGGTCTCGAAGAAGGCATAGGTGATGTTGATGATCATCAGGAAGAAGCTGGTTGGCGCCAGCAGCGGAAAGATGATCGTCCAGAACCGGCCGGACGCGCTGGGATTGTCGATCGAGGCGGCTTCGCGCACCCCCTTGGGAATCGATTGCAGGCCGGACAGGAAGAAGATGAAGTTGACCGGGATCTGCTTCCATGTCGCCACGATCATCATGGCGATACCGCTGTCCCAATAGTCGACGCCGACACGCATGTCCCAGCCGAACAGGGCGAAGAAATCGACAATCGGGCCGATGTGCTGGTCGAACAGCATGATGCCGATCAGGCCGGCAACAGGTGGCGCGATTGCATAGACCCACATCAGGAGCGTCTTGTAGGGACCCTGGCCGCGCAGGACATTGTCGGCGGCCACCGCCAGCAGCAGCGCTATGCCGAGCGAAAAAAACGTCACGACCACGGTGAACAGGAAGGTGAACCAGGCAGCCCGGCCATAGTCCGAACGGGTCACGGCATCGGTGTAGTTGTCGATGCCGACAAAGGTTTCGTTGCCGAAAAACGGATCCTGAAGAAAGAACGAACTGCGCACCGCCTCGGCGGACGGCCACAGGAAGAAGATGGCGACGATCGCCATCTGCGGCAGCAGGAGCAGATAGGGATAGAGCGGCGATTGAAACTGGGCTTTGTGCATGGCCTGTCCAGTGCGAGAGCCAAGGCAAGAACCGGGAGCGCGGCGCGCCCCCGGGTTCGATCGGTTTGCCGGATGGGTCAGCCGCTCTGGGTCTGCGCGAAGCGCTCGAGCAGGCGGTTGCCTTCTTCCTCGATGATGTCGAACGCCTCGTCGACGGTCGCTTCACCGGAGAAGATGCGGCCATATTCGCGGTTCATCACGTCGCGGATCTGGACGTAGAAGCCCATCCGGTAGCCCTTGGTCCAGTCGCCACCGGGCTGCTGGAGCTGGCTGATGCCAACTTCGGCTGCGGGCTCTTGGTCATAATGGCCTTCGGCCTTGGCCAGCTCGTAGGCGGTCGCGGTGATCGGCACATAACCGGTTTCCTTGTGCCAGAAGACCTGCGGCTCCGGCGAGGACAGGAACTGGAAGAATGCGGCCGCAGCTTCATTCTCTTCCTCGGGCTGGCCGGACATGGCGAACAGCGCGGCACCGCCGATGAAGGTGTTGTAGGGCTCTTCGGTGACCGCTTCCCAATAGGGCAGATAGGTGGCGCTGAACTCGAAGCCGGCCGACTGCTTGAGGCCGCCGAACGAACCGGACGAGCCGAGCCACATGGCCACTTCGCCGTTTTCGAACGGTGCCTGATTGTCGCCCCAGCCGGTGCCGTAATAGCCGAACAGGCCGGCGTCGATCCATTCCTTGACGGCCGCGAAGTGGGCCTTGATCGGCTCGACATTGATCAGGAGCCGGGTGCCTTCGGCGCCTTCATAGCCGTTCGCATTGGTGGCGAACTGCAGATTGTGGCGCGACATGAAGTTTTCGGTGAAGATCCAGGGCAGGTGCGACTGCGCCATCGGAACATAGCCGGCTTCTTTCAGCGCGGGCGCGATTTCCTGGAATTCTTCCCAGGTCCTGGGCGGCTCTACGCCGGCTTTTTCGAGAGCCTCGACATTGTAGTAGAGGATCGGGGTCGATGAGTTGAAGGGCATGCCGACCATCTTGCCGTTTTCGTCGGCATAGAAGTTGGCAACGCCGGGAATGTAGTCGGTGCGGAACTCGAGGCCCGCATTTTCGATCAGGTCCTGGGCGGGGATCACGGCGCCCTCGGCACCGATGATGGTGGCGGCACCGGCGTCGAACACCTGAACGATGTTGGGCTGTTCACCGGCACGGAAGGCGGCGATGGTGGCCGTCAGCGTTTCTTCATAGTTGCCCTTGTAGACCGGCGTCAGGTTGTACTTGTCCTGGCTGGCGTTGAACTGCTCGGCAACGGCGTTGGTCGCCTCGCCAAGGGCGCCGCCCATGGCATGCCACAGTTCGATCTCGATTTTTTCGGCCTGGGCCGCAGCGGTCGTCAGCGCAAGGGCGCCAGCCGCCAGAAGCGTTTTCCACATCATAGGTCTCCCGGGAAAATTGCGATACGCACAAGGTCGAATAGGAGGCCCGTTTGTAAGGTCGATGACAGTCCCGTGAAGGATTTGTGTCAACGGTGTGGGGTGGCCGTACCGGCTGCGGACGATCGGCGCCCGGCAGCCATCAACTATCTGATAATGCTGATTAATCGGTCAGGAAAATTGTGCTGTCCAACGGTCGGAATCGGCGCCCTGCGCTGACCTGAAGAACGTCACAAAACCGTCAAGGATTTGAAATGCCTTCAGCGATGCCCGCCACGACCGGCCAAGGCTGACGTGGCCGACGTTAGGCCAAAGGCCGTCCCCCCCCGGGACCTTGCTGCAAAACCGCTCGGCCGGTGCGGAAAAATCGCACGGACGTACTGCAAACTGCCGCCGCATCGGAAAAAATTTCCTCCGCCAGCCCCTCCCTTGCGGCGCCGATGCCTCGTTTGAGCGCCGCGGCACGGCTATTTTCGCGGAAGTTTGGATTGGCAGACCGCCGGGCATTCCGGCCGCACGCCATCGAAAGGACAAACCCATGAACCGCATCAACATCGCAATCGCGGCGCTTGCCGCATCCGCCATGCCCGCGCTGGCCCATGATGGTGCCGGGCCTCTCGTCAGCGCCCAGTGGTTGATCGACCATGCCGGCAATGACGATATCGTCATCGTCGACATTCGCGCCAATGTCGAAAACACCGACCTTGGCGACAGCCCCTATATCGAAGGTGCGGTGTCTGCGCCCTACAACACTGCCGGCTGGCGCACCGAGATCGACGGTGTGCCGGGCAAGATTCCTGCCATCGAGGACGTAACCGGCCTGATCGAGAGCCTGGGGATCGACAATGACGACCATGTCGTCATCGTGCCGTGGGGCACCGATTCGACCGAGTTCGGCTCGGCCACCCGCGTCTACTGGACGTTCCGCTATCTGGGCCATGACGATGTTTCGATCCTCGATGGCGGCTGGCGCCAATATGATGCCGTCGGCGGCGCGCGCGTCGCCGAACCGGTCACAGCCGAGGTTTCCGAATTCGAGGTCACGCTGAACGAGGCGGTCCTTGCCACAACCGATGACGTTCTGGCCGCGCTCGACGACGGCACCAAGCTCGTCGACGGCCGCCCGGTCGAGCAGTTCCGCGGCGAGACGAAAAGCCCGGTCGCGGCCGCGCCCGGCACCATTCCCGGTTCGGTGAACCTGCCGCATTCGGAGTTCTATTCCGCCGAGTTCGCGCTGTTCGCGCAACCCGAAACGGTTCAGGCCCTGGTCGAGGCGGTCGGCGTTAGAGCGGACGAAGCCAACATCACATTCTGCAACACCGGTCACTGGGCTTCGGTCGCATGGTTCGGGCTGAGCGAAGTGCTCGGCAACGAACAGTCGGCCATGTATGACGGCTCCATGTCGGAATGGACACAGGACCCCTCGCGTCCGCTCGATCCGCCGCGCGCGATCCAGTAAAGCGACCGCCATCAACCGGCCGGCGCCCGGCTTCCGCCGCGCGCCGGATCGGCTATAAAGGCGGCTTCACAGAGGTTGCGCCACATGTTGCAGAACGTTGCAACGTCGTCGACGCCGAACGCGTCGAACCCTTATCTGCCCGACGCCGTCATCGACCGCAGCCCCGCGGCGGTGGCCGCCGCGTTCCTGGCGGCGGGATTTGCCGCGATCTGGCTGCTGGTCGATCTGCGGCAGGCGACGCTGTTCCTGATCGGCGGCGGCCTTGGTGCCGCGCTCTATCACGGGTCCTTTGGCTTCACCGGCGCCTGGCGGCGCATGGTGGTCGAGCGGCGTGGGCGGGGCATGCGCGCGCAGATGCTGATGATCGGGCTGGCCGGGCTTGCGATGATGCCGCTTTTGGCGGCCGGCAGCGTCGGCAACCAGCCGCTGGTCGGCGCCATCGCGCCGGTGGGCGTCTCCGTGCTGGTCGGCGCGGCGATGTTCGGCTTGGGCATGCAGCTTGGCGGAGGCTGCGGCTCGGGCACGCTGTTCACGGTCGGCGGTGGCTCTGCGCGCATGTTGGTGACCCTGATCTTCTTCATCGCCGGCGCCGTTGTCGGAACGGCGCATCTGCCATGGTGGCTCGGCCAGCCGTCGCTGCCGCCGGTGAGCCTGGGCCAGACGCTTGGCGTGCCCGCGGCCATCGCGGTGTCACTGGCCGGTCTCGGCGCCGTGGCTCTCATCACCGCGATGATCGAACGCCGCTCCCATGGCGATCTGGAGCGCGATCCGGGCCCGCGCCGCCCGGGTTGGAACTGGCTGCTGTCGGGGCCCTGGCCGCTGGTCGGTGCAGGTCTGATGCTGGCCCTTCTCAACATCGCCACCCTGATCGTTGCCGGCCACCCCTGGTCGATCACCTATGGCTTCGGCCTCTGGGGCGCCAAGATCGCGTCGGCGGCGGGGGTGCCGGTCGAAAACTGGGAATTCTGGACATGGCCGGCGCAGGCCGAGGCGCTGTCCAGTTCCGTGCTTGCCGACTCGGTTTCGGTGATGAATTTCGGACTGATTCTCGGGGCGGCGCTGGCCGCATCGCTTGCCGGCAAATTCGCGCCCAGGGCCGCTGTTCCGCTGGCGTCATTCGCCGCAGCGGCGCTCGGCGGCCTTTTGATGGGCTATGGCGCGCGGCTGAGCTTTGGCTGCAACATCGGCGCTCTTTTCTCGGGCATCGCATCGGGCAGCCTGCATGGGTGGCTGTGGTTCGCCGCCGCCTTTGCCGGCTCGGCGGCCGGCGTGTTCGCCCGACCCCTGTTCGGGCTCGATGGCTTCAGGCGCAAAGGCGCGGCGGCATGAGCCGGTCGCGCAACACCGCCCTGTTCGCCGCCGCGCTGGCGGTGACGACGGCGGCGGTTGCCTATGACCATGCAGAACATGGCGTGCCGACGCCGGCGCCTGCCGCTGCTTCCGCACCGGCCGCCGGTGGCGTGGCGCCATGCGCGGCCGGCGCCGCGCCCTGTGCCCCGGCCGCCCCTTGCGCCGCTGCAGCGCCGCTCGCGGCCCCGCCGCCTCCGCCCGCACCCTTGCCCGCCACACGGACTGAACGGACCGCTCCGCCGCCGCCGCCGGCACGCCTGCCTGAAGGCGCCACCGAAGCGCCCGATCTCGTCCCGGACAGCGAAACGTGAGCGAAGACGCGCGTGATACTGCCCGCCGCGAGATTGCGTTTTGCGAGCATGTGCTGGCCAAGGGCGGCGCAACCGTACTGACCGAAACACTGGCCGGCATCGAACGACCAAAGAGCTGGGAAAAATACCCGGCCGGCGAGGTGTTCGACCCGCAAACCGGGGCGCAATGGTTCTATCACAGCCACGATCCATCGACAGGCGGGGGTGAGCACGGCCATTTCCACTGCTTCGTCCGGCCCGATGGCCCGGACGGGCCGATTCACCATTTGTGCGCGGTCGGGGTCGATCCGCATGGCCGGCTGCTGCGCCTGTTCACGGTCAACCATTGGGTGGTCGATGACGACTGGCTCGACGCCGGGCCGACGATCGCGCTGTTGCCGCGCTTCGATGTGCACATGCCGCAACCGAACTACTTGGTAAACCGGTGGCTGACGGCGGTTTTGGCGGCGCACGAAAACGAAATCGCCGAGTTGATCCGAATCCGCGACAGGGTCATTGCCGCTCATCGCCGCGACAATGGCGGTGATGCGCACGCCGACCGCGCCCTCGATGTCACGGCGGAACATCGCACGGCGCCGTAGCGCCGTTTATGGCACAAGGTTCGCCCGGCGGCGATGCGCAGAAGGCACGAACTTGCAGAAGGACTGGCGGTGAGACAGGGATTCGAACCCTGGAGACGGTTTCCCGCCTACACGCGTTCCAGGCGTGCGCCTTCAACCACTCGGCCACCTCACCTCGCCATATGTCACCCGGCGAAACCAGCCGAGCGGGTTGAAAAGGCGCACGCGCCCTTTTTGGTGATGGGCGTTTTCCGCAATGCGGAAAATCGCCGGTGCGCCTTCAACCACTCGGCCACCTCACCTCGCCATATGTCGCCGGGCCCAGACGGCCGGACGCTTCGCAAATCCGGTTCACCGGCCCGCGAAGGGCCGTCTCCTAGCGCGGCGCAGGCGGACAATCAAGCGGGTCTGAAATCGGACGGATATCGGGGTGGACCACCGGCCCGCGAATGCCATAATGAATGGAAGGGGCGGGTGGCGTACATCAATACGCCGCACAAGGGGTGGCACAAGCCAAAACGCATGGTCCGATTCGTTCTTCGAGCCTTGGCCGTCTTCTGCCTGGCGATGATGGTCATCGTAGGGGTCGTCGATGCCACGCGATCGATCGGCACGTCGGCCATGACGCTGACGCCGCTTGCCGACAGCTGGGACGCGATCGCGCCTGGTTCGCGCACCGCCCTGGGCGAATGGCTCGACGAGGCGGCGCATCCGGTGCTGGCCGATCCCATTCTGGCCACGGTGACAGGCTGGCCGACCGTTGCCGTCTTCGGCGGCCTCGCGTTGGTGCTGGCGCTGCTCGGCCGGAGGCGCCGCAAGCGTACGGCCGGATCTCTCGGAGGTTGATGCTTCGGGCCGGATGCGGTGCGCGCCAAACCTCACTTCGCTTTTTTGTCGACATGGCGCGATTTGGCGTGCCAATGTCCGCGCAAGGCGGCGTCAAACCGCTTTCAGGGAGGCCGCGCGCCATCATGTGCGCGGCAAAAGATGCAAACAGTCAGACAGGGTAAGTGAGAATGAAGCGCTTTGTTCTTGGTCTTTTGGCCGCATCCGCAATGACGGCGACGGCCTATGCCGAAACGCCGGCGATCGTTTACGATCTGGGCGGGAAGTTCGACAAGTCGTTCAACGAGGCCGCCTTCAACGGCGCCGAGCAGTTCAAGGAAGAAACCGGCACCGAGTATGTCGAGTTCGAGATCCAGAACGAGGCCCAGCGCGAGCAGGCGCTTCGCCGCTTCGCCGAACGCGGGCATTCGCCGGTCATCATCGCCGGCTTCTCCGCCGCGCAGGCGGTCGACAAGGTGGCGCAGGAATTCCCCGACACCGAGTTCGCCATCATCGACATGGTGGTCGACCAGCCAAACGTGCGCTCGGTCGTCTTCAAGGAGCAGGAAGGCTCGTACCTGGCCGGCATCATGGCTGCAAAGGCCTCGGAGACCGGTACGGTCGGCTTTGTGGGCGGCATGAACGTGCCGCTGATCTCCGCCTTTGCCTGCGGCTATGTGGGCGGCGTCAAATCGGTCAATCCCGATGCCGAAGTGATCGTCAACTATACCGGTGACACGCCGGCGGCATGGAACGACCCGGTCCGTGGCGGCGAGATCACCAACGCGCAGATTTCGCAGGGCGCCGACGTTGTCTATGCCGCGGCTGGCGGCACCGGCATCGGCGTGCTGCAGGCAGCGGCCGATGCGGGCAAGCTGTCGGTCGGCGTCGATTCCAACCAGAACCATCTGCAGCCCGGCTCGGTGCTGACCTCGATGCTCAAGCGCGTCGATGTCGCCGTCATGGAAGCGATGAAGGACGGGATGGAAGGCAACTTCTCCACCGGCGTCCAGGTTCTCGGCGTCGCGGAGGACGGTGTCGGCGTGGCGATCGACGAAAACAACGAACCGCTGGTGACCGAAGAGATGATGCAGGCGGTCGAAGAAGCCCGCGAAAAGATCATCTCGGGCGAGATCGAGGTGCATGATTTCCGTTCGGACAACACCTGCCCTTACGGCTCGGTCGGCTAAGCCGGTACGATCCGACGCGATGACGATGGCCGTCGGCGGCAACGCCGGCGGCCTTTTGACGAAAGGCGCCGAGCATGGCGGAGCAGAAGCTGCGCGTGGCCAGCGTTCAAATGGCCCTCCAAAAAACCCGGTCGGTCGACGCGCTATTCGAGCGCGTGGCCCATTTCGTGCGCACAGCCAGCGGCTATGGCGCGCAGTTCATCTGTTTTCCCGAGCATTTCACGATCCAGCTCCTGTCGGGCGAAGCGCCGATGGTGCCGGCGGCGGAAAGCGTCGACCGGCTGACGGCACACACAACGGCCCTGAAGCAGGTGCTCGTCGAACTGGCGAAAAAGCACGCCATCACAATCGTCGGCGGTTCACACGCGACGCGCCTCGAAGACGGTGCCGCGCGGAACGTCAGCTACATCGCCCATGCCGATGGACGCCTGTCCGAACAGCACAAGCTGCATCCGACGCCGGACGAACGCAGCGTCTGGGGAATCGACGGCGGTGCGCGGGCCGATGCGATCGACACCGAGTACGGGCGGATCGGCGTCATGATCTGCTATGACAGCGAGTTCCCGGAGCTCGGGCGCCGGCTCGCCGACCAGGACGCCCGTATTATCTTTGTGCCCTACTGCACCGACACGCGGCACGGCCATTTTCGGGTGCGCTATTGCTGCCAGGCGCGCACGGTCGAAAACCAGTGCTACGTCGTGACATCGGGCCTTGTGGGCAATTTGCCGAACACGGACAATCTGGAGATGGCCTATGCGCAATCGGCGGTGCTGACGCCATCGGACCACGGCTTCGCGCGCGATGGCATCGCGGCGGAGGCCGAGCCGCAGGCAGAACAGATGATCATAGCCGATCTCGACATGGCGGCGCTCGATGCGGCACGTGCGAGCGGCTCGGTGCGCAATCTGGCAGACCGCCGCTTGGATCTCTACTCGGTTTCATGGCGTTGAGGCGCCGCGCCGCTCAGAAAACAGCGTGGTCGCCGCGATCAGCCGTCACCTCGCCCCTGACCAGACGGTCATAAAAACCGTACAGCGTCTCGGTTCCGAATGAGGGCGTCGCCTCGGCGTCGTAGCGCCCGGTGACGGGATCGAGGACGAGCATGGATTCGGTGGCATAGTAGCGGCCGATACGTGCCAGTTCCGCCTTGGCCGCCAGTTTGGATGAGAGGCGGCCCAGAATGCTCGTCGTCCAGATGATTGCATCGAGCAGCGCGACCGGTACGTGCCGGAACTTCGGCGGCCGGTCCAGGAGAGCGAACAGATAGTCGCCCTGCTGGCGCGGCGTGATGGCGTCGCCCGGACCGCCGATGGGCAATATGCGGTTGTGCCGTTCCGGGTCATCAATGCAACCGGCAATATAGCGGGCCAGATCGCCATCGGAAATCGGCTTGCAGGCGGTCAACCGACCATCACCAAAGACGAGGAAAGGTTTGCCCTGCCGCAGCCGCTCGACCTGACCCGACAGCGACTTGAAGAAGGCGGTGGGGCGGACGATCGACCAGGTCAGCCCCGAAGCGATCAGCGCATTCTCGAACGCCAGCTTGGCGTGCTGGAAGGCCAGTTTCGGCTTCTGCACGCAAATGGCCGACAACAGGACGAAATGGGCCACGTCCGCCCGTTCGGCCAGTTGCAGCGCATTCAGGTTCGCATCGTGGTCGATGGCCCAGGCATCGCCGGGGGCGCCTGTTCGCGATGCGATGCAGGAAACGATGACATCGAAGCGCGCTCCGCAAAACCCGTCGCTGGCGAGCGAGTCCGGATCGGTCACGTCGCCATACCGGACGACGGCGGCGTCGGGCATACCCGTTGCGGCGTCTGGCGATCGTCCTCCGGCATGGCGCGGCCTGACGAAGCAGACCACCTCATGACCGCAATCCACAAGCGCATGGGCCGTGGCGCGACCGACTGTTCCGGTGGCACCCAACAAGAGGATGCGACGGGGAGCGGGGCTCATGGGCACAGGAAGGCGCCGGGCGGCATTGGCGGGCTGGGATCAGGGAACATGCGTCCTTTTTATCGCGCAGCGGCCTGTCCCGGCAAGGACCGGACGGGTCCGTGATCCGATCCGGTTTGACCGAAAGCGCCGTCCGGCGGGCCGGGAGCATGCCGGACGGCGCAGGGGCTGGTCGATCGGGCCAATCAACGCCCCATCCCGGAGCGGGCACGCAGACGCTCGAGCTCACGTGCGGCGTTGACATGGAGCGGCAGCCGGGCCGCCCATTCCACGTCGGCGCGGTTCACGCCCATGTCCCGGTAGACCCAGTCCTCCTTGCCGAGCAGCGCGCAATAGGCCTGGCGGTCGAGGCGCTGACGGCGGTGTTCGGCCGCCCGTTCGCGGCGGGTGACGAACCAGCCCAGGGCCTGTGCGGTCAGCCGGCGTGCAAGAGCGCCGGGCGTCACTGCGGTGGCGTGCCGGGTCAGTTCATTGTCAAAGACGGTCATTGGTCCACTCCTTCGGATCAGACATCCGGCTTGTCCGGAATGGGTGGACTGTGACGATTTCTTATGCTTCAATCAAACGAAACGATTTGACGCTATGATTCAGTTTTCTTGAACACAGGTTTTCCATGAACGTCTCCGAGACCAAACCCTTCGCGCCGCACGCGCCCGTCGACATCGATCTGCTGCGGACATTTCTGGCCATCGCCGAAACGCGCAGCTTCTCAAAAGCGGCCGAGCGGGTCTTTCGTACGCCATCGGCGGTTTCGATGCAGGTCAAGAAGCTTGAAGACTTGCTGGGCGTCTCGGTGTTCACACGCGATTCGCGCTCGGTCGCGCTGACCGCAGAGGGCGAGATGCTTGTCGGCTATGCGCGCCGGATCCTGGCGCTGTCCAACGAGATGATGGCGCGTTTCGTCATGCCCGATGTCCAAGGAACGGTCCGGCTCGGTGCCGCCGACGATCATGGCGAACGGCTGCTGCCCCAGGTTCTGACGCGATTTGCCGAAACGCATCCCAATGTGGCGGTCGACGTGGTGATCGAGAATTCGGACCAACTCCTGCCGCGTTATGACCGCGGCGACCTCGATGTCGTCATCTTCACCGCCCGGCCGCAAAGCGCACTGCCCGCAGACGGGGTCGTGCTGATCGAAGAACAGCTTGTGTGGGCCGGTCTGAAGGGCGGCTGCGCGTGGGAGCGCGAGCCATTGCCTGTTTCGATGTGGGAAGAGGGCTGCTCGTGGCGCGCCAATGCGGTGGAGGCGCTCGGCGAGATGGGCCGCAACTTCCGCATCGCCTATATGAGCGCGCACACCGCTGGACAACGTGCCGCGTTGATGTCGGACCTCGCCATCGCACCGCTGCCGGCTTCCTGTGTCCGGCCGCCGCTGATTTGCCTTGGCAAGAAGCAGGGGCTTCCGCCGCTCGGCACCTACCAGAGCCGGATGCGCTTTCGACATGATGCCGGCGAATGCTCGCGCGCCGTCGCGGACCACGTTCTCGCCTGTTATGAGGCGCTCGAAAGCGGTGAGCTGGAGTGTTAAATCGCGAACACGATAAACCGCCAAATTTTATGATTTGTTAGCCGGCTTTTTTGTCTCGGCTGCCAGCGGCCCATTGCCTGGCTGACCTGCCAGCCAAGCATGCACGGCCGACACGACGACCGAACCTTCGCCGACGGACGACGCCACCCGCTTGACCGAGCCGGACCGGATGTCGCCGACCGCGAAAATGCCCGGTTCGCTGGTGGCAAAGGGCGATGAGGGATTGTCCGCATCGGCACCCGTGAGCACAAAGCCCTTTTCATCCGTCCTGACCAGACCGCCGGCCCATCCGGCGTTCGGTTCGGCGCCGACCATCACGTAAAGCGCGCCACTGGCGATGTCCTGTTTTTCTCCGGTCTGCATGTGGGTCAACGTAACCCCTGTCAGCCCGCCTTCGCCGCGCAACGCCGTCACTTCGCTTTGCGTGACCAGCGTGATGCGCGGATCGCGTTCGATGCGCGATGACAGATAATCGGACATGGTCTCGGAAAGCCCGTCGCGTCGCACGACGATATAAGTGTGCTCGGCATGGCGCGACAGGAACATGGCCGCCTGGCCGGCCGAATTGCCGCCACCGACGATTACGGCATTCGTGCCGTTGGCGTAACGCGCCTCCAGTTCGGTCGCCGCATAATAGATGCCGTTTCCCTCGTAGTCGGTCAGGTTCGACAGGGGCAGCTTGCGATAGCGGGCCCCGGCCGCGATCACCACGGCGCGGGCGCGCACCTCATCGCCCGATTCCAGCGCGACTTCCAACACGTCGCCATCCTTGCGCAATCCGGTCGCCCTGTGCGGAACGGCGATGCGGGCCCCGAACTTGATCGCCTGGATTTCGCCCAGATAGGCCAGTTCGCTGCCGGAAATGCCCGTCGGAAAGCCAAGATAGTTTTCGATGCGCGAGGAGGTTCCGGCCTGCCCGCCAATTGCAGTGTCGTCGATCGCCAGCGTCTTGAGTCCTTCCGATGCACCGTAGACCGCCGCTGCAAGACCGCCCGGTCCGGCGCCGACGACGACCAGGTCGAACAGTTCGCCGACATCGGGCAGAAGCTCATATCCGAGCGCCTTGGCGAGCGTCAGCGGGCTGGGATCGTGCAGCACCGTCCCGCCGCGGACGATGGCGACGGTGCCGCGCGAGGGAAGGTCGTGCCGCCCGGCCGCAAAGGCATCGACCGCCGCGCGGTCGGCATGTTCGATGAAGCGGAACGGGATGCGGTTGCGGCTGGCATACTCCCGCAGGCCCAGGCAGGTCCGTTCGTTCTCGTCGCCAATGATCGTCAGCGCGCCGTCGGCCCATTCCACCAGCAGCTTGCGGCGCGCGGCGAAGGCCGACACCACGATGTCGCTGACCTCGGGTACCGTGGCGACCAGATGGCGCAGTTTTGCCGGATCCACTGTGAGAATGCGGCCCGCGCCTGCCATGACACCGGCAAAGAATGTGTGCTGGCCCATCAGCAGGCCCAGCTCGCCGGTGAAGTTGCCCGCCGTGATGGTGACCACGATGCTGTCGTCACGCCCGCGATCGACGATGTTCATGTCCGCGTCGATCAGATGAACCAACGGATAGTCGGGCCGGCCGACCTCCCAGACGACTTCGCCCGCAGCAACCGCTCGCTCGGTGCCATGCGCTTTGAGCACCTCCAGCGCATGGCCGGACAGTTCCGGCCATGCCTGACGCTCAAGGTCGCTGCGCGCGATCGATTTGCGGCCGTTTGCGGTCATGATCGGGTCCTCGGAAGCCGGCAGGCGGTCAGTGCGCTTCGTCCCAGTTGTGGGCGGCATTGGCGTCGACCTGCAACGGCACGCTCATCGCCACTGCCGGCATCGCCGCCTGCTCCATGACATCGCGGACGACATCAATCGTCGCTTCGACTTCGCCCTCGGGCACTTCGAAGATCAGTTCGTCATGGACCTGGAGCAGCATTTGCGCGGCGAGCTTTTCGGTCGCGAGGGCATCCTCGATGCGGATCATGGCACGGCGGATTATGTCGGCGGCCGAGCCCTGAATCGGCGCGTTGATCGCCGCGCGCTCGTTGAAGGACCGCACCTGCGGGTTGGAGGACTTGATGTCCGGATAGTGCGCGCGGCGGCCGAAGACCGTTTCGACATAGCCGTGTTCGCGGGCAAAGGCCTTGGTCGCGTCCATGTAATCCCGAATGCCGGGAAAACGCTCGAAATAGGTCTTGATGTAGTCGCCGGCTTCGGAACGGGCGATGCCGAGCTGGTTGGCAAGGCCGAATGCCGAGATTCCGTAAATGATGCCGAAGTTGATCGCCTTGGCCCGCCGGCGCACCTCGGCGGGCATGCCCTCGACCGGCACGCCGAACATCTCCGATGCGGTCATGGCGTGAATGTCCATGCCGTCCGCGAATGCCTGCTTGAGCTGGCCGATGTCGGCCATGTGCGCCAGAACGCGCAATTCGATCTGGCTGTAGTCGGCCGAGACCAGGCGATGGCCCTTTTGCGCGACAAACGCAGTGCGGATGCGCCGGCCTTCCGCGGTCCGGATCGGAATGTTCTGCAGGTTCGGATCGGATGAGGACAGCCGGCCCGTCGATGTCGAGGCGAGGGAATAGGAGGTGTGCACGCGGCCGGTCTGGGGATTGATGAAGCCGGGCAGGGCGTCGGTGTAGGTGGATTTGAGCTTGGTCAGCTGGCGCCAGTCGACGATCCGGCGCGGCAGTTCGTGGCCTTCGGCCGCCAAATCCTCGAGCACCTGCGCCGAGGTCGACCATTGCCCGGTCTTGGTCTTGGAGCCGCCGGGCAGGCTCATCTTGCCGAACAGGATCTCTCCAAGCTGTTTGGGCGAGCCGATATTGAAGCTCTCGCCGGCGAGTTCGTGGATCTCGGCTTCGATGCCCGCGGCCTTCTGGGCGAACTCGCCCGACAGCCGGCTTAGTATCTGCCGGTCGACGGAAATGCCGCGGCGCTCCATACGCGCCAGAACGGCGATCAAGGGCCGCTCCAGCCGCTCATAGACCGACACCAGCCCCTCTGCGACGAGACGCGGCTTGAGCACGCGCCAGAGCCGCAGCGTGATGTCGGCATCCTCGGCCGCATAGCGCGTTGCCGCGTCGAGCGCGACCCGGTCGAAGGTCAGCGCCTTCTTGCCCGTACCGGCGACATCCTTGTAGGCGATCGGCGTATGGCCGAGCCAGCGTTCGGCTAGCGCATCCATCCCGTGATGACTGTTGTTGCCGCCGTCGAGCGCATAGGAGATCAGCATCGTGTCGTCGAAAGCCGCGATAGAAATGTCGTGACGGGCCATGACCTGAAGGTCATATTTGATGTTCTGCCCGACGATCAGGATCGACGGGTCCTCCAGCAAAGCCTTTAGTCGGCTCAGCGCTTCATCAAGACCTATCTGGCCGTCCACAAGGCCGCCTTCGCCGAGGAGATCGTCCTCGCCCTGACGATGGGCAAGCGGCACGTAGGCGGCCTCGCCCTCGGCATGGCTGAGCGAAAACCCGACCAGTGTCGCCTGCATGGCGTCAAGCGAATCGGTCTCGGTGTCGAAGGCGACCACGCCGGCCGCCCTGGCGTTGTCGATCCATTCGTCGAGCGTTCGAAGATCGCGGATGCAGACATAGGCATCGGCATCGAAAGCGCCCGATCGGGCGGCCGTTGCACGCGCTTCGGCCAGCGCGCGCGGCGTGTCGACGCCGTCTTCGATCACGCCGGCAACGGTGTTAGCGCCGTCGGCGGTTCCGGCGTCCAGATCCGGACCACGCGCTTGCGCGCCCGCCTCGACCGCGACTTGGGCCGGATCGATCTCGCCGATCTCGGTTCCGGTCGCCTCGGCGACCCGGCGGGTCAGGCTGGAGAACTCCATCGCCTTCAGAAAGGCGACCAGCTTCGGGCCGTCCTGCGCTTCGAGCGCCAGAGCGTCCAGCGGAATATCGACGGGCGTGTCGGCCTTCAAAGTGACCAGTTGACGCGACAGGCGGGCCTGATCGGCAAATTCGATGAGGTTTTCGCGGCGCTTGTTCTGCTTGATCTCGGAGGCGCGCTCCAGAAGCGTGTCCAGATCGCCATATTCGTCGAGCAGCTGCGCCGCCGTCTTCGGGCCGATACCGGGTACGCCCGGAATGTTGTCGGTGGAATCGCCGGCGAGCGCCTGAAGGTCGATCATCTTTTCGGGGCCGACGCCGAACTTCTCAAGGACCTCTTCGCGGCCGATCTGCCGGTCCTTCATCGTGTCATACATGGAGACGTGATCGGTGACGAGCTGCATCAGATCCTTGTCGGAGGAAATGATCGTCGCTTCGCCGCCGGCCTCCTCGGCCATCCGGCAATAGGCGGCAATGATGTCGTCAGCCTCGTAGCCTTCCATTTCGATGCAGGGCAGGTTGAATGCCTTCGTCGCTTCGCGGATCAGGCCGAATTGCGGCACCAGATCCTCGGGCGGTTCGGACCGGTTCGCCTTGTAGTCGGGATAAAGCTCATTGCGGAACGTCTTGGACGAATAGTCGAAGATGACCGCGAAATGGGTCGGCGTGACGCCGACATCGGTGTCGCGCGCATCCTGCAGCAGCTTCCACAGCATGTTGCAGAAGCCGGAGACGGCACCCACGGGCAGCCCGTCGGATTTGCGCGTCAGCGGCGGGAGGGCATGGAACGCGCGGAAGATGTAGGCCGAGCCGTCGACCAGAAACAGGTGATCGCCTTTTTTCATGGGGCAAGGCTTAGCGCGGCGTATGGCGGGCGGCAATGCGAAAGCGATGTCCTCCGTTTGGCTGGTGCCAAAGCGCGCGCATTCATGGTTTCTTCATCTTGGTTGACGCATTCTTTACGCGTCGGCGGCTTTATGCGGACGACCGAACCGGCTAGGCTCGCATAGACGGGGCGCAGATGATCGGGAGACGAAACGTGGTCCAATCGACTTTGGGGCGGATGCTGCTGGCATCGGCTGTCATCTTCACGGGATGGGCGGTAGCGCCAGGCGTGGCCGGCGCATCGGAAGTGCAGTTGCACGAATTGCTGTTCAACCGGGCCAAACGGCAGCAACGGCAGCGGGCAACGCGCCCCCAGGTTCGCCAGCAGGCGGCGCCGCAGCGCCCGACCCAAAGCCGCGCCGCAGCGCGCCCGGTCCAGCGCATTTCAGGGCCGCGATACTACACCTACGCCGCGCCGGCGATCACCACGGTGACGCTGCTTTCACTGCTCCCGGACGTGGCGACCACCGGCGCCATCGACGATACGGACAGTTCTCTGCCGCCGCTGCCGGTTCTGGAGGAAGACCGGTTCGTCCAGGCGCTCGATTTCGCGCCCGATCAAAACATGGCCATCGAGCCGGCAATTGCAGACGCCATGCGCCGTCACTACGCGGAAAACCCAGCCTTTGTCTGGGTCAGCGGAATGAACCTCAACGCCAACGGCCAGACCGTTGCCGCCCTGGTCAACGATGCGGCCGCCCATGGCCTCGATGCCGCGCACTATGCGGTCGATCTGCCGTCTGCGGGTTGGTCGCCGGACGACCCCGCGTCGCGCTACCGCGATCTGATCGCCTTCGAGCTTCAACTGACCGCTCGCGCGCTGCGCTATGCCATGGACATGAAGGACGGCGCCGTCGATCCCAACAAGCTGTCCGGATATCACGACTTTTCCAAGGACCGGCTGACGGCGGATGCGGCATTGGACGGGCTGATGGCGGCCGGCGATCCGGCCGGATGGCTCGAAGGCCTGGCGCCGCGCCAGTCCGACTATCGGCGCCTCAAGGACGAACTGGCTGCCCTGCGCACCAGCACCGAAGACGCGATCGTCATTCCCGAAGGCACATTCCTGCGCCCCGGCACGGTGTCGGAGGCTCTGCCGATGGTGATGGCAGCGGCTGGCGAGAAGATGTCGGATGAGACCCGCGCCAAGCATGCCGCGATCATCGATGCTTATTCCGGCACGACGCTCTATGACGGCGCGCTGGTCGCGCTGATGCGCGATGTGCAGCGCGATCTCGGCCTGGTGGCAGACGGTATCGTCGGGCCGAGAACAGTTGCCGAGCTCGATGGCGAAAACCTTGCGACCAAGATTAACCGGGTCGAGCTGGCGCTCGAACGGCTGCGGTGGCATCCGGAAGCCTATGGCAGCCGGCAGGTGGTCATCAACCAGCCCGAATACCGCGTCCGCTACATGGAAAACGGCGAAACCAAGCTGGCCATGCGGACGATCGTCGGCAAACGCTCAAACCAGACCTACTTCTTCCACGACGAGATCGAGCATGTGGTCTACGATCCCTATTGGGGCGTGCCACAATCGATCATCGTCAACGAAATGCTGCCAAAGCTGCGGCGCGACCCGTCCTATCTGGACCGCAACGGTTATGTGGTCACAGGCGCTTCGGGCCGGCAGATCGCGTCGTCCTCGATCAACTGGTATCAGTTCTCCGGCAGCGTTCCCTACAATGTCCGGCAGAAGCCCGGGCCGCGCAACGCGCTTGGCGAACTGAAAATCATGTTCCCCAACAGCCACGCGATCTACATGCACGACACGCCCGCCAAGAACCTTTTTGCGCGCGACAACCGCGCGTTCAGCCATGGCTGCGTGCGGCTCGAAGACCCGCGCGCCATGGCCGCGGCGGTGCTGGGCAAGAGCACCGAGCACGTGGCCGCCCAGCTTGGCGGCTATGAGCAGGTGGAGAAACTGGCGGAGACCGTACCGGTCTATGTGGGCTATTTCACCGCCTGGCCGGACGATGACGGCGTTGTCGACTATCATGCCGACGTCTATGACCGTGACACCCATCTGCGCCGCGCGCTCGACACGGTGGGCAAGGCCCGCACCGGTTGACCGGACGACGGATCAGCCCGTCCGGCTGATGCAGACAGGCACGATGCCTGAGCGCACCATGCCCAGGCGGCGGGCCGCTTCCTTGGAGACATCGACGATGCGACCGTGTACGAACGGTCCGCGATCGTTGACCCGCACCGTCACCGAGCGGCCGTTGGCACGGTTGGTCACCTCGATGCGGGTGCCGAAGGGCAGCGACGGATGCGCCGCGGTCATCTTGGCCGGGTCCATCATTTCGCCGGACGCCGTGCGCGAGGTCAGCGCATACCAGGATGCCTTGCCGCACTGCTGGGCCGCTTGCGCCGGGGCCGGCGCCGCCAGAGCGCTGAGAATCATTGCGGCGCAGGCTGCGCCGGTTGCCACTGTCCTGATCGACATCAATCGTCCTTCCGTCACGATGGACGCGCCCGATGGCAGCGATCAGGTGGACGGCGCCTGCCAGTCGTCGCCGGCCCACATCCGGTCGAATGCCAACCGGTAGTCGGGGTGGGCGAAAACGAAGCCCAACGCCTTGATCGCCGCGTTCGAAACGCGCTTGTTCTCGCCGTAAAAGGACCGGGCCATGGGCGACAATGTGGCGGTCTCGAAGTCGATTTCCGGCGGCGGATCAACTTTCATGACCGAGGCGGCATAAGCGACAACGTCCTGCGGCGGCGCCGGCAGGTCGTCGGTGACGTTGAGGATGCCGTCATGTCGGCGCGCGGCGAGGAAGGCCAGCGCGCCGGCGATGTCGTCGACGTGGACGCGGTTGAAGACCTGACCGGACTTGACCAGACGTCGCGCCCGACCCGCCGCCAGATTGACGAAGGCGTTGCGACCCGGCCCGTAGATTCCCGACAGGCGCAGGATGGACAGCGGCACATTGCGTTCCTTGGCGAAAGCATGCCAGGCCCGTTCGGCGGCGAGCCGCTGGATCGAGCGTTCGGAAACGGGGCGCGGTTCGGTGGCTTCGTCCACCCAGCCGCCGTCATGATCGCCGTAAACGCCGACCGTCGACAGATAGGCTATCCACTCAAGATTCGGCGCGGCAGCGATGGCTTCACGCGCGGCGTGAAGCACCGGATCACCATCGGCATCCGGGGCGATCGAGACGACGATGTCGGTGGCTCGTGCGATCGCATCGCGCAGTTCGAGGCGGGTGCCGGCGCCATCGAAGATGACAGGCGTCATGCCGAGCCTGCGCAGTTCGCCGGCTTTTGCGGGAGCGCGCGTCGTGCCGAAAACGGTTTCGCCGGCGGCGGCAAGCCGACGGCCGTAAGCGCGACCCGAAAATCCGGCGCCGAAAATCAATATCGTTCGGTCAGTCACCGTCCGTTGCTCCAGCATGGATCCATTCATCGGCGACATCGCGGTCAGCTTCCCCCGAAAGCCGCGCTGCCGCTTCGTGCGCAATCCGGCCGGGCGCCAGCTGCGCCAGCGCCCAGACCGCGCCGCCGCGCACGATCGGCTCTGCATCGTCCAGCAGCGCAATGACGTGCGAGATCAGGGTCGGCTGACCACTGTTGCCGGCGGCGATCAGACAGTTGCGCACGAAACGGGCGCGGCCGATCCGCTTGACCGGGGAACCGGCAAAGCGCGCACGAAACGCCGCATCGTCCAGGATCAGCAGTTCATCCAGCGGCGGCGTGCGCATGTCGTCACGAGATTGGAGCTTCGCCTCGCGCGCGGCGCTGGCGAACTTGTTCCACGGGCAGACCGCCAGGCAATCGTCGCAGCCATAGATGCGGTTGCCGATGGCCTTGCGGAACGGGTGCGGCACCGGTCCCTTGTGCTCGATCGTCAGATAGGAAATGCAGCGTCGCGCATCGAGCTGGTAGGGCGCTGGAAACGCGTCGGTCGGGCAGATGTCGAGGCACGCCCGGCATGAGCCGCAATGATCGGTCTCGGCTTCGTCCGCCGGCAGTGCCATGTCGGTGAAGATCGCGCCCAGAAAGAACCATGATCCGAGATTGCGGCTGACGAGATTGGTGTGCTTGCCCTGCCAGCCGAGCCCGGCCCGTTCGGCCAGCGGCTTTTCCATCACGGGCGCCGTGTCGACGAAGACCTTGACGTCGGCTCCGGTGCGCGCGGCGAACCGGCCGGCCGCCTGCTTCAGCTTGCCCTTGATGACATCGTGATAATCGCGGTTGTGGGCGTAGCAGGAAATGGTCGCGCGATCGGTCCGCTCGAGCGCAGCGAGCGGATCGTAGGCATCGCCCGGGCCGTAGCTCATCGCCGCCATGACGATCGAGCGAGCATCGGGCCAGAGCGTCGTCGGGTCGGCGCGGCGGTCCCGCGTGTCGGCCATCCAGCCCATCGTGCCGTGCCGGCCTGCGTCAAGGAACCGGTCGAGGCCCTTGGCGGCGCGGTCGATCCGGCCGGCCGGCGCGACGCCGATCGCGTCGAAGCCGAGCGATTGCAGATCGCGCACGATAAATGCGCGCGCCTTTTTCGGATCGGTCAGGCGGTGGGACAAGGCCGTCGGCATGGCGGCACGCTATCCGGCCCGGTCTCAGAAATCGAGATCGGCATAGTGCGAAACCGGCGTCAGGCCGCGCACCCGGTCAGCCAGAAGCGGACGGAAGGAGGGCCGCGATTTCATCCGCGTGTACCAGTCGCGCGCCTGCGGCACCCCGGACCAGTCGATCTCGCCCATATAGTCGAGGATGGAAACCGCGGCGCCGGCGGCGATGTCGGCGGCGGAAATCGATGGCGCGCCAAGCCAGTCGCGGGTGCCGGCGAGCCAGTTCAGATAGCGCAGATGCTGCCGGATGTTGGCGCGGGCCGCGCGCATGGCTCCGCTGTCCGGCGCGCCGCCCCCCAGTTCGGCCGGCATTGCCAGCTTGTCGATTCGCTCGCGAACGAGCGCGCGGGTGACATCGGCTTCGAGCTTGACGATGAACCAGTCCACCAGGCGCCGCACCTCGGCGCGCTCAAGCGGATAGTCGGGCATAAGGCGCCGTTCGCGCGCCATGACCCCACGTGTTTCATCGAGGTACTCGGCAATTGGGTGGGCGCCACTGAGCGGGACACCCGCCTCGGCGACGAGGACGGGAATGGTCCCGGCCGGGTTCATCGCCAGAAACTCCGGCCGGCGTTCCCATGGACGTTCTTCGTGCAACTGCGCCTCGACGCCATATTCAGCCAGCAACAGGCGGACGAACCGGCAGGGCGCCGACATGGGCATATGATGGAGAATCATCTCGGTCTCGCGCGCGGTGCAAAGCGGAAGGGCCAAGTGATACGCACCGAACCATGGCGGTGCAATGGCGGTTCAGCCGGCGAATGCCTCAATCTCCGCAAGCGTCGGCAGGTCGGCCCCGCGCCGGGTGCAGGTCAGCGCCGAGGCCCTGACGGCGAAGCCGGCCAATTCGGCGATATCGGCATTGCGCGCCTTGCCGGCTCCCACGAGATCGTTCGCCTTCAGGGAATGCAGGCACGCCGCCATGAAGGTGTCGCCGGCGCCGACAGTGTCGACGACATCGACGGCAATGCCCGGCACGTGCGTCAGCCGTCCGTCGGCCGATCCCGCAATCGCGCCATTGGGCCCGCGTGTGACGAAGGCGAGATCCGCGCCGGCAACCAGTGCCTGTTCGATGAACCATTCAAGCGGCTTGCCGGGCCATAAAAGCCCGACATCCTCGTCGCTTGCCTTGACCAGGCCGGCGAGCGGCAGCATTTCGCCGATTCGCTGCCGCCACAGGTCAAGGTCGGCGACAACCATGGTGCGGACGTTGGGGTCGAACGAGATGAAGCGGGCATCCGCCTCGCGCCGGGCCAGCGTGCGCAGCGTGTTTCCGGTCGGCTCGAACACGGTCGCGAACGACCCAAGGTGGATCACATCGACATCGTCGCCGAGCTGATCTGGGATATCCGAGGGTTCCATGGAGCAGTCGGCGGTGCCGTTGCAGTAGATGGAATAGCGCGGATGGCCGTCGGGGCCGGTTTCAACGAGCGCCACCGTCGTCAGATTGTCGGTTTCGACGCAGTAGCGGTCCAAAACGCCATTGTCGGCCATGAAGGCACGCAGGCGACGACCGAGCAGGTCCGTGGAAATCCGTGTGAACAGGCCCGCCGCTGTGCCCATCCGCGACAGGCCAAGCGCGACATTGAGCGGCGAGCCGCCGACGACGCCATCAATCGAAACGCCGTGGCCGCCCGATGCGTCGGACGGCCTTGCGAACATGTCGAACAGGGCTTCCCCGCAGGTCAGGATCATGATGGCGCGTCCCCCAGATGCACGATCTCGCCGTTCCGGATCGACCGTTCGGCGGCTTCGCCCATCTCCACCGCGCGCGCCCCGTCCGTCAAGCTCACATCGGGCTTGCCGCCCTCGCGAACGATGCGGGCAAACTCGCGATGCTGGTAGAAGGTACCGCCATGATGGTCGCCGGCGGCGAGCACCTGATCGTCCACATGGATTTCCTCGCGCAACGGCGCCTTGTCCGCGCGTGGGGAAATCACGATTTCCGAGGCGCGTTCGCCGCCGCCCGGCCAGAAACGCGACGGGCCAGGCACCATCGCCTCGATCTTGCCCGCCGAACCGGTCACCGAGACGTGCTCCTGCCACCAGGAGCCTTCGGCGAACATGCACAGATCAAGGGATGCGCGCATGCCATTGTCGAAATCGACGATGACGAAGGCGTTGTCGAGCACGTCGGGGACGCCCTCGTCATGAACCTCGTCGCGATGGTTGAGATCGTGGCCGCCCGAACCGAAGATGCGCACCGGCTCGGCCTGCGTGATCAGCCGCATCAGATCGAAGAAGTGGCAGCATTTCTCCACCATCGTGCCGCCGGACCGGTGGGAAAAGCGGTTCCAGTTTCCCGGCTTGACCAGAAACGGATAGCGGTGCTCGACGATCGAGATCATCTTGAGATCGCCTGCGGTGCCGTTGCGCGTTTCCTCGATCAGCCGGGCGACGGGCGGCATGTACCGGTATTCCATCGCCACCCACACCGGCGCGTGCCGGTTGTGGGCGCGGCGCGCCAGATCGCGCGCCCTTTCGGCCGATGTGGCCGAAGGCTTTTCGAGCAGGATGGGCAGGCCGGTCGCCAGGGCATCCAGCATGATGTCGTAATGGGTGTCGTTGGGACTGACGACGATCAGCGCGTCGATGGTTTCGGATGATAGCAGTGTTGCGTGATCGGCGTATGCGGCCACACCGGTCATGCCGGCGGTCTGCGCGGCGGCGAGACCGGCCTGGCGCATCTCGTCACGCGTGTCGGCGATGGCGGCGACGGTCGCGCCCTCCAGAAGCGCTATGTTGCGGATGTGCTCCTGGCCCATCATGCCGGTGCCGATGACGCCGTAGCGCAGGGTCATGCGTTTCGTCCCAACTGGCCCGCGTCATTGCTCGCACGACGCCGCTTGTCCCAAGTGAAAGGCGAAATCCGCCCTAGCGCGCGCTTCGGCGAGCAGCAAGACAATTGTGGTTGAATGATGGAGGAATTTGCACCGGCCAACGGGAAGCCGGGGGCGCTTGCAGCGGCCAGTCCACCATGCCAATACCGATTTCAACGGTCGGGGAGGACAATGTGACACAACAAGACGGCAATGTGGCGATGATCACCGGCGCCGCACGGGGTATCGGACTGGCGACCGCCAAGCGGTTTCTGGCCGAGGGCTGGCATGTGGTCATGATCGACCGGTTGGGCGACCTGCTGCAGAAAGAGGCGCGGGCACTCGGCAGCAACCGCGCCCATCCGATCGTGTGCGATGTGTCCATGCCCGATCAGGTCGCGTCGGCGGTGGCGGAGACGCTTGATGCGCCGGGCCGGATCGACGCGCTCGTCAACAATGCGGGCATTGCCGAGTTCGCGCCGCTGCTCGAGACGAGCTTTGAGACATGGACGGAGGTGATGGCGACCAATCTGAACGGCCCGTTCCTGATGACACAGGCGGTCGCTCCCCACATGGTGGCCGCCGGGCGCGGCGGCGCGGTGGTCAACGTCACCTCGATCTCGGGCATTCGCGCATCTACCATGCGCGTTGCCTATGGCACGTCCAAGGCCGGGCTGGCCCACCTGACCAAGCAATATGCGGCCGAACTGGGCGATTACGGTATTCGGGTCAATGGCGTGGCGCCGGGACCGGTGGAAACCGCCATGGCCGCCAAGGTGCACACGCCGGAAATCCGGCAGTCCTATTACGACCACATGCCGCTGCCGCGCCACGCCGCCGAGAGCGAGATCGCCAGCGTGATCTGGTTTCTCTGTTCACCCGATTCGGCGTTCGTCACCGGCCAGATCATCGCCGCCGACGGCGGCTTTGCGGCCACGGGCGTCGGCCTGCCGGATCTGCCGGCGCGGGGATGACGGCGATCAAGTCCCAAAGAGACGCGTGATGCCGCCGACGGCACGCATTGCCCGTGTACGGATCGCATCATCGGGCAGCGGCCCGATCGCGCCCGTTGCGCGGCGGATCTGCAGGTCGCCGATGAGCAAGGCGACATAGGTCTCGGCCACCTCGCCGGCATCGTCGAAAGCCAGAAGTCCCCTGTCGCGCGCCCGACCAAGCAGTTCCGCGATCAATGGCACGACCGCCTCGCGCCCCGATTCGGCCAGCGCCGGGCCCAGCGTCGCGGTGTCATGGACATCGCCGACCGCAGCGCGGTTGAGGGCGATGGCGCGCTCGCCGGTGACCAGATCAAGAAGCAGCGGGCCGACGGTCGCCAGTGTCTCCAGCGGGTCTGCATCGGCGCCGTCGAGGCGGGTGCGCAGCAATTCGGCCACGTCCCGCGCATTGGCCTTGACCAAAGCGGCGAACAGGCCCTGCTTGTTGCCGTACCACTTGTAGAGCGTCTCGTTGGACGCACCGGCCCGACGCGCGACCTCCAGCATGGACGTGGCCTTGTAGCCCTTCTCGATCAGCAGCGCGAAGGCGGCATCCTCGATCGCCGTGCGGCGCCGGTCTGCATAATCGCCCATGGCGGTCTGTCCCTTACCAAAGTTTCATTTGCAAATTTCCGTANCCCGCACCGCGCCAATGGCGCCGATCCTCATGCTCGGCCTGATGGCCGGCTTCTTCTACGCCTTCTCGGTCTGCGTGATGACCGGCCTCGACGCCATCTCGCCCGACAAGGCAATTGCCGCCATGCAGGCGATCAATGCGTCGGTCAGAAATCCGGTCTTCTTCGTCACCTTCTTCCTGACCCCGGTCTTCGCCGTTGGCGCTTCGGTACTGGCATTTGCGATCGGAGACACCCGTTCCGGCCTCTTCATGGCCGCAGCCGCCGGCATCTATGTCCTGGCCGCCGTCGTGCCGACCGCGCTGGTCAATGTGCCGATGAACGAGGCACTGGCCGCGATCGATCCTGCCGGTGTCGATGCCGCTGCCGTCTGGTCGAACTATTCGGCGCGCTGGACCTTCTGGAACACGGTTCGGACGCTGACCACGACCGCCGCGCTGGCGGTCGCCATCTTCCCCCTCATCGAAAGCCGCTAGGCGGCACCCGACAGGAGACTTCCCATGAAAACACGTAATCTGATCTTGTCGGCGACAGTCGCCACCATCGCCGTGGTCGCAGGCACCATCGCCTACCATGCCCACGCCACACGCGCGGCGATCACCGGGTTCGAGCGGACCGTCATCGACCGGGCCACCGAGAGGTCCGCGCCGTGGACCGAAACGTTGCCCGACACGCTTCCAGAACCGGTTGCCCGCTATTTCGCCTATGTCTTTCCCGACGGCCCGCCCGACCATGCCTATGTGGAAATCGAGGCAGCGGGCCAGTTCCGCCGGCCCTTGACCGAGACGTTCCAACCGACGACGGCGCGGCAGGTGATTTCGCTGCGGGCGCCGGACCTGGTGTTCTCGGCGGACACGCCGCTCTGGGGCCCGGTCTGGGCGATTGCCTACGATGCCTACATTGACGGTCAGATGGAAATGGCGGCCAAGCTGCTGTCGACGGTCACCGTCATGTACGAAACATCGACGCCGGCGCTGAACCGGACGTCGCTGCGCCGCTGGCTTCTTGAAAGCCCGGCCTATCCGATGGCGCTTCTGCCCGGCGGGCCGGTGACCTGGGAACCGGTCGACGACAACCGGTCGCGGGCGGTCGTGCGCGCCTTCGGAGAGGAGGCAGCGCTCGTCGCCACATTCGATGCGGACGGCGCGCTGACGCGGTTCGACGCGGAGACTGACGGCGACCTGACGACGCCCTATCACGGCTCGGGCGAGCACACCGCGCGGAGTGACTACCAAATGATCGACGGCGTGCGTGTTCCTCTCGCCTTCACCATTGCTCGTGCCGCGGGCGGCGAGATCATCCCGTTCTGGGAGGGCCGGATCACGGCCATCCGGTTCGGTGGCACCTGACCTGCGCGCAAAGCCAATGCCATTTTTCTGGGGAGGCCGGCGCCAGCCGCTGGCCTTCGCGGCCGACCGCCGACACACTTGTCGGCGGTTAACGGATGTTTCCCGCCATGCCCAGCATTCGCATTGTCGCCCTTGTCACCAGCCTGTCACTGATCATCGGCATCGGCACCGTGTTCTTCCGCCTTGTCGAGGGCTGGACCTGGGTGGACAGCTATTTCTTCGCAGTCGTCACGCTGTCGACCGTCGGCTACGGCAATCTGGTTCCCGCGACCGCCCTGGGCAAGGTCGGCACAACGGTGTTCATCTTCGTCGGGCTCGGCATCTTCGCCGCCGCCATCCAGCAGATCGCGGCAGCGACGCTGCAACGCCGGCGAATCAATCCGCGCGACGGCAAGAATCGAACCAATTGAAGCCGGCTTGCCGGCTCAAGCCGCCTTCAGTTCCAGACGCCGGGCATGCAGGATCGGCTCGGTATAGCCGGAGGGCTGCTCGCGGCCCTTGAGCACCAGATCGAGCGCCGCCTGGAATGCGATCGAGCCGTCGAAATCGGGCGCCATGGGCCGGTAGGCCGGGTCGCCGGCATTCTGGCCATCGACCACCTCGGCCATCTTCTTCATCGTGTCGACGACCTGCTCCTTCGTGACGATGCCATGATAGAGCCAGTTGGCGATGTGCTGCGACGAGATGCGCAGCGTTGCGCGGTCCTCCATCAGGCCGACATCGTTGATGTCCGGCACCTTGGAGCAGCCGACGCCCTGGTCGATCCAGCGGACGACATAGCCCAGAATCCCCTGCGCATTGTTCTCCACCTCGCGGAGCTTCTGCCGGTCACTCCATTTGCGGTAGGTCGCGAGCGGAATGTCGAGCACCGCATCGACATAGGCGCGGCGCCCGGCCGCCTTGAGCTGCGCTTGCACCGCGAAGACATCGACCTGGTGATAGTGCAAGGCGTGCAGCGTCGCGGCGGTCGGGCTGGGCACCCAGGCGCAATTGGCGCCGGCCTTGGGATGCTCGATCTTCTGTTCGAGCATGGCGTGCATCCGGTCCGGCATGGCCCACATGCCCTTGCCGATCTGCGCCTTGCCCGAAAGGCCGCATTTCAGACCGATATCGACATTCTGGTTCTCGTAGGCGGTGATCCAGGACTTGCGCTTGATGAAGTCCTTGCGGCTGAACGGACCGGCTTCCATCGATGTATGGATCTCGTCGCCGGTGCGGTCCAGAAAGCCCGTATTGATGAAGGCGACGCGATGACTTGCGGCGCGGATGCACTCCTTGAGATTGACGCTGGTGCGCCGCTCCTCGTCCATCACGCCGAGCTTGACGGTGTGGCGCGGCAGGCCAAGCGCATCCTCGACCCGATCGAACATCTCGCCGGCGAACGCCACCTCGTCCGGTCCGTGCATCTTCGGCTTAACCACATAGACCGAACCATGCAGCGAGTTGCGGTCGCCGCCATCCTTCTTCAGGTCATGCATCGCGATGAGCGTGGTGATCATCGCATCCATAAGACCCTCGAAGACCTCATTGCCATCAGCATCGAGGATCGCCGGATTGGTCATCAGATGGCCGACATTGCGGACCCAGAGCAGTGCCCGGCCCTTGACGATCACTTCACCACCGTCCGGGCCGGTGTAACGACGATCGGCCTCGAGCTTGCGATCGACCGGCCGGCCGGCCTTTTCGAAGCTGGTCTTGAGGTCGCCTTTCATCAGTCCGAGCCAGTTGGCATAGGCCAGAACCTTGTCTTCGGCATCGACGCAAGCGACCGAANCCGATCGGGTGGGCACGGTCAAACACCAGTTCCACGTGCAGCCCGTTATTGACCAGAAGCACGGCATCGGGCGCTTTCGGATTGCCCCTGTAGCCGGCAAACTTTTGCGGCTCGAGCAGCGGCAGATCGTCGATGAGAAGCGCGCCGTCCTTGACGTGGTAGCGGCGCGCATCGGCGTGGCTGGTGCCCTCGATCGGGAAAGCCTGATCGAGAAAGACACGAGCGCGGGCGACGACGCGTGCTCCGCGTCCGCGGTCGTAACCGCCGGGCCTGGGCGGCGTGCCCATCGCATCGGTGCCGTAAAAGCCGTCATAGAGACTTCCCCAACGTGCATTGGCGGCGTTGAGCGCATAGCGGGCATTGGTGATCGGCACGACGAGCTGCGGGCCGGGCACACTGGCGATCTCCGGATCGACATTGGCGGTCTCGATCTCGAAATCGGGTCCCTCCGGCAACAGATAGCCGATCTCCTCGAGAAAGCCGCGATAGGCGTCATGGTCATGCGGCTGGTTGCGGCGCTTTGCATGCCATGCATCGATCTGCGACTGCAGTTTCTCGCGTGTTTCCAGAAGCGCGCGGTTCTTCGGGGTCAGATCGGAAACCATCGCCGCGAAGGCGGCAAAGAACGCGTCCGCGTCGATACCGGTTCCCGGCATTGCCTCGTCGACGAGGAAGTCGTGCAGGGCCTTGTCGATCTGCAATCCATTGCGGTCGATGCGGTCGGCCATGAAGGTCTCCAAGAGCTGGTTTGGCTGCAGTGCAGCAAAAAGCGGTTGCGCGCGGTTATCGCGGCCGGCCATTCGGTGTCAATCCAGCCGATAGTGCGACCCGGCTCCACGGCGCCGCGTCAGACCGCCGCCGGCCTTCCCGTTGCCGTGGCGGTCACCGTCGCGGAAACGAACTGGCGACGATCATCGAGTGTCACCGCCTCGACGTCGCTGCGCACATCGATCTCCGGTTCGCCGGCGCCCGCCGCCGCGGCCTTGGCCGCCGCCGCGACGCGGCAGGCAGCTGCGGCTGCTTCGAGCGCTGCTTTCTCCGAACGAAGGACCTGACGCGGCGGTTCTATTGCGGCACCGGAGACGACGAAACCGCCGCTTTCATCATCCGGGACGATCTCGGCCATCGCCGAAACGCGAATTTGACCGGCCACCGCGCCGATCGCATTGGCGACATCTGCATGGTCGGGCACGACCGCTTCGATCGCCAGGAGCCCGCCGACGCCGGGATAGACCGATGCCGCGCCGGCGCCGAGCCCGATCACCGGGCGGTCAAGCAGAAGTGCGGCACGCACATAGTGTCCCGATCGGTCGAGGGCACGCTGGACGAGCGGCGAGGCAAGAAGACGCCGATCGCTCAGCCCATCGGCGGCCAGACCGGTTTGCAGCACCCGTTCGGCAGAAAGGCGGACGAGACGCTCGGCGACGGTTCGGGCCAGGGCTTCGGGCGAGGCCGCGATCGGCCTGCCACGCCCATCCTTGCGGCGGGCGAAAAGCGCGGCGCCCAGGTGAGCCGCGTCTGTGTTCCAATGGTCGAACCGGCCCTCCACATGCCCGGCATCGGTGGGCGTAAAGCCGGCCACCAGAACCAGCCCACGCGCGGCGAGCCCGTCGAGCGTTGCCACCTCGGATGTGGATCTCAACAACCGGTCAAGCGGCACGGGCTCGTCGCCGATCCGTGCGAACAGATCGGCCTGCGACCGGGTGAGACCGCCATACTGGTCCTGCGGCAGACCGGCCTGGACGGCGAACCGACCATCGAGCCGGCCTGCGAACGGGGAATCGAGCTGTCGTTTCAGATGCGGAACAATTTGTCCGGGATAGAGCGTTTCGAGCAACGACACTGGAACAAGCCGTCGCGGACCCAGGCACAGTTCGGGTTCGAGCGCGCCGTCTTCGAGATGGATTTCACTGTCACCGCCCAGACCATAGGTGTGAACGTCGATGGCTTCGACCATGGTGCGGTGACCGCCCACTTCGGCGCCGGCGGGGTCGAGCATCGGCCGTCCGGCATCCAGAATCGCGACGTCCGTCGTAGTACCGCCAATGTCGGCGACATAGCCATCATCACGGCCGGTGAGAAAATGCGCGCCGACGACGCTCGCGGCCGGCCCCGACAGGATCGTCTCAATCGGCCGAAGCGTGGCGAACTCTGCCGAGACGAGCGAACCGTCGCCGCGCACGACCATCAGCGGCGCGGTGATGCTGCGTTCCGCCAAAAAGCCGCGCGTGGCCGCGATCAGCCGGGCGATCAGGCCGATCAGACGGGCGTTCAGGACCGTGGTCAAGGCGCGGCGCGGGCCGTCCAGTTTCGATGACAGCTCGTGGCTGCAGGTGACGGCGCGGCCGGTGCGTGTGGCGATCAGGTCGCGCACGGCGATCTCATGCTCGGGGTTGCGAACCGCAAAATATCCGGCCACCGCAAAGGCGGAAACATCGGCGCCGAGCGCATCGATCCGGGCTTCGAGCGGCGCCAGATCGAGCGGCTTGGCGCGGCCGTGAATATCGTGGCCACCGGGTAGAAGCTGGACCGGATCGTCGCCGAGCGCATTGCGCAGGCCGGCCTTATCGAGATCGGCTTCGCCGAAGCCGATCATGACAAGCGCGACCCGCCCGCCCTGACCTTCGACCAGCGCGTTGGTTGCGAGCGTCGTCGAGACCGACACCAGGCCGATCGCGGCCGGATCGGCGCCGGCCCTATCAAGCGCCTTGCCGGCAGCCTCTGCAATGCCGATCGCCAGATCGTGTCGGGTGGTCAGCGCCTTGGCCTTGGCGACAACCAAGCCGGCGGCAGCGTCGAAGATCACCGCGTCGGTGTAGGTGCCGCCCGTATCGAGACCGAGAGAAAGGGACATGGATCACGCCTGTTTGCGGCGTCAGCATGTATGGCGTGCGCGGCACAGCCGCAACGGCTTTGTGGTCTTGGCGTCAGCGTCGGACGATCCGCATGGGCAGGCCGTTTTGCGCCTGCACGGTGAGCTTCTGGACCGGCCAGGGCGCCAGGCCCGGTGTCGGCTCGAAGCGGAATTCGTTGAGCATCAGCGCCAGCGCGATCACCGCTTCCTGCAGCGCGAAGGTGGCGCCGATGCAGATTCGCGGGCCCGCGCCGAACGGCAGATACTGGAACCGGTCGATCGCGCCGCGGTTCTCCGGCCAGAAACGCGATGGCTGGAAGGCGTTCGGATTGTCCCAGTAAAGCCGGTGCCGGTGCAGCACCCAGGGCATGACGAGCACTGTCGTCCCGGCCTTGATCTCGACCGATGTGCCGTCCTTGAAGGTGAAGATTTCGTCTTCGACGGCCATCCGGTTGATCGACGGCGCCGGCGGATAGAGCCGCATCGCTTCCTCAAAAGCCGCACGGGTCTTTGGCATCTTTTCAAGCCACTCGACCGGCGGCGGATCATCGGCCAGAACCTTTGCGATCTCTGCTTCGAGCAGCGCCCGTTCGTGGGGTGCATTGGCCAACAGATAAAGCGTCCAGCCCAGAGCGCGCGCCGTCGTCTCGTGGCCGGCGCCGATGAAGGTTATCAGATTGTCCTCGATTTCGTCGGCGTCGAGACCGTCGGGACCTTCCGCGTTAAGCAAGAGCGCCAGAAAGTCGTTGCGGACGGCGTTGGCATCGGTGCGCATCTTCTCGCGCCTTGCATCCATCGTGTCGCGGACGACCTTGCGGAACTTGGCGAGCGTCGCCTTGCCGCGCAGGCGCTGGATGCGCGGAAACCATTCGGGCGCCTTGAGCAGGTCAAGCGGATCGACGCGTCCCATGGTCGACAGCAGCCGGTCCACATCCTCCGCGAAATCGACGCCATCGGTGACCACCTCGTCGGAAAACAGCGTGTAGGCGAGGATCTCGTAGGTCAGCTCGGTCATGTCGTGGCTGATGTCGCGCACCGTGCCGGCGCCATCGCGGTAGCACTCAAGAAAGGTGTCGGCGCGCGACCGCATCATGTCGGCGAACCCGTTGATGTGGCGCGGGGTGAAGACCGGCGCCATCGCCTTGCGGCCGCGCCGCCAGGTCTCGCCCTCGGCGGTCAGGAGCCCGTCGCGCAGGATCGGGCGCAGGATGAGCTGGCGCACCCGCGCCATGCGATAGTTCTTCTGGTTGTCGACCAGGACGTGCCGGATCAGCTCGGGATGATTGCAGATCAGCGTCGTCTCGTTGAGAAAGCGCGCAGTGATGTGCGTTTTGGTGTAGGACGGCTCTCCCCACAGTTCGAGCGGGTTGCGCATGACCGTGCGGACCACTTCCAGCCGCGTCGGTATGTGGGTGCGCGGAACCGGATGCGGCGGCACGAAAGGTTGCGGCTTGGTGTCCATGGCGACTGTCCTCGACTTTGGCCAATATGGCCGCAGTTTGCGCCCGGTCAAAGGTGACAGATGATCACGGGAATACGGTTTCGACGTCGCCCGGGTGCCATTGCGGGTATTTCCGCATGATCGACGCAAAGCGTTCAGATGCGAGGAAGCGGTCCAACCAGCCCCGCAGATGCGGCCATGGCTGCGCATCGAACCAGCCCCGATCGACATGGGCGAATTGGCGCACGAAGGGCAGTATGGCGTAGTCGGCGAGCGTGGCGCGATCTCCGAGCAGCCACTCATGGCGCTTGAGCCGTGCGTCCAGCGGCTGAAGATGGTCCGCCGCAATGGCGCGCTGCTGGGTTTCCGATATTGTTTCGTTTTCGTAACGATTTGGATATTTGTAGCGATCCAATGCCGCCTTGAACGAGCCGTCATTGCTGGCGACCAGCGTTTCGATGTCGGAACGAACAGAACGATCCTTCGGCCACCAACATTCGGGATCGGCTTGCGACAGGGCCCAGACCATTACGTCCCAACTTTCGTCGATCACCGTACCGTCGGGCAAGACAAGGACCGGCACAGTGGCCTTGGGGGACGCTTGGATCATGGCGGCGGGCTTGTCGCGCAAGACCACCTCGCGCAGCTCGACCGCGATGCCGCTTGCGGCAATCGCCAGCCTGGCCCGCATCGCATAGGGGCAGCGGCGAAAAGAATAAAGAACGGGTGGAAGCGCCGTCATGGCCGGCCTATCTTTCAGTGCATCCAAGATTTTCAGCCAGACCAATTTGGGGACGACCATGAAAATGCGCAAGCTGGGCCGCACGGGCCTCGACGTGTCCGAGATCTGCCTGGGCACGATGACCTGGGGCTCGCAGAACTCCGAGGAGGAGGCGCATGCCCAGATGCGCTATGCGGTCGAGGCAGGCGTCAACTTCTTCGATACCGCGGAGATGTATCCGACCACGCCTTTTGCGATCGAGACCGCAGGGCGCACCGAGGAGATCATCGGTACCTGGCTGGCCGAGGACGGACGGCGTGACGAGATCGTTCTCGCCACCAAGGTGATCGGCCCGGGCGGCCATGGCGTCGATGGCGGGCGGCCGATCGATGCGGCGAAGATGCGCACCGCCTGCGAACGCTCGCTCAAGCGGCTGCAGACGGACCATATCGATCTCTACCAGATTCACTGGCCGAACCGCGGCTCCTACCATTTCCGCCAGAGCTGGACCTATGCGCCCGACAAGCAGGACAAGGCCGAGGCGCTCGACGGCATTGCGGAGATTCTCGAAACCGCACAGGCGCTGGTCGACGAGGGCAAGATCCGGCATTTGGGCCTGTCGAACGAAACCGTGTGGGGAACGGCGCAATATCTGCGTATCGCCGGGGAGAAGGGCTGGCCGCGCGTGCAGTCGATGCAGAACGAATATTCGCTGCTGCACCGCATCTACGATCTCGATTTCGCCGAACTGGGCCATCATGAGGATGTGGGACTGTTGTCCTATTCCTCGCTGGCCGGCGGGCTCCTGACCGGTAAATATGAAGGCGGCAAACTGCCGGAAGGCTCGCGCCGGACGATCAACGAGAACATCGGCGGGCGCGTGACCGATTACCTGGAGCCGGCGCTCGGCCGGTATCTGGACATCGCCCGCAAGCACGGGCTCGATCCGGCACAGATGGCGCTGGCCTTCTGCCTCTCCAAACCGTTCCTGACCTCGGTGATCATCGGCGCGACGACGATGGACCAGCTCAAGACCTGCATCGACGCGGCCGATGTCACACTGGACGATGCGGTGCTTGCGGACATCGAACAGGTCCACCGCAAATGGCCGATCCCGATGTGAGGCGCCTCAATCCAGCGCCGCCACCATCTCCGGATCGAGGTCCGGCGAGGGACCGTCATGGCCCAGCGCCCGGGCGAGTTCGGCGCTGGGCACTTTTTCTCGCCCCTTGAGGAAAAGCGCCTTCAGCACCCCGCGGGCATGCACCATTTCGCCGACGACGAAGCGTTGCTCCATGTAAACCCATTTGCCATCCCAACCGGCGACGCGCGTCGTCAGTTCATATGCCTGGAACGGGTCGAGTGGGCGGCGAAACACCATCCTGGCGCTGCCGACCACGGGATACCAGCGATTGGCACGCATGACACGCCACAGGCCGGAGCGGATCGTCAGATCGACGCGACCGAGATCCATGATCGTCAGGTAACGGCCATTGTTCATGTGGATGTTGGTGTCCAGATCGTTCGGCAGAACACGCAGGCAGATACGCGTCTCATCGAAAACGCCCGTGGCCGGTTTGCGGAACGCGGCCAGCACGATCCAGATTAGACGGAAGATGAGATTCATGGCGCACCATCGCTCGCAGAGCTTCGATATTACGTTTACGTAAAAGGAATATCAAGCCGCCAAGCTTCCACCGGAGGGATCAGCGCGGATCCAGCGGCAACGGCACCATCTAAGCAAAAGAGGCCCACCAACGGCGCCTGTTGACGACTGGACGCAGCATTTCGCTGTCGGCTCAGCCTTCGGCGTTGGCCCGGAGATGATCGGCGACAGTGTCGGCGTCACCGGTCACGTCCCCGGGATTGTCGCGGAAGTCGAACCGCGTGACATCTTCGAGCATCGGCAGCGTGGCATCACCGAGATGGCCATCGGGGAAGGTGCGCACGCCCTGCGGAACTGCGGCGGCTTCCGAGTGGACGATCGCCGGCGGCTTGCCCGGGACGAGCAACGCGGAAACGGCCGGGTCCGGCAGCGGTACAGCCAGTCTTACAATGGTCCCCACCGGCCCTATAAGATGGTCGGAAACGCCAAGAAGGAGTGCGCATGCGCAAGACCTTGAAAATTCTGCACACGATCGCGGCCTGCGGGCTGATCGGCGGGCTTGCCGGACACATGGTGCTTCTGATCGTGGCGCATCCGCAGACGCCCCGCGCCTACAGCGCCTTGCGGGAGGCGATCGCCGCCATCAGCGATTACGTGCTGCTGCCGTCGCTGGCGATCGCGCTGGTGACGGGGCTCCTGTCGATGGCCGTGCACAAGCCGTTCATCGACAAGGGATGGGTGCTGCTCAAGGCGGCGATGGGCATCCTGATGTTCAAGGGCGTCCTGACGGTGATCGCCGCTCAGGCCGATCATGCGGCGGCGGTCGCCGAACGGGTGGCCAACGGCGAGGCCGGGGCGGACATGCTCGCACGAGCCATCGCCTATGAATGGGCTGCGCTGTGGACTGTGATGGCGCTGTCGGTGGCCAACGTCGTTCTGGGCGTCTGGCGCCCGCGCCTGTCGCGCAGGCCGGCCGCAAAGGCCCGAGAGTTCCGGCCAAAGCCGGCCGACGCCCGCACTGTCGCGGCACGCAAGCAACCATCCGTCAAGGCGGCCTGACCGTCAGCGCGGCCTGCCGAGGCGATGATGCCGCTCAGTGCAGGATGATTTCGCCATCGACCTTGCGCCACTCGCCGGGGCTGATCAGCCGCTTGTGCGCATAGCGCACCGAATGCAGCGGGCCGTCCAGATTGTCTTCCCAGAAGTCCAGGAACCGGTACATTTCGGGAAAGTCCGGGGCCAGATCGTAATGCTGCCAGATGAAGGTCTGCAAGATCCCCGGATGGTCGGGCATGCGGTAGAGAATGTGCGCCGTGGTCAGCCCGTATCCGGCCAGCTGCCGTTGAAGATCTCCGTGTTCGGTCATGCGTGTCCTCGCCTGAACGTGGAACGATTCTCTCATGCTGACGGCGACATGGTAAACAATTAATGAATTCAATGGCTTGGCAGTCTTACATTGCGAGTGCTGCCAGATGTGGCCTGCACGCCGGAACGGCGTTGCGTCTATCCCCCGCAAACTGCGCGGCGGATTTGGATTCGGACCCGCAAAAGCCTATATATCTTGGGCAATTGGCCCGCCGATTCGCGTCCACCGCGCGCACATGGCGATACAGACAAAAAAGGCCCGCATGAGCGATCAACCGCAAACGCCTCCCGATCCTTCCGAAACCGGCAATGGCGCCTATGGCGCCGAGCAGATCAAGGTCCTCAAGGGCCTCGATGCGGTGCGCAAGCGCCCGGGCATGTATATCGGCGATACCGATGACGGCTCCGGCCTGCACCACATGGTCTACGAGGTGGTGGACAACGCCATCGACGAGGCGCTGGCCGGCCATGCCGACCGCGTGACGGTGACGCTCAATGCGGACGGATCGGTGACCGTGACCGACAATGGCCGCGGCATTCCCGTCGACATTCATGAGGGCGAAGGCGTTTCGGCGGCCGAAGTGATCATGACGCAACTTCATGCCGGCGGAAAGTTCGACCAGAACTCCTACAAGGTATCGGGCGGGTTGCACGGCGTCGGCGTCTCGGTGGTCAACGCACTGTCCGTGTCACTGAAAATGAAGATCGGCCGCAACGGCAAGTTCCACGAGATGAGCTTCACGCACGGCGTCGCGGACGCGCCGCTCGCGGTGACCGGCGATGCGGGCGAATATACCGGCACCGAGATCACGTTTCTTCCGTCGACGGACACGTTCACCCGAACCGAGTTCTCGTTCGACACGCTCGAACACCGGCTGCGCGAACTGGCATTTCTCAATTCGGGCGTGCACATCGTCCTGACCGATGCGCGGCATGCCGACCGGCGGGAGGTGGATCTGGTCTATGATGGCGGGCTGGAGGCGTTCGTGCGCTATCTCGATCGCGCCAAGAAACCGCTGATCGAAACGCCGATCGTGATCAGCGGCGAAAAGGACGGGATCACAGTCGAAGCGGCGCTGTGGTGGAACGACAGCTACCATGAGAACGTCCTGTGCTTCACCAACAACATCCCGCAACGCGACGGCGGTACGCATCTGGCCGGCTTCCGCGGCGCGCTGACCCGGCAGGTCAACGGCTACGCAGAAAGCTCGGGCCTTGCCAAAAAGGAGAAGGTCTCGCTGACGGGCGATGATTGCCGGGAAGGGTTGACCTGCGTCCTGTCGGTCAAGGTGCCCGATCCGAAATTCTCGTCGCAGACAAAGGACAAGCTGGTTTCTTCGGAAGTGCGCCCCGTGGTCGAGAGCCTCGTTAACGAGACGCTGGGCGAGTGGCTGGAGGAAAACCCGGCCGAAGCCAAGACGCTGGTCGGCAAGGTGGTCGAAGCGGCCGCGGCGCGCGAAGCGGCGCGGAAGGCGCGCGAACTGACCCGCCGCAAGGGCGCGCTCGATATCACCTCGCTGCCGGGCAAGCTGGCCGACTGCCAGGAACGCGATCCGGCAAAATCGGAAATCTTCATCGTCGAGGGCGATTCTGCCGGCGGCTCGGCCAAGTCCGGCCGCTCGCGCAAGAACCAGGCGATCCTGCCGCTGCGCGGAAAGATCTTGAATGTCGAGCGGGCACGGTTCGACCGGATGCTCGGTTCGGATCAGGTCGGCACGCTGATCACGGCGCTTGGCGCGGGTATCGGCAAGGACGAATTCGATGCCGACAAGCTGCGCTATCACAAGATCATCATCATGACGGATGCCGACGTTGACGGCGCCCATATCCGCACGCTGCTTCTGACCTTCTTTTTCCGGCAGATGCCGGAGATCATCGAACGCGGGTACCTCTATATCGCCCAGCCGCCGCTCTACAAGGTGACACGCGGCAAGTCCTCGCAGTATCTCAAGGACGAACAGGCGCTCGAGGACTATCTGATCGATGTGGGGCTGGAGGACACCAGCCTCGAGACCGGCGATGGCGACGTGCGCTCCGGCAACGATCTGCGCGCGCTGATCGAGACGAGCCTTCAGGGCCGCACGCTGCTGCAGGGGCTGCATTCGCGCTACGACCGCGCTGTGGTCGAGCAGGCCTGGCTGGGCGGCGCCCTCGATCCGGCGCTTCTAAGCGATCTGGGCCGGGCCGCGGACGTGGCGACGCAGGTTGCCGGCAGGCTGGATACGATTTCCGAGGAGACCGAACGCGGCTGGACCGGACGGATCAATCCCTCCAACGAAGGCGATGGCGGCTTCGTGTTCGAACGCACGGTGCGCGGCGTCAAAGAAGCGGTGATCATCGATGCGGGGCTGATCCAGTCGGCCGATGCGCGGGCCCTCAACGCGCTTGCGCCACGTTTCGACGGCGCGTTCGACGTGCCGGCGACGCTGCGGCGCAAGGACACCTTCCAGACCATCACCGGTCCGATGGCGCTGATCGAGAGCATCTTCGAGACCGGCCGCAAGGGCCTGACGCTGCAGCGCTACAAGGGCCTTGGCGAAATGAACTCCGAACAGCTCTGGGAGACGACGCTCGACCCGGAAGCGCGGTCGCTGCTGCAGGTGAAGGTCAACGATGCGACGGACGCGGATTCTCTGTTCAGCCGGCTGATGGGCGATGAAGTGGAACCGCGGCGAGAATTCATCCAGGACAATGCGCTTTCCGTGGCGAACCTGGATATCTGATAAGCCGACCAAACGGCGGGCCTGATGCGGCCCACCGCCGATGTGGGAGGGCCGCCATGGCACCTTCTGACGATTTTCTGGGTGTGCCCGGCTATTGGACGCTCGAAGACCTTGCGCGTTCCGGCCAGGTGGTCATGTTCGAGTGCAGCCATTGCACGCACACCAAGATCCTCGACATTCCGGCGCTCGCCCGCAAGCACGGGCCGCAGACGCGGGTCAATTTTTTCAAGCGCAACATGCCCTGCCCCCGGTGCGGCAAGACCGGTATGGCGTAGCTTCGATCAAGCCACGATGGCCTGCGCGGCGGACGGTCGCCATCCCACTCATCCTATGGTAGAAGGCGCCAAACTGCCCGCCGAAGGGATGGCCCCGTGTTGCAATCGCCCAAGACCGCCGAGCGCCGATTTCAGCTCGTTCTGATCAAGCCGTCGCACTATGGCGAGGACGGCTATGTCATCCGCTGGTGGCGGTCGATCATCCCGTCCAATTCGCTGGCTGCGGTTTACGGAATCGCCGCCGAATGCGCCGAGGCCAAAGCGCTTGGGCCGGACACCCAGATCGACATCGACGCGATGGACGAGACCAATACGCGCATCGATGTCGACGGGCTGGTCAAGCGGTTCGCCGACAACAACAATTTCGGCATGGTGGCCCTGGTCGGCGTGCAGTCCAACCAGTATCCGCGCGCGCTGGATTTGGCCCGGCAGTTCCGCGCCGCCGGCATCCAGGTGGCGATGGGCGGGTTTCACGTATCCGGTTGCCTTGCCATGCTCGATGGCCACGCGGTCGATCTCGACGCATGCCGCGATCTGGGCGTTTCGATGTTCACCGGCGAAGCCGAGGGCCGGTTCGACACGATCCTGTCGGACGCGGCGCAGGGCCGTCTCCAGCCCCTCTATGACTATATGAACGATCTGCCCGGCATCGAGGGGACGCCGGCACCCTTCCTGCCCAAGCGCTATGTCGAACGCACCGTCGGCCATTCGACCAGCTTCGACGCCGGCCGGGGGTGCCCCTACCAGTGCTCCTTCTGCACCATCATCAATGTGCAGGGCCGCAAGTCGCGTTACCGGTCGGCCGACGATGTCGAGCGCTTGGTGCGGCTGAACTGGGAACAGGGCATCCACAAGTTCTTCATCACGGACGACAATTTCGCCCGCAACCGGGAATGGGAATCGATCTTCGACCGGCTGATCAAGCTGCGTGAGGAAGACGGCATCCCGCTCGGCCTGATGATCCAGGTCGATACACTATGCCACAAGATCGACGGGTTCGTCGAAAAAGCCAAGCGGGCCGGCGTCACCCGGGTCTTCATCGGGCTTGAGAACGTCAATCCCGACAATCTGATCGCCGCGAAGAAACGCCAGAACAAGATCACCGAGTACCGCAAGATGCTGTTGGCCTGGAAAGCGCAGGGCATCATCACGCTCGCCGGCTACATTCTGGGTTTTCCGGCCGACACGCCCGAGACGATCCGGCGCGACATCCGCATCCTGCAGGAAGAATTGCCGCTCGACATTATCGAGTTCTTCAACCTGACGCCGCTGCCCGGCTCCGAGGATCACAAGGTCTTGTGGCAGAAAGGCGTCGACATGGATGCCGATCTGAACGCCTACGATCTGCACCATGTGGTCACCGACCATGGGAAGATGAGCCGCGACGAGTGGCTCGCCATCTACTATGAGGCTTGGCGGCTCTATTACACGCCCGAGCACATGAAGACGCTGCTGCGGCGCGCGGCGGCGACAGGCGTGCCGATTGCAAGTCTCGTCAAACTGCTCGTTCAGTTCGAAACCACGATCCGCCTCGAGGACGTCCATCCGCTGGAATCGGGCATTTTGCGCCTGCGCCACCCCAGCGAACGGCGTCCGGGCCTTGCCCGCGAGAACCCGCTCGTCTTCTGGCCGCGCTTTGCCTGGGACACGGTCCGCACCCATGTCCTGTTTGGCCTGGCGATTGCCCGTGCGACGTTCTGGGCTGTGCGGATCGCACGCGACCCCGAGGCCAAGAACTATAGCGACACGGCGCTGACACCGGTGACCGATGAGGATGACGCACTCGATCTCTACACCAAGACGACCGGCGGTAGCGAAGCGGTGGCCCATTCGAAGAAAGTCGCCGAGCTGACCGGCCACGGCTGATCTGCGCCGCGCCGGCCTCTGTTACCGGCCCGATTTGAGCTGATCCCGATACGCGGTTGTGACTGCAGCGGACATGCGGATTTTCCGTCCAAAAGCCGCAAGTCCGTCATGATTGTTTCATGCGGCAGCGTGTCCTATCCCAATGGTGCGGTGCGGCATCCATATCCGGCCTCGAAAGGCTCAATCATGGACTCCACCGCTCTCGACCCGTTCATCCTGTCGCGCATCCAGTTCGCGGCGAACATTTCGTTCCACATCCTGTTTCCGACGATCACCATCGCGCTCGGTTGGGTGCTGTTCTACTTCAAGCTGCGCTACCACCGCTCGGGCGACGCGGCGTGGATGGATGCCTATTTCTTCTGGGTGAAGGTGTTTGCCCTGTCCTTTGCGATGGGCGTCGTCTCGGGCATCACCATGAGCTTCCAGTTCGGCACAAACTGGCCTGGCTTCATGGAAACCGTCGGCAACATCGCCGGTCCCTTGCTGGCTTATGAGATCATGACCGCCTTCTTCCTGGAGGCGGTGTTCGTCGGCATCATGCTGTTCGGTTTCCGGCGCGTTTCGAACCGCATCCACACGCTGGCAACGTTCCTTGTCGCCTTTGGCACGACGATGAGCGCGTTCTGGATTCTCGTCCTGAACTCGTGGATGCAAACGCCCGCGGGCTTTGAAATGCGCGACGGCGTGGCGCATGCGACCGACTGGTTTGCCATCATCTTCAACCCGTCCATGCCCTACAGGCTCATCCACATGCTGCTGGCGTCGGGCCTGACCGTTGCGTTCCTGATCGCCGGCATTTCCGCCCTGCGCTACCTGCTCGGCGACCGCACCCCTGCATTGCGCAAGGCGCTGAACACCGGGATCGTGCTCGGCGCGGTTCTCATTCCTGCGCAGATTCTTGCCGGTGACATGCACGGGCTGAATACGCTGGAACATCAGCCGGCCAAGATCGCCGCGATGGAAGGCCATTGGGAGACGCAGAGCCGCGCGCCGCTGATCCTGTTCGCGCTGCCGGACGAAGAAGCCCGTCAGAACCATTTCGAGGTGAAGATACCCGGGCTTGCCAGCCTGATCCTGACCCATTCACTGGATGGCGAGGTGCCGGGGCTGAACGACTTCGTGCTGGAGGACGGCACCATCAAGCATCCGCCGGTGGTGCCTGTCTTCTGGGGTTTCCGCATCATGGTCGGCATCGGCATGCTGATGCTGGTCATGGCATGGACGGGCACATGGTTTTTGTGGCGCCGCAGAGCTTCGGACAACCCGCTGCCGCGCTGGCTCGCGCTTGGCCTTGTGCCCATGGCCGCCAGCGGATGGGTCGCGACCCTGTCGGGCTGGTATGTCACCGAGATCGGCCGGCAGCCATGGCTCGTCACCGGCGTGATGACCACCAAGGACGCGCTCGGCCCCGTCGCTGGCGGCATGGTGCTGTCGACGCTTCTGGCCTATCTCGCCGTCTATGTTCTGCTGCTCGGCGCCTACGCCTTCGTCATCATCCGGCTGGCCGTCAAGGCAGCCAGACAGGGCGATGAACGGCCGGAGCCCGGTCCCGCGGGCGGCACCGCGATCCCGGGCGGCAAAGACGCCATGCCCCAGCCGGCGGAGTGACGGCGATGGATGTGACGCTTTTGTACCCTTACCTGCCGGTGGTCTTTGCCGGGCTGATGGGGATTGCCATCCTCGTCTATGTGATCCTCGACGGTTTCGACCTGGGCGTCGGCATCCTGTTTGCCGTGGCACCCGTCGAGGATCGCGACCGTATGATCGCATCGATCGGCCCGTTCTGGGACGCCAACGAGACATGGCTGGTCCTGGCGATCGGCATCCTGCTGGTCGCGTTCCCTGTCGCGCACGGTGTGATCCTGACCGAACTCTACCTGCCCGTCGCCATCATGCTGATCGGCCTGATCGCGCGCGGCGTGGCGTTCGAATTCCGCGCCAAGGCGACCGACGAGGAAAAGTGGCTGTGGAACCGCGTCTTCTTTCTCGGCTCGCTGGTGACCGCGCTCAGCCAGGGCTACATGCTCGGTGCCTATGTACTTGGCCTCGACGGTGACCGCGCAACCATGCTGTTCGGCTTTGTCGTAGCGCTGTGCCTGACGGCAGCCTATGCGGCGATCGGCGCGGCATGGCTGATCTACAAGACCGATGGCGATCTGCAGAAGCGCGCCGTCGCCTGGATGCGCCGCGCGCTGATCCTTGCGATGGGCGGAATGGCCGCGATTTCACTGGCAACGCCGTTCGCCAGCGACCGGATCTTTGCCAAATGGTTCTCGGTTCCCGAGATCGTCGCGCTGGCGCCGTTGCCGCTGATGACGGCGATCCTGTTCGGCTATCTGTTCTGGCAACTGGCCCATCTGCCCGACCGCAACGACCGGTTTTCGCTGCTGCCGTTCATCGCCATGACGGCGATCATGGTGCTCGGTTTTTTCGGGCTGGCCTATTCCTTCTACCCCTATGTGGTGCCCGACCGGACGACGATCTATGAAGCGGCGGCAGCGCCCGAAAGCCTGATGATCGTTCTGGTCGGCGCGATGGTCGTCATTCCGGTGATCGCGATCTATTCGATCTATGCCTACCGCGTGTTCGGCGGCAAGGCGACGGATCTGCGCTATGATTGACGCGCCCACCATTTCGTTGCTGGAGCTGGAGCCGCAGCGTTGACGACACTGCCCGATGGCGTACGCCACATTCCCGGCGCCCTCGATCCCGAGGCGCAGACGGCGCTGGTCGATGGCATCCGCGCCGTGGTCGCGCAGGCGCCTCTGTTCGTGCCTGCCATGCCTCGGACCGGCAAGTCGATGTCCGTGCGGATGAGCAATTGCGGGCCGCTCGGCTGGGTTACCGACAAGGAACGCGGCTATCGCTACCAGCCGGCACATCCAGTCACCGGTGCGCCCTGGCCGGCGATGCCGCAACAGCTTCTGGCACTCTGGACCGAAGTCACGGGCTATCCGCACCCGCCGGAGGCCTGTCTGATCAATTTCTACGCGCCCGATACGAAGATGGGCCTGCATCAGGACCGTGACGAAGCGGATTTCGATGCGCCGGTGCTGTCCATCTCGCTGGGCGATGACTGCCTGTTCCGCATTGGCGGCACCAGGCGTAGCGGCAAGACCATGTCGTTGCGCCTCGTCTCCGGCGATATCGTCGTTCTCGGCGGCGCCAGCCGGCTTGCCTATCACGGCGTCGACCGGATTTATCCGGGCACTTCGATGCTTCTTGAGAAAGCCGGCCGGATCAATTTGACATTGCGGCGCGTCACAGTTCCGTAGCCGGCAAATTCATTGACTTGATATGCCGGCTACAGTTTTCGCAGGAGCACCGATTCGACCAGATGGTCCGAACCCTTGCGCAGGATCAGATCGGCGCGCGGCCGGGTCGGCAGGATGTTCTCCCGCAGGTTCCGCAAATTGATGTTGGCCCACAGTCCCTCGGCGATGGCCCGCGCGGCATCTTCGGACAGCTGCGAATAGCGGTGAAAGAAGGACTGCGGATCCTGAAACGCGGTTTGCCGCAGCTTCATGAACCGGTCCACATACCAGGTGTGGATCAGATCGTCGTCCGCATCGATGTAGATCGAATAGTCGAAGAAGTCCGACACGAAGGGGATGGTCCGGCCGTCTTCGGGCAGGTCGCGCACCTGAAGCACATTGATGCCTTCGAAGATCAGAATGTCCGGCCGGTCGATCGTCTTGTAGGCGCCTTCGCGCACATCGTAGGTCAGGTGCGAATAAAGCGGCGCCTTGACCGTCTGCTCGCCCGCCTTGATCGCCGACAAAAACCGCAGGATCGCGCCGACATCGTAGCTTTCGGGAAATCCCTTGCGTTCCATCAGCCCGCGTTCGCGCAGAACCGCATTGGGCAGCAGGAAGCCGTCGGTCGTGATCAGGTCCACCTTGGGACTGGACGGCCAGCGCGACAGCAGCTCGGTCAGAACGCGAGCGGTGGTCGACTTTCCGACCGCCACCGATCCGGCGATGCCGATGATGTAGGGCGTCTTGATCGCCTCGGGAAAGTTCAGAAACCGCTTGCGCTGCCGAAACAACTCCTGCGACGCCTCGACATGGGCTGACAGAAGCCGCGAGATCGACAGATAGATGCGGCGGACCTCTTCGAGATCGACCGGGTCGTTCAGCGAGCGCAGGCGTTTGACCTCGTCGGCGCTCAAGGTGAGCGGCGTGTCGGCGCGGAACTCGGCCCATTTGGTCGCGGTGAAATGGCGGTAGGGCGACAGGTCACCGCCTGACAACTGGTCCGCCAGGGACAGGCCGTCGGCAACCGCATCGAGACTGTCCGGCGCATGTCCGGCCCGTTCGTTGGTGCTGTCGGCGGTGCGATCCATGGGTCAATCCCCGTCGGTCGGCAGCTTGGAGCGCTTTTATGCGTCGCGCGCGGCCTTTTCCGCAAGTCCACTTTCGGCGGTACGGCGTTCAAGCTCGGCGAGGACCTCATCGAGCGCGATCCCGCGGGTGCGGCAAACGACCAGCCAGTGATAGAGAAGATCGGCACTCTCAGCGACCAGCGCGTCACGGTCATCGCCGAGCGCGGCGATCACCGTTTCGACCGCCTCTTCGCCAAGCTTCTTGGCAGCCCGCTCCGGTCCGGCGGCAACAAGCCTGGCCGTCCAGCTCTCGGAGGGATCGGCTTTTGCGCGCGCCGCGATGATCGCTTCAAGGTCGTGAAGGGTGAAAGACATGGCCGTTCATGCCGCAGGATCGAGGCGAACCGCAAGCCCGGCGTTTGCCATGTGCGTCTTGGCCTCTCCGATCGTGTGCGTGCCGAAATGGAAGATCGAGGCGGCCAGAACGCCCGTGGCGTGACCGTCGCGCACGCCCTCGACCAGATGATCGAGCGATCCCACGCCGCCCGAGGCGATGACAGGGACGCGCACCGCATCGGCGATCGCGCGCGTCAGCGCGATGTCGAAGCCGGCCTTGGTGCCGTCACGGTCCATCGAGGTGAGCAATATCTCGCCGGCGCCGAGATCGACCACTTTCCGCGCAAACGCCACGGCGTCGATGCCCGTAGGCTCGCGGCCGCCATGGGTGAAGATTTCCCAGCGGTCGGGCTCGCCTTCGCCCGACACTTTCTTGGCATCGATGGCGACGACAATGCACTGGTTGCCGAACTTGTCGGCGGCCTCGGCGACAAATTGCGGGTTCTTGACCGCCGCCGTGTTGATCGAAACCTTGTCGGCGCCGGCCAGAAGCAGCTTGCGGATGTCCTCGACCGTGCGGACCCCGCCGCCGACCGTCAGAGGCATGAAGCAGTGTTCGGCGGTTCGCGCGACAACATCGAAGATCGTCTCGCGATCATCGGACGAAGCGGTGATGTCGAGAAAGCACAATTCGTCGGCGCCGGCGGCGTCATAGGCCTTGGCAGCCTCGACCGGATCGCCCGCATCGATCAGATCGACGAAATTTACGCCCTTGACGACGCGGCCGTCCTTGACGTCGAGGCAGGGAATGACACGGGCTTTCATGGTCATGTGAACAGGCCCTCGTCCGGCGGCAGGATGCCTTCGAGCACGCCGAGCGCAATCTGCGCGTCGACGCGCCCGTCATAGAGCGCGCGGCCGGAAATCGCGCCTTCGAGCCGTTCGGCGTCGGGCATGACCATCCGCACGACATCGGCAAGCGACGCCATGCCGCCCGAGGCGATGACGGGAATCGAGACCGCTTCGGCCAGATCGATGGTCGCCTCCCAGTTGATGCCGGTCAGAACGCCGTCGCGGTCGATGTCGGTGAAGACGATGGCGGCAACGCCGGCCCCCTCAAATTGTTTGGCCAGTTCGATGGCGCCCAGTTCGGAAGCTTCGGCCCAACCCTCGACGGCGACCTTGCCGCCTTTCGCGTCGATGCCGACGGCGATCTTGCCGGGAAAAGCGCGGCACGCCTCGCGAACCAGGTCCGGATCGCGCACCGCGACCGTGCCGAGGATCACCCGGGCGAGGCCCTTGTCGAGCCAGCGCTCGATGTCGGCCAGCGTGCGAATGCCGCCACCGAGCTGAACGGGGTTCTTCGTCGCGGAAAGAATCGCTTCGACCGCGTCGCCATTGACGCTTTCGCCCTCGAACGCGCCGTTCAGGTCGACAACATGAAGCCATTTGAAACCTTCATCCTCGAAGGCCTTGGCCTGCGCGGCGGGATCGTCATTGTAGACAGTCGCCTGGTCCATGTCGCCGAGCCGGAGCCGGACGCATTGCCCATCTTTCAGATCGATCGCGGGGAAGAGGATCTTAGACATGGCCAATGCTCTTTTCCGATCGCGCGTCCTCGCGGGCTGACCGCAGCGGGCGCCGCGCGGGGCCGACTTTCAGATAAATGGCGGGGAACAGGATCGTCGATCGGTTCACGGCGTCCACTCCAGGAAATTGCCGATCAGGGCCAGGCCGAGCGTCTGGCTCTTTTCGGGGTGGAACTGGGTTCCGGCCATGTTGTCGCGCGCGACAGCAGCGGTCACCGGTCCGCCATAGCCGCATGTCGCGACAATATCGGCCTCGTGTGCGGCCGCCAGATGGTAGGAATGGACGAAATAGGCGTGCAGCCCGTCCGGCCCGGTGGGAATGCCGGCAAACAGCGGATGCTCACGTCTGACATCCAGCGTGTTCCAGCCGATCTGCGGAATGCGCAGCGCCGGATCGGACGGTGTCATCAGCGTCACGTCGCCCTCGATCCAGTCGAAACCGGGCGTGACGGTCTTTTCGAGCCCGCGCGTCGACATGAGCTGCATGCCGACGCAGATGCCCAGAAACGGGCGCCCCTTGGCGATGACGGCCTCGTCGATCGCCTCATGCATGCCGGGTACGGCATCGAGCCCGGCGCGGCAATCGGCATAGGCGCCGACACCCGGCAGGACGATTCGGTCGGCATACGCAACGCGATCGGCATCGGCGGTAACCTGTATCTCGGCGTCGATTCCGCGTTCGCGCGCTGCGCGTTCGAACGCCTTGTGGGCAGACCGCAGGTTGCCCGAGCCGTAATCGATGATCGCAACACGCATCAGCGGTTCACCCCGCCGGGCGCGGCAAAGAGGAAATCGGGCGCTTCGGCTGCGGCCAGCCCCCGACCGGGCACCATAGCGGCGGCGAGTGGTGCTTCGAAAGATTCATCGCCCGCCATGTCCGCAAACCGCAATTCCGCCGCCTCTTGCGTGTCTGCTTCGACGACATCGACAAGCCGGTAGCCGCGCGGGCGCGCCGCGCCGATCCTCCAGCCCTGTCCTTCCAGACCCACAAAAAGCCCGACCAGCAGGTTGAACGGCAGGGCGAGCGATGCCCATTGCGGGATCTGCGCCAACAGCGCGATGGCCAGCGAGGCTGCAAAGACGCCGAAGGCGGCGAACCAAAGCCTGTGCCACAACAGCCAAAGCAGCGGCACGACGAAGCCGAGCCACGACCAGCCGTCCCGGATCACCAGAAGGGGCGCCCGGCCACGCGGCGGTGTCCGGTCCTCGTGCCGCAGGATCACATAGCGCGCCATGGCCTTACCCGCTCAACGAACCCTTGGTGGACGGAACGGCGCCGGCCTGCCGCGGATCGATCTCGATGGCTGTGCGCAACACCCGCGCCACCGCCTTGAAGCAAGTTTCGGCGATGTGGTGGCTGTTGGCGGCATAAAAGTTCTCAACATGCAGCGTGATGCCGGCATGCTGGCTCAGCGCCTGGAAGAACTCCCGGACCAGCTCGGTGTCGAACGTGCCGATCTTCGGCGCGGTGAAGTCCACCTTCCAGACCAGGAAGGGCCGGCCGGAAACATCGAGCGCGGCGCGCGTCAGTGCCTCGTCCATGGCAAGGTCGAGGCTGGCATAGCGGGTCACACCGCGCCGGTCGCCAAGCCCCTTGCTGATCGCCTGACCGAGCGCGATGCCGACATCCTCGACCGTGTGGTGATCGTCGATATGCGTGTCGCCGTTCGCCGCAATCGTCATGTCGATCAGCGAATGGCGCGCCAGCTGGTCGAGCATGTGGTCGAAAAACCCGATTCCTGTCGTAATCGACCGTTTGCCGGTGCCGTCCAGATCGACGGTCACACTGATGTCGGTTTCGTTGGTCTTGCGGCTGACAGTGGCCGTGCGGGCGCTCATCGTCTTGCACTCCGGGTTGATCGCGCGCCTCTTACCAAGCGACGGGCGCAAACGCCAGCCGGGCGAACGCCCGGATTGCATGGGCCTTTGCGCCACCTACATAGGGCGCAACGGTTCAAGAAGGACGAAGAGATGAACGAACGAAACGGACTGCCTTCCATGCACGCGACGACCATCGTGACCGTGCGCAAGGGCGGCAAGGTCGTCATTGCCGGCGACGGCCAGGTGACGATGGGCCAGGCGACCGTGATGAAGGGCAATGCCCGCAAGGTGCGCAGGATCGGCAAGGACGGACAGGTGATTGCCGGATTTGCCGGCGCGACGGCGGACGCCTTCACCCTTCTGGAACGGCTCGAAAAGAAGCTCGAGCAGTATCCCGGACAGTTGATGCGCGCCTGCGTGGAACTGGCCAAGGACTGGCGCACGGACAAATATCTGCGCAATCTGGAAGCGCTTATGCTGGTCGCCGACAAGGATGTGTCGCTGTGCGTGACGGGCAATGGCGACGTGCTGGAACCCGAGCATGGCGTCATGGCGATCGGATCGGGCGGCAATTATGCGCTTGCAGCCGCCCGCGCGCTGGCCGACGGCGATCATGACGCGGAAACGATCGCCCGCAAGGCGATGGCCATCGCCGCCGAAATCTGCGTCTACACCAATGACAATCTGGTCATGGAAACGCTTGATGAAGGCTGACGCCGACGAGATCACCTTCCGGCCGGTGACCGACGGCGACTTGCCCATGCTGCGGTCGTGGATGGTCCAGCCCCATTGGCAGGAATGGTGGGGCGATGCGGAGACCGAACTGGGCTATGTCCGCGACATGATCGAGGGTCGCGACACGACCCGTCCGTACCTGTTTCTCGTCGGCGATGTGCCGATGGGCTATATCCAGTATTGGTTCATCGATGATCATCGGCGCGAACCCTGGCTGACCGACGAGCCCTGGATTGCCGAGTTGCCGGCCGGTAGCATCGGTGTTGACCTGTCGATCGGCGATGCGGCGGGGCTCGGCAAGGGTCTTGGTTCGGCGGCCCTGGCAGCCTTCGTCAGGACACTATGGGACGAGGGGTTTCGGGAGATCATCATCGATCCCGATCCCGCCAATGCGCGCGCCGTGCGGGCGTACCACAAGGCCGGATTTCGCACGATCGACGCCCTGAAGGGCCGGTTCGACAGCGTCCATCTCATGCGTTTTGACCCGAATGCGGCGATGTTCGGCGAAGAGGCGGCATGACATGATCACGCGCGAGCAACTCGACGAAGCGGTGCGCCGCGGCCTCATTGGGGCCGAACAGCGCGACGGTCTCATCAGGTTCGCTGATACGGGCTCCGTCGCATCCGAAGAAGCCAAAGACACGCCAGCGGCCGGCTTTGACGAACAGATGCGCCTGATCGGTGGCGGCAACGACGTGTTCGTGACGATCGGCGTCGTCATGCTGAGCGCCGGGCTCTTTGCCGCGCTGATCACGTTTCTGGGTGATCGGACGACGGTCATGTTCGGCATCATGGCCGTTTTCCTGTGGGCCGTCGCCGAGTTCGTCACACGACAGCGCCGCATGCGCCTGGCTTCCACCGTGATCGGGTTGGGCTTCCTGTTTGCCGTGCAGGCGATCCTCACCGACTGGGTGGTCACGGGCTATGGCATCGCGATGCCGGAAAACCCGCTGCAGCTTGCCGCCATGCGCCCGCAGCTGGGCATTGCAGGCACGGTTCTGCTGGGTGGTGTTGCGACCGCGGCGGTGCTCTATTTCTGGCGTTTCCGCGTGCCGGTCATGGCCGGCGCGATCGCGCTCTGCCTGACAGCGCTGTCCTTCTTCTATGTCACGCTGTTCCTTTATGACGGCGTGACCGAAGGCCGGCTTTATCTGCCGGCGCTCGACGATCTGCCGGACCTGTTGCGCAACGCGCTCTACATGCCGCTGATCTCGGGCCTTGCGATCTTCGCCGTCGGCGTGATGTTCGACCTGCGCGACCGCGAGCGGGTAACGGTCTGGTCGGACTGCGCCTTCTGGCTGCACGTGATCTCGGCGCCGCTGCTGGTCCATCCGCTGTTCATCATGTCGACGGGCCAGGATGTAGTGTTCGGCGAGATCGAGCCCGGCACGAGCGCCATGGTGATGCTGGCCGTTCTGATCACCGTCTTCGTCTATGTGGCGCTTGCCATCGACCGGCGTTCGCTGCTCATCCCGACGCTGGCCTATTTCGGGTCGCTCGGCATCTATTATCTGGTCAACTCGGCAGCCAACCAAACGGGAATTCCGCCGTTCGCGCTGATCCTGCTGGTCGTCGGCGCACTGATCATGGCGTTCGGCGCGGGCTGGCAGCGTATCCGCGGCTTGATCATACGCCCGACCCTCCCCACATCGCTGCTCGACAAACTTCCCCCCATCAGAGTGCATACCACATGACCAATTTCTCACCCCGGGAGACCGTCTCGGAACTCGACCGCCATATTATCGGCCAGAAGGACGCCAAGCGCGCCGTTGCCATCGCGCTGCGCAATCGCTGGCGCCGCCAGCAGCTTGCCGACGATCTGCGCGACGAGGTGATGCCCAAGAACATTTTGATGATCGGGCCGACCGGCGTTGGCAAGACGGAGATCTCGCGTCGCCTGGCGCGGCTTGCGGGCGCCCCCTTTATCAAGGTGGAAGCGACCAAGTTCACCGAGGTCGGCTATGTCGGCCGCGATGTCGAGCAGATCGTCCGCGACCTGGTCGAGGTGGGTATCGGGCTTGTCCGGGAAAAAAAGCGCGAAGCGGTCAAGGCCAAGGCGCGCATCAATGCCGAGGAGCGTGTGCTCGAGGCACTGGTCGGCAAGAATGCCAGCCCGGCAACCCGGGATTCATTCCGCAAGAAGCTGCGCGAAGGCCAGTTGGACGACAAGGAAATCGAGATCGAGGTGGCCGACCACGGCCAGGGCGGGATGCCCGGCTTCGACATTCCCGGCATGCCCGGCGGCAATGTCAGCATGATCAATCTCGGCGAGATCATGGGCAAGGCGTTCGGCCAGCGTACCAAACAGATCAAGACGAGCGTGCGCGAGAGCCACGACCTTCTGGTGGCCGACGAATCCGACAAGCTTCTGGACGAGGACCAGGTCGTGTCCGAGGCGCTGCGGTCGGTCGAAAATGACGGCATCGTCTTTCTGGACGAGATCGACAAGATCGCTGCCGGCGACGGTCGCATGTCGGGCGGCGTCAGCCGCGAAGGCGTGCAGCGCGACCTGCTGCCGCTGGTCGAGGGCACGACCGTGGCGACCAAATACGGGCCGGTGAAGACCGACCATGTGCTGTTCATCGCCTCGGGCGCCTTCCACGTCTCCAAACCGTCGGACCTTCTGCCCGAACTTCAGGGCCGGCTGCCGATCCGCGTCGAACTGCGCGCATTGGAGCGGGACGATTTCCGCCGCATCCTGACCGAGACCGAGGCCAGCCTGATCAAGCAGTATATCGCGCTGATGGCGACCGAGGAGGTGACGCTCGAATTCACCGACGACGCGATCGATGCACTGGCCGACATCGCCGTCGATCTCAACGCCTCCGTCGAGAATATCGGCGCGCGGCGGCTGCAGACGGTGATGGAACGGGTGCTCGACGAGATCTCGTTCGAAGCGCCCGACAAGGCGGGCACGACGATGGTGATCGACGCCGATTATGTGAAGACCAATGTCGGCGAACTGGCCCGCAACACGGACCTGTCGCGCTTCATTCTGTAGAACGCTTCTTATCCAACCCCGCCCTTGAGCGAAGGTCGGCGGCTGCCGCGTTTCAAACGGGGCAACGGCTCACCGTGGCGCCACATCGTTGTCCCTACCCGCTCGACCATCGCGAGCTTGGTTTCGCGTGCCTCCCCTCTCGGGGAAGGCGGGGCCTTGGCTTCACCGTTCCGATTGCCGGATCGCCGCATCGAGTCTCAGACGCAGATCTTCGATCGCGTCGTCCGACAGCACGTCGATGCCCGATGCCAAAAGGTTGGCCAGTTCGGTCGCGCGCGGAGACAGCTCCGTCGTATCGATCGTCACGCGCGGCGCCGACTGAAGCGCCAGCCGCTGCAACTCGTCGGCGTCGTCCCAGATGATGTTCAGGCAGGCAATGATCTCCTGAACCAGGATCCAGCGCGGCACGCCGCGTTTGCCATTCTCGAGCGCCGACAGATAGGCGGGCGAGACGCCGATCGCCTGCGCCATCTGCCTCTGCGTCATGCCGCGCTCAGCGCGCAATTGCCGCAGCCGTTCGCCGAACGGGGTCATCGGTGCCGGTGCCCGTGCGGTTCGGCGGTCTTGCGCAGACGGACATAGAATGCGCCGTCGCCGCCATGGCCGCGTGCGGCGGACCGAATGCCGCTGACCAGGCCGGCGAACGGTTCGCGCGACAGCCAGAACGGCACCATCCGGCGCAGAACGCCGTCGCTGTGCGGTGAGCGTCCTTTGCCGGTGATGACCAGGACGTGACGGCAATCGCGCGCCCGCGCCTGCGTCAGAAAGCGGTGCAGCTGGCTCATCGCTTCGTCCTGGTTCATGTTGTGGAGATCGATGCTGGCGTCGATCGGTGTCCGGCCACGCGAGAGTTTTCGGTAGACCGGCTGTTCGATGGGGACAGGTCCGGGCGCCCGCGCTGCCCGTTGCGCCTGGCGAACAGGTGCCGGCGGCGCTGCCGACCGATTCGGTTCGCCTGCGGCGCCCCGCCTGGCAGGCGTCGATTGCGTCGGTGCATCCTCGCCGAACGCACCGGCCACCCAATCGTCCCAGACATCCTGCTGCGCCTGACGGTGACGCACGCGATCGAGCGGATTGACCGTCCGCGCGACCTTGTTCCACAGGATGCGGTCTTCAAGGCTGAGCGGATGGGTCGGTTTTCGGGATTTGCGGTGCTCGGTCACGGCGCCCATTCCTCCGGCAACCGGTCCACCATGTCACGGGGGACAAGAATCGTGAAGGTGCATGGCGACTTGACGCCACCGGCCGCCTCGCCCGCGGCCGAGCCGGTTCCGAAGAAGATGTCGCCGCGCGCGGCGCCAACGATCGCGGAACCGGTTTCCTGGGCGATCATCAGCCGCCGGAACGAAGCGCCTGCTACCCTGTCGGCGTCGACGAAGACCGGCGTGCCGAACGTATGCAGAAGCCGATCGACGGCGAGCGAGCGGCCGGCGGTGAGCGGTACCTTTGCAGCCGCGACCGGGCCGTCGCCGGGCTCGCCTGCCGGCGTTTCGCGAAAGAAGATGTAGGACCGGTTTTCGGCCATCAGACCCGATGCCTGATCGGGATGAGCGGCAAGCCAGGTCCGGATCGACTGCATGGAGACGGAGGCGGCCGGTATCTCGCCACGATCGACCAGAAGCTTGCCGATGGCCGTGAATGGGTGACCGGTCTTGCCGTCATAGGTGATGCGCGTGGTGCTGCCGTCCGAAAATGTCAGGCGCGCTGCGCCCTGTATGTGGACGAAGAAGGCATCGACCGGGTCCGCGACAAAGGCGATCTCGAGGCCCTGTCCGTCCAACGCACCGGCTTCGATCGCCGCCCGGTCATGAAATTCCGTCAGGACCCCATCATCGCCACGGCGGGCAAAGCGCATTTGCGGGTCGAAGTCTGGCGGACGATTGCTGTCATCGACGGGCACCAGATCGGGCGGGCGCCGGAGAAAGGGCACGGCAAAGGATGGTGTTCGACGATGGGAGGCCGAAAGCTCGGGTTCGTAGAAGCCGGTTACAAGGCCCTGCTCGCCGGTTCCGTTATCAAGGCGCACCGGGGCAAACCTGTTCTCGAAGAATCCGCGCGGGTCGTCTCGGGCGCCGAGCTCCGCCGCCTCTGCAGCCAGTGTCATCAGAGGTTCGGGCGGAATGCCGAGCCGTCCGGTTCGATAGGTTTCGCCCACCGGTTTTTTGCAGTGGCGCGCCAGTGTTGCCAGCGCGGCGGCATGATCGTCCTGCGCCCAGCCGTACATGTCGGCGAATGCGATGCGGTTCAGGGACCACATGGTGGCCGCCAGTACCGCAGCTTACTCGTCGGCTTCGGTCGCTTCGAGTTTCCAGTCGGGCGCCTCGCTGCGCACATCGCGCATGAAGGTCCACACATCCTTGACCTCGGCGACCGCCTCGGGATCGCCTTCGATGATCTCGCCATCCTTGCCGCGCGTCGCCGAGACGAGCTGACTGACGACGGACACGGTGATGTGGGCTTCTGAATCGCGCATCTGGGCGCCGACAATATCGATGGTGTCGATGCCGACAAAGTTGGTCTGCACCGTTTCGCCCCGCGCCTCGCGTTCGTCGAGCGCTGCGGCAAATCCGTCATAGACATCGGCCGACAACAGGTTGCGCAGCGTCTTGCGGTCCCCATCGGCGAACGCCATGACGATCATCTCGTAGGCCATCTTGGCGCCGGCCAGGAACTCGCCGGGGTGGAATTCGGGCGCCGCATCGCGGATGGCACGCAGACCCTTGTTAACCTCGGTACCCGGTTTGGCCATCTTGTCGATATCGGCATAGGGTTCGGGGTTCTCGCCACGCCCCGGCAAAGTGATCACATTGTCCGCTTCGCCGGCGTCATCGCGCGCCACGTCCTCACCCTGACGGGAATAGGGATCGAAGGGCGGGCGCTCCTGGCCGGTGCGGCGCCCTAGGACATTGCGAAGCTGTATGAAGACGAAGACAGCCGCGACGACAAAGATCAGGGTGACAAAATTCGACGAGTCCATTGGGTTTCCGTTTTCGGTCTGGTTGTCGCACGCGGCGCGCATAGCTGATATAGAACGTGCACCGCCATCATTCAAACCGGGACCGGTCACGCTTACATGGGTTCAAACACCGTGTTCAACCTGTCCGGACCGCCACCATGCCATTTTCGCTGATCCCCTTCGCCCTGCTGGTCATCCCACTGCTCGAAATTGCCGCTTTCGTGGTGATCGGCGGACAGATCGGTGTCTTCCCGACGCTGGCGCTGGTGGTCGTCACGGCGGTCATCGGCTCGATCCTGCTGCGCGTGCAGGGGTTCGGCCTGATCAACCGTATCCAGGCCGAAATGAATGCCGGGCGGGTGCCAGCGCGCGAGCTGGTGCATGGCGTGATGCTGCTGGTTGCGGGAATTCTGCTGCTGACACCCGGTTTTGTGACCGACGCGGCAGGCTTTCTGCTGTTCGTGCCGCCGGTGCGCGATGCGGTCTGGGGCTTTGTCCGAAGCCGCGTTCGCGTCGTCGGGCCGGACGGTGCCAAATTTCACGATGGCGCGTCGGAAACGACCCCGCGGGACGGCCGCACGATCGATCTCGACGAGGACGATTTTGCGCGCGAACCCGACCCCGACACACCTTGGGGCGACGGCCCGCCACGCTCGTAGCTGACAGAAAGGCCGGTTACTATGGCCCGCTTGTCACACAGGGGGCACCATGCTAGGCGACCGCGAAATCTCCCGATCCGGCGCGTTCGCGCCACTCCAGCAATTCCAAGAAGGCACCCAAGATGGCGGATGAAACCGACAAGACGAACGATGGCGAAACGGCAGCAGCCGCAGGAGCAACGACGGGCAACGGCAAATCGCCGCAGCTCAGCATCCTGACGCAGTACGTCAAGGATCTGTCGTTCGAGAGCCCCGGCGCGCCGATGACGCTGCGCCAGCGCGACAAGGCGCCGGCGATCAACATCAACATCAACGTCAACGCCAATCCGATGTCGGAAACCGACTATGACGTGGTGCTGACGCTGAACGCGACGGCCAAGGATGACGACAAGGTCCTGTTCAATGTCGAACTGATCTATGGCGGCGTGTTCCGCGTCGACGGCTTTCCCAAGGAGCACACGCTGCCGGTGGTCTTCATCGAATGCCCGCGCATGCTGTTCCCGTTTGCGCGGCAGATCGTGGCCGAATGCACACGCAATGGCGGTTTCCCGCCGCTGATGATCGATCCGGTCGATTTTGCGCGGATGTTCCAGCAGCGCATGGCCGAAGAACAGGCGCGCCAGAAGGTCGAAACGACGAACTGACCGAGAAAAGGGCCCGGCCGCGACGTTTCAGGCGGGGCGGCGCCAGAGCGGGGCCTCGCCCAGCAGTCCGATCATCTCTTCATGCGCGGCGGCTTCGGCCGCCGTCAGGCGCGGCGGCAAGGGGTCGGCGCGCGTACCGACCACCGCAACCTTGTCCGGACCTTCGGATCCCGTGGCTTTGTCGGCGGCAGTGTCGGCGACCACCGACAAGCCGAGAGCCGCCTGCTTGCCGCCGACCAGCTCGATATAGACTTCGGCCAGAAGCTCGCTGTCGAGGAGCGCGCCGTGCTTCTCGCGCCGCGAATTGTCGATCCCGTAGCGCTTGCACAGGGCATCGAGCGAGTTCGGGCCCATCGGATGGCGCCGGCGGGCAAGGGCGAGCGAATCGACGATCCGGGCCGGATCGAGCGCCGGAAAGCCGATCCGGGCGAACTCCTCATTGAAGAAGCCGGCATCGAAGCCGGCATTGTGAGCGATCAGCCTGGCATCGCCGACAAAGGCGAACCAATCGTCGACGATTTCGGCAAAGCGCGGCTTGTCGATCAGCATCTCGTTGGAAATGCCGTGTACAGCCAGCGCCTCGGGATGCACCTCACGCCCGTCCGGATTGATGAAGACGTGAAACGATCGTCCGGTGATGAACCGGTTGTCGAGTTCGACGGCGCCAATCTCGATGATGCGGTCAGCCTTGTTGTCGAGGCCGGTCGTTTCGGTGTCGAAGATAATTTCACGCATTGTTCGCCCAGTCTGCAAATCGCCATAACAGGATGGCGGTGCGCCCTGCCTCGGGCAAGACGTGCGCGGAACCATCCAAAGGCAATCGGCCGGTTCAGCCGGCCGCTTCGGCAAGGTTTCGGGGCGGCGGCTGCAGCACGGTGATCAGATCACGCACCTTGGCGCGCGCGCAGTCCATGCCCAACGACGTGTCGATGATGAAATCGGCCTTGGCACGCTTTTCACGATCCGGAACCTGGCGGGCGAGGATCGCCGCGAAACGATCTTCGGTCATGCCGGGCCGGGCAAGGACGCGCTCGCGCTGCACATCGGCCGGCGCAGTAACCACAAGCACCTTGTCGATCCGATCCTGTGCGCCCACCTCGAACAGAAGCGGGATGTCGAGGACCACCAGGCCAGCTCCATCGGCACGCGCACGTTCGACGAACGCGGCTTCGTGCGCAGCGACCAGCGGATGGACGATCGCCTCGAGCCGTCCCAGCGCCTCAGCGTCGCCCAGAACCCGCTCGCCCAGCTGTTTGCGGTCGACAATGCCGTCCATCACCGTGCCGGGAAAAGCCGTCTCGATGAGCGGCGCGGCATCGCCGCGGTAAAGCTCGTGAACGGCGGCGTCGGAATCGTGCACGGGAATTCCTGCCTCGGTGAACATGGCGGCGGTCGTCGACTTGCCCATACCGATCGAACCGGTCAGCCCCAGACGGATCATGACGCGTTGTCCCCCGCACAGTGCGCCTCAAGGTCGGCGACGATATGGGCGCGCAGGTCCGGTGTCACCAGTGGCCGGACGCCAAACCACCGTTCGAATCCTGGGACTGCCTGATGCAGCAGCATGCCCAGTCCGTCGGCAACGGTCAGGCCGCGGTCGCGCGCGGCGGCAAGCATGGGCGTGACCAGCGGCGCATAGACGATGTCGGTCACGATCGCCTGGTCACCGACCTTGTCGAGATCAAGCATCAGAGGCGGTTCGCCGGACATGCCCAGCGACGTCGTGTTGACCACCAGATCGGCATCGGCCGCCCGTTCGTCGATTGCGGCGAGCGGGGCGGCATGAATGGACTCGCCAAACAAGTCGGCGAGTTCAGCGGCCCGGTCGCGGGTGCGGTTGGCCAGATCGATATGGCGATAGCCGGCTTGGAGCAGCGCATGGAGGATTGCGCGGCTTGCGCCGCCCGCGCCGATCACCAATGCACGTTGGCCGGCGCGCCATTGCGGTGTCCAATCGTCGAGATTGGCCGCAAAGCCATAGGCATCGGTGTTGCCGGCGGCGAGCTCGCCGCGCTCTTTCCAGATGGTATTGACGGCCCCGATCGCTTCGGCCGCCGCATCACGCTTGTCGATAGCGGCAAACGCGGTCTGCTTGTGCGGAATGGTGACATTGCCGCCGGCCCAATTGGACGCCGACAGACCGGCCAGGAAGAACGGGAAATCGTCAGGGGCGATATCGAGCGGTTCGTACGATCCGGCCAGGCCAAGCCGGTCGAGCCAGAAGCGATGGATCAAAGGCGATCGCGAATGGCCGATCGGGTGCCCGGCGACGAAGGCGCGCGCCGGATCAGCCATCGATCATGTCCAGGCGCCGCAGTTCGGCCAGAAGCGGCAGCATGGGCATGCCGATGATGGTGAAGTAATCGCCCTCGACCCGGTCAAAAAGCCTGATGCCCGCGCCTTCGATCTGATAGGCGCCGACGCTCTGCAACGCCGCCTCGCCGACTTCGGCGAGATATCGGCCTATGAATGCCGGTGACAGGGTCCGCACATGCATGTGTGCCGTCGATACATGACGCCATAGCGTCTCTCCGTCGCGGACAAGCGCCAGTGCGCTGTGCAGCGCGTGCGCCTTGCCGGACATGGCCAGAAGACGGAACCGCGCTTCTTCCATGTTGGCCGGCTTATGCAGCAGTTCGCCGTCGAGCGCCATCGTCTGGTCCGCCCCCAGGACCAGCGCGCCGGGATGGCGTGCGCTGACATCGAGCGCCTTGGCCTCGGCAAGCACGGCCGCCACGTCGGCGGCATCGAGACCGCTTTCAACGAGCGGCGCTTCCACCGCCCGCTCCTCAATATCGGCCGCATCGGTCGAAAAGATGAGGCCGGCCTTGGTCAGAAGTTCGGCTCGGAAGGGGCTGGACGATGCAAGAACGAAGGTCATGGTCGGCTCTGAAGGCTGGGCGTCAGTGGGTGGCCTAACCTGCCGGAGGGCGCCGCACAAGCGCAGAGCCCCGGACGGACGCCTGCCGTGGGTTGGGGACAATTCCGGTGGGCAAACGCGATTGTCTGCCGCTTGGTTCACAGGCGCGGGCAAATGCGCGTGATCGGTCAACATGGATGGACCGGACTTTTGCTCCTGCACGCCGGCAGTGAACGGAGAAACAAAGCGCCGTCCACTGGCCATTCACATGAAATGATCCCGTTGGTAACGATTAAATATCTGATAAATAATCATTTTTAGGTTTGTCCTCGTCGATTCTGGTTTTCACTATCCAGCCGTCCGACGCAGGAACGCTGTGTATGAGAGGTGGAAAACCGCAGACAAAAGATTCATACCCGCAACTCACAGACTCATAGAAAAATCAAAAAACCTTCGTTAGACATCTCATTCTTAAAAGGGCTGTGAAAGGAGTGCGTTGCATGGGCCAGCGGACGATACTGGAAGTCATGCAGGGCGCGACGGTTACGCCACCGCCGATCTGGGTGATGCGGCAGGCGGGGCGTTATCTGCCCGAATATCGCGAGACACGCGCGAGGGCGAAGAACTTCCTCGATTTCTGCTACACGCCCGATCTGGCCGTTGAAGCGACGTTGCAGCCAATCCGCCGTTACGGCTTTGATGCGGCGATTCTTTTTTCGGATATTCTGGTGATCCCCGACGCACTCGACCGTAATGTGTCCTTCGTGCAGGGCGAGGGACCCCGAATGCGTCCGCTTGAAGGCGACGAAATCGAGAAGCTCGATTCAAGCCGTGTGCTTGATCATCTGGCGCCTGTTTTCGAAACGGTGCGGCGATTGCGCGTGGCGTTGCCGGATGAAACGGCGCTTTTGGGTTTTTGTGGCGCCCCTTGGACGGTGGCGACCTACATGATCGCCGGGCACGGAACACCCGACCAGGCCCCGTCGCGTCTGATGCTCTATCGCGAGCCGGCGCGGCTGGAGAAGTTGCTCGACATACTCGCCGAGGCGTCGGCGCGTTATCTGATCGCGCAGATCGATGCGGGGGCCGACGCCGTCAAGATTTTCGACAGTTGGGCGGGTGTTCTCGATCGTGTGGCATTCGAGCGGTGTTCGGTGGCGCCGGTTCGCAAGATCATTGAAACGGTGAAGCGCGAACGGCCCGGAACGCCGGTGATCGCCTTTCCGAAAGGCGCCGGCTGGCAATATCGCGACTACCGCGAAAAGACGGGTGCGGACATGATCGCGCTCGACTGGACGGTTCCACTCGATGTCGCGGCCCAGTTGCAGAAAGAAGGGCCGGTTCAGGGCAATCTGGACCCTTTGCGGGTCGTGGCGGGCAGGGCGGCGATCAAGGAAGGGGTCGATCGCATTCTCGACGCGCTGGCGGGCGGGCCGTTCGTCTTCAATCTCGGACACGGGATCACGCCGCAGGCCGATCCGGACGATATGGCCTATCTGGTCGACTGCGTACGCGGCAAGGCCTAGCGGCCATGACGGGGCCGGGCGGGGAGATATCGGAGGCCAAGGGGCGCAAGGCGGCCATGCGTGCGTTGATGGCGCTGGCGGTTTTTCTTGGCCTGGCGGCTTTCATATTCGTTTTGTCGCCGCCGGCGCGCTATGACTGGGCAAAAGCCATCCATGTCGTCGCGGTGATTTCGTGGATGGCGGGCATGCTCTACCTGCCGCGGCTGTTCGTTTATCATTGCGATGCAGAACCGGGTTCGGTCCAGGCCGACACATTCGTCGTCATGGAGCGGCGGCTCCTGAAGGTGATCATGCTTCCCGCGATGATCGTTTCCTGGGCTGTCGGTCTCTGGCTGGCATGGACCGGCGCATTTTTCCTGGAAATCTGGTTTATCGGTAAACTCGTCGCCGTGCTGATCATGAGTTGGGCGCATGGCTATCTGGCGAAATCGGCCCGTCTGTTCGCCGAAGGACGCAACGACAAGCCGGCGCGTCATTGGCGGATCGTCAACGAAGTGCCGACGATCGCGATGATCGCGGCGGTGATCCTGGTGATCGTCAAACCGTTCTAGGAACGCCGCGCTTGTCGGGTGGCACGGCGAATTGTCTTGCCCGTGCGGCTTGAAATCGCCATGATGACGGCGTATGTGGCGGCCAGTTCTCGGTGCCCTTCTTCCTTCCCTCCGCGCCGGGCTTTTCCCTTTACGTCCGCATTGGTTCAACCATGGAACAAATGAAGCTACACGATTTGCAGCAGAAGTCTGCGCCCGAACTTGTGGAGTTCGCCGAAAGCCTTGAGGTCGAAAATGCCAGTGTCCTGCGCAAGCAGGAGCTGATGTTTGCCATTCTCAAGCGTCTGGCCGCCGATGATATCGAGATCATCGGCGAGGGCGTGGTCGAGGTGCTTCAGGACGGGTTCGGCTTTTTGCGGTCGGCCAGTGCGAATTATCTGCCTGGACCTGACGACATCTATATCTCGCCATCGCAGATCCGGCGTTTTTCGCTGAAGACCGGCGATACGGTCCAGGGCACGATCCGTGCGCCCAAGGACGGGGAACGCTATTTTGCGTTGCTCAAGGTCAACACGATCAATTTCGAAGACCCCGAGAAGATCCGTCACAAGAGCCACTTCGACAATCTGACGCCGCTTTATCCCGACAGCCGCATCAACATGGAGGTCGAAAACGCCGAGACAAAGGATTTGTCGGCGCGCGTGATCGATCTCGTCGCGCCGCTCGGCAAGGGCCAACGCGGTCTGATCGTCGCGCCGCCTCGCACCGGTAAAACGGTGCTTTTGCAGAACATCGCCCATTCGATCACCGCCAATCACCCCGAATGCTATCTGATCGTGCTGCTGATCGACGAGCGGCCCGAGGAAGTCACGGACATGCAGCGTTCGGTGAAGGGCGAGGTCGTGTCGTCGACGTTCGATGAGCCGGCAACCCGCCATGTGCAGGTGGCCGAGATGGTGATCGAAAAGGCAAAGCGCCTTGTCGAGCATGGACGCGATGTCGTCATCCTGCTCGATTCGATCACGCGGCTCGGCCGTGCCTACAACACCGTCGTTCCGTCCAGCGGCAAGGTTTTGACCGGCGGTGTCGATGCCAATGCGCTGCAACGGCCCAAACGCTTTTTCGGCGCGGCGCGCAATATCGAGGAAGGCGGGTCGCTGACGATTATCGCCACCGCTCTGATCGATACGGGCAGCCGCATGGACGAGGTGATCTTCGAAGAATTCAAGGGAACGGGCAATTCGGAAATCGTGCTCGACCGGAAGGTTGCCGACAAACGCATCTTCCCCTCCATGGATATCCTCAAATCGGGTACCCGCAAGGAAGACCTTCTGGTGCCGCGTTCGGACCTTCAGAAGATCTTCGTGCTTCGGCGCATTCTGTCGCCGATGGGAACGACGGATGCCATCGAGTTCCTGATCGACAAGCTGCGCCAGACCAAGAACAATGGCGAATTCTTCGATTCCATGAACGCCTGATCGATTCGGTCTCGAAACGTCGTTGGTGCAGATCGCGGAGACCGATTCGATTCTGATGTGAAACGAATCGAATGAACATTGATGTCTGGCGCCGCATGGAGCCTGCATGACGGATACGATCATCGCGTTGTCCAGCGGAGCCTTGCCGTCGGGCATTGCCATTGTTCGGGCATCCGGCACCGCGTCGGGAGCGCTTGCGGAGCGCTTTTGCGGCGCCCTTCCCGCGCCGCGAACGGCGGCGTTGCGTGTCTTTCGCGACGATGAGGCATTGGAGATCGATCGCGGGTATGTGCTGTGGTTGCCAGGCCCGGCGAGCTTTACCGGAGAGGATTGCGTCGAATTTCACCTGCACGGCAGCCGCGCAGTGGTCGATCGTGTTTTGGACCTGGCCACGGAAATGCCCGGGGTTCGTCTTGCAGAAGCGGGTGAATTTGCCCGCCGGGCGTTTTCCAACGGCAAGCTCGATTTGGTGGAAGCCGAGGCGCTTGGCGATCTGATTTCGGCGGAGACGGAAGCACAGCGTCGTTTTGCGGTCGAACTGGCCGGTGGGGCGCAATCGTCCCTTTACGAGGATTGGCGAGCCCGCTTGCTCCATGCGCGGTCGATGATCGAGGCGGAGATCGATTTTTCCGATGAGGACGATGTGCCCGGTTCGGTGTCCGATCGGGTTTGGGCGGACATGCGGACGATGAGCGACGCATTGTCCCGCCACATGGACGGTGAACGGCGCGGCCGCATCATGCGGTCCGGACTTCAGGTCGCCATCGTCGGCGCTCCGAATGCGGGCAAATCCACGCTTCTCAATGCGATGGCCGGCAGCGACCGCGCGATTGTTTCCCCGGAACCGGGCACGACGCGCGATGTCGTGGAGGCTCGTCTGGACCTTGGCGGCCATCTGGTGGTGCTGGCCGATACCGCCGGATTGCGCGATGAAGCGGGCACGGTGGAAGGAGAAGGCATTCGCCGTGCGATTCAGCGCGCTGCGGAGGCCGACCTTGTGTTGCACGTATCGGAGACGGGNGGACGGCGCGAGGCCGGTCCAAGCAGCCGATTATGCGCTGAGCGCCGTGACAGGTGAGGGGCTCGGGGCCTTGGTTGCCGCGCTGACCGATTTTGCACGGGATCGCGCCGGAGGCTCGGATCTCGCGCCGGGACGTGCCCGACACATGCAACATCTGGCTGCCTGCAAGGCCCACCTGATCGATTCGCTGTCGGAACAATTGCCGTTGGAGCTGAGGGCGGAGCATTTGCGTCTCGCCGGAGAGCAGCTCGGGCGGATAACGGGCCGCATCGATGTTGAGGACATGCTGGGAACGATTTTCTCGCAGTTCTGCATCGGCAAATGATTCACGTGAAACATATCTGGCTCGGACGCGATATGCCGCCGTTGTTTCACGTGAAACAGCGGGTGGCTTGACCTCGGCCGTCAATCACGCCATGTGCGGCTGAGAAGACCCTTTACCCGTACTTTTTTGGAGGCAGGCCGATGATGGTCACAGCCTATGATGTCATCATCGTCGGCGGCGGCCATGCGGGCGTCGAGGCGGCGCGTGCGAGTGCTGCGGTCGGCGCGTCGACGGCTCTTGTGACCCACCGGTTCGATACGATCGGTGTCATGTCATGCAATCCCGCCATTGGCGGTTTGGGCAAAGGGCATCTGGTTCGGGAGATCGACGCGCTGGACGGTTTGATGGGCCGGGTCGCGGATGCCGCCGGCATCCAGTTCCGCCTGCTGAACCGCCGGAAGGGGCCGGCCGTGCGCGGTCCGAGGACGCAGGCCGACCGGGCTCTGTATCGCGCCGCCATGCAGAACGAAATCGGCGCCATTGCCAATCTCGACATAGTCGAGGGAGAGGTGGCCGCTCTGCGCATGCCGGCGCCCGACCGTGTCGAGGGAGTGGTGCTCGCCGACAGCCGGGAACTCACGGCCGGCGCGGTGGTGCTGACGACGGGCACCTTTCTGCGCGGTGTCATCCATATCGGCGACCGGACCATCGCTGCTGGCCGCATGGGCGAGGCACCGAGCAACGCGCTGTCCGGCCAGCTGCAGGCGATGAACGTGCCGCTCGGCCGTTTGAAGACGGGCACGCCGCCGCGGCTTGACGGTCGCACCATAGCGTGGTCGCAGCTGTCCATGCAGAGCGCAGACGACGATCCGGTGCCGTTCTCGACGCTGACGGAGCGCATCGTCAATCGTCAGATCGAATGCGGCATCACGCGGACGACGGCCGACACGCACGCCGTTGTTCGCGCCAATATCGGTCGTTCGGCGATGTACTCGGGCAAGATCGAAGGGACCGGGCCGCGCTATTGCCCCTCCATCGAAGACAAGATCGTCAAGTTCGGTGATCGCGACGGGCACCAGATCTTTCTCGAACCGGAAGGGTTGACCGATCATACCGTCTACCCGAACGGCATTTCGACATCGCTGCCGGAAGACGTGCAAGCGGCTGTCCTTAAGACGATACCGGGGCTCGAGCACGCAAAGATCCTGCAACCGGGTTATGCGATCGAGTATGATCATGTCGATCCGCGCGCGCTGGATGCCAGCCTGGCGTTGCGCAGCGTGGCGGGCTTTTATCTCGCCGGCCAGATCAACGGCACAACCGGCTACGAGGAAGCGGCGGCGCAAGGGCTTGTGGCGGGCCTGAATGCGGCACGTTTTGCGGCCGGCCAGGCGCCGGTCCTGTTCAGCCGAACCGAGAGCTATATCGGAGTGATGCTGGACGATCTGACGTCGCGCGGCGTGTCGGAACCCTATCGCATGTTCACGTCACGCGCCGAATACCGGCTGTCACTGCGGATCGACAATGCGGACATGCGGCTCACGCCGTTGGCGATCGAATCGGGACTGGCGTCCGCAGAACGGCGCGAGCAGTTCAACGCCGTGAGGACGGCACTGGATGCTGCCCGCGATTTGAGCCGTTCGGTGACATTGACGCCGCAGGAAGCCAACCGATTCGGCCTCGAAATCAATCACGACGGCGTTCGGCGGTCCGCCTATGATCTGATGGCTTATCCCGACATCACCTTTGATCGGCTCACGTCCATCTGGCCGGAACTCTGCGATATCGATCGGTCGATCGCCGAGCGGCTGGAAATCGAGGCGCAATATGCCGTCTATATGAAGCGCCAGGCCGCAGACATCGCTGCAGTGCGTCGTGACGAGGCGCTGTTGCTGCCCTGCGATCTGTCATTTGACGGCATTGCCGGGCTCTCCAACGAGCTGAAGCAGAAGCTTGCCGAACGCCGCCCCTCGTCGATTGCCGAGGCACAAAGGATCGACGGCATGACGCCCGCGGCGGCCGCACTGCTCATTGCCCATGTCCGGAAACAAGAGTTTCGAACCGACATCGATGCGGCATGAGCGATCCCGATGCGGTGCGCGCTGCGCTTTCTTCAGGCCATGATGGCGTCGATGTTTCACGTGAAACGCTGATGCGCATGGCGCGGTTTGCCGATCTGTTGGATGCTTGGTCGAAACGGATCAATCTCGTCGCGGCGTCGACCGGCGGCGATTTCTGGATGCGGCACGTGGCCGACAGTGCGCAGCTGCTGCGACTGAAACCAGACGCCCGCCATTGGTCCGATCTTGGCTCGGGCGGCGGTTTTCCCGGAATTGTGATTGCCATTCTGCTTTCGGAGACCGAAGGCGCGCGTGTCGACCTGATCGAGAGCAACCGAAAGAAGGCGGCGTTCCTGCAGACGGTGCGCGCTGCCTGTGCATCGTGCGCCCGTGTGCATCCCGCCCGCATCGAGGATGCGGTGATGCGCCTGCCGGCACCGGAGGTCATTACGGCGCGTGCCCTGGCACCGCTGGCAGACCTGTTCTCCCTGGCCGAACCCTGGCTGGCGGCCGGCGCGTCCTGCCTGTTTCACAAAGGCCGTGGATATGCCGATGAAGTGGAGGAAAGCCGTGCACATTGGCGATTCGATCTGGTAGTACATGACAGTGTTGCTGCCCCGGACTCGGTCATTTTGGACATCAGCCAGGTCCGGCGGGCGCCCAATTCACACTGAACCGGGGACCGGCATGACCAGTTCACCCAAGGTCATCACCATTGCCAACCAGAAAGGCGGCGTCGGCAAGACGACCACCGCGATCAATCTGGCAACGGCGCTTGCCGCAATCGGCGAGCGGGTGCTGGTGGTCGATGTCGATCCGCAGGGCAATGCCAGCACGGGGCTCGGCATCGATCGGGACGACCGGACCGTGTCAGCCTACGAGATCCTGCTGGGCGAAGCGTCTGTCACCGACGCAGCCATCGCAACCGCCGTTCCCGGGCTGTCGATCGTTCCGTCGACCATGGATCTGCTGGGCATCGAGATGGAAATCGCTTCGGCGTCCGACCGCGTCTTCCGGTTGCGCGCGGCCCTTGGTCAGCCGGATGTGCGGCGCTTTTCCTATGTCATCATCGATTGCCCGCCCTCGCTGAACCTTCTGACGCTTAACGCGATGGCGGCCGCGCATTCCGTGCTGGTGCCGCTGCAGTGCGAGTTCTTCGCCCTGGAAGGGCTCAGCCAGCTTCTGAAGACCGTCGATCAGATTCGCGGCTCGGTCAATCCGGGCCTGACCATCCAGGGGATCGTGCTGACCATGTATGACGGCCGCAACAATCTGGCCAACCAAGTGGTGGACGATGTGCGCAGCTATATGGGCGATACCGTCTACACCACGGTAATCCCCCGCAATGTCCGGCTGTCCGAGGCCCCGTCGCACGGCAAGCCGGCCATCCTCTACGATCTGCAATGTGCAGGAAGCCAAGCCTATCTCAACCTGGCGTCGGAAGTCATTCAACGCGAGCGCGGCGCGCGGGCCGCCTGAACGGATTCGAACCCGGAACGATACGGACATCATGATGGCAGATGACAGATCGGACAGGCGGCTGGGCCGCGGACTGGCGGCACTGATCGGCGAGATGGACCAGCCGGTGCAGGCCGCGGCGGCACCCGTTGCCAGCGACCGCAGCGTTCCGATCGAGATGATCGCCCGCAATCCCAACAATCCCAGGCGCACCTTCAGCGACGATGAGCTGGACGATCTTGCCCGATCGATGCGCGATCACGGTGTCATCCAGCCGATCGTCGTGCGCCCCGTGGCGGGAACGGGCGGTGGTGCCTCGCATGAGATCATCGCCGGCGAGCGGCGATGGCGCGCGGCGCAACGTGCTGGGCTCACCGAGGTGCCGGTGATCGTCCGCGAAGTCGACGACCGTTCGGCGCTGGAGCTCGCGATCGTCGAAAACGTCCAGCGCTCCGATCTCAATCCGATCGAGGAGGCGCTTGGCTATCGGCAGCTGATGGACGACCATGGCTACGGGCAGTCGGACCTTGGTGACGTTATCGGCAAAAGCCGCAGCCATGTGGCCAATACGCTGCGCCTGTTGAAACTCCCCGATTCGGTCCAGGCGATGGTTTCGGCAGGCGATTTGTCGGCCGGCCATGCGCGGACGCTGGTAACGGCCGATGATCCGGCCGCGATCGCGCGCAAGATCGTTGCAGAGGGATTGTCCGTGCGCCAGGCAGAGACATTGGCCCAAAAGCCGGTTGGTGGCGACGATCGATCCATTGGAAAGCCGGCAAAAGATACCGATCTTGTCGCGCTCGAGAAGACCTTGTCCGATGCGTCAGGCTACCGCGTCGAAATCCAGCCGAAGGCAAAGGGTGGCGAAGTGCGCATTGCCTACCAGTCGCTTGAGCAACTCGACGATCTATGCCGTCTTCTGCAACGCCAATAGATTCCGATTTTGATTCGCGATCGAAACGATCTGAACCCTAACGCCGGCGAGCGCTCTGGACAGTGAGCGCCAGCAACGTCATACGCAGGACGTCAGTTTCGAGGTGTCGCGACTTGCGGGCCTGAAGGACTGCTTCACGCAAACGGCCAAGCCCGGCGCGAATGGCGGGCGCGTTCCATATCGCGACCGCATGCTCCATTGCCTGGCGGCGCGCGAAGAAGACCGGCGGCCTCGCGTGGGCCACCGCCGCGGCGGGATTTTTCCCCTGCATGTCCATGTCGGCACGGATCCGGTCCAGCGCCTGGAACTGCCGTGTCAGGATCGCCAGCAGCGCCGATGGCGCACCGCCTCCGCTTTCGAATTTCACCACCGCGCGGTCGAGCGCCTTGAGATCGCCCGTCAGCACGGCCATCGAAATGTCGTCAAACCCCAGGGCCGACGCGTCGCCGCAAATGGCCTGCACGTCAGACAGTGTCACCGTTGGCTGGCCGAGCGCATAAAGCGCGATCTTGTCCAGTTCGGCGCGCGAGGCGGCCCGGTCGCCGCCAAGATGATCGATCAGAAAACGACGCGCATCGAGTTCCAGCCGTAGTCCGGCCGCAGAAAATGTGCGGTCGATCAGCTCCTGAAGTGCCCTGTCGTTGTCGGTGTAGCAGGCAATGGCGAGGCCGGCCGGAGCCTTTTCGACCGCCCCGCGCAGGCCGCCCTTCTTGAGATCGCCGGCCTCGACAATGATCATCGTGTCCGCTGGCGGGTCGCCGAGCAGCATGTCGATCTGGCCGAGCAGTGCTCGATCGTTTCCCGCGCCTCGGAGCCAGATCAGCCGGCGGCCGCCAAACATGCCGACCGTGTAGGCTTCGTTGACGAGCCGTTCGGGGTCCGCCCCAGGGCTCGCGGCGTCGATGCGAATCGTGCTGAACGGATCGTCCAGCGGCACACCGCTCCCTTTGGCCAGCGCCGAGGCGCGTTCCGACACCAGACCGTGATCCGGCCCGTAGACCAGATAGATCGTGTAGTCGCGATCGGGCCGGGCGATGAAGCGGTCGGCCTCGTGGTTCTTGAGCTGGGCCAAGGTACGCGCGCCTCAGCGGGCGGCGAGCGCCGTCGCCACGACGATCCGGAACCGTTCGGCGAGTTCGGCGGCCGCGCGGTTCTCGGCATCGCGCAAAGCACGCAGATTGGCGAATTCCTGCCGCGTATTGTCGAAGGAGGCGGTTGCCGACCGGGTTTCGGAGGCGATGGTGACGCCGTCCTCGATCCGCGTCAGCGTCAGCGTTCCCGTCAGCGTCACGCGCCTGGCCGTGATGTTGGTCGAGCCGTCCGGCGCCGACACGCGGAAAATGTCAACGGTGGACGATGAAACGGCCAGCGATGCGCGGTGATCGGCCGACGGGTCCACGGAGCCGCCATTGTAGAGCAGGAAGACAAGTTCGTTGCGGACCTGCTGGCTGATCCGGTCATCGACACCATCGACGCTGACCCGGCTGAGCGGCGCTGTCGACACGATGAAGTCTGTCGAGCCGGCATGGTAGAGCGGCTGCACCGTGCAGCCGCCCAGCATCGCCAGCGCGCCCAGCATCGCCGTCCGGCGCGTGACGCTCCATCTCCGGCGTTGATCAGGCGCGATCTTCATCATGCGACTATATTGACGATGCGGCCCGGCACCACAATCACCTTTTTGGGCGCCGCGCCGTTCAAATGGCGCTGCACGGCGTCAAGCTCCAGGGCCGATGCCTCGACGCTGTCCCTTTCCGCATCACGCGCGACCGCGATCTCGCCGCGTTTCTTGCCGTTGATCTGCACCGGCAGGACGATCGTGTCGTCGGCGATCAGCGCCGGATCGAATGCCGGCCAGGGCTCCTTGGCCACCATGTCCGCATGCCCCAGAATGGCCCAGCATTCCTCGGCCAGGTGCGGCGCGATCGGCGCCATGATCTGGATAAGGATGGACAGGGCCTCATGGGCTGCCGCCTTGCCGGCCCGATCGTTTCCGCTCCCCGCCCTTTCGATCACAGGGGCGATTGCGTTGACCAGTTCATGGATGCGGGCAATGGCCTTGTTGAAGGCCAGCCGTTCGAAATCCTCGCCCACACCCTTGAGCGCCTTGTGCGCAGCCTTTCGCATAGCCGCGAAATCGCCGTTCGCGGCGGACGGGTCACCGGCCGCGATGGTCGGCGCGGCGCCCGCGACGAGGCGCCAGACACGCTGGATGAAGCGATGCGCGCCCTCGGCGCCCGAATCGGTCCATTCCACGTCACGCTCGGGCGGCGAATCCGAAAGCATGAACCAGCGTGCTGTGTCCGCGCCGAAGCTCTGGGTGATGTCCTCCGGTCCGATCGTGTTCTTCTTGGACTTGGACATTTTTTCGAGCGGCCCGATGGTCACCGGCTTGCCGGTGTCGGCGTCGAAGGCCTTGCGGTTCGAATCATGCCCTTCGATCCGGACCTGACCGGGATCGAGCCAGCCTCCGTCTTCGGACCGGTAGGTCTCGTGGACGACCATGCCCTGGGTGAAAAGCCCCTTGAACGGTTCGTCGACGGCCATGTGCCCAGTGCGGCTCATCGCGCGGGCGAAGAAGCGAGAATAGAGAAGGTGCAAAATGGCGTGCTCGATGCCGCCAATATACTGATCGACGGGCAGCCACGCATTGGCCGCGTCGGGGTCGGTCGGGGCATCCTCGTTCGGCGCGGTGAAGCGCGCGAAGTACCAGGACGAATCGACAAACGTGTCCATCGTGTCGGTTTCGCGGCGCGCGGGCTTTCCGCAGGACGGGCAGTCAACATGTTTCCATGCCGGATGATGGTCCAGCGGATTGCCCGGCCGTTCGAACGTGATATCGTCCGGAAGCGTGACGGGCAATTGCGCCTTCGGCACCGGCACCAGGCCGCAGTCGTCGCAGTGGACGACCGGGATCGGACACCCCCAGTAGCGCTGGCGCGAAATGCCCCAGTCGCGCAGCTTGAACTGTACTTGCCGGTCGCCTTGCGGACGACCGTCCAACTCCATCGCTTCCAGACGGTCGGCAATGGCGGCGAAAGCGTCGGCTGGCGTCATGCCGTCGAGGAACGACGAGTTGATCATCGTGCCGTCGCCGGTCCAGGCCTCCTCGCCGATCGCAAAGTCCTCGGCGTCGGCGTCTGGCGGCAACACGACGGGCACGACCGGCAGGTCGTACTTGCGCGCGAAATCGAGGTCGCGCTGGTCGCCCGAGGGGCAGCCGAAGATCGCGCCGGTGCCGTAGTCCATCAGGACGAAGTTGGCGACGTAGACGGGCAGTTCCCAGTCGGCGTCGAACGGGTGCCGGACCTTGATGCCGGTATCGAACCCTTTCTTCTCGGCTGTTTCCAGCGCGGTGACCGATGTCCCCATGCGGCGGCATTCCTCGCAGAAGGCGGCGAGCGCGGCGTTCGTCTCGGCTGCCTTCCTGGCCAGCGGATGATCGGCTGCGATCGCCATGAAGGACGACCCGAACAGAGTATCGGGCCGGGTCGTATAGACTTCGAGTTCCGTTTCGCCTTCGGGCGCCGTTTCAGGTGTCAGCGCCCAGCGGATCGAAAGGCCCTCGGAGCGCCCGATCCAGTTGCGCTGCATCAGGCGCACCTTGTCCGGCCACCCGTCGAGATCGTCTATGGAACCGAGCAGATCCTGGCTGAAATCGGTGATCTTGAAGACCCATTGAGCCAGTTCGCGCTGCTCGACCTCGGCGCCCGAGCGCCAACCCTTGCCGTCGATCACCTGTTCGTTGGCCAGAACGGTCTGGTCGACCGGGTCCCAATTGACCTTGGAGACACGGCGACCGACGAGGCCGGCTTCGAGGAAATCGACGAACAGCATCTGCTGGCGGTGGTAATAGTCGACATCGCAGGTGGCAAATTCGCGCGACCAGTCGATCGAAAGGCCCATCAGTTTGAGTTGGGCACGCATCGTGCCGATGTTCTGGTAGGTCCAGTCGCGCGGATGAACCTTGTTCTGCATGGCCGCGTTTTCCGCCGGCATGCCGAATGCGTCCCAGCCCATCGGGTGCAGCACATTGTAGCCCATGGCGCGCTTGTGGCGGGCGACGACATCTCCCATCGTATAGTTGCGCGTGTGACCGATATGAATGCGCCCGGACGGATAGGGAAACATCTCGAGGACGTAATATTTCGGCCGGGGATCGGCATTGTCGGTCTCGAACAGCCTGGCCTCGTCCCAGGCCTTTTGCCATTTGGGCTCGGATGCGCGCGGATTGTAACGTTCAGGTGTCGTCATCGGGTCAGAGCTGTCCGGTGGGCGGCCATGCGGCTTGAAATCGGAGCATCGGCATGCACTTAAGCTGTCGGATGCGCGCCGGTGTCATGCCGGCAAATGAGTACAGCGTCAACCATGCGGCAGGGGCGGGAAACGTGTCGGATCACCAGCGGAACACATCGTACCTGACCTCGGCGGATCGCTTCGACACCGTCGTCGCAGCCGTCGCCACGGCCGCGCGGACGGCAGGGCGTACCCCGGAAGCCGTCACGCTCGTTGCCGTCAGCAAGACGTTCGATGCCGATGCCATCCGACCCGTTCTTGAACGGGGTCATCGCGTGTTCGGCGAGAACCGCGTCCAGGAGGCGGCGGGCAAATGGCCGGGCCTGCGCGAAACCTATGATGACATCGAACTTCACCTGATCGGTCCCCTGCAGTCGAACAAGGCCGCCGAGGCCGTTGCCCTGTTCGACGTGATCGAAAGCGTCGACCGCGAGAAGATCGCCAGGGCGCTGGCCAAAGAGATGGTCAAACAAGGCCGCAGTCCGAGGCTTTATGTGCAGGTGAACACCGGCGAGGAGCCGCAAAAGGCAGGCATCGCGCCACCCGACGCAGCCGTCTTCGTTGCCAAATGCCGCGACGAGCTTGGTCTCGAGATCGAGGGGTTGATGTGCATTCCGCCGTTGGACGAAAATCCGGGGCCGCATTTTGCGCTTCTCAAGAAACTGGCTGCCGAATGCGGTGTCGCGCGCTTGTCGATGGGCATGTCGGGCGATTTCGAGACCGCAATCGTCTTTGGCGCGACCAGCGTCCGCGTCGGATCGGCCATATTCGGCACCCGATGAAGGCGGTTTCATTTTTTTGCAGTGTTTGTGACTGACTTTCTTGAGCGAATCCGGCAATGTGCGCCGGGGCGGAGCTCCGCGACGGCCAGTCCGGAGCATTCCTTTACAGATAAGGGAGTTTCACATGACACCGAAATGGGTCCGGTTGGGTGTAGGGCTGGTATTGGCTGGCCTACTCGCAACGGCGCCGGCACATGCGGCGCGATGCATCACCAGCCAAGGCCAGTTCGAGGCCTACAAGCAGGCGCTCGCCCAGCAGGCCGCATCGGCCGGGGTCGGCCAGCGCGGCATGCAGGCCCTGCAGCAATCCGGGATTTCGGGGATTACATGGCGCTTCGAATCCAACCCCTCCTCCCAGACGGGAACCCGCTACCGGAGCCCGGAACAGTTTCTCAGAAGCCGCTTTTCAAGCGTCAACTCGTTCGTTTCGGGGGCAAAGCGCCGTCTGGGCCAGAAGGCCGGCCTGTTTCAGGCGCTTGAACGCCAGTATGGCGTGCCCGGCTCGATCCTCGTTGCGATCTGGGGTTATGAGACATCCTGGGGCGGCTATACGGGCGACACGCCGATCGTCAGCGGCGCGGTGACGCTCGCATCCTACTGCCGGCGCCACCCGCGGTTCGAGGACGATGCGATCGCCGCGCTGAAGCTCGTCGATCGCGGCGTCATCTCGGGCAACAGCCGTGGCGGACCGTCCGGTGAACTGGGCCACATGCAGTTTCTGGCGGGCAACTGGATCCGGTTCGCGGTCGATGGCAGCGGAGACGGGCGCGCCGATCCCAACAATTCCGCCGACGCGCTGGCGACCGCGGCCAACATGCTGCGCCGCAATGGCTGGCGCGCCGGCCAGCCCTTCACCGAGGGATCGCGCAATTTCCGTGTGCTTTCGGCTTGGAACGACAGCGGCAATTACCAGCGTGCCATTGCCTATGCGGCAAGCCTGATCGACCAGTAGGCGTCTCAGTCGGCTCTACAAGCCGCCAACACAAAAACCCGCGCCGGCCGAAGCCAGCGCGGGTTTTTTCAGACCACGCGAAAGACCTAGTCTTCCTTGGGGGCGAGAACCTGACGGCCGCGATACATGCCGGTCTTCAGATCGACATGGTGCGGTCGGCGCAATTCGCCCGATGCCTTGTCCTCGACATAGGCCGGGTTCTTCAGCGCGTCGGTCGAACGGCGCATGCCGCGCTTGGCGCGGGTGACCTTCCTCTTGGGTACAGCCATTTTCGTTTCTCCAGATATCGGCGCAACAGTGTGACCTGACCGGTGACCGGTCCGTCACATACCGTCATGCGCGGAAAAGTGGGTGGCCTATACACAATCGCTACGGGTTTTGGAAGATGGCGCCCCGCGTTTTTTGGCGCCTTACCGGGGCAGGCATCCGACATAGGCGCCCGACTGCGCGGCACGCCGCTGGACGATGTCGGCCACCCTTTGCATGCCGGCGCCAGGGCGGGCCGGATCGCGGACATGGGGGTTGGGCAGCGTGACCGCCAAAAGGGCCGATTGGCGGTTTGTCAGTCCATCGGGCGCTCGGCCGAAATGATGAGCGGCGCCGGCCTTGATGCCGAACTGGCCGCTCGGGCCCCATTCGGCGATGTTCAGATAGATCTCCATGATCCGCTCTTTGGGCAAGACCAGATCGATCCAGATCGCAAGCGGCACCTCCAGGCCTTTGCGGATGAAGGATCGGCCGCTCCAAAGAAACAGGTTCTTGGCCGTCTGCATGGTGATGGTCGATGCGCCGCGTACGCGCTCGCCCTCCAGCGCATCTCCGACCACCGCCTGCAACTCACGCAAATCCACCCCGTGATGGGCGCAGAACTGGCCGTCCTCGGACATCATCACAGACTGATAAAGGCGCGGCGTGACATCGTCGATCTCCACCCATTGCCGGTCGACCGGCTGCAGCGTGATCATTCGAGACAGCATCAGCGTCGATACCGGGCGTACGACCTCCATGCGGTAGACAAGCGTGAGCAGCAGCGGCAACGCTGCCAGGACAAACAGTGTGACGAGAGGATAGAAAACCCAACGCCGCCGAAGAAGGGACCGGCGCTTTGAGGCGCGCTTTGCCTCAGCTGCCCTCTTTCGGTCGGAACCGGCCGGCGCTGCGCCGCGTGCCGCCTTGCCGGCCGTCTTCGATGTCGCTTTGGCTCGGCTCACCTGATCATGGTCCCGGCTGCTTGGTTGCGCTGCGGCGACTGAGGACGATCAATCGCCTGCATGTACAAGGCTTATTGCAGATCGGAGACGAAAACGCCAAAAGCAAGCCATGTCCGATCATGATGCCTTCCGTCAGTCCCTTTCCGATCGCGCAGTCCTTGTCGAGGCGTTTCTCGACACGCAATTGTCGGCCGACCCGCGCGATCACGAAACCGAGCGGCCCGAGCGATTGCTGGCGGCGATGCGTCATGCAGTTCTCAATGGCGGAAAAAGACTGCGGCCGTTTCTCCTGTTCGAAGTCAACGCGCTTCTGGGCGGTTCGGACGATGCCGTTCTCGGAGCGGCGGCCGGGCTCGAGCTCGTGCACTGCTATTCGCTGGTTCATGACGATCTGCCGTCGATGGATGACGACGATCTGCGTCGCGGCCAGCCCACCGTGCATCGCAAATTCGATGAGGCGACGGCAATCCTTGCGGGCGATGCGCTTGTGACGCTGGCGTTCGATCTGACCATATCGGGCTCGGCTGGATTGCCGGCCGAGAGGCGCAGCGAACTGGTGTTGCTTCTGGCCCGCTCGGCGGGGCTCGGCGGGATGGTCGGCGGGCAAATGCTCGATCTGTCGCTCGAGCATGGCGATGCTGCGTCCGACATGATCACGACCATCCACGCCATGAAGACGGGCGCGCTGATCCGCTATGCATGCGAAGCCGGTGCGATCGCGGCCGGCGGAACAGAGAGGGCGCGCATGCGCCGCTTCGGCGAAGTGATTGGGCTGGCGTTTCAACTGGCCGACGATCTTCTGGACGTGACCGCCGACAGTGCCTCGATGGGCAAGGCGACGGGCAAGGACGCCGCTGCCGGAAAGCAGACGCTGGTCGGCATGCACGGTGTCGATTGGGCCCGCGCCCGGCTCGATGCCCATGTCGCGGAAGCCGAAGCGTTGCTCGAGCCTTTCGGTGCACGGGCCGCGGTTCTGTGCGGCGCCGCACGCTTCATCGCCTACCGTACAAATTAGCCGGATTCAGTTCCTCTTGATGACACAGGCGCTGCCGGCGGCGCGCAGCCGCCCGCAGATCGCATTGGCTTCGATCCGCGAATCCGCGCCGATCCGCACCGCGTAAATCGGTTTCGGTCCGAGCGGGCTCCTGTGGCGTCCGATATCAACCGGCAAACCGGCCAGCAGCGTGCTGTGTCTGCGCTTGATTCGGTCCCACTGCCGCATCACGGCCGCGCGCCTGTAACCGCCGGCAACCTGCACGCCCCATGGCTTGACCGGAGCCTGGGCCAGGCCGGCAACGCCGAACCCCGCCGCCGATGCCATCCGCACGCATGAATCGCCGAAGGGTTTTCCCTCCTCAAGAGGATGGTCGCGGATCTCGCGGCGTCGTTCGATGAAAATCTCGGCGGGTTCACCGGTGATCGACAGTACGTAATCCTCGGTTTCAAGCGGCAGCGTCGAAGCACCCACCAGCCAACGATCGATGCGCGCCTCGCCGGCATTGTACGCCGCGGCGGCAAGGCCGAGATTGCCGAACTGCAGACGCAGCGCGGCAAGGTAGGTCGCGGAGGCGGGCAAGGCCTCAGTCGGGTCGAAACTGTTGTCGAGGCCGCGCCGTTCGGCGGTCGCCGGCATGAACTGGGCGATGCCCTCGGCGCCCTTGGGGGACACGGCCAGTGCATCGAACCGGCTTTCCTTCCAGATCAGGCGGGCAAAAAAGGCCGGCGGCAGACCGTTGCGGTGCGCTTCGCGTTCGATCAGCGAACAAATCGCTCCGTGATCGACTTCTTCGAACGAGTCATCTTCGATTGCCCAACTTGTTGCGGTGGCGAAACAAGTCAACAGCGCCGCAATGAGCGACGAAGCTACAGGCTTTGGCTTGACCTCAAGGGGCGGCATCCTTGCCGCCTTCGCCGAAGCGTGCCTCGATATAGTCGGTGACCATTGCCTCGAACTTGCCCGCAATGTCGTCGCCGCGCAGCGTGGCGGCCTTCTTGCCGTCGACGAAGACCGGCGCGGCGGGTGTTTCGCCCGTGCCCGGCAGCGAAATGCCGATGTCGGCGTGCTTGGATTCTCCCGGTCCGTTGACGATGCAGCCCATGACCGCGACCTTGAGCTCCTCGACGCCTGGATATTTTTGGCGCCAGACGGGCATGTTGCGCCGAAGATCGTCCTCGATCTTGCGGGCCAGTTCCTGAAACACCGTCGATGTCGTACGGCCGCAGCCTGGGCAGGCGGCAACAAGCGGTACGAACTGCCGGAATCCCATGGACTGGAGCAACTCCTGCGCGACCTGAACTTCCTTGGTGCGGTCGCCGCCGGGCTCCGGCGTCAGGGAAATGCGGATCGTGTCGCCGATACCCTGTTGGAGCAGAACGGCAAGCGCCGCCGAGGAGGCGACGATGCCCTTGGACCCCATGCCGGCTTCCGTCAGGCCCAGATGCAGGGCGTGGTCGCAGCGCGCTGCCAGGTCGGTGTAGACGGCGATCAGGTCCTGAACGCGCGAAACCTTTGCCGACAAAAGGATCTTGTTGCGCGGCAACCCGGTCTGTTCGGCGAGTTCGGCCGACAGCAGTGCCGACCGGACGATGGCTTCCCGCGTCACCTCATCGGCGGACATCGGGAAACCCTTCTTCTGATTTTCGTCCATCAGGCGTGTCAGCAGTTCCTGGTCCAGCGAGCCCCAATTGACGCCGATGCGCACGGGCTTGTCATGACGGATCGCCATTTCGACGATCTCGATGAACTGCCGGTCGCGCTTGTCCCTGAAGCCGACATTGCCCGGATTGATGCGGTATTTGGCCAGCGCCTCGGCACAGGCCGGATGATCGGCCAGAAGCTTGTGGCCGATGTAATGGAAGTCGCCGACGAGCGGCACGTCATGGCCAAGCCGCTCCAGCCGTTCGCGAATTCTCGGCACGGCGGCGGCGCTTTCGTCGCGGTCGACAGTGATGCGGACCACTTCCGATCCGGCTCTGTGCAGCGCGGCACACTGGGCGACCGTCGCGTCGATATCGGCGGTATCGGTGTTGGTCATGGACTGGACCATGACCGTTGCATCGCCGCCGACGACGACGCCGCCGACATTGACGGGAACCGATTTTCGTCTCGGAAGAGGAGCTGCCAAAGTGTTCATGACGGTTTCTTGTTTGATCCGCTCCGGTTCTAGCGGCTTCGATGACGCGCCGCAATCGGCGCCGTCTTGGCGGCCGGCTGGCGGCGGCAAACTGTCATCACAATCATGCCAGGGCGATGACAAGCCTTTATCGCCGGCCTATGTTGCACCGCAACGACAGCATCGCAAACGGGGACAAGCATGGCCAGCGACGCACTCAAGACCGCCATCGTCACGGGTTCCAATTCCGGTATCGGGTTGGGCATAGCCCGGGCGCTCGCCGCCGAAGGGCACAATGTGGTGCTCAATTCCTACACCGATACGGACGATGATCATGCGCTGGCCAGGGAGATCGCCGCGAGCGCCGGCAATGAGACCGTGTACATCCAGGCAGACCTCTCGAAAGCCGATCAATCGCGCATGCTGGTGGACAAGGCGGCCGAACGTTTCGGATCGGTCGACATCCTCGTCAACAATGCCGGCATCCAGCATGTGGCGCCGGTCGAGGAGTTTCCGACGGAGAAATGGGACGCGATCATCGCAATCAATCTGTCGTCGGCTTTCCACACGGCGGCGGCGACCATTCCGATGATGAAGAACAAGGGCTGGGGCCGGATCGTCAACATCGCCTCGGCGCACGGGCTGACGGCTTCGCCGTACAAGTCGGCCTATATCGCCGCAAAGCACGGCATTGTCGGGCTGACCAAGACGATCGCGCTGGAGTTCGCCGAGGCCAAACTTGCCGCGACCTGCAACGCGATCTGCCCGGGCTATGTGCTGACACCGCTGGTCGAGAACCAGATCGAGGATCAGATGAAAGCGCACGGCATGGATCGGCAGGAGGTGCTGGACAAGGTCATGCTGCAGCGCCAGCCGACCCGCGAGTTCGCCACGGTGGAGGAACTGGGTGGAACCGTGGTCTTCCTGTGTTCCGACCACGCCCGCCAGATCACCGGCACGACGATTTCCGTCGATGGCGGCTGGACGGCGCTCTGACCACCGATTGAAGAGGCAACCTGCCGTGTCCAAACCAAACGGCGAAACCGCTCCCAAGCGCATCAATCTCGCCTTGCAGGGCGGAGGCTCTCATGGCGCGTTCTCCTGGGGCGTGCTCGATGCGCTTCTCGAGGACGGCCGGCTGGCGTTCGACGGCATTTCGGGGACCAGCGCCGGAGCGATGAACGCGGTCGCCCTGGCTGCCGGATGGGCCGGCGGCGGTCCCGAGACCGCGCGGCAGAGCCTGCACGACTTCTGGGCGGCGGTGGCGCGCAAGGGCCGGTTCTCGCCGATCCAGCGGACACCGATGGATTTGTGGTTCGGCAATTACGGGTATGAAAACTCACCGAGCTACCGGCTCTTCGATATTTTCAGTCGCGTTTTTTCGCCCTACGACACCAACCTGCTGGACATCAATCCGCTGCGCGACGTGGTTGCGTCGGAAGTCGATTTCGACCTTGTGCACGGCTGTGACGCGTTCAAGGTGTTCGTGTCGGCGACCAATGTCCACACTGGAAAGGTGCGGGTCTTTTCCGGCCAGGAGATCAGCATCGATGCGGTCATGGCATCGGCCTGTCTTCCGATGCTGTTCAAGGCGGTCGAGATCGACGGCGTTCCGTACTGGGATGGCGGATTTGGCGGCAACCCCGTGCTGTTTCCGTTTTTCTACGAAACCGAAACGGAAGACTGCCTTCTGGTGCAGATCAACCCGATCGAACGCGAAACGACACCGCGGACCGCCCAGGAAATTCAGGACCGGATGAACGAAATCACGTTCAATTCCGGGCTGTTGCGCGAGTTTCGCGCCATCGAGTTCATTCGGCGGCTGAAGCGTGACGGGCGGCTGGCGGGCACCGACTACCGATCCATCCGCATGCACAGGATCGCTGCCGATCCAGTGGTCGAAACCTTGTCGGCCTCGTCGAAGCTCAATGCGGAATGGTCGTTCCTCACCGATCTGCGGGACGCCGGCCGTGCGGCGGCGAAAGATTTTCTCGATGCGCATTTCGACGATATCGGCGAGCGACCGACGCTCGATCTCAGCGCCGAACTGCAGGCAGACATTCTGCCGGCCAGAAAGCGTGAGCCGATAGGCGCCAGGATGCGCGACGCCGTCAGGCGCATCGGCAGATCGCCTGACACCTAGGGTCGGGACCCTAGATGCGAACCTTCAGGAAGACAGCGGCAGGGGCCCTCAGGGCCGGCCGGCGGCAAGGGCTCCGGAGACGAACCGCACCAGCGCCTCGACGTAATGCTCGATGGCCTTGCCCCGCATGGCGTCGCTTTTCACCCCCTCCATGGCCTGCATGAAGATACGTGCGGCCGATTCGGGGGTGGCGCCGGTCCGCGACAGATCGAGTTCGCCATCATCGACCGCTGATTTGATGCCGCGCGCGATCACGTCGATCATCACATCGCACCAGCGCTCCTCGATGTCGGCGGCGATCTCGTCATTGACGCCCATCAATTCCAGACCGTGCGGGGTCTGTTCGATGAAGCGGTGTACGTCGAGGATGGAATCGTTGATCGCCGCCTTCAGCCGGTCGTGAAACGATCCGGGCCTGGCCAGTGCCGCGCCCGCCTTCGCGGCCGCGCCGCTCATCATCTCTTCGGCCAGCCCTCGGAAAATCTCCGTCTTGTTGCGGAAAACCTGATACAGCGCCGGCCGCGACATGCCCGCCTGTCGCGCGATGTCGTCCATCGAGGTCTTCCGGAACCCGTAGGTCACGAATACTTCGAAGGCCGATTGCAGGATCTTGCTGCGCTTGTCCTCTGGAATGATGTGGAGCATGTTGGCTTGACTGTATGACGTTTTTTGTTATTTTGTCAAATTGTCAGCAGACACTACCAATGCGTGCGTTTCAATCTTATATTGCGGCGCAATGTGTGATTGATTGCCGGTCCAATCGGCCGGTCTTACGTACAGACGCCTTGAACAGCCCGGCGGCGGGCAAGAATTCGTGTTGGATTGATTGATGAGAGCGCATCGTTACGCGGCGATATTGGTGTTTGTCGCCTCGGCCGCCTGGGTACTGACCGGCGACTTCTCATCGGTCGGCAGCGCGTCGGACCAGGACGGCGCTGAAGCTCCGGCCATCACCGAGACCGACACTTCCTCCGATGCCGCGACCGCCGACACGCGGCCCGAGCAGTCCGTGGCGGTCGCGGTCATTCCGAGTATCGAGCATGCCCGCACCGTGCGCGTCTCCGGTGTCACCCAGGCCGACAAGCGCACCAACATGACCGCACGCGCCGGCGGCGTTATCGCCGAACTGCTCGTCGAGCAGGGCGATATCGTCGCGAAAGGCGACATGGTGGCGCGGATTGCGCCGGAGGGCCGCGATGCGGCGGTGCGCAGTGCCGAGGCGGCGCTGGAACAGGCGCGCGCGGAGTTTGCCGCGCGCGAGGAACTGGTGGAACGCGGAACATTGCCGCGCCTGCAACTGGACCAGCAGCGCTCTGCGCTGCGGCTGGCCGAAAGCCAATATGAGGCCGCCCTCGCCGAACTGGAACGGCTGGATGTCACAGCACCGTTCGGCGGCGTCGTCGACAATGTGATGGTCGAGCAGGGAAGCTCGGTCGATCAGGGCACGCCGGTGGCCAATCTGATCGCGCTCGATCCCATCATCGGCATTGGCGAAGTCAATGAAAGCGATCTCAACACCATTCGCGTCGGCGGCACAGCGCAATTGCGCCTTGTGACGGGCGACGTGATCGACGGAACGATCCGTTTCATCAGCCGCGAGGCGCAATCGTCCACCCGGACTTTCACCGTCGAGGTCGAGGCGCCGAACCCCGACCTTGCCGTGCCGGCCGGCATGACCGCCGAAGTGATCCTGCGCGGCGAGCCTGTGGTCGCTACACCTCTGCCGCGTTCGGTCGTCACGCTCGATGATGCGGGCGAACTGGGCGTGCGTGCGGTGGATGAGGACAACAAGGTGGTGTTCTATCCGATCGATCTGGTCGATGATTCGACTGACGCGCTGCTGCTTGGCGGTATCCCGAAAGGTGCGCGGATCATCGTCGTCGGGCAGAACTTCGTCAGCGACGGACAGGCCGTCATCCCGGTCGAAGCGGACAGCGCGGTCATTGAACGGCTGATCGCCGAAGCAAGCGGCGAGGCTGCAAGCCAATGATGGGATTGCTGGAGCTTGCCGTCAAGAACGCGCGGCTGACGATCGTCACCCTGCTCTTCTTCCTGATGGCGGGCTCGCTGTCCTATATCAGCATCCCCAAGGAAGCCGAGCCCGATGTCCAGTTTCCGGTCGTCTATGTGGGCCTTTCGCTGCAAGGCGTGTCGCCCGAAGATGCCGAGCGCCTGCTGATCAGGCCGCTCGAATCGGAACTGCAGAACATCAAGGGAGTCGATACGATCACCGCCAGCGCCTATCAGGGCGGCGGCAATGTGGTGGTCGAGTTCGACCCCAGCGCCGATCTAGGCACGGCGCTCGACGATGTGCGCACCGAGGTCGACCAGGTCAAGGGCGAGTTCCCCGCCGGCACCGACGAGCCAACCGTCGCCGAGGTCAACATCTCCGAGTTCCCGGTTCTGGTCGTCACGCTGTCGGGCGACGCACCGGAGCGCGTTTTGACGCGAACGGCGCGCGAATTGCGCGACAGGCTCGAAGAGGTATCCGGCGTTCTCGAAGCAACGCTCCAGGGCTCACGCAAGGAGCAAGTCGACGTCATCATCGATCCGGTCAAGCTGTCGTCCTACAATCTGCAGCTCGATGCACTGATCGGCGGGGTCAGTACCAACAACCAGCTGGTCGCCGCCGGAACGCTGCAGGGCGATCAGGGCCAGTACGCCGTCAAGGTGCCGGCGCTGATCGAGACCATCGAAGACATTGCCAACCTGCCTATTGCCGTCAACGGCAATGCGGTGGTGCGGGCGCGGGATCTGGCCACGATCCGCAACACGTTCGAGGACCGTGAAACGCTGGCGCGCCTGAACGGCAAACCGGCAATCGCCATCGAGGTGTCCAAGCGCGCCGGCGCGAACCTGATCGCCACCGTCGATGCGGTCAAGGCGGAGGCCAACGCCTTCCAGGCCGAATTGCCGCAAGGCGTCGAGATCACGTTCAGCCAGGACAAGTCGACGGACATCCGGACCCTTCTGGCGGACCTGCAGAACTCCGTTCTGACCGCGGTTCTGCTCGTCTTCATGGTGATCCTGTTCTATCTCGGCTTCCGCTCGTCGCTGCTCATCGGCCTTGCCATTCCCACATCGTTCCTGATGGGGATCATGTTCCTGTCGATCGCCGGCTACACCGTGAACATCGTCGTCCTGTTCAGCCTGATCCTGGCGGTCGGCATGCTCGTCGACGATGCGATCATCGTCACCGAATATGCGGAACGGCGGATGGCGGAGGGGGTTGCCGCTCCGCCCGCTTTTGCCGAAGCAGCCCGGCGCATGTTCGGCCCGGTGGTCGTCTCGACCCTTACGCGCATCGCCGCGTTTTCGCCGCTGCTGTTCTGGCCGGGCATTGTCGGCGAATTCATGAGTTACATGCCGATCACGCTGATCGCGACGCTGTCGGCGTCGACCATCTATGCGCTGTTGTTCGCGCCGACCATCGGTTCCATCGTCGGCAAGGCAGCTGTGCAGAAGCGCAAGCCGGACGGCTTCTACATGGCCGTCATCAAGAAGGCGGTGCGCTATCCGATCCTGACGATCTTCCTGGTGGCCGCCCTGATGGGCGGTGTGGTCACCACCTACATGCAGAACAACAATGGCGTCGAGTTCTTCCCCTCGGTCGAGCCCGAATACGGCCTTCTCTATGTCAAGGCGCGGGGCAACCTTTCGCTGGAGGAGCAGGACGATTTGGTCCGGCGCGCCGAGGAGCGGCTGCTGTCATGGCCCGGTGTCGAGACCGTCTACACCCGTGTCGGATCGAGCCGCGGCGGCCTGCAACTTGGGTCCGGCGGTTCAGAGGACACGATCGGCACGATCCAGTACGAATTCATCGACTGGCGCGAGCGCAAGCCGGCCAGCGATATTCTCACCGATCTGCGCGCACAGTTCGCCGATGTGGCGGGCGTCAACATCGAGATCTCGGTGCCCGATGCCGGACCGCCACAGGGCCGTCCCATCCAGGTCCGCCTTTCCGCGGACGATCCGACCGGCCTTGAAGAGGCGGCGGCCAATGTCGGCGCCTATCTGGATACGCTTCCGGAAATCATCGATCTGGACACGGGGCTGCCGCCCCTGAGCATCGACTGGGAGCTCAAGGTGGACCGGACCGAGGCGGCGAAATTCGGACTGGGCCCCGATTCGGTCGGCCGTGTGGTGCAGCTCGTAACGACGGGCCTCAAACTCTCCGACTATCGTCCCGCCGGCACCGACGATGCGGTCGACATCCGCCTGCGGCTTCCCGAGGACCGGCGGACCTTGTCGACGCTGGACGAATTGCGTGTCGAGACGGCAGCCGGCTCGGTGCCCCTGTCCAATTTCGTCAGCCGCGAGCCCGCGGCATCGCTCGGCACGTTGACGCGCATCGACGGCGCCCGGACGATCACGGTCGAATCGAACCTGGTCGAAGGCGTTCAGGACTCCGTGCTGCAGGCGCAGGTGGCCGAGCACATGGCTTCGATGGACCTTCCGCCCAACATTCGCTGGGAGATGGTTGGCTCCGACCAGGAGAGCGACGAGGCGGCGGCGTTCCTCGGCCAGGCGTTCGGCGTTGCCATCTTCCTGATCTTTGCGCTGCTGCTCGCCCAGTTCAACAAGTTCACCTATGTCTGGCTGGTCCTTTCGGCGGTGGTCATGTCGACCATCGGGGTGCTCCTGGGTCTGGTCGTGATGGAGATGCCGTTTTCCATCGTGATGACGGCGGTCGGCACCATCGCGCTGGCCGGTGTGGTGGTGAACAACAACATTGTCTTGATCGACACCTATGCGCATCTTCGCAACAAGGGCGTCGACAAGATGGAAGCGGTGCTGGAGACGTGCCGGGAACGCGTGCGGCCGGTCATGCTGACCGCCGTGACCGCGATCCTGGGCGTTCTGCCGATCGCATTCGGCGTCAATCTGGCGCTTCTCAGCCACGAGGTGACGATCGGTGCGCCTTCCACCCAATGGTGGATCGCCCTGTCAAGTGCAATCGTGTTCGGGCTGGCCTTCTCGACGATCCTGACGCTGGTTGTCACGCCCGCCGCGCTGATGATCTTCACCCGCGACAATGAGAGTCTTGCGGCCGGTCACTTCCTCACCCGCTTTGGCCGATGGGTGCGGACACGGCTGCGCCGGAAAACGGCGAAAGCGCCAGCCGCCGCGCCGCAGCACGAGACCACCGAACCGGCCGGGAAACCGGAGCGTGCCGAACCCATGCCCGAGGAATTGCCCGACGATGTCAGGCCGTTCCCCAAGGCGGCAGAGTAGATTGACCGCTCAGGCGCGCGTCGCACGCGCCAGGTAGCATCCCGGCTTGGCGATGTGCAGATGCAGTTCGGCGATGTCCGGGTCGGCCAGCATGGTGCCGATCGTGGCGTCAAGGTTTGCGCCCTCGACCACGTCGGCTGCCACCATCATCCAGTCTGCATCGAAACCGCGGACCGATATGAGACGGCGGCCGATCACATCGGGGATCGAACCCGGTTCCGGTCGCGCCTGACGGGCGCCGGCTCGCACGAACACGGCGTGGCTGGCACGGTACGGTGTCTCCTCGCCCAGATGCTCGAAATTGGCGAGCAGCAGCCGTTCGCCGGCCTCAGCATCTTCAAGACTGACCCGGCACGGATAACCCGGTTCGCAGTCGGCGGTCCGCCAGCAGGCGCGGCGTTCGGACAGCTCGGCGTCGTCCATCGCCAGCAGTGTCTCGAAGGGTTCGGGCGACAGCGCGTGGATCTGGAAGGTCATGGGCGTCCTCGTTGTTCAGGACGCCCAGGATGATTGTCGCAACGCTTCAATGCCACCCGATTCTTGCGGGTCGTGGACCCCGTATCAGGCCGCTTGCCGTTTCGGGGTGATCAGGCCGCGATTGACGAGAATTTCGGCGATCTGGACTGTGTTGAGCGCGGCACCCTTGCGCAGATTGTCGGAGACGACCCACATATTCAGCCCGTTGTCGACGGTCTGATCCTCGCGGATGCGCGAGATGTAGGTCGCATCCTCGCCTGCGGATTCGTAAGGCGTGGTGTAGCCGCCATCCTCATGCTTGTCGACGACAAGACAGCCCGGCGCCTCGCGCAGGATCTCCCGCGCCTGATCGGCGGTGATCTCGTTTTCGAACTCGATGTTGACCGCTTCGGAATGGCCGATGAACACCGGCACCCGCACTGCGGTGCAGGTGACCTTGATCTTCGGGTCGAGCATCTTCTTGGTTTCGGCCATCACCTTCCATTCCTCCTTGGTCGAGCCGTCTTCCATGAAGGCGTCGATATGGGGAATGACGTTGAAGGCGATCCGCTTTGTGAACTTCTTGGCTTCCACCGGATCGGCCACATAGACCGCACGGGTCTGCGCGAACAGCTCGTCCATGCCTTCCTTGCCCGCGCCGGAGACCGACTGATAGGTGGCGACGACAACCCGCTTGATGGTGGCTGCGTCGTGCAGCGGCTTGAGCGCGACGACGAGCTGGGCCGTCGAGCAGTTCGGGTTGGCGATGATGTTCTTCTTCGTGAAGCCTTCGATCGCGTCGGCATTCACCTCGGGCACGATCAGCGGCACGTCGGGGTCGTATCGGAACGCGGACGAGTTATCGATGACCACGCATCCGGCCGCGCCGATCCTGGGCGCCCATTCCTTGGACACCGATCCGCCGGCGCTCATCAGGCAGATGTCTGTGGTGGAGAANCGAGGCGAGCGGCACGATCGTGTCCGCCGGAAAGCCGCGTTCGGCAAGGATGTCGAGCATTTCGCGGCCGACGTTACCGGTCGCGCCTGCGATGGCGATTGTGAAACCCATGGTTCCCGTCTCCTGTCTCCCCACTTGCGGTCGTGCGCCACTCTTCCCGCCCCCGGGAGAGTGTGGGGCGGAACGGGTCAGATCGTCGTGGTCTTCTTGATCATGGTGCGCATGGTGGCCGCCTAGTGCCGGAATGCGCGCCGAATGTCAATCGACCCGGCGGTCTGATAGGCTCAGACCATGGCAGCAATCGGGATGAGATCGTCAGTGTTCGTCGCCTTGGCGCTTGGCTCCTGTCTTGGCGCCCGGATGCCGGCGCTGGCCCAGAGCGAACCGCTGTCCGGCCGGCTGACGGGCGACCGGTTGAGCGCGGCGTTTGTCGGCAAGGTCTTTCGCGGAGTTTACCAGGACGGGGTGAACTGGCGTGAAGCCTATCTGGTCGATGGCGAGGTCGATTATGAGGACGACTTCGCCGCCGCACGGGGCGAATGGTTCGTGCGCGATGATCTGCTGTGCACCTTCTACGACGGCGACCTGACAGGCGGCTGCTTCATCGTCAAGCAGCGCAGCGAGAACTGCTTCGACTTCTATGCTGTCGATCCGGCAACAGACCGGCCGGATGCCAGCCGCGATGCCATGCGGTCGGGGTTTGACTGGACCGCGCAGGGCTGGCGGTCGGACCGTGTTCCGACCTGCCCGGAAGGTCTGGTGTCTTGAGCTTTGGCCTGCCGTCAGCCGGCCGCGTAGGCCGCCACGATCGCATCACCCATCTCGGCGGTTGAGACCGGCCGCGCGCCGTCGCCCATGATGTCGCCCGTGCGCAGGCCATCGTCGAGCACTTTTGCGACGGCGGCCTCGATCCGCACGGCTTCATCGATCATGGCGAACGAATAGCGCAGGCACATGGCGAACGAGGCGATCATCGCGATCGGGTTGGCGATGCCCTTGCCGGCAATGTCCGGTGCCGAGCCGTGTACGGGCTCGTAGAGCGCCTTGCGCTTGCCGGTCGCGGGATCGGGCGCACCGAGCGAAGCGGACGGCAGCATGCCGAGCGAGCCGGTCAGCATCGCGGCGACATCCGACAGCATGTCGCCGAACAGATTGTCGGTGACGATGACGTCGAACTGCTTGGGCCAGCGCACGAGCTGCATGCCGCCCGCGTCGGCCAGCATGTGGGTCAGTTCGACATCGGCATAGTGTGCTGCATGGGTCGCCGTGACGACTTCGTTCCAGAGAACGCCCGATTTCATAACGTTGCGCTTTTCCATCGAGCACACCTTGTTGGATCGGGTGCGGGCCAGTTCGAAGGCGACCCCCGCGATGCGTTCGATCTCGAACGTGTCATAGACCTGCGTGTCGACACCGCGCTTCTGGCCGTTGCCCAGATCGGTGATCTCCTTGGGCTCGCCGAAATAGACGCCGCCCGTCAGTTCGCGGACGATGAGGATGTCGAGCCCTTCGATCACATCGCGCTTGAGCGAGGATGCATCGGCGAGCGCCGGATAGCAGATGGCCGGACGCAGATTGGCGAACAGCGCCATGTCCTTGCGCAAGCGCAAGAGACCGGCTTCCGGCCGCTGCTCATAGGGAACGTCATCCCATTTCGGTCCGCCGACCGCGCCGAACAGCACCGCATCGGCGGCCATCGCCTTGTCCATGTCCGCGTCGGAAATTGCTTCGCCGTGGGCGTCATAGGCCGACCCGCCAACGAGACCCTGATCGGTGACGAAGCCGGCGCCCTCTTTCGCATTCATGTGGTCGATCAGTTTGGCGACCTCGGCCATGGTTTCGGGGCCGATGCCGTCACCGGGCAGCAGGAAAAGCGAACGCGTTGTCATGGAAGGTCTCGTCTTTGAAGGAAGTCTGATCGCTTCTATGCGCTGGCGCCGGACAACTCAACGCCTTGCGCTCTGCTTTGACTTCCAGTCGAGCGCGCGCTTGTTCTGTCCGGCCAGCCGGGCTGTTTCGGCAATGCGCCGGGCGCGGGTTTCGTCCCGCTTGGCCTGCTTGATCCACGCCAGGATCCCGCGCCGGGCCGAAGGCGGAAAGGCGTCGAAGTTGGCGCGCGCTTGCGGCACCGCTTCCAGCGCGGCAATCAGATCGTCGGGAATGATGCCTTGCTCGACATCGTCGAGGAAAGACCACGAGCCGTCGGTCCGCGCGGCCGCGACGGCGGCGATGCCCGCCGGCTGCATCAAGCCGAGCGTCTCAAGGTGTTCGACAATGCGTTTGTTCACCGCAGACCATGCGCTGCCCGGTTTGCGCGGCGAGATCAGCAGCATGCTGCGCGTCCCGTCCATCTTGCGCGGAAGCGAATCGATCCAGCCATAGCGCAGGATGGCCGCGAGCAGCGTTTCGCGGTCGAGGTACTTGTCGGGAACAGATTTCTTCCAAAGCACCAGCCAGACGCTTTCAGCCGTCTGGTGATTGCGATCCAGCCAGTCGAGCAGATCGGCTTCCGAAGAGATGTCGACCCGATCGAACCGCCTGCCAGACATGGCTCAGTCCCGCAGCGCGGTCACGTCGATCTCGATCTTCATTTCCGGTCTGATCAGTCCACTGACCGTCATCGCCGCTGCGGGCCGGATGCCGGCGAAGAATTCGCCCAGCACCGGGAACACAATGTCGGCGAAGGACGCATCGGTCACCACATAGCGGGCGCGAACAATGTCGGAGCGGGCAAAGCCGGCCTCGTCCAGCGCCCGGTCGATCGTAGCAAGCGCGTTGCGGCACTGGGTTGCGACATCGTCGGGCATCGCCATGGACGCATAGTCATATCCGGTCGTGCCGGAGACGAAACACCAGTTGCCGGTGACGACCGCCCGGGAATAGCCCGCGGTTTCCTCGAAGGGCGATCCCGTCGAAATCCGCTTGCGCACCAGCCTCAGGCCCGCTTGACCGCTATCACGGCGTTGGAGCCGCCGAACGCAAACGAGTTGCTGATCACGGCGGCCACATCGGCCTTGCGCGGCTTGTTGGGCACGTAGTCGAGATCGCATTCCGGATCGGGGTTCGCGTAGCCGAGTGTCGGCGGGAGGATGCCGTCGCGCACCGTACCCACCGCGGCGATCATCTCGAGCGCGCCCGACGCACCCATGCAATGGCCATGCATCGACTTGGTTGACGAGACGGCCAGCGAATCGGCATGGGCGCCAAAGGCGCGGCGAATGGCCTGGGTCTCCGTCTTGTCGTTGCCCATGGTGCCGGTGCCATGAGCGTTGACATATTGCACGTCGCCTCGCGCCAAATCGGCGTCGGCGAGGCATTGCTCCATGGCCCGCGCGGCACCGTCCATGTCGGGCGCGACGATGTCTCCCGCATCGGCGGTCAGGCCCGCCCCGGCCAGCTCGGCCAGGATGGTCGCACCGCGCGCCCGCGCATGATCCTCGGTTTCGAGAACCACGGCGCCGGCGCCGTCGCCCAGAACCAGCCCGTCCCGGTCGGCGGAAAAGGGCCGGCAGCCATTGCGGGACAGGATGCGCATGGAATCCCACGCTTTCAGGACACCGAAATTGAGCGGAGCGTCGGAGCCGCCTGCGATCATCACGTCGGCGCGTCCGGCCCGCAGCGTGTCGAGGGCGGCGGCAAAGGCATGGTTGGCGGACGAGCAGGCCGAACTGGTGCCGTAGACCGGCCCCTTGAGCCCGAATGCCATGGAGACGTGCACGGCGGGCGATGACGGCATGGCCTGCGGCACCAGGAAGATGTCGGTGCGCTTCTTCTTTTCCAGAAGTATGGCCTTGTAGTTGGTGTCGATGACATCGCCGCCGAATATGCCGGTGCCGATGATCGCGCCGGTGCGCAGCGGATCGATGCCATGGTCGATGATGCCGCTGTCGGAGAGGGCCTCCTTGGCGGCGATCATGGCCAGCAGGCCGAACCGGCTGGTGGTCAGAAGCAGACGGCGCTCGAACCCATGGTCCGGCAGTTCGCGGACCTGCGCTGCCAGCTTTGCCTTCAGTTCGTCCTTTTCGGGAATGTCGATGGGCGCGATGCCGTTCGTGCCGGTCTTCATGGCGTTCCAGATTGCCGGCGCGTTGGTGCCGAGCGCGCTGATGCCGCCCAGCCCGGTGATGACGATGCGGGGTCGGCTCACGCGCTGGCGCTCTTTTCGACGAGCCCGCGAACGGCGTCGCACACATCGCCGACCGTCTTGAGCTGTTCCCATGCGTCGGCGGCGTTCAGTTCGATCTCGATCTCGAACCGGTCCTCGAGGTCGAAGATGACTTCGGCCAGTTCGAGCGACTGGATATCGATGGTCGAAAGTTCCGTTTCCGGAGAGATGTCGGCGGGATCGCGCTCGATCTTTTCGGCGATGATACGCGCCGTCTCGGCAAAAATAGTGTCTGACATGTGCATGTGCCTTTGTCCGGCGCTGGCCGGGGTTCGGCCAACGCCGTCTGTGGTCCCCGAAAAGCCTTGTGGTGCTTGGTCGCGGCAATGTCAATCAACAAGACCGGCGCGATGCTTGCCCACCGGCCCTGGCCACCGTTTCACGTCCAGGGACGTTCTGCGCTCATCGTGCCTTCGAAGCTGTCGATGGCTGCGGCCTTCTCCAGCGTCAGGCCGATGTCGTCCAACCCGTTGAGAAGGCAGTGCTTGCGGTGTGGGTCGATGTCGAAACGGATGACACCACCGTCCGGCCCGCGTATTTCCTGCGCCTCCAGATCGACCGACAGGGTCGCGTTGGCGCCGCGACCGGCATCATCGAGCAGCTTTTCGAGCTCTTCGGGCGTGACGACGACCGGAAGGATTCCGTTCTTGAAGCAGTTGTTGTAGAAGATGTCGGCGAAGCTCGNAATTGTCGCCGGCGACCAGGATCGTCGCGTCCTTGTAGGCGGGCTTGTTGAGAACGAAGTCCGGATTGTCCGATCCGTCCTCGCGATAGCGCATCTCCGAGAACAGGCCGCGACCGAGACCGGTGCGCTGGATCGTCTTCAGATAGTCCTTGGGAATGATCATATCGGTGTCGATGTTGATGATCGGCAACGGGGCGGCGACACCGGTGAGCTTGTCGAACTTTTCCATGGGTCTTCTTCTGTGCGTTCGTTCGCGCACCGCTTAGCAAAGCGTTGCGGAAAAATGAAGCGCCGGCGCACATGAGCGGGGACTTGCGCGACCGTGTCCTTCGGCGGCACAAGAAGCCATGACCGATTTCGACCGCGCGCAGCTTCGACGCTCCGTTCTTTACGTGCCCGGCGACCGGCCCCGCGCCGTTTCCAAGGCAGAGACGCTGGCCGCCGACGCCATCATTTTCGATCTCGAGGATGCGGTCGCGCCCGGGGCGAAAGCCGATGCGCGGGAGACGGTGCGCGCCCATTTCGCTGCGTTCCCGGCGTCGGACAGGGAGCGGGTGATCCGCNCTGATCCCCAAGGCAGACGATGTCGCGGACGTTCTTGCCGTGGCCGATGCGCTGGACGAAACCGATGCAGCGGAGACGATGCGCCTCTGGGCCATGATAGAAACGCCGCGCGGCGTGCTGAACGCACCGGCGATCGCCGATCTTTCCCGGCAATCGGGCGCACGGCTCGACTGCCTGGTCGTCGGAACCAACGATCTGGCCAAGGAGGCCGGAATGGCCGGCGCCACGGCGCGGCAGCACCTGCACGCCTGGCTGATGCAGATCGTGCTGGCGGCAAAAGCCGGCGGCGCTTGCGTTCTCGACGGCGTTTTCAACGATCACAAGGACGCGGCGGGCTGTGCGGCGGAATGCCGGCAGGGCGCGGAAATGGGGTTCGACGGCAAGACGCTGATCCATCCGGCGCAGATCGCGCCGGCCAACGCTGCGTTCGCGCCCGCCGCCGAAGACATTGAACGGGCCAGGCGGCTGGTCGCCGCGTTCGCGTCGGACGACAATGCCGGCAAGGGCGTCATCGCGTTCGAAGGGTCGATGGCCGAGCTTTTGCATCTGAAACAGGCCGAGCGGCTGCTCGCGCGCGCCGCTGCGGCCGCACAAAGGGAACGGAGTGAGAGCCCATGAAAGCCTATCGATTGCTGACCGGATTTGACGATTCCGCCTTTTGCCACAAGGTGACCGAGGCGCTGAGCAAGGGATGGGAGCTTTGCGGCGACCCGGTCTATGCATTCGACCCCGTTGCCGCGCAGATGCGGTGCGGGCAGGCGGTGACCAAGGACGTGCCGGGCCACGACTACGATCCGGTGCTGAAACTGGGCAATCTGTGACCGACGCGGCGTCTGCTCTGTGGCATCATGCCGGCCGTTTCGGCCTCGTGATGGTCCTTGCCTGGGCGCTGGGCGTCTGGACAGGATCAAACGCCGAGGCGCAGCCGCAATGTGCCCTGTCGCTGGTTCTGGCCGTCGATGTCTCGTCGAGCGTCGATGAGCGCGACTACCGGCTGCAGATGGACGGTCTGGCCAATGCGCTGCGCGACGAGACGGTGCGCCGCGCGATCGTGCAGGTCGGCGGCATACAGGTGACGGCCTTCGAATGGAGCGGCCGCCGCCAGCAGGTCGAGATCGTTCCCTGGACCTATCTGGCAAGCGATGGTGCGGTTTTCGCGCTCGCCGACCGGCTGCAGGCGCATCGCCGGCGCCACACCGCGTTTCCAACCGCGCTCGGCTATGCGCTGGGCCATGCGGCCGGCCGATTCGGGGCGGCCCCGCTGCGCTGCGTCCGCCATGTCATCGACGTCTCGGGCGATGGCGTCAACAATGAAGGGTTCGGCCCCGGCCCTGCCTATGCCAACTTCCCGTTCGATGGTGTGCAGGTCAATGCTCTGGTGATTGCCGGGGCCGACCCCGATCCCGTCGCCTACTACCGCAACGAGGTGCTGTTCGGACCGGGCGCCTTCATGGAGGTGGCCAACGGATTTGCCGATTTCGAAGCCGCGATGAAGCGCAAGCTGCTGCGCGAGATCGTCGGCGGCGCCTTGTCCGGCCTTAAATGAGGCAGCTTCGTTTCAGCCCGCCGATGCCTCGATATGGGCCATGTCGTCGTCGGAAAGACCAAAATGGTGGCCGAGTTCATGGATCAGGACATGGGTGACGATGTCACCCAGCGTTTCGTCGTTCTCGGCCCAATAGTCGAGGATTGCCCGGCGATAGAGGGTGATCCGGTTGGCTTGATCCCCGGTTGCCGGGTTCCACAGTTCGGCGATGCCGCGGCCCTCGAACAGGCCCAAAAGGTCGAACGGCGTCTCAAGCCCCAGATCGTCGGCGATCTCTTCGGTCGGATACTCGGCGATGCGGATCTGCACATCGCCGGTCAGGGCACGAAACTCGGCAGGTAGATGGGCATAGGCCTCGCGCGCAATCTGCTCGACTTCGGCCAGGCCCGGCGCGAAGCGATCCTTCCAGTCTGTCGTGGGGTCGTAAATGCCCATGGCGCCGCCGGTTACACCCAACACTGCTCGGTTGCGGAAAACTTCATATATGCAGACGGGAAGCATTTGGGAAGATGAGCGTCCGCCGGGTGCTGCCGGCGCACAAATGAGGAAGGCGGTCGCCTAAGCTCCCGCCCCCCTGCATTTTCCGGGTCCGAACCGGCCTTTCGGCCTGCCCGCCTCGCGGCGGTCGGCATCCGTGCCGGCCGTCCCGCAGAACCGGAATGCCCGATCGCGAGGATCAAGCCTTCCGCACCGCTCCGACTTTGCCCGAAGGCTCCACCGGATGTATTTTATTCACGCCCTGGCTGGCGCTAGACAACCATGTCCGAAAACACGATCGTCGATCAGAATTGCTTGGAACTTTCGCCCGCAAACAACCCTCGACTTCCACTCGAAAGCAAAAGCCGCCAAGTCCCGAAGGACTGGAACAATCGATCCGCATTCCTTTGAAAGATCACTTCCCGATTGCCTGTATGAATACTCTCGCAACAGGAGTTGTATGTCGAGTCCGGCGCATTTCGGGGATGTGGACGGCTGTGCAAAACCCGGCGCGGGTGACCATCGTCTTTTGAATTCAACGATCTGCGCCGCCGCCCTCTGTGGACAGATCAGCCGGTCTTGCGCGCCGGCACGGGCTGATCGGTATCTGAACCGATCGCTGCCGCGCGATCATTGATGGTTTCGCGCACCGCTTCCCAAAGAAGCGAGAAGGACTGGAAGCCCTCGTCGGTCACCTCGTCGGTATCCAGCGCGCGGACCACCGTATGAAGAACGGCGTTCAGTTCGTCTTTCAGCGTGGACAGTTCGGCACGGTCGGCGGCTTTCGCCGCCCGCTCCTGAATGTCGAGCAGCTGGTAATTGTAGACATCGGCGCGATTCTTCTGGTTGGCGACGAAACGTGACCGGAGCGCCAACATGCCCGAGATCAGTCCCGTCATGATCATTACGAGCAACGCCAGAGGCTCGGCGTTTTCCTGAACGAAGCTCGGCTCATCCCGGTTGAAGAACGCCTCGGCCCCTTCATGCAAAGGCACAGAAAGGCCGCGTGTCGTGTCGGGCGCGGTGATGGCCGAGGCCAGCGCGAAGCGGATCGTCAAGTCCATCCGGTGTTCGAACAGGATGCGGGTCAGTTCGCGGACCGCCGCAGCATCCACATCGGAGCGGGTGACAAGAACGCGGGCGACGCTCAGCGTCGGAGTGCGGCTGGTCGGGACCGGCAATGCGCCCGTCAAACCGCCCATCGGTACCGCGGCGGGAGCCAGAAACGGTCGTTTGACGGCGATCGCATCGGCCTGTCGTATCGGGATGTAGCGCAGTTTCAGTCCGGTGAGCTGGGCATCCTCGAACATGCGGATCAATTGCCGGTCGCGCATCGACCGGACCGCGAAAAGCGCGTCGACATCGCCGCGCAGCAGCCTGCCGGCGCCATCGACGAACGGTTCGGCCGTCCAGTCCAGATCGCCGATCGGCAGGTCGTAATGGTCGCCGACGACCCAGAAGGAGCGAAAATTGGCCGTGTCGAAATCCGGGATCGAAACGCTGATGCGGTCAAGATCGTGGATTGAATAGGCGGACACGTCATCCCGGACGATCAGGTGAAACAGGTCCGGATAGAGATGGGCGATACCCCGAATGTCGGTGAAGACAGGTGTGTCGGCGCGGATCACCGCCGCATCTATGCGCTTGGCGTTCAGGAGCGCGATGTTCTGCGAGGCGTCGCGGGAAGTTACGACATCGAGGCGGAGCGTTTCGGAATGCCGTTCGATGACCTCGGCGGTCTCGCGCATCAGCGTGTGGGCATCCGAGCCCGCGGGACCGGTCGCCACGGTGAGCACGGCCGGGGCGGGATCGTGATTGATCCACTGCCATGTCAGCAACAGGGCGCCGGCGATGACGGCGACGCTGAAAAAGGCGGCGCGCCGGACAAGCCGTTGGCGGCGCGAGCGAATGTTGGCCGACGTCACGGTTGGCTGTTTCTCGGCAGCGGGCCGTTGGAGATTGCTCGGATCGCCCCTGGTCATCGACCGGCCCCGAGCCGTCTCAGGTGCCGCGGTCGCGCGCGGCAAGCGTGCGCAGGCGCAAGGCGTTCAGTCGGATGAAACCGGCCGCGTCCTTCTGGTCGTAGGCGCCACGATCGTCCTCGAAGGTCACGAGCGCGTCGTCGTAGAGCGAAGCGTCGGACTTCCTGCCGGTGACGATCACATTGCCCTTGTAGAGCTTGAGACGGACCGTGCCCTCCACGCGCGTCTGGCTTTCGTCTATCGCAGCCTGCAGCATGGCGCGTTCCGGTGAGAACCAGAAACCGTTATAGATCAGCTCCGCATAGCGCGGCATCAATTCGTCTTTGAGATGGGCGGCGCCCCGATCGAGCGTCACCGATTCGATGGCGCGGTGCGCGGCCAGCAGGATCGTGCCGCCGGGCGTTTCATAGACGCCGCGCGACTTCATGCCGACGAAGCGGTTCTCAACCAGATCGATGCGGCCGATCCCGTTGTCGCGACCCAGATCGTTGAGCGCCGCGAGCAGTGTCGCCGGGCTCATGGCCGCGCCATTGAGCGCGACGGCGTCTCCCTTTTCGAAGGTTATTTCGATATCGGTCGGCCGGTCCGGCGCGTCCATCGGCGAGACCGAACGCATATGGACATATTCGGGCGGCTCGGCCCAAGGGTCTTCGAGCACCTTGCCCTCGGAGGAGGAGTGCAGAAGATTGGCATCGACCGAGAAGGGCGCCTCGCCCTGCTTGTCCTTGGGCACCGGAATCTGGTGCTTTTCGGCAAAGTCGATCAGATCGGTGCGCGACTTGAAGGCCCAGTCGCGCCACGGCGCGATGACCTTGATGTCCGGATCAAGCGCGTAGGCCGACAATTCGAAGCGGACCTGGTCGTTGCCCTTGCCGGTTGCGCCATGGGCGATGGCGTCCGCGCCGGTTTCTTCGGCGATCTCGACCAGCCGCTTGGAAATCAGCGGTCGTGCGATCGACGTGCCGAGAAGATAGACGCCCTCATAGACCGCGTTGGCCCGGAACATGGGGAAGACGAAGTCGCGCACGAACTCCTCGCGCAGATCCTCGATGTAGATCTCGCGAATGCCGAGCATTTCGGCCTTGCGGCGCGCCGGTTCGAGTTCGTCGCCCTGGCCGAGATCGGCGGTGAAGGTGACCACCTCGGCGCCCAGCTCGGTCTGCAGCCATTTGAGGATGATCGAGGTGTCCAGCCCGCCGGAATAGGCAAGCACCACCTTGTTGATGTTCTTCAGGTCGATGGACATGGAAGTTCCGTGAAAAGTGCGATGGTCGGCGGCGCCTTGCGTGCCGGCGCGCACCATATTGGGTTTCCGTCGGGGCGCAAGTTCGCCGAAGGGGGAAATCCGGCGGCTCGGCTCCGGTCCCGTTGCAAGTTCCGGGTTGCTTTGCGGGCTGGTCCGGCCTTGAATGCCGCGCCGGATCAACCAAGATTGACGACCGATGAGCGATTTCATACCCGATGCGACCATCCTGGTGCAGTTCGCGCTGGCCGCGGTCGTCCTGGCGATCACGCCGGGGCCGGACATGGCGCTCTATGTCGGCCGGGCGATCACTCATTCGCGCGCGGCGGGACTGGCCTGTTTTGCCGGCGCGGTGACCGGCATTCTGGTGCACACCATGCTCGTGGCGCTGGGCCTTTCCGCCTTGCTGGTGGCGGCGCCGACGGCGTTCCTGGTGCTGAAGGTGATCGGCGCCGTCTATCTGATCTGGCTTGCATGGCAGGCGATCCGGCACGGTTCGTCATTCTCGCCCCGTACAGGAAAGAACGCCCGGGCGGGATCGTTGGTGGGCCACTATCTCACCGGTATCGGCATCAACATCCTCAATCCCAAGATCGCATTGTTCTTTTTGACGTTCCTGCCGCAGTTCGTTTCGGCGAACGACCCGCATGCGCCGGGCAAACTGCTTTTTCTCGGCCTTTTCTTTCTCGCGGTCGCCATTCCGATCATCTTGCCGATGATCTTCGCCGCCGACCGGTTCGCCGCCGCGCTGCGCGCCCGGCCGCGCGTCACCCGCACATTCGACTGGCTGTTTGCCGGCGTGTTCGGCGCATTTGCGGTGAAGATCCTGACGGCGCAGGCGCGCTGACCGGAACCGCCCGAGGCGGCCTGTTTCCATCACGGTTCGGGCGCACTATTGCTGGCACAGGCGCAAAAGGCGATTCGCGAGCGGTGCGGTTTGATCAGATTTGACAATGTGGGATTGCGCTACGGGCTGGAGCCGGAGGTTTTGTCCGATGTGTCGTTTCACATTCCGGCGCAGTCCTTCCAGTTCCTGACCGGTCCGTCCGGTGCGGGAAAGACCTCCCTGTTGCGCCTGTTGTTCATGTCGCTGCGGCCGACGCGCGGCCAGATCACCTTGTTCGGCAAGGACGTGCTGTCGCTCGACCGCCGCGAGATGCCGATGCTGCGGCGCCGGATCGGTGTCGTGTTCCAGGACTTCCGGCTTCTGAGCCACATGACGATCTTCGAAAACGTCGCCCTGCCGCTGCGGGTGCGCGGCAAGGAAGTGGCCAGCTACCGGCGCGATGTGAGCGAACTGCTTGACTGGGTCGGGCTGGGCGACAAGCTCAATGCGCTGCCGCCGGTGCTGTCGGGCGGTGAAAAGCAGCGCGTGGCCATTGCCCGCGCACTGATCGACCAGCCCGAAATCCTGCTCGCCGACGAGCCGACCGGCAATGTGGATCCGCCCATGGCACGGCGACTTCTGCGTCTGTTCATCGAGCTCAACCGCTCGGGCACGGCGGTGGTCATCGCCACCCATGACCTTGGCCTTATGGAACAGGTGGATGCACGGCGGATGATCCTCTCCAATGGGCATCTGGATGTGTTCGGATGAGCGATCAGGACCACAGGTCGCCGCCGGCCTCGCCGATCGTACCGCCGGGCAACATTGCCGGTCAGGCGATGGCGCTGGTCGTTGCAATCATGTCCTTCCTCGCCTGCCTGACCGTCGGCGGCGTCTCACTGGTCGGCCAGAGCGCGGCGACCTGGCAAAGCCAGATTTCGCGCGAGGCGACGGTTCAAATCCGGCCTGCGCGCGACTTCGACATCGAGACCGCGCTGGCCGAGGCGCAAGCGATCGCAGCCGATTATGAAGGGGTGCGCTCGGCGCGCATCATCGGCCGGGAGGAAACGCTGGGGCTGCTGGAGCCGTGGCTGGGCAGCGGGCTGGGACTTGACGAGCTGCCGGTGCCGCGCCTCGTCGTCATCACCATCGACGAGACGGCGCCGCCGGATTTTGCCGCTATGCGAGCGGCGATCACGGAAGCCGTGCCCAATGCAACGCTGGACGATCACCGGGCCTGGGTGGGACGGCTTGTGGCGATGGCGCGCACAACGACACTGGCCGGCCTCGCTGTCCTGGCCCTGGTGATGGCCGCGTTGGTCATGACCGTCGTCTTTGCCACGCGCGGCGCGCTGGCCGGCAATCACGAGGTCATAGAGGTTCTGCACTTTGTCGGCGCGCGCGCCGGGTTCATCGCGCGGCAATTCGAGCGCCGCTTTCTGGTCATCGGCTTGCAGGGCGCGGCCGCCGGCGGTGCCGCGGCGGTGGCGGTCTTTCTCGTCACGGGATTTTGGGCGAGCCGAAATCTGACCAGCGCCGAGAACGAGCAGTTGTCCGCCTTTTTCGGCGATTTCTCGATGGGCGCCATCGCCTATGTCGGCGTGGCCCTGGTGGTGGTTCTGGTCGGCGCGCTGACCATGGTAACCACCCGCGTCACGGTTCTGCGGGTTCTCTACGAGATCGACGAGAAACGCGCCGATCCGTCGCTTTGAAGCCGCTCCGGTGCCGGCAGAGGTCCGACATGGCGGCAAAATGCCGGTGATGGCGTGTGTCGGGGGGCCTTGGCGATGGTTTTTGGTCTACCGCACGCCGCAATTGCCCACTAGGATTCGACACATGTCGGAAAGCGAACACATCGACAAGGCGGCCGGCGTGCTCGAGCGCCGGGCGAGCCGCGGTGCCGGGCGCCTGTACCGTGTGCGCGACTTCCTTGTTGCCATGGCGGCTTTGGCGCTGATCGCCACCGTGGTCGGCTTCTTCATTTTTGCCGCGCGTGTCGGCGGGCAGACCGAGAACCCGCCCGCTGGGGTCTCTGCCGATGCGATCGTCGTCCTGACGGGCGGCCGGGCGCGATTGGAGCCGGCCGTGACGCTGCTGCGCGAACAGCGCGGTGCAAGGCTTCTGATCAGCGGAGTCGATGCGGACATCAGCGATGTCACGCTGCGGCGCACGTTGGATATCGACGCCGATCTCTTCGAATGCTGCATCGACATCGATCGAGAGGCGCTGGACACGGAGGGCAATGCCAGGAGCAGTGCCGCATGGGCCCAGCGGAACGGCTACGCCAGCCTGATCGTCGTGACCAACGACTATCACGTGCCGCGCTCGATGCTTGAGATGCGGAACGCCCTGCCCGACGTCGAGATCGTGGCTTATCCGGTCGTCAACATGAAGCCGGAGACGGTCGATCTGGCGGCATCGATGGACCGCTACCGGGTGCTGCTCGGCGAATACGCCAAATATCTGGTGGCACGGGCGCGAACCCTTTCCTTCTAGCCGTCATGCGGGNTCTGTTCAACCTGGCCTTCTACGCGAACAATGTCGTCCAGATGATCTTCTGGACGCCGTTCTATTTTCTCGGCCCGCGCAGCTTTGCATGGTGGATCGTCCGCTTCTGGTCGCGGACCCATCTGTGGCTGATGAAGGTCATCGCCGGCACCGATCACATTGTGCGCGGGCGCGAGAAACTGCCCGAGGGAGGCTACATCATCGCCCCGAAGCACCAGTCGGCCTGGGACACGATCGCCTTCCTGCCCTGGTGGCCGGACCCGATCTACATTCTCAAACGGCAATTGATGTGGATCCCGCTGTTCGGTTGGTACATTGCGCGCATGAAGATGATCGCCATCGATCGCGGCAATCGCGAACAGGCGATCCGGTCGATCAATGCCAGCGCGCAGCAGGCCGTCGATGACGGGCGCCAGATCATCATCTATCCGGAAGGCACGCGCCGGCCGCCGGGCGCCGAGCCTTCCTACAAGAGCGGCATTGCCCATATTTACGAGAAGCTTGACGTGCCGGTGGTGCCCATTGCCCACATGGCCGGGCTCTACTGGCCGCGGCGCAAGTTTCTGCGCCATCCGGGCCTGATCGAGGTCGAGGTGCTCGATCCGATCCCGCCGGGTCTTTCGCGGTCCGCCTTCATGGCCGAACTGGAACGGCGCACCGAGGAGGCATGCGACCGGCTTCTGCTGCGCGCCGTCGAAGGGCCCAACCCGCCGCCCTTGCCGCCGACGGCCCAGGCCCGGCTCGATGCGATCAAGGCGCGGCGGGCCGCCGATCCAGACGCTGCCTGATGCCGTCGGCAACCGCTTCGATCCAACGGTCGCGAATGCCCATCTCGCGCATGTGCGCGGCGGTGTTCAGCACATAGTCTTCGTTCGGCCCGGCCTGTCCGACCGCGCCGCACACCCGGTCGATCGCTTCCGCGACACTCAGCCGGCCGGCATATTGCTCATGGGTGCGGTCGGCGACATAGGTGACCGCTTCGGCGGCCTGACCATCCGAAAGCACGATGCGGCTGCGCCGCTCCTTGTAGACATGGGTGATCAGTTCGCGCTCGCGCAGATAGGACATCACCGTGTCTTCATCATCCGGCATCACGCGAAAGGCGACACCGACGCAGGCGCCACCCCGGTCCAGCCCCATGACCAGGCCCGGCCGTTCGCGCGTACCGCGATGTTCGAAGGAACGGATGCAAAGGCTCCGGTGATAGCCGACCAGCCGGGCGCGCCGGCTTTCGGCGAAGGAAAAGCCGGGCCGCCACATCAATGACGCATAGCCGAATATCCACAATTGGTTCATAAGCGCCGCGTTCGTTTCGTCGTTCGCGAAGGAAGGTTGCAGCTAGCATGAGCGGAGCCGTGAAAAAACCGTCTTACAATGCCGGGCGGCGGATTGGCTGGCTGATGACCGCTGTCATTGCCGCCATCGTCCTCTACTCCGCCGGCTGGTTCTGGGCGGCGGACATGGTCGACCGGACGGTGACCGCGTCGGCCAATGACGAGCGCGCATCGCTGCGCTTTTCCTGCCCCGGACAGGATGTGCGCGGCTTTCCGTTCCGGATCGGCGTCTTCTGCGACGCCTTTGAGGTGGCTGCGGCGGACGGGTCCTTTGTGGCCAGCGGCGGCGCGGTTCGCTCGGCGGCTCAGGTCTACGATCCGCGCCGCGTGGTTGCGGAAATCGACAGTCCCGTCACCATCTACGACGCGGCGGGGACGGCCTACCGACTCGACTGGTCGGTCGGGCGGATCAATGCGGCGACTGCGCCGGTGAACGAACGGATGGTGGCGTTCGAGGCGGACGATATCCGTGTCGGCCTCGATGGGATCGGCGAGCTGGCGCGGGCTGACCGCCTGGGGCTCTATGTTCGCGAACAGGGAGCCGCCATGGACGTGGCGATGCGTCCGCGCGCGCTGACCATCGACCCTGCTCTGGTCGGCGGGCGCGCTCTTCCGCCGGTCGGGCTCGATATCGATCTGCGGCTTGAGGACTGGGCATCCACATGGTCAGCCGGTCCGGTCGCCGCCGGGAGCGGTATGATCAACCGTGTGGCGCTGCTTCTGACCGACGATCGCGGCGTGATCGTGGAGGGGCCGTTCCGCCTGTCGCCGGACGGTCTGATCAGCGGCGATTTCTCGGTCAGGGTCGTCGATGTGCCCGGCGTGCTCGCTGCCGCGCGCGACATCGTTCCGGAGCTTGCGCCGCAGATCGAGACGCTTGCTGCTGCCGCGCCCCGGCAGGCATCGATGCCCGATGATGAACTGTCGCTGTCATTCACCGTGCGCGAAGGCCGTGTCTTTGCGGGGTTCCTGCCGCTCGGCCGTATCCCGCCGGTTCGGCTCGACCTGTCTTCAGGTCTGTGACTCGCCGCGCTTTGCGCTCTGGCGGCCGAAGTTGGGCACTTCCACATCCTGGCCGGCCTCGATGATCGACTTGCGGACGTGCCGGGTGCGCGTGAACAGGTCGAACAGCTTGTCGCCGTCGGCCCAGCGGATCGCCCGCTGCATCGATGCCAAATCCTCGGAAAAGCGCGCCAGCATCTCGAGGATCGCTTCCTTGTTGTGCAGGCAGACATCGCGCCACATGGTCGGGTCGGATGCGGCAAGGCGCGTGAAGTCGCGGAAGCCGGACGCGGAATATTTGATGACTTCGGATTCGGTGACCGTCTCCAGATCGGAGGCGGTGCCGACGATGTTGTAGCTGATCAGTTGCGGCAGATGCGAGACGACCGCCAGAACGCGGTCGTGATGGTCCGGGTCCATTTCGTCGAGATCGGAGCCGCAGGCGCGCCAGAACGCCTTGAGTTTGTCGAGCGCTGCGGCATCGGTATCCGGCAGCGGCGTCAAGATGCACCAGCGATCCTCGAACAGCGCCGCAAAACCGGAATCGGGGCCAGAATACTCGGTGCCGGCGATCGGATGGCCTGGAATGAAGTGCACGCCATGGGGCACGTGTGGCGCCATCTGGTCGATGACCGACCGTTTTGTGGACCCGACGTCGGTGACGATGGCGCCAGGCTTGAGCGCGCCGGCGATGGCTTGGGCGACGGTGCCCGACGCGCCGACCGGAACCGAGACGATGACGAGGTCGGCGCCCTCGACCGCTTCGGCCGCGTCGGTGTGATAGCTGTCGCCCAGCCCAAGCTCCTCGGCCCGCCGCAGTGTCGAAGCGCTGCGTGTTGAGATCGCGATATGATCCGCCAGCTTTTCCCTGCGGACCACGCGGGCCAGCGACGAGCCGATCAGGCCGATGCCGACCAGCGCGATCCGGCCGAACATGGGTTTGGTCTGGTCGGTCATCGCTAACGCTTCATGAAGGCGGTCAGCGCCTCGATCACGCCCTTATTGGCCTCATCGGTGCCGATCGTCATGCGCAGCGCGTTTGGCAGGCCGTAGGGAACGACCTGGCGCAGCACGTAGCCGCGCTGGACGAGCCAGGCATCGGCTGCTGCCGCGCTGCGGTCCGGATCGTCGTCGGGGAAGTGGATGAGCACGAAATTGCCAACGCTGGGCGTGACCTTCAGGCCGAGGGCCTCGAACGCTTCGGTCAGTTTCGGCAACCATGTGTCGTTATGCGCAATGGCCTTGTCGACATGGGCGCGGTCGGCGATCGCCGCTGCCCCGGCAGCGATGGCCGGAGCGTTTACGTTGAACGGGCCGCGCACGCGGTTGAGCGCGTCGACGATCTCCGCAGGTCCGTAGAGCCAGCCAATGCGCAGGGCGGCAAGGCCGTGGATCTTGGAGAAGGTCCGCGTCATCACGACATTGCGGTTGGCCGAGACCAACTCGATTCCCGACGCATAGTCGTTGCGCCGGACATATTCGGCATAGGCCGCATCGAGCACGAGGACGACATGCGGCGGCAGTCCCGCATGAAGACGCCGGACTTCAGCGTCGGAGAGGTAGGTGCCCGTCGGGTTGTTCGGATTGGCCAGAAAGACGATTTTCGTTCGCTCGGTGACGGCGGCAAGAATGGTGTCCACGTCGGCGCGGTGATCGGTCTCCGGCACGACCACGGGCGTGCCGCCGGCGGCCAGGATCTGGATTTTGTAGACGAGGAACCCGTGTTCGGTGAAAATGCCCTCGTCGCCCGGGCCGATATAGGTCGATGCCAGAAGGCCGAGAAGTTCATCCGAGCCGTTGGAGCATACGATGTTGTCCGGGTTGAGCCCGTGCACGTTGGCGATGGCCGTGCGCAGCGCGGCGGCAGACCCGTCGGGATAGATCTGCAGAGTGTCGGCCGCCTGCCTGTAGGCCTCGATGGCCGCAGGGCTCGCGCCGAGCGGTGTCTCGTTGGACGATAGCTTGTGCAGCCTGACGCCGGGTGCGGCCTTGTCTCGGCCCGGCACATAGGCGGCGATTTGCATTACGCCATCATTGGGTTGCGGTATCGAGCGGTCCGTTTGGGTCATGCTGAACTGTCCATGGCTTGCGCGGGCGCGAAATAGCCCCCGGCGGCGCGTATGTCGAGCAGATCGTGCGGCGCGCTGCCTCCTGCTGGTATCGCGATCAGGCAGCGCTGACCCTCGCTGCCGTGCCCGATGACCTCGCCGCCGGTCCATCGATCAAGCGAGTCGACGCTTTTCAGGAGCCCGGTGTAGAGCCGCAGGTCGAACGGGACGGGGTCCGACAGGGGCGGCGACAGAACGAATGAATCGACGGTCGGAAACGGCACGTCCGCAGCCGGAAGGCGCGCCATCACCGACAGCCCGCTCGACGAATCGAGCGCGTCCCACCAGGCGCCCGCGCCTTCGAGCGGCACGATGACGAGCGCGTTCCGTTCAGCCATCGCCGCGTCCATAGCACCCGCCGCATCCTCGTGTTCCTCCATTGCGACCGTGAAACCGAACTGGAACCGCGCCATGTCGCGCATCGTTGCGGGTTTAGCGCCGCCGACCAGATGCACGCGATAGGGTGCCTGAAGCCAGGTGAAGGTCGAGATGATCTCGCGCCAGACATGGACGATCATCGACAGCGGCACCGAGCCGGAATGTCGTTCGGCGAGAACGCGCATCATCTGCGCCTCGCGGCCGGGCCGGAAGGCGGCGCCCTTGGCCTGATCGGCGCCCTTGATGCGGATCAGTTCGTCGATCACGCCGGCGCGCTGCATCAGGAGTGCATGCATGGATTCGTCGACCGCGTCGATCTTGGCGCGCAGTTCGGTCAGGCGCTGTGGATTGGGAGGCGCATCAGCCATGTTTGGTCGGTCTCGTCATATTGCGCCGTCTTAGTCGCGCGGCCCGGCAATTGCAAAACGGTGCCAGCCATTGGCGTCGCGGCCAGCAACCGAGCCCTGCGGCGCCAAAGCCGGAACGAAGACGCGGCGCGACTGGCGCTCGGCCACCGGCAGACCCTGATAAAGGCGCTTCTGGGCCTCGATGACCAGCACGCCGCCAAAGACCGGCCAAAGCCGCAGGCCCCATGCCTCGAGCCGGGTCGACAGTCGAAGCGCGAGAAACCGGCGCGACGGCGGAAAGAACAGCGCTTCGGTTTCCGCCGTCATGGTGAAGTTGGCATCGCGCAGCAGCTTGACGAGCTGGCCGCGCGAAAACGGGCGGCCATTGCCGAACGGGGTCTGCTCGATCTGCGCCCAGACGCCGCGCCGATTGGGCACGACAATGAGGAGCCGTCCGTTCGGTGCCAGAACGCGCCATATCTCCATCAGGGTCTCGCGCGGATTTTCGGCATGTTCGAGCGCGTGGACCAGCAGCATCCGGTCGATCGAGGAATCGGGCAGGGGCAGTTCCTCGTCGAAGACGAGCGCGGTCCTTGACGGTCCGGTGCGAGGCCAGCGTGCCGCACCCTGGGCCGCAAGCATGAAGGCAAGCGTGCGTTCGGTGTCGGGCGCGAAACGATCCAGCCATGGCCGGGTGTGGCCGAGACCGACGAGCCGCTCATTGGGCATCGGCTTCCAGATGCGCGACAGGGCCAGTCCGATGGCGCGGCTGGCGCGCTTGCCCAGCGCCGAATGGTAGAAGGCGCGCAGTTCGACAATGTCGGTATGCATGGTTCGGCGCGACCCCTCGCATTGACGCGGCGCCAGAAAACCGCATTTGTGCGGCCAGGGCAACGCGGATCGGAAGGACATGCATCATGATCGAGATCGAACAGTTTACCTGTCTGTCCGACAATTTCGGCGTTCTGCTGCATGACGCGGAGACCGGGCGGACGGTTTCGATCGATGCGCCGGAAGCGGCGGCGATCCAAGCCGCCCTTTCGCGGCGCGGCTGGAAACTGACCGACATTGTGGTCACACACAAGCATTTCGATCACATTGACGGCCTCAAACCGCTCAAGGACGCGTATGGCTGCACCATTGCCGGCCCCAAAGCCGAGGCGGACGCGATCGGCATGCTCGACGAGCAATTGGCCGAAGGCGATGTCTACGAGGCCGGGTCCATGACGTTTTCGGTGATCGAAACGCCGGGCCATACGCTGGGCCAAATCAACTACCACTGCCCGCAGGCCAATGCGCTTTTTGCCGGTGATACGCTGTTTTCGCTGGGATGCGGTCGGCTGTTCGAGGGCAGCGCCGGCGACATGTTCGCTTCGCTTGAAAAGCTCAAGGCCCTGCCGCCGCAGACGCATCTTTACTGCGGTCACGAATACACGCGGTCGAATGCGGCTTTCGCGCTGTCGGTCGACCCGGACAATGATGCGCTGAAAGTCCGCGCCGATCAGGTCGAGGCGCTACGTGCCGAGGGCTTGCCGACGCTGCCGGTCACGCTGGAGCGCGAACTTGCCACCAACCCGTTCCTGCGAACCGGCGATGCCGGCATTCGCGCGCATCTGGGCATGATGGACGCCGACGATGTGGCCGTCTTCGCCGAATTGCGGGCGCGCAAGGATCGCTTCTGATGGACCATCTTTCCGCTGCCGACATCCGCGCGCTTCTCGGCATGCAGCCGCATCCGGAAGGCGGCCATTTCGTCGAGACGTTCCGCGACGCGGTTTCGCACGGATATGGCGCGCGTGGCGCATCGACCGCCATCTATTTCCTGCTCGAGGCGGGCGATGTCTCGCATTGGCATCGCGTCCTGGATGCTGCGGAGGTCTGGCATTTCTATACCGGCGCGCCGCTGGTGATCACGCTGTCCCCGAATGGTCATGACGCCGAGGCGCACCGGCTGGGCATCAATCTGGCGCTGGGCGAGCGGCCGCAGATCGTGGTTCCGGCGGGATGGTGGCAGACGGCCACATCGCTCGGCGCGTGGACGCTTGTCGGCTGCACCGTCGCTCCGGGCTTCGATTTTGCCACTTTCGAGATGGCGCCGCCGGACTGGCGGCCCACGCCGCGGCCTGCCGCCGGATCAGACAAACGCTGAAACAAGCGCGAACTGAGCGGCGACGTAGAGCACCCAGATCGCCGGTCCGGTGAAGGCGCGCCTTGCCTCGTCGTCGGGCGCGATCACAAACTTCTCCATGCCGAGTATCGCATCGGACGCCATGAACAGCACGGCGCCCGCAATGACGAGCCAGGACCCCGTCAGCAGCGCCGTCAGGCCCATCGCGAGGATGGCTCCGACATAGGCCATGACCGGCCAGCGCAGCGGGCCCGCATGGCGAAACAGGATCCGACCCAGGATGAGCGCCACGCCGACCATCATGACCGCAATCAGCCAGGAAAAGGCCGGCAGGCCGCCGAAGCGGGTTTGCGCGAACAGCAAGACGTAGATCACATGCCCGGCCAGAAAGGCGATCAGCCCCGAGAGGAATGCAGGATCAGCCGAACCGTCATCATCCGTGGCGGGCCGGGCGAAGGCCAGGAGCAGATCGCCGGCGGCGCTGTGCACGAGCGCGGCCACCAGAAGGACCGGTGCTCCGGCCAGCGCGGCGACGATGGCGAACAAGGAGACGGGCACGGTTTTGACAATGGCGCGCGCCAGGGTGCGGCGGCCAACCGGCATGAACAGATAGGCGACGGCGAACGCCAAGGCGGCAGCGAACAGGCCTTGCGTCATGGCACAGTCCGCCGGCCGATGGTCGAAAGGGCGGCGAGCAGGGCACCGGCGGTGATCAGAACGCAGGCAACCAGAACCGCCCAGCCGGCCTCGGCCCGGCCGGCGGCGATGAGAATGAGCGTCGACAGGAGCGGAGCGGCATAGCTTGAGGTGCCGACGAGCTGTATGTCGCCATGCTTGACGCCGTAATCCCAGACGTAGAAGGCCGCGCCGACCGGCAATAGGCCGAGACCGATGACGGCCAGCCATTGGGTCGCATCGAGCGGCCAGACGGCGGTTTCACGTTCAAGCAGCCACCAACCGAGTGTCGAAAGCAGCGCGGCAACGGCGCAAAAGACGATCACGGCGGATGACGGCACGGCGGCGAAGCGCCGTGCGACCAGCGAATAGCCGGCCCATGTGAACGCGGCGGCAACGGCAAGCGCATAGCCGCCGGCAAATTCGGGATTGACGGCGAGTGACGTGCCGCGCGTGACGATCAGCGCGGCCCCGGTAAAGCCCAGAAGCGCGCCGGCCATGTGATACCAACGCAGCCGTTCGCCGGGCAGAAGCGCGCTGCCGACGACGATCAGAAGCGGCCAGAGATAGGCGATCAGGCTCGCCTCGACGGCCGGCGCCGCCTTCAGGGCGGCGAAATAAAGAGCGTGATAACCGAACAAGCCGATGCTGCCGAGGCCATAGGCGAGCCATTGGCCGTCCGCCGGCCACAATCTTTGCCGCCCGCGGCGCGATGCGTGCCACAAGAGGCCGACAAGCGTGCCGACCGCAAAGCTGATGGCCGCGGTCTGGAACGGCGGCATGGCGCCCGTCGCATCGGTGAGAAGCGCCAGAAAACCCCACATGACCACCGCCAGAAACCCGGCAAGCGTCGCCAGATTGCGATGCCGGGATGAAGCAGGTCTGGTCGTTGGGCTGGCTGCGTCCATGCCCCGCCGTTTCGGGGCGGGCGGTCAGTTTGTCAATTGTTCAAAGCGCGTCGCGGTGACATTGACGGTGGCCCCGTCGATCTTCACCCGCGCCTTGACCGGCGCAAAAAGGCCCGTCTGGCCGACCGGTGCGAAGCTGATCTCGATGCGGCCCTTGTCGCGCATCCAGTTGATCTCGCGCTTGGAGCGGTTGAAACCGGCGATCGGAACGAATTGGGCCCGACAGGTAACGGCATCGCCGCTGTAGCCGGTGGCCGAGAACGGGATGGTGCGCAGATAGCTCATCTTGAGATCGGCGCGCAGGGCGCCCGAGAAGGTGCTGATGGTGCGGGCGCAGACCTGCCGCAGGGACGGCGCCGGAACCAGCATGGCGCCGATCGGATCGAGAACCCCCGACAATTGCGCCGGCGTCGGTTCGATCCAGTCATCGCCCTTTGTGACGGCGGGCGTGTTGCTGGCCGAGGTGACCCTGCCGCCGGAAAAGGCGATCAACGTGCGCTTGTCGCGCCCATTGTCGGTGTAGCGGACATCGAATTTGCCGGACTGGACTGTGCCGCCCCCAATCGCACCGGACGCGTTGAGCGTGCCTGCCGTGGTGGTGAACAGCCGCGCCACGCCGCGCGCCCGCATCGTCGCGTTCACCGTGTAGCTGCTGCCATCGATGGTCGACTGGAAGCTTGTAGAGGCGATGCGAAGGCCGAAGGCCGATACGGAATATTCCGATGCGTAATTGGCAGCCCGGGCGTGATTTGCGTTGATTGTTGTGACCGCCAAGACGGCCAATGCGGCGGAGACGATGCGTCGCATGAATGTGGTCCCGTTCCTTTACTGTCCCTTCGGCCTTGCTGGGTCAGCAATGAGCCGATTGTGTGGACGGATATGGCCCCGGCCGGCTGAACGGCGGCTGAACGAACGGCATTGACGGCCAGCCGCGCAAACACTATAGAGCGGCGACTTTTCCGCAATGCGCCAGGTCCATTGCCGCGTCCGGTTTCCGGAATTGGGGCGTCTGGGCCGTTTTGCGCTGACGGATCCGACAATTGCAAGACGATCGAAGGTGAATGCCATGTCGCGCGCATGTGAACTGACGAACAAGGCGGTCATGGCCGGCAACAATGTCAGCCACGCCAACAACAAGACCCGCCGCCGTTTCCTGCCCAATCTGTGCCAGGTGACGCTGATGAGTGAGACGCTGGGCGAAAAGTTCCGCCTGCGCGTTTCTGCAGCCGCCCTGCGCTCTGTGGAGCATCGCGGCGGGCTCGATGCCTATCTCGCCAAGGCAAAAACCGCCGAACTGTCGCAGCGCGCGCGCCTGATCAAGCGCCGCATCGCGCAGAAGCAGGCCGAAGGCGCCCAGGCGTAACGCGTCACTCCATCGCCGGCCCATCCCGGGCCGGTCTCATCTGCAACTGGTGGCATCACCCAGGATAAAAAAATGCGCTCTTTTCCGCTCGTTCCGACGCTCGGCTTCGTTTCCGCCATGTGCGCGGTGGTTGCCGCATCAAACTATCTCGTCCAGTTTCCCGTTCAGGTGACGGTTGGCGGCTACGATTTCGCCGATCTTCTGACATGGGGTGCGTTCACCTATCCGGTGGCGTTCCTGGTGACCGATCTGACCAATCGCCGGTTTGGCCCGTCCGCTGCGCGCACCGTTGTGTTCGCCGGTTTTGCGCTCGCAGTCGCCCTTTCGGTCGTTCTGGCGACGCCGCGCATCGCGGTCGCATCGGGCACTGCCTTTTTGACCGCGCAACTGCTCGATGTGTCGATCTTCGACCGGCTGCGGGCGCAGGCATGGTGGCGCGCTCCACTGGCCTCTTCCGTGATCGGGTCGGTTCTCGACACGCTGATCTTCTTCACGCTGGCGTTTGCGCCTGCGTTCGCCGTACTGGGCGCCAACGACGCGTTCGCGATCGAAACGTCGTCGCTGCTTGGCCTGTTTGCCGCAGAGGCGCCGCGATGGGTGTCCTGGGCGCTGGGCGATCTGGGCGTCAAGCTGCTGGTCGCGCTGGCGATGCTGGTGCCCTACGGCCTGCTGCTGAACGTCAGCCGCCCACGGCATCTGCCGGCGGCGTGAGATAGCGGAACTCGATCAGAAGGTTGCGCTGCAGGATCGAGTGATTGTCGTCTGACACGATGGTCAGGCGCGGCACGCCGTCGGCGTCCTGGGTGATCGCCAGCCCTTCCATATTGTCGATCTGGAAGCGCATGTCGGCCTCCAGCAGGATTTCGCCATCGACCGTGGCGCGCGCGCGGATTTCGGCATCGTCGATCCGGCGCAGCCGCATCGCAACGCCGTCACGTACGTTGAAGCGGCGTTCGAGCAGGATCAGATCGCCGTCGGGCAGAAAATCGATGTCCGTGACGTAGAAATCGTCCCGTTTTGCGACGGAAAACTCGAACGGCTCACCTGTACCTGGCCTCGCAAAAGCCATGATATTGCCGGCCGCATCGAGGCTGTTTTCGGTTACGCCGATCAGGGCTCCGGCAAGCGCGCTTGCCTCCGTGCCGATGGCGATGCCTTCGAACCCGCGATTTCTGCGCAGTTCGTGGAGCGGCACGGGCGGCGGGGCGGCGGCCTTCCAGCGGCGCTTTTCGCCATCGGTCTCGTACACGGCGATGCGATGTTCGCGCTCGAACGACACCCACAGCGTTCCGTCGCGGGCGGCAATGCCTTCGGCATCGGCCTGCCATTTTCCGGTGATCGGCGCGCCTCCCCTGCCGGCAATCGCGGTCATGGCCAGATCGGTGACGCCGGCGGGACTGCCGTTTGAATCGCGCACCAAAGTGCCATCGACCCAGAAACCGGTGTCGGTGACGCCGATAAACCGGCCCTGCCCGTCAACGAAGCGAAAACCGGACAATGCGCCGAAATGGCGAGAGGTGGCGTTGATCTCGAGACCCCCGGCAAATTCGAGATCGCCGAAACGTGTTTCGTCGGAGCCGATGCGGAAGCGGGTGATCGGCCGCGTCCGTGCCTCCATGCGGTGGAGTTCGGCCTGCTGTGCATGTGCCGGAGCGGGTGGGCTGGCCCATGGCGCGGTCGTCAGCATTGCCAGGGCGAGCGCTGCTCGCGACACGCCCATTCAGCCGGCCCGCCGCCGGCGCGGCGCGGCGCGGCCCTGCTGGCGCGCTGATGCGCTTTCGTCGGTGAACAGGGCGGCCAGTTGCTCGGTCATCGCGCCGGCCAGCTCCTCGGCATCGACGATGGTCACGGCGCGGCGGTAATAGCGGGTCACATCGTGGCCGATGCCGATCGCCAGCAACTCGACATCCGAGCGCGTTTCGATCTCCTCGATAACCGCGCGCAGATGGCGTTCGAGATAGTTGCCCGGATTGACCGACAGCGTCGAATCGTCGACCGGCGCCCCGTCTGAAATCATCATCAGGATGCGGCGCTGCTCGGGCCGGACGGCAAGGCGCCGATAGGCCCAGGTCAACGCTTCGCCGTCGATGTTTTCCTTCAGGAGACCCTCGCGCATCATCAGGCCGAGATTCTTGCGCACCCGGCGCCAGGGCGCATCCGCGCTCTTGTAGATGATGTGGCGCAGATCGTTGAGACGGCCGGGTTCGGACGGCTTGCCGCGCTTGAGCCAGGCCTCGCGCGCCTGACCGCCCTTCCAGGCCCGCGTTGTAAAGCCGAGGATCTCCACCTTGACGCCGCAGCGCTCAAGCGTCCGCGCCAGAATGTCCGCGCAGGTGGCGGCGACCGAGATCGGCCGGCCGCGCATCGAGCCCGAATTGTCGATCAGAAGCGTGACCACGGTGTCGCGGAAATTGGTGTCGCGCTCGCGCTTGAAGGTCAGAGCGCCGAAGCCGCCTTTCATCTCCTCGACGACAACGCGCGGCAGCCGCGCCGGGTCGAGATAGCCTTCTTCGAGATCGAAGTCCCATGACCGGTTCTGCTGCGCCATCAGGCGGCGCTGGAGCCGGTTGGCGAGGCGGCCGACGACGCCCTGAAGGTTGGCGAGCTGCTTGTCGAGATAGGCGCGCAGACGGTCCAGTTCGGCCTCGTCGCACAGTTCCTCGGCAGCGATCGTCTCGTCGAATTCGGTCGTGTAGATGCGGTAGTCGATATCCGACAAGATATCCTGAATGCCGGGATCGGGCCGCTCGACCTCGCCGGGCTCCTCGGCATCGAGATCGAAATCGTCGTCCATGTCGTCGCTGGTGGCGTCGGACGCCTCCATCTCGCCGGTTTCGGTCTCCTCGCTCTCGGCAGGCGCCTCGTCCTGATCGGCGCTTTCCTCGCCCGACTGCTGGTCGTCCAAGCCGCCATTGTCCTGCTCTTCCTGGTCGGGCGGCTGCTCTTCAGGGCTGTCGTCGTCGTCGGCTTCGTCGGCGCCGTCGCCCTCATAGTCGTCGGCCATTTCCATGGCGGCCAGCATGTGGCGCACGGCGCGGGCGAACGCGTTCTGATCCTCGACATTGGCGGCGAGCGCGTCGAGATCGGCCCCGGCCTTGTCGGTGATCCATTCGCGCCAGAGATCGGCGACGGCGCTGGCCGCTTCCGGCGTCGGCCGGCCGGTCAGTTTCTCGCGAACCATCAGCGCCACCGCTTCCTCCAGCGGCGCCTGGTCCTTTTCGGTGACCGCGGACAGATTGTTGCGCGTGAACCGGTCTTCGAGCATGGCGGCCAGATTGTCGCCCACGCCGGCCATGCGGCGCGTGCCCAGCGACTCGACGCGCGCCTGTTCCACCGCGTCATAAATGGCACGCGCCTGATCGCCCTCGGGCGCGATGGCGCGGTGCGTGGCGTTGTCGTGGCAGGCCGAGCGCAGGGCGATCGAGTCGCCCATGCCGCGCGTGACCATGACATCGTTCCTGGTTACCCGCTTTGGCAGGTCGGTCAGCCGCGCATGCTTGCCGGCGAAGGCCGGCCGATCGGCCGAAAAGACAACCTCCAGCTCCGGTTCGCCCGCGATGGCGCGCATGCAGCCGGTCACCGCTCGCTTGAGCGGCTCGGTGTCGGCGGGCTTCTGCGCGCGCTTGCGGGAATTGTCTCCTGGGCTGGCCATCGTGCTCGCGGTCGGGACCTCGTCAGCTGAGCGCGACGTTGGCCGCGCTTTCCTTGAGTTCCTCGCCGAAGCAGCGCTGGTAGAATTCGGCCACCAGCGTTCGTTCGAGATCGTCGCACTTGTTGAGGAACGTCAGGCGGAACGCCATGCCCAGATCGCCGAAGATCTCGGCGTTTTCGGCCCATGTGATCACCGTGCGGGGGCTCATGACAGTCGACAAATCGCCATTCATGAAGGCTTGCCGCGTGAGGTCGGCGAGCCGCACCATGGCGTTGACCGTCTCGCGGCCATCCTTGGTCTGATAGTGCTTGGCCTTGGCGAGCACGATCTCGACCTCATTGTCGTGCGGCAGATAGTTGAGCGTGGTGACGACCGACCAGCGGTCCATCTGCGCCTGGTTGATCTGCTGGGTGCCGTGATAAAGGCCGGTCGTGTCGCCCAGACCCACCGTGTTGGCGGTGGCGAACAGGCGGAAGGCCGGATGCGGGCGGATCACGCGGCTCTGGTCGAGCAGCGTCAGCCGGCCCGAGCTTTCAAGAACGCGCTGGATGACGAACATCACGTCGGGGCGGCCGGCATCATACTCGTCGAACACCAGCGCGACATTGTTCTGATAGGCCCAGGGCAGAATTCCGTCGCGGAACTCGGTGACCTGCTTGCCCTCGCGAACGACGATGGCATCCTTGCCGACAAGATCGATGCGGGAAATGTGGCTGTCGAGATTGACGCGCACGCATGGCCAGTTGAGACGCGCGGCGACCTGCTCGATATGGGTCGACTTGCCGGTGCCGTGATAGCCCGAGACCATGACACGGCGATTGTGGGCAAAGCCCGCCAGGATCGCCAGCGTGGTGGCGCGGTCGAAAATATAGTCCGGGTCGATCTCCGGAACGTGGGAATCGCCGGTCGAAAAGGCCGGAACGGTCATGTCGACATCGATGCCGAAGGTGTCGCGCACATCGACGCTCGTGTCGGGCATGTCCGCAATATCGAGTTCGATCTTGTTCATCTCGTCTTCTCCGGCGCGCCGCCCTCGGTCACGCCCGTTCTCATTGTCCTATGGATGGCGCGCTAGCACAGGCCGGCGGTCTTTAACAGTTGATAGGCCTGGATCACGTCACGGAACCGCTCCTCGGAGGTGCGATCGCCGCCGTTGGCGTCGGGATGGTGCTTCTTGACCAGTTCCTTGTAGCGTGTCTTGACGTCGTCCGACGTCGCATCGTCCTTCAGACCGAGCGTGCGCATCGCCTTGGACTCCAGCGGCTTGAGCCGGCGTACCGGTTTCTGGCTTTGCGCCCGCGCCCAGGCGTCGGGATCGCGCATCCGCATCGCCTTGGCCGATCCCGACTTCAGATCCGAAAAGACCGGCGCGGCGGTCGTCTTCATATTCGCCGTGCCCATCTTCCAGGTCGGCCGGTTGCCGGTCATGGAGTCCTTCTGGAACCTGGCGATATCGTCGTCCGAAAGGCCGGAGAAATAATTGTAGTTCTTGTTGTACTCGCGCACATGGTCGAGACAGAACCACAGATATTCGCCGTCCCGATTGCGTCCGGCGGGCGCCTTGTGCGCCCCCGGCCGCTCGCACCCCGCCCATTGGCAGCGGTTGCGCGCTTCCTCTTCGGCCTGCCTCTTCTTGCCGCCAGGCTTGATGCGGATCGAATCGAAATATTTCGAGCTTGATTTCATGCGGAACCGATTATGGCGCAACGCCATCTGCAAACAAGGATTGACATCGGGAATGCGCGCGGTACGCCGGACGTGTGGGCGCGGAAAAACGACGCACCCGTTTACCGGCGATCACGACATGTGGCAAGCAGGAGATAGGCATTGGCGGGTCCGATTGAAAGCGCCATGCGCGAGAAGCTGGCTGTAGCCTTCGCGCCGGAGCGGCTCGACATCATCAACGAAAGCCATCTGCATGCCGGCCATCAGGGCGGCGCAATGGATGGCACCGGCGAGACCCATTTCCGCGTGCGCATCTTGTCGGCCGCCTTTGAGGGCCTCGGCCGGCTGGCGCGGCATCGCGCGGTCAACGATGCGCTGGCCGACGAACTGGCCGGCGGCCTGCATGCGCTCGCCATCGAGCCGGCGGCGCCGGGCGAGCCGGTTCGCTGGTGATCGAACGCCGGCCCTTGTCGATGTTCGTCCTTCTGCTCGCGTCGCCCTGAGCGACTTGACTCAAATCATTGTGCGCTGCCTGACAGCGGTTAGCATGGTGTCAGTGTTTCTGGCAGCGAGACGCCGGCATGGCCGAACGGGATGAAAAGGTCGCGGAGACGCTCGGGCTCGACCGTGCGGCCCGACGCCATTTCAACTGGGTGGCCTATGCTCTCCTGCTGGCCGTCGTGGTGGCCGGTGGATGGTACTGGCTGACCCGGGCCGATGCCGAACGCGGCGTCGAATATGTCACTGCAGAGGCGACGGTCGGGGGTTTCGTCGTTACGGTCGATGCGACCGGAACGGTCGAGCCGACCAATCTGGTCGAAATCTCCAGTGAGCTGTCGGGCACGCTCGACGCGGTCAATGTCGATTTCAACGATACGGTCGAGGTGGGGACCGTTCTGGCAACGCTCGATACGACTCAACTGGAAGCGCAGCTTGCGGTCAGCAAGGCACAGCTCGACGCCGCCGAAGCACGAATAGCGATGGTCCAGGCGGGCCTCGACGATGCAAAGCAGAAGTTCGAGGCGGCGCGCGACCTGGAAGCACGCGGCATCACGCCCCGGCAGATGTTCTTCACGCAGGAGGCGGCGTACATTCGCGCCCGGGCGGAGATGGAGTCGGCACTCGCCGACAAGGCGCTGTCCGAGGCCAATCTGGACCTGCAGCAAGCGATTCTCGACAAGGCCTGCATCTGTTCGCCGATCCGCGGCATCGTGCTCGACCGCGCGGCCGATCCGGGTCAGATCGTTGCGTCCTCCCTGTCGGCACCGATCCTGTTCACGGTCGCCGAGGATCTGAGCCAGATGGATTTGCAGGTCGATATCGACGAAGCCGATATCGGCCGCATCGCGGTCGGCAATACCGCTACATTCACGGTCGATGCCTATGACGACCGGCGCTTTCCGGCGACAGTGACCGAAGTGCGCTTCGCGCCGCAGACGGTCGAAGGCGTTGTTACCTACAAGGCGATCCTGACGGTCGACAACAGCGCCCTGCTGCTCCGGCCGGGCATGACGGCGACGGCCGAGATCTCCGTGGCCGAGATCGAGGATGCGCTGGTCGTTCCCAATGCAGCGCTTCGCTATGCCCCGCCGCGCGAGCCGGGCGATACGCAGACCGACGACGACCGGAGCGGCCTTCTGGGCATGCTGATGCCCGAGCGCCCGCAAGAGGATGTCGAGGGCGATGTTCGCACCGTGTGGGTGATGCGCGACGGCGAGCCTGAGGAAATCCCGGTGGTGACCGGCGACAGCGACGGTTCGGTGACCGAGGTGGTCGGCGGTGAGTTGCGTTCGGGAGACCTGGTGATCACGGACCGGGTCGATGGCTGAGTCCGGCCGGTCCGATCCGCCGCTCATCAAGCTGCGCGACATCACACGCGTCTACGGGCATGGCGAAGCGACCGTGCGGGCGCTTGACGGCATCAACCTGACCATCGAGGCCGGCGAGTTCATCGCCATCATGGGACCGAGCGGATCGGGCAAGTCGACGGCGATGAACGTCATCGGCTGCCTCGACAGCCCGACCAGCGGCACCTACCGGTTTCGCGGGGTCGAGGTCGCCGATCTCGACCGCGATCAGAGGGCGCTCCTGCGCCGGCACTATCTGGGGTTTGTGTTTCAGGGCTACAATCTGCTGCCGCGCACGAGTGCGCTTCACAATGTCGAGCTGCCGCTGATCTACAAGGGTCTTGGCAGGGCCGAACGCCGGGCAGCGGCGGTGCAGGCGCTCGAAAAGGTCGGCCTGACCCACCGCNAATCCCGAGGTGGTGCTTGCCGACGAGCCGACCGGCAATCTCGATACGCGGCGCTCGGTCGAGATCATGGAGGTCCTTCAGGCCCTGAACCGGGACGATGGGCTGACCATCGTCATGGTCACCCATGAGGAAGACATGGCCCAGTTCGCCGACCGCCTGATCTGGATGGTCGACGGACGCATCGAACGCGACGGGCCGACCCGGCCGGAACGCGAGGTGGCCCGCGATGCTGTATGAAACGCTTCTGCTGGCTCTGCAGGCGATCTTCCGCAATGCACTGCGGTCGTTCCTGACGGTGCTCGGGATCGTGATCGGTGTCGCGGCGGTGATCGCCATGCTGACGGTTGGCCAGGGCTCCACCGAACAGGTGACGGCCGATGTCGAAAAGCTCGGCACCAACGTCCTGATGGTGCTCCCCGGCGGTGAGGCAATGGGCGGTCCGGCCGGCACGGCCGACCCGATGTTCGTCATAGGCGATGTCGATGCGGTGCAGGAAGAGATCGCCAGCGTGGCGCTGGCGGCACCGATCAGCCAGAATCGCGCCCGCGTCGTGTTCGGCAACGAAAACCGGCGCACCGACATTGTCGGCACCGACAACCGCTACCTTGAGGCGGCGCGCTGGGACTTCGCCCGCGGACGCGCCTGGGAAGCCTCGGAAATCCAGTCCGGAAAGCCTGTCTGCATTCTGGGCGAGACGGTTCGGGCAGACCTGTTCGGCTACGCCGATCCGGTCGGCGAACAGGTGCGCATCAAGAACATGTCCTGCGAGGTCATCGGCCTTCTCGAGTCGAAGGGCGCTTCGACGTTTGGCGCCGATCAGGACGATTTCGTGCTGATGCCCTACCGGGCCTTTCACCGGCGGATTGCCGGCAATGCCGACGTCTCTACCATCTATGTCTCGGTGCGCGAAGGCGTGACCACCGAACGGGCCACCGAGGAGATCGAGGCGCTGATGCGCGACCGAAGGCGGATCGGCGCAGGCGAGGACGACGATTTCGACGTCATGGACATGGAGCAGATCGCCACCATGCTGTCGGGGATCACCGACATTCTGACCGGGCTCCTGTCGGCGGTCGCCGCGGTCAGCCTTCTGGTCGGCGGCATCGGCATCATGAACATCATGCTGGTGTCGGTCACCGAGCGCACGCGTGAGATCGGCATCCGGCTTGCCGTCGGCGCCCAGGCACGGCAGGTGCTGCTGCAGTTTCTCGTCGAGGCGATCGTGTTGTCGCTGATTGGCGGTTTGATCGGAATCCTGCTCGGCCTGGCACTCGGTTATCTTGGTGCCCAGTGGCTCGCCGTGCCGTTCCGTCCCGATCCGCTCGTGATCCTGATGGCGTTCGGATTTTCAGCGGCCGTCGGCGTGATTTTCGGCTTTTTCCCGGCCCGGCGGGCGGCGATGCTCGACCCGATCGAAGCGCTGCGCCACGAATAGAACAGACAGTCGGTCTTACGCCGGCCGGACGCGGAGTTTCCTGATCCTGTTCTTCTCGCGCTTGAGCACGATGAAGCGCTTTCCGTGGAAGGTGAAGGCCTGCTTTTCGGCGGGAATCGTCTTGGCTTCGTGGATGACGAGGCCGGCGATGGTGTTGGCGTCGTCGTCCGGCAGGTCCCAGTCGAGCGCGCGGTTGAGGTCGCGGATCGGCACCGACCCGTCGACGACGACCGACCCGTCCGCCTCGGTCTGCACGCCGGCCACCTCGATATCGTGCTCGTCGGCAATGTCGCCGATAATCTCCTCGATGATGTCCTCGAGCGTCACCAACCCTTCCAGCTCGCCATATTCATCGACGACGATCGCGACATGGGCGCGGCGGCGCAGGAAGGCGTTGAGCTGGTCCTGAAGCATGGTCGTGTCGGGCACGAACCAGGGCTTGTTGGCGATCTTCATGATGTCGACGCGGGTCGGGTCGTTGTCGACCGCGTGCAGAGCGCGCAGAAGGTCCTTGGCGTGCACGATGCCGACAATGTTGTCGGTCTCGCCGCGCCAGACCGGCATGCGCGTATAGGGGCTTTCGAGGATTTCGCGCACGACGATCTCGGCCGGGTCATCGGCATTGACCATGCGCATCGCCGTGCGGTGGATCATGATGTCGCCGACATCGAGTTCGCTGAGGTCGAGCACGCCGCCGAGGCGATCGCGCTCTTCCTTGATGAACGAGCCCTCCTCGTGAAGCACGGTCACCGCGCCGCGCAGTTCCTCATGCGCGGACAGGATCGATTCGTTGGCCCCGAAGGTCACGCCGAAGACGCTCAGGATGCGCCGGACGATGAAGTCGACGGCCCGCGCCAGCGGCGAAACAATGGCGACGAAGATCTGAATGGCCGGAACGACGAACATGGCGAACCGGTCGGTCTTGGAGATCGCCAGATATTTCGGCATCACCTCGGCGAAGATGACCAGCAACACCGTCATGATCAGTGTCGCGTAGACGACACCGGTATCGCCGAACAGCGACAGGAACAGCGTGGTCGCAAGCGCCGACGACAGGACGTTGATCAGATTGTTGCCGATCAGCAGCGCGCCGATCAGCCGTTCCTTGTTTTCCGTCAGCTGGCCGACCGCGCCGGCGCGGGCATTGCCGTTGGCCTCCATCTGGCGCATGCGGCCGCGTGAAACCGCTGTCAGCGCCGTCTCCGATCCGGAAAAGAAGCCCGACATGACGATCAGCACCGCGATGGCGCCGGCTATGATCCAGATTTCCATGACTGTCAGCTCTCGAGCATCTGTTGAAGGAAGGCCCTGACCTCGGAAGCAGGCACGTCGTCCGCAATGAACGCTTCGCCGATGCCGCGCGTCAGGATGAAGGTGAGCGCACCGCGCGAGACCTTCTTGTCCTGGGCGATGAAGTCCATCAGCGCGTCGGCGTCCGGTACATGGGCGCGCACCGGTGTCAGATCGGTCGGCAGGCCCGCGGTTTCAAGATGGGCCGTCACGCGTTTCACATCGTCGGGGCTGCACAAATTCATGCGTGCCGAAAATGCGTGCGCCAGCACCAGGCCGATGGCCACACCCTCACCATGAACGAGCACATCGGAGCGGTAGCCGGTGATGCCTTCCAGTGCATGGCCGAATGTGTGGCCGAGATTGAGCAGCGCCCGTTCTCCGGCCTCGCGTTCGTCGCGGGCGACGATAGCCGCCTTGGCCCGGCACGATGCGGCGATCGCCTGCGTCCGCGCCGGGCCGCCGGCGGTGATCGCATCGAGATTGTCTTCCAGCCACGAAAAGAAGGGCGCATCGTTGATCAGCCCGTATTTGGCGACTTCCGCATAGCCGGCGCGAAACTCGCGAACGGGCAGCGTGTCCAGAACAGCGGTGTCGGCGATCACGATGCGTGGCTGATAGAAGGCGCCGACCAGGTTCTTGCCCTGCGGAGCGTTGATCCCGGTCTTGCCGCCGACCGATGAATCGACCTGGGCCAGAAGCGAGGTGGGGATCTGCACGAAACCCATGCCGCGCCGCGTCACTGCTGCCGCAAAGCCCGTCAGGTCTCCGATCACCCCGCCGCCCAGCGCGACCACCAGATCGCCGCGTTCGAGCCGTGCATCGAGAAGTGCCTCGACCGTTTGCCGGAGGTGGCCGAAGTCCTTGGTGGCTTCACCGGCCGGCAGCACAAGGGTTCCCGGCTCGAAACCGGCACCGGAAAGGCTCGCGCGCACAGCATCGAGATGGAGTGCGGCCACGTTTTCGTCGGTGACGACGGCGCACCGGGTACCGGGCGCCAGCGTGGCCAGATATGTGCCGGTCTCGGCCAGAACGCCGGGTCCGATCACGATGTCATAGGCGCGTTCGCCCAGATCGACGCGAACTGTCTGGTGCAGGGTCTCGTCGATCATGGGCCGATCGTTCCGGTTTCGGGTGTTTTCAGGCACAGATGATAATGAAGCGCCTCGACGACCGTGTCGGCCATCTCGTCCTTGCCGACATCGCGGGATATGACCGTCACATCGGCGGTGGCGTAAACCGGGTATCGCTCGTCCATCAGCTTTTGCATCACCGCGCGGGGATCAGGCGCCCTTAAAAGCGGCCGCGTCGCCTTTCGCGACACACGCGCCATCAGAAGATCGAGATCGGCCGACAGCCAGACCGAAACGCCGGCGGCGCCGATCGCGGCACGTGTGTCGGCGTTCATGAAGGCGCCACCGCCGGTCGCCAGCACCGTTGCGCCGGCACCGAGAAGCCGGGTCATGACGCTGGCCTCAAGGCGCCGGAACTCGGCTTCGCCATAGTGCTCGAAAATGTCGGCGACCGACATGCTGGCCGCTTCCTCGATCTCGTGATCGGCATCGATGAAGGGCAGTTCGAGCCGCGCGGCCAGCTTGCGGCCGATCGCCGATTTGCCGGCGCCCATCAGGCCGATCAGGACGACCGGCCGCCCGTTCAGCCGGTCGGCGACCTGTTTGGCCATATCTGGCGATTTTTCTGTCATCCTGTGCTGTTAGCACATCATGGCGATGGCCGAGTCAAGCCGTTTGCCAGAGCTTGATCTTTCCCCCGTCGCGGCTGCATAAGAAGCGCAATTGTCCGATTTCGGGCAAAGATGGTTGTGTGATGCCCAGTCTCTTCCGGTTCCTCTTCGTGTTGGGCGTTCTTGCGGCGCTGGCCTACGGTGCCATGTTGGCGCTGGTGGTTTTCGTCAAGCCCGAGCCGCGTCCGATGACCGTCACGATTCCGGCGGACCGCCTGAACCCGGTGCGGATCACCGTTCCGACCGCCGAGCCGGCGGAAGCCGACGGGTCCGGCGATACGGAAGCGGAAGCCGCGCAATAGGCAGCGTTTCGGTAAGGTCTCGCCGCTAGGCTGTCGTCCATGATCGAAGCTTTCCTCGAGATGATGAGCGCCGAGCGCGGCGCGGCCCTCAACACGCTGCAATCCTATCGCCGCGATCTGGAGGATGCCGACCGCTTCCTGCGGGCCCGCGGCGCGGGCGGATTGCACGCCGCGCAGACCGCCGACCTGTCGGCCTATCTGCACGGGCTCGAGGCGCAGGGCTTCGCTGCCAGTTCCCAGGCGCGGCGCCTGTCGGCGCTGCGTCAGTTCTTCCGTTTCCTGTTTGCCGAAAATGTCCGCTCCGACGACCCGACCGGCGTTATCTCTTCGCCGAAAAAACAGCGTGGCCTGCCGCGCCATCTGAGCATGGAGGCGGTGTCACGGCTGCTGGAGACGGCGCGACGTGAAGCGCTTGAGGGCAAAAAATCGCCGGCACAGGCGCGGCGGACGGCGCGAACTCATGCGATCGTGGAGTTTCTCTATGCCACCGGTCTGCGCATCAGCGAACTGACGCGCCTGCCCGCGACCATCCTGCACCGCGAGGAACCGTTCTTCATGGTCAAGGGAAAGGGCGGCAAGGAGCGATTGGTGCCGCTGTCCGACAGCGCACGCCATGCCGGGCAGGCCTATCGGATGCTACTCGAAGGCGACGAACGCGCCCGACAATGCCCGTTCCTGTTCCCCGACGACAGTTTCTCAGGCCCGGTTGCGCGGCAGGTTCTGGCGCGCGACCTGAAGGCAACAGGCGCCCGTTGCGGCATTGCCGCCGAAAGCTTGTCGCCGCATGTGTTACGCCATGCCTTTGCGACCCATCTGCTTGAAAACGGTGCCGATCTGCGCGTCGTGCAGCAATTGCTCGGCCATGCGGACATATCGACCACGCAGATCTACACCCACGTAATGGATGAGCGGCTGCATGCGCTGGTCAGCGCCCATCATCCGCTGGCGGCGTCCGGAAACCGGCAATAGGGCGGCGCCCGCCCGCCCATCCTTGACATCATGGCCATTTGCCGCCACCTGCATGCCGCAACGGGCGCGGGAGCCGGCCGATGGCCGCAGGATGATCGATGTACAGCTATCTTGAGTTCGAAAAACCGATCGCGGATCTGGAAGGCCAGATCCTCGAACTCAAGAAGCTGGCCGAGAGCGGCGAAGGGGCGGTCGATGTCGCCGAGGAAATCGCGCGGCTCGAAAAGCGCTCGCACGAGGCGCTGGTCGAAGCCTATCGCAAGCTGACGCCCTGGCAGAAAGCGATGGTCGCCCGGCACCCGGACCGGCCGCACTGCATCGACTATGTCGATGCGCTTTTCACCGAATTCACGCCGCTGGCCGGCGACCGGAATTTTGCCGAAGACCACGCGGTGATGGCCGGGTTCGCGCGCTACCACGGGCAGCCCGTGGCGGTGATCGGTCAAGAGAAGGGCAACGACACCAAGTCGCGCCTGAAACACAATTTCGGCATGGCCCGCCCGGAAGGCTATCGCAAGGCTGTGCGGATCATGGAACTGGCCGATCGGTTCGGCCTGCCGGTGATCACGCTGGTCGATACGGCGGGCGCCTATCCGGGCATCGGCGCCGAGGAGCGCGGACAGGCCGAGGCGATCGCCCGATCGACGGAAAAATGCCTGAATCTGCGGGTTCCGCTCGTGTCCGTCATCATCGGCGAGGGCGGCTCGGGCGGCGCGATCGCCATTGCCACGGCCAATACCGTCCTGATGCTCGAACACGCGATCTATTCGGTGATCTCGCCGGAAGCCGGCGCGTCGATCCTGTGGCGCGATGCGGCCCGCGCCAAGGATGTGGCCACGGCCATGAAGATCACCGCCCAGGACTTGCTCGAACTGAAGATCATCGATGCGATCATATCCGAACCGCTGGGCGGCGCGCATCGCGATGTGTCCGCCGTGATGGCCGAAACCGACAGGCATCTCACCAAGGCCATGGCGGCGCTGGACGGCAGGGATGGCGACACACTCAGGCGCCAGCGGCGCGAAAAGTTCCTGGCCATCGGCCGGAACCTCTGAGACCTCTGTCCGGCTCCCCGCCACGATCCGTGTCGGTCTGCCGCGCCCTTCAAGGCTTCGACCGCTTGGCATCGATGGGTTGGGCGCATATCTGTATGCCGCCCGCCCGAGGGGAAAAGAATGGCACAAGCACCCAGCCAGGACATCGTCACCGAAACGCTGCGCAAGATCATGCTGCCTGACGGGCGCGATCTGGTCGGCGCCGGGATGGTGTCGGACATCTTCATCGCCGACGGGAAGGTCTTCTTCTCGCTGACCTGCGATGCCGCCGATGCAGAGCGGCTGGAGCCGGTGCGCGAGGCGGCCCAGGCTGCGGTCACGGCGCTGCCCGGCGTCAAGGCGGCGATGGTTGCGCTGACCGCCGAAAAAAAGGGCGGCCAGAGCGGGCCGGAGCCGCAGGCGCGAAACGTGCCGCCACCGCCGCCATCGGCCGGGCGGCGCCCGGTCACCGACCGGGCGAAGCCGGGCGTCCCCGGGGTCAAGCACATCATCGCCGTCGCGTCGGGCAAGGGCGGCGTCGGCAAGTCGACCACCGCGATCAATCTGGCGCTCGGTCTTGCTGCTTGCGGTCTGAAAACCGGCATTCTGGATGCAGACATTTACGGGCCGTCGCTGCCGCGTCTTTTGGGATTGAAGGACACCAAACCGCAGCAGCTCGAGGGCCGCATTCTCAAGCCGATCGAACAGTTCGGGCTGCAGTCCATGTCCATCGGCTTTCTGGTCGAGGAAGAGACGCCAATGATCTGGCGCGGGCCGATGGTCGTCTCGGCGATCACGCAAATGCTGCGCGAGGTGGCCTGGAGCGATCTCGACGTTTTGGTCGTCGACATGCCGCCGGGCACGGGAGACGCACAGCTCACCATGGCGCAGAACGTTCCGCTGTCTGGCGCGGTGATCGTCTCGACGCCGCAGGATCTGGCGCTGATCGACGCGCGCAAGGGCCTGAAAATGTTCGAGAAGGTCAATGTGCCGGTTCTCGGCATCATCGAGAACATGAGCTATTTCGTGGCGCCGGACACCGGCGCGCGCTACGACATCTTCGGCCATGGCGGCGCCAGGGCGGAAGCTCAGCGGCTGGGTGTCCCCTTTCTGGGCGAGGTTCCGCTGGTGATGGCGATCCGCGAAACCTCCGACGCCGGAAGACCGATCACCGTGGCCGAACCGGACGGTCCGCACGCCGCTGCCTACACGGCCATCGCCGAGCGAGTTTCGGCGGCGCTCTCGACCGGTGCCGGCGCGAAACCAGCCCCCGCCATCGTTTTCGAGTGATCGCGTTCCGCCGGACGCGGCCGGCCGGGGTTCAGTCTTTCAGCGAGCGTATATCGACAAACCGTCCGGCGATCGCTGCGGCGGCTGCCATGGCCGGCGAGACGAGATGGGTGCGGCCCTTATAGCCCTGCCGGCCCTCGAAATTGCGGTTCGACGTCGATGCGCAGCGCTCTTCAGGCTTCAGCCGGTCGTCGTTCATGGCAAGACACATGGAGCAGCCCGGCTCGCGCCAGTCAAAACCCGCCGCCTTGAAGATCGCGTCGAGCCCTTCGGCCTCGGCCTGTGCCTTCACCAGGCCCGAGCCGGGGACGATCATCGCATCGACCCGCTCGGCCACGCGCTTTCCCTCCACCACGCGGGCGACTTCGCGCAGATCCTCGATGCGGCCATTGGTGCATGAGCCGATGAACGCACGGTCGATCTCGATATCGGTGATCCTGGTGCCCGGCTTGAGCCCCATATAGTCGAGCGCGCGCCATTTGGAGGCGCGCTTGTTGGCATCCTCGATCTCGTCGGGGTCCGGCACGCTGCCCTCGATCGAGACGACATCCTCGGGCGACGAACCCCAGGAGACGATCGGCGGCAGATCTGCGGCGTCGAGCGTGACGATCTTGTCGAAATGGGCGCCTTCGTCGGTGTGGAGCGTTTTCCAGTAAGCGAGCGCCATGTCCCATGCCTTGCCCGTGGGTGCGCGGGGCTTGTCCTTGATGTAGGCGAAGGTGGTCTCGTCGGGCGCGATCATGCCGGCGCGGGCGCCGCCCTCGATCGACATGTTGCAGACGGTCATGCGCCCTTCCATGGACAGCGCGCGGATCGCATCGCCCGCATATTCGATGACATGGCCGGTGCCGCCGGCGGTGCCGATCTGGCCGATGATGGCGAGGATGATGTCCTTGGCCGTCACGCCGTCGGGCGCGACGCCATCGACGCGCACCAGCATGTTCTTCGCCTTCTTCTGGATCAGCGTCTGGGTGGCCAGAACGTGCTCGACCTCGGACGTGCCGATGCCGTGCGCCAGCGCGCCGAACGCGCCATGGGTCGAGGTGTGGCTGTCGCCGCAGACGATGGTCATGCCCGGCAGGGTGAAGCCCTGCTCGGGGCCGACAATGTGGACGATGCCCTGCCGGCGGTCGTTCTCGGAATAGTATTCGATGCCGAAATCGGCGGCGTTCCTGGCCAGCGCCTCGACCTGGATGCGGCTTTCCTCGTTCTTGATGCCCAGATGCCGGTCTGGCGAGGTCGGCACATTGTGGTCGACCACGGCCAGTGTCTTTTCGGGCTGGCGGACGGTGCGGTTGGCCATGCGCAGGCCTTCGAACGCCTGCGGGCTGGTTACCTCATGGACCAGATGCCGGTCGATATAGATCAGCGACGTGCCGTCGTCGGCCTCGTGAACCAGATGGTCGTCCCAGATCTTGTCGTAGAGCGTGCGCGGCGCGGCCATGGCGGCGTGTCCTCATTGGCGAGTGTGCGGTATTGCGCCGATATGCAACGGCGGGGGAAGGGGCGTCAAGGACGCTGCCGCCGACTTCCGGCCGTCGCCAGCACGCATGAGAATCGGGCGTCGCTGTCAGGCAACCCGCACGATCTCGAAGCGGCAGACCTCGCTGCCCCAACCGACGCACTCGGTTTCTTGGATCGTGATGGCCGGATCGACGAGGGTCTGAAACAGGCGTCGGAACACCGCCGCATGCCAGACGCAGGATGAAAACCCGGCCTTGCCCAGACAGATCGGATTGTCGTGGATGGCGATGAATCCCGCCCCCCGTTCGACGCGTGCATTGCCGGCAAAGGTCCAGGCGTTGCGGGCGATCGCCGCCATCAGGGCGCGCTGCGCAATGTATGCCGGCAGGTGTCTCAACATCCACTGGGCGGCTTTGGGGATGCGGTTGGCGAGGATGTAGTCGCCTGTCAGTTCGCCGGCCCGCTTCATCACCGCATGGGCGGTCTTCGCGTCGAGTTTGGCGGCGATCTGGCGGTTCAGCGCATTGACGGTATCGGCCTCGATCATGGCGTCGGGATCGGCGTCGGCAAAGCGTTCGAGGCCCGCGGCACCGAATATGGAGCGGCGTGCTGACCTGCCGGCCAACGCGTCGAGCGCGGCCCGCGTCTGGATGACGGCGTTGGGCCCGACGGTCGGCGGCGCATCATCGACTGTTGCGCGGCGAACGGACCGCTTTGCCGTTTCGCTATCGAGGACCGTCACGGCGCACTTCCTCGCAGTGGTGAGTGGCTGCCATCACTCGCCAGCCGGCGGTGCCTCGGTCGGCAGCTTGACCCTCGGCGGACGCTTGGCGCTCGGCCGGCGCGTCGATGTCGGCAGTCCGGAATAGTCTTCCATCTGCTCGGTGCCGCCGCCGCAGGCCATCGGCACGCCGTCCTCGTTCTTTTCGATCTTCCGGCGGGCTTCCTGCAGCGCGACCTTCTTGTCGTGGATCGCGGCCCAGTCGTCGAGCTGCGCCTTGGCGATCGTCCGCGTCTCGTCGAAGTGGAAATCGACCTTGCCCTTGGACTGCGGGCCCCAATAATTGTGCTTGCCGAGGTCATAGAATTTGCGCTGGAAGCCGGCCTTCAGAAACGCCTTGAGGCAACCGAGCAGATAACGGCGCCGGAAGCCCGTGCCGCGCCACGGATAATGGAACAGCGCCTTCTTGGAGTAAAAGCGCCGGTAATTGTTCATCACACGGTCGAGAAGCTCGTCGCGGTCCATCGCTTCGGGCTTCATGATCGGCGTGACGAAATTGTACTTTGAGAAGTCGAACACCTCGACCTTGTCGCCCAGTTCCTGGAACAGGGGCGTGAACGGCCAGGGCGTGTACATGGCCCAGTTGGCAAGATCGGGCTGCCAGTCCCAAGCCATCCGATAGGTTTCTTCCAGCGTCTCGGCCGTCTCATTGTCGAGGCCGACAATGAATTGCGCCTCGGTGAAGATGTCGGCGTCGCGCAGCAGCTTGATCGCCCGCTTGTTGTCGGCGACCTTGGTTTCCTTGTTGAACTGGTCGAGCTTCATCTGCGCCGCCGCTTCGGTGCCGAGCGAGACGTGCACGAGACCCGCCTTGCGGTAGAGCGGCAGCAGTTCCTCATCGCGCAGAATGTCGGTGACGCGCGTGTTGATGCCCCATTTGATCTTCTGCGGCAGTCCGCGCGCGATCAGCTCTTCGCAGAACTCGATGAACTTCTTGCGGTTGATGGTCGGCTCCTCGTCGGCGAGGATGAAGAAGCCGACGCCGTGATCGTCGACCAGCGTCTCGATCTCGTCGACGACGGCCTTCGGGTCGCGGACGCGATAGTCGCGCCAGAACTTCCACTGCGAGCAGAACGAGCAGGTGAACGGGCAGCCGCGCGCCATGTTGGGGATCGCCACCTTCACGCCGAGCGGCACGTAGATGTACTTGTCCCACTCGAGCAGCGACCAATCCGGTTCGATCGCATCGAGATTTTTCACCGTTGGCGCGGCCGGGGTGGCGACGATCTGCTCGCCGTCGCCGAACGCCAGTCCCTTGATCGTGTCCCGCTCGGCGGGCCAGCGCCCTTCGGCAACGGCGGTGACGAACTCGGCGAAGATCTCCTCGCCCTCGCCGCGCACGATGACGTCGATCCATGGCGCTTCGGACAGGACCTGCTTGTACATGAACGTCGCATGCACGCCGCCCAGGACGCGGACGGCCTTGGGACAAACCTGCTGCGCGATCTTGAGCACGTTCTCGGCGACATAGATGGAGGGGGTGATGGCGGTGGTGCCGACAATGTCCGGCTGCAGGTCGGCGAGCCTCTTGCCCAGATCGACATCGTCGATCTCGTTGGTCATCGCATCGATGAAGGTGACCTTGTCGAAGCCGGCCCTTTTCAGCGAGCCCGCCAGATAGGCCACCCAAGCCGGCGGCCAGTTGCCGGCGATTTCCGCCCCGCCCGAGTGGTAGTTCGGATGAACGAGTACGACATGCATGGCGGGCCTCCCGACGTTTTGCGGGAAGCGTACGCCCGAACTGTCAACCTGAATTGACATAAGTCAACGTCAACGCATTTGGTCGGCGGGTGCAATCGGTTCAATTCTCAGCTTGACCGGCCGGGCGTTCGAGCGCATCGCGCGGCGTCTGTGTATTGAGCGCTTCAACGATGTTCATTCATGAGATCGCCGCGCTGGCAGCCGCTGCCGTATGGGCGCTGACCGGGCTCGTCTCGGTGGCGCCGGCCCGGCATCTGGGCGCCATCGCCTTTAACCGTCTGCGCATGGCGATGGTGTTCGCCATGCTGGCGGTGTGGGTGACGGCGGCGGGCACCTGGAGCACGCTGTCGGGCGAGGTGCTCTGGCCGCTGGTCTGGTCGGGGCTCATCGGCATCTTTCTGGGCGACACGGCGCTGTTTCTGACCATGAACAGGCTTGGACCGCGGCGAACGGGCATCCTGTTTTCGATGAATGCGCCGATGTCCGTCGTGCTGGGCTGGATTGTTCTGGGCGAAGCGCTGTCTGTGGTTACCTTGGCCGGCATCGCGATCGCCATGACCGGCGTGGTGCTCGCCATCGTCTTCGGCAAGCGCAAGGATCAGCTTCATCAATGGGAAAGCGTGACCGGGCCGCTGTGGGTCGGCGTTGCGCTCGGGCTCGCTGCTGCGTTGTGCCAATCGGTCGGTGCACTCATCGCGCGTCCCGTCATGGAAACGGGCATGGTCGATCCCGCCGCGGCATCGGCGGTGCGGATCGGCGTGGCCGCGCTGTGCCTGACCGTGCTGATGCAGGCGCCTGCTCGGATGGTCGGCCAGGCCAAGCCGCTGACCTGGAGCATTGCCGGCTACACCGCGCTGTCCGGTTTTCTGGCGATGGCGCTCGGCATGACGTTTCTGCTGTTTGCCCTGTCGGGCGGCGAAGTGGGGATCGTCACGACCCTTTCGGCGACGACGCCGGCGATCATGCTGCCGCTTCTGTGGTGGCGGACGCGAGAGATGCCGGCGGCCGGCGCGTGGATCGGCGCGGCGCTCGTCCTCGTCGGCAGCGCGCTGATCTTTTCGGGTTAGCGATGCTGGCTCTTTCGCAACCGCTTTTCGAGCTGCCGCAGGGCCAGCGACAGGCCGATGGTCAGGATCAGGTAGATGTAGGCGACGATCGAATAGGTCTCGAAGAAGCGGAACGAGCCGGACGCGTAGACCTTGCCCATCTGGGTGATGTCGGCGACGCCGAGCACGGAGACGAGCGAGGAATCCTTGACCATGGCGACGAAGTCGTTGCCGAGCGGCGGCAGGATGGTGCGGATCGCCTGCGGGAAGACGACGAAGCGGAACCGTTGGAAGGGTGACAGTCCCAGCGCCTCGGCCGCCTCGATCTGGCCCTTGTCGACGGCGAGTATGCCGGCGCGGAAGACTTCGGCGATGAACGCCGAATAGCCGATCATCAGCGCCAGGATTGCCCGCCACAGGAGCGAGATGTCGCGCACCAGAAGCGGCTCAATCCATCCCAGTTGCTGCAGCGGCCAGGTGACGCCATTGATCAGCCAGACCAGCGCCGGCGCGCCGACAAAGGCGATGTAGAAGAGCAGGACGATGATCGGGATGCCGCGAATAACTTCGACGTAAAAGCGTGCGATCTGCCTTAGGACGAGCGAATTCGACAGCGCCATCAGCGCCAGAAGCAGACCGAGAATGCTGGCCATGGCAAAGCCGACCAGCGTGACGAAGACCGTGATCTGCACGCCGCGCGAGACGGTGCGGAAGACCTGGGTGTAAAGGTCGTTGGTCGCGATCAGGATTGCAAGGCCGACGCCGATGACGGCCAGTGCCAGCAGCCACCATGGAAAGTCGTCGTCGGGCGCGTCTTGCGAGGGTTCGGGCGGCAGGGCGGTCATCGGATTTGCCAGCGGCTCCGGGATTTCATAGAGGGCCGTTGTGGGCGGAGGAAAACGACGTGTCCAGGATCGTTTGGGTCATCATCGCGTTCGGCATCTTTTACCTGTTCTACGGCGCGAAGGTCTTTTCGCCGCGATGGCATTGGGACCATGTCAAGCGCATGGCACGCAACGAGCCGACCTTTTCATCGCTGGTCACGATCACGCTGGCGCTGGCGATCGCATTTGTCCTGGTGACCTATGTCCGCACTGTGACCGGTTGACCACCGGGTCGCATGAGCCAGTGCCGGCATGCGCCGGATGCGCATGCCGGAAAGACATGAAAAGGGCGTCAGAGAAGCCCCAATGCCCTACTGGCCCAGCGAGTACTCCAGAAACCATTTGGTGTTCAGCGCGTCCAGCGTGCCGTCCGCTTCCATCGAGGCGATGGCGGCGTTGATTGGCTCGACCAGATCGGAGCCTTTGGGGAAGATGAAGCCGAAATCCTCGGTGCCGAGCGGTTCGCCGACCAGCTTCAGCGCGCCGTCCGAGGCCTTGACATAGCCCTCGCCGGCGGTGCCGTCGGTCAGGACGACATCGACATCGCCGGTGCGCAGCGCCTGGACCGAGGCGCCGAACGTTTCGAACAGCTTGATGCGCGGATTGGCCTCGTCGCCGTCGAGCATGTCGTAGACTGCCACGTAGAAGGGCGTCGTTCCCGGCTGTGCGCCGACAAGACCGTCTTCAAAGGCCGCAAAGCTCGGCGCATCGGCAAAACGCTCCTCGTCGCCGCGCACCAGCATGAACATCTGGCTGGTCATGTATTTGTCGGAGAAGTCGACCTTCTCCATCCGGTCCTCGCGAATGGTGATGCCTGTCATGCCGACATCATACTGGCCGTCGGACACCGCCTGGATCATCGCGTCCCAGGAGATATTCTGATATTCGATCGTCGCGTTCAGCCGCTTGCCGATCTCTTCCATCGCGTCATATTCCCAGCCGATCTGCTCGCCGGTCGACGGATCGAGAAACTGCAGCGGCGGATAGGCATTCTCGGTCACCACCGTGATCGTGCGGCCTTCCAGATCGGGCAGATCCATGGCCATCGCACCGCTTGCCGCGCCGGCCGCCATAACCGATGCGGCCGCTGCCGTCATTACCCATCGCCGTGTGAACATCGCACTTACTCCCTGTCGTATTGTGAGGTGCCCCGTCCCCGGAGGCGGACGGGCAAAGGCCGACAGTGGCCCGGAAACGGATGGCAGGCAAGGGCGTCTTGTGCGGTGCCGCAAACGAAAAGGCGGACCTTCCGGCCCGCCTTCGCGTCGTCCCCCGCTTGCGCGGTTATGCCGTCGGCTGCCGCCTTATTCTTTGGTTTCCGCCTCAGCGGCTGCCGCTGCTTCCGCCTCGGCCGCCTTTGCGGCTTCGGCTGCTTCCTCTGCGGCCTTTTCGGCGGCGAGGGCCTGGGCGGCGGCAACCTTTTCAGCCTCGATGCGGGCGCGCTCTTCGGCCAGCGCCTGACGCTCGGCCTCGTTCAGCTTGCGGGCGCGGGCGCCGGTGTTCTCGGCGATGCGGGCCTTTTTGCCGCGCAGGCCGCGCATGTAATAGAGCTTGGCGCGGCGGACCTTGCCGCGGCGGACGACCTCAACGGCCTCGACCAGCGGCGAGAACAGCGGGAAGACACGCTCGACGCCTTCGCCATAGGAAATCTTGCGGACGGTGAAGTTCTCGTTGAGGCCCGAACCGGCGCGCGCGATGCACACGCCCTCATAGGCCTGAAGACGCGTGCGCTTGCCTTCGGTCACGCGGACCTGAACGCGCACGGTGTCGCCGGGCGAGAAATCGGGAAAGGTGCGCTTTTCGCTGATTTTGGCGGCCTGCTCGGCCTCGAGCTGACGGATGATGTCCATCTCGACTGTCCTTCTTGTTCTTTTGAACCGCCAGAGCGCTCGCTGGGGTGCACAATCGCCGTCGATGCGGTCTCATCGTGCAGCCTGGCCCGGATTTGGTCCCGGACCGGAGCGGTGGTCATGCCCGTAGTTGCTGTAAAGACTTCGGTTTGTCCGAAATTCCGCGCGCTCATACAGGAAGCCAGCGGTTTTGTCACCTGTCCGCCGTCGGTTTTTTGCGCGCCTGCGCTTGCCAGAGGTCGGGGCGGCGCGCCTTGGTCAGCGCTTCGGCTCGTTCGCGCCGCCATGCATCAATTCTGGCATGGTTGCCCGATGTCAGCACATCGGGAATCGTCCGGCCTTCCCACTCGGTCGGTCTGGTGTAGTGCGGATGTTCGAGCAGCGCGGCTTCGAAGCTCTCCGTCTCACCGGACGCGGCATTGCCCATCACGCCGGGCAGCAGCCGAACAACCGCGTCGAGCAGCACCTGCGCCGCGATTTCGCCGCCCGAGAGCACATAGTCCCCGATTGACACCTCGGTAAGTTGCCGCGCCTCGATCACCCGCTCGTCGACGCCCTCGAACCGACCGCAGACGATGACGGCGCCGGGCCCGGTGGCGAGATCGCGCACCATGGCCTGGGTCAGCGGCGTGCCGCGCGGGCTCATCAGGAGGCGCGGGCGTCTGTCTTCTGTCGACGACACGTGATCGATGGCCTTGGCGAGAATGTCGGGCCGCAGCACCATGCCGGCGCCGCCGCCGGCGGGCGTGTCGTCAACGCTGCGGTGCCTGTCGGTGGCGAAATCGCGAATCTGCGTGACATCGAGCGACCAGGCGCCCGATTTGAGTGCCTTGCCCGCCAAGGCCTGGCCCAGCGTGCCGGGGAACATGTCCGGATAGAGCGTCAGGATCGATGCCTTGAAACTCATGACGCCTCGTCCTCTTCGGGCCGGGCGATGATCTCGCCGGGCGCAACGAGGGTCAGGCGCCCGGCATCCATGTCGATCTCGGGCACGACCGCGCGAGTGAACGGATAGAGTTCGGTACGGCCCCCGCCGGCCGGCCGCACTTCGATCATGTCGTCGGCGCCGAAATTGTGAACCGCGACAATCGCGCCGATGCGCGCTCCGTCAGCGTCTACCGCATCCAGCCCGACCAGATCGTCGATGAAGAACTCATCGTCTTCCAGTTCGCCGTCGGGAAGCCTCGATCGGTCGACAAAGAGTTCGGTTCCGTTGAGGGCTTCGGCCGCCTCACGGCCGTTGACCTGTTTGAAGCGGACGACGACCACGGTCTTGGACGGCCGGATGGCGGTGATCTCGAACAGGTTGCCGTCCTTGTCGAACAGCGGGCCATAGTCGCCCAGTGCCACGGGGTCGCCGGTGTGGGATTTGACGCGCACTTCGCCCCGCACGCCGTGGGGCGCGCCGATGACACCCATCAGGACCGGATTAGACGGTTTCGTGCTCATGGGTGTGCGATAATCGCTTTTGCGCGGCACGCCAAGCGGCGGCTTTGTGGCCGTCATCAAGCAAGCGGTAACCGGGGCGGCCTAGAGTGGATCCATGACCCAAGCGCTCCTGCCCGCTCGACCGGATCTGATCGCCGCGCGCAAGGCGTGGCTGCAAAAGCTCGCCGGCGAACGGCGGCTGGCGGCCAATACGGTCGAAGCCTATGAACGCGATACGCGGCAGTTCCTGCACTTTCTCGCCGACCATCAGGGTGGACCGCCCGGCGTCAGGCAGATCGCCGATCTCAAGCCGATGGATCTGCGCGCCTTTCTGACGCGGCGGCGCGCGCAGGGTGCGGGCACGCGGTCGCTGGGCCGGAACCTTGCGGCGGTGCGCTCCTTCCTGCGCCATCTGGAAAAAGAGGGTCTGGCCAACGCGGCGGCGGCCACCGCGATGCGCGCGCCGCGTCAGCCCAAATCCCTGCCCAAGCCGCTGACGGCCGCCGACGCCGTGCGCGCGGTTGATGCGGACGAACAGCTCAATGACGAACCCTGGGTCCGCGCCCGCAATGCCGCGGTGCTGACGCTTCTTTACGGCTGCGGGCTGCGCATCGGCGAGGCACTGTCGCTCGATGGCGGCGATCTGCGCGACCGGTCGGCCCGCTCGATTGCGGTGACCGGCAAGGGCGGCAAGACGCGCACCGTGCCGCTTCTGCCGGCCGTTTTCGAGGCAGTGGATGCCTATCGCGATTTGTGTCCCTACGATCTTTCGCCCGGCACACCGCTGTTTCGCGGTTTGCGCGGCGGGGCGCTGCAGCCCGCCGTGCTGCAACGGGACATGCGGCGCCTGCGCGGCGCGCTCGGGCTGCCCGACACCGCCACGCCGCACGCGCTGCGCCATTCGTTCGCGACGCATCTGCTCGGTTCCGGCGGCGATCTGCGCACCATCCAGGAGTTGCTGGGCCATGCGAGCCTATCGACGACGCAGGTCTATACCGGCGTCGATTCGCAACGCCTTCTCGAGGCTTGGCGCGCCGCCCACCCGCGTGCATGACGGTTGCATTGTCGCACTGTTAACGATTGCGTTTAACGGAAACGTCGTCACTGGCCGCTAATCTCGCGCGCATGGAAAACCTTGCCGTCAATGCCGTATCATTCGCCGACAGGCTGAGCGGCCCCGCGCTGAAACTGGTCGCGGCGCTCAACATTGCGTTCGCGGCGTTGCTGTTGCTCACGATCATATCGGCGAGTGCACGCGCACAAGATGCCGGTCTGCCGGCCTGCACGGGCGTCAATCTGCTTCAGGAACTCGCTGATACCGATCCCGAAGCGCACCGCGCGGTTCTGGCCGAAGGCGCCGAAACGCTCAATGGTGACGCGATCCTGTTCCGGATCCAAAAGAACGGTGTCGCGCCGTCCTATCTGTTCGGTACAATGCATATGACCGATCCGCGCGTTACCGAACTGCCAGCCTTTGCCCAGGACGCCTTCGATGCGTCGGACGTGCTCGTCATCGAAACGACGGAAATCCTCGATCCGGCCAAGTCGCAGATGGCGCTGCTCACCCGGCCGGAACTGACCATGTTCACCACCGATGAACGGATCAGCGATTTTCTCGATGCCGGCGACGAGGCCGTGCTGCGCGAGGGCCTGGCGAGCCGCGGGCTGCAACTGGCGTTGGTCGACCGGATGAAGCCCTGGCTGGTTGCCGCCATGGTGGCGCTGCCCGAATGCGAGATGGCGCGCAAGCAGGCCGGCCAGCCGATCCTCGACATCGCTCTGGCCGAACGCGCCGAAGCGGCCGGCAAAGAACTGGTCGGGCTTGAAACGATCGTCGAACAGCTTGAAGCCATGGCTTCGCTGCCGATGGCGTTTCACGTGCGCGGTCTGGTCGAGACGATCGCGCTCGGCGACCGGATCGACGATGTGATCGAGACGATGATCGCACTCTATGGCGACGGGCAGACCGGGCTGGTCTGGCCGGTGCTGCGCGTCTTTACGCCCGAGGCGGTCAGCGATGAGGGCGGTTATGCCGCGTTCGAGCAGACCATGGTGACGGCCCGCAACCACACCATGGCCAAGCGCTCGCTGCCGATCTTGGAGACGGGCGGCGCTTTCATCGCGGTCGGTGCGCTGCACCTGCCGGGCGAAGAGGGTCTGGCAAAACTTTTCGAAGACGCCGGGTACACGGTCACGCCGGTTTACGAGTGACGGCCGGTCACTCGCCGTGGCCGACAATCATCATCGCCTCGTAGGCCAGGCGCTCGGTCTTCTTCATCCGTTCTGACTCCGACTTGAGCTGGCCGCAGGCGGCGAGAATATCCTGGCCGCGCGGTGTGCGGATCGGCGAGGCATAACCGTTGGCGTTGATGAAATCGGCGAATTTTTCGATCTGCTCCCAGTCCGAACACTCATAGTCCGAGCCGGGCCATTTGTTGAACGGAATCAGGTTGATCTTGGCCGGAATGCCCTTGAGGAGGCGCACCAGTTCCTTGGCGTCGGCGAGTGAATCGTTGACGCCCTTGAGCATGACATATTCGAACGTTATGCGGCGCGCGTTCGACAGGCCTGGATAGGCGCGGCAGGCAGCCAATAGGTCGGCGATCGGGTACTTCTTGTTGATCGGCACCAGCACGTCGCGCAACTCGTCGGTGACCGCATGCAGCGAGATGGCCAGCATGGCGCCGGTTTCCTCGCCGATCGGCCCGATCTTCGGCACGACGCCCGAGGTCGACAGCGTCACGCGGCGCTTGGACAGCGACAGCCCGTCGCCGTCGGTGAAGACCTGCATCGCATCGCGCACATGCTCGTAATTGTAGAGCGGCTCGCCCATGCCCATCATGACGATGTTGGAGACCTTGCGGCCTTCGGACGGCACGATCGCGCCGGCCGGCGTGTCGGCGTCGGGGAAGTCGCCAAGGCGCTGGCGGGCGAGCATGACCTGCGCGACGATCTCGCCGGCGGTCAGGTTGCGGACAAGCGTCTGCGTTCCGGTGTGGCAGAATGTGCATGTCAGCGTACAGCCGACCTGGCTGGAGACGCACAGCGTGCCGCGCCCTTCCTCGGGGATATAGACAGTCTCGATCTCGACCGGTTTGCCGGCTCCACGCGGCGGAAACCGCAGCAGCCATTTTCGCGTGCCGTCGGCTGAAATCTGCTCTTCGACGATCTCGGGACCGGCGATGGTAAAGCGCTCCGCGAGCGTCGCCTTGAGGTCCTTGGAGACATTGCTCATGGCGGCGAAATCATCGACGCCGCGCACATAAAGCCAGTGCCAGAGCTGCTGAACGCGCATCCTGATCTGCCGGTCGGGCACACCGGCATCCCGCAGCGCCTCACCCAGCCTTGCCCGCGTCAGCCCGATCAGCGACGACCGGTCGTCGATGCGGCCCGCCTGCACGGCGGCAAGCTGCGCGCGCGTCGCTTCGTCGCGTATGTCCAGTGAAATGGCCATGGCTTCGGACCGGATTGCGTCGGTGAAGCCCGCATATGTGCCATGGGGGGGCAAAGCGCAAGAAAAAGCCGGACCCGAAGGCCCGGCCATTGCGGAACGGGACGGTGCAGAGCGGCGCTACTGGCAGTTCTGGATCGCGTTCAACGCCGCGGTCACGCCCGACAGCGAATACTCGTAGGTGGTGTTTGTGCCGCGTCTCGAGGTGGCCTGAACCACCATGCGCGAGCCGGCCCGCATGGCGGCAACCAGCGCGGGATCCTGTGCTGCGTTCTCGGTCCAGGCGGTGTTGTCCTTGGAGAAGAAGGAGAAGGGCGCGCCGTCCACGGTCACCGTGACTTTCGAGTTTTCCTGGAGCGTGTACCCGGCGATGAACTGCGGCTCGAATGTCACGTTCTGGCCGCCCCGCTGGGTGACGACGAAGAAATTATCCCCGTGATTGACGTTCGAGGGCTGCTTGGTCAGCGGTACCGAAACCACATAGCAGACCTTGGCGCCGCCGGACTGATAGCTGATGGCACCCCAGTCGTTGAACTGTCCGATGCGCTGCGGCGTCTGCGCCTGCGCGGCAACGCTGCCGGTCATCAGCGCGCCCACCGCAACCGCTGCCGCCAAAACTCGTTTTCCGTGAAGCATTGTTCCTACCAAGTTCAAAAGGGGCCGCATAAGCGTGTCAGCGCCCGGATTTGTGCCGTTCGCCCATGGCTTCCACCTTGGAAAAAGATGGTTACCAAACCATGAACGGGACCGGCTTTCGACCTTCGTGCCGACCATGTCACGGCATCGCTTCGAAGCGCCATCCGGACGTCTTGGTGCCCGCCTATCGGCCTTGACGAATGCCTGTCGCCGAGGAAAACGGCAACAGTTTGACTTTGTTCGGCAAATTGGGCGAATGTCGCCCGATCGGCGCAAATGGTCGGGCTGACGGGCCCTTCACAGCGCGCATGGCGCCCTTGTCCGGAACCAGAGACTGTTTGATGAGCGAACAGCACAAACACTTCGCTGCGCTGGCCGCGCGCGTGGCCAGCGACCGCGACAAGACCGCCTTCGCCGAACTGTTCGATTTCTTCGCGCCGCGCATCAAGGCCTATCTGCGCCGTCTGGGCCTCGAGGACAGCGCCGCCGAGGACATCGCCCAGGAAGTGATGATCGTGCTGTGGCACAAGGCCAACCTGTTCGATCCGACCAAATCGTCGCTGTCGACCTGGCTCTTCCGCGTTGCCCGCAACCGGCGCATCGACGCGTTGCGGCGGGACAAGTCCGGGCTTCTCGATCCGGACGAACCGATGCTGCGGCCGGCCGAATCACCGCTTCCCGATGCTATGATGGATGGCGAACAGCGCGATGCGCGCGTGCGCGATGCACTGGCGGGCCTGCCGGAGGAGCAGGTGGGGCTGATCCGCATGGCATTCTTTCTGGGCTATTCGCACAGCCGGATCGCCGACGAGACCGGACTGCCCCTCGGCACCGTCAAGTCTCGCATCCGACTCGCCTTCGGACGGCTGCGGCGGGCGCTGGAAAAGGACGAACAGGTCGACACCGATTTCTGAGCGCTCCTCTTGCTTGCCCCTCCCAAATCTCTGGCGTAAGCATCGGCGATGGTTTCGATTCGCGTTTGCCTTGCCGTTTCCGTCGCCTGTTCCTCGGCGCTTCTCGCCGCATGCTCGACCGGCGGCGATGTCGGCTTGAGCCAAAGCGCCCAACCCCGTCTCGCCAGCTGGAGCTGCACCGGCGGTGTGCGGCTGACGATTGCGCGCACCGGCTCCGGGCTCGATATCACGGACAGCCGCGGCGTCACCGTCAGCCTGCCGCCCGATCCGCCCGGACAGCGCGAACGCTATGCCAAGACGGGCTATGCGCTGGTGTTCGCCGGCCGGACGGCAAGCTGGTTCGCCAGCGGCCAGGCGCCAACGGATTGCCGTCGCTGAGCGACGTTTGCGCGCATAAGGAGGCCCGCCTTTCCCGTTCGCCGGTCAACATCGGATCGAGGACACGCCGGTTCTGCGGCCTGGTCTCCGCGTCCGACCAATTGACGATGGCACGATGCCGCATGACCTTTGACGCAGTGCGAAACGCGCTCTAGAACATTTCCAATCGCGACGCTGCGCGAGCCGTTTGGCAGCGCGCACCAATCAGAACGATCAAGGGGAAAGCGGTGTCTTCAACCAGCTCGTCGGCCACCAGCGGCCAGGCCAGGAAGGAACGGCCGCTTTCGCCGCATCTGTCCATCTACAAGCTGATCCCCAACATGATCGCCTCGATCATGCATCGCATCACGGGGGTCGCGCTCTACTTCGGCACCGTGCTGGTGGCCTGGTGGCTGATCGCGGCGGCGGCGGGTCCGGCCTATTTCGACTACGTCAACGGCTTCTTCGGCTCGCTCTTCGGCATGCTGATCCTTCTGGGATACACGTGGGCCCTGATGCATCACCTTCTGGGCGGCCTGCGGCATTTTGCCTGGGACGCGAGCAAGCTGATCAGCAAGCAAATGTCGACCAAGCTCGCCTATGCGACGTTCATCGGGTCGGGCGCGTTGACGCTTCTGGTCTGGCTGATCGCCATGCTGGTGCGCTGAGGAGATCGCCATGTCCATCAAGACACCGTTCAAGCGCGTCGAAGGCCTGGGATCGGCCAAGGACGGCACCGAGCATTTCTGGCGGCAGCGCCTGACCGCGCTGGCCAATGTGCCGCTGATCATCGCCTTTGTCTGGATCGTCGTTTCGCTCAACGGCGAGGACCACGCCACCGTCGCCGCGACCTTCGCCAACCCGTTCGTTGCGGTGGTCATGCTGCTGGTGATCGTGTCGGCGCTTTATCACGCCAAGCTCGGCATGCAGGTGGTCATCGAGGATTACATCCATGGCGAGCTGGCGAAGTATGCGCTGCTCGTCGCCAACATCTTCTTCACCTTCGGGATCGCGGTTCTCGCGGTCTTCGCCATACTGAAAATGGGTTTCGGAAGCTGACATGAGCACCAACGGCAATGCAGCGGCACCGGGCGTCAACGGCCGGGCCTACACCTACGAGGACCACAAGTTCGATGTGGTGGTCGTCGGCGCCGGCGGCGCGGGCCTGCGCGCGACACTGGGCATGGCCGAGCAGGGCCTGAGAACCGCCTGCATCACCAAGGTGTTTCCGACCCGGTCGCACACGGTCGCCGCCCAGGGCGGCATCGCTGCGAGCCTGCAGAACATGACGCCCGACAGCTGGCAGTGGCACATGTACGACACCGTCAAGGGTTCGGACTGGCTCGGCGATGTCGATGCCATGCAGTATCTCGCCATGGAAGCGCCCAAGGCGGTCTATGAGCTCGAGCATTATGGCGTGCCGTTCTCGCGCACCGAGGACGGCCGCATCTATCAGCGCCCGTTTGGCGGGCACATGCAGAATTATGGCGAAGGGCCGCCGGTGCAGCGCACCTGTGCGGCTGCCGACCGCACGGGCCATGCCATCCTGCACACGCTTTATGGCCAGTCGCTGCGCAACAATGCGCAGTTCTATATCGAGTATTTCGCCATCGACCTGATCATGGACGAGGACGGCACCTGCACCGGTGTCGTTGCCTGGAACCTCGATGACGGCACCATCCACCGCTTTTCGGCCAAGATGGTCGTGCTGGCCACGGGCGGTTATGGCCGGGCCTATTTCTCGGCCACATCCGCGCATACCTGCACGGGCGACGGCAACGGCATGATCGCGCGCGCCGGCCTGCCGCTTCAGGACATGGAATTCGTGCAGTTCCACCCGACCGGCATTTACGGCGCGGGCTGCCTGATCACGGAAGGCGCGCGCGGCGAAGGCGGCTATCTGGTCAATTCCGAAGGCGAGCGCTTCATGGAGCGCTATGCGCCGTCAGCCAAGGATCTTGCCTCACGCGATGTCGTCTCGCGTTGCATGACCATGGAAATCCGCGAGGGGCGCGGCGTCGGCAAGAGCGCCGACCATATCCACCTTCATCTCGATCACCTCGACCCGGCGGTTCTGTCCGAGCGCCTGCCTGGCATCTCCGAAAGCGCCAAGATCTTCGCCGGCGTCGATGTCACGAAAGAACCGATCCCGGTGCTGCCGACCGTGCATTACAATATGGGCGGCATTCCCACCAATTATTGGGGCGAGGTGCTGAACCCGACCGATGGCGACCCCAATGCGATCGCACCCGGCCTGATGGCCGTCGGCGAAGCGGGCTGTGCATCCGTGCATGGTGCGAACCGTCTGGGTTCGAATTCGCTGATCGATCTGGTCGTGTTCGGTCGCGCCGCAGCCATCCGCGCCGGCGAAGTGGTTGATCGCGAAGCATCCGTTCCCGATATCAATCGCGCATCCTGCGACAAGATCATGGAGCGGTTCGACCGGTTGCGGCATGCCAACGGCGGTACGCCGACCGCCGATCTGCGCCTGAAGATGCAGACGATCATGCAGGAGGACGCCGCCGTCTTCCGCACGCAGGAGACGCTCGAACAGGGCTGCCGCCGCATGGACGCAGCTCATCAGGAACTGGCCGACATCAACGTCACCGACCGGTCGATGATCTGGAACTCGGACCTTGTCGAGACGCTGGAACTGGAAAACCTGATGGCCTGCGCGATCACCACGGTCTATGGCGCCGAGGCGCGCAAGGAGAGCCGTGGCGCCCATGCGCGCGAGGATTTCAAGGACGGCCCGATGGCGGGCCGCGACGACGAGAACTGGCGCAAGCACACGCTGGCATGGATGAGCGAGACCGGCGCGGTGACGCTCGACTATCGGCCGGTGCACACCGATCTTCTGGCCGAGGGCATCGAACTGGCCAAGATCGCGCCGAAAGCGCGGGTGTACTGACGCCTTCTGGTTAGGGTGCCGTTTGAGCAGCCGCCGCGGCGTGTCCGGCCCGGTAAACCCGATGGCAATGTCTTGGACATAAGGTATTCCGGTACGAGCCGGGAGCCAATTGTCGATGACGCCTCAGACCACGCCTACACCACAAACCGAGCCCAAGGCCGAAGCTGGCGGATGGGTGTTCGGCGTGACGCTGACGCTGCTCGGATTTGGCTTCATGCTGCAAAGCCTGTTCGACACCGACATTGTCGTATCGGGCCTCGTTGTTCTGGTGGTCGTTGTGCTGGTCAGCCTTGCCGGGCCCCGCCGAGGGCATAGCGGTCGCGCGCGCTTTCTGCCGCCGCTGGTCCTGTTTCCGACGCTCCTTTTTGCGTTCTGGTACTTCATTACCATCAAGTTCGGCCAGTTCGGGCTTGGCCCGATCCTGTTTCATGCCAATCATGGCGTCGAAGCGAATGGGGTCGTCAGCGAGTTCCTTCGTACCTCGCGTATGCCGCTGGCCTATATCGTCGCGCTTGTCGTCGGGCTCTGGCTGCTGTCGGCGACCGACCACCGGTTTCGCCGGATCGACCGGCTGGCGGTTCTGCCGCTGCTGGTCTTCAACCCGTTCACCTGGTCGGTGGCAGAATATGTCGGCGATGCCGAAGCCGCCTCGCACAAGGTGGTCTATAGCGGCTATGCCGAGATTGGCGATCTGCGAAAGGCTGGAACCAACAGGCCAAACCTTCTGATCCTCTACCTTGAAAGTAGCGAGCGGACTCTGATGGATGAAGGCGCGTTCGGCGACGTGATGGCGCCGCTTGCGCCGTTTGCCGCACGCGGGATCGAGCTGACCAATCTGCACGAGGCGGCGCTGACGAACTGGACGCTGGCCGGACAGGTTGCCTCCCAGTGCGGCGTCCCGCTGATGCCGCTGGGTCTTGTGACACACAACAGCTTTCATTTCATCGATGATGCGTTCATGCCGGGCGCCACCTGCCTTGCCGACCTGCTGAAGCGCGACGGTTACCAGACGACGGTGATGCAGACCGCGCCGCTGCGGTTTGCAGGCGCGGACAAGTTCGCCGCCAGCCACGGGTGGCAAAAGCCATTGGCGTTCAGCCAATTGCGCGCCGACTATCCCGATGGCGGCAATGAATGGGGGCTCGATGACGAGGACATTTTCGACGCGGCGTTCCACGAGATCGAGCGCATCGTCGAAACCGGGTCGCCCTTTGCGCTGTCGGTGACCAATATTGGCGGCCACACGCCCAACGGCTTTGTGTCGCGCAGCTGTCACGGTCGCCCGACGGTCGACCGCTTCGACGATCCGACGCTCAAGGCTTTCCGTTGCTCGCACGAACTGGCCGCCGAACTGCTTGATCGGCTCGAAGTGTCCGGCCATCTCGACAACACCGTTGTCGTGATCCAGAGCGACCATCTGGCGATGCGCAACTCGGTCTACCGGCAACTCAAGCAGCGTGAACGGCGCAATTTCTTTGTCGCCTTCGGCCCCGGCATTGAACCGCAGGCGATCGACCGCGACGCGACCATGATGGACGTCTATCCGACCATCCTCGAGCTGCTCGGCTATGCTCCACCCGATGGCCGGGCCGGGATCGGTGTCTCGCTTCTTTCGCAGAACCATACGCTGATTGAAACGCACGGATTGCCTGCGCTGGACAAGGCGATCTACGGCGATACGGCACTGCGCAACCGGCTCTGGGGCGTCGAGGCGGGCAGTTGATGCGCGTCGATTTGGCCAAGGCACCGGACCATTTGCGCAGTTGCAACATTGCAGCGCAACATCGATAACATGCGCACTTTGGTCCAACTTGATCGGGCCGTGCCGCTTCACTATCACCTCCGGTGAGCGGCCCACGCGATACGTGGTCAGCGCCGGTTGCAGAAAAGAGACAAGGCAGATGGTCGAACTCGCCCTACCCAAGAACTCCCAGATTGAACCCGGCCGGTCCTGGGCCCGCCCGGAAGGGGCCAACAATCTCAAAGAGTTCCGCATCTATCGCTGGAGCCCGGACGACGACCAGAACCCGCGGCTCGACACCTATTACGTGGATCTCGACGATTGCGGGCCGATGGTGCTCGACGGCCTTTTGTGGATCAAGAACAGTGTCGACCCCACACTGACGCTGCGCCGGTCGTGCCGCGAGGGGATTTGCGGCTCCTGCGCGATGAACATTGACGGCACGAACACGCTGGCCTGCACCAAGGGCATGGACGAGGTGGAAGGGCCGGTGAAGGTCTATCCGCTGCCGCATTTGCCGGTGGTCAAGGATCTGGTGCCGGACCTGACCAATTTCTACGCCCAGCACCGGTCGATCGAGCCCTGGCTGAAGACGACGACGCCGGCGCCCGAAAAGGAATGGAAGCAGAGCCATGAGGACCGCGCCAGGCTGGACGGGCTCTACGAGTGCATCCTGTGCGCCTGCTGCTCGACCTCGTGCCCGTCCTATTGGTGGAACGGTGATCGCTATCTGGGTCCGGCCGTTTTGCTGCAGGCCTATCGCTGGCTGATCGACAGCCGCGACGAGGCCACCGGCGAGCGTCTTGACCATCTGGAAGACCCGTTCCGGCTTTATCGGTGCCACACCATCATGAACTGCACCCAGGCCTGCCCGAAGGGGCTCAACCCTGCCAAGGCGATCGCCGAGATCAAGCAGATGATGGTCGAGCGGCGCGTCTAGCTGTCGAGGCTCCTCATCAAGCCGTTTCGTCGGCCAGGGCAGGCTCTTCTCGACGACCTAAACCGGCCGCACGGGCGATGGCAGCGCCGGTTGCCGTGGCGCGGTAGAACGCGCGGGGCGGCCGGGCATCCTCGTCCACGGTTCGGGTGACCCAGCCGCACGCTTCCAGTGACTTCAGCGCCTGCGACAGGGCCCTATTGGTGATGGAACCCAACGATCGGCCGATCTCATTGAACGTCCGCGGCGCCTGAAGGAGCGCCAGGACAGGAACGGTCCAGGCCCGGCGCAAAAGGTCCCGGTGCTGTGATGCCGCTGCGGCCTCGGTGAGCGCATGGGCAATGGCGGCAATATCCTGACCAGCCCCGGTCAGGCGGAACTCGGGTCGGAGCGGATGGCCGTGCCCGGGATTGCGCTCGACAAGGCCGAGATCAACCAGGTGCGTCACGCTCTGCGCAAAGGCTGTGCGGCCGGCGCCGGTCGCCGTCAGAAGTTGTGCCTGGCGGCCCGGAACACCCTCGTGCAGGGCGGCAAGGATGGCGAGGGACCAAGCCTTGCAGGTGATGTTGACAAGCGTCTCGATGTCCATAAAATATACTTAGCATAATTTTAAAACAAAGGAAGACGCCATGCCGGTCGTGACGCTGGACGAAACAATCACCATCGCGATCTCCGTGCGCGACCGACATGCCAGCGCCAAATGGTATGGCGAGATGCTGGGGTTCGAGCCGCTCTACCATGCCGACGATGTGGGCTGGAGCGAGCTGACGACGTTCTCGAAGGGCGTCACGCTCGGCCTAGGTGAGCAGGCCGAACCGGCGCCGGGCAATTCGGTCCCGGTGTTCGGCGTCGCCGACATCCAAACCGCACGCCGGAACCTTGAAGCGGCCGGCGTGGCCTTTGACGGTGAGACGATCGAGATTGACGGGATGGTTCGTACCGCAACTTTTTACGACCCGGACGGCAACGCGCTGATGCTGGCCGAGGATCTGACAAAGGCAGCCTGACCGTTTCGATCCCGCCCTCCGCCTATTGGCCGTTTGTCGGGTTGCCGGCGATGCGGTCAATGAAGGCGGCGATCGTATCGAACATCTCCTTGCCGCGGCCGATCCAGATGTGTCCGCCATCGGGATAGACGATCAGTTCGGCGCCGTCGACCATCGCTGCGATGTGCCGCGCGCTCGTGGCGGTGTCGAAGAAATCATCCTCCGCCGAGATCGCCAGCGTCGGAACGGCAATGCGGCGGACGTCGAGATCGCCATAGCCGCCGACCGTGTCCGCCCACAGCCCTTCGGCGCGTGCGCTTACCGGCAGGATGCTGCGCCTTATGCGCGCCACGCGGGCCTGCTCGGCCGGCCCGGCGGCCGCAACCAGCGCCGGGTCGGTCGCCAGGACCAGGCGGGTCATCCGGTCCGGCATGAATTCGATCGCCAGCCAGAACAGAAAGTCGGAACGGAGCGCCGCCTTGACGAGGCGCTCCTGCAATGGCGACCAAGGTTCGACCGGCGGCAAACCGGGAACGTCGAGGGCGGGTACGATCAGGATGAGTGCGGCGCAGCGCTCGGGATGGCGGATCGCGAAGGCCAGTGCGGAGCGCGCGCCAGCCGATCCGCCAATGACGGCGACCTGGTCGAGACCCAGCGCATCGAGAAGATCGACGAAAACGTCGGCCTGCGCATTGGCGGACCGGTCCTCCGGCGCGGGCGACCCGGGATAGCCGAAGCGCGACGGCGATATGATCTTGTAACCGCGCTCGGCGAGCGGCCCGGCCATGGACAATCCCTGATCGTAGCCGCCGCCCGAACCATGGATCATCAGGACGGGCGGACCGTCGCCGGCCTCCGCATAGGCGAGTGGTCCGCTGCGCGTTTGGACCTGCTCGACGGCAAAGGCGGCGAGCCGCTGCTGCGCCTCGATCAGGGCGGCCTGATATCGGGCATACAATGTGCCGGCGCCGATCACGGCAACGGCAAGCAGAGCCGCAAAAACCCAACGGGTGATCTTCATGGGCGCCCGCCTCCGTCCGTTCGCATCCCGCGCCTAGCACAGCGGGCACAATCGAGCGTTGACCGGCGTCAAGGCGGTCGGACGCCGCTATTCCCGACGCAGGATCCGGTCGACCAGGAAGTTCCCCGCCCGGCTGGCCTGATAGGCGTCCATCATCGCCTGCTTGTCATAGTCTGTATGCAGCCAGTCGCGAAAGGCGATGCCGCGTTCGCGATGGGCGTCCCTGTAGGCTTCGATGAACGCGTCGAGCATGCCGGTCTTGGCGTGCTTGAGATGCAGGTAGCGGAACGACAATTGGGCCAAAGCGTCCTCAGGCGGGCGGCCGGACCAGAGCATGTAGAGCGCAGCCCCGAGCCCGGCGCGGTCGGCCCCGGACTTGCAGTGCATCAGAAGCGGTTTTTCGGCGCGCTCGAAGATCGCAAAAAGCGCTTCGACCTCTTCGATCGTCGGCGGCATGCGCGAATAGAGCCGTGTGTCGATCATCTCGATGCCGGCGCGGGCGCATTCTTCCCGTTCGAGAAAGTAGGACCCCCAGCGCGACGGACCGCGCAGATTGATGATCGTCCGGATGCCGCGGCGTTCGAGATCGGCGATCTGGGCCGGCGATGGCTGGTTCGAGCGCCAGACGCCCGGAGCGATTTCGTGCAGATTACGCCACCAAAGCCGCAGGAAGCCGTGATCGAACACCATCATGTCCAGATGGGCCCAGCGCCGGTTGGCGGGCTTCGACAGATCGGCGGTCCAGCCGTCACGCCAGATCGAGTGTCGTTCGCGAAAGGCGGATTTCAATCGGGCTATCAAGACAGTCGTGCCGCCGGTGGTTGGACCGCGCGGCCTGCTTAGGCACGAGGGCGCCATTTGGCAAGCGGCGGGCGGTTGCCGCAACTCACACAGAAGTGTTCCGGCTTGAATTGCCTTGGCCGTGGGAGGGCGTATGTCGAGGGCAGAGATCGCAGGAGCCCGGACATGCCGAAAAAAGTCATCCACGCCACCTTCCTTGCCGCCGCCTTGGCCATCGGCGCCATGACGGGCGCGGCCCAGGCCGAAACCCGGTCGCTGATCGTCGCCGGCGGGTGCTTCTGGTGTGTCGAGAGCGATTTCGATCACGTGGCCGGTGTCGTCGGCACCACATCGGGCTATGCGGGCGGCGAGATGCAGAACCCGACATACCGGAACCACGGCCGGCACCGCGAGGTTGTCAAGATCGACTATGATTCGTCGGTGACCGACTACAAGACGCTGATCGAGATTTTCCTGCGCACCGTCGATCCGCTGGATGCGGGCGGTCAGTTCTGCGATCGCGGACGCTCTTACGAAACGGCGATCCACGCGGCCACTGATGCCGAGAAGATGGCGGCGCTCGAGGCGGTCAATGCAGCCTCGCAGGCTCTTGGACAAGAGGTGGTCATCCCCGTCGAGGGGCCGGTGACATTCTGGCGGGCCGAGGACTATCACCAGGATTATTATCTGAGCCAGGAACGCCAGTTGACGCGGTTCGGCTATGTCACCCGTGCCGAGGCTTACAAGGGCTATCGAAAGGGCTGCGGCCGCGACGCGCGCGTCAGGCAAATCTGGGGCGCCGAGGCCTATCGGGGCGTCGACAAGCCCGCGACCTGACTCGCGCGAACGCCGCCAAATCTTTGCCACGGCGGCATTTTTTGACGTTCACGCGCCAAATGTGCCGGTCGGCATTTTCCAGCCATTGCCTCCTGTGTCATAATAACGATACAGAAATCGGCAAGGGACGGTGAACTGCGACCGGACATCATGGCCATGGAAATCCAGAGCGCGACTTCAACCTTTGCGGGCGTGATCAACGGCCGCAGGGCCGGCACTGCCGCCGATGCAGACCCGCATATCGTCGACCAGCTCATCGCCGAACGCGGACAGACGCTGGTCAAGAGTCCCCTGTGGCCGGTGCTTCGCCCGGCGCTCTACAAGGTTCTGCACTACGACGAAGCCGTGCGCATGGCCGATGCCGTGGCTTCGATGAGCGGGCTGGATTGCTTCGGCCATATCAGCGATCTTCTGAAGCTCGATGTGCGCGTTCAGGGCAGCGGTCATCTGCCGTCGGAAGGCGCGTTCATTCTGGTTTCGAACCACCCGACGGGCATCGCCGATGGCGTGGCCGTCTACGACATGCTCAAGAACATTCGTCCCGACTTCATGTTCTTTGCCAACCGCGACGCGATCCGCGTCAACCAGCGGCTGGCCGAGATCATCATTCCGGTCGAATGGCGCGCCGACCAGAAGTCGCACGCCAAGAGCCGCGAAACGTTGGTGCAGACCAATGGCGCCTTCAAGGATGGCCGGGCCATCGTCCTGTTCCCGTCCGGGCGCATCGCCTACTGGTCGCACGGCGCGCTGCGGGAGCGGCCATGGATGGCCACCGGGATCCAGATGGCCAAACGCTATCACGTGCCGATCGTGCCGATGCACATGGAAGCGCGCAATTCGTGGCTGTTCTACCTTTTGGCGCACCGCAACCCGGAATTGCGCGACATGACGGTCTTTCATGAGCTGCTCAACAAGACCGGCAAGACCTTCTCGATGACGCTCGGCGCGCCGATTCAGCCGGAGACGCTCAACGGCGACGTACAGGACCTGACGGTCCAGCTGCAGGATCATTGCGAGCACACGCTCAAAGACGATCCCGGTGCCGTTTTCTCAGCCTGAACGCGTCGCTTTCGCGGGTCGCGTTGGCCGGCAGGCCGCGTTGAAAAACGGCGCCGGCCTGTCCGCAGGTCAGGCGATCTTCTGTCCGGTCTTGGCCCAGTCGGCGAGAAATGCGTCGAGCCCCTTGTCGGTCAGCGGATGCTTGACGAGCGCCTTGAGTGTCGCCGGCGGGACCGTCGCCACATCGGCGCCGAGCAAGGCCGCTTCCTTGACGTGATTGACCGTGCGGATCGAGGCGGCAAGGATTTCGGTGTCGAATTCGTAATTATCGTAGATGGTGCGGATTTCCTCGATCAGCTCCATGCCGTCGATGGCCATGTCGTCCAGGCGGCCGATGAAGGGCGAGATGAACGTCGCGCCCGCCTTGGCGGCCAGAAGCGCCTGATTGGCAGAAAAGCACAGAGTGACATTGACCTGCTGGCCGCCCTGCGTGATCGCCCGGCAGGCTTTCAGCCCGTCCATGGTCAGCGGCAGCTTGATGCACACATTGTCGGCGATCTTGCCGAGAATGTCGGCCTCTTTCATCATGCCGTCGAAATCGGTCGCGGCGACTTCGGCCGACACCGGGCCGTCGACGATGTCGCAGATTTCCTTGGTGACCTCGGCGATGTCGCGCCCCGATTTCAGGATCAGCGAGGGGTTGGTTGTCACCCCGTCCAGCAGTCCGATATCGTTAAGCTCCCGGATTTCGCCAACGTCCGCCGTATCGACAAAGAACTTCATGATTCCTCTTCCCGCGTTCGTGTTATGCGGCCGCGCCGCCCTTTCGGGTTTCGTTTAGAACAATCCGGCGTCAAGGTCACGGGTGATGTCCGACGATTCGAAAAATGTGCCGCGGACCGTGTCGGTTCTGGTGCCGACGCCGTCGCCGGTGCCTTACACATATGCGCTGCCGGACGGCGTTTCGGCGGACCCGGGCGCGATCGTCCAGGTGCCGCTCGGACCGCGCCAGGTGGCCGGAATCGTCTGGGAGGCCGGGGATAACGGCAACGACATCGATCCCGCCAAGCTGCGCCCGGTCACGACGGTTTTCGATTGTCCGACGCTGACGCCGGACATGCGCCGTTTCATTGCGTGGGTGTCGCGCTACACGCTTTCGGCGCCGGGCATGGTGGCGCGCATGGTGCTGCGCGCCCCTGCGGCGTTCGAGCCGGAAGCGCCGGTCGCGGGCCTCGCGCTGACCGATGAACGCCCGCAGCGGATGACATCGGCGCGTGAGCGCGTGGTGGCGCTGGCTGCCGAAAGCAGCCCCATGGCGTGGACCCGTTCGGGCCTTGCCCATGCGGCCGGTGTCTCGCTTTCGGTGGTGGACGGGCTGGCTGCGGCCGGCACGTTCGAGGCCGTGACCCTGCCGCCCACAGCGATCGTGGCACCGCCCGATCCAAATCATGGCCCGCCGGACCTTCATGACAGTCAGGCGCGCGCGGCCGAGGCGTTGACGGGCGACATTCAGGCGGACCGGTTCGCCGCAACGCTGCTGGAAGGGGTGACGGGCGCGGGCAAGACCGAGGTCTATTTCGAGGCGATTGCGGCGGCCGTCAGCGCAGGCCGGCAGGTTCTGGTGATGCTGCCGGAGATCGCGCTGACGCAGGCCTTCATCGACCGATTCGAGGCGCGGTTCGGCGCGCCGCCGGCGCCGTGGCATTCCGACCTGCCGCCGAAAACCCGCGAGAAGGTCTGGCGGCAGGTTGCCGAAGGATCGGTCGAGGTTGTCGCCGGCGCGCGTTCGGCGCTGTTTCTGCCGTTTGCCGATCTCGGGCTCGTCATCGTCGACGAAGAGCATGATGCCGCCTATAAGCAGGAGGATCGCGTCTATTACAATGCGCGCGACATGGCTGTCGTACGCGCCAAACTGGCCGATTGTCCGGTGGTGCTGGTCTCGGCCACACCATCGGTTGAAACCCGTCACAATGCGCTTGAGGGCCGCTACCGGCATTTGCGCCTTGACCGCCGCCACGCCGATGCGGCGCTGCCCGACGTCGCGCTTGTCGACATGCGCCAGAACCCGCCCGCCCGGGGCGGGTTCCTGTCACCGGTCCTGCTCGATGCGATGGCACAAACGCTCGAAAAGCAGGAACAGTCGCTCCTGTTCCTCAACAGGCGCGGCTATGCACCTTTGACGCTGTGCCGGGTGTGCGGACATCGCTTTGCCTGTGAGAACTGTTCGGCCTGGCTGGTCGAACACCGGTTCCGGGGCCAATTGCAGTGCCACCATTGCGGCCATCACGAGCCCGTCCCCGAAGCCTGCCCCGAATGCGGCACGTTCGACCATCTGGTGGCCTGTGGGCCGGGCATCGAGCGGATCGCCGAGGAAACGCTGACGCATTTCCCCGATGCGCGGGTGATCGTCCTGTCGTCGGACATGGCCGGCGGCGTCAAGCGGCTGCGGCTCGAGATGGAGGCGATCGCCAAGGGCGAGGCGGACATCATCATCGGCACGCAACTGGTCGCCAAGGGCCACAATTTCCCGCTTCTGACGCTGGTCGGCGTGGTCGATGCCGATCTGGGTCTGGCAAACGGCGATCCGCGCGCCGCAGAGCGAACGTTCCAGCTCTTGTCGCAGGTGACCGGACGCGCGGGCCGAACCGGCCGGCAAAGCCTTGGCCTGATTCAAACCTTCCAGCCTGACCATGCGGTTCTGAAAGCCTGCGCCAGCGGCGATGCGGAAGCGTTTTATGCCGCGCAACTGGCCGAACGTGAACGCGGGCGCATGCCACCCTTCGGCCGGCTGGCGGCGGTAATCGTGTCTGCAACCAACCGCCCTGACGCCGAGGCGCACGGACGGGCATTGCGTGCCGCTGCGCCCTCATCGAGCGACATTACGGTCTTGGGTCCGGCCGAGGCGCCGCTCGCCATGGTGCGCGGCCGCCACCGGTTCCGACTGCTGGTGCATGGTTCGGAACGCGCCGACATGCAGGCCTATCTGCGGGCGATGATCGCGACCGCGCCCAACCCCCGCGGCTCGGTCCGCGTTGCGGTCGATGTCGATCCGCAGAGTTTTCTGTGAGGGCCCGAGTTGCCCCGTTTCCCGCTAGCGAATCGACCGGCTTCGCGAATCGTATCCGCCCCAAACGGTCGTCGTTGTGTTCCCGTCCGCGGTCACATCGAAGCGATAGCTCGATACGGTGTTGCCCGTGGTGTTGCAGGGTGGCAGAAACCGGTGATTGACCACCGTGGTTCCGGACCCGTCCGACGTGACGCGGGTGCGACGATGTTCAAATGTCGTCCCATTGCTGATCTGATCCCACATCCTGATCCGGATCGGCACGCCGGCAACGGGCGAGTGCCGGATCGTCAGTGTCGGCGGCGCTCCCCGACCGCCCAGACGCGTGCAGATATTGTCGAGGGTCAATGGCGAGACGGAAACCGAATTGACCTGGAAATCGACGGCAGTGGAGGCAATCTCGGCAGATGTGCCAGCGGTTTGCGTACAGCCCGTTACGGCCGCCATTGCGACAGTTGCACCGATAATAGTTGTAATTCTCATGAAAACCCCCCTATCGTTTCAAGAATTGCGTGTTTTGAATATGTCGTGACAGAAATTTCTATTCTTGTAAATTCATCCAAAGTATCAAATTACAATGCGATGATAATCCAATGCGAATGTTTGCTTCGGGTCGGGCGATAAGGGGCGCCGTCCGAACACCTTTGACGGCGTTGATCGCCGCCACACCCAGCCCGCGTGGATCGGTCCGCGTGGCGGTCGATGTCGATCCGCAGAGTTTCCTTTGACGTATCTTGCCAGTGCCGCATCTTCGCGGTCTTCCCGAAAGGCTTTCCATGCTCTCCATCATCCCTCCGCAAACCCTTGGCGAATGGCTGGCCTGGTCCTCGGCCCTGATCACGATCGTCTTCGGACTGATCTGTTTCTTTGCGCCGCACACGACCTACCGCATCCTGCGCCTTGAGACCCGTCCGGACGTGCCCGAGGCCGTTTCAGAAAGCCGGGCGACGATGGCCGGCTTTTATCTGGGCGCCGGCATTCTGGCGATTTTGTTCCAGCAGCCCTTCGTCTGGATGGTGCTGGGTGCCGGCTGGGCATTCACGGCGCTGGGGCGGCTGGTTTCGATCGTTGTCGACCGCGGCAACACCAGCTTCAACTGGGGCTCGCTCGTCTTCGAGGCTGCGTTGGCGACCGCGCCGCTTGCCTTTGCACTAGGCTACATTCGATAGCGCCGGTCATCGGCGCCATTTGTCCTGCGACAAAAGGGTGAGTGCGCCGTCTTGCACCGCAATAGGGGCTATGCTAGACGGCCCTGAAATGGCTGCCGGAGACAGCAACAGCTTTCGTGTGGCCATAAAAAATAAAGTCAAATCAATGTGTTAGATCGCCAATCAAACGCGAGATTACACATTCCGAACTTCAGGGACGTATCAAGCGGTGGCCAGTTCAACTTCCACGACCTCCGTTGCTGCCCGCTATGCCCGCTCGCTGTATGAGCTTGCCGCCGAAGCCAAGTCCGTCGAGGCGGTCGAAGAGGCGCTTGGCGCGTTCGAGGCGATGATCGGCGAGAGCGAAGATCTCAAGCGCCTGGTCGAAAGTCCGGTCTTTTCGGCCGATGAGCAGGCCGCGGCGATTGACGCCATCGTCGCAAAGGCTGGCCTGCCGGATCTGGCGTCGAACTTTCTTGGTGTCGTGGCGCGAAACCGGCGTCTTTTCGCGGTGCCGGCGATGATCGCCGCCTACCGCGATATCGCGGCGCGCGAGCGCGGCGAGGTGACGGCAGAGGTCACCACCGCGGCCGAACTGAACGCGACGCAGGAAAAACAATTGAAGGCGGCCTTGAAAGAGGTGGCCGGCAAGGACGTGACCCTCCATGTGACCGTCGACCCTTCCATTTTGGGCGGACTGATCGTCAAGCTGGGCTCGCGCCAGATCGACACGTCGTTGAAGACGAAACTCTCCTCACTCAAGCTTGCACTCAAAGAGGTCGGCTGATGGACATCCGTGCCGCGGAAATTTCCGCAATTCTCAAAGACCAGATCAAGAATTTCGGCCAGGAGGCCGAGGTTTCCGAAATCGGACAGGTTCTGTCCGTCGGTGACGGCATCGCCCGCATCTACGGCCTCGACAATGTCCAGGCCGGCGAGATGGTCGAATTCCCCGGCGGCATTCGCGGCATGGCGCTCAACCTTGAAAGCGACAATGTCGGCGCCGTGATCTTCGGCAATGACCGCGACATCAAGGAAGGCGACACGGTCAAGCGGACCGGCGCCATCGTCGACGTGCCGGTTGGCATGGAACTGCTCGGCCGTGTGATCGATCCGCTCGGCAACCCGATCGACGGCAAGGGCCCGATCAAGGCCAAGGCGCGCAGCCGCGTCGATGTCAAGGCGCCGGGCATCATCCCGCGCAAATCGGTGCACGAGCCGATGTCCACCGGCCTGAAGGCCATCGATGCGCTGATCCCGGTCGGCCGGGGCCAGCGCGAGCTGGTCATCGGCGACCGCCAGACCGGCAAGACCGCGATCCTGCTCGACACGTTCCTCAACCAGAAGCCGATCCACGACAACGGGCCGGAAAACGAAAAGCTCTACTGCGTCTATGTCGCTGTCGGCCAGAAGCGTTCGACCGTTGCGCAGTTCGTCAAGGTGCTCGAAGAGCGCGGTGCCCTCGACTATTCGATCATCGTCGCCGCCACGGCCTCCGACCCGGCGCCGCTTCAGTATCTGGCGCCGTTTGCCGGATGCACGATCGGCGAATATTTCCGCGACAATGGCATGCATGCCCTGATCGGCTATGACGATCTGTCCAAGCAGGCGGTGGCCTATCGCCAGATGTCGCTGCTGCTGCGCCGTCCGCCGGGCCGCGAAGCTTTCCCGGGCGACGTGTTCTATTTGCACTCCCGCCTGCTCGAGCGCGCGGCGAAGATGAACGAGGACAATGGCGCCGGTTCGCTGACCGCGCTGCCGGTCATCGAGACGCAGGGCAATGACGTGTCCGCGTTCATTCCGACCAACGTGATCTCGATCACCGACGGCCAGATCTTCCTTGAGACGGATCTGTTCTTCCAGGGCATCCGGCCGGCCGTGAACGTCGGCCTGTCCGTCTCGCGCGTCGGCTCCTCGGCCCAGATCAAGGCGATGAAACAGGTCGCCGGTTCGATCAAGGGCGAGCTTGCGCAGTATCGCGAAATGGCCGCGTTCGCGCAGTTCGGCTCGGACCTCGATGCCTCCACGCAGCGCCTCCTCAACCGTGGCGCGCGGCTGACCGAACTGCTCAAGCAGCCGCAATTCTCGCCGCTGAAGACCGAGGAACAGGTTGCGGTCATCTTCGCCGGCGTGAACGGCTATCTCGACGAACTGCCTGTCGACAAGGTCGGCGCGTTTGAAGAGGGCTTGCTGACGCACATGCGCGGCGAGGGCAAGGCCGTGCTCGATGCGATCCGCAGCGAGCAGAAGCTGACCGACGAGATCGAGGAAAAGCTCAAGGCGAACATCGACGCATTCTCCAAGAGCTTCTCGTAAACCGGCGGGCAATGCCGAGTGCGCAAAGGGTTTGACCGATGCCTTCATTGAAGGATCTCCGCAACCGGATCTCCTCCGTCAAGGCGACGCAGAAGATCACCAAGGCGATGCAGATGGTCGCCGCGGCAAAGCTGCGCCGCGCGCAGGAAGCGGCCGAGGCCGCGCGTCCCTATTCGCAGCGCATGGGCGCCGTTCTGGCCAATCTCGCCGCATCCGTCGATGGCGATGACGCGCCGCGCCTGATGGCCGGGACCGGCAAGGACGACACCCACCTTCTGGTCTGCTGCACGGCAGAACGCGGTCTGTGCGGCGGCTTCAACTCGTCGATCGCCAAGAAGGTGCGCGAAGATGCGCGCCGGCTTCAGGGCGAGGGCAAGGACATCAAGATCCTGTGCGTCGGCAAGAAGGGCTTCGATATCCTCAAGCGGGATTTCGCGTCGCTTATCATCGACCGGATCGACCTGCGCGAGGTCAAGCATCTGGCCTTCAGCGATGCCGATGCGATCGGCAAGAAGGTGATCGCGCTTTTCGAAGAGGGCGCGTTCGACGTCTGCACGCTCTATTATTCGGAGTTCAAGTCGGTGATCAGCCAGATCCCGACCGGCCAGCAGCTGATTCCGGCGGCCGACGAAACGACGTCCGCCGACGAAGACAATGGGTCCATATATGAATATGAGCCCGATGCCGGCGCGATTCTGGACGATCTGGTGCCGCGCAACATTTCGGTTCAGATTTTCCGGGCGCTTCTGGAAAACGCGGCTTCCGAGCAGGGCGCGCGGATGAGCGCGATGGACAATGCGACCCGCAATGCGGGCGAGATGATCGACAAGTTGACGCTGAGCTACAACCGTCAGCGCCAAGCGCAGATCACCAAGGAACTCATTGAGATTATTTCGGGCGCCGAAGCGCTCTAGAAAGAAGGGTCGAGACGATGGCAAAAGCAGCCAAGACGAAGGCCGCCAAGGGCGCGGCCGGCAAGATCGAACAGGTGATCGGCGCGGTCGTTGACGTGAAGTTCGACGGCGAGTTGCCGCCGATCCTGAACGCGCTCGAGACGGAGAATCTGGGCCAGCGGCTGGTGCTCGAAGTGGCGCAGCATCTTGGCGAGAGCATTGTGCGCTGCATCGCCATGGACTCCACCGAGGGCCTGGTGCGCGGCCAGGCGGTCAACGACACCGGGTCGCCGATCGCGGTTCCGGTCGGCCCGCAGCTCCTGGGCCGCATCATCAATGTGGTCGGCGAACCGATCGACGAGGCCGGCGAAGTCAAGGGCGAGGAAGTGCGCGGCATTCACCAGCCGGCGCCCGAATATGTCGATCAGTCGACCGAAGCCGAAATCCTCGTCACCGGCATCAAGGTCCTCGATCTTCTGGCGCCTTACGCCAAGGGCGGAAAGATCGGCCTGTTCGGCGGCGCCGGCGTTGGCAAGACCGTTCTGATCCAGGAACTGATCAACAACGTCGCAAAGGCCCATGGCGGCTATTCGGTGTTTGCCGGTGTCGGCGAACGCACGCGCGAGGGCAACGACCTTTATCACGAATTCATCGAATCGGGCGTCAACAAGGAAGGCGGCGGCGAGGGCTCGAAGGCCGCGCTCGTCTTCGGCCAGATGAACGAACCGCCCGGCGCGCGCGCGCGCGTCGGCCTGACCGGTCTGACGATCGCCGAATATTTCCGTGACGAGGGCCAGGACGTTCTGTTCTTCGTCGACAACATCTTCCGCTTTACGCAGGCGGGTTCGGAAGTTTCGGCGCTTCTGGGCCGCATTCCCTCGGCGGTGGGCTATCAGCCGACGCTGGCCACCGACATGGGTGCCCTCCAGGAGCGCATCACGACCACGACCAAGGGGTCGATCACCTCGGTGCAGGCCATCTATGTGCCGGCCGACGACCTGACCGACCCGGCGCCGGCCACCTCGTTTGCCCACCTTGACGCGACGACCGTGCTCAACCGCGCCATCTCGGAAAAGGGCATCTACCCCGCCGTGGACCCGCTCGATTCCACCTCGCGCATGCTTGATCCGATGATCGTCGGCGAGGAGCATTATCGTGTGGCCCGCGCAGTGCAGGAAACGCTTCAGCGTTACAAGTCGCTGCAGGACATCATCGCGATCCTGGGCATGGACGAACTGTCCGAAGAGGACAAGCTGACCGTCGCTCGCGCCCGCAAGGTCGAGCGCTTCCTGTCGCAACCCTTCTTCGTCGCCGAAGTCTTCACCGGTTCGCCGGGCAAGCTGGTCGACCTCGCCGACACGATCAAAGGCTTCAAGGGCCTTGTCGAAGGCGAATACGATCATCTGCCGGAAGCCGCCTTCTACATGGTAGGCACGATCGACGAAGCGGTGGAAAAGGCGCAAAAGCTGGCGGCCGAAGCCGCTTGATGGCACAATGATAGCGGGCCGCCCGGCATGCTGGCGGCGCCTGGGAGGGCCGAGAGATGAATTTCAACCTGATTGCGCAGCTCACGTTTGCCGGCGCATTGATCGGATTCCTGATCGGGCCGAACTCGCTTGACGAATTCATCGGCATCATCCCGAACAATCCGGTGCCGATGAACATTTTCGGCGGTGCGTTGATCGGCGCTGCGCTTGGCGTTCTGGGCTCGCTGACCAAAGAGATTGAGTAAAAGATGGCCGACGGTTTCAATTTCGAACTGGTTTCGCCCGAGCAATTGCTGGTTTCCACCGAGGTTTCCCAGGTGGTGGTGCCGGGTGCCGACGGCTATTTCACGGTACTGGCCAATCACGCGCCCACCATGTCTACGCTGCAGCCGGGCGTGGCCGAGGTCACCGAGACCGGCGGTTCCACGGAGAAATATGTCGTCTTTGGCGGCTTTGTCGATGTGACGCCGGAGACCTGTACGCTGCTTGCCGAATCGGCGGTGCGTGTTGCCGATATCGACCGCGGCGATCTCGATCAGCGCATACAAGATGCGCGCGAAGATGTGTCCGATGCCAAGGATGACGAAACGCGGACCAAGGCACAGGCCTATCTCGATCAGTTGACCACGCTTCAGGGCGCCGTTTTGCCGGCCTGACCGTTCGGTCAATTGGAGTTTTTGAAAGGCGGTCTTCGGGCCGCCTTTTTCGTTGTGTCACTGCACGGCGCGGAACGCATCGGGATAGGCGACCGGACCGGCATAGCCATCAAGACCGCCCGGCGCGAGCTCAAGCGCCTGCAAATACGGCCCCTGAAAGGCACATGTCACCGGTTCGGCCAAGGAGCGCTTGAAACCGAAGCGGCCGTAATAGACCGGATCGCCAAGGACGAAAGCGCTTTTCCAGCCCTCCCGCCGGGCCATTTCCAGGGCGCGGCGCACCAGTTCGGTGCCGATCTGAAAATCGCGCCATTCCGGATCGACGGCCAAAGGACCAAGGCCGAGCGCGCCATCGGGTCCGTCCAGCTTGGACAGCACCACGTGTCCGACAACCATCGCATCGAGCTTTGCCACCAGATCGATCGTCTCGGTCTCACCTTCGATCAGCGCGATGGCGAGATCGGCCTCCGCGTCGCGGCTGAACGCCCTGCGGTGGATGGCGCGAACGGCGATATGGTCCTCGGGGGCGGACGGGCGGAAGACCGTCTTGTTGATGATCATGGCGCCATCATGTAGCGCGCCCGTGTGACAATCAAGCTAAGCCGCCAGAAGCATGGGTTGGGCCGAACCGCCGTCAACCGGCCTGGCCGGCCAGATGGGCGAACATCGCGACCACCTGCCGATAGGCGTCGCGCTTGAAGTCGACGATCGAGTCGGGCAACGTTTCCATCTCCACCCATTTCCACGCATCGAACTCCGGGTCGTGGCCGTCGGGCGGGGGATTGATGCGGATTTCGCTCTCATCGCCCGTGAAGCGGAACGCGAACCAGTGCAACTCCTGGCCGCGATACTTGCCCTTCAGACCGATGCCGATCATGTGCGCGGGCAGGTCGTAGCGAATGGTACGCGGTGCACGCTCGATCAGTTCGACCGAGTGCATACCGGTTTCCTCGTAGAGCTCGCGCCTTGCGGCCGGCAGCGGATCCTCGCCCTTGTCGATGCCGCCCTGCGGCAACTGCCACAGAAGCGGCGACCCGGAATATTCGGTGTTGCCTTCCTTCATCCGGCGGCCGACCCACACCAGGCCCTGACGGTTGAGGACGAGCAGACCGGCGCATGGCCGATAGGGAAGATCGTCGGCCGCGACGGGTTGGGTTCTGGTCGCCATCAATCACTGTCTCCGGTTGGCGAGAGCGGCAACGCCGACGATCTGGAAGCCGCGCTTCTTGGCGTCGTTCGCCCAGTCGGCAACCGTCGACACGGTCAGTTCGAGCGCCGAGCCGCTGCCGGCGGCATAGCCGCGCGCCGTGGCCAGCTCCTCGAGCGCTTTCAGCCGCTTTTCGATATCGTCACGGCTGCGTGACGCGTCGATGACGATATCGGCCTGAAGATAGGGAACACCTTTTCGCGCCGCGGCCGAAGCGAGTTCCGCGCCGCCGGCGGTTCCGTCATTGAAGAACAGCAGTCCACGGTAGGACAGGTCGCCCAGCACCGGCGCCATGGCGGTCTCACTGCCGGCAAAGCGTGCGCCCATATAGTTCATCACGCCCGTATAGTTGGTCAGCCGCCCCAGCGCCCAATGCAGGTTCTCGAGGTTGGTTTCCGCCGATGACGCCAGACGCAGCGTGCGCGGCCCGGGATTGACCTCGGGATAGCCGAACGGCTCCATCGGCACCTGGACGAGAAGTTCATGGCCCTTCTTGCGCGCTTCGCGCATCCAGCGGCCGAGCGAATTGCCCGTCGGCGCGAAGGCGAGCGTGATCTCGGGCGGCAGGCTCTCGATCGCACGATGGCTGCCCGTCTGCGACAGGCCAAGGCCGCCGATCACGATGGCGATCCGCTTGCCCTGATCGCCGGCCCATGGCCGTGCATAGATGTCCATCGGCCGGCGGCCGGTATCGGTTCGCACGGGCAGCGGGCCGAAGTCGGTGTCTTCGAGCGCGGCATCTTCGGGCAGGTGCGCGATGCGACGGGGTTGGCCGACATTGGCCGCCGCCGGATCGCGCACCGTTATGATCTTCGGCCCGCCCGGCGACACGCTGGCGCCATCGTCGTCGAAGGTGGGCAGCGGCAATTCGGGCGTGCCGTCATTGCCCTGCCCGTCGCCATAGACGATCTGCACGTCGGTATTGCCCGTTTGTCCGGTCTGCTGCATTGCCACAGCGCCCGTCACCGTCTGGGTGTCGGGCGCGCTGGCGGCGGTCGGCCCCGGCAAGGTCACAAGGGCTGTCTGCGGCGCCCTGTCGGTTGCGGCGATGACGGCGATGTTGCCGGCGACCATCAGCGCGACGAGCAGGGAGGCAGCAACAAGGCCGAAACGGCTGCCACGCGGTGCCCTGGACGCGCGATCCTTTGCTTTCTGTCGGGGTCTGTCGCGGCCGAGTGGCGCGTGAAGGTCGGTCATCGAACGGTCCCGGAGCGGGAAGACGGGAAACGAATCAAAAAGGCCACCGCGGAACGGTGGCCTTCCAGTCTATTGTTCGCCGGCCGTTTGGCAATGTCCGGCCCGACGGGCGGCGTCAGTTGGGCAGCGCCGTCGTCGGATCGGCCGGAAACGCCGCATGGGCTTCCTCGCCGCGCAGCAGCGACAGCGCATATTGCAACTGGTCGTCCTCCTCGGCGTCCTGGGGCACATAGGCGACCGAGCCCGAGCCGCTCTCATCTTCCTCTTCGCCCTGAATATGGCCGCGCAGGTCCGATTCGCCGCGCGCCAGTTCGTCTTCGCGGTCCTGCAGCTCCTCGGGCAGGGTCTGGCCGACCTCGATATCGGGCGTGATGCCCTTGCCCTGAATGGAGGTTCCGGCCGGCGTGTAGTAGAGCGCCGTCGTCAGGCGCAGCGCACCGGCTTCGCCGAGCGGGATGATGGTCTGCACCGAACCCTTGCCGAAGGACTGGGTGCCGACAACGGTCGCCCTGCGGTGGTCCTGCAGCGCGCCGGCCACGATCTCGGAAGCCGATGCGGAGCCGCCATTGATCAGGACGACGATCGGCTTGCCATCGATCAGGTCGCCGCCGCGCGCCGAAAAGCGCCGGCTGTCGCGATCGTCGCGTCCCCGCGTCGACACGATAAGGCCCTTTTCGAGAAACGCATCGGAAATGTTGATCGCCTGATCGAGAAGACCGCCCGGGTTGAGCCGCAGGTCCAGAACCAGGCCCTTCATCTCGTCCTCGCCGATTTCCTCGACAAGCTGCTCGATGCCGTCGCGCAGATCGTCATAGGTCTGTTCGGTGAAGGAGATGACCCGCATATAGCCCACATCGCCCTCGGCGCGGAACTTGACCGCCTGCAGTTTGATGATGTCGCGAATGATGGTGATCTCGAGCGGCGCGTCGGCCCCTTCGCGCAGGATCGTCAGCTCGATTGGCGTGTTGACCGGGCCGCGCATCTTTTCGACCGCTTCCTGAAGGGTGAGCCCGCGCACTTCCTCGCCGTCGATCGCGGAAATGAAATCGCCGGCCAGAACGCCGGCCGCCTCGGCCGGCGTGCCGTACATCGGCGTGATCACCTTGACCAGTTCGTCTTCCATCGTGACCTCGATGCCCAGGCCACCGAACTCGCCGCGCGTCTGGGTGCGCATGTCCGCCGCATCGTCGGCATTGAGGAAGGACGAATGCGGATCGAGCGATGTCAGCATGCCGTTGATGGCATTCTCGATCAGCTCTTTCTCCTGCGGTTCCTCGACATAGTTGGCGCGGACCCGCTCGAAGATGTCGCCGAAGATGGCAAGCTGGCGATAGGTTTCGCTGCCCGCGGCGTTGGCGCTCATCATCGGCTGGCCGGCGACCAGCAGCGTCGTCGCCGCGCCGACAAGGGCACCGGCGAACAAAAGGCTCGCTCTTCTAAACATCTGCGTCATGTCCTTCCTGTGCCGGCGCGTTCCCACCATCGCGCGGGATCGACCGGTCTGCCATCTTTCCTGAACTCAACATAGAGCGTCGGACTGTCGTTTTCAGTGGCGGCGGCGGTTACGCCCGCGAGACGGATCGAGCCCATGATCCCGACCGGCTCGCCACCGGCGACGAACTGGCCTTTTGACACTTCGATCCGGTCCATGCCTGCCAATACCATATGATACCCGTTGCCCGCGTCCAGTATCAATAGATTACCATATGCGCGAAACGGTCCCGCATAAAGCACCCAGCCATCGGCCGGCGCGGTCACGATTGCGTTAGAGCTGGTCTGCATCGTGTCGCCGCGGGCGATGCTGCCCAAACCGTCATCGTCACCAAATGCGGTGATTGTGCGGCCTGCCACGGGACGCTCCAATTGGCCGGTCAACTGCGCAAACGGCGTCAAAGGCGCGATCCGCGTCTGCCGGGCGGCCAGCTCCTCGGCGCGTTGGCGGCTGGCTTCCAGCCGTTCGCGTGCCGCTTCCTCGGCCTGCCGCGCGGCCTCAAGCCGCTCGCGGGCGATACGTTCTTCGCTTTCACGGGCTTCGCGCTCCGCGTCGAGACGGGCCTGCCGGGCTTCCCGTTCGGCGCGCTCGGCCTCGATCCGGGCGCGCTCGGCGGCGGCCCGTGCCGCCTCGATGTCGGCTTCCAGCGACATGATCAACGATTGCAGGTCCTCGGCCTGGGCGGCCAGCGCCGTCAGCCGCTCGTATTCGGCGGCGAGCGTCTGGGCCGTTTGCTGTTCAAGGGCCCGCTTTTCCTCGACCAGAACCGTCAGCCTCGCCTGTTCCTCGGCCTGTTGGCCGCGCGCGGTTTCAAGGCGTGCGCGTTCGTCGGCGATCGTCGCCGTCAACTGGCCCAGTTCCTCGAGATCGGAGACCAGCCTTGCGGTTTCGGTGCGCATTTCGGGAACCACCGCACCGAGCAGGATGGCGCTGCGCACGGAGGACAGCGCGTCATCGGGCTTTACAAGGATTGCCGGCGGGGGGTTGAGCCCCATGCGCTGCAATGCCGCGAGAACCTCGGCCAGAAGCGCGCGGCGTTCCCACAGGCTGGCCCGGATGTCGTCGGTGCTTTGCCGCAGGGCTTCGAGCCGGTTCTCGAGCGCGATGATGTCGAGACCCAGCTTGCGCTCGGTCTTCGCCGCCGCGATCAGAGCCGTGGTGATCGCCGCGCGGTCGGTGCGGATCGTCTCGATCTCGCGAGCCAGTTCCGCCGCCCGCTCCTCGGAGACGCCGCGTTCCTGCAGGATGCGATCGAGTTCGCCGACCGACCGGCCCAGCCGCTGCTCCATGTCGGCGGTGACCGTATCGCTGTCTGTTTCGCCGGCCGGCTGCGCGTGGACAGACCCCGAAAACGCCAGGACGCCGATCAGGAGCAGACCGGCCAGACCGGGAAAGGGCCGGCCTCGTGCGGTGCTTCTGTGGCCGGCAACTGATGCCCTGTGCCGCGTCACGCCTTTCCGACCGCTTCGCTGATCTCGAAAAGGTGGCCATCGGGGTCGCGGAAGAAGCAGCGAATTTCGGGGCCCCGATCGACCGGCGGAGTCAGGAAGATGGCGCCGCGCGCCTTGAGCGTCGCATAGGCGGCCTGGCAGTCGGGCACCCGGATGGTCATGGCATGGCTGACCCGGTTCGGTTCGGCGGGCGTTTCCATCGCCGTGTCGGGCTTGTCGTCGGTCGGCCCGCCGCCGGTGACCAGCAGCAGCCAGCTTTCAAGGAATCGCAGGACAATGGACGTTCCGCCATATTCGCGTTCGATGGATGCGCCAAGAACATCGCGATAGAACGTGCGGGCGGCATCGATGTCGCTGACGACCAGAATGTGCGTCAGTGCCATGCCTGGTGCTGGAAAGTCGTCGGCCATCGGCTGCCACCTCCTGGCTGAAGAGCCTGCAAATCACGCCGGCAAACCTAACCCGGTTCCGGCCGGAAGGGAATCGGGTGCCCGCCCGCATCACTGGCGATGATAGGGATGGCCGGCGAGGATCGACACAGCGCGGTAGAGCTGTTCGGCAACCAGAATGCGGGCGATCTGGTGCGGCCAGGTCATCCGGCCGAGCGAAACCGCCAGATCGGCCCTTTCAAGAACGGATGGCGCATGGCCGTCCGGGCCGCCGATCGCAAACAGGGCGCGCTTGCGGCCATCGTCGCGCTGGCGTGCGATCCAGCGGGCAAATTCATCTGACGAGAGTGTCTTGCCGCCTTCGTCGAACGCAACCAGCGCGGTTGTCCGGTCTTCGGCAAGCGACAGGCAGTGGGCGCCTTCATCGGCCTTGCGTCGGTCGGTGTCACTGGCGCGGCTTTCGGCGATCTCCGTGACGCCGGCAAATGTCAGGCCGACAGCCGGTCCAGCCTTCTCCAGCCGGCCGAGATAGCGGCCGGTCAGCTCGCGCTCGGGCCCGCTTTTCATGCGGCCGACGGCAAACACGGTCAACTGCATGACGATCAGGTCCGGTGCGGACGATCGGTCAGCGCTGCCTAGTGCAGCGTGTCCGCGTCCGTCTGTTTGTCTTCCGCCCACATCTTCTCGAGCGCATAGAACTCGCGCACTTCGGGACGGAATATGTGAACGATGACATCGCCGGTATCGATCAATACCCAGTCGGCGGAAGACAGGCCCTCGACCTTGGATGTACCGAAACCGCTGTCCTTGAGCGCCCGCAGCAAATGATCGGCCACCGCACTGACGTGACGGTGCGACCGGCCTGACGCAATGACCATGTGGTCCGCGAGGGCGGATTTGCCTTGGATGTCGAGCGAGACGATGTCCTCGGCCTTCGAATCGTCGAGACTGGCCAGGACGGTTTGCAGGATCTGCTCCGCAACGGCGCGGCCGTGTGGATCAGATGGCGAAGGCCGGTTTTGAGCCTTCTTCAGGGTCTGTGTTCTCAAGAGCTTCCTTTCAATGAACACGGAACAGGCGGGCGATTCGCTGCCCACACCCGTAAAATAGTCACGGGCACCTGACAGTTTCAAGACAAGTTGGTTTACCGCCCGTTAACCCTCGGTCCGGCCCGCACGGATGGCCGTTGAGGAAAGCGGCGATCGCGGGCCGTGCAGGAAGGTCCATGCGGGCGGGTCGAGCCGCGGCAGAAGGGCCGCATCGCCTTCGTCGATCCGCGCTTGCCAGAAGGCCTTGGCCATCACCGACGACAGGAAGGAAAGCGTCGAACNCCAGATTGTCCGCACCCATGATCCAGACGAAGCGCACGCCCGGATTGAGCGCCTTGACCAGCGCCAGCGTCTGGGCGGTGTAGTGGACATTGTAGCGCGCCTCGAATGCGGTGACCTTGACGCGCGGATCGTCATTGATCGCCTCGGACCAGGCGACACGCGTTCTGAGCGCCGGCAACCCGGCATTCTCCTTGAGCGGATTGCCCGGCGTGACCATCCACCAGAGCTGGTCGAGCCCGATCCGCCGCAGTGCCAGCTCGGCGACCAGAAGATGTCCGTCATGGGGCGGGTTGAACGAGCCACCGAACAGCCCGACGCTCATCCCCGGCTCCACATGCGGCATCCGCAGATGCGGGCGGCTGACGCCGGCATGGTCGAACATCATGGCTGTCGGGGTCCCCTCTGGCCCGGCCAGGGCTGGCGGGCGGGCGGTTATGGCCGGATCTGGCCGCTGCCGCGCACAAGGTACTTGAAGGAGGTCAGTTGCTCGACGCCGACCGGTCCGCGCGCATGCATCTTGCCGGTGGCAATGCCGATCTCGGCGCCCATCCCGAACTCGCCGCCGTCGGCGAACTGGGTCGATGCATTGTGCAAAAGGATCGCCGAATCGATCTCTGTCATGAAGCGATCGACCGCAGCCCGATCCTCGGCGACGATCGCCTCGGTGTGATTGGAGGAATAGCGGCCGATATGATCGATCGCCCCGCCGACACCGTCGACAAGGGCGACGGAGATGATCGTGTCGAGATATTCCGTCGTCCAGTCGGTTTCGGTTGCCGGCGTGGCCTTGGGCCATGCCGCGACGACGTCCTTGTCGCCGCGAACCGAACAGCCCGCCGCGTCGAGCGCATCGAGGATCGGCGTCAGCATGGCCGGAGCGGCGGCCCGGTCGACCAGAAGCGTTTCGGCGGCGCCGCAAATGCCGGTGCGGCGCATCTTCGAGTTGACCACCAGATCGCAGGCCATGTGGATATCGGCCGAAGCATCCACATAGACGTGGCACAGCCCTTCGAGATGAGCGAAGACCGGCACGCGCGCGTCGGTTTGAACCCGTTCGACCAGGCTGCGTCCGCCGCGCGGAACGATCACGTCCACCGTGCCGCCCAGACCCTTGAGCATTTCACCGACTGCTTTGCGATCGGTGACCGGCACGAGCTGGATCGCATCGGCGGGCAGGTCCGCCGCCTGCAGGCCGTCGAGCAGGCAGGCATGGATGGCGCGTGAGGAATTGACCGAATCCGAGCCGCCGCGCAGGATCACCGCATTGCCAGCCTTAAGGCACAACGCGCCGGCATCGGCGGTCACGTTGGGCCGGCTTTCATAGATCACGCCGATCACGCCGAGCGGCGTGCGCACCCGTTCGATGTGCAGGCCGCTGGGCCGGTCCCATTGCGCGATGATCGAGCCGACCGGATCGTCCAGTTCGGCGATGGCGCGGATGCCGTCGGCCATCGCCTTGACGCGATCGGGATCGAGCTGGAGCCGGTCCAGAAACGCGCCCGCCAGACCGGAGGCGCGGCCCGCTTCCATGTCGATCTCGTTGGCGGACAGGATCGCGTCTTCCGAAGCCACGATCGCGTCGGCCATCGCATGAAGCGCGGCGTTCTTCTGCTCCGGTGTCGCAAATGCCAATGGCGCGGATGCCGCTTTCGCCCGTGCACCCATGTCGGCCATCAGGGCCGGAATATCGATGTTGGCATTGTCCGCGCGCGTCAGCATGGCGTTGTCCTCGTCTGCACGCGGTCTTTTACATGCCGCGCCCCGCAAGGGCAATGTGGCCGTCAGCCGGCCGCGCCCATCACCAGATCGTCGCGGTGCACCATGGCGGCACGCGGCGGGTGGCCCAGTATGGCTTCGATTTCCGGCGTCTTGCGCCCGGCGACAAGGCGCGCTTCGTGGGCATCATAGGCGGCAAGGCCGCGCGCCACTTCGCCCCCCGTGTCGACCAGGATCGCGACCGTGTCACCGCGCGAAAAATCGCCATCGACGCGCTTGACGCCCGCCGGCAGCAGAGACTTGCCCTGCTTGAGCGCTCTGACGGCGCCGGCGTCGACGGTGAGCGTTCCGCGCGGTTCAAGCTTGCCGGCGATCCAGCCCTTCCAGGCTGACACGGGTGCGCTCGATGCGGCGAACCAGGTCGCCCGGCTCCCCTGTTCGAGTTGCCGCAGCGGATGATCGACCGTGCCACGCGTGATCACCATCGCGGTGCCTGCGGTCGTTGCGATGCGCGCGGCCTCGATCTTGGTACGCATGCCGCCGCGCGCCGTTTCCGACGCCGATTCGCCGGCCATTGCCTCGATCTCCGGCGTCACGGCTGCGACGTGCGCGATGTGGGTGGCGTCCGGGTCGTGCGCCGGAGGCGCAGTGTAGAGCCCGTCGACATCGGACAGCAGAACCAGAAGATCGGCATTCATCATCACGGCAACGCGGGCGGCGAGCCGGTCATTGTCGCCATAGCGGATCTCGCTGGTCGCCACCGTGTCGTTCTCGTTGATGACCGGGATTGCGCCGAACTTCAAAAGCGCGCCGATGGTGGCGCGAGCGTTGAGGTAGCGGCGGCGGGTCTCGGTGTCGTCGAGCGTCACCAGAACCTGTCCCGTGGTGATGGCATGACGGCCAAGCGCGGCGTTCCACGCATGGGCGAGCGCAATCTGCCCGGTGGCAGCGGCGGCCTGGGTTTCCTCGAGCTTGAGGGGCCCGGCCGGCAGTTTGAGGATCGTCCGCCCCAACGCGATGGCGCCCGAAGACACGACCAGCACCTCGTGGCCATTGCCGGCGAGGGAAGCCAGATCGTCGGCAAGGCTGTCGAGCCAGGCAGTGCGCAGACCATCGACCCGGTCGACCAGAAGGGCCGAGCCGATCTTGACGGTGATGCGGCGGTAACGGGAGAGATCGGCGGTCATGGTTCAACCGTCTCCGGCGAGCGGCTGCCAGGGTTCTCTCTGATCGTCCGCGTCGCCCGCGTGCTCGGCTCGCGCCGCCTCGATGACCGCCATCAGTGCCCGCAGCAACGGTTCGACGCCATCGCGCGTCGCCGACGAGACGCCGAGCACCGCCGTGCCGCTGGCATGTTCGAGCGCGGCCATTTTCTCGGCGCGCATCTCATCGTCCGCCAGATCGATCTGGGACAGGGCGACAATCTCCGGCTTGTCGGAAAGGCCGTGGCCGTAGGCATCAAGCTCTTCGCGGACCGTCCGGTAAGCGGCCGCCACATCGTCTTCGCGCGCCGACACCAGATGCAGCAGCACCCGGGTGCGTTCGACATGGCCGAGGAACCGGTCGCCAATGCCGGCCCCCGCATGCGCGCCCTCGATCAGCCCGGGAATGTCGGCCATGACGAATTCGCGCGCGTCGATCCGCACGACGCCGAGATTGGGGTGCAGCGTGGTGAAGGGATAGTCGGCGATCTTCGGCTTGGCCGCGGTGACAGAGGCGAGGAACGTGGATTTGCCGGCGTTGGGCAAGCCCACAATGCCCGCATCGGCGATCAGCTTGAGGCGCAGCCAAATCCAGCGCTCCTGCCCTTCAAGGCCCGGATTGGCGCGGCGCGGCGCCTGATTGGTCGACGATTTGAAATGCGAATTGCCGAAGCCGCCATTGCCGCCGCGGGCGAGAAGATGGCGGTCGCCGACCTCGACCAGATCGCAGATCAGCGTTTCATTGTCCTCTTCGAAGACCTGGGTGCCGGCGGGCACCTTGAGCACGATGTCATCGCCGCCGCCGCCGGTCCGGTTGCGCCCCATGCCATGGGCGCCGGTCTTGGCCTTGAAATGCTGCTTGTAGCGATAGTCGATCAGCGTGTTCAGCCCATCGACGGCCTCGATCCAGACATCGCCGCCGCGCCCGCCATCGCCGCCATCCGGACCGCCGAACTCGATGTATTTCTCGCGCCGGAACGACACGGCGCCGGCACCGCCATCGCCCGATCGGATGAAAACTTTGGCTTGGTCGAGAAATTTCATCGAACTGTTACGTTGGCCGCGCTAACGGTCGCCACCGTGGGCGCGCTGTCGTCCATCTGATACGGAGCGCAGTGTTTAGCCCATCGCCTGCGCACATGCGAGTGATAATGTCGAAAGGTTGGCCCAAATGACGGTGCGGGCGGTGAGCTACAACATCCAGTATGGTTTCGGACTGGACGACCGTTTCGATCCGGATCGTATCGTCGATGCGGTGCGCGATGCCGATATCATCTGCCTGCAGGAGGTGACGCGCGGCTATATCAAGAATGGCGGCGTGGACATGCCAGCGGCGCTTTCGGACGCCCTGCCCGAACATTTCAGCTGTTTCCACCCGGCCGGCGACCTCGATATGGGCAGCGCGCTGGCCGAGGGGCGTGCCGTCAATCGCCGCTTCCAGTTCGGCAACATGATCCTGTCGCGCTGGCCGCTTGTCACCGTCAGGGGCCATCTTCTGCCGCGGACGTGGCGGAAGGACACGCTGAACCTGCAGCGCGGCGCGCTTGAAGCGCAGATTTTCACGCCGTCCGGACTGCTGCGCGTTTACAGTATTCATCTCGATCATATCGATCCGCGGGAACGGATGGCGCAGGTGCGCGCGCTCAAGTCGATCGCGCTCGATTTTCCGACGACGGGCGGGGCGATCAGTGGAGGCCGTTCGTTCGGCGTGGAGGAGATCGACGACAAGGGCGATTTTCTGCTGATGGGGGACTTCAACTTCGAGCCCCGAAGCGACGAATACCGGCTGATGCTGGATGGCGAAGCGATCATCGATGCAACCACCGCGGATCAGGGCTGGACCTGGCGCACGCCCCACGCGGTCGAAAAAACAGAACGGTCGCGGCTCGACTACGCGTTCTGCAACACGGCGCTTGCATCGCGCATCTCCAACGTCAGGATCGATCGCGATGCGGAAGGGTCCGACCACATGCCGGTCTGGATCGAAGTCAGCGCTTGAACGTCACCTTGGCGCGGGCCACCGGAAGCGGCCCCTTGAAGACATTGGCGGTGTTGACCAGCGTGCGGCCGTCCTCGCTCAGCGTCAGCGTGTCGTAGAAGCGGACCAGGTTCTCGGCCGGACCCGGATCGAGATCGACGCGATAGTTGAAGAAGGCGCGGTTGTTGATCACCGAAACCAGCGTCTCGCCGATCACATCCTCACGGGTTCCGGTGTATGTGTTCCAGCCAACCTGCGTGAACCGCCAAGTCTTGGTGTCGGTTTCGCCATCGTCGTAGACGAAGTCCTCACGCAGGGTGAGCGTCCGTCCGTCCCATTGCCCGTGCAGGGTCAGCGTGAAGCTGCGCTCAAAGCCGGTGATCGTGGTGAAGGTGCCGGTCGCCGTGGTGCGGCCGGCAAAAAACTCTTCGAGGCGCAGATCGTTCGCCAGAGCGGACGAAAGGGGCAGAAGAAGGAAAAGCGAAGCAAGGGCTGCACGAAGAACGGACATGATCACCTTCGGGGTTTTCAAACGCTTACGCGCGGCGCCCGGTGGCGGATCAATGCCACATTCCCAAGCGACGCCGGTCAGCCGTCGCGGGCCTTGCCCGCCAGCCAGTTTTCGCGGGTCAGGCGATAGCGCTCGATGGCGACGCGTCCGGCGGCGACGGTGTCGATCTCGTCCAGCCCCATCAGTTCGAACCCCTGCTTGACCAGAACCTGGCGCGAGCGCGGATTGACGGTGCGCGAGCCGGCATAGATCACATTGGCGCCGGTGACGCGAAACGCCAGGTCGACCACCGCGCTTGCGGCCTCGGACGCATAGCCCTTGCCCCACCAGGCCCGTCCGATCCAGTAGCCGACCTCCAGATCGCCGCTGGGCGGCCTGTTGGTCACCGCGCACATCCCGACCAGGCGGCCGGTGTCGGCGATGGTCACCGCATAGACATAGCCTTCGACGCGGCCCTCATGGACGGCCCGAATGTAGTTGGCCGCATCGGCCCGCGTATAGGGGTGCGGCATGCGCGCGGTCATTTCGGCGATTTCGCGGCTGTTGGCGATCACCGCCAGTTCGTCCGCATCGTCGTGCACCGGCATGCGCAGGACCAGCCGCTCCGTCGTCAGCACGGGCGTGTTCAGCGAAAACGCCTGACGTTGCTCGCGGTGGCTGTAGTCCTGTTCGTTTAGCGTATTGATCATCGCCCTGGTCCGAATCGAAAAGGGGAGCTGGTTTATGTCCCAACTCCCCTTGCAAACGCTGTACGCCCGGGTGCTGGAACGCCGGGTGTCAGTGAACCCGGTCAGTCGGCGGCCGCCATCACCGATACATAGGTGCGGCCATTGGCTTTCTTGCGGAACTCGACGGCGCCTTCGGTGAGGGCGAAAAGCGTATGGTCCTTGCCCATGCCGACATTGGTGCCCGGGTGCCATTTGGTGCCGCGCTGGCGCACGATGATGTTGCCGGCAATGACAGCTTCACCGCCGAACTTCTTGACGCCAAGGCGTTTGGACTCCGAATCGCGGCCGTTACGCGACGAGCCGCCAGCTTTCTTGTGTGCCATGGTTTTGTTCTCCTGCCGCGTACGGCCTTCAAATCGTCCGTGCCGGGCATTGCCTTCTTATGGGCATTTCCGGCGAGTCGATCAAGGGTGAAGCTGTTGTGCAGCGCACCCTCACGATCACGGTTTTACTTGACCCGTTCTTTCGCCTGCGCCTGCCAGTCTTCGATCTGCGCTGCGCTGAACGGCATGTATTCGTCGATCTTCTCGATATCGGCCGCGGTCAGCGCGGCGATCTGCGCGAAGGTCGTGATGCCCTGCTCGTTGAGCTGCTTTTCGGCAACCGGGCCGATGCCCTTGATGTCGGTCAGCTTGTCGGCCTCGCCTTTGGGCGCCGCAAAAAGCGGGCCTTCGGGCGCAGCGGCCTTGGGCGCCTCGGCAGCTTTTGCCTCGGCCTTGGGCGCTTTCGCGGCCGGCGCGGCATCTGCCTTCGCCGCTTCCGCCTTGGGTGCCGCCGCTTTCTTTGCAGCCGGCTTCTTGGACGGCTTGGCGCCGCCGGTCAGGATCTCCGAGATCCGCACCGTCGTCAGATATTGCCGGTGGCCCTTCTTGCGGCGCGAATTCTGACGCCGGCGCTTCTTGAAGGCGATGACTTTCCTGCCGCGACCCTGGGTGACCACCTCTGCGGTCACCAGCGCGCCATCGACCAGCGGGCTGCCGATCGTCACGTCGGCATCGCTGCCGACCATCAGAACGTCGGAGAATTGGACCATCTCGCCGGCGTCGCCGTCGAGCTTTTCCAGCGTGAGCACATCATCGGCGGCGACGCGGTACTGCTTGCCACCGGTCTTGATGACTGCGAACATCGTTTTTCCTTTCGTGTTCGGTCCGGCTCTGGCGCGCTGTCTGCGACCCGTTCCGCGCCTGGCGGATTGGAGCACGGCACGCCGGCCGTCTTCTTGTTCAGTCTGTCCGGTTGAACCGCTGTCCGGCGACCGTCCCTAGGGGCGACCATCCAAACAGTTGCGGCGCGGATTGCCCCGCGCCACTGATCGCGCTCCCTATGATCGCGTGGCGCCGAAAAGTCAAGCTGGGGCGGAAAACTTTGCGCGCTTGCGTCTTGTTTTCGCGCGGTCGCGGCGCTAGACACCGGCGCACCGTTTGCGGAGAGGTGGCTGAGTGGTTGAAAGCGCCGCACTCGAAATGCGGTATAGGGGCAACTCTATCGGGGGTTCGAATCCCTCCCTCTCCGCCATTCCCATGACCAGCAGCATTGAAATTTGATTGATCTGATTGCGGGTGCCTGTTCGACCCAAAAATAGCCCTGCACTCGCGTCTGCCCTGGTCTCTCGCTCTGCGATTGGCTCCGGATGAGACACCGTTGAACGCGTTGCTGTCAGGCGCGCCAGTTCACGCTGGGCGTCGAGCGCCCGGCGGGACGCGGCAACCGGTTCCGCTCTGCAATCAGCAGGCGTGTATCCAGTCGGGCAAGGGCTTCGCCCGCGGCAACGGAATCGCACTCATCCACCAGGATCTCGGTGACCGTTCCGCCGGTCTCGAAAGCAATGCCCGTTTCCTCGGTGGCCTCGACCTGGCCCGCAAAGCGCCGATCGACCTCGAAACCGTTCAGACGCTCGACCGTCATCACCGGCACCGTGATCCGCGGCGTCGGCGCAGGGACTTCAACGGCCTCGGCGCGGTCGGCAATGGCGCGCGACCCGCCGACAATGGCTGCGCCTGACGCCGCGAAGAAGACGCCCGTGAGCGCAATCGTGGCGGCGGTCGCCACAAGGTCGTCGATACCGGCTGGCCGCGTCGGCACGAACCCGATCGACCACTGCTCCAGCACGATGACGCCCGCCGGGCCGTCGATCCGCACCGGGTCCGGGGACAGCAGACGCTGTACACGCACCGAACCGGTCGAGCGCAGGGCGACGGGACCGGTGCCCGAGGCCACACCGTCCGCGTCGAACCGGGCGTCAGGGCTGTCTATGATCACAGATCCCGTCGCGATCGCCCTCAGGCTGCCGATTCCCGCGGTTCCCAGCGGCAGCGGCGCGCCCGGGGCACCGATTCCGGCATCGAGCGCGGTCAGGAACAGCCGCTCAGCCGTCACGGGAATCGTCGCCCCCGGGAAAGCGGCAATGCTGCCGACAGCGGTCAGCACGACGTTCCCGCCATCGCTGGTCACCGCGCCGGCCAGGGTCAGATCGCCGGCCGTTACGAGATCGATCGTGCCGCCCCCGCCGTTCGCAAGGCTGGCGACGACGCCGGCCCGCAGGTTCAGCAGATGCATGGCGCCGCCGTCGACCGACGCGTCGATGATGCCGGCATCCAGACGCAGACCCTGGGGACCGGAGTTGCGCAGGGTCCCCGCCTCGACGCGCGCAATGCCGAAGGCGGCGGAAGTGGTGATGAACGAACCGTCGCCCTGCTGGACCGCGAAGGTGACATCCCCCTCGAGCGCGGCGCCGGCGAGACCGCTGCGCCCTGATGTCCGAGCGCAGCGGGCCATCCGCGACATGACTTCGGCATGGCGGTACTGCACCGGGACGAGCCGGACCCTTCTCCGATGCCCGGAGGCCGCCGGCCTCAGGCCGCAAGAAAATGCCGAATTGCAATTGGACGGCGGTCGGGACGGGCGCCCCTTGGCGGGGCGCCCGCTCCCAGGTCAGGTGCGGTAGGGATAACCGGCCTTTTCCATCGTGTCGGAATAGGTCTTGAAGGCCTCGACAACGCGGCCCGCCCGGTCGGACGATGCGGCGATCTCGTCCCAGAACCCGGCGGCGTCGGAGACGACCTGCGCCCATTCGTCGGCGGGAATGGAGGTCAGTTCCATCTTCTCGCCTTCGACGCGCAGCTTGGCCTCGCCGCCCCAGTACCAGACGGCACGGTAATAGTGTGACTGGTCGATGGTGATGCGGAACAGCTCCTGCAGATGCGGGGGCACCTTGTTCCAGCTTTCGGTGTTGGCGAAATAGGAACCGAACCAGGCGCCGGTCACCGAATTGGTCAGCGCATAGTTGCAGATATCGGCCCAGCCCACCTCATAGGCTTCGGTGAACCCGCACCATGCCACACCGTCCAGTTCGCCCGTTTGCAGCGCGACCTCGACGTCGTCCCAAGGCACGGTGACCGGGATCAGGCCATAGCGCGACAGGAACCGGCCGGCGGTCGGAACACCGAAGACGCGCTTGCCGCGCATGTCGGCGAGCGAGCGGATCGGGTCCTTGGTGAAGATATGAAGCGGATCCCAGGCGCCGGCCGAAAGCCAGGTGACGTTGTCGACTTCCGAATAGGCTTCTTCCCAGATCTCCTGAAGCCCGTAGTACCGGAACAGCGACGGCACATCGAGGCTGTAGCGGGTGGCGAAGGGGAAATAGCCGCCGAACACGGAGATATCGACAGGCGAGGCCATCGTCGCCTCGTCGGACTGGACCGCGTCGATGGTGCCGTTCTGCATCGCCCGGAACAACTCGCCGGTCGGCACCAGCTGGTCGGCATAGTAGAGCTCGATTTCCATTTCGCCATTGGCCGCCGCGTTGAACGCGTCGATCTGCGGCTTGATCACATGGGCGCCCAACGGCGCGCCGGAGTATGTCTGCAGGCGCCACTTGATCGGGCCGTTCTGTGCGAGCACGGCCGGCGCAGCGAGCGCTGACCCGGCAACGGCGGCGCCGCCAAGTCCTGCCTTTCGCAGAAACGTTCGGCGACTGGCGAGAATCGTCTCCGAGGTGGACGGGCTTTTCTTGGGTTTGGTCATGGTCTTCGTCTCCTCTAGTTGAACTCGGGTGAACCGCTTGAACGCTATCCCCGCACCGTCTGCGGCAGCCAAAGCGCCAGTTGCGGGAAGATCATCACAAGCGCGATTGTCGTCGCCATCATCAAGACGAACGGCCAGATCGACCGGTAGATGTCGACGAGGCTGATCTCGGGCGGCGCCAGCGATCGCATCAGGAACAGATTGTAGCCGAAGGGCGGTGTGATGTAGGCGATCTGGCAGGTCATGGTGTACAGAACGCCGAACCAGACGAGATCGAAGCCAAGGCTGTCGACCAGGGGGATGTAGAGCGGCGCGACGATCACCAGCATCGCCGTGTCGTCCAGGAACATGCCCATCACGATGAAGCTGAGCTGCATCATCACGNTCAAACACGGCCCCGAACGCCAGCGCGGCGAGTATCAGCCAAAGGAACATGCAGGACACGGCCAGCGTCTTGCGCGCCGTTTCATGCAGGACGTGGAACGACAATCGCCGCTTGAAGAGCGCCGCCAGGGTCGCTGCCGTTGCGCCGACCGCAGCACTCTCGACAAGGCTGGTGTAGCCGGTGACGAACAGGCCGGTCATCGCAAAGAAGATCAGGAACGGGATGATACCCGCACGCAGCAGCTTGAGCTTTTCGCCAATCGGCATGTCCAGCTCTTCATCGGAGACGATCGGCGCAAGCTCGGGATTGATGCGGCAGCGCACCGCGATGTAGATGCCGAACATGGTCGCCATCAGAAGGCCCGGGATGATGCCGGCAAGCCACAGCGCGCTGACCGGTTCGCGCGCGATCATGCCGTAGAGCACCATCACCACGCTGGGCGGAACCAGAATGCCGAGCGACGAGCCGCCCTGTATGACGCCGGTGATGAGCACCTTGTCGTAGCCGCGCCTGATCATCTCCGGCAGCGCGATGGTCGCGCCGATCGCCATGCCCGCGACCGACAGGCCGTTCATCGCCGATATGATCACCATCAGGACGATGGTGCCGATGGCGAGCCCGCCGCGGAACCGGCCGAACCAGACATGCAGCATCTTGTAGAGATCTTCGGCGATGCCGGATTCGGCAAGGATGTAGCCCATGTAGATGAACAGGGGCAGCGTCAGCATCGGGAACCAGTTGAACAGCTTGAACGCCTGGCTGAACGGCATCTCGATACCGCCATTGCCGTACAACAGCAACGCCGCGCCGGCCGCCACGAAACCGATGGCTGCGAACACGCGCTGGCCGGTCAGCAGCAGCACCATCATCGATGAGAACATCAAGATGGCGATCAGTTCATAACTCATGACAGTTCGACCCGGCGCAGCGTGGCGATGTGTTTGAAGACAAGCGAGATCGTCTGCAGCATCATCAGGACGATGCAGCCGACCATCAGCGCCTTGATCGGGATCATCGAGGGGTTCCACATCGAGAACCGTCGCTCGCCGGTCTCGATGGCGTATTGCAAGCTAGAGATCGAGCCGAACAGCATGACGCCGAGATAGAACAGAAGGCAGATCATGGTGATCAGATTGAGCTTGGCCTTGCCGCGCTCGGAAAGGCGGTCATAGAACAGATCCATCCGGACATGGCTGTCGTTCTTGAGCGTCATGGCGCCGCCCATGAAGTAATAGGCGGCGAGCGTGAACTGGGTCGCCTCGATGCCCCAGTGGATCGGGAAACCGATGACATTGTTCCAGATCGCATCGATCAGCAGAATGCCAATCATCAGAAAGATCAGATACATGGCGACGATGCCGACGAAGTCGGACATGCGATCGACCCAGCGCACATAGGCCTTGATCACTGCCGGCATGGCCGCTGCCCGTTCGTGGTCATCGTCAACAAGGTCCCCGCGGCGAAAAGGTCGGAAAAGGCGATCATCTCACCTCGACGCGCGCGGTTGCAAGGGCTTTCGCAAAGGCACCATCTGGTGCGCGATCGGTAACCAGCATGTCGATCTCGTCGAGCCGGCAGAGGCGATAGGCGGCCGACCGCCCGGCCTTGGCCGCCGTCGCCACGATGATGGTGTCGCGCGCATTGCGCCGCATGGCACGCGCGATCTGTGCCTCGTGGAAGCTGGCGTCCATCGCGCCCGTCTCGGCGTTGATCGCCGCAACGGTCAGGATCGCATAGTCGGCCTGGAAGCCGCCGATCTGCTCGACGGCCATGGTTCCGAGCGTCTGGTCGTTGCCGCTGCCGAATTCGCCGCCGACGAGAAAGACCGACGAACCGTTGCGCGCCTTGTCGAACGTCTGCGCGATATGGACCGAATTGGTGATCACGGTGAGCGGCGCTGTTTCGGCCAGGGCCGCCGCGCAAGCGAGCGTCGTCGAGCCGGTGTCGATGAAGATCGTGTCGCCGGGTCCGATAATGTCGGTGACCTTGCGGGCGATCAGCAGCTTGGCGCCCGCATCCTCGCCCATCCGGTCCTCGAAGGATGCCTCGGTGAAAAGACGCGCCCGCTTGGCGCCGCCATGCACCTTCTGAAGCCGCCCGGCATCGTTCAGGACGGTGAGATCGCGCCGTATCGTCTCGGCCGATACGCCGAACCGCGTGGCGAGCTGCTCAACGCCCACGCGGCCATGGCGGTTGACGGCATCGACTATGTCTCCATGGCGTTTCTTGAGCTTCACCGCAGACTCCCTCGCATCAAGTTAAGCGAAGCAGGCATGCCCGTGTCAACAAAATTGGTGACGATTTATCCTTTGTTCGGGCAAAAACCCTCAAAAGATTGACCGAGCGGGCATTTGATGTCACCACTTGAGCGAACCGTTCGTTTCAATTGCATAGCGCGAAGGCCGGATGCGGGTGCAGGAAAGCGCTCTTTCAGAAGTGTTCGATGCCGCCATCATCGGCGGTGGTGTCGTTGGATGCGCCATAGCCCGCCGGTTGACGCTCGAAGGCTGGCGCGTCGTGCTCGTTGAAAAGGCGCACGACATTCTCGATGGCGCTTCCAAAGGCAACAGCGCCATTCTGCATACGGGCTTTGACGCGCCGACAGGCTCGCTCGAAGCCAGGTGCGTTGCCGACGGATATGCGGAGTACCGCTCCATCCATCAAAGGCTTGGCCTGCCGCTGATCGAGGCGGGCGCGCTCGTTCTCGCCTGGACCGAGCAGGAGGAAGCGCGGCTGGATGCGCTGATCGACAGGGCGCACGCCAACGGTGTCGACGATGTCGCGCGCCTCGACGTGGGCCAAATCCGGCAACTGGAACCGGAATTGGCGAACGATGTGGTGGCCGGATTTCGCGTTCCGGGCGAGCACCTTCTCGATCCCTGGTCCACACCTTATGCCTATCTGCTCCACGCGGTGGAGAACGGTGCGGTCGTCCTGCGCCGTTGCATGGTCCGGGACGGCGAGTTCGACGGCACGCAATGGCGTCTCGAAACCAGCCGGGGTCCTTTGCGGGCGCGTTTCGTCATCAATGCCGCCGGGCTCTATGGCGACCGGGTCGACAAGGCGCTGACCGGCTCCAGCGATTTCACGATCCGCCCGCGCAAGGGACAATTCGTCGTCTTCGACAAACCGGCGGCGCGTCTTGTCAAACACATCCTGCTTCCCGTTCCGACCGAAACCACCAAGGGGATCGTCGTCTGCCGGACGGCATTCGGAAACCTGCTGGTCGGCCCGACGGCGGAGGAGCAGGAGGACCGGTCAACGGCTGCCGTCGATACCGAAACCTTGCAGGGCCTGCGCCGAGCGGGTGAACGCATCCTGCCGGCACTCGCCGGTGAAGACGCGACGGCCTTCTATGCGGGGCTGAGGCCGGCCACCGACGAAAAGGACTATCAGATCCGGGCCGACCGGGCGCGAAACTACATCNGAGGCGTTCGGCGGCAAAGCCGAGCCGCTCGCCGACCCGGTCTGGCCAAGGGTCGGCAACATTTCCGAAGGCGCGCCGCGCGGCTGGCAATCGCCGCGCAATGGCGGCGTTGTCTGCCATTGCGAACTGGTCACGCGACGCGAAATTGAAGAGGCGCTGGATGGCCCGCTGGGCGCGTGCAGCCTCGCTGGACTGAAGCGCCGGACGCGCGTGACGATGGGGCGTTGCCAGGGCTTTTATTGCATGGCGCAATTGGCGGCGATCACCGCCGGGCGGTTCACGCAGCCGATGGCCGGCGACGACGACCTTCCCATCGCTTCATCGTCCAATACGCTTGAGCCAGCGGAAGCGGCCGATGTCACGTGAGCGTTTCGACGAGGCCGATGTCGTGATTGTCGGCGCAGGGCCTGCTGGGCTCTCAGCCGCCGTGCGCTTGCGCCAAAGGGGCGTCGATCGTGTTGTGGTGCTCGACCGAGAGCCGCAGGCCGGTGGCATCCCGCGTCATTGCGGACACTACCCGTATGGCGTTCGCGAGTTCGGCCGGCTGATGAAGGGCCCCGCCTACGCAGCGCGCAATGTTGCCGCAGCACGGTCGGCCGGTGTCGAGATCATAACTGGCGCGACCGTTACCGTCCTGGGCGAGGGCCCGGAACTGGCGATATCGACGGCCGACGGCGTTTTTTCCATCAGACCCGCCCGCGTGCTGCTCTGCACCGGTGTCCGGGAAACGTCGCGGGCGCAGCGCCTGATAGGCGGCAGCAAGCCGGCAGGGGTCATCTCCACCGGCGCATTGCAGGGATTGGTCTATCTGCAGTCTCTGAAACCGTTTCGGCAACCGGTGGTTCTGGGAACCGAGCTCGTGTCGTTTTCCGCATTGATGACATGCCGGCACCTGGGCATTCGACCCGTTGCCATGATCGAGCCGAACGCGACGATCACCGCCCGTGCGCCGGCGGCGTTCTTCCCGCGTCTTCTTCGCATTCCCCTGATGCTGGGAACGCGGATAGAACAGATTTGCGGACGCGACCGGGTCGAAGCGGTTGTCGTACGCCGACCGGATGGAGAGATGCGGACCATCGAAACCGATGGCGTCATAGTCTCAGGCCAGTTCCGGCCCGAATCGGCCTTGTTGAGGGGCAGCCATCTCCGCATCGACCGGCGGACCGGTGGCCCTGAGGTCGACCAGTACGGGCGATGTTCCGATCCGGACTATTTCGCGGCGGGCAACATGCTGCATCCGGTCGAGACGGCCGGCTGGTGCTGGCGCGAGGGCCGAGCCGTCGCCGATGCGATCGCCGACAGCCTGCAAGGCAACATCCTCATGCCCGCGTCCGCCTTGCGCCTTGCCGATGCGGCCGGGCCGCTGAAATATGTTGTCCCGCAACGGATCGTGCCGGGTACGAAAACCGCACCGCTTGACCGGCTGCAGGTCCGGCTTGCCAGGCCGGCGCGCGGACGGCTGGTGTTGAAGGCGGCAGACGGGAAGACGACGGTGCTTGCGCGTGTCGACAGTCGCCCCGAGCGCCGGATTACCGTGCCGCTCGGAAAGCTGGCGGAAGTCGGGCCAGGCGACGCACGGATCGTAATCGAGGAAGACGGCTGATGCGGATATTGGCTGTTGATCAGGGCACCACGAGCACCCGCGGCATCCTCTTCGACCAGGATGGCCGGTCTCAAACCGTCTTCAGCCGTGAGCACCGCCAGTCCTATCCGCAGCCCGGCTGGGTCGAACATGACCCCGGCGAACTGCTGGACAATGTGCGGGCCTGTTTTGAGGCCGCCGCGGCTGCCGGCGGCGTCACCGCGGCCGGCATCGCCAATCAGGGCGAGAGCTGTCTTGCCTGGGATGCCGACGATGGCACTCCGGTCGGTCCGGTCATCGTATGGCAGGACAGCCGCACCGCCGGCGACATCGCACGGCTGAAGGCCGATGGCGCCGAAGCGATGACGCTTGCGCGCGCCGGCCTGCCGCTCGATCCGTACTTCTCGGCCTCCAAGCTTGGCTGGATCGTGCGCAACAACGCGCATGCCCAGGAATTGGCCGCGTCAGGCCGGCTGCGCCTCGGAACGACCGATGCGTTTTTCCGCGACCGGCTGACCGGCCGCTTCGAGACCGATGTCGCAACCGCATCGCGCACATCGCTGCTCAATCTCGACACGTGCCAATGGGATGACGAACTGTGCGCGCTGTTTGGCGTGCCGATCGATCTGCTGCCAAAGATCACTCCGACATCGGGGGCTCTGGGAACCGTCGTTTCGGGGAGCGTCGGCACGTCGCTGACCGCCAGCATCGTCGACCAACAGGCCGCGCTCTACGGCCATCGGTGCCGGCAGCCCGGCGACGTCAAGATCACGTTCGGCACCGGCGCCTTCGCGCTGACGGTCGCGTCCGCCGAGCGGCCGCCGTCACAGGGCGGTCTCCTGCCGACCATCGCATGGCAGAAGGCCGGCGCCCCGCCCGTTTACGCATTGGATGGCGGCGTCTACACCGTGTCCGCGGCGATCAACTGGGCGCGCTCGGTCGGTCTGTTCGAGGATTTCGACGAGATAGCCGCCTTCTCCGGTCCGACCGCCGCCGAACGGGGACTGTACTTCGTTCCAGCATTGGCCGGTCTCGCCTGCCCGCATTGGGATCGCGATGCGCGCGGAAGCTGGCTGGGCCTGTCGCTCGACACGACGCGGCAGGACATGGTGCGGGCCGTGCTCGAAGGCATCGCTTTTCGCATGGCCGAAGTGATCGATGCGATGAACGCGCTCCAGCCGATCTCGGCGCCCATCACCATCGATGGCGGCATGAGCGCCAACGCCCATTTCGCCCAGTTCCTGACGGACACGCTGGCAAGAGGAGTGCGGGTGTCGGACGAGCCGGAACTGTCCGCGCTGGGTGTGGCGATGCAGGCCGCCGAAGCGGCGGGGACCGCAATCGATCGACCACCGCAAGGCAGAACGCTCACCCCTGCTCCGCAGTCGGCGATGCTCCGTGAGGGTTTTGCATCGGCACGGCAGGCGGTGCAGACGTTCGGCGCAGCCCTGACCGCGCAAACCGCCGCGTCATGACAGTGAGCGGATCGTCATGACGCGATTGGCAAACCCGATTGCCTGCGATAAGCGGGCCGAATGAGGGGATATTCCGTGACGGTCAGCCAGCCCGACGTACATGACGATGAGCCCGTGGACTCGCCAGTCCGCGTTCACAATGAAGACGGCGCATCGCCCATCGTGCTGGTTTGCGAACACGCGTCAAATCACATCCCCCCGATTTACGACGGACTTGGCATCGATGCCGCGACGGCTATGAGCCATGCGGCCTACGACCCCGGCGCGTTTCCGGTCGCCAAACATCTGAGTGCGCTTTTTGACGCACCGCTGGTCGCCGGAACGGTTTCGCGCCTGATCTATGACTGCAACCGTCCGCCGGAGGCGCCTTCCGCCATGCCCGAGCGATCCGAGCGGTTTGTCATCGCCGGCAATCAAGGCTTGTCCGAAAGCGAAAGAGCGGCGCGCGTCGAGGCCGTCTACCGGCCGTTCGAACGGACGCTGGACAGGCTTCTCGATGCGCGCCCAGACGGGTTTCTGGTCACGGTGCACAGTTTCACGCCGGTCTTCAACGGCGTCAGCCGCGAGGTCGAACTGGGCATTCTGCACGATGCAGATTCTCGTCTGGCCGATGCCATGCTCGCCTCTGCGGACACCATTTCCCTGCGCACGGGCCGCAATGTGCCATACGGTCCCGAAGACGGCGTCACCCACACGCTGGTCCGGCACGCGCTGCCGCGCCGCTGGCCCAATGTCATGCTCGAAATCCGCAATGACCTGATCGCCGACGGCTCCGCACAGCGGCGGATCGCGGACCAGATCCACGCGCTGGCAGTTATTGCGATGAGCCAACTCCAGTCCGACACAGAACAAAGGGGGCGCCCATGACGTCGCAAAGCAAACGCGCGCTGAGTTTCGAGGCGCTCACCGCCATGACCGACGCCGGCGAGATCGACACGGTTCTGGTCTGTCTTGTCGACATGCAGGGCCGCCTGATGGGCAAGCGGTTTCATGCCCGGCACTTCGTCGACACGGCCCACGAGGAAACCCACTGCTGCGACTACCTGCTGGCGACCGATCTCGAAATGGCAACGCCCGACGGCTATGCGGCGACAAGTTGGGAGAAGGGGTACGGCGACTACACGATGAAGCCCGACCTTTCGACGCTGCGGCTGGTGCCCTGGCTGGAAGGTACGGCGATGGTGCTGTGCGACGTGCTCGACCATCACAACCATGCGCCGGTGCCGCATGACCCGCGTGCCGTGCTCAAGCGCCAGATCGATCGGCTCGAGGCCCTCGGCTACGAGGCCATGGCAGCGACCGAACTCGAATTCTTTCTGTTCGAAAACAGCTATGAGGAACTGCGCCATGCCGGTTACCGGCCGCTGGTGCCGATCTCCGGCTACAATGAAGACTACCACATCTTCCAGACCACCAAGGAAGAGGCGATCCTGCGGCCGGTGCGCAATCATCTTTATGCGGCAGGCATTCCGGTCGAGAATACCAAGGGCGAAGCCGAAGCCGGGCAGGAAGAACTCAACATCCGCTATTCGACGGCCATGCTGTGCGCCGACTATCACACCATCGCCAAGCATGCGGTCAAGGAGATTGCCTGGCAGAACGGGGTTGCGGCGACCTTCATGCCCAAATGGGACCATCGCCGGGTCGGCAGCGCGGCCCATATCCACCAGTCGCTGTGGAAGGACGGCGAGCCGGCATTTCGCGATCCGGCCGCCGATCTGGGCATGTCCGACGTGATGCGCAGTTACGTGGCCGGGCTGATCCGGTATGCGCCCGACTACACCTTCTTCCTGGCGCCTTATGTCAACAGCTACAAGCGCTTTGCCAAGGGCACCTTCGCGCCGACCAAGATCGCCTGGTCGGTTGACAACCGCACAGCCGGTTTCCGGCTCTGCGGAGAAGGCACCAAGGCGGTGCGGATCGAATGCCGGATCGGCGGCTCCGACCTCAACCCCTATCTCGCCCAGGCGGCGATGATGGCGGCTGGCATGGCCGGCATAGATGAGGGGTTGACACTGCAAGCCCCGGCGGCCGGCGATCTGTACGGCGACGACAGTGCCCCGGACATACCGCGGACCCTTCTAGCCGCAGCCGAGGCGCTGCGCGGCTCGGCCATGCTCCGGAACGCGATGGGTGACGATGTCGTCGACCACTATGTGCGCTGCGCCCAATGGGAGCTGGAGGAGTTCGAACGGGCCGTCACCGATTGGGAAGTGGCGCGCGGTTTTGAAAGGGCCTGACAATGTCCCACATGCTCGAATGCATCTCGCCGATCGACGGATCGGTCTATGCGGCCCGCCCGGCCCTGACGCAGGAGCAAGCCGGCCATGCGTGCGCCCGCGCGCGGAGCGCGCAACCGGCCTGGGCTGCCGTGCCGCTCGACGCGCGCATCGCATTGGTGCGCAAGGCCGTGGCGCTCATCGGCGAGCAGACCGACCGCATGACCACCGAACTGGCGCACCAGATGGGCCGCCCCGTCCGCTATGGCGGCGAGTATGGCGGCTTTTCCGAGCGCGCCCGTTACATGGCCGACATAGCGGCCGAAGCACTGGCGCCGCTGGTCGTCGAGGACAGCGCCGCGTTCGTCCGCACCATCAAGCGCGAACCTGTCGGGGTCGTGCTGGTCGTTGCGCCATGGAACTATCCCTACATGACGGCGATCAACACGATCGCGCCGGCGCTGATCGCCGGCAACACGGTTGTGCTCAAACATGCCACCCAGACGCTTCTGGTCGGCGAGCATCTGGCCGAGGCTTTCCATGCGGCCGGCGTTCCCGAAGACGTGTTCCAGAACGTCTTTCTCGACCATGAAACGACATCGGTATTGATCGCCGATCGCGCCTTCGATCTGGTCAACTTCACCGGCTCGGTCGGCGGCGGCAGGGCCATGGAGCGCGCCGCGGCGGGCACGTTCACCGCCGTCAACACGGAGTTGGGCGGCAAGGATCCCGGCTATGTGCGAGCCGACGCCGACATCGATGCGGCGGTCGCAGGCCTGATCGACGGGGCCATGTTCAACTCGGGCCAGTGCTGCTGCGGCATCGAACGCATCTATGTGCACGAAAGCATCTACGACGCCTTCGTCGAAAAGGCGGTCGAGCTTGTCCGGGGCTACAGGCTGGGCAACCCGCTGGACCCCGAAACGACGATCGGGCCGATGGCGCACATTCGCTTCGCCGACGCGGTGCGTACGCAGATTGACGCGGCGATCAAGGCCGGCGCGACCGCCCATATCGAGACGGCGTCCGAAGACGATGGCGGCGCCTATCTGACGCCGCAGGTGCTGACCGGCGTGAACCATCAGATGGCGGTGATGCGCGAGGAGAGCTTCGGGCCTGTCGTCGGCATCATGCCGGTCCGCGACGATGAGGAAGCGATCGCGCTGATGAATGACAGCCATTACGGCCTGACCGCCTCGCTGTGGACGGCCGACGCCGATGCCGCCGAGGCGATCGGCGCACGCATCCATACGGGCACGGTGTTCATGAACCGCTGCGACTATCTCGATCCGGCGCTGTGCTGGACCGGATGCAAGGATACTGGCCGCGGCGCCGGCCTTTCCGCGCTCGGCTATCACGCGGTCACACGGCCCAAGTCCTACCATCTGAAGAAGGCGTGAAGCGATGACGCAGACACCCGTCGCCAACTGGTCCTATCCGACCGCGATCCGGTTCGGAGCCGGGCGCATTGCCGAGATCGGTGAGGCCTGCGCCCAGGCGGGCATCGCAAAGCCGCTTTTGGTCACCGATCGTGGGCTCGCCGCCCTGCCGGTCACGGCGAACACGCTTGATATGATGGAATCGGCCGGCCTGGGCCGGGCGGTCTTCGCCGAAGTCGATCCCAATCCGACCGAGATCAACATGGATGCCGGCATCGCGGCCTACAAGGCGGGCGGCCATGACGGCGTGATCGCTTTCGGCGGCGGTTCCGGGCTCGATCTGGGCAAGATGATCGCCTTCATGGCCGGTCAGAGCCGGCCCGTCTGGGACTTCGAGGACATCGGCGATTGGTGGACACGGGCCGACGCCGACGCCATCGCGCCCATCGTCGCGGTGCCGACCACGGCCGGCACCGGCTCGGAGGTCGGCCGGGCCAGCGTCATCACCAACTCGCAGACCCATGTCAAAAAGATCATCTTCCATCCCAAGGTGCTGCCGTCGGTGGTGATCTGCGATCCCGAACTGACCGTCGGCATGCCGCCGGCGATCACGGCGGGCACGGGCATGGATGCTTTCATCCATTGTCTGGAAGCCTATTGCTCGCCGCATTATCACCCGATGAGCCAGGGCATTGCGCTGGAAGGCATGCGGCTTGCGAACGACTACCTGCCGCGCGCCTATGCCGACGGCGGCGATCTCGAAGCGCGGGCACACATGATGAGCGCGGCCGCCTTGGGCGCGGTCGCCTTTCAGAAGGGCCTCGGCGCCATGCACGCGCTCAGCCATCCGGTCGGCGCGATCTACAACACCCATCACGGCACGACCAACGCCGTCGTCATGCCCGCCGTTCTCAGGCTCAACCGTCCGGCGATCGAAGGGCGGATCGCCCGTGCGGCCGCCTATCTGGGCATCGATGGCGGCTTTGACGGTTTCTTTGATCACGTCATGGCGATGCGCGAGAGCCTGGGCGTGCCCGACAGGCTGGGCGTGATGGGTGTCGGGACCGACCGGATCGACGAACTGGTGGCGATGGCGCTCGAGGACCCCAGCGCCGGGGGAAACCCTGTCCCGATGACGGCGGACAACACGCACGCGCTCTATCGCGCGACGATCTGACCGGCCCCCGATCTCGTGCGAATTCTGCCCGACGCGCCACCCGGTCTTGCCATCGCAAAAGGGCGGCCCCTCGCAGGGCCGCCCTTTCATGGCGTTCGGTTTGTGCCGGCGGCCTATTCGGAGAAGTCGATCGTCGGCAGCAGCGCAGCAAAGAACGCGTCTTCGGCTTCCAGCACGCCCAGGAATTCCTCGGGACCCGCGAAATCGACCTCGACCAGCGCATTGGCCGCAAACTCCGTGAAGGTGCTTCCGGTCGCCGATGCCTCAATGGCCGATGCCAGTGTGGCGAGCACGTCATCGGGCGTTCCAGCCGGCGCCCAGAGGCCGATGTTCGGCGGCAGGGCGAGATCGATCCCGGCATCGCGCAGCGTCGGCAGGTCGGGCGCAAGGCTGGTGCGTTCTTCGGAGAGCTGGGCCAGGGGAACGAGCTGTCCCGCCTCTCCGCGCGGAATGATCGCCGATGCAAATCCGAGCACCACATCGACCTCGCCCGCGACGGTGGCGGTGATGGCCGGGGTCACGCCGCCGAACGGGATATGAAACATCTCGATGCCGGCGGCCTTGGCGATGGCCTCGGCGGCGATGTGCGTGGCGCCGCCGGTTCCGGCGCTGCCATAGCTGACCTCGCCGGGGTTTTCCCTGGCATAGGCCAGCATCTCCTCGATCGTGGAAAACGGTGCACCGTTCCGTGCGGCGATCACATTCGGACCGACGGCCACGCGCGCGATCGGGGTGAGGTCAGCAAAACCGTAGTTCAACTCGCGCTGGTGCGGGGCGACCGTCTGCACGGAGCTGACGGCCATCAGGATCGTGTAACCGTCGGCGTCGGCGTTGACGACCTCGGTCGCACCAACCGTGCCGCCGGCGCCCGGCTTGGTCTCGACGACCACAGGCTGGCCGAGAGCCTCGGACATGTCCTCGGCAAGGGTGCGCGCCATCGTGTCGGTCGAGCCGGGCGAATAGGGCACTATGATCGTCACGGTGCGTTCGGGAAAGCCTTCGGCGCTTGCCAGCGTGGCGCTGAGGCCCAGCGCCAGACCGGCCAGAAGTGAGGGAATGCGAAATCTCATGGTTTCCTCCGTTTTGGATTGCGTGGTTCGTCTTGAGCGCCGTTCGGTCCGAACGGCCTCAATGGTATCGCTCCCGGGCGGCGGCACGGCCGGCGATCAAGCCCAGACCCAGCGCCGACAGAAGCCCGTTGCCCGACATGTAGCCGCTGCCGCCGGAGCGGCCGCTGATGCCCATCGCAGCGCCGCCGCCGGCGTAAAGTCCCGGAATTGGGCGGTCGTCCGTGTCGAGGACGCGGGCGCTCGTGTCGATCTTCAAGCCGCCCTGGGTGTGAAACAGCGCCGGTTCGATCTGCGTCGCGCAAAGCGGGTCCCCAAGCGGGCCATGCCCCCAGTCCGTACGCCCGAACCGGTCGCATCGATTGCCTCGCGCGGCCCGTCTGGAATCGTCAACTGTCGCTGCCAAGGCGTCTTCCGGCAGGTCGAGCCGGGCGGCCAATTGACGGATGTCGGATGCCGTTTCGGCGGCGCCAAATGCACAGGCTTCGGCAAATTGCGGCTGTCCGGCCGCGACATCGTCGCGGATCGGTGCGTCGTAGATGATGTGAAAGGGCCCAGCGGCAGCAAGCTCGAGGTCCGCAAAGCCGGAATAGCCGAGCGTCTCGTCGCCGAACCGCCGCCCGTGGCGGTCGACGACAAAACCGCCGCGTTCGATCAGCGTCCACGTCATCAGCGCGCCGTTCTTCACGCTCAGCGCGGCATGACCCTGGTATGCGGCCATGTTTCCTGTCGCGGCGCCGATGTCGCGGCCCCAAGCGATGGCGTCTCCCGTGCTGTCGGGCGATCCGGCATAAGTCGCTTCGGCGACGGAAGGGCAGTAATCGGCCAGAAGCCCGGAGGCAGCGCCGAAGCCGTTGCACGCCAGGATCACCGCACCGGCTTCGATCCGGTCGTCACCCGCCAGAGCACCGGCGATCCGGCCCTGGACCTCGATCAATCCGGTCGCGGGGTGACCGAGCGCCAGCGGGATGTCGCGTTCGCGGACCGCGGCGGCGAGGTCATCCAGCAGGTCGACGCCTTTTCGCGATGGCGGGGCGTGAAGGCGGCAGGTTGTGTGTCCGACATGCTTGTAGGTTGTGATCAGGTCGAGCGTGACGCCGCAATCGACGAGAAAATCGATCAGCGCGCCGGAGGTCTCGGCAAGGATGTCGACCAGTGGGTCCGCATCATGCGATCCGGCAGCCGCGCGCAGATCGCCGGCGAACAGGGCGACACTGTCCTCGACACCGGCACACGCCTGAAACCGCGTCGGCGCCGCCGGGATGGAGCCGCTCGACAGTGCGGTGTTGCCGCCCAACGAACCGGCTTTTTCGAGGATCGCGACATCGACACCTGCTTCTTGGGCGGCCAGCGCTGCGGTCAGGCCGCAGCCGCCCGCGCCGATCACCAGCACATCGACCGAAGCGGAGTGTCCATCAGACATGTTCGAAAACACCCACGATCACCAGCACCTGCCTGTCAGTGTTGCCGGATCCCGCCTGGACTGGACGGACGGCGATCCGCGAAGTGTTGACACTATAGGTCCCTTCGAGGGCGCTCTGTCAACAGTTATTGCGGATTTCTCGAAACGAGCCCCCATCGCCTGGCCGTGATCGAAAAACCGTCGCACAAACATCGATCCTCGTATATCTATGTTTTAAATGAATAAATCGATTCTCCAACACGGAACTCGTTCCGAATCGGAGCTTGTCAGCACTCCAAAAGTGTTGACAGTTTGGAAAATGATGCGAAACAAATGCGGGATTGGTCGACAACCCGGCGCGCGATTGGACACTCATGCAGCTCCCTTCTGCCACCACTTTGCCGCGAAAGGTCGTGGTCACCGGCTCCGCGTCGGGGATCGGACTGGCGGTGACGGCATCGCTCCTTGAGGCGGAAGCCGGGGTCGTCGGCATCGACATTGCCGGTTCACCCGACCTGACCAGCGGCTACGAGCACATTCGCGGCGATCTTTCGACCTTTGACGGCATCGCCGCCGTCATGGCGGAACTTCGCGGCAGGCGTTGCGATGCCCTTGTCCATTGCGCCGGCATCATGAGGACCGATGCCAATGCCGACATTGCGCAATCGATGGGCGAAGCATTGTGGGCGCTCCACGTTGTTGCGCCGCAACGGCTTTGCGAACTGCTCTTGCCAACCATGCCCGACCGGGTCGGGCGCGTTGTCGTTCTGTCGAGCCGCGCGTCCGCCGGGCGGGCCGGGCGGGCTCTTTACGCAGCATCGAAGGGCGGCAGCGAGGCGCTCGTCCGCTCGATGGCGCTGACGGTGATGGCGCGTGGGATCACGGTGAACGCGATCGCTCCCGGTCCGGTCAGAACGGCGCAGACGACCGATCCCAACCGCGCCGACGCGGCGGTTGCATTGCCGCCGATGGGCCGCTTGATTGTGCCCCAGGAAATCGCTGCGACGGTTCTGTTTCTGCTGTCGGATGCGGCGGGCGCCATCACCGGGCAGACATTGGTGCAGTGCGGCGGCCTGTCATTGGCGCCGCCATCGACGGCGACGCCACAAAGGGGGGCGGATCATGAAACGCTTTGATCGCAACGAAGTGATCGCCGCGCTGTCGATGATGGCGTTCGGCATCCTCTGGCTGGTCATCGGCCAAGGCTATGCGATGGGCAACAGTGTGCGGATTGGCGCCGGCGTCTTCCCGGTCGCGTTGAGCGTCATCCTGATCGCGCTGTGCGGCGTCCTTGTCCTGCAGGCCCGCGGCGCGGAGCATCGTCCGTTCGGGCTTCATGTCCGGCCGATGGCGTTTGTCCTGGGCGGCATCCTGTTTTGGGCATTGACGGTCGATGTCATCGGCTTTCTGCCGGCGACGATCGTCCTCGTTGCGTGCTGTGCCCTGGCCGAACGCGCCAGCACATGGCGGTCGACGCTTGCTTTGACGGTTGGCCTTTGCGCCTTCGGCTATGTGGTCTTCATCGAGGGCCTCAACATTCCGCTTTCGGTCATCGGGGAGTGATGCCATGGACCTGATCGCCGGCCTTTCGCTCGGTTTCGAGACGGCGCTGTCGCCCGCCGCGCTGATGTTCTGCTTTTTCGGCGTCAGTATCGGCATGTTCATCGGTGTTCTGCCGGGCATCGGCCCGCTGGCGGCCGTCGCCATGATCCTGCCGGTCACCTACCATCTGGAGGTTTCGAGCGCGCTGATCATGCTGGCGGGCATCTTCTATGGCGCCCAGTATGGCGGCTCCACGGCGTCCATTCTGCTCAACCTGCCGGGAACGTCGACGACGGCCGTCACGGCGATCGACGGTTATCCGATGGCCCAGCAGGGCCGGGCCGGCGTCGCGCTGTTCATCACGACCATCACCTCCTTTTTTGGCGGCTGCCTTGCGATCATTCTTTTGATGAGTTTCGCGCCGGCGCTGGGCGCCATGGCACTGAAATTCTCATCGGCGGAGTATTTCTCGATCATGCTTCTGGGCCTGATCGCGGCGGCAACCATGTCGCTCGGCAGTCCCATCAAGGGTGTTGTTTCGGTCGTTGCCGGCCTCATGCTCGCCATGGTGGGGATGGATTCGACGTCGGGCCAGTTGCGCTATACGTTCGGCATTCTCGAACTGCAGGACGGGCTCAATCTGGTGGCCATGGCCATGGGCCTGTTCGGCGTTGCCGAGATCCTGCGCAATGCGGGCACGCCCGAGCGGGACACGTCCAAGCTCCAGAAGGTCCGGTTCAGGGACCTGATGCCGACCCGTGCCGACCTGCGCCAATGCTGGAAACCGTCTTTGCGCGGCGCCGGGATCGGCTCTTTCATCGGCGTCCTGCCCGGTGCCGGGCCGACGCTGGCGGCGTTCCTGGCCTATGCCGCTGAAAAGCGCGTCGCCAAGGACCCCAGCCGGTTCGGCCGTGGTGCGATCGAAGGCATCTCGGCGCCCGAGGCGGCCAACAATGCCTCGACGCAGGCCGCCTTTATTCCCACCTTGGCGCTCGGCATCCCCGGCGATGCGGCGATGGCGGTCCTGCTTGGCGCCATGATGATCCACGGCATCCAGCCGCGCCCGGAATTCTTCACCATGCATGCCGACCTGTTCTGGGGTCTGGTTGTCAGCTTCTGGATCGGCAATCTGATGCTGCTGGTGCTCAACATCCCGCTGATCGGCATCTGGGTCCGGATTCTCACCGTGCCCAAACGGCTCCTGTTTCCCGCCGTCATCTTCTTCATCTGCGTCGGTGTCTACAGCGTCAACAACAACCCGTTCGACGTGCTGATGGTGATCGTGTTCGGTCTGGTGGGTTACGTCATGAACGCGTTCCAGTATCCGACCGCACCGCTGCTGATGGGGTTCATCCTCGGGCCGCTCATCGAGCAGCATTTCCGGCGTGCCTTGCTGTTCTCGCGGGGCGACATGACGACCTTCATCGACAGGCCGATCAGCGCCGCATTTCTGGCGGCGAGCGTGCTGCTGCTTATGACGATGGCATTGCCGGTGATCAAGAAGCTGGTGACGCGGGCAGCCGAACGCCGAGGCGCCGGGGCCGACTGAGTCGGCGGGTTTGCCGCGGGATCAGGACGCGGCGCGATCCTCGGGCAGGGCAATGGCGTCAAGATCGGCATAGCGCTGTTCCATTGCCTTGATCTCGGGCTGCCCCATCAGTGCCCAGATGTCGTCGATCCCGTAAAGCAGGTCCGGATGATCGGCGACCTCACCGCTCTCCATGGCGCCTTTCAGGATGGACAGGGCGTTCTCCATGGCCATCAATGCTGCCGCCGGCAGCATGCGCGGCAGGGTCACGCGCTTGACGCCCAGCGCCTCGAGCCGTTTTACCGGGATCAGCGGCGTCGTCGGACGGTTGCGGATACCAAAGCCCATATTGACCGAGACCGGAACCGGGGACGCATCCACGAGCCGCTTGATCTGTTCCTCGCCGCCGATCGCGTCGGCGAAGATCAGGTCGGCGCCTGCGGCCGCATAGAGCCGGGCGCGGCGAATGGCGCCTTCGATCCCCTCGACCGCAATCGCATCGGTTCGTGCCAGGACGATGAAGTCGTCATCCTTGCGCGCGTCGCAGGCCGCTTCGATCTTGCGCGCCATCTCGCGCATGTCGATGACATCCTTGCCTGTCATGTGACCGCAGCGCTTCGGGCTGACCTGGTCCTCGATGTTGACGCCTGCCAGGCCCGCTTCCTCGAACCGCTCGATGGTATGATAGACGGCAATGGCGTTGCCGTAGCCCGTATCGGCATCGGCCATCACGGGGATGGAAACGCTGCGCGCCATCATGCGGCAGGCTTCGAGATTGTCGGTCAGCCCCATGATGCCGACATCCGGCACGCCCATGCGGGAATTGGCAAGCCCGGCCCCGGTCGTGCAGGCGGTCCTGAAGCCCATCTTCTCGACCATCCGGACGCTGTAGCCGTCATAGACGCCGGGCGAAACAACAATGCCGTCCTCAGCCAGAAGTTCGCGCATGCGGCGGGCCGGTTTCGTTGCCGGTTCGGTCATGATGTCATCCTTGGTCGGTGGTCGCGGCCTGTTGGGCCAAAAGGGTTTCAAGTGATCGGGTCGCGCGCCCGATATGCGCGCGCATCAGCGACTCGGCGAGTTCGCCATCGCGGGCCCGCATGGCGCGCAAAATCTGCCAGTGCTCGGTGAATGCGTCCTCGCGCCGCCCGGGCCGATCGGCCGAACGGGCGCGGTAGAGCCGCAGAAGATAGTAGAGTTCGTCGCACAAAAGCGCCCGGATCCGGTCGTTGCCGCAACCCTCGGCGATGCGGACATGAAGGTCGAGATCGACGGCCCTGCCGGCTTCGCGCGCCGCCGAAAACGCATCGAGCATTTCGTCCAGCTCGCTGTCGGACATGGCCCGCGTCGCCAGCCGCACCGACATGCCCTCGACCGCCTCGCGAAGCTGGAAGATCTCGATCATGTCCGGCAGGGACAGCGACACGACGCGCGCCTTCAGATAAGGCTCCTTGATGACGAGCCCGCGCCCCTGCAGCTGCTTTATTGCCTCGCGGATCGGTCCGCGCGATACTTTGAAGCGCGCGGCCAATGCCGCCTCGTTCAACTGGCCGCCAAGCGGGATTTCGCTCGACAGGAGAAGCGCAAAGACCTCGCGCACCACGCGATCGACCAATGTGCGTTCTTCGCCGTCCAGCACCCCGCCCTCCTGTCAACACTTTGTGCGTTTTGTGCAATTGATGACCAAGGAATAGCGGTATATTCGCGAGGCTTCAAGTCAATTTCGAAAAAGTGTTGACACTTTGACGGCATCTTTCTAACCCTGCCGAACGAGGAGGTGGCAGGACAGCGCATGACGGTGAACGTCGACATCCCATTGGTCACAGTTCGGGCGCAGGGCACTGACGCATCCGTCGGTGTGGACCTTCGCGCGCTGACCGCCAGCCGGCAGCGGCCACTGCCACATTGCCTTCGCATCATTCTGGAGAATCTTGCCCGCCGGGCCCTTGCTGGCGACGCGTCCGAAGCCGATGTGGCCAAGATTGCCGGCTGGACGCCGCGCACGAGCGGCCTTTCCGTTCCGCTCACCGTCTCCCGTGTCATTCTTCCCGACAGTTCGGGCCTGCCGGTGCTGATGGATCTGGCCGCCGCGCGCGATGTGGTCGCCACGCAGGGCGGCGACGCCGGAACGGTCGAGCCCAAGGTTCCCGTCACGCTTGTCGTCGATCATTCCCTGATCGTCGATGTTGCCGGCCGTTCCGACGCGCAAGCGCAGAACATCGCGCACGAGTACCGCCGCAATGCCGAGCGCTACAGCTTCTTCAAATGGGCCGAACAGGCATTCGACATGCTCCGCGTCGTCCCGCCGGGGGCTGGCATCATTCATCAGGTGCATCTGGAGCGGCTGGCGCAGGTTATCGAGACGGTCGACTTGCCGGGCATCGGAAGGCTCAGCGGGCCCGAGTTCGTTCTCGGCTGCGACAGCCACACGCCCATGGTCAATGGTCTTGGCGTCCTTGGCTGGGGCGTCGGCGGCATTGACGGCGAGGCAGCGGCGCTCGGTCTGCCCTATGTCGCGCGCGTGCCGCGGGTGGTCGGGCTGCGGCTGACGGGGCGTCTGCCGGCCGGCGCAACGACGACGGACCTCGTTCTGCGCGTCACCGAGCGGTTGCGCGAAGTGGGCGTTGTCGGCGACTTCATCGAGGCGTTTGGCCCCAGCCTGCCGGAACTGACCGTTCCGGACCGCGCGACCATCGCCAACATGGCACCCGAATATGGTGCGACCGCCTGCCTGTTTCCGATCGATGACCAGACGCTGGCCTATCTGCGGCAGTCGGGGCGGGACGCGGCACATGTCGCGCGCATCGAGGCGTATGCGAAAGCCGTCGGGCTGTTCGCCGAGGCCGGCGATCCCGAGCCGGAATTCTCCGACGTGGTGGAAATCGACCTGTCGACGGTTGCGCCCAGCGTTGCCGGGCCGAAACGCCCGCAGGACCGGGTGCCATTGACCGGATTGAAAGACGCTTTCACCGCCGCTCTCACGGCGCCGGTTTCCGCGGGCGGGTTCGGGCTGACACCGGATCAGGTGGACATGCGCGTGCCGGTGGCTGGTCTTGACCGGCCCGTCCGGCACGGCACGATCGCCATCGCGGCGATCACCTCGTGCACCAACACGTCGAACCCGTCAGTCATGATCGGCGCCGGTCTTCTGGCGCGCAATGCGGTTGCAAGGGGACTGGCCGTACCCGGCTGGGTGAAGACGTCACTCGCTCCGGGGTCGCGACTGGTTACCGACTATCTAGACGAAGCCGGGCTTCTTGCTTCGCTTGAGGCACTCGGATTTCACGTCGTCGGCTATGGCTGCACGACATGCTCGGGAAAATCCGGCCCGATCGACGCCGATCTGGCGGAGGCGATCGCAGACAACGATCTGGTCGCGGCTGCGGTCCTGTCGGGCAACCGGAACTTCGAAGGCCGCATCCACAAGTCGGTGCGTGCGGCCTATCTTGCCTCGCCGCCTCTGGTGGTTGCGTTCGCGCTCGCCGGCCGTGTCGACATCGATTTCGAGACAGAGCCGCTGGGCACGGACGCGAGAGGGCAGCCTGTCTTTTTGCGCGACATATGGCCGGACGCGGCGGACGTGCAGCGGCTCGTCGAGGCGAGCCAACGGCCGGATCGGTTCCAAAAAAGCTACGCCACGCTTTTCGACGGGGCCGAGCTGTGGCAGCGCCTGGACGCGCCCGGCGGCACCCGCTTCGCCTGGGACGAGGCCTCGACCTATATCCGCCGTCCCCCCTTCTTCGAACTGGCCACCGATCCCCTTCCCGATGCCATCGAAGGCCTGCGCGTTCTGATCCATACCGGTGACAGCTTGACGACGGATCATGTGACGCCGAGCGGTGAAATCCTGCCCGACAGTCAGGCAGGACAATATCTCATCGGCCAGGGTGTCCAGCCGCAAGCCTTCAATGCCGTGACCCAAAGGCGCGGCAACCATGAATTCATGGCGCGCGTGACCTTCGCCAACCAGCGGATGAAGAACCGTCTGGTCCCCGAACGCGAGGGCGGCTGGTCCCGTCGGGCGCCCGAAGGGACGATTGAGACCGTGTTCACGGCAGCCGAGGCTTATCGTGACGAAGGGGTTCCCGTCATGGTGCTGGCCGGCCGCGACTATGGCATGGGGTCCAGCCGCGACTGGGCCGCCAAAGGTCCCAAGCTGCTCGGCGTGCGCATGGTGCTGGCCGAGAATTTCGAGCGCATCCATCGCGCCAACCTGATCGGTATGGGCATCGTTCCGATAACCTTCTTGTCCGGCGAGGATGCGGACGGTCTTGGCCTGACCGGGTTCGAGCGCTTCGACGTTTCCGGCCTGCATGCGGCGCTCGATACCGGGTCACCGGTGTCGATCACCGCCCATGGCCCACAGGGCGCACGCACATTCAAGGGCCGGCTCGATCTGGCCAGCGCGCATGAAGCAGCCCTGCTGCGGAGCGGCGGGCTGTTCGCAACGCTGCTCGATGGCTTGAAGAGTGAGGAGCGCCGCCATGCCGGATGAGTTGAACGAGGCTGTCGAGACCGTCGAGACTTACCTGGCCGCCATGGAAGCCCGTGACCTTGACGGTGCGCGAGCCTGCGTGTCCGAAGGCGATCTCGATCTGACATTTCCGGGCGGCCGGCATTTCACGCGGATTGACGAGATCGTCGCCAATTCGAGCGGGCGCTATGCGGCTATCGGAAAGACGATCGAGCGGCGGTCGGCCTGGTCCGAGAACGCAGGAACCCATGTTCTGTTCGCAGGAACGCTTTTCGGGCGATGGCCGGATGGAACGCCGTTCGACGGCATCCGGTTCATCGACCTGTTCGAACTGAAAGACGGTCTGATCGTCAGGCAGGAGGTCTGGAACGATGCCGGCGAACGTTTGCTGGCCGGGCAAAAACAGGAGACGCCGCGATGAGCCATGATCTGGTTCTTGAAAACGGAGAGATCGTCTTTCCCGGCCAGACCATCCGCCGTGGCAGCGTCGCCGTCAAAGGCGGCAAGATCGCCGCGATTCTGGATCGGGGCGAAGTCTGTAACGCGGCACGCGTGATCGATTGCACCGACCGCTGGATCCTGCCGGGCGTCATTGACCCGCACACCCATATCGGCTTCGGCGACAAGGAAAACGATTGGGCGACCGAGACGGCGACCGCGGCACTGGGTGGCGTGACCGGTCTGATGAGTTTCTGGCGCCACGATGATCTCGGCGCATCGACCGGGCCTTGGATTGCAGCCGGTGAAGCGCGGGCGGAGACCGATTTCGGTCTGCATTTCGGCGTTACCTCGCGCCGCCACGTGGCCGAACTTGGCGAACTGTCCAAACGGTTCGGGGTAACCTCGATCAAGGTCTATCTGATGTACAAGGGCGCGACCGGCGCCGCCAAGGGCTTCACGGAAGTCGACGATGCGCTCTTGTTTTCGGCGCTTCAGGCCGGTGCGAAGGTCAAGGGCGGCGTGGTTGGCGTGCATTGCGAGAACACCGAGGTGATCCCGGTCTTCCGCGATCCGCTGAAGGCGGCCGGCCGCGACGATCTCGCCGCATGGGACGAGCAGTCGCCGGGCTTTCTGGAAACCGAGAACGTGTTCCGGGTTGCCTTCTTCGGCGAAAAGGCCGGATGCGACGTCAACATCGTGCACATGTCGGCGGTCGAAAGTCTCGATCTGGTGCGCCGCCTGCGCCACAAGGACCGGCCCAGGATCAACGTCGAAACCTGTATCCACTATCTGTCGCTGACGAGGGACTGTCCGCTCGGCCCGATCGGCAAGGTCAATCCGCCGCTAAGGCCGCAATCCGACGTCGACGGCCTTTGGGAAGGGGTTCGTGCCGGCGATATCCAGACCATCGGATCGGACCATGTGCCGCGCAAGGTGTCGACGAAGGGACCCGACATCTGGTCCGCGACCGCAGGCTTCCCCGGCATCGCGCAGGTGCTGCCGGTCCTGATCGAGGAGGGATACCACAAGCGCCAGATTCCCATCGAGCGGCTTGCGGCGACCATCTCGTGCAATGTGGCGGACCTTTATTCGCTCCCCGGCAAGGGACGCATCGCGCCCGGCTACGACGCCGATTTCGCCATTGTCGATCCTGCCGGCCAGACAAGTGTGGCGGCCGACGCGTACCCCTCCTTTTCCGACTATTCGCCCTATGCCGGCAGGACCTATCGCGGCGCGATCACGCACACGATCCTGCGCGGCACGGTGGTGGTCGACGATGGCTGGCTGTCCCCGGAACCTGCAGCGCCGGGCCGCTACATGCACCGCGCTCCCTGACAAGAGGAACAATTATGACCGAGCGAATCTGGGACCGGTTCCTGACCGATCACGACAAGCAAATCTTCCAGCTCGCCGGCTATGGCAAGCGCGGCGGCTTTGGCAAGCGGCCGGCGCTGTTCATCATCGATGTGCAGTACAATTTCTGCGGCGATGCACCCGGCGAAAGCCATGAGGAGGGCGTTGGCAAATACCGCACCCATTGCGGGCCGGTCGGCTGGAACGCGGTGCCGCATATCGAACGGTTGATGCATCTGGCGCGGGAGATCGACATTCCGATCTTCTACACCCAGAGCGAGCGCCGTCCCGACATGATCGACAGCGGCGTTCAGGTGTCAAAGAGCCATCGCGGGCATGAAAAGACCTCGCAGGAGGGCACACACGCCACGCAGACCGTGGCGCCCCTGGCGCCGCGCCCCCAGGATATCCTGATCGGCAAACGCAAACCCTCGGCCTTCTTCGGCACGCTGTTCATGAGCCATCTGAATTATCTTGACGTCGACACGCTGATCATGACCGGCTGCACCTCGTCAGGCTGCCTGCGGGCGACCACGGTCGATGCCTATTCGTTCAACTTCAAGGTGGTGATCCCCGAAGAGACGGCGTTCGACCGGTTCGAGGCCAGCCATGCGATTTCGCTGTTCGACCTCAACTGCAAGTATGCCGACGTGATCCCGACCGACGAGGTGGCCGCCTATCTTGAAGGATTGCCGGCAAGATCGTCATAGCGCGCCAAATTATTTTGGGCGCCGGTTCACGTCGCCTTAAGGCCATTGTGCGACCATCGCTCCCGACTTTCCGGGGAGCCGAATGTGACACTGGGCATTGGCGACATTGTCGCGACAGCGGGCGTGCTGCTGGGCCTGAATTATGTGGCGCTGTTCATCGCCGCCTATCTGTTCGATCGTTCGGCCCGGCACCTTCTTTGGTATCTGGCCGGCGCGGGTGCGTTCATCGGCAGCAGCGCGGCCTATGTGATGACCGAGATCGCGCCTTTCCACGGCCTGTTCTTCATCCTTGACGATGTGCTCGTCTGCACCGGCTTCCTTTTGGTCTCGAAGGGCATTTGCACGCACGCAAGGCTGCCCCTGCCCGGGCGCATATTCGCCTTGACCGCGATCATCGGCGCCTTCGTGATCGCCGTCCTGGCACCGCTTGGTGAGTTGTCGCTGATGCGGCTGGCAACGGTCAGCCTGTTCCAGGTGGCGTTGCCTGTGATGGTGGTCGTCCGGCTCTACCGCCTGCCGGCGATCAGTTCCCGCACGCGGTTTCTGGCCACCATGCTGTGCGCGGTCATCCTGTCGGTCCTCATCCGTCCCTTGGTCGCCGCGTGGGCGGTCAGCCATGGCACCCTTTCGCCGGCGGAGCAGGCCGAGCTGTACGGCACTTATGCGGCAACGCCGTTCGCGGCGACCCTTTTCGCCTTTGCGGGAACCATCTTCTTTCTGGCGATGAGCGATCTGGCGGCCACCTATCGGCAGGCGTCGATGACCGACAGCCTGACCGGCCTTCTGAACCGGCGCGGCTTTCTCGATGAAGGCAACCGGCTGGCCGCGCGCCCCGCCGCGCTGATCATGCTCGACATCGACCATTTCAAGACGATCAACGACACCCATGGACACGACCAGGGCGACAGGGTGATCGCCGGCGTCGGATCGGTCATCGCCGTCGCCGCGCCGCGCCCGCATCTGTGCGGCCGGCTGGGCGGGGAGGAGTTCGCGATCCTGGTTACGCGCACGGAACTGCCCGTGGCGACGGCGCTGGCCCAGGCGATCCGCGTTTCCATCGAGACCGAGCTGCGCGACATCATGCCCGACGACCGGCCGGTCACCGCAAGTCTGGGCGTTGCCGCGATCGGCGATGACGGGATCGCCGGCGCGCTGATTGCCGCCGACCACGCGCTCTATGATTCCAAGGAAGCGGGACGCAACCGGGTTACGGTCGCCGGTGCCGAACATGTGCATGGTCATGCAAGCCGAAGGGGCGGACGCCGCAGCGCGTAAAGCCGGGGCCGTTCTAAAGCGGCAACAGCGTGTCGACGATGTACAGCCAGACGGTCACCGAGACGACCGACAGGGCGGTCGCCAGCAGCAGGGTCGATGCGGCCAGATTGACCGCACGGTCGTAAAGGCTGGCGAAGATGTAGATGTTGACGCCGGGCGGCATGGCGGCCAGCGCCACGGCGGCGTGGACGGCCGTGCTCGACAGACCGAACACATGATGGGACAGGAGGAACGCGATCGCCGGGTGGACGATCAGCGCAAAGCCCGACGCGGTCAGCGTTTCGGGCAGCGCCGCCGTCAGCGTGTAGCGTGTCAGGGCGGCGCCGATCCCGACCAGCGCCACCGGGATCGCCGCCGCAGCCAGCATGTCGACCGCCGCCTGCACCGGTTCAGGCAGGACGATGCCGGTGGCATTGACGCCCAATCCCGCCAGGATTCCCGCCATCAGCGGATTGGCGAGGATCGATTTGAGAGCATCGGTCAGCGCTTCGCGCAGCGTCCGGCCGTCGCGCCGCATCAGCTCCATCGTTATCATGCCGACCGCATAGATCAGCGGTGCATGCAGCGCGATGATGCCGAACGCCATGGTGACCGTCTCGCCGCCATAGGCACGTTCGACGATCGGCAGCCCGAGCAGGACCGAGTTGGAGAATGTGCCGGCAAAGCCGACGGCGACCGCCTCGCCGGGGCGGCGTTTGAACACTGTCCGCGCGACGATGATGCCGCCGGCAAAACAGACGAACGCGCCGGTATAGAAGCTGACAAGAAGCTGTGGCGAGAAGGCCTGCCCGAGGTCGAGCCCCGCCATGGCCCGGAACAGGAGGACCGGCACCGCGATGCGGACCGCAAAAATGTTCAGCGCGTCGGCGAAATTGTCCTTCAGATAGCCCGACCGGACCGCGCCATAACCGACCCCGATCAGGATGAAGACGGGGAGAACGGTCAGCAGGATGTCGAGCATGGGACGCGGAGGCCTGACGGGAACGATGACCGTTCAATAGGCCAGGTACTTGCCGAAAGCGAGCCGCATGCGGCCGCCGGTCAGGTGCGCGTTGCCTCGCCGTCGACGACGGGACCGTCCCCGGCATCGGCAGGGCCTGCGGTGTCGATGTCTTCCTCGGCCAGTGCCTTGCGGGCCGCGGCGCGATGGGCGTCGGTTATGTTGCCTTTGACGGCGGCGAACGCTGCGGTCAGAACGGCGATGTCGTCGCCGAAGCCGAAAGTGAGCAGGAAGTCGGGAATGGTGTCGAGCGGCAGAATGAAATAGGCCAGCGCGGCCAAAAGGATGCCGCGCACGCGCGGCGGCGTCTCGGGATCCATCGCGCAGAAATAGCCCGCAACGACCTCGTCGATGAACGGGATCATCCGCGCATAGCGCTTGACCTTGGGCCAGAACTTGCTGCGCACCTTCCGTTCACGGCGGGTCTGGGTATCCTCGGACCCGGGCTCCAGAATCTCACCGATCTTGACGTCGTCCATCGCACGCCCTCCTCGGCGTGACATGGGCGCGCCATGCAGTCGTTTCAAGCGCTCCGGCTAGCCGGCCGCCTTGTTCATGGCTTCGGCAAGCGCGATGTCCAACGCAGTGACGCCGCCCGAATCGTGGGTGGTCAGCCGCACGTCGACCCGGTTGTAGACGTTGAACCATTCGGGATGGTGATCCATCTTTTCGGCCGTCAGTGCGGCGGCCGTCATGAAGGCGAACGCTTGGGTGAAGGTGCCGAACTTGAACGTCCGGGTGACCGCCTTGCCGTCCTCCTCGGCGGTCCAGCCCTCCAGCGTTTCGAGCGCCGTTGTCAATTCGTCGGTCGTAAGGCAGGGTTTGGGCATGGTCCGGGCTCCGATCTTCGATGTCCGGTCAGTTTAGGGGATCGGGCAACAAGGGAAAGCCGGCGATGCGGGTTCTTTTCGTGTGCCTGGGCAATATCTGCCGGTCGCCGCTGGCCGAGGGCGTGTTCCGCGCCGAGGCGGCGCGCGCCGGCCTGTCGGATGGGCTGAGCATCGATTCGGCGGGCACCGGGAACTGGCATGCGGGCGAAGCGCCCGATGCGCGGGCCATCGCCGTGGCCGCCCGGAACGGCATCGACATTTCCGGCCAGCGGGCCCGGCAGATCAGCCGCGACGATTTCCACGCCTTCGACTTGATCCTGGGCATGGACCACAAAAACGTGCAGGCGCTGACGCGGATGGCCGCTTTCGACAACAAGGCGACGATCGATCTGTTTCTGGGCCACGCCACCGGCAAGACCCGCGATGTCGCCGATCCCTATTACGGGGCCGAAGCGGACTTCGAGGCGGTCTATTGCGACATAATGGCCGGCGCCGCCGCGCTCGCCGCCGTACTGGCCGGGAAGCTGTCGCGCGACAGCGGGTAGCTTTCCTCGACAATGTAAGGCCCGCCGCCAACCGAATCGCGCGAGGACATCAGCGTGAAATGGTCGACCTTGAAGGATGGCACGAAGAAGCCGCCGCGCACCGAAAGATAGTTGGCCACTGCCTGAGGCGTGACGTTGCGCAAGCGCGCCAGCGTCACATGGGGCGTGAATTTGCGCGGATCGGGCGCCAAGCCCAGGCGCCGGCAGATGCGTGCGATTTCCGCCTGAAGATCGATGAGATCCGGCGAGGCGGTGGGAACGGCGAACAGCGAATGCGGCTTCTTGCCGCCGAATGCGCCAAGGCCTGACAGGCCGAGCGAGAAGGGCCGCCGGTGCACGCGCTCGAGTGCATGGGCGATCTCGTCCGCCATGTGGTGTTCGATGTCACCGATGAACCGCAGCGTGAGGTGGTAGTTCTCCATGTCGATCCAGCGGGCACCGGGCAGGCCTCCGCGAAGCATCGACATGTGGGTTGCGGCATGGTGAGGGATTTCGAGAGCGGCGAAAAGGCGCGGCATGGCAGTGTCCCCTCGTTTCGAGCGGTGGGCTTTGCCATCGCGCGGACCGCAAATCACCCCCGCCTTGATGCAAGCGAATCACGCATGCGCGTGAAGCGCAAGGTGATTTTCCGATACGATTCGTTAACGATTTCCGTCAGCCGGCTTCCTTCCCGGACAGGTAGGTCCGCATCAGCGGCAGGAAGCGTTCGACCATCTGCGCAACACCGTCGGCCGTGGGGTGGATCCCATCGGCCTGCATCATGCCGTCGACCGTGATCGCGCCGTCCAGAAAGAACGGGTAGAGCGGTACGTCATGGGTTTCGGCAAGGTTGGCGAAGATCGCGTCGAACCGGTCCGCATAGTCGCCGCCCATGTTCGGCGGCGCGCGCATGCCGGCAAGGATCACGTCGATATCGCGTTCCTTGAGCCGTTCGATCATCGCATCCAGATTGGCGCGCGTCACATCCGGCGAGATGCCGCGCAGCGCATCATTGCCGCCAAGCTCCAGGATGACGAAATCGGTACCGTCGGGCACGGACCAGTCCAGCCGCGCCAGGCCGCCCGAGCTCGTGTCGCCGGAGACGCCCGCATTGGTGATCGCGACATCGAACCCCTCGGCCCGCAGCGCGGCTTCGAGCTGTTCGGGAAAACCGGTGCCGGCGGGAAGCTGATAGCCGGCCATCAGGCTGTCGCCAAAACCGACGCCGCGCACGGTCTCGGCCTTCGCCGGCAGCGTTGCCAGACCGAACGCAAATCCGGCCGCGGCAAAAAAGCGTAGGAACTGTTTGAACATGCGCGACCGTCTTCCCATTTACCGATGCAACCTTTGCCGCTCCATATAGGTAGTTCTTCCTGTGTCTGAACCCGTCATCGCCCTCGACCGCGTCAATCTCACACTCGGCTCGGCGGCAAGCCAGGTTCAGGTACTCAAAAATGTCAGCCTGTCTGTCCTCCGGGGCGAGGCGGTCGGCATTGTCGGCCCGTCAGGGTCGGGCAAGACGACACTGTTGATGGTGCTGGCCGGGCTGGAGCGGCCCGACAACGGCAGCGTCGAAGTGGCCGGCGCCCGGCTCGACCGAATGAGCGAAGACGAAATCGCCCGGTTCCGCGGCCGCAATATCGGCTTCGTCTTCCAGTCCTTTCACCTGATCGCCAACATGACGGCCCTTGAAAACGTCGCCGTGCCGCTTGAGCTGGCCGGCACGGACGATGCGTTCGACCGCGCGCGCGCCGAACTGGAAGCCGTCGGCCTCAAGGACCGGCTGACCCATTATCCCGGCCAACTGTCCGGCGGCGAACAGCAGCGCGTGGCCATTGCCCGCGCGCTGGCGCCCGAACCGGCGATCCTGATCGCGGACGAGCCGACCGGCAATCTCGACCAGGATACGGGCCGGCAGATCGCCGACCTGATCTTCGACACGCAGAAGAAGCGCGGGACGAGCTTCGTCCTCGTCACCCATGACGCCGCGCTGGCCGAGCGCTGCGACCGGCAGGTTCGCGTGCGCTCCGGCGAAGTGTTCGCGGGCGAGGCCACCGCCAAAGTGGCCGCCGAGTGATGAACGGATTGCCCGACCAGATCGCGCTCGCTTTCCGGTTCGCGCTGCGCGAGGTGCGCGGCGGGCTTTCCGGCTTCTACGTCTTTCTGGCCTGTATCGCGCTGGGCACCGGTGCGATCGGCGGCGTCAATGCGGTGGCGCAGGCGATCACCCAGGGCATCCAGTCCGAAGGCCGGTCGATCCTGGGCGGCGACATCCGTTTCGAGCTTGTCCACCGGACAACGACACCCGAAGAGCTGGCGACGCTGCAGGCGATCGGAACCGTTGCCCAGAGCGCCAATACGCGGTCGATGGCCCGGCTCGAGGATCAGTCCGACCAGACGCTGGTCGAGATCAAGGCGGTCGATGAACTCTATCCGCTCTATGGCGCGTTCGAGACCGAACCGGCACTGGCGCAAGCCGATTATGCGCTGACCGACGGCGCCTGGGGCGTTGCGGTCCAGCCGATCCTGCTCGAAAGGCTCGGTCTTTCGGTCGGTGACACGATGTTGATCGGCGACGCCCGTTTCTCGATCCGCGCGACGATCGCGCTGGAACCCGATGCGCTGTCCGACGGCATCGGCCTTGCGCCGCGCATCGTCATGTCGCTCGATGCGCTCGAAGCGTCGGGGCTGATCCAGCCCGGCTCGCTGGTCGAGCGGGTCTACAAGCTGCGCACCGATCCGGGCACGACCGACGCGCAACTCAGGGCCGCGATCGACCAGGCCAACGAAGCCCACCCGCAGGCCGGGTGGTCGGTGCGTACCCGCGCCAACGCAGCGCCCGCCCTTGCCGCCAACATCGAACGGTTCGCGCAGTTCCTCACGCTTGTCGGGCTCACCGCGCTCGTCACCGGCGGTGTCGGTGTCGCCAACGCAGTGCGGGCGTTCCTTGATTCCAAGCGCGACGTGATCGCGACTTTCAAATGCCTTGGCGCACCCGGGCGCCTCGTTACGCTGATCTATCTGTTCCAGATCCTGATGGTTGGCGCAGTGGGCATTGCCATCGGTCTCGTGCTGGCTGCAATCGCACCCATCGCTGCGGCCGCAGCTCTGTCCGGCATCGTGCCGCTGCCGGCGGGGGGCACGGGGCTTTACCCCGGCGCGCTGATGCTCGCGGTCATCTTTGCGGTGCTGACGATCTTCGTCTTCGCGCTGGTGCCGCTCGGCCGCGCGCGCGACATTCCCGCCTCCAACCTCTTCCGCAACCAGACCATGACCGAGCGTGGCCTGCCGCGCGCCGCCTATGTCGTCGGCGCCGGCCTCGCCGCCCTGCTTTTGACCGGGCTCGCCGTCTGGTTTTCCGAAGAACGGGTTCTCGCCGCCGGCTTTCTCGCCGGCGTCGCCGCCGCCTTCCTCATCCTGCGGATCGTCGCCGATGGCGTTCAGGCGCTCGCCCGCCGCGTCCGCAACGTGCCGGGCACGTCGTTGCGCATGGCGGTCGGCAACATCCACCGCCCGGGCGCGCTGACGCCGTCGGTCGTGCTGGCTCTGGGCCTCGGACTGACCCTTCTGGTCGCGCTGGCGCTGATCGACACCAATCTGCGCCAGCAGATCGCTGGAAACTTGCCCGAGCGCGCGCCCAACTTCTTCTTCGTCGATATCCAGTCCGACGTGGTCGACGATTTCGCAGAGTTGGTCGAGACCGAAGCGGGCGATGCCGGCAAGCTGGTGCGCGTGCCGATGCTGCGCGGGCGCATCGTCGAACTGAACGGCCAGAACGTTGCCGAAATGGAACTGCCGCCGGAAGGCGCCTGGGTGCTGCGCGGCGACCGCGGCATCACCTATGCGCAGAACGTGCCGGAGAATTCGAGCCTTTCGGCCGGCGAGTGGTGGGCGCCGGATCATGCCGGCGAAGCGCTCGTTTCGTTCTCCGCCGAAGAAGCGGGCGAATTGGGGCTTTCCATCGGCGACACCGTCACCGTCAATGTGCTCGGCCGGAACATCACGGCCACGATCGCCAATTTCCGTCAGGTCGAGTGGGAATCTCTGGCGATCAACTTCGTCATGGTCTTCTCGCCCAACACCTTTGCCGGCGCGCCGCACTCATGGCTTGCGACGCTGACCATGCCCGATGCCGATTTCGAGCAGGAGGCCGGCATTCTTTCATCGGTGACGCGCGCCTTTCCGGCGGTGACCAGCGTGCGCGTCAAGGACGCGATCGAACTGGTCAACCGCGTCGTCGGCCAACTGGCCTCGGCCGTCCGCGCGGCCGCGGCCGTGGCGCTGATCGCCTCCGTTCTGGTGCTGGCCGGCGCGCTTGCCGCAGGCAACCGGGCGCGGGTGCACGATGCGGTGGTCCTCAAGACGCTCGGCGCGACCCGCGGGACGCTGATCCGCACCTTCGTGACCGAATATGCGATCCTCGGCTTTGCCACGGCGGTCTTCGCGCTGCTGGCCGGCGGTGTGGCGGCGTGGTTCGTGGTCAGCCAGATCATGACCCTGCCATGGGCTTTCCGGCCGGAGATCGCCGCGATGACGATCCTTGCGGCGCTGGTCTGCACGGTGGGGTTCGGCCTTCTGGGCACTTGGCGCGTTCTCGGCCAGAAGGCGGCGCCCGTGCTACGCAACCTTTAACGATTTGTTCACCATGGTGCGGCGGTTTTTCCGCGTTGCGCGCATTTGCCCCACGTCCTTGCCGGCCGGGGCGACCGGAAATTCTTGTAAAAGCTGCCCTGCCGCCTCATATTACGCGCAGGCATGCTGGAGGTCCCGCCAGCGGCGCCTCGGTGTGCGCGAAATCGCGCGCGGCCGGACACCCGACGGGACGTGAAGGCTTAACGAGGACGAAATGGCTGAACTCCGTAACGTTCAATACCAGGCGGGCGCCGGCGCCCGCACCTATGACGCGAGCATCGATGAGGGCCTGCGGTCCTACATGATCCGCGTCTACAATCTGATGGCTCTGGCGATGGGCATCACCGCCCTTTTCGCCGCCGGCACCGTCATGCTTGCGACCACGAACAATCCGGCCGCCGCCGCTGCCTCGCTGCCGAACGGCACGATGCTGACGGCGCTGGGTACGGTCATCTACGGATCGCCCCTGCGCTGGGTCATCATGCTGGCGCCGCTGGCGCTGGTGTTCTTCCTCAGCTTCCGTATCGACCGGATGCAGACATCCACCGCACAGATCACGTTCTGGAGCTTTGCGGCGCTGATCGGCATGTCGCTGTCGTCGATCTTCCTGGTCTACACGTCGGCTTCGATCGTGCAGACCTTCTTCATCACGGCAACCGCCTTCGGTGCGCTGTCGCTCTACGGCTACACCACCAAGCGTGACCTGACCGGCATGGGCTCTTTCCTGCTGATGGGTCTGGTCGGCCTGATCCTGGCGATGATCGTCAACATCTTCCTGGGTTCGGGCGCGCTGCAGTTCGCGATCTCGGTGATCGGCGTTCTGATCTTTGCCGGCCTGACCGCCTATGACACGCAGAAGATCAAGGAAATGTACTATGTCGGAGACGGTGCCGCCGTTGCCGAGAAGAAGGCCATCATGGGCGCGCTGGCGCTCTATCTGGACTTCATCAACATGTTCCAGTTCCTGCTGATGTTCCTGGGCAACCGCGAATAACGACCGGTAACATCCGGACCGGATCGGGGCGGCCTTCGGGCCGCCCTTTTCTTTCGCGCGCAATTCTGGTTTCTGGCGGCAGCCGAAAAAATGCCAGCCGCCATGAACGCCTCTATTGCACTGAACGACACGATCGACGCGGACATTTCCGCGATCACCGCCATCTATGCGGACGCGGTGCTCAACGGCACCGCCAGCTTCGAACTGGACCCGCCGGACGCAGCGGAGATGGCGCGCCGCTTCCATGCCATCCGCCAGGCTGGCTATCCGCACATTGTCGCGCGCGACGGCTCGGGCGAACTGCTCGGTTACGCCTATGCGGGCAGCTATCGGGCCCGACCGGCCTATCGCTGGACGGTGGAGAACTCGGTCTATGTGGCGCCGTCCGCCAAAGGGCGCGGCGTCGGCAGAACGCTTCTGGCCGAGATCATCGCGCGCTGCGAAGCGCTCGGGTTCCGCCAGATGATCGCGGTGATCGGCGGGTCCGAGCATGCGGCCTCGATCGGCCTGCATGAGGCGCTGGGTTTTGCCCATGCCGGCGTCCTGCCCGCCACCGGCTTCAAGCACGGACGCTGGCTCGATTCCGTTCTGATGCAAAAGCCGCTCGGCGCCGGTTCGTCGATGCCGCCCGACCCCGACACCTATCCCGGAACGCTCTATCCGCCCGCCTGAGCGGACCGTCAGTTCGACTGGACGAGCCTGATCTGCTTGTCGAACAGTCTGAGCACCTGCGCCAGGTCATGGCCACGCTTGAGCACCATGCCCGAAGCGTTGATCACCGCGTAGGCGCCCTGCCTGCGGGCGAGCCTGGGGTTTTTCTCGATCCGATAGAGCGGCATTTCCGATGTCCGCCGGAAAACGGCGAAGACCGCCCGGTCCTTCAAATGCGAGATGCCGTAGTCGCGCCATTCGCCGCCGGCGACCATGAAGCTGTAGACCCGCAGGATCTGGTCCAGTTCGCGCCGTTCGAACCTGACCTCGTCCTGTTGGCGCTGGCGGCGCGCCTGGCTCAGCGCGACGACGTTGCCGCCACTCGCCCCCGCGCCATTGCCCCCCGCGCCCTGGCCCGGCTGCGCGTTCTCATCATCGGAACCGTTGATGGTTCGCCTCCCCGCAAATCAAATGACCGGAGGCCATGGTTGCCCGAAACACGATGGCGCGCAAGCCGTCGCCGGAGGGGTTAACGCATCGTAAACGGCAGGGTCACACTGTTCGTGATGCGGTTGGCAAGCGTGATGGCCTGCCCCGATTTCGCCGCAAGTCGAACACACCTGCGCCCGGATTTGTTTGAAAATGAACAGTCGCACGGGGGGCGGCTTCAAGCCCGGCCAGCCCGCCATGCGACACGCGGACCACCCCGCAAACAGGGTGCCCGCAAGGCCGGACCGGGGCGGTAATTGGACAATCTGTTGCCCCCAGCCCCGATGCCGTCCGGGTCCGGCCTAAACCGCTCCGATCAGCTTCTGTCGAAACCCTTCAGCTTGGCCGCGCCCATGATCGGGCCCGGCGCGCCATCGATCGCCGCCTGCAGAAGCACGGCGCAACCCGTCGCCTTGTTCTGGGCGATCTTGTCGCGCGGCAGGTCGATCTGCATCGCCTTGCCGTCCCACATGCCAAGCGTCTGCTGCGCCATGACGGCATTGGCATAGACCATGGTGCGGCCGGCATTTTCGCCGCGCGCGATCTCCACCTCGCTGCGGTCGCGATAATAGACGATCGTCAGCAGCATGTCGGCCCCGGCCGGCTTGATCCCGTCGCCGACCCCGACCGACAGCCGCCCGGCGCTCATTGCGACCATGACGGGCACCACCAGTCCGTTGCCGGCTGCCTCATGTTCGCCAATCAGGCCCCGGATCCGCGTCTTGTAGCCGCCATTGAGATGGTCGCGGCCATTGACCACGGCCTGCGGCGTATAGACCGATCGGCTGCCCAAGGTCCGCGCATAGGCGCGCTGGCGGGCCGTATTGTCGGCGCTGGCGAGCGTGTCCTTCCAGCCCAGATAGTCCCAGTAGTCGACATGGTAGCCAAGCGCGAGAACGTCAGGATCGGCGGCGAACTCGGCAAGCGCCGCATCCGCCGGCGGGCAGGAACTGCACCCCTGGCTGGTGAACAGCTCGACCACGCCGCTGACAGCCGCCGCGGCGCGGGCCGGGCCCGACGCGACCGCGGCAAGGGTTGCCGCCGTGCCGGCCAGAAGTGTTCGCCGGGTGATCATCGGCATGAATGGTTCTGCGCGCATGGACGAAACGCTACCGGGTCGGCGCTTCACCGGAAACTCACTTTCCGGTGAAACTTTGCCGTCCTGTAACCTCATTCGGCGGCCACCGCCACGGGCACGGTCTGCGCCCGGTCCGCATGGTCAGCGTCGATCCGCGCGGCGATCATGTCGGCGGTCGCCGCGCTGAGCGTCCAACCCAGATGGCCGTGGCCGGTGTTGTAGTAGACGCCCGGCGCGCGGCCGGCGCCGACCTTCGGCATCATGTTGGGCATCATCGGCCGCAGCCCGGCCCACGGCGTGACGTGCTCGGTGCGCATCGCCGGGAAGTGCCGTTCGCACCATTTGACGAGCGGTGCGATCCGTTCGGCGCGGATGTCGCGGTTGAAGCCGGCAAACTCGGCCGTTCCGGCGACGCGGAACCGGTCGGCACCCAGACGGCTGGTGACGATCTTGGCGTCGTCGTCCAGAAGGCTCATCCATGGCGCCGCCTCGCGGCTTGCCGCGTCGGCCAGATCGACAGTGATCGAATAACCCTTGACCGGGTAGATGTTGACGCGGTCGCCGAGTTGGGCCGCCAACGCCCGGCTGGCCGTGCCCGCGCAGATCACGACGGCGTCGAATCGCGCATCGTGCGCCGACCCTCTGTGATCGAACGCAACGGCAACGCCGCCCTGATCGCGCGAAAGCCGTGTGATTGCGGCTTCGTTGACGAAGATCGCACCGCGCTTGACGGCCGCATCGGCAAGGCCGACGGAGAATTTGTGGATATCGCCGGTCGAATCGCCCTGCGTGTAGAAGCCGCCGAAAAACTCGCCTTTCAGCGCCGGCTCCAGCGCTCTTATGTCGGCCGGCGACACGGCCTCGCGCATGAGCCCGCCGCGCGCCAGCAGGCGGTTGACGTTCGCCGCATGCTCGAAGCCCGTGCGGTCGGCGTAGACATGCAGGATGCCGCGCCGTTCGAGATCGAAATCGATACCGGCGTCGCGCGCCATCGCAAACAGATGCTCGCGCGCGGCGATCGCCATGCGCGTGGTCGCCACGGTGTTGCGATCATGGTGCGGAATGCTGGCCAGGAACTCGGCCATCCATGAGTAGGTGTGCCAGGACGGCCGAAGCGAGAATTTGAGCGGCGCGTCGGAGCGCATCATCCATTTGATGCCCTTGAGAACGTTCGNCATAGCGGTTCTTGTCGAACAGGGTGACATCGTGGCCGCGTCCGAGCAGCGACCATGCGGTGGTGACGCCGGTGATCCCGGCGCCGATGACTGCGATATGTGCCATATCCGGCTCCTGACGGTTCGGCCGGCCGCGCGCGGCGATCCGGTCCGTGCCCCATCTGTCAGGAAACCTGAGAGTTTTGCCCGCTCCGGCTCTGCGGATCGCACCGGACCATCCGGTGCTGGGCTTGCTCCTTCGGTGGGCACGTCGTGGCGACGTGCCGCTCTCCAGATTTTCAAGGCGTCGCGCAGTCCTTTCGCCTGAGAGTTTCCGGGGCGGTTGCTCCTTCGGCGCCGGGCCAACCTCGACGGTTGCCCGGTCTCTCCCGCGCGACGCGGAATGGCTGCCGATACATCAAAGCATCGATCCGTGCAATACTGGTCTCGCGCGGCGACAGGCGTTAAAGCAGGCCAGCATTTGTGATCGGGTCGCGTTTGTCACAAATGTCACATTGAGCCCCTAGGGGAAGCGCGACGCAACGAATCGGGACCACGATCATGAAAATTGCAGTTCTGGGCGGTGACGGATTTGTCGGCTGGCCGACCGCGCTTCACCTGTCGGCCAAGGGCCATGACGTCCACATCATCGACAATCTGTCGCGCCGCTGGATCGACACCGAACTGGGCGTGCAGTCGCTGACGCCGATGGATTCGATTCAGGAGCGCACCCGCATCTGGCACGCCGAGACCGGCCGCCGCATCCATTTCCACCTGATCGATCTGGCCCGCGACTATGACGTGCTCAAGGGCTGGCTCGCCGAGCACCGCCCGGACGCGATCGTCCATTTCGCCGAACAGCGCGCCGCGCCCTATTCGATGAAGACCGACCGGCACAAGAACTACACGGTCAACAACAACGTCAACGCCACGCACAATCTGCTCAACGCGATCGTCGAGATCGGCATCGATCCGCATCTGGTGCATCTGGGCACGATGGGCGTCTATGGCTATTCGACCATCGGTGCGGCAATCCCCGAGGGTTATCTGCCGGTCGGCATCGAGACGATGGACGGCGATACGGTCACCCAGGACATCCTCTATCCGGCGAACCCCGGCTCAATCTACCACATGACCAAGTGTCTCGATCAGTTGCTGTTCCAGTTCTATGCCAAGAATGACGGGTTGCGGATCACCGACCTGCACCAGGGCATCGTCTGGGGCACGCACACCGCCGAGACGAAGCTGCATCCGCAGCTGATCAACCGGTTCGACTATGACGGCGATTATGGCACGGTGCTCAACCGCTTCCTGATCCAGGCGGCGATCGGCCATCCGCTGACCGTGCACGGCACCGGCGGGCAGACGCGCGCCTTCATCCACATCCAGGATTCGGTGCGCTGCATCGAGCTGGCCCTGTCGGACGCGCCGGCCAAGGGCGACAAGGTCAAGATCTTCAACCAGATGACCGAGACGCACCGGGTGCGCGATCTGGCCGAAATGATTGCCAGGATGACCGGCGCGAAGATCGCCTTCCTGCCCAACCCGCGCAAGGAAGCCGCCGAGAACGAGCTTGTCGTCAAAAACGAGCAGTTTCTGGCGCTCGGCCTCGAACCGATCACGCTCGCCGAAGGATTGCTCGAAGAGGTCGTCGATGTGGCCAAGAAGTTCGCCTACCGCGTCGACCGGTCGCGCGTGCCCGCGGTTTCGGCCTGGACCAAGGACATCGCCAAGACCGTCGAGACCGACCCCGAGGGCAAGCGCCTGAAAAGCGTGTCCTGATCGCGAGCGCAATGACCGGGTCCGGCGGTGCGCCGCCGGGTCCGCATCCCGCCATGGCCAAGCACGCCTATATCACCCTTGTCACCAACCCCGACTATGCCGGCGCGGCGATCGCGCTCGTCCGCTCGCTGACGCTGACCGGCACGCAAGCCGACATCGTCGTCATGGCGACGGGCGGTGTCGCGGCGGCCGATCTGGCGCCGCTTTCCGATCTCGGCGCCATTATCGTGCCGGTGGACCTGCTCGACACGTCGCCCGCCTTCAACGAACGCCATGGCCGGGCGAAGCTGCATGCCGACGCGCCCTTCACCAAGGGCAACAAGCCGGCCTTTCACACGCCGCTCGACAATTTCGCCAAGCTGCGCCTGTGGCAGATGGAGCAATATGACAGCGTCGTCTTTCTCGATGCCGACACGCTCGTCGTGCGCAACATCGACCGGCTGTTCGCCTATCCCGAATTCTGCGCGTCGCCGAACGTCTATGAGAGCCTCGCCGATTTCCACCGTCTGAACTCGGGCGTCTTCACCGCCCGACCATCGCGGGCGACGTTCGTGGCGATGATGGCGCGGCTCGACGTCGCGGACGCCTTCTGGCGCCGCACCGACCAGACATTCCTTGAGGCCTTCTTCCCGGACTGGCACGGCCTGCCGGTGACCTACAACATGCTGCAATATGTCTGGTTCAACATGCCGGACCTTTGGGACTGGAAAAGCGTGCATGTGGTTCACTACCAGTATGAAAAGCCATGGCAGGCGGACCACCCGAAACGCGCCCAACTGCGTCCGCTGATCGATCTGTGGCAGGCGTATCGCACGGGCGAGGCGATCCCCGACATCGACACGCTGCCCAATCCGTCGCCATGACCACCGTCCTTATCTCGGGGGCGACCGGGCAGGCCGGTCGCTTCATCGCCGAGGAATTCCTCGCCACGGGTGCCGACGTGATCGTCATGGGCCGCACATGGCCGGCGGCCGGCTTTTTCTCCGAACCGGCCGAATGGGTCGCCGGCGATCTCGATCCCGACCATGATTTCGGTCCGGCCTTCGACGGCGCCGATGTTTTCGTCCATTGCGCGTTGGCCCATGTACCGGGGAAGTATCGCGGCGGCGAGGGCGACGATCCGGAGGGTTTCCGCCGCGCCAATGTCGACGGCACGCTGGCGCTGATGGCGGCGGCCAGGCGCGCCGGCGTCGGCCGCGCCATCTTCCTGTCCTCGCGCGCGGTGTATGGTCCCAAACCGCCGGGCACGGTGCTGACCGAGACGACGCCGTGCGCGCCCGACACGCTCTATGGTCAAACCAAGCGCGCCGTCGAGATCGCGCTCGCCGGCATGGCGTCCGACCGGTTCCTGCCGCTCATCGTGCGCGCCACGGGCATCTACGGCCCCGCCGGGCCGGGCCGGGCGCACAAATGGGCCGGCCTGTTCGCCGATTTTGCGGCGGGCAGGGCGATCGCGCCGCGCATCGGCACAGAACTGCATGGCGAAGACCTCGCAAGCGCCGTGCAATTGCTCGCCACGCTGCCTGCCGACCAGCTCGGTGCCCACGGCCCGGCGCCGGTCTTCAACGCCTCCGACATTCTGCTCGACCGGCACGATCTGCTGGCGGCCTATGCCAAACGGGCGGGCATCGCCCACGCGCCGCCGCCGCGCGCCGATGCCACGGCCTTCAACGCGATGGACACGGCGCGGCTGCGGGCGCTCGGCTGGCGGCCGCGCGGCACGCTCGATCTGACGGGGCTGGCATGAGGCGGGCGCTCCGTTCATCGCGCCGCTTGCCTCACCCTTCGAGGCTCGCCGCCGATCCACCCTCATCCTGAGGTGCGAGCATAGCGAGCCTCGAAGGGCGAGGGATTGGCGCTCGCTCCTCAGGATGGGGCAAGCGAGCGCGCGACATCATCACCGCACCTCCGTCGGAAGCCGAGAGCATGTAGCCTCTTCAATCGCCCAAGGACTTGCGCTTCCCCTCGGGTCGAGCCCGAGGGTCGACGTGCGCCCTGGGCAAACGCAAAACGCACGTGGGCGCCAGCCCGCGCAAGATTTTGCGCCAGCTTCAAAANACGTTTTTATGGTGCGGTCGCCAAACCGCCCGTCCGGCGGGCTTGCGGTGATCGCCATTTTGGCTGGCTTCGAAAACCTGTCCGCCTCGCCGGTCGCTCAGCGGGGTTCGAAGCCGTTTGCGGGGGACGCCCGCTCACCAACGCCGCCAGCCGATCGTCAGGCGTAACAGCGCGCCAAAACCTTCATTCCGCACCGGCGTGGGGATTCATCATCCAGCCATGCGACCGCTCGCACGGCCCGCCGGTCCACCGCCGCGCCCGCCGTTGGNTGGTGGCCATCCGACGTTCCGATGGGCGCGGTGNGGGCAAGTATGGGGGAGGGTGGAGGCGGTTGGATAAGTTTTTATGGGCATGCCGCACAAGAATTGCGCCACTAACGGGTCGCTTCCGGCCGTGGACCGCGGCACCGCAGGGCCATCGGCCCTTCACGGGCGCCCTGCCGGCGGGTTCTCGCAGTTCAATACCGGTTTCGGGCGGTGAAGGAGTGCCGGGCCTCAGAAACGGACGAAGTGGACATCAGCGCGAAACCGTCTAGACTTCGTATCGGTCCAAAGCGTTCGCGCCCGGCTGCGCGTCAACATGCTGATTGACCAGCCGGCACCTCTGCGGCGCGTGCGTTACGGGCTGCTGGTCCTCGTGAAGACATGACATGATTGGAAGAGGACCATGAGGGCCATTCAGTTCCATCGCTTTGGCGGGCCCGAGGTCTTGCAGCTGGATGAGGTGCCGGATCCGGCGCCGGGGCCGGACGATGTGATCATTGCGGTGAAGGCGGCGGGTGTGAACCCCGCCGACACCTATATGCGCAGCGGCACATACCGCATCCAACCGGAACTGCCCTGCATTCCGGGCGGTGACGCCGCTGGCGACGTGGTAGCGTTGGGCGAAAATGTCACCGGCTTGAAAATCGGCGATCGCGTCTTTTCGGGCGTCGCGATGGGGCTGGATTTTACCGGCTGTTATGCCGGGCTGGTCAAACGCCCCGCAAAACATGTGCTGCCCATCCCCGAAGGGATCAGCTATGCCGAGGCCACAACGTTTGGCGTCTCCTACGCGACCGCCCACTACGCCCTTTTTGCGCGTGGCGGCGCCAAAAGTGGCGAAACAGTCTTCATCCATGGCGCGAGCGGTTCGGTCGGCACATCTGCGATACAGCTGGCGAAACGCGCCGGTCTAAAAGTCATCGGCAGCGCAGGTTCGGAGGCCGGGCTCGCCCTGCTGCGCGGTGAGAACGTTGACCACGCTGTCAATCACAGAGAAGCGAACTACCTCGACGCCGTCAAACAAGCTTGCGATGGCGGCGGCCCCGATCTGATCCTGGAAATGCTGGCCAATGTGAATCTCGCCGCAGACATGGAAATTGCCGGACAGAATGGCCGGATCGTTGTGATCGGCAACCGGGGCGAGATCGAGATCAGCCCGCGCATGGCGATGATGAAGGAGCTCGATATCCGGGGCATCATGCTTTGGAATGCAACGGAGGTACAGCTCAGCGACATCATGGCGGACATTCTGGCCGCGGCGGCGGAAGGCGCCATCAAGCCCAAGGTGGGGCACCAGCTGCCTCTGGGCGAGGCGGCCAAAGCGCACGAACTCGTCCTTCAGCCGGGTAATGCGGGCAAGATCGTACTGATCCCGTAACTTGAGGAGGCTTCATGAACTATCCAGATTTCATTCAATCTCAACCGTCTCTGGATATCCCCTTCCCGGAAGACGCCGTCACAACGTCGGCGGTGCGCTCGGACGGTGCGCTGGTGGTCTTCTTCCATGTGCACAAGGATGTGGAAGTGCCCGAACACCAACACGGAGCCCAGTGGGGAACGCTCGTTCATGGCAGTCTGGAGCTGACCGTCGATGGTCACACCCGCATCTGCGGACCGGGCGACAGTTGGGACATTCCCGCCGGGACCCCACATGCCGCGATCTTGACGGCAGGCAGCCTTGTGATCGACGTGTTCGAAGAGACGGACAGATATCCCCTTAAAGACTGAGGCCAATCAAGAACCAAGAATGGCAGAAAGCAAAAAAACCCGCCGGTGTTTCCACCGGCGGGTTTGTTCAATTCAGCGCTGTGGGCGGTAAGGCTTAGGCCGCCAGATCCCGCAGGACGTAATGCAAAATCCCGCCATTGTTGACGTAGTCCAGTTCGTCCGCCGTATCGATGCGGCAGATCAGCGGCACGTCCTTTTCCGTCCCGTCGGCATAGGTGACCTTGGCGATCACTTTGTCGCGCGGCTTGACGTCGGCGAGGCCCTCGATGGTCACGGTCTCGTCGCCCTTAAGGCCGAGCCCGGCCCATGAGACGCCCTCGTCGAAGGTGAAGGGCACGACGCCCATGCCGACAAGGTTCGACCGGTGGATGCGCTCGAACGATTGCGCGATGACGGCCTTGACGCCGAGCAGGTTGGTGCCCTTGGCCGCCCAGTCGCGCGACGAGCCGTTGCCATATTCGCCGCCGGCGAAGACGACGAGCGGCACGCCTTCCTCGCGGTAGCGCATCGCCGCGTCATAGATCGGCAGTTCGTCCTTGGAGGGATAGTGGATCGTGTAGCCGCCCTCGCGGCCGTTTTCGCCCAGCATGTGGTTGCGGATGCGGATGTTGGCAAACGTGCCGCGCATCATCACCTCATGGTTGCCGCGCCGCGTGCCGTACTGGTTGAAGTCGGTAACGCTCACGCCATTGTCCATCAGATAGGCGCCGGCGGGAGACTGCGCCTTGATCGAGCCGGCGGGCGAGATGTGGTCGGTGGTGATCTTGTCACCGAACAGGCCGAGGATGCGCGCGCCCCTGATGTCGGAGATTTCGCCGGCGCCCTTGCCCATGCCCGCGAAATAGGGCGGGTTCTGCACATAGGTCGAACCGTCGTCCCAGGCATAGGTCTTGCCCTCGGGCACGGTGACCGCGCGCCAGCGTTCGTCGCCCTTGAAGACGTCGGCATATTTGGCCTCGAACAGTGCGCGGGTGACATGCTCGTGGATGAAGGACTGGATCTCCTGGTTCGACGGCCAGATGTCCTTGAGGAACACGTCGTTGCCGTCCTTGTCCTGGCCGATCGGGTCGGTGTCGAGATTGATGTTGACCGTGCCGGCGAGCGCATAGGCGACGACCAGCGGCGGGGAAGCCAGATAGTTGGCCTGCACGTCGGGCGAGATGCGGCCCTCGAAATTGCGGTTGCCCGAAAGGACGCCCGCGGCGATCAGGCCCTTGTCGTTGATCGTCTTGGAGATCGGGCCGGGCAGCGGGCCCGAATTGCCGATGCAGGTGGTGCAGCCGAAGCCGACCAGGTTGAAGCCGATCTGGTCGAGCTCTTTCTGAAGGCCGGAGTTTTCGAGATATTCGGCGACGACCTGCGAGCCGGGGGCCAGCGAGGTCTTCACCCAGGGCTTCTGGGCGATGCCGAGCCGGTTGGCGTTGCGCGCCAGAAGGCCGGCGCCGATCAGCACGGAGGGGTTGGAGGTGTTGGTGCACGAGGTGATCGCGGCGATCGCCACATCGCCATGGCCGAGATCGTAATCCTCGCCCTCGACGGCGTAGCGCTTGTCGATCTGGCCGGCATCCTTCTTGTATTCGGCGGTGAAGGCCTCGCGGAACTTTTCGCCGACATCGCCGAGCGGCACGCGGCCCTCGGGGCGCTTGGGGCCGGCCATGGAGGGCACCACGTCGCCAAGGTCCAGTTCCAGCGTGTCGGTGAAGACCGGATCGGCGGAACCGGACTCGCGGAACATGCCCTGCTCTTTCGCGTAAGCCTCGACCAGCGCAATCCGGTCGGCGTCGCGGCCGGTCATGGTCAGATAGTTCAGCGTTTCGGAATCGATCGGGAAGAAGCCGCAGGTCGCGCCATATTCGGGGCCCATGTTTCCGATGGTGGCGGCGTCGGCGAGCGTCAGATTGTCGAGGCCGGCGCCGAAGAACTCGACGAACTTGCCGACAACGCCCTTCTGCCGCAGCATCTGCACGACGGTCAGAACGAGGTCGGTGGCGGTGACGCCTTCCTTGAGCGCGCCGGTCAGCCTGAAGCCGATCACCTCGGGCAGCAGCATGGAGATGGGCTGGCCGAGCATGGCGGCTTCCGCCTCGATGCCGCCGACGCCCCAGCCCAGAACGCCCAGACCGTTGATCATGGTGGTGTGGCTGTCGGTGCCGACGCAGGTGTCGGGATAGGCGATGGTCTCGCCGTCGGCGTCTTTCGTCCAGACGCACTGGCCGAGATATTCAAGGTTCACCTGGTGGCAGATGCCGGTGCCGGGCGGCACGACGCGGAAATTGTCGAACGCGTTCTGGCCCCATTTGAGGAACCGGTAGCGCTCGCCATTGCGCTCATATTCGAGCTCGACATTGCGGGCGAACGCGTTGGGGTTGCCGAACTCGTCGACGATCACCGAGTGGTCGATCACCAGATCGACCGGCACCAGCGGATTGATCTTTTCGGGATCGCCGCCGAGATTGACCATCGCATCGCGCATCGCCGCAAGATCGACGACGGCCGGCACGCCGGTGAAATCCTGCATCAAGACGCGCGCCGGGCGGTAGGCGATCTCATAGCCCGCCGTGCCCTTGTCGTTGAGCCAGTTGGCGACGGCCTGGATGTCGGCCTTGGTGACCGAGCGGCCATCCTCGTTCCTGAGCAGGTTTTCCAGCAGCACCTTCATCGAGAAGGGCAGGCGCGCAATGCCGTCAAGGCCGTTCTTTTCGGCTTCGGCAAGGCTGTAATAGGTGAAGCTCTTGCCGTTCACCTCAAGCGTCTTGCGGCAATTGAAACTGTCGATTGTGGACACGATGACTGACCTCCGGTTGGCCCGGCGCGTGGGCGCCCGGCGCCGCCGCTGCCGACCCTTTCGGCCCGATCAAGCTGGCGGTGAAATTGTTGGCGATTGCGCATTGCAGCAATCGCAGCGTCACGGCTTGTGAATAGATACAAATCGGTCAGGTTGAAAGACCAACCAAGGTCAAAAAGCGCGGGCGATTGCGCGCGGCGGCCATTGTGTGCCAATCAGCGCGCAAACGGGGAACGCCATGAAGCTTGTAGCGGACGGGCTCGCCGCCCGGCGCGGCAACGAGATGGTCTTCGAGGGCGTCGGCTTCGCGCTTTCGGCGGGCGAGGGCATGGCGGTCACCGGGCCCAACGGGGCCGGCAAATCGACATTGCTTCGGGTTCTGGCCGGGTTCCTGCGTCCCGTCGCCGGCGCAGCGGCGATGACCGGCGCGCCCGGCGGCATCGCCGAGATCGCCGCCCATGCCCATTTCCTGTCGCCGCTCAACGCGATGAAGCCGGCGCTGACCGTGCGCGAGAACCTGAATTTCTGGCGCGCCTTCGGCGAAGCGCGCGCCGCAATGCCGGAGGAAGCGCTCGAACGGGTCGATCTGGGCCATGCGATCGACGTGCCGTTCTCGGACCTGTCGACCGGCCAGCGCCGCCGCGCCGCCATCGCGCGGCTGTTCGTCAATCATCGGCCGGTCTGGCTGCTGGACGAGCCGACATCGGGGCTCGACGCGCGCACTGAGGCCGCGTTCGCCGGCATCATCGCCGGTCACATGTCCGATGGCGGCATCGTCATCGCCGCCACGCACCTGCCGATCGAGGTGGCGGGCATGAAGAAGCTGCGCTTCACCGACGGGGGGGATGCATGATCGCGCTGATCCTCCGCGACGTGAAGCTGGGCGTTCGCGCCGGGGGCGGCGCGCTGATCGGCATCCTGTTCTATCTGGCTGTCGTCACGGTTGCGCCGTTCGCGATGGGGCCGGATCTGAACCTTCTGGCCCGGATCGGCCCGGCCATCCTGTGGACCGGGGCGCTGCTGGCATCTCTGCTCGGGCTTGAGCGGTTGTTCCAGATCGACCATGAGGATGGAGCGCTCGATCTTCTGGTGATTGCCCGGCACGAAACGCCGCTGGCGCTGACGGTGTTCGCCAAATGCGTCGCCCACTGGCTGGTGACCGGGCTTCCGCTTGTGCTTGTAACGCCGCTGCTGGGACTCCTTTTGAACATGGACGCGACCGCCATCGGCGCCACCGCGCTGACATTGCTGGTCGGCACGCCGGCGATCACCTTCATCGGCGCGGCGGGCGCCGCGGTCGCCGTCTCGCTGCCGCGCGGCGGGCTTCTGGTCTCGGTGATCATCCTGCCCTTCACCATCCCCGTCCTGATCTTCGGGGTGATGGCGACGCTGGGCGCGGTCGAAACCTTCGCGCCGTTCCTCCAGCCGTTCACGTTCCTTGCCGCGCTGACGCTGTTTTTTGCCGTGCTCGGCCCGTTCGCTGCTGCGCTCGCTCTGAAAGGGCTGCAGGATTGAGCAGCCGATGTATTGCAAAAATGGTATATTGCAGTTATGGTATGGACAGTCGAAACGCTTGATCAACGGGTTGATGACGAACTCGGGGCACTGCCAAATGACATGCGGGCCAAGTTCGTCTGGATTGCCGAGTTGATCGAAGCGAAGGGGCTGCCGAACGTCCGTGAACCTTACGTAAAACCCTTGGAGCGCGGGCTGTGGGAGATCCGCATGAAGGGCCGGGACGGGATTGCGCGTGCGATCTATGTCACGGCTCGATCGGAGCGGGTCATTGTCGTTCGGGTGTTCCGGAAGAAGTCGCAAAGGACACCACGCAGTGAAATCCGATTGGCGCTGGAGAGAGCAGCAGAAGCGAAATGACCAAACTCAAAGACCTGAAGGCCAAATGGTCCGAGGACCCCGAATTTCGCGCCGAGTATGATGCGCTGGAGGAGGAGTTCACCCTGGCGGCGGCGATGATCGAGGCGCGCATGCGAGCGTCCATGACACAGGAGCAGATCGCCAAGGCGATGGGCACCACGCAGGCGGCCATTGCGCGGCTCGAGAGTGGCCGTGTTCCACCTTCCACGCGCACGCTGCAGCGTTTCGCCGCGGCCACCGGCACGAAGTTGCGCATCCTTTTTGAGCCCGATGCCGACAATCGAACTGACCACCCATCTTGATGCCGACCAGGCGACCGTCCGCGCGCAGGTCATGCGTCCGGCCGTGCTGCCGCATGTTTCCGCGCCGCTGCTCCGCTTTCGGCCGATCGAACCGTCGGTCCTGCCGGACATTTGGCAAGGCGGAGACTGTCGGCTCGGCATGTCCTTGTTCGGCATCGTGCCGCTCGGTTGGCAGATCGTCGGGATCGAGCCGCAGCCGATGCGCGATGGCATCTGGTCGATCCGCGACAATGGCCGCGGCCGGCTGATCCGCACCTGGGATCACTGGATCGAGGTCGCGCCGGAGAGCGAGGGCACCCGCTACACCGACCGCGTGACGGTTGATGCCGGTGTGCTGACACCGTTCGTCGCCCTGTTCGCGCGCATCTTCTATGCCCACCGGCAGCGGCGTTGGCGGCGGCTCGTGGCGAACGATTTCCACCTCGATCGATAACGCGCACGTGTGCGACCGATTGTCCGAGATCAATTGCGCGGCCACAATTGCCGCTCTAAGAAGACAGCCATGAGTGACGCCGCCGCATCCAAGCCGGGATTCTGGACATCTTTGGCCAATCCGACCCGCTTCATGGGCCTGTCGGCGTCGATGTTGCCATGGCTGTGGGCGATCGCCGGGGTGCTGACGATCGGCGGCCTTGCGTGGGCCTGGAACGCACCGCAGGACTATCAGCAGGGCGTCACCGTCCGCATCATGTACATTCATGTGCCGGCGGCATGGCTGGCCATGTTCGCCTACGCCGTGATGGCCGCATCGGCGCTCGGCACGCTGATCTGGCGCCATCCGCTGGCCGACGTCTCGATCCGCGCCGCCGCGCCCATCGGCGCCGCCTTCACGCTGATCTGCCTGATCACGGGCTCCCTCTGGGGGCGCCCTATGTGGGGCACATGGTGGGTCTGGGATGCGCGGCTGACCTCGGTGTTCGTTCTGATGCTGATGTATCTGGGCATCATCGCGCTGCAGCGCGCGATGGACGATCCGGCAAAAGCCGCACGGCCGGTGGCGATCCTCGTCCTGGTCGGTTCGGTCAACATTCCGATCATCAAATTCTCGGTCGATATCTGGAACACGCTGCACCAGCCCGCGTCTGTCATCCGCTTCGACGGGCCGACGATCCATCCGACCATGCTTTGGCCGCTTCTGGTGACGGCGATCGGCTTCATGGGGCTGTTCGCCGCCATGCACATGCTGGCCATGCGCAACGAAATCCGCCGCCGCCGCGCCGCCGCGCTGCGCCGCGCCGGCGCGCGCGGCCCGTCCGCCGCCCCGGCGACGGCCGTTCTGGAGGGCTGACACGATGCTCAGCCACTCCGCCTTTGTTCTGCTCAGCTACGGGGCGGCCGCCGCCGTGCTCGGCGCGGTGCTGGTCTGGCTGTTCATCGACCGCGCGGCGACCATGGCCGAGCTGGACCGGCTCGAACAGGCGGGCCTGAAGCGCCGTTCGGCTTCGGGAGGCGACGAAAGCCGATGAACAGCACGGACGCGCCGACCCGCCGGTCGGGCATTTCCTGGCCGATCATGATCGCGGTGATCGTCTTCTTCGCGCTGGCTGGCGTCTTTGCCTACATGCTGGTGCTGCCCGACCGGGTGGCGTCGACCGTGCCGTCGGCCCTGATCGGACGCGACGCCCCGCAGACGCCGCTGCCGGCGGTCGAAGGCATGACGACCGAGGCGGGCGATCCGATGCCCGGCTTCGATCCGGCCATGCTCGAGGGCAACATCTCGCTCGTCAACATCTGGGGTTCCTGGTGCGCGCCCTGCCGCGAGGAGCATCCATGGCTGATGGAGCTGGCCAACGATCCGCGCATCCGGCTGATCGGCTTCAACTACAAGGACAAGCCGGAGAACGCGATCCGTTTCCTGCGCCAGCTCGGCAATCCCTATGATGCGGTCGGCGCCGACGGCAATGGCCGCACGGCGATCGAATGGGGCGTCTATGGCGTGCCGGAGACCTTCATCGTCGGCCCGGACGGCGTGATCGCCTACAAGCATGTCGGCCCGATCAGCCAGGACATCATGACCCGCAAGATCGTGCCGGAGATCGACCGGCTGGCGGCGGATTGAACCTTGGTGCATTTCCCTCGCCCCGCTTGCGGGGAGAAGGCAGCGCCGGCACCACACGATAGCGCTTCCCATTCTCCGCCCGCACGCCTATATGCGGCGCAACAACAGCCGCTTTTCCGAGACATTCAATGGCCCTTCGCAACATCGCGATCATCGCGCATGTCGACCATGGCAAGACGACGCTGGTCGACGAACTTCTCAAACAGTCCGGCGTCTACCGCGACAATGAGCGCGTCGAGGAGCGCGCGCTCGATTCCGGCGACATCGAGAAGGAGCGCGGCATCACGATCCTTGCCAAGGCCACCTCGGTGACCTGGCAGGATACGCGCATCAACATTGTCGACACGCCCGGCCACGCCGATTTCGGCGGCGAGGTGGAGCGCATCCTGAACATGGTGGACGGGGCGATCGTGCTGGTCGATGCCGCCGAAGGGCCGATGCCGCAGACCAAGTTCGTCGTCGGCAAGGCGCTCAAGGTGGGCCTCAGGCCAATCGTCGCCGTCAACAAGATCGACCGGCCCGACGCGCGCCCGGACGAGGTGATCAACGAGGTGTTCGACCTGTTCGCCGCGCTCGACGCCGATGACGAACAGCTCGATTTTCCGATCCTGTACGGCTCCGGCCGGGACGGCTGGATGGCCGCCGGACCGGACAAGCCGTCAGACGCTTCGCTTGCGCCGCTGTTCGACCTGGTGCTCGACCACGTGCCGGAACCATCGGTGGGCGACGGCCCGTTCCGGATGATCGGCACGATCCTCGAGGCCAATCCGTTCCTGGGCCGCATCATCACCGGCCGCATCCATTCCGGTTCGGTCAAGCCGAACCAGACCATCAAGGTGATGGACGGGGACGGCAAGACGCTGGAAACCGGCCGTGTCTCCAAGATCCTCGCCTTTCGCGGCCTCGAGCGCCAGCCGATCGACGAAGGCCGGGCCGGCGACATCGTCGCCATTGCGGGCCTTTCCAAGGGCACGGTGGCCGACACGTTCTGCGACCCGTCGGTGACCGAGCCGCTTCCCGCGCAGCCGATCGACCCGCCGACCGTGACGATGAGCTTCATCGTCAACGATTCGCCGCTCGCGGGCACCGAAGGCGACAAGGTGACCAGCCGCGTCATCCGCGACCGGCTGATGAAGGAGGCCGAGGGCAATGTGGCCCTTAGAATCGAGGATTCCGAGCAAAAGGACGCCTTCCACGTCTCCGGCCGGGGCGAGTTGCAGCTTGCGGTCCTGATCGAGACGATGCGCCGCGAAGGGTTCGAACTGGCGGTTTCGCGGCCGCGGGTCGTCATGCAGACCGGCGAGGACGGCGCAACGCTCGAGCCGATCGAAGAGGTCGTCATCGATGTTGACGAGGAGCATTCGGGCGCCGTCGTCCAGAAGATGAGTGAACGCAAGGGCGAGATGATCGAGCTCAAGCCGTCCGGCGGCGACCGGGTGCGGCTGGTCTTCCATGCGCCGACGCGCGGGCTGATCGGCTACCAGTCCGAGCTTCTGACCGACACCAAGGGCACGGCGATCATGAACCGGCTGTTTCATGAATATGCGCCGTTCAAGGGCACCATCGCGGGCCGCAACAATGGCGTTCTGATCGCCAACGAGCCGGGCGAGGCGGTCGCCTATGCGCTGTTCAACCTCGAGGACCGGGGTCCGATGGTCATCGATCCGGGCGTCAAGGTCTATCAGGGCATGATCGTCGGCATCCACACGCGCGACAACGATCTGGAAGTCAACGTGCTCAAGGGCAAGAAGCTGACCAATGTGCGTGCCGCCGGCAAGGACGATGCGGTCAAGCTGACCCCGCCGGTGAGGATGACGCTGGAACGCGCCCTGTCGTGGATCCAGGACGACGAGTTGGTCGAGGTGACGCCCAAGTCCATTCGCCTGCGCAAGCTCTATCTCGATCCGCACGAGCGCAAGCGCTTCGAAAAGACCCGCGCCAGCGCCTGACCGGCGGTCGACCGCCGGGCACGTCAACAGGATGTGAAATTGATCGGCGCGGGGGCAAAACGCTCTTGCCCGACGCGGCGCGCTGGCTCATGGTTAACAAATCATGACCGCGCTGACGATCGACATACGCCCCGCAGACCCGCGCGATGCGCCCGGGATCGCCGAGGTGCATGCCGAAGCGTGGCAGAACGCCTATGCGGGCATCATCCCCCACACATCGCTGCGCGGCATGATCGGCCGGCGCGACCATCGCTGGTGGCAGCGCGCGATCCGGCGCGGCACGTCGGTGATGGTGCTCGATCTGGGCGGCATGATCGCCGGCTATGTCACCTACGGTCTCAACCGGGCGCGCGCCCTGCCGCAGGATGGCGAGGTCTACGAGATCTATCTGCGCCCCGAATATCAGGGCGTCGGTTTCGGCAGCCGCCTGTTCGCCGCCGCGCGCGGCCAGCTCGCGAGCCATGGCTGCAAGGGCCTGGTCGTGTGGGCGCTGGCGGAAAATATCGGCGCGACGGACTTCTACCGCGGCCAAGGCGGCCAGCCTGTGGCCGAAGGCGCCGAGGTGTTCGACGGCCGCAAGCTGGCCAAGATCGCCTACGTCTGGAACTGAGCGGCGCTCGCCCTCGGTCCTACGCCTTCCTCATCCGGTCGTAGGCTTCCTTCATTTTCAGACCAAGCTCCTTGGCGGCCTCGCCAACCTCTTCGGCCGATTTGTCGAACTGCGCGCGACTGGCAAATCTGTCCCAGTCCTTCATCAGTTCGTCCCACTCGTCTTCGGCTTCGCGTGCGCCAAGATGCAGTTGAAGACGCAGCTCATCCCGCATCCTTTTCAGGTCGTCGGTCCAGTCCGCGTTGTCGGCCATCGCCGCCTCCAATTGCTGGTATCATCGCACCGGCTCCGGCCCACTATGAAGGATCCCCGGCTCAAAACATAGGACGGCTTTGCGTGCGAACCGAGCTGGACGCGCAAATCCGCGATCTGACGGCGCCGTGCCGCGCACTCCACCCTATAACGGACTATCCGGCCAAATTTTTCACGGAATGCCCCGAATTCCGTCGCAAGGTCCGCGTGGCGGCGAGACGTAGAAGCCGCCGGTCCCGGTCCAGGCCGGCGTTGCGCGCCGCAACCGGTCCGACAAGGCCGCGCGGACTGATTCCCAGCGCCTGCCGAAACATGTAGCTGAATGCGCTTGGCGATTCATAACCCATGTCGAGGGCGACTGAAGCGACCTTCTCGCCGGCGGCAAGCCGCGAAACGGCGTGCAGAATGCGGACTTGCCGCAGCCATCGCGATGGCGGCATGCCGGTCTCGGCGGCGAACAGGCGTTCGGCGGTCTTGCGGCTGGCCGGGGCGGCGGCGAGCCATTCGTCGACGGACGCAATCCGGCCGGGATCGTCAAGCGCGGCCTGCGCGACACTGGCTATTCGCCTGTCCTCCGGCATGGCGACGGACAATGGCACTTCCCTTGCCGCGACGAGTTCATGCAGCAGCAGATCATCGATCGCCTGGCGGTGACCGTCGGCGCGGCCATTTGCATTTTCCGGCATGGTCGCCGAGATCAGTGCCGCCAGGAGCGGCGTCATCGCCACGATGCGGCAGTCACCGCCGAGCCTGGCCGATTCGGTCCGGTTCACGTCGACATAGAGCATCTCGTTGTTGGAACCGTAGCGCATCCAGTGATCGACATCGGGCGGGATCCAGACGGCCATGGCCGGGCTCAGCAGGAGAACCCGGTCCGGCGTGCCCACATACATGGAACCGGATGCCGCCGAGATGAGCTGGCCGAACCCATGGCTGTGCCAGCCATAGCTTTCGCCCGTGGCCGGGCGGATCGTCTCGCCCGAATAGCGCGGCCTTCCGCCATCTTCGGGCGGGTCCTGCATTTCATCGCTCTGAATGCGCGTCATGTCTGACGATTTCTCGATGCTCTTCGGCTTTGCGTCGATATTACGTCATAGCGGCGCGGGCTAGCAATAGCCAGACAGAGCGCCGCGATGTCCGCGCCAGCGCCAAGCCGGGTTTGCCGCCATGCCGAAGCGCACCCTCCTGACATGGTTCGTCCTGGGTCACCTCGCCAATGACTGGCCCATCGCGTCGCTATGGCTGATCGTTCCGGTGGCCGGTATGGCGACGGGCTTGACGCCGGCCGAAGTCGGACTGCTGTTCACCGTGTTCAATGTCGGTGGCGCGCTGGCCTATCTGCCCGCCGGCATTCTCGCCGATCATGTCTCGAACAGGGGCCGGCTTCTGGTCGCCACGTTCTGGTGGGTAGCTGCGGGATATGGCCTTGCAGCACTGGCGAGCGGCTTCTGGAGCCTTGCGCTGCTGCTGGCGCTGGCCGGCATGGGCAATGCGGCCTGGCATCCGATCGCCACCGGCGTGCTCACCCATGACAGCCGGGAACGGCGTGCCCAGGCGCTGGGCGTGCACGCCATCGGCGGGTCGCTGGCGGAAGTCTGCGCGCCGCTTGCTGCCGGCATTCTTCTTGCCCATCTGGACTGGCGCAGCGCGCTGGCCGTGTCGGTCGTCCCGACCGTTCTGCTGGGTGTGTGCTTCATCGGGGCGGCCCGCGCAATTCCGCGGGTTCAGGCAAAGACGGTCCGCGGCGAGGAATTGCTCGGACTGCTGCGCCAGTGGCACGGCGGCGACGGTCTGCGCATCGTTGCGATGATCTGTCTGTACAACATGGCGCTGATCGCCATGTTGAGCATGATTCCGCTCTATCTGGCCGACGCGCACGATATGACGCCGGCAGCCATCGGCATCGTCTTCTCGGCGCTTCTCGTCGCCGGCGCGCTGATGCAGCCATGGGTGGGCCTGGTGTCCGACAGGGCGGGCCGCAAGCCGGTTCTGACGGCGGGCAATCTGGTCGCCGGGCTCGCCTGCGTTGTTTTGTGCTTCGGACCGGCATTCTGGCCGATGCTGATCGCCATGGCCGTTGCCGTCGCGGCGCTGGATGCGATCCGCGCGGCGATGCTGGCGGCGGCGGTCGACCAAACGGGCCGCAGCGAGGGCACGACGCTGGGTCTCGCCTTCGTCCTGATGGACGGCATCGGCGCGCTGGGCGCCGTTCTGGCCGGCCTTGCTGCGGGGTTTTCATGGCCGCACATGTTTGCCCTCGCCGCATTGCTGTCGATCGGGTCTGCGGTTTTGGCTGCCGCCGGTCGCTCCCCAAACCGGCGTTGCGCCCGGGGCGGTTTTCGATTGTGATGGCGCCATGATCACCCGCCGGACGGCGCTCGGTCTTGTTGGAGCGGGCGCCGCCATCGCCAACCCCACCGGAGCCGCCATGGCCGAGACCCAGGCCGTCATCGACGATTTCAGCCGGCCCGGACCGCTGGCCTCGAACGGGGCCACATGGCGCTATGCCGCCGACGGGGTGATGGGCGGGGTTTCGCGCGGAGCGATGACGTGCGAGGCGATCGAGGGCCGGCCCGCCCTGCGTCTGACCGGGCAGGTCAGCCTCGACAACAATGGCGGCTTCATCCAGCTCTCGCTCGATCTTTCGGACACCGGCGCTGCGGTCGATGCGAGCGGTTTCGCCGGCATCGCGGTCGATGCGAACGGCAATGGCGAGCGCTACAATGTGCACCTGCGCACCGACGATCTGCGCCAGCCGTGGCAGTCCTACAGGCAAGGCTTCCATGCCGGGTCCGGCTGGCGGACATGCCGGCTGCCTTTTGCCGGCTTCGAGGGCCATCGGACCCCGGCGCCGCTCAATGTCGCCCGGCTCCGCCGCATCGGCATAGTCGCCATCGGCCGCGAGTTCGGCGCCGATATCGCGGTTGGCGGAGTACGCTTCTTTTCCTGACCGTTGCGTTCGCCATGGCGCTTGGAACGGGCGGGGCGGCATGCATGCGATTTCGCTGTATCGGGACGCGCGGTATGATAGGCGTTGACGCCGCGTCAGCAAAATGGCGCACGCCGCGCCGTATTGTCGAAGAACCGAGCGACCGGAGACGACCACCGTGCAGATCATGACCGCGTTTTCTCAATACATGCCGCATGGCATGTGCCTCTCGTGGCAGCCCTGGCTTGTCATCTTGTGGGCAGGGTCCGACTTGCTGATCTTCATCTCCTATTTCGCCATACCGCTGGCTCTGCTCAGCGTGCTGCGCCAGCGGCCGGACCTGAAACATCGCGGTCTGGTCGGACTTTTTGCCGGGTTCATCATGCTGTGCGGACTGACCCATGCATTGTCCATCGTCACGCTCTGGATCCCGATTTATCCGCTGCAGGGCTATGTGAAGCTGGCAACGGGTCTGGTCTCGGCGGCGACCGCGATCGTCCTGTTCCGCCTGGTGCCGACGCTGATCACGATTCCGACACCCAGCGAGCTTCAGGAGGCGAACCAGAACCTGAAACGGGAGATCGCGGCGCATGAGGCCACGCTGGCGAAGTTGCGGCAGGCCCAGCACAATCTTGAGGCCGAGGTCGAGGAGCGAACGGCGGAACTGAAGCGCGCGAACGCCCAGCTTGCCATTTCGACGCGCGAGGCGGTTCATCGCAGCCGGAACCTGATCGCCGTGGTTTCCTCGATCGCGCGGCAGAGTGCGCGCAGTCATGGCGATGCCGGCGGTTTCATCGATACCTTCATCGGGCGGCTCAATGCGCTGGCCGATGCGACATCGATCGTCATGAAGGGCGAAACGCGGACCTCGGCCGATCTGGGTCAGGTGGTCAGGACGCAGTTAGAGCCGGTTCTGATGACATATGGCGACCGGATCAAGGTCGAAGGCCAGCCGATCGATGCCGGCTCGGAGGCTGCCCAGCAGATCAGCCTGGCGCTTCACGAACTGGCCACCAACTCCCAGAAATACGGTGCGCTTTCCGCCGATGCCGGAGCGATCAGCGTGTCGTGGACAAAGCGGGCGGCCGATGGCGACGACGCCGAGCGTCTCGTGCTGCGGTGGGACGAGGAAATCTCCGAGGCGGCAGCGCGATCTTTCGCGGATGCGGGATCGGGCGGATTTGGAAGCCGCTTGCTGACGAAGATCGTTCCGACCGTTCTTCGCGGCAGTGCGCGACGCGAGGTGGAGGACAGCACGCTGACCTATGAGCTCATCTTGCCCCTGTCGGCATTGAAGGACAATGTGAACCGCGACGGCGATGCGGATCTGGCGGCGCGCATCGTCGACAGGGATTTCGGTTTGGCCTGAAGACCCATAGCGGGCCGACCTGTGCCCGGGCAGACTGCCCGGCCTTTCGGCGGCGGATGGGCTGTTCCGGCATCCGCCGCACCGTGCCGCTGCGCGCCGGACCGTCCGGTCCGGTCAGTTCCGGTGGTAGCGCCGCAGCTCCGGGCCGGACGTGATCATCGCCGAGGGTTCGTCCGCACCGGCAGGCAGCGGCGTGTCGGCGGTGCACTGGGCGCATCCGCAGGCCGAATAGCCCGGCCAGGCCGGCGGCGACCGGTTGGTCCACGAACCGATCCACCCGCCGCTGCTCGCGCACAGCGGGTTGCAGATGGCCGGCGCTTCGGCGTCGGAGCCGGGAAATGTCGTGCTCTCCAGATCGCAGCTTCCGCTGAAGGCGCCCCTGACGGCGGTTTCGACGGTGCCGCCGAACGTGTGGAACGCATCCCGGTCGGTCGTCGGCATGTTGACGAGGATCGCGTCGTTTCCGGTCAGCACCGCCTTCATCTGGGCATAGAGCGGGTCCTGCGCGCTCAGCGCATCCAGGATGCTGGTGCGGGCCGGGAACAGATAGGACAGATCCCCGGACGGTGGCGCGATCGCGTTCTGGACGACGGTCTGTTGCGTCATCAGGTTGGCCAGCGTGAAGGGAAGCGTGCCGCCGCCCGCAAGGAAAGTCGAATTGCTGTTCACGCCGACCACGTCGGCATAGAACATGTTCGGCACACCGGTGTCCTTGCTCCATGGAAAGGCGCGCAGCTTGAGCATCCCGCGCGTCGCATCGGACATCTGCGACATGCTTTCCGAAAAGCCGATCGACGTCCGGCCATAGCCTTCGCTGAAATAGCCGGCGCGGACATACTGATCCTCCACGCCCGGCAGCGACGGGATGGCGCCGGTCAGCGCATTGTACCAGCTCGCGCTTTCGGAAAGCCTGGCCAGCGCATCGACGATCGACTGGTCGAGCGGGTTCATCGACGGCCACGCGCCATTGTCCAGAAGCCCCTTGACCATGTAGTCGACGGCGATCGTCGTCTTGCCCGATATGTTGAGCATGGCGCCGGTCCGGTCGAACGGCACCGGGCTGATATAGACGCCGGCCGGGTTGACCGACAGGAATTCGGGCAGCGTGCTCACGCCGTCCATGTCGGTATCGCCATCCCGGTAGAACATGATGTTGGTACAGCCCAGCATGGGCAGGGCGAACATGCTGCCGTCGTTCCGGGTCAGCGCCTTCTGCGCATATTCGACGAAATCGGAGGCGTCGGAGATCGAGCTGGCGGGCACCGGCGTCGTCTGCGTCTTCCAGTAATCGAGATACATCGCGTCAAAGACGAACACGTCGATGGGGGCCTGCGTCCCGCTGCCATTGGTGTAGACCGGGTCGGACGAATAGCCGCCGTCCCAGACATTGCCGTCGGTGATCAGGTACAACTTTTCGGTCTGGCCTGCCGCCGCCCATGCCGAGCAGATGGACGACGCGAAGGCATCGATGTCCGGAACATAAGGGTAAAGCCCGGCGGCGATGCATTGCTCGCCGTCGGTGCAGGGGGTGCCGCAGTTCTGCGCCAGCGCCCTCTGGGACGGAGCGAACGGGACAAGCAACAAGGCCAGCGCACAGGCTCTTGCGAACAGTTTCACGGCAACACCTCCCACGCTCCGCCTGCATGGCAAACGAAAGCATTTCCAAAATCTACTTTGTCAAAAACGGCTTACCATGTGACTATAAAAGAAACAGTCTCATGCGAAATTGATTGTGTCATATATAAAACTGCATTGAAAGGCTTTCCTCGAAATTATGTTTTGACGATATTGCTGTAGTATATTCGAAGACCACTATCCGACTGGACCCGCCGGCGGGCCGCGTCCCGCCGCCCCACGCCCAAGGTCGTGTTGCGGTGCGGTGGGCGCGCGGCTATCAACGGGCGGCGATTTCATGTTTTTTGTCGCGCTTTCGAACCGCAGGGCGGCCAGCCCGTGGCCGAGGCGCTCCGAGCGGAGACCCCCATGCGCATCGACGCCATTTCCATCGGCGACACGCCGCCGCACGATGTCAACGTCATCATCGAGGTGCCGCTGGGCGGCCATCCGATCAAATATGAGCTGGACAAGGACGCGGGCACGCTGGTCGTCGACCGGTTCCTCTATACGCCGATGGCCTATCCGGGCAATTACGGCTTCGTGCCGCACACGCTGTCCGACGATGGCGACCCGATCGACGTTCTGGTGTGCAACACGCGGCCGCTTATCCCGGGCTGCGTGATCAATGTGCGGCCGATCGGCGTGATGCTGATGGAGGACAATTCGGGACAGGACGAGAAAGTCATCGCCGTGCCCTCGCCCGCGCTGACCAAGCGTTATGACGGCGTCAAGGACTATACCGACCTGCCGGAGATCACGCTGCAGCAGATCGAGCATTTCTTCGAGCACTACAAGGATCTCGAGCCCGGCAAGTGGGTCAAGCTGGGCGGCTGGCAGAACCGGGACACCGCCGAGAAGCTGATCGTCGAGGCGATCGAGCGGGCCAAGGGCTGATAGCGGGCGACGCCGGCCCGGCGGCTCAGCCTTGCAGCCGCCTCCAGACATCGATCCCCGACCAGTCCTCGAGGAACCTGTAGGGATAGGCCGGCAGCGGAGCCGATGACACCTCGCCCAGCGCGCTGAGATCATCGGGTTCCAGCGCCAGATCGACGGCGCCGAGATTGCCTTCGAGCTGTTCGGCGGTGCGTGCGCCCAGAAGAACGGTGGCGACGCCGGGACGCGCCAGCAGCCAGGCAATCGCGACATGCGCCGGCGGGCGCCGGTAGCGCGCGGCGATCGACCGAAGCACGTCAAGGATTGCGTGGGTGCGCGCGGTGTTGCGCAGCTCATAGGCCTCCACGCCCCTGTCCGGATCCTCGCCCAGCCGCGTGGCGCCGGCGGGGCGCCGGTCGGCCCCGTACTTGCCGGTCAGCCAGCCGCCGCCAAGCGGCGACCAGGGCACGACGCCGATGCCGGCCTCCAGCGCGCATGGCAGCACTTCGATCTCGATGCCGCGCTCGAGCAGGTTGTATTGCGGCTGGAGGGCGACCGGAACCGGATAGCCGCCGGCGCGGGCCGCCGACACGATCTTCTGCAACTGCCACCCGGCGACATTGGACCAGCCGACAGCATGGACCTTGCCGGCGCGCACCAGATCGCCGAGCGTCGCCAGCGTCTCCTCCACTTCCGTGTGCCGATCCCAGCCATGGACGTAATAGAGGTCGATGGCCTCGACGCCGAGACGCTTGAGACTTGCATCGACCGACCGGACAAGCGCCCGCCTTGACGCTCCATGGCTGCCGGGCGGCGGGGCGAAGCGCCCCTTGGTCGCGACGATCAGGTCGTCAACCCCGCCGCGCTGGCGCGCCCAGTTGCCGATGATCCGCTCGGACGCGCCCTTGCCATAGACATCGGCCGTGTCGATGAAGGTGCCGCCGCGGTCGACGAAGAGGTCAAGCTGGCGGAACGCCTCCGCCTCGTCGGTCTCGACCCCGAAGGTCATGGTGCCCAATGCCAGTTGCGACACGACGGGGCCGCCGCGGCCCAACTGTCGGACCGGCATGGCCATCTGGCTTGCGGTGCGCTGCGTCAATCCCTGTCTCCCCTCGGTGGCGGAGGCGCCGGCATGGTCGTCCGATCGGCGCCAGCGGCAATGTCAGACGCTGGCTTTCCGGCGCGCAAGGGCGCGTTCTGAAAAGCGCTTTTCACATTTGGGCGACCGCGGACGCGCTAGGCCGCCGTCTCGCCGGCCTTCAATCGCTCGACGAGCGCAACGACCGGTCCGATGCTGTCCTTGTCCATGAAGTCGAAGCCGTGCAGTTCCTCGCGTGCCGCCTGCCTGTCCCGGTTCATCAGGCTTCCGATGATCAGCATCATCCGGTCATAACGGGTCAGTTCCCTGGGGTCCTGCCGTCCGCGCAGCGCCACATGATGCATCCTGTCGATCAGGTCCTGCGGCAGGCTTTCGGCGATCCAGCCGTCGAGCTTTTCGCCCGCCGAGACGCCAGACACGGTGAACACGATCACCGGCTTTTCGACAATTGTGTCGAGATGGCGCCGCACCCATTTCCAGAACATCAGCTTGTGATAGATGACCGGGCTGCCAAGGACAAGAAAATCGAAATCCCCGATCGATGCCCCGCCGGCGTCGATGTCGTATGCGTCGAGCCCCGTCGCCTCGGCGATCCACCGCGCATACTGGCCGGTGCTGCCATATCTGGTGGCGTAGAAGATGGCACCCTTCATGACATCACCGTGTGCTGGGACATGCGTGGAACCTAGCGGAACGGCCCCGCTTCGCATTGATCGGTGTTAACGCGAGAAGCGCCCGGCCGACTTTGCAATCGATGCCCTGGCGGGTTAAGGCCGATGGCAACCCGCCCCGGCGCATCCGCGCGCAACGGTGGCCTGGTCCCACCGATGCCGGAGCCGATCGATGACCACAGACCGCGCCCTGATGCCAGACTATCTGCGCCTGTTCGCGCTGTTCGGCATCGTCGTCGTCAATGTCCAGTTCATGGCCTATCCGATCGAAGAGGGCTTTGTCGGCGCAACGCAACAGAGCCCGGCCGATGCGGTGGCGGCATGGCTGGTCGGCGGGCTGGCTCTTCTGAAGAGCTACGGGCTCTTTTCCTTCATGTTCGGCGTCGGGCTGGCCTTCCAGATGCGCTCGGCGGAGAAGCGGGGCCTGGTCTTCGGCCAGTTCTACCGCAACCGAATGATGGGCCTGGCCCTGTTCGGGCTGGCCCACGGGCTCCTGTTCTTTCCCGGCGACATTCTGGTTGCCTATGCGATCACCGGCGCGATCCTCTACCGAGTTCGCACCTGGCCGGCCGGCCGCCTCATCCGGCTGGGTACCATCCTTCTGGTCGTGCAGCTCGTTTTGACCATGGCGATGATCGCCGCGTTTCCGACCGCGCCGGCAGAAGCCGCCGCGCTCGAACGCTACATCATGACCGAAGGGTCCTTGGCGCAGGTTCTGGGCTTCCGGGCGGTGATGTTCGTCATCGCCTTCATCTTCGTGCTGCTGGCACAGGGCATGGCGGCGCTTGGCTGGTTCTGCCTTGGGCTGGCGGCGGTCAAGTCCGGGCTGATCGACGCGCCGGGCCATCCGGTCTGGCAGAAGGCGCGGCGCTGGTGCCTTGTGCCCGGTCTGGCCCTCAGCCTTTCGGCGGCGGCGATCTGGCAGTGGCACGACCCCCTGATGGGAGAGTTGCTGGTCGTGCTCGTCGCGCCGTTGACGACGCTCGGCTATCTGGGCCTGATCGCAGCGCTGGCCCGCCCGCCGGGACCCTTCATGGCGCGGCTCCTGACCGCCGGCGGTTCCAGCCTGACCATCTATCTGGGCCAGTCGATCCTTCTGTCGACGATCTTTGCGCCCTACGGGCTCGGCCTTTGGGACGCTGTCGGTCCGGCCGCCGCCGTGCTGATCGCAATCGGCGTGACGATCGCGCTGATCGTGCTTGTCGCCCTGTGGCGCATGCGTTTCGCATTGGGCCCGTTCGAATGGGCGTTGCGGTGGATCAGCCGGCGCGGCGTTGCAGGCGCAGCCTGAGGCGTCAGATAATCGCCGGGGCCAGCACGTTGCGGACGATCTGGCCGACGAAATAGATGCCGATGAACAGGACGATCGGCGAGATGTCGATGCCACCCAGATCGGGCAGGAAACGCCGGATCGGCCGCAGCAGCGGTTCGGTCGCCTTGTAGAAAAACTCGCCCAGCATCGAGACGAAGCGGTTCGACGAATTGACCACGTTGAAGGCGTAGAGCCACGAGAAGATCACCGCGCCGATCACGATCCACGTGTAGATGTTGAGCGCAAACAGAAGTGTGTTGATGATCGTCAGGCCCACGCTCGTTCTCCTTTTCGCCGGGACGCCCTCACATAGGCGCACCGGGCCCGATCGGCAAGCGTGGCGGCACCCTTGCGCTCCCGGACAAAAAAGCCTTTGTGCCGGCCGGCCAAAACGCCTATCGCCGCGCGATGAGCGATGATGGTGCAACCGGCGAGCCGGCTCCGGGGCGTTTCGAGGCATTCGCCTATCCGGCCTATGTCAAATACTGGACGGCGCGGTTCGCCACCACGTTCGCCACCTATGTGGTGGCGGTCGCGGTCGGCTGGCAGGTCTACGACCTGACGCGCGATCCGCTCGATCTGGGCATTATCGGACTGGTGCAGTTCCTGCCGCTGCTGCTTCTGGTGCTGGTCACCGGCACGGTGGCAGACCGCTATGGCCGGCGTACGGTGATGGCCGCGTCGACCGCTTTGGCATTCCTGTGCGCCTTGGCGATCCTGTACTTTTCCTGGCGCGGGCTGACCTCGCCGATGCCGATCTTTGTCGCCCTGTTCGGCTTCGGCATCGCGCGGGCCTTCTTCGCGCCGGCCTCGCAGTCGCTGGTCGTCAATCTGGTGCCGCAGCGTGTCTTTCCCAATGCGGTGGCGTGGAATTCCTCGGCCTGGCAGACCGCGTCCATTCTCGGTCCGGTCGCCGGCGGTCTTCTTTACGGCATCGGCGCGACCTTCACCTATGCGGTCTCGGCGCTGATGCTGGCGGTGGCCACCGCGCTTGTCCTGACGATCCCCAAGCCGGCCGAACGCTCCCACATCACCAAGGTGACGTTCGATTCGCTGTTTGCGGGCCTGCGCTACATTCGCGACCAGAAGGTTGTGCTGGGCGCCATCTCGCTCGACCTGTTCGCCGTGTTCCTGGGCAGCGCCGTCGCGCTTTTGCCGATCTTCGCGCGCGACGTTCTCGACGCGGGGCCATGGGCGCTTGGCATGCTGCGCGCGGCGCCCGGCGTCGGCGCGGTGCTGATGGCGGTCTTTTTGGCGACCTCGCCGGTGCGCGACCATGCCGGCCGCATCCTGCTCGTTTCGGTCGGCCTGTTCGGCGTCTTCACGATCGTCTTCGGCCTGTCGCAGCTCGCCTGGCTGTCGGTGATCGCGCTGGCGCTGATCGGCGCCTTCGACATGATCAGCGTCTATATCCGCGAGACGGTGCTGCAGATATGGACGCCCGATGAGGTGCGCGGCCGGGTCAATGCGGTCAACATCGTGTTTCTGGGCGCCTCGAACGAGTTGGGCGACATGCGCGCCGGTTTTGTCGCCGCCTGGATCGGCGCCGTGCCTGCGGTGGTCATTGGCGGCATCAGCTCGGTTGCCGTCGCCGCCGGCTGGGCGCTGCTCTTCCCGCAATTGCGCGACGTGCGGCGTCTCGACCGGCAGGAATAGATCACCGGGCGGCTGCGGTTTCCCGCTCGAAGACGATGTCCAGAAAGTCGGCCAGCCACCGGCGCACGGCGTGGTCGTGGTGCAGGCGTCCATGCAGATGGTCGCGCCCGATCTGCGCGCCCGGCAGCTCGAACCGGTGCGCGCCGCGCACCACCCAGCGCTGCATCATCGCCTGGGTCAGTTCGGCATGGAACTGCACCCCCCAGGCATTCTCGCCATAGCGGAAGGCCTGGTTGGGATAGGCATCGGCGGTCGCCAGATGCTCGGCGCCCGATGGCAGCGAGAAGCCCTCACGATGGAACTGATAGATCATGTCGGGCCAGTCCATCAGCGCCTTGCCGGCCTCGGTCGGCTCGATCGGATACCAGCCGATCTCGACAAGGCCGTCGTCGCGCCCGGCAACCGTGCCACCCAGATGGTTGACCAGCATCTGCGCGCCCAGACAAATGCCGAAAAACGGCTTGTTCTCCCTCAATGGCACGGCGAGCCAGTCGGTCTCGCGCTTGACATAGTCTTCGGGATCGTTGGCACTCATCGGGCCGCCGAACATCACCGCGCCGGCATGGTGTTGGAGCGTGTCGGGCAGCGGGTCGCCCATGGGAGGCCGGCGGATGTCGAGCGCGTGTCCGCGCGCCTCGAGCATCTGGCCGACGCGGCCGGGTGACGATGTCTCCTGGTGCAGGATGACCAGAACGGGCTTTTTGGCGTTGCCAGCGTCGTGCCCGGTTCCGGCTGCCGCGCTTGTGGTGCCGTCAGCCTTCATCGCCGCCTTCGATGCCGAGCCGCTCCTGCACGCGCTGACGCATCAGCACCCGGTCGCGTCCGCTGACGCCGAGCAGTTCGGAGATGCGCCAGACCACATTGTCTTCGAGCTCGTGGCGTACGCCGTCGGCATAGACCATCTCCCACAGGATCTCGATGAAGCCGATCCGGTCGGAGGCGCTCATCGTGTTCATCAGGATCGAGGTAAACCGGTAGAGATCGACCGCTTCGCCATCGGCCTGGCGCGCTGCCTTGATCAGCGTTTCAAGTTCGGTCTTGTCGAGCGAATATTCTTCGCCGAGCACCGCGGCAAACCGCTCGCGCTCGACCGGGCGAAGCACGCCGTCGGCCTGGATGACGTGATACATCAGCGCCGCAGCCGCAAGTTGCGGGCTGTCGGGTTCGGCGGCGGCCGCGCCATCCGCACCATCGACAAGTTCCCTGACAAACGACCGGAACCGGTCCAGCATGACATCGCCCCATCTGTTGTCGGCCCAAGAGCCCGTCCGCGCCGAACGGACCCCGGCGCGCCGCTGGCCTCCAATCTAGACCGAATCCGCCCTAAAACAACCGGAAGCGGCGGGGCTTGTCCGGCTCGCCATCCTCGACGCCCGGATCGTCCGGGATAGGCGGCTTGAGCGGCGCTTGCTCCCCGGTATCAGCATCTGCCTTGACGCCGACGTCCGGTTTATCGGCCGGCTTGGCGGGCGGGTCGGCGGCCGGCGCGGCGGGCGCAGGTTCCGCCGGCGGCTGCGATGTGCCGGCCTGCGCCCTTGCGGGGTCATTGGCGCCGGCCTTGCCGTTGGCCATCGCTGCAGAGGCCGCCGCCGCGGCGGCCATTTCGATGGCGGGTGCGGGCTTGGCCTTGTCCTCGGTGCCCCGGTCCTCGTCCATCCCGGTCGATTCGGGAGCGGTTTCGGTGTCGGCGGCTGGCGTTTCGTCGGACGCGTCGCCCGCAGCCCTGGTCCGCTCCTCGCGCGCCGCTTCGACCCGGGCAGCCAGATCGACCGGCTCGCCGATCGTCTTGACCGGCGCGGCATCGGCTTGCGGCTCGGGCTGTGCGTCCACGACCGGCAGGGCCGGTACGACCGTTTCCTCCGCGTCGACGGACGGGCCGGCATCGGCAGGCGTGCCCGGCACCATCGGGTCGAGATCGTTCTCGATCAGCGCGCCGGTGCGTTCGACCGGCACCTTCCATTCAAACGCATCGATCCGCCCGGTGACGGGCGAGAAGGGTGACCATTTCTCGGCGACGATGCCGTCGGCCGTCCAGGCCGGATCGCGCGCGGCACGCACGGCCCGCGACAGCCATTCGCGCACCTTGCCCTGATCGCCGGTCTCGGCATCCTCAATGTCGGCCATCAGCATGAAGGCGCTTTCGCGCGGCTGGTTGCGCAGGACCGCGGCGACCGATTTTCGCGCCTGCTCGAACTCGCCCGCCTCCAGCGCCATCTGCGCGACGATGAGCGAGGATTCGGTGGTGTTGGGCTTGATCGCCTCCAGCCGCCGCGCGCGCTTGAGCCGGTCGAGCGCCGAATCGCCCGGACGCGCATTGACGTAGGCGAGCGCCACGTCCGGATGGGGCGCCTTGCGCCAGCAGGTTTCCAGCACCTTGACGCCGCGCCGCATCTCGTTGAGGCGGAAGGCGGCTTCGGCGGCGGTGACGGCGGCGGGCGCGAAACCCGGCGCCAGACGGTGCGCTTCCAGCGCCGCCTGTTTGGATTTGGCCGGATCGCTTTCGGCATTGTCCATCGCCAGCGCCGTCAGCAGCACGGCGCGCTTGCGGTCGGCATCCTCGCGCGCGACATGCTTTGCGGCCTTTTGCTTTTCGAGCAGGCGGATCGCGCCGTCCCAGTCGCCCGAGGCCGTCTTCAGGTCGATCGCCGCCTTGCCGGCCCAGATCAGTTGCGGACCGAGTTCGGCGGCCTTTTCCGCATAGTGCTTCTGGGCTTCCCGGTCGCCGAGCCGTTGCGCCTCCATGTAAAGCCCGCGCAGGCCCAGAAGACGCAGTTCGGGGTCTTCGAGCATCGCCTCGAACTTCTGCCGCGCATCGCCATGCTTGCCTTCGAGCAGGGTTGTCTGCGCGTCGAGCAGCTGGATCAGCGGCTCGGTGGTCTCGTTCAAAAGCCCGCCCGCCTGCTTGAGCATGCGCCGCGAGGTGGCCGGATCGCCCGATCCGGCGGCAATGATGCCGGTCGACAGCGACTGGTAGCCGCGGTCGCGCTTGCGCGCGCGGAAGAAGCGGTTGAGCCGTTCGGGCGAAGTGAAGACGACGCGGATGATCCACCAAGTCAGCATGATCGCCGCGACGATTGAAACGACGCCGACGGCGGCGACCATCAGTGAGACATGGATGAGCTGGTCACCCACGGTGACGGCGACATCACCGGGCATGTCGGCGAGCCAGGCAAAGCCGAAGCCGAGCGCGAAAACCAGCGCGATGAAGATGAGCACCTTGATCATGGCAACGCTCCCTTACTGCGTCGCGCCGGCCGGGGGCGCGGAGGGACGCGCCGCCGACATGGCGTTGGCGAGAGCGCCGGCGACGAGCTGATCGACGGTCTGGCGCGCGCGGACCCTGTCCATGAAGTCCGCCGAGGCGGCCTTGGCCGGATCGGGGAGCGTCTCCCATTCGGCCAGCGCGCCTTCGAGATTGCCGTCCTTGAGCCGGGTTTCGACGCGGGCGGCGATGGCGCCGGGCGTGTCGCCTTCGGCCTCGCCGACCGGACGCACCTGCACCAGCGACCGGGCGCTCGACATCAGCCGGTCGCCGAGCGAGGCGTTTTCGTCCAGGCCCTGGCCGGTGGCGACGATCCGGTTGGCAACGGCGGCGAAACCGTCGGAGAGTTGCGTGACCGTCGGCACGCCGGAGGCGGCGAAATCGCGCAACTGCGCCACGGTCTCGTCTTCGCCGGCGACCGAGGCATAGGCTTCGAGCTCGGTCGCAAAGGCGCTGCCGCGATCGATGGCCGATTTGAGGCCGGCCGCCGCGATGGCCCGCGCGACGACGGTGGAATCCGCGCCACCCTCGGCCAGCCGGTCCTGCGCCTCCGACAGCGCCGCTTCGTTGGCGTCGATGCGCGCTGCGAGCGCGGCCAGCCCGTCACTGACCGTCGTTTCCATGCCCTGAACGCTGTCGCGCACGGTGCCGACGTCGCCGGCCAGCGTGTCGAGATCGCCGCGCAGCGCATCAAGGTCGCCCTGCACTGCGGCGACGGTTTCGCCGAGCGCCTGCATCGCCTCGGCGCCGGCGGCGTCCGCGCCGCTTGCGGAAAGGTCCGCCATCTGTGCGGTCATGCCCGTCACCTGCGCCTCGATCTGGTCGAGACGGCCGGAGAGGGTTTCAAGTCCTGCGCCTTCGCCGGCGGCGCCCGACGACATGGCCGAGCGCAATGCGTCGATATCGGCGGTCAGCGTCTCGATGGCGGACAGCGCGCTGCCGCTGTCGGCCTGTGCGCTCCGGGCCGCTTGTGCCGCCGCTTCGATCTGGCCGGCCAGTTCGGCGGGCACGGCCGCTTCGCCCGACGCGGGCGCTGCGGCCATCTCGTCGAGACGCGCCTGCAACTGCGCGATCTCGGACTGGACCGGTGCCAGATCGACGGTCTCGGCGGGTGCCGAACCGAAGGAGGGCAAAAGACCGGTCCATTGCAGTCCTGCGCCGGCGACGAGCGCGATCACGCCGCCGATGATGCCACCGGCGATGGCGCCCGAACCGCCGCGCCGCGCGGGCGCGGGAGGGGTCGGTGGCGCTGCACGATGGGTGCGAGGCGTGTCTGCGTCGCCGCTTCTGTCGGTTCCGCCCGGTTGGGCTTTCTCCGCCTTTCCGTCTTCTCCGGCTTTGGCGAATGGCGAAGCTTCATTGCCGGTGGCTGAAGCCTTGTCCCCGGCGGTCGAAGCCCTGGCGCCTGGCTTGGCGGCCTGCTCCATGGCCACCGGTTCCGCCGCCTTGGGCTTCGCAGCCTTTTCGGCCGACGATTTGGAGGCACCGCCGGCGGTCTTCTCCGCCTCGAGATCGATGGTGACGGGCTTGCGTGTGCCGCCTCGTCCCGTGCCTCGCGACGGTCTTGCGCGCTGTGCCATGAACGCTCTCCCTTGAACCAGCGGACCAGATGTTGCCCGGTTCTAGCACGGCGGTGCGGAATCAAAAGCCGTCATTGGTCAAGTGCCGGCAATCAGGACGAAAAATGTCGCCGCACCGTCTCGACGAGCGCGTCGTCACGCGGTGCCGGCGCGGCAACGATCGACGCCTGCGCAAGCCTTTCAAGGGGCTCGCCGGCGCGCTCGGAAATCAGAAAAAGCGTTGTGTTCTCAAGCAATTGTTGGCGACCCGTTGCCTCAAGGGCATCGGCGAGCAGCCGGGCGGACATGCCGGAGTGCAGCAGCATACCCTCGAGATCGGCGCTTTTTAGTGCATTCGTGATTTTGTCAGTCAAGTGACTGACTTTTTGTATTGTGTAGGTCTCGATCAAGGTGACCTTGCGTCCGGTTTCCGACAGGCGCCGCTCCAGTTCGCCCGTCCGCACGCGGCCGCACAGATAGGCGACGGGCGCATCGGCGGGGATGGCATGGCCGACCAGTCCGGCGAGCGCGATGGCGTCGCCGTCGGCGGACCTGACATCGACCATGCCTGCCTCTCGCGCGGCGCGCGCGGTTGCATCGCCCACCGCAAAGACCGGCATGGCGCGCACGGCATCGACCAGCGCCGGCGGCGCGTGGATTATTGCCTTGGCGCTGGTGACGGCCGCCGCGGCACTGCGCCCGGCTTCGGCAATCGTTGCATCCTTCACCGGCAGGTCTACGCTTTCGGTGAACGGGCAGATGATGGCTTCGATGCCGGCCTCACCCAACGCGGCGGCGGTGCGCGATGCGCCCGGCTCGGGCCGCGTCACCAGAACGCGCGGGCGGCGTCCCGTCACCGGTCAGGTCCAGCTTTCGAAAAAGCCGGCGCCGGCACGGGCGCGCAATTCGTCGCCCGCCGTCCGCCCGAGCGTTTCGGGATCGCCGGCGGGGCCGCTCGACGCGATGTCGTGCGAGACCGTGCCGTCCGGCGTCAGGATGGTGCCGAAAAAATCGATCGTATCGCCGTCGATCCGGGCATGGCCGGCGATCGGCGTGCGGCAGGAGCCGTCGAGCGCGGCCAGAAAGGCCCGCTCGCAGGTGAGCGCGGTTTCGGTCGCGATGTGCTTGAGCGGCGCGACCAGCGCGTCGGTGCGCGTGTCGCCGGTGCGGCCTTCGATGCAGATCGCGCCCTGGCCCGGCGCCGGCGGGAAGACGTCCATCGCGATCAGATCGGTGATCACATCGGCCATGCCAAGGCGCCTCAGACCCGCATTGGCGAGCAGCGTGGCGTGCGCGACGCCGTCCTCGAGCTTTTTCAGCCGCGTCTGCACATTGCCGCGAAAGCCGACCACTTCGACATCTGGGCGCGCGCGGCGCACCAGCGCCTGGCGCCGCAGCGAGGAGGTGCCGACGATGGCGCCCCTGGGCAGCGCGTCAAGCGTCGGCGCCGCCTTGCCGATGAAGGCGTCGCGCGGGTCCTCGCGCTCAAGGAACGCGGTCAGCGCCAGACCTTCGGGCAGTTTGGTCGGCATGTCCTTGGACGAATGCACCGCCAAATCGATATCTCCGGACAGGAGCTGCGCCTCGATCTCCTCGGTGAACAGGCCCTTGCCGCCGATTTCCTTGAGCTCGCGGTCCTGCACGCGGTCGCCCTTGGTCGAGATAACGACGATCTCGATCGCCTCGGGCGCCATGCCATGGGCGGCGACGAGCCGGTCGCGCACCTCGTGCGCCTGCGCCAGCGCCAGCGGGCTGCCCCGCGTTCCGATCCTGACCGTCTCCGACCCCTGTGCCACGGTTTGCTTGCTCCCCGATCCATGATAGGCGACCTGTTCCCTAACCTGTCTGGCCGAGGGCGGCAATCGACCCTTCGCCCTATCGGAATTTGCGCCATGCCGACCGTGCTGGGCATCGAGACGAGCTGCGACGAAACCGCCGCCGCCATCGTGCGGGCCGGCGCCGGCGACGCGCGCGGCGAGATCCTGTCGAACATCATCTACAGCCAGTTCGGCGAGCATGCCCGCTATGGCGGCGTCGTGCCGGAGATCGCCGCCCGCGCCCATGCCGACAAGCTCGACCGGGTGATCAAGGCCGCGCTTTCAGAAGCGGGCACCGATTGGGACGCGATCGACGCGATTGCGGCGACCGCCGGCCCCGGCCTGATCGGCGGGCTGATCGTCGGCACGATGACCGGAAAGGCGATCGCGCTGGCGCGCGGCAAGCCGTTTCTGGCGGTCAACCATCTGGAAGGCCATGCCCTGACCCCGCGCCTGACCGACGGCCAGCCGTTCCCCTATCTGCTGCTGCTGGTCTCGGGCGGGCACACGCAGATGGTCCTGGTGCGCGGCCTTGGCGACTATGAGCGCTGGGCGACGACGATCGACGACGCGCTCGGCGAAGCCTTCGACAAGACGGCCAAGCTGCTGGATCTGGGCTATCCCGGCGGGCCGGCGGTCGAGAAGATGGCCAGCACAGGCGATCCCGACCGGTTCGCACTGCCAAGGCCATTGAAGGGCGAGGCGCGGCCGGACTTTTCGTTTTCCGGCCTGAAGACCGCGCTGCGCAAGACGGCGACCGATCTGGGCGCGCTGACCGACCGGGACGTCGCCGACCTTTGCGCCGGTTTCCAGAAGGCGGTAACCGAGACGCTGGAAGACCGGGTGACGCGCAGCCTGGCGCGCTATCGCGCCGAGATCACCGACATCTCGCCGACGCTGGTCGTCGCCGGCGGTGTCGCGGCCAACAAGGCGATCCGCGCGATGCTGGAACGGGTCTGCGCCGAGCATGGCTTTGCCTTTCTCGCGCCGCCGATGGAGCTTTGTTCGGACAATGCGGCGATGATCGCCTGGGCCGGGCTCGAGCGGTTCCGGCGCGGCGAATCCGACCCGCTGGATATTGCGCCGCGCCCGCGCTGGCCGCTCGACGGCGACAGCGCGCCGCGGATCGGCTCGGGCCGCAAGGGCGCCAAGGCATGAGGGACGCCAAGGCATGAGGAGCGCGAGACGATGAGCGTGGCGGTGGTCGGCGCCGGCGCGTGGGGCACGGCCCTGGCGGCGGCCATGGCGCGGAACGGACAGCGCGTTGCGCTGTGGGGCCGCGATGCCGGCGTCGTCGGTGAGATCAATACGCGGCGCCGCAACCGCTTCTATCTGGGCGATGCCGATCTGCCCGAGGCGATCGATGCCACGACCGATGCGGGCACAGCGCTGGCCGATGCCGACATGGTGCTGCTGGCGGTGCCGGCCCAGACGATGCGCGCGGTGCTGACCATGATGGTGCCGCATCTTCATCCGCACATGCTGCTCGTCTCCTGCGCCAAGGGCATCGAGCGCGGCTCGGGCGCGCTGATGACCGAGGTGATGGGCCGGACGGCGCCCGCCAACGCCAATGCCGTCCTGTCGGGGCCGAGCTTTGCGGCCGATGTGGCGCGCGGCCTGCCGACCGCCGTGACGCTTGCGATGTCGGACGAAGCGCGCGCGCTCGCCGCCTGCCGGGCGCTTGCCCGTCCGGGACTGCGGCTTTATGCGAGCGGCGATGTCGCCGGCGTCGAATATGGCGGCGCGCTGAAGAACGTGCTGGCGATAGCCGCGGGCATCGTCGCGGGCCGGGGCCTTGGCGCCAGCGCGCAGGCGGCGCTGACGACGCGCGGCTTTGCCGAGATGAGCCGGCTTGCGGTGGCGCTCGGCGCACAGTCCGAAACGCTCGCCGGGCTTTCCGGCCTTGGCGACCTGATCCTGACCTGCGGCTCGGACCAGTCGCGCAATTTCGCCCATGGCAAGGCGATCGGGCGTGGCGAGGACACGTCCGGGCTCAAGCTTGCCGAGGGCGTTGCGACAGCAGGCACCGCCGCGCGCATTGCCGGCGACCATGGCATCGAGGCGCCGATCATCGCCGCCGTCGCGGCGATCGTCGATGGCACCCTTGACGTCGATGCCGCGATCACCACCCTTTTGTCGCGGCCCATCAAACCCGAAACCGAAAAAGGCTGACCATGTCCAATTACTGGCTCTTCAAATCCGAACCCTTCAAATGGTCCTGGGAGCAGCAAAAGGCCAAGGGCGAGGCCGGCGAGGAATGGGACGGCATCCGCAACTATCAGGCGCGCAACAACATGCGGGCCATGAAGCTGGGCGACAAGGCGTTCTTCTACCATTCCAACGAGGGGCTGGAGATCGTCGGCATCGCCGAGGTCTGCGCCGAAATCCACCCCGATTCGACCACCGACGATCCGCGCTGGGAGTGCGTCGACATAAAGGCGGTGTGCGACATGCCGCAGCCGGTGACGCTCAAGGACGTCAAGGCCAACGCGAAGCTGGCGGACATGGCGCTTGTCACCTCGATGCGCCTGTCGGTCCAGCCGGTCACCAAGGATGAGTGGCTGGAGGTCTGCCGCATGGGCGGGCTCGACAACCCGCCGCTCTGAGCCCTCGAAGGGCCGGCCATGTCTCAAAAAAGCCCGGATCGCGGGCGACATCGGGCGAAAAAAACGGGTGCCAGAGCGTTCCAACATGACGGGTCGATCGTTCAAACGCTGGCTGGCGCGTGTGCGCCAGGGCCGGGCCGGCATCACCGGCCTGTTCTGGCTGTCGGCGGGCGAAACCACGATTTTGCCCATGCCGGTCGAGATCGTTCTGATCCCGTTGATGCAGTATGCGCGCGACCATGTGTGGCGCATGGCAACCAGCGTGACGCTTGGCGCCGTTGCCGGCGCGGTTGCCGGTTATCTCGTCGCCTATTTCTTCATGGAAGCGGCCGGCAACAGCTTCGTTGCCCTGGCCGGCTGGCAGGACGAGCAGGCCCGCTTCGCCGAACTGTTCGACCGCTACGGCTTTCTGGCCATCGTTCTGGTCGGCATGTTGCCGCCGATCCCGTTCCAGCTTGCGATCGTGTCGGCCGGCGCGACGGGCTATCCGTTCGCGCTGTTCGTTCTGGCAACGCTCATCGCGCGGGGCATCCGCTATTTCTTCCTTGCGGCGGTCGTCCGCCTTTTTGGTGACCATGTCGCGACCGCCTATCAGAACAACCGTGCGCTGGCGCTGACGGTGCTGATCGCGCTGTTCTTCGGCGCGGTCGGCCTGATCGTCTATTTCGAACGCGGCTTTGCGTAACCCGAAAAGCAGACGGCCCGCCAATGGCGGGCCGTTTTCGGTTTTGCCGATCGGGCCGGTCAGCCGGTCTTGTTCTGGCGGTTCTCGATCAGATCGTCGACCACGGAGGGATCGGCGAGCGTCGATGTGTCGCCGAGCGAGCCGAAATCGTCCTCGGCGATCTTCCTCAGAATACGCCGCATGATCTTGCCTGAGCGTGTCTTGGGCAGGCCCGGCGCGAACTGGATCTTGTCGGGCGAAGCGATCGGGCCGATCTCCTGACGCACATGCTGGACAAGCGCCTTGCGCAGGCCGTCATCGCCGTCATAGCCGCCCATCAGCGTCACATAGCAATAGATGCCCTGGCCCTTGACCTCGTGCGGATAGCCGACAACGGCCGCTTCCGACACGGAATCGTGGCTCACCAGCGCGGATTCCACCTCGGCCGTTCCCATCCGGTGGCCGGAGACGTTGATGACGTCGTCGACGCGGCCGGTGATCCAGTAATAGCCGTCGGCGTCGCGCTTGCAGCCGTCGCCGGTGAAATATTTGCCCTTGTAGGTGGAGAAATAGGTCTGGATGAAGCGCTCATGGTCGCCATAGACCGTGCGCATCTGACCCGGCCATGAATCGACGATGCACAGATTGCCCTCGGCGACCGTCTCCGAATGCACCTGGCCCTCATTGTCGACCAGCTGCGGCTGGATGCCGAAGAAGGGCCGCGTCGCCGAGCCCGGCTTGAGCTTGGTGGCGCCGGGCAGCGGCGTGATCATGATGCCGCCGGTCTCGGTCTGCCACCATGTGTCGACGATCGGGCATTTCTTCTCGCCGACGACATTGTAGTACCATTCCCACGCCTCGGGATTGATCGGCTCGCCGACCGAACCCAAAAGCCGCAGCGTCTTGCGCGAGGTGCGATTGACGAAAGAGACGCCGGCGCCCATCAGCGCGCGGATCGCGGTCGGAGCAGTGTAGAAGATCGTCACCTTGTGCTTGTCGACCACGTCCCAGAAGCGCGAAGCGTCGGGATAGGACGGTACGCCCTCGAACATCAGCGTCGTCGCGCCGTTACACAAGGGGCCGTAGACGATGTAGGAGTGGCCGGTGACCCAGCCCACATCGGCGGTGCACCAGTAGATGTCGCCATCCTGGCAATCGAAGACATATTGGTGGGTCATCGATGCGTAGACCAGATAGCCGCCAGTCGTGTGCAAAACGCCCTTGGGCTTGCCGGTCGAACCGGACGTATAGAGGATGAAGAGCGGATCCTCGGCCTTCATGCGTGCCGGCTTGCATTCCGGCTTCTGCTCGCTGACGGCTTCGTGGTACCAGACGTCGCGGTCGGAGAACCATTCGATCTTGCCGGCGGTGCGCCGGACGACCATCACCGTATCGACCTCGACCCCCTCGCGCTCGGCCACCTCGACGGCCAGATCGACATTGTGCTTGAGCGGAACCTTCTTGCCGCCGCGCAGGCCTTCGTCGGCCGTGATGACGAAGCTGGACTCGCAGCCGACGATGCGGTCGGCGAGCGCGTCGGGCGAAAAGCCGCCGAAGACGATCGAATGCACCGCGCCGATCCGCGCGCAGGCGAGCATGGCATAGGCCGCCTCGGGGATCATCGGCAGGTAAAGCGTGACGCGGTCGCCCTTCTTGACGCCGCGCGCCTTCATCGCGTTGGCGAGCCGGCAGACCTCGTCATGCAGTTCGCGATAGGTGATCTTCTTGTCGTCGTAGGGATTGTCGCCCTCCCAGATGATCGCCACCTGGTCGCCGCGCTTTTCCAGATGCCGGTCGATGCAGTTGTAGGAGACGTTGGTGACGCCGTCCTCGAACCATTTGATCGCGACCTTGCCGGTGAACGAGGTGTTCTTGACCTTGGTGTAGGGCTTGAACCAGTCGATCCGCTGGCCGTGCTTGGACCAGAAGCCTTCGGGGTCGTCGACGCTCTGCTGATACCAGGTCTTGTAGGTCGCATCGTCGATCAGCGCCTTCTTCTTGACCGCCGCGGGGACCGGATACACTTCACCTGACATCGAAAACCTCCACTTGGTTCGCGGGCACGCCGCCTTCACTCCCTGATGCGACGGACGGCTGGGCCGCCCGCGCGGGTCGGCACGGGTGTAGCGCGAAGTCTTCGTTGGCGTAAATTAGACCATGGATAGCGCAACGCCCGCTGCGGCCGTGCGGCGTATCCGACATTGGGCGAAGACGGGCGGCTTATGCGCCGCCCAGCGCCTGTGCGGCGACCGCTTCGGCAAGCGCCGTCTCCAGCGGCGTGTGCGGCTCGGCGCCGATCAGCGCCTCAAGACGGCTGTTGTCCAGCGAATGGGGCGTGTCCCACAGATAGCGCATCTTGACGACTTCGCGCACCAGCGGGTTGAACAGGCCGATCACCCGCATGATCGCCCAGGGCGCGGCGCCCTTCCTGAGCGGCCGGCCGACAGCGGTCTCCATGGCGGCATGAAACGCTTCTCCCGTCACCGTGTGGCCGGCAAAGTGCAGCCGGGCAAACGACGGGAGCGTCTCGCGCCTGTCCGCCACCATGACGAAAGCGCGGGCAAAATCGGGCATAAAGGCGAAGGCGTGGTCGATATCGCGCCGGCCCGGCCAGACGACGCGGCCCTTCTTCAGATCCTTGGCGATGACCAGGTCGAACCAGCTTCCGTCCACCGGTCCGCCGAAAAAGTCGCCGGCGCGCAGCACGACCGACCGCAGGCCGGTCTCGCTTTCGGCGCGCAGCCGATCCTCGATGGCGACGCGGATGCGGCCTTTTTCGGTGTCGGGCGCCATCGGCGTGTCCTCGGTCAGTCCGGGGCGGACCGCGGTACCGTAATTGTAGACATTGCCGGGCAGCATCACGGTCGCGCCGGCGGCCCGGGCGGCGGCGATGACGTTTTCGGCCATCGGCATGGCGAGCTCGTCCCATTTGTCATAGGGCGGATTGAGCGCGTGCAGGATGACGTCCGCGCCGGCGCAGGCGGCGATCATGGCCTCGCGGTCCATGGCGTCGGCCTCGACCGGTTCGACGCCGGCGGGCAGCCGGCCGAGCTTGGCGCCGCGGGCGATGCCGCGAACGGTCCAGCCGGCCTCGATGAAAGCCTCGGCGGCGGCGTGCCCGATCCGTCCGGCCGCGCCGGCAATAACGATTGTGCTCATCGGTTGCATCTCCTCAATCCTGATGATGCGCCATGATCGGCCATCGCCAGATGAATGAATAGACAAGAGTTCGACTGTCTAATATTCATTTTCGAATGGATGGAACGCGCTTCGACTGGAACCTGATCCGCAGTTTTCTGGCGGTGCTCGACGCCGGCACGCTGAGCGGCGCGGCGCGGCAGTCGGGCATTTCGCAGCCCACTCTGGGACGGCATGTGGGCGAGTTGGAGGCGCAGACGGGCCTTGTCCTGTTCGAGCGGGGCCGCGCCGGGATGATGCCGACCCAGGCTGCCTTGCGGATCGCCGACGAGGCGCGGGCGATGCGCGACAGCGCGGCGGCGTTTTCGATGGCGGCGACCGATCAGGAAACGCGCGTCGAGGGCACGATCCGGCTCACCGCCAGCCGGGTGATGGCGACCTTCGTGCTGCCGCCGGTGCTGACGGCGCTGCGCGCGGCCGAGCCCGCGCTTGCCATCGAACTGGTGGCGAGCGACGGCATCGAGAACCTTTTGGCGCGCGATGCCGACGTCGCCGTGCGCATGGTGCGGCCGACCCAGAACGATCTGATCGCGCGCAAGATCAACGATTTCGTCATGGGCGCCTATGGGCACGAGGACTATCTCGCCCGCGCGGGCACGCCGCGGACGATCGACGATCTCTACCGGCACACGCTGATCGGCTATGACCGGACGGATTTGATCGAGCGTGGCATGCGCGCGCTGACGGGCGGCTATGACCGCGATGCCTTCCAGATCCGCACCGACGACCAGATCGCCTATTGGGCGATCGTCGAGGCGGGCGCCGGCATCGGGTTCGGGCCGCGCTTTGTCGCCCGGAGGAACCCGGCCCTGCACAGGGTTCTGCCCGATCTGCAGATCGCGCCGCTGCCGGTCTGGCTCGCCTCGCACCGCGAATTGCGGCACAGCGCCAAGGTGCGGCGGGTCTATGACTTCCTTGCCGACACGCTGTCGGCGCTGCCGCTCGACCGGGACGGCAAATAGCCGATGACGAGGCTGCTCGCCCCGACCGCCAGAACGATCAGCGACCAGCCGGTGAAGACCAGCGCCAGCGAGAATGTTTCGGCGAGAGCGCCGACGAAGGCGGGCATGAACAGCAGACCGGCATAGCCGAAGGTGGTGATCACCGCGATCGCAACGGCCGGCGGAAGGCCGGGATAGGCGCCGGCGGCGGAAAACAGGATCGGCACCATGTTGGCCATGCCGAGACCGGCGATGAAGAAGCCGGCGCAGGCGACGAGGAAGCCGGGTGCCGTGCCGGCGATGGCCAGCCCGGTCGCCGCTACCGCAGAACTGGCAAGGAAGATGCGCCGGTCGCCGAAACGGGCGCGCAGCCCGTCGCCCAGAAACCGCACGGCGGCCATCGTCGCCGAGAACGCCGCGAACGCATAGCCGCTGACGACCAGCGGCGCGCCCAGCTCGTCGCGCAGATAGAGCGCGCTCCAGTCGATCACCGTGCCTTCGGGCGCAAACGCCAGAAGCGTCAGGATGCCGAGCCCGTAAATTCCCGCCTCGCGCGGGATGCCGGTCCGACGAGGCGTGCGGGCCTCGCCGGTTTCACTTGCGTCGACGCCGAATTCGTCGGGCCGGTATTGGCGCCATGCCCACAGCGCAACGGCCAGGCCGATCGCGCCGACCGCCAGCGCATGGCCCATCTCGCCGAGCGTGACGATCATCGCGCCGCCGGTCAGTCCGCCGACCATGCCACCGAGCGACCAGAAGCCGTGAAACGAGGACATGGCGGGCCGGCCGGCGGCCTTTTCGACGCCGATGCCGTTGGCGTTCATCGCATTGTCCATCGCGCCCAGAAACGTGCCGAGCCACAAAAGCGCCAGCGCGGCGGCCGGCAGCGAGGGCGCGAGCGTCAGAAGAACCAGCGAAGGTGCCAGAAGCACCGACGTCCAGCGTACCACCGCGACCGAACCCAGCCGCGTCACCATCCAGGCGCCGCCGATCAGTGCGATCACCGCGCCGATGCCGAACAGCACGATCAGCCGTCCGAGCACCGCCTCGCTGATGCCGAGCCGTTCGACGAGCACGGGGATCTTGGTCGCCCAGTGGCCGACCATGAAGCCGTTGACGAAGAATGCCGCAAAGACGGCCAGCCGTGCCAGTTTCAGGCGCCTGATGTCGGGCGGCATGCCGCTTGCGCTGGTTTGAACGGTCGACATGACGGCTCCGCAAAGAACAGCTTTCCTTAGAGCGGTTTCCGCGCTTCTCAAAGCGGTTTGAGAGCAGGGGCGTCAGAAGCCGTACAATTGCGCCGGATTGTCGACGAGAATGCGCTTGCGCGTCGCCGCGTCGGTGACGACGCGCAGCAACGCATTGAGCAGGACACCCGCGTCGGGCATCTGTGCATCGGCCAGCATCAGATGCGGCCAGTCGCTGCCCCACAGGCACCGTTCGGGATTGGCGGCCACCAGCGCGGCGACGAGCGCATCCGTCGCTTCATAGGGCGCGCCGGCGAGACGGTAGAGGCCGGACAGCTTGACCCATGCCCTGCCGCCTGCGAGCAGCGCAAGGAGGCGCTGGAAACCCGGTTCGTCCGGTCCCGCCGCGACATCGGGCCAGCCAATATGGTCGAAGACGACATCGACCGGCATGGAGCGCACGCCGTCATCGAGTTCGGCCATGTGGCGGTGCGTGTTCATCAGCATCTGGACATGCAGGCCGCGCGCCTTCAGCCGGTCGGCCATGGCGGTCACGCCGGCCCAGCTCAGGACACCGCCATGGACATAGTTGAGCCGCACGCCCGACAGGCCCGCTTCGGCGAGCGCGTCCAGTTCGGCGTCGGTGGCTGCATCGGTGACGAGCCCGATGCCGCGCGCCCGGTCGCGCCCGAGCCGGGCGACGGCGGCCTTGGTCACCGCATTGTCGGCGCCATAGAGGATCGAATGGACGATGACGACGCGGTCGAGGCCGAGCGCGGCCATGTGCCGTTCATAAAGCGCGATCCAGCCCTCGAAATCGAGGTCCGGCGCGGGGTCCTCGACGCGACCGTCCCAGAGGTCGAACTCGCCCGGCGCCGCGACCATGTGGATGTGGGCGTCGCAGGCGCCCGGCGGCAGCGGCCGGTCCGGGCTTTGGGGAACGGCGACGGGCATTTCGGCATGGGGCTTCATGGCAGGTCCGGTGCAAAGGCGGTTGACGTCGGCGGCCGGCTTAACGCGTTTGCGCCGTCACGCACAGGTGCCGACCGTCATGTTTGCGCCGCACAATGCGAACCGCTAAAGAATGGTTGCGCCCTTCCACCCTTGTCCGGGAATTCCTGCCTTGACCATCACCAAACTGCTCGTCGCCAACCGCTCCGAGATCGCCATCCGCGTGTTCCGCGCCGCCAACGAGCTTGGCATGACAACCGTCGCGATATGGGCCGAGGAGGACAAGCTGGCGCTGCACCGGTTCAAGGCCGACGAGAGCTATCAGGTCGGCCGCGGCGGGCATCTGGACAAGGATCTCGGCCCGATCGAGAGCTATCTGTCCATCGAAGAAGTGATCCGCGTTGCCAAACAGTCGGGCGCCGATGCGATCCATCCCGGCTACGGGCTTCTGTCGGAAAGCCCCGAATTCGTCGATGCGTGCGATGAAGCCGGCATCATCTTCATCGGGCCGCGCGCCGACACGATGCGCGCGCTCGGCAACAAGGTCTCGGCCCGAAACCTCGCCGTCGAGGCGGGCGTGCCCGTGGTGCCGGCGACCGAGCCGCTGCCCGACGACATGGACAAGGTGCGCGCCATGGCCGCCGAGATCGGCTATCCGGTGATGCTGAAAGCGTCCTGGGGTGGGGGCGGACGCGGCATGCGCGCCATCCGCTCCGAGGACGATCTGGAACGCGAGGTGACCGAGGCCAAGCGCGAGGCGATGGCGGCGTTCGGCAAGGACGAGGTCTATCTGGAAAAGCTCGTCGAGCGGGCCCGCCATGTCGAGGTGCAGATCCTCGGCGACACGCACGGCAATGTCGTTCATCTGTTCGAGCGCGACTGCTCGATCCAGCGGCGCAACCAGAAGGTCGTCGAACGCGCGCCGGCGCCCTATCTCGACAATGCGCAACGCGCCGAACTGGCCGAACATGCGATGAAGATCGCCCGCGCCACCGACTATGTCGGCGCCGGCACGGTCGAATTCCTGATGGATGCGGATACCGGCTCGTTTTACTTCATCGAGGTCAATCCGCGCATCCAGGTCGAGCATACGGTTACCGAGGAAGTGACCGGCATCGACATCGTCAAGGCGCAGATCAGGATTCTCGAGGGCGAAAGGATCGGCGATCCGGCATCGGGCGTGCCGGCGCAGGAGGACATCGCGCTGCACGGCCATGCGCTGCAGTGCCGTATCACCACCGAAGATCCCGAGCAGAACTTCATTCCCGATTATGGCCGGATCACCGCCTATCGGGGCGCGACCGGCTTCGGCATCCGGCTCGATGGCGGCACGGCCTATTCGGGCGCGGTGATCACGCGCTTTTACGACCCGCTTCTGGAAAAGGTGACGGCCTGGGCGCCGACGCCCGAAGAAGCGATCCGGCGCATGGACCGGGCGCTGCGCGAGTTCCGCATCCGCGGCGTCGCCACCAACCTGACCTTCCTTGAGGCGATCATCGGCCATGAGGATTTCAAGGCCAACCGCTACACGACCAAGTTCATCGACACGACGCCGGAGCTGTTCGCCGCCGTCAAGCGCCAGGACCGGGCGACCAAGCTCCTGACCTATCTGGCCGACGTCACCGTCAACGGCCATCCCGAGACCAAGGGCCGGCCGAAGCCGCCCGCCCATGCGGTGCCGCCGGAACCGCCCTTCGTCGGCGGGCCGGTGCCCGAAGGCGGCACCAAACGGATGCTGGACGAGATGGGGCCGGCGAAGTTCGGCCAATGGCTGCGCGAACATGATCCGGTGATGATCACCGACACGACGATGCGCGACGGGCATCAGAGCCTGCTCGCAACGCGCATGCGCACCTACGACATGGGACGGATCGCCGGGACGTATGCGCGCGCGCTGCCGAACCTTCTGTCGCTGGAGTGCTGGGGCGGGGCGACCTTCGATGTCTCGATGCGGTTCCTCACCGAGGACCCGTGGGAGAGGCTGTCCGTCATCCGCGAGGCGGCGCCGAACATTCTGTTGCAGATGCTGCTGCGCGGCGCCAACGGCGTCGGCTACACCAACTATCCCGACAATGTGGTCAAGCACTTCGTCCGGCAGGCGGCGAGCGGCGGCATCGACCTGTTCCGCGTCTTCGATTGCCTGAACTGGGTGCCGAACATGCGCGTCGCCATGGACGCGGTCGCCGAGGAGAACAAGATCTGCGAGGCGGCGATCTGCTATACCGGCGACATCCTCAATTCGGCACGGCCGAAATACGATCTGAAATACTATGTCGGCATGCTCAGGGAACTGGAAGCGGCCGGCGCGCACATGATCGCGGTCAAGGACATGGCGGGCCTTCTCAAGCCGGCCGCCGCGACGGTGCTTTTCAAGACGCTGCGCGAGGAAACGGATCTGGCGCTGCATTTCCACACGCACGACACGTCCGGCATCGCGGCGGCGACGATCCTTGCGGCGATCGATGCCGGCGTCGATGCGGTCGATGCCTCGATGGACGCCCTGTCGGGCCTGACGGCGCAGCCCTGCCTTGGTTCGATCGCCGAGGCGCTGACCGGCACCAAGCGCGATCCGGGGCTGGACCCCGAATGGATCCGGCGCATTTCCTTCTACTGGGAAGCGGTCCGCGCCCAGTACGCCGCCTTCGAGAGCGATCTGAAGGGGCCGGCGTCGGAGGTCTATCTGCACGAAATGCCGGGCGGGCAGTTCACCAATCTGAAGGAACAGGCCCGCTCGCTCGGCCTCGACACGCGCTGGCACGAGGTCGCCCGCGCCTATCACGACGTCAACATGATGTTCGGCGACATCGTCAAGGTGACGCCGTCCTCCAAGGTGGTCGGCGACATGGCGCTGATGATGGTCAGCCAGGATCTGACGGTCGCCGATGTCGAGAACCCCAAAAAGGACATCGCGTTCCCGGACTCGGTGGTCTCGATGATGCGCGGCGATCTGGGTCAGCCGCCGGGCGGCTGGCCGGAGGGCATCCAGAAAAAGGTGCTCAAGGGAGAAGAGCCCTACACCGACGTGCCTGGCTCTCTGCTTCCGCCGGAGGATCTGGACGCACGTCGCGCCGAAATCGAGGACAAGCTCGGCCGCGAACTGAACGAATATGAGTTCGCCGCCTATCTGATGTATCCCAAGGTGTTCACCGACTTCGCGCTGGCGCAGGACAAATACGGGCCGGTCAGCGCGCTGCCGACACCCAACTATTTCTACGGTCTGCCGGCGGCCGAGGAGGTTTTCGTCGACATCGAAAAGGGCAAGACGCTGGTCATCCGCTGCCTTGCCGTCGGCGAGCCGGACGACAAGGGCATGGTGACGGTGTTCTTCGAGCTGAACGGCCAGCCAAGGCGCATCAAGGTGCCAGACCGGGTGCACGGCGCCGAAAGTTCGGTCGCCCGGCGCAAGGCCGAGGACGGTAACGAGGCCCATGTCGGCGCACCGATGCCGGGTGTCGTCTCGACCGTCTCGGTGGCCGGCGGCCAGGAGGTCAAGAAGGGCGACGTGCTGGTGTCGATCGAGGCGATGAAGATGGAAACCGCACTGCACGCCGAACGCGACGGCACGGTGTCCGACGTTCTGGTCAAGGCCGGGGACCAGATCGACGCCAAGGATTTGCTGGTGATTTACGCCGCCGGCCAGGCGGAATGAGGGCCGCGCCCCGCGGTGAATGCGACCTTCGGCACTTTTGGTTCGTCACCACTTACCTTATTATGTGAGTGGTTGCTTACTGAAAAGCGCCGGCCGGTCACCGGCACGGCGCGACCGGGCTTGAGCGGCGGGCAATGCGCCCTTGGCGTGACGGGGCGAATTGGCCTAAACCGCATCCCGAACGATGGGACGTCGCTCGGAGATGGGGCATTCCGCCCGCCGGGTCTCCTCGCATTCAGGATCACAAAGCTCAGATGACCAACGAAAAAACCCGCGACATCGTCCTGATCGCACTTTTTGCCGCGATCATGGCCGTGCTCGGCGTCTTCCCGCCGATCACGCTGCCGCTCGTCGGCGTGCCGATCACCGCCCAGTCGCTTGGCGTGATGCTGGCAGGCGGCATATTGGGCGCACGGCGGGGCGCGCTCGCCATGGTTCTTTTCCTGGTGCTGGTCGCTGCCGGCCTGCCGCTCCTGTCCGGCGGCAGGGGCGGTTTCGCGGTCTTTCTGGGGCCAAGCGGCGGCTTTCTGGTCGGCTGGATCGTCGCCGCCTTCGTCGTCGGTCTGATGGTCGAACGGTTCTGGCCGCGGCTCGGCCATGTCAACGCGTTCGCCGCCTGCGTCTTCGGCGGTATCGTCGTCCTCTATGCGATCGGCATTCCGTGGATCGCGTTCGCCGCCGAGATTTCGATCGCGCAGGCCTTTGTCGGCTCGATGCCGTTCGTGCCGGGCGATGTGATCAAGGCGGTCATCGCCGCGACCGTCATCGTGACCGTGGCGCGGTCCTACCCGGTCATCGTGTCGCGCTAGCGGACCCATCTTGCACGCGGGAAGGCGCAGCCATTGATCCAGCTTGAAGGGGTGACCGTTCGCAAGGGCGATACGCTCATACTAGACGCGATCTCGGTGACGCTCACCGAACGGCGGATCGGCATTATCGGGGCGAACGGATCGGGCAAGAGCACGTTCGCGCGGCTGCTCAACGGGCTGGAACGGCCGACCACAGGCACAGTCCGGGTCGACGGGCAGCCGACGGACCGGAAATCGCCGCTGGGCAAGGTGGGCTTCGTTTTCCAGAATCCCGACAACCAGATCGTCATGCCGCTGGTCGATGAGGATCTGGCGTTCGGTCTTCGAAAATCCGGCCTGTCGAAGTTCGAGATCGGTGCGCGCGTGCGTAGCCATCTGGACCGGTTCGGGCTCACCCACCTGAGCGAGCGGCGCACCCACGAACTGAGCGGCGGCGAAAAGCAGCTTGTCGCGCTGATCGGCGTTCTGGTGATGGAGCCGGCGATCATCGTGCTGGACGAGCCGACCACATTGCTCGACCTGCGCAACCGGCGCATACTGGTCTCGTTTCTGGACAGGCTCGACCAGACGCTGATTGTGGTGAGCCACGATCTGGAGCTGATGGCGTCGATGGACCGTCTCATCTGGATTGACGAGAGACGGATTCGCGGCGACGGCGATGCCGGCGACATTGTGCGCGCCTACCGGGAGGCGATAGCGACCGAACCATGCTGACAAGCGATTACGTCCCCGGAGACAGCGCCGTTCATCGCGCCCGGCCGCTGATCAAGGTCGGCCTGCTGTTCGTCTTCTGTACATGGCTTTTCTTGCAGGAGGGCTGGCTGTCGCTGAGCGTCGCCGGGATGGCACTGGCGGCGCTCCTTGCTGTCGCGCGCATTCCGCCGAGGATGGTTTTTGCCGCCGTCCGTCCGGCCCTGTGGGTGCTTGGCCTGATCTTCCTGGCGCAGCTCTTTCTCGCCGACTGGCGTTTCGCCGGCTTCGTCGTGCTGCGCTTTGCCGTGATGATCCTCGCCGCGTCGCTTTTGACGCTGACCACGCGGACGAGCGATCTGGTCGAGGCCATCGAAGGCGCCTTGAGCCAATTTCTTCCGCAAAGATCGGCCGAAGCGATCAGCCTCGCCCTGTCTTTGTGCCTGCGCTTCATCCCGAGGGTCCGCGACATCTTCGATGAGGTGAAGAATGCGCAAAGGGCGCGGGGGCTGGGGACGAGCTGGCGGGCGCTGGTCACGCCGACCATCGTCCGGGCGCTCAAGTCGGCCGACGAGATCGCGCGGGCCATCGTGGCGCGCTCGCCTGGCCCCGCCGACGGACCGGCAATGCCGGATGGCCGCCATGTCCGGTGACGACGCGACCGAAGCGGACGCCGGGCAGTTCGCCGATCTGGTCCGCAAGCGCCGGTCGGTGCGCGCCTATCTCGACACCGATGTCAGCCGCGCGCAGATCGAAGCCATCCTTGACATGGCACGCCACGCGCCGAGCGGCGGCAACATGCAGCCATGGAATGTCCATGTGCTCGGCCGGCAAACGATCGGCGAGTTGGGCGATGCGATCCGGACGGCGCTCGCCGAGCCCGACTACGTCGAGACAGGCGATTACCGCTACTATCCGGCACGACCCGTCGCGCCCTATGGCGACCGCATCCGGCAGGCGGGCCACGATCTTTACGAGGCGCTGGGGATCGGCCGCCGGGACGTGGCCGCGCGCCGCGAACAGAAGCTGAAGAATTTCGATTTTTTCGGCGCGCCAGCCGGCCTTCTGGTGACGATCGATGCGCGGCTGGAGCGCGGAAGCTGGATCGATGTCGGCCTGTTCCTCAACGCGCTGTCGCTGGCGATCGTCAGCCAGGGGCTCGGATGCTGCCTGCAGGCCAGCTTTTCGAGCCATGGCGATGCGGTGCGGCGGGTGCTGGGCCTTGAGCGCGATGCGCTGGTCGTCTGCGGCGTCGCCGTCGGCCATGCCGACGAGACCCATCCGGTCAACCGGCAGCCGCTGCGCCGTCAGGACGTTGCCGAATTTGTGCGGTTTCACCCATGATCGAAATTCGCGGCCATCATCTGCTGTGCGCCGTAACCTTTGTCGGGCGGGGCTATTCGCGCCGGTTCGAACGCGATTACAGGCGCGTCATCGCGCGCATGAACGACAATGAGGAGATGGTCATCGTTGGCGGGCCCGACGCGATATGCGCGTCGGTAAAGGATTGCGCGGGCAGCCATTGCCATGAGGAGCGGATCGTCGCCCGCGACCGGGCCGCCCTGGCCGCAATATCGGCGCTGACGGGACGCATGCTGACGGTCGGCTCGCGGATCATGCCGCACGATGTCTTCACCGCGCGCCACCGGGCGGCGTTTCGCGATGGGACGATCCGCGCCGCCTGTGCCGATTGCCAATGGTCGGACCTGTGCGACCGGATCGCCGCCGACGGCTTTCAGACGACTTTGCTGGACCGGCGGTGAGGGGATCGGCGGTCATGGCGTCGCGCATTGCATTGTCGATCCTTGAACATCTGCGCACGCGCCCCGGCGCGCCGGTCCTGCATTTCGGAACCGGGACGATCAGCGCCGGCGATCTGGCGGACAGGATCGACCGGCTGTCGCGCGGGCTGCGGTCGCTGGACCGGCATGGGCGCATCGGGATCGCGATGGAGACGGCGCCGGACACGCTGGCGCTGTTCATCGCTTCGCTGATCGCCGCGCGCGAAACCTTCGTGCTCGATCCGTCCTGGCCGGAGGCGACGATCGCCCACGTCACGGCCAGCACCGGGCTCGATGCCGTCGTCGCCCAGATGGACGCAGCGCCCGCCGGGGCGATCGGCGCCGAAACGCTCGCCCGGATGGGTGCCGACGCGCAGGTGCCCTTCTCGATGGATGAGGATGCGGCCGAACCGCTCTTCACCCTCTTCACCTCCGGCTCCACGGGCATGCCCAAGGGCTGCCGGCGCACCGAAACCTCCTGGTTGAGAAGTTTCGAGGCCGACCGCGCGCTCGCCGATCTTGAGGGGCGGGACCTGGTGCTGGTTCCGGGCAATCTGGCGCATTCGCTGTTTCTCTATGCGGCGGTGCGTGGCCTGTGGGCCGGCTGCGCCATCGCGCTCTTTCCCCGCTTTCGTCCGGACCGGGTGTTGGCGCTTGCCGACCGGTTCGGCGATTGCGCCATGTTTGCCGTGCCCACCCAGTTGAGCGCGCTTTGCGCGGCGGCCGAGCGCCGGCATCCGGGCGTCAAGCGCGTGCTGCTCACGGGCTCCAAGCTGCCTTCCGCGGTCGCCGGACAGGCGCGGCACACATTTCCCGGCGCGGCCCTCATCGAGTTCTACGGCACGACCGAACTGAGCTACGTCGCCGCTCGTCATGTCGATGCCAACGATCCGCCCTCGCTGGTCGGCAAGCCGCTTGCCGGCGTCGATGTGATGGTCGTCGACGATGCGGGCGCGCCATGCCCGCCCGGCGCCAGGGGCCGCGTTTTCGTCCGGAGCGGCATGGCGTTCGACGGCTATGTCCGGAACGGGCGCTTCGAGCCGGCAGAGGCGTCGATCGGCGTCGGCGACGCGGGATGGCTGGACGAAGAGGGCAACCTGCATCTGGACGGGCGGATCGACCGCATGTTCCAGTCGAGCGGACGCAACATCGTCCCCGAAACCATCGAGGCGGCGCTTGCGGCGATGGAGGGCATCGAGGCCGCGGCCGTGTTCGGCATCCCGGACCCTGTGCGCGAGCATCGCATCGTCGCGGTGCTCAAGGCGCCGGTCGCGTCCGGCCGGTCGGCGATCGTCGGCGGCCTGAAGAAGAGCCTGCCGCCCTATGCGATCCCCGGACACTATTTCGAATGCGGCGACTGGCCGCTGACCGTTTCGGGCAAGCCGGATCTGGTCACGCTGCGCGAACGGCTCGACGGCGGAACGCTGGAGCCGCTTGCGTGAGCGGCGCGGTGTGGATGGCCGGCGCCCGCCGGACCCCGGTCGCCCCGCGCGGCGGCGCGTTCGCAGGGCTCGACGCGCACCGGATCGGCGCGGCGCCGATCACGGCCCTTGTCGATGACCTCGGCCTTGCCGGCGATGCTGTGGGCTGCGTCATTTTCGGAAACGGCGTTTATGGCGGCGGCAATCCGGCCCGGCTGTCGGCGCTCGCCGCCGGCCTGCCCGAAACCGTTCCGGCGATGACCATCGATACGCAATGCTGCGGCGGGCTGGACGCGATCCATCTCGCGCACAGCCTCGTCGCCTCGGGCGCGCACGAATTCGTTCTTGCCGGCGGCGTCGAATCCTACAGCGCCGCGCCGCGCCGCTTCCGGCGTTCGGCGGCGGGAGAAGCGGATGTCGAATATCAGCGGCCGCCCTTTTCGCCCTGGCCCGGGCGCGATCCGGACATGCTCGAAGCGGCCGCGCTTCTGGCGCGGCAGATGGGAATTACGCGAGCGGAACAGGAGGCGTTCGCCTGCCGCAGCCATGCCGATGCGCTCACCGCGCGGGAAAGGCTCGCCGCCGAATGCGTGCCGCTCGGCGGTCTTGCCCATGACGCGTTCACCCGGCGGATCGGCCCGAAGCTGTGCGCGCGGCTGCCGGTCCTGGCCGGCGATGATGCGCACGGGCTGACCACGGCGACCACGGCTGTCGAAGCCGATGCGGGCGCGGTCTGCGCGATCGTCTCGGACGGTTTTTTGGCGGCCCATCCGCATCTCAAACCGCGGGCGATCCGGGTCGCCGGCGGCCTGTCGCTGGGCGACGATCCCGCCATGCCGGCACTGGCGCCTGTGGCGGCGGTCCGCGAGACGCTGGCTCGCTTTTCCTTGGCGATGGATGGGTTCGACGTGTTCGAACTGATGGAGGCGTTCGCCGTGCAGGCGATTGCGTGCATCCGGCTGGCCGGCTTTGCGCCGGAGCGGACCAATCTGGGCGGCGGCGCGCTTGCGCGGGGTCATCCGGTCGGCGCATCGGGCGCGACCAACGCGGTGCGGCTCTACCATGAAATGCTGGTTCGGCCCGAGGCCGGCAAGGGCCTTGCCGCGATCGCCGGCGCGGGCGGGCTCGCCGCAACGCTAGTGCTTGCGCGGTAAGGCCGGACCCGCGCCGACGCGGGACGGTTTGCGGCAGCCAGCGCCGTCACATCAGCTTGAAGGGCACACCCGACAGCAGCGCCTCGACATAGCGCTTCTTCTGAAAGTGGCCGTTCAGCGAGACGCGCGGCATCGCCGTCGGGTTTTGGAGGCATGCGGCATTCAGCACGCCGGGCTGTGTGGTCACGGCGGCGGCGAAACCGGCATCGGCCACTGCCTTCACCTCGCGCGCGCCGACCGCTTTGGTCCAGCCATAGGGATAGGCAAACGACTGTGGCCGGCGGCCCGCATAGGCTTCGACGGCAGCCCTCGATTGTTCGATCTCGGCGTTCAGCCGTTCGTCGCTGACGCGGCGCAGATTGACATGGGTCATGGTGTGCGCGCCCAGATGCACCAACCGATCTTCGGCCAGTCGGCGCAGTTCCTCCTCATCCATGACAAGCGAATCGACGATGGCCATCGGGTCGATATTGTGAACCTGGCGCGCGACGTCATCGATCCTTTGCACCGCTTCGTCCTCGTCGATCGACTGGACGAAGGCTGCAAAGCGTTCGAAGGCAGCGAACTTGCGGGCCGTCGTTGTGGCCCGGAGGGTTTCCGGCCCGTCGCCGAAATCGAAGTCGATCCTGTCGGCCTTGCGGGCGATGGCGGCGGCGGTCTCCCACCATATGGAGCGTGTACGTTCGACGAAGCCGGGATTGATGAAGATCGTGTAGGGTACGCCGTGCCTGCGGAAGACAGGTGCCGCGAACTCGGCATTGTTGCGGTAGCCGTCATCGAGCGTGAACGCGACGAAGCGGCGCTGGTCGCCGGGCTCGGCGAGTAATGCCGGCAGGTCGTGCAGGTGAACCGGCGTCAACCCGCTTTCGAGCGCGGTCTCGACGGCCTGCTCGAGAAATTCCGGCGTTACGGACAAAAGTGCGTTGGGCGAGAACCTGGTGGTCTCCTGTTCAGGGCGGACGTGATGAAGCGTGAAGATCACGCCACGGCCGGCGGCGGATGGAAACAGCGACCGGACACCAGGCAGGGCGACGGCTTCCAGCCCGGCGCGGATGATGCCGTATTTCAGGTAACGCTTGGCTGTTGCACGCGCTGCCATTTGTCCGCAAGCTCCCTTCGTCAGGTTTGGTGACCGGCTTTGAGGATTCGCCTGGTCAGGACCCGCCCGCCTGTCAGCGGCAGATCGATCAGGCCCGGCCTGGGATCGTTGCGGGCAAAGGTGGCGCAGGCCCGGACCCGTCCGAACGAGCGCAAATCGCCGCCAAGGCCGATGTCCCTGCGGGCCATCAGGCTGGTGGCCGCGACGGCATCGCGGGCCAGATACATCCACGCCGTCCCAGGCGTTGCCGCGGCGGGCGCATTGGGCTGATCGTTGGCAAGCCGCCACAGCATCGTGCCAAGATCGATGCCGGCGGTCGAGCACAGGCCGAACCATGACCAGGGGCGCGGAATGACGTCCAGCAGCCTGAGCGAACCATCCCTTTGGTCGCGCTTGAACTCCACTTCGACCAGACCATGGTGGCCGAACGATGCGAGGATTGTGCGGGCCGCTTCGACAACGCCCGGCTCCTCGACGATCTCGACGAATGTGCTCTTACAGCCGAAATCGACCGGATACTGCCGGGTGCGGCGGGCGGTGAACTCGGCGACCGGCTTTCCATTGTCCCAGAGGGCGGCGTAGGAGAACTGGTCCTCTGCGGCCTTGAAGAGAAACGGGATGGCGCCTTCATCGAGCGGCCCGGGCCAGCCGATCTGGTGCTTTACATGGCGCAACGAGCCGGGGAGGGGGGAATCGTTGCTGATATGGGAAACCGGGACGCCGGACGCGCCCAGACTGCGCGCCAGGGCCAGCGCGCCATGCGCACCACCCAGAACGAATGCGCCTCGTTTGTCCATCGTCAAGAGTTCCCCAAAACCTCACGTCAGGTTAGCTGGGAATCACTAAGAAAGAGCTATGGGTGGCCGTGCCGATTGCGCGCGTTTCTTCGCCGGGCCGCCGAGGACATCGGCCGCACTGGCCGGGGCCGCCGCCAAGGCCATGATCGGGCCGGATTTCGGTCTCGCCAAAGGCATGGCACAGCCATGCCCGCGCCCTGCGCATTGCCGCACAGCGTGCCGAAAACCGTCAGTGTCGGTCTGGAATTTTGGAGCGGGCGATGAGATTCGAACTCACGACCCCAACCCTGGCAAGCGTGAGATTGCGAAATGCAGAACCGGCCCTGTTGAACACAAAACGGAACGAAACGGCACGAAATTGATGATCTTGAGCCGCCAATCGGCCCAGTCGCTGTTGGCCGATTGGCGGCATTAATCGAAATGTGCTCGATCGTGCAGGTCCAGGCTCGGTCACCGCGCTGGAACCGCACTTTCTCCAGAGCGTGACCTCAGGAGGCAACTGCATCTTCAATTCGCTGATGAGGCCCAGAGAGCCGCCACCGACCAAAGGCTGCCGTGACCTGCACTCAGGCGTTCAGGCCGGCGGCGCATGCGCGAAAGTCTTGCACTGCTGGAGCTGCGCCATCGAGTGAAACAGGAACGGACCTGTCGCCAAGAAGAGCTGTTGCGGTGTGGTTGAACTCGAGGCCGTTTAGTACGTTGCCGAAGCCGCTGTCAGTGACCGTTAGGGACCGGCCTTCATCCGAGGCAATGTGGCGGTCTGTCGTGATGGTAAGCCCTCTCGGGCCATCGAAACGCATGGCAAAGATCGGGCCGCCAGGCCAGGGCTCCACCGTTCTGACCTCGATTGCGTATTCTGCTATCGCGGGATCGTACGTCACGCGGACGAAAGCGTTTTCACCGTCGTGAATGAGTTCGCAAACTCGGCCAGGCCTGGTCTCCCAGGCCAATGCAGGCGTCGCGCTCAGCAAGATGACCGCAATCGCGCGCGAGAATCGGATCAGCATTTGGGCTCTGACGCCTCCGCGTATCAAGACCGTTGCTTGATGGAGATGGAGCAAAGCGAGGGGCCGTCAATTGGGCAATGGCGGCCCAGACAGTCCAAACTGCTGGTAGCGCGTTTTCGAGCCAGAGCTGCCGTTGGCGGGCGAAGTCCGGTTTCGGCCCAATGCTGGCCTTCGAGTTCAGCACGGGCAACGTCTGCAATTGGTGGCAGACCCGACATTAGATGTTTGGTCCCGGTACTGTGGCCGATCACCGTGCTTCGGTTATGGATGTGGCCAGACCAAAAAACGAACGTCCAATTGATCGTTTCGCACTACATTCGAGTGACTGGAAATTACTGTCTTTACTTGTTTAGGACTTGGTCCAAAGTCGGCGCTATCTTTTTCATGTCATAACCTTCCGAATAAAGGAAATGCCCTGGGCCCGGTGGCCGAAATTTTGCAACATGCTTGCGAACTTCGCCTCGGCGGTTGCTTTCTCAGTTTCTGTGGCATCCCGGACCGCAAGTGCCAACTCGGCGAGGTGATGAGCTTTCCACCGACCTGGTGTGTCCACGGTTCTATGAAGGTTTAGGGCGTTGAGCTGCTGCCGGTTTGATGGACGGCTGATTAAGCTCCCATAGCTCGTTTTTCGTATGCCATTGGGCTCATGTAATCCAGCGTCGAATGACGACGCCGGGGATTGTAGAAGCGCTCGATGTAGTCGAACACGTCGGCCCTGGCCTGATCCCTCGTACGATAGACCTTACGGGCGGTCCGCTCGGTCTTCAGCGACGAGAAGAAGCTCTCCATGGCCGCATTGTCCCAGACATTGCCCGACTGGCTCATCGAACAGGTGATGCCGTGATCGGCCATTAGGCGCTGGAACTGCTCGCTCGTGTACCGGCTTCCCTGATCGCTGTGGTGCAGCAGTTCGTCGGGCTTGCCGCGTCGCCAGATCGCCATGACAAGGGCGTCGGTGACCAGATCGGCGGTCATCGCATTCTTCATCGACCAGCGGACAACGCGCCGGGCGAACAGGTCGAGCACCACCGCAAGATAGAGCCAGCCTTCGGCGGTCCAGATGTAGGTGAAATCCGCGACCCACTTCCGGTTCGGCCCATCCGCCGCAAAGTCACGCTCAAGCACGTTCGGTGCGATGACAGAGCGTACGCCGGTATCCTTCGGAAGCTGGCGGCGGCGAGGCCGGGCCCGAAGGCCATGAAGTCGCATCAACCGTTCGATGCGATGCAGGCCGCAGACGAAGCCTTCCTCAAGCATGTCGCGCCAGACACGGCGGGCGCCATAGGTCCGATCCGAGAGCAGGAAGCTTGCCCGGATGCGTTCAGTCAGGCTCGCATCGGCTCTGGCCCGTGCGCTGGGCGACCGTGTCAGCCAGGCAGGGAAACCGCTTCGCGAGGTGCGTAGCACGAGCGCCCCGCACATCCAACTGATCCTGCTGCCCGTCAGGCGATGCTTGCATCGCCGAGAGGGGCCAGATCCCCCGGTGTTTCGCAATGAAGGCAAACATCACGCCTGGTCCTTTGCGAAGTAGGCCGCGGCTTTTTTAGAATGTCGCGCTCGGCCTTCAGCTTGGCCACCTCACGCCGCAGCCGGCGCACCTCGTCATCGGCTGGCGTCATCTGCCCCTTGCCGGGAAACGCTTCGGCAGGATCGTTCCCATATTGCTTGATCCAGCGACGAAGTACTGTCGCATGGACATCGAGGTCGCGGGCGGCCTGCGTCACACTCACGCCACGCATCGTCACCAAGTGAACCGCTTCCGTCTTGAATTCGCGGCTGAACTGTCGTCTCGACATGTCTGATCTCCAGTTTCAAAAACACCCTAACTCGGTGTCCTCAAAACCGGCAGCAGCTCACAAAGCCGCCATCGGCAGCAGTGCCACGAGGGATCCAAAAAAGGTCGGGAGATGACATGCTCCCCTGAATGTACCCATTCATAGGTTAGCCCTGTTCACGTTGTGGTCCGCTTCGGACCGGGTTGCAAACTCGTTCGGTGTGAGCCCGTCGAGGCTCGTGTGTGGCCGGTGCCCACCATGACCGTCTTGATGCCACGATCATTGAGGGCGCGCGCCAGAATTATCGCCGTCGCCCGTTTGCCGACGGCGCAAACGGTGCCGAGGACCGCGATGCGTGGACAGGTGACGTCATGGATCTGGCCGCTGAACGGGCGCCGATCTTTCTTGTCACGCGGCCTGCGGACATCGACAATGCCGACCTTGTTGGCGACGCAAGCCGCCGCGAACATCGGATCGTCGTTGAGGAATTCGTGCATCCCGCTGACGATGTTGAAGCCGTGGCTCATGGCCTCGANGGCTTTCAGCGCGCGCCAGCGCGTCGGCCAGGTCGCGGTAGATCGGAAGGCGTTCGGCGCGTCTCCGAGCACCTCACCGGCATCGAGGCCGGCCTTTTGGCTGTCGATGACCGAAAGGATCTCCTATTTCTCCGAGTGCCGGACCAGGCCATTGGCCGTCTTGCCGTCAATGGCTCCGAATTTGCCTTCACATTAGATGATCGCTGTACTGGTCTGTTTTGCGTGGTTGTGAGATGAAAACGGGACAACCGACGCCGNTGTGATTCCCTCAAATGCTGTCTGGGCCAGCGCGGGGAACGCGGCGGCTCGGTCCTCAGGTGTCGCTGGTCAGTGCGATCAGGCATGCCTCCGCAAGAGCACGATCGGGCTTATCGGCACCCAAGGGCGTGGCCCAGCCAGCCTTTTCAACAATCCCGCGCCGCTGGAACCTGCTGGCATCGTTGATCTCCACCATCAGACCGGTCGCATCGGGGTCGTTGCGTGACTTCTGGACACAATAAGGCGTCAGTGCCGTTGCGGTGGCAGCCATGGATTGCTTGTTCGACATCTCCATCGCGGTGCCCTCGGTCACCCAGCCGCCCCATCCAAATCCGATGATGGCCAAGGCAGCAGCGCCGGCGGCCGCGCCCATGAACGCAGGCTTCGTCCACACAGGGATGTTCATGATTATGTCCAATCGGTTTTGAGAACAGACACGCAAAATCGCGCGCAGGATGCGTTCTTTTAGCACACAATACCATATATCGCCCATGTTTTTTAATGGGCTTGAAATAGCTGATCTGACCGCATACATATAAATCACGGTCACGATTCATAATCGACCATAGAATTTCGAAAAATAATCAGCGTATTTTTACTTCGATATGTTCGAAGCTATTCTTGTATACGCTGCGCGCACAAGAACGCGCGGCCGTTCTGCGCGACCATCGTACGTTTTCCAAGGTATCAGCCATGACCCGCCGAACCACGCAGACCTCTGTCCGATTCTCGTCCGCATTTGATCTGCCGGGGTTTGACCAGCGGCAGCCAGCGGGAGACTACCGCGTCGATTTCGACGAGGAACAAATCGAAGGGACTTCCCGGCTTGCGTGGCGGCGTGTCGGCACTTTCATCCATTTGCCGGCGATCGCGACCCAAGCGTCGATACGACAGACGGTGCCGATAAAGCCGGCTGATCTCGACGCCGCTCTACAAAAGGACCAGCAAAAACCATGAACATTGCAAGACGTTTCCGGAGCAAAGCAGGGTCAGCTAGAACCGAAGCTCCAACGCACCTCTTCAAGGTCGGGCAGACCGTTACGTTGAAGAGTGAGTTTGGAAGACGAGCCTCGCCCACTGACATTTACCAGATCACGGCGACGCTCCCGCCTCAAGGCGGCTCGCCGCAATATCGCATCCGCAACGACGACGAAGGCCATGAGCGGGTGGCCACGCAAGACAGTCTCGAACAGGCCGATAGTTCGCAGCCCGGTTCTGACGCAGCTCTCATCGAAAGGACGTTCGGCGATGGCCAAGGGAAGAAGACGCAGCAATCGCGAGATCAGAAAGCCGAAGAAGGAAAGGCCTCCGCCCAAGACTGAAAGTTCGTTCTCCAAGCAGATCAGCACTGCCGCAGTGGCGGGCTCCTCGCGCGCCAAAGGCAAGGGCTGACACAATGGCACTGGAGTTTCCAAATCTGAGCCGCAGCTTCGACGAAGCACGAAACGCCATACGCTTCAGCGGTTATGACGGCATGACCCAGGTGCCGTTCCTGATCGAGGCGGGAGCACTGCCGAGGTCTGGCAAGACTGCGTTGTCGGAAGAGGAGTGCCTGACGGCATTCGACGCCGCACGCGGCTCGATCCACAATGTGGCGCGCAAAACCTATTCATGCGGAAGGCGCCCGTTTTACACCCTGACCGTCGCCGATTTCTGATTGACCACCGATCAAGCCAAGCGGCTATCTCCGGGTCCGGTTACCGAACGCAGGCGGCGCGAGCCTGAATGGCTCGACGCAGTTGCCTTCCCCGATTGAAGTGGGCGCGCTGGCGATTTCCGGCAGGATTGCACTGTCGAAAGCCGAATACTGATGACGTTCAGCGCTGCCCGCAGATCCACCCTCACACCGCGATGTGCGCGCTGAGCATGGTGGACCGCTTGTGGCGTCCGACGAAAGCAACGAACAAGCGGCCAATGGCAAAAAGGGACCTGCGATGACTCTCATCAAGACCGACTGTTGGATGCCGCTAGCGAAGCTGGCCTCGAGTGCGCTTTTGCTGACCGCAATAGTGATGGTTTCGGCATTGCCAGTGTGGGCGCAGGACGGCACCGGCCCCCCTCCAGAGAACGCGCATGAGCGGACGTACAATGGCGGCTGGGATTGCGATATCGGATTTCGCCTGACGGACGGGCTCTGCGTCCAACTCGACCTTCCAGCAAACTCCTACGCGACAGGACGATCCTACGGGACGGGCTGGGCCTGCCGCCGCGGCTTTGAGGAGGTGGAAGCCAAAGCCTGCGCGGCGATCTTCGTTCCCGAGAATGCCTTTCTGCGGTCTTCCGGCTTTGATTGGCAATGCGAGCGCGGCTACCGGGAAGATCAAGACATGTGTGTCACCATCGAGCTTCCCGATCACGCTTATCTGACCGGCGAGCCTTCAGGATCGGGATGGGCCTGCAATCGCGGTTTCATGGCTGACGCGGACAGATGTATTCCGATCGCCGTTCCCGCGAACGGGTATCTGACCAACTCGGAGTACGGCGCGGCGTGGGCCTGTGAACGGGGATTTGGTGAAATCGATGGGCGGTGTGATGCGGTCGCAGTTCCGGCAAACGCCTTCCTGGACAATAGGTCCTACGGGCCGGGATGGCGCTGTGAGCGTGGGTATGAGGCCGAAGGCAATGCCTGCATCGAACTGGAGCTGCCCACTAACGCGCATCTCGATCGTGACGGCAATGCGTGGCGCTGCGACAGGGGCTTTCGAGTGACGGATGGTCGGTGCATTCTTGGACGATGACACGTTGCCGAAGGCTCATTTGAAAGAGAGGGCGGGCATGCGCGTGCGCATCGGATGTAACCTGAAGTACGAATTGCCCCAGCCGACACCGCTGATCGCCATACTGAATGTTCATCACTCACGCTTTGGCGACCTTGAACGGGCCGACTATTTGGCAACGTCGCCCAGCGTACCGCTCGAAAACTACCGGGACGGCTTCGGCAATTGGTGCACACGAATGGTAGCGCCCGCCGGCGATTTTGCGATCTCCACCGAGGGTATCTTCCGGGACTCCGGCGAGCCCGACCCGATCTCGCCTGGCGCGCGCGAACATCGGGTCGAGGACCTGCCCTTCGAGACGCTCGTCTACCTTCTCGGAAGCCGTTACTGCGAAACCGACCTCCTCTCGGACGAGGCCTGGCGGCTTTTCGGCAACACCGACCCGGGTTGGGCGCGGGTTCAAGCCATCTGCGATTTCGTGCACGACAGCGTTGTGTTCGACTACATGCAGGCCGATGCGACACGAACGGCCTCGCAAACCCTGTCCGGCCGCCGGGGCGTGTGTCGCGACTTCGCGCATCTCGCCATCGCGTTCTGCCGTTGCATGAACATCCCGTCGCGTTACTGCACGGGCTACCTTAGCGATATCGGCGAGCCTGAACCGCATCCGCCAGGGGATTTCGCGGCCTGGATGGAAGTCTTCCTCGACGGTCGCTGGTGGGTCTTCGATCCGCGCAACAATACCAGGAGGACCGCACGGATCCTCGTGGCCAGGGGCCGCGATGCCGCCGACGTTCCTTTGACGCAGACCTTTGGTCCGAACACCCTGAGGGATTTCCGGGTCTGGACCGTGGAAGCCGAAAGAAGCGACGGGTTGGGAAAAGCCGTAAAGTGCGAGGAGAACAGCCCATGACGGACGGCACCGAAACAGGTTCTGCGATCGAGAAGGCTCGCGGCGACGTGGCCGCGGAGCGCGCTTGCCTGAGATGCACGATGACGTTCTGGAGCGACAGTTTCGGTGAACGGATTTGCTGCCGCTGCAAGAGATCGGCCGCCTGGCGGTCCGCTGTCTCCGTGAGCACTGGACAAAGCCGCCGTCGCTCGTCGGCACGCACGTCGTAGGCGCCGCCTGTGCCGCGAGTCGCGATCACCCACAACACGACGTACCGATACACGACGGCCGTCGCCTTGGCGCCGCACCGGATGATGCTGCGTCCGCGGGAGACCCGCGATCTGACGCTGGTCGCCTTCGATCTGGACATCTTGCCGGCCGCAAGGATCGACTGGTCGCACGACGTGGCGGGAAATGCCATTGCGGCGGCGACCTTCGCGGCGTCCTCGGATGTCTTGACCATCGGTGCGCGGACGATCGTGGACCTGACGGCGCCCGTCTGGCCGGTGTTTGCGATCGCGGCCTCGGCGATCTCGTACCCCTTCATCTATGCCGCCGACGACTGGACCGACCTGGGTACGCTTGCATCGCCGCAATATGCCGATCATGCAGGCCGGCTTTCCGATTGGGTCGAGGCGTTCGTCATGCAACGGCCGACCGATACGTTGTCTTTGCTCAAAGATGTCGCAAACGGGGTGACGGCTCAAATCACTTACCAAAGCCGGGAAACCGAAGGCACCCAGGGACCGCTCGAAACGCTGGACAGGGGCTGGGGCTCCTGCCGCGACTTTGCGGTTCTGTTTGCGGAGGCGGCACGGACGCTCGGGTTTGGTGCGCGTCTGGTGTCCGGCTATCTTTACGATCCGACCGGTGACCGGCTCGGTTCGGCTGCAGCCGGCTCCACCCATGCATGGGTCGAAGTCTTTGTCCCCGGCGCCGGATGGATCCCGTTTGACCCAACCAATCGGGCTATCGGATCCGCCAACCTGATACCGGTCGCGGTTGCGCGAAAGATCGAACAGGTGGCGCCGGTGAGCGGCAGTTTTTTCGGAACCGGCGTCGATCTGATCTCGATGGACATTGAGGTGCGCGTCGAGGATGTCTGAAATGCCGGAGCCACAAACTCTGGAGCCATGGTGCGTTCGATCTCGGCTGCGTTCTGCCCCGTCAGTTCCCAAGCCGGAAACCTGATCTCAATGCACTTGCTCGCCGGCAACAGACTTTCGATCGGGCGATGAACAACGGCATCTTGCGCCCGGAGCGCATGGCGACATCGAGGTGGCTCTGTCGCCAACCGGTGGTGCCCGAGCGGACCTGTCACGGCGGCAAACAGCTGGTGCAGTTCAGGCGCCCCTACAAAACACCGCGTTCTGGCGTCGATAAGGAAGGTCTGATGCGCTGCCGCGCCAGCAAGACCGATTGCGATGTTTGCCCGCTGAAGCAGCAATGCTGTTCCAAGGAGCCAGCTCGCAAGGTCCTGCGCTCCATCCACGAGGGCGCACGCAACATGGCGCGCGACACCACCAAGACCGACGCCTATGTGACCGCCAGCTATGCGTGAAACAGGGTCGAGATGTTGTTCGCCCACCTGAAACGCATCATCGGGCTCGACCGGTTGCGCCTCTGGGGACCCAACGGCGCCAGAGATGAGTTCATCCCGGCGGCAACAGTCCAAAATCTCCGCAAGCTCGCAAAGCTGGTGCCGCAACCAGTGTGAAAGGTTAAGCCAGACCCGCCCATCGCTTTGCCAAATCCGACAAGAGCAGCGACTTGTTCAACACCATCTCCGCTTTGCAGCCTTTGGCGCGATTAGGGCCAGCATCCTCAGCGGACAACAGCTCCAACGGAGGCTACCAACGCCGTGGTGTGATCGGGCGACGGGGAGATAGTTGCGTGGAAGCTTCGATCGTGGCTTGCCCTGCGGGGGGTGGGGCGCCAACCTCATCCGCATGCGTCTGGGGCTCGCCACTTGCCTGTGGCTGTGAGAGGCGGGCCTAACGCAACAATCGATCGTCCTGATTCGCGGCGTTGGACTGTAAGCCGAATCTCGGCAAAATCGACAGTCGTCTCGAAATCCGAGTTCAATACGGCGGATTCACGTGTGGAATTCGTACGCGTTTTCAAGGTCTCAAAGCCCACGAAAGCTTGGACATGTAACCGCGCTGTAACCGCGACCGGCCAAAACCCCACAAAGCAACAACTCCCGCGAGCGGGAGAGCGCCGCCAAGCGTCTGAGAAACCGTCTCTGTTCAACCCGGAATTTTGGAGCGGGCGATGAGATTCGAACTCACGACCCCAACCTTGGCAAGGTTGTGCTCTACCCCTGAGCTACGCCCGCTCACGTCCGGCTGGCGCCGAACCGCCGCTTAATGCCGCAAGCCTTGGGTGAATGCAAGTGGGTTTTTGATGCCGTTTCCGGTGGCCCGTCCTGGCCTTGTGTTCGCCGTCCGGCTGCGTCACAAAGCGGCCAAACCGAAGCCCAGCCGCAGGCCCGAAACGCCGCCATGACCGACGATCACAGACAGGACAGCGACGCCACGGCGGCTCCTCCGGCGGTTGCCGCAAAGACCCCGGACGATCTGTTCGCCTTTCTCGACGCCCTGTCGATCGCGACGACGACGCACGAGCATGCGCCGGTCTTCACGGTCGCCGAAAGCCAGGCGTTGCGCGACGAAATCCCCGGCGGGCACACCAAGAACCTGTTTCTGAAGGACAAGAAGGGCCGCTACTTCCTTCTGACGGTGGGCGAGGAGGCGGAGATCGACCTCAAGCGTATCCACACCCGGATCGGCGCGCAGGGCCGTGTCTCGTTCGGCAAACCCGAAGCGCTGATGGCGCTTCTGGGCGTGGTACCCGGCGCGGTCACCTGTTTTGGCGTCATCAACGATGCCGACAACCAGGTGACGCTGATCTTCGATGAGGCGCTGATGGAGCATGAGATCATCAACGGCCACCCCTTGCGCAACGATGCGACGACGTCGATCGCGCGCGACGATCTCAAGCGTTTCGTCGAAGCGACCGGCCACGCCTTCACCATCTTGAATCTGAGCGCGCCCGAGGCGACATAACGCCCATCACGGGATGAATTGCAGAAAAGCGCATCGTCGCGATGCGGGGACAGTGACCATGACCAACAACGACAATCCTTTTGCAACGGGCGGCGGCGCCGGCGGCTATGGCAACCAGACGGTGGATTTCGGCGCAACGCCCGCCAACGGCGCGGCGAACAGCTCGCCCGCAGCGGCGCCCGGCGCGCTGATCAAGGACACGACGACCGCCGACTTTCAGACCGACGTCGTCGCCGAGTCGCGCAACCAGCCGGTGCTGATCGACTTCTGGGCGCCCTGGTGCGGCCCGTGCAAGCAGTTGACGCCGGCACTCGAAGCGGCGGTCCAAAAGGCGGGGGGCAAGGTCAAGCTCGTCAAGATGAACATCGACGAGCACCCGGCCATTCCCGGCCAGATGGGCATCCAGTCGATCCCGGCCGTGCTCGCCTTCGTCGACGGCCAGCCGGTCGATGGCTTCATGGGCGCGCAGAGCGAAAGCCAGGTCGAGGCCTTCATCGACAAGCTGGTCAAGCAGTCCGGCGGCGGCGCGCAGGGCGCGGCCATCGAACAGGCGCTCGCCCAGGCAACGGAGGCCGCCGCTGCCGGCGACGTCAACGGCGCCGCGCAGCTCTTCACCATGGTGCTGCAGCAGGAGCCGGAAAACGCCGCCGCCTATGGCGGCATCGCCGCGCTGATGGCCGATCACGGCCAGCCGGACCGGGCGCGCGACATGCTCGACCAGGCGCCCGAATCCATTCGCGAGGCGCCGGAGCTGGCGGCGGTCCGCACCAAGCTGGAGCTTGCCGAAAAGGTTGCGCAGATCGGCGATCCGGCGGCGCTCGAGGCGCGGCTTGCCGGCAATGAAGACGACCATGATGCCCGCTTCGATCTGGCGCAGATCCTCAATGCGCGCGGCGAACGCGATGCGGCCGCCGACCATCTTCTGGCGATCATGAAGGCCGACCGCGAATGGCGCGAGGACGGCGCGCGCACCGAACTGCTCAAGTTTTTCGAGGCATGGGGCCAGACCGACCCGGCGACGGTGAAGGCACGGCGCAAGTTGTCGAGTCTTCTGTTCCGCTGATCCGGGAAGGGCCGGCGGCGGCGCAGGGGTTGCTGGCAGCCGCCGCTGCCCCATCTTTAGCGCCATGAAACACAACAAGTCCCGGCGGTGATCCCATGCAGGCTGGCAACACGGTCTATCGCGATCTCGACGATGTGCCGGCGGTGGTTCCGGTTTTCCCGCTGTCCGGTGCGCTGCTGCTGCCCGGAAGCCAGTTGCCGCTGAACCTTTTCGAGCCGCGCTATCTGGCCATGTTCGATGCCGCGCTCAAGGGCAGCCGCGTGATCGGCATGGTGCAGCCCGTCTTCAGCGGCGAGCAGGGCAAGCCGGACAGGCCGAACCTGTGCAAGATCGGGTGTCTGGGCCGCGTCACCGCGTTCAGCGAAACCGGCGACGGGCGCTATCTCATCACGCTGGAAGGCATCTGCCGCTTCCGGATCATCGAGGAACTGTCTGTGACCACGCCGTTCCGGCAGTGCCGCATCGCGCCGTTCGCCGGCGATCTGGCCGACAAGGATGAGGGCGCCGATGTCGATCGCGAGCAGTTGCTGGCCGCCTTCCGCGACTATCTGGAGGCCAACCAGCTCGAAGCGGACTGGTCAAGCGTCAACAAGGCCAACAATGCCGCGCTCGTCAACGCGCTGTCGGTCATGTCGCCCTACGGGCCGGCGGAGAAGCAGGCGCTGCTCGAGGCGCCCGATCTGAAAAGCCGCGCGGAAACGCTGGTGGCGATCACCGAAATGTCGCTGGCGCGCGACAATGATGATTATGCGCGCACATTGCAGTAGGCTTTGCGGGTAGACCGGCCGATTCCCGGAAACCGCGATGACCGACGATCCCAAGCCCCAGACGCCCCAGACCGACAGTCCCGCCGACGCATCGCCGCCCGTCGGCGGCGAGACAGATGCGCATGGCGGTATCGATCCCAAACTGCTCGACCTTCTGGTCTGCCCGCTGACGAAAAAGACGCTGCGGCACGATGTCGAGGCGAACGAACTGGTGTCGGAAGCCGCCGGCCTTGCCTATCCGATCCGCGGCGGGGTGCCGATCCTGCTGCCGTCCGAAGCGCGCTCGCTGCGTGACGACGATGGCGACGCAGAGCGTGCCTCATGAGCACGGCGAAAGAACCGGCGGCAAAGCGTCACAAGCGCGGCGATGCCCGGCGTGAGGCGCTGGTGCAGGCGGCGGCGGAGCGGTTCTGGACGCGCGGCTATGCGGGCAGTTCGATTGCCCAAGTGGCGGCGGCGGCCGGCGTGCCGCTCGGCAATGTCTATTACTATCACAAGACCAAGGCGGACCTTGCGATGGCCGTCGCCGACCTGTTCGTCGGCCAGACCGAGGCACTGATCGACGAGGTTTCCGCCGAGAGCGACGATCCGCGCGGGCGTCTCAAGGCGCTGGTCGGGCGGTTGCGTGCCTCGCAGGCGCCGCGCCTTGCCCATGGCTGCCCGATCGCGGCCGCCTGCCGCGACTTTCGCGACGAGGCGCCCGAGGCGGCACGCCGTGCGGCCGAAAGTTTTTCGATCCTGACCGGCTTCATCGCCGCCGAGCTCGGCCGGACCGGGATGCGTCCGGCGCTGGCACTTGCCAGGGCGCGGGCGATCGTGTGCGACTGGCAGGGCGGCATCGCGCTCGGCCATGCGCTGGGCGAACCGCCCGTTCTGGCCGAGGCGTTCCTGCGGATGGAACGGCTGGCGACGCAGCCCTGACGCGCCGGAAACTGGCCTTCAAGCCCATGCCGACCGGCCACAATCCGGTCACCAAATGATCCACCGCGCGCCGCCATTGCGACCGATTGTCGCCCTCACCATCACCAAATGTTGCGCCCGTTTGCTTTCGGTTCGCAGTCAGGAGGGTGATGATGACCGATACGATGACGGGCGTGCCGCCGGTGCCGCCGAAACGATCGACCGGGGGGCTGAGCCTTGGGGCAAAATTCTTCGTGCTTGGCATTTTGGCGGTGCTGCTCAGCGTGCCGCTTTTCGCCGTGTGGCTGCTGGTGCAGGACCGGGAGGCCAACTATCGCCGCGCCGTCGCCGAGATCGGTGCCCAGTGGGGCGGCAGCCAGACGCTGACCGGACCGCTGCTGGCGGTGCCGGTCACCGTTCTGTCCAATGTGCGCGGACAGGACGGCCGCACGGTGCAGCGCCGGGTCGGTCGAACGCTGCTGATCGCGCCGGAGACGCTCGATATCACCGGCCAGGTCGATCCCGATCGGCGCAAGCGCGGCATTCATGAAGCCATCGTCTACCAGGCCCGCCTGACGGCTCGCGCGCAGTTCGGCGCGCCCGATCTCGATGCGCTGGCGCAGCCGGTTGTCGCGGCCGACTGGTCTCGCGGCAAGCTGGTCGTGGCGCTCGGCGATCTCAAGGGCATCGAGACGGTTACGATCACGCGCGGCGAAACGGCGCTGGACGATGTGTCGCCGGGTATCGGCATTGGCTCGGCCGTCCGGCAATCGGGCTTCCATGTCCCGGTCGATCTGTCGGGCGGTTTCGCCGATGGCCGGACGACCGCCGGCTTTTCACTCGATCTGGCCTTCAAGGGCTCGCAGACGCTCTGGTTCACGCCGGTCGGCGGGGAGACCAAAGTGGCGCTGGCATCGCCATGGCCGCATCCGAGCTTTTCCGGCGCTTTCCTGCCGGCGGCGCGCTCGGTCGGCGAGCAGGGGTTCGAGGCGTCATGGACCGTGCCGCAACTGGCCCGGCCGATCCCGGCGGTGGCCCTGGCCGATGGCCATGCGCCGCTATCGGCCTTTGCGGACGCGCAGTTCGGCGCCGATCTCTATCAGCCGGTGCATTTCTACCGTTTCGTCGACCGGGCGGTGAAGTATGGCGTCCTGTTCGTCGGCGCGGCGTTCCTGGTGATCTTCNTTCTATGTGCTGCTGCTGGCGCTGGCGGAGATGATCGGCTTTGCGGCGGCCTATGCGGCGGCGGCCGGCGCCACCGGCGCGGTGGTGGCGGGGTTCACGGCAACGCTCTTCGCCGGGCGCCGGTGGGCACTGTCGGCCTTTGGCGGGTTCGCGCTGCTTTACGGCGTGCTTTATGTCGTGCTCAGCCTTGAGGACGCGGCTCTTCTTGCGGGCGCGGTGACCGGATTTGTGATCCTGACCGCGATGATGTTCGGCACCCGCAAGGTCGACTGGTCGGCTGGCGGGTCACCAGCGGTGAAAATCTGACGTCAGATCGGGTCCCCGCGCAGCAGGCGCGGCGCGGGGCCCGCAAGGCCGGCAGCCTGCCGGATGAAGAAGCTCTTGAGCTGCGGCATCCGGTCGACCAGCCCGAGCCCGAGATCGCGGACCGCGCGTACCGGCGCCAGATCGTTGGAGAAGAGGCGGTTCAGCACGTCGGTGGTCACGCCCATCTGCACCGTGTCGAAGCGGCGCCAGCGCTGATAGCGCTCCAGAACGTCGAGCGCGCCGATGTCCTGGCCGAGGCGATGCGCTTCGACCACGGTTTCAGCCAGCGCGGCGGCATCCTTGAAGCCCAGATTGAGACCTTGTCCGGCGATCGGATGGATGCCGTGCGCGGCGTCTCCGGCCAGCGCGAACCGCTCGGCGACGAAATCGCGCGCCAGCGTCAGGCCGAGCGGGTAGGCGCGGGGCCCGTCCTCGACGGTCAGTTCGCCCAGCTTGAGCCCGAAGCGCTGTTCAAGCTCCATTTCGAAGGTGAACGGATCGGCCTTCAACAGGCGTTCGGCATTTTCGGTCGATTCGGTCCAGACGATGGAGGACCGGTTGCCGGTCAGCGGCAGGATGGCGAACGGGCCGGCGGGCAGGAAGTGCTCCTCGGCGCGGCCCTCATGCGGGCGCTCATGGGCGATGGTGGCGACGATGCCGGACTGGCCGTAATCCCAGTGAACGGTTCTGATGCCGGCCATGTCGCGCAGCCGCGAGCGGACCCCGTCGCAGGCGATCAGAAGCCGCGCCTCGACGATCGTGTCGTCGCCGGCCATGATCCGCGTCAGTGCACCGTCGCGCTCGAAACCGGTCACGCCCGCGCCCTGGACGATGGTGACGCCGGCCTCGGCACAGCGCTGGCGCAAAATGCGGTTCATCTCGACATTGGGCAGCATGTGGGCAAACGGCTCGCCCGGCGCCACATCGCCGTCGAAGGTCAGGAATACGGGCCGCACCGGATCGGCGGTGCGGCTGTCGGTGACGATCATCTCGGTCATTGGCTGGGCATGCGGCACCAGCGCGTCCCAGCAGTCGAGCGCCTCGAGCATCTTGCAGGCCGCGGCGGCAATGGCCGATGCGCGGCCGTCCTTTTCCCACACGCCTTCGGGCGCGGCGTCGGCAACGACCACCGACAGGTCCGGCGCGCCTCTTGCGACCGACAGCGCCGTGGCAAGGCCGACATAGCCGGCGCCGGCGACGAACACGTCGCAACGGTCGGGCAGGGCCGGCTTTTTCGCCTTGCTGCGCGCGGATTTCGTGCTTGCCTTGGCCATGGGTCTGCCCTTTCAGCGCCGGTGCGTGTGTCACTTGACTTGATGTGCGCGCTTGTAGCAAGGCGGCAACACGTCGCGCAAATCCGCGCGTTGCCACGATCCCCGAACGGCGAGCCGAAATGTCCCAGGCGATGCAAAAGGTCCTGTCGATCCTCGATCTGGAGGCGGCGGGGGAAAACCGCTTCACGGGCCGCAGCCCGCAATCGGGCTGGCAGCGCGTGTTCGGCGGACAGGTGATCGGCCAAGCGCTGGTTGCCGCGCAGCGCACGGTCGATGCCGCCCGGCATGTCCATTCCCTGCACTGCTATTTCATGCGCCCGGGCGATCCTGCGGTCCCGATCGACTATTCGGTCGACCGGATTCGCGACGGCGGCAGCTTCAACACGCGCCGCGTCGTTGCCGAGCAGGGCGGTCGCGCGATCTTCTCATTGTCGGCCTCCTTCCAGCATGACGAGCCGGGCCTCGACCATTTCATGCCGATGCCGCCCGAGGTGCCGATGCCCGAAGCGCTGATGGGCGAAAGCCAGCTGATCGAGAGCTTCATCGACAAGGTGCCGGACAACATCCGCCGCTACTGGCTGCGCGAGCGGCCGATCGAATTGCGCCCGGTTTCGTTCACCCATTATGTCAGCCGCGAGAAACTGCCGCCGGTGCAGCATGTCTGGGTGCGGGCGACCGGCCCGGTGCCCGACGACCGCGCGCTTCAGGCCGCCGTTCTCGCCTATCTGTCGGACATGACGCTGCTGGACACCTCGCTGTTTGCGCATGGCCGTGCGATCTTCGATCCGGACCTGCAGGTGGCGAGCCTCGACCACGCCATGTGGTTCCACCGCCCGCACAAGCTCGACGACTGGCTGCTCTATGCCCAGGACAGCCCCAATGCGTCCGGCGCGCGCGGCTTCACCCGCGGCGGGCTCTACACCCGCGACGGCGTGCTGGTGGCGTCGGTCGCCCAGGAAGGGCTGATCCGCCTCCGCAAGCGCTGAAAAAACGAGCAGATCGGCTATTTTGCACAATATTTGTGCGCTTGATGGTTTCCGCCGTGCCCGCTTTCCGAGCATCATATAAAAAAGCCTTTTGAAAACAGTGTTTTGCCAAACTGGCACGCTGTGTGACTCCTCGTTGTGCGATGCAGCGTGCCCATAGGGCCGGCGCGCTGTGATGTCCGCCGGCGGCATGGTGCCGCTGCGGCAAGCAAACGGGGAAGACAAGCGCATGAAAATAGTCATGGCTATCATCAAGCCCTTCAAGCTCGACGAGGTGCGCGAAGCGCTCACAGGGCTGGGCGTTCAGGGCCTGACCGTGACGGAGGTCAAGGGTTATGGGCGCCAGAAGGGACACACCGAGATCTATCGCGGCGCCGAGTACGCGATCAGCTTCCTGCCCAAGCTGAAGATCGAACTGGTCGTCGACGACGACATGATCGACAAGGTGCTGGAAGCCATCGCCGGAGCCGCCAAGACCGGCCAGATCGGCGACGGCAAGATCTTCGTCCACTCCATTGACCAGGCGGTGCGCATCCGCACCGGCGAAACCGATTCCGAAGCGCTGTGACGCCGCTTCGCCATTCAGGAGTTCTCCACCCATGACACAACGCAAACTTGCAACACTGGCGGGCACCGGCCTTGCGGCGACCATGATGATGGTGGCGCCCGGTTTCGCCCAGGAGGCGGCCGAAGCCGCCTCGACCGCGCCGTCGGCCGAGGTCCAGTACATCTTCAACACGCTGCTGTTCCTGATCGGCGGCTTCCTGGTGATGTGGATGGCGGCCGGCTTCGCCATGCTCGAGGCGGGGCTCGTCCGCTCCAAGAACGTCTCGATGCAGTCGCTCAAGAACATCGCGCTCTATTCGATCGCCGGCCTGATGTACTGGATCGTCGGCTACAACCTGATGTACGCCAATGTCGATGGCGGCTTCATCGGCTCGTTCGGACCCTATTCGTTCGATCCGGTCGGAGGCGATGCGCTCGACACGGGCTATTCGACGGCGTCCGACTGGTTCTTCCAGATGGTGTTCGTGGCGACCGCAGCCTCGATCGTCTCGGGCACGCTCGCCGAACGCATCAAGCTGTGGCCGTTCCTGATCTTCGTGGTCGTGCTGACCGGCTTCATCTACCCGATCGCCGGTTCCTGGCAGTGGGGCGGCGGCTGGCTCAGCGAGATGGGCTTCTCCGACTTCGCCGGCTCGACGCTGGTGCACTCGGTCGGCGGCTGGGCGGCACTCGCCGGCGCGATCCTGCTGGGCGCTCGTACCGGCAAGTTCGGCGCGGACGGCTCGGTCCATCCGATGCCCGGCTCGTCGATCCCGCTGGCAACGCTTGGCACGTTCATCCTGTGGCTCGGCTGGTTCGGCTTCAACGGCGCCTCGCAGCTCGCAATGGGCACGATCAGCGACGTCACCGACGTCAGCCGTATCTTCGCCAACACCAACCTGGCTGCCGCTTCGGGTGTCGTGACGACGATCGTTCTGCTGCAGATCCTCTACAAGAAGATCGACACCACGATGGTCCTCAACGGCGCGCTGGCCGGTCTCGTCTCGATCACCGCAGAGCCGCTGGCACCGTCGATCTGGCAGACCGTCATCATTGGCGGCATCGGCGGCGCGATCGTCGTCTTCACGGTTCCGCTGCTCGACAAGCTGAAGATCGACGACGTGGTCGGCGCCATCCCGGTTCACCTGTTCGCAGGCATCTGGGGCACGCTGATCGTGCCGTTCTCGAACGGCGACGCGAGCTACGGCGTGCAGCTTATCGGCATCCTGGCCTATGGCGTGTTCACGCTGGTCGCCTCTTTCGTGGTCTGGTTCATCCTGAAGGCCGCGATGGGCATCCGCGCCAGCGAGGAAGAAGAGATGATGGGCCTGGACATGTCGGAAACCGGCGTCGAGGGCTATCCGGAGTTCACACGCGGCTAATGCCGCCCCGCGGGGCCGGCCAGACCGCCGGCCCCTGCACCACAATCAGGCCCGCAAGGGCCATCCAGATCCCGTCGTGATGGTTACCATCACACCAACTGACCCGGTCTCCGCGACCGGGTCTTTTTTGGTTTGTGAGCCATCCGGGCGGGCGGGCATGGTTAATGTGCGTTTAACCAGTGGCCGCTAGGCTTCCGCGCGACATCGCAGCCAATCTCCAGACCGCACGCGCACGGGACCTACAATGTCGGCAGACCGTTTCGACCCCCATCACGGCCACGCAGACCTCGCCGACGGCGCATTTGCAGCGGATATGGCGGGTGCCCACGGCTCCGTCGGGGACTGGCTGCGCCGACAGGTTCGTTTCGCGGCCGGATGGGCGCTTCTTGCAGTTGTCGGTTTTATCGTCCTTTCGCTGCTCGGCTGGAACGTTGCCGACCCCAGCCTCAGCCACGCCACCGAAGCGCCCGTCACCAACTGGATGGGCTATCCGGGCGCGGTGACCGCCGATCTGGCCATGCAGTTCTTCGGACTGGCCGCGCTGGCAGCGCTTGTCCCATTGGTCGCCTGGGCCGTGGCGCTGATCCGCGACCAGGTTCCGAACCATGCCGGGCGCCGGATGGCGGCATGGTTCGCGGGCGCCCTTGGTGCCGCGGCGGCGATTGGCTGCCTGCCGCCGACCGCCGGCTGGCCGCTGCCGTCGGGCCTCGGCGGTGCGCTGGGCGACATGGTGCTTCGTGTGCCCGGCACATTCACCGGCGGCTATCCGTCAGGCTTCGCCGCGGTCGTCGTCGCGCTCGTCATGGCGCCGCTTGCGGCCGTTCTTCTGGCGTTGGCGAGCGGGATCGGCTGGCGCGGAACCGATGACGACCGGCCTTTCGATGCCGACGATGACGAGGAAGAAGGCGGTTCGCTGATCACGATCGGAGCGCTCCTGCACGGCATCTATGCGCTGCGCACGGCCGCCCGCCGCGTTCTGCCCGCCGATGCGTTCGGGGGCATGGTTCGCCGCCGCTCCGCTTCCACGCCGGTGCCCGCCACGCCGCGGGCCGAGCCGCAATTGGAGCCGTCGATGGACGCGATGCCGGCGCCGGACGCCGACGCCGCGCAATGGCAGGATGCCGGGGACTGGGCACCGCAGCCGGCGCCGACGGAGGCGATGCCGGAGCTGCTCCCCACCGAGCAGGCCGCGACGCGCGTCGCCGCGCCCGCGCCGCCGCCCAAGCCGAGCGTGCGTGTTCAGCGCGAGGCGCAGCCCTCGCTGATCAAGGACGGCGTGTTCGAGCTGCCGCAGATCCACTATCTGAACGAACCCAGGAACATCGTCCGCGACGAGACGCTGTCGGACGAGGCGCTCGAACAGAACGCCCGCCTTCTGGAAGGCGTGCTCGAGGATTTCGGCGTCAAGGGCGAGATTATCCAGGTCCGCCCCGGACCGGTGGTCACGCTTTACGAACTCGAGCCGGCGCCGGGCATCAAGTCGTCCCGCGTGATCGGCCTGGCCGAGGACATCGCCCGCTCGATGAGCGCCATCGCCGCGCGCGTCGCCGTCGTTCCCGGCCGCAACGCGATCGGCATCGAACTGCCCAACGCCCGGCGTGAGACGGTCTATCTGCGCGAACTGATCTCCTCGCAGACCTACGACAAATCCAAGGCGAAGCTGTCGCTGACGCTGGGCAAGACGATCAATGGCGAGGCGGTGATCGCCGATCTGGCGAAGATGCCCCACCTGCTGGTCGCCGGCACCACCGGTTCGGGCAAATCGGTGGCCATCAACACGATGATCCTCTCATTGCTCTACAAGATGACGCCGGACGAGTGCCGGCTGATCATGATCGATCCGAAGATGCTGGAACTGTCTGTCTATGACGGCATTCCGCATCTTCTGACGCCCGTCGTCACCGATCCCAAGAAAGCGGTCGTCGCGCTCAAATGGACCGTGCGCGAGATGGAACAGCGCTACAAGAACATGTCCAAGCTCGGCGTGCGCAACATTGACGGGTTCAACACCCGCATCCGCGAGGCCAAACGCAAGGGCGAGGAGCTGAGCCGTACCGTCCAGACCGGCTTCGACCGGGAGACGGGCGAGGCGATCTACGAGACCGAAGCGCTCGATCTGCACGTCATGCCCTATATTGTCGTGATCATCGACGAGATGGCCGACCTGATGATGGTCGCCGGCAAGGACATCGAGGGCGCCGTCCAGCGCCTGGCGCAGATGGCGCGCGCCGCAGGCATCCACGTGATCATGGCCACGCAGCGTCCGTCGGTCGATGTCATCACCGGCACGATCAAGGCCAACTTCCCGACGCGCATCTCCTTCCAGGTGACCTCGAAGATCGACAGCCGCACGATCCTGGGCGAGCAGGGCGCCGAACAGCTTCTGGGCATGGGCGACATGCTCTATATGGCCGGCGGCGGCCGGATCCAGCGTGTCCACGGCCCGTTCGTTTCCGACGAAGAGGTCGAGGATGTCGTCAGCCACCTGAAGGCGCAGGGCGTGCCGCAGTATCTCGACGCGGTCACCGAGGATGACGAGGAAGACGAGGCCGGCTCCGAAGGCGGCGCGGCGGACGCCGGCGGCGCAAGCGACAGCGAAGACCCCTACGACCAGGCGGTCGCCATCGTCATCCGCGACCGCAAGGCGTCGACCAGCTACATCCAGCGGCGGCTCGGCATCGGCTACAACCGCGCCGCCACGCTGATCGAACGGATGGAGCAGGAAGGCGTCATCGGGCCGGCCAACCATGCGGGAAAACGCGAGATCCTGGTTCCGTCCGAAGAAGAACGCATGGCGGGCATGTGACCATGCCGCGACGATGTGTGATCCATGACACGTGGTCCGCGTCCGGCTTCGCCTTAGTGAAGTCAAACTGTGTCTCCAGATGAACCGCAAAAGACGACCCACCGATTCCGGGAAACCACCATGACCGACGCAAAAAGAGCCCACCGGACCCCGATGACCCGCCGCGGCGCGCTGACCGCCGGCGCTGGTCTCATCGCCGCCTTCGCGCTGCCCGGCGCGACGCGCGCCCAGGCTTCGGGCGCCCCGCAGCAGATCGCCGACCATTTCACCCGCGTGCGCACCATGATGGGCGAGTTCGTGCAGTTCGGCCCGTCCGGCGAGCAGACCGGCGGCCGCTTCTTCATCGAACGGCCCGGACGTGTGCTGTTCCTTTACGAGGAGCCGTCCAACATCCGCGTGGTTGCCGACGGCCGTTCGGTGCTGGTCAACAACACCAAGCTCGACACCTGGGATGCCTATCCGCTCAACAAGACGCCGCTCAACCTGGTGCTCGGCGACCGCATCGATCTGAGCGGCGGGCGCGTGCAGAGCGTGGTGGAGGCCGAGGACCTGACGACGATCGTCCTGCAGGACAAGCAGATATTCGGTGATTCGACCATCACCATGATGTTCGATCCGTCGAGCTACGATCTGCGCCAATGGACCATCCGCGATGCGCAGGGCAAGGACACGACCGTCATGATCTTCAATGTCCGCGAGGGCGTGACCTTCGGCGAAGGCACGTTCGACATCGACTATGCGCGGGTGCGCGAGAAAGACCCCAGCTATTCGCGCTGACCGTCTTCCGGCACGACAAGGAACTTGTGCGCGACGGCCGCTCCATCGGGGCGGCCGCTTGTTTTTGGGCCCCGGCGGGGCGAGAAGGCACCCGGTTCACGAGTTCAGGACCATTTTCCTTTCGCCACGATCCGGCCTTACCGATGACGCAGCCCTTCACCATCGCCACCTGGAACATCAATTCGGTGCGCCTCAGGCGCGGGCTGGTGGAGCGGTTTCTCGCCGAGCATGCGCCGGACATACTGTGTCTGCAGGAAATCAAGTGCCAGGACGACCAGTTCCCGGCCAAGGCGTTCGCCAGGGCGGGCTATGAGCATGTCGCACTGCACGGCCAGAAGGCCTATCACGGCGTGGCCACGCTTTCGAAAATACCCTTCTCAAGCGTCGAAAGGCGCGATTTTTGCGGTTTGGGCGATGCCCGGCACGTGGAATGCACGGTCGATGTGAACGGCAGCCGCATCCGCGTGCACAATTTCTACGTTCCGGCCGGCGGCGACGAGCCCGATCCCGCCATCAATCCGAAATTCGCGCACAAGCTGAAATTCCTCGACGAGATGCGGGCGATCACCACCGAGACCGGTGCGCATGACGCCGCGCTTCTCGTCGGCGATCTGAACATCGCGCCGCTGGAAAACGATGTCTGGTCACACCGGCAGCTGCTGAAGGTGGTCAGCCACACGCCGGTCGAGACCGAGACGCTGGAAGAGTTGCGGCGCGAGGCGGGCTGGGCCGACCTGATGCGTCATCATGTTCCCGGGGACCAGAAGCTGTTTACCTGGTGGAGCTACCGCGCCAGGGACTGGGCCGCGTCCAATCGCGGCCGGCGGCTCGATCACATCTGGGGATCGGAAGCGTTGCGCGGGGCGCTCACCTCGATGAATGTGCTGACCGAGGCGCGCGGGTGGGAAAAGCCTTCCGACCATGTGCCGGTCGTCGCTCGGTTCGCGCCATAGGCCCGTCAGAGCTCGGGTGCCTGCCGGAGGCGCCGTTCCGCGACCTCGATGTCCTTGATGAGCTGTTGCAGATCGTCGGAAAGCTGCCGATGGATGGCCATGGCCGTTTCCGGATATTCCGCCAGCATACGGCGGAACAGGGCACGGCTGATCCGCAGCACCTCGGTCTCGGTGTCGGCCTGGGCGTCGGTCATCCACTGGGTTTCGGTGATCAGGGCCAGTTGGCCGAGCACACTGCCCGGACCGGCGCTCTGCACCGGCTTGCCGCCATCGGGCGCCGACCGCGACAGCGTGACGGCTCCGCTGACGATGACGAAGCCGCAATCGGCGCGATCGCCCTGGCGATAGAGTCTCCGGCCGGCGCGAAACTGAAGCCGTTCGGCGCCGAATGCCAAAAGGCGCAGCTGCTCGGCAGTCAACTGCTGGAACAGGCCCGCCGCCGAAAGGGCGCGTATGTCATCGTTCAGCGTCATGAAAGGCTCGGGCGCCACCGGCATGATTGCCGGCGTCGCTGTTACATGACCGGCGCGCCGTTGGAAAGGACGGCGCCGCCAAAGGGCATGTCCGCATGTGGACGCAGGGCCGCTTTGCCCCGAAATGTCCGACTTCGGACGAAACCGTTCAGGGCACCAGCTTGTAGCCGCCGCTTTCGGTCACCAGAAGGGATGCGTTGGAGGGATCGCTCTCGATCTTCTGGCGCAGCCGGTAGACGTGAGTTTCCAGCGTGTGGGTCGTCACGCCCGAATTGTAGCCCCAGACCTCTTCGAGCAGCGTGTCGCGGGTCACCACCTGGGCGCCGCTGCGGTAGAGGTATTTGATGATCGAGGCTTCCTTCTCGGTCAAGCGGATCTTGCGGCCGTTGCCGTCGATCAGCATCTTCTGGCTCGGCGTGAACGTGTAGGGGCCGACCGAGAAGGTCGCGTCCTCGCTCTGCTCGTGCTGGCGCAGCTGCGCGCGGATGCGGGCCAGCAGCACGGCGAACTTGAACGGCTTGGTGACATAATCGTTGGCGCCCGCTTCCAGCCCGAGAATGGTGTCGGAATCGGTGTCGTGGCCGGTCAGCATGATGATCGGCGCCTTGAAGCCGCCCTTGCGCAGGATCTTCACCGCCTCGCGGCCGTCCATGTCGGGCAGGCCGACATCCATCACCACCAGATCGATCATCGCGCCGCGCGCCGCCTCGACGCCCTTGGTGGCACTGGCGGCCTGCAGCACGTCGAACTCCTCGTAGAGCGAGAGTTGCTCGACCAGCACTTCGCGCAGATCATCGTCATCGTCGACAAGCAACAGCGTTCGGGTCGTCATGATCCACCTTCATCGGTTCGGCCCGTGCGGTTGCGCGGGAAGGGTCAAGTATCTGGCCCTTTTGGCATCTTAATGGCAGTTTGCGTGTCAACAAAGGCTCAACTTTGCGTGTCTGCCGCGTCAGCGCACCGTGAATGTCCGTGAGCGAACAAGGCGCCGGCACCCATGCTCACAACCATTGAAGTAAGGCGCAAACCGGGCGAGAGCGCACGCGGCGTACTGATTGCCGGCGCTCGGACGCTGTCATGCGCGCTGGGACGTTCAGGCCCCTCGATCTTCAAGCGCGAGGGCGATGGTGCCACGCCCGCCCATGCCGCCATGCGACCGCTTTGGGGTTATTGGCGCCCCGACAGGGGCGTTCGGCCGCGATCTATCCTGCCGCTGCACCGGATCGGGCCGGATGACGGCTGGTGCGATGCGCCGGAACACCCGTCCTACAACGCGCCCGTGCGGCTGCCGTTTGCCGCCTCGCACGAGGTCATGCGCCGCGCCGATTGCCTTTATGACATCTGCATCGTGCTCGACTGGAACATGGCGCCGCGCGGCCGCGCACGGCATCGCGGATCGGCGATCTTCCTGCACATGGCCAAGCCGGGCTACCCGCCCACGGCCGGCTGCATCGCGCTGGCACGCCGTGATCTTGAATGGCTGGTCGCCCGGATCGACCGGCGCAGCCGCTTCGTCGTCGTGCGCTGATCAGACGCCGATCAGGCCGATCACGGCGCCCATGACCGTGGCGACCAGCAGCCAGTGAGCGCCGTCGATCAGCGTCAGGTCCCATCCGGCGTTCTGGTAGCGGTGGTTGATCGCCATGGTGGTGGCGATGAAGCCGGCCCAGACGAAAAGACCCGAGATGATGCCGTTGCGCAGGGTGACCTGTCCGTCGCCGAGATGGCCGATCAGCCCTGCCAGAACGAAGGCCATGACGAGCTGGCAGGCGAAGGTGATGGCAAACAGGGCCGGGCCGAACCTGGCGTCTTCGGGTGCGATGCCAGCCGCCTTCATCCACGGCCTGGACAGGGCACCGTAATAGACCGCGCCGACAATGAATGCGCACACCGTGGCGGCGAGCACCGCCCAAAGGTTGATACCGCCAAATGTCACCGCTGCCTCCTGCTTTGACCGCTGGCAGACAAACACCATGCCGCTTCGCGATCAAGCGGCACGCCAGCCGCCGCCGCTCACACTTTTTTGCTTGGCAAATCAGCGCGAAGGCGCCACCTTGATCGTGTGTTCAACGAAGTGAAAGGAGGTGATCCGATGTCGAGTGGTTCCATGGGTCCGGTTCGGTCTTTGCGGGTCATCATCCGTTGGAGCAGTCTCTGACGGCGTGAGCGCCCCGCGCAGCCGGTGACGCCCTGAAGGGCGCAAGGCCTGACGGCCGGCCGGAGACATGAATTGCGGAAGGGCCGCCCGAGCGATCGGGTGGCCCTTTTTCGTGCTTGCCGTCCTCTCTCTTGCGCTTGGCGCGCGCTTGGGGTTGGCCGGTTCAGAAGTCGATCGCCAGGCCCTTGACCTCCCAGTCGCCGTATCGGGCCGGGTCCTTGCCGCCGCGTCCGCCGCGTTCGGCTTCCGCCTGCGCCTCGAACCGGTCGACCTCGGCGCGGCGCGCTTCGGCTTCCTTCAGGGCGCGCTGGGCCGCCGGCGGCAGATCCTCGAAGCGCCGCGCCGGCGCTTGGTCGGCATCCGGATCGGATGTGATGTCCTCGCTCGCCATGCAGCCCCCTTCGGTCGATTGTTGAAACTCTGACGGCGCTCATCCATTTATATGGCGGGTTGCCGGGCCGCGTCCAGCATCCCCCTAACCGTGCCGATGATGGAGCCAGAGCGAATGAACATGATCAAGACCGCCATGCTGATCGCCTTCATGACGGCGCTGTTCATGGGCATAGGATATCTGATCGGCGGTACGGGCGGGATGATGATCGCGTTTGCCATCGCGGTCGTCATGAACGGCTTTTCCTACTGGAACGCCGACAAGATGGTGCTGCGCATGAACGGCGCGGTGGAGGTCGATGAGCAAAGCGCGCCCGAATATTACGGTATGGTGCGCGATCTGGCCGCCAATGCCGGCCTGCCCATGCCGAAGGTCTACATCATCAACCAGGAGCAGCCCAATGCGTTCGCCACGGGCCGCAATCCCGAAAACGCCGCCGTTGCCGCGACGACCGGCCTTTTGGACCAGCTGACGCCCGAGGAGGTGGCCGGCGTGATGGCGCATGAACTGGCCCACATCCAGAACCGCGACACGCTGATCATGACGATCACAGCGACGCTGGCCGGCGCGATTTCCATGCTCGGCAATTTCGCGCTTTTCTTCGGCTCGGGCCGCGATAACAACAATCCGCTGGGCATTGTGGGCGTCCTTATCGCAATGATCGTCGCGCCGTTCGCGGCGATGATCGTGCAGATGGCGATCAGCCGGACGCGCGAATATTCAGCCGACCGGCGCGGCGCGGAGATTTGCGGCCGGCCCGACTGGCTGGCCAGCGCCCTTGCCAAGATCGCCCGGGCTGCCGGCCGTTCGGTGAACGTGCCCGCCGAGCGCAATCCGGCGACGGCGCACATGTTCATCATCAATCCGCTCAACGGCCAGCGTGCCGACAGCCTGTTTTCCACCCATCCGGACACGCAGAACCGGATCGACGCGCTGATGGCGATGACCGATGCCGGCGGCCCGCCGGCACGGCCGCATCGGCCCGAACCCGCCCCGCGCCGCACATCGGGCGTTCCGGGCACCGGCAATCGCTGGGGCCGTTCTCATGACGGCAGCGACGGCAATGGCGGACCCTGGGGTTGAGCGCCTCCGCCCGCCGTCGCAAGCCCACAAAACGCACAGCCACACATGGCGCAGCAGAACGGCCCGGCCTCGCCGCCCGGCTGGCGGGCCAGCGCCTTTTGAGCGCGATCGTCGATTCGCGCACGCCGATGGATGCGCTGACCGACGACAGCCACGGCCATCCGCATTATCTGGCGCTCGATGCGCGCGACCGGTCGCTTGTCCGCGCCATGCTGATGGCGGCGCTGCGCCACCGGGGCGATCTCGAAGCGCTGATCGACCGGTTCACCGACCGGCCGCTGCCCGGCGGCGCCGCATCGCTGCGCGCCATCATCCATCTCGCGCTGGCGCAGATCCTGTTCCTCGACGTGCCGGACCACAGCGCCGTCGATCTTGCGGTCGAGGCGGCGCGCACCGACCCGCGCAACCGGCGCTTTGCAGGGCTGGTCAATGCGCTTTGCCGCCGCGCGGTGCGCGACCGGGAAAAGATCCTCGACGCGATCGCCCGTTCACCGTCGCGCGCGCCGGGATGGTTCGCCGAGCGGCTTACCGAGATCTATGGCGCGGAGAAGGCCGCCGCCATCGAAGCGTGCCACCGGCGGCCGGCGCCGATCGATCTGACGCTGGCCGACGAAAGCCCCGAAAACGTGGCGCTGTGGGCGGAACGGCTCGGCGCCATCGCGCTGCCCACCGGTTCGCTGCGCCTGACGTCCCATACGGCAATCACGGAACTGCCCGGATATGCCGATGGCGTCTGGTGGGTTCAGGACGCGGCGGCGGCGATCCCCGCGCGCCTGTTCGGCGATGTCGCCGGCCAGCGGGTTCTCGACCTTTGTGCGGCGCCCGGCGGCAAGACCGCGCAGCTGGTCGAGCGCGGCGCCACCGTCACCGCGCTCGACCAGTCGGCGAACCGGCTCAAGCGCCTTGCCGCCAATCTCGACCGGCTCGGCCTGGCCGATCGCTGCGAGACGGTTGCCGCGAGCCTGTTCGATCATGGGGCGGACGTGCCGTTCGATGCGGTCCTACTCGATGCGCCGTGCTCGTCGACCGGCACCGTGCGGCGGCACCCCGACGTGCCCTGGACCAAGACCCCGGAAGACATCGCCAAACTGGCCGCGCTGCAGGCGCGGATGCTGGAGCGGGCGGCCGACTTCGTCGCGCCCGGCGGAACGCTGGTCTTTTCCAACTGCTCACTCGATCCGAGCGAGGGCGAAGACGTGGCGCGCGCCTTTTCGCGCGAACATGCAAACTTCGAGCCTCTTCCGGTGACCGATGACGACCTGCCCGGCCTTTCATCGGCGATCACCGGGGAAGGATTTGTCCGAACCACACCGGCGGATCTGCCGCTTGCCGGCGATGAGGCGCGGCTTGGCGGGATCGACGGTTTTTTTGCCGCGCGCTGGCGCCGTAGGGTCTGAAAAACGACAATAAAGCATTGGTTTGGCATAGCTGCGCAATGCAGTTATGGTTTCAGCCGATTGGGGAATCGGGGCGGAAGCCGTGGCACGTTCTCGCTGGAATGCGCAGCCGGGATACTGGGGAGTCAGCACCGGCCTGCTGTGGGAACGGCTGCGCTACCGGCTGCAGTCCGGCTCGATCACCAATTGGCAGCTTGTCGGCCCGGTTCCGGCGCGGCTGCTGCTGTCGCCGTCATGCCTGCGGCCCAGCGATCCGCTTCTGGCGCGCGACTTCTATCAGGGGCGCTACAGCTTCGGCGGGCGCACGGTCGAGACCGGCAGCCAGTCGCCCTTTCTGGCGGAGCCGCCATCGGCGGCCTGGTATGCCGAACTTCACGGCTTCCGGTGGCTGCGCCATCTCGCCGACGCCAACACCGATCTTGCGGCAGCGCAGGCACGCGCGCTGATCGAGGACTGGATCAGCGGCTACGGCAAGCGGCTGCGCGAACCGGCCTACGACCTGCCGACCACCGCCAGCCGCTTGATTGCCTGGATCCAGCACGCCCGCTTCTTTCTGCAGAGCAGCGAGCACGGTTTCTACCGCCGCTTCATGATGTCGCTGTCGCGGCAGGTTCGATATCTGCGCAACGCGCTGCGCGGCTATCCGGACTGCATCGACACGCTACAGGCGCTGATCGCCCTGTCGGTCGCTTCGCTCGCCATCCCGACGGCCGAGCGCCGTCAGCAGCGCATTGCCCGGCAGCTCGAGTTCCAGCTCAAGCGCCAGATCCTGCCAGACGGTGCCCATGTCAGCCGCAACCCGGCGCATCTGCCCGAACTGCTCGCCGATCTTCTGCCGCTGGCGCAATGCTATGTGGCCGCCTCGCGGCCGGTGCCGCCCGAACTGGTGCGTGCCGTCGACCGGATGTTTCCGCGCCTGCGTGCCATGCGCCACCGCGACGGGCATCTGGCGATGTTCCACGGTGCCGGCTACGACAAGACAGACCTGATCGCCGCCGTGCTGCGGCTCGACCAGACCGAGGGCAAGACCGGCCCGCATGCCGTGCAGAGCGGCTACTATCGGCTCGAGGCCGGCGACACGGTGATCATCGCCGACACCGGCACGATCCCGAAGGGCATTGACGGGGCGAACTGCCATGCCAGCGCGCTGGCCTTCGAACTGTCGACGCTGCGCGGCCGCATCGTCACAAATCTGGGCGTCGACCGGCTGCTGCGGGCTGATTTCGGGCCGGTCGCCCGCGCCACGGCCGCCCATTCGACGCTTTCGGTGGGCGATGTGTCGTCGGCGCGCTTTCGCCGCTTCGCCGGCGCGCCCCGAAGGCATGACTGGCGCGCGGTGTCCGGTCCGCGCCGGGTCGCGGTCTCCGACTGGCAGAGCGACGGCATGACCGGCTTTTCGGCCGAACATGACGGCTATCAGCGCGTCTTTGGCCTTGTGCATGAACGCGGCATCGCAGTCCGGCCCGATGGCGGCCGTGTCGACGGGTACGATCTGCTGCGCCCGCCCTCCGGCCGCAAGCCGCATGCGGTTGCGGCGCAATTGCGCTTTCATTTCCATCCGGGCGTGCGCGTGAGCGCGACGCAGGCGGCCAACACGTTCCTGCTCTCTCTCGAAAGCGGCGAACGCTGGGCGTTCCGCGCCATCGGTGCGCCCGCCGCGATCGAGGAAAGCCTCTTTCTGGCGGCCGTCGCCGGCCCCGTGCGCACGGCGCAGATCGCGATCGGCATCGAGTGGCCGGAGACCGAACGGGTGAGCTGGCGCTTCGAGCGACTGTCCGACTGACAGCCCGACGATTTGCTGTGCGTTGCGGACCGGCCGTGGCGGGCTGGCGGTGGGCAATCGGCGTGGCGCCATGATAAGCGGGCGCCATCATCCGTCCCAGCCGAGGAAGTCCGCCCATGGCCGTCGCCGCCAAGACCATCGCACCGCCCGACCGCGTGCCCGTGCGCCGGGCGCTATTGTCGGTGTCCGACAAGACCGGGCTGGTCGAACTGGCGGCCGCGCTCGCGGCGATGGACGTCGCGCTGGTCTCGACCGGCGGGACGCGCCGGGCACTGGCCGATGCCGGGCTCGCGGTTACCGACATTTCCGAATTGACCGGGTTCCCTGAAATCATGGACGGAAGGGTGAAGACGCTGCATCCCAAGGTGCATGGCGGGCTTCTGGCCGTGCGCAACGATCCCGACCATCAGGCCGCCATGACCGAACATGGCATCGAGGGCTTCGATCTGGTCGTCGTCAATCTCTACCCGTTCGAAGAGGTCGTCGCGTCGGGCGGCGATGAGGCGACGACGATCGAGAACATCGACATTGGCGGCCCGGCCATGGTGCGGGCCTCGGCCAAGAACCATGGCCATGTGGCGATCGTCACCGACCCGGATGACTACGACATGGTGCTCGGGCATCTGTCGGACGGCAAGGGCACGACCGATCTTGCCACGCGCCGCCGCCTCGCGGTCAAGGCGTTCAAGCGGACGGCGAGCTATGATGCGGCGGTTTCCCGCTGGATGGAGACGGCGTTCGATGCCGAACCGTTCGATGCGCTCGATGCGCTGGGCGGGCGCCGTGTCGCGACGATGCGCTATGGCGAGAACCCGCATCAGGCGGCAGCGCTTTATCTGACCGGCGAGACCCGCCCGGGCGCTGCCACGGCGAGGGTACTGCAGGGCAAACCGCTCTCCTACAACAACATCAACGACACGGACGCGGCCTTCGAGCTGGTCAGCGAGTTTGGCGCGGAGACGCCGGCGGTGGCCATCATCAAGCATGCCAATCCGTGCGGCGTCGCGCGCGCCGGAACGCTGATCGACGCCTATCGCGCCGCATTCGATTGCGACCGCACATCGGCGTTCGGCGGCATCGTCGCGTTCAACCGTGAACTGGACGCCGAAACCGCCCGCGCCGTGCTTGAGATCTTCACCGAAGTCGTCATTGCGCCGGCGATCAGCGACGGCGCGCGCGAGGCTTTTGCGGGCAAGCCCAATCTGCGCCTTCTGCAGACCGGCGGGCTCGCCGATCCGCGCGCGCCGGGCTTCGTCGTCCGGCCGATCGCCGGCGGCTATCTCAAACAGGGGCGCGACGCGGCGGTCGTCGACGACATGGCCCTGCGCGTCGTCACCAAACGCGCGCCGGACACGCGCGAAATGAACGATCTGAAATTCGCCTTCCAGGTTGCCAAACACGTCAAGTCGAACGCGATCGTCTATGCGCGCGACGGCGCCACCGTGGGCATCGGCGCAGGCCAGATGAGCCGTGTCGATTCAAGCCGCATCGCCGCGCGCAAGGCGGTCGACGCCGCCGAGGCGCTCGGTCTCGCCGAGCCGAAGACCAAGGGATCGGTGGTTGCCTCGGACGCGTTCTTTCCGTTCGCGGACGGATTGCTGGCGGCCGTCGAGGCGGGCGCGACAGCGGTCATCCAGCCGGGAGGCTCGATGCGCGACGATCAGGTGATCGAGGCGGCCGATGCGCACGGCATCGCCATGGTGTTCACGGGCACCCGCCATTTCCGCCACTGACCCGACGACCGGGCGGCTCGGCGCCATGGTTTTGCCATCGGTTTGCCGCATTCGCGGCTAAGGTGCGGCGCCGGGAATGCCGCGCCCGTCTGACATGTTCGTGATGGGTACGGGGAAACCTTGCGGTAACTTTCCGTCAACTATATTGCGTGGATCGGAAGCGACTATCGGGACCTCTAACATGCGTGTGCGTTCGGCTTTCACCGCATTGGCGCTGTCGGCAGCGGTCGCGCTGGCCTCGTGCCAGGGCAGCGACGTGCTGAACCTTGCCGCCGAGGCGCCGCTGCCGCGCGATGTCGTCAACATCATGAGCGCTAAGGGGATGACCAAGTCATCGCCCATCATGATGCGCATCTTCAAGGAAGAAGAGGTGCTGGAGGTCTGGAAGCAGACCGACACCGGCCGCTACGATCTCGTCAAGACCTATGAGATCTGCGAGTTTTCCGGCGACAAGGGACCAAAATTCCGGGAAGGCGACCGGCAGAGCCCGGAAGGGTTCTACTTCGTCAACCGGAACCTTCTGAACCCCAATTCGAGCTATCATCTGTCGTTCAATCTGGGCTTTCCCAATGCGTTCGACCGCTCGCATGGCCGCACCGGCTCGTTCCTGATGGTGCACGGAGATTGTTCGTCGCGCGGCTGTTACGCGATGACCGACAAGTACATCACCGAGATCTACGCGTTCGCGCGCGAGGCGCTGCGCGGCGGCCGGCAGAACGAGTTCCAGGTGCAGGCCTTCCCGTTCCGCATGACGCCGGAAAACATGGCCGCGCACCGCGACAGCCCGCATTTCGAGTACTGGAAGATGCTCAAATCGGGCTATGACCATTTCGAGCTGACGCGCACGCCGCCCAAGGTCGATGTCTGCGAGCGCAAATACATCTTCAACCAGATCCCCGAGGACGGCGACTTCGAAGCGGCTGCGCAGTGCCCGCAGACGACGATGCCGGCGCCGCTGGCCATCGCCTACAACCAGCTCAAGCAGCAGCACGCGCTGCAGTTCGAGCGCGCCGTGGCGCGCCTCGAGGGCCGTCCGCTCGATCTCAGCGAGGGCATGACCGGACTTCTGGACCTGCCGCCGACGCCGGTGCGCCAGGTCGAACCGCTCACGCCGGCCGAGGTATTGCCGACCGTCGGCCAGCCGCCCGAGGCATCGGTTCAGCCGGCGCCCGCCGTGCAGCCTGCAGGACAATCCGCGCCGTCATCGGCCCAGTCGACGCCGCTGACGGCGATCACGCCCGGCACGGCCGGCCCGATCATTGCGACGTCCAGCGGATCGGGCATCACCGCCAATTCCGGCCCGCAGGCGGCTCAGGCTGCGCCGGGCGTCGCCCCGGATTCCGGCGCCGGAACCGGGGTTCCCCTGCCGGCCTCGCGGCCGTTGCAGTGACCGCGCCATGAGCGGAGAGGCACTGTCCGACGATTACGATCTGCGCGGGCTGAACTGCCCGCTTCCCGTGCTGAAAACGCAGAAGCGGATGCGCGCCATGGCGGCCGGCGAGCGGCTCTGGGTGCGCACAAGCGACCCGCTCGCGGTGATCGACATTCCCAATTTCTGCCGCGAGAGGGGCCACGGCCTGATCGAGACCGAGAGCGTCGATGACGGCCACCGCTTCCTGATTGAACGGGGCTGACGCGCGCCGCTACCCGCTTTCGGGGCGGCTCGCCGGCACCGGCACATCGAAGCCGGGCCGCAGCTGGTAGCGTTCCATCTCCGCCTCGCTGGCCAGCGACGGCCGATAGGGCCGCGGCGCCGGCACCGGATAGGCGTCGATCGCCGCGCCGCCCAGCACGATCGCGGTCATGCTGGCGCCTTCGGCGCCTCCAAGTCCGACCCGCGCGGCGCGCGGTTCCCGGTCCATCGTGCCTATGAGAGCAGTGTCGAAGACGATGTTGCCATCGACATCGCGCCCGTCCCAGCGGGCGGCACGCGCCTCGTCGGTGCACACGACCGGCCGCAGATCGGCGGGAACGCCGTCGGCGTCGGTTCCCGGAACGCTGTCGAGATCGACGGTGGTGGCCGCTTCGGCGCTGAAACCGTCCTGCAGCAGCGTCGCGCTCTTTTCGGCGCGCTCCTTCTGGCTTTCGGTGCCCATCACCACGGCGACCAGCGTGCGGCCCCCGCGCGTTGCCGATGCGACCAGATTGAAGCCCGATGCGCATACGAAACCGGTCTTCATGCCGTCGGCGCCCTCGAAGCGGCCAAGCAGCAGATTGTAGGACGGGATCAGCTGTTCGCCGAAGCTGATCGCCTCGATGGAAAAATAGTCGGCGCGGTCGGCAAACTCGGTCCTCAGCGCGCGGGCCAGAACCGCCATGTCGCGCGCGGTCGTATATTGCTGTTCGTCGTGCAGCCCGTGCGGATTGACGAAACTGGTGTTCGTCATGCCAAGGCGCGCCGCTTCCTCGTTCATGCGTGCAACGAACGCCGCCTCGCTGCCCGCCACCGCCTCGCCGAGCGCGACGGCGATGTCGTTGGCCGAGCGGACGATCACCATCTTGATCGCATTGTCGACGGTCATGATCGATCCGGACGGATAGCCCATCCGGCTCGGCGGCGTGGAGACGGCGTTGGCGGTGACGCGCACCGGCGAGCGCAAGGTCAGTTCGCCGGCCTCGAGCGCACGGAACGTGACATAGGCGGTCATCAGCTTGGTCAGCGAGGCCGGGCTCCAAAGGTCGTGCGCCTGCTCGTGATGCAGCACCGACCCGGTTGCCGGCTCGAAGACCAGCGCCGGCGCGGCCTCGGCGGCGATCGGCAGCCCGAGCGCCAGAACCAGCGCGGCTGCGGTCCGCGCCGGCATCGTCCTGCGTGCAGTTGGTGCGATCATCATGTTCCCCGGCCAGCCCGTTTGCGCCGCATCCCGCGCGGCTCCGTTGCGCCATCAAACAAATCGTGCCCGGTCATGGCAACCGCGAAATGATGACATCGGCGCGAGCGGCGCGCTATATGGAGCCCAGATCAGACAGGCCGTGTCCCGGTCCCAGCGAGAGAGAGCCTTCATGCCCTTATTGAACCGCGCCGCCGAACTGCAGGATGAAGTCAGCGGATGGCGCCGCCATCTGCACGCCCATCCCGAACTGATGTTCGATGTGCACGACACGGCCGCCTTCGTCACCGACAAGCTGCGCGCCTTTGGCTGCGACGAGGTGGTGACCGGTCTTGGCCGCACCGGCGTCGTCGGCGTCATCAAGGGCAATCGCGGCGAGGGCGAAACGATCGGCATGCGCGCGGACATGGATGCGCTGCCGATCCATGAAGCGACGGACGTGCCGCACAAATCGACCATCGCCGGCAAGATGCATGCCTGCGGCCATGACGGACACACCTCTATGCTGCTCGGCGCGGCCAAATATCTTGCCGAGACGCGCAACTTCGCCGGCACGGTGGTCGTCATCTTCCAGCCGGCCGAAGAGGGTGGCGGCGGCGGCAACGAGATGGTCAGGGACGGGCTGATGGAACGCTTCGGCATCGACCGCGTCTACGGCATGCACAACATGCCCGGCGTCGATGCGGGCGCGTTCGTCATCCGGCCGGGCGCGCTGTGCGCGGCGACCGACGAGTTCACGATCACGGTGACCGGAAAGGGCGGCCACGCCGCCATGCCGCAAAAGAGCATCGATCCGATCGTCATCGGCGCGCAGATCGTCACGGCGCTGCAATCGATCGCCTCGCGAAACACCGACCCGGTCGGGTCCATCGTCGTGTCGGTGACCAAGTTCAATGCCGGTACGGCCTACAATGTCATTCCCGGAACCGCCGTTCTGGCGGGAACGGTGCGCACGCTCGACGAGGATGTCCGCAAGCTGGGGGAGGAACGGCTGCACGCCATCACGCACGGGATCTGCGAGGCGCATGGCGCCGAGGCCCATATCAAATGGCATCGCGGCTATCCGGTGACGGTCAATCATGCCGACGAGACGATGATCGCGGCCGATGCGGCCGAGCAGATCACAGGGCAGGGAACAGTGCCGACCGACATCAAACCGATGATGGGCGGGGAGGACTTTTCCTACATGCTCAACGCCCGGCCGGGCGCGATGATCATGATCGGCAATGGCGACAGCGCCGGACTGCATCACCCCGAATATGATTTCAACGACCAGATCATTCCGGCCGGCATCAGCTTCTGGGCCAAGCTCGCCGAAACCAATCCCGCGCGCTGAGCGCGGGCGTCATTCGGCTTTCTGGGTTTTCTGACCGGTAGCGGCGGCTTCGCCGTCCATGCCCCGCGGGCAGTAAAGATCGTGCAGGACAGCGAGCACCTCGGTCACTTCGCGGCCCTGCAGCGAATAATAGATCGTCTGCGCATCACGCTCTGTCTTGACCAGGCCCGCCTCGCGCAGCTTGCGCAGATGGTGCGACATGGCGGGCTGTGACAGGTTGACCGCCTCGGCCAGCTTGACCACGCTCCATTTCTGTTCTGACAGCGCGCACAGGATGCGCAGGCGCACCGGCTGGGAGAGCATTTCCATCAGCCGGGCCGCCTCGGCGATATGCGGTTCGAGCTCTTCGATATCCATTATATAAGACCTCTTGAATATTAACTGATGAGAATATAACTATCGGATCATCGCGGTGCAAGCAGGCGCTGCGAAAAGGGCGGAAAGCCCCGTTCAACCGGTTGGGATCAAGGAAAGCTTCATGGCCACCGAATTCACCCCCTTCATGTCGCTTCTGGGCGGCTTTCTCATCGGCGTCGCCGCCATCGCGCTGATGGCGCTGCATGGCCGCGTTGCCGGGATGACCGGCATCATGGCCGGCATTCTGCCGCCAGCCGTCAGCGACTGGCAGTGGCGCGCCGCGTTTCTGGCGGGCGCCGTCATCGCGCCGGCCCTGTTCCTGTTTGCCGGCGGAACCGTGCCGTTCGCGGTTCCCGTGCCGGTCTGGGCCATGGTCGTCGGCGGTCTGATTGTCGGCATCGGCGTACATTTCGGCTCGGGCTGCACGTCCGGTCACGGTGTCTGCGGCATGGCGCGCCTGTCGCCACGCTCGATCGTCGCCACCATCACCTTCATGATCACGACGGGCATCACCGTCTATGTCATGCGTCACGTTCTTTCGGTCGGAGTTGCCTGATCATGCATATCGTTTCAGCCCTTCTCATCGGCGCCGTCTTCGGCCTGGGGATCGCCATTTCCGGCATGGCCAATCCGGCCAAGGTGATCAACTTCTTCGACGTCGCCGGCACGTGGGACCCCAGTCTCATCTTCGTGATGGGCGGCGCGCTGGTCACCACGGCGATCGGCTATCGTATCGTCTTCGGCACGCGGTCCCGGCCGCTGTTCGCCAAGAATTACTCCCTGCCCACGCGCACCGATCTCGATGCGCGGCTGATCGGCGGCTCCGCCCTGTTCGGCGTCGGCTGGGGTATCTCCGGCTTCTGCCCGGGCGGCGCCATCCCGGCACTCGGGCTCGGCCAGCCGGCCGTTCCGGTCTTCGTCATCGCGATGGCCGCCGGCATCATCGTCGCGCGCAGCGCGCTCAGTCCCATGCTCAGCAAGACCGCTTCTGCGTAAGCGGCATAAAAGGAGTCCCATAATGACACTTCAGTTCCAGCCCGACATGCAGGTCAAACCGGACGTTGCGGCCTTCTTCGATCCGCAGACCAACACGATCTCCTATGTCGTCAAGGACCCGGCAAGCAACAGCTGCGCCATTGTCGATTCGGTGCTCGATATCGACTATGCGGCCGGCCGGCTGTCCTATGACAGCGCCGACAAGATCATCGAACACGTCAAGGCCAACGGCCTGACCGTCGAGTGGATCATCGAGACCCATGTCCATGCGGACCATCTGTCGGCGGCGCCCTACCTTCAGGAGAAGCTTGGCGGCAAGATCGGCATCGGGGACCAGATCACGATCGTCCAGGACACGTTCGGCAAGGTGTTCAACGAGGGCACAGAGTTCCAGCGCGACGGCTCGCAGTTCGACCGGCTGTTCGCCGACGGCGACACCTATCAGGTGGGCTCGATGACCGCCCATGTGATGGCGACGCCCGGCCACACGCCGGCCTGCCAGACCCATGTGATCGGCGATGCGGCCTTTGTCGGCGACACGCTGTTCATGCCCGATGGCGGTTCCGCCCGCGCCGATTTCCCCGGCGGCGATGCAGGCGTGCTCTACGATTCCATCCAGCGTGTTCTGGCGCTGCCGGACACGACCCGCCTGTTCATGTGCCACGATTACGGTCCGAACGGCCGCGACATCAAGTGGGAGACCACGGTCGCCGACGAGAAGGCGCACAACATCCATGTCGGCGGCGGCAAGAGCCGCGATGCGTTCGTCGCCATGCGCACGGCGCGCGACGAAACGCTCGACATGCCCAAGCTGATCCTGCCGTCGCTGCAGGTGAACATGCGCGCCGGCGACGTTCCCACGGACAAGGACGGCAACCCGATGCTGAAGGTTCCGCTCAACAAGCTCTGAGCGGCCAGCGTTGCGGCCCGGACGGCGTCCGGGCCGCAGCATCCCGAAACAATTCAAGAGAAGGCCCGATGTGATGCGCAAGCCGCCTCATCTCCTGCAGCGCTATTTCCCGGTGCTCGATTGGGGGCGCGGCTATGATGGCGAGACCCTGACCGGCGATCTGGTCGCCGCGGTGATCGTCACCATCATGCTGATCCCGCAATCGCTCGCCTATGCGCTGCTGGCGGGTCTGCCGCCCGAAATGGGCCTCTACGCCTCCATCGTGCCGATCGTCCTTTACGCTCTGTTCGGCACCTCGCGGGCGCTGGCCGTCGGCCCGGTCGCGGTCGTCTCGCTGATGACGGCGGCGGCGATCGGCAAGGTCGCCGAGCCCGGTTCCTCCGACTATATCATCGCCGCTTTGACGCTGGCCTTCATGTCGGGCGCGCTTCTCGTCGCGATGGGGCTTTTGCGCCTCGGTTTCGTCGCCAACTTCCTGTCGCATCCGGTTATTGCCGGCTTCATCACCGCGTCGGGCATCCTGATCGCTGCCTCGCAGCTCAAACATCTGCTCGGCGTCAGCGCCCACGGCCACACGCTGCCCGAGATCCTGGGCAGCCTGATCGCCGATCTGGGTGCGCTCAACTGGATCACGCTTGTCATCGGGGTCGCGGCCACCGCGTTCCTGTTCTGGGTGCGCGGCGGGCTGAAGCCGATCCTTGTCCGCATCGGCATAGCAGAACGCCTTGCCGGACATCTGGCACGCACCGGCCCGGTCTTCGCCGTTGCGGTCACTGCGTTGGCCGCCTGGTACTGGAACCTTGGAGAGGCGGGCGTCAAGCTCGTCGGCGACGTGCCGCGCGGCCTGCCGCCGCTGACCCAACCGTCCTTTTCGCCCGATCTATGGCTGGCGCTCGCCGGTCCGGCGGTGCTGATCTCGATCATCGGCTTTGTCGAATCGGTGTCGGTCGCCCAGACGCTGGCCGCCAAGCGGCGCCAGCGCATCGACCCGGATCAGGAACTGATCGGCCTGGGCATGGCCAACATGGGCGCCGGCATGACCGGCGGCTATCCGGTCACCGGCGGCTTTGCCCGCTCGGTCGTCAATTTCGACGCCGGGGCGCGGACGCCCGCAGCCGGCGCGTTCACCGCGATCGGCCTTGCCATTGCCTCGCTGACGATCACGCCGTTCATCGCCTTTCTGCCGCAGGCAACGCTGGCGGCAACGATCATCGTCGCGGTCCTCAGCCTGGTCGATTTTTCGATCTTCCGGACGGCATGGGTCTATTCGAAGGCCGACTTCGTCGCGGTCGCCGCCACCGTTCTGGTCACCCTTGTGATCGGCGTCGAGGCCGGCGTGACGGCAGGCGTGCTCCTGTCGGTGCTGATCCACCTCTACAAGACGTCCAAGCCGCACATGGCGGTGATCGGCCAGGTGCCGGGCACGGAGCACTACCGCAACGTCAAGCGCCACGAGGTGATCACCGATCCGCACATCTTGCAGCTTCGCGTCGACGAGAGCCTTTATTTCGCCAATGCGCGCTATCTCGAGGACAAGCTCTACGCCATGGTTGCCGACCATCCCGAGCTCAAGCATGTCGTCCTTGCCTGTCCCGCGGTGAACGCCATCGACATGAGCGCGCTGGAATCGCTCGAGGCGATCAATGAACGGCTCGAGGCGCTGGGCGTGAAGTTCCATCTCACCGAGGTCAAAGGCCCGGTGATGGACCGGCTCAAGCGCAGCCATTTCCTCGACGATCTGACCGGTGAAGTCTTCCTCAGCCAGCATCAGGCGCTGTGCACCCTGTCCTCGGCCAGGCCGGTCAATGGCGACGGCCAGCCCCGCTACGACAAAGCGGATGCCGAGTTGGATTTGCCCGACGCATTTGATAAGCGAGACGGCGACGGTCCCGTAGCTCAGCAGGATAGAGCATCAGATTCCTAATCTGAGGGTCACAGGTTCGAATCCTGTCGGGATCGCCAGATCAGACCCGGCCCCTTACGTATCGACGAAGTCCGAGCCGCGTCCCATCGAGAAGCGGACATCGGCCTTCGGCGTATCCTGTTTGCCGGCGACGGCGGGCGCGGACCGCGTCCGCACCACGACGGTCTCGGCGATCCGGTCGCCCAGCCGCTGGTTCCGGTACGCTTTCATGACCGGCGTTGACCGTCCGGCCGCCACGGACGCGCCGGCGGGTCTTGGCTGCCTTGAGCGCATGTCATGCCGCGCTTGGTCCATGCCGCGCTGTCTGAGGCGCGAGGCGCCCGCTCGCCGGTCCGATGCTTTCAGTGGCGGCACCGCTCAAGTGCCGATGAAGCTGACGATCGCCATGGCAGCAGCGAGCAGCAGGATGGTCTGAAGACAAACCAGCGCGACATGGCGCCCGCCCAACCCGACCATTGCGCCGAGCGAGGTCTTCACGCCAAGCGCGGCGATCGCCGCTATCAGCATCCAGCGGCTTGTTTCGACAAGAGCGGCAACAAACGGCTCGGGAAGGACGCCCAGAGAGTTGATCGCCATGAAGACGATGAACATGACCACGAAAAGGGGCACGCCGACACCTTTCGCTTCGGGCGCCCGGAAGAAGACCGCAATGGCGATGATCACCAAGGGCAACAGCAGCACCCGCTTGAGCTTCGTCAAGGTCGCCATGTTGCCGGCTTCGTCGCTGATCGAATATCCGGCACCAACGACCTGTGCAACATCGTGGATCGTCGCGCCGATCAGAAAGCCGGCCTGCAGGTCGGTGTAGCCGAGCATCGAGAACACGATCGGATAGGCGATCATGGCGACGGTCGACAGGGTGGTGACCGCGACCACGGTGAACAGCGTATCCTGATCGAGGCCGGCGCGCCTTGGCATCGCGGCAGCGATGGCCAGCGCAGCGGATGCGCCGCAGATGGCAACCGCGCCCCCCGTCAGCAAGCCGAGCTGGGTTGACCGTTTGAGGACAGGCGCAAACAGCCAGCCACTGGCAATGGTCATCACCACGAGGCCGACAATGACCGCGACCGACAGCCAGCCCTGCTCCGCCACCTGGCCGAAGCTGAGACGGAAGCCGAGCAGGGCAACACCCATGCGCAACAGGGTCTTGGCGGCAAAGTCGATGCCGCCCTTGCATTGCTCATTGTCGGCGAGGAAGTGGAAGGCCATGCCGATCAGCAGGGCGAACAGCATCACCGGCGCGCCGTAGTGGTCGGACAGAAAGCCCGCGCACAGTGCGACGGTAACGACGACGATCAGCCCGCGATAGCCGTGCCGCAAGGCTGCAAACGGAGCAAGCACGCCGTCAATCCGCCGATGCGGCGAGATCGAAGGATTCCTGCGGGAAGAACTTCGCAAGACGGATGTCGGCGGTGCGGGCATGGCCTTCCATGCCCTCGAGGCGCGAGATGCGCGCCGTCGCTTCGGCGACGGGTCTTGCGCCGTCGCGCGTGGCCCGCTGCCAGGTGACCGTCTTCATGTATTTGTGCACCGAAAGCCCGCCCGTGTACCGGGCCGCCCCCGAGGTCGGAAGGACATGATTGGGTCCGGCGGCCTTGTCACCGAAGGCCACCGTCGTTTCCTCACCGAGAAACAGCGAGCCATAGGAACGAAGCCGGCCCAGCCACCAGTCGAGATCGGCCGCCTGAACGTGCAGGTGCTCGGGGCCATAGGCGTCGCAAACCTGTGCCATTTCTTCCCGGTCCGAGCACAGGATGACCTCGCCATGGTCACGCCAAGCGGCTTCCGCGTTCTTCGCGTTCGTTTCGGGCAGCTCGGCGATGATGGTCGGCATGAGCCGCATCACGGCTTCGGCCAACGCGCGGTCGTCGGTCACCAGCCAGACAGGCGAGTTGTAGCCGTGTTCGGCCTGCCCAGCGAGATCCCAGGCCACCAGATGCGGGTCGGCGGCCCCATCGGCGACGACCATCGAATCGGTGGGACCGGCGAACATGTCGATGCCGACCCGGCCGAACAGCAGGCGCTTGGCTTCGGCGACATATTGGTTGCCGGGTCCGACCAGCATGTCGGCCCTGGGCAGGCCGAACAGACCAAACGCCATGGAGGCGATGCCCTGCACGCCGCCCATGTTCAGAACGGCGTCCGCGCCGCACAGCTGCATCGTGTAGAGGATCGCCGGAGGGATACCGATGCCGGGTTTTGGCGGCGAGCATGCGGTGATGTGATCGACGCCCGCCACCTTAGCCGTCGTGATGGTCATGATCGCCGAGGCGATATGGCTGTAGCGTCCGCCGGGGACGTAGCATCCCGCGGCCGAGACCGGGATGTGCTTCTGCCCGGCGAAGAAGCCCGGCTGAACCTCCAGCTCGCAAGGCTGGATCGTGACCTTCTGGGCCTCGGCGAACCGGCGGATATTGTCGTGGGCGAAGCCGATATCCGCCTTGAGCTTGTCCGGCACCTGGTGCGCGGCCGCGTCGAGGGCGTCCTGCGGCACCAGGGCCGGGCCCGTCCAGCCGTCGAACTTTTGCGCATGGGCGCGTGCCGCAGCATCCCCGCCCTGCTCGATTTCGGTGAGCAGCGCCTGCACCGTGGCCTGCAGATCGGACTGGCCGGTCTCGGCCCGCCGGTCGGCCTTCTTCAGATATTCGATCGTCATCGACGCTTTCTGGCCCCATTCTACCTGTGATCGGCGCGGCGGAACGCGCCTTGTACGATGCGGTCGATGACCATGGCGACGAACAGGATGGCGAACCCTCCCAGAAGACCGGGCCCCTTGGCGGCGAACTGCAACGCTTCCAGGANGGTTCACGCCGGTCATGATCGAAGGCAGCGCGAGCGGCAGTTCCACATCCTTCAGCAACTGCCAGCGCGAAGCGCCGAACGCGGTTGCCGCCTCCTTGATGCTCTCGGGCACGCCGCGCATGCCGAGCGCGGTCAGGCGGATCACCGGCGGCATGCCGAAGATGATCGTTGCCAGAATGCCGGGCGGATTGCCCGTTCCGAAGAACGCGATGATCGGGATCAGATAGACGAAAGCCGGCAATGTCTGCATCAGGTCGAGAACCGGTTCGGCGAACCTGTAGGCGCGCTGGGATTTGCCGAACCAGATGCCCAGCGGAATGCCGATGACGACGCACAGGACCACCGCGGCGCCGACGAGCGCAACCGTTTCCATCGCGATCTCCCAATAGCCCAGCAGCGCGATATAGGCGAGCGCGGCGGCCGTGAAGATCGCCACGCGAGGACCTGCCGCGCGCCAGGCAAAGACGCAGATCACGGCCATGATCACCGGCCAGGGTGTGCCGATCAGGGCAAGGGAGATGGTGTCGAGGATCTGCCTTACGACAAGCACGATGCCGTCGAACGCGCCCGCGCCGCTGCGCGCCGCATCGTCGATCACCGCTTCGAGCCAGCGCGCGGTTGCGCCATAATGGTCCGGATCGGCCGGAAACGCCGTCAGCCAGTCCGGAATGTTCTCTATGGTGAAGCGGTAGACGGTCAGCGGCATGATGACCAGGCCAAGCGCAACTCCGAATACGATGTTGGGCGTGCGGTAGCCCGAGGGTACGGCGCCCGGCGCCACGCGCCAGCGGGAGTACTGCTTCTCATAGACGACGTTCGACCAGATGCCCTGTACAAGACGCAAAACGACAAGCAACGCCAATCCGGACAGCAGGATCATGAACGCGTCGGCGGCCGCCGCTTCGGCCGTCTCGCGGCTCCGCTCGGCGGCCCGCGTGAGATTGCTTGCAAGTGTCTCGAACCGGCTGGGGTCCTCGCCGGCATCGCGCGCTGCCTGCGCCTGGAGGAGAAACTCCTCGGCGCGCGCCGCCTGACGCTCGGCTTGCGCCATGGCGTCGGCGCCCAATTCACCCCAGGTGCCGCGTCCGATCTGCACCCAGGCGATGATCTCCAAAATCAAGAAGGCCCAGAAGAAACCCCACACGCCGCGTGCTGCCGACCAGAACGGGCCGAAAAGGGCGGCGGCCCAGTTGAAGGTCCGCGGTATTCCGGCCGTTGTGTCGTGAATGGTGTGGAACGCGTTTGCGTAATAGTCGGGATTGCGATCCACGAAGTCGGCAATGGAGCGATCCAGCTCGTTGCGATCGACCTCGATATCCTTGACCGACGACGCCTTGGCGGCCGGAGCCTGCACGTCGGTTTGCGATGGTTGAACGTTCATCACCGGCCTCCCTGAATGCCGCGCAGCAATGTGGTCTTGGTGATGATGCCGACATCCTGGCCGGCCTCGGTGACAATCAACGGATGTTCGCTGCCAACGGCGACGTCGATGAGCGAATCCAGGTCCTGGTCGCCTTCGACGCGGATGGCGCCGGCCGATGCTGAGCCATCGGCCAGGGGCTCCATGATCGTGTGCGCCCGCACCAGTTTCAGCCGGGAAATGCCTTGCACGAACTCGCGCACATAGTCGTCGGCCGGTTTGGTGACGATCTCTTCGGGGGTGCCGATCTGGACGATGACGCCGTCCTTCATGATCGCAATTCGGTGGCCGATGCGGATGGCCTCGTCGAGATCGTGGGTGATGAACAGCGTCGACTTGTTGAGGTCGCGCACAAGCGCCTTGAACTGGTCCTGCAATTGCAGCCGGATCAGCGGGTCGAGCGCCGAGAACGGCTCATCCATCAGCAGGATTTCCGGGTCGCTGGCAAGCGCCCGGGCGATACCCACGCGCTGCTGCATGCCTCCGGACAGCTCGCGTGGCAGGCGGTCTTCGTAGCCGGTCAGATCGACCAGTCCGAGCGTGTAGTCGGAAATCGCCCATCGCCTGGACTTGGGAATCTTCCGGATTTCAAGCGGATAGGCGACGTTCTCGCGCACCGAGCGATGTGGCATCAGTGCCATGTGCTGGAAGACCATGCCGATGTGGCGGGCCCGCATCTGGCGCAGTTCGGCATTGCCCATCGCCCCGACATCGGTGCCAAGCACCTTGATGGAACCGGCGCTCGGCTCGATGAGCCGGTTCACGTGCCGAACGAGCGTCGACTTGCCCGAGCCGGACAGCCCCATGATGCAGAAGATCTCGCCGCGGGCGACCGAAAACGAGGCGCTGCGCACGCCGATGACGGTCTGGTACTTCTCCAGAGCTTCGGTCTTGGAGAGGTTGGTTCGTTCGGCATCGGCGATCGTCTCATCGGCACGCTCACCAAAAACTTTCCAGACATTGGACAGTTCGACGACGGTCTCAGCCATATGAACTCGCAGTGGATTGTCAGGGCGTCTGCCCGGTGGGGCGCTGTCGCGGAACGGGCGTTCCGCGACAGTCCGGCGACAAGGTCAGTTCGTCAGCCAGCCGAGCACGATGTCTTCGTTCTCGGCCACCCAGTTCCTGGCGAACTCTTCCACGTCCACATCCTCGACGGACAGGGCATAGCCGGCCTGGCTGAGCACTTCCGGCGGCATCTGGTAGCTGTCGAGCATCGCGGCGACTTCAGGGAAGTCGTCGCGGATGGACGCCGCGTAGTGCAGATGAAGCGTTGCGCCCTTCCATGCGGTCGATGCCGACGACTTCTCCAGCCATTGCGGGTCGTCGGTCGGCTGGATGATGGTCCATGTGTCCGGATCGTGCGGCGGTTCGTCGAGATAGACAAGGTCGTAGGCGACAAAGATGAAGTGCGGCTCGTAGCAAAAGCCCATCCATGGCTCGTCAGCCGCTGCCGCTGCGCCCAGCTCACCCCATGCGACGGTGCCGTCATACTCCTTCAGCTCCATGGTCTGATCGTAGCCATAGGACTTGGCCCGGATCTTCTCGATGACCGTCGATGCCCAGCCCGGCGCACCGATCCACACTTCCGGCGTCCCGTTTCCGTCCTTGTCGAAGATCGCCATCTTGTCGGGATCGGTCAGGTCATTGATCGAGGTGATGCCGTAGGTGTCGGCGGTGTGCTGTGTCACGCACATGCCCTGTACCGCCTGAACCGGGTTCTCGTTCATCACGACGGTCTTGTTTTCGTTGACGAATTTGTTGTGGAGATTGGCCTGGTTGGGCAGCCACACCTCCGGATGCAGGTGCATCGAGCCGGCATCCATGGCTTCGAATATGATCGGGTTTGTGCCGCTTTGCAGCTCCACTTCCAGGCCGAAATTCTCTTCGATGACCACCTTGAGGATGTTGGAGGTCGCGTTGGCTGCCGGCCAGTTCGGCACACCAAGCACCAGATCGGCGGCCTGGGCCGCAGAAACGGAACTCATCGAGACGAGCGCCGTCGCGATCATCAGTCGGGATTTGCTGTTCAGCATGGCAGGTTTTCCTTTCCCAGATGGTCGGATTTTGGGGGCACGGAAGCTGCGCTCGACCCGCGCGCTGCTTCGCTGGATTGGGAGTCGCCGGTTGAGAACGCGACGCATGCATCGACGAGCACCTGGAGCGTGTCGAACAGCATCGCTTTGTTGCGCAAACGGTCGGCAATCAGTGAGAACTCGGTGCAACAGACCATCAGAACATCGGCGCCGCGCTCCACCAGGCGATCGGCTGAGACCTGCAAGGCGCCGATCGCGTCTGGCGTGACGCCGCGCTTCTTGACGCTGCGGATGATGTCAAGACGCGCGTCGGCGTCGTTGCCGTAGATCGGCGTCAGGCCAACCTGCGCGAAAGGACCCTCAAACACACGCGTGGCCTGCAAGGCGGGCGACCCCAGAACGCCAATGCGCGCGCCAGGCGCCGTTTGCTCTAGCGCCTTGCCCGATGCCAGCCGCACCATGTCGAGAAAGGGGATCGAAACCGCCTCGGCGATCACGGGCGCATAGTGATGTGCGGTGTTGCAGGGCATTGCCAGCGCATCGGCGCCGGCGCCCTCGAGATCCTTGGCCATCGCAGCCAACACCGGCCCCGGGGCTTCACCGCCGTCTTCGATCAGTGCCCTGATCCGCGACGGCACCTGCGTGTTGTTGTGCACGATCAGCGGGACATGGTCGCAATCGTCATTGGCGGGCACGGCGTCCAGCATCTTCTGCATGAACAGGATCGTGGCTTCCGGGCCCATGCCGCCCAGAACGCCGATTGTGGCTTTTCGGGATGTCATGCTGCCCCGTCCAACGAGATGTGGGCCAGCGTGTGGGCGATGATACCGGCAATATGCTCGCAATCGTCGAGCGTGAAGGTCAGCGGGATGCGCATGTCGAACAGGCCGGCAAGAACCCGGTCGGTTTGTTTCAGGTCTTGCGGTTCGATGTAGGTCCAGCTGTGATGGTTGGAGGTGAATCCGGTCGGGTCGGCATCGCCAAACCATTTCAGTTCGACACCCAGGACCTTGTTGGCGGCGATGAATTCCCTGGCAGAAGCCTCGTCGACCCAGGGAAGACGGAACTGGATCGAGCTGCCGACATAGGCTTCTGCCTGCGGGCGGTTCGGCAGGACCACACCGGGAATTGCGGAGAGGCGGGTTGCCAGAAGGTCGTACCGCGCGTTCCAGCGGCGGGTGTTCTCGTCAAGCGCGGCCAGTTGCGGCAGCAATATCGCGGCGCGCAGATTGTCCATGCGGCCGGACATGTTCGGCGTTTCAAGCCTGATGGCGTCGAATGCCTCCCTGGGGGGCGCTGCGCCATGGCGCTCATAATGCATGTACGAGCCCGACAGCATGATCGCGCGGGCCATGAATTCGGCATTGTCCGAGGTCAGCAGCCCGCCTTCACCGGAGTTGAGATGCTTGTAGGTCTGGGTCGAGAAGCACCCCGCCAGGCCGAAGCTGCCGCTGGGCCTGCCGTTCCAGCCGGCGCCCATCGTATGGGCGCAATCCTCGATGAGCACGATGCCGGCATCATCCAAAAGGGCGACGAGCGCGTCCATGTTGCACAGATGACCGCGCATGTTGGACAGCAGCAGAACCCTGGCGCCGGTCGATGCGATCTTGCGCCGCAGGTCTTCAAGATCGATGACAAGGTCTTCGGTAATGTCGACCAGAACGGGCCGGGCCGCGACGCCGGCGATCGCACCGGGCACCGGGGCCAGTGTGAATGCGTTGGTCAAAACCCGGTCTCCGGGCCCGACGCCGGCGGCCCGCAAAGCCAGCGACATCGCATAACCGCCCGACGCGCAGGCGAGGCAGTATCTGGCGCCCAGATAGTCCGCAAAGGCACGCTCGAGACGCGAAACGGAACTCTGTTCGCCTTCCGCGACATTGTACCGGTGAAGGCGACCGCCGCGAATCACGTCGATGGCGGCCGCCACCGCCGCTTCTGGCAGAGCCTCTTGCTGGGTAAAACTGCCGCGGAAGGGGTCCAACACCGTGCCTCCGCTCACTCGGCCGCCTGCATGACCGGCTTTTCGTAGCCGAATGCGTCGGTATAGCCGAACAGCGCGACCGCGCCGCCGGTGTGGAGGAAGACGATGTTCTGATCGTCGGCAAATTCGCCCTTGGCGACGAGGTCGATGAGGCCGGCCGCGCCCTTGCCGGAGTAGACCGGGTCCAGCAGGATCCCTTCCAGCCGCGCGAACATCTCTATGGCCTGCAGGCATTCGGGCGTCGGAATCCCATATCCTTGGCCGACATAGTCAGTGTTGGCGACAATGTCTTCGCGCGCGACCACGCCCGGACAGCCCAGCTTTTCGGCCGTTGCGACGGCCAGTTTGTAGACGTTTTCCTCCTGCTTCGGCTTCGGCGCCCGGACGCCGATGCCGAGAAGCGGAATGTTGGCGTTGATCGCCTTCAGCCCGACGATCAACCCGGCCTGGGTGCCTGCGCTGCCCGTTGCATGGACGATCCTGTCGATCTTCAAGCCCATGGAATTGGCCTGCTGGACCAGTTCCATGGCCGCATTGGAATAGCCCAAAGCGCCCGTCGCGTTCGACCCGCCCCCCGGGATCGTATAAACGTTGCGCCCGCTCGCGCGGAATCCGTCGGCGACCGCCTCCATCTCCGCGTTCATGTCGAGGCCGCCGGGCCGCTTCTCGGCCGTTGCCCCGTGCAGAAAATTCAGGAAGACGTTGCCATTGTTGTTGTAGTTCGGGTCCTTGGAGCCGGTCCGATCCTCCAGCAGGATGTGACAATCCATGCCCAGGCGCGCCGCAAACGCGGCGGTCTGGCGCGCGTGGTTGGATTGCGTGGCGCCTTGGGTAATCACCAGATCGGCACCCTGAGCCTGCGCTTCCGCCATCAGGAATTCGAGTTTTCGCGTCTTGTTGCCGCCGGTCGACATGCCGGTGCAATCGTCGCGCTTGATCCAGATACGTGGACCGCCAAGCGTCTCGGAGAGCCGATCCATGGGCTCAAGTGCGGTCGGCAAGTGTGCCAGATGCACCCGCGGAAAACGCGAAAAATGCATGAATGACATCTCCTATTTGGACTTTCGAAGGATGTTGACACGGTGTTTCCAGACATTCAAATGCATTTTTGAAGCCATAACATGCAAGAAATGCATATTGGAGTGAGTCAGCATGAGGATTGACTGGATCGACGACATCATTGCGCTGCTCGATACGGGATCGGTCGTGGAAGCGGCAGCGATGCGCAATGTTTCGCAATCGGCGTTTTCGCGACGAATCCAGACACTTGAGATATTGCTGGATGTCACACTGATCGACCGCCGGTCGAAGCCGAACCGGCCTGCGACCGCCTTGCGCAATCACGAGGAGCAATTGCGGCAGGCGGCGCGCCAGCAGCGCAGTCTGATCANCGCTCGGCCCACAGATCGTCAAGCTGATTTCCGGCCTCGGCAAGGCACATGTGCGTCTGCGGTCGGCCAACCTTGACGAATGCGAGGCCTTGCTGCTCACCGGCCAGGCCGATTTCTCGATTACCTACAGTCTCGACTCTGACAATTCCGACCACCGCGCCGCAATGACGATGGAGGCCTTCATCGCAAACGAAAGGCTCATCCCGGTTTACGGGACGCAGAGCGTCAAAGAGATGCTGTGGCGTTTTCACACCGGCAGTCTGGACGTGATCGCCTATCCCGCCGACGTGTTTCTGGGCATTGTCGTTGAACGCCAAATCTTCCCGCGCCTCGAACGTCAGTGCCGGCTCAACATCGTCGCGGAGACGGCGCTGACATTGGCCGCCATGCAGATGGCATCCGCCGGCGTCGGCGTCGCCTGGGTTCCGGAGGCTCTCGCGCAGGCCGATCTTCGAGACGAACGGCTGAGCGATCTCAGCGGCCAGCTCGGCGGCCTGGAGATGCAGATCGTCGCGCGCAAGCGCGCCGAGGACGCGCCGGACTTGCACGCCCGCATCTGGAACGCGCTTTCGCGCGCCGGCGCCGTCGTGCCGTAGACCGGGGAGACTTGCGGCGGCCTCGGTGCGTCGGAGCCCGGTGCCATCGCAATTCCCGCCAAAATCCGCTGTCCATCGGGTCGGCCAGCCGGAGGCCCAAATCCATGCCGGGGGTCGGCTGCCTTTCTGAGTCACCAAGGGGCGACCCAGGCCAGCAAGGACATGTCGCTCCAAGCGTTGGGGGATTACACAGCCGTTCGGCACGTCATGGTCGCAGCATAGACCAGCCTTTCATGAGACCGGTTCAGCCGCACGATGAAGTGCTCTAATCGCCATAGCGTCTCGGAGATGTCGAGATGGCCCGGCTCGCCGTACGAACGCCGCGTGCCAGCGCCGTCGCAACATCATCGCCATTGGCCAGCGCCGCGAGAAAAGCGGCATTGAACGTGTCGCCCGCGCCGACCGTATCGATGACTTCGACCTCGGGGGCTGTTGCTTCGCGGATCGCGCCGCGATGGTGCGCACGGGCGCCATCGGGGCCGCGCTTGAGGACGAGAAGGTGGTCGGCGCCGGCGCGTGCGACAATTTCTTCCGCGGCAGCTTCAACGCTTTGAGCATCGGCCAGTTGAACGACTTCGTCCTCGTTCAAAAGGCTGGCATCGGCCGTCGCGAGCCATTGCCGCATCATGGACCGGACGGCTTGGCTCCACCCGTCCGGCGGCCATCCGGGGTCGATTGCCACTTGCCATCCCAGCCCCTTGAGCGCGTCGATCAAGCCGGTCGTGTTCTGCATCAGGTCCGGCATCAGAAAGCCGCCGGCAATGATCGCCCAGGCATGCGAATGCGGTGCTTTGGTCAGCCGGCGCATGACCATGCGCGTGTCCGCGCGCATCAGATGTCCGGGCGTTGTGAAGAAGGCCCGATCGGCGTCGGCGTGGACTATGCCGACGGTCACCGTCGTCGCGCCCGGGCTGACAATCCAGTCGCAGGTTTCCTCGTCGAACGCGTCACGCAGCCACGCGCCGAAAACGTCATCGCCGGTGGCCGCGATCAAGCGGTGGCCGATTCCCATGCCGCCGAGGGCGAGGGCCGTGTTGCCGGCGGAACCGCCGGCCCGCATCTCGCTGTGATCGACGACGATCTCCGTTCCGAAGTCCGGCCAATCGTCGATCTTGCCGAGAACGAGATCGACGTTGACGTTGCCGATCACCAGGATGGACGCCGCCTTCATCGCGCACGAACGCCGCTGACGGCCATCGCTCAGTCGCCGGCCCGGGCGACCAGGGGGACATAATCCTCAAGGTCGCCGGCCGGGAAATGCACGGTTTGTCCAAGTTCCGCGGACCGGTAAAGGCCGATCAGGATCTCGACGACTGCAAGGCCGTCCTCGAATGTCTCGTCCGGCCGTTCGCCCTTGCGGAAACGCTCGACCATATGGCGATTTTCATCGGTGTAGCCGTAGATGCCGGCCTCGTCTTCCAGCACCGGCATCAGGCCCTGCTCGGCATTCTGCTTTTCGACCAGGTCCTCACCCTCCGCGCCGGTGACCGCGCGCGACATGAAGACCTTGAGACCGGTCGAAAGAGAGTTGAACTCCATGGAGTATTCCGGACCCAGGAGTTCGAGCTGGATGCGCAGACCGGCACCGACATAGGCCCAGGACGTTGTCGCCTCGATCATCAGTTCCAGGCCATCCTCGTCTTCAAGCAGGATGGTGGCGCGCGCGAAGTCCTCCGCAGGCCGGTTGCGGTAATCGACCGCTTCGCCATAGCGTTCGCGCAGTTGGTCGGCATAGGCCGGCCGCGTCCATTTGAGGTTGGCGACCGTGCCATTGACCCATTTGACGGTCAGCGACTTGCGCGGCGCATCGGGCTTGGTGAGCAGGTGACGGGCGACCTCGACGGAATGGCACATCATGTCCGACAGCACGCCGCCGCCCTGTTTGTCGCCCCTCCAGAACCAGGCTTCATGCGGACCGGCATGCTCTTCGGCGGCGCGCGCCAGGTACGGGCGCCCGGTGGTCGAGGCGGCCCGGCGCCAGACGATTTCCTTGCCGCGCAGCACCGCCGTCGAGAACACCTGGTTTTCCAGATAGCCGTGGTTGAGGCCGGCGTCCTCGGCAAGCCGCAGCATCTCGCGCGCGTCGGCAATGGTGCGGGCGAGCGGCTTTTCGCAGGCGACGGCAAAGACCTTGCTCCGCCCCGACGTCACTTCGGCGTGGATTATCCGCATGATGTCCAGGCGCGTGTTGTTGGGCGTCAAAATCCACACGGCGTCGATATCATCGGCTTGCAGCATCTTCTCGAGCGAGCCATGCGCGGTGCAGGTGCCCAGCTCCAGTTCCGTCACCAGATCGACAATGCGCTGGCGGTTTTCCGCCTTGCGGCTGTAGACGCCGGTGACTTCGACATTGCGGACACCAACCATCGAACGCAGATGAAACTGGGCAATGAAGCCGGTGCCAATCAGACCGATGCGCAGCTTCGATTTCGGCAGGTTGGTCATTGGTGTCTCCCTTGGTGTTGTGTTGTCAGGCTTTTTGGCGGTGCCGTGGTTCCGCGGACCTTGAGTTGGGTGGCGACGACCACCGGTTCATCGGGCACGGCAGCGCCAGACAGCCGGGACAAGAGGATTGTCATCGCCTGGCGACCGATATCGGCGCGCGGCTGGCTGACGGTTGTGAGGGGCGGTTGGAACGCGGCGCTCAGGAACAGGTCGTCGAAGCCGACCACGGACACATCATCCGGCACCGAAACACCCTGCCGGTTCAATTCACCGATGACACCGAACGCCATCTCGTCATTTGCGCAGAAGATCGCGGTCGGCAGCACGGGCAATGCGAGCAGGGCGCGACAGCATTGCACACCTGATTCGAGCAGGTAATCGCCCCGCTGCTCGAACCCCTCGCGGATGGCCAGCCCGGCCAGCTTCATGGCAGTGCGGTAGCCTTCCATGCGTCTTTGGCTCATCGGTTCCGGCAAAGGGCCGGTGATGTGCGCGATATTCTGGTGGCCCAGTTCGATCAGATGATTGACCGCAGAAAGCGCGGCAGCATGGTTGTCGATGACCACATGCGGATATCCCGAACCCTCGACCATTTCGAGCGCCACGACCACCGGCTCGTCGCCTGTCGCGCGTGTGTCGTTGGGCGCGGGCAGCTTGCCTGTCATCAGGATCATCCCGTCGGCGTGGCCATCGCCAAGCATGGCGAAATACTCGGTCTCGCGCACCGGATCGTCCTCGGTATTGCCCATAAGCACCGAGTAACCGGCCTCTCGCGCCGCCGCCTCGACCCCCTTGAAGACCTCGAGATAAAACGGGTTGCCCGCATCGCGGACGACCAGAAGTATCGCCATCGATCTTTGCGTGCGCAGATTTCGGGCACTGACATTGGGGCGGTAGTCGAGGGCGGCGGCGGTTTCTCGAATTCGCGACAGCGTCGGCTCGGCGACAAGCCCGGTTCCGGCCAGCGCACGCGACACCGTGGCCGGCGAGACGCCGACCATATCGGCGATGTCCTTGATCTTCGGACGTCCAGCCAACTTTCAGCCCCGCATGGCCCGGCCGCGGCCGTAGAACAGCATCAGCACCAGGAGCGTCGCACCGAAGACAATCTGGCGGCCGGCTTCGTCGATGTTGATCGTCGTCAGGATGGACTGCAGGATCACCAACAGAACGGCGCCGGCCATGGTTCCCGTGTAGCCGCCCTTGCCGCCCGACAGTGGCGTGCCGCCGAAGACCACGGCGATGATGGACGGCAGCATGTACTGCTCGCCGACATTGGCAAAGGACTGGCCCGAATAGCCGAGCAGGCAGATGCCGGCGATCGCCGCGAACATGCCCGACAAGATGAACAGGGACACGCGCATCAGGCGTACCGGCACCCCGGCCATCGCGGCCGCGTGCTCGTTGGAGCCGATGGCATAGATGCGGTGACCGAACACGGTCCGTCGCAGCAGAAAGGCCATGAACGCGCCGATGCCGATCCAGAGCCAGATGATGCCCGGCAGCCCCAGAAGAAAGGGCTGGGTGACAAAACCCGACAGGGCCGGCGCCGCATTGCCCGAGGGTATGCCCTGGCGGACGACGACCAAAAGTCCTTGCAGGACGCCAAGCATGCCCAGCGTCATCACCAGCGGCGGAATGCGCAGCAGTGTCACGCCGACGCCGTTAATGAGGCCGAACAGCCCGCCGATGGCGACACAGGCGAGTATCGCCGGCACGATGCCGGCATCGGCCCCGTTCATGATGTTGCCGGCGACGATCGCGCTGAGCGACACGACACCGCCGACCGACAGGTCGATGCCCTCGCGGCCACCAAGAATGACCAGGTTCTGCCCCGCAGCGACGATGCCGAGCAGGGCTGCAACGATGAGCAGACGGAGGATCTGTTCGCCCGACGCAAAGCCCGGCGACAGAAGTTCGCCGGCGACCAGCAGGGCGGCAATCAGCGCGAGCGCGACGATGATGGGCTGCCGCACGAGGCGCTCGGCGGAGAGAGCGGCGGTTCGTCCAATGCCGGGTTCGGCGGCGCTCATTGGCCGGCCCTCCGCGAGACGAGGATACCCACCGTCAAAGCGACCAGTATGGCCAGGCCCTGCACAAGGTTCTGCCATTCCGAGGGCGTGCCGACGAAGAAGACCAGCGAGTTGACCAGGCCGATGATCAGCGCACCGATCACCGATCCGGCAACCGAGCCGACACCGCCGGACAATGCCGTCCCGCCCAGCACGACGGCCGCGACGCTGTTCAGTGTCATCGCACCGCCGACCAGAGGGTCGCCGCTGGCCGTATCGCCGGTGATGCACAGTGCGGCCAGCGCCGCGAACACGCCGCACAGCGCATAGCCGCGAATGCGCGTCATGGTGACAGGCAAACCCGACTGGTAGGCCGATTGCTGGTTGTCGCCGACCGCCAGCAGCTGGGTGATGAGCCGCGTGCGTGCGATCACATAGAGGATCACCGCCACAGCGACCGCCAGGTAGATGACGAACGGCACATCGAAGAGCCGGCCGCCGTAGGTGCGCCAGTAGACGCTCGGCGCAGGGATGCCGGAGACCGGCATGATGTAGAGCGCGATGCCGGTAAAGATGATCGACGTGGCAAAGGTCGCAACGATCGGCTGCAGGCGCAGACCGGCGACTATGATGCCATTGAAGATGCCGCAGGCGAGGCCGATGCCGATGCCCGCGAAGCAGGCCACCAGAACCGACAGTGCCGAGCCGCCCATCAGCTGCATCAGAACGATGATGGACACATTGACCAGCGACAATATCGCGCCGACCGACAGATCGATGTCGGCGGCATAGACGACGTAGGTCTGCGCCACCGCCAGCAGCATCAAGGCCAGATAGGTGCTGACCAGTCCGGTCAGGGCGCCGAACGACAGGCTGTTGGGCTCGAACAGGCCGTTGAGCACCAAGAGCGCGATCAGGATGACAAACGCCGGCAGGAACGGAAAGCGCTCGAAAATGCGGCCGATCCCGGTGTGGGCGCCAGCGCCCGGTTGTGCAACGAGACCACTCATCAAGCGGCCTCGTAGGCGGCATGGTAAAGGTTGTACCGCGTCCGGTCCGCGCCGGTCAGTTCGCGTGCGATCGCGCCTCCGCTGAACACCAGGATGCGGTCGGCATTGGTGAGCAATTCACTGTCCTCGGACGAATAAAGGATGATCGCCATACCCTTTTCGGCGAGTTCGCGGATCAGCGCGAACAGTTCCGTCTTGGTCGCCAAATCGATGCCCTTTGTCGGATCGTCAAGCAGCAGCACCTGGGGCGGATCGGTCAACCAGCGCGCGATGACGATCTTCTGCTGGTTGCCTCCAGACAGAGAACTGATCGGGTGGGAAAGCGTCGCATACTTCGTCCGCAGCGCCTGTAACGCGGGCAGCACGGCCGCTCGCAAGCGACCGGGAAAAGCAAACGTCAGCCGGTTCCTGAGGAAATGCACCGGCGTGACATTTTCAAGGATCGGCCGGTCCGTGATGACACCGTCATGTCCGCGGTCGCCCGAGATATAGGCCATGCCCTGGCGGATGGCCGCGCGCGGCGCGGTGGCCGTGTAGGGTGTGCCGTTCAGCGTGATCGTACCCGCTTGCCGGCGGCTCGCGCCGAACAGGGCGCGCAAGACCGAAGACTGGCCCTGGCCGTGCAATCCGCCGAAGCCAACGATCTCGCCGGCTGCAACCGAAAAGCTGATTTCGGAAAACCCAGGGCCGGAGATATTCTGGACCGACAGGATTGTCTTGCCGGTCCGGCGGGTTCCTTCATCGTCGGCATTGCCCGTCGCGATGAGGGCCTCCTGACCGCCGACCATCGCGCGGATCACCATGTCATGGTCGGCATCGGAAAGCGCCATCGTCGTCACGGTCTCACCGTCGCGCATGATCGTCACCCGGTCGCCGATGGCGAAGATCTCGTCCATCCGGTGGGAGATGAAGATGATCGATCGCCCTTCGCCGCGCAGCTTGCGCAGCACATCGAAGAAGCGCTCGACCTGGGCGCTGTCAAGCGCCGAGGTGGGCTCATCGAAGATCAGGACCGGCGCCTCGGTTGCCAGTGTCTTCATGATCTCGACGAGCTGTCGCTGATCGGCGCGCAATTTGACGACGGGCGTGTCCGCGGCAAAGCCATCGCCCAGTACGTCGGCAAATGGCGCCATATATCGCTCCGCGGTCGCGCCGACTGCCGCATGGTCGACAAAGACACCGGCATTGGCCGGCAATCGCGCCAGGGAGATGTTCTCGGCCACGGTCCGATGCGCAGCCAGGCTCAGCTCCTGATAGAAGATGCCAATGCCCAGCTCGCGCGCCATCTGCGGGCCTGTGACGGTCACGGGCCGGCCATCGATAATCACCTCGCCGGCGTCGGGCCGCACGCTTCCGGAAATGATCTTGCACAGGGTGCTCTTGCCGGAACCGTTGGAGCCGATAAGCACGTGCACTTCGCCGCTCTCCAGCACCATGTCGCCGCGTTTGAGGGCAATGGTTGCGCCATAGGCCTTGCGCGCACCGCGAACCTGCAGTTTGGCCATTGTGTTGATCTCCCAGTGCACCGCCCGTCTGCGGGCCAGCACGAATGCGCCGGCCCCGACGTCCTTGCGCTTACTGGAACAGCGCTTCGGCTTCCTCGATGCTCAAGGAACTCGAATAGGAATAGTGGCCCGGCTGCCCGTCAAGTGCCGAGGCGGCCTCAGCGACATTGTTGCCATCGATGAACGGGATCGGCAGATACAGCGCGTTGCCGTACACGCCATCATCGGCCGGCTCCTTCAGTTCGCGCCCCTGCAGCATGAAGACCGCAACATTGAGCGCGCTGGCCATCACGCCGGGCGGGTTGACCGAAGCGCCCGACGTAAAGTCGTTTTCGACCCACAGATCGATGAAGTCCTTGCGGATTTCACCCGTGGCGGCGATTTCATCGACGCGATCGGCGTCCATGATCGACCGCCAGGCGCCGGCGGCCATGCCGTCCTGCACCCAGACGCCGTCAATATCGGGATAGGTGGCGAGAAGGTTCTGCATCGCCTGCTGACCCTGCGCCTGATCCCAGTTGGCGTTGACCTCATTGACGATCTCGATGCCGTCATATTCGCCGAAAACCTCCGTGTAGCCTTCAACGCGCATCTGGTTGGCCGGATGGCCGGCGACGCCGTTGATGGCGACCACCGTACCCTCACCGCCCAGCGTCTCGGCCAGCCATCGGGCGCTCGCCTCGGCCCAGCCCTTCTGATCGATGCCGACATAGATGGCGTCCTGGGAGGACACTTCGGCGTCGGTCGAGATCACCAGGATCCCGGCACTGGCGGCCTGCGCGAAGACCGGATCGAAAGCGGTCGGGCTGTTGGGGTTGATGATGATGGCATCGACGCCCTGACTGATGAAGTTGCGCACATGCGCGATCTGGCCGGGCACATCGACGTTCGAGCTTTGGACGACCACCTCGACATCGACGCCGCGCTCACCCCACGCCGCGGCGGCGGCCTGCGCTTCCTCGATCATCTGGGTGCGCCATTCCGAACCGACCCAGCCATTGGTCAGGCCGATGGTAAAGTCGTCCGCAAGCGTGGCACCGGTGGCTGCTGCCAGAACCGAGACCGTTGCGAGCGCCTTCTTCATGAAATGTGACATCACTTTCCTCCCTTGGTGACGGATTTGGGAAGTTAAACTGAGAATGAAATCGATTTCAACGAGATTCTGCACTTTGTCGGATTGCATTGTCCCGGTCCGAACGACTTGAGTTGCGCTGATATGGTTTGCGACGGCCGACATTGGCCGTTCCGTCGGTCGCGCAGATCGCTGTCTCGCACAATCCCTGCCCTTAGGACATGACGTCCCGGTCGCCGTCACCGGTACCTTCCAGCAAGTCCGCGACCCGTTGCCGATGGACCCCGAGGCCGTTTTGCGGCCCGGTTCAGCCGATCGTCTCCTTCAGGACCCGCAACCAGTTGCCGTGACAAACCGCTTCGATCTGTGCCGCATTCAGGCCGCCGGCTTCCATCCGACGGACCAATGAGGGCAGGGCGCTGCAGTCGGCCAAATCGCGGGCGACAGGGCCGCCGTCGAAATCAGAGCCCAACGCTGCGGCCTCGATGCCGGCGACATTGATGACGTGGCGGATGTGGTCGACGAACGACGACAGGTCGGTATCGGGATCGGCCCGCCCGTCGCGGCGGATGAAATCGGTGTTCAACACGATGCCGACCAGTCCGCCGGAGTGGGCGATGGTTCGCAGTTGATCATCGGTGTGGTTTCGAGACGCGGGGCAGATGGCATGCACGCCCGCATGGCTGGATACGAACGGAGTTTCCGCAACGGACGCCACATCGGCAACACCAGCCGCATTCATGTGGGCGACATCGACGAGGATACCCATTTGCTGGCATATCTCGATCAGTTCGAACCCGGCGGCGGTAAGGCCGGGTCCCGTGTCCGGATCGCAAGGGTAACGGAACGGCACGCCGTGACCGAACCTGTTCGGCCGTGACCAGACTGGCCCGATGGAGCGGACGCCCAGATCGTAGAGCTCCGGCAATTGCGCCCGGGGATCGTCGATCATTTCCAGCCCCTCGACATGGAGCACGCAGGCCACCGCGCCATCGGACATGGCCTGCCCGATCTGGCCGGTGGATGAGCAAATGCGGAGCGCATCGGGCCGCGCCGCACTCATACGGCGGACGATCGCAATCTGCTCATGACAGATGGCAGAAGCATGTGTCAGGCCGATCGGCTCGATATCGTCCATGGAAAGGGGCATGGCCGAGGCATCGGTCGATGCGAGGGTCTGCTCGAACTCCGGGCTGTCGGCAAACACCGCAAAAAGGCCGCCTGAAAAGCCGCCGATGCGTGCCCGTTCCAGATCGATATGGCCTTGCCCATCGCTTGTCAGAAACGCCGCGCCATCCCGGTCCCCGGTTTCCCATAACCGATACAGCAGATCATTGTGGCCGTCGAAAACGCGCATGGCGCATCGTCATATCCCGGGGCCTACATCGCTTCCTTCGCCGTTTGCCGAAATGAACTTCGCAAACGCTCCATTAAGGTGCCGCTCGCGTCCCGTTAGGCTTCGGTTCCGCAGAACACCGCCGGGCCACCCGTCCCGGTGCGAGCGAAAAGGAGACACATGATGAAAACGCTAACCGGAATGGGCGCCGCCGCGCTGGTCGCCCTTGGCCTGTCGGCCTCGGGCGCAGCCGCGGAAAAGATACTCGTCGCCACCGAGGCGTCCTACCCGCCCTTCAGCCAGACCGAGGCCGATGGCTCCTATTCGGGCTTCGAGATCGATCTGGGCAACGAGGTGTGCGCGCGCATCGAAGCCGAGTGCGAATGGGTCAAGCAAGATTTCGACGGCGCCATCGCAGCGCTGCTCGCCGACAAGTTCCGGATGATCTTCTCGGCCATGTCGATCACCGACGAGCGCAAGAAGGTCGCCGATTTCTCTCTGGCCTATTTCAACGTCAAGGACGCATTCGTCGCGCGCAAGGGCGAGGTGACCACCTTCCCCGACGATCTGGCGGGCAAGACGATCGGCGGCTATGAGGCGTCGGCCGGCGTTCGCGCATTCATGGCCGAGAACTATCCCGATATCGAGTTCCGAGGCTATCAGCGTTTCGATCAGATCGCCGCGGACATGCAGGCGGGGCGGATCGTCGGCGCGCTGGAGGCCGAAACGCCGATCCGGGAGTTTCTCGGCAAGCCAGAGGGCGCCGATTTCGAGATCGTACACAGCGGCTTTTGCATCACATGCAGCGGCGCGGGCGCGATGTTCCGCAAGGGCGATGACGAATTGCGCGAGCGGGTGAACACCGCCCTGCGCGAAATCTATGCCGACGGCACGTTCGACACGATTGCCGCCAGATGGTTCCCGGAAGGCATGAACCTGCGCGCCGACATGCTCTGGGACCAATAGTCCCGGAGCATCGAAACGGGCGGGGCTGCGGCCCCGCTCCGCCTTTTTCCCAATCCACAGGACGGCCATGTATCTGCATCAGTGGTATCAATCGCTTTACGACGCGATTCCCGACATCGAACGCGAGGCGGCGGATTTCGCCCAAGCCGAGGGCCTTGACCGGTTCGCCGGCGCGGTCGGAACCTACCAGGGGTCGTCCGGCTGTCCGGCCCGGCTTCCCGACTATGTCATGGACGCGATCGCCGAGGCCAACCGGGTCGATGTGCTGCCGGCGGTGCAGATCGCCGACGAGATGCGGGTGTTGGTCAAGGACGTTTATGGCGACGAGTACGATGTGTGCGTGACCAACACCGCCGAGGCGTCGCTGCGCGTCGCCTTCGAGACGCTTGTTGCGCCACCTTCCATGCGCAAGGGCGACCAGTACCGCGCCCGCTCGCTGCAGATCTACGGTGAAGACGCCGAATGGGGCGGCGGCTATGGCCGGGCGTTTCCGCCCAAATACCGGCACTTCGCCATGGACAGGACCGTCGCCGGCGGCGAACTCGGCATTGACGGCAAGAGCCTTACCAATCTCGATACGCTGTTCGTCCGGGCGCCGGGCGTCAAATACGAGATCCATGGCGTGCGCCAGAACACGGTGGCCCTGATGACGGGTCTTGATGTCGACGGCACGATGGCCGCGATGGAGCGTACGGCGAGCCGCCACAGCGCCTATGTTTCGGCGGTGCATGCGGTTGGCTACGACACGCCCGGATGGGGTTTCGGCCAGACGGGCGAGGGGGCTCCCGAACTGATGAAGCGGCTGGGCGGCCTGGCGCGCGACTGGGACGTGCCGTACATCGTCGATTGCGCGACTTGTCTGCCGATCGTCGGCATCGACCCGCGCGCCATCGATGCCGACATCATGATCTATTCGATGGACAAGGCCGGCCGGTCACCCATTGGCGGGCTGATGATCGGCAAGGCCGAACCGATGAATGTGATCCGCAAGTCGATGGGATGGATCGGCCCGCGCAGCGGCGGCACCTCGTCCTATGGCAAGGGCGTCTTTTCGATGCACGATCCGGGGCGCGATTCGCTGGTTGGCATGCTCGCCTTCCTGCGCATGATGGTGAACGAGCCGACGCGCGTCACCGATCCGGTGGACGGCATGCACCGCATCTTGATGGAAGAACTCGACGGGTTTCCCNACATGGAAGGGCGGCGACAAGGGACTGCCGCTCTACAATCTGGAGGATCTGGTGGCCGGAACCAATGCGATCGATGCGGCGTGCATGGCGATGGGGCAGGCCGGCACCACCATCTATGGCGGCAATGTGCTGATCGGGCCGGGCCTCGGCATGATCGACGGTGACGGCCGGCTGCGCGAGGACGCGACCCGCGCCACGTTCCGCGGGCTCGTCAAGGCCTTCGAGATCGTGGCCCGCCACGCGGGAGTTGCGTGATGACGGTGACATCGGTCTTTTCTCTCGACGAGATCGTCGCGGCGCTGCCCGATGTGGACGTTGTGTCCGAGGTGGAAGCGGGCTTTGCGGCCTTTTCGCGCGGCGAGGTGACGGTTCCGCCGGTCGGCGAGCTGTTGTTTCCCGACGTGCATGGCGAGATGCACATCAAATATGGCGCGGTGCGCGGCGACGATGTGTTCGTCATCAAGGTCGCGACCGGCTTCTTCGGCAATCCCGCGCTGGGACTGCCGCCCTTTGGCGGCTGCATGCTTGTGCTGAGCCAGAAGACCGGCATGGTCGAGGCCGTGCTTCTGGAGGAGGGGGAACTGACCAACCACCGGACGGCGGCCGCCGGCGCAGTCGCAGCCAAGCATCTGGCTCCGAAAAATGTCGGTTGCATCGGCATCATCGGAAGCGGCGTTCAGGCAAGGTTGCAGGCCGACTATCTGCGGCGGGTCACTCCATGCCGCAGGCTGATGATCTGGGGACGGCGCGACGCCTCGCGCAACGCGGCTGCGCGCGACATCGCGGCGATGGGCTATGCGGTGGAGGAGGCTGGCTCTCCGGACGACGTTGCCAGACACTGCCGGCTGATCGTCACGACGACACCGGCCGAGACGCCGTTGCTGTCGGCCGACATGATCGCGCCGGGCACACACATCACCGCGATGGGTTCGGACACGCCGGACAAGAACGAACTGTCGCCCGATCTTCTCGGCCGCGCCGATCTTGTCGTCGCCGACAGCATCGCCCAGTGCCAGGAACGGGGCGAAATCTTTCATGCACTTGGTGCCGGTGCGATCGGCGAGGACGATGTGATCGAACTTGGAACCATCATCGATGGCGGCCATGCGGGCCGGGTCGGTGACGATGCGATCACGGTCAGCGACCTGACCGGTGTCGCGGTGCAGGACATTGCGATCGCCAAGGCGGTTCTCGCGCGGCTGGCGCGATCGTTGGAGGCGGCGCAGTGAAGATCGACACGTTTCTGCTCGAACGCAGCCAGACGCTCTACGAAAACGAGGTCGAGATCAATCTGACCGAAAGCGGCGTCCATCACGCGACCATGGCCGATCTGGTGCCGCCGGACGAGATGGACGCCATTCGCGACCTGCCGCTGGGCTATGGCTACACGGACGGGACGCCGGCGCTGCGGCAGGCCGTGGCCGACTGGTATCCGGCGTCGTCGGCGGAAAACGTTCTCATCGCCAACGGCACCAGCGAGGCCAACATGCTGGCGCTGATGAGCCTCGCCGACCCGGGCGATCACATGGTCATGCTGACGCCCAACTTCATGCAGCTGGACGGACTTGCGCGGGCGCTCGGGGTCGAGGTCACGCGCGTTCCGCTGCGGCCGGAAAACGGTTGGCAACCGGACATGGACGATGTTCGCGCGGCGATAGGGCCGGCGACAAAGCTGGTTACGCTGTGCGACCCCAACAATCCCACCGGCGTGCTGATGCGCGGCGAGACGCGCCGCGCCCTGGCCGCGCTGACGGAGAAGGCCGGTGTCTGGCTTCTGGTCGATGAAATCTACCGCGGATCGGAAATCGACGGGCGACCGCCCGCCACCGCATGGGGCCTTGGCGGCAAGGTGATCGCCACCGGAGGTCTTGCCAAATCGTTCGGGTTGCCGGGTCTCCGCATGGGATGGTGCATCGCGCCGCCCGATCTGGTCAAGCGCATGCATGAACGGCAGGACTACACGACCATCGGGACAGGACCGCTGGCCCAGGAACTGTCGCGGCGGGCGCTGACCAATCCGGTGCGCGACCGGCTGCTGGCGCGCGGCCGCCAAATCCTGTCGGCTGGACGCGGCCGGGTCGAAGATTGGTTGCGCGGACGCAACGGCTGGTCATTGGTGCAACCTGAAGCCAGCGGCATGGCGTTCGTGGCATACGATCTCGACATGGACTCCGAACGGTTCGTGCACGAACTGCGGGACCGGACCGGTGTCTTCGTGTGCGCCGGCGACTGGTTCGGCATTCCCCGGCACATCAGGATCGGGTTCGGCGTCGACCGGTCCGATTTGGACATGGGGCTGGAGCGCATCGACGCGTTCGCCAAATCCCATGCCGGGTGAACCGGTTGTCGAGGCCGCCGGGCTGAACGTCCGGATCGGGGATTTTCCGGTCCTGACCGACATCGATCTGACGATCCGCAAGGGCGAGAAGATCGTGCTGATCGGCCCGTCCGGTTCGGGCAAGACCAGCCTGTTGCGCGTTTGCGCAGGGCTGCTTTCGGATCGAAGCGGGCGGTTCGAGCTGTTCGGATCGGTACCGGCCACGCCCGGGCAGTGGAGCAAGGCGCGCCGGCGCATGGCGATGATCTTTCAAAGCTTCAATCTCTATTCGATGCGCACGGCGTTGGACAACATCACCTTCGCGGCTCGTGAATTGCGTCTGGGTAGCGAAGCAGAACTGAACGAACGCGGCAGGGACCTTCTCGAACTGGTGGGTTGCCATGGATTGGCGGACAGATACCCGTTCGAAATGTCGGGCGGCCAACAGCAAAGGATCGCCATCGCACGGGCACTGATCGGCGATCCGGAATTGCTGCTGCTCGACGAGCCGACGGCGTCGCTCGACCCCGAGACCATCGCCGGCATTCTCGATCTCTTGACGCAAGTGGCCGAAGGCCGGTTCAGCGGACGCCCGATGACGGTTCTGTGCGCCACCCACGAGATGGGCTTCGCCCGGCGTATCGCCGACCGCGTGCTCTTCATGGAAAAAGGATATGTGGTCGCATCGGGAACCAGCCGGCAGATGTTCGGCGGCGGTGTCAGCGACCGGTTCCTGGAGTTTGTGGGAGCGATGGCCCATCAACGGCCGTAAGCCCGGGGGCGGTCTTTCCGGCGCGCGGCCGGGCCCTTTCCGCCTTGCGCCGGAGTTCCGGCGACAAGCGGACCTCCAGCAAGGCCATGAAACTGCTAAGCGCCAGGATCAGAACCAGGAAGATCGCGCCGGCGATGAGCAGCGGCGTGATCGGGTCGTAGGTCCGATAGTAGACACCGCTTGCTCTGGCCATCAATTCCTGGATTGTCACCAGGCTGGCGATGGAAGTCGCCTTGACCACGAAGATCATCTCGTTGCCGTAGTTGCGCAGACCCAATCGGATCGCGTTGGGTGCGATGATCCCCTTGATGACGGTCCATCGCGACAGCCCGGCGACATGGGCCGCTTCGATCTCACCCCGGGGGACGGCACGCACTGCCCCGACGATGACTTCCGTCAGATAGCCGGCGGAATTGAGCGACAGGGCCAGGATCGCGCAGAAAACGGGATGTTGGAACGCATGCCACAGAAACGTGTCGCGCACGATCGGCAGTTCGGGCACGCCATAGTAGATCAGGAACAACAGAACGAGCAGCGGCGCGCCGCGAAAAACGAAGACGAACGTCAGGCCGAACCCGTTTGCCGCCCGGTTCCGCGAAAGCCGGCAGGGCACGATCATCAAGGCGATGATCATCCCGAAGAACAGAACCGACACGGTCAGGAAAAGCGTCCAGGCGAGACCCTCGGCGAAGCCCGGCAGGGTGGAGAGAAGCGTCTCGAAATCCATGATCATGGCGACCAACTCCCCTGTTTGGGCAAATGGCGCGTCAGGTTGCGTTCGAGCCGGATCTGCCCCCAGAGCGAGACGGCGGACACAAGCAGATATGCGATCAGCGCAGCGGTGAAGAACGCGAAATAGTGTTTGGTGTTCTGCCCGGCGGTGTTGGCCTGCCCGATCAGATCGGCAAGACCGATCGCGGAGACGAGCGGGGTGTTCTTGATCATCACCATCCACAGGTTGGACAGGCCGGGAAAGGCGTATCGCAGGGCGACGGGAAAAACGATCCTGTGGAATGTCACGAACGGTGTCATGCCGAGCGAGCGGGCTGCTTCACGCAGTCCGGTCGGCACGGATATGATCGCGCCGCGAAACACCTCGGCCGTATAGGCGCCATGCACGAGCGCCAGCGCCACGACGCCGGCCGTGAAAGCATCCAGCGATACGCGCAGGTCGATGCCGATCAGCGCGAACGTCGAACGGATCATCAGCGCGGCGCCGTAGTAGGTCAGAAACAGGATGAGAAGCTCGGGCACGCTGCGAAAGATCGTGCCGTATGCCGCTGAAACCGGCCGCAGGATGCGCGATTTCGACAATAGCGCCAAGGCCGCAAAAAGCCCGATGACCGTGCCGATCACATAGGCGGCAATGGCCAGCGTCATCGTCAGGGCAAAGCCCCAGAGCAGTTCGTCGCCCCAGCCGTTGGCGCCGATCGAAAACAGTGTCCAGTTCATCGCGCCGGCCAGCCCTTGGTGATGGTCTCGCAGACATAACCGATCACAGTGTTGCCCTCCATATCGGCATCGCATCGTCCTGTTGCGGCGATGCAGGCAAAAATGCCAGTGCATTGCGCGGTCAGATCGACCGGCGCGGAAAGATCGTCGGGATGAAGTCGGGCGACCGTCTGGCCCCTGGTCACCGCATCGCCGAGTTGCGCCACCGGCTCGATCACGCCGGCCGCAGCGCAGGTCACCGTGTGCCGTTCGCCGCTCATTTCGAGCAGCGGGCCCGGCGATGGCGGCGGCGCGCCCCCCTCCATCAGGCCGATCGCGCCCAGAAGCCGCATGACGCCATCGCGTGCCGCCGCCATCGATGCCGCGCTGACGCGGCCGCCGCCGCCAAGTTCGGTTGAAACGGCATGGGCGCCAAAACTCTTTGCGTGATGCTCCAGCGTGCCGGTGTGCGGCATGGAATGATCCGATCCATCGAACACCAGCGAGAAGGGCGCTCCGAACGCATGCAGATAGGGCCGCATGGTCAGGTCATCGTCCGATCCGACGGCAGCCTGGACATTGCCGCTGACAACGAACTCGTGGCTGACCCCGCCCGAATGCAGGTCGATTACCCAATCGGCACGGGGCAATATGGCGTCAGTCACAAAGTCCGAGATGAGCTTGGCGCGGCCGGTGGCCGATCCCCTTCCGTAGACGCGGTTGATATCCTGTCCGGCATCCGCCGGGTCGGTGCGGCGTCCGGCGAGACATGCCCCCGGATTGTGGCGGGGCAGGCAGATGAGGGTGCCGCTTATGTCCAGCGCGTCGAGACGGCGCACCATCTGTGCAACGACGATCTGGCCTTCATATTCGTCGCCATGTGTGCCGCCGACCAGAAGAACGGTCGGCCCCTCGCCCTGGCGCTTGACGCTGACGGGCAGATCCCCGGGGCCGATCCCGTGCCGGACGCCCTGCGTACCTGTGATGTCGGATATCTGCATCGGCGTATTTGCAGCCATGGCCGAACCCTATCAGCGGGTGCGACCGCCTTGACCCGGGATGGTGCGGATTGTACTTCGATTTTGTCGAAGTAATCGAGTGAACCATGGTCGGTCGCGTCAGCGACATCGATATACGCCTGCTGCGGATCTTCGTCGCGGTGGTTGACGCGGGCGGCTTTTCGCTGGCCGTGGCGCGCCTCAATCTCGCCGAATCCACGGTCAGCCAGCACATGGCCGATCTGGAGACGCGTTTGGGCCTGCGCCTTTGCGAGCGCGGTCGCGGCGGCTTTCATGTCACGCCCGCCGGCGAGGAAGTCTACCGGCTGGCCATCAACATGCTGCTCGATCTCGAGGAGTTTCGCGACCAGCTCACCTCGATCCGATCGGGGGTGGCCGGCACGCTGCGGATCGGTTTGCCCGACGGGATCATCGGCGACCCGCACTTTCCGATTGGCCGGCAACTGGCCCAGTTCCTCAAGCGCTATCCGGAGATCCAGCTTGAGATCAACATGCGCTCGCCACGGGTGCTCGAGCGCTCGGTTCAGGATGGCGATCTCCTTTTGGCGATCGGGCCGCGCCATCGTCGCGTTTCCGGCCTGCGCTTCGTGCCGATCTATGCCGAAGCCAATTCGCTTTATTGCGGGCGCGGCCACGACCTTTTCGGCGTGCCGCCCGAGAAGCTGGCGGCCAAGGATGTCGAGCAGTTCGACCGGATTGCGCGCGGCTATCTGGACCGTTTCGATGCCCAGTTCTTCCGCGACCAGACATATCGGATCACCGTTCATCAGGTGGAAGCGGCGGCCATGATGATCCTGGCGGGCGCCGGCATCGGCTTCCTGCCCGATCATTTCGCGGCCGCCTATGTGGAGCGGGGCGAGTTGTGGCGGGTCAAACCCGACCACTTCCGGTTCGACAGCGACATGGGCGCGATTTTGCATCCGTCGAAATCGGACGAACCGAAGGTCTCCCGCCTGCTAAAGATGCTGGATATCGGCTGACCGGACCGAGGGTGGTGAGCTCGGCACGAAAGTTGTGCCGATGGTCGCCGGTCTGGCCCCTCGATGACAAACTCGCAGCGATCACCACGCCTCGCCGAACTGCGCGAGCGTGTGCGCTTTCCGACCGGGCCAGGCATGGCAAGGCCGTGAGCCGCGCCCGGCGACAGTCTTGTCCCGCATCGTTCGCGCCGGACAATTCCGTAACTGTGGCAGTCGCCTACCATGCGACTGGTCAGGCCTGCTGAGCGCCGGCCCAAGCCGGAAAGCCTGCCGCACGGCAGCCGATCAGCGATTTCACACGCCGCTTTCTCGGCGCGAGCGGCGACCAGACCAAGGACACAGGTCCAGTACGCTCGTTCCAGCCGGGAAGCAGGTTGCGAAGGCGCCCGTCGCGCAGTTCGGAGACGACTGCAAAGCTGGGCAAAATGACCGATGCCAGCGCCCTTGGCGACAAGCGTGAGCGCACAAAGGCCGCTGTTGGTGCGACAGCGCGGATTGATCGACAGGCGACGCTGGCGGCCTTCCGGGCCCGACAGGAGGACTTCGGGAGCCGTGATTGCCCCGCCTGAACGGTCCGGTTTGATTGTGGTTTATGACCAGCCAATGGTCCATCGAGACTATGGTTTCCGGGGCCGATGCTCGGACAGGCGCCGCATTTACACAGTCATGCCCGGGCCAACCGCGTCGATATCCCCCTGCGACGTCGAGCGGTATGTCGGTGAAGCACGCAGGTGCCACGAGGTCATGGAAACGCGGCCCGCCGGCCGTCAACGGGTCGCCGATGCCCTGACCGCTGATGGCGATGTGCTTGCACACCTTTTGTCGCGGGAACAGGGCAAGCCATCGGCCAAATCGCAGGCCGGGGTCAGTGGCGCCGGCTTCTTCATCAACGGCTTTGCCGATCTCGATCTCGCACCGACGGTCCATCGCGATGCGGACGCGCAACATGTACGCGCCGAGCGGCGCCCCATCGGCGTCGTCGGCGCAATCACGGCCTAGAACTATCCGGTTCTGCTCGGCGCATGGACGATCGTCCCTGCCGTCCTGACCGGCAACGCCGTGATCCTGAAACCGGCGCCAACAACACAGCTGGCCACGCTCAGGAAGGCCGAGATCGCCGATCGGATATTCCCGCCGGGCATGGTCACAGTGCTTGCAGGCGACGACAATCCCGCCATGGCTGGAAGCCGGTTCGGTCTGGATCAACCAGCACCCCTCCACGGGACCCGAGATCACGTTCGGAGGCATCAAGCAGTCCGGCATCGGCGTTGAATGCGGTGTTCGGGGTCTGGAGGAGCAGACTTTCCGTTCGTCCTGAACGTCAAGAAGGGATGACCGGGCCGGGACGCGATCCGGTCGGGCGGGTCAGAACTCGCCGAACAGGCCCGCCCGCGCCGCCGGCAGGCCGTCGGCGTTGAGGCTGAAGGCGGCCGTGATGCCGCTGGGCCTCGGCGTGTCCAGCCGGTGTGCGACGGCGAAGCCGCTGGCCCACTCGGACTTGTAGACCCCCATATTGGCCGCCCAGGTGGTGCGGCCGGGGGCCGACGGCATCGGCGCATTGGCCATTGCCATAACCGCTGCGATGCCGCGCCGCGATTCGGTCTGGACCTGGTCGATGCGGCGGTTCAGATTGTCGATGTCCGCCCCGACCGCGCTGGCAAGGTCGCCCAGCAGCGACTGCAGCGGCACGGCGGCGAGGTTGCCGCCGGCGTCGGTCGTCACGATCTGCGTCGGTCCCGATTGCGCCGCACGGCTTGCGTCCGAGGCAATGCCCGGCATCGTGTATGTGTTGGCCGCCGTTCCGATGACGATCTGGTTGGCGCGGCCGGTGCTGGCGCCGGCGCCCAGCGCGGCCGACCCCGCATGGGTCGCCGATGCGCCATGCCCGACAGCGGTCGCGCCGCTGCCCGAAGCGACCGAGCGCGCACCTTGGGCCACCGACCGGTCGCCATTCGCCTGGGCGCCGGCGCCGGTTGCCGTCGCATCGGTGCCCGCGGCCCCGGCGCCCCAGCCAACGGCCAAAGCGTCGTCGCCCGTTGCCGCCGCTGCCGCAAGGCCCGACGTATTGTTGGCGGCGATCACGCCGAAGTCGCCATCGACCACCGTCAGCGCCGTATCGAGGGCGGCCAGCGCCGATCCGACATCGTTGTGGGTCGTCCCGCGGATCGTGAAACCGGGATCGGTGAAAAGGCCTGTGGCGGGGTCGAACGCCGCGCCGCCTCCGAGCGCGCCGGCCAGATTGTCGCCGACCGCACGCAACTGGCGCAGATTGACCGCATCGGTGTCGGCGGTACCGCCGGCGACGTTGGTGATCTGCCGTTCGCCGCCCGCCGTGCCGACCGAAACCGCGCCGGCCGACGAGGCCACGGACGTGCCGGAAAACGCCTCATCGGCGCCCGCCATGCCGGTTCTGCCGGCCACCGAGCCCGCACCGAGGGCAAGACCGCCCGCCGTGGTGACCGTGCTGTCGCGGCCGATCGCCACGCCGTCGATGGCGGTCACGGTGCCACGCAGACCAAGCGCAACGGCACCGGTCGCGCCGGCTGCGGTGTTGGCGCCGTTGCCGATCGCGATCGCGTCCGCTTCACCTGCCGATGCCAGCGGGTTGCCGGTGCCGCCAAGACCGTCGATCGAGCCGCCGCCCATGGTGATGCCTTCGCCGTTGTCGATGTCCACGCCCTGCGTGCGCAGCTGGCAGCCCGACCCGAGAGCCACAGCATTTCCGTCCGTGTCCAGAACGCTCAGCCCGATGTTCTGGCCGCTCAGCGGCGCCTGAATGTCGGTGTTGATCTCGCCGATGATGAGATTGAGCACCGGATCGAGCAGGCCGCTCAGCAGGCCGGACGCCGCGTTGCTGACAGGATCGAGCACCGGCAGATCGACGCTCAAGCCCGAGCAGACATCGACAAGCGCCTGCGAACGGGCCGGTCCGGCGAACCATGACAGTGCGGAGGCGCAACAGGCCAGGGAACAGATGACGATACGGACGCGACGCATGGGCAGGCCTCGATACACGCAAATGTTGCACTTGACGCTACGTCATCAACCTTAACGATTATTTCCAGCGACGTTCCCGCATGAGGCGAATTCGGTTGTGTTCTTCCCCCTCGTCAACCTGCCATTAACCCTCATCGCAGCGCATGGCCGTTGCGATCTCCGGTTAACCCTTTGTCACCGGCAGCCCGCGCATAATGGCGCCAGATCAATCTGGACAGCGGCAATGCAGACCCTTTCGACAACCAGGCAAGGCGCCGTCGCGGTCAAACCGGCCGATGCGGCCGGTGACGGTCCCGATCACGCCGTGTGGCTTCCGGCGCTGGCGTTTGCCGGGGCGGCCGGCACATTTGCGCTCGGCCAGTTTTCTTTTGCTGCGGCGTTGAGCGTGGCCGTGGCCGCATCGGCCGGTTCTGCACTGATCGCGGTCGGGCGCGGTTCGGAACGGTTGCGGGCGCCACTGTTCGTGGACCGCCTCGCCCAAGGCTGCCTCTGCGCGGCGCTTCTGTGGGCCGCCCAGCTGCTGACCGCCGGATTGCTGCCGGCGGGCATGGGCCTTGTTTCAACCGGCCTGACCGTTCTGGCCCTGTTCATGGCCCTGTCGGCCCTCGAAGCGATGGCGGCCGCCGGGCTTTGCCTTGCTGCCCGGCGTGGCCTGGGCGGGTCGATCGCCGCGGCGATCGTGCTCGACAATCGCGGCTTTGCGAGCCTGGGCGCGCTTCGCCGCTGACCGACGGCTTTCCGGTTCACCGAGAACGCAAAAAAATGCCGGGCGCGGACAACTCTTTCCGCGCCCGGCATATGTCTGCTGGTGTCGTGTTCGTTCTTGAGCCGGAATTTGTGTGTCGCGCCGCTTGTCAGAAGCCGTAGTCGAGCTTCGACATGGCGATCGCCGTTTCCAGTGCGAGTTGCCCGGACACGGCGAGCGGCACCTTCTTCTCATACATTGCCGCCGCCTTGACCGTCGCCAGCGCAAAGGCCTTCTGGGCGGTCGTTTCGGCCTCGGGCGCGTTGCGCAGGCAGGTCAGTGTGTTCTCCCACAGCATGATCAGCAGGGCCTGTGGCGGGATTTCCGGCATGTGCTTTTCGGCAACCGTATAGTCGGGATAGGCGGGCGCGTTGATGGCCATGAAATTGTGCTGGATCATCGCGTTGATGTGCGGCAGCCAGCCGGCACCGGCGGCCATCATCTCGGGCACCAGCGTGGCGGCGTAGCTGTCGCCGGTCAGATCGTGAACGTGGCGGTCGACATGAGCGGACACGGTGACACCGGGCCGGCGGACACCGGACGGCGTGCGGAAATCGTCCGCGATCAGTCCGGCCTCGATCTCGCGGCGCACGATCCAGCGGGCCGAGCGGCCGGCGAGCGCACCGAATGCGGCAATAAAGCTCTGCGGGTGAATGCCCTTCGGACCGTCCAGCGACGTCGACACCAGTTGAAAGAGCTGCGCGGAGAGGCGCGCCGGATCGGGAAGACCGGCATCGGCCGGCGTCCTGCGATTGGTGTTGGCCGGACCGGGTCTTTCGGCGGCCATGCCGGCGAGAACCGGATTGAGTATCGTTGCGCTCGCAGCAACCATTGTTGCGTCCCCCTGAAGCAAGTGAGGCCACGATAACAGGCAAACGCCAAGCCCCGGCTAAGGCGATGTTTACAATTTGATGAAAAAATTAACGGGACAGTAAGCACGCCCCATGCGCGTGCCGACCATGCAGGATGAGCCGATGAACGCCCTAACACAATTGATCGACCGCTGGACCGAGGCGCTGACGCCGGAGCATCTGCGCCAGGACATCCAGGTCTACAAGCGCGTGCGCATGTTCATCCTGTCGCACCTGTTCGGCCCGTTCCTCGGCCATCCGGTCACGATCTACCTGTTCCTGAACGACCCCAATCCGTGGCCGCATGTGCACATTCTGGGCCTTTCGGTGACCTTGTTCTGGTTCTTCCCGATCGCCCTTCAGTTCTTTCCCCGGCGGTACGAGCTGCTGGCCATCACCTCGGTCGCCAACCTCAATTTCGCGATCCTGATCACCGCCTATCATTTTGGCGGCGTCTCCTCGCCGCTCTTGATGTGGTTCCTGGTCGTGCCGCTGCTCGCCTTTTTCTATCTGGGCTCCGGCGTTCGCACATCGGTCGCGATCTTCGCACAGATCGTCATCGGCCTTGCCGCGTTCTACGCCGTCTACCTGATGAACCGCTCTTTCCCGATGCACATTCCGCTCGAGGAAATGGTCGATGTGACGATGATCTCGATGCTTTGCGCCTCGCTCTACATCTTCTTCATGGCGAGCTATTATGCCTCGGTCGTCGACTCCCAGTCCGAACTGCTCAAGGAGATCGACCGGCACCAGGCAACGATGGACGATTTGACGGCTGCCAAGGAAGAGGCCGAACGGGCCAACGGCGCCAAATCGGAGTTCCTGGCCAAGATGAGCCATGAGCTGCGCACGCCGCTCAACGCCGTGCTCGGCTACAGCGAAATCCTGCTCGAAGACGCCGAACTGGACGGCAATGGCGAGCAGATCGCGGACCTGCAGAAGATCTCGGCGGCGGGCAAGCACCTTCTGGCCATGGTCAACGACATTCTGGACATCTCCAAGATCGAGGCGGGCAAGACCGAACTGTTCCTTGAAGATGTCGATCTCGACCAGCTGATCGAGGAGATCGAGGTGACCGCGCGTCCGCTGGCCGCCAAGAACACCAATGTCTTCGAGGTGATCAAGGACGGCGAGCTGGGCACCGCCCATCTCGACCTGACCAAGCTGCGTCAGGCGACGTTCAATCTCCTGTCGAACGCATCCAAGTTCTGTCAGAACGGCAAGATCACGCTGGAGGTCAAGACGATCGAGCAGGATGGCCGGCCGATGCTTTCGATGGCCGTTCACGACACCGGGGTCGGCATCTCCGAGGAGGCGCTTGCCAGCCTGTTCCAGAACTTCACCCAGGCCCATGCATCGATCAACGCCAAGTTCGGCGGCACGGGTCTGGGCCTGTCGCTGTCGAAGAATTTGTGCCGTCTGATGGGCGGCGACATCACCGCCGACAGTGTGCTCGGCGAAGGTTCGGTTTTCACCATCACGGTACCGATGCGGGTGGAAGCGCTCGCGCCGGCGGAGATGAGCGAGGAAGCGGTGGACGAAACGCTGAAGGACGCGGCCGCCGAACTGCGCAAGCTCAACGAGGCCGACCAGATGCTGTCGACAAGCGCCGACGCGAACTCCCCGTCGCTGGGCACCGTGCTCGTTGTCGATGACGACCCGGAATATCTCGAGATCATGGACCGGATGCTGCGCAAGGAAAACCTCAACCCGATCCTGACGTCCGATCCGGCCAGTGCGTTGCATCTGGCCCGGACGGTTCGCCCGGCGCTGATGCTGATCGACGTGCTGATGCCCGATGTCGATGGCTGGGAACTGGTCGAGACGATGAAGAACGACCCGGTCACGCGCGACGTTCCCACGATCATGGTTTCGATCATGGACGATCCGAAAAGCGGCGCGCCGCAACTGGCCGACGGCTTCATGAGCAAACCGGTCGATTCGGCCAAGCTGCGCAAGGCGCTGCAACTCCATCTCGGCAAGAAGGCCGCGTAGACAAGAGCAGGACGAGACGATGACGACCGTACTGATTGTGGAAGACCATCCGACCAACCGCGACATAATCGGGCGACGGCTGGGCAAGCGCGGGTTTACGATCCGTTTCGCCGTCGACGGACTGTCGGCGATCGACAGCGTCCAGGAAATCAAGCCCGACATCATCCTGATGGATATCGGCCTTGGCGACGGCATCGACGGCTGCGAGACGACGCGGCGGATCAAGACCATTCCCGAGGTGGCCCACATTCCGGTGATCGCGCTGACGGCGAGCGCGTTCGAGACCGATCGCCAGAACGCCCTGTCCGCCGGCTGCACGGATTTCGACACCAAGCCGGTCGACCTGCCGCGCCTTCTGGGCAAGATGAACCAGGCGCTGCACGCCTGACGCCGATCGACCGCCGGGCGCACGATGGCCCGGGCTGTCGACGGGACGTCTCACACCTTTGACGACGTACGAAAAACCCGGCGCGAATCTCGCGCCGGGTCTTGTCTTTCGGGCTTGTCCGCCGTGGCGCTCGATCAGGCTGCCTTGGCCATATCCCGGTCGAGCAGAATGTTGCGCAGAACCGATATGTCGAGCGGCTTCTGCAGGCTGTGCGTGGCGTCCAGGCCCAGTTCAAGCGCACGCTGGCGCGTCTGTTCCAGAACGGCCGGCTCCTGTCCGCTGACGATCAGAATGCGGCCGGCATAGCCGTCGTGTGCCAGAAGCTCGAACAGATCGTTCGCGTCGAGGTTCGGCATGCAGATGTCGACTGCCAGGATTGATGGCTTGAGTGCCGTCGTCAGGTTCATCACCCCGCGCGAGTCGGAGGTGGCGAACGCTTCATAGCGGCAGCGCTCGGCGATTCTCACGATCAGCTCGGCCGACGACACGTCGTCGTCAATGGCCAGCAGTCGTTTGGCTGTCTCCAACATGATCAGGCAGCGTCCCGCACACAGTCTGCGAACTGTGCGGCGGCACGCTGGTTCTTCATCAGCGAGGGGTGGTCATCGCACAGAGACAGATATTCCTTCTCCGCGCTGCGCATCGCCTGGAGCATCAGGACGACGAGTTTGTCGACGTCCTCGTGGCTGTGGTCGGACATGACCTGGACGCGGAAACGGGCGCCGCCCTGCGGCACGGCCGGATATTCGACCAGATTGGCGATGGCACCCAGATTGCTCAGATCGCGCGAGGCGATGCGGGCCAGACCTTCGGCGCCCACGCGCACCGGCACGATGGCGGACGGGTCACCCAGCGTTTCAAGACCCACCTTGCCCATCTCCGAGCGCATGTAGAGGATGTTGTCCATCAGCTTGCGCCGGCGATCGCGGCCTTCGGCCGAGTCGACGATCTCGAACGCCGCCAGAACCGTTGCGGCCTGCACCGGCGACAGCGCGTTCGAAAAGGTCTGGGTGGCCGAATAGTATTTCAGATATTCCGCCGTGGCCCGATCCTTGACCGAAATGAAGCCGCCATTGGATGCGAACGTCTTGGAAAAGCTGCCGATGATGATATCGACATCGTGCAGCACGTTCTGCAGGCTCATGTGACCGCGTCCGTCGTCGGCCATCGACCCGAAATCATGGGCACAATCGACCAGCAGGACGGCGTTGTATTCGTCGCACAGCGCGCGCATGGCGGCGATGTCCGGCGTGTCCGAGTGCATCGAGAACAGGCTCTCGGTGACCAGAAGAATGCCGTTTTCCGTGTCGTTTGCGCGGATCTTCTGCAGACGACGTTCCATGGCCCGGACATTGAGGTGGCCATGGAAATGAATGTTGCGGGTCGAGGCGCGGGCGCCTTCCTGCAGGCACGAATGCGCCAGAACGTCCATGACGACATGGTCGTCGGGGCGGACAAAGCCCTGGATGGCGGCAAAGCCGGCCGACCAGCCTGTCGGATAGAGAACCGTCTCGCGGCCGTCGAGAAATTCGGTGATGCGCTTTTCGAGCAGCAGCGAATGGCGCGTGTTGCCCAGAAGCGCTGCCGAACCGGCGCTGTGCACGCCATATTCCTTGATCGCTTCGGTTGCCGCCTCCTTGATGGCGGGATGCGAAGACAGGCTCAGATAGTCCTGGCTGGCGAAGTTGACGCCTTCCATGAGCGCGCCGCCATCGGTCTTGGCGGCACAATGGGTCCGCGGCGCGGTCGCCGTCGATTTGGCATAGGGCCAAAGATCGCAGCGCCGGCGCTCTTCCTGCCAGTGAAAGAAGCCGTCGGTACGGCCCAGCATGTCCGTGCCCTGCTTGGCCTTGAAGTCGCGCAGGCTGCCGGTCAATGCGCCAAATGAAATGTCGTCGAACTGGTTCGCTTGAATGGTTTTCGTCATGGTCGCCCCCATCGTTTTTGTGCGGCGAGACTAACCCAGCGGCGTGAAGTCCGGCTTAAGTGCGAGGGTAAACGGTCGCTGAATGCCGCAATGGTGAATCGATGATGACCGCTGTCCGAAATCGAACGATCCGGAACCCGTTTGCGGAACAATTGCTTAACCCGGCAACGCTAGATTGCATGCCGCGGGGGGACTGGATGTTCGGCATGAGTTTGACCAATCGGGTCAGCACATTTTTGCAAGACCTGACCGGTGGCGCCGATCTGGTCGAAGCGCAGAAGACGGCTGTCGTTGCCGCGCAGGTCATGACGATACTGCGTCACCTGCCGGTGATGGCCATTTCCGGCGTGATGATTGCGCTGATCACCGCCTATGTGGCCTGGGACCATGCCAACTTCACCGTGTTCGCCATCTGGCTTGGCGGCTTTGTCTGCCTCGAAGCGGTGATGCTGGCGCTTTGGTGGAAGAATAGAAACCGGGCGCCCGAAACCCTCGCCGAAACGGCAATCGCGGTGCGCAGGACGGTCTGGTATGCGGCGGCGATCGGCCTGTCCTGGGGCAGTCTTGCCGCACTGCTCATTCCTTACGTCGCCGCGGACAACACGATCTTTGCGACAGCACTGATAACCTCCGCGATCCTGGTGACGGCATTCAGCCTGATGGCGCTTCTCCCGGCAGTGCTCGTGTTTGTTCTGATCAGCGGGTCGCTGGCGATCGCATCGGCGCTGTTCCATCCGCATGCCGAGGAGTGGCCGCCGATCGTCGGTCTGATTGCCGCTTACATGCTTTTCATTCCGTGGCTGGCCGTTTCGTACGGCCGCGCGTTTCTGCGGCATCTGAAGACCGACATCGAGAACCGGGAGAACGCGCAGGTCATCGGCTATCTGCTCGATGAATATGAGGAGACGGTCTCGGAATGGATCTGGGAGACCGATCCAGCGGGGTGCACTGCGCGCATGTCCTCGCGTCTGTCGGCCAAGCTGGGCACGACCGGTGAAGGGACCGCGCGCGTGCCGTTCGCCACGCTTTTGGGCCTTGTTGCACGGGTGGACGATGCCGGCTTCCAGGAGGTGCGATCGGCTCTCATCGAAGGCCGGGCTTTCTCCGGGATCGAATGCCAGGTCAGGAGCGGCGGCACGGATCAGTACTGGCGCATCTCGGGCCGGCCGATCCGTGACGATGCGGGCACCCCGGCCGGCTTTGTCGGCACGGTGCGCGACATCACCGCCGAAAAGGAAGCCAAGAACCAGATCATCCGTCTGGCGCATCGCGACACGCTGACCGGGCTCTACAACCGCGCCAGCTTCACCGAGCGGCTGGAAAATGCGGTTCGCACGCTGGAACGCTACGGCACGCCGTTCACGCTGCTTTTTCTCGATCTGGACAAGTTCAAGCTGGTCAACGACACCTATGGCCACCCGGTCGGCGACCGCCTTTTGGCCGAGGTGTCCAAACGCATCCAGGCGATCGTGCGCAAGGATGACTGCGTGGCACGGCTGGGCGGCGACGAGTTCGCCATCATCCTCGAGCAGAGCAATGACGCCGTCTTCGCCGCCAAGCTGGCCTCGCGCCTGATCGCCAGCGTGCTCGAAGCTTATGTGATCGACGGCGAAACGCTTTGGATCGGCGTCAGCGTCGGCATTGCGCTGGCGCCCCAGCACGGCACACGGCCCGAACAAATCCTGCGCAATGCCGATCTGGCGCTCTATCGCGCCAAGGAGGACGGGCGCGGCGTGTTCCGCTACTTCGAAGCGCAGATGGACTTTGCCCAGCGCGAGCGGCGTATCCTAGAGCAGGAGATGCATCAGGCGCTGGAGGACGAAGAGTTCCGCCTGTGCTACCAGCCGCTGATCGGCAGCGAAAGCGGCCGCATACGCGCCATGGAAGCGCTGATCCGCTGGGATCATCCGATCCGCGGCGAGATTTCGCCGGTGGAATTCATCTCGATCGCAGAACAGTCGAACCTGATCGTCGCTATCGGCAAGTGGACGCTTCGCACGGCCTGTGAGGCGGCGACGGCCTGGCCCGATGATGTGTGTGTTGCGGTCAATGTCGCTGTCCCGCACTTCATGCGTTCGGACATCGTCGCCGATGTCGAGGCCGTGCTCCAGGCGACGGGGCTGCCGGCATACCGGCTCGAAATCGAGATCACCGAAAGCCTGCTGATCGAGGATTCCGATGACGTCCTGAACCGGCTCATCGCGCTGAAGAAGCTGGGTTGCGCCATCGTCATGGACGATTTCGGCACCGGCTATTCCAGCCTGTCCTATCTGCTCAAATTCCCGTTCGACCGGCTGAAGATCGACCGTTCCTTCACCAGGGACATCGATACCGGCGAAAGCGCCAAGGCGATCCTGATGGCGATCGCCTCGCTGGGTGAGAATCTCGGCATCAAGATCACCGCCGAGGGCGTCGAAACGGCCGATCAGCTCGATTTTCTGGTCGACATTGGCTGCGACCAGCTTCAGGGCTTTTACTTCTCCCAACCCGTCCGGCACGAAGACGTCGCGCCGATCATGCTGCGCAACTTCATGGATTCCCGGCAGATGTCCCTGCATGCGGAAATTCGCGACGAGCGCGAGACCAGGCGCAACCGCTCTGCGGGCTGAGGCCCGCGGGACAGCCGCGCCTTGTCCGGAATAACACAATCTGGCGGTGCGCGTTTACTTGCTGGCAACCATATGGATTTACCGTGATGGCATATCCACCCTGAAAGGTCGTGATATGCGTAGACTTGTGATCGGTGCACTTGCCCTTCTTCTGACCAGCGGCACGGCCACCGCAATGGACCATTCGGGTTCGGCGAGCGGCCAGTGGACGGGTGCGCAGCTCGGTGTCCTTTACGGCTACAGCTGGATGAAGGACATGAACAATGTCCTGCGGCTGACGGCCGAGGGCGACGGCGATGTGATGGGTGTTTACGCGGCCTACAACCACCAGGTGGGGCATTTCGTCGGCGGCGGCGAAGTCACCTACAGCCGGCACGACAACATGTTCACTGACGGATCGGGTGTGCGCGTCGGCGATGTCTTCGCCGCAAAGCTGCGCGCCGGTGTCGGCTATGACCGTTACAATGCCTATGGCATGGTCGGCGTCACGCACGGTACGACCAACCTGGCCGGTGACGACTGGGGCGCGGTGTTCGGTGTCGGTCTGGATGTGCTCCTGACCCATTATCTGGTCGCCGGCATCCAGTACAACTACTACAACTATGTGGACTTCAACCACACCAAGATCGACGCCGACCTGTCCGAGGTTACCGTCCGTCTCGGCTACAAGTTCTAAAGCGCCGGCAACCGCCCTCAAAATGCGGCCTGCCCCTTGGCGCCGCCCGCGCCAAGGCCTAACTCCGTGGTCCGTCAAACGATCATGAGGCAGGGCAATGGGCGATACGAACCGGGTCAATCCGGCCATAGAGACATGGGACGGACCGCTCGGCCTGCCCCGGCAGGAGGCGATCGCCGACAGCGACCTGCCGCCGGCCATCAAGGCCGGTTTCGCCCGTGACCTTGCGGAAGCCGAAGCGGTTGCGGCGAATCCGGAGCCACCGACCTTCAACAACACGATCGAGGCGCTCGAACGGGCCGGCGACCTGCTTGGGAAGGCGGCATCGATCTTCTTTGCCCGCGCCGGCAATCACACCAACGAGACCATCCAGGCCGCCGAGCGGGAATTGGCGCCGCTTTTCGCGCGGCATGCCGGCACGATCGCCCAGAACAAGGCCCTATTCAGCCGCATCCAAACGCTGTGGCGGAACCGCGACGCGCTGGATCTGACGACCGAGCAAACCGAGGTGCTGCGCCGCTATCGCCGGACATTCGTGCGGCAAGGCGCGGCGCTGGAAGGCGAGGCGCAGGCCCGTCTCATCGCCATCAATGAGCGCCTTGCGGAACTGGGCACGGCTTTCGGGCAAAACGTTCTCGCCGACGAAGCCGGCTGGGCGCTGATGCTGGACGGCGACGGCGATTTGGCCGGTTTGCCGCCCTCGACAGTGGCCGCCATGGCCGCCGCGGCCGCTGAACGCGGCGAAGAGGGCAAACACGCGGTGACGCTGTCGCGGTCGATCATCGAACCGTTCCTGACCTTTTCGACCCGCCGCGACCTGCGCGAAATCGCATTCCGCGCCTGGACCGGACGCGGCGAGACGAACGATGTCACCGACAATCGCCCGATCATCGCCGAAACGCTCAGGCTGCGTGCCGAGAAGGCGCAATTGCTTGGTCATGGCAGTTTCGCCGCGCTCAAGCTCGACGGAACCATGGCCAAGACGCCCGAGGCGGTGAACACGCTGCTTGAAACGGTCTGGGAAAAGGCGCGCGCGCAGGCCGAGACCGAGGCCGCCGACATCGCCGCGCTGATGCGTGAGCAGGGGACCAATCACGATCTCGGCGCGTGGGACTGGCGGCATTATGCCGAGCAGATCCGCGCTGCGCGCTACGCCTATTCGGACGACGAGATCAAGCCATACATGGCGCTCGAAAGAGTGATCGAGGCGGCGTTCTACGTCGCCAACCGGCTGTTCGGGCTGACCTTCGAGGAGGTGCCGGGCATTGCCACGCATCATCCCGATGCCCGCGTGTGGCGCGTCAGCGACGCCGATGGCGCACACCGTGCCGTCTTCATCGGCGACTATTTCGCGCGCCCGTCGAAGCGTTCCGGCGCATGGATGAGCGCGCTTCAGGTGCAGTCCAGGCTGCTCGGGCGCCATCCGATCATCACCAACACGATGAACTTCGCCAAGCCGCCGGCCGGCGAGCCGGCGTTTTTGTCGTTCGACGATGCGCGCACGCTGTTTCACGAATTCGGCCATGCGCTGCACGGCATGATGTCCGATGTGACCTATCCGTCCGTGTCGGGCACCAATGTCGCGCGCGATTTCGTCGAGTTGCCATCGCAGCTGTTCGAACACTGGCTGACCGTGCCCGAGGTTCTGAACCGGTTCGCGCTGCATCACGAGACCGGCGAGCCGATGCCGGAGGCGCTTCTGGACAAGGTGCTCGCCGCGCAAACCTTCAATGCCGGGTTCGACACGGTCGAGTATACGGCGAGCGCGCTGGTCGACATGGCCTATCACCAGGGCGCCGATGCGCCGGCCGATCCGGCTGTCTTCGAGGCCGAAAAACTGGACATGCTCGCCAAACCGGCGGCGATCACGATGCGCCACCGCTCGCCGCACTTCCAGCACATTTTCTCAGGCGATTCCTATGCGGCGGGCTATTATTCCTACATGTGGTCGGAAGTGCTCGACGCGGACGCCTTTTCGGCCTTCGAGGAAGCGGGCGACCCATTCGATCCCGCGCTCGCCGAAAAGCTGGGGCGGCACATCTATGCGTCCGGCGGCACCGCCGATCCCGAAGACGCCTATATCGCCTTTCGCGGCAAGCTGCCGACGCCGGACGCCATGCTGGAAAAGCGCGGGCTGACGTAGCACAGTGACCCGAGAAAACGGACCAGCAGGAGACGGCCCATGCAATGGTCATTTTCGATCGGCACGGTGGCGGGCAGCCAGATCCGCATCCACCTGACCTTCTTTCTTCTGCTGGCCTGGGTCGCGCTGGTCTACATGCAGGAAGGCGGTGCGTCGGCGGCCATTGAGGGCGTTCTGTTCATCTCGGCGATTTTCGCGTGCGTCGTGCTGCATGAACTTGGCCATGCGCTTGCCGCGCGGCGCTACGGCATCAAGACGCCGACCATCACGCTACTGCCGATCGGCGGCGTCGCCTCGCTCGAGCGGATGCCCGAAGACCCGCGCAAGGAGATCGTCGTCGCGCTGGCCGGACCGCTGGTCAATGTCATCATCGCGTTCGTGCTGATCGTCTTTCTGGGCGCCGGGTTGGATCTGTCGACAGCGGCAGTGCTGGAAGACCCGGCCGCCGGCTTTCTGGCCCGGCTCGCCGCCATCAATGTGATCCTTGTGCTGTTCAACCTGATCCCGGCCTTTCCGATGGATGGCGGGCGGGTTCTGCGCGCACTTCTTGCCACCCGCTACTCGCGTGTGCGCGCCACCGAGATGGCCGCCCGTGTCGGCCAGGCCGCGGCTTTCGTCTTCGGCTTTCTGGGCCTGATGAGCGGCAATCCGCTGCTCGTCTTCGTTGCGATCTTCGTCTACATCGCCGCCGCCGGCGAAGCGCAGGCCACCGGCATGCAGGACATTGCCCGTTCGCTGCGGGTGCGCGATGCGATGATCACCAGGTACGAAGCGCTCGGGCCCGGTGCGACGCTCGGCGAGGCGGCCGAACTGCTGCTCAAGACGACCCAGCACGAGTTTCCCGTTCTCGACATGAACGGCACGATGACCGGCGTCCTGCTGCGGCGCGATCTCGTCGCCGGCCTCGAACAGGCCGGGCGCGACGGGCTCGTCGACGGGTTTGTCAATCGCGACGTTCCGGCCATCGCCGAGACCGAAGGGCTGGAGATGGCGCTCGATCTCATCCAGCAAAAGGGCAAGCCGGCGGTTGCCGTGCGCGGCCGCGACGGCATGCTCGTCGGCTATGTCACGATGGAAAATCTGGCCGAACTGATGCTGATCCGCACGGCGGTCGATCACGCGGACTGAGGTTCCACTCGTCTGGATGCCGCCCTAGATTGGTGCGATGACCGGTCGTCTCGATCCACTTTTTTCCCGAACCCTGCCGGAGGGCGACACGCATCAGCGCGATGTGTGCGACCATTGCGGCTTTGTCGCCTACGAAAATCCGAAGATCGTCGTCGGCTCGGTCGTCACCCATCGGGGCAAGGTGCTGCTGTGCCGGCGGGCGATCGAGCCGCGCCACGGCTACTGGACCGTTCCGGCCGGCTACCTGGAACTGGGCGAAACGCCCGAGGAGGGTGCCCGGCGCGAGGCGCGCGAAGAGGCCAATGCGGATCTCGAACTGCACGGTCTTCTGGCGGTCTACACGGTGCGCCGCCTCAGCCAGGTGCAGTTGATCTACCGTGCGACGCTCGCCGACGGCGTGTTCTCGCCGGGCATTGAGAGCCTTGAGACACAGCTTTTCGACTGGGACGCCATTCCCTGGGACGATCTTGCTTTTCCGACGGTGCACTGGATGCTGGGCCATCAGCGGGCCTTCGAAGCCGGAAAGGGCGTCGGGCCATTCGGCAATCCTGTCGGCGCCGATTGATCCCGCGCAAGAACTGCCGGCGCGGATCGCGCATGATGGGTTACCGGATCACAAGGAGGCCCGCATGCCCGCAGCGACAAATGCGCAAGACCTTCTCGCCGTTTTCGACAAGGAACTGGCCAGGCTTCAAAAGACGCTTGACGGCGTCGACGAAGCCATGGCCAGCCGGCACACGGCGGACGACGCGGNTTGCCGGAAAGGCCGTCGAAACGCCGGCGCCGGGCGTCAAGTGGAACCAGCTCAAGGCCTACAACGCACCGATCTACGAGGCTGCCAATGGGCGGCGCTGGTCGGATCTCCGGGCCGAATTCGACGCCGCTACGGCGCGCCTGCGGGCGTTCATCGCCGAGAGCGATGACGCGTTGCTCTATGAGCCCGGTCTTTATGACTGGATGAACACGTGGACCATTGGCCGGTGGGCCGAGGCGTCGGGGCCTAGCCATTTCCGCTCGGCCAACAGCTACATCCGCAAGGTGCTGCGCGAGAGCGGCGCCCGGTGAAGCGTTACTCGTCCTTGTCGAGCGAATGGCGCACGATCAGCGGCATCTGCGCCAGCGTGAAGGCGATGGTGATGGGCAGATTGCCCCACACCTTGAAGGCGACCCAGAAATCGGTCGAGAAGTTCCGCCACAGCACCTCGTTGACGACCGCCATGACCGCGAGGAACAGCCCCCAGCGGATCGTCAGCTTGTGCCAGCCTTCCTCGTCGATCTGGAACGCCGCGTCGAACACGTAGCGCAGAAGCGAAACGCGGAAGATGAACAGGCCGCCCAGCAAAAGCGCCGAGAACAGGCCATTGACGATGGTCGGCTTGATCTTGATGAAGAGGTCGTCATGCAGCCAGAGCGTCAGCGCGCCGAAGATCAGCACGACAACTCCGGCGACCAGCGGCATGATCGGAATGGTGCGCGTCAGGAGCCATGACAGCGACAGCGAGATGATCGTCGCCACCATGAAGACCGCGGTCGCCACGAAGATCGGTTCGCCCAGCGCGCCCAGAAAGCCGACGCGCTCGGACAGCCATTCGCCACGCGCATTGGCAAAGAAAAACGCCAGAAGCGGGCCGAACTCCAGCGCGAGCTTCAGTCCCGGGCGGACCGCCGGCTTCTCCTTGGGTGTAGGCGCAATCGCTGCTTGGTCAGCCATTCAGGCATCCTCACGGGCGGGCGCGCCGGTGCCGGCGATCGCACGCGCAAAATCTGTGGCGCGGAACGGTTCGAGATCGTCGACGCCCTCGCCCACACCTATAAAGTAGACAGGTAAATTAAACTTTGCAGATATGGCGACGAGAATTCCGCCGCGCGCGGTTCCGTCGAGCTTGGTCATCACCAGGCCGTTGACGCCGGCGACGTTGCGGAAGATCTCGACCTGGCTCAGCGCGTTCTGGCCGGTCGTCGCGTCGAGCGTCTGCAGGACCGTGTGCGGCGCGTCCGGGTCGTGCTTTTGCAGAACGCGGACGATCTTGGCCAGTTCGTCCATCAGTTCGGCCTTGTTCTGCAGGCGTCCGGCCGTGTCGATGATGACCACGTCCGAGCCGTTGTCGCGCGCCTTTTCATAGGCCTCATAGGCAAGGCCCGCGGCGTCCGCGCCCAGTTTCGTGCCGACAAAGGCCGAGCCCGTGCGTTCGGACCAGATCTTGAGCTGCTCGATGGCCGCCGCGCGGAACGTGTCGCCGGCGCCGAGCGTCACCGAAAGCCCGGCTGCGCGCAGCTTGGCGGCAAGCTTGCCGATCGTCGTCGTCTTGCCGGTTCCGTTGACGCCGACAACCAGGATGACGTGCGGCTTGACCGACAGGTCGAGTTCAAGCGGCATGGCCACAGGACCGAGTACCTTTTCGACCTCGGCCGCCATCACATGGCGCACCTCTTCGGGCGTGACGTCGCGGCCAAGCCGCGTCGAGGCCAGCGAATCGGTGACACGCATTGCCGTTTCGACGCCAAGATCGGCCTGGATCAGGATGTCCTCAAGTTCCTCGAGCGTCTCGTCGTCCAGCTTTCTCCTGGTGAAGACGCCGGCAATGTTGTCGCCAAGCTGGCGCGAAGAACGCGACAGGCCCGAGGTCAGCCGGGCCAGCCAGCCCTTCTGCTCGTCCGACGGAGAGGGCGCGACGGGCTGCGGCTCGTCGCCGATCGTCACCGTGCGGGCCGTCGCGGGCAGGTCGTCGGGCGCCAGCTCCGGTGGCGTGACCGGCACCGATGGCGGCTCGACCGGCGGCAGCGGTTCCGGCGTCTCCGGAACTTCCGGGAAAATGGGTTCGGGCGGTGCCGGCGGGGTCGGCTCGGGCTCGGCGGGCACTTCGGGCGGCGCCTCGGGGGCCGGCTCGGCAGGCACCTCTTGTGGCTCGGCCGGTTGCGGCTCCGGCGCCTCGGGGATTTCAGGTTCCTGTGGCGTCGGTGCGGGTGAAGGTTCGGCGGGCACTTCGACAGGCGCCGGCGCCGGCACTTCCGCGGGCTGTTCGGGGTCTCCGGCCTGCGCGTTTTCGGCTTCGGCGACCGGCTGATCGGTTGCTGCAGCTGCGTCGGCGGCCAGTTCTTCGGATGCCACGGCAGGGTCGGGCGTCTCCTCGACCTTGCCCTTGCCGAACGAGAAGATGCGCTTGAGAAAGCCGGCCATCGCGTTACTCCGCCGCCTCTGCCATGGCGGCCGAGCCGGTCAGTGCCGTGCCGTCATGGCCCGTTATGGACGTTGCCACCATGTCGCCGGGCGCGCCGGCATGACCGGTAAGCCGCACTGGCGTGAAATCCGGCGCGCGGCCGAAGCCGGGTTTTTCGAGCAGAACCGGCTGGACCGTGCCGGCGAAAGCCGCCAGATGGGCATGCCAGGCTTGCTCGGCCTTCAACCGCAGGCAGGCCGCGCGGTCCTTGACCAGCGCGCGGTCGAGCTGCGGCATCTTCGCCGCCGGGGTGCCATTGCGCGGCGAGAACGGGAACACATGGACCCGCGCCAGTCCGCACGCGTCAATGATCGACAGCGCATTTTCGAACATCGTCTCGGTCTCGGTCGGAAAACCGGCGATCATGTCCGCGCCGAACGAAGCGTCCGGGCGGAGCCGGCGGACGGTGTCGCAGAATTCGATGGAATGGTCGCGCAAATGGCGCCGCTTCATGCGCTTTAGAATCAGGTCGTCACCATGCTGCATCGACAGGTGGAAATGCGGCATCAGCCGCTGTTCGGTGGCGATGGCTTCGAACAGTGCGTCGTCGGCCTCGATGGAGTCAATGGAGGACAGACGCAGGCGCCACAAGTCAGGCACTTGACTGAGTATTGTCTTGACCAGTCTGCCGAGCGTTGGATGTCCGGGAAGGTCCGGCCCGTAGGACGTCAGGTCGACGCCGGTCAGCACGACTTCCCGGTAGCCGTTCTCGACCAGCCGGCGGATCTGCTCGACCACCGCGCCCATCGGCACGGACCGCGAATGACCGCGGCCATAGGGGATTATGCAGAAGGTGCAGCGGTGGTCGCAGCCGTTCTGAACCTGCACGAAGGCGCGCGTGCGGCCCTCGATGCTCTCGACCATGTGCGACGCGGTCTCGCGCACCTCGAAAATGTCGTTGACCCGCACTTTCTCGGAGCTGTTGACGCCAAAGTCGGGCATGGCGCGGTAGGACTGGGCCTTGAGCTTGTCGTCATTGCCGATGACAAGGTCGACCTCGTCCATGCCGGCGAAGCTCTCCGGCTCGGTCTGGGCGGCGCAGCCGGTGACGATGATGCGGGCGTCGGGCGCCTCGCGCCGCGCGCGCCGGATGGCCTGTTTGGCCTGGCGGACCGCTTCGCCGGTCACCGCGCAGGTGTTGATCACCACCGCGCCGCCCTCCAAGGCGCCGAGGCCGGCCGCGTCGGCCTGGCGCCGCACGATCTCGCCCTCATAGCTGTTGAGGCGACAGCCGAATGTCTTGACGTCGACGCCCATCAGCCGGCCCCGGCGCCAGCATTGTCGTTGGCGCCTTCCACCTGCCGCTGCCACTGGCCGGTGGCGGGGTCGAGCAGGCCCGCGAACTCGTACTCGGCCGGCCCGGTCATGATCACATGATCGTCGTCGCGCCATTCGATCAGAAGATCGCCGCCGGGAACCGTGACGGTGGCGGTGCGGCCGGTCAGCCCCTTGCGGGCGGCGCAGACCAGCGCCGCGCAGGCGCCCGAACCGCACGCCTTTGTCAGCCCGGCGCCGCGCTCCCAAGTGCGGATGACGATGTGCTCGGGATCGACGACACGCGCGATCGTGATGTTGGCGCGGTCGGGAAAGATCGGGTGGTTTTCAAGCAGCGGGCCGAACCGTTCGAGATCGTAGGACCAGACGTCCCTGTCGACCCAGAAGACGGCATGCGGATTGCCCATGCTGGCGACCGACGGCGTGTGCAGGACCGGTGCGTCGATCGGGCCGATCTGCAATTCGATGCCGGTGGTGTCGGCGAATTCTTCCTCGAGCGGGATCTGGTCCCAGCGGAAGCGCGGCCGGCCCATGTCGACCGACACCATGCCGCCCTCCTGTTCGGCCGCGTCCAGAAGGCCGGCAATGGTCTGGAATGTAAACGCGGTCTTGCCAGTTTCGGCGGCGAGCGCCTGGACGACGCAACGCGTGCCGTTGCCGCAGGCGCCCGCTTCGGAGCCGTCATTGTTGTAGATGCGAAGAAACGCGTCCGTTCCGTCGGTCGCCGGATCGTGGATCGCCATGATCTGGTCGAACGCGGTCGCCGGATCGTGGTTGATCGCGACGGCCGCGTGCGGGGTGAACGCATCGGCGCGGCCGCGCATGTCGGCCACGATGATCTGGTTGCCCAGACCGTTCATCTTCGCAAATTGGACGTCGATTGCCATGTCGCCAGAACTTCCGCAGGGTACCATCCCCATATGGAGGAAAGCGGCGGCGAGTTAAACCCTGCGTTGGCCGTCAGGCGATCGCGACAACGCCCAGAAGCACTAGAAGAAACAGGACCAGGACCACGGCAATCAGGATCTTGGCGCCGCTCAGGGCGATTCCCGACAGGCGGCCAAAACCGAGAAGGCCGGCAATGGCGGCCACCACGAGAAGGATGAGAATGAGTTCGAGCATGGAAGTGTCCTTTCACCTATCATCCGCCCTCCAACGTGGAAACCGCTGTCGTGGTTCCCTTATTGGCTTGCGGCGGAACGGCTCACGACCTTTCCGCGGGCGGCACGTCCCAGACCTGGCCGGGGCGCATGGGCTGAAATCGCGCCGGTGCGATGCCGACATTCTGCAGCGCCGCTTCAAGCGCGTACAGCGGCGCCTCTACGGCTTCGTTGGTCAGCCGGAACGTGCCCCAGTGATGGCCGACCGTATGGGCGGCCCGGCACAGGGCCATGCCTTGCGCTGCCTCCAGCGGAGTCTGGTGCTGGCCTTGCATGAACCAGCGCGGCTCATAGGCGCCGATCGGCAACAGGGCGAGACGGAACCCGCCATGCTTGTCGCCGGCGGCGCGATAGTTGATGCCGTCGTGGAACCCGGTGTCGCCGACATGGTAGATGCGGCCCGCCGGCGTTCCGATCACGAAGGCCGACCACAGCGCCATGCGGCGGTCGCTGCCGCCGCGCGCCGACCAGTGATGGGCGGGCTCGATATGCACGCGGGTGCCGTTGCCGATACGCACCACATCGCCCCAATTGCCGGTGGAGACCCGCGCGGTCGGCGCGGTCTGGCGGATGATCGTGTCGTTGCCGAGCGGCGTGACGATGTGCGGGTCGTGCGTTGCGACAAGTCGGTCGAACGTCGCCAGATCCAGATGGTCGTAATGATTGTGCGTCAGAAGCACCGCGTCGATCGGCGGCAGATCGTCAAAGGCGATGCCCGGCGCATTGCGCCGATAGGGGCCGGCAAAGGAAAACGGGCTCACCCGTTCGGACCAGACCGGATCGGTCAGTATGTTCAGCCCGGCGATTTGCACCAGCATCGTCGCATGGCCGACCATGGTGACCCGCAGACCGTCGCCATTGACACGCGGCTCGGGCCGCGCGGCCGGAAACGGGCTCGGATAGGTTTCCGGCCAGGGTTCCTTGCCGCCGCCGAGCTGCCAGCGCAGCAGATCGGTGAAGCCGCGCGGCTCTGCGCCGCCGGGATTGAAAAATGTCCGGCCGTCGAAATTGGAAGCCGCCGGCCCCGAATAATAGGGGTTGCCGGCATTGGCGCGGCGCACGGCGAACGTGCCGCCCGCCGCCAGAAGGCCGCCGATTCCCAGCCATTTGAAGAAGCCGCGCCGCGTCATGACGGCAAAGATGGCGATATGGCGGTCAGGATCAAGGGGCCAATCCGCATGCGCTCCGGCTTGTGCGGTATCCGGCGCGTCTCTATAGAAGCGCCACCTTTTCCGCCGCGCGGGGGCGTGGCGTTGCCCAGTTCACGGAAATCGCGTCCATGGAAGCCATCCTGCAGCTTGCCGCGGCCAACATCCTGTCGCCGCCCGTGCTGTTCTTCATTCTGGGCTTTGCCGGCTCGATCGCCGGCTCGCAGCTGACGCTGCCCGAGGCGGTCGCCAAGACGCTGTCGATCTATCTGATGCTCGCGATCGGCTTCAAGGGCGGCGTGGCGCTCGCCGCCGAGGGGCTGACGCTGGCGCTGATGCTGGCGCTTCTGGCCGGCATCGTCCTGTCGGCCCTGATCCCGCTGGTCGCCTTCTTCATCCTGCAGCGGATCTCCAAACTGCCGCGCATCGATGCGGCGGCCGCTGCCGCCCATTACGGATCGATCTCGATCGTCACCTTCGTAGCCGCCACCCAGGCCGTGCGCTCGATCGGGCTCGAGCCCGAGGGCTTCATGGTCGCCGTTGCCGCGGCGATGGAGACACCGGCAATCCTCGTTGCGCTGTTTCTGGCGCGCTCGGCGGCCAAGCAGAGAAAGGCCGCCGACCCCGACGCCGGCGAAGGGCTGCTGCAGGAGGTGTTCCTGAACTCGTCCGTGGTCGTGCTGATGGGAGCGTTCGTCATCGGCGCGGTGACCGGCGCCGAAGGCATGGCGGCCATCGAAGGCTTCATCGTCGTGCCGTTCACTGGCGTCTTGTGCCTTTTCCTGCTCGACATGGGCGCGGTGGCCGGACGCGGCATGGCGCAGGCGCGCAAGGTGCTCGATGCGCGGCTCGTCGGCTTCGGCCTTTTCATGCCGTTCATCGGCGCGGCGATGGCCTTGCCGTTCGCGTTGATCGCCGGCCTGTCGACCGGGGGTGTCGCGCTTCTGATGACGCTTGCCGCCAGCGCCTCCTATATCGCGGTGCCGGCGGCGATGCGCCTGGCGCTGCCCGAAGCGCGGCCGTCGATCTACCTGTCGCTGTCGCTCGGTGTTACCTTCCCGATGAACCTGACCATCGGGATTCCGGCCTATGCGGCGGTGGCGCGCCTTGTGACCGGTGGATAAGCGAGCGATGCGATCATGAAGACCCATGCCAAGAAACAGATGACCGTGATCTGCGAAATGCCGGTCATGCACCGCATCACCCGCGTTCTCGACAAGGTTCCGGTCACCGGATACACGGTCTTTCCGGCGCTTTCGGGCCGTGGGTCGGAAGGGACGTGGGACCGCGACCGGATCATCGGCGACGCCGGCCGCATGGTGATGATCGTGTCGGTCATGTCGGTGGAGCAGGCCGATGTCGCCATCGACCGCATCTATGAGGCGCTGGAGCCGCAGATGGGCATCATCACGGTCGCAGACGTGGACGTGCTGCGGCCCGAACGGTTTTGAGGCCGTAGACGGTCGCGTTGAACTGGCCCTTCACTCGCCAGGCACCGGCAGGTCGGTAATTTCCCAGCGACCCGCGTCGCCATTTTCGCAACCCAGACGGCCTCCCTCGTGGATCGTGCAGGTTGTTCTGGGCCCTCGAAAAGTGAGCGACTCCGGAGTGTGTTCGACAATACGCGTGGGGCCGAAGAATTGGCTCCCGGCTCTATATCCGTGAACGAAACGTCCCAATCCCTGGCTGCCTTTGCGCTGGCTTGCAGACCCTTCCTCGACGATTAGCAGAACATTCTGGCCCGTCTGAAGCAAAAGGGCTCGCTGATCGACCTCTTCCGCCTGATTTAATGCCGTGCCGTCATCATCGGTGGTTGAGCATGCACCAAGTCCCATAATCAGAAATGCACTTATGCCAATCCCGAACGCAATGCGCATTACGTCTTCTCCCGATCGATCTCTTCGGCCACGACCTCCATATACATTTCCAGCGGCATTTTCGTACAGAATTTTCTGTGCCTAATCTTGACGGGCGCAAGGTTGGCAAGCCCGCGTTTCGCGACCTTGCGTCAGGTTGGCCGATTGTCAAACGACGCACAGTGCAGATGCGCCGTTAGCCGAAAAGCGCAATTGCCGTCGGCGGCGGCCCGGCGCTAAATCCGTCTACGTGGAAGGGCGGGACCATGCGCACATTTCCTCTCCGGCTTCTGGACGGCTATCGCGGCTTTCGCGGCCGCGCGGCACAAAAAGGCAGCTATCAGCATGCCCGGCTGGCCGACGAGGGCCAGAAGCCCGACACGCTGGTCGTTGCCTGCTGCGACAGCCGGGTGACGCCCGAACTGATCTTTTCGGCCGATCCGGGCTCGCTGTTCGTCCAGCGCAATGTGGCCAATCTGGTGCCGCCCTACACCACCGACGGGCGCAACCTGTCGACCGCCGCCGCGCTTGAATTTGCGGTCAACGGGCTGCAGGTTCGTCACATCGTCGTTCTGGGCCACGCGCGCTGCGGCGGCATCCGTGCCTTTGTCGAGGGAGCGGGCGAGGCCGGGCCCCTGTCGCCCGACGATTTCATCGGGACATGGATGAGCTGGCTCGACCGCGACCCGATCGATCATGTCTGTGCCGATCCTGACGACCATGACAGCTACCGGGCGGTCGAGGAGGAGGGAATTCGCCAGTCGATCGCCAATCTGAAGAGCTTTTCGTGTGTCCGAGACCGGCTCGACCGTGGCGAATTGACGGTGCATGGCGCCTGGTTCGACATCGCCCGCGGCGAATTGTGGGTGATGGACGGGCCGACCGGCGAGTTCCACTGGACCGATGGCGTCGAGTTCCGGTGAGCCGCGCCGCCGGCGCGGACGCGTCTCTCCGGTTCACGCGCCAGCGCGCCAGCGCGGACCAGCGACCAGCAGGCTCGACGCGATCGCGTTTCCCTAGGTCTTCGGCCGGAACTTGCGCCAGGAAAGCACCGCCGCCTCGTTGCGCAAATGGAACAGGTCCAAGCTTGCCGAGATCACGGCGTTAAGGCGGTCATCGGTCGTATTTGGCCGGCTCTGGCGGACCATGAGGTCGAAGAATCGGCCGCTTTCAATCGTACCGCGCGTCGCCTGCAACTGATCGAGGAGCGCCTGACCGCGTTCGTGAGCCACCGCAACCAGGTCCAGTTCGCGTTTGGCGGCGTCGGCCATGCTGCCGTGCTTGGCCAGCGCGTCGAGGCGTTCTTCCAGCGGGCGAAAACGGCTTTCATCCATCTGAAGCGCACCCATGAACGACACGTCGTGGCGTGTCACCGCGCCAAGCGGTTTGCCATAACCTTCAAACACGGACATCCGTTCGTGCTCGACCTCGAGTTTGCCGCGCAGGCTCTGGCAGGTCTCGACGAAGCGCCTGGCCGCGCGCCCGGCCTCGGCAAACGATTCCCGCGAACCGCCGGCATCCTTGTTCCAATATCGTGTCGCGCTGTTCTCGAGCAGGCGGGCGATGGTCATGGAAAGCGCGACCAACTCGTATGTTTCGCTGCTTGCCTCGTTGCCGGCCATCATGGCCTGCAGCTGATCGACATCGGAGTCAGTATCGCGGTCGTCCTCGGGCGGATCGCGGTCGCCGTCCGGATCCGTGCCGCTCTCATCGTCATCACGCGGCGGATCGGGCGGATCCGGTGGGTCCTGGTCTCCAGGTCCATTGATTGGAGCCTGCTTGTTTCCCCAGCTGAACATGCTTGTCTCCCGCCATTACATCAGGGTCGAAGTTGAACACTTGGCGGTAGTCAAATCAAGCAGCCGTTCTTGACTTCCGAAGCGGTTTGCCGCATAGCCGCGCCGATCAGCGACGAGACCCGTCTCCGAGCCGCCGACCGGGGCGCCTGACAGGCACGACCCCGGAGGTCCACACCCGACAGCGCGATGCGCCCTCGGGTGCGTTCGTGCTTTGGCGTTTGGGTTTGCGTGCGCGGATGCTTATCTCGACGCCATGGGTCCGGCACCGCCGGAGCCGGTGAAATCGGGGATGGAACGAACAGATGTTTGAATCGCTTCAAGACCGTTTGGGGTCGATTTTCGGGTCGCTGACCGGTCGCGGCGCGCTGTCGGAGAAGGATGTCTCCGCGGCGCTGCGCGAGGTGCGGCGCGCGCTGATCGAAGCCGATGTGTCGCTGGAAGTGGTGCGCGGCTTTGTCGAGCGCGTGCGCGAAAAGGCGGTCGGCGTCGATGTCCTGAAATCGGTCAAGCCGGGCCAGATGGTCGTCAAGATCGTCCATGACGAACTTGTCGAGACTTTGGGCTCGGACGCCGAGACGATCGACCTGAATGCGCCGGCGCCGGTCGTCATCATGATGGTCGGCCTTCAGGGCTCGGGCAAGACGACGACGACGGCCAAGATCGCCAAGCGGCTGACCGAGCGCGACAAGAAAAAGGTCCTGATGGCCTCGCTCGACACGCGCCGGCCCGCCGCCCAGGAACAGCTCCGCCAGTTGGGCGAGCAGACGGAGGTGGCGACCCTGCCCGTCATCGAGGGACAGGACCCGGTGGCGATCGCGGGCCGTGCCGTGCAGGCCGGCAGGCTCGGCGGCCACGACGTCGTCATTCTGGACACCGCCGGCCGGACGCATATCGACGAGCCGCTGATGGTCGAGATGGCCGACATCCGGAAGGCCGCCGATCCGCACGAAATCCTGCTGGTCGCCGACTCGCTGACCGGTCAGGACGCGGTCAATCTGGCCAAGAGCTTTGACGAGCGCGTCGGCATTACCGGTTTGATCCTGACCCGGATGGATGGCGACGGGCGCGGCGGCGCGGCGCTTTCCATGCGGGCCGCAACCGGCAAGCCGGTCAAGCTGATCGGCACCGGCGAGAAGATGGATGCGCTGGAGGAATTCCACCCCAAGCGCATCGCCGACCGTATTCTGGGCATGGGCGACATCGTTTCGCTGGTCGAAAAGGCCGCCGAGACGATCGACCAGGAAAAAGCCGAGGCCATGGCCAAGAAGATGGCCTCGGGCAAGTTCGACCTCAACGATCTCGCCGACCAGTTGCGCCAGATGCAGAAGATGGGCGGCATGGGCGGNCCTGATGGGCATGATGCCGGGCATGAGCAAGGCGAAGGACCAGATGGCCGCCGCCGGACTGGACGACAAGATGTTCGGCCGTCAGCTCGCCATCATCTCGTCGATGACGCCGAAGGAGCGTGCCCAGCCGGACCTGCTCAAGCATTCGCGCAAGAAGCGCATCGCGGCGGGCTCGGGCACCAACGCCGCCGAGATCAACAAGCTTTTGAAAATGCACCGCCAGATGGCCGACATGATGAAGTCCATGAAGGGCAAGAAGGGCGGCGGCATGATGGGCAAGCTGATGGGTGGAATGGCCGGAAAGATGGGCATGCCGGGCGGCATGGGCGGTGGCATGGGCGGCATGCCCGACCCCTCGCAGATGAGCGAAAAGGACCTCAAGAAGCNTGCAACAGCAGGCCGAACAGCTTGGCTTGGGCGCGCCGGGCGTCCCCGGTGGCGGCCTGCCCGGCCTGGGCGGCCCGAAACTGCCCGGCCTTGGCGGCCCGGGCCTGCCGGGTCTTCCGAAAGGGCCCAAGAAGTGAGCTACGGCGCCGTCGATATCCCGGTGATCGAGACCGAACGGCTGCGCCTGCGCGGTTTTGAGCTGCGCGATTTCGAGGCGGTGGCCGGCTACAAGGCCGATCCGCACGTCATGCGCTACACGGGCGGACCCGAATCCGGCTTCAACGCGTGGAAATCGTTTGCCGCGATGGCGGGCAGCTGGGTCCTGCTGGATTCGGGCTATTTCTGCATTGCCGAAAAGGACAGCGATGTCTGCATCGGCCATTGCGCGCTGTTCAAGCCGCCGGGCTGGCCCGAGCACGAGGTCGGATACACGCTGGCGCGGCAGGCCCAGGGCAAAGGCTATGCCGTGGAAGCGGCAGGCGCCGCGCTGCGCTTTGCCTATGACGAACTGGGCTGGGACACGGCGATCAGCGTGATCGACCCGGCCAACACGGCTTCGCAAGGCGTGGCGCGCAGACTTGGCGCCTCCAAGGAACGCGAAAGCGTTCCGATCTGGGATTTCACCGCCGACATCTGGCGCCATCTGCCGCCGGCGCAGGTTCTGGCGCGCAAGGGCGCCGCATGAGGCGCGCCGCGCCGCCTGAAAAGCTCACGGACAAGGAAACCATGCACGACAAGGACGATGACATCGAAAGTGCCCGCTCATTGCTGGCCGTCCAGCGCGCGTCGATCGACAATATCGACGCGGCGATCGTCTACATGCTGACCGAGCGTTTCCGCTGCACCGAGACCGTCAGCCGGCTCAAGGCCGAGCATGATCTGCCCTCGGCCGATCACGTGCGCGAGGCCGAACAGGCGGACCGCCTGCGCGGGCTTGCGCGCGAAGCCGGTTTCAGCCCCGACTTTGCCGAAGCCTATCTGCGTTTCGTCATCGACCATGTCATGCGCCACCACGATGCCATCGCCGCCGGCGAAACCGGCGTCGATCTGGTTCGGCGCGCCGATCATCATCATTCCAACGCCATTTGAACCGACAGGAGAAACACCATGGCACTGAAACTGCGTCTGGCCCGTGCGGGCTCCAAGAAGCGCCCCTACTACCACATCGTCGTCGCCGACGTGCGCTCGCCGCGCGACGGCCGCTTCATCGAGCGCGTCGGCGCGTGGAACCCGATGCTGCCCAAGGACGGCGAGGCCAAGCGCGTGACGCTCGACGAGGAACGCGTCAAGCATTGGCTCGGCGTCGGCGCGCAGCCGACCGATCGCGTGCTGCGTTTCCTCGACGAGGCCGGCATCGCCAAGCGCGAGGCGCGCAACAACCCCAACAAGGCCAAGCCCGGCAAGAAGGCGCAGGAGCGTCTTGAAGAGCAGCGCATGAAGGAAGAGGAAGCCGCCGAAGCGGCAAAGGCGGCTGAGGAAGAAGCCAAGGCCGCCGCCGAGGCTCCCGCTGAAGAAGCCCCGGCGGAGGCTCCCGCCGAGGAAGAGACCAAGGAAGCGGCGGCCGAATAAGCCCCGCCTTTCCGGTCACGCAAGGGCGGGGTCTATGGCCCCGCCCTCGCTTGTGGTCTCATGGCGACCAGGCGGCTTCGAGATCGGCCCGCAACTGGTCGGCATCGCCTATCGTCCAGCCCTGGCGCGTACCGCGCACATAGGTGACCAGTTCCAGCGGCGCCCGGCCCCGCAGGGCGGCGGAGGCGATCTCGTCGGGCAGGATCATCGTGCGTCCGTAGATGCGCCGTTTCGGCAAGCCGGCTTCCGGCATGACATGATTGACCAGTTCGGCGCAGAACAGGCAGGTGTCGTCATCGGCGTTGAAGTGGAAGTCGAAGCGTGTGCCGACATGGCCGAAAAAGTCGACCAGTTTGCCGGCCCGGTCGCCCGGTGCAAGACCGGTTGGCCGCAATATCACCACCCGGTCGACATCGAACACGGTCCGCGGCGTCGATAGATGAACGCCCCGCTGATCGGATTCGATGAAGCCGGCCCCGGCCTTCACCGCATCGCGGTGAGGAACCACCGCCGGATCGTTCCAGACGCCGAACCGCTGCAGCGCCCGCTCATCGCCCAGCCGGGCCGCGACATGGGCGAAAGCGCCCGGAATGATGTTGTGGCTCATGCGCCCCTTGGCGCCGACAAGGACGACATCGAGCGGCTGGACGACGGCCATCAGGTGCGCGATGGCCGCCTCGTCCTCATGCAGGTAGCCATGCCGGCCGGTCATGTTGGCGGTGACGCGGCCCAGGACGGGCGCGCCGGGAGCCAGCACATTGACCAGAAGCGGTGGAAACCGCTCGGGATCGGCGCAGCAGGTGTCGGTGACCGCACCGGGTTTTCCGGCCTCATCGGCGACGGACGGCTCGGCGGTCGTCGAACATCCGCTGATACCAAGCCCGATCACAAGCAGCAGCATCGCGGCGACGTATGAACGCCGTCCCCGCTGGCCGCAACGTTCCGCTTGACGAATAACCGGCATTGCCCCTGTCCCCGTTTCCTGCCTTGGGACGAATGCAACAGCATGTCTTCGACCGCCGGGCTTTGACACGGGTCAACCCGGCGGCATGGCGCCGGGCAGCTCGCGCGCCGTGACCGAATTGTCACGAAGGTCGTGCAAGTGAAACGGCCAAGCGGCTGTTAAGCTTGTTTTTTCTTTCTTTGGCCGTTTTATTGGACGAGGAAGGGCGCAATCGCGGCGCGAACAAACGCATGCCGCGCAAGTGGAGATGGGACATGGGCAGGAACGTTTCGGGCAGGAACCTTGCGGGCCCGATCGCGACCGCGGCATTGGCGGCAGTCGCCTTGTCGGGCTGCACGAGCAACCGGATCGGCGCGTTGAACACGCAACCGGCACCGCTGAACCCGGCGCCGGCCGGCACCGTGACCAGCGGCCAGTTGCCGCCACCCTCGCAGCCCGGCGCGGGTGCCGGCGCGCCGGTGCTGGGGCCTGACGGTTTCCCGGTCGCACCGGGCGGTACGGTCGTGGCCGGCACCGATCCGACGCTCGACGCCGACACGGCCGATGCCACCGATCCGAACGCGGACCCGACCAGCATCCAGCAGGTGGCATCGGCCGAGCCGGTGACCCGCGAGGCGATGGTCGGCGCGTGGCGCGTGTCGACCGAAGGCGCGAACTGCCAGATGTTCATGGCGCTGACGCGCTGGTCGACGGGCTTCAGGGCTGCCTCGCGCGGTTGCCCGGGCGATGCGGCGAACGTGTCGTCGTGGACCATCAACGGCAATCAGGTGGTTCTCAGCGATTCGGGGGGCAATCGCGTCGCCACCCTGTTTTCTTCGGGCAGCGACCGCTTCGACGGCCAGACGACCAGCGGCCGGGCCATCAGCCTGGCCCGGTAGGCACGCAAAGGACGGGACCGCGACCGGCGATGCCCGACAGGATCCGCCCCGGCGATTCGGTTGCCTCGCGCTATCGCGAACTGGTGCGCGAGGGCGCGATCAGCGACGATGCGGCGCAGCATGCGCTGGCCAATCGTCTTGACGCGCTGAACACGCAGATCGGCTCGATGCGGCTGGCGTCGAAATCCTCGTCGCTCGGCTGGCTGTTCGCCAAGAAGGCGCCGAAATTCAACCAGGTGCACGGTCTTTACATCCACGGCTCGGTTGGCCGCGGTAAGACCATGCTGATGGACTTCTTCTTCCGCGCCTGCCCCGCCAAGCGCAAGCGCCGGGCCCATTTCCACGACTTCATGGCCGACGTGCACGACCGGATCGGCGCCCATCGCGCGGCGCTCAAGGAGGGAACGGTCAAGGGCGACGATCCGATCCCGCCGGTGGCGCGGGCGATCGCCGACGAAGCGCGCATATTGTGTTTCGACGAGTTCACGGTGACCGACATCGCCGATGCGANCGTCCGAACTCTACAAGGACGGGCTCAATCGCGGCCTGTTCACGCCATTTCTCGACATTCTGGCCGCCCATGTCGACGTGTTCAGCCTCGATGCGGATCGCGACTATCGGCTTGGCCGGCTGTCGCACACGCCGCTCTACATGACGCCGCTCGGACCCGAGACCGAGATGGCGATGGAGGCGGCCTGGGTGAAGATCACCGGCGGCATCGCCTCGCCGCCCGCCCAGGTCGCGGTCAAGGGCCGCAGCGTGCCGGTTCCGGCCGCCGCGATGGGCGCGGCGCGCTTTGCCTTCGCCGACCTGTGCGAGGCGCCGCTCGGCGCGCGCGATTTCCTCGCCATTGCCCGGCAGTATCACACGCTGATGGTCGAAAACGTGCCGGTGATCGGCGACGGCAAGCGCAACGAGGCCAAGCGCTTCATCACGCTGATCGACACGCTCTATGACAATCGCAACAAGCTGGTGGTCTCCGCGGCCGCCCATCCGCACGAACTCTATCGGGCAAAGTCGGGCACCGAAGCGTTCGAGTTCGACCGCACGGCATCGCGGCTGGTCGAGATGCGCTCGGATGACTGGATCGCGGCGAAGAAGCCGATGGCGGCGGCTTCGTGACCCGTCGCCTCTTGTGCCTGACCGGTGACATCTGCCTGGCCGGTGACATCACAACTATCCAAAGTTGAATTTGCCGAAGGGCGGACCCGTGCTTTGCTGTGGGCGACGGGTTTCCGGCGTTCGGGCCGGATCGCGGCGTCGATCATCGCCCGATGCGGTTGTGTTTTACGTTTACGTAAGACCCGTAAAACCCAAGCCATTGAAATCATTGATTACGAAAGTTTTGGTTGATTTTTCGGGGCCCATGGGCCACGCGGTAGTCCTGATCGGGGGAGGGGCCACGCAGCGGCGGGGCGCATTCCCGTTCAACACAACAAAGGCGACAAACGGGAAAACCGCTAATGGCACGCAACAAGATCGCACTCATCGGTTCCGGCATGATCGGCGGAACGCTTGCACACATGATCGGCCTCAAGGAGCTGGGCGATGTGGTGCTGTTCGACATTGCCGACGGGATCCCGCAGGGCAAGGGGCTCGACATCGCCGAATCCGCCCCGGTCGACGGCTTCGACGCAAAGTATGTCGGCGCCAACTCCTACGAGGCGATCAAGGGTGCCGATGTCTGCATCGTCACCGCCGGCGTGCCCCGCAAGCCGGGTATGAGCCGCGACGATCTGCTCGGCATCAACCTCAAGGTGATGGAGCAGGTGGGCGCAGGCATCAAGAAATATGCACCCGATGCGTTCGTGATCTGCATCACCAACCCGCTCGACGCGATGGTCTGGGCATTGCAGCAGTTCTCGGGCCTGCCCAAGAACAAGGTATGCGGCATGGCCGGCGTGCTCGATTCGGCGCGCTTCCGCCACTTCCTGGCCGAGGAGTTCGACGTCTCGGTCGAGGATGTCACCGGGTTCGTGCTCGGCGGCCATGGCGACACCATGGTGCCGCTGACCCGCTATTCGACCGTTGCCGGCATTCCGCTTCCCGACCTTGTGAAGATGGGCTGGACCACCAAGGAAAAGCTCGACGCTATCGTCCAGCGCACGCGTGACGGCGGCGCGGAGATTGTCGGCCTTCTGAAGACCGGTTCGGCCTATTACGCGCCCGCCTCGTCGGCGATCGCGATGGCCGAGAGCTATCTGAAGGACAAGAAACGCGTCCTGCCCTGTGCCGCTCATCTGAACGGCCAATATGGCGTCAAGAACATGTATGTCGGCGTGCCGACCGTGATCGGCGCCGGGGGCGTCGAGCGCATCATCGAGATCGATCTGAACAAGACCGAGCAGAAGATGTTCGACAAGTCGGTGGCGTCGGTGGCGGGTCTGTGCGAGGCCTGCGCAAACATCGCGCCGAACCTGAAATAGCAGCGGGCCGGAAACCAGCAGTGCCAGGCGAGCAACATCGGGGGCAGAACGGGCCACGGCACGCGGCAGCGTTGCTGCTCGCTGGCGTGTGGCTTCTGGCGGCAGGCCATGCGCACGCCGCCGAAAGCGTCTACACCACGCTCGATCTCGATGCCTGTGCGGTGCTGGACCAGGATGACGAGTCCGGCGGCATTTCGCTGCAATGCGACGGCCTGCCGGGCCATCCGGTCTTCGCATCGGAGGGCGATCTGCGCTTCGATGTCGATTATGGCGTGCCCAACGACCGATGGGAGAGCTTCGGCCCGTTCAACTCGGTCAACCAGACCGTCGAATGGCGCGTCGTCGACGGCTTGCCCCATGCGGCGATCCTGCGCTTCTTCATCGACACGGGCATGACGGGCGGTGCCGAGGACAAGGGCGAAGCGCTGGTCGTTTCACGCGTCGGCACCGAAGCTGTGCCGGGCTGCGTCGTTGCCGTCATCGACGCCAAGGTCGAACAGGCCAATGGCGTGGCGCGCGGTGCGGCCGCCATGGCGACCCGTTTCGCCTGCGGTACCGACATGCCGGTCGCCATCGGGCCCGAGGACAGTTTCGCCCGCAGCTTCAATTCCATCGTGCCGGAAGGCCAATGAAACCCACGCTTGATCAAAGGCAGACGCAATGAACATTCATGAATATCAGGCCAAGCGCCTTCTGCATTCCTACGGCGCGCCGGTGGCGGCCGGGGTTGCCGTCTATTCGGTCGAGCAGGCCGAGGAATGGGCGCAGAAGCTGCCCGGACCGCTCTATGTGGTCAAAAGCCAGATCCATGCGGGCGGCCGCGGCAAGGGCAAGTTCAAGGAACTGGGCGAGGATGCCAAGGGCGGCGTCCGGCTGGCGAATTCTGTGGAAGAAGTGGTCGAGAACGCCAGGGAAATGCTCGGCAACACGCTGGTCACCAAGCAGACCGGCCCGGCCGGCAAGCAGGTCAACCGCCTTTATATCGAGGACGGTGCCGACATCGACCGGGAGCTCTATCTGTCGATCCTGATCGACAGGACGACGGGCCGGCCGGCCTTTGTCGTCTCGACCGAGGGCGGCATGGATATCGAGGCGGTCGCGGAAAAAACGCCGGACAAGATCACCACGCTGCCGATCGATCCGGCCAAGGGCATGACCGAAGCCGATGCCAAGAAGCTCAACCGGGCGCTGAAGCTGACCAAGCAGGCGGCCAAGGACGGGCTGGAGCTGTTTCCGACGCTCTACAAGGCATTTACCGAGAAGGACATGAGCCTTCTGGAAGTGAACCCGCTGATCGTCATGAAGGACGGCCATCTGCGCGTGCTCGACGCCAAGGTGTCGTTCGACAACAATGCGCTGTTCCGCCACGACGACATCGTCGAACTGCGCGATGTGACCGAAGAGGACGACAAGGAGATCGAGGCGTCCAAGCACGATCTCGCCTATGTCGCGCTCGACGGCAATATCGGCTGCATGGTCAACGGCGCGGGGCTCGCCATGGCGACCATGGACATCATCAAGCTCTATGGCGCCGAGCCCGCCAACTTCCTCGATGTCGGCGGCGGCGCGTCCAAGGAAAAGGTGACGGCGGCGTTCAAGATCATCACCGCAGACCCGAACGTCAAAGGCATTCTGGTCAACATCTTCGGCGGCATCATGCGCTGCGACGTGATCGCCGAAGGCGTGGTTGCAGCCGTCAAGGAAGTCGGCCTTGAAGTGCCGCTGGTCGTGCGCCTCGAGGGCACGAACGTCGATCAGGGCAAGGCCATCATCAATGAAAGCGGGCTGAACGTCATCGCTGCGGACGATCTGGACGACGCCGCACAGAAGATCGTCGCGGCCGTCGAGGGGAACTGAAATCCATGTCCATCCTGATCAACAAAGACACCAAGGTTCTGGTTCAGGGCCTGACCGGCAAGACCGGCACCTTCCACACCGAACAGGCGCTGGCCTACTTCGGCACGCAGATGGTTGGCGGCATCCATCCCAAGAAGGGCGGCGAGACATGGACGGCCGGTGAGGGCGCCGGCGAAAAGGCCGGCACCGAACTGCCGATCTTTGCCTCGGTCGCCGAGGGAAAGAAGGCGACCGGCGCCAACGCCTCGGTCGTCTATGTACCGCCGGCGGGCGCCGCCGCGGCGATCATCGAGGCGATCGACGCGAAGATCCCGCTGATCATCTGCATCACCGAGGGCATTCCGGTGATGGACATGGTCCAGGTCAAGGCGAAGCTCGACAAGTCGAAGTCGCGCCTGATCGGCCCGAACTGCCCCGGCGTTCTGACGCCGGAGGAATGCAAGATCGGCATCATGCCGGGCCGCATCTTCAAGAAGGGCTCGGTCGGCATCCTCTCGCGCTCGGGTACGCTGACCTATGAGGCGGTGTTCCAGACGACCAATGAGGGGCTCGGCCAGTCGACGGCGGTCGGCATCGGCGGCGACCCGGTCAAGGGCACCGAGTTCATCGACATGCTCGACCTGTTCCTCGACGATCCGGAAACCGAATCGATCATCATGATCGGCGAAATCGGCGGCAGCGCCGAGGAAGATGCCTGCGAATGGCTCAAGGAACAGGCGGCCAACGGCCGCAAGAAGCCGATGGTCGGCTTCATCGCAGGCCGCACCGCACCGCCCGGACGCACCATGGGCCATGCGGGCGCGGTGATCTCGGGCGGCAAGGGCGGCGCCGAAGACAAGATCAAGGCGATGGAGGATGCGGGCATCCGCGTCTCGCCGTCGCCGGCACAGCTCGGCAAGACGCTGGTCGAGGTGCTGAAGGGGTAACGTATTGACCGACAGGACGCCCATCGCGGTCGAAAACTGGTACGCGGCCATCAAGGCCGGCGATTGGGCAGCCTTGCGTGCCGCAGCCACGCCGGATGTCGTCATTGACTATCCTGCGCCCGACGGTGTGCTGCCATGGTCCGGTGAATGGAAGGGTCCGGATCAGTTGCAGGCATTCTTCAGGACGGTTGGCGAGCATCTGAGTGTCGAGCGGGTCGATGTGACCGAGACTTTTGAGACCGGGGATGCGTTCATCACGGTCTTGAAGGGGCGGTGGACGATCCGCAGCAACGGCAGGAACGTCAACGCTCGCGTTGTCAATATATTCAAGATCAAGAACGGGCTCATTGCCCGTTATCAGGTGCACAACGACACGGCCGCCTTTGCCATCGCGCTGGGCTGAAACGTGGCTTTTGGGAGAAAGCGGAAACGCTTGAAGGAGTTGAAATGGCACGCAAGGACCAGGCCAACGACATCTTCGCCGGAACGTCGTTCCTTTATGGCGGCAATGCGCTCTACATCGAGCAGATGCAGGCACGCTTCGAGGAGGACCCCGCTTCTGTGTCGGCCGAATGGCGGGAGTTCTTCGAAGGGCTGGCCGACAATCGCGACGATGTGATCAAGATCGCCGAAGGTCCGTCATGGGAACGCGATCACTGGCCGATCCCGGCCAATGGCGAGCTGACATCGGCGCTCGACGGCGACTGGGGCGAAGTCGAAGCCCACATGAACGGCAAGATCGCCGAAAAGGCGCAGACGGCCGGCGGCATCTCCAGCGAGGAACTGGTGCGCGCAACGCGCGATTCGGTGCGGGCGATCATGATGATCCGCGCTTACCGTATGCGCGGCCATCTGCACGCCGATCTCGACCCGCTCGGCCTTGCGGGTCACAAGGAGGACTATAACGAGCTGCATCCGTCCTCCTACGGGTTCCAGGAGAGCGACTACGACCGGCCGATCTTCATCGATCATGTGCTCGGGCTCGAATATGCGACGATCCCGCAAATGCTCGACATCCTCAAGCGCACCTATTGCGGCACGATGGCGGTCGAGTTCATGCACATCTCCCATCCGGAGGAGAAGTCGTGGATCCAGCAGCGCATCGAGGGGCCGGACAAGGGTGTCGAATTCACGCCGAACGGCAAGAAGGCGATCCTGCAGAAGCTGATCGAGGCGGAGGGCTTCGAACAGTTCATCGATGTCAAGTACAAGGGCACCAAGCGCTTTGGTCTCGACGGCGGCGAATCCCTGATCCCGGCTCTCGAGCAGATCATCAAGCGCGGCGGCCAGCTCGGCCTCAAGGACATCGTGTTCGGCATGGCGCACAGGGGCCGGCTGAACGTCCTGACCCAGGTGATGGGCAAGCCGCATCGGGCGCTTTTCAACGAATTCAAGGGCGGTTCGTTCGTGCCCGACGATGTGGAGGGCTCGGGCGACGTCAAATATCACCTCGGCGCCTCGTCGGACCGCCAGTTCGACGAAAACAGCGTCCACCTGTCGTTGACGGCCAACCCGTCGCACCTGGAGATCGTCAATCCGGTGGTGCTCGGCAAGGCGCGCGCCAAGCAGGACCAACTGGCGGGCGGGGCGCACCGTCCGGAGATCGTTCCGCTGGAGGACCGCGCCGAGGTGCTGCCGCTGCTGCTGCACGGCGATGCGGCATTTGCCGGACAGGGCGTGGTCGCCGAGTGCCTCGGCCTTTCGGCCCTGCGCGGCCACAGGGTGGCTGGTTCGATCCACTTCATCATCAACAACCAGATCGGCTTTACCACCAACCCCTATCTGTCGCGCTCCTCGCCCTATCCGTCCGACGTCGCAAAGATGATCGAGGCGCCGATCTTCCATGTGAACGGCGACGACCCCGAAGCGGTCGTCTATGCGGCCAAGGTGGCGATCGAATTCCGGATGAAGTTCCACAAGCCGGTGGTCATCGACATGTTCTGTTACCGGCGGTTCGGCCACAATGAGGGCGACGAGCCGGCCTTCACGCAGCCGATCATGTACCGGACGATCCGCAAGCACAAAACGGCGGTGCAGATCTATTCCGACAAGCTGATCTCCGAAGGCCATGTGGCGGTCGACGATGTCGAGAAGATGAAGACCGACTGGCGCGAGAAGCTGGAGATCGAATTCCAGGCCGGCGACGACTACAAGCCCAACAAGGCCGACTGGCTGGACGGCAAATGGTCGGGCCTTCAGCGCGCCGACAATGAGGATGAGCGGCGCCGCGGCAAGACCAATGTGCCGCTCAAGACGCTCAAGGAAATCGGCAAGCAGCTCACCACAATCCCGAAGGACTTCAACGTCCACCGCACCATCCAGCGCTTCCTCGACAATCGCGCCAAGATGATCGAAAGCGGCGAGGGCATCGACTGGGCGACCGCCGAGGCACTGGCGTTCGGCTCGATCCTGCTCGACGGGCAGGGCGTGCGGCTATCGGGTCAGGACTGCGAGCGCGGCACGTTTTCGCAGCGCCATTCGGTGCTCTACGATCAGGAGACCGAGGCCCGCTACACGCCGCTCAACGACATCAAGGCCGGCCAGGGCCGCTACGAGGTCATCAATTCGATGCTGTCGGAAGAGGCGGTGCTCGGCTTCGAATATGGCTATACGCTGGCCGAGCCGAACGCGCTGACGCTGTGGGAGGCCCAGTTCGGCGACTTCGCCAATGGCGCGCAAGTGCTGTTCGACCAGTTCATCTCGTCGGGCGAGCGCAAATGGCTGCGCATGTCGGGCCTCGTTTGCCTCTTGCCGCACGGCTATGAGGGCCAGGGCCCCGAACATTCGTCGGCGCGGCTCGAGCGCTTCCTGCAGATGTGCGCCGAGGACAACATGCAGGTCGCCAACTGCACCACGCCGTCGAACTATTTCCACATCCTGCGGCGCCAGCTCAAGCGCGAGTTCCGCAAGCCGCTGATCCTGATGACGCCCAAATCGCTGCTGCGGCACAAGCGGGCGACATCGACGCTGGCCGAGATGTCCGGCGAGAGCGCGTTCCACCGGCTGTTGTGGGACGATGCCGAATATCGCAAGGATGAATCGGAGATCAAGCTGGTCACCGATTCCAAGATCCGCCGCGTCGTGCTGTGCACGGGCAAGGTCTATTACGACCTTTACGAGGAGCGTGAAGCGCGCGGCATCAACGATGTCTATCTGTTGCGGGTCGAACAGCTTTACCCGTTCCCGGCAAAGGCGCTGATCACCGAACTGTCGCGGTTCAAGAATGCCGAGATGGTCTGGTGCCAGGAAGAGCCCAAGAACATGGGCGCGTGGGCATTCATCGATCCGTATCTGGAATGGGTGCTGGCCCACATCAACGCCAAGCACGCGCGCGTGCGCTACACCGGCCGGCCGGCCGCCGCATCGACGGCCACCGGTGTGATGAGCACGCACAAGGCACAGCTCGCCGCGTTCCTTGAGGATGCGCTGGGCGATTGAGAAAAGTGACACAAGCTAACTGACTGACTTTCAAAGTCCGGGGAAGACCGAAATGGCAAAAGAAATCCGCGTACCGACGCTCGGTGAATCGGTCACCGAGGCCACCATCGGCCAATGGTTCAAGCAGCCCGGCGACGCGGTCGCCGACGGCGAGACGCTGGTCGAACTGGAAACCGACAAGGTGACGCTGGAGGTGCCGTCGCCTGGCGCCGGCACGCTGGGCGAGATCGTCGCCAATGAGGGCGACACGGTCGAGGTGGACGCGCTTCTGGGCATGCTGACCGAGGGCGACGGCGCCGGGGCGGCTGCGGCTTCCGGGGGCAAGACCGCCGACGCCAAAAAGGACGAGGAGACCGACGCGACGCCCGAACCGGCGCCTTCGGGATCGGAGACCGAATCGCCGGGCATGAAGGATGCAAAGGGCGACATGCCGCCGGCGCCGTCGGCCGCGAAGATGATGGAAGAAAAGGGCATGTCCGCCGATCAGGTGGACGGCTCGGGCAAGCGCGGCCAGGTGCTGAAGTCCGACGTGCTGGAGGCGGTGGCCAAGGGCGGCCAGGCCGCACCGGCGCCAAGCCCCGCGCCGCAGGCGGCGCGCCCGCCGTCGAGCGCCGACGACCAGGTGCGCGAGGAACGCGTGCGCATGACGAAGCTGCGCCAGACCATCGCGCGGCGGCTCAAGGATGCGCAGAACACGGCCGCCATGCTGACCACCTACAATGAGGTGGACATGAGCGCGGTCATGGCGATGCGCAGGAAGTACAAGGATCTGTTCGAGAAGAAGCACGATGTGAAGCTGGGCTTCATGGGCTTCTTCACGAAAGCGGTGACCCACGCGCTCAAGGAGATACCGTCGGTGAACGCGGAGATCGACGGCACCGACATCATCTTCAAGAATTATGCCCATATCGGCGTGGCCGTGGGCACCGACAAGGGGCTGGTCGTGCCGGTGGTGCGCGATGCGGACCGGATGTCGATCGCCGAGGTGGAGCTTGAGATCGGCCGGCTCGGCAAGGCGGCGCGCGACGGCAACCTGTCGATGGCCGACATGCAGGGCGGCACGTTCACCATCTCCAATGGCGGCGTCTACGGCTCGCTGATGTCCTCGCCCATCCTCAATGCGCCGCAATCGGGCATTTTGGGCATGCACAAGATCCAGGAGCGGCCCGTCGCGATCAATGGCGAGGTGGTGATCCGGCCGATGATGTATCTGGCGCTCAGCTACGACCATCGGATCGTCGACGGCAAGGAAGCGGTGACGTTCCTGGTGCGCGTCAAGGAGAGCCTGGAAGATCCCGAGCGCTTCGTGCTCGATCTTTGACGGGCTGATTACGACAGGAAGGACCCGCAGCGAACTGCGGAGGGATGCAAGATGGCTTATGATGTTGTGGTGATCGGCTCGGGACCGGGCGGGTATGTGTGCGCGATCAAGGCGGCCCAGCTGGGCCTGCGGACGGCGATCGTCGAGAAATGGCCGACGCTCGGCGGCACCTGCCTGAACATTGGCTGCATTCCGTCGAAAGCGCTGCTGCACGCCTCCGACATCTTTCACGAGGCCGGGCACAGCCACAAGACGCTGGGCGTCGATGTCGGCACGCCGAAGCTCGACCTCAAGGCGATGATGGCGCACAAGGATGCCACGGTGAAATCCAATGTCGACGGCGTTTCCTTCCTGATGAAGAAGAACAAGATCGACGTCAAAAAAGGCACCGGTTCGGTACTCGGCGAGGGCAAGGTGGCCGTCACCGGCGATGACGGCAAGGTCGAGGAGATCGAGACCAGGAACATCGTCATCGCCACCGGATCGGATGTCGCCGGCATTCCCGGCGTCGACGTGGAATTCGACGAGAAGGTGATCGTGTCGTCGGAGGGCGCGCTGTCGCTTGCCAAGGTGCCGGGCAAGATGATCGTCGTCGGCGGCGGCGTGATCGGACTGGAACTGGGCTCGGTCTGGGCGCGGCTCGGCGCCGAGGTCACCGTGGTCGAATATCTCGACACGATCCTTGGCGGCATGGACAGCGATGTCGCGCGCCAGTTCCAGAAGATGCTGGCCAAACAGGGGCTTGCCTTCAAGCTCGGCGCCAAGGTTACCGCCGTGCAAAAGGCCGGCAAAGGCGGCAAAGTCACTTTCGAACCGGTCAAGGGCGGTGACGCCGAAACGCTGAACGCCGACGTCGTGCTCGTCGCAACGGGCCGCAAGCCCTACACGGAGGGGCTCGGCCTCGAGAAGGCGGGCGTCGTCCTGGACGATCGCGGCCGCGTCGAGATCAACGAGCACTGGCAAACATCGGTGACCGGCGTCTGGGCGGTTGGCGATGTGGTCAAGGGACCGATGCTTGCCCACAAGGCCGAGGACGAGGGCATGGCGGTTGCCGAACGGATCGCCGGCCAGGCCGGCCACGTCAATTACGGCGTCATCCCGTCGGTGGTCTACACCGAGCCGGAAGTCGCCTCCGTCGGCAAGACCGAGGACGAATTGAAGGCCGAGGGCGCCGATTACGTCGTCGGCAAGTTCCCCTTCTCCGCCAACGGCCGCGCCCGCGCCATGCTGGCCACGGACGGCTTCGTCAAGATGCTGGCCGACAAGGCGACGGACCGGGTTCTGGGCGTGCATATCGTCGGCAAGGGCGCCGGCGACCTGATCCACGAATGCGCGGTGCTGATGGAATTCGGCGGCTCTTCGGAGGATCTGGCGCGCACCTGCCACGCCCACCCGACCATGAGCGAAGCCGTGCGCGAGGCTGCGCTTGCCACGAGCACCGGCAAACCGCTGCACATGTGAGCCATGCCATGCCCGGATCGGCGACCGAACGCACCGTGACGCTGCCGCATCCGGCGCTGTCCGGTGCCGACTGGGCCGATGCCTGGACCGCAACCCCGCGCCGACGGTTCGACACCGCAAGACAGGCGGCCGAAGCCGTGCACCGGGCGACACCGGGCTGGGTGGGGCCGCTGATGGGTCTGCGGACGCTGGCCGTCGCGCCCTTCGGTCTCAAGAGCGGCCTGTCAAACCGCGGCCTTGCGCCTGCGGACAGGATCGGGTTGTTCGCGGTGCGCGATGATTCAGGCGACCGGGTTGTCGTCGGCATGGACGACAGGCATCTCGATTTTCGCTGTGTGCTCGATCTCGATGAGGCCGACGGCCAGCAGACCGTTACGGTGACCACCCTGATCCGCCGGCACAACCGGCTGGGCCGCGCCTATCTCGCGACCATCCTGCCGTTTCATCGGCTGATCCTGCAAGCCTGTCTGAGCCGGCTATAGGGCGGTTCAGGCGATCCGGCATGCTTTGGCCGACTACGGCATGGCCGATCGGTGCGATGAACGGATTGTAACTTTGCCGACCGTTCCTGATCGGGTAGACATCCAAAGGCTCGCTGCGGCCGTATGTGGTGAGACACGTCCCATGTGTCGCGTTCCTGTGTCGAAACGGAAATCCAGATGACCGCCATTCGTTCTTTCTCCGCCGTGGCATTCGCCGCCGCCGTCACCGTCGCCGTGCCGGCAACAACGGCACAGGCCGCCGATGACTATGGCGCGTCGGCGCCTCCCGGTATCGAGTTCGAGCTCGGCGCCGCCGCCAATGTCGCCCCGCGCTATGAGGGCGCATCGGAGATGCTGGTCACGCCGGTGCCGCTGATCAAGATTAACCGGCTGACGCTGCCGAACGGCTTTCAGATCGGCGGACGCGATCGTGGCGGCTTGTCCGTCTCGCCGTCGTTCAACGTTCGCGGCGCGCGCAAGTCGGCCGACACGCCGGCGCTGACCGGGCTTTCCGATGTCGATCTAGCGATCGAGTTCGGCGCGGAGATCTCCTACGAAGCGGAGTATTTTCGTCTGCACGCCAATCTGCGCCGGGGTTTCGGCGGCCACGAGGGCTGGGCCGGTGAAGCGGGAGCCGATCTGATCGTGCGTCCGATGGAAGGCTTGCGCGTGTCTGCCGGGCCGCGCATCTCCTATGCAGACAATCGCTACATGGACACCTATTTCAGCGTTCCGGCCGGAACCGCCGGCTTTGCCGCGTTCAATGCCGATGGCGGCATCAAGAGCTATGGCGTCGGGGTCGGCTTGCGCCAGGACTTCGACAATTCATGGGCGATCATCGGCGAAGCGGGCTATGACCGGCTGACAGGCGATGCCGGTTCGTCGCCGGTCACCGCCGTGGGCAGCCGCGACCAGTTCAGCGTCCGGCTGGGCGTCGTCCGCAAGTTCCGCTTCGATTTCTGACGTGTTCCGAAAAAGAAAACCCGGCGACCAGATCGGCCGCCGGGTTTTCGTGCTTGGAGGCCGGAAACAGGCGCTCAGGCTTTCTCCCAAGCGTCCAGATACTTGATGAGCCAGGCGTCGACCGGCGCTTGCGCCACCTCCACCTTGGTCACCTTGCTGTAGTCGACGGGTGTCTGCGCCACGCTCTGCTTGCTCCAGTTGCAAGCCGATGCGGCGGTCGCGCCAGCCAGAAACAACGCGGCTGCCACGGACAGGGTCGTCATCCGCATTGACAGTCTCCTCGGTTGCGGTCCCACACCGGGACAATTCGAGGTTAGGGCGCAACGGTTGTTTCGCAAAGGGCGCAAATGACCAAGGATTGTTGCCGCGCGTTTCGTGCGGCCCGGCATTGCGTTTCGCAAGGTTCAGTTAACCCCGATGGCGCTAGATGGACCCAATCGAGGTGGCGGTGGCGCGGTGATTCCCTCCGGCGACGACATTGTTGACGTGCAGTTCGAAACGGTCGGGCCGGCGGCGCCGACCGCGCGGAAACCGCGCCGGCCCGCCGACCCTGCGCCCGATCGCGGACTGGGCCTCTTTCGCACGGCCGAACGCCGGCCGGCAGGCCCGCGCAAGCCGATGCCGCTGCCCATGTTCGCATTCATCGCGACGCTCAGCGCCTGCGCATCCTTCTATGTCGCCGGCGGCCACGCCCTGTTTGCCGCAACGGCCGCCATCACGAAGCCGGTGACACCATCGGGCATCGTGCTCGAGGATACCGCGACCCGCATCGACACGTCGGGCGGCCGCGCCGTCTTCGTGATCCATGCGACGATTGCCAATGCGCTTGATGTGGCGGGCATCGTCCCGCCCGTCGCCATCACTTTCGAGCGTTCGGACGGCGCCGGCTCGGTCACCCACACGATCACGCGCGGAGAACGGCTCGCGCCTGGAGAGCGCATGGCCTTTACAACACGCGTTCCGGCGGGCGACTATGCCGGGACAGAACCGCGAATCGCGCTTGTCACCCGCCGCTGAGCCCATGCAGATCGTTCGAGGAAAGCGTATCGACGTGCTCTTCTCCGCTTCGGCGATTGCCCGGCGCAATCTCGAGCTGGCCAAGGAGATCGCGGCGCGCGACTACAAGGACCTCCTGGTCATTTCGATCCTGAAAGGGTCGTTCATCTTCGCCGCCGACCTCATTCGCGCCATGCACGATGCGGGGCTGGCGCCCGAGGTCGAGTTCATGATGCTGTCGGCCTATGGGGCGGGCACCGAGGCGGGCGAGGTCAAGATGTTGCGCGACATCGACAGCGACGTGAAGGGCCGCGATGTCCTTTTGATCGACGATATCCTGGAGTCCGGCACCACCTTGACCCACGCGCGAAAGATCCTGATGGACCGCGATGCCAATTCGGTGGCCATCGCCGTGCTTCTGGACAAGCGGACACGGCGCAGCGCCAAGACGCCGCTCGATGCCGATTTCACCGGCTTTGAATGTCCCGACCATTTCGTGGTCGGCTACGGCATGGATGTGGGCCATGCCTTCCGCGAACTGCCCTTTGTGGGCGTTGTGACAGGAGATGCCTGACCGATGGCGCAGATTCTCGTGGTTGATGACGATCATTCGGTCCGTAGCTTTACCGCCCGCGCGCTGACGCTGGACGGCCATGACGTCGACCAGGCCGACGATGGCGATCTGGCGCTGGAGCGGATCGCCGAAAAGTCGGGCGCCTACGATCTGGTGCTGTCGGACATCCGCATGCCGGCGATGGACGGGATTGCCATGGCGCGGACGGCGGTTAAGGACTTTCCCGATCTGCGCATCCTTCTGATGACCGGCTATGCCGAACAGCGCGAGCGTGCTGCCGATGTCGAGAAGATCGTCATCGACGTTGTATCCAAGCCCTTCACGCTCGCCGACATTCGCGGCGCGGTGACCGAGGCTCTGGCGGCGTAGTCACACCACTCCGATTTCAGACATAGGTCGCGGCGACGGCGGGATTGTCGCGCATCAGCGCGGCACGCAGCTTTTCCAGCGCGCGATTCTCGATCTGGCGGACACGCTCCTTGGAAATGCCGAGTTCGATGCCCAGCGATTCAAGCGTTGCGCCGTTCTCGGCCAGGCGCCGCTTGGCAATGATGCGCATTTCGCGCTCGTTGAGCACATCCATCGCTTCGCGCAGCCATACCGAGCGGCGTTCGGTGTCGATGTGCTCCTCGACCAGTTCGTCCTGCAACGGACGATCGTCGACGAGGAAGTCCATGCGCGTCGAGGTGGTGCTCTCGTCGTCCGCCACCGGCTGGCTCAGCGAGGTGTCGGGGCCCGACAGGCGCGAATCCATCAGCGCCACATCCTTTTCTGCGACACCGAGCGCGTCGGAGATCTGCCGGTACATCGCGGCCTTGGAGACCGGCGCGCCGGACCGGCTGAGCTTCGCGCGCAGCCGCCGCAAATTGAAGAACAGGGCCTTTTGCGCCGACGAGGTGCCGCCGCGCACGATCGACCAGTTGCGCAGGATATAGTCCTGCATGGAGGCGCGAATCCACCACGTCGCATACGTCGAAAAGCGGACCTCGCGCTCCGGCTCGAACCGGGCCGCCGCTTCGAGCAGGCCGACATAGCCCTCCTGGACGAGATCGCTCATCGGCAGGCCGAAGCTGCGGAACCTGGAGGCCATCGAAATGACCAGACGCATGTGGGCCACGGTAATCTGGTGCAGCGCTTCCTGGTCCCGGTCGTCTTTCCAGCGCACTGCGAGAGCGTGTTCCTCATCGCGCTCCAGATAGGGTGCATTCATGGCCATGCGGACCATGTCGCGTCGTGCCGGTTCCGACTTCATCATGCTCTCCCATGCGCGGTTCTGAGCCCGCTACTGGAAGGGTTACGTCACCGATGGCGCTCCGGTTCAGTCCGGACGCAGAAAAATTGCCGTCAAGGTTGCAAAATGCCCGGTTGGCGCGACGAAAACGCCGCGCTGCGGGCACGAAAAAACCGGCGCGGAATGTGCCGCGCCGGTGCGTCATGGATCTGGTCTGAACCGGGGCTGGCCGGATCAGGCGGCCTGTTCCTGCGAACCACCCTCGTCGTTTTCAGCCTTGTTCGCCCGCTTCGGGCCAAGCTTGAGATTGGTTTCGATGAGGCGCACCGCCTCGGTTTCCGACACCTTCTTCACCGCCGCGATTTCGCGCGCCATGCGGTCCAGCGCGGCCTCGTAGAGCTGGCGCTCGGAATAGGATTGCTCCGGCTGGTTCTCTGCGCGGTACAGGTCGCGCACGACCTCGGCGATCGAGATCAGGTCGCCGGAATTGATCTTGGCGTCATACTCCTGCGCGCGGCGCGACCACATGGTCCGCTTGATGCGGGCGCGGCCCTGAAGGACCTTGAGCGCGCGGTCGACGAAACCGCCTTCGGCGAGTTTGCGCATGCCGATCGACAGCGCCTTTGCAACCGGAACCTTCAGGCGCATCTTGTCCTTCTGGAACTCGATAACGAACAGTTCCAGCGTGTGGCCTGCGACTTCCTGTTCCTCGATGGCCGTGATCTGGCCGACACCGTGGGCGGGATAGACGATGAACTCGTTGGTCCGAAACCCTTGGCGCTGCGAGGCTTTCTTGGGCGAAGATGCCATGTTTTTCATACTCCCTGCCGGACGAGACACATGCCGGGCTTTGTTTGCGGCGCGAGCCGATTGGCAATGACGCAGGCGCACGACAAAGCCGGGAGACCATCGGTTGTCGAGGGCGAAAACCCACGAGACGACCGATCTGACCCGGCTTTAGGACCTCTTGGAAATGCGCGGCAAGGCGCAGAGCATCGTGGCGGAAAGCGACATTATCTGACCATATAGCATGAATCGGCGGTTTTTTCAACGCCGCGACCGGCTGCGTCGCGCTGCGGTAAGAATTCGTCAACCATGTGGTTAATGCGATGGTGCGCTGCAACAGGCGCTGCTGCGCGCCAGCCGGCGGCCTATGTCGTCATCTGGTGGCGACCAGCCTAGTCGCCCTCGCCGGGCTCGGCCGAGAAGAATTCCTCGAACTTTCCGGACTTGCCGTCGTAGGCGTCCGCGTCGGGCATCGGATCACGCTTGATGGTGATGTTGGGCCACTTTTCGGCGTATTCGGTGTTGACTTTCAACCACTTGTCGAGACCCGGTTCGGTGTCGGGCTTGATCGCGTCAGCCGGGCATTCCGGTTCGCACACCCCGCAATCGATGCATTCGTCGGGGTGAATGACGAGCATGTTCTCGCCTTCGTAGAAGCAATCGACCGGACACACTTCCACGCAATCGGTGTATTTGCAGCGGATGCAATTGTCGGTCACGATGTAGGTCACGGTCTCACTCCAGATCTGCGCGCCGCAAAAGCTGACGTAAAAGGTTTTGTTATCGCGCACAAGGCTCGGCCGGGTCCAAACGGGTCGGCATGGACGCGACTTTCGGCTCGTGGCGACGACTTGCCGCAGGCACCGGCTTTCACCATGGTTCGCCGTCGCGATCAAGCTTGTCGATGGCGCGCCGCTCCTTCTTGGTCGGCCGTCCGCTGCCGCGTTCGCGCAACGGCACGGCACCGTCGAGCGGCGACAGCGGCCGTTCGGGCGGTGGCGGGCTGATATCGTCGTAAAGAAGCCGCGCTTCAGGCGCCGGGCCGCGCCGTGTTCCGCAATCGAGGATCTTCAAGACGAGCACGCGGCGGTCGGTGGCGATCGTCAGCACGTCGCCGACGGCAACGGCGCGGCTCGGCTGGGTGATCTTGGAGGCATTGACGCGAACGCCGCCGGCGCCGACGAGCTTTGCGGCAAGGGAGCGCGATTTGACGATGCGGGCGAAGAACAGCCATTTGTCGATGCGCTGCCGGTCCGGGCCGGCAGCGGGCAGGCGGGGTTCGGCCGGCGGCCGTTCGCTCATTTGTCGAGCCGGTCCTTGAGCGCCTGCAGCTTGGCGAACGGCGAATCCGGGTCGGCCACTTTCTCGCGCGGACGTGGCGGTTTGGCGGTGGTCACGCGCGGTCCGCCACCCTGCTGGCCGTTGTTGCGCGGCGGACGCTTGCCCTTGTGGCGTCCGGCTCCGGCATCGGCACGTTTGCCTTTTTGGCCATCGCCCCTTCCACCATCGGCCTTGCGATCCTGATCGCGGCGGCCATGGCGGGCATTGGCGGGCCGGTCGGGACGGCCCTGGCGCCAGACCAGAACAGGTGCCGGCGGTTCGGTTTCCGCTTGGGGTGCCGCTTCGGCGCCGGTGGCGGTTGCCGGTGTCTCTTCCGGCGCCGTGCCTGCGGTATCCGTCTCCGCCGCGGTGTCCGTTGCGGGCGCCGAAGCCGTGTCGGCTGTGGGGGTTTCCGTCTCGCCGCTCTTGGCTGCCGGCTCGACCACCGGTGCCGGCTGATCGCCATCGGCAGGCGTGCCGGCTGCGGCATTCGGTTCGGCTTCAGAATCGGGCGCCGCTTCATCGGCCGCCTCATCGGTTGCTGCTGTGGCCTCGGGGGCCGAAGCGGGGTCTTCAGCGGCGGGCTCGGTCGCCGCTTCGGGTGCCGGTTCGGCTGGCGCCGGCGCATGTTTTGCGCGCAGAGCTTCGAGCGCCTGTTCGGCATCGGTGGCTTCGACCGCCTCGTGCCGGTAGCCCAGCGCCTTGAGCACCTCCGTCATGTCGTCCATCGTTGCGCCGAGGATCGACAGCATGGCCGGGGTGACGACGAACCGGCCACCGCCGTACGCGCCCTCGGGCAGCGCATCGCCGCCGGGCTTGAAGAAGATGCAGGGGCGGATCAGGTCGGCGAGCCGTTCGAGAATGTCGACCCGCACCGCACGCGGGCCCAGATGCCGGTAGCCGGCGAGCTTGAAGAAATCGCGGTCATAGCCCTGGTCGGTGAGGAGCGAGGTGCGACCGCTGGCAAGCAGCGTGACCACTTCGCCATAACCGGGCTTGTCACGGGTGTCGGTGGCCAGCGCCCACAGTAGCGTCACAAGGCCGGCAGGGGCCGGCTTGATCAGCGCCGGCACGAAGATGTGGTAGAAGCCGAACCGCACGCCGTAGCGGCGCAGCGCGGCGCGGCCGTCCTGGTCGAGCGATTTGAGGTCGGCGGCGATGTCGCGGCGCTGCACGATGCCGAAATTCTCGATCAGCCGGAACGCGATGCCACGGGCGATGCCCGACAATTCGTCCGCCTTTTTGAGATCGGTCAGCGGCTTGAGGTGCGTTTCGATATGGAAGGCGACGAAGCGCTCAGCGCGGGCGCGCACCTTGTCCAGCGCCGGCCCGCTCAATTGCTCGTCCGCCAAGAGGATCAGGCGCGGCGACAGCCAGTCTTCGCCGGCGGCGAGCGATCCCACCGGGGCACCGAGCCAGCGCAGCAGGCCATCCGTGCCGATCGCCAGATCGCCGTTCGGGCTGGCTGCGAACCGCTCGGCGCGAGCCTCGAACTCGCTGGCGAGCGCCTTTTGCGCCGCCGCGCGGACTGCCTTGGCGTCCTCGCCCTGCGCGCTCTGGTCGGCGGTGAAGCGGAAACCGTCCAGCTTGCCGATGTGGTGGCCTTCGACGGTCACGTCTCCTGACGGGCTGATTTCCGCTTGCATGGTCATGTTCTCTTTGAGCCGCTTCATGAGCACGGATGTCCTGCGATCAACGAAGCGTTTCGTCAAGCGCTCGTGCAGCGCGTCGGAGAGTTTGTCCTCGATCTGCCGCGTGCGTTCCTTCCAGTGGTCTGCGTCGGCCAGCCAGCCGGGCTGGTGCGACACGTAGGTCCAGGTGCGGATCTGCGCGATCCGGTGCGACAGCGTGTCGATCTCGCCGTCGGTGCGGTCGGCGCGGCGCACCTGCTCGGCCATGAAGTCCTCGTCGACATGGCCGGTGCGGACCAGTTCGAGGAAGATCGACGAGATGATGTCGGCATGCTGGGCCGGCGCGATCTTGCGATAATCGGGCAGCGCGCAAACGTCCCACAGCCGTTCGACGGCACGTTCGTCGGCGCACAGGCCCATCACGTCATCGTCGCGCGACAGGAATTCGAGCGCCCGCTGGTCCACGGCGGGAAGCGCCCGCGTCAGGCCGGGAAGCGCCGGGACGATATCGAGCGATGCCTTCAAGTCGGCAACCGATGAAAAGTCCAGCCGGCGGTTGCGCCATTGGAGGACGGACAGCGGCTGGAAATCGTGTCCCTCGATGCGCCGGACCAGCTCTTCGTCCAGCGGCGGAACGCGCGAGGAAACGCCAAACGTGCCGTCGCGAATGTGGCGGCCGGCGCGTCCGGCGATCTGCGCCATCTCCGGCGGGGTCAGGTCGCGATAGGTGCGGCCGTCGAACTTGCGAAGCTGCGCGAAGGCGACATGGTCGACATCGAGATTGAGACCCATGCCGATCGCGTCGGTGGCGACCAGATAATCGACATCACCGGATTGGAACAATTCGACCTGGGCGTTCCGCGTGCGCGGGCTCAGCGCGCCCATCACCACCGCCGCGCCGCCGCGCTGCCGGCGGATCAGTTCGGCCACCGCATAGACCTCATCGGCGGAGAAGGCGACGATGGCCGACCGGCGCGGCAGGCGCGTCAGCTTGGCGGGCCCGGCATAGGACAAGTGCGACATGCGCGGCCGCGCCGTGATCGTGATTCCCGGCAGAAGCTGGCGCAGCAGCGGCGCGATTGTCGCCGCGCCCAGAAGCAGCGTCTCTTCGCGCCCGCGCACATTCATCAGCCGGTCGGTGAAGATATGGCCGCGTTCGAGATCGCCGGCCAGTTGCACCTCGTCGATCGCGACGAAGGCCGCATCGGGGTCGCGCGGCATGGCCTCGACGGTGCAGACGGTGAACCGCGCCTTTTCCGGCACAATCTTTTCTTCGCCGGTGACCAGCGCGACACTGGCCGCGCCGACCTTTTCGGCCACGCGGCCATAGACCTCCCGCGCCAGCAGCCGCAGCGGCAGGCCGATGACGCCGGACGAGTGCCCGACCATCCGCTCGATGGCCAAATGCGTCTTGCCGGTGTTGGTCGGCCCCAGAATTGCGGTGACCGCGTGGCCCGAGACCGCGTTCTGCGCCCGGTCTCCGGACGATGGCGATGGCGATGGCGTGCGCGTTTGGGAGAGCATGAGAGATCGTGTTCCGTGTGCCGCGCAGATAGGGCGAGCGTGGCGCCGATACCATGGCGGACGGCAAATTGCAGCGCTCGACGCGCCGGTTTTCGTCCACAGCCGTTAACAACCGGAACGAGTCTGGAACGAATCGCTGACGAATCGCTGACTCGCATGGGTTGTGCATTTGTTCCCCACCATATGTGGTGATCGGAGCCCTTGCGGCCACCATGGCTAGATTCGGTGGAAAGCGTCACGGGGCTGTCACGCGCCCCAGCGTTAACCTTTGGCGGCGGCGCGCGCCAACGTGACGGGTCGTGATGATAACCGCTTGAATTTGAACGATGAAGTTTACACTTGGTTAACCATGAATGGCGCGGATTTGCTGTTTTCCGTTAACTTTCGGAACCGGGCGGGAACGAACCGGCGACGAATCGCTGATTGGGCAAGGTTGGCGCTTTGTTCTCTCAAGATGTGGTGGGTCGCTGCCCTTGCTGGATACAACCATAGCGTTTCATGGCGATGTTCGGAGGCCGGATGCGGGCGTCCGCGTTAACGAAATGCGCGGGAAGCGGGTACGTGGCCCGGCGTTCAACTGCCGGGCCGGGCCGCCAGCGCACCGTCTATCAGCGCAAACGCGTCGGGGCTCGACCAATGGGCCGGGCCGTTCATGTTGGCGATCACGCAGCCGGCCTCGTCGACCAGCAGCGTCACCGGAAGCCCGAACGCCAGCCCGTCGCGCTTGAGCGCGTTGAACACGCCGATCGTCGGGTCGTGATAAAAGGCAAGGCCGTCCACGCCGATCTCGTCGAGAAAGGCGCGCGGTTTGTCGTCCGAGCCGCCATCGACGGAAATCGCCACGACCTCGAAACCTTCGCCGCCGCGCTCCTGCTGCAGCGTTTCAAGCCAGGGCATTTCCTCTCGGCACGGCGCGCACCAAGTGGCCCACAGATTGATCAGGCGCAGCTTTTTGCCCGTGTCGGCCAGCGTGATGGGAGTCCCGGCATTGTCGTTAAAAGCGAGGGCCGACAGGCTCTCCGGCTCGTCGCGGATCGCCATCGCCGCCATGTCGCCGGCCAGAAGCGGGTCGATCGCGGTCTGATAGGCTGCCGTCGCCGTGCATTGCGCGTTGGCGGCCTGACCGGCATGGACAGAGGCGCCGCCGCTCCCGTATATCCGCGCAGCGCCGATGGCGGCGCCCGCCACAAGGCCCAGCGCGACGAAGACGCCGATCGTCAGCGGCCAGCGGCGGGCCGAGCCTTTTTCATTCTTGTCCGGGGACGGATTGTCCATGTCCAGCTCATCCAAACCTGCAAACGACGCAAACGAAACGTCCAACCTGATGTGGGGCGGCCGTTTCGCCTCCGGCCCCGCCGCCATCATGGAGGAGATCAACGCATCGATCGATTTCGACCGCGCGCTCTACACCCAGGACATTGACGGGTCCATCGCCCACGCCACCATGTTGGAAGCCACCGGTATCATTTCCAGTGGCGACCGTGACGCGATCATTGCCGGTTTGACCGCGATCCGCGGGGAAATCGAGGCCGGAACGTTCACTTTTTCGCGCGCGCTCGAGGACATTCACATGAACATCGAGGCGCGGCTGGCCGAAACGATCGGCCCTGCGGCGGGCCGCCTGCACACGGCGCGCTCGCGCAACGATCAGGTGGCGCTCGATTTCAGGCTCTGGGTCAAGACCGAACTGAAGAAGACCGAAAGCGCGCTCAAGACGCTGATCGGCACCTTCGTCGACCGGGCCGAGGAGCATGCGGGTACCGTAATGCCCGGCTTCACGCACCTTCAGACGGCGCAGCCGGTCACCTTCGGCCATCATCTGATGGCCTATGCGGAAATGTTCGGCCGCGACCTGTCGCGGGTTCGCGACGCGCTGGAACGGCTGGACGAATGCCCGCTGGGCGCAGCGGCGCTGGCCGGCACGGGCTTTCCGATCGACCGGCACATGACCGCCGAGGCGCTCGGTTTCCGCGAGCCGACACGCAACTCCATCGACACGGTCTCGGACCGGGATTTTGCGCTCGATTTCCTGTCGGCGTCGTCGATCTGTGCAACGCATCTGTCGCGGCTGGCCGAAGAGATCGTGATCTGGTCGACACCGCAATTTGGCTTCGTGACCCTGTCGGATGCGTTTTCGACCGGCTCGTCGATCATGCCGCAGAAGAAAAACCCCGATGCGGCCGAGCTGGTGCGGGCCAAGACCGGGCGGATCAATGGCGCGCTGATCGCCCTGTCGACGGTGATGAAGGGGCTGCCGCTGGCCTATTCCAAGGACATGCAGGAGGACAAGGAGCAGGTGTTCGATGCGGCCAAGTCGCTCGAACTGGCGCTTGCCGCGATGACCGGCATGGTGGCCGATCTGACCGTCAACAAGGCCGCCATGAAGAAGGCGGCGGGGTCGGGCTATTCCATCGCCACAGATCTCGCCGACTGGCTCGTGCGCGAACTCGGACTGCCTTTCCGGGAAGCCCATCACGTGACGGGCCGTGCGGTGGCGCTGGCCTCCGAGCGGGGGGTCGGTCTCGAAAAGCTGACGCTGGACGATCTTCGCTCGATCCACGAGGGCATCACTGACGATGTGTTCTCGGTGCTCTCGGTCACGAAGTCCGTCGCGAGCCGGACCAGCTTTGGCGGCACGGCACCGCGCGAGGTCAGGCGGCAGGTGCGCTATTGGCGCAAGCGGCTCAAGAAGATGGGCTAGGCAAGCCGCGCGCCGGCCCCTTGCAACGCTTCACCATTTGCCGCACACAGACGCCGGTTGCCAGAAACGAGACCGACGCCATGACCGCCCGTACAGTCCTGACCCGCACGGCCCTTGCCGCGCTTCTTCTCGCGCTCGCCGCCTGCGGACGGGCAGGCCCGCTTGAGCCGCCGCCCGCGCGTACCGCGCCGGACGGCACGCCGGAACAGGCGCAGCCCGAAGAGGCCGACCGTCCGTTCATCCTCGACGGCCTGATCCAGTAGCTTGGACCACGCACCGTGAACCATTTCGACTATCGCGATGGCGTTCTGCACGCCGAGGGCGTGCCGTTGCCGCTGATCGCCGAGCAGGTCGGCACGCCGTTTTATTGCTATTCGACGGCGACGCTTACCCGCCATTACCAGGTCTTTGCCGGTGCGTTTTCCGATATCGACGCGCTCGTCTGCTATGCGATGAAGGCCAATTCGAACCAGGCCGTGCTGGCCACGCTGGCAAAGCTCGGCTCGGGCGCCGACGTGGTTTCCGAAGGTGAGTTACGGCGCGCGCTGGCCGCCGGCATCGCGCCCGACAAGATCATGTTTTCCGGTGTCGGCAAGACCGCCGCCGAGATGGATTTCGCGCTGTCGGCGGGCATTCATTGCTTCAACGTGGAGTCCGAGCCCGAACTCGAACTGCTTTCGGCGCGCGCCGTTGCCGCCTGCAAGACCGCGCCCGTGTCGCTGCGCATCAATCCCGATGTCGACGCCAAGACGCATGCCAAGATCTCGACCGGCAAGAAGGAAGACAAGTTCGGCATTTCGTGGACCCGCGCGCGCGACGTCTACCGCCGCGCCGCCAGTCTTCCCAGCCTCGCCGTCATCGGCATCGACATGCATATCGGCAGCCAGATCACGGCGCTGCAGCCGTTCGACGATGCATTCGCGCTGTTGACCGATCTGGTCGGCCAGTTGCGCGCCGATGGACACGCGATCGAGCATGTCGATCTGGGCGGCGGTCTGGGCATCCCCTACCGCATGGACAACGACCCGCCGCCGCTGCCTGACGATTATGCCGACATCGTCAAAAAGCATGTCCGCCCGCTGGGCGTGAAGACGATCTTCGAACCGGGCCGGCTGATCGCCGGCAATGCCGGCATTCTCGTCACGTCCGTGATCTTTCTGAAGGCGCTCGCGACCAAGAGTTTCGTCATTGTCGATGCGGCGATGAACGACCTGATCCGGCCGACGCTTTACGATGCATGGCACGATGTCTTCCCGGTGATCGAGCCGTCGCCCGACGCGCCGCGCGTGGTGGCCGATCTTGTCGGTCCGGTGTGCGAATCGGGCGATTATCTGGCGCATGAACGCGATATGGCAAAGCCCGCGCCGGGCGATCTCTTGGCGATCGGGTCGGCCGGTGCCTATGGCGCGGTGCAGGCGGGCACCTACAATTCGAGGCTTCTGGTGCCCGAGGTGATCGTTCATGGCGATCAATGGCATATCGCCCGCCCGCGCCCGTCCTATGAGGCGCTGATCGGGCTCGACAGCGTGCCGGACTGGCTCTGACCGCCGGCATCTGCCCACAGGCAATCGGCCAGTGACAAAAGCGTGAGCCGCTTTCGCCTCGCCAACGCCACATAAGCTGCTATCTTTTCTCAGGTGAGCAGAGGGCACAGCGCCATGTCCGACCATCAGCCTGCGCCATCCGGCAAAAACCGGGGACGGGGCCTGAAACGCGCCGATGCCGGTGCGGGGCTTGGCTTTGCCCGATGGTTCAGCCGTGCCGTGATCGCCGCAGAACGGCTGGCGCCTTTGGTCCTTCCGCTCGCCATCATCGTCTGCCTTTATGCGATCCTGTCATGGTTCGGCTTTTTCCGGGCGGTGCCCGACGCGGTGCGGATCGGCACCGGCGCGGTCCTCGCCGTTGCCGCGGTCGCGGCGCTCTGGCCGCTGCGCCGCCTGACCCTGCCAGTCGAGCGCGATGTCGATCACCGTCTCGAGCGCGAGAACCACCTGCTGCACCGGCCGATCACGACCCAGGACGACCGTCTGGCGCGCGATGACGATCCGTTCGCACGCGCACTCTGGAAGGCGCATCAGGACAATATCGCCAAGGGGCTCGGCCGCGTCGATCCGGTGCGCGCGCGCACCACGCTGCCGGCGCGCGATCCTTGGGCCCTGCGGGCGCTGGTGCCGCTTTTGCTGGTGACGGCATTCGCCTATTCGTTCGCGCCCGACGGCGGCCGGCTGACCGATGTCGCGCGCACCCATGCGGCCGAGATCGTCGTGCCGGCGCGCGTCGATGTGTGGATCACGCCACCGGCCTATACCGGCATTGCGCCGATCTTCCTGACCTCCGAACTCAACGCCGAAAAGACCCAATTCACCGCGCCCGAAGGCAGTGGCATCACCGTGCGGATTGCCGGTGGAACCGGCGCCGAGACCGTCAGCTTCCCCGGTCCCGGGGCGCCGATAGAGGCCGAAGGCGGCGCGCAAGGCGAAGCGCGCGCGTTCGCCGCGACGGTGGATACGGGCGGCGCGCTGCAGATCGCCGACGGCGAGGAAACGCTCGGCGCATGGTCGATCCTGATGACCGAGGATCATGCGCCCGAGATCGCCTTTGCGCCGGAAGAGCCGTTCGAGCGGGCCGCCAACGGCACGATGACCCTCCGGTACGCGGCGACAGACGATTATCGGGTTTCCGCCGCGCGCGGTCTGATCGAACTGGCCGACCCGGACGCGCAAGGCGCACGACCGCTTTACGACGCGCCGGAACTGCCGCTGACATTGCCGCGCCGCAACGCCGAGGATGGCGCGGCGCGCACCATGCGCGATCTGACCGAGCATCCATGGGCCGGGGCGCGGGTGCGGCTGACGCTGGAGGCCGAGGACGATCTGGGCCAGACGGGCCGCAGCGGTCCGCGCACGCTGGTTCTGCCGGGCCGCCCGTTTTCCAACCCGCTGGCGCGCGCATTGATCGAGCAGCGCCGCATTCTCGCGCTCGATGCCAACCGGCAGGCGGAGATCGTCGACCTGCTCGATGTGCTGATGCTCTATCCCGAGGAAACCATCGACAATGCCTCGCACTTTCTGGGCATGACGACGGCGCGGACGCGGCTGGCCGATGCGCGCAATGACGACCAGCTGCGCGCCGTGGTCGACTATCTGTGGGAAGTGGCGCGCCAGATCGAGGATGGCGGTCTGACCGACGCAGAGCGCCGGCTGCGGCAGGCGCAGCAGGCGCTTCAGGACGCGCTCGAAAACGGCGCCTCGGAGGAAGAGATCGCGCGCCTGATGGACGAATTGCGCGAGGCGATGAACGAATTCATGCGCGAATTCGCCGAGCGCGCCATGAACGATCCGGACCTGGCGCAGCGGATGCCCGAGGCGAACGGTGAGGAGATCGACCGGCAGACGCTGGACGAGATGATGGACCAGATCGAGGAAATGGCCCGTTCGGGCGCCCGCGAGCAGGCGATGGACATGCTGCGTCAGCTCGAGAACATGATGAACAATCTGCAGATGGCGCGCCCGAATCAGCAGGGCGATAGCCAGAGCCAGGCGCAGCAGCAGATGAACGAGCTCGGCGAGATCCTGCGCGAGCAGCAGCAATTGATGGACGAGACCTTCCGCCAGAACCGGCAGGGGCAACAAGGCCAGCAGCAGCCCGGGCAGGGCCAGATGGGTCAACAGCCGCCGCCGGGTCAGGGCCAAGGTCAGCAGGGACAGCAACCCGGACAGGGCCAGATGGGCCAGAACGGCCAGGGCGGCCAGCAGGGACAGCCCGGCCAAGAGGGGCAGGGCCTTGAGGGTCTGGCACCCGGCCAGCAGGCCCTGCAGGACCGGCTCGACCAGTTTCTGGACGGCCTGCGCGGCATGGGGATCGATCCGGGCGAGGATTTCGGCGAGGCCGGACGATCGATGGGCGAAGCCGGCGAAGCGCTGGGCGGCAATGAGGGCGAACAGGCACTGGCCGAACAGGGCAATGCGCTCGACGCGCTGCGCCGCGGCGCCGGCGACATGATGCAGCAGATGCAGCAGCAGGCGCAGAACGGCCAGGCCGGCTCGATGGAGCCGGGCGGCAACCGGAACGGCGAGGATCGCGATCCGCTCGGGCGGCCGCAGCGCTCATCGGGCCCCGATTTCGGCGAATCGGTCGATATTCCAGACGAAATCGATGTCCGCCGCGCCCGCGAGATCCTCGAAGCGATCCGCGAGCGGCTCGGCAACGCCCTGTCGCCGCAGCTTGAGCGCGACTATCTGGAACGGCTTCTGGAACTGCGCTGACCCGGTTTCTGGCCCGGCGGGCCCGCCGGCCTGTCGAAAAGGCTTAGTGGGTGACGGTCTTGTAGTACTGACCGGCGACGATGGCCTCGCCCGGCTCGAGACCGTTCAGCACGCGGAAGAAGCCCGGCCCGTCGGTCGTGCCCAGCATGGTCTGCGACAGGCTCTCCACCGTGTCGCCATTGCCGGCTCGGACGATGCGAATGCGCAGCGGCTTGAGGCTGGCCTTTTCGGCGGCCGACAGCATCCGGAAGCCCGTCCGGCTGTTCTGCGCCAGCGCGTCGAGCGCGCCCGACCCGACCGGCACCGCCACCAGGATGCGATAGACCTGCCCGCCGCCCCGCACCACCGTGACGTCGAAATCCCATCGGCCGACACGGGCGCGCGCGGCCGCGCCGTCCAGACCGTTGATCGATACGGCGCGAACGGTCGACGGATCAAGACCCTCCACCCAGCCGCTGGCGAGATAGTCGGTCAGCGACTGGCGCGGCGGCACCTCGACGCCGTCAAAGCGGATGCCGGCGCCGTCGCTTGCGCGGGCCGCAAGCACGGCCTCGGGCCGGTTTTCGATGTCAAAACCGGGCGGAAACTCGAACGCGATGCCCAGATCCGCATGGGCATAGGTGCGGCCGCGCACATAACCCTCATCGGGGCTGTCGCCGAACAGCATGCCGTCAATGCCCGCCAGATATGCCTGCCGATTGCGGTCGCCGACTCCGCGCGCACCGAATTTGCGCGCATGGCCGAGCGCCAATGCCACGCGCTGCGGCGTCGAGGGGTGGGTCGACAGGAAGTCGAGGCTGTTTACCTGTGCGTCCGTCCCGCTGTTGAAGGCGTTGAACGCGCTCATCGCGGCCTGGAAATCGGCTGCCGCATAGGGGTCGAAGCCCGCTTCGCCCATCGCCGCGATGCCGATGCCATCCGCTTCCAGCTCCTGGTTGCGCGAGAACTGGGCCAGCGCCACCTTGCCGCGCGCCAGCGCGCGCTGGCCGGCTGCCTTGTCGGACAGGACCTCGGAAACGACGCGGCTCGCCAGGACGGCCTCGGCTTCGCGCTGCTGACGCAAGACGCCGTGGTTTGCGGTCACATGGGCCATTTCATGGGCGATGACGGCCGCAAGTTCCGCCGAATCGTTGGCGACGGCGAGCAGCCCGCGCGAGACATAAAGATAGCCGCCCGGCAGCGCGAAGGCGTTGATCACCGGCGAATCGAGGATCGAGATCTGATAGACTTGGCTGGGATTGTCGGAGACCGTGACCAGACGACCGACGATGCCGGCGACCATGCGTTCGAGCCGCATGTCGGAATATTCGCCGCCATAGGAGGCAAGGATGCGCGGATGCTGGGCAGCGCCGATCCGGGCAAGCCGGCCGGAGCGCACATTGTCGGCGATGACCGGACGCGCGGACGGCGCCAGATCCTCGTCCAGCCCCATATTGCTCAGCGATGTGCAGCCGGCGAGCCCGAACAGCGCCGCGACGGCGAGCACCGTCCGCGCCCGCCGCCGGGACGTTCCGTTCCAGTTCCGCATCACACTACGCATGGGCGCGCCGCCTCTTGCGCGGCATCTCCGGTCGCCGCAATTGGATCAGGGCCACACAGCCCGCTTCATGGTTAAGGCACGGTAAAAAGGGCCGTGTCCACGGCTCCCTGACGCCACAATTGGGCGAAAGCGCGTCACGATGGAAGCCTCTGCGACCCCAGATAGGCATTGACCTCGGCATTTGCATGGCCGTTGAGCAATTCGCTGACCGGGCCCTGCGCGCCGACGGTGCCGTCCTTGAGAAAGACCAGATCGGTGGCGATTCGCCGGGCGTCGGCCGGATCGTGGCTGACCATGACGACGGTCATCGCCGTCCGGCGCTGAAGATCGGCGACCAGATCGAGCATGGATTCGCGCAGGGCCGGCCCGAGCGAGCCGAACGCCTCGTCGAGCAGCAGCACCGGCCGCTCGCGCACAAGCGCGCGTGCGATCGCGACACGCTGCCGTTCGCCGCCGGACATGGAGCCGGGCATGCGCGCGCCATAGCCGGCAAGGTCGACCGCTTCGAGCGCCTGGGCGACGCGCGCCTCGTCCTCGGCGCTGCGTTTCAGCGCCGGCGATATGCCGAGCGCGACATTGGTGCCGGCATCGAGATGGGCGAACAGATTGTTGTCCTGGAAAACGCAGGAGACCGGCCGGTTGCCGGGCGCCTTGCCGGTGATGTCATCGCCGCCGATCAGGATGTGGCCCGATTCGGCACGCTCGAACCCGGCGATCAGCGACAAAAGCGTCGACTTGCCCGAGCCGCTCGGACCCATCACGGCGGTGATCGTCCGTGGCGCAAACGTGCAGTCGAACCGCATGGGCGCCGCATCCGGCCCGTAGCGGAATACAACGCCGTCGCATGTGACCGGCAGGCCCTTCATTCGCTGCTTCCTTCCGTCACCATCGTTCGTGATCGGCGCGCGAAATGCTCGGCGGCCAGCATCAGCGCCATTGTCATGACCATCAGGATCAGCGCCAGTCCGGCGGCATCCTGCGTGCGATAGGCGCCCATGCGCTGCATGATCAGATAGGGCATGGTCTGCACCTGCTCGGAGCCGAACAATGCGATCACGCCCAGATCGCCAAGCGACAGGGCGAGCGCGAAGGCGAGCGCGGCGACCAGCGGCGCGCGCAGCACCGGCCAGGTGACGAGCCGCCAGCGTGCCATGCCGGCAAGGCCGAGATGGGCGCAAAGACGTCCGTTGCGCTCTTCGGCGGCGAGCATGGCCGGATGGATCAGCCGCGCGGCGAACGGCATCGCCATGGCCGCGTTGACTGTGATGACGAGATAAGGTGCTGCGTCATAGACGTTGGTCACCGTGCGCAGGGCGATGAACCAGCCCGCCGCGATGACGATCGGCGGCACCACGAGGATCAGCGACGGGGCGCTGGTCAGAACCGTCTCCGTGAAGGCCGGCCGGCCGGAGAAGCGGCGCCCTGCGGCCATTTCCGCTGCGCCGCGCGACAGCGCATAGGCCAGCCCGACGGCGAGGGCCGCGGCGCAAAGGCCGAGGCCGAGCGAGGTCAGCATGGCCCGCCGGACACGCGGCTGGACGATCAAATCCGTCAGGTCGCTGGCCAAGCCGCTTGCAAGGATCGCAACAAACGGCGCGCCGACGTAAAGGACCGCCATCAGGGTCAGCGCGCCGCCCAAGATGGCGCCAGCGGGCCGGTCGCCGGCAAAGCGGCGTGACGCGCCGGCCGAAATGGTCATGCCGGCTTCCACCGATCCGCCGGCGAATGCGAACAGGGCAACGGCCCCGATGGTGACGGCCAGCTGAAGAAGCGTCAGCACCACGGCGCGGACAATGTCGAAATCGAAAGTCAGGGCCTGATAGAGCGCCACTTCCAGCGTCGTTGCGCGCGGCCCGCCGCCCAGGATCAGCACGACGGCGAAACTGGTCACACACAGCATGAAAACCAAAGCCGCCGCACCGGCGGCAGCCGGGCGCATGGCCGGCCATTCGATCAGCCGAAAACGCGCCAGCGCGCCCATGCCGAGCTGCGCGGACAGGCGCTCATATTCGGCCGGCACGAGGGCGAGCGCGCCGTGCATGATGCGCGCGGCCAGCGGCAGGTTGAAGAAGGTGTGGGCGATCAGGATGCCGGTCAGGCCGTATATCGATGGCGGGTCGAAGCCGGCCCGTTCGGCCAGCCCGGTGACGAAGCCGCGCTGTCCGTAAAGCGCGACCACGCCAAGCACGGCGACGATCTGCGGCAGGGCGAGCGGCAGGGCGAACAGGGCGAGGACGGCGCGCCGGACCGGCCCGTCGGCCATGCGGGTGATCGCGATGGCAACCGGCAGGGCAAGCCCGACCGAGAGCACGGTCGACCAGAACGCCTGCCACAGGGTGAAGCGCACGATGCGCCAGACGACCGGGTCGGTCAGAACCGCGCCGGCGCCGCCGGCGCCGCCCGCCTGCACGACAAGCGCACCGACCGCGACGAGGCACAGGGCCGCCAGCAAGATGCCCGCCAAGGCTGCGCCGGCAAGCGGAGCATGGCGGGCGTTCGAATGGATCACCGGACCTTCACCGTCAGCGGCTCATCACTTCGAGCCACTCGGCGGTCCAGGCCGCGCGGTTTTCGGCGACGGTCTGCGGATCGAACAGAAGCGTGATCTCCGGCTCGACCAGCCCGTCAAAGGCGGGATTGAGCGGTTTGGACGTCTCGCCGGCGGGCATCATCCAGTTGGTTTCGGGGATGATGTCCTGGAAACCGGGTCCGGTCATGAAGCTCAGAAACTGCGCGGAGAGCGGGTTTTCGGCTCCGGCGGTCGTCTGTGCGGCCACCTCGATCTGCATGTAGTGGCCCTCCTCGAACGCCATCGCCTGATAGCGGTCGGTGCCGTCGAGCACGATATGGACAGCCGGCGAGGTCGTGTAGGAGAGCACCATCGGGACCTCGCCATTGGTGAACAGGCCATAGGCTTCCGACCAGCCCGGCGTCACCGTCAGCACCCGGTCGGCGAGCTTGGCGTAGGCATCGGGCGCCTCGTCGCCATAGAGCTTTTTCAGCCAAAGCATCAGCCCGAGCCCGGGGGTCGAGGTGCGGGGGTCCTGGATGGCGATCTTGTGCCCGTCTTCATTGGCCAGGAACTCGGCCATCGATGTCGGCGGGTTTTCGATCGTCTCGGTGTCGTAAACGATGGCGAAGTGGCTGTAGTCGAACGGCACGAAGACGTCGTCATTCCATCCGCCGGGCACCGAGACCGCGTCGAGCGAAATGCCGTGCGGGGCGAAAAAGCCCGTCTCGCGCGCCTCGGCCGTCAGATTGGTGTCGAAGCCGAGCACGATGTCGGCGTCGGTGTTGCCGCCTTCCAGGCGCAGCCGGTTGAGAAGCGCGACGCCGTCGGCGACCGAAACAAAGCGCAGGTCGCAGCCGCATTCGGCTTCGAACGCGGTCTCGACCTGCGGGCCGGGCCCCCATTCGGCGGTGAAGCTGTCATAGGTGTAGACGGTCAGCGTTTCGGCCGCATCGGCCGTGTGCACCGCGCTTGCCAGAAGGCCGGCGGCGAGCAGGGGAAGAAGGAGACGGACGGACGGACGGGTGTGCATTGCGGCACCTCCTTTGGTTCGAGTTGAACGGGAAAAGGCGCCTGCGGGTCCGACCGCGTCGATCGCGTCTAATCCCTACGCCGGTGCTAACCGGATCAGGTTCTTCGGGTTGGCATGACGCCTCTCAGCCGTTTCCGGCACCCCGTTAGAGCAGGTTCGATCTAGCATCACCGCCGGCCCGGTTCAAGCGCCCGGCCAGCGAAATCGGTCTGCCGCACTGGCCAAGCCCTTGGCCTGCTGCCGCAAATCGGTCTAGGCAGAGCCATGAAGGCAGCGAAAGCCACCGCCCGCGACGCGCGGTTCGCAATTCTCATGGACGGCGACCTGACGCCCACCGACCGGCTGCGATCACAGGTTGCCGGTGCTCGTGCGATTGCCGCCGACGGCGGCATGCGCCATGCGGCAGCGCTCGGTCTCGAGCCGGAAGTCTGGGTCGGCGATTTCGATTCGACGCCGGATGAACTGCTCGGCCGGAACGGCCATGTTCCCCGGCATGACCTTCCGGCGCGCAAGGCGATATCCGACGGCGAACTGGCGGTGATGCGCGCGCTCGAGGCCGGCGCCCGGTCGCTGGTTCTGTGCGGCGCGATGGGCGGTGCGCGCAGCGACCACATGCTGTTTCACATCATGATGGCATTGCGCATAGCGCGCGAGAGGGACATCGAGGTGTTGCTGACGAGCGGGACCGAGGAGGCATCGCCGTTGTTGCCCGGCAAGCCCGCCATGCCCGACTGGCCGGCCGGTACGCTGTTTTCAGTGATCCCGTTTTCGCCACTGTCCGGCCTGTCGATCGAACGGGCAGACTGGCCGCTTGACGCCGTCGAGGTCGCGATGGGCAGTTCCCTGACCCTTTCGAACGTGTCGGCGGACGGTCTGCGCATTCTTCTGGGCAGTGGAACCGCGGCGCTGGTTGCATCGTTTGATGTGTGATATCGAACACACTGCAAGCCCTGATGGGGTGTTTAGATCGGCGCAGGCAAAATAGGAGACTGAGCCCATGAGACTTGGATTGACCATTGCGGCGGTGGCGACGGCAGGCATGCTTGCTGCCGGCTGCACGACCACCGAACAGACCACGGCGGCGGGTGCGCTGATCGGCGGCGGCGCGGCAGCCGTTGCAGGCGGCAACACCGGACAGATCATCGCGGGCACGGCCGTCGGCGCGGGCGCCGGCCTGCTCGTCGGTACGCTTGCCAACGGAAACTGCCGTTACCGCAATCCGGACGGCTCGACCTACATCGCCCGCTGCCCCTGACCGGGAGCCAATGCGATTACCGGAGAAGCCCGCCTCACCGGCGGGCTTTTTCGTGGGCGCGCGTTCCGGGAGCGCCATGGGTCGTCCCTTTGCCACCCTTGATTTCCGCTGGCCAAGACGGCACATCCGCCTTCTCACCCGGACGGACCCGCCATGGCCATTGCCGCGCCCCTGATGCGTCTCGAAGACATTACGCTGACCTTCGGCGGCAAGCCGCTTCTGGAGGCGGTTTCCTTTTCCGTCCATCAGGGCGACAGGATCGCGCTGGTCGGGCGGAACGGATCGGGCAAGTCGACGCTTTTGAAGATCGCGGCCGGTCTGGTCGAACCAAGCGGCGGCACGGTGACCGCCGAGCGCGGGACGACCGTGCGCTATCTGCCGCAGGCACCCGATCTGGACGGTCATGCCGATCTTCACGCCTATGCCGCCGCCGGGCTTGGCCCGCTCGACGATCCGCACCGTGCGGATCGGCTTCTGGCGGAACTCGGTCTCGATCCGGCCCGTTCGCCCGCCAACCTGTCGGGCGGCGAGGCGCGCCGCGCGGCGCTGGCGCGGACGCTGGCGGCCGCACCCGATCTCCTGCTGCTGGACGAGCCGACCAACCATCTCGACCTGCCGGCGATCGAATGGCTCGAAGGTGAACTGGCGCGGTCCGCGTCGGCGATGGTGATCATCTCGCACGACCGGCGCTTTCTCGAGACTCTGACCCGCAAAACGGTTTGGCTCGACCGGGGCACAATCCGCGAAAACGCCAAGGGGTTTGCCGGCTTCGAGGAATGGCGCGACCGGGTTCTCGAGGAGGAAGAGCGGGATCTGCACAAGCTCAAGCGCAAGATCGTGCGTGAGGAGCACTGGCTGACCTATGGGGTGACCGCGCGGCGCAAACGCAACCAGCGCCGCCTGTCGGATCTGAAGTCGCTGCGTCAGCGGTTTCGCGATCACGACAAGGCGCCGGGCGCGGCGAAGATGGAGGCGAGCGATGCCCGCGCATCGGGCAAGCTGGTGATCGAAGCCGACACTGTGTCAAAGACGCTCGGCGGAAAGCCGCTGGTGCGCGATTTTTCGCTGCGCATCCATCGCGGCGACCGGATCGGGCTGGTCGGGCCGAACGGGGCCGGCAAGACGACGTTGATCAATCTGCTGACGGGAGCGGTCCAACCCGATGCGGGCCATGTGCGCCTCGGCGCCAATCTCGACATCGCCGTCCTCGACCAGCGCCGCGCCGCGCTCGATCCCGACGAGACGCTGGAGCATTTCCTTACCGACGGGCGGGGCCAGTCGCTGGTCGTCAATGGCAGCCAGAAGCATGTTGCCTCCTACATGAAGGATTTCCTGTTCAAGCCCGAGCAGGCGCGCACGCCGGTGCGCGAACTGTCGGGCGGCGAGAAGGCGCGGCTCGTGCTCGCGCGCCTTCTTGCGCGGCCGGCCAACCTGCTGGTGCTGGACGAGCCGACCAACGATCTGGACATGGAAACGCTCGATCTGCTGCAGGAGCTGATCGCCGGGTTCGACGGCACGGTTCTTCTGGTCAGCCACGATCGCGACTTTCTCGACCGCACCGTCGGCGCCGTCATCGCGCCCGATCCGGCGCAGCCGGGCCATTGGCTGACCTATGCGGGCGGCTATTCGGACATGATTGCGCAGCGGCGCGAGCGGACCGCCAAGACCGATGCGTCACCGGCCAAGGCAAAGCCGGCAAGAACCGGCGAAAGCCCGGCCCAGCCGGACACGAAGTCCGCGCCGGCACGGCGGAAACTGTCCTTCAAGCAGAAGCACGCGCTGGAGACGCTGCCGGGCGACATGGAACGTCTGGCCGAGGAAATCGCGGGGCTCGAAACGCAAATGGCCGATCCGGACTTTTTCGCGCGCGATCCGTCCGGCTTTTCCGATGCGGCGAAAAAGCTCGAGGCGGCGCGTTCGCGCCATGCGGCGAAGGAAGAGGAATGGCTTGAACTCGAACTGATGCGCGAGGAAATCGAAGGCGCCTGAGTCCGGGGCGTTTGCGCAAAAAAAAGCGGAGCGGGATGCCCCGCTCCGCCGATCAGCGAGTTTTGCCGGTTCAGCCGAAGAACTGGGCGCCGTTGGCCGAGATCGTCGAGCCGTTGATGAAGCCGGCATCGTCGGAGGCCAGGAAAGCCACGCAGCGCGCAATCTCCTCGGGCTCGCCGAGCCGGCCTGCGGGAATTTGCGCGATGATGGATTCGCGCACCTTTTCGGGCACGGCCATGACCATTTCGGTCGCGATGTAGCCCGGGCAGACCGCATTGGCCGTGATGTTGTTGCGCGCGCCTTCCTGGGCGAGGCTGCGCACGATGCCGATGTCGCCGGCCTTGGTGGCCGCATAATTGGTCTGCGCGAACTGGCCCTTCTGGCCGTTGACAGACGAGATGACGATGACGCGGCCGAACTTGCGCTCGCGCATGCCGGGCCAGACGGGGTGGATGGTGTTGAAGACGCCGGTCAGGTTGGTGTCTATGACATCCTTCCACTGCTCTGGCGTCATCTTGTGGAACGGCGCATCGCGCGTGATGCCGGCATTGGCGACGACGATTTCGATCGGGCCCAAATCGGCTTCGACCTTTTCGATGCCGGCCTTGGACTCGCCATAGTCGGCGACGTTCCACTTGTAGGTCCGGATGCCGGTCGCATCGGTGAAGGCCTTGGCCTTTTCGTCATTGCCGGCATAGGTGGCTGCGACCGTGTAGCCGGCCTCCTTCAAGGCCTTGGAGATTGCCTCCCCGATGCCGCGCGTTCCGCCGGTGACAAGCGCCACTCTGCTCATGATGTCTCCTCCCTTTGAATTGCGATGGCGTGGCGGCGGAGCGGGCGGACGACAACCTCCATGCCATCCACCGCCCGCCGTCCGTTGGTGCTGTCAGGTCAATCCCGCTCGACGCAGAGCGCAACGCCCATGCCGCCGCCGATGCACAGCGTGGCCAGGCCCTTTTTGGCGTCGCGGCGCTGCATCTCGAAGAGCAGGGTGTTGAGGACGCGGGCGCCGGATGCGCCGACCGGGTGACCGATCGCGATCGCGCCGCCATTGACGTTGACGATGTCCGGGTTCCAGCCCATGTCCTTGTTGACCGCGCAGGCCTGGGCGGCGAATGCCTCGTTGGCCTCGACCAGGTCGAGATCGTCGATCTTCCAGCCGGCCTTCTCCAGTGCCTTGCGCGATGCGGGGATCGGCCCCGTGCCCATGATCTGCGGATCGACGCCGGCGGTCGCCCAGGAGACGATGCGCGCCATCGGGCTGATGCCCCGCTTTGCGGCTTCTGCGGCACTCATCAGCACCGTCGCTGCGCCGCCATCATTGATGCCCGACGCGTTGGCCGCGGTCACCGTGCCTTCCTTGTCGAAGGCGGGACGCAGCTTGGCGATGCCGTCGATCGTGACGCCGTGCTTGATGTATTCGTCGTCTTCGACCACGGTCTCGCCCTTGCGGGTCTTGACCGTGTGCGCGACGATTTCGTCCTTGAACTTGCCCGCCTTCTGGGCGGCCTCGGCCTTGTTCTGGCTGGCGACGGCGAATTCGTCCTGCTGTTCGCGGGTGAGCTGCCACTGGCGCGCAACGTTCTCGGCCGTGTTGCCCATGTGGTAGCCGTAGAAGGCGTCCATGAGCGCGTCCTTGAGCATCGTGTCCATCAGCTTGACGTCGCCCATCTTCACGCCGCCGCGCAAATGCTGGCAGTGCGGCGACATCGACATCGATTCCTGGCCGCCGGCCACCACGATGTTGGCATCGCCGGTGGCGATCTGCTGCATGCCGAGCGCCACCGCCCGCAGGCCCGATCCGCAAAGCTGGTTGATGCCCCAGGCGGTGGTTTCCTGCGGACACCCTGCGGCCATCGCCGCCTGCCGGGCCGGGTTCTGGCCTTCGCCGGCGGCCAGTATCTGGCCCATGATCACTTCATCGACGTCGGCCGGATCGACGCCGGCCCGCTCGAGCGCGCCCTTGATGGCCGTTGCGCCCAACTCGTGCGCCGGCACATTGGCAAATGACCCGTTGAACGAGCCCACTGGCGTGCGGGCTGCGCTGGCGATGACGATCGGCTCCATGATGTGTCTCCTCGACAAACTGCAATATACAAGCGGCAAAACGCGTGGTTCGGCCTTCGTGTGCCACAGATATCGGCCATTGCCTATTGGTTAAAGGGATAGGGTGGGCTGCGGTTCCGCAGCGATTTGGTGCGATGCGAGAAACGTTTTGAATTTGACCAGATCAGGGTTTACTGTTTCGCCCACGGACAAGATTGTCAGGGCGCTGGCAAGAACCCGGAAGGCCGATCAAGGAGATGTCCATGGGCAAAACCGATGGCGCGACAATCATCAAGAAATATGCAAACCGTCGGCTCTACAACACCGGCACGAGCACCTATGTGACGCTCGACGACCTGGCCACCATGGTCAAGGAGGACGAGGACTTCACGGTCCAGGACGCCAAGTCCGGTGAGGACATCACCCATTCGGTCCTGACGCAGATCATCTTCGAACAGGAGGCCAAGTCCGGCCAGACCATGCTGCCGGTCTCGGTGCTGCGCCAGCTCATCTCGTTTTACGGCGACCAGATGCAGATGGTGGTGCCGAGCTATCTCGAACATTCGATGGCCGCCTTCGCCCAGGAACAGGAACGCATCCGCGAGCAGATGACCTCGATGATCGGCAAGTCGCCGATTGACGTCGTGGCCTCGGGTCAGCAGATGTTCGGCGAGCAGGCGCAACGCAACATGGCGATCTTCCAGGAGGCCATGAAGATGTTCAATCCGTTCGCGGCGATGGCCGACACCCAGCCCAAGAACGGCGCGCCGGCCGCGGCGCCGGCCGAGAGCGAAGCCGGCGACCAGAACGATCTGCAGTCGATGCGCGACCAGATCGCCGAAATGCAGCGCAGGCTGGACAAGTTGGGCTGACCGGACAGCTCGGCTTCAGAAGCCCGCGCAGTCGTCGGCGATCTGTTCGAACACGGCGTTGACGATCAGCCCTTGCTCGATGGCGAAGGTCTCGCGGTTCAGCACTTCATTGTCCGCAAAGCGGAAGCAGACCGTCGCCGACACGCTGCTCTCGTCAAAGCCCGGCTCGATCCGATGGGCGACGGTGCCGCCGGCGACCGCATCTGCCCACACATCGAGACTTTCGAGATATTCCTCGCGCGTCTGCGTGATGCCCAGATCGCGCAGGTCGATCACCGCGCCCTCGGCCAGAAGCGTGCCTGCCCGTGCCGCCATGGCCTGGGCATCCTGTCCGGGCAGGAGGCTCGCATACCAGCCATTGACCGCTGCGACCGCGTCCACCTGACCGGCGTGGGCGGCCGATAGGCCGCCGGCCAGCACCATGACCAGGCTGACAATGCATCCGCTTTGCCGTCGTCGCATCTCGTTCATCCTCCAATCGTGATGTCTTCGGACCGCCGCCCGACGGAACGGACATCGATGTCGGACACCGGCTCGGACAGAAGGGCGGCATCGGCCGCCAGGGTCAGCTCATCCGCTCCGCGGGCACGGGTGTTGGCAAGCACGTCATGCACGGATGCCGTCGCCCGCCGCAACGCCTCCAGATGGCCGCGCCCGTTGACAAGGTGCGCCAGAAACAGCGCTGCGGTCAAATCACCGGTGCCGTTCGGCGCGCGGTCGAAGGCGGCGTGTTCGGCAAGATGGGCGGTTTCGCGGAGGACGAGCAGGTTTCCGGTCATGCCCGGCTGCGCGGCGAACGCGCTGGTCACCAGCACGGCAGGCGGGCCGAGCGCCCGCGCGGCATCGATGATCGCCTCATTGTCTTCAAGCACGCGGCCCGAAAGCCAGGCCAGTTCGAACCGGTTCGGCGTCGCCAGATCGGCGACGGGCACCAGCGTGCCGGCGATGGCGCGGGCGACCTGCCCGGACACGTAAAGCCCGCTCTCGTCGCCGATCACCGGATCGCAGGCGTAGACCAGATCGGGCCGCACCGAACGCAGCGCGGCCACCGATGCTGCAATGGCCGCAGCCTGGCCGGCATCGCCCAGATAACCCGAAAGCACCGCGTCGATCTCGCCGGCGAACGGACCGTGGGCGAGATCGGCCATGAAACCGGCAAACTGGCGATTGTCATGGACGATCCGCGTCGCCGGTCCATGACCGGGATGCCAGGGCAGAAGGACGGTCGGCACGGCGATCACAGGGTGGCCGAGGGTCTCGATGGCGAACACCGCCGCCCGGTTGCCCACCGCGCCGCGCGCCACATGGCTTGAGATCACGGCGACCGAACCGGGCTGGCCGCCCGATCGCACGTCCGCTTTGTGCGCCGTGCCGCTCATCGCGTCAGATACGCAAGCAGCCATAACGCCAGACCGATGAAGGCGATCACCGAAAGGGCGCGGCCGACCCGCCGGCCCCACACTTCGACCGGATCTCCGCCCTCGGCCTCGGTCGCCGTCAGATGGTCGCGCGCCTTGCCTGCGGCGCGCACGAAGGATGAGCGGCCGACGATCTCCGATTCGCGTTCGACGCGCTCGATCACCTTGCGCGCTTCCTCTTCGCGCGCGTCATGTGGAGGCTTGCTGCTCATCGACCCGTCCGTCGCGTGGCGTTGCCCGTGTGGCGTGCAATTTGTGCTGCAAACTGCAATCGCGCTGTTATGGTGACGACCTAAACGCCAACAGAGCGTGAGTAAACGAAAATCGCGGACGGGATGGGGACATGGCAAAGGCATTGAACGCGGCTTCGCGGCGTAAACTGGCCCGAATCGCGGACCGGATCAGCGACAAGGCCAAGGTGCTCGCCGAACACCTTCTGCTCGATGCCCATGGCGAGGACATGGCGGTCCTGTCCGACGACGTGCTCGCCGGCGCGCTGAAACTGGCGGCATCGGCGGTCGCCGATCATCGCGCCGGCAAGTCGATCGTCCGGACCCAATCGCTGCCCGACGGTCCCGGCCGGCATTGCACCGTGATGGCGATCGTCAACGACAACAAGCCGTTCCTGTTCGATTCGGTGCTGGGCGAAATCAATGCCGCCTCGTCGACGGTCGAGTTCGTCGTCCATCCGGTCCTGGAGGTCCAGCACAGCAAATCCGGTTTCGAGATCATCGACAAGTCGCGGCCGGGCATGGCGCTCGAATCGACGGTGCGCACCAGCGTGATCTCGGTCGTCATGTCGGGTCTGGACGACCGCGCCGTCACCGAACTGGAGGCGGGCATCATCGCCACGCTCGGCCAGGTTGCCGCCGCCGTGCGCGACTGGCCGGTGATGCTGGATCGGCTCGATGCGATCGTCGCCGAGCTTCACGATGGCATCCTGCCGGCGCGCAAGGGCGATGTTGCCGAGGCGCTGGAGTTCCTGCACTGGCTGCGCGACGACAATTTCACCTTCCTCGGCATTCGCGAATACGATTATGTCGGCGGCGAAAAGCGCGGCAAGCTGCAGCGCGCGGACCGGCCTTCGCTCGGCATTCTCAGCGACCCCGACGTCCGGGTTTTGCGGCGCGGCGACGATGCGGTGACAACGACGCCTGAGATCCGCGCGTTCCTCAACAGCCGCGATATCCTGATCGTCACCAAGGCCAATCTGAAATCGGTGGTGCACCGCCGCACCTACATGGATTATGTCGGCATCAAGCGCTACGACGAGAAAGGCAGACTGTCGGGCGAACTGCGGCTGGTCGGCCTTTTCACATCGACGGCCTACACGCGTTCGGTGCAGCGCATTCCCTACATCCGGTCCAAGATCAAGGCGGTCCTCAAACGCTCGCATCACGATCCCGACAGCCATTCCGGCAAGGCGCTGCTGAACGTCCTTGAATCCTATCCGCGCGACGAACTGTTCCAGATCGAGGTGCCGGTCCTGACTCGCCACGCCGAGGCGATCGTGGCCCTGGCGGACCGGCCGCGCGTGCGCGTGCTCAGCCGCATCGATGCGTTCGACCGCTTCGTCTCGGTCATCGTGTTCGTGCCGCGCGACCGCTACGATTCCGAAATTCGCGAACGCATCAGCGCGCATATGGCGGATGTCTATGAGGGCCATGTCTCGGCCTTCTATCCCGCTTTTCCCGAGGGCACGCTGGCGCGGGTGCACATCATCATCGGCCGCCGGTCCGGCAAGACGCCGACGCCGACGCAAGCCTCGCTGGAACGCGGTGTCGCGGCGATCATCCGCACCTGGGAGGACGCCCTGCGCGATGCGCTGGCGGCGAAGGGCGCGGCGATCGACAGCGACCGATTCGCCTTTCCGGAAGCCTATCGGGACACGGTGTCGCCCGAGCAGGCCGTGTCGGACATCGGCTTCATCGACACGATCGGCGCCGACAATCCGATCGCCGTCGATTTTCTGCGCGACGAGGACGACGCCGACGACCAGGCGCTGTTGCGCGTCTTCCATGCCGAAGAGCCCGTGGCCTTGTCCGAGCGGGTGCCGCTTCTGGAAAACATGGGCTTCCGGGTGATCTCCGAACTGACCTACCGGGTCGGCTGCGCGCCGGGCGAGGGCAACCGGCCATCGTGCATCTGGCTTCACAGCATGCGGATCGAAAGCGCCTCGGGCGCGCCGGTGAACCTGGACGATGAAGGGGCGCTCTTCGAGGACGGGTTCCGGTCAGCATGGGCCAAGGAGATCGGAGACGACCGCTACAATGCCCTGATGCTCGCATCGGGCATGGGGGCGCGGACGATCCGTGTGCTGCGCGCCTACGGCCATTATCTGCGCCAGGCAGGCTCGGCCTACAGCCATGCCTATATGGCCGCCACGCTGGAACGCCATGCCCAATTGACCCGGCAGCTCTACGAACTGTTCGATGCGCGGTTCAATCCAACGCGACAGGCGGACCCCGACGAGGACACGGCGGTGACCGAAAAGCACCTGCTATCGGCGTTCCGTGACGCGCTGGCCGACGTGCCGTCGATCGATGAGGACCGCATCCTGCGGCGGTTCTGCAACGTGATCACCGCCACGCTGAGAACCAATTTCTATCATCCGGAGGCGGACGGCCGACCGCGCCGGACCCTTGCCTTCAAGCTCGATCCAAAGGCGATCGACGCCCTGCCGGAACCGCGGCCGCATCGCGAGATTTTCGTCTTCGGTCCGGAGGTCGAGGGCGTGCATCTGCGCTTCGGCCCGATCGCGCGCGGCGGCCTGCGCTGGTCGGACCGCTCGGAGGACTACCGGACCGAGGTGCTGGGGCTGGTGAAGGCGCAGCAGGTCAAGAACGCGGTGATCGTGCCGGTGGGCGCCAAGGGCGGTTTCCTGCCCAAGCGCCTGCCGCGCGACGGTTCGCGCGACGAGGTCTTCGAGGCAGGCAAGAACGCCTATGTCACCTTTGTCGCCTCGCTTCTGTCGGTGACCGACAATCTGGACGGCGAGACGGTCGTGCCGCCGCCCCTGACCGTGCGCCGCGACGGCGAGGACCCCTATCTGGTGGTCGCCGCCGACAAGGGCACGGCGACCTTCTCCGACACCGCCAACGGCATTTCTCAGGCGCACGGCTTCTGGCTCGACGACGCGTTCGCCTCGGGCGGTTCGGCCGGCTACGACCACAAGAAGATGGGCATCACCGCGCGCGGCGCGTGGGAAGCGGTCAAGCGCCATTTCCGCGAGATGGACAAGGACATCCAGAGCGAGCCGTTCACCGTCGTCGGCGTCGGCGACATGTCCGGCGACGTTTTCGGCAACGGCATGCTTTTGTCAGAGCAGATCAGGCTTATCGCCGCCTTCGACCATCGCGACATCTTCATCGATCCCGATCCCGACCCGGCTGTCAGCTTCGCCGAGCGCAAGCGCCTTTTCGAGATGGGCCGGTCGTCCTGGCAGGATTACGACACCGCCAAACTGTCGCGGGGCGGCGGCATCTACCCGCGCAACTTGAAGCAGATCACCCTGTCCAAGGCGGCCGCAGATGCCATCGGGCTCGACAAGGTCAAGGCGACGCCAAGCGAGATCATGACGGCGATCCTGACTGCGGACGCCGAATTGATGTGGTTCGGCGGAATCGGCACCTATGTGCGCGGATCGGCCGAAAGCAATGCCGAGGCCGGCGACCGCGCCAATGACGCCATCCGCATCACCGCCAAACAGTTGAGGGTCAAGGTAATCGGCGAGGGCGCCAATCTGGGGCTTACGCAGCGTGCCCGGATCGAATACGGCCTGGCCGGCGGGCGATGCAATTCCGATGCGATCGACAATTCGGCCGGGGTCAATTCCTCGGACCTTGAGGTCAACATCAAGATCGCCTTTGCCGGGGCGCTGGCCGACGGCAGTCTCGAGCGCAAACGGCGCGACAAACTGCTGGCCTCGATGACCGACAGCGTGGCCGATCTGGTGCTGCGCAACAATTACGAGCAGACGCTGACCATAAGCCGTGCCGAGCGCAGGAAGGACGCCAATCTGGCGCTTCAAGAAAGGCTGATGACGTCGCTGGAAGAGCGCGGGCTTCTGGACCGCGCGGTCGAACTTCTGCCCGACGAAGAGGCGCTCGCCGAGCGCCGGCAGGCCGGCCAGGGTCTGGCGCGGGCGGAGATCGGCGTTCTTCTGTCCTATGCCAAGATCGTCCTGTTCGACGATCTGGTGCGGTCGGCACTGCCGGACGAACCTTATCTCGAAGCAGATCTGTTCGGCTATTTCCCGCCGCGCATGCATGGCGATTTCGGCGACCGGATCAGGAACCACCGGCTGCGCCGCGAGATCATCGCCACCGTCCTGGCCAACCAGATCGTCAATCGCGGCGGCCCCTCGGTGATCAGCCGGTTCGAGGACGCGACCGGCATGCTGCCGTCCGGCATCGCGCGCGCCCACGTCATTTGCCGCGACGCCTATGACATCGAGGCGCTGCACGCGGCGATCGACGGGCTCGACAACCAGGTGCCGGGCGATGCGCAGATGGCGATCTACGACGAACTGGCCGAGGCGCTGCGCGGCGCGATCGGCCAGTATCTGAAATCAGGCGACATGACCGGCGATCTCGGCGCTGCGGTCGCCGCGCTGAGCGAGGCGCGCGCCGCGCTCGAGCCGGACCTGCCAAGGATCGTGCCGGACTATCTGGCCAACTGGGCGCAGCAGCGCCGCGAGCGTTTCAAGCAGGCCGGCATGGCCGACGGGCCGGCGCAAAGGCTGGCGCTTCTGCCCGTCGCGGCCGTGACGCCGGACATCATGGCCGCTGCCGCTGCCACCGGCCGGCCGATCGGCGAGGCGGCGAAGGGCTATTTCGACGTGACCAGGAGCTTCCGCATCGGCCGGCTCGAACATCTCGCCCACCAATTGCCGGCGCACGACTATTTCGACGGGCTGGCGCAGCAGCGCGCGCTCGACACGATTCATTCGGCGCGGCTGGCGATCACAACCGCGGCGCTCAAGGGCAACGGCGCCGATCCGTCCGCTGCCGTCGAAAGCTGGGTCGATGCCAACAAGGTGCGGATCGCCCGCGTGCAGGACCGGATCGTCGAACTGACCGATCATGGCGATCTGACGGTCTCGCGCCTGACGGTCGCCGCCGGCCTTCTGGCCGATCTCGTCGGCTGAACCCGATGGCGTAGAACTGTGATGAAAGAACGATACGGGGTAAAGGCATGAGCGCAGTGACCGACGATCTCACCCCGGCGCCGACGGCAAGCCGGCGCGGCATCTGGAGCTGGATGCTGTTCGACTGGGCCGCGCAGCCGTTCCACACGCTGATCATCACGTTCGTCTTTGCGCCCTATTTCGCCGGTCAGGTGGCGGCCAATCCGGTGGACGGGCAATCCGACTGGGCGTTTGCCGCCACCATCGGCGGCCTTCTGATCGCGTTTCTGGCGCCGGTTCTCGGTGCACTGTCGGACGCGACGGGTCCGCGCAAGCCATGGATATTCGGGTTTTCGGCGATTGCCGCCGTGGCGGTCTTTTCGCTGTGGTTCGTCACGCCCGATCCGGACCCGGCCAACATCACGCTGGCGCTGGTCGCGTTCGTCGTCGCGCTGATCGGTTTCGAGTTCGCCGCCATCTTCAACAATGCGATGATGCCGGGCCTTGTCGGACGGGACAAGCTGGGCAGCCTTTCGGGCAACGCGTGGGCGCTCGGCTATGCGGGCGGCCTGATCTGTCTGATCGCCATGCTGGTGCTGATGGTCGCTTCTCCCGACAGCGGCAAGACACTGGTCGGCCTCGATCCGATCCTCGGTCTCGACCCCGCGCAGCTTGAAGGGGATCGCGCGTCCGGACCGCTGACGGCGATCTGGTTCGTCATCTTCATCATCCCATTGTTCCTGTTCACGCCGGATACGGCCCGCCGCATCGGGGTGAAGAACGCTGTTTCCAAGGGCCTGCGGGAACTCATCGACACGATCCGCACCCTGCCGAGACATCCGAGCCTTTTCGCGTTTCTGGGTTCGTCCATGTTCTATCGCGACGCGCTCAACGGTCTCTACACGTTCGGCGGAATCTATGCAGTCGGTGTCTTGGGCTGGTCGACGATCCAGCTTGGCGTCTTCGGCATTCTTGCCTCCGTCACGGGCATTTTCGGTTCCATCGCGGGCGGCTGGCTCGATACGCGGCTCGGCACCAAACGGGTCGTCACACTGACCATATTGGCGCTGATCGCGGCGAGCGCGCTGGTGATCTCGACCACCGAGACGCATGTGCTGTTCGTCGCCGTCGCCGAGGGATCGAGCGTACCGGACATCATGTTCTACTGCGCCGGAGCGCTGATCGGCGCGGCCGGCGGCGCGTTGCAGGCCGCATCGCGGCCGCTTCTGGTCGATCAGGTGGAGCATCCCGAACGGATGGGCGAAGCGTTTGGCCTTTACGCGCTGTCGGGCAAGGCGACCGCGTTCCTGGCGCCGCTCGGCATCTACATCTTTACCGAACTGTCGGGCAGCCAGCGGATCGGGATCACGCCGATCCTGATCCTGTTCGTTGTCGGGCTTTTGCTGCTGATCCCGGTCCGGTCGCGGACGTGACGGGCTCTAGCGCTGGTACTTGATGAAGGGCGTCAGCGTGGCGATGCGGTCGTAGAGCTTGCGCGCGGTGGCGTTGAAATCCTGCGTCATCCAGTAGACCGACGGACAGCCGGCCGCATCGGCCTTTTCATAGACCGCCTCGATCAGCGCGCGGCCGACGCCGGTGCCGCGCACGTCCGGGTCGGCGTAAAGATCCTGCAGATAACAGACATTGTCGGTGCGCCAGCAATGGCGGTGGAAGATGTAATGGACCAAACCGGCAGGCTTGCCGTCGACAAGGGCGACCAGACCGTTCGGATCGTAGAGTTCATCGCCCAGAAGGCGGGCCCACGTCGTTGCATAGACCTCCTCGGAGACCGACGACTCATAGAACTCCAGATAGGCTGTCCATAGCGCGCGCCACGCCTCATGATCACCTTGTTCGAGCGGACGGATGGTCAGGCTCATTGGGCGGCCTCCCGGTCATGGCCGATCTCGGCGAGATCGAACGAGGTGGTCTGGTAGACCTGGTTGATCCAATTGCCGAACAACAAGAACGCATGGCTGCGCCAGCGGTTCAGCGGCGTGCAGGCCGGATCATCGCCCGGATAGTAATTGTGCGGCACGTCGATCGGCGTGCCGCTGGCGACATCGCGCTCATATTCCTCGGCGAGCGTGGTTGAATCATATTCGATGTGATTGAAGATGTAGAGCCGGTTGGCAAACGCCTCGTGCAGCAGGCATAGGCCCGTTTCGGCCGATTCCATCAGCACTTCGAGCGATCCGTCCGCCGGCAGTTCGTTGCGGCGCACTTCCGTCCAGCGCGACACCGAAATCTGGAAATCGTCGGAAAAGCCGGCGAGATAGGGCGAGGCGGGGCTGAGGTTCCTGTGCCGGTAAACGCCGAACGCCTTGTGCGGGAGCGTGTGCTTGGGCACTTTGTGGAAATGCCAGGCGGCGGCCATCGCACCCCAGCAGATAAAGAAGGACGAATGCACGTGCGTCGTCGTCCAGTCGAGGATCTGCTCCAGTTCTTTCCAATAGGTGACCTCCTCGAAGGGCAGCGTCTCGATGGGCGCGCCCGTGATGATGAAACCGTCGAACTTTCGGTGACGGACATCCTCCCAGGTCTCGTAGAAGGAGATCAGATGGTCCTCGGACGTGTTCTTCGACTTGTGGTTGCCGATCCGCACGAGCGTCAGATCGACTTGCAGCGGCGTTGAGCCGACAAGACGGGCGATCTGCGTTTCCGTCTTGATCTTGTTGGGCATCAGGTTGAGCAGGCCGATCTGCAGGGGCCGGATGTCCTGCCGCGTCGCCGTCTTCTCGTCCATGACCATGACACCCTCGCGCAGCAGCGTGTCGCGGGCGGGCAGGGCGTCCGGGATCCTGATCGGCATCGTCTCAACTCTCCAAACAACAAAAAACCGGCGGCGAAACATCGCTGCCGGTCCAACACATTCGGCCCTTTAGCGACTTGTTTAACGTGGCTGCAAGCCGACCGGCCAAATCACCACGGACGCCATTCCTAGACCCGCAATCGGTCAGCGTCAAATGCGTGGCGCGCTGTGCAATCGGTCACACCCGTCGTCGGATGGGCATGCCAAAAGGGTGCAGCCGGTAGTTCGTTATGGACCATGACGGGCTGTCTCCCCGGTGTGGGTGCACCGCTCTGCCCTTAATGCCCCAAGGGCGGGGCGGTGTCCTGCGAACGTTCCGTGCAAATCAAGGAATTTTTGTGCGGCGCACAAAAACTCCTTGATTTGGCCATCGATTTGCTTAGCCTTGAGCGTATCCGGGAGGGCACATGCAACGGAGACTGTCATGGCGACCGGACACGCATCGTCAAATGTCATCACCTTTCCCGGGCAGTCCCGCTTTCGCGCGCCTGCCGCGCCGACTGCCGGCCCCGTTCGTCAAGGCGGCTTGAGGGGCGCGCTCGCCGGGCGCCTCGCCCGGCTGTCGTCGCTGCGCGATGCCGGGCTGCCGCAGCGACCGGACGTGCCGAACGGCAGCGTTTCACCGCTTTATTGAACCGGAAGGACCGCGTCCGGCCGGTCAGCGTGTCGGGACCGGCGTCTCGCCGCGATAATCGTAGAAGCCGCGACCGCTCTTGCGGCCCAGCCATCCGGCCTCGACATATTTCACCAGAAGCGGACAGGGGCGGTACTTGGAATCGGCCAGCCCGTCATGCAGCACCTGCATGATCGCCAGACAGGTGTCGAGACCGATGAAATCGGCCAGTTCGAGCGGACCCATCGGATGGTTGGCGCCCAGCTTCATCGCCGTGTCGATGGCCTCGACCGATCCGACGCCCTCATAGAGCGTGTAGATCGCCTCGTTGATCATCGGCAACAGGATGCGGTTGACGATGAAGGCGGGAAAATCCTCGGACACGGTCGACGTCTTGCCGAGCCGGTCCACATAAGCGCGGGCAAGGTCGAACACCTCGTCTGCGGTGGCGATGCCGCGCACCAGTTCGACCAGCTTCATGCGCGGCACCGGGTTCATGAAATGGATGCCCATGAAGCGCTCGGGCCTGTCGGTGGCCGCGGCCAGACGCGTAATCGAGATCGAGGAGGTGTTGGACGCGATCAGCGCTTCGGGCTTCAGGACCGGGCACAGTTCGACGAAGATCTTGCGCTTGACCGCTTCGTTTTCGCTCGCAGCCTCAATAACCAGATCGCAGCCGGAGAGCCCGTCCATGCCGCCCGCCACCGAGATGCGGGCGACGATCGCATCGCGATCGCCGGACTGCATGCGGCCGGCATCGACGGCCTTCTGCATCTGGGTCTTGAGCCTGTCCAGGCCCGCCTGTGCCGCCTCCAGGGAGATGTCGGCGATCACCACATCATAGCCGGCCGCCGCCGAAACCTGGGCAATGCCGCTGCCCATCTGGCCCGCACCGATCACACCGATCGTTTCCAACTGTTCGATCATCGCTCTCATCCCGCTTTTCTTGTGTTTTGGCGGAAGTGTGCGGTTGTTGCGACGCAATGTAAATCATTGCATCGCACCAAACCGGCGCCTTGCGACGTTTCAGTCGCTTATTGTGACTTTCACGCCACGGCGCACCAGACGGGCCAGTTCCAGCGCGTCCCAATTGGTCAGCCGGATGCAGCCGACACTCTCGGCAAGGCCGATGCGCGAGGGTTCAGGCGTGCCGTGAATGCCGTAGGTGGGCTTTGACAGGCCGATCCATGCATTGCCCACCGGTCCGTTCGGCCCCGGCGGCAGAAGCACCAGACCTTCGGCCAGACCCGGCTGGGCCGATCCGCGCGGATCGTAGGTGTAGCGCGGGTCCTGCGCCTTGTTGCGCACGGTGAAGCTGCCCGTCGGCGACGGTGTGGCGGCCGAGCCGATCGATGCGGGATAGATGGCGACCAGCGCCCCTTCGGCATCGAATGCGCGCACTTGCCGCGTCCGCTTGCCGGCTTCGATGCGCGCGATGCGCCGTTGCAGGTCGCGTCCCGGATCNCATGTGAAACCGCTCGGCCAGCATTTCGCGCGTATCGCGGAACCCGATCTCGGCAAGGCTGGCCTGATGCACGTAGAGATGCGGGATTTCCGGCGTGAACGGCCCGGCAATGTCGTCGGCGGTGATCGCATACGTCCGGAACGCGTCACCGCCAGTGTTCGCGAGGGCGTCGGCGATGGCCATCGCGTCGCGCGTGCCGGCGATACCGTCGCCGGCCGGGTTCGTCCGCAGCACCGAAAAGGCGGCGCGCAGGCGCGGCGTGTCGCGGCCGTCGATGACACCCGGGGAAATGCCGAGCCGATCCATCAGCACCTGCAGCGCCGCGATGGTCCGGCTGGCTCCGGCGATTGGCGCCGCCACGGGCGATGCCGGGTCGTAGAACTGGCTTCCGCCGATCACCCGGCGGTCGAATTCGTCGCTGGTCGGCGGCATCGCGCCGGACGGCGCGGCAAGGCCGGCCAGAAGCAGCGCGGCGATCGGCAATGACAGGAGGTTCGGCAAGCGGCGGCTCCGGGCGAGGTGTCTCCTATCGCATCGCCCGCCTTGGCTTGCAACGGAAACGCGGGCCGGAAGGCCCGCGCCGTTACTGCATTGTCAGGGAGCCGATCAAGATCAGGCGGCTTCTTCCGCCTGGTCCTCGTTGGCGGCCGACACCGGCTTGAAGTTGAGCCGGTCCGAGCCCTCCAGCACCTTGACGAGCGAGCCGTCGGCGATCTCGCCGGCCAGAATGCGCTCGGCAAGCGGGTCCTGCACGTTTTTCTGGATCACGCGCTTGAGCGGCCGCGCGCCATAGGCGGGATCGTAGCCCTTGTCGGCCAGCCACCGGCGGGCGTCCCCGTCGAGCTGCAGCGTGATCTTGCGCTCGGCGAGCAGCTTTTCGAGACGGCCAAGCTGGATGTCGACGATCGCGCTCATGTCGGCCTTCTGCAGCCGCTGGAACAGGATCACCTCGTCCACCCGGTTGAGGAACTCGGGGCGGAACGAGGCCCGCACGACGTTCATGACATCGTCGCGGACAGTATCCACCTCCTGGCCCTCTCCCAGATTGACAAGGAACTCCGCGCCAAGGTTGGAGGTCATGATGATGACAGTGTTGCGGAAGTCGACCGTGCGGCCCTGACCATCCGTCAGGCGGCCATCGTCGAGCACCTGCAGCAGGACGTTGAAGACGTCCGGATGCGCCTTTTCGATCTCGTCGAACAGGATCACCTGGTAGGGCCGGCGGCGGACCGCCTCGGTCAAAACGCCGCCTTCCTCATAGCCGACATAGCCGGGCGGCGCGCCGATCAGCCGGGCGACCGCATGCTTTTCCATGAACTCGCTCATGTCGACGCGCACCATCGCCTGGTCGTCGTCGAACAGGAACTCCGCCAGGGCCTTGGTCAGCTCGGTCTTGCCGACGCCGGTGGGACCGAGGAAGATGAACGAACCGATCGGCCGGTTGGGATCCTGAAGCCCTGCCCGCGCGCGGCGCACGGCTTTCGAGACGGCCTGGACCGCTTCGCCCTGGCCGACGACGCGCTCGGCGATCTCGTCTTCCATGCGTAGCAGTTTCTCGCGTTCGCCCTCGAGCATCTTGTCGACGGGAATGCCGGTCCAGCGCGACACGATGTGCGCGACATGATCGGGCGTGACCGTTTCCTCGACCATGGAGGACGCATTGTTGTCACCGCCCTTTTCGGCCTCTTGCAGCTTGCGTTCAAGTTCAGGAATTTTGCCGTAGGCCAACTCGCCCGCACGCTGGAACTCGCCCGAGCGCTGGGCGATGGCCAGTTCGTTGCGGGCTTCGTCGAGTTCGCGCTTCAGATCGGCGGCGGTGCCGAGCTTTTCCTTTTCGGCCTGCCAGGCGGCGGTCAGCCGCGCCGATTCCTCCTCAAGGCCGGCCAGGTCCTTTTCCAGCGATGCCAGCCGGTCCTTCGACGCCTGATCGGTCTCGACCTTCAGAGCCTCGCGCTCGATCTTGAGCTGGATGATCCTGCGGTCGAGCTCGTCAAGCGCCTCGGGCTTGGAATCCACCTGCATGCGCAGGCGCGAAGCGGCTTCGTCCACCAGATCGATCGCCTTGTCGGGCAGGAACCGGTCGGTGATGTAGCGGTTTGACAGGGTCGCAGCCGCGACAAGGGCGGTGTCCGAGACGCGCACCTTGTGGTGCTGTTCATATTTCTCCTTGAGGCCGCGCAGGATCGACACCGTGTCCTCGACGGTCGGCTCGCCGACGAAGACCGGCTGGAAGCGGCGGGCGAGCGCGGCGTCCTTTTCGACATGCTTGCGGTATTCGTCGAGCGTGGTCGCACCGACACAGTGCAGTTCGCCGCGCGCGAGCGCCGGCTTCAAAAGGTTGGAAGCGTCCATCGCGCCGTCGGCCTTGCCGGCGCCGACCAGCGTGTGCATTTCGTCGATGAACAAGACGATGTTGCCGTCGGCGCTTTGCACTTCGGACAGGACGGCTTTCAGCCGTTCCTCGAACTCGCCGCGATATTTGGCGCCGGCGATCAGCGCGCCCATGTCGAGCGCCATCAACTGCTTGTCGCGCAGGCTCTCGGGCACGTCGCCATCGATGATGCGCAGGGCCAGCCCCTCGGCGATGGCGGTCTTGCCGACGCCGGGCTCGCCGATCAGCACGGGATTGTTCTTGGTGCGCCGCGACAGGACCTGGATGGTCCGGCGGATTTCGTCGTCTCGGCCGATCACCGGGTCGAGCTTGCCTTCGCGCGCATCGGCGGTCAGGTCACGCGCATATTTCTTCAGCGCGTCATAGCCTTCCTCGGCGCTTGCCGTGTCGGCCGTGCGGCCCTTGCGGATGTCGTTGATGACCTGATTGAGCGCAGTCGGCGTGACGCCGGCCTTGGCCAGAATGTCGGCGCTTTTGGCCGACTTTTCCATCGCAAGCGCCAGCAGCAGCCGTTCGACGGTCACGTAGGTGTCGCCGGCTTTCTTGGCGATGTCTTCTGCGGTGGTGAACACCTTGGCGAGCGGCTGGGCGAGATAGAGCTGGCCGTTGCCGCCCTCGACCTTGGGCAGCGCGTTGAGTGCCGTCTCGACACCCATGCGCACATCCCTGGCGTTGCCGCCGGCGCGCTCGATCAGAGAGGCGGCCATGCCTTCCGAATCGTCGACCAGCACCTTGAGAATGTGTTCGGGCGTGAACTGCTGATGGCTCGAGCCGAGAGCAAGCGTCTGCGCGGACTGGATGAAGCCGCGCACGCGTTCGGAATAGTTTTCCAGATTCATGGTCTTGTCGTCTCCAATCTTCCCCGCATCCCTCAAAGGCAATGCGCGGCTTCAATCGATGACGGGCCCCCGCCAGGCGGCGAGCCCCTGATGTGATCACGATATGGTGACGGGTTGGGCGCGAATAAAGGGGAAAAGGACGCAAAAACAAACCGGCACGCCCGAGGGCGCGCCGGTTCGCATNACGATGCCTCGATGTCGGCCGGCTTCTTGCGCGGCTTGCGTGGACGCTTGGGCTTGGCGGGTTCGTCGGCGTTTGCGGTCTGCTGGGCCTCTTCCTCGCGCACCTCGGCGGGGGTTCCGTCGATCACGGGCTGAGGCTGCGCGCCGGCATCGGCTTGGCTGTCACCGGTTTCGGCGGTGGCTCCGTTCTGTTGCTGGCCGTCCTCGGCGTCCTCGTTCCGTTCGTCGCGGTCACGGCGGTTGCGGTTGCGGCGGCCCTGTTGCTGTTGGCCATCGTCGCGTCCCTGCCGGTCATCGCCCGAGGCCTGCTGCGGGTTGTCGTCCTGCTCGTCATCGTCCTCGCGCGGCTGCGGCTGCGCGGCCAGGATGATGCGGTTATAATGTTCGGCGTGCTGCAGATAGTTCTCGGCCATCACCGTATCGCCCGACGACAGCGCATCGCGCGCGAGCGTTGCGTATTTGTCGGCGATGACCTGGGCATTGCCGCGGATCTTCACGTCAGGACCGTTGCTCTCGTAACTGCGCTGGAGCGGGTTCTGATTGCGCCGTCCGCTTCCACGATTGCGCGAACGGCGTCCTTGTTGCTGTGGTCTCATCAATCTCTCATGTTCGGGTTATTCGGCTTGCATTGCGCAATTTGTTGGTGAGGAAACGTTTCGGCGCGCGGGTCCAATGGTGTTACCGTCAAAGCAAGCCCTCGGCTTGCGATTGGTCATCATCGTGTCAGATCGCCCCTGCGACTAAACATGTCGGAACCGTGCGCCGCCGGCCTTCGGGCCACGCGGGAAAAATCTTGGTGCTGTCGGTTGCCTGACTGCCGATCAGTCTCGTGTATCGGCCTGTTTGCCTAGTGGTAGCGAGCGCGGGACAGATTGCCAAGGCATTTTTTCGCTTTTTGGCACGAATTCGTGTCAGCAACTGAACAATATCGCCCTTTCGAGGCCGTTCAGGTCCTGTGCGCTGGCTGCAACCTGCATGCCGGCGGCCGCAAAAAGTCCGGCGACCGCCGATCTCTGGCCCTTGCCGATCTCAACGGCGATTCGCCCGCCGTCGGCCAGATGCGGCAGTGCCCGGGCGGCGATCAGCCCGTAGGCGTTGAGCCCGTCCGAGCCGCCGTCGAGCGCCGCAAGCGGGTCATGATCGCGCACATCGGGGTCCAGCGTCGGGATGACCGCCGTCGGAATATAAGGCGGGTTGGAGACGATCAGGTCGAACTGTCCCGAAAGCGCCGAGAACCAGTCCGAGCGCAGCGCGGTGAAGCGCTCGGACAGGCCGAGCCCTTGCGCGTTGCGCGTGGCCATCTCAAGCGCTTCGGCGGACACGTCGGTGCCGGTCGCGACCGCTTTGGGCACCTCGTTGAGGATGGCGAGTGCGATGGCGCCACTCCCGGTGCCCAGATCGAGCACCCGGCAGCTGCCGGTTTCGCCGGCGCGGTGGCGGGCGAACGGCAGAACCAGATCGATCAGCGTCTCGGTGTCGGGGCGCGGCACCAGCGTGTGCGGGTTCAGCGACAGGGGCAGCCCGTAGAATTCGCGCCAGCCGATGATCCGGTGGACGGGTTCGTGGCTCATGCGCCGGGCGATCGCCGTCCTGAGCGCCTGGTGCTGGCGCGGGTTGAGCGGCTTGTCGGGCTGGGTCAGCCGGTCCAGCGCGGTCATGCCGGTCGTGTGCTCGACCAGAAGCGTCGCATCGAGATCGGGCGTCGGCGAGCCGGCGCGGGACAGATGGGCGACCGCATCGTCATAGGCGTCCTGAAGGCTTGCCGACCCGGTCATCTCATGCCGCCGCCTCTTCGGTGAGCAGCCTGGCCTGATGATCGGCGGTCAGCGCATCGACGATTTCGTCGAGATCGCCCTCCATCACCCGGTCCAGCTTGTACAGCGTCATGTTGATGCGGTGGTCGGTGACGCGCCCCTGCGGAAAATTGTAGGTGCGGATGCGCTCGGACCGGTCGCCGGAACCGACTTGCAAGCGCCGCGCCTCGGAGCGCTCCTCGGCCGCCTTGCGCCGTTCTTCGTCATACAGGCGGGCCCGCAATATCTCCATGGCCCGGGCGCGGTTCTGGTGCTGCGACTTCTCCGCCTGAACGACGACGATGCCGGACGGAACATGGGTGATACGCACCGCCGAATCGGTCGTGTTGACATGCTGGCCGCCGGCGCCCGACGCCCGCATCGTGTCGATGCGTATGTCCTCGTTGCGGATGTCGACATCGACCTCTTCGGCCTTGGGCAGGACGGCAACGGTCGCAGCCGAGGTATGGATGCGGCCGCCGGCCTCGGTTTCGGGCACGCGCTGGACGCGATGGACGCCGGACTCGAACTTCAGCTTCGAGAAGACGCCCTTGCCCTCGACCTGCGCGATGATCTCCTTGTAGCCGCCGGCATCGCCGTCCGATGCCGAGACAATCTCCATCTTCCAGCCATGGGCGGCGGCGTAGCGCTCATACATGCGGAACAGATCGCCGGCGAAAAGCGCGGCTTCCAGCCCGCCCGTGCCGGCGCGGATTTCGAGGATCGCGCTGCGCTGGTCGGCGGCGTCGCGCGGCAGCAGAAGCAAACGTATGTCCTGCCCAAGCGTTTCGAGCCGTTCGTCCAGCTCGGGCCGTTCCTCTTCGGCAAGGGCGCGCATCTCGGCGTCGATCTCGGCGTCGGACAGCAGCGCGTCGAGATCGTCGCGTTCGGCCTCGACCTGGCGATACTCGCGGATCTTGCCGGCGATTTCTTCTAGTTCCGCATATTCGGCGGCGAGCCGCACATAGGTCTCGCTGTCGGGGCCTTCGGCCATCTGCGCCTCGAGCATGTCGAAGCGCTTGACCATCTGGTCCATCTTGTCGGCTGGCAGATCGAGCATGGCGGGTTGATAGCGGCCCCTGACCGCCTGTCAAAGGGCAATGGCGTGGGCTTCGGCATATTCGCGGATAATGTCACGGATATCGGCGCCCGTGCTGCCGTTTTCAAGCGGATCGGCAATCGCGGCGCGCAGGGCGGCCATGTCCGTCTTCAGAATGGCGGCCTTGACCGGGCCGATGGCCGCCGGCGACATGGACAGGGTTGTGATGCCGAGCGCCGCAAGGGCGAGGGCCTCCAACGGCCGGCCGGCGATTTCGCCGCACAGTGTCAATGGCGTCTCGTGCCGGGCGGCGGCGTCGGCGATCGATTTCAGCGCGCGCAGAAAGGTCGGCGACAGGGTTTCGAACCGGTCGGCGACACGGCTGTTGCCGCGGTCGGCGGCATACATGAACTGGAACAGGTCGTTCGAGCCGATGGACACGAAGTCGACCTTCTCCATCAGACCGTCCAGATCGAACAGCAGCGAGGGCACTTCCAGCATGGCGCCGATCCGCAACGTCAGCGGCAAGCCGTGGCCGAAACGCGACAAGTGCTTGACCTCGCGCATGATCAGCGCGCGCGCCTGGTCGATCTCGTGCAGTTCGGTGACCATCGGCAGCATGAGCCGCAATTCGCGGCCCGACGCGGCCTTCAGCAGCGCCCGCACCTGAGTCCGCAGCAGGCCGGGACGGTCCAGCGCCAGCCGCATGGCGCGCCAGCCGAGCGCAGGGTTCTCCTCGTCGGGGGCGTTGCGGAAATAGGGGAGCACCTTGTCGCCGCCGATATCGAGCGTGCGGAAAGTGACCGGCCGGCCGGCGGCGGCATCGAGCACCGACCGGTAAAGCCGCTCCTGCGCCTCGGCGCGCGGAAAGGTGGCAGCGATCATGAATTGCAGTTCGGTCCGGAACAGGCCGATGCCGGCCGCACCCGACTGCTCGACCTGCGGCAGGTCGACCAGAAGACCGGCATTCATCAAGAGCGAGACGGGATGGCCGTCGGCGGTGACCGAAGGACGGTCGCGCAGCGTGCGATACTCCTCCTGGCGGCGGGCGCGGAAACGGACTTTTTCGGCGTAAGCCGCCTCGACATCGGGCTGGGGCCGCAGATGCACATGGCCGGACAAGCCGTCGACGATGATTGCGTCGCCCGAATCGGACATGGCGACGACACCCTTGGCGCCGCCGGCGACCGGTATGTTCATGGCGCGCGCGACGATCACCACATGGCTTGTCGGCGCACCCTCCTCCAGGACCAGCCCGCGCAGCCTGTCGCGCGGATAGTCGAGCAGTTCGGCCGCGCCCATGTGGCGGGCGACGATTATGGCGTCCTCGGGCAGGGACTTTGCGCCGTGGGACGGCTCGCCGCTGATCAGTTGGCGGAGCAGACGATTGGCCAGATCGTCGAAATCGCTCATGCGCTCGCGCAGATAAGGGTCGGTGACCGTGCTCAGCCGCGCGCGCATGTCGCTCTGCACCTTCTCGACTCCGGCCTCGGCGGTCAGGCCGTTGCGGATCGCCTCCTCCATGCGCTGCACCCAGCCCTTGTCGTGGGCGAACATGCGATAGGTTTCCAGCACGTCGCGGTGTTCGCCCTCGAATGCCACATCGCCGCGCGACAGCATGTCGTCGATGGTCAATCGCAGGCTGGAGAGCGCGGCCGCCAACCGCTCCAGTTCGGCCTGGGTGTCATCGTTGAACATGGCCGTGACGACGACGCGCGGTTCATGCAGGACGACATGTCCCAGCCCGATGCCTTCGGACAGGGGCTGGCCGTGATGTGTGACCGGCTTGGCGAGATCGAGTTCGACGCCGGCTGAAGAAAGGCTTCTCAGATCGCCGGTGGCGATCATCTCGCCGATCACCATGGCGACCGTTTCCATCGCCTCGCCCTCATCGTCGCCATAGGCGCGGTGGGCTTCGTTCTGAACGACGAGCACGCCCAGCGTCCGGCCGGCTCGCAGGATCGGCACGCCGAGGAAGGAATTGTAGAGTTCCTCGCCGGTTTCGGGGAGGTATTCGAAGGCCGGGTGCTTTTGCGCTTCGGCAAGGTTCAGCGGGCGCGAGGATGCGGCGATGGTGCCGACGAGGCCCTGGCCGAGCCGCAACTGGGATTGGTGGACGGCCTTGGGATTGAGGCCGACGGTGGCATAGAGTTCGAGAACGCCGTCGGCGCGCAGCGCATAGACCGAGCAGACCTCGGCGACCATCGACTGGGCGATCTGGGCGACGATCCGGTCGAGGCGCTGCTGCGGCGCCATCGGCTCGGCCATGATTTCGCGGATGCGCTTGAGCAGCACGCGGGAGCCCGCGTCCTTGTCGCGGGTCGCGGGCGGCCCGTCGGGTCCGGCAAATCGGTTGGCGCTCATGGCGCCAATCTGGACCGCCGGGTCAGGCCTTGTCGAGCCCATAGACGCCGTGCAGCGTCCGCACGGCCAGTTCGGCATAGTCGCCGTCGATCAGGATGGAGATCTTGATTTCGGACGTGGTGATGGCGCGGATGTTGATCGCCTTGTCGGCCAGCGCCTGGAATGCGGTCGCGGCGACGCCGGCATGGCTGCGCATGCCGATGCCGATCACCGAGACCTTGGCAAGGCCCGTTTCGGACTGGACGGTATCGTAGCCGATTGCCTGCTTGTGCTGTTCGAGCGCGGCAACGGCCTTGTCCACATCGCCGGACGGCACGGTGAAGGTCATGTCGGTGTAATCGCCATCGGCGGAGACGTTCTGCACGATCATGTCGACATTGATGCCGGCCTTGGCGAGCGGGCCGAAGATGGCGGCCGAAATGCCGGGACGGTCGGCGACGCGGCGCAGCGAAATCTGCGCTTCGTCCTTGGCATAGGCGATGCCGGTGACGGTTTCATGTTCCACGATCTCGTCCTCACTGCAGATCAGCGTTCCGGGCGGGTTGTCGAAGTCGTTCATGCCCGGCGCGTCGGGTGCGTCGAAACTGGAGCGCACGAAGGTGCGCACATTGTGCACCATGGCCATTTCGACCGAGCGCACCTGGAGAACCTTGGCGCCGAGCGAGGCCATTTCCAGCATCTCCTCGAAGGAGACCCTAGCCAGACGGCGGGCGGCCGGTTCGATGCGGGGATCGGTGGTGTAGACCCCGTCGACATCGGTGTAGATGTCGCAGCGGTCGGCGCGAACCGCCGCAGCCAGCGCCACCGCCGACGTGTCCGATCCACCGCGCCCGAGCGTGGCGATGCGATTGTCGGGACCGATGCCCTGAAAGCCGGCAACGACAGCCACCTGGTCCATCGACAGGCGCTCGTTCAGCGTGTCCGCCTCGATGTCGGCGATGCGGGCGGCGCCGTGGGCATTGTCCGTTTTGACCGGGATCTGCCAGCCCTGCCAGGAGCGTGCATCGACGCCCATCGATTGCAGGGCGATGGCCAGAAGCCCGCTCGTCACCTGTTCGCCCGAGGAGACGATCGTGTCATATTCGCGCGCATCGTAGAAGGAAGCGCCGGCGCCGGCCGTCACAGGCATCTGGCGCACCCATTCCACCAGCTCGTTGGTCTTTCCGGCCATGGCGGAGACGACCACGGCGACCTGGTGGCCGGCATCGACTTCGCGCTTGACGTGCCGCGCCACATTGCAGATGCGGTCCAGATCGGCGACGGACGTGCCGCCAAATTTCATCACGATGCGGGCCATTTTGGGCGGGTCCGGCGGGTGGGTGTTCACGAAACGCGCGGTCCATAGCGGACTATGCCGCACCCCGCAAGCAAGCGCATGGGTTGACTTGGCCGCCCTTCCGCCCGACTTGCATCGGCGGACGACAATGCGGAGCATCAGATGAGCGACAGCGCCACCACGATCGATCAGGCCGAAGTGGACCGGTTTTCCCGGCTGGCGGCGGAATGGTGGAACCCGAAGGGCAAGTTCAAGCCGCTGCACAAGTTCAACCCGGTCCGCCTGACCTACATCCGCGACACGGTGTGCGCCCATTTCGGTCGCGATCCGAATGCGCCGAAACCGTTCGAGGGGCTGCGGCTGCTCGACATCGGCTGCGGCGGCGGGCTCTTGAGCGAGCCAATGTCACGTCTGGGGGCCGATGTGGTCGGCGCGGACGCGTCCGAGACCAACATCGAAGTTGCGAAAATCCACGCCGATCAATCGGGAGTTGACGTCGACTATCGCGCCACGACCTCCGAGGCGCTCGAGGCGGCCGGCGAGACGTTCGACATCGTGCTCAACATGGAGGTGGTCGAGCATGTCGCCGATGTGGACCTGTTCATGAAGAGCTGCGCGGCGATGGTGCGGCCCGGCGGGCTGATGTTCGTGGCCACGATCAATCGCACCACCAAGGCCTGGGGGCTGGCGATCGTTGGCGCCGAATATGTGCTGGGTTGGCTGCCCAGGGGCACGCACCAGTACGAAAAGCTGGTCAAGCCATCGGAAATCGATGCGGCGCTTTCCGGAACAGGTGTCGAAGTGTTCGACCGCAGCGGCGTCTTCTACAATGTGCTGGCCGACGAATGGCGCCTGTCTCGCGACATGGATGTCAACTATATGGTGGTTGCCAAGCGCGTTGCCGACGCTGGATAGATTGGCAGACTAGTTCAAATCCTCGGGCAGATCCGGCAGCGGCATGATGTCGATGCCCTCGTCGACCAGGCTTTCGACATCGTCTGGCGAAGCCTTGCCGTAGATCGGCCTGGCATCGGTCTCGCCATAATGCATCTGCCGCGCCTGCTCGGGAAACTTCTCGCCGACATCCTCGGCCTGCGCCTTCACCTGCCGCGTCACTTCGCGCATCTTCTCGACCATCTCGCGACGCATCGCCTGGCCGGCGGCGACCATGACCGCCTCCTTGCGCGCATCCTTGGCGCGGCCGGTTGCCACCTGCGGCGCCATCAGGGCCTTTGAAACCTTGATCGATCCGCAGGCGGGGCATTCGACGAAGCCCCTTTTTGCCTGGGTTTCATAGTCCTCGTTGGAGCGGAACCAGGCCTCGAATTCATGGCCCTTGTCGCAATGCAGCGCGAATTTCATCGTGTCGTCTCGTCCGGTCTTTTCTCGTGCACATAGGACCGCGCATTCCGCAGGTTGGGTATTCTGCCACGCGCCGCGGCCGGCGCGGATAGATCGATGTCGGCGACGACGATGCCCGGTTCGTCATCATCCTTTTCGGCGATGATCGCGCCCCAGGGATCAATGACAAGCGAATGGCCGTAGGTCTCGCGGCCATCTTCGTGGACGCCGCCCTGGGCGGCGGCGATCATGAAAGCGCCGTTCTCGATGGCGCGGGAGCGCATCAGGACATGCCAATGGGCCTCGCCGGTCTGGCGGGTGAAGGCGGCGGGCGCCGTCAGGACGGTGGCGCCGGCGCGGGCCTGATCGCGGAACAGGTGCGGGAACCGGACATCGTAGCAGATGGCAAGGCCCAGCGTGGCGCCGTCCATGTCCGAGGTTACAAGTGCCTCGCCCGGCGCGTAGATCGCCGATTCCCGCCAGCTTTCGCCATTGGGAAGATCGACGTCGAACATGTGGATCTTGTCGTAGGTCGCCGCGCGGGAGCCGTCCGGCGCGAAAAGCGCGGCGCGGTTGGCCACCTTGCCGTCCTCGCGCAGGATCGGCGTGGACCCGACATGCAGCCAAATGCCGTGGGTGGCCGCCGACCGGGCGGCGGCGGCGAACACCGGATCGTCCTGCTCGGGCCCTACGGTTCGCATCAGCGCGTCGCGGTCCTTCTGGACCAGGCCCGTCATTTCGGGCGATTGCACATAACGGGCGCCGTCAGCGGCGGCCTCGGCGACCAGCCGCGCGAAGTCCTCGGTGTTGCGGTCCGGATCGGTGCCCGACCGCATCTGGATGCAGGCGACACGCATCGTGGTCACGCCGCCAGGAGCGCGTCCAGCTTGCCGGCGCGCTCCATCGCCATCAGATCGTCGCAGCCGCCAACATGGGTGTCGCCGACGAAGATCTGCGGAAAGGTGGCGCGGCCATTGGCCTTCTGGATCATTTCGCGCTTCAGCGCCGGATCGAAGCTTGCATCATGCTCGACATAGGCGATGCCCTTCCTGTCCAGCAGCCGCTTGGCCGCGGTGCAAAAGCCGCACAATTGTCGTGTGTAGATTGTCACGTTTGCCATGTGTCGTCTTTCCGAAACGATCATCCGTCTGGCCGCGATATAGGCCGTGCGGCGTTCAAGTGAAAGGCTTGCGGCTCAGGGGCCGGATTGGCCCGGATTACGCCGTCCGCCGACGACGCGCGAAAAGGTCAGCACCAGGACCGACATGGCGCCGGCCTTCTTCAGCGCTCTGGCCGCTGCATCGACGGTCGCCCCCGTGGTCAGAACGTCGTCGACCAGCAACACCCGACGGCCGGCCACGGCGATCTCCTGGCCTGGCGGTACCTTGAAGACACCGCGCACATTGACCTGGCGCTGATTGGCCGTCAGGCCGACCTGCGGCCGGGTGCGCTTTTGCCGCGTCAGCGCACCGGCAGCCATGGGCAGATCGCTTGTCGCGGAAAGCGCCCGGGCCAGTTCGGCGGCCTGGTTGAAACGGCGGCGCCACATGCGGCCGCGGTGCAGCGGCACCGGTATGATCACGTCGGCCTCTCCGATCAGTTCGGCGCCGGCCCTGGCCATGAAACGGGCCATCCAGGGTGCAAGGTCCGTGCGGTCGCCATATTTAAGGCGCGTGACGAGCTGTCTGGCGGCGCCCGCATGTACGCATGCCGCGCGCGCCCTGTCATAGACCGGCGGGTTGGCGAGGACGTCGGCGCTGACCATCCGGCTGCCGAAATCGTGCGCGAAGGGCACGCCACTGACGTCGCACAGCGGCTGCTCGATAAAGGCGATGTCGGGCCAGCACCGGGCGCACATCGTTCCGTGCCGCGCCACGTGCCGGCCACAGGCCAGACACGCGTCGGGGAACAGGACCGCGCCTGTTGCGCGGCCGGCCGTTATCGCCCATTGACGCCCAAGGCTCATCATGTCGCCTGTCAAAGAGAGGTATCGGCCGCCCATGCGCGCCATTATCGATCAAAAGCAACGCGCCGCCAACCATGCGCGGGCGGCCCGGCTTGGTGTTGCCGGAGCCGATTTCCTGCTGGTGCATGCGCTCGACGAGTTGGCCGACCGGATTGCGGTGACGACGCGGTCTTTCGACCGTGCGCTGGCGATCGGTCCGCATGCGGACCGGATTGCCAGGACGCTCGCCGCCACCGGCAAGATCGCATCGGTCGATCGGGTCGTCTTCGATGGTGACGAGACGCTGGATGTGCCGGAGGCGGGGGCCGATCTGGCCGTCTCTATCCTCGACCTGCACGAGATGAACGACGTGCCGGGAGCGCTGGTGCAAATCCGGCGCGCCCTGCGCCCGGACGGACTGCTGCTCGGTTGCGCGCCGTCCAGCGGAACGCTGAGCGAACTGCGCGAATGTCTGACCGAGGCGGAGACGATGGTCTCCGGCGGCGCGGCGCCGCGCATCCTGCCGTTCATGGATGTCCGGGATGGCGGCGGGCTTCTGCAAAGGGCCGGGTTCGCGCTGCCCGTCGCCGATCATGACACGGTCACGGTGCGCTACGACAGCGCGCTCGATCTGATGCGCGATCTGCGCGCCATGGGAGCGGCCAACGCGCTGGTCGCCCGCCCAAGGCACGTCACCCGGCGCGCTGTGCTTTTCGAGGCGGTGCGTCTTTATGCCGAGCGCCATGCCGATCCCGATGGCCGGGTGCGCGCGACGTTCTCGTTTGTCTGGATGTCGGGCTGGGTGCCGGACGCAAGCCAGCCAAAGCCGCTCAGACCCGGCAGCGCAACCCACTCCCTGGCCGAGGCGCTTCGGTCCAAGCTCTGATCGCGATAGCCGTGAACGGGCTATCAGTCGAGCGCCGCGCCGATCTCGCCATTGTTGGTGTCGTAAAGCTCGTTCAGGCTCGTGCCTGTGGCGGTCATTCCCGCAATCACGCCTACGGCAATGAGCGCGGCAATGAGCCCATATTCAATGGCTGTCGACCCGCGTTCGTCTTTCAGGAAGTTAAGGAACATTGCAATCACCTCTCGCTACGTCACACTAGCGCGGCAGGGTTAACGCGATGTTCGGCCCATCGGCCCGCGGCACGTGTTTACGAAGCGTGGTTAAGCGATGGTTGCATACCCGACGATACCTTAACGCGAGCAGTCGCCCGTCCGAGTTCCATTGGCATGGATGATGCAGACGGCGTTTGGCGAATTCTGCAGGACGCTGCGGCGCATGGTATAGGCCGCGCGCTGTTGCGGCGTCGATGCGGTGGTCATGAAATCGATGCCGGGATTGGACCGCTCTGCGGCGATGCGCGCGCTCGATCTTTCAAGATAGGGTGTCGCGAACATGGCCACGGCGACGGCCAGTACACCGAAAAGCAAGGTCGCCCGCAACAGATTGTTGCCCCAGTCGAGCACGGCCGACCGCTTGGGTTCGACCGGCGCGTACCACTGATTGTCATCACTCATGACCGTACCCCGATGGCGGCCGGCGATTGTCGCTGGCAGGCCGCACGGCGATCATTGTCCCGCGATCCCATAAACGATTGCTTAACGCTAAACGCAGCCGACACGCCGCGTCCGCCGGTTCACAAAAGGTCCTGCAGCACCGGCACGAGCGGGGCGTCGGCTTCCGGCATCGGATAGTCGCGCAGGTCGCGCGCGCGCACCCATTTGAGCGTCTGCCCTTCGCGCGAAACGGGGATGCCATCGAACTTGCGGCAGATGTAAAGAGGCATCAACAGGTGGAAGTCCGCATAGGCATGGCTGGCGAAGGTGAGCGGCGCAAGGCACGCGGCCTGGGTCCGAACGGCCAGTTCTTCCTCAAGTTCGCGGATGAGCGCCTGTTCGGGCGTCTCGCCGGGCTCGAACTTGCCGCCGGGAAACTCCCACAGGCCCGCCATCGCCTTGTCGGGCGGCCGTTGTGCCAGAAGGATACGGTTTTCGCGGTCGACCAGCGCGCAAGCGGCGACCAGCATCAGGGGTTTGGTGTTCACCGCTCAGTCGCCCCGCATCCGATAGACATAGCGGTAGACCTCTTCAAAGCCCATCCGGCCGTAAAGGCCGTTGGCAGCGGTGTTTGCCGCTTCCACTTGCAGCCAGCCGGTTGCCGCGCCCTGGGCTGCGGCCCATCTGAGGGCGGCGCGCACGATCGAGCGGCCATAGCCCTTGTTGCGCAGCCCATCGCGCACGGCGATCTCGAACAGGCCGGCCATTTCATTGTCGTGGACACACAGGGCGGTGGCCGCTGGCCCCTGATCGTCCTCGACAACGAACATCCCGAAGGGCGGACGGATGCTTTCCAGCAGCTCGGTCAGTCCCGGCTTGTTGACACGCTCGTCGGCATTGAGGGTGATCGCCGCATCGACGAAGCGCCCGATATCGCGCACCGGCAGCAATTCATAACCGCCTTCGAGATCGATCTGGCCGAGCGAGGCGGCAAGCACCCTTGTCTCGTCCGCCCGAGTCCATCCCATCGCGTTCAGATGCGCTTCCAGTTCGGCCGGCGCCAGCGGCGACATGCGGAAGACGATGGGCCGTTCATAGGCCTTGAAGCGCTGTTCGATGCGGGCGATGCGATGTTCGATTTCGCGATTGTCGGCCGGATCGAGCGGATTGACGGAATTGAGGCGCCGCGAGGGATGGCTGGCGGTCAGGCGGACCGCCCAGCTTCCGTCATAATGGACCGATGCGGCCGGCCATGCGCGAAACCCGACCGCTTCCATGCGCCTGACCATCGACAATTTGGGCATCGGTCCTCCAACCCTAGCTGCGGTAGTCGCCATTGATGGTGACATAGTCCTTGGTCAGGTCGCAGCCCCAGGCGGTAAAGCGGCCCTCGCCCAGGCCGATATCGACACCGATCGTGATTTCGTCCTGCTTCATGTAGGCGCTCATCGCGCCCTCGTCATAGCCGGGCGCGCGTTCGCCGTCCGTCGCCGCGGCGAGATCGCCGAACCGGATGGCGAGCCTGTCCCGGTCTGCCGGTTCGCCGGCCTTGCCGACGGCCATGACGATGCGTCCCCAGTTCGCATCGCCGCCGGCGAGCGCGGTCTTGACCAGCGGCGAATTGGCGATGGCCAGCGCGATCGTTCGCGCCGAGGCGTCCGATTGCGCGCCGGTGACCTCGATCCGCATCAGCTTGCTGGCGCCCTCGCCATCGCGGACGATCTGCAGGGCGAGATCTTCCATCAAATCCTTGAAGGCGGCCTCGAACGCGGCGAGGCGGGAATCGCCGGCGGTCTTGATCGCGGCAACATCGGCCGCGCCGGTGGCGAAGGCCAGAACCGTGTCGGAGGTGGAGGTGTCGCTGTCGACCGTGATCGCGTTGAAGGTCGCATCGACATGCCGTGTCAGGAGCGTCTGCAGCGCTGCCGCCGACAGCGGTGCGTCGGTGACGATGTAGGCGAGCATCGTCGCCATGTCCGGGGCTATCATGCCCGAGCCCTTGGCGATGCCGTTGAGCGCGACGGTGACGCCGTCGATCTCTGCCGTTCGCGTCGCCAGTTTGGGAAAGGTATCGGTCGTCATGATCGCGCGCGCGGCGTCTTCCCACCGGTCCGGGTTCGCGTCGTGCACGACTTCCTGCAGCACGCCATCGAACTTTTTGGCCTCCAGCGGCTCGCCGATCACACCCGTCGACGACAGGAAGACCTCGGAGACCGGGCAGCCGATTACGGCGGCCGCCATTTCGGCAGTCAGGGCCGTGGCGTCGGCGCCCTTCCTGCCCGTAAAGGCGTTGGCGTTCCCCGAATTGACGACGAGAATGCGCGCCTGACCGCCTGGCAGGTTGGCGCGGCACCAGTCGACCGGCGCCGAAGGGCAGAGCGAGCGGGTCAGAACGCCGGCGACGGCGGCCTGTGCATCGAACACCATGGCCATCAGATCGGTGCGGCCGGCATACTTGATACCCGCGGCGGCGGCACCGAGCCGGACGCCCTCAATCGGCGGCAGAACGGCCAGCTTGCTGGGTGCGAGCGGAGAAGTCTTGATCGGCATGTATGGCGGTCCGCGAGCTATTCGGCCGCGTTGACGCCGGCGCTGATCGCCGCGTCATAGGCGGCCTTGAGCTCGGGGTCGGTGATCTCGATCGTCGCATCGGTGCGCAGCGTGGTCAAAAGCTCGAAATAGCGTTCCCGCAAAAGCACGGAGCGGACCTGCGCCTCGACCTGTTCGAAGGGCGGCGGCTGGACGGGCCGACGGTCCTCCAGCTTGATGACGTGCCAGCCAAACTGCGTCTCGACAGGATCGGCGGTGACGCCGCCGGGCTCGAGTGCGAATGCAGCTTCCTCGAAGGGCGGCACCATCCGACCGCGCGTGAAATAGCCCAGATCGCCGCCATTGGGACCCGAGGGGCCGGTCGATCTCTCGGCGGCCAGTTCGGCGAAATCGGCGCCGTCACCCAGTTCGGCGATCACGGCGCGTGCCTCTTCCTCGGTTTCGACGAGAATATGCCGCGCGCGGATCTCGTTCTCGGGCGGCGTGGCGGCGATTTCCGCGTCATAGCGGGCGCGCACGTCCGCATCGCTGATCGTCTCGACGACCTGATCGCGGAAATAGCTGTTGTGCAACGCCCGCGACCGCAGGAATTCGAGGCGCTGGCGGAATTCGTCCGTATCTGCAACGCCTTCGCTTTCTGCCTTGTCCGCCAGCAGCTCGATGTCGATCAGGGCCATCATGGCTGCAAAACGCTGCTGGTCCGGCGGAACCTGGCCGAGCTGGTCCTCCAGATCGCCAATGGCGAAGCCGATGTCGCGATTGGTCACGTCGCGGCCGTTGATCGTGCCGATCACGGTTTCCGGATCGGGCGCCTGCGCCTGCTGGGACAGCGCGGCGCCGGCGAGCGGTATCGAGAGCCACACCGCCAGCCCGGCGGCAAGAAGTGGACGGACGCGTTTGACACGGTGAGACATCTTGAAAGACCTTGTAGCGACGGCGATCTGCCGTTGGGATCGAGGAACCTGCCGGGTGGCCGAACGGCGAGCGAAAGCGTGGCCGGCGGCGGCGTTGACAAGCATTTGTGCCACTCTTATCTGTCCACCCAACCGGCGTCCACCGTGCAGTTGGCCTGTTTTCCGGGTTGGGGCGCCGCAATCCGCCCGGGACGCGGGCAGCAGAATTGCATGACCTAGACCGTTCTTACGAAAGGGCCGCCATTCATGGTCAGTCTTGGGGGCATTGCCCGCTCACTCTTCGGATCCGCCAACGACCGGCGCATCAAGTCCGAGCGGCCGCGCGTCGCCGCCATCAATGCTCTGGAAGCGGAGATGGAGGCGCTGAGCGACGAGGAGTTGCGCGGCAAGACGGAGGCTTTCCGCGAGCGGATCAAGGGCGGCGAAAGCCTCGACGATCTCCTGGTTGAAGCCTTCGCCGTCGTGCGCGAGGGTTCCAAACGGGCGCTGGGCATGCGGCCGTTCGACGTGCAGCTCATCGGCGGCATGGTGCTGCATGAAGGCTCGATCGCCGAAATGCGCACGGGCGAGGGCAAGACGCTGGTCGCCACGCTGCCGGTCTATCTGAACGCGCTTTCGGGCAAGGGCGTGCATGTCGTCACGGTCAACGATTATCTGGCCGGGCGCGATGCGGAATGGATGGGCAAGCTCTACCAGTTCCTGGGACTGAGCGTGGGCGTCATCGTCCACGGCATGGACGACGCCCAGCGGCAGGCGGCGTACGAGTGCGACGTCACCTATGGCACCAACAACGAACTTGGCTTCGATTATCTGCGCGACAACATGAAATATGAGCGCGCGCAGATGGTGCAGCGCGGTCACAATTTCGCGATCGTCGACGAGGTGGACTCGATCCTGATCGACGAGGCGCGCACGCCGCTGATCATTTCCGGGCCACTCGAGGATCGTTCGGAACTTTATGTGCAGATCGACACCTTCATTCCCGGGCTGGTCGCCGAGGATTACGAGATCGACGAGAAGCAGCGCTCGGCGACCTTCACCGAAGAGGGGACGGAGAAGATCGAGCGCATGCTCGCCGAAGCCGGCCTCTTGAAGGGCGAGAACCTCTATGACGTCGAGAATGTCTCGATCGTCCATCATCTCAACAATGCGCTGAAGGCGCACAGGCTGTTCCAGCGTGACAAGGACTACATCGTCAAGGGCGACGATCTGGTCATCATCGACGAGTTCACGGGCCGCCAGATGCCGGGCCGGCGCTTCTCGGAAGGCCTGCACCAGGCGTTGGAAGCCAAGGAGAAGGTGACCATCCAGCCCGAGAACCAGACGCTTGCCTCGGTCACCTTCCAGAATTACTTCCGCATGTATGACAAGCTGGCCGGCATGACCGGTACGGCGGCGACGGAGGCCGAGGAGTTCGGTAACATTTACGGGCTCGGCGTGGTCGAAATCCCGACCAACCTGCCGGTCAAGCGCATCGACGAGGATGACGAGGTCTACCGCACCGTCGAGGAAAAATACGATGCGGTGGTGATCGACATCATCGATGCGCAGCAGCGCAAGCAGCCGGTGCTGGTCGGCACGACGTCGATCGAGAAGTCGGAAATGCTGGCCCGCATGCTGGGCGACAAGAAATTCCTCAAGGCGCTGCGCGACAGGCTGCAGGGCCGGCTGGACGCCCTCAAGGAGGGCAAGGAGCCCGAACTGCGCCAATGGCTGGAAGAGGGGCTGGCGCATGTCGACCGCGCGATCAAGAATGGCGGCGTGACGCATGAAGTGCTCAATGCGCGCCAGCACGAGCGCGAAGCCTTCATCGTCGCACAGGCCGGTGTTCCGGGCGCGGTGACGATCGCCACCAACATGGCCGGCCGCGGCACCGACATCAAACTGGGCGGCAATGCCGAGATGCGGGTCGCGCAGGAACTTGGCGACATGCCCCAAGGGCCGGATCGGGATGCCAAGGAAAAGGCGATCGAGGCCGAGGTCGAAAAGCTGAAGCAGGAGGCGCTGGACGCGGGCGGCCTTTACGTCCTGGCGACCGAGAGGCACGAGAGCCGGCGCATCGATAATCAGTTGCGCGGCCGGTCGGGCCGTCAGGGCGACCCCGGACGGTCGAAATTCTACCTGTCGCTGGCCGACGATCTGATGCGCATTTTCGGTTCGGACCGGATGGACGGCATGCTGCAGAAGCTCGGCCTCAAGGAAGGCGAAGCGATCGTCCATCCCTGGATCAACAAGGCTTTGGAAAAGGCGCAGAAGAAGGTCGAGGCGCGCAATTTCGACATCCGCAAGAACCTTCTGAAGTTCGACGACGTGATGAACGACCAGCGCACGGTCGTGTTCGAGCAGCGGCTCGAACTGATGGACGGCGTCAATGTCGCCGAAACGGTCGCGGAAATGCGCCACGAGGTCATCGAGACCTTGGTGACCGATCACATTCCGGAAAAAGCCTATGCAGAACAATGGGATGTAGAGGGCCTGAAGGAAGAGGTGGTCAAGTCGCTCAATCTCGATCTGCCGGTTGATGAATGGGCCGCCGAGGAAGGCATTGCCGAAGACGACATTCTCGAACGGCTGCGCGAGGCGGCCGACAAGGCGGCCTCCGAACGGGCCGAGCGTTTCGGCCCGGAGATCATGGCTTATGTGGAGAAATCGATCATCCTGCAGACGCTCGATCATCTGTGGCGCGAGCACCTGGTCAATCTCGATCATCTGCGCTCGGTGATCGGTTTCCGGGGCTACGGCCAGCGCGATCCGCTGCAGGAATACAAGTCCGAGGCGTTCGAGCTGTTCCAGTCGATGCTCACCAACCTGCGCAAGGTCGTTACCGCGCAGCTGATGCGGGTCGAGATCGTTCAGGAAGCCGCACAGGCGCCCGGACCCGAGGCGCCGCCGATGCAGGCGCAGCATGCCGACCCCGTTACCGGCGAGAACGAGATGGCCGACAATGGCGCCGCTCGCACCGCCGCTGGCATCATCGCGGCGGCGACCGGTCAGGTGGCCCCCGAAGAGCGCAATCCCGACGATCCCAACACGTGGGGAAAGGTGGGCCGCAACGAGGCCTGCCCGTGTGGCTCAGGCAAGAAGTTCAAGCATTGCCACGGCGCGTTCGTTTGATCGCGGCCATGGCCATGCCCGGGCACATCGGAGCCGGCTGTCGCACGGCTTAGGCCATGTGCTGCCGCCACCGAAACTTTCCCCTGCGGCAGGACAAATGCCGGACCGACGAACCAATTCTTAAGCCCGATCGGCTAACGCTATTCGCACACGAATGAGCGGAGCGACAGGGTTTGCGTTTTTCCGCCGCCCAAACCATCGAACAGGTCCTTCCCGAGGCTCTCAGCCGCCGGGCGCAACCGCTTGCCGGCCTTGTGGACCGGCTAGTGAGCGGAACCGACGAAGCAAGCGCGGCACAGCGCACGACGCTGGTGGCGTTTTCGATCCGCGTGGCGAGCGCGGCCATCGCCTTTTTGTCCCAGGTCGCGCTGGCCCGGTTGATGGGCGCGTTCGAATATGGCGTGTTCGTCTTGGTCTGGGTTTCGATGATCATCATCGGCAACCTGTCCTGCTTCGGCTTTCACACGGCGATTGTCCGCTTCCTGCCGCAATATCGCGAGCGCGGCGATCTGGACCGCGTGCGCGGGCTGTTGCTGGCTGGCCGGATTTTTGTCCTGGCGACGTCGACGGCGATGACCGCGCTTGCCATGGCCGCAGCCCATTTCGGATCGTCATGGTTCCAGTCCTACTATGTCGTCCCGTTCATGATCGGCGCGCTGGCGCTGCCGATGATCGCGCTGGGCGACACGCTCACCGGCACCGCACGGGCCAATGGCTGGTCCATCCGGTCGCTGGGACCGACCTACATACTGCGCCCCTTGCTCATCCTCGCCTTTCTGGTCGGCGCATGGGCGCTCAACTATCCCGTCAACGGCGTGACCGCACTGGTCTGTGCGGTGCTCGCCACCTATCTGACCACGCTGGGCCAACTGATCGTCGTCACGGTTTCGCTCGACCGGCATTTTCCGCCCGGGCCGCACCGCACCGAATTGCCGTTGTGGGTTTCCGTGTCGCTGCCGATCTTTCTGGTCGAAGGATTTTTCTTCCTGCTCGTCAATGCCGATGTGCTGATGGTCGGCGCGCTGATGCGTCCGGACGACACGGCCGTCTATTTCGCGACCGTGAAGACGCTGGCACTCGTCCACTTCGTCTATTTCGCCGTCAAGGCGGGTGTTGCGCACCGGTTCGCGGCGCGCATCGACGATACCGACAAGTCGGCGCTGCACGACCTCGCACGGCGTTCGGTCAACTGGACGTTCTGGCCCTCGCTTGCGATGGCCGGCATGATCCTGCTCGCCGGCCCGCTGCTGTTGTCCATGTTCGGCGCGGATTTCGGGCGCGGCTATCCGCTCCTTTTCATTCTGGCGGCCGGCGTTGTGTTGCGCGCCGCGATCGGCCCCGCCGAGAGCCTCTTGACCATGTCGGGCAACCAGAATGTCTGCGCGGCGCTTTTCGGCGGCGTGCTGGCGATCAATGTTGCGCTCAATGCACTGATGATTCCGGTCTACGGTCTGTACGGCGCCGCGCTGGCCACGCTGATCGCCACGATCGTCGAAACGTTTGCGCTTTATCAACTGGTTTGGTCGCGTATTGGCGTGCGCATGTTCGTTTTCATGCCAGCCAGAAAAACGGATCGTTGAGGCCATGTCCGCACTGCCGGTGATTGAGGAAGACGTTGCAGACGGTGGCCCGCCGATCATGCCGGGAACGGCGTTGCCCGACGACAGAGCGGCGGTCCCGGCCAGCCGACTGACAAAGGGAAACCGCAAGTTCGCCGTCTACCCGGCCGGCGCGGGCTTTGACATATTCGATGATATCGATCCGGTGACGAACTACACGGTCGAACCCAACATCTTCTTCTCGCCGCGCTTTTCGGTACCGGCCATGCCGCGCCTCGACGACCGCAAGGTCTTCCTGATGGTCCTGCAGGACCGCGACGAGGCGGCCGCCAACACCCGGTTCCTCATGCCCTATACGGTCGAAAAGCCGGGTTTCCGGATCGGGCCCGACCTGATCCGTGCCTGGGCCAATCCGTTCGGTCCCTATGGCGTGCCGCTGGTCGAGCGGCGCGAAAGCGGCCAGATCATTGACGATCTGATGCAGACGCTGGCGCTGCCGTCGGTGCCGCTGCCCAAGGTTCTGGCCCTGCCGGACGTGTTCGTCGACAGTCCGGTTGTCTCGCTGTTCCGGTCGATCGCACTTTCCTACGGCCTGCCTGTGGCGACGACGAGCCCGATTCAACGCCCGGTTCTTGATGCCACGCAGGATGCCGACGCCTATCTTGCCGACGCCATCAGCAGCCATCACCGGCGCAATCTGGGTCGCCTGTGGCGGCGGCTCGACCAGCAGGGCGGCCTGAGCTACGAGATCGCCCGCGCCCCCGAGGCGGTGCGCATCGCGATGGAAGAGTATCTGCTGCTCGAAAATGCCGGCTGGAAGGGCCGCCATCGCTCCTCGCTGGCAGCGGACCGCTACCGAGCCGCATTCGCCCGCGAGGCGGTCAACGCGCTTGCCTCGCGCGACAAGTGCCGCATTCACGAATTGCGGCTTGGCGACCGCGTCATCGCCTCGCTGATCGTCTTCGTCGATGCCGGACGGGCATGGACGTGGAAGACGACGTTCGACGAGACCCTGTCGGCCTCCTCGCCCGGCATGCTGCTGATGTGGCGGGTGACCGAAGCGCTGCTCGACGATCCCAACATCGTCAGCGCCGACAGTTGCGCGCCGCCCGACCATCCGGTGATGAGCCGCCTGTGGCAGGAACGGCGCGAGCTTGTGACGCTGGTGATCGGCCTTGAGCAGGGCCGCGACCGCGAGGTGCGCCAGGCCGCGGCGCAGATCGAACTCTACAAATCCACGCGCACGACCGCGCGCCACGTGCGCAAGCGGTTCAACGCGCTCTTGTCGCGGCGCTGAGGGTGATCAGCCCGACCGGAAATGCCGGCGGATCACCTTGCCCGACTCGGTCAGCGGGATGGATTCGACGAAATTGATCTCGCGCGGATATTCGTGCGCCGACAGCCGGGTCTTGACGAAGGCGGCAATTGCCCGCTTGCGCGCCTCGTCGCCGGTCACGCCGTCCCGCAATTTGACGAAAGCGGCAACGATCTCGGTGCGTACCGGATCCGGCTTGCCGATGACGGCCGCCATCTCGACGTCGGGATGGGCGGCGAGGCAATCCTCGATCTCGGATGGGCCGATCCGGTAGCCGGACGATGTGATCACATCGTCCATGCGACCGACGAAGTGGAAATAGCCGTCAGCGTCCATTCGGCCCGAATCGCCGGTCAGAAGCCAGCCGTCGCGATACTTTGCCCGTGTTGCGGCCTCGTCGTTCCAATAGCCGAGGAACTGGACCGGGTCGGGCGCTTTGACCGCGACCTCTCCCGACTCACCCGGATCGGCGTGGCTTCCGTCCGGGCGCAGGATTGCAACCTCGTGGCCGGGCACCGGCTTTCCCATCGCGCCGGGGCGGTTGATGCCGAGCGCGGCGCAATTGGCCAGCATCGCGTTGCACTCGGTCTGGCCGTAGAACTCGTTGACCGGCACGCCGAACATGTCCATGGCGCGCTGGTGGGTCTGGCGGCCGAGGGCCTCGCCGGCCGTGCCGATGACGCGAAGTGACAGTTCTTCGGTCGCAGTGCCGCCGCCGCCGAGGATCATGCGCAACGCGGTGGGCGGCAGGAAGACATTGGTCACCGCGCACCGTTTCATCACCTCCAGTGCCCAGACCGGCTCGAATTTGGGCGCAAGCGCAGCAACGACGGGAACGCCGTGACAAAGCGCGGGCAACAGTGCGTTGAGCAATCCGCCGGCCCAGGCCCAGTCTGACGGCGTCCAGAAGACATCGCCCGCCTGCGGCATGAAATTCTGCGCCAACTCGATGCCCGGCAGATGGCCGAGAAGGACCCGATGGCCGTGCAGCGTGCCCTTGGGCTGGCCGGTCGTGCCGGAGGTGAACAGCATCATCGCCGGGTCGTCGGGTACCGTGTCGACCGGTGCAAAATCCGGCCCGCCCGTTGCGATCAGCGTTTCGAGCGCGCCAGCCTTGTTCGAGGGTGCGCCCGCTTCGGCGACGAGATCCAGTTTGTCGAGCGCGCCGGTTTCGCGGGCGCGGGCGCGGGCGATGCCTTTGCCGAAAGCGACGAACGCGCGGGCGCCCGATGTGCGCAGCCTGTAGGCGATTGCATCGGGACCGAACTGGGTGGCAAGCGGCACGGCGATGGCGCCGAGCTTGTAGGTGGCGAGATGGACAATCGCGGCGTCGGCCGACTGCGGCACCATGATCGCGATCCGGTCGCCACGCCCGATCCCATGGGCTGCCAGGGCGGCCGCAAGGCGCGTCGAGCGCCGCGCCAGATCGCCGAAGCTGGTCGCCGACCTTTGCCCTTCGGCGAATTCGATGATTGCCGGTCGGTCCGGATGTCTCTGCGCGACAATGTCCGAACATGCGGTGCCGATGTTGAACCGCGCCGGCAGGTTCCAGGCAAAGCGGGCGTGCAGATCGTCGAAATTTTGCGGGTTGGCGGGAAGCATGTCCGCCTTTCAGGAAAACGATGGTGCCCCCTTCCGGGGTCGAACCGGAACTCCCGAAGGAACCGGATTTTGAATCCGGCGCGTCTACCAATTCCGCCAAAGGGGCTGACCGTCAGGCCGCGAAAACGTCTATTGGCGCCGCTCCCATCCGTCAAGGCGAAGAGGTTTGCGCAGCGCGCGCGGCATTTAGGCAATCTTTGGGGTTTGCGGCTAAACCATCTCTGCTATGAGCGCGACAACGACGCGCAACCGCATCGGAAACGGGCAGCCATGACGCAGACATCGGCGGCAGACGCCGCAACGCCGCGCGGCGCACTGGCCAAGATCGAGCATATTCTACGCTCGCAGAACGGCGGTGACATTTCCGCCGAGATCACGCTGGGGGAGCTCAGCGATGCGATGGAAGAGCGCGCCTTCGGTCTCTTGCTGCTGATCCTGGCGCTGCCCTGCTGCCTGCCCTTCGTTTATCTTCTGCCGCAGCTTGTGGCCCTGCCGATGGTGGTTCTGGCCTGGCAGATGGCGATGGGCCGGCGCGCGCCATGGCTGCCCGAAACGCTGCGCAAGCGACGTCTTCCCGTCGAAAGCCTGCTTGACGTCGTCGATCGGACACGGCGCTATGGCGGCGGTTTCGTCGAGCGGCTCGCCCATCCGCGTCTCGTCGGGCTGACGGGCGATCGCGGCACACGGGTCATCGGCGCGCTTCTGGTCGTTCCCTGCCTGTCCATCCTGGTGCCGCTGCCGCTGACCAACACCGTGCCCGGCTTCGGCGTCTCGCTGGCGGCGGTCGGTCTGATCGAGCGCGACGGGCTGTTCGTGATTGCCGGTCTGCTGGTCGGGCTGGCCTGGGTTCTGCTGCTGGCCGTCGGCGGGCCGGCTCTGATCTACTTCCTTGTCGACCGGTTCTTCGCCTGATACCACGCCGCCGCCATAATCTGGCTGAAAGACGCGCTTCATGGATATCGCTTCACCTGCACGCTCTCGGTTCTTCGGCGCGCTGGCCTTGGCCGTTGCGATGGCGATCGTCGTTGGCACGGCGCTCGCCTTCGAACATGTCGGTGGCTTTATCCCGTGCGCTTTGTGCCTTGAGCAGCGCACACCCTATTATGCCGGCATTCCCCTCGCGCTGTTCGCCGCGCTGGCCGCGGTGCTCGACTGGCCTTCGATCCTGACGCGCGGCGCGCTGGTCGTGGCGGGGCTCTTGATGGTCTACGGCCTCTATCTCGGCGTCTATCATGCGGGCGTCGAATGGGCCTTCTGGCCCGGGCCGGCCGATTGCGCGACATCGGCCACATCGGGCCTTGCGACCGATGCGGGCAGCCTTCTGGCCGATCTGGACGCGGTGACGCCGCCGGCCTGTGACGATGCGGCCGGGCGGTTTCTCGGCCTGTCCTTTGCGGGATGGAACGTGATCGCCAGCCTTGGCCTGGCGGCTGTGGCCTTTTTCCTGGCGACGCGCCCGGCGCGATGAAAGAGCCGCCTACGGCTCCAGCTCGACGTCCCAGTACAAATAGTCCATCCAGCTCTCGTGAAGATAGTTCGGCGGGAAGCTGCGGCCATTGTTGTGCAGATCATGCACGGTCGGCTGGAACGGCATCTGACGCGGCTTCATGTCGGTGTTGTGCGGCATCCGCCCGCCCTTGCGCAGATTGCACGGCGAACAGGCGGTGACGATGTTTTCCCAGGTCGTCTGACCGCCGAACCGGCGCGGGATCAAGTGGTCGAAAGTCAGGTCATCGAGTGAGCCGCAATACTGGCATTCGAAATGATCGCGCAGGAAGACGTTGAAGCGGGTGAAGGCGGGGTAGAGCGCGGGTTTGACGTATTGCTTGAGCGAAACGACGCTCGGCAGACGCATCGCCGCCGACGGAGAATGGACCTCGTGATCATATTCGGCGACGATGTTCACGCGGTCCAGGAAGACGGCCTTGATGGCGTCCTGCCAGGACCAGATTGACAGCGGGTAGTAACTCAGCGGACGGTAGTCTGCATTCAGCACCAGGGAGGGAAGGGCCTCCGGCGAAACCGCTACTGTCAAAACTGACCCCTTTCAGTTCTGTCCCTTACGCGCCTTATAATTACCCCCTTGTGACAGCCTTGTGAAGCTGCACACGATTTCGTCGGTCTATACGAAAGCGGAAAAGTTTCAAAGGCTTGGTGCGCCACCGTCATCATGGCAAGACCGTCCTGCCGGTCGTCTGGCCGTACCAGGCCCACAAAAGGCGGGCGGCAACGCCGCGCCACGGGCTCCATGATTCGGCCATGGCGCGCAGCGCCTTGTCGTCTGGCCGGCCATCGAGCCCGTAGGCCGAGGCGGCAGCGACTTGCAGAGCGAGATCGCCGGCGGGGAAGATGTCACGGTGGCCGGCGGCGAACAGAAGGTAGACTTCGGCAGTCCAGGGGCCGATCCCCTTGACCTCGGTCATCGCGGCGATCGCCGCTCCGGCGTCGATCGCGCACAGCCCGTCAAGGTCGAGCGCTCCGGCGTCGATCGCATCGCATAAGGCGCAAAGCGTCCGCTGCTTGGGCCGCGACAGGCCGATCTCGCGCCACACGGTTTCGCCGGCTGCCATGAAACTGTCCGGGGTCAGCGGATCGACGAGCCGGACCATCCGGCCGGTGATCGCATCGGCGCTCTGTTTGGAGACCTGCTGCGACACGATGATGCCGGCAAGGCTGGCAAAGCCCGGCTCGGTGCGCCGCAGCGGCACATGGTCGACGTCGTCGAGCAGCCGCGCCAGTGCCGCGTCCGCGCGCGCCAGATGGTCCAGCCCGGTGGCGATGTCGTCATGGGTCTCGATCGTTTGGGGCGCGTCCATCATGCCGGTGCGGTTGGCTGGTTTCGTTCGGCATGAAGGTGTGCCACAGATGCGCACCCTTGGCACCCCTGAGCATGTCGGGAGTGATCGTGACACCCGTCTTCCGTTTCGCGCCGAGCCCCAATGGCCTTTTGCATCTCGGCCACGCCTATTCGGCGCTTTTGAACTTCGACATGGCGCGCGCTGCCGGCGGCCGGTTCCTGCTGCGCATCGAGGACATCGACACGGTCCGCTGTACGCCGGAGCTCGAAGCGCGCATGCTCGAAGATCTCGCATGGCTGGGGCTTGAATGGGAAGAGCCGGTGCGGCGCCAGTCAGAGCATTTCGCCGATTATCGGGCGGCGCTGGAGGCGCTCGCCGATGCCGGGCTCGCCTATCGCTCGGCGATGAGCCGTGGCGACATTCGCCGCCTCGTTGAAGCGCACGAGGCCGAAGGCGTCCTCTGGCCGCGCGATCCGGATGGCGCGCCGCTTTTCCCCGGCCGCGAACACGAGAGGGATGAGGAGGAGGGTGGCGTTTGGCGGCTCGATGTTGCGGCCGCGATCGACCATCTTGGCGCACGGGACCAATTGGGCTGGATGGAGGAAGGCACGGGTCCGGCCGGCGAGACCGGATGGCAGGCGGCCGATCCCGCCGTCTGGGGCGACTTCGTCCTGGCGCGTCGGGACACGCCGACCAGTTATCATCTGTCGGTGGTCGTCGATGACGCGCTGCAGGGCGTGACCCATGTGGTGCGTGGGCGCGACCTCTTCACGGCGACCTCGGCGCATGTTCTGTTGCAGGACCTTTTGGGCCTGCCGCGTCCGGTCTATCACCATCATGATCTGGTGATGGATGATGACGGTACGCGCAAACTGTCGAAAAGCCGTGGTGACACGGCGCTGGCCGCGTTGCGGGAAGCCGGCATGACGCCCGGCGATGTTCGCCGCATCGTCGGATTGCCGAGGGTTGTTTAAGCCTTGCGAAGGACGGGTCTCAGAAGCCGAACCTGCCCAGCATGTTCTTGATCAATGCCAGCAGGGTCAGGCACACAAAGCCACCGGTGACCCCTCGCACGGCATCGGCGGCCATGGCGTCGATCGGCAGGCGGACAGTGCTGCCGAAATGCACGCCGATCAGGGCGCCGGCCACCAGAATGGCCATGTTGCCGACCACGCCGAAGCCGTCTTCCTGCATCACGCCGTCCATGGCCAGGCCGGTGAAGAAGCCGGCAGCGCCAATGGCGAGGGCTGCGATCATGAGCGTTGTCGTGTCAAGGTCCGTGAGCATGACGTACACCACTCCTGTGACGGCGCAATTGTGACAGGCTGGAGTTGCGGTTTCGTCGACGCCGCCCGGCAAATCCGGCTTGCGCGGTTTACCGGTCGTTCACCAAAACCTACTCGGCCGGCTGGTCGGCCGCATTGCCCCGGGCGGGGACGACGATGGCGCGGGCGGCGCGATATCGCAGGATTGCCGCGTTGATCTCGGCCCCGAGGATGAAGATCGCCGAGATGATGTAGAGGAAGACCAGCGCGATCATGATCGATGCCAGGCCCGCATAGGTCGTCACATAGGTGGCAAACCGTTCCAGATAGGCGGCGAAGACACCGGCTCCGATCAGCCACGCCAGAATGGTCAGCGCGATGCCGGGCACGAGCGATCCGAGGCTGCGTTTGCCGTCTGGGAGCCATTTGTGGACGACGAACAGTCCGGTGATCAAAACGGACAATGCGACGACGTATCGCCAGAAGCCGATCGAGAAGGACACGGTCTCCATGCCGGGCACCCATTGCTCGGCCAGCCGATAGGCAAGCGGCGCAAGGACCAGAAGAAAACTGATCGCCATGAAGCCGATGGTGGCGATGACGACGAACAGAAGACTCTGCAGGCGCATGAAGGTGAAGGATCGCGTTTCGGTCACCCGGTAGGCCCGGTTGAGCGCGACCCTCAGGGCTTCGATGCCGTTGGAGGCGAAGACCGCGGCGACGATGACCGAAATCGTCAGCAGGCCGCCGCGCTGCACGGTCAGGACGCTTTCGACCTCGCGGGCGATGGGCGCGGCGATCCGCTCGGGCCAGGTGTCGAACACCAGATGCACCGCAACCTCGGCGAACCGGTCGGCGCCCAAGAAGGTGGCGAGCGTCGTCGCAAAGATCAGGAACGGGAAGATCGCGAGCAGCGTCGACAGCGCGACATGGCTGGCCAGCGCCCAGCCGTCGGTTTCGTTGAAGTGACCGAACGCATCGCGCAGGATACGGCGCGTGATCAGAAACTGTCTCAGCATCGCCTTGCCGGTTTGAATTGCCCGCGCCCGCCGACTATGCAAAAGCGCGCCGCCAAACTAAGCGCTGGGATCATGACACGCAAACCCGCCATCGTCGTCACCGGATGCTCGTCGGGCATCGGCGCGCACTGTGCCGGCCGACTGCGCGCCGACGGCTGGCACGTCGTCGTGACCGCGCGCAAGGAAACCGATCTGGAGCGGCTGCGCGGCGAGGGGTTCGATGCGGTCTATCTGGACTATTGCGAGCCGAGCTCGATCGATGGCTGTTTCGCCTTTGCGATGGAGGCAACCGGTGGCCGGATCGACGCGCTTTTCAACAATGGCGCCTATGCGCAGCCGGGCGCGGTCGAGGATGTGCCGGTGGATGCGCTGCGTGCCCAGTTCGAGGCCAACTTGTTCGGCTGGCATCACCTGACCCGGCTGGCCGTTCCGGCGATGCGGCAACAGGGCGCAGGGCGGATCGTGCACAATTCCTCGGTGCTCGGCTTCGTGCCGGTGCCGCTGCGCGGCGCCTACACCGCCTCCAAATATGCGCTCGAGGGGCTGATGCTGACCCTGCGTCAGGAGCTTGCCGGATCGGGCATCCATGTCAGCCTGATCGAGCCGGGGCCGGTCCCCTCACGGTTCGCGATGAACACGCTGCCTTGGATCGAGCGCTTCATCGACGTCAAGGGTTCGGTGCACGCCGAAGCCTATCGCGCGCGGCTCGAGCAGTTGCGCGCCGGCGGCACCGGGGACGATGGCGGCAAGGCGCTGGACTGGTGCTACCGGGCGCTGTCGGCGGCCTTGACCGACGCACGGCCGCGGCCCCATTACCATGTCACGCCGCAGACACGCCTTGCCGCGCTGGGCAAACGTGTCGCGCCGTCCGACCTTCTCTATCGACTCCTGGCGCGCGGCGCCTAGGTTCAGACCCAGTCTTTCCAACCGGGAACAGTCCATGTCAGGTCCATTGTTCTATCTGGCGATTCTCGCCATGCTCGCCGTGTTTGCCGTGCTTCTTGCCGGCCTGCGCAACATGATGAAGCAGGGTGACGCCAACGTCTCCAACAAGCTGATGCAGTTGCGGGTGTTTTTGCAGTTCGTTGCGGTGGTGATCATCGTGCTGGTTGTCTATCTTGCCCGGCAGGGCAGCAGCGGAGCGGGATAAGGGCCGATGGTCGTTCTGAACAAGATCTACACCAAGACGGGCGATGACGGCACGACGGCGCTTGGCACTGGCGAGCGGCGCCTGAAATATGACCGGCGGGTGAGCGCCTACGGGACGGTCGACGAGGCCAATGCCTGCATCGGCATGGCGCGGCTGCACACGGGCGCCGATGCCGACCTCGACCGGATGCTGTCGCGCATCCAGAACGACATGTTCGATCTCGGCGCGGACCTGGCAACGCCGGAGAGCGAAGAGAAGCTCGACTATGAACCGCTCCGGATCACCGATGCGCAGGTGACCCGGATCGAAGCGGATATCGATGCGCTCAATGCCGGTCTGCAACCGCTGCGTTCGTTCGTGCTGCCTGGCGGCAGCGAAGCGGCGGCGGCGCTGCATCTGGCCCGCACGGTGTCGCGCCGTGCCGAACGCGACATGGTCGAACTGGCCGAACAGCCGGGCGAACACGTCAACCCGGTGGCGCTGCGCTACATGAACCGTGTCTCCGATTTCCTCTTTGTCGCGGCGCGGGTCGTCAACGACAATGGCGCGGGTGACGTCTTGTGGGTGCCGGGCAAGAACCGCTGAGGGCGTTGGCCGTCAGACAAGGCGTTTTTCGAAGAAGAAGTCCGGGTAGGGATCGTCGTTGAAACGCTCGATCTCCGTCCATCCGTTGCGCATGTAGAGCTCATAGGCCTCGGGCAGGGCGCGGTTGGTGTCGAGGCGCAGCGTGTCCATCGACAGGGCGCGGGCTTCGTCTTCGATGGCGGCCATCAGGCGCTTGCCCAGGCCGGCACCGCGCGCATCGGGCGCGACCCACAGCCGTTTGACCTCGCCGAGCGTGCTGCCGTTTCCTTTCAGGCCGACGCATCCGACGGGCAGGCCATCGGAGAGGGCGACCAGAAACGCGCCGCGCGGCGGCACCATGTCCGACGCTTCGGGATCGCACGAAAGCGAGACGTCAAAGCCCTCCTCGAACCTCCGGGCCAGTTCGGCGTAGTAGCGCTCGAGGCCGTAGCGGGCATCGCCACTGGTCGGGTCGACCCGCTCGATGGCGACGGCATGGCGGTTCATGGCGGTGGCGATTAAGTCCATTGCTTCCAGAAGCGCGTCCGGAGCCGGATGGTCGGACAGGAACCGGTCGGCGGCCTCGTCGGACAAGTTTTCATAGGCGTTGAATTCGGTACGGCCGGTCGCGGTCAGTTTAGCGATGCGTCGGCGCCCGTCATCGGGATGGGTCCGGGTTTCGATGAGCCCTTCATCTTCCAAACTGCGAAGCAGGCGGCTGGCCAGACCCGAATCGAGCCCCAGATAGGTCCGGATGTCGGCAACATCGCACCGGCCTTGTCCGATGGCATTCAGGACGCGCGCTGCGCCAAGCGGCCGGCCGCGTCCCAGAAAGGACTGGTCCAGCGCGCCCACCTGTCGCGTGACGGCGCGGCTGAACCGCCGGTAACGGGAAATCGGGTCATTTTCCATTTATCTGACTTTAGTCTGATAAAATTTCGGGTCAATGCCTGGGCGGGACATGCCGCATTTGCCGATTGAACTGGCGGCCTGGCTCCGCTCTAATGGCGCAAACAATCGCCGGGGTCCGCTATCGATGTTTGTGCCGCTGCACGATGCCAACCGGCTCAAGCATATCAGGCTGCAATATGTGACGCTGGCAATCATTGCCGCCAATGTCCTCATCTTTCTCGGCGTCAACCTGGCGGCGACTGAAGCGGGACTTTTCGCAACCGTCACCTCGCTCGGTTACACGCCCGCCGTCGTCAACGATTTCGCCGAACTGCCGCCCGAACTGGTCTGGATTCCTGAGGAAATGTCGCTGGTCAGCTATTCATTCCTGCACGGCGATTTCTGGCACCTTGGCGGCAACATGCTGTTCCTGTGGGTGTTCGGCGACAATGTCGAGGACGCGATGGGCCATGTCCGGTTCCTGATCTTCTACATTCTGTGCGCCGTCGCCGGAGCGCTGGCGCACGGGCTGATGGACCCGTCCTCGTCGGCGCCGCTGATCGGCGCGTCCGGCGCGGTCGCCGGGATCGTCGGCGCCTATCTGCTCCTGCATCCGCGCGTCCGCGTCTGGGTGCTCGTTCTCGGCCGTATCCCGCTGCCGCTGCCGGCCTGGATTCCGCTGGGGCTCTGGATCGGGTTCCAGTTCGCGATGATTGCGCTGATGGCCGACGACCAGGTGTCGTGGGCCGCCCATATTGGCGGCATCGTCGCCGGCATGGCGCTGGTTCTCGTCTTGCGGCGCCGCGGCGTGCCGCTGTTCGACCGGGAGATCCGCACGCCGCAGGCGGTGGAGGTCGACGTCTCCCGCCCGCCTGCGCCGACGCACGGCCCATGGGGGCGCGGCGGGTCGTGACCGGCTTGTTGAAGCAACCAGCTTTAACGTTGACGTAAACGTCAAAATTCGATACGAGGCCGCAAATTTGCGGTTCGGTGCTGACCGGGCTTGCGCGCCGGCCTCAATCCATGCATCCACGGGCCGACGCGGCATGTCGGCAATGCGCAAGCCTCGCCGCCCGCGGACGACTAACGGGCAGGGCCGGTCAACGCCGGTTCGGCGAAAGGGAGAGATGGTGCGATGAAAATCCTTGTCCCGGTGAAGCGGGTTGTCGATTACAATGTGAAGATCCGGGTCAAGGGTGACGGATCGGGCGTCGAACTGGCCAATGTGAAGATGTCCATGAACCCGTTCGACGAGATTTCCGTCGAGCAGGCGATCCGCATGAAGGAAGCTGGCCAGGCCGACGAGATCGTCGTAGTGTCGATCGGTCCGGACAAGGCGACCGAGACGCTGCGCACCGCGCTCGCGATGGGCGCCGACCGGGGCATTCTGGTCAAGCATGACGACATCGTCGAACCGCTGGCCGTGGCCAAGATCCTCAAGGGCATTGTCGATGAGGAACAGCCGGGACTCGTCATTCTGGGCAAGCAGGCGATCGACGACGATGCCAACCAGACCGGCCAGATGCTGGCGGCGCTGCTCGGCTGGAGCCAAGGCACCTTCGCCTCCAAGGTCGAGATCGATGGCGACAAGGCCAATGTCACGCGAGAAGTCGATGGCGGCCTGCAGACGGTCCAGATTTCGATGCCTGCCATCGTGACGACCGATCTGCGCCTGAACGAGCCGCGCTATGCCTCGCTGCCCAACATCATGAAGGCCAAGAAGAAGCCGATCGACGAAAAGACGCCGGGCGATTACGGCGTCGATGCCGCGCCGCGCCTGACCGTTCTGAAAACGGAGGAGCCGGAAGGCCGCAAGGCGGGCGTCAAGGTCGCCGATGTTGCCGAACTCGTCGATAAGCTGAAGAACGAAGCGGGTGTCCTTTAAGGGCGGGGAGCGAAAAGCAAAATGACAATTCTTCTGATTGCAGAACACGACAACGCAACCCTTTCCGACCAGACCGCCAAGGCGCTGAGCGCCGCCAAGGACATTGGCGGCGACGTGCATGTGCTGGTCGCAGGCCAGGGCGCGCAGGCAGTTGCCGATGCCGCCGCCAAGCTGGACGGCGTCGCCAAGGTGCTGCTCGCCGAGGATGCATCGCTCGAACATCAGCTGGCCGAGCCGATGGCTGCGCTGATCGCCGGCCTTGCCGGCGACTATGACGTGCTGATCGCGGCGGCGACCACCAACGGCAAGAACATCATGCCGCGTGTGGCCGCCCTGCTCGACGTGATGCAGATCTCCGAGATCACCGACGTGGTCTCCGCCGACACGTTCAAGCGGCCCATCTATGCGGGCAACGCGATCCAGACCGTCCAGTCGTCTGACGCCAAGAAGGTGATCACGGTGCGCACCGCATCCTTCAACGCGGCGGGCGAGGGCGGCAGCGCCAGCGTCGAGACCATCGATGCGGCCGCCGATCCGGGCCTTTCGTCCTATGTGTCGACCGAACTGTCGGGCGGCGACCGGCCGGAACTGACATCGGCCAAGATCATCATCTCGGGCGGTCGGGCGCTGGGCTCGTCGGAGAAGTTCGAGGAAGTCATCCTGCCGGTCGCCGACAAGCTGGGCGCCGCCGTCGGTGCATCGCGCGCCGCGGTCGACGCGGGTTATGCGCCGAACGACTGGCAGGTTGGCCAGACGGGCAAGGTGGTCGCGCCCGAACTCTACATCGCCGCTGGCATTTCAGGGGCGATCCAGCATCTGGCCGGCATGAAGGATTCGAAGGTCATCGTTGCCATCAACAAGGATGAGGATGCGCCGATCTTCCAGGTCGCCGACTATGGCCTCGTCGCAGATCTCTTCGACGTCCTGCCGGAACTCGAAAAGGCGCTCTGAGCGCCATCGCAATTTCAAACGATACTTCAGGGCCGGGCTGCATTCAGCCCGGCCTTTTTCTTTGCCTGGGCAACCTCGATCGCTTAGCGTCCCGGCGGAACGGGGCGCGCCATGGCCGAGGCGGCGAGCGACATTGCGGCACCAAGCCGGACCTTCTGCCCCAGACAGCGGCGGCGCTTTGTGCTGGTCGCGGCAATCCTCGCTTCGTCAATGGGTTTCATCGACGGATCGATCGTGTCGATCGCAACGCCAGCGATCCGGGCGACACTGCCGGCCACGCTTGCCGAGGCATTGTGGATCAGCAACGCCTACATGCTGTTTCTGTCCTCGCTCATCCTGATCGGCGGTGCGGCCGGCGACCGCTACGGTCTGCGGCGGGTCTTCATGATCGGCATCTGCGTGTTCACGGTGGCATCGATCCTGTGCGCCATCGCTCCGAATGCCGAGGCGCTGATCGTCGCCCGTGCCGTGAAGGGAATAGGTGCGGCGATCATGGTGCCCGGCAGCCTGGCGATCATCGCCAAGGCCTATCCGGCCGATGAGCGCGGCAAGGCGATCGGCATCTGGGCCGCGGCATCGGCGCTGACCACCGCGGCCGGGCCCATTCTGGGCGGTGCGGCGCTGAGCGTTCTCGGCGATTCGGCGTGGCGATTGCTGTTTGCGATCAATCTGCCGTTCGGGGCGATCGCGCTGGCGATGCTGTGGTTTCTGGTGCCGCCCGACGAAGCGACGGGCCGGCGGCGTCTGGACCTTGTCGGCGGCGGACTGATCACGCTGGCGCTGTTCGTGCTGGCATTCGGGCTGACCGGCGGTGGCGGCGAAGGCAGCGTGCCCGGCGCGGGCGCGGTCACGCTGGCCATCGGCCTGTGCGCGGTTCTGGTCGTCCTCTTCATCTGGTGGGAGCGGCGGTGTACGGCGCCGATGGTGCCGCTCACCTTGTTTGCCAACCGCGCGTTCTCGGGCGCCAACATGCTGACCTTCACGCTCTATTTCGGTCTTTCGGCGATGCTTTTCTACCTGCCGATGACCGTCATTGGCGGCTGGGGCGTCACCGAGGCCGCCGCATCGCTTATGTTCGTGCCGATCACGGTCATGGTCGGGCTGTTTTCCGGAAGGGCTGGCGACTATGCCGACCGTCACGGACCGGCATGGCCCGTTACGGCCGGCTCGCTTATCGTCGCAATGTCCTACGGCGTGCTGGCGCTGACAGTGCAGACGCAGAACTACTGGCTCGGCGTGATGCCGCTCATGGCGATATCGGCTTTCGGCATGGCGCTTCTGGTCTCGCCCCTGTCGACGGCGGTGATGACCTCGGTTGACGATGACGATACGGGCACCGCGTCGGGGATCAACAACGCGGTGTCGCGCATGGCCGGGCTGGTGGCTGTCGCGGCGATGGGGCTGCTGGCCGCGGCGCTCTATCCGGTGCTGATGGGTGGCGGCGAGACGAGCTTCGGCGAGATCGTCGAGAATGCCGCTCCATCCGTGGCCAGGGCCCATGCCGATGCCACGACGCTGACGTTTGCGGCGATCGCCGGGGTGACGGCGGTTCTGTCGGCGGTCTCGGCGGCCATCGCGTGGACGACGCTGCCGCGCAGCGGAAAGGCGGATGCCGGGTAGGGCCGATCGTCGGCCGGTCAGCCGTCGGCGCGCGCAACTTCCGTCGGCTCTTCCAGTTCGATTTCCAGAAGCGCGTTGATGCGGTCGCGTTCGCGTTTGAAGGCGATGAGTTCATCGCCGTTCAGCGTCTTGCCGTCGGGCAGGCGGACACGCATCGGATCGACGCGCTTGCCGTTGACGCTCATCTCGTAGTGCAGGTGCGGGCCGGTCGAAAGGCCGGTCGAGCCGATGTAGCCGATCACCTGGCCCTGGCGAACCTTGGCGCCGGGCTGGATGCCCTTGGCGAACCGGCTCTGGTGCGAATAGGAAGTTTCATAGCCGTTGGCGTGGCGGATCACGGTCTGCTTGCCGTAGCCGCTGTTCCATCCGGCTTCGATGACGGTGCCGTGGCCGGGTGCGATGATGGGCGTGCCGCGCGGCGCGGCCCAGTCGGCGCCCCAATGCATGCGCGAATAGCCGAGGATCGGGTGGCGCCGCATGCCGAAGCCGGAGCGGAACTTGCCGGTGGGCACCGGGTTGCGAAGCAGGAACTGGCGGGCGCTGCGCCCCTCCTCGTCATAATAGTCGTAAGTGCCGTCGGCGCTGCGGAACTTGTAGTATTTGCGCGACTGGCCGCCGAACGTGGCGCGCACGAAAAGCACTTCGCGCACATCCTCCCCGCCCTCCTCGGGAACCGAATAGAACAGTTCGAGCGAATCGCCGGGATTGACCGCCGAGCGGAAATCGACATCGGCGGCGACCATCCGCACGATCTTCGACGCAATGGGCTGCGGCAGCTCATAGGCAAGAACGCCACGATAGATCGCATCATAGACGCT
>NZ_QFWV02000004.1:812500-1100510 GCF_003149475.2 Oceaniradius stylonematis
CCGCCGATTAAGGTCCCCAAGTTATGGCTAAGTGGGAAAGGAAGTGGAAATCCCAAAACAACCAGGATGTTGGCTTAGAAGCAGCCATCATTTAAAGAAAGCGTAACAGCTCACTGGTCTAAATAAGGGTTTCTGCGCCGAAAATGTAACGGGGCTAAAGCCATACACCGAAGTCGCGGGCTCGCAAGAGCGGTAGCAGAGCGTTCCGCAAGTCAGTGAAGGGATACCCGCGAGGGATCCTGGAGATACCGGAAGTGCGAATGTTGACATGAGTAACGATAAAGGGGGTGAGAGACCCCCTCGCCGAAAGTCCAAGGGTTCCTGCTTAAAGTTAATCTGAGCAGGGTTAGTCGGCCCCTAAGGCGAGGCCGAAAGGCGTAGTCGATGGGAAGCAGGTTAATATTCCTGCACCCGGAGGTAGTGACGAATGCCGTAAATCGTCATCCCTTATCGGATTGGGATGGCGGTGATGGTGTTCCGGGAAATAGCTCCTCCGTACGGACCGTACCCGAAACCGACACAGGTGGACAGGTAGAGTATACCAAGGCGCTTGAGAGAACTATGTTGAAGGAACTCGGCAAATTGCACGCGTAACTTCGGAAGAAGCGTGACCCTTTTGCGGGCAACCGCGGGAGGGTGGCACAGACCAGGGGGTAGCGACTGTTTATCAAAAACACAGGGCTCTGCGAAGTCGCAAGACGACGTATAGGGTCTGACGCCTGCCCGGTGCCGGAAGGTTAAGAGGAGAGGTGCAAGCCTTGAATTGAAGCCCCGGTAAACGGCGGCCGTAACTATAACGGTCCTAAGGTAGCGAAATTCCTTGTCGGGTAAGTTCCGACCTGCACGAATGGCGTAACGACTTCCCCGCTGTCTCCAACATAGACTCAGTGAAATTGAATTCCCCGTGAAGATGCGGGGTTCCTGCGGTTAGACGGAAAGACCCCGTGCACCTTTACTATAGCTTCACACTGGTATTCGCCAAGGCATGTGTAGGATAGGTGGTAGGCTTTGAAACCCGGGCGCCAGCTCGGGTGGAGCCACCCTTGAAATACCACCCTTATCTTCGTGGATATCTAACCGCGGCCCGTTATCCGGGTCCGGGACCGTGTGTGGTGGGTAGTTTGACTGGGGCGGTCGCCTCCTAAAGAGTAACGGAGGCGCGCGATGGTGGGCTCAGAACGGTCGGAAATCGTTCGCTGAGTGCAATGGCATAAGCCTGCCTGACTGCGAGACTGACAAGTCGAGCAGAGACGAAAGTCGGTCATAGTGATCCGGTGGTCCCGCGTGGAAGGGCCATCGCTCAACGGATAAAAGGTACGCCGGGGATAACAGGCTGATGACCCCCAAGAGTCCATATCGACGGGGTTGTTTGGCACCTCGATGTCGACTCATCGCATCCTGGGGCTGGAGCAGGTCCCAAGGGTATGGCTGTTCGCCATTTAAAGCGGTACGTGAGTTGGGTTCAGAACGTCGTGAGACAGTTCGGTCCCTATCTGCCGTGGGTGTAGGAATATTGATTGGATCTGTCCCTAGTACGAGAGGACCGGGATGGACACACCGCTGGTGGACCTGTTGTCCTGCCAAGGGCATTGCAGGGTAGCTATGTGTGGAACGGATAACCGCTGAAGGCATCTAAGCGGGAAACCGGCCAAAAAACGAGTATTCCCTGAGAGTCGTGGAAGACGACCACGTTGATAGGCTGGGTGTGGAAGTGCGGCAACGCATGAAGCTTACCAGTACTAATAGCTCGATCGGCTTGATTCGTTCTCATTGCTCATGTCCATGGCTCACGCCGTGGCTTGGCGCCAGCTTCTCATCTGTTTTGCGTTTGGCCGACCTGGTGGTTATTGCGGGGCGGCTGCACCCGTTCCCATTCCGAACACGGCCGTGAAACGCCCCAGCGCCGATGGTACTTCGTCTTAAGACGCGGGAGAGTAGGTCGCTGCCAGGTCTGCCAAACGCAAAACAGCTTCTCGATCACGATGTTTCTTCGCTTCCCTGCCTTTCTCCGCACGGAGGCGTATGCCGTCCGCCCCATACGCTGGTTTTGCGATGGTCGGCCGGCTGCCAGCCGGGTCTTCTTGGAACCGGTACATCTTTGGCGCGGGGTGGAGCAGCCCGGTAGCTCGTCAGGCTCATAACCTGAAGGTCGCAGGTTCAAATCCTGCCCCCGCAACCAAACAAGTCATTGAATTTGAATGATATTTCGGCCCGCCCTTTCGGCGGGCTTTTTGCGTTTTGGCGCATGTCGCCACCATGTCGCCACGGTGAATCTGACCCGCTCCCCTTTGAGCCCGCGCTGATAGGTTAGCTCTGTTCAGGTTTTGAAGTGCTACTCTTTTTGGATCGCACCGAACCGGAACCTCCGGGGTTTATGTCTCATGCGGCGGAACTGAGAAGCACCTGTCGTTCGACCATCCGCATGCAAAAGGGATGGCGAGACGGTCGTTGAACCACAAGATATTTGTTCAAGCCGCATTTGGTCACGTTCCTTGTGGGGAATGAATTGTCGCAGCCTGCTCGCCAGTTAGCCCGGTTCGCTTGAATGGATTGCAGGCAAAGCATTTTCGGTCACCAGCCGCATGCCCAGATGCGGGGGCGGGGCGCCGACCGCGCAGCCGCCGCGCGCCGGATCGCGCACGAGGAACGGGATTACCGCCTCGTGTTCACCGCCGACATGGTAGGCAGGACACATCGGTGTCTTGGCGGTGTCCGAATCGTCGATGTAGCAATCCTGCGTCCATTCCCAGACACTGCCGTTCAGGTCGGCGATTCCCTCTTCGGTTGTCGACCATGAACCGCTGGGTTGGAGACGACGCCCCGTCCGTTGCTCCAGCAGATAGTCCGACGCCCATGACAGGGACGGATCGGTGAAGATCGGGTCGGGTTCTTCCGGCAGCACGGGTTCTGCCATCGCGTACCATTCCCGAGCGGTGGGCAGCCGGAAGCGGTGTCGGGACACGCGGTTGATCCAGTTCAGATATTCGTTCACATCGAGCCAGTTCAGGCCCGTCGCCGGCCATTGTTCCGCTTCACCGCCCCGAGGTGGCCTCAGCAAAAGCGTACACGCGCCATCGGCGTGACACCGGTTCCATTCGGCGATGGTGACTTCATGGGCTTGAACGTAGAGTGGTCCACCGCTTTCGGAGATCACTGGCCTTTCCGCCATCTGCGGGACGTAGTCCATATTCGGACCGCGCCCGGTCACCAATGCGGAGACGATGACGACGCACACAGCCAGCAGCAAAAGGGAAGCCGTTCCAAGCCGCTCCGATCGTGACATCGCCATCATCGCTCATGTCTCCGCCGTCAGCCCTCGAACGGCCTTGGCGCCACGACCTGCTCCATCAGATCGTTGTCCCAGGGACCCTCGACCACGAAGTGGGCCGTCGCGCCCTTGAGCGCCGCGATGATCAGATTGTGGTTGACGTAGGCGTAAACGCCCGGCTGTTCGAAAGTATACATCGCCGCCGCCGCGCAGCCGCCGCGGACAAACCATGTCTCGACGCCCGTCAGGGGCGGATCGGTGAACGAGGTCTCCCAGACGAAGTTGCCGTGCCCGCCGATCAGGTGTGGGCGGCTGTCCACATTGCAGGAGTTGTGCACCATGAGCACTGTCTGGCCGACCTGCGCTTTGAGGGCGTTTGCACCGGTCAGCGCGCCGACCGCACCGTTGAAGACCTGGTGCGTGGGAACGAGCGTCGCCATCGCCTCAAGGCTGTCGGTATAATCGTCGCCGGCGGTATCATAGAGCTTGAAGTCCCCATTCTCGTCGCGCGGGAGGTAGTAGTCCTGTTCACCGAAATAGGCGATCGAGTCATAGCGCAGAGGATTGCCCTCGGCATCCTTGAGGCCGTCGCGCGGCAGAACCATGATGGCGCCGTTCATGCCGTGGCAGACATGGTAGGGGATCATCGCGCCGCCAGGCGCGCAGTGATAGGTGAAGCAACCCGTCTTGGTCGCCTTCCAGCGCAGTACCGTTTCCTCACCCGGATAGATGTGGGTCAGCCCGCCTCCACCGAGCGCGCCTGTGGAGGCATGGAAGTCGATATTGTGCTCCATCGCGCTTTCGACCGGATTGCGCAGCGTCAGTTCCACGTAATCGTCCTGATGGACGATGATCAGCGGACCGGGAACCGAACCGTTGTAGGTCAGCGCCCAGATGCTCGCGCCGGTATCCTCGTCGATCGTCATCAGCCGCTCATGGGTCACCATTTCGATCTCGACGATCTTCGGCGGGCCGCTGGCGACCTGCTCGTGCTCGGGCGCGAAGGGCGGGTCAACCAGTTCCTGGCGAACCCGCTCGAGACCGGACAGATCGGCGGGCGCGGCCTCGGCCATTTCGCCCGACGCCGATTCCACCGTAATCACCGGGCTCGAGCGGTGCATCCGTGGCACGGATGGCACCGGACGCGGCATCATCGACGCATGAGCGACGCCGCCCGTCAGGGCCGCCGCTCCGGCAAGCGCCGTGCCGCGTAAGACGTTACGGCGGCTCGTGACGACTTTTTCGGCGTTGATGGATTTTTTCATTGCAGCCTCCTTGGCTAGTGCGTGCGTGACGCGGCGGGTTTAGGTGCCGCGCCGATCCGCGATCACAGGTTTGAGAGTTGGGCTTCGAAGCGCTTGCGCGCGCGTGGCGGGATGCGCCCTTCGAGATAGTTCTGCGGCGCCTCGCTCACCTCGCCGACGGCCAGCGTCATGACCATGCCCATGGCGTAGTGCGGCAGGCACTTGATGCCGTACAGACCTTCGGCATCGAAGGTGATCTCGATCTCCTCGTTGATCTTGCCCTTGAAGGGCTCGGCCCCTTCGGGGATCATTTCGAGAATGGATTCTGCGTTGTGAGCGGGATCGGTCGCGATGAACTTGACCGTGTCGCCGGGTTCGATCCGAAGAAGATCCGGCTCGAAAACCATCGCGCCGGCTTCCCCCCGGTTGAGCATCTGGACTTCATGCATTTCAGCAAAGGCCGATCCGGCCATCGCCACGCCAATAGCCAGAGCGGCTGTCATCACGCGCAACATCTGTCATTCCTTTCTTGACTTGCCCTTGTTTGATGCGACCTTATCGGCGAGCGCAGCTGAAACGTTGTGCTGCCACAAACAAATCACGGGCTCTTCAAGGAACGGCGAACCGACCGACAAGGAGGAGGCGTCGTCGCCACAAAACCTGACAAGGGGGCGTCTCGGGTGCGAGCGGTCGAAAGAGCAAAACACGCGCGGAGACTTGACGAGAGCCTGCTGGATCAGGTCGGACCGTTTGCGAGGCTGACCGCCGCCGAACGCCGCCAAATCCTCGATCGTGCCGTTTCCAGTCGTTTTGAGCAGGGGGCGCAGATTTTCGAGGAGGGTGCGGTCGCCGACCGGTTCTACCTGCTGCTGGACGGCTATGTGCGCGTCGTGCGTCAGACAAAAGACGGCGAACAGGTGATCATGCTGCACATTCCCAGCGGGCAGTTGATCGGGATCGCCCAGGCCTTTGACCGCGACACCTATCCGGCCACCGCCGTCGCCGCCAGCGAATGCGTGGCGCTTGCCTGGCCGGTGTCGTTCTGGAACGTCCTCGTCGAAGACTATCCGGGCTTTGCGGGCGCGGCGATGAAGACGATCGGCCTGCGGGTCAAGGAGTTCAACGAGCGGGTCGTGGAGATGGCGACGCTGCAGGTCGAACAGCGCATCGCGCACATGGTCCTGCGCCTGGTCAATCAGGCCGGCCGCAAGTCAGCCGATGGGATCGAGATCGCCATGCCCGTGACGAGACAGGATCTTTCGGAAATGACCGGCTCGACCCTGCATACGGTCAGCCGTCTGCTGAGCGCCTGGGAAAAGAAGGGTTGGGTCAAGAGCGGCCGCCGCCGCATCATCGTCAGGGAACCGCATCAGCTGGTTCTGTTGAGCGAAGGGCGAAGCTGAGCCCCAATGGCCCGGTGCAGGTCGGCGCGAAATGATTGCTCATCGACACCGTGCTCCCTGCAGGCGTCGATGACCGTATGAAAGGGCGCGATGAGGCAACCAACGCAGAGCAGCCGATAGTCGAGAAAGACCCGAATGGTTTCGGGCCATCGCGTCATCAGCTCGTCAAGTGGCAGATCGGGGTTTTCAATAGGATGTGACATCGCAATTGCCTTGACCTGGAACGACAAGCCTAATTCGGAAAGCGGACGCAACGTTGTGCGATCGCAAACTCGACGTAATCAGGCATTTGCGACGGGCACGTTCGCTCATCGGTCACGGCAGCGGGCTGACGCCGAAAAGGACTGGGTGGATTGCGACAAAAACCAGGTAGAGAACCATTGCGATCAAAAGGCGCGCGGCGAAACGAGGACCAAAACGCCTGAAGTCGAGCGATCGGCCGTGCCGCCGGGCGTGATCGAGTTCATCCCATCGCGCTCCGAGTTCACGCCGCTTGCGGCGATCGACGAGGCGTTGTCCAGCCAGCGCAAAAACCGCGAAGGTTCCGAAAAGGAGGACATGGGCCAGATCGCCATTGGGCACGATATGGGCGCCCGCCCACAAGCCGAGCGCCATGAGGAGCGGATGGCGGGTCCATCCGACAATGCCGGGGCGCGCCGGATCGAATGCGTCGTTGTTCGCGCCACCGAAGCAGAACGGGTTCGGACGGGCAACGGAGAGCGCGACGATCAGGCACACCGGCGCCATGACGATCAGCGGGACGTAGGGTTGCCACGGCGCCCAGGGCCAGAGCTGCAGATAGGGTGCGCGATCGGCCGCGACGATCAGCCATCCGAGGGCGGCCAGCGACAGCGCGGAATAGGCGAGGATGAAGCCGCGGCCGCCGATCCATCCGGCGATGCGCTCCCGGATCGGTCTTCTCACCGGCACCGAATGAGACACAAAGAAGAAGCCGGCGGCGGCGGCGAATTCGGTCCAGCCCATGGCTCATGACCTTGACCGTGGCGCGATCAGCAGCCGGCCATAGATCAGGGCGAACCCGAAGAAGGCGCAGAACCAGGCCAGCCCGGAAACCAGATGAAGGATGGCGGCCACATCGGCAAAGGCGCCCGAGGTGAGGCGCGCCAGCGTCGCCGCAACGACCAGCAGGTAGATCGCCGTCGTGGCGGGGCCTGCGGTGAGTTCCTGGCCGGTGTGGCCAAGCGTGGCGCGCGTCATAACGGCGAGCGTCATCAGCCCGATCCCGCCCGCCATCCACAGATGTTGCGCAGCCGTCACGCCAGCCAGATTGGTGGAAAGAACGGAAAAACCGACGACGATGGCGCCCAGGGGCACAAAGGCATAACCGGCGTGCAGCACCCAGACCAGCGGTTCGGCGCCGGTGCGGAAGCCAGCCCAACGGACGAGGCGCGCCGCATGCGCCAACCCGGCCAGAAGCAGCAAAGAGCCGGCGACCGAGGAATCCGGTCGCGCGATCCATACCAGGAGCGCCGCCAGAAGCGTCAGTAGCGCCACTTTGTCGAAACGCCCCATGGGCGGCGATGGCAGCTGCCCTGCGCCGCGCTTGACCAGCCAGTTTCGCGTGAACGAGGGAACGATGCGCCCGCCGATCAAGCCAATCAGCATAATGGCCGTCGCCAGGCCGATACGCAGGCCGTAACCTTGCGCTGCAAAATCACCCCGCGCGGCCTCCCAGTGGAAGGTGCCGTTGCCCGCGACCAGGGCGGCGAACAGCCCGAGCACCATCAGGTTGCGCCGGTTCTTACCGGCGACGATCTCACGTGCGATGACCAGCGCAAACAGGACCGGAAAGGCCAGATCGACGAAGGCGACCGTGGCCGGCGACCAGAATGCCGACGTCGCGATCGCCACGCGACCCGAGAGCCACAGCAGGAAAAGCCCGCCGAGCGGCCAGCCGGCGATTGGCAGACGGCCCGTCCAGTTGGGCACGGCGGTCAGAAGGAACCCGGCGATTATGGCGCCGAGATAGCCGAAGAGGAACTCATGGGCGTGCCACGATATCGGATCCAGCCGCGTCGGGAGCTCCACGGCCCCCGCCAGCATCGCCAGCCACAACACCATGGCAAGCGCCGCCCAGATCGCGCCGCCGAGGAAAAACGGCCTGAACCCGTAGCTCAATATTGCTGGGCCCCGCCAGGCGCGGGACCGTTCCATGGTGCCGACCGCATTCATGGCAGCACCCGTGTGCGGTCGGCAAGAATCGTGCGGCTGGTGTTGATGACGCGTCCTGCCGCATCGCAGGTCAGTCGAACCTGCCGTCCGGCGTGCCAAAAAGTGAGCCGATAGCGTCCCTCGTCTTCCCCGGCGCCTTTCTCAACCCGACCGGTTATCTCGCCGGCGCGCATGAGCGGTTGCACATCCTTGGGGTCTATGCCGAAGTGGCCGGCGAATAAGTCGACCGACACGGTTACGTCGCCGTCATCAATCTCCACGATCATCTGGCATCTCCCAAAGTCGGAAAGCTGAACGGCGCACGCGGCGAAAGCGCGCAGTCGGCCAGGGTGTGGGCGTTCAGATCGTCCAGGAACCGCGAACGCGCATCGGCCAGAATGCCTTTCAGGCGACAGCTCGGCGTGATGACACAGGCGCCACCATCGGCCTGGAAGCACTCCACCAGTGCCGACTTGCGTTCCAGAACCGCAACGATGTCGCCCAAACGCAATTGCTCTGGGGCAGAAGCAAGGACGGCACCGCCACCGGTGCCTCGCCGTGTCTCGACAATTCCCGCGGCGGCCAGTGCCTGAACGGCCTTGGTCAGATGGTGGCGCGAGATGCCGAACTCGGCCGCGATCTCGGCGGTCGAGTGCGCGCGGTCAGGCTCGCTGGCCATACGCATCAGCGCGCGCAGGCCGAAATCGGTGAAGCTGGTCAGGCGCATGTTAAAAGTCGTCTTCCGTAATCAGGTTTTATGGGCCTTGCGTAGCTTAGCAGCAATAAGCGGTATTTGAAATACTAATTGGAGCTGATCAAGGGGACCGCGAGCGTCAGCGAATGGATGTCAACTATGACCGCGAGGCGCAGCGTTCGGCTCGTGGTCGGGTGCGCGCCTGCACGATCTGCGCTTCACAGGTCCGGAAGGCGCCAAGGGCTTCGCAACGCTTCCGCTTCAAACCTGACAGGACGGAGGAGTTGGGTTCCATGCCCAACTCTCGCGGAAAGCGCGGATCAGGGATTCACCCTTATTGGTGCGATTGCCATATAAGGCTGCAAAAACAAAATCTTAGGCTTTTGCAGAAGCGGACATCTGTCGGTTGTCTTGCGACGCTCGGGACCGTTGGCCCTGTCTAAATCGACGGGCAGGAGAAGTCAGGCACGATGCCGCTGCGAGAGATGAACCTTTCCGTATCAAGCCCTGCAAACAATCCATGATCGCGCACCAATACGGTGCGGGTACCTGCCGCCCTGCCACCCAAAATGTCGGTGTGAAGCGTGTCGCCGACCATGGCGATACGGCGGGGCTCAATGGTTCCAAGCCGATCCATGGCATCGTTGAACGCATCGTTGAACGGCTTGCCAAACAAGACAGGGCTGTTGCCAACCGCATCGGCGATTTGATGCGCGTAATATCCCGGTTCTTGGCTCAGGCCATTCTCGCGCGGTGCCACCAGGTCCGGGTTGGCAACAATGAGTGGGCGAGGTCGGTCGTCCAAGGCCTCGCGAAGCGCCTGTACGTGCTGATCAGTCAGTGACACGCTTGAGAGAAACACAAACCCATCGACGTCCTGGCCGCGCCAATGGTCGATGGCCACATCAAAGTCCTCAAAGCGATCATCGGGCGATGCGAGTGCACCCCAACGACCATCGGGCAAGAACGCGCCAAGGCGCCGCGCGGCCACATCGCGGCTCGAGATGACCTCATCCGCTTCGAAATCAAATCCAAGGCGGCGGTAGCGCTCGACCGCTGTCGCGAGCGTGTAGCTCGCCGCATTGGTCAGGACGATGAGCTTCTTGCCCGCAGCCCTGAGCGAAGACAGACACGCCACCGCTCCGTCGATCGCGGTCTCGCCCACATTCAGGACGCCAAAGCTGTCGAGCAGAAACGCATCGAACTGGTCCGCGATCTCCAGCAGGCCAGCGCACGCCTGGGTTGCTTGCGGGAATGTCGCGCTTGGTAGCCGATGGCGTATCTGTTCGTAGCGGTCAATGGCCGCCGCAGCTGAAAGCGTCTGGGCGTAGGTCATCAGAGGGGGCGATGCCGATCCGATTTGGGGTCATCGGACCGGTGGTTTTCGCAGATGAGCGTTGGGGCGATGCCCTCCCAGCCGCGCAGCAGGGCCGCCATCGGTGTGTCACGGTTAGCCCCGATCATACGCTTGAATATCCGCCTTCAATCATCATCAAGGCCCCATTGACGAGGTCGGAGGCGGGCGAGGCGAGATAGAGCGCCATGTCGGCGATTTCGACCGGCTCGCCGAATCTGCCAAGCGGTGTCGCCGCGATCATGGGGCCAGATTTTTCCGGTGGGCTCCAGACCTTTTTGCCCATTTCGGTCATCACAACGGTTGGGCAGATCGCGTTCACCTGAATGTTGTGCGGCGCCAACTCAGTCATCAGCGATTTCGTCAGCGCGTTCAGCCCACCCTTGGACGAAGCGTAGGCTGCATGGTCGGCCAGCGCGATAACACCCGTCTGCGAGGAGATGTTGATGATCTTGCCTGCGCCTTGCGCGATCATAGGTGGCGCGAGCGACTGCGCGAGCAGAAACGGTGCCCGCAAATTGATGGCCATCGTGCGGTCCCAATCCTCGGCGGAGAAGGCAAGAGCGGGGCCAACAAGGGCGACGCCGGCAGAGTTGACGAGGATATCGATGCACGGGTGGATCGCCAGCGCCTCACGCGCCAACAGTCGGCACCCTTCAACGCTTGCAAGGTCGGCGACGATGGTGCGGCAGCCCGTCCTGTCGGCAAGTGCGTCCAGGCGCTCTGCGGATTGGCCCGCTCCTATGACCTTCGCGCCCGCTTCGGTGAACACCGAGACAATCTCAGCACCGATGCCCGAGGACGCGCCGGTGACCAGTGCCGTCTTGCCGGAGATTGAAAAGCGATCCTTCCAGCTCACCGGTTCACTCCAGATTTGTGTGATTGGCGCGCATCGTGTCCGGCGGGATCCTTAGCTTGTCACGCAAATGCAGGATGAGCAGTTCGAAGAAAATGAACTGGGTCGCTTCGAACAGCGAACCCATGGGCAAGATGGATGTCGGTGCGCCCCGATCGTTGGCCATGGTCTGGGCTGGCAGATGAACGAGGTGATCAGCCGACTGCGGCGCTGCACCAGCTGGTTCCGCGGTCACGCACATGGTCGCCGCGCCGGCACTCTTTGCGGCCGATAGAAGCGCTGAAACCGTCGAAAAATCGCCAGGTCCAGCGCTGACGATCAGCAGATCGCCTGCGCCTATCGGCGGCGTTGTCATGTCGCCAACGACATGGGCATCGAGGCCGAGATGAAACAGCCGCATGGCTAGAGACTTCATCATCAGCCCCTCGCGTCCGACACCGTACAGAGCGATGCGCTTTGTCTGCTCGATGGGACCGGCCATGACGTGCAATTGGTCGGGGAGCGCCGCATCCAGCACGTCTCCCACTTCGAACAAGGCCTGTCTGGCGGTTTCCTGTCCGATCATTCCGCCGCCTGCTGGTTGCCATAAGTGAGCTTTGGCATGACTGCAGCGAGAGCCGCGTCGGTCAGACCGGTGTCCTCTAGAAAATCGAAGATCGTGTAGCGGCGCCGGATGAAGGCGGCCGCGCGCATCGTTCGCATCAGATGACCGGCATCGACGCCGATATGCGCCCCGTGTGTTGGAGCACCAGCTCGTTGCAGCATGGTGACCATTGTATCAGCGCGAAGCAGATGATCCCTCAGTCGCGTGCGCAGGGCTGGCCATGTTGCTATGATGTGAAGAAGACGTTCTCGTTGCTGCGGTTGGCCAATGTGTTTCGCAGCAACCTCCACCATCGCCTTGTTGGCGATGGAGGGATCGGCGATAGCCTGTCTTGCGGCCACGTGCTTTCCTGAAAGATTGGATGATGATGCAAGCACCGCGTCAACATCAAGGCCCGTCAGATCCTGATCGAGAAGCCAGTCGAACAGTGCGAGCACCGCAACGCAGCCTACCGAAACCGCTGCACCATGGCTGACTTTCCTGCCTTCATACGTGTGGCCTTCCATTTCCCACATGTGGGCAATCTGGTGGTCTGCACCTGACGCCGGTCGTGACGAGCCATGGAATTCCATCGCGAAGCCCACGGCGGTCAACCCGACAAAAAGACGGGCAACCGCATCGGGGTCGCTGGCCGCGATTCCCTGAGAGCCCGAAAGCCAGAAGCGCAAATGATCTTGAACGAGTGGCCAGGCCAGATCGTCAATCGGTTCAACGCCCAGTGCGTCGGCAAGCAGCCAATCGCCGCCTGCCGGCACCTTTCCAGCCAGGTCGCCATAGCCCCAACCGTTCATTTCTGCGGGCGCCGCCGCAATCACCTCCAGATCAGCCACCATTGCGATTGGTGCGCGTGTCGGGATGGTCACCTTGAAGCCGTCCCGCGCCAACGGCGCTCCCGCGCTGGTGTAGCCATCCATTGAAGCCGCTGTCGCCACGGTCACATAGGGGCGATCGGTTTCCTTCGCCGCCCACTTGACCAGATCATTGATGACGCCAGAACCAACGGAAACTGGAAACATGCTCGAATCAGAGGCGAGACGCGCCCTGAAAGGCTCTGCCTCCTCGACTGAAGCGACGGGGAGCGGGTCGCTTGGCAAAACCAGCGTCTCCACGTCAAAGCCACTGGATTGCAGTGTCTCCACCACCGGGGCACCGGCAGCAGCGAAGCCGGCATCGTCCGCCATTACCAGCACGCGCGATGCGCCTCCGACCGTTGCCATTGCGCGCCTGACGACCTGGCCGGTCTCGGCAAGCGCACCGTGACCGATGATCACTTCATGCGTGACCTTCGATCTGGCCACTGCCGGGTCGATGAGTTCGGTGATCTGTGCGGACCAACTGGTCAAAGTTCACATGCCTTCGTCAGAGTGCTTGCCCATCGGCACCGAACCGATGAAGGCGCTCGGGTGGAAACGCGAGTCGTACTTGATCTCCCTGGTTCACCGCATCTTCGCCATCGGTCTTGATGACGATTTGCTCGCCATCTTCGGAGCGAGCGTAAAGATAGCTCTCTCCGCCAAGCTGTTCCTTCACCGTCACCTGCACAGGCAGTCCTGTTTCGGCGATGCGCACATGCTCGGGCCGAATGCCGATCTTGGCTGCTCCCGCACCGCCGACGACCTCGCCGAGCTTGCTCTGCGCCGCCATGATGTTCATCGCGGGCGATCCGATAAAGCCGGCGACGAACTCGCTTGCGGGCTTGTTGTACAACTCCAGAGGCGCACCAACCTGCTCAACCTTACCGCCGTTGAGCACCACGATCTGGTCGGCCATTGTCATCGCTTCGACCTGATCGTGGGTGACGTAGATCATCGTTGCACCGAGTTCCGTGTGCAGCGACTCAAGCTCGATGCGCATCTGCACCCGCAGCTTCGCATCGAGGTTGGAAAGCGGTTCGTCGAAAAGAAAAACCTTGGGGTGTTTGACGATTGATCGCCCAATGGCAACGCGCTGGCGCTGGCCGCCAGACAGCTGTCCCGGCTTCCGATCAAGCAACTCGGACAGCTGGAGAATGCGTGCGGCGTCCTGAACTCTGCGCGCTCGCTCATCGGCTGGTATGCCGTTGACCTTCATGCCGAATTCAATGTTCGCCCGAACCGTCATATGGGGATAAAGCGCGTAGGACTGGAAGACCATGGAGAGGTCGCGGTCTGCCGGATTGAGGTCCGTTACGTCGCGTCCATCGATAGTGATCGTGCCGCGGTCCACACCCTCCAGCCCAGCGATGCAGCGCAGAAGCGTCGACTTTCCGCATCCCGAGGGGCCCACAAAAACAACAAAAGCGCCATCGGAAATGTCGAGCGAAACGCCCGACAATGCCTGCAGCGATCCATAGAACTTGTCGATCGTTTCAAGATGCACAGTCGCCACGAATTCCTGATCCCCCGCTTCACGGCCAGAGATGCCCCTCCAAACGCCCATACATTTTTATGTTGACAGATACAACTGTTTTTACATTTGTATAGACAGAGCGACAAAAATATCGCCTCAATGAGTCACCAAGGGAGGAGACAACCATGAAACTGAAGAGCCTTCTTGCGACCACCGCGCTGTGCGCTGGCATCGCATCACCCACCATCGCAGGCGCCTGGAGCCTGGAGGAGGCCGCCGCCCCCTATGCTGGAACGACCGTTGATGTCGTTTTCCTGCTGCGCCCGGGCTACGAGGCCATCGAAGCGATGTTGCCGGCCTTCGAGGAAGCCACCGGCATTGATGTGAATATCATCAAACATCCCTATGAGAACGCGCTCGGTGAGCAGGTGCGTGATTTTGTTGCCGGTGGTGATCTCGATATCGCCCTGATCGATCTCGTTTGGATCGGCAACTTCGTCGAAAATGAGTGGGTCGTCTCCGTCGATGAAATCATGGAGACCTATCCGGACATCATCGATCCGGAACTCAACATGGACGACTTCTTCCCGCTCGTGCTGAACGCGTTCGGCGGCTGGAACGACACCATCTATGGCCTGCCTTTCGACAATTACTCCGGCCTGATGTTCTATAATCGCTGCATGCTTGAAGAGGCTGGTTTCGATGGCCCTCCCGAGACCTGGCAGCAGCTGATGGATGAGTATGGCCCGGCTCTGACCACCGGTGATCAATACGCCTACGCGCTGCAGTCCAAGCGCAATGAGACCCAGTCCGCAGACAGCTTCGCCCGCATGCTGTGGCCTTTCGGCGGCTCGTTCCTTGACGCCGACTTCCGCTCGAACTTGCTGAGTGAAGAGAGCCAGGCCGGTCTTCAGTTCCGCCAGGAACTGATGCAGTACATGCCAGACGGCATCGTCGCCTTTGACCATGCAGAGACGGTGAACGCGTTCGCCCAAGGCGAGGTCGCCATGATCACCGAATGGTCGGCATTCTACTCGACAGTTGTCGACCCTGACACGTCGCGTGTTGCTGATTGCGTCGGAATCGCGCCGGAGCCGATGGGACCGGCGGGCCGTAAGCCAGCCCTTGGCGGCTTCTCGCTGGCCGTCGCCTCTCAGGCCGACGAAAACGAGAAAGCGGCAGCTTGGCTTTTCATCCAGTGGGCAACCTCCGCAGCGAATGCGGTCGAGTACCTTGAGCGTGGCGGTGTTCCTGCTCGCCAGTCGGCCTATGCTGATCCGGCGCTGGCCGAGACCTACACATTCATCCCCGCGCTGGTGGAAAGCTGGCAGGATGGCGTGCCGGAGTTCCGCCCACGCTTCGCCGAATGGCCAGAAATCTCCGAAGTCGTTCAGGAGTGGGGTACCCGGATGATGCTTGGTGAGGTCTCCGTTGAGGAAGGCGCCGCCGAGATCGGCACCCGGATGGAAGACATCCTGGAATCGGCCGGCTACTACAGCGGCGACAAACCGCTCGCGCAGTAACCGATCTATCATCTGAGCTTGTCGGGGCGGCCTCGCGCCGCCCCGATTGTCGCATTCGCCTTTCTGAGGACCAACGCCTATGCGCGGCAAGGCTTCCCGCAAGACGATCTTTGGGTTTGTCGGCCCCGCGGTCATCGCGCTTGCCGTCATCGGCATTGCGCCGCTCCTCTACGCCGCCTGGACCTCCCTGCATTTCTTCAATCTGACGCGCCTTCGCCAGCTTCGATTTGTGGGCCTTGAAAACTACGGAACCGTACTGACCGATCCGGTGTTCTGGCAGGCCATGGGCCGCACGTTTTTCCTTCTGGTCACATCCCTGCCTCTACAGATCGCATTGGGTTTGGGCATTGCCCTTGTGCTGCATCAGCCGGGCCTTAGCCTCGTCAAGACGCTGTGCCGGTTGAGTCTCGTGCTCCCGATGGCCACGACCTATGCAGTTGTTGGCCTGCTTGGCCAAGTCATGTTCAACCAGCGCTTTGGCGTGGTGAATCAGCTGATGGGCGGCGCGGACATCAACTGGATCGGCGATCCGACCAATGCATTCATCATGATCGTCTTCTGGGACGTGTGGCAGTGGACGCCCTTCGTGGCACTGGTGCTGCTCGCCGGCCTCAGCATGGTGCCCGGAGAGATCGAGGAGGCGGCAAAGCTCGAAACCAAGAAGTGGTTCACCATTCTCCGTTACGTGCAACTCCCCTTCCTGATCCCGGGACTTGTGGCGGTGCTCATTTTGCGTACCGCCGATACGCTGAAGCTGTTCGACATGGTTTTCACGCTCACCCGAGGTGGCCCGGGCGCATCGACCGAGTTCATTTCGCTGATGATCCAGCGTGTCGGCTTCCGCGCTTTTGATCAGGGCCTTGCATCGGCGCAGGCAATTATCCTTCTGATCATCACCATCATTCTGGCGCAGATCTACATCCGCGTCTTCTACAAGGAGGTCTGAGGTAATGAATTTGTCTCAGCGCTCCGCTTTCATTCAGCTGTTGCTGTTGTTCGCAATCATCCTCGTGTGCGTATTCCCCTTTTACTGGATGGTGACCACGTCGCTGAAAACGCAGGTTGTCGCGCTTGAAGCGCCACCTGTCTGGCTCTTCGAGCCGACGCTCGACAATTACCGCGAGGCGCTGTTCGAGGACGGCGTTTTGCAAACGCTGATCAACTCGTTGATCATCGCGATTTCAACCACCGCGCTGGCGTTGGTGCTCGGGATACCGGCTGCCTTCGCGCTGGCCCGGTTTGAGTTCCGCGGCAAAAAGGACCTCTGGTTTTGGTTCATTACAAACCGGATGATCTCGCCCATTGTACTGGCGCTTCCATTCTTTCTGATCGCCCGCAATCTCAACCTGCTCGATCAGCACATCACGCTTATCCTGATCTATCTGACGTTCAACCTGCCCATTGTCATTTGGATCGTCACCGATCAGTTTCGCGGAATACCCATTGAACTCGATGAAGCCGCCCGTATGGAAGGTGCGTCACAGTTCACAATCATGAGCAAAATCTGCCTGCCGCTCGCCATGCCCGGCGTGGCGGTCTCCGCAATCTTTTCGTTCATCTTCTCATGGAACGAGTTGATGTTTGGCCTGGTGCTGACGCGAACCGACGCCAAAACCGCGCCAGCGATGGCGGTGTCCTTCATGGAGGGCTACAACCTGCCTTATGGGAAGATCATGGCGACGTCGACCCTCATCGTGATCCCCGTCTTGATCTTTGCGCTCATTGCTTCCAAGCAGCTTGTCCGAGGCCTCACGATGGGCGCCGTGAAGTGAGGATCAAACGTGTCCCGGAAGCCGAAAACTGAAATTCTCGATGCCGAGGAACAGTTGCTTGTCCGCCTTGCCTACGCCTGCGAAGTGCAGGGTCTGACACAGGGGCAGGCTGCCGAAACCTTCGGCATTACACGCCTTCGGGTCAACAAGGCCCTTGCGGAGGCGCGGGAACGCGGCCTGGTCCGGGTGTCGATCAACTCTCCGCTCGGCGCATGTGTCGAGCTGGAACACGAACTGTGCGATGCTTTCGATCTCGACAGCGCGACCGTTGCACCTGTCGCCGGCGAGAACTTCAATATTCATACCATTTTGGGTTCCGCGCTTGGGCAGTTTCTGACCCGGTTTCTGGCGCGCGAGGAGGTATGCCTGTTCGGTATGTCATGGGGTAACACCTTGAACATGGCCACCCGCTTCATTGAGCCTCTGGACCGCCCTGATCTGGAAATCACATCGGTGATGGGCGGCCTTGCCAAAGGCTCTGACGTCAACAGCTATGAAATCACCACGCGTCTCGCCGACCTTTGCAACGCGGCTCACAGCTACTTCACCGCGCCGGTCTACACTGCGAGCCTCGAAAGCCGGAACATCCTGCGGGCCCAGCAGGAGTTCCGCCGCTCAATCGAGAAAATCCGCGCGGCAGACGGTCTTGCTCTGGCCGCCGGCGACATGGCGAACTCCCTGCTACTCGCAGATGGTCTGCCTGATGATGTGACGATCGCCGAGCTGGTGGAAGCGGGGGCGGTGGGCGACATCATGGGCTATTTTCTCGACCAGTACGGCCAACCGATCGACCACGAGATCAATCAACGTATCCTCGGTCTCGACATTGAGGATCTTAATGACTTGCCCAACGTGATCGTCGCCGCCGGCGGGATCAACAAAGTTCCGATAATCCGCGCAATCTTGAAGCGTGGCTGCGTCAATCATCTTGTTATCGATGAACGCGCGGCGTTGTGCCTGCTGGAGCCTGTCCGGTGATTGTCGCCGGCATTGATCTGGGCACTTCCGGTATTAAGGTAGCCTTGGTTGATGAGGGCGGAACGTGCGTCGCAAGCGCGAGCCGTCCCTCTCCGGTGGACGCACCCCACCCGGGATGGAGCCAGCAGCACCCTGATCAATGGGTGCGGCTTACCTTTGAAATCCTTGATGAGCTGGCCACGGATCATGGGCCGTTGATGGCGCGTCTGCGAGCCGTATCGCTGTCCGGTCACATGCTCGGTCAGGTGCTTCTCGATACAAGCGACAGCCCCACAACGCCTTGTATTCTCTGGAACGATCAACGGTCGACCGCTGAATGCGCTGAGCTGCTGGAGCGCGTACCCGATATAGGTTGGCGCACCAATGGTCAACCCGATCCGGGGCTAACTGCGCCAAAGTTGCTGTGGCTGGCCAAACATAAACCTGACGCGTTGCGGACCGCAGACACGCTTATGCTGCCCAAGGACTATGTTCGCCTGCATTTGACAGGAGAGCGGGCAACGGAAGTCACTGATGCGTCTGGAACGATGCTACTCGACTGCGCATCGAGCAGTTGGGATGATCAGTTGCTGGCGGTTGTGGGCTGGGATCGCACACGACTGCCACCGCTTCTGAAATCCTGCGACTATGCAGGCCAGCTTCGCTCCGAGCTTTGTGCGCGTTGGGGGACACCGAACACCGTTATGTTCGCTGCGGGAAGCGGCGACAATTACGCTGGCGCTTTGGGCGTGGGGGCGGCAGTTCCCGGCCGTGCCGCCTTGAGCATAGGCACGTCGGGTGTCCTGAGCGCCGTCGATGGCAGTTTCCATCCGGCGCCGGACAAGGCGATCCTTACGACGCCCCATGCGGTGGATGGTACGTTCTTGTCCATGGGTGTGGTGATGGCGGCGACCCAGGCGCTGGACTGGCTGGCGCGGCTCACCGGTACGCCCGCTGGGGAGTTGGCGGGGCTGGCCGCACAGCTGACGCCGCATGAGATCGAGCGTTGCCCGGTATCCCGAGCATCGATCACCGGGGTCCGGACGCCGGACAACCGGCCAGACGCATCCGGATTCATCGGCGGGCTTAGAGGGGGGCACAGCAAAGCCGAACTCGCCTACAGCATCATGGAGGGCGTGGCGATGCAGTTTCTCGCCGCCTATCGCGCGCAACGCGCATCGAAAGTCCCCATTGCATCAATCCAGGCAGTGGGCGGCGGAACGCGTTCCGTATTCTGGACCGGCCTCATAGCCACCTTGCTCGAAACAACCTTGGCGGTGCCTAGACAAGGCGAACTCGCCGCATGTTTGGGCGCAGCCCGCATGGCTGCAGCCGCACTGGACCCGGCAAACGCCAAAAGCATCTTGGGCGCTGTGCCGGTCTCAACCAGGAAGATTGAGCCGAACCGGGTGCTGCACGAGGCGTTGCATGATCGCTTCGAGATGCACCTTAGGCTGCCGTTCGCGACATAGGGCGTGATGTTGGCAACCATCGACCCTGCTGACGCCCTTGGCTGTATTTGACGGCCGGAGCCGCTCTTTATTAGCCAAGCAGAACATTTGTGGGCTCCGGCGCGTCGATATCGCCAAGCTTCTGGGTTTCGGCTCTGAGTTGCGGCGGTACGGAGTTTGGCATGCGTGTTTCCTCTATGCTTGTGTCTTCGCAGACGTCATTCCGCACACTCAGCAAGTCTTAGTCCCCCCCCCCCGGCATTTTTCTTTTGTGGCAGAGCGGCTTGCATCCGCTTCGGGGGTGTCTAGAGCACGTCTGGTTCAGGTTGGTTCATATCCGGCGTTTTGAAGCAGTTGGCGCATTCGTGCGGTGACAGGGTTGGGACCAACCGGCCAACATGACGCCATGTGTCTTCAACGGATCGTTTTTGTGCCGTGCGCATCCAGTGCTTGATCTTGGAGAAGCTCTGCTCCATCGGGTTGAGGTCCGTCGAATATGGCGGCAGGTACGACAGCCGCGCGTCAGCGGCGTTGATGGCCGCGCGGACGGCCTTTGATTGGTGACTGCCCAGATTGTCCACAACGACGATGTCACCTGCATGAAGGGTGGGCACCAGATGCTGTTCGACCCAGGCCCGGAAGCATTCGCCATTGATCGGGCCGTCAAACACGCAAGGCGCGTTCCGAAGTTTCCGCAACGCCGCACCAAGATGAACGCTTCGTTAGCTCTGATCGGTACCCGGCGACACGGCCCCCGAACGCCTTTTCCGGCGAACAGGATACCAAGCCGCCAATAGGCGAGCCGGCCACGCGCATCGGCCGATCCGCGCAACTTCCTGCACAGGACAGCGTCGTCACGATCCGGTTGGTGGCGCTGAAAGACAGACCGACAAAGGTTCGCCAATTGGCGCGCTCGGCTCTCCGCGAGGCCATGCCGTTCAATCGGGGCCCGAGCATCGTGCTTCTGTCGACGTTCGGTTGCTCACATTCGGACATGTCCAAGCCATTGGGGGCTCAGCAACCGTGAGATACGATCGCCGCCAGACGGTCTCACAAGCACTCTTCGAATAGCTTGCGGGTGTTTTCCGCTGTCATCTTGACCGGGTTGCCGCCGACGCTCGGATCTTCGAGCGCCGCGGCGGTCAGCGTGTCGAGATCGGGGGCGGTGACGCCCAATTCGGTGAGCGTCGCCGGGATGCCCAACGCGGTGTTTTGCGCCGAGACGAAATCGCAGAAGCCCTCATAGCCGCCCGCAATGCCCATATAGGCCGCGGCGCGGGCAAGCGGTTCAGCGACCGCTTCACAGTTGAAGCGCAGCACCGCCGGCATCACCACGGCGTTCGTCGTTCCATGATGGGTGTGATGGTGGGCGCCGATCGGGTGGCTCAGCGCATGAATGGCGCCCAGACCCTTCTGAAATGCGGTCGCGCCCATGGCCGCGGCGGCCATCATGTGGCTCCGCGCTTCGATATCGGTGCCATCGGCATAGGCGCGCGGCAGATAGTCCTTGACCAGCCGCATGCCCTCGAGCGCGATGCCCTGGCTCATCGGATGGTAGTGCGGCGAACAATAGGCCTCCAGACAATGGGCGAACGCATCGAGCCCGGTGCCTGCGGTCACGTGCGGCGGCAGTCCGACGGTCAGTTCGGGATCGCAGATCACAACGGCCGGCAGCATTTTGGGATGGAAGATGATCTTCTTTTCCCTGGTGGCCGTGTTGGTCAGCACGCCGGCGCGGCCAACCTCGGAGCCGGTGCCCGCCGTGGTCGGAACCGCCACGATCGGATGGATGCCGCACGGGTCGGCACGCGTCCACCAGTCGCCGACATCCTCGAAATCCCAGACGTGTCGGCTCTGGCCCGCCATGAACGCCAGCACCTTGCCCAGATCGAGCCCGGAGCCGCCGCCAAAGGCCACCACGCCGTCGAACCCGCCCGCGCGATAGGTTTCGAGCGCTTCATCGAGATTCTCGCCGGTCGGATTGGGGTCGACGGCGGAAAAGAGCGCGTCGCCAAGCCCGGCATCTGCCATGTGTTGGCGCGTGGCATGCGTGATGTCGAGCTCGGCGAGCCCCCGGTCGGTCACCAGAAGCGGCCGCGAGATCCCCGCCGTCTGGCACGCCTCGCCAATTTCAGCGATCCGGCCCGCGCCGAAGCGGATGGTCGTGGGATAGGACCAGTTACCGTTGAGTTGCATCGGGTCAGACCTTCTTCAGATGGTAGGATTTGGGGCGTGTCAATGCGTGATAGGCCAGAACCGACAGGCCCGTGCCGCGACCGGTGTCCTTGCAGCCTGTCCAGCACAGCGCCGGGTCCAGATAGTCGCAACGGTTCATGAAGACGGTGCCGGTCTGCACCTTGGCGCCGATGTCCAATGCTGCCTGCACATCGCGCGTCCACAGCGAAACGGTCAGGCCGAAATCGCTGTCATTGATGCGTTGGATCGCCTCGGCATCGTCCTTGACGGCCATGATGCCGACAACGGGACCGAAGGTCTCATCGCGCATGACGCGCATGTCATGGGTCACTGCCGTCAGGATCTGCGGGGTCAGATAGGCGGCACCGTCATCCTCGGGAAACGGCGCGATATGGGCCATGGCACCAGCGGCAACCGCCTCGCTGATCTGGGCCCGCGCCTCGGCGGCAAAGCGCACATGCGCCATCGGGCCGATCGTCGTCTCCTCATCGAGCGGGTTGCCAAGCCTGTAACCCTTCACCAGCGCGACAGCCTTGTCGACAAAGGCGTCGTACAGGCTGTCATGCACGTAGATCCGTTCGATCCCGCAGCAGCACTGGCCCGAATTGAACATCGCCCCGTCGATCAGCGTGTCCACGGCCGCGTCGAGATCGGCATCGGCGCGAACATAGCCCGGATCCTTGCCGCCGAGTTCCGTTGCCACCTGCGTGAACGTGCCTGCCGCGGCCCGCTCCATGGCCCGGCCGCCGCCCACCGAGCCGGTGAAGTTGACGACGTCGAAGGCCCGTGCCGCGATCAGCTGCGCCGTCGTGTCATGGTCGAGAACGAGGTTCTGGAAGACGTCGGCCGGCACACCAACGGCATGAAACGCCTCGGCAAGCCGCTCGCCGACCAGAAGAGTCTGGGCGGCGTGCTTGAGCACCACGGTGTTGCCGGCGATCAGCGCGGGCGCAATCGTGTTGATTGCGGTCATATAGGGGTAGTTCCACGGTGCAACGACGAAGACCACGCCTTGCGGCTCGCGCAGAATCTGGCGCAGGAAGCTGTCGCTGTCCTCAATGACCAGTGGCGCAAGCCCTTCTTCGGCCAGTTCGGCCATCTTCCCGGCCCGCTCGGCAAACCCGCCGAATTCGCCGCCGTAGCGCACCGGGCGGCCCATCTGGTTCGCAAGTTCCACCGCCATGCGATCGGTGGTCTTGCCCACCTCTGCAACTGCCGCAAGCACAAGCGCGATCCGTTTGTCGAGCGGGCGCGCGGCCCATGCCGGCTGGGCGGCGCGCGCGCGCGAAGCGGCCGCATGGGCAAGATCGGCCGCCATCACCGGGCGCTCGAGATAGACCGATCCGTCGATCGGGGAAATCAGGCTTACTGTCGCTGACACGCTAGGTCCCTCAATGGTGTGGAGGTGGCAGTTCCGGCATCAGCGCCGGAGCGCTCATGCCCGCTCGAACCCGCGGGCGATCTCCCAATCGGTCACCACCCGGTCGAACTCTTCCTGCTCCCATTCGGCGCAGCGCACGTAATGGTCGATCACCTCGTCACCCATGGCCGTGCGCAACATGGCCGAGCCGCGCAGAGCCTCGGTCGCATGACGCAGGGTGCGCGGAATGTGATCGTCGTCGCCCGCTTCGTAGAGATCGCCCTTTGTTGCCGGGCCAAGGTCCAGCCCCTCCTCGATGCCGCGCAATCCGGCCGCAAGCAGTGCCGCCTCGGCAAGGTAGGGATTGAGATCGGAGCCGCCGATCCGGCACTCGATGCGCACGGCAGGCGTGTCTTCGCCACACAGACGGAAGCCGGCCGTGCGGTTGTCGACGGACCAGCCGGTCTTGGTCGGAGCAAAGCTGCCCTTCACGAAGCGCTTGTAGCTGTTGACGTAAGGCGCGAGGAACACTGTGCAGTCGCCGGCATATTTGATCTGGCCGGCGAGGAACTGGCGCATCGGCATCGACATGCCGTGCTGCGCGCCCTGCTCGAAGAAAAGCGGCTTGCCGTCATGCCACAGCGACATGTGCACATGGCTGGCGCTGCCGACCTTGTCATGATGCCATTTGGGCAGGAACGAGGCCGCCCGGCCAAGCATCCAGGCGATTTCCTTGACGGCATGTTTGGCGATGGTGTGGTGATCGGCACAGCTCAGCGCATCGGCATACCGGATGTTCAGCTCTTGCTGGCCGGTCTCCGCCTCGCCCTTGGAGTTTTCCACCGGGATACCGGAGGCGACCAGATGATTGCGCACCGGCCGCATCACCGGCTCCTCCTTGGTGGTCTGAAGAATGTGGTAATCCTCATTGTAGCCGGAGATCGGCTCCAGATCGCGAAAGCCGGATTTTCGGATATCGTCATAGCTCTTGGCGAACAGGAAGAATTCGAGCTCCGTGGCCATCATCGGCACAAAGCCCATCGCCTCTGCCCGTTCGATCTGCGTCTTGAGAATGGTGCGAGGGTCGTGGGGTACCGGTGTGTGGCCGTGATGGTCCAGCACGTCGCACAGCACCAAAGCCGTTCCTTCGAGCCAGTCCACTCGACGCAGTGTCGCCAGATCCGGGCGCATCATGTAATCGCCATAGCCCTGACGCCAGCTCGTTGCGGCATATCCGTCGGGCGTCGCCATCTCCAGATCGGTGGCCAGCAGGTAATTGCAGCAATGGGTCTCCGAATGTGCCTTTTCGACGAAATGGGTCGCGTGGAAGCGCTTGCCCATCAACCGCCCCTGCATGTCCACCAGGCAAACAAGCACCGTATCGATTGTGCCGCCGGCGACCTCGGCTTTCAGTGCCTCGAAACTCAGATTACCGCTCACTGCCATCCCCTCTCATGCTGATATCCCGTCCAATGGCCTGGCTTGGCATCGGTCTTCGCGCCGCCTCGGCCGATGCCAGGCAACGGCACACAGGGCGATGCTGACTGCATCGAGTCGGCCGTACCTGGTCTTGGCGGCTATCGCGCATCGGCACGTCCAGCCAACCCGATTCCGACCCTGTCCAGTCCGCGCGCAAGCGGCCGCGCAAGACCGTGCGCCGTGCGTGCAACGCCCGCGGGCATGGCGAGCAGATCGTTGCGCAATTCCAGCATCACGTTTGGCAGGCCACGCGGTATAGCATGTCGCTTGAGCGTATGCGTGACCCCGTCGGACGCGTCATATGGCGCGTTGAGCTGCGCGTTCAGCGTCAATGTGCCGGCCGCTTCCGTCAGCATTGCCCGAGCCAAGGTAGGGTCGGCGTCATGCAACAGCCCCAGTTCTACGCGCCGCGGCTCGCCGTGATAGATCGGCGTGAAGCTGTGAACCGTGACCAGCGCAACCGGGGCGCCCGCCAGCTTGTCCGTTTGGGCATCGAGCGCGCCCGACAGGCAATCACGGAAGGGCTCGTAAACCGCGCGTATGCGAGCCTCGCGGTCTGCTTCACTCAGGTCACGATTGCCCGGAACATCGAAAACCTCGCTGCGGGCAGGCATGGCATCGGGCGCATGTGGCGGGCGGTTGCAGTCGTAGACGAGGCGCGAAATGCGTGAGGCCACAAGGGGCGCGTCGAAAGCCGCGCTCAACTCCAGCGCCAGATCGAACGCGCCAATGTCCCAAGCCGCATGCGAGCGCGCCACGTCCGCGCTGATCCCCAAGCCATCCAAAGCTGAGGGGATGAAGCGGCTCGCATGGTCGCAAACGAAGACGATCGGCGCCCGCCCGCCGGCATTGTACACCCGTGCCGCCGGCCTCTCGAAATCGGCCAGGAACGGTGACACCGTCGGCCTTGCGCCGCCATTGGCGGCCAAAACGCCTCGGTCATCCGTCGGCTCGCCGCTGTCGTGTGCTTCGATCATGATGGCACGGATTCCGGTTCGGGCATTGCAGCGCCGTGCAGCAGGGCGGTCGCCCCCATTTCTTCTAGACCCTTGAAAGATGTTCGACCCAGCGCGGATCGTGCATGATCGCGCGGCCGCGGAGCAGCTTCCACGCGCCGTACTTGAAGAAATCGAAGTCGAGCTGCGAAACGCGCTGCTGCACATAGGACCAGAAGGCCCATTTGATGTCCGCCAACGCCTTGTGGACGATGACGCGCGCATAGGTCTGTTCGCTCACCGAACCGAAATAGGCCTCGAGCAGCTCCATCTCGATCTCGCGGGAGAAGAACATCTCGCCGAACCAGATGCCGAAATCGTAGCATCGATCGTTCATGGAGGCATATTCGTAGTCGATCAGCATGATCGAGCCGTCGGAACCGATCATGAAGTTGCCGGCCATGGGATCGTTGAAGCACGGCACCAGATCAAGCCCGGAAGCCTCCAGCGCCCGTCGCGCCATGCGGTACTGGTCCATCAGCCAGGGATAGTCCGGCGGGCGCCAGCCGCCGAGCTCGGTGATCTGACGATCGTGCTCCTCGATCATGTCGAAGACAGTCTTGGTCAGGGATAGCGGCGCCACCGCGTGGAAGGCACGATAGGCCTCAATCGCCGCCAGCCGCGGGCCGGGCTGTCCGAAATCGGTGTTGGTGCAGGAGCGCCGGTCGGACATGAAGTCGTTGATCTCGATTCCATCCTCGTAAAGATCGTCATAGACGCGCGGTCCCACGCCTTGCGCGGCCGCCTTGCGGCTGGCGTCAAAGGCGGCCGCCCGGTCGATGAACATCTCGGTGCCGGCGCCCGGTATCTTGACGAAGTAATGCTTGCCATCCTCCGCCGTGGTGACGCGGAAATTGGGGTTGCTGATGCCGCCCGCAACGGGCCGGTAGCTCAGCGTCTTGCCCTGGAACAGGGCGGCGCGCGCCAGCGCGGCTTCGAGCGTGTGTTCCGCCTCGCTGGCAGCTTGGCCGGGCGTCTTGTCGGTCATGAAAAGCCTCCTGCCTCCGAACCGGTCAGAGTTTGCGCAGACGTTCTTCGAACTGCGGCTGCAGCATTGCCTGCCGGCAGCGCAGAAGCCGCCACTCGGCATATTTGCGGAATTCGACATGCACGCGCGGCGAGGTTTCGGCGCTCAGCATCGCCCAGAGAGCCCACATCAAATCGTCGGCCGCGCCATAGACCACGGTCCGGTTGAGCAGCGCGGTGTCGGCCCGGCCGGCCCAGTGCTCGACATAGGGTTCGCGTTCGCTGGCAAAGGCGCAGACTTCGGTCAGGAGCACGGCCAGATCGTATGCCGGATCGTTCATGCCGGCACGGTCATAGTCGAGAAGCTTCACCGCGCCTTCCGGCCCGATCATGATGTTGGACGACACCCCGTCATTGCGACAGGGAACCAGATCATGGCCGGCGGCCGCGATCGCCTTCTCGATGGCGCTGCCCTGTTCCAGCATCCACCAGCCATCGGCGGGCAATGCAATATTGGCGGCTATGAGCCGGGCCTCAAGCGCGCGAATTTCGGCGAAGACGTCAAAACGCACGGGCAATGCGGCACCGGCCTGAAACGCGCGTGCGGCGTCCAGGGCCGCTTTCATCACCCGCGCCTCCTGCAGGTCGGCCAGACTGGCGGTGCGCCAGCCCTTTCCGAGATGTTCCATCGCGACGGCACCGCCGTCTGCATCGGCCCAGATGATGCCTGGCCCCGCGCCGGTCTCGCCGGCGAGTTGCGCGCCGGTGGCACCCGCAGCACGATCGAACAATCCGTCCATGTCCGGACGAGGCACTTTCAGCACGCCGGCGGCACCACCCTCAGGCTCGACCAGCCAAAGCGCGCCCGCCACCCCGCGATGCATCGGCGATACGACATCGGGGCACAGCTGCGCATAGGCGGAGGCAGACGTTGCCCATTGCGGCACCTGCGCGATCAGCGCCTCGACCGCCGCCTCCTCGTCGGTCCTTGCGCGTCCCAATGCGGTCATGTGGCACCCCTTCCTTCCGACCGGGCGGTTGCAGCGTCGAGATCCCCTTCGGCTTCGTGCAGCCGCCACAGCATCGCAGCCAGCACGTTCGCGCCGCGCTCGCAATCCTCTGGCGTCGTGTATTCGTCCGGATGATGCAGGATGCCGCCAACACTCGGCACGGCGATCACGATGCCCGGACAATACCGGCTTAGTGGCACCGCGTCGTGGCCGCCGATCGTTTCCAGGCGCATCGTCTCGAGCCCCTGTGCCGCCGCTTCGGCTTCGCACAGTGCCACAAGACGCGGGTCGAACCGGCCCGCCTGACGGCGGTCGATCGAAATCACCTCGTGGCCGACGCTCGCGCGTGCCGCGCTTTCCTCGAGGAGCACCATCAACTCCGCTTCGGCCTCTTCGAGCATGGGCTGTTCGGGCGCGCGCAGCTCGATGAACATGGTGGCGCGCTCGGGCACCATGTTGGGCGAATTGGGTTCGACCACCAGGCGGCCCACCGACGTGTAGAGCGCCCCGTCGCGCTTGTCCGACATGGCCCGCAGTCCGGCCATCACGTAGGCAGCGCCGAGACCGGCGTCCTTGCGTTCGGCCATGACGGTCGGCCCGGTATGGGCGCGCTCACCCAGCATGGCGGCCCGCACCTTCAGCGCGCCCCAATAGCGTTCGAACGGGCCGATATGGCGCCCGCTTTGCTCGAGCGCCGTATCGCCTTCGACATGGAACTCGATGTAGCAATCGGCCCTGGGCGCGGCATCGGTGCCGGCATAGCCGATGCGGGCCAGTTCCGCTCCCACCGAGACGCCGTCGCCGTCCTCGCGGGCGAGCGCGAAATCAAGATCGAGTTCCCCCGCATAGACGCCCGAACCCAGAAGGCTGGGCTGGAAGCGCGCCCCCTCTTCATTGGTCCAGTCGACCACCGCGAAATTGCAGCCGGGCGCTTCGCCGCGCGCGTCGAGATGGGCGCGTACCGCTTCGATGGCGGCAAGGGCGGCGACGACGCCATAGGCGCCGTCGAAACGCCCGCCATTGGGCTGGCTGTCCAGATGCGAGCCGACCAGGACCAGCGGCGCGTCCGGACCGGCCGTTTCGAGCACGCCGAACACGTTGCCGACCGGATCGACACGCACCTCGTACCCGCGGCGTTCCATCAGCGAACACAGCCAGTCGCGCGCCTTTCCATGCTCGGTGGTGGCGGCCATGCGGTTGAGCGCGCCCGGTTCGCCGGTGGCCCCGAATGCGGAAACCTCTTCCATCATGGCATCGAGCCAGGGGCGGTCGACGGCAAGGCGGTCATTGGCAAGCGTTTGGGTCATGAGGCGACGGGTTCCGGTTGAAGCAGATGGCATGCGGCGCGGTCATGGTCGCCGCGATAGACAGGCTGGGGGTTGATCTTGCGGCAGCGGTCAAAGGCCGAGGGGCAGCGTGAAGCGAATGCGCAGCCCGGCGGCAGGTCGATGGGACTGGGCGGTTCGCCCTCCAGCAGGCAGTCTTCCGGGCGGTATCGGCGGTCTTCCAGCGTCGGTGCCGCGCTCAACAGCGCCTTGGAGTAGGGGTGACCGGGATTGAAGAACAGGCGCTCGTTGGCGGCGAGCTCGACCACTTCGCCCAGATACATCACGGCGATGCGCGCGCACACGCGCCGCACCAGCGCGATGTCGTGTGAGATGAACAGATAGGTGAAGCCATGCTGTGCCTGCAGCCGCTCGAACAGATCGATCAGCCGGCTCTGCTCGGTCTGGTCGAGCGCAGACAGCGTCTCGTCCATTATCATCAGGCGCGGTTCGAGTATCATCGCACGCGCCACGTTCACGCGCTGGCGCTGGCCGGCTGTCAGTCTGGTGGGCAGCGATTCGTAGAGCGACCTGTCGAGGCCGACTTCGCCCATCATGTCGAGCGCGCGGGTGCGGCGCTGCCGGCGGTCGCCCTCGTTATGGATCACCAGCGGCTCGGAAATGATCTCACCGATTGAACTCTGCGGCGGCAGGGAACCGAAAGGGTCCTGAAGGACAAGTTGCACCTCGCGCCGAAAGCGCCGTGTGCCGGCACGCCCGCGGCCGAATATGTCCTCACCATCGAAGACGATATGGCCGGTGTCAGGCTTTTCGAGCGCCGTCAGAAGGCGCATGAGCGTGGACTTGCCGCAACCGGACTCGCCCACCACACCGAAATTCTCGCCCGCATGAATGTCGAAGCTGACATCCCGCACCGCCTGCAGCAGCTTCGGCTTGCCCAGACCCGACTTGCTCTTGATCGGGTAGACGCGGCTGACATTTTGCACCGAGAGCACGGTTTGCGCCTTGTCGGTTGCGGCAGCGGTCGTCATGCCGTCGCGGTGCCACAGCTTCGGCAGTTCATCGATCAGTTTCCGGGTGGCTGCGTGGCGCGGACGGGAGATCACGTCGTCGACCGCCGCGAATTCGGCCACGCGGCCGCCCTCCAGCACCAGAATCTCGTCGGCCACGTCCGCAACGGTCGGCAATGATGCGCTGATGAACAGGATCGCGGTGTCGAAGCGTTCGGACAGTTCGCGCATGAGTTTGAGGATCTGCGCGCCAACGGTCACGTCGAGCGGCTGCGTGATGCTGTCGGCGATCAAGAGCTCCGGATTGGCGATCAGCGCATCGACGATCATCGCACGCTGCATCATGCCTCCCGAATATTGGAAAGGATATTCGCCGAAGCGCTGCTCGGGCGACGGAATGCGCACGGCGCCCAAAAGCGCGACGGCGCGCTCCCTGGCTTCCTTGTAGGACACGCCAGGTTCGACCGCGCGCAGTTTCTCGACGATCTGCTCGCCGACATGCATTGTCGGGTTCATTGCGCCCTGCGGGTCGCCGCCCACATAGGCAATCGTCTTGCCGCGCAGTCGGGCCGAGCGATCGGACGGCATCGCCAAGATGTCCTCGCCGCGAAACCGGATTTCGCCGGAGGTCACCTCGAGCGGCGGGCGCAGCCAGTTGACGAGCGCGTGCGCCAGCGTGGTCTTGCCGGAACCGCCGGGACCGATGACACCGAGAATGCGTTTGGCCTGAAGGCTGAAGGACACATCATCAAGAATTCGAGGAGCGGCCTCGGCTCGGCCAGCCTCCACCGTCAGTCCACGGACGTCCAGAAGCGGTGTTTCGGTCATTCCAGACCTCCGTAGATGCGGTTGCGCGCCCGCTCGAGTGCCGCTCCCATCAGATTGAGGCTCAAAAGCGTGACGAGCAGGAAGATGCCCGGCATGGTCGCGATCCACCACGCGTTGACCAGATATTTGCGGCCGTCGGCGATGATGTTGCCGAAGGTCGGCGTGGGCGGCTGAACGCCAAGACCCAGAAAGCCGAGAACCGCCTCGAAGATCATCATCCGTGCGACGTCGAGCACCGCGACGAAGACGATGGGCGGCAGACAGATCGGCAGCAGCAGCAGGAACATGATGCGCAGATCCGACGCGCCGAGCACGGTGGCGCCGCGCACATACTCCTTGTTTCGCTCGGCGAGGATGACGCTGCGCATCACCCGGGCATAAACCGGCCAGCCGGACAGCCCCAGCACCAGGATGATCGCCGGGATCGTCGGCCGTGCGACTCCCAGAATGGCGATGGCAAGAATGATCATGGGGATCGAAAGCTGCGCGTCGGTGATGCGCATCAGAACCGTGTCGGTCAGTCCGCCGCGATAGCCGGCGAACAGGCCGACCATACAGCCAACTGCCAGCATCAGCAGCACCGTCGCCAGACCGATCAGCAGGGAATAGCGCAGGCCCACAAGGCAGCGCATCAACATGTCGCGGCCCAGCTGGTCGGTGCCCAGCGGGTGGCGCCAACTCCACCCTTCGCCCAGGAACAGGGGCGGCGTCATCCGTGCGCGCACATCCATCGCGATCGGGTCAATGGAACTGAACAGCGGATAGAACAGCGCGATCAGAACCATGAACACGAAGACGAAGAAGCCGATCCGGAACTCCGCCGAGCTCCAGGCGCCCGAAAGGATGCGCTGCGAGACGCTGTTTTCGACATCCGGCGTCGTGACGGCAGCGAGCGAGGTGGTCTGGTCTGTCATCAGTATTCGAGCCTCGGATCGATCATCGTTGCCAGCAGGTCGACAAAGATGTTGATCATCACGAACGCCACGCTGGTGACGATGGCGATGCCCTGGATGAGCGGGAAATCGCGTTGCAGGACGGCATTGATCGTCAGCAGGCCCAGCCCCGGATAGTCAAAGATGAACTCGACCACCAGGACACCGCCCAAAAGAAGGCTGAATTGGACGCCGAGAAGGTTCAGCAGCGGCACCGAAGCGTTCTTGAGCGCATGGGCCATGATGATCCGCGTCTGACCGAGCCCGCGCACCGCCGCCGCGCCAATGTAGCTTTCGCGCATGACCTGTGCGACCGAGACCGAGAGCGTGCGTATGATGAACGGCGCGATCTCCACGGCGAGCACGATGGCGGGCAGGATCGTATAGGCGAAATTCTCGTAGCCGATGGCCGGCAGCCATCCGAGCTGCACCGAGAAGACCAGCGCCAGAACAATGCCCAGCCAGAAGTTGGGAACCGAGACGAAGACCGATCCCAGATAAAGCGCCACGCGATCCGGCCATCGCCCCGGACTGAGGCCGGCAAAGACCCCGATGGGGACGGCCACCAGGAGCGCCAGCGCCATGGCCAAAAGAGCCAGTTGGATCGTGTAGGGCGCGGTTTCCGCGATCAGCGTCAAGACCTGTGCGCGTTCGCCGCGGGTCGCGTCATCGAACGCTGCGCCGCCAACCGCCGCGCCGCTGGCCGGGCGCACGAAGGACTGCCCCAGATCGCCTTGAACCACGCCTGACATATAGCGGGCGAACTGCACGGGGATGGGGTCGCGCAACCCCATCTCCTCGGCAATTTGCTCGACGAGCGTGTCGGGCGCCATGCCGCCGACCATGAGCCGCACCGGGTCGCCCGGGATCACGCGCAGAAGCGTGAAAATCAGGAAGGTCACCAGCAGGACGATGACCGCTCCCTGCGCCAGGCGCCGGGTCAGAAAGCCCAATAGAAACAAAGACGCGACTCCGTGGCGTTGGCAATGGCATCAGAAGGAAACAGCGCCGACCCTCGACGGGTGATGTACGGGGGCCGACGCCGCCGGTCAGATGGTCGCCACAGAGGCGTCCATGCTGCCGTCCGGGTAGAGGAAAAGGCCATCCAGATCGGCACTGATCGCATGCACCATCACCGATGTGAACAGTGACAGCGCCGGCGCCTTGTCCGCCAACATCGGCGTCAGCTCGGTCTGGAGCAGCCGCTCGCGCTCTTCCAGCGAGGATGCCGAACGTTGCCTATCCAGCGCCTCATCGATCTCGGCGTCGACTATGCCGGTGATCCGTTTGGAGCCCGAATGGAAGTGCGTGCGCAGCACCAGGTCAGGCTCCGGCGAACCGGTCGACCAGCCACAGTCGATCATGTGGCCGGGGCCGCCGCCGGGGCGGTCGTAGAGGTTCTCGTTCCAAGCGGCCACTTCCATGACGTTCAGGGTCACGGGGAAGCCCTGGGCCTGAAGCATCGCCGTGATGACCTCGCCATACTCCTTGGTCTTGGGATAGAAGCCCACAGAGGTGATGTATTCGAGATCTGGCAGGCCCTGACCGCCCGGGAAGCCCGCCTCGGCCAGCAGGCGCTGGCACTCATCGGGGTCATACTCGGGATAGTTGTCCAGATCGATATAGCCGAACTTGATCGGCGAGATGAAGTTGGCCGACGGATGGCCCGATTCGCCCAGCACCTCGTAGATCAGTTCGCGATCGATCGCGTGGCAGGCCGCGCGCCGCAGAAGCGGATTGTCGAAGGGCGGTTTGGAGCAACGGAACCAAAGATATTTGTTCTCGACCGAGACGAGCTTGGAGATGCGGATGTCGTCACGGCCCGACAGCGTTTCGATTTGCTCGGGCTCGAGCCGCTCGATGATCGAGGCCTGGCCGTTCATCATCGACAAGAGCCGGGTGGTGGCGTCGCCGACGAAGGAAATGGTGACGCCCGGAACCTTGGGCGCGCCCTTGAAGTAGCCGTCAAAGGCGGTCAGCACCGTATCGTTGCCGCTCTGCTCGGAAAAGCGGAACGGGCCGGTGCCGTTGAGGCGCTGGGTCAGCGCGCCACTGGGCCCTTCGGCGATGTCCTTGGCCGATATCATCGGCAGATATGCGGCTAGGAAAATGAAGAGGCTGGCCGAATAGCCGCCCTTGCTCGTGTCGACGATGACCGTCAGATCGTCGGGCGTCGTTACCTCGAAACTGTCGGTGGGGCCGGGATACCACTGCGCCGGACGGTCGGGCTGTGCGCCATATTCGAAGGTGGCCTTCACGTCGGCGGACGTGAACGGGTGACCGTCATGGAAGGTCACGCCGTCGCGCAGCTTGATCTGAAGCCTGCTGCCGTCCAGCAGTTCCATGGATTCGGCCAATTCATAGACCATCTCGCCCGGATCGTCGGGCCGCATCGGCGCACGGGCCAAAAAGCCCATCACGAACCCCTCGATGATCTTTTGCGACAGGGTCGTGTGCGCGGTCGGGTCCCAGTTGCCGGTGATGTTTTCCGCCGACAGGAACGTGATCGGCTTGCCGGTCTGGGCGAAGGCCGAAGAGATGAAGAAGTCCGGGTTGAGCTGTTGGAAACCGGCAAGCGCCCCCGCGCCTGCCAAGAAAGTTCTGCGCTTAATCATGTTGTAGCCTCCTGTCATTTGTCCGTTTCTGGGGTGCTGGATGGCATCTGCGCCGTTCGGCGCTCATCATGGGTTGGTGCCTTACGGCGCGCGCAACAAAGCGCAGATCTCCTCGTGCAGTTCGGTGCTGGCGGCGGCCACCACGTGACCCTCGGAATGCAGCGTCAGCGGCGCTCCCTGCCAGTCGGTCATCACGCCTCCGGCCGCTTCGATGATCGGCACGATGGGTACGAAATCATATGGCTTCAGACCGGTTTCGATCACCGCATCGAGATGGCCGGCTGCGACCAGTCCGTATGAGTAGCAATCTCCGCCCAGCCGGGTGATGGCGGCTCTTGCCGCCAACCGGTCAAAGGCCGCGCGCGCCTCGGGCGCATAGGCATTGATCGCCGTGGCGCCGATCGACGCCCGTGCAAGACGCGTGCACCCGCTTGTCCGGCAAGGTCTTTCGTTGAGCCAGGCTTCGCCGCCCGCGCACCCGATCCAGCGCTCGCCGGTAGCGCTTGCCTCGATGGCGCCGATCGACGGAACACCTTCGTTCAGCAACCCGAAGAGCGTACCGAAAAGCGGTGATCCGGTGGCAAAAGCGCCCGTGCCGTCGATGGGATCGATGACCCACAGGCGAGGCCGGTCGAGACCCGTCGGCGGCATTTCCTCGCCGAAGACGCCATCGTCGGGCGCGTGCAGGGCAAGCATCCGGCGCAGATGGTCTTCGATCTCCCGGTCAGCCCGCGTGACGGGAGAAGCGTCGCTTTTCATCGTCAAGCCGATGTCTTTTCGAAAGTAGCGAAGCGCGATGGCGCGCGCGGCGTCTGCCATGTCGTCCAGCAGCGTGAGATCGGCCTCCATTGCCCTGCCTGCCGACTTTCCCGCCGTCATCGTCACGACCGCATCTCCTAAAACACTCGTTATTCCACAATTGCCACAAAAATCCACTTGGTCAACAAAAATCATCACGGCCTTCAGTTTCGGCTTTGAATCGCCGCCAAACCCGACTAATCGGTGCAAAAAAACACAGCACCGGCCTGTGAAAATCTGCGCAACGCGGACCCCTGTTTGTGGTATGTGGGCTATGCAACCGCGCCAAATGCCCAATTATCGGGCAAGTTGCAGAAAGGAATTGCAGTTTTGTGGCATACTCAAAGGCGCGCAAAGATTCTCGCGATTCTGCGGGAATCGGCCAATGCGCGCACCGCCGCCATCGCCGAGGAACTGGGCGTTTCGCGCGAGACCATTCGGCGTGACCTGTTGGCCATGCAGGATGAGGGGCTGCTGGCACGCGTTCATGGCGGCGCCATTACGGCGGACCAGGATTCCGAGGCCGATTTTCAGAAGCGCAAGACACTCAACTGGGCGGAAAAAAGCGAGATCGGACGCAAGGCGCTGCAACTGGTCGAGCCGGGGATGACGGTCTTCGTGGATGCGGGCACGACAACCATGGCGTTTGCCCGCGCGCTGCGAGACGGCCCCGATGTGCAGGTGATCACCAATTCGGTCGACGTGGCCCAGACGCTGAGGCGGCACAGCATCCTGGTGGGCGGCACGATCTTGAGCGATGTGCCGGCCACCTTCGGTGAACTGACGCTGGCCGAGATCGGCCGTTTCATGGCCGACCTGGCGATCCTCTCGCCCACCGCCGTCCACCCCAAACACGGTGTGATGTATTATGAGTTGCATGAGGCGGAGGTGGCGCGCGCCATGGGCGCCAAGACCAGCAAGGTGGCGATCCTTGCAGACAGCAGCAAGCTCGACCGCACCAGCCGCGTTCTGATGAGCGAAGTCGGCAACATTGACTGGCTGGTGACCGACGCAAAGGCCGACCCCGGCGTTCGCCAAGCGCTGGCCGATCTCATTCCCGCCGTTCTTTAGCTGAGCTGGTAGTCGAGCCGGTTCAGTGCGATCAGTGGCTGCCGCCGGTCCGGCATGATGTCGGAAAAGAGCTGCAGCGAGAAGCTCAGAAGCGCCGTGTTGGCCGGCTGTGGCGAATGGGTCGAGAACCAGTCATCGACCGCATTGCCGGTGTCCGACGGGATCGTCCCGGCATAGGCGAACAGCGGACGATAGAACATCGGCACCAGCGACACGATGTCGTCCGGCGACAGAGGGCTCGACGGGCCGTTGGCGGCCGCCAGCCGATAGCCATAGCGGCCCGACAGCTTCTGCTGGGTCTCCGCGCCCGTCGGCGGCGTTCCCAGCACATCGGTGAACAGGGTCGTCAATCCTGCCGGCAGTTGCGCCGTGGTGCCGGTGCCGAACAGGATCGAGCGATCCCAGGTCAGTTCCGGCACGGCCAGATTGGTGAAGTTCAACTCCGGCGTGCTGTAGACGAAGGCGTCGGCTGTCTCCTTGCCCGGAACCAGATTCTGGTTGCGCCGGATCGACAGGCTGGCGCGGGCATTCTGGTAAACACTCACATCGAGATCGTCATACCAGATCACATAGGTGCGCCGGCCACGATCCGGCACGGGCTCCTGGAAATTGTAGAAGATGTCCTGCGGCGTGCCCGAACCGGACGTTTGCGGCTGCAGCGGCTTCACCTTCCCGTCCGTATCGATATAGCCGAGCGACGGTATCTGCCCGCCCGGTCCCCATGTGTTTGTGCCGGGCGCGCGGATCAGGACGATCGAATCGAGCAGCGATTCGCCGTCGGCGCCCGAGCGCGTCCGCTTCTGCAGGCGGAACCGGTAGCTCTCGTCGGGCACCAGACCGTCGCCGGCACCCGATCCGCCGCTGCCATCGTTCTGGACGAAACCCCAATTGTCGGCGACGTTCTTGGCGATGTCGGCGATGGCCGCCACCGCCGACCGGGCGGGCGACGCAGCAGCGCCGCCATCCGTCAAAAGCGTTGCGAGGTCCGCCTTGATCGCCGCTGCATTGGTCGCAAATTCTGCGAGCGCTTGGAACGGGTCGGGCGGACCGACATCGAACATTGCCATCATTGGCGGACGGCGGAAGTTGAGGCCAATCGTGATGTTCGCCGTATCTTGCGCGGCGAGCTGCATCTCCAACGAAGCATAGTAGGACCAAGCCTTGGCCTTGGTGATCTGCTCGTCAACCGGCAGGTTCGGATCGACATCGCCGGGCGTGTAGGTGGCAACCGCACGCTGGTTCACCAGCCGCGGGCTGGCCGGGTAGGCGCGCAGCGGGATCGGTATGTCGAGCTGTCCGATATCGGTGCTGATCACCGCCCCGCCCAAATCCGCAGGCGTCTCCGGAAGCGGGTCGAGAAAGTGCAGCCATTTGGAGGTCTCATAGCCGTCGACATAGGCGGCCTGCTCGACGGCGAATTCCAGCGCGGTGATGTCGAACGCCAGATTGAGGAACAGGCGCCGGTAGTGGGCCCGGTTCTTGACGCTCAGCAGCATGGTCAGCGCACCGTCGCCGGAGACGAGATCGATCTTGCCCGGTGTCAGGCTGTATTCGGGCACCCACCGCGCGGTGTGCATCACGGCGCCGTCGGCCAGCACCGCCTGTTCAGCGATAAGGCCGGCCAGTTCTTCGACCGACAGGGATTCGGCCGCCGCCAGAGCCGACAGGCTCGAAGTCTGCGGCGTCACCGTGACCGCCCGGCCCTTGAGATAGACGGTGCCGGTCAGAAGACCGTCCACATCCATGTTGGCAATCGCCAGATAGCGCAGGCTCACATCGAGCGCGTCCGCCATGGTGGTCAGCGTGTCGCCGAAACCGGCAATGGCGGAGTAACCATCGATGGTCAGCTTGACATCGTCGCGGAACAGCGGGGCCTGTGTCGCAAACGCTTCGGCAAAGCCTTCTGGCGTCGTCTGCAGCGTATCGATGCCGGTCGCCAGCGTGTCGTGCGCGCCGATCTGCCAGTCATGATTGTTCAGCGTCAGCGTCGTGCCGGTCGCCAGAATGTTCGGCGTGGCCGCCACCAGTTCGATGACGCCGACGACGGAAATGCCAAAGCCGGTGGCCAGCGCCTGAAGCGTCGTGGTGGTCGACAGGCTTTTGCCGGGCGCATTGGTCTTGCCGGTCAGCCGGTGGCCGCCCGCATCGCTTCCCGTGCTGGCGAAGTCCGCCTCGACATCGGTCGGAACCTGGACGACCGCATCGGTGCCGAAACCCTGCGACAGGTTCTGCCGCAATTGCTGGCCGAGCAGGGTCTGCGCCTCGGTCAGGTCGATCGCATTGTCCGACTTTTCGATCGGCGTCAGTTGCGCGGCGATTTTCTCGGCGAGACTTTCCTTGGCCGCCACCAACCGGTCGAAATCGACCGAGCCGCCGCCCGCGGCCGAAGTCGCCTGATAGGCAGGCGCGGCATAGTTGGGCGACAGCACCATGTCGACCGTCGCCAGGAAATCGACGGCCCAGTCCATCACGTCGACCGCCTGGAACATGGTCGGTGCTGTTTCCGAAAAGGGCGGCGTCGCTCCCGACTGGTAGGTGCGCACACTGGCTTCGCGCGAGACCAGCGCGTTGGCGAGCGGCGGCAGCGCCAGATAGCTCGGCGCGGTGGCCGACTGGCCGATCTCCACCTTGCGGATCGCATTGGTGCCGGGCGACTGCCCCGGCGCGTCGAACCGCACACCATACTGCCGCTGGTTGCCGAGGTTGGAGAGCGTGCGCTCGGCGGGTCCCGTGCCGCCCCAGAGCGCACCGGAATAGGCGGTGGCCAATGCCGAGCCGAACGCGGCGAGCGTGGCAGGCACGCCGCTCGAACGGGGCGGCACCGGGCTCGTGGCGCGCTGCACCTCGGGCACGCCCGCAAAGTTCGTGTCGATCTCGTTCGTTGGACGCGCGAGCGTGACGCTCGCTGAAAGCTGCGTGATCGTGTTGGTGACCGCCGGCGCTGCCGGCAGGGCGGCACCGAAGACGACGTCGGGCGGCGGCAGGATAATCCTGGCGGCGGGATCGACGATCGCCTCGCTCAGAATGGCCCTGAGGAAATCGTCATAGGCGAGCGGCGCATCAAGCACCGCATTGACCGGCGCGAGAGAGTTGGCAAGCGTCTGCGACGGGCCGACCGTGAAAGTGTGGCCGTCGACGGTGAACTGCGCGCCCGCTTTCAGGAACCCCGAAAGGGCGGCATTGGCCTTGCACAGGCGCAAGGCGTCGCTCTGCGACGTGCTCAGGAAGGCGGTGGCGACCGCGTTCGGTGCCACCGCGCCGGTCGAGCCGGCCGATGCCGCAGGCGCCGGGCAGATCAGCACCGCACCGGCAAGCAACAGGCCCTGCTGATCGCCGATGGCGGCGATCAGCGCCGCCAGGTCCGGCCGGCTCTGGGCCGGGAATTTCAGCCGAAGGCTCGCGATGGAGTCCTCAGCATCAGTCGTCACGCTGCCCGATCCGGAGACCGTCACCGTCTGGCCCGGAACGAAGATGCCGGGAATGTCCTGGTTCTGCGTGCCGAGCGTGTCGGCGGTCGTCGCAAACAGCGTGGCCACATCGTCCAGCGTCACGCCTGGCTGGATGCCGTAGGCCACCGCGGCAAGCGGCGAGGGGTCCAGAAGCGCCGGCAAGAGAAGCACCGCCCCCGTGGTCATCGCCGTTTGCTGATTGGCCGCGGCAAAATCGGCGATCGTGATGCCCGACAAATGGCTGAGGAAGCGGCGCAGGCTCTCGCCGTCCGGCACCGGTTCGCTGGAGCTTCCGGTCTGCATCCGCGTATTCTGAGTGATCAGGCCCGGAAGGGCGCCGTTCAGCGTGATCAGGCTGTCGACGTCGCCACCGAAGACCGCCGTGACGGTCTGCGCGACGGTCGCCGCCTCGGCCGTCAGGCGCCGGTCCACTGCATAGGTGGTGATCGTGCCGCCGACCGCGAAGAGATCGACGATCGACTGGTTGGCGACGGCGATCGCCTCGGGCGTCGTGGTCACGCCCGCATTGGCGAAATCGGCGACCAGCGAAACGAAGGTCGAGCCGTTCGTGTTGATGGTGACGCCGCCGGCGGCAAGCGTCAGATTGTCGGCGATCAGCCCCGGAACGTCCTGGTTGGCCCGACCGATGTCACCGGCCGTGCACTGCGATTCGGCGGCATAGGCGGCCAGCGTCTTGCCGGCGCTCAACGTGCCCGTGACCGGGGCGATGATAAGATTGGTTTGCGCGGGAACGATGGCGGTATCGGCATTGTGCCACTGCGTCAGAAGATCGTGCGCGCTGACGCCGACGCGCGTTGCGAAGGCGTTGAGCGTTTCATTGTGCTTGACCTGCGCAAAGGTCGGCACGGTGACCGGGCCCGGGAACAAGGCCGTTGCCGGGCGGTCGATATTGTCGCGCAGAAGATCGTCGGCGGGGACGGAATGCGCGCCGGTCACGTCCGACAATGTCTGCCCCGATGTCACCGAGTGGGTTGCGATGGGCAGCGCGGCGATCTGGCTGGTGAAGATGTAGGACGCCGACACATAGGCGATCAGCGGCGCGAGCGGCGGGCTCAGCGCACCGCTCGCGAGGCTCGTCTCGATGCTGACCGTAATGCCGGGCCGGCTGATCTGGTAGAAGGCACCGGCGAACTTGAGCGCATGGGCGCTGGCCGAACTGACCGCCTTTTCCGACGGCAGATCCGGTGCCGGCAGGTAGGAATTGATCTGCAAGGCACCGTCGATCTCGATCATCGCCGCCGGCGACGCGCCGCTGAGCGTGTAGGACCAGCTCGTTCCCGGCCAGTCGCCAATGGCGGACATGCGGTCGGTGTAGCGGTCGGCCAGCGTGACGTCCGACAGCGGATCGGAAACGGTCGCCTTGTTGCCGAAAATGTCATGCGCGGCAAAGCTCAGCGCCGCGCCCGAACCCGCCGAAACGCCCGCATAGGGGTCCTCGGCCGCGGCCGGCAGCCAGGGATTGTTTTGCGCGATCCGCCCGGCCGGCTCGGCGCGGGGAAAAAGGCTGAGCACCTGCTTGTAGAGGACGTCATCGCCGGTGCCGTGCACGTCGTCATCGGTCGGCGCCGGCCCCTGCGGCACCGCTTCGTTGCTGCCGGTGAAGCCGGAGCCGGCGCCGATCTTGTAGCCGATCAGGCCGTAGAGCATGCCCGAGAGCTGCGCAGGCGTCGGATCGGTCCCGGGCTGGGGCGAGGGATCGGTGCGTTCGATGGTGAAACCGGCGGTGCCGGGCGGAATGGTGGCAAGCCGCGTCGTCGGCGCGCCGGCGCCGGTCTGTTCGGCATAGATCTGGGTGGCGCTGGCATCGACATTGTCGCCGACGACGGCAATGTTGTTGAGCGCCAGCAGCGGCCCGCCGGAGGCCGCGCCGCTCGTCTGGCTGTTCAGAAGACAGACGATTTGGATGGTGCCGCGCCCGTTTTCGTCGAAGACGAAGTCGGGCAGACCGGCGCCGTCGGCGTCATAGTGCAGGTAAAAGCCGCCCTCGACGACGACGGAGGCCTCCCAGAGAAGCGTCAGGAAATCGGTCGCCTGCGAAAGGGGCGCGCTGTAGGTGGCCGCGCTCGGCGGACCGTCCTCATCGAGTTCGATGCCCTCGACAAAGACGTCCATCGTCAGCATCGGATCGCGGGTGACGGTCGACAGGTTCGTCTTCAGCAGCACGGTCTTGGTCGTGTCGACCGCATCGGACGCATAGCCCTTCGGCGTCGCACCCGTCGCATTGGGCGGATAAAGCAGATAAAGCGCGCCCGAGTCGCTGCCCGCCTGGACGGCCTGCGCCAGATAGGTCCAAAGATCGTAGAGCCGCTCGGTGTCGCCCGCATCGGTCCCCTTGCACAGATAGAGGCCATCGACCCAGTCGCTGCCCAGTTCCGAGCCACCGCCGGGCGTGTCCTCGGCGGCGGCAGGCGTCGGGTTGGCAACACGGTGCAAGACGATCGGAAGCTGGATGCCCCATGCATAGGAGACCAGCGGATCGCCCTCGGCGTCCGGCGGCGCGGTCAGCGCAACGCCCTTGAGCGCGAAGGGCTTGTCACCGCCGGCATCGGCCAGCTTCTGCAGGTTGGACGGCAACGGCCAGAGGCTCGGTTCACCGGGCGCGCCGCCTGCGTTGGAGGCGGCAGCCGGCAGCGCCGGGCGCGCGCCGGCCTGCCAGTGCTGGGTGACCTGCATGTTGTAGTGCACCGGCGTGTCTTCGAAGTTCGAAAGCACCGCAGGCGCCTGCGCATTGAGAGTCACCGTGGTCGAGGGCAGCGCGGTCCCGAAGGTCGCCTGATCGACCGTCAGCGTGATGTCGGTGATGGCGTTGGTCGCCACCAGCAGGCCCGGCGACGGCGCGGCGTTCGCGAAGAGGCGCGGATTGCGCGGTGCGTGCACGGCAAGTCCGGCGCCGTCGAGCGCTCCGGCGACGGTCGCATCGGTGAAGCTCAGCCAGCTCACCGCCGCATGGCTCAGCGTCACGTCGATCGGCGTGGTCTGCGGATCGGTCCATGGGAATTGCTGACCGGTCAGGTCGGCGATTCCGTAGAGGGTACCGGTGAAGTCGCCCGCCAGCACCTGCGCCGGCGTCAGCCCGGTGAAGCTGGTGTCGTCGGGTGCCGGCGCGCGCAGTCCGTGCGCCAGGAAATTCGAGACCTGGGTGGCGATCGTGTTGAGCTGTGCCGTCGCCTTGAGGTCGGTGACGAACTGGTCGACCGGCAAGGCGGGCACGTCGCGGATGGTCAGATCGGTTCCACCTACGAAGATCGCATCGATCCCGGCGACGATGTCGACGAGATCGGCCATGCCGAGATCGTAAGCCGACGCCAACGATTGAAGCGACTGCCCGGACGGAATCTTCGCGGTGAACGGCGCGATGTGCAGTGCGGTCAGCGGTGTCAAAACGTCCTTGTCGGTGTTGGCCGTGATCAGCGCATTCAGCGCCAGTCCCGGAAAGACGGTGCCGGCCAGTGCCGCGAACGTGTCGGTCGAGGTGATCGTGTGGTCCATCGCCGGGATCGGCGTTGGCGCGGTGACCGGCGGATCGTTGGAATTGTCCATCGCCTGATAGCGGGCGAAGGTTGCCGCGATCGTTGCCAGGCTGTCGCCGGTGTGGATCGTGTAGGTCGCGTTGGCGGCGCTGGAATTCAGATAGGCGGTCGGCACGCCGATCGGGGGCGAGGAGGGGCCGATCTGCGACCAGTCGACGGACGGATTGAGCGTCGAGATCGCCTGCTCGTACCAGTCGAGATTCGGCGCGCCCTCGATCCCCTCGTTGCGCACCTTGAAGAACGCGGTCAGGAAGTTCTGCGTATCGCCGGCGACCGGCGAATAGGTGAAAGCCGGGATCGACAGCGTCGTGCCCTGCCGCAGCAGGCTTTTGAGGTGCTGGCTGGCCGTGCCGATGGCAAGGCCGGTGAGCGGCGTCGACGCATCGACAAAAGGGATCGCCGCCGCGATCTCGTCGAGCGACTGGCCGGACCGGACCTGGTAGGCGAGCGCCGGCATGGCGATCGACAGATCGGTCGCGAGCGGCGCGGCGGGATTGTCCTCGGCGATCGACAGGGCCGTAACGCCGACCGGCACGTCCACGTCGCGGCTGTCGCCGCGCGCCGCCAGCGGGTTGGCGGCGGCCAGATGGCGCGGATGGTGGCCGGTCTGCAGTGCCAGATCGAACAGCGTTTGCCCGCGCGCCAGCGTGTGCCGGGCGGTCAGGACCGGGAACTGGCCGGCCAGCGTGTCGAGGCTCGGCCCGCCGGTCGCCGGATAGGTGTAGGGGTAGTTCTGCAGAAGCGCGAGCGCGCCCTGTACGGCGGCCTGCGTCATCAGCAGGAAGTATTCGCCGAAGATCAGTTCCGCCAGGCTGGCCGTGCCGCCGGGTGCGGACGGTGTGTTGTTCACCTGCTGCGCCGTCGTCGTCGGCATGTTGGCCACGTCGCGTGTCGCATTGGTCAGCAATTGCTGGAAATAGGCGGCAAGGTTGGTGGCGTAGGCGGCGCTGACCGGGTTGTAGCCGGCATAGTCCCGGTTGGTGGTGTCAGACCCCTGGACGATCTGCGCGGAGATGGCCGGGCAAACGGGCACGAAGGTGCCGCTGGTGGTGTCGATCTGCGACGGCGGCGTGCCCTGCGGATAGGCGGCGATCTCGAAATGCAGGCTCTCATGCAGGAAGTTCGACAGATTGTCGTAACCGAACGTTGCCTGCTGGAACGCCGGGTCGGCCATTTCGTTCAACAGGTCTTCGAGCTGCAGGCGCGTCAGCCGGTCGGTCCCGGTCTTGCCGGCGCCGGCCGCCGCCGCCCAACGGAAGAACGCCTCGGCCATCGTGGCAAGCGGCGGATCGCCGGCGGCGTTGACATGGTGCACATGGTCCGCCGTCGGGACCGCGCGTTCGGCATGGCCGTTCGCCTCTGGATCGACGGTGTTCTCGGCCATGAACCCCAGAACGAGCTGGGTCTGGTTGCCACTGCCGCTGCCGGTTGCGCCGTAAAGGCTCGCCGGATCGGCGACCGAGAACATCGGCAGGAACTGCAGTCGCGCGCTTTCCGGCGTGCCCGAACCGAAGACCGGGATCGGCGGCCAGCTTTGCGGTGTCTGGTCCAATCGGACCACGGCCGGATGCAGCGCGCGCATCTCGGCCATCCGCGTCACATGAAGGCTGCGATGGTCGGGGTGGGCTGTCAGGGACGGCAGGTGATGGCGGGCATGGCGCAACCGGGTCAGGCGCGTTTGCGGCCGCTGGCCGCGCTGCTGGCGCAAAAAGGGCTGAATTCCGCCGTCCGCCGGTCCGATCATGGCAAGGCGCGTCTCGGCGATCATCGCGCTCATATGGGCGTGCGGCACACGCTTTTCGCTGTTGCTGCCCTCGATCCACGGCGTCGCCGTCGCCGAACCGATGGTGAAGCTCTCCTCGATCGTCAGGCTGAAGCTGAAATGCACCCGAACGAACAGGATCTTGACGCTCGCCTTGGCGGTGACATCGACCTTCAGCTCGACTTCTGTCGGCTTGTGCGCCTCCAGAACCAGCGTCGCGCTGGCCCGCGCCACGATGCTGACCGACGCCTTGATGACGACGAAATCGACCGAGCCATAAAGCGTGCCGACGATCCCCGCCGTGCCCTGCACCCAGAAGTAGAAACCCGGCTCGACGGCCTTGTCATAGGGTTCGAACGGCGCAAACACGCCCTCGAAAATGCCGTAGACCTCGATCTTGAGCCCGGCCTTCAGGGGCCCAGCCTGAAAGTCCTTGCCCAGACCGACCGACAGGCCGATGCCGGCCTCGATCACCGGGTCGAAATCGCCATTGGTGATCTGCGGCACCCGGTCGGAAGTGGCGCCGGTCAAATAGGCGAAATAGAGCCCGCCCTCGCCGATGAACGGAAACACCTCGACGGCGAACGAGACCGAGAAGTCTTCATTGTGCGGAAAGCCCAGATCGACCCGGAAATTGCCGTTGGTGAAGATGTCGACATGGATCATGCCGAGCGTGACGCTCACCTCGCCGAACTCGAGATGGCGGAACATGTCGGGTATGCGCAGATCGACCGACAGTTCGCCGATATCGTCGCTGATCTTGCGGTAGAGGAGTTCGAAGCGCAGCCCGTTGAGCGCGCCGCCGCGCTCGCCGGAGACCGCGATCAAACCGCCATAGATGACCGGATCGAAGAACACCGCCGACAGGGAGAACGTGCTCAGAAGCGTGGCGTCGAGCCCGAACATCCAATTGCTGTTGCCGTCATAGCGCAGGCTCGCCGCCGCCGGATCGGTCAACGGATTGCCGCTGCCGGACACCGGCTTCATCGACGCCTTCAGCGCGGTGATGACCTTTTCGACGGTGTCGAGATCGGCGACCGGCACCGACAGCGCGATATGCTGGCCCATGCCGACGAACCGCAGATCGATCAGTTGCGGGCCTTTGCCGGGCACTTCGGGCGCGTCGTCGTTGAGCACGTCCCAGGCCAGTGGCTCGTCGTCGTCGCCGAAACTCTGGCCCAGGAACTCGCCTTCGAGTTCGACAAAGACGCGTCCCTCGCCATTCACGCTCTTGTAGATCAGGCCGATCTTGTCGAAGCGGGCAAACTTCAGATCGAGATCGAGCCGGTAGGCGACGGCCACGTCGGACGTCGTCAGGTTCACCTCCAGTTCGAGGTTCTTGAAATTGATCTGGTAGAGAATGTCCCAGGGCGCGCCGAGGCGCCGGTTCTCGCCCGGCAGCGCCAGATTGATCAGATATTCGAGGATCTCGCCGAACGACAGATCGCCCAGCCGCACGGTCAGGATGGTCTGCTTGTCGGCGCTGCCGGCGAGGGTCTTCTGCGTCACCGTCGCCTGGATGCCGCGCTCCTTGTACCAGATGCCGAAGCTGAGCGCCGAATTGTCGGGCGAGAACTCGTAACCAGCCGAGATCAGAAGGTTGAACAGGCTGAACGTGCCCTGCACGTCGCCGGAGATCACCCACTCGCCGGCGGCATTCTTGCCCGCCTCGACGACCGGTCGTCTCGCCGGAAGATGCAGACCGCCATGCACGCCCGGGCCGGCGAGCTGCCTCGGTTGGACGGCCTGACCGATGCCTTTGGTCCCTTTCAGAGAAAGAGTCGCCGTCAGTTTGAAGGTCGGGCTGCCCTGACCGTCGAAGACCTTGAAGTCCCAGGCGAGCGACATGCCGCCCTTGAAGGTGAACTCGACGGGATTGTTGGACGTGTCGGTGGCCAGCGTCGCCTGCAGGAGGTCGATCTGGAGCTGCGGAACGCCGTAGCTGCCGCCGGGAATGTTGCCGTCCGGGTACATGAAGGCGGTCAGGAGATTGGTGACGCTCAGCGTGCTGCCGCTCATCAGCCCGCCGCTGAAACCCCAGCCGGTATCGTTGCCGGGCGAGGAGCCAGAGAAGTACAGCATCGCCTCGTTGATATGGGTGAAGGCGGTCAGGTCGGCCTGCAAAAGCTGGCCGTCATAGTCGATGTCGAAACTGATGCCGTCAAAGCCCAGCGAGATCAGTGAACCGCCATTGGCGCTGCCAAGATCGATGCTCCAGTCGGTCAGGATGTCGGTGCCGAAGCCGAAGGTGCGATTGAGGATGTCGGCGGAGAATTCGAGCCGCGAAATGTCCATGTCGATCGGCGGCTCGTAGCGCTTGCCGGTCAGCTTCTCCATCACCGAAGCCATCAGCGCCGAGACCGAAACCGTCACGCCCGGCTGCAAATGGGTCGACAGGTTCAGCGTCGGGATCGACAGTTCGGCCAGCATCGGCACTTCTTCGACGATGTCGAAAGCGGTGTAGAGCGAGCCCTGCGCCGCCGGCACCAAGCCGTCGCCGAAGTTCAGCGTCATCAGGCTGCCGATCTCCGAGACCGTCAGAATGTCGTTGGGCAGCAGCGGCCAAGAGCCGACATCCATCGCCACGTTGAAGAAGATCGCGTCGACCCTGGGAAGGGCGGCGCTGTCGGGGAAATAGAGCGAAAAGCTCAACTGCTTGAGCACCAGCGATGTGGCCGCCGGCACGGTGTCGGGAACCAGGGTGCCAAGATCGATGCCGCCGGTCAGGCTGTCGAGCTCGTTCCAGGAGGCGAGCGGCACCGTCAGTTCGCCCACCGAAAGCGTATGGAACTCGCTGGCCGGCAGCAGCGTCAGCGACAGGTCGAGCGTCTGGCCGCCAAAGGCGAGCGTGGCGATCAGGTCCGCCCGCGAGAACGGCCGCTTGATCGTCGTTTCCGACGGGTTGGCGGGGTCGTAATAGGGCAGTTCCTCGTAGAAGCTTGCAAGCGAAGCGCCGAATTCGAGGGCAATGCCCGCAAGGGTGATCGGCGCGGCGCCGGCCGGCGCGAGCGCGATGACCGGCATGTCGCCTTCCGACAGGTCGATCGTTCCCGCCACCGTGCGGCTGTCCGGTGTCGGCAACAGCGTCGCCCCCACCGCAAACGGACCCGTCGCCGACAACTGACCCTTGAAGTTGGCGAAGGGTTCGGCGGTCCCCGGATAGTCGCTGATCGACACCGCCGCACTGGTCAGCAGGAAGAACCCGTTCTCGAACGCGACACCGGCAAGGTCCGTGCCCTCGAGACCGTGCAGGCTGTTGCCGAGCGTCCAGCCTCCCGCCGGGGATGGAACCTCCGCGCGGATGTAGAGTTGAGGACTGCCGCTGGAATCGACCGAGAAACTGGCGGTCACCGGCAGGACAGTCTGCTGGCCCGATCCCGACCAGGGAAACAGCGTCGCATTTCCCTGATAGCGGATGATGTTGGCGCTCGGCTGCGACGGAAAGCTCGTTATGCCGGTGAGCGTGAGCGTGTCGCTCGCCAGAACCTTGTTGAACAGGGTCGCAATGTCCGGCCAATCGAGGCCGGACGGGTTCGAGATCGACGCGACGGGGATCGTCAGCGTGCCGGCGCCCGTGTCCTGGAACTGCTGAAGATCGGCAAAGAGCTGTTGGATGTTCATGCCGCCCTCACGTCGGAATCGTCGCGACCAGCGGCAGGTGGTCGCTGATGAAGATGTGTGTGAATTCGGCGGCGCGCCTGGCGTCCGTCACCGCCCCCGCTCCGAACTGCGCGCGCGTGGTCGCCCAATTGGTGAAGGTGCCGCCCCAGGCGCCTGTGATGACGGGAAGCCACTTCTTGTACTTTGGCCGGTGCCTGGGCTTGAACTCGACATGTTGCTCGGGTCCCGTCGCCGCCATCCGCTGCGGCCAATAGTTGAACGGATTGGCGACCTGGGCCTCCATATGGGCAAGATACGCATCGGTCTGCTGCAGCGGGTCGCTGTAGACCCGGTTGGCCGGCAGCCGCGCGCCGTCGACCAGGAGCTCGTTCAGCAGATCGATCCGCTGCGCGGTGATCCCCGAGCCGGTCGGGTAGAAGACCAGATCGATCTTGTGGCGCAGATAGTCAGCCGTGTTCGGCCCGGTGATCGGCTGGTCGTGCGCGACACCTTCGACGATCTGAACGGTGGTGCGCCGCGCGGCGTCGCCTGCGGTGTGAAGCGGCCTCTCGGAGCACTGGGCGCCACCGCGATAGTTGCGGTTGCGATCTCGCGTGAAGTACTCGTACTCACCAGGCCAACTCGCCTGGGATTGCGACCAGTTGAAATCGCCACCGAAGACACATTTGGTCAACGCAACGAGTTGGTCGGCCTCCGGGATGTTGTGTGCGTCAATGCCGTTGACCGCATAGAGCTCGCGCGCCAGCCCGCTCATGAACGCGCCCCATGACGACCGGACCTGGTTGCTCGGCGCGTGATAGACCCCGACCGGGCACAGCGTGTCGTGCGCATCGGCGAGTTTGAGCACCACATAGGCGGGACGCCGCGCCTTCTCCCACTGGATCCCCATGGCGTCGTACTTCGAAGTCGCCGGATAGTTCAGCTTCGGCCATGCCGCCATGAGTTGGTAATCGTCGGTGCCATCGTCATAGTCGTAGGGAAGCGTATGGACGCGGCGAAAACCGCCGGTTGCGCTGAACTTCTCGCGGCCGCCGCCGATGCGATTGTTGCCGGTCGGCCGGCCGCGCTGACTGATGTTCAAGGGAGAGCGGACGTTGGAGGGCGTCGTGCCGTCCGCAATAGGATAAAGCCCCCTTATCATCCGGAAAGTGGCGCGGGCCGCCCGCCACACCACGGCATAGCCCTCGGTGCGTGCACCGGTCCGGTAGATGATATCGGCGGCGGTTGTCGCCTCGTCGGTATCGCGGTGGGCGATGGCCGATCCGCACCAGCTCACCCGCCAGTCGCGCTGGCCGGCGGCATAGAGCGCATTGAGCTGCGTGCGCAGATCCTTGAGCGCCGTTTCCGGTGCTTGGTTCACCTCCTGAATCAAGAGAACGTCAATCGCATTGGCGTGCACGAACCGGGCGATGAACCGGTTGCGCAACGCATTGCCCACAGCAAGGCCCGCGCCATTGTACCGCCCCGATTCCTGGCCGTAATTCTGGATGTTCCACAGACAGACTTTGACGTTTGGCATCGCGCGGCCTCCTAGGTCGGGACCGTCGCGACCAACGGCAGATGGTCGCTGACAAAGATGTGCAGATATTCGGCGGCGCGCCGTGCATCGGTCACGTCGCCCGCGGCGAACTGGGTCTTGCTTTCGTCCCAATCGGTGAACGTGCCGCCCCAGGCGCCCGAGATGATCGGCACCCAGACCTGAACCCTCTTCTTCTTGCGTCTCTTGGTGACCTGGACCTGCGGCCCCGTCTCGGCATGAAGCCGTTCCGGCCGATCGTCGGGCGCATCGTCAATGCCGTCCTCGACCTCATCCATGTAATCGGCCACCGACTCCAACGGATCGGAATAGGTGCCGCCCGCCGCATCGCCGATCAGCTCGGTCAGGAGGTTGACGCGTTCCGCCCGCACTCCGGTTGCGGACGTATAAAAGATCAGGTCGATCTTCCATTTCAGGTAGGCGTTGGGGTCGGCGCTGTCGATCGGCGTGCGGTGATTGTCACCGAGAATCTGGATCGTCGTGCGCCGGGCATTGTCGCCTTCGTTCTCGCGCGGCGCAGCCCTGCGGCTGGCGCCGCCGTCATAGGACCTTGAGAACGGTGCGGTGAAGTACTGGTAATCGCCCGGCCAATCGTCCTGGTTCACCGACAGGTTGAAGTCGCCGCCGAAGACGCCCTTGCGCACGTAGACCAGATCGTCAGCCTCCGGCGCATCCGCGCCGTCGACCGTGTTGATCGCATAGATCTCGCGGGCGAGACCTGACATGTACGCGCCCCATGACGCGCGCGTCTGCTTGCTCGGTGCGTGATAGACGCACACCGGGCAGAGCAGCGTTTCGGCGTCGGCAAGCTTGAGCACCACATAGACCGGACGCCGAGCTTTCGCCCATTGGATGCCAAGCCGGTCGGCGCGCGCCGTCGGCGGGTAGCTGAGCCTGGGCCAGTTGTCCATCAAGTCGTAACCAGGCGGCGGATCGCGCGGCTGATACGGGTACTTCTGGTGGGTCATGAAGCCGCCGGTCGCACCGAATTCACCGTCCGTTTCCCCGGTCGGCCGGCCGCGCTGGCTCATGTTCAGCGGCGATGCCACCGCCGCGCCGCCCGGCCCGTTCGTGCCGGCGGCAATGTCGTAAAGACCGCGGATCATGGTGAAGCGCGCAGCCTGCGCATTGCGCCACAGAACGGCATAGCCCTCGGTGCGCGCACCGGTCCGGAATGCGACCTGCCGGGGCTGCTGGACCTCGTCCACATTGCCGCGGGCGATCGCCGATCCGCACCAGCTGAAGCACCAGTCCTGCGTCCCGCCCGCGTTCAGCGCGTTGAGCTGGCCCTGCAGGTCGGTGAGCGCGGCCGTTGCCGAACTGCTCACCTCCTGGATCAGCAGGACATCGATGGCGTTGGCGTGAACGAAACGCGCGACGAACGCATTGCGCATCGTGTTGGCACGATCGGTCACGTCGTAACCGTTGTACTTCTCCGAGTTCTGGCCGAAATTCTGGATGTTCCACAGACACACCTTGACGCTCGGCATCGCCTATTCCTTCTTGGCGTAAGCGGCATACCAGCCCAGCGCCCCCCGGTCGGTGGCGATATCCTGGGTGGCGGCATCGGGATTGCCGAAAAGGGCGATCGTGTTCTGGCCGGGCGGGAACTTCCAGCCCAGAAAGCGCAGATAGAAGTCGCGGAACCGCAGCACATAGGCCGGATCGGGCGGATCGGCCGTCGCGCCGTCCGCCGTCACATCAATCGCGTTGAACCCCAGATCGATCACCCCCTGGATCGGCATCAGCGACTTGACGCTCTCGACCCCCGGCAGCTTCAGGCCGACATTGACATCGGCGCCCGTCGCGGTCGGCGACCAGGCCACGAGTATGCCGGCACCGAGCGCCGGCGCCGACGACAGGGCGCCCAAAGTGCCCAGATCGACATTGAAGACCAGACCATACCAGGCGCCGCTGAACCCGGGCTGCGACAGCGGCGTTTCGAGCCCCAGATAGCCCAGATCCCTGGGCTTGCTGCCGGGCTGCCCCTCGATCAGCCCGCCGACCTGCAGCGGGAAGCGCTGGAAGAAGCTGGTCGGCCGCGCCTTGCTCGATGCGGGATCGAAGGAGATTTCATCGAGATTGAACCGGAACGTGCGCTGGTCGGGCGCACTGACCGGAAAATCCATGTCGACGGAAACGCCCGAAAAGGACAGATATCCGTCGGCCACCCGAACGCCGTTCCGGTCGAGAACCGGCCCGAACGAGAAGGCGTCGAACCGCGGCAGATCGGCGAACCGCAGCTTGCCCTGCAGCAGAAAACGGGTGCGCGTCGTCGCGCTGGTCGCCGTGTCGGCGGTCGCGGTGACGAATTGCGCCTGGTCGAATTCGGTTTGCGTCAGAACCGAACTGTTGTCCGATCCGCCTTGCCCCACGCTGTCGGCGCCGAAGACGTTGGCGGCACCGGTGGCGAAGACATAGTGCCCGGACGTGCCCTGGCGCTGATAGCTGCCTTCGAGCAGGATGTTGTTGTAGTGCTCGCTTTCGTAGAGCGTCACAAGTTGGCTGAAGAGCCGGTTGACGAACAGTTCGATCCGCCCGGCAAAATTGGCGATCGCCGAGTTGATAAACAGCACCTGCAGCAACAGCACCTTGAAGTCGAAATCGCCCTCGATATGGGCGATGTCCTCGGGCTGGTCGTAGTCGATGAGCCCGAAGACGGCGCTGTCGCCCTGCGAAAGCGTGCGGTTGCCGGCATCGATATCGATCGGCGTTACAGAGATGCCGACATGGTGGGCGCGGAACTCCTCTGGCGAAATGCCGGCGGCCAAACCCGACAGTTCCGGAGGAACCGAACTGAACGGCACGTTGGCGTTCAGGAACAGAACGCCCATCCATCCCGGATTGTTGACGATGCCGGTGACGAAGTTCGACAGCATGCTGGCGCCGCCATTGGTTTCAACGTCGGCGACGGCGTCGGAAATGATGCGATTGAGCAGCTCTTTCGTGTTCGCAAGTGACCCGTTCAGCTTGCCCACGTCCGGCCATGCCCATGCATCGGTGTTCTGCACGAAGTCATACAGACTGCCGGCGGCGAACTTGAAGATCATGATCGGCGGATGGGCTTGCTGGTCGGCCCAAAGCGTCGGCGACAGTCGGAAGCGCCAGCCCTCCACGTCGAGCTGGCAATAGACCGAGTATTTCGTCACGGTCGGAATGTACTGCGCATTGCCGCCGGTCAGGATGCCCTGCAGCATGGCCGTGAACGCGCTCAGCGAGGTCTGCGGCGTGCGGCCCTGCTGCTGAAGCAGCGTGACCACATCGGCCGGCACGGCCTCCGCGCCGCTCAGCCGGGTCAGGTCGCCGAGCACATCCTCGGTGATCCAGTAGTTCAGATCGATGTTCTGCAGCAACAGGGCGCCGTCGCAGGCGACCATGAAGAGCTGGTTGCTCTGGAGTGCGCCGCGAAACGTATCGCTGGGCTGGTTGAACGCGAGCTGCGGCAACTGCCCGGCCACCGGCGCCTTGCTGAGAATCAGCGACGTCATCGTGCCCGACTGGAACCGCGCGAGAATGCCCTGCGGCGTCACCGCCTCGAAGTCTGTTTGCGCCAGCATTGCCTCGGGGTGCGCGGCCAATGGCGCCTGATGCGCCTGAACGCCGAGTGCCGCCCGGCGCAGCGGACTGAGAATTTGCGCTTCGAGCGCCTGGACGATCGCCAGATCGTCATCCTCGACGCCGGCATAGGGCACCAGCGGATATGCATCGGGCTGGCTTGCGCCGACATCCTTGGTCACCAGTTCAAGAAACGTCAGATAGGGCAACAGCGCATCGGCGGGCGGTCCTCCCCCATCGGGCCGGATATGAAAGAACGCGCCATCGCTGGGCTGCGCATAATACCAGGCCTCGCCGCCGGACGGCGGCGCAACGACCGCGTTTGCCGTGGTGGCGCGGTGCGACAGCGGCGTATCTTCCGGCACCACCGGCGCGCCAGTGGCTTCGTCCGTCTTCTGCGGCGGGAAATCGGGGGCGAAGGCGGGCTTGGCCGGATGAAACGAAACCGGCACCGAACCAGCGTCCGAAAAGCCGAAATATTCGATCCCGGAAATGCCGCCGGTAAGCCGCGCGGCGGGGGTCGCTGCGCCGCCGGGCGGCGTGCCGACATCCATGGTGAAGGCGCCGATCGGTGACAGATAGAGCGGGTCGTCCGCATCGAGCGCGGTGCGTGAACCGGGCCGCCTGTGAAAGGCAAATCCGGCCGGAAGGCCGGTCGCCGCGTCGATGCCGTTGGGGGTCAGCGTGATGCCATAGCCAAGCTGGGAGGTGTAGTGCGTGTCGTGGGCGGGGATCGAACTCCCGCGATAGGAAAGCTGGGTGCGCGCCGGGTCGAGAACCCCGGCCGGGTCGCACAGGAACGAGATCGGGATCGCCGCACCGGTGCCCTTGAACAACGGATAGCGCAGCGAAACCAGATGAAAGCCGCTCGGGTCGCTCTGGTCCGGCACGCCGTAGCGAAACCCGACATCGAGCAGGTCGAGATCGGCAACGCCGCCATCGAGGCTGCCGTCGACGCGGAACGTTCCGGCTGTCGCTCCGTCGACCGACAGGACAACGGCGCCCTGCGAGACAGGAGCCAGGGGCCACGCCTTGGCATCGGTCACCAGCTGGAACGCGGGCGGCGCCGGGCTATCGAAGGAAAAACCATCGCCCCATTGGCCGATTGTCTGCCCGCCCGAAACCGTGAAACGGTAGGCGCCGAGCGCGAAGACGCTCGGCCGGTTGATCGTGCCGTCGGTCGCCCCGTCCGCCTGCGTGACGTAGAGCACCCGTTCGCCCCAGCCCCGGACGCCGGCATCGGACGTTTCCAGCCAGACGAAGCGGGCCCCGCCGCCGAGGCGCTCGGCCAGCGCGAGCACGGCATCGGCGAAGGCCGTCTCTTTGCTTGCGTCGGGCTTGATCGTGACCGTCACGTAGAACCCGCGATGGGTCAGCCACGTGTCGGCGAGCGACAGCGAAGCGGGCACGGATGCCGGATCGCCGAACAGCACCATGCCGAACGCACCCGCCGTCTCCCACGTGCCGCCATCGAGCCAGTAAAGCCGGGGTTCGTTGGCCGATTGTGTGAATTGGGCGTTGGTCACACGTCTCTCGCTCGTTGCTCGCCGCCCCGGTCGGCAGCATCGCCGGCCGCGGAAGAGCCGCGCCGGAGACCGACCCGGTTCAGGACTGCCTCAGCGACACTTGGTCTCCGCCGACGACCGGCATGTCCAATGGCCACATTGACGGCACCACGCCGCCCAGGGCCGTGTCGGTCAGATCGACGGGATCGAGGGAAAGGCCCGGAGCGGCAACGGGATAGGCAAAAAGGTTTGCCGTCGCGCGGCTCATCGTCAGGGCGCTCCCGCTCTCACCGCCGGCGAACGCGGCGAGCCCTTGCGTCGCAAGCGCCTGCCGCACCGTCGTGCCAAGCGGCGCCCACCGGTTTTCACCCTGCACCGCGAAGGCGACCAGCGGTGTGACGGCCGAACGGCCCCGGAAATAGGTCGCAAAATAGTCGGTGCCGGTCGGGAACGTGCCTGTGGAGGCATACTGGTCGGTGATCGTCGACAGCGTCTTCCAGCTGGTCGTGCCGATCAGCGTGACGTTGCTGGTCAGCGACGTCGAGCCATTGCTGCCTGAACCGGTGAACTGCGCCGGATAGAAAAGGCGGTAATAGGCCTGGCGGTTCTGGTCGTCGAAAAAGTCGATCGCGCCGGCGGCGACAGGCCGGCCATTGTTCGCGTTGCCGCCACCCGGATAGACAAGGGACAGGAACGCATCGACCGAAAGGCTGCGCGCGGCACCCGTCGCCAGCGCGCCGCCGCCGCCTTGCGGGATCACATCGGCGAGATCGAACATTTCGGTTCCGAGTGCGAGGAAGCCGTTCTTCTCGCTGCTGCCGCCGACCACCGCCTGATAGAGCGCGTTCGACAGTTGCAGCCGTGTTCCCGGCGTCAGGTCGGCGACACGGATGCTGTCGTCGCGCCACAGGCCGTAGCGGTAGTAGAGCACTTCTTCGAAGGTCTGCGGCATGGCCTGCGCGATGATCTGGCGGATCAGGGCGATCGCCCACGGGAAGACGCCGGTATCCTCGACATCGTTGAGAAACGAGACATAGTCGGTGCGCAATGCGGCGCGCACACCGCTCGATCCCAACGTGGTCCAGACATCGTCGCTCAGCGTCAGCTTGTAGGGCAGCGTCGAGCCGCTGGGCGCCGGCTCGAGCTTGAAGGTCGGCGAAGCGCTCGACGGCACGGTCGGCGTGCCGGTGGTGAACGGCGAGGGCAGATAGAGCTCGATCGCATTGCCGTGCACGTCGGCCAGCGCCTGATAGGCGCCGCGCCGGAACACATAAGGCGGATCGCCCGCCGCTGGCACGCCGGCGCCATAGGCGTAACCGGCAAGCACCGGCGGCCTGGACGCTCCGGGCTCGCCGCTGACCGAAGCGGCGCCCGACGTCTTGCCGGACGCGGCACGCACGCTGACCGCGACACCGGCGCCGAAGGGATAGGAAATGCTCGTCCCCACATCGATTGTCGCCGTTGCGCTGTCGCCGCCGGCGACGAACGTATCGTCGATGGCCGGGCTGCCGCCGGCCACCGAGACGAGATAACCGCCGATGCCGGGACCGGGCTTGGGTTGCCAGCGGACATGCAGCTTCGTGCCTTCATAGGCCGCTTCGTCAAGCACCGGCACACCCGACGGCACGGACATGCGCGCGCTCGCCGGCGTCAAGCTCTTGGGACCGACGCCGGCCATCACCACGGCCACGTTGGCGCCATCGGGCACGCCGACGTCGATGGTGAAGGGTTGGGTGAACGCGGTCCCGGTCGCCGTGAACACCTCGCGTGCCAGAAGCCCGCCATCGGCCAGAACGTCGAGCCAGTAGATGTCCCCGCTCGTCTCGGTGCCAAGCGTGACGTTCACCGACAGCGTGCCGTCCTCGTAGTCACCGCCGGTGACCACGGCGGCCCCCTTGATCGGAACGCTCACCGCCGGCCCCGTGCAGAAGGCGTTGCGCGCTGCGATCGTCAGCGCCCCGGCTTCGAAGAACGCGTCCGGCGCCGGCCCGTCATAGGCGGACCCGGCAACGGTCAGGCTGGCGGCCGAGCCGGACGTCGGCGTTGCGGTGACGACAAAGCTGTCGGCCGCGAACGGGCCGCCCAACTCCCAGACCAGATCGGCGCGGCCTTCGCCAAGGCGCCCGGACAGAAGCTGCGGTGCCGTCAAAAGGAGATCCGCCCGCGCCGAGACCGGGCCCATCGCGACGCCATCGGTGCTGACCATGCGCGCCTGCAGGCGGTAGGGCTGGGAAGTATCGCTCGGCACGGCAAAGCTGACGCCCGTCGTCGAGGCATTGGCGAGGACCGATGTCGCCGTGTCTCCCGTCAGCAGTTCGGCCTGGACGGTGGGCGAACCCGGGACGGTCCAGGCCGCTGTCACGGTCGATCCCGAAACGCTCACCGCGCCCATTTCGACGGCATCGGTCAGAATATTGACTGCGGTGGAGGCAGCGGTGTTGCGAAGCGGCGAGACGCCGACCAGCGCCACCGTGGCGCCGACTGCCGTCGCCGGATCGAGTGGAAAGGACAGGCTGGTTTCCGGACCGGCGGACAGGACGATCGGGCTGCCGCTGGAAGGGGTCACCGTCACCTGGTAGCCGGTCAAATAGGGCAGCACCGCCGCGGTCCACTGCAGATGCAGCGCCGAGCCGTCATAGACGACCGACTTCAGAACCGGCGCGGCGATCGTTGGCAAGGTGATTGCTTCACCAGCCGAGACGACGCCGGTGATGATTCCCATCACGGGCGTGACAGTTGCCGTCCACGTCTTGGACAGATCCAGATCATACGGGATGGAGATCGGCATGGTCGGGCCGGCCGACACGGTGGCCGGCGTTCCGCCATTGTCGAGCGTGACGGTGTAGCCATCGACCGGACAGCCCGGATCGAAGTCGACATCGATCGTGATCGTCTTGCCGTCGTAGGATGCCGACCTGATCTGCGCGACGCCGAGCGGTACGGTCAGCCGTTGCGATTTCGGCCCCTGGCTGGTCTTGCCGCCCGTGGTGTTGATGATTGTTGCTTCGATTTCGTAGACGGTATTGCCCGCCGGCGTGATGTTGTCCCATGTGATGGCGGCAGGGCTGGCCGTCGCGGTTTTGGCGGTGCCGGCGACGCCGTTGGTGTAAAGCACCGCGCTCAGTTCCCGGTCGGTGGAAAGCGCGCCCGGAGTGACGAAGGTCGCCGCGATCGTGTTCTTTCCGCTCGCCAGCGTCACCGTGGCATCGACGATCTGCGGCGGTTGCGGCTCGATCGCCACCGCCGCGCCGGTTGGCCCGACAAAGGCGCCATAGATGACGCGGCCGGCAATGGACGGCGATGCCAGCGTGTCGAGCGCGCCGGTGACGATCTGTCCACCCTTGTCGCCGCCTTCGGCAACCGCGACGACGTCGCTGCCCGACATCAAAAGGAGTTCATAGCGCGGCGCTGCGACCACCTCGCCGGTCGGCAATGCGGGCAGGCTCCAGACGGCGCTCGCCTGTCCGCCGTCGAAACGGATCGCGGAGATGGCCGGCGATGCGGTCGGGACGATCTGCTGCGCGCTCACCGGGCCTGTCGTGAAGGGTGCGCTGAAGCCGCCGGCCGTCGCTCCGACGACAGGCTGGACGGCCGATATCCGGACCGAATAGGTCTGCTGCGGGTCAAGGCTCAGATTGGCGATGGTGGCTTCAGCATCACTGCCCAGGTAATAGTCGCCCGTCAGACTGCCGCTGGAATCGTCGATCAACTGCAGATAGATACCACCGATCTGCGCGCCGCTGGGGATCTCCCAGGTAAAATCGATGCTGGACGCCAACACGGAAAGCACGCGGACACGCGCCTGCTGCGTAACGACGGGTGCGGACGCGATGTTGGCGGTGTTCGACCAGTCCAGATCGGCCGGGTTTTGCCCGCTTCCCCCGAACTGGACCTGAATGATGTAGGACGGCCCGGCTGCAAGCGGCATCGCGTTGAGCACTCGCACGGTGTTGGCCGTCGACCCGGTGCCATAGCCGATGGGCAGGTTGTTCTCCAGAAGCCGGGCATAGGCGACGTAACCGCCCGTCACGCCCGTCGTGTTCAGATTGGCGGTCACCCCGGCCTGCGTGCTGGCCAGCGGGAGCGGCGCGAACGGATCCACATACTGAATGGAGGAGAAGGTGGTCGCCGGATCGATCGTTTCGCCGCTCATGTCTGCATCCCCGCGGCATGCACCGCCTGCTGTCTACGCCCGTGCACCAACCGGCGACGGACGCACGGGCCCAAACCCGCAAACGCTGCCGCCAAAGACCCTCCGCGCCGGGAACCGGTCACCGGCGGGCACGGCATGGTCAGAAGTTTCCGCCATACTTGACGTTGTCGTGCGCGATCATTTCCAGCGTGCTGGCGTAGTCGGTGTGATAGCGCTCAGGCAGGCGCGCACGCATGTATTCGAGCGAACGCGTGTTGTTGCGGTGCAGCTGTGCCATGGCGTTGAAATCGCCGACCGCGATTCCGTTGGCGTAAAACGTGCCAACCTCAAGACTTCGACCAGCCTCCCGGTCCGTCTCGTCCACCAGCTTCAGGTTGCAGAAAATGCCGTCGTAGCGGGACTCCTCGCAGCTTGCCACGCTGTCGGTCCCGTCCCGTGTCAGCACCGCGTCACCCGGCTTCAGGTCACAGGCATGCGCAAGGCCGTCCGGCGTGACGACCGGGTGGCCGCCCGTCAAGATCACCGAGAGTCCGCTCTTCGTCATCAGTTCGAACACCAGGTCGACCGGATGCGGCGTGGCGCCGGCATTGTGGAGCGCCCGGGTGGTAGCCTCCACACCCAGCGACCCGCCATGCACGGTCCGGACGCGGGCCGTGTTGTCGACCTCTTCGAGCACCCGCTCGGCGCCGTCCGCCATCGTGACCGACGCCTCGGCGGCGATGCAATGCCACCAGAATTTGATGTTCGGGATCTGTATGCAGTTGACCGACGGCTGGTCGGGCCAATCATAGCTGCACACGTTGAACGTGAATGTCGGAGCCACCGGGTTGTTCACCGGAATGTTGAACTGGAAGTAGAAGCCCGACAGCGTATCGCGCGCTGGCCCGTAGGGCGGAAACTGCAATGATTCCATCTGGCTGGCGGCATCGAACGGATAGCTCCACGTCACCACGTTCGTGCTCGTGTCACCGGTGATCTGGGTCAGCAGGCCTTGGCTGCTTTGATGGTCGATCTTGTGCTGGGCGCTGACCGAGTAGAGTTGGGTCGTCACGCTCAGCCCTTGCGTGAACTGGTGGGTGTTCGGATCGACGTAATTGAGCGGCTGCTGGACGTTGACCGTCCCCGTGAACGGCACGAGCAGGATCGGTGTGTTCGACGTGTCCTGATTGTAGAAGTAATCAAGATCAAGGCCGGTCTGCGGACGGCCGAGACCGATCTCGATCTCGGTGTGTCCGCTCACCTTGATAACCGGATCGGTCACATCGGCGGCCACGGCCTGCGCGTTCAGCTCAATCGCCTGTGTGTTCGCGACCATGCCGAACCGAGGCGGCGTGCCCGGCGCGGCTTGCGAGTGGTAGAAGCCGACGCTCGTCATGTTCGCCGGCGCGGCCTTGGCGGTCGCCGAGCGTGTTGCCGCCGGCGCGTAGCCGCCACCGACGCGGTTGGCGTGGCCCATTGCCGCGATATCGCCCGTGTCAGAATCGAGCGCCAGCGCAAGGCTCCCGCTCATCAGTGCACCGCGCTTGTCCACATGCCACGCCCGGCATGTCGCCCGGCCCTGCGCGTCCTGACCCGCATCGACGATCTGGAGTGCCTGCGTGTCGTCGTCCTTGCCGGCGCCCGACTTCGCCGCGGCGTCGAGATCGTCGAACAGGGCGGGATGCGATTGCCTGGTTTTCCCCGTCAGTTTCAGGAAGGACGCAATTGCCGCCGCATCCTCCTTGTCCGCGGGATCAAGCGTTCGCGGCACATTGTCTTTGGTCTTGTCGATGGCAGCNAGCAATCACGGCCCTGTCGGCCCCGGAGACTTCAAACATAAATCAACCCCTCCCGAAATCGATAAACGATCAGGTCAAAAAAATGCCAACACGACGCGATACTTGTTTGCCGACGGCTCAAATTTATTCTGTATTTCCTGTACGCTACATCNTGAATAGACTTTATGACAATCGGATTCTGGAATTCTTCAATCCAGGATCAGGGCTCAAAGCCGGAAGATGACGGTTGCGGCGATGCAGATGGCGCTCATGAACCTGTGGGCGCAGCTGTCGTAGCGGGTTGCGACGGGTCGCCAGCCCTTCAGCCTTCCGAACAAGCGTTCGATGACGTTGTGCTGTTCCCGCGCATGCTGGCGACGTCCGACCTGATGGCGATGCTGCCGGGCGGCGTCATCTGAAAGCGGTTCGCTTCCATCGGCTTCAAGCTTTGCCCGATGCCGTTCGAGTTCGCTCACCGGCGGGTCGAGATGATCTGGAAAGCCAATCGCACCAACGAGCCGAGCCATCGCGGGCTGCGCGGCCGGACTGGTGCGGCCTGTGAGGCGTTGCCGGGGATCGAGGGCTGAGCGCGTCGTGGTAGCTGTCGGTGGACGATGCCGGTGCCCGGATCAACGACCGGAGAACTTACCAGAGCGAAACCAGTCCGCGTTCCGGGCTTGGAAACTCGACGCCGAGCGAATTTGCGGCCCGGCTGAACGAAACCCGAAAGGTCGCATGAGGCCCGGACCAGAAACGGGGTGAGGCTCCCCTCTCGGCAGAGCAAAAAACGGCAGAGTTTTAACGGGGCCGAGACAAGATCATGGATGGCGGAAGGACGAACCGGACAGGCAGTATGGGTGCCATGTCACGGTCGACGCTGCTGCAACGAAACCGGCGGCAGCCGGTCATCCGCATGGCTCCAGTGCATCGACGAAGGCGCGCGCGCGTCTGGCAATGTCGTCCACGGTGTAGCTCGGCTTGAACAGCGCCGATCCCAAACCGAACCCGTCGATACCAACCGATCGGAAGTCGGCCATCGATGTTGGCGTGATGCCGCCGACGGCGGCGAGAATTGCATCCTTCGGCAGGACGGCGCGCATGGCTGCGATGCTGGTCGGCGATACCATCTCGGCGGGAAAGAGCTTCAGCAACGACGCCCCGGCATCGAGCGCGGCGAATGCCTCGGTCGGCGTGCAAACGCCCGGACACCACCAAAGGCCGCGCGCCAAAGCATGCGTGCCAACCGCCGGGTTCATGTTTGGCGCAACGATGATGCACCCTCCCGCATCGGCGACCGCATCAACGTCGGCACATGTCAGCACGGTACCGGCGCCGATGATGGCCCGGCCGCCATGCCGGTCGGAGATCCGCCGGATCGATTCGAGCGGGTCGGGCGAATTCAGCGGAACTTCGATGATCCTGAAACCGGCTTCGACGAGCACGTCCGTGACCGGCACCGCCATCGAGGGCTCGAGGCCGCGCAAGATGGCGATGAGGGGGACGGCGTCAAGTGCCGATCTGAGCGTATTCACAGGAGCAGCCCGGCCGACCGGGCAATCAGGAAGTGGCCCATGGCGACGATGTCGTCGGGCGCGCGCCGGCTGTCGACACCGGCGATGCCCAGCGCGGTTTCGTAGCGGTCCGCAAGGTCGTTTCGCCCGATGATGGTGACCCGACCATCCTTGTTGCCACGGTCGGCGCCGGCGGAAATCTCCGCACCGATCAGCAGGCCGGACAGATAATCCGCCACCATGGTGGGCGCGATCTTGCCCATCAGAGGCAGCGTGCGGACATGGAAAAGGTCGTGCAGCAGGCTCGACCGCTCTTTCAGGCCGGCCGTCACGCCTTGCTTGAAACCCTCGGCGCTGAACGGCCCATCTTCGATCAGTGCTCCCAGGATTGTGTGTCCCCTCAACGCGCTGAAGATTTCGCCCGTCATGTAGGTGGCATAGTCCTCGATCCGCCCGTCAACCACGCGAATCCACTTGCTGTGCGTGCCCGGCATGACAAAGACGCCGTCGGACATGCCGAGCGCCGAGGCACCGATGATCTGGGTCTCCTCACCACGCATGACATCGGGGCCGGATTCATGCTCGGTGGTCACGCCGGTAATGAAGGAAAGCTCGACGCCGCAGGCTGTACGGTGCGGGACGAGCGCGCGGGCCAGGTCGTCGGCACCGAGCGGCACGGTTTCGTATGGCGTTTCGACCCAGCCGTTCCGGCTGGTGATCATTCCGGAAGCCAGAACCGGCAGCCTGGCCTTGGTCATCCATTGTCCGACAAGATTGGCGAACACGGCTTCGAAGTTCCCGTCCGGGACATGCATGATGCCTTCCGGCGAGGATACGCTGTCGAGCACTTCGCCTTCGGCGCCGATCAGAAAGGCGCGGAGCGAGGAGGTTCCCCAGTCGATCCCGATGAGCACGGGCTCAGATACGGCCGAATTCATTCAGCAAGTCCTCGACCGTCTTGCCCTTAGCAACCCATTTGCGGGTCTCTTCTTCGCGGTCGGCCTGCTCCTGGGCGAGCGCGACGACTTCCTCGGCCTTTTCCAGCGGGACCACCGTGACGCCCATCAAATCGGCGACGACGAAATCGCCGGGGTTCACAACGACGCCGCCGCACTGGATCGTGACATTGATCGACAGTTCTTCCTTGCGGCCGGAAAACATGGTGTGAGTGCCGCGCGGCGTGATCGCGCGCGTCCAGATCGGCCAGCCAATGTCTTCCAGCTCGTCCGTGTCGCGACCGGCGCCGTCCACGATCATGCCGCGGATGCCGCGGTTCTGCGCCAAGCCGCCCATCAGGCCGCCACAGACCGATGTGTTCGGATCGCCGCCGGCGTCGATGACGATCACGTCACCCGGCTGGCCCATCTCAAGCGCCTTGAGCGGATCGACAAGGTCTCCCTTTGACAGTTGGACGGTCACGGCCTGACCGGTGACCTTGGCACGGAAGGCGGGCTTGATGCCGCTGTCCATCACGCCGGTGCGGTACTGCACGTCGGCGAAGACCGCGGTAGCGGAATAGCAGGTCAGGACCTTGTCGAACTTCGCCAGAAGGTCGGGCTTGCGCTCGAACTCGTTGAACACCTTAAGCATCATTGTCTCCGTTATTGGGCGTGAGCGACCAATGCCTCGGCATTGACCGGATAGTCGGGCCGTTGTCCCGTCAGAACCTTTGCCACCTGCGTTGCCGCGGTGACGCGGGCGGCCCGGATGGATTCCTCGGAATAGTAGGCAACGTGCGGTGTGATCAGCACGTTGGGCAGCGTGAAGAGGGGATTGTCGGCGGGCGACCATCGCGCGCGCTTGGCGGGCTCTTCCTCTGGATCATCCAGGCCCGCCGCTGCCAGTCTGCCATCGGTGAGCGCGCGAAACAGAGCCTTGTTGTCGACGGTCGGTCCGCGACCCGTATTCACAAGGATGGAGCCCTCTTTCATGGTCGCGAACTCCGGATCGGAAAGGAAATGGCGCGTGTCCGGGGTCATCGGCGCCTGCATCAGCACATAGTCCGACCGCGCAAGCAGTTCGGATTTCGACACCAGTTCGACTCCGTGCTGCGCGGCCACTGCGGCCGGCAAGAATGGATCATAGGCAATGATCTCGACACCAAATGCCCTGGCGCGGGTCGCGATCGCCTGTCCGATCTTGCCAAAGGACACGACGCCCATGGTCCGGCCCCGCAGGCGGTAGACCGGCTGACCGCTTTGCCAGCGCCAGACACCGGCATGCGTCGCACGATCATAGTCGGGCAGCTTGCGTGCCAGTGCCAGCCACAAGGAAATGGCGTGGTCGGCGACTTCCTCGGTGCAATAGTTCTGCACGTTGGTGACGAGAATCCCCCTTTCGGATGCCGCCTCGACATCGACAATGTCAACGCCGACGCCGTAGCGGGCGATGACCTCGCACTTGCGCATCCTGGAAATGGTGTCCCGGCCGATGCGCGCATACTGGTTCATCATCGCGGCGCAGTGCGGAGCCGCATCAAAAAGGTCGTCTTCGTGCTTTGCCTGCAGCGCAATCACCTCCGCGCCCACTGCTTCCAGGATCTCGCGCTCCACACTGACATCACCGTAGTCGTAGTCCGTGATCACGACCTTCGGGCGGTCGGTTCGGGGTCGAAAGGCGTCATGCCTAGACATAGGCGCCCGCCGAATAGGTCAGCTCGTAGGAATGGCTGTAGAGTTCGAAAATGTTGCCGAACGGATCTTCCATGTAGACCATGCGGTAGGGCTTCTCGCCCGGATAGTACTTGCGCACCTGCTGCATGCGCTGCCGGCCGCCAAGCTTCTCGATGAGCTTGACCCGCCCTTCGACATCCTCGTCCTGGATGCAGAAGTGGAACAGGCCGCGCCGCCAATACTCGAAGGGACGCTCTTCCTCGATCGTGTTGGGGAACTCGAACAGTTCGATCCCGACGCCATCGCCCAGCGACAGATGGGCGATGCGGAACGAACCCCAGCCTTCGCCGAACACATCGTCGCACATCTGGCCGATGGCGCTGTCGTCGTGCTGGATCTCGGTCGGGCCCATGATGACGTACATGCCGAAAGCCTTCGAATAGAACTCCACCGCCTTTTCGAGGTCGGGAACGGTGATGCCGATGTGCGAGAATGTGAGCGCGGCCATGGGGGACTCCTTTTTTCGTGTGTCAGAGAATGCTGCGGACGATGCCGCCCTCTATCCGGTGGGCTGCACCGTTCGAGGCTGTGCTGGCGGAAATCGTGACAATCATGCGCGCCACTTCATCCGGCTGGACGAAGCGCTGGATGAGCGATGTCGGCTCGTCCGATTTGAAATAGTTGTCGACGATGGTTTCGAGCGGCTCGCCCTTCTGCGCGGCAAGCCCGTCGAAATAGGCGGCAACCCCTTCGGTCCATGTCGGACCGGGCAGGATCGAGTTGACGCGGACGCCGGTGCCCTTGGTCAATTCCGCCATGCCGCGGGTCAGTCCGAGCATCGCGGTCTTGGTCACGGAGTAATGGACCATCTGCGGCAGCGGCTTGACGCCGGCTTCGCTGGCCATGTTGACGATCGAACCGGTGCCGCGTTTCAGCATGGCGGGCAGGAACACCCGGCTCATGCGCACCGCCGACATGACGTTGATGTCGAAGTACCGCATCCAGTCGTCGTCGGTCAGATCCTCGAACGGCTTGACCGAGAAGATGCCGACATTGTTGACGAGGATGTCGAGCTCACCGAGTTCCTGCGCGAAGGCGCAAAGCGCATCGGCATCATCGCTGTTGGTCAGATCGCCCGACTTGCCGCTCACGTCTCCGCTCGCGGACAGATCCTGCACGCAAGCCGAAACTTCTTCATCGGTCAGCCCGTGCACGATCACCCGGGCGCCCTCCTGCAGATAGGTGGCGGCCGTGGCCTTGCCGATACCCGACCCGGAGCCGGTGACGAGGACGAGCTTTCCTTTCAGACCGAGATCCATGTCAGGCGGCCTTCTTCTCGCTGGCTGTCTGTGCCTTTGGCGTGCGTCTGAAGATGCGCGCCATCAGCGCCGAGATCTCGGCGCGCCACATGTCGATGCCGACTGCGAGCAGGATGATCACGCCAAGAACGATGTTCTGGACCGAGGACGGCGCCGCGTTCAGGTTGAGGCCGTTCTGGACAATGACAATCGTCATGGCGCCCATCAGGGTCGCAAGGATGTTGCCCCGGCCGCCCGCAAGGCTGGCACCGCCCACGACCGCGGCCGCGATGGCCTGCAGTTCCAGCGTCTGGCCGTAGTTGGGCGATCCGGAGTTGAGGCGCGCGGCCATAAGGACGGCGCCCACAGCCGTCATGAAACCCGCAATGACGAAGGTTGTCGCCTGGACCTTCCTGACGTTGATGCCGGTCAGGACGGCTGCGGCGGGGTTGCCGCCGACGGCGTAGATCTCACGCCCGAGCTTGGTGAAATTCATCGTGAAGGCGGCAAGGCCGTAGAAGAAGACGAGGTAGAAAAAGGGCAGCGGAATGCCGATCAGCTTGCCGTAGAAGATCGGCTCAAGCGCGGGGTCGAGCGAGAAGATCGGCGAGCCGTTGTTGAACGTCAGCGCCAGCCCCCGGAAGGCGATAAGCGCGGCGAGCGTGGTGATGAACGACGGTATTCGCCCATAGGCGGTGATCAAACCGAGCAGCAGGCCGAGCGATGCGCCGATGATCAGGATCAGCGGAATCGCCAACGCAAGCGGCAAATCCATGAATTTGAGCATCTGCGCAAGAATCATCGTCAGCAGTGCCACCATCGACCCCGAACTCAGGTCGATGCCCGCCGCAAAGATCACGATGGTCGAGCCGATGGCGATCAATGCCACGATGCTGACCTGCAGGGACAGGTTGGACAGATTGCCCGGGTTCAGGAAGCGATCGGTTGTCAGGGCGACAATCAGGGCCACGATCACCATCGCGGCGAACGGGCCGATCAGTTGCGTATCGAATACCCGCCTCATGCGAGAGCCTCCTCCGGATGACGATGATTATGGTCGATGGGATCGGCGGACGCCCGGACGAGGTCGTCGTGGGACAGTTCCGCCGCATTCACGGTGCGCTTGATCGCGCCGTGCTGGACGATTGCGATGCGATCGCTCATGGCCAAAAGCTCATCGTGATCCGAACTGATCAGAATGATCGACTTGCCGGCGCGTGTGAGCTTGTTGATCAGCTTGTAGACCGCGATCTTCGCGCCGATGTCGATGCCCTGCGTGGGCTCGTCGAGGATCAGCACCTGTGCGTCGGAGAACAGCCAGCGCGCGATAACGATCTTTTGCTGGTTTCCGCCCGACAGGAAGTTGACGGTTTTTTCTTCCGCCTGGGACGAGATCTCCAAATCGCGAATGAGGTCACGGGTCCCCTTTTCCTCGGCTTTCAGATCGAGCACACCGAAACGGGCCAAGCCGCCGAGCGAGGCGGCGGTGATGTTGCCGCTGGCCCGGAAATTGAAGAAGAGCCCGTCGAACTTGCGGTTCTCCGGCACGAGCGCCAGGCCGGCCCGAATGGCATCGGTCTCCGCCCGGAACTTCACCTTGCGACCGTTCAGCCGGACTTCACCGGCGGTCAAATCGTCAGTGCCGAAGAGCGCGCGCGCAATTTCGGTCCGCCCGCTGCCGAGAACGCCGCCAAGGCCCAAGACCTCGCCGCGATGAAGGGTGAACGATACGTCGGTGACGCCTGCGTTCGTCGCTAGCCCGCGGGCTTCGAAAACGACTTCCTGCGTGGCGTTACGCTCTTTCGGGTAGTGCTCTGCGATGTCTTCGCCGACCATCGCGCTGACGATCTCGGAGACATTGATCTTGGTTTCGCCGCTGGCGCGCACGACGCGGCCGTTGCGCAGGATCGTCACCTCATCGACGATCCGCTCCACCTCGTCGAGACGGTGGGAGACATAAAGGATCGCAACGCCACGATCGCGCATCTTGCGCAGAAGTCCGTGCAGGCGCTCGATCTCGTCTTCGCCGAGCGCCGCGGTCGGCTCGTCGAGGATGATCATCCGCGCATCCATCGCGACCGCCTTCGCGATCTCGACAAGCTGCTGCTCGCCGACCGACAAGCTGCCCGTGATCGCCTCGGTCGGAATATCGACTTCCAGTTCGGCCAGAACCGCAGCGGAGTCGGCGTGAACCTTCTTCCAGTCGATGACGCCGAAACGGGATCGCGGCATGTTGCCCAAAAAGATGTTCTCACCGACCGAAAGGGTCGGGACGATCGAGAATTCCTGGAAGACGGTTGCAATGCCAAGTTGGCGCGCGGCTTGGGGATCGGAGATGACAACCGGCTGGCCGTTGAACAGAATCTGGCCGCTGTCGGGCTGCTGCACGCCCGACAACGTCTTGATCAGCGTGGACTTGCCGCAGCCATTCTCGCCCAGAAGGCCGTGAATGGAACCGGCGAGCAGCTTGATGCAGACACGGTCATTGGCCAGGACGCCCGGATAGGCCTTGCTGACGTCGACAAATTCCCAAAGCGGGATCGGTGCGGTCATCGCCTTGTTCTCACCAGAAGGGCCGAAGGGCGGCGTTTCGCCCCCCGGCGGCATGCGCACACGCCACCGGGGAACAGGGAGGTTCTCAGTACTCTTTGGACGGCTGCGGGAAGAGCTTCTCGGGCTCCTGCAGGACCGCCAGTGCACCTTCACTGTCCTCGATCGTCGTCGGCGTTTCGATCCAGCCGCCGGGATAAGTCCCTTCAAGGGCGTCGAGCGTGGCATGCATCGCCGCCTTGCCCATCAGGAAGGGAGAGGTGTTCACCGTCGCCGTCACGTTGCCGGCAGCGATCTCCTCGAGACCGGACGTATCGCCGTCATTGCCGAGCAGCACGATGTCCGACCGGCCGAGTGCCTTGGCCGCGTATGACGCGCCAATGATCATGTAGTCGTTGGCCGCGAAGATCATGTCGAGATCGGGATGCGCCTGCAGGATGTCCATGCCGGCGGTGTTGCCGCCCTCGACGTTCCACTTGCCATCGATCGAGACGACGACCTCGAAGTTCTCATTGCCTTCAATGCCGTCGAGGAAGCCACCGACGCGCTCGGTCGAGTGGTAGCCCGGCTGCCCCTCGATGATGCCGACCTTCAGCGGCTCGCTGCCATAGTTCTCGATCGCCCAGTCGGCGATCTTGTGCGTGCCATTGCGCTGCGAGTAGCCCACAACGCCATGGATCGGGGTCGGAAAGTTCGGGATGTCGGAGTTGATCATCACGACGGCCATGCCTTTGTCGACCGCCTGCTTGAGAAGCGGTGCGGCGGCAAACTCGTCGTGCGTGCCGAAGATGATCGCGTCTACGTCCTGAGTAAGAACGTCCTGGATCATGCCCATCTGGCCGTTGATGTCCGCGCCGCTCTGCGGAGCCAGCATGAACACCTCTGCGCCTTCCTCTTCCGCGACGGCCTTGATGCCTTCGCCGATGGCGATGTAGTAGTTGAACTCCGTCGCCGGCGGCATGTAGGCGATCCGGAACGGCTCGTTCTTTGGAGCAATCGCGTCGATCGGCGCCTGGGCGCCCTCGGCCAGCGGTACGGGCGCCGGGTAGTCTTGGGCGAGCGCGACCGTTGCGAGAGCGGCAAGGCTCACGGCAAGGGTCGCCTTTGTTGCGGATTTCAGCATGTCAGTCTCCTCCTGAGGTGGGTTGGCTTATCCGTTGAAGGGAGCGTCAATCACTCCACGTACGCCGGGTTTGACGGCAAAAAGCCCGCCGGATTCCGGTTCTTTTCTGAGAGCTTCCTCGCCGCTCATGAGTCGCGACGTGGTTATGAAGAGCGTATCGAGGTCCGGACCGCCGAAAGCGCAGCAGGTCGGCTTCCAGACGGGCACGTCGATCACGCGGTCGATGCTGCCGTCGGGCGCCACGCGGACGACGCGGCGGCCTTCCCATTCCGCGTTCCAGACGCCGCCCTCGGCATCGACGCACGAGCCGTCCGGCAAGCCGGGCTCGGCGGCAAACGAACAATGGAGCCGCCGATTGGAGACCGTGCCTGTCGCCTGGTCATAGTCGAACGCAACGATCTCACGGTCGGGCGTGTCGGCGAAGTACATCACCGACCCGTCCGGCGAGAAGCACGTCGAATTGGCGCACGACACACCGTCGAACAGTGTGCGCACCTTAAGGTCGGTATCGATCGAAAGAACCGAGGAATTGGCCGCGCCGGACCCTTCATTCATACCACCGACGATCAGCCGTCCGACCCGGTCGGTCCGACCGTCGTTCAGGCGCGTTTCGGGATTGCCACGTTCGAAATGCGTGATCAGCGTTTCCTCGCCTGTCGCCAGATCGACGAGCGACACCCGATCGGCAAACGCCACGATCAGCCCGCCCCGGGCGCGCGGCGCAAAACAGCACACGCGTTCGGCCATTTCATGCCGTGCGGTGTCGCCGGAAGAGGGCTCATAGGACCAAAGCGCGCGACCTTCGATGTCCGTCCACCAAACCATGCCGTCTGACGGGCTCCAGAAGACCCCCTCCCCGTGCTGGTTCCTGCAGTCGACGACCAATTGCGCTTGCATGGACGACCTTCCTCCCAGAGATCGTACTGATATCTAATATACCAGCTTGTATTATCTGGTGTATCAGATATTTTGCAGACCGCAACACTTTTTTTGAGAGACCGCCGATGGCCCTCGCGAGACCCAAGTCCCTGCGCGAACTCGCCCTTGAGTATCTTCGCAACCGAATCATCGACGGCACGCTGAAGATGGGGCAGACCTTGTCGGAGCGCGGCATCTCCGAAGAGCTAAGCGTTTCCAAGTCTCCCGTGCGGGAAGCGTTGGCGCAACTCCGTGATGAAGGACTGGTCAGCATCGAGCCGCAAAAGGGGGCCCGCGTCTTCACCCTGAGCGAAGCGGAAGTGACCCAGATTTGCGATTTCCGCCAGGCGATCGAGACGGCCGCCTTCGAACTTGCGCTCGCCCGCGATCCCGACGGGCTGGCCGGGGAAATGACCAAGGTCGTCGACGCGATGGAAGATGAGCGTGCCAAGGGCAATGAGAAAGCCTATCTCAAACTCGATACCACCTTTCACCAGATCATCTTCGAGCACGCGGGCAACGACTATCTGACCGCGAGCTACACGCGGTATGTCGGCAAGATCGCGGCCTTGCGTACCCATCTCGCCAAACTGCCGCAGCACACCGAGTTGTCGTTCCAGGAGCACCGCAAGATCGCGGCCGCGGTCCGAACCGGCAATATGGATGTGATCCGGAAGCTCCTTGCCGAGCACATCGACCGAACCCGTCAGGCCTACAAGAGCGCCACGATCGTCCTCGAAGGCACGGCCGTCGCCTGACCGCTCCCTGCTGGCTGAATTGAACGGGCGTTGCCATTGTGAGGCGCCTGCAACCCTTCTGGCGGAACCACGGACGGAATCCCTGACTCCGCGATGCCTCCTGACTGATTGACATCTGAGATATCAGATGTCATATTTCAGTTGGGAGGAAGCATCTTGTCGTCAAGTGTCGGGCAGGCCGCGCAGGCGGTCCAACCTCTGATCCGCTTGGATTCGGTTCGCAAGAGCTTCGGTTCAAACACCGTGCTCGACGGCATCGATTTCGCGTTGCGCCCCGGTGAGATTCACGCACTTTGCGGCGAAAACGGCGCCGGCAAATCCACATGTCTCGGTCTTTTCTACGGTCTGCATCAGCCCAATGCGGGCAAGATCTACCGGGATGGCGAGGAGATGCGGATCGAGAGCCCATCGCACGCCCAGGCGCTCGGGATCGGATGCGTCTTCCAGGAACTCAGTCTTGCCGGCGCGCTGTCAGTTGCCGAGAACATCTATGCAGGGCGCGCGCCTTCGCGGATGGGCATCGTCGACTGGCGAGAGCTCCGCCGGCGCGCTGAAACCCTGTTGTCCGAATTCGGCCTCGACATCGACGTGTCGCGGCCCGTCGACAGCCTCCCCATCAGTTCGCGCCAGATCATCGAGATCGCCAAGGCGCTTTCGCTGAATTCCCGAATTCTGCTGCTCGACGAGCCGACGTCGGCGCTCGCGCCGGACGAAGTGGACGCGCTGTTCCACGTCCTGCGCGGTCTCACCCAAAAGGGGATCGGCATCGTCTACGTCAGCCATCACATGTCGGAGATCTTCCGCATTGCCGATCGGGTGACCGTGCTGCGCGACGGTCGCCGGATCAGCACCCGGCCCGCCTCCGAAACCTCGCAGGAGCAGGTCGTCGCGGAAATGATCGGCAGCGCTCATCCCGGCGATGTCCAACGCTCCGGAACCGCGTCGCACCGCGAGGTGCTGCGGCTGGAGGCGCTTTCCCAATCCGGCCATTTCGAGGACATCTCGTTTTCGGTGAAGGCCGGCGAGATCGTCGGGCTTGCCGGCCTGATGGGTGCCCGGCGCAGCGAGATCGTCCGTTCGATCGTCGGGCTCATGCACGGCGCGACGGGGCAGGTGCTGCTCAAGGGGCAGCCTGTCCGGTTTCCTTCTCTCCGCGACGCGATGGACGCCGGCGTCGGCTTCGTGCCCGAGGAACGCAAGACCGAGGGCCTGTTTCTCGATCAATCGCTGAGCGACAATCTTGTCGCGGCCAGCCTTTCCGACCATGCCTCATTCGGGATCATGCGCCCCGAATCCATTCGCCAGGCCAGCCGCTCAGCCATCGACGCGTTCAGCGTCAAGACGCGCGGCGTCGGCGAACGCATCGGCGCGCTTTCCGGCGGCAACCAGCAAAAGGTGATGCTGGCCAAGTGGCTCAAGCGCGCACCCGACCTGCTTGTCGTCGAGGAGCCGACCAAGGGCGTCGACGTTGGGGCAAAGTTCCAGATCCATACCGAACTGATGCGCTGCGCTGCCAACGGCATGGCGATCATCATCGTCTCGTCGGATTTTCCCGAGCTCGTCTCGCTGTCCAACCGGATCCTGGTGATCCACGAGGGCCGGCTCATGGGTGATGTCGCCGCTCATGATGCCACCGAAGACGCGCTCCTTCAGATGGCCGCCGGTCAACGCGCATCCATTGCGACGCCCGATCCCGTACACACAGGAGCCGCCTCGTGACCATCACTCTTCAGGCCGATGAACCTGAGCGCAAGCCGCTCTTCCGCCGGGTCCTGCAGGCGTTCATCGACGTCCGCGAACTGACGCTCATCGTCCTGATCGCCGCGATCATCATCGTCATGGCGAATGTGAGCCCGTACTTCTTGAGTTTCTCGAACTTCCGGGCCGTTGCCGTGGGCATGGCTCCCACGGCGGTCATCGTAATCGGCATGGCGATCCTTCTGNCTGGCCGGCCTGCCGATTCCGGTCGCCGTGATCTGCGGCCTTCTTCTCGGCGCCGTCGTGGGAGTGGTCAACGGCCTGCTTGTGACCGGGCTTGGAATCAACCCGCTGATCGCGACGCTCGGTACCATGTCGATCGCGCGCGGCATCGCGCTGGTCCTGACGGAGGGCTTTTCCGTCTCGAGCCTGCCCGCAGCCTTCGGCTGGATCGGCAAGGCCGATCTTGGCGGCTTTCCCGTCATCGTCATCGTGACGATCCTGCTCGTGGTCGTTTTCGACCTCGCCGTCCGGCACACGCGCTTCTTCCGCCAGGTCTATTTCATCGGCGCCAACGAGAAAGCCGCAATGCTCTCGGGCATCAACGTCAACCGCGTGCGGATCATCGCCTATGCGCTGACCGGCGTCCTGGCGGCGTTTGCCGGTGTGCTGCTCGCCTCGCGCCTGATGAGCGGCACGCCCACGGCCGGCAACGGCCTGGAGCTTCAGGTGCTGGCCGCGGCCGTCATCGGCGGCGCGTCGCTCCGCGGCGGGGAAGGAACGATCCTCGGGGCGTTCCTTGGCGTCGTGTTCGTCGCACTGATCAACAACACCATGACCATGCTGGCCGTGTCGATCTACTGGCAGATGATCGTCATCGGCACCGTCCTCGTCTGCGCCGTTGCGCTCGACATGCTGATCCGAAGCAAGCGGGCCTGATGCCCGCTTCAATTCCGGCAACCGCAATCCACGACCACTGATCCAACAGGGAGACCACGATGACTGATCTGAAATTAAACCGCCGCAACCTGCTCACTGCCGGCGCGGCCGCCGGGCTGGCATCTGCCTTCGGCCTGCCAATGCTGTCGAAGCAGGCGTTCGCCCAGGGCGCCGGGATGGAATACGTTTTCCTGTCTGTCGTGACGCAGGTGCCTTTCTGGGTCGACCACCGCGCCGCGCTCGAGGATGCAGCCGATGCCCTGGGTGTGAAGACCAGTTTTACCGGCCCGCTTGATTTCGACACCGCCGCGCAGGCGCGCCAGCTCGACGAGTTGATTGCGCGCCGGCCTGCCGGCCTGCTGATCTTTCCGGGCGATGCGGCGGCGATGGCGCCCGGTATCGACCGGGCGGTCGAAGCGGGCATTCCCGTCGCCTGCTGCACCGGTGACGTGCCACAGAGCAAGCGATCCGTCTTTCTGGGGATCAACGGGTTCAACGCCGGCAAGATCGGCGGAGAAATGCTCGCCCAGGCGATAGGCGGCGAAGGCAAGGTGATCCTCGGTACGTTCCCGGCCCCGTCCGTGCTGGAGCGTGTGGAAGGCTACAAGGCCATCTTCGCCGAAAAATACCCCGGCATCGAGGTCGTCGACGTTGTCAATGACAAGGCCGATCCGTCCTATGCGCCGACGGCCTACCTTCAGGCCATCCAGGCCAATCCCGACATTGTCGGCATTGGCGGCACCGACGGCGACAGCGGCAAGGGTGCCGCGATCGCGGTAAATGAAGCCGGCCGGGCCGGGGACATCAAGATCGTCGCCATGGACCGCAACGACGACATGCTGCCCTATATCGAGGACGGCACGATTCACGGAGCCGTGGCTCAGAAATCCTACATCGAGGCCTTCCTTGCGGTGCACATGCTGCATTGGCAGAACACGGACGGCATCAAGGTCGTTCCGGACTGGAAGGCCGCCGGGATCAACCCGCTCCCGGAGAGCGTCGACACCGGCGTGATGCCGATCACGGCGGACAACGTCGCCCAGTTCAAACACGCCTGACGACAAGAACCGGCGCAACCATCGTTGCGCCGGTTCTGATACGTTCCTTTCATGTCCGGGATCTGGACCGTCCTGTCGCTCGAAAAAGGCGACCTCGAACTCAAGCTTCTGCCGGGCATCGGCGGACGGCTCTGGGACATTGTCTTTCGTGGCCGATCGCTTCTGTTTCAGAACCCGGACCTCATTGGCCGTGCCGTCGATCTGAACGCGCTCGGAGAGCTGCCGACGCGCTCACCGCAGTTCGGCTTTCCGCTTTGGGGCGGCGAGAAAACCTGGATCGCACCGGATTCGGCCTGGATCGGCGGCGCGCCCTTCCCGATGCTCGATTCCGGACCCTATGGCGTTGAATCACAGACATGCGACCGGATCGCGATGGCCAGTGAGACCTGCCCGCTGACATCGCTTTCCGTCCAGCGGCGCATCACGCTTGCGTCGGAAACCGAATGGTCGATCGAGCATCAGATCACGAACAAGGGCGCAGCGGCCCGCCATGTGGGCATCTGGTCCGTGATGATGATCGACCATCGCGCATCGATCGGTGTGGCGACCTCCGCGCCAACGATCGAGCCCGTCTTCGGGAACGCCGGAACGCTTGTCCAGCCGGCCGACGCGGGCATTGTGTGCACGTGTGCGGAGCGGCAGGAGTTCAAGGTCGGCCTGCCGAACCCCGATGGTCGCACGCTGATCCGGTTCGGCGACGGCGACACCTGGCTTCTGTGTGCGACCGACCCTCAGGAAGAGGCCGATGCCTGGGCCCACGGCCATCCGTTCGAAGTCTTCAATTCGGGCGACTATGCCTACTGCGAAGCGGAATGGCACTCCCCGGCCAAGACGCTCGAACGTGGAGAGGCGATGTCGTTCCGCCAGACCTTCCGGATCTGGTCAGGCGATCAGGTGCCCGGTGACATCGGCCTTGGGCCGTCTGATCAGGAGTTGATCACATGCATGTTCTGATTACGGGCGCTGGCGGCCACCTCGGCCGCAAGCTCTTCGACGCGCTCGAGGCCAAGCCCGGCTACGCCGTCAGCGGCATCGACATTCGCCCCACGGACCATCCGCGGATCCACACCGCCGACCTGTCGTCCGAGCCGGTCTGGGCGGACCTGTTCGAGGGTGTGGACGTTATCGTGCACCTTGCCGGCGACCGCGAGCCGGGCGCCACCTGGCCGTCGGCGATCAAGAACAACATGGATGCAACGCTCACGCTCTATCACCACGCCGCGGCCAGGGGCGTGAAGCGGGTCGTCCTTGCCAGCTCGAACTGGCTTCACGGCGACAAGCGCTTCACCGGCGATCGGCTGGATTCAACAACGCCGCCCGGTCCGATCAACGCCTACGGCATGTCGAAGCTCTTCTGCGAACGGACCGGCGCTTATTTTGCCGAGCACCACGGTCTGTCGGTCATCTGCCTGAGGATCGGCTGGACCCAGTGGACCCACGACAACCGTCCGGGCCCACACATGGCGATGGGGCGATGGGGCCAGGAGATGTGGCTCAGCGACCGGGATTTCCTGAGCGGAATGCAGGCCGCGATCGAAGCGGCCGATGTCGACTTCGCGGTGCTGAACCTGATGTCGGACAATCCCGGCATGCGCTGGGACATCAGCGAAACGCGCCGGGTGATCGGGTATGAGCCCGAAGATGGAAGCCCAGCAAAGATCACGATGGCAATCCGCCTGACGTCAGCGCTGAAGAAGCTGGTAACCGTGACGCTGCCCAACGCGATCGATAAGCGGCACCCTGACTGGTAGCCGCGGGGATGAAGCCGCGCATGGCGCGGCGTCGAAGAACGGCGCCCCCGGAATCCGAGGCGGCAAATGGCCCAAACGGCAATTTCCGCCAATGAGATCAAAAGCGCGTGCGCACGCCCATCAGGGCCGCGATCCGCGCGTCGATGCAAGGGCCGGCTGCGTATCAGCGGCTTCCGCTATCGAGCCAAATCCTCTCTTGCGAAACGCAGTCGGCCCATACATTGCCGCCGGTTGCGGGCATGAGCTTATGAACAATCTTACGGTGGCTTCCGGCCGGCAGCATCCGCTGCCGGCATCTCGGCGCCGGAGAATTTTCCGCTCTCAAGGATCAGCCACGCTCGGCCAGCATTTCGACAAGATCTATGTCCGCCCGTTCGGTCAGCGAGACATAGACAAAGGTGATCGTCTCGCGTGCACTGACCATTGCCGAGGGGTAGGGCAGGTGCACCAGTTCGCGGGACGCGAACGCCGGCGACGCGGTCCCCATCTGCCATCTTGTTTCGATAGAGACATCGACAAGATGCATCCGCAAGCCATCGGCTCCCGTCCGGCTTGTCGGGATACCGGCAAGCTCCAGAAATGCAGGCTTGTCGTCAGACTTGCGAAACCCGTCAATGAACGATGCGGCCAGCGACTGCAGCCGATCGTCACGCTCCTTGTCCGGATCGACGTGCACGTGGCTGCGCATGTGGTCATGGGCGTGATTGTGCCCGACACCGTGGCCATGATCGTGGTCGCCAGACATCATGTGAGCTCCCAACCTTGTCCGCCTTCAACATCGGGGCCAGGCGGAACACTCACGGGCTTGTCGATGATGCCCTTGTGGGAACCAAGCTTGCCGTGGCTGACAAGCGTTCCAAGAACATCGACGATCACACGTGTTGCCAGCAGCGCTGTGATGTCGGACGTGTCGTAAGGCGGAGAAACCTCTACGACTTCGAGGCCGCAAATGCCTTCCTTGGCAACCAGCGAGACCAGCTCCAGCGCCTCGCGCGGAAGAAAGCCGCCGGGCTCCGGCCAGCCGGTACCCGGTACAAAGCCGCAGTCGACGCTATCGATGTCGAATGAAACGTAGACTGCGTCAGCATCCTTCCATGCAAGCTCAAGCGCTCGGGCAGCCGTCTCGGCAAGACCCAGTTCCTCCACGTCGCGCATGGTGAAGATGTTGGTGTTGCGCTTGCGCGCCTCCATCACGCCTTCGCGGGGCACCTGCCAGCCGCCAATCCCGATCTGGACAAGGTTCACCGCCGGAACATTGGCGAGATCAGTCGCGTGGAACCATGGGGTGGTGTGCATCCGCTCATCCAGATCCTTTTCCTGGATGTCGATGTGGCGGTCGAAATGGACGATACCGATGCGTTTGGACGTGCATTGCGCGATGCCGCGCACGCATGGAAAACCAATCGAGTGATCGCCGCCGATCATGATCGGAAGCGCACCCGATGACGCCACATGGCTGACCGCGCGGGTGATCTGGTCAAAGGTCTTTTCGATGTTGGCGGGAATCGTAAAGACATCGCCGACATCGCACAGAGTCATTTGTTCGCGCAAATCGATGCCCATCTCATAATTATAGGGCGTGTAAAGGGCGGAAATCTTGCGCACGCCCTGCGGTCCAAAGCGGGTGCCGGGGCGATAGGTCGTGCCGCCATCAAACGGAATGCCGATGATTGCCGCGTCGTAAGCACCGACCTTGGTCGCGTCTTCGATGTATGGCGCCTTGAGGAACGTGTTGATGCCCGCGTAATGGGGCAACTCGCCGCGCGCAAAGGTCGGGATCGACTTGTCTTCCAGGCTGTCGGATCCTGTCAGCCCCATGCGCAACGCCCACGCGCGCTCTTGCTGCCAGGCGGCCGAGGGCAACTCGCCTTCTTTTTCCGCCGCTTTCCAGCCACGCATTTGCAGCTTGTCGAAGTCGGGGTGATGAAAGCGCTGCGGAGCCGGGCAGCCGATACCGCCGGCTTTTTGCCCTGACCGTGAGGGCCCAAATTCAGTTGATGTGCGCATGGTTGGCTCCGATGTGATTATTCGGCGGTTGTTGGATCAGTTCGTTGGCTTCAGGCACATCTGCGCGTGAGGCGGAATCGATCGGAAGATCGTAGGTGATCGTCGCGCCGTAGCGTTCCGGTGCATGGGGATCGTGCCGTGTCTTGTCGAAAACCAACAAACGCGTGCCCAGCTTGAACGCTTCATGAATGTCGTGTGTCACCATGAAAACCGTCATGCCGCGCTCCTTCCAGAGTTCGAGCAGAAGCTCGTGCATGTCCAGACGAATTCCCGGATCCAGCGCGCCGAACGGCTCGTCGAGCAAGAGCACATCGGGCTTCTTCAGAAGCGCCTGGGCTATGGCAAGGCGCTGTTGCATCCCGCCGGAGAGTTGCGCGGGGTATCGTTTTCGCGCCGCAGCCAGTCCGATCTTGTCCAGCGTCTCGGTCACCCGTTCGCGGGCCTTGCGTCGCGCGGCGCCGAAGCTGCGCGCGGTCAAAGCACTGCATTCGAATTCCTCGGCGAGGATCAAATTGTCTTCCACCGTCAGATGCGGGAAAACCGAGTATTTCTGGAAGACGATCCCGCGTTGCGGTGTCGGCTCGCGCGGCAACGGTTCGCCGTCGATCAAAATGTCGCCGCCACTGGGATGCTCCTGAGACAGCAACATGCGCAGAAAAGTGGATTTGCCGCAGCCTGACGCACCAACAATCGTGCAGAAGCTGCCTCGTGCTATATCGATGCTGACGCGCTCCAGAACGATCGTGTCGCCATAGGACTTGGTCACGTTGCGCACGCTGATTTTGGTATTGCCGACGTTCCGGGTCACAGGCTTCCCCCCCTGCAAGTGCGCCCAGCGGAAGGCACGCATCGACAGCAGCAGCAACAGCCTGTCGATCACATAAGCCAGCAGGGTGATCCAGATGACGTAAGGCAGGATGACATCCATCGCGAGAAACCGGCGCACGAGAAAAATCCGGTATCCGAGCCCCGATGTGGACGCGATGGCTTCGGCCGAAATCAGGAAGATCCAGCCAGGCACAAGACCCAGACGCAAGGCCGTGATCAGCCTTGGCAGAACCTGCGGAAGCACAAGCCTGGTCATCATTTGCCAGGTGTTGGCGCCAAGCGTCTGTGCCTTGATGACCAGTTCGCCGGGAATTTCCATCACGGCCTGCGCCGTCGCCCTTGTCATCACCGGGGCGGTGCCAAGCGCGACCAGCATCACCTTGGACGCTTCTCCCAAGCCGACCACAATGAAAAGGATAGGCAGAACGGTGATCGGGGGGATCAGTGAAATCGCCGAAATGTAGGGCGCGAGTGCTGCCCGTATGTGCGGAACGAACCCGATGAGAATGCCTGTGATCAACGCGAATGCAGTTGCAACAGCCATACCAAATCCAAGCCGCCACAGGCTGTCGAATGTATCGACCCAGAGAACGAGATCTCCGGTTCTGCGGTCTGGAACTGCGGCCAGGCGCCAGAACGTTGCTGCCATCTGCTCGATCGACGGCAGCAACTTGTCGGCGGGATTTTCCAGCCGTCGGAAATGGCTGGCCACGGCATAGATCACAATGGTTGCCGCGAACGGTGTCGCAGCCAATGCCAGCCCCAGAACCCGGCCGGGTGTACGGTTGATCAAACGCATGGACGGTTCAGATCGAGGCGATCAGAGTTCGCCGTTCGCCGCCATTTCCATGTAGCTGGTGTCGAACCGCAGTTTCACGTTGCCTTCGTCACCGAAAACGGAGCCGTCGGGGAACTCGACGCCGACAAACTCAGGCGATGGCGCGCCTTCGCCGAGAATGCCCTTGTCGAACAGAAACTCGGCAACGAACTGCATGGTCTGCGGCAGCTCCGGCGATTGCGTGAACTCCACCGCCGCGGCCGGCTCGTAGAACATTTTCGTCGTTGCAAGCTGTGCGTTGTATCCCGCCAGATCGGTTCCCGAGGCATCGGCCATGGCCGTCAGCGCTGCCTCATCGCCAGCCGCCATCAGGCCCATCACTTCATACCATGCGCCGGTCAGGGCCTTGCCAAAATCCGGATTGGCCGCCAGCGTTTCGGTATTGACCATCATGATATCGATGATCTCGCCGGGGATGTTGGAGGAGTCAAACACCTTGGTCGAACCCGGTGTCGCTTCGATTTCCGAAAGCAGCGGATTCCATGTCACCACAGCCGTGACGTCGTCTGTCGCGTAGGCGGCAATCATGTCCGCATCGGATGTGTTGACAACGGTTAGGTCGCGCTCGGAGAGTCCGGCACCATCGAGCGCGCGCGCCAGCAAATAGTGCGAAACGGACAGTTCCACCAAGTTGACATTCTGGCCGGCCAAGGCTTCGACGCTGTCACCCTCCTTGAGGACAATGCCGTCGTTGCCGTTCGAGAAATCACCGACGATAAGCGCCGTGGTGTCGACGCCACCGCCGGCCGGAATGGAAAGCGCATCCATGTTTGTCATGGAGCAGCCGTCGTACTGGCCCGCCGTGTACTGGTTGATCGACTCGACATAATCGTTGATCTGTACGATCTCGACATCGATTCCGTACTTGTCGGCCCATTTGTCCATGATGCCGGATTCTTCAAGATAGCCCCAGGGCATCCAGCCGACATAGATCGACCAGCAAACGCTGAACTCGGTTTTCTCCATGGCATTGGCCGGTTGACCGACTGCCAGTGCCAACATGGCCGCCGACGCCCACGCCGCCGCTTTGAGTGTCTTGATCATCATGGTCTCGCCTCTCCGCTCGTTCGGCTTGGCCACATGGTGTGGCCACCGGTTGAAAGAGGTTCGAGCACGCAGACCGGGAGGAGGCTCGCGTGCGCAAACCTGTGCAGATATCTCCCGGGATTTTGCCCCGCCGTGTTTCCGACCTTCACCGGCCGGATGGTACCTCTCGGACCTGCACCCTTCAAAAAAAGAGGATCGGAACCCTAGGCACCCGCTGCACACAGGAACAAAAAGCAAGCCGCGTGCCAAACGCATATCGGGGCAGCATTGGGCGCAAATGGCGCTCAGGCGTCGACCGGTTGGCCTGTTTTGTGTGCAGCGCGCTTCAAATTGATGCACCGATTGATGCAAGCGTTCGCGGCCCGATCGAAACCGAAAGACGATTGGCTTGCTGAGGGTGCCGCGCTTGCGCAATCGGATGACCGTCGAGAACCGATTTGGCCACGGGCCGCAAAATGCCTGTTGAGAACACAACCGGCCGAGCAAGTGCGCTCTTCCAATCGGCCAATCGACGAAAAGCTTTCGATGGACCTGCTCGATGCGCAGTGAGCGGCGAGGCGAAACACGCTTTGGCCCGCACCTTACGGATCAGTCCACATCCACCTGTTCTGCTCCCAGATCTTTTCACCGATGCGGCAGTCCTGTTCGCCGCCGGGCAGATCCAGAATGCTGCCGCTCGTGGGTATGATGCGGGCTGGTGATGAGGGTCCGCCTGCCAATTCGAGAACGATCTTGCGTCGCACGGCTTCCGGAAATTCGTCCCATGACAGGACCGGTATCAGGAACGCACCGGGGCCGCCAATGACGCAATCCCGGTAGTAAAGGTCCAGCCGCTCAATGTCGAACTGGCTGTAGATGCCGTCGCGCGTCATCAGTGGCAGGCCGTTGATGACAATGCCGGATGAAAGCGCTTCATCGCGGGCCCGGACGACATATGGCCCCTGATTGTTTGGCCCGTCGCCGGAAATGTCGATGATCCGCCGGCTGCCGGAATAGGCGTTGGTGTCGATTGCGCTGACCGCAAAATTGATCCCGCCGGAAATGGACGTGCGGCTCATGGACAATGAGGCGTGGGCAAGCAGTTGCTCGGCAAACGCCTGTGCGTCTGCGCGCTCCTCGATCAGCGTCCAGTCCACCAGGATCCTCTGATTGTACTGGCCCGCCCACTCGACGTACTGGATCGCCACGCGGCCGAGCAGGCCGTCGCTTATTGCGTCAATCACCTCATCGCTGACCAGGGCTTGCGCATAGCCGCGACGCTGGATGTCGAGTTCTGCCGGAGACATGGAGCGCGAGACATCGACGGCGAGCACGAGTTCGGCATCGACCTGAATTGTCTCTGCGCGCAAAGCAGCCGTCAGCAGCAGCCAAATGGACATCGTTAGGATCAGGCTTTGGAGGCTTAAGCGCATGTGTCAGTGCATCTCTTTTGCCAAATTCCGTCAACTCACGAATTTCCGGCCGCAGAAGCCTGACCCGCCCGAACCAGCTCTGGCAAACCGATTTCACCGAACTCAAGGTGGTCGGCCGGGGCTGGCTCTACCTCTCCACCATCCTCGACGACCACAGCCGGCACATCATCGCCTGGCGGTCTTTTAAGGCGATGCGCGCCGGAGACATGACCGCGATCCCGGAGGATGCCCCGGCTGCCTCCGGATATGACAGCGCCGTCGTCGCCGACCGCCCGCGGCTGCTCACGGAGAACGGATCGTCCTATATCCCGGGAGACCTCGCCGTCTGGCTCGAAACCGAGGGCATCGACCACGTCCGCGGCGCGCCAAGCATCCGCAGAGCCAAGGCAAGGTCGAGCGCTGGCGCCTGACGCCGAAGCACCGGATCGTGCTCGAGAACCACTCCTTGCCCGGGGCGCTCGAGGAAACGAGCGCCGCTTTCGTCGGGCACTACAACCATCGGCGCTACCAGGAGCGCCTCGGCAGCCTCACCCCCACAGGCGTCTACTTCGGCAGGGCGGAATCCATCCTCGGGCAACGCAAGGAGATCAAGGCAAAGACGATCGGGACACGCCGCTTGCTGCATGGTCAGACGGCGGCATAGACCGAACCGCCAACGAGCCAGAGCCTCCGCTCCCGCTCAGCCCGTCGTGTCCCCAATCATCCGGCGACGGACACGCATAAAGGCAGCGCGGAGCACCGCCCGAGACCTTGGATCATGCGGTGGGGATCGGTGATCCGGGCGGACCGCGTGGCGGACACGCTTGCGAGGACCACCGGTGAGGTTGGGGCCGACACGCTTGTCATCGGAAAACCAAGTGCGCAGCACGTCCCCTTCAATCAGAAACATGCGGTTGGCCTTGGACCATTCGGATTCGCCGTCCTTCAGTTCTGGCGACAGTCGACCCGCAATCGAGGGCTCTCCTCCATGAATCGGACATCGGCGCAATGCGCCGCGGCTCGCCAAAACGAGCAAATTCGGCAGGCTTGTATACCCCGATACAGCGCGCTCGGCGTCGACCTTCAATGATCGGCAACATCGCGTGGCGGCTCTTGCCGTACGGTCGATCCAAGGAGGAAACGTCAACATGAAACAGACAGCTCTGGCGACGGTAACTGCCGTCGCGCTTTCCATCTCGTCGTTCGCTTCGGATGCCCGCTCGGAAGAGATCATGCGGATATCGAGTTGGTTGCCGCCGAGCCATGTGAACACCGAGATCTTTCCCACCTGGATCGAATGGATCGAAGAGGCCACCGACGGCCGCGTCACGGGAACGATCGAATATGACCTGGCCTCGCCGCCCAACCAGATCGACATCGTCACCGATGGCGCGGCGGACGCAGCCTGGATCTTCCATGGCTACAATCCCGGTCGCTTTGTCACGACGAAGCTCATCGAGCTTCCCGGCCTGTCCGGCGACGCCGAGGCGAGTTCCGTTGCCCACCAGCGCGCCTACGAAGCACATCTGAGCGCCGCCGGCGAACATGACGGGGTCGTGGTCGCGGCGATGATGACGCATGGGCCGGGCCAACTCTACATGCGAACGGTCCATGACGGTCTGGAGGCGCTCAGCGGTGCCAAGATACGCATCGGGGGCGGCGTTTCGGCCGACGTCGCGGAAGGCCTTGGCATGGTGGGTGTCCAGGTGCCCGCGCCACAAGTCTATGAAACGCTCGCCGGCGGTGTCGCAGACGGCGTGATGATGCCGATCGACACCAACAAGGCCCTGCGGCTGTACGAGGTGGCACCGCAAACCTACATCATGCCCGGCGGCTTCTATCGCGGCTCCTTCGCGCTGATCCTGAGCGAGGCCTTTCTCGCGCGCCTGAGCGAGGAGGACCGTGAGGCGGTCCTGTCCACCACGGGTGAGCGGCTCGCGGCGATGGCCGGCGCGGCTTGGGCCAGAGCCGATGTCGCCGGTCTCGAACTGGTGGAGGAGGTGACCGCTATGCACACCTTCTCCGAAGCGGACCAGAACGCCTTCGCCGAAATCGCCGCCGAGATTCGCCGGCAGACGGTCGATGCGGCCGCCGGCCGCGGCGTCAACGCCGCCGCCGCGCTCGAACTGATCGAAGAAACGATGCGGACCTACCGCCAGTGAGCGACCGCGCCAACGGCGGCGTCCGGTCGAACGGGAACCGGACCGCTTTGCGCTGGGTCGCGCGGTTGCCGCTCTACGCGGGCGCCCTGATGCTTCTGGTGATCCTCGGTCTGACGGTGGTCGATGTTTTCGGCCGCTACATCCTGGATGCGCCGGTGAACGGCAAGACGGAACTGACCCGGCTGATGATGGGGACGATGATCGCGCTGGCGCTGCCTGTTGTGTCGGCACGCGACCAGCACATCACGGTCGATCTGTTCGACGGCCTGTTCGGTCCGCATCAGGCGCGCCTGCGGGATGCGGCAATCAACGCCGTTTGCGGCGTGTCGACCCTGATCCTCGCCTGGTGGGTCATGTTCCGGGCCGAACGGCTGATGAAATGGGGCTATGTCAGCGATTTCCTTCACCTGCCGCTCTATCCGGTGGCGTACTTCATTGCGCTCATGGTCGCGGTCACCGGCTGCGTTCTGCTCGTCAAGGCGGTGCTCGGCCCCGTCGCCAAGCCGCACGCCCGCGGTGGCGATCCGATGCCGCCCCGGGTCTAGCTCGAGGACACCGTTATGACGATCTCGCTTCTCGGCTTTGCGGCCGTCATCGTACTGGCCTTCCTGCGGGTTCCGATCGCCTTTGCGATGGGGCTGGTCGGCGTCGTCGGATTTGGTTGGTTGAACGATTGGAAATGGACGGCGGCCTTGTCGCCCGCGGCAGGTACGGTGCTGGATTCGGTGCAGACCGAAACGCTTTCGGTCCTGCCGCTGTTCATCTTGATGGGGCTGCTGGTCAGTCAGGCCGGGCTTGCGAGCGAACTCTACCGCGCCTCCAACGCCTTTCTGGGACACAGGCGTGGCGGCCTGGCGATGGCGACGGTCATCGCCTGCGGCGGATTTTCCGCGATATCCGGATCGTCACTTGCCACGGCGGCGACGATGTCCAAGGTGGCCATGCCGGAGATGCGCCGGTACGGCTATGACGACCAGCTCGCCACCGCGTCGATCGCCGCCGGCGGCACGCTCGGCATTCTGATACCGCCGTCCGTCATCCTGATCATCTATGGCGTGATGACCGAACAGAGCATCGAAAAGCTCTTCCTGGCCGGCGTGATACCGGGGCTGGTGGGCATCCTTCTCTATCTGGCCGCCGTCCGGTTCATCGTCTGGCGCCGCCCCCATTTCGGACCTTCGGGGGCACGTTCGGATTGGCACGCGCGCGCCGCAGCGGTGCGGAACGTCTGGCCGATCGTGCTGCTCTTCACCGCGGTGCTGGGCGGCATCTATCTGGGCATCTATACCACGACCGAGGCGGCAGGAATCGGTGCGGCCGGAGCACTGGTGATCGCGCTCGTGCGTCGCAAGCTCGGCGGCAGAGCGTTGCTCGATGCCCTGATCGAGACCCTGCAAACGACGGCTTCGCTGTTCGCGGTGCTCATAGGAGCGGTGATCTTTCAGCGCTTCGTCGTTCGCGCCGGTCTGCCGGAAGCGCTGCTCGAGGTCGTCACCGCACTCGATGTCGGCCCGCTTGCCGTCATCTTCATGATCCTGCTTGTCTACTTCCTGCTCGGCTGCGTGTTTGAAAGCCTGTCGATGATGCTGTTGACGGTGCCCGTGTTCGCGCCGGTCGTCGCGGGACTGGGCCTGTTCTCCCAATATGGCGCGATGGGCGAGGAACTCTCGCTGATCTGGTTCGGCATCTTCGTGGTGGTGGCAACCGAAATCAGCCTCATCACGCCGCCGGTTGGGCTCAACGTCTACGTCCTGAAAGGCGTCATCGGCGACGTGGCGACGGGAACGATCTTCAGGGGCATCACGCCCTTCTGGGCTGTCGATATCGTTCGGCTCGTGCTTCTCGTCTTCATACCTTACATGGCGATCGCCTTGCCGTTGACGATGCAGAACTGAGGGGCCCCACCGATGGCGGACAAAGCAAACATGTCGCTCACGTTCCGAACCCTGTTCCGCCGCTTCACGACCGGGGTGGCAGTGGTCGGTGTCGCCGGCGGCGACGGCCCGGTCGGCGCGACGGTAAACTCGCTGACGGCGGTCAGCCTCGACCCGATGCTCTTGCTGTTCTGCGCGCGGAACGGCAGTCGAACCGCCGGCCACATCCAAGAGACTGGTGCGTTCTCCGTCAACATCCTGACCGCCGAGCAGGAGGCGGTCTCGCGGCACTATGCCGGCGAGCCGGGCGACAAGCCGGACTGGACATGGCACGCCTTTGACGAGACGGTCCGACTGGAGGGCGCCAATGCGACCTTCGTGTGCCGGCTGGAACGGGTTCACCCCGCAGGAGATCACGCCATCATCGTCGGCCGGGTCACCGACATGGCCGGACCGGAAACCCCCGGGACTCCTCTTCTTTATCACGGTGGCGGTTACGCCGCGCTCCCCTGGCCCGGCGAGGCGCCGGAACCGGTCGAACCCGTCAGCTTCTGGTGGACCGGCTAGCCGACATCCAGCCGTTCGGCATGGGCCGGCGAAATGACGAAATAGCCGTCATCGAGATAGAGGGTCCCGCTCTCGCGCATGCGTTTGAGGGTCCGCGTGACGGTCACACGCGAAACGCCGGTCATGGCGGCGATCATTTCGTGAGTCAGTCTCGTGCGCACCATATTGCCCTTGGCGTGACGCGTGCCGAACATCTCGCCGAGCCGCGTCAACAATTCGAGCACGCGCTCCTCGGGCTTGTTCGAGACCATTTGCTCGAGGCGAAGCGCCAACACACGCTGCTTCAAGCTCGTCAGCCGCAACAAGATCAACGCGAACTCGGGGTGCTCGCGAAACAGATCGGGCAGCCTGCGCGCCTCGAACTCGAGGACCGTGGTCGGCTCGGTCGCCACCGCGGACGAGAAGCTGGGTAAACCCGCAAAAGCCGTCGCCTCGCCGCAGATCGTGTCGGGGCCCATTTTTTCAAGCACGATCTCGACGCCGTCGATGCGGAAAATCGATATCTGAACGAGCCCGCTGACGACGAAATAGAAGCTGTTGCTCGGTTCGCCCTGCGCATAGATCTGCTCGCCGGCCCGGAACGTCTTTTCCCGCACCAGATGTCGCAGCTCCGAGATCATCGAAGCCAACTGGTTCGGCATGCGCCACGTGGCTTCCGGCTTACCGGTCATCTTCATTGCCTGCCTGCGGGAACCGAACGCTGACAGTATCCGGCGATACAGCGCCGACGATCATACTGCACATATGGTTCCCTAGCACACATCGAACGAGCGAGGGAAACGTCGGAATGGCTCTGCAAACTCTCCAAACGCACGACGCGGACGGCGACGATTGGACCGCAGGCGAAGAGGTTGTCGCCAAGGCAGCGTCCGCCGTTCCATGGCTGCTGGACCAAGCGGGCCGTGTGGACCGCGACCGGACGATCCCGGACGACGTCGCGGCGGCACTGATCGAAACCGGCATTTTCAGGCTGGCCCAGCCAAGGCGTTTCGGCGGGATGGGCGCATCGCCGAGCCTGATGTGGCGGGCGGTTTTCGAGATCGCGCGCGGTTGCGCGTCCTGCGCGTGGATCTCGGGGCTGACCTGCGCCAATCTGCTGGTCGTCGGGCGCTTCTCCGAAGCGGCGCAACAAGAGGTCTTCGCACCCGACAGTTCACCCGTCGTGCCCTTGTTGACCGGCGGTGTCGGTCACGACATCAAGATCGAAACGCGCGATGACGGCATCATGCTCTCGGGCAAGTGGCGCTATGCCTCCGGCATCGATCTCGCCTCCTGGGTCGGCCTTCTCGTGAACCCCGCGCCGACGGACGGTCGCGCCGAGCCCGTTCTGGTTCTCGTGCCGGCGGACGCGTTCACGATTGACCATGACAGTTGGCATGTCATCGGCATGCGTGGCACGGGCAGCAAGAACATCGTCCTGGAAAGCGCGTTCGTGCCGCACCACCGGATGATGGACTGGGCGGCTCTTCAGGTTGGCGAGAAGCATGCCTCCTGTCCCAACGACGAGCCGGCCTATCGGTTTCCGCTGAACGCGCTCCTCGCCATGTCGGTGATCGCGCCGACGCTCGGCGTCGCCTCGGCGGTGGCGGAGGAATATGCCGCGATCGTCAGCCAGCGCGTGCAGTCGAACGGTCAGGGGAAGCAGGTCGCCGACAGGTCCTCCCATGTCGATCTCGCCGCCGGCATCGCGACGATGGACATGCTGCGCAATGTCCTGATCACAGAGGTCGAAGCGATCGAGCGCAAAGTCGAACGCGGTCAGACGCTAAGCTTGGAGGATCGCGCACTCCTGCGGATGAAGATCGCCATCGCCGCGCGCAAAGGCCTGTCGGTCGCACAAGAACTGTTTGCCGGTGTGGGAGGCAGCCTGCTGCCGGAAGGAACCCGGATCGAACGGCAGTTCCGCGACCTCCATGCGATGAGCAGCCATTTCCTGTTGCAGCCCGACCCGATCGGTGAGGCCTATGGCCGCTTGCTGCTGGGGCTGGATCTGCCCGCCGGCGCTCGCCTTTGAGCATCTTTGGGGCCGTGGATCGACACCGGCCCTCGCCAACACACGAAACCCCAGCAAGAGGCACGCCATGACCAAGACAACATTCAACCCCGAAGACCCCGCCTTTGCGACGCCCGACGGCTCGACGATCTTTGCCAAGTTCGGCTACTCGGCGGCCGTGCGGTCCGGCGATCACGTCTTCGTCGCCGGACAGATCGGTCTCAATCCCGATGGAACGGTACCGGACGATGACGAGGGGCAGATCGTCCGCGCATTCGAACGGCTTGAACTCGTGCTCCGGAGCGCGGGATGCGGCATGGAGCATCTCGTCGAACTGGTGTCCTATCATGTCGGCTTGCAGGGCCATCTTTCGCAGTTCGTCGAGATCAAGAAGCGGTTCGTCCCTGAACCGCATCCAACGTGGACCATTCTCGAAGTCGCCGGCCTGGCACGCCCTGGTCTCGTGATCGAGATCAAGGCCGTGGCGGCCCTGCCGTCGAGCTGATCCCTGATGGCGAATGGTGCTGTCAGGTCGCGTTCCGTCGGCTCTGCCGGACGGTATCTGCTGACGTGTGGGACGATCTACCGCCATGCATGGGACGACCGTCCGGCGGAGGCCATGCTGGTCGACAACGGGCGGATATCCTGGTCTGGCGCGCGGGGAGAGGCGCCGGCGGCGGATCGCGTGATCGATCTGGGCGGCGGCACCGTTCTGCCCGGGATGACCGATGCGCATGTGCATTTGCTGGCCGTCGGACAGGCGCGGCAGCAGGTCTCGGCGATCGCGCCGGACATTCGCTCGCGCGACGACTATTTGCAGCGCCTCACGTCCACATCGCAGGGCATGCCCGCCGGCGCCTGGCTCTTCGGCGGCGATGTCAACGAACAGCTGTGGCCGGAGAAGCGGATGCCGGATCGCGCGGCCCTCGACGCTGCCATGCCGGATCGCCCCGTCTTGCTGCGCCGCTTTTGCGGCCATGTCGCGATGCTCAACTCGGCGGCCCTCCAGGCGCTGAATCTGAATGCTGAGTCCGCCGGCACAGCCGGGGTAGAACTTGACCGCGACGGTGGCGCGCCGACGGGCATCGCAAGGGAACGTGCGGCCGAGTTCGTGTTCCGCGCCGCGCCCCGCCCTCCGGACCGCCAGATCGCTCGCGCGACGCGGCAGGTGATCAACGACCTGTCCCGGTTGGGGGTCACCGCTGCCGTGGATGCCGCCGTCGGCTTCACGTTCGGATTCGAACCGGAGTGGAACTTCTGGCAGCTCTTGCACGAAGAAGGGGACCTGCCGCTTCGGCTCGGGTTCATGGCACAGATCGATCCGGCCACCGCAAAAGCACTGTCGCTTGCGCCCGTCCGCGATCCATGGTGGCAATTGTGTACCCTGAAGATCTTCGTCGACGGCATTATCGGGGCGCGCACCGCGGCCATGAGCCGGCGCTATCACGACACCGATGGCAGCGGCTATCTGATGCATGAGCCGGCCGAAATCCGAAAGTTCGTTCAGGCAGGCCACGATCAGGGCTGGCAAATTGCCGCTCACGCGATCGGCGATCTTGCCATCGATGCCATCATGGACGCGATCGCCGCGGCGCAGTCCGGCCGGTCTCGCAACGGCTTGCGCCACCGCATCGAGCATTTCGGCCTTCCCGACCCCTCGGCCTTCCGGCGCGCCGCCGACCTTGGGGTCCTGGTGGCGACCCAGCCAAGCTTCATCTCACGCATGGGCGACTCCTGGCCCATCGCACTGGGCGATCGGCATCACCGCTGCTTTCCCGCCCGGTCCCTTATCGAAGCCGGTCTGTGCCTGGCCGGCAGTTCCGATGCACCGACCGGCGAACTGTCGCCATGGGCGGGGATTCAATCCTTCGTCACGCGGCGCGCCGCGAGCGGCCAACCCAGCGGCCCGCACGAGGCCCTGTCGGTGCGCCAGGCCATTCACGCCTATACGAGTGGCGGTGCCATCGCCATGGGACACGATGCCTGGCGCGGGACGCTGCATACCGGCATGGCGGCCGATTTCGCGCTGTTGGACCGCGATCCCCTCTCATGTTCGGTGGACGATCTGGCATCGATCACGGCCCGGCTCACGGTTGCCGACGGGTGGGCCATGCACGATCCGGACGGCATCCTGTAGCGAGCCAGGCCGGCCGCCGAAGACGGTCGTCCATACACTTGGCTGACAGCCGCGCGGGGGATGGGTCGGTCCGCGCTGGTTCGCCTCGCTTGTCCCAGCCATAGCGCTCCGCCATGGCGTCGACCTCGTTCTCCAAGAAGCCGAGCGCGAGCGCGCGCCGGCGAAATTCTTCGAACGTCTTGACCTCGGCCCGTCCGTCAAGACGGCGGTCCAAGAATCCGTCTTCTTTTGATTTGTCATGGTCCAAAACTGATCGATAACGCTTCCATCCGCCGTAAGGTCATCCCGATTGCCCCGTGGTGTTTTCGGACAGGAACTGAGCGGCCCATCGCCCATGGGCGACCCGGCATCACGAACGATCCGGTCCTCCTCCCGTCCGCCGGTTTCGCGCGGCAGCATCGCAATTGCAGTCCATGAAGCCGTGTACGGGACAAGTCAGACACATCTCCTCAAGGCGTTTTTTCAGGGCCTGGCGGCCCCGGTGCAGCCGGACATTCAGGTTGTTGAGGCTTAGACCGAGTGCTTTGGCCACGCGTTGGCGCGGCTCTTCGAGAAGGTCGATCCGCCAGAGAATTTCGGCATATTCGTGCTTCAGAGTGGGCAGAAGCTTGTAAAGGCAATTGCAGATTGCTTCGTCGATCTCGAAATCCGTCTCAGTCGAAAGCTCCTGGATATCCAAAGGATCCATGACGGTCTCCCGTTGCCGCCGACGAGCCGCTCGACGCTGATGGTCGATGATGGTCGTTGCGAGTACGCGGCTGAGCCACCCGCGCACGGACCTGACATCCTGCAATTGGGCCGACCGCTCGATAGCGCGGAGCATAAACGCCTGCAGCACGTCTTCGGCTTCTTCAACCGAGCCCATACGACGGCATAGAAAGCCAAAGAACTGACGGTGGCTCTCTTCGAGCGCACGTCGCACCGCAGCATCTGGAGTGTGAAGCGCATCGGATGATGCTTGATTATCGATGGGCAGGGCTTCACTTGGTCCGCTTCTCAAGACTGCAATCCTCCAGGTAAGTTTGACGCACCGGTTTGCGGTTTCTTACACCTCGGTATTGGCCAGGCCGGATCCGCAAACGGGTGCGCTGCGCCACGCCGCGATATCGGTCTGTAGGGCGAGTCCGAGGATTGCTCAGCAGTCGCACTCGGCGAACCGCCCATCGGCGCAGATCGGACAGTATTGCTTGATGCTCGCCTTCAAGGCTCGGCGGGCGCGGTGGAGGCGGACGCCGACATTGTTCGCGGTCAGACCCAGATCTTCGGCAATTTGGCTGCGTGATTCCTGGTCGAGATCGGCTCGCTTCAAAATCTCCGCGTAGTCGCATCTCAGCGTGGTCAGACCGTCTCGAACGCAGCGACACGATATGGCCACGTCATTGATCGGATCTGGATCAAGAGCGGTCGGCTGCGGTTCGCGCTTGTAAGCCTCGTCGCATCTCAGGCGAGCAGCGCGGCGTCGATAGTGATCGATGAGCGTGTTACGAAGGATGCAGCGGAGCCACGCGTCGGTCCTTGCTGCGTCATCCAGCTTTTCCGCCGACCGAATGACCTTGAGACAGAAGTCTTGAAAGGCGTCTTCAGCATCCTCCGGTCGATTAAGGCGGCGGCGGAAATAATTGAGAAATTCGCGCCTGCATTCCAGCAAGCGGTCGTGAATTGGATTGTCGTGCGGCTTCGGCACGTTCTGTCGAACGGGTGCGTGCATCGAGGGTCTCCACAGGTCAGCCATTTGGACCATGCGGACACGATCACTGGTCGTGCCCGCGTGGCGCTTGTCGTCAAGCGGCTGGGAGACGGGGAGGCCGGAAGTAAGAATAGGTCAGTGTCGGCAGTGCAGGACCGGCGCGATCAAAGCGCCATGTCGCTTTGGCCGGCCTGACGATAAAGGCGAACGCCGATGAAGGGACCCCGAAAGAGCAAACGCCGGCCGGGCGGCAACAGGCGCTGGTGCCTTCACCTTGTCCGGTGTCATTGGCGATATCAGACAGCGGCGCTTGTGAACACGCCGGTTCCGCATCAAGCGGGGCGGCCAGCGCCGGATAGGTCGATGCGATCGACGCCACCAAGACGAGGACAACGATACCCCACCGCCGATAAAACGGAGCAGGGTTCCATTTCGTCCTTTTCTTCACCAGGCCTGTCAGCATCCGATCGCCGTCTTGGGTTACGATCGCTCAGGGTTTGAACGCGAGACCGTACGCCGGTGCGATCAAGCACGCGCATGGTGGCAATCTTCAGGCGGCCTGTCGACAGTGACGATTTTGCTGCGAACGGGGCTGGCGCGAAGCCGGTCGCCCATGATGCCTCTCAGCCGATCAGGACCGTACCGTCGTCGCGCAACTCATAAGGCGGCACCACGAGGTTCCTCGGAGCCGGCCCCCTGCGAATCCTGCCGGAGGTGTCGTAGTGCGATCCGTGGCAAGGGCAGAACCAGCCGCCCCATTCACCCCGTTCATCACCTTCTCGCTGGCCCAGGGGAACGCAGCCCAAGTGGGTGCAAACGCCGACGACAACGAGCCATTCTTCGGACTTTACCCGGGAAGCATCGGTGGCCGGGTCGATCAGGTCTGGACTGTCGTCGTCGGCCTTGGCTTGAGCAACCTGCTCGGGCGTCCGACGTTCGATGAACACCGGTTGGCTGCGCCAGATCACAGTTATGCGCTGACCGGCGGCGATTGGCTCCAAATCGACTTCGGTCGTCGCAAGCGCTTGCACATCAGCCGACGGGTTCATGGCGTCGATGAATGGCCACACCGCGACGGCCGTTCCGACAGCCGCCATCATGCCCGTCGAAACAAACAGGAAATCGCGCCGTTCGATTTGCGGCGGCCAATCGTCGTCGCTGTTGGCGTCGCTCATGACCGCCCCGGCTGCTGCCCGCGCACCGCAAAGAAGTTGTAAAGGGGCCCGAATATGACGGCCACATACCAGCCATAGGCGAAAGTCTCCGCCAGCCCCAACAAGAAGCTCCGCCAGCTCAGCCATGTGAAGCCCGGGAGCAGCCGCAGCCAGGTCTGATACATGGCCTGTCCGGGAACAAGCAGGTCGAAAACAACACACAGGGTGAAGGTCAGGGCCAAAAACACTCCCAGGCTCATGCCCAATGCGAAGATCGGTATCCGTCGCGATGTTGCGTAGCGCATCGACAGATTGTCAGCCGGATCGAGCGAAGTGGTGTAACGGGTTTCCGTCATTGCTTTCCTCCAATGTCTGGCCATCGCTGTGCTCCAATGTCCGAATGGTTGGATGAAAACGACGCACCCAACGGCTCGACCTGGTGCTTTAGACGGATCGAGCCTCCAAACATTACAGCCGGACATCCCGCCGACTCGTTTCCCGCGCGGCCGCTGAAAGCTGTCGATGCGGACGGTCGAGTGCGATCCAAAACCGGCAAGAGCTTTATCGGGGACCGAGCACCCGCCTTCCAAGGCTCACGACCAGGAGCGGAACGACGATCCATTGAACGAGCGGGGAAAGGCCGGTGCCGAAGGGCGGCACGCGTGGCATGAAGTCCGAATAGGTCCAGCGCAGCGACACCTCGGTGTAGTAGTATTCAAAGCCGACGGTCAGCGCGATACCGACGGCAACGAACAATCCGAGTTGCCAGCGTTTCGGCCCGGAAATCCAGTGCCGCGATCGTGCGGCCAATGCGGTAATCCAGAAGGCGGTCAGCGCGAAGCCGACATCGCCGACGGTCGCCGATGTGCAGATCTTGATGCCTTCCCAATGGTTAAGGTCCGCCATGCCGGCATAGGTCGGCACCTGCAGGAATTCCCAGACGTAATGCAGGACAAACGACAGGAAGGCGACCGTCACCTCCGGCACGGCCCAAAGCGAGCGATCGGGCCGGGTTGGGCGGGTGCCGGTACTCATCGCATCAGATATTTGATGAGGGCGGCGACGCCGAGCACGAGAAACACCAGCACCAGAAGACCGATCAGGCCCATGCCGCCCATACCCCAAGCACTGTCCATCATTCCATTACCCATCATTTCCTTTTGCCTTCCTTGTCGATTGGCCGGTGTGCCGTTCCGATCATCGAAACGATCATCTCGCGGCTTCGTTTCCGTTCAGCCATGCGGTTTCCGGGCTGCGTGATCTGTCCGGCGTGTCACATCGATCGCGTCCGAAGCGGTTTCGTCGAGACATGCCGTTTCGATCTGAAGCGTCACGAAGAAGAAGCCAAAGCGTTCACGCAGAAGCGCATGCGCCGTCTGGAGCAATTCTCCGGCGTCTCCGTGCCATTCCGGTGCTGTGCGGACGTGAGCGGAGAACACGTAGCGGCCGCTGGTCAACGCCCAGCCGTGCACATGGTGGATATCGGAGACGCCATCGAGAGCTTCCAGCGCCGTGATGACCCGGGACAGCGACACGTCGTCCGGCGTGCCGTCCATCAACAAGTGGACCGCATCTCGCAATATGCCCCAGCTCGCCCACAGCAAAACGAAGCCAAACGCGACACCCAGCAGCGGATCGATGGCGAGGAAGCCGGTGAACTGGATGACAAGCGCCGCGACGATAATGATCAGGCTGCCGACGAAGGTCTGAATGATGTGCCAATAGGCGCCGCGGATGTTCAGGTCCTGGCCCTGCTGGCGGTAGAGCAGATAAAGCGCGATCACTTCGGTGACGATACCGCCACTGGCGACAAGCAACATTGGCCCTGTCGGCAGATGAATTGGCGCGCCCAACCGCATGACGCCCATCACGATCACAATCAGCGCCATGACCAGCAGGAATGCGCCATTGACCAGCGCGCCGATGATCTCGGCGCGATACCAGCCGAACGTCCGTCGCAGGTCGGCAGGTCTCCGAGCCAGCCGCGATGCAACGATTGCAACCAGCACACCGCCCACGGCAGAGAAGGTGTGGAAGGCATCGGAGATCACCGCCACCGAACCCGTCCACAGGCCGACAAGCAACTCGATAACGAAATAGACACCGGTCAACCAGGCCGAGATAGTCAGCGCCCGGCCGCTGGATGGCAGATGCCCGGCATGGCCCTGTCCGCCGTGGCCGGTTCGCGCTTTGCCCGAACCAGCATGGTTGCTTTCCATTCCGTCCTGATCAGCGCTCACGAGCGAGGCTCCATAGAGTAGACGCGGTTGAGTTCGTCATGGCGTTCGCGAACATCGGCGGGCCACGTGCTCTTGATGTAGCTGAGGATCGCGATGATTTCGTCGTCGGTCAGGATGTCTTCATAGGCAGGCATGGCCGACCGGTAGTTTTCGAGGTTTGCTGCACGCACGACACCCAGTTTGGTGATGTCGAACAACACTTGATCGGGATGGTGCCAGGTGTGGCCGGTTTCATCATGCGGCGGCGCGGGCATCAATCCGTCCGGTTTGGGCGAGCGCCAATCGGCGACCTCGCCTTTAAGNCGGGCGGAGGAGCTCGGCTCCGCCCGGATCCGCCCCGCCCCCTGTCAGGCGGATCGCGGCCACTGCGGCTAGCGCCGCAACCGCAATTCCGCCTGCCCCAAGCCAGATCCGAGACTTCATGTCGAGGATCCGGCTGGCGAGGACTGATAGATTCGGGGTCGGGTCATTGACCCATCCGCAGGAAGACTGCCGGCTGTTCACCGCTGCGATCCGAATAGGCATAAACGTTGTATTGGGCGTTGTCATCGAATCCCATGCCCAGCGACCCTTGCGGCATGCCAGGCACGGCCAAGCCGCGAACGTCCGGTTTCTCCGACATCAGCTTTTCCACGGCTGCAATTGGAACGTGACCTTCGAGCACGTATTTGCGTTCGCCGCCGATGACCGAGGTGTGGCAGCCGGCCAATTGGTCGGTCACTCCGCCCTGCTTCTTGATCAGCGACAGATCGTTCATGTCGCGGGTCTCGACGGTGTAGCCGGCCTCGATCATCTTGTCGGCCCAGACCTGGCAGCAGCCGCACCACGGCGTTTTGAAGACGAGGATGGATTTTTCCGGATCGGCCTCTTGCGCGGAGGCTGAGGCAAGTGTTGCGACGGTGGCCGCAACGGCGATCCCGATCATGGCCCTTTTCATTGTTCGGTATCCTTTTTCGATTTCTCGGAATGGCAACTCGTGCCGATCAGCTTGTGCATCACGAGATGCATGCCCAGACACGCCAGAAGCGGCGAGGCCGCCCAGAGCAGCTGTGTCAGGGGTTGGCCTTCGGGTGCCGCCAGAACGATCAGCCCGACGCCGGCGACCATCGCCACGCAACAGGCCATCATCAGCCAATGGGACACCGAGTGTTCCGTTTCTTTGCCCGACTGTTTGCTGGCCGGAATGGCCGGAACGGAGCGCCGGTAGGGATTGTATGGCGTCTTCATAGCACCACCACCTTCGCGCCGAGCGGCACGCGCTCATACAGATCGACCACATGATCGTTGATCATGCGAATACAGCCATTGGACACCGACTGCCCAATGGATTGCGGCTGGTTGGTGCCGTGAATCCGGTAGAGCGTGTCTCTGCCATTGCGGTAGAGATAAAGCGCCCGCGCGCCGAGCGGATTGTTCGGCCCGCCGGGGACCCCGCCGGCATAGCGGGCGTACTTCTCCGGCTCGCGGCGGATCATGTTTTGGGTTGGTGTCCAGCGAGGCCACTCGGCCTTGCGGCCGATGACGGCCGTGCCCTTGAAGGCCAGACCTGCCCGGCCGACGCCGACGCCATAGCGCCGTGCCTGTCCGCCGCCTTGCTGCAGATACAGAAAATGGTTGCGTGGGTCGATGATGATGGTGCCCGGCGCATAGCCCGACATACGGACATTTTGCGGCAGGAATTTAGGGTCGAGCGTTGGCGTATGGGCCCGGGCAGGCAAGCCAGGCAGAAATGCGCTGGCGGTAACGCCCAGCACAAACGTGCGCTTTGTGATCATGAGAAACCTCGATTGGCTGATTTCGCGAAGGCACCCTGATAGGTGCCGGCTATGAGAAATCAGGCAGCAATCGGAGGTCGAAACTGGGGTAGGGCTATGCCGTCAGGCGCGGCTCCGGAACGGGTGATCCTGAGGTCGGCGTCCGTTTCGGCGAGAAAGCCGATGATCGATGGCACGGCGTTGCCGCAATCCATGGCACAACCGCCCATGGCATGATGCATCTTGCTGTCCTCGACGCCGCAGCAATCGGCAAGCATGTCCGCCAAGCTGAGCTCGGTCAACTGGCCATGACCGGCGGCATCCGCCTTGAAGCCCGACGCTCCGTCGAGCGTCGTGCCGGGGACGGCCATTGCCGCCACCAGTGCCAGCATCACGATCATGCTCAGTACGCGCTTCATGCCGCCGTTTTAGACCAATCTCATTTGGTTTTCCACATCTGGCTTCTTCACGAGATGGTATGGCTCCATGAGATCGTCAACTCGAGGGCGACGACCTTCGTCTTCCTGCGTCTTCGCCGGTTCGACCGCCTCGGGAGTTTTCTAGCGATTGCCTTGAGCGGCAAGCCGTGCGCCAATCGCGGCCAGACCGATATCCAGCGCCGCATCGGTCTTGGCGATTGATTCAGGGCCATCCTTGATCGTACCGGTAAGCGCTCTGATCGCGTCGATGGTTTCGGGGATCACAATGGCCTGGTTGTCGACCATGTAAGCGTAGAACAACTCGTCGCCGTGCACCTTCAGCATGTCTTCCCACACCGCAACTTCGTAGAGACTGTCGTAAGGCCGGGAAAGGTCGGCCATCATCTCTTTGATCGCATTGATGGCGTTCAACCCATCTCCGGCGCGCACAAGCGCAATCCGCGAAGACGTCCGAAGGGCATTCAGCACCTCCTCCTCCTCGACGTTTCGCGTGAGTTGAACAGTCCAATAGTGCAAATGCGCCAGCGTCTGGGGAACCTTGACGGCCATCGTGACCACGTCGAGATCGGGGTCCACGCTTTGCGTATCCGGGCCTTGATGGCTTGGGATTGTGGCCTCGGGAACCAGTGTATTCATGATGCCGCCCAAATGACTTTCCCAAGGATCGGTCGCTCTGCGAAGGAGCGTTCCGCGCGCTCTTCGCAGCAGTCCTGCTCTTTTGAGGGCACTCAACGTCCGCACGATGGATGTGGTGTTGCACGACACGACCCTGGTGCTGTTTCGATCAACCGCGCTATCGTAATTGGCTTCGGCCACGAATGAATGGCCGGTGACATCATGTGCTTCGCCGCCGTGAACGATGAATTTGATGCCGCGTCGGCGGTACAGTTCGACATTCTTCGCCGCGATCCGCTTTGGCGTGCAGTCGACGACGATGTCCGATTGTTCAAGCAATTCATCCAAAACACCAGCGATCTCGAGACCAGCATCTTGCATTGGCGATGCATGGCCGTCGGACGCGGCGTAAAGCTGGAAGCCCTTGTGTTTGACGATATGAGCGCGCCAATCGCCGGTGATGTCGGCGACCCCCGACAACTCCATGTCATCCTGGGCGGCGATCGCATCGGCCACGCGTTTGCCGATGACGCCATAGCCATTCACCGCCACTCTTGTGCTGTCGTTTTCAGCCATTTGTTCCTCCATCGCTTGCGGGTCGGTCATCCGCTTGCCTAAATCGTTTTCGGTGACGCCATTGTCGCTTGCTGGTTTCACGTGCCAAAGGCGAACGCCGGCGGCAGCCAGAAAGACCGGAAGGGCCAGGCCAAATGCGAATCTCAAGGACGCCGGGGTTCGGGTTCTGTCTGGGTCTATCATTCCGGTATCCCACGGTCGGCCAACTCGGCGCGACAGGCGCGGCGGGATCGCCAATAGGGACGCTCGAAAGAAGCGTTCGTTACAGTTTGGGATCCATTGCGCCTCATCTCGATGCGACGGGAACCTTGTTCCGTCAGCGCGTATCGCGACTCCGCTGGCCGGCTGCCGGGTTCGGCGCAGGCCGCCATGGCCAGAGCCGGCTCATCGCAACGCAGATAAATGATCCGGACCAAGCGATCGGCGGCAAGCCGTTCGATGACTCAACACCAGTGATGGAGCGGAGAACGCCGGAAGGAAAAAACGTCGCCAAGATTGGGCGACGTCCAATGCACCAGTCGAGGATCTGGTGGCGGTGCTGGAGGAGGCCGGCTGTCCCGCCAAACCAGTTCGGGCCGCTTGAAGGCGGACAATATGCGAGACGGCGGCCCATCGTCTGCTACCGCTATTGCATGTCTTGCACTTGGCCGTTGGCTCAGGTCACCTCGAACCATGTGTTCATGCCGCCCGCGGCGTGTTCGAGCATGTGGCAGTGATAGAGCCACTTGCCGGGATTGTCGGCAACGAAGGCGATCCTGGTTGTCTGTTGCGGCCCGACGAGAAACGTATCCCGCCATGGCTGACCAACATCGATCTCGCTGCCCGAGCGTTCGATGACGCGGAAATGGTGGCCGTGGACATGCATGGCGTGAACGAACGCTGTATTGTTGACGGTCTCGATGACGATCGTTTCGCCGCGTTGCGCCGAATATAGCGGCGTCTCGGGAAGATTGGCGATACCGTTGAACGCCCAGACCTGGCCGGTGTCGCGGAAGTCGGAGCCTTCGAGCACTTTGCCATTGTAGGTAACGCGTCCGATGTTGCCCATCGCACCGCCCGTCATCTCGACGCGAACCGTCCGTGCGCCAGCCAATTCAGGTTCGGGCAGATCGTTGACCGGCAATGACGGCACACCCGGCCCGTCCGCCGTTTCGCCCCGGACTTCAAACCCGGCAAAGGCAAATGGCGTGTCGCCCGACAGCTCTTCGATGACGAAATCCGATCCCGCTTGCGGTACGATCAGCAGGTCGACGCGTTGCGCCGGACCGACCATGAGCGGCGCGTAGGTCAGGCGCACCGGCTCGGGCAGAGCCTGCCCGTCATAGGCGATCACTTTTGCATCGAAACGGTTCGGATCGATTTCGAGGATTCGAGCGTTGGAGGCGTTGATCAGGCGAAGCCTGTAAGGCTCACCTGCATTCAACATATTGACCGGCATGGCCCGGCCATTGACCGTCAGCCAATTGCCCAAACGCCCGTCATGGCTCCAGTCCATCAGCGAGCCGAGGCTTGCCACATCCAGCGTGCCTTCGCCGGCCAGCCGCCAATCGTCGATGACCAGCGTCAGATCATGCGCCCGATCAAAGGGAACCTCGTCTTCGTCGACGATCAGCGGTCCGTAAAGGCCGCGCGCGACCTGGTTCCAGCTCTTGTTGTGGGCGTGATACCAATAGGTACCCGCATCGGGCGCGACGAAGTCATACTCGAAGCTCTCGCCGGGTTCGATCGGCTCCTGTGTCAGCCCGGCAACGCCATCCATGGCGTTGTCGATACGAATGCCATGCCAGTGCAGGGATGTTGGCTCTTCAAGGTTGTTGGTCAAACGGACCCGTACCCGCTCGTCGCGTCGCACACGTATTTCTGGCCCGGGCGCCGAGCCGTTGTACGTCCATAGGTCGGATGCCGGCCCATCCGGCTGGAAAATGGCTTGCTGGGAGGGACCAGCAACCAGATCGATGAAGCTGCCCTGGCGGGCGAGCGCGAGCGATGGAAACTGGACGGCGAGCGCAGCAAGACCTGCCCCGCCCACAAAATGTCGGCGTGTGATGTGCATCATGAACCTCAAGAAACTGGAACGGTGAAGGATGTGGTCAGCAAGGCGGTTGCCGTGAAGATCAGCAGAAAAGCCATGGTTTCGTATCGCAGCGATCTTCGGAAACGCGGCGCCGCGCGCTCGGCATCAACCGCCAGCGCCGGCACGAAACGCCATTTGTTGAGCGCGGCGATACCGAGCACGATCGATACGAGCACCAGCTTGCCGATCAGAACCCGCCCGTAGTCGGATGCCCAAAGCGGCTCGATACCGCCAAGCAGAACATAGGCAAAAGTGCCTCCCGCGAGGATCAGCATGGGCACGATGATACTTGCTTGCCGGCCGAACCGGTCGGCGATCTCGGCGGCGTGGGATGCACCGCCATCGAACAAGGTCAAGCGGTACAGCGGGGCCAACGCACCAAACCAATAGGCCACCGCCAACAAATGAAACGTGATCAGCCCACCGAGCAGCCATTGCGGTTCGCGCGTGGCGTGGCCGGTCAGGGCAAACGAAGCAGCGACCATAATCGCGCCGAACAACGTCGCCGGCGCCCGCACTGGACGGAACAGCGCCGCGAGCAGGATCAGCGCCAAACCTCCGAGGCGGACGTAGGTGGACTCACCCAAGGGGCCTTGCAAACTGATCATGACGATGTTGGGATCGACCATGCCGCCCCAATCGTCCATCAGCCGTCCAGCTTGCACCAGCACACGGAACAGTGTCGCCGCTATGGCGATCAGCGTGGCAGCGATCGCCAGCGGCCGCAGCGCATCCGCCACTTCATCGCCGGCGCGCGGCAAACCGAGGCGGAACAAGAGCGTACCGACCGCCAGGAAGCTCGCCACGTAGATGATCAGCTTGCTTGCGGCAGCAAGCAAGCTCCAAATCATGAAGACATCGCCCAAGGTTCATTCTCCTTCGACGGTGAAGGAAAACGAGCCAGTCATGACATGGCCGTCTTCCCCGAGAGCACGCCAGTTCACCTCGTATCGACCAGCGCCCATGAACTCAGGCGTCAGGCTGATCGCATCAACCATTGCGAATGTCGGTATTTCGATCGCCCTGGTGTGACTGGCTGCGCCGTTCGTGTGCATCATCTCCACTTTCATCACACGCGCGGGTGCCGTGAACTTCAGCTGGATCGTTTCGGGGACGGCATCGAGCGTCGCTCCGTCCGCAGGCTCGGTCATGTTCATTTCGGAATGGGACAGGGCGGGTGTTGCTGCAAGCAGCAGCGCCGCAAGCGCCACAATGGATTTCTTCATGCTTGGTATCCTCTTTCTTCCTTGTCCAACGCTGCGCGTTGCGCCGTCATCGGCATCAGGCCGACAATCGTGCGACCATGGCAATGAGCGTTCAATGGACTGGGGCCGGCGCCGTTCACGGTCGCCGGGATTGCTTATCAGATCAAGGAAGAAGGATATCTGGGCGGGGGCGGATCCAGCGCGTTCGAGCGACCGGTCAGAGCTTTGACGGGCCAGTCGATTGGCGTGTGATCTGCGGTCGTGTCGGACAAGTCGGCGACGGCCGGCGCCAACAGAATATGGGCGCCACAATGCAGGGATTGCGATGGCGTACTGGACTTGCATCCGCTGGTTTCATGCGCTCCAGCGGCGTGGACCGATGGCGACTTGGAACTCGAATAACAGTCAGACGCCGGTGTCTTCACCGCATCTGCATGCGCAAACGTGCCACCTGCCAGAAACAGCATCAGGACGGCGAACATGGAAAACCATGTCGCGATGAGCCTTTTCTGCCGGTGCGCAATCCGCATCGAATCGACGAATCCTGTGCCGTTGTCGAAGGCGCTGTTAGGCACCGAATGTGACCAAGTCATGCCGCCTGACAGCCAAAGTGTCAGCAAAATTGCTTAAGAAGACATCTATCTTCCGTGCCAGATGGCCGCGCGTTGCCAACACCGCGTCGATGGCTCGACGGCAGATGCGTCAAACCCTTTGCGTTGCAGCGCTGTTTGCCGCTGTCGCCGCGTCTTGAGGGGATCGGAGGTAGAGGTAGTCGCGGACCAGAGGGACCGCGTCCTGACGGCGGCCCAATTGGAGTTGGAAGACGACATGATCGCCGTGGCGGAACGACAATTCGCTGCCGGACAGGTAGAAATCCCACATGCGCACGAAGCGCTCATCATAGAGCGCGGCAGCCTGATCAGCATTATCGAGGAACCGCTTGCGCCAGGCCCTGAGCGTTTCGGCATAGTGCAGTCGCAAGACCTCGATATCCAGCACATGAAGCCGAAGTTGCTCGATGTGCCGCATGAGTTCGGAAAGCGCCGGGATGTAGCCGCCGGGGAAGATGTATTTGTCGATCCACGGATTTGTCACGCCCGGCGGCGTCGTCCGCCCGATGGTATGAATGAGCGCAACGCCGTCATCGGACAAGAGCCTGGCGATCCGAGCGAAGTATTCGGAGTAATGCCGTGCGCCGACATGTTCGAGCATGCCGACCGAGACGATGCGGTCGAACTGGCCGTCAAGCGAGCGGTAATCGGCAAGTTCGAAATGGACTTGGTTGCCCAACCCCTGTTCGGTCGCGCGCTTGCGGGCTGTGGCAAGCTGTTCCGATGACAGCGTGATGCCAAGAACATCCGACGCTCCGAGCCGGGCCAGGCCAAGCGCCAATCCGCCCCAGCCCGAGCCGATGTCGAGAACCCGGTGACCCGGCTTGATCGCAAGCTTGCGGGCAATGTGCGCTTTCTTGGCGGCCTGCGCCTCGTCCAACGACATGTCGGGCCGGGCGAAGTAGGCACACGAATACTGCATGTCGTCATCGAGAAACAGTCGGTAGAGCGCATCGCCCAGGTCGTAGTGGTGCGCGACGTTGCGACGAGCCCGGGACGGCGGATTGGGGCCCTGCATCATCCGTGACAACCAGGCCGAACCTCTGTTTTGAGCCGTGCCGTCATCACCATAGATATTGGTCCAGACGAGATCGAGCAGGTGGTAAATCGACCGGTCACAGAGTGTCAGCGCGCCGTCCATGTAGGCCTCGCCGACTCGCAGTTCGGGATTGCGCAGGATGCGCCCGATCCAGCGCGCGTCTTTGATTTGGGCGCGCACCGGCACCGCAGTCCGCTGACCGTATATGATCTTGCCGCCGTCCGGATATGTCAGGTCAAGACGCCCGATCTGGATCTGTCGTTTCAGCAGGCGATCCAGCAGCTTTGCACCAATTGCCACGCACATCCTCCTTTCCCGCCGGTCCGCAACGCGTGATGTCTCGACATTAGAGCATTGGTTGGCAGGAAAAAGGACGCCGGCCGTCCGGCCGGGTTACAATTGGCCGCGATGCAAATCACTGTCCGGACGGCCGGCTCAAGGATCGGGGCGCAATGGCGCCGTCCAGCGCCGTTCAAAAAGCGATGCACCCGATCGGGCACCGCCCGACCTGTTCGATGTGTAACGCTTTGACGCCTGCTGCGTCCGTTAAAGGAACGGCCGGATCGATCTCGTTGACCAGCGTGTGGAGGTTTCTTCGCTCGCTGCAACTGTCGGTCAGCTAATGGAGCCAGCCATGAAGGTTAAGGACCCGGTTTGCGGACGTCACATTGACCTGGACGAGGTCTATGCAAGCGCGGAACACGAAGGATGGGAGTATTTCTTCTGCTCGGCTGTCTGTCACCGGCGGTTCCGGCTGGAGCCATCGGCGTTTGCGTCGGCGCCAAAGCCAAAAGGCGACAGTCCATCGGAAAAGAAGGCCTCTTGAGAAGGACCCATGGGACAGACTCTGAATCATCATAATCGCCACACTCATCACTCTCGCGGCAAGGCGAGCGGTCATCGCGGCCATGGTGGGCATGGCGGACACGATCATGCGGCGATGATTGCCGATTTTAGAAAGCGCTTTTGGGCCACGCTCGCCGCCACCGTCCCGATCCTCGCGCTTGCGCCGATGATCCAGGGATGGCTCGGCCTTGAAGAAGCCCTCGAATTTCGAGGCGACAGCTATGTGCTCGCAGCGCTGTCGACGCTTGTCTACTTCTACGGAGGCTGGCCCTTTCTGACCGGCCTTTGGTCCGAGGTCCGCTCCGGCCGCACCGGAATGATGACGCTGATCGCAGTCGCCATCACTGCCGCCTATGCCTATTCCATGGCCATGGTCGTGATCGGCAGCGAGGAGACCTTCTTCTGGGAGCTCGCGACGCTGATTGCGATCATGCTGCTTGGGCACTGGATCGAGATGAAGTCGGTCATGGGTGCGGGCAAGGCCCTGGAGAAACTTGCCAGCTTGATGCCGGACACGGCACATCTGGTGGAAGCCGATGGCAGCGTTCGCGAAATCGCCGTTTCAGAACTGCAAGGCGGCGAGACGCTTCTTGTCAAACCGGGTGAGAAGGTTCCCGCCGACGCGGTCATCGTGAAGGGCGAATCGTCTTTGAACGAATCCATGCTCACCGGGGAGTCCAAGCCGATTCACAAGGCGCCCGACGCCGAGGTGATCGGCGGATCGATCAATGGCGAAGGAGCATTGACGATCAGAGTCGCCAAGACGGGTGAAGACAGTTTTCTGTCAAGCGTCATCAAACTGGTCGAAGAGGCGCAAGCCAGCAAGTCGAAAACCCAGGATCTGGCGAACAATGCGGCGCGCTGGCTGACTTTCATCGCCCTTGGAGGCGGGCTTGTCACGGTTCTTTTCTGGACACTTCTCACCGGCCAAGACTTCGCTTTCGCCATGGAACGCGCCGTCACCGTTATGGTCATAGCCTGTCCGCATGCGCTTGGCCTCGCCGTTCCGCTTGTCGTCGCGCGCTCGACCGCGATCGCAGCTTCCAACGGTCTGCTCATTCGCGACCGGACCGCGTTCGAGGAAGCGCGAAACACCGAGGCAATCATCTTCGATAAAACCGGCACGCTGACCAAGGGCGAGTTCGGCATCACCGATACTCTGGTCTTCGACGAAGCCTTCGGTGCGCGTGACATCGTCTCCTATGCGGCGGCCGTCGAAATGCAGTCCGAACATCCGATCGCAAAGGGTATCGTCAACGATGCGGAAGACATCTGGACCGTCGACCATTTCAGGGCGATTCCCGGCAAGGGTGCCGAGGGCAAGGTCAAGGATCGTGACGTAAAGGTGGTCAGTCCCGGGTTTGTGCGCTCGCGGGGAATATCAATTGATGATCCGCGTTTTGAAGAACTGAGCGCGCAAGGCAAGACCGTGGTCTTTGTGCTCATCGATGATGAACTTGCTGGCGCTATCGCGCTTGCCGACATCATCCGGCCGGAATCCAGACAAGCGATCGCCGATCTGCAGGCCATGGGCATACGCTGCATCATGCTCACCGGCGACAATCAGCAGGTCGCCAATTGGGTCGGCGAGGAGATCGGTCTTGATGAAGTGATCGCCGAGGTTCTGCCACAGCAGAAAGCAGATACAGTCAAGGAGATACAGAGCCGTGGATTGATCGTTGCGATGACCGGCGACGGCGTCAACGATGCTCCCGCCCTGGCACAGGCCAATGTGGGTATCGCCGTCGGCGCAGGGACCGACGTCGCGATCGAAACGGCCGACATCATTCTGGTGCGGTCCGATCCCGGCGATGTTGCCGCTATCCTCGGCCTGGCCCGGGCGACCTACGGCAAGATGATCCAGAACCTTGCTTGGGCGACAGGTTACAACGCGTTTGCGATACCCGCCGCCGCCGGGGTGTTTTTTCCCTGGGGTCTCGTCCTCAGCCCCGCAATCGGTGCAATCTTCATGTCGGCCAGCACGGTCATTTGCGCGGTCAACGCGCAGTTGTTGACGCTCAAGAAGCACCGGAACGGGGCAGGCACAGCAACATCACAAAGCGCGGACCGGTCAGCGCTAGCGGGCGGATGAGCATTGTCGCCGATCAATTGTTGCTCTTGGTCCGTGTCAACGCATGTCGCCCGGACGATGGCAGCTAGGGCCAGGTGCGTTGCCGCCGGATTATTGGGCCCTGGCCCCAAACCACGATTGTTGGCGATTGCCGTCATGGCGCTTTGGGCATCGTGTTATCCGCTGATTGCACTGGCGCTCGATGATGCCCCGCATCTGACGTTTGCCGCCTTGCGCGCCCTGATCGGCGGCGCGGCCCTGATGCTGGTTGCGCTGGCCACCGGCGCGAGCTGGCCCAAACAGAGGATCGAGTGGGGCTGGATCGTGCTGGCGGGCGTCGGCATGACAGGCATCGGCTACTTCGGCATGTTTCACGGAGCCGAGTTCGTTGCGCCGGGTCTGGCAACCGTTATATCCAACACTCAGCCCCTGATTGCCGGACTGCTCGCCGCAGCCTTTCTGGCAGAGCGTGCCGGGCTGATGGGCTGGACCGGACTGATGATCGGTTTTTCCGGAATCGTCGTGATCGCGACACCGAATTTCAGCGCAGGATCCTCAAGCACAAGTTCGGTCGGCTTTGGCTATGTCTTGCTGGCGACATTGGGCGTTGCCGCGGGCAACATCGCCATTCGACAGCTTGGTTTGCGCGTAGCGCCTGTCATGGCGATGGGATTGCAGTTGATCATCGGAGCCATGCTTCTGGCCATTCTCGCAATGGCGCTGGAAGATCCGACACAGGTCAACTGGAGCGGCAGGTTCCTTGTTTCGCTTCTTGGCCTGGCTCTGCCCGGCACCGCACTTGCGTTCTGGATGTGGCAGATCACGCTGGCACACCTTTCGGTCTCGCAGGCAGTCTCGTTCAGCTTTGTGGTGCCGATCATCGGCCTGACCGTCGGCTGGGCTTATTTTGGTGAGACGATAACGACAATCACGATCGCCGGCGCCGTGATTTCTGTTGTTGGCGTGTATCTAGCGTCAAATGGACGAAGCGATACCAACGAAGTCAGTCGCCGCGGCCAAAAACACGCGTTTCGGGCGCAGCCGTCTTCAAAGCCGCCACGGCATCGCCGAGCGTCACCAGATCGTTGAACTGGCCGATGCCGGAGGCGTCAATCTCCAAAACCGAGCGCACGGCCAGTGCGAGCATGGCGGCCGTCGCCGCCGCCTGACTACCCGTATGTATCTCGATCCGCCCCGATACACTCCCGGCGTCATCGTGGCCTTCGACAAGGAGACGTGTTCCCGAGCGGCCCATGGTCGGCCCGCGCGCGAACAGGTCCGTCAACCGCCCGGCCTGACCTGCCAGAACCGCTCCGAGCCCGGCACGAAGCGTCGCTTGAATCGCCCGGGTCACCCAAGGCGGATCGACGGCAAGAAAAGTCCAAGCACCGCCGAGATTTAGTTGCCGGCCGATTGCAATCTGATCGGAAAAACCGAAGCCAAGAGCAAGGCGTGCGGACCGGTCGCCTTCAAAACGCACCTTTCGGCTGAGTGCGCCGGGCCGAACGCGGGTCTCGTTACCCTCATGCCAGGCCGGATAATCCGCGCCCATGCTGGCGAAGGTCCACCGGGTCGCCGCGTTGCCATGATGCCGGCCCATGCCGATCTCGATCACGATATCGGCGCTGCGCGTATCCGGGAAGCGGCGCTTGAGGGCTGCCGCCATCACGTTGGTCAATCCAGGTGAAACGCCGGCATTGAGGGCCAGGAGGCCCGGCCCCGGGCGTTCTTTCACTGCGTATTCCAATGCCTTGAGATAGGTTGGTGTTGCTGAAGATTCGATCATGCGCGCTCCCCGGGAAACCAGCGCTGCAACGAGATCGGGAGGTGTCGCTTCGACAAGGTTGACGTAAGCCGCAGGCGGCAGTTTTTCGGCATCGGCATGTGTGACATCAAGACCCACACCACGGATCTGCGGCCCGATCGCGGCCGCCGCGGCGTCGGCCTTGCTGCCATCCCGGCCCGCGATGACGACGGAAAGCCTGCAATCCTGTCAAGCATGCCGGCAAGCTTGCGGCCGACGTCGCCGTAACCGCCGATGATCCACACCTGCGCCGTCATGTCCGTGTCGCGCGCAATGCTATCGGGTGTCAATTGCTTGTTCCTATTTTGAGCCCTGGTTGGACCTCTCTGCTCGAAGGCAAAAAAACATTGCCACGACCGAAACCGCGCCGATCAGAACAACAAGCCGAAAACCGGAACGCTTGTCGGCTCGCGCGTCACACCGATGCGACAACCTCTGACAACATGTCCCGGACTTCGCCGGCCACCTGAACCAGGTCGTCATTGTCGATGGCCTTCATCGAGGCCACAGGATCGACCGCGCTGACTTCGACTCCATCCCGGGTTTGTCTGATGATGACGTTGCACGGCAACATGGCACCGACACGTGGCTCGATCGCGATCGCTTCCCAGGCCATTTCCGGATTGCAGGCCCCCAGGATCCGGTAGGACGGCATCTCCTTGCCGATCTTTTTCTTCATTGTTGCTTTGACGTCGATCTCGGTCAGGATGCCAAAACCTTTGTCGGCAAGGGCATCGCGAACTTTCGCATCGACCGTCTCGAAATCACCGTCGGCAATCAAACGGGTCATGGTGTAGCTCATCGGACTTCTCGCACTTGATCAAATGTCTTGGGGCGTCAGTTGTCGTCCATCATTGGGCGATCATCATCGTCCATCGTGCCACTGCCCGGCTGCATCATCACGCCGGGCATCACGGCGCGCATCTGCTCCATGCGCTCGATCATCCGGGCCGGTGCCGTGAATTCGGCGTCTGTCACCTTACCGTCACCATCTTCGTCGAGCGCCTGAAACCGGTCCACCATGCGCGCGCGAAATGTGGCATTGTGGAGTGTCTCGAACTCGTCGATGGACAGAGTTCCACTGCCGTCTTCGTCGTACGCCTCAAGCTGGCCTGCGAGACCCATACGCATTTCGTCCGCGCTGACGAACCCATCCTCGTCGGCGTCAAACCCATCCATGATCAATGCCATGGGACCCATGCCCGTCATCATGCCACCCATGGGCCCCGAACCGCTCATCATTTGCCGATGCATCTGCATCATCATGGGCATCATGTCTTGCTGGTTTCCCATCATGCCACCGGCTTGTCCTGGTCCCATGCCTTGACCGGCCATGCCGCCCATCATGCCGAAGCCGGGACCGCCCCATTGTCCGCCGGGATGGTGGCCGCCCATCGAGGCCTGGGCGAAGGCCGGAAAGGCGGCAGCGGTGCCGAGGGCCGCAACGGCGCTCAGAGCGATTATCGATTTGCGTTTCATGACATCACCTCTCATTGGAAATCGGTTTCGATGCCAACCATGTGAGCAATGGGAGACAAAACGCCATAGCCGCGCAGAGCGGGATTGTATCGGTCTGTAACTGCGCCGGTCCTCGTTACTTTTGCGGACAATTTTGATCTGAAATGCCGTCACCGCACGTTATGAAGAGGACATGAATGAGCAGCCGCACATCCTGGTCGTCGATGACCATCGCGAGATCCGCGATGCCGTCAGCCGCTATCTGGAAAAGAACGGGATGCGAGCGACTACGGCGCGCAATGCGGTCGAGATGGACAACAAGCTCAAGTCGGGCCGCTTCGATCTGATTGTGCTCGATATCATGATGCCGGGCGAAGACGGCCTGTCGGTGTGCCGGCGTCTCTCGGCCGAGAGCGACGTGCCAATCCTGTTCCTGACGGCCCTGGCCGAAGAGACTGATCGCATTGTCGGGCTTGAGCTCGGTGCCGACGACTATTTGTCCAAGCCCTTCAATCCGCGGGAATTGCTTGCGCGCATCAAGGCTATTCTCAGGCGCGCCGAGAGACGCGAAAGCAGCGCGGGCGAACTGTCGGGCAGGCTGGTCGCATTTTCCGGCTGGACGCTCGACACAGACAGCCGTCGGCTATGCGCCGACAACGGCAATGAAATCGATCTGACAAGCTCCGAGTTCAAGCTTCTTACCGTCTTTCTCGAGCGTCCGCGCATGGTTCTCAGCCGCGATCAGCTTTTGGATTTGACTGCGGGACGTGCCGCCCCCCCGCTCGATCGTACAATCGACAACCAGGTCAGCCGGCTTCGGCGCAAGATCGAACAGGATCCGTCACGCCCCCAGATCATATCGACGGTTCGCGGTGACGGTTATAGCCTGACCGCAGATGTCGAGGTCGGATCGTGATGCGGCGTCTGGCTGCCATCAGTCTGCGTACCCAACTGGTCATCCTGATTCTTGGCGCGCTGGTTGTCGCTCAGATTGTCAGCCTGTTCCTGTTCGTCGACGAACGCAGTCTGGCCGTACGGGCGGCCCTCGGAATGGAAGCTGCCGGGCGCGCCGCCAACGTCGTAAGGCTGATCGAAGAGGCGCCGCCATCGCTTCATGCATCGATCTTGCGGGCCGCCGATTCGCCGCTGGTTCGCTTTGACGTCGGTCCAATGCCGAACGTCCAAGTCCACGACCACAACACCAGCGGACCCGTCGTCGAACGGATTAGAGGTTTGCTGGGTGCGGCCGGTGACAGGGAAATCCGGCTTGACCTGCGGGAAATCGAAGCAGGATTTCCAGCGATCGCCGGCGTCCCGGACGGCATGGCCCGGATGCATAGCCGCATGATGCACGGCCGGATGTCGGCGATAGAGATGAACCTTTCCATCGCGCTGGGCTCCGGTGAATGGCTGAACGTCGGTACCCGGTTTCAACGGCCGCCACTACAATGGACTTGGCTCACAGCTCTCAGCTTCGGACTGACTGCCGCATTGATCCTGGCAGCTGCGTTGTGGTTCATGCTCTCTCGTCTCACCGGGCCGCTGAGCCGTCTGGCAGGAGCGGCCGATCGCCTGGGCCGGGGCGAACACGTTGCGGAACTTGCCCCGGCAGGTCCTTCGGAGGTTCAAGAACTGACCGAAGCGTTCAATCAGATGCAGGCGCGGCTGACGCGCTTCGTATCTGACCGCACCCGGCTCCTGGGTGCGCTTGGCCACGATTTGCGGTCTCCGCTGACTGCGATGCGTGTCCGGGCCGAAATGGTCGAGGATCAGGAGACCCGGGAGCGGCTGATTGCGACGATCGGCGAGATGCAGCAGATGGTCGACGAGACNTCTTTGCAGCGACTTGGCCGAAACCGGACAAGATGTGGAGCTGTCGGCAGAACCTGATTTATGGGCACGGCTGCGTCCGACGGCGTTAAGGCGCGCCTTGCGCAACATCATCGACAACGCCGTTCGTTATGGTGGCAGCGCACGGGTTTCGCTGGCACCCAGCGGAGACAACGCTGAAATCACCGTTGCCGATGATGGTCCGGGCATACCCCAGGAAGATGTCGAACGCGTTTTCGATCCTTTCGTACGCATCGAAACGTCCCGTTCCCGTGAGACCGGCGGGGCAGGCTTGGGCCTGGCAATCGCGCGCACGATCATTCAGGGTCACGGCGGCAACATCGAATTGGCCAACCGGCCAGAAGGCGGGCTGACAGCCGCGATAAGCTTGCCGCTGGTTTCCGATCCCGGTCCGACGGAAGCCTAGGGTCCCGACCCCAGAGACTGCATTCGGATTCACGCGCGCCGTTCGGCCTGCGATCTCACCGCTGACTGCTGAGTATGTTGAGTCCGATGGCCCCCTTGCGCGGTTCAGAGGTCGTGTTCGTGCGGCCTTCTTTGGGACGTTCAAGATCGTTGAGGATCGGGCAGTCCGGTCGGTGATCGCCGGAACAGTTCGCCGCCAGGTCTTCCAGCGTGTCGGCCATGGCTTCCAGTTCGCCAATTTTCCGACGAAGGCTTCGAACATGCTCCAGCGCCAGTCGTTTGACGTCGGCGCTTTGACGGGACTGATCGCGCCACAGGTCAAGCAGACCGCCTATGGCATCGACCGAGAACCCCAGATCGCGCGCACGCCGGATGAACCGCAGCATGTGCACGTCCTGCTCGGAATAGACACGGTAGCCGGCCTCGGTTCGGGCAGCCGGCGGGATCAGGCCGTTCTGCTCATAGTAGCGGATCATCTTGGCTGAAACGCCTGACGCGTCGGCCGCTTGTCCGATGTTCATGCTTGCCTCCTGTGTCGTCCGGGTATTCTCGCGTCATCGTCCTCGGGCGTGCAAAAGACGTCGGTGTGCAGATCGTCCTGCCGCGCCGGTCGCTTCCATTATGGCGTCGATCATCGTCGGCGGTCCGGCCGTGCGAGTCTTCCGGACGTCAATATCCTCAATGTCCTCGGCACCCGCGTCACTTGCATGACCCGTGCGCTGCGCCTTGGCTATTGCGCCGGGGCGAGGCGGGGGCTTGGCGCTGGTGCACTGGCAGGCGCGTCCGCTTCCATGGGGGCGTTGAACCCGCGCAATCGCAGCGCATTGCCGAGAACGAAGACGCTGGACAGCGCCATGGCACCGGCGGCGAAGATCGGCGACAGAAGCAAGCCGAAGGCGGGGTAGAGCACGCCCGCTGCAACCGGGATCAGAGCCGTGTTGTAGGCAAACGCCCAGAACAGGTTCTGCTTGATGTTGCGGATCGTCGCCTGGCTGATCGCGATCGCGTTCGGCACGCCTTTCAGGCTGCCGGACATAAGCACGACGTCGGCCGCTTCGATGGCAACATCGGTTCCAGTGCCGATGGCAAGCCCGACATCGGCCTCCGCCAACGCAGGCGCATCGTTGATGCCATCGCCGACGAAGGCCAGTCTGCCATGCTCGGCTTTCAAGCGCTTGACCGCTTCCACCTTGCCGTCGGGCAACACCTCGGCCACCACTTCGTCGATGCCCAGACGGCGCGCGATGGCGTCTGCCGTGCGGCGATTGTCGCCGGTGATCATCGCCACCTTCAGGCCCAGATCGTGCAGTGCCTTGATCGCCTCGGGTGTGGTCTGCTTGATCGGGTCGGCCACCGCCACGATGGCGGCAAGCCTTCCGCCGATAGCCGCATAGAGCGGCGTCTTGCCCTCGTCGGCGAGCCGGTCGGCGGTTTCAGTGAAGAGGGCCGTATCGAGGCCAAGTCTGGTCATGAACCGGTCAGCGCCGATCTCGACGCGCGCGCCATTCACCTCCGCTTTCACGCCGAAACCGGTCACGGAGTCAAAGCCTGTCACCTTCGGCAGATCGAGCCCTTCGGTCTCGGCCGCTTCGACGATGGCCCGGGCGATCGGGTGCTCGGACCTGGATTCCACCGCGGCAATCCGCGCCAGCACGTCATCGCGTTCAAAGCCTTCGGCCAGTTCGAGGTCGGTCAAAGCCGGCTTGCCTTCCGTCAGCGTCCCGGTCTTGTCGAGCGCGACTGCCTTTGCCTCCTTGAGGAGTTGAAGCGCTTCGCCCTTTCGGAACAGAACGCCCATTTCCGCACCGCGTCCGGTGCCGACCATGATCGAGGTCGGCGTGGCCAGACCCATGGCGCAAGGGCATGCGATGATCAGAACAGCCACGGCATTGACCAGTCCGAATGTCAGCGCCGGTTCCGGCCCGAACGTCAGCCAGACGACAAAGGTCAGCGCCGCGATAATCATGACTGCCGGGACGAACCACAGCGTTACCCGGTCGACCAGCGCCTGGATCGGCAATTTCGATCCCTGCGCTTCTTCCACCATGCGGATGATCTGGGCAAGCATGGTATCGGCACCGACGGCGGTCGCCTTGAAGGCCAGCGCGCCTGTCTGGTTGACCGTGCCGCCGACAACCTCGGCGCCGTTCGACTTGGCGACCGGAACCGGCTCTCCGGTGATCATCGATTCATCGATATAGCTCTCGCCTTCGATCACCGCGCCATCGACTGGCACGCGTTCGCCTGGCCGCACCTCGACGATGTCGCCCGGTGCGACATCGGCCACCGCGATTTCGGTGGTTTTGCCATCGCGCCGAACACGTGCCGTCTTGGCTTGAAGTCCGACGAGACGCTTGATCGCCTCGGATGTGCGTCCCTTGGCGCGCGCTTCGAGATATCGACCGAGCAGGATCAGCGTGACGATGACGGCGGCGGCCTCGAAATAGACGTTCACCGTTCCGGCCGGCAGCAATGCTGGCGCAAAGGTCGCGACAACCGAATAGAGAAAGGCCGCCGACGTGCCGACGGCAACAAGGCTGTTCATGTCGGGCGCGCCGCGAAGCAGGGCCGGGAAGCCGTGGGTGTAAAAACGGATGCCGGGGACGAACAGGACGAGTGCGGTGAAGCCGAACTGAATGTACCAATTCGCCTGCATGCCGATCGTCGTCATGATCAGTTCATGCATGCCGGGAATGACATGACGGCCCATCTCCAGGATGAAAACCGGTGCCGTGAGCAGCGCTGCAAGGATCACGCTGCGCTTGAGCGCAGCTTCCTCGGCGTCCTTGCGGGCGACGGTCTCGGCGTGCTCATCGCCGCTGCGGTCAATCGGTTTGGCGTCATAGCCGGCATGGGCCACGGCCTCGACCAACGCGCTCATATCAGCGTTGCCCGTGACACTCGCTCGCTCGGTTGCAAGGTTTACCACGGCACCGGTCACGCCCGGCACGGCCTTCAGCGCCTTTTCGACCTGGCCGACACATGACGCGCACGTCATGCCGGAAATCGACAATTCGGCCGAGCCAGCCGGAACGTCGTAGCCGACATCCCGCACTGCATCGGCCAGCACATCCCGTGCGACCGGGGCAGCCAGCACGATCTCGGCTCGTTCTGTTGCAAGATTGACGCTTGCTTGTTCGACGCCGGGGACCGCCTTCAACGCTGCCTCGACACGGCCGACACAGGAAGCGCAACTCATCCCCTCGATCGGGAAACTCACTTTGTCTTGCGAGTGTTTTTCTGCCGGCGCATTCATCGCCTTTCCTTCCCTTCAACATGTCGCTCGCACAGCAAGATAGGGCTTCCAACGACTGGAAGGTCAAGGGAGAGGGGTGCGGTTTTTTCGCTGTTGACCTTGCAACGGTTTGAGACCGTATCGGTCTGTGCATGCGGCAAACTGAGGAGCTTCACATGCAGTTCACATCGGAAACATGTCCCGCGACGGGCGTCCCCCAATCCAACGCGTGAAAACCCGGTCTTGAGTCATGGCGTCGCAGACGCCACTTGGCGGCGGGCCCCTATGAGGGGGCCGGGCGGTAGGCCACCACCTCGATCTCCACATTCGCGTCGACCATCAAAGGCGCGCCGACGCAGGACCGCGCCGGAGGCAAATGCGGGAAGTACTGCGCATAAACCGCATTGAAGCGCACGAAATCGTTCCGGTCCGTCAGCCAGATGGTGGTCTTCACGACATCATCCAAAGACGCGCCGGCCTGCTCAAGCGCGGCGGCGATGTTGTCGAGCACCTGGCGGGTCTGCGTTTCGATGTCTCCGCCGACGAGCGTGCCGTCAGGGCCGAAGGGCACCTGGCCGGACAGGAAGATGAAGTCGCCCGCCCTGACGGCCGAGGAGAGCGGGACCACGGGATGAACGCCGAAGACTTGCTTCTTCACAAGGGTTTCTCCTTTCCCTGAACAACTTTTGCAGGCGCGGGCTGTCTTGCCGGAGCGCTGAGGACGAGAATGTTGCCGAAGAGAACCGCGATGCCGCCAGCGATCACATAGCCGTCGATCGTCAGATTCTCGAACAGGGCCGACAGAAGCAGCGCAACCACCGGCACGAGCGCCAGCGTGTAGGACGCGCTGGCCGGGCCGATGCGTTGGACGAGGCTGAAATACATGAAGAACGTCACGCAGGACGCGATGATCGCCAAGTAGGCCAGCCCGGCAAGATATGCCGCGGATATGTCGACCTTGAAGCTCATGTCACCGAACAGCGCCAGCGCGAACGAAAACAGGGCGCCAAAAAGCGCTGCCCAGCTCATGAGCACTGATATGGGTATCCCGGCTTGCTGGTTTCGCATGGCAACGACGGTGCCGCATCCGGTGCATGCCGCCGCCGCCAGGGCAAATGCAACGCCAGCCATCGTTTGAGGGCCGGACGACACCGCCAGAAGCTGCGGCATCGCAATGACGGCAAGGCCGGCGATGCCGGACATGATGCCGAAAAGCATGCGCATGGTGACCGGCGCCGACAGGAACAGCCAACCCACGACGGCCGCGAACAGGGAGGATGTCGAAAGAACCAGCGCCGAAATGCCGGAGGTGATCAGCGTCGTTGAATGATAGAAGGTGATGAAGGCCAGGCCGAAAAACAGGACCCCCTGGACCACAACCCAAGGCTGATCGATTGGCCGCAGCCCGATCTTCTCGCCGCGCGCTATGCTCCAGCCGAACATGACAAGGCTGACGAGCGCCATTCGGTATCCAACCGAAACCTCAGGAGCGCCGGAGATTGCCTGATGACCGGTCACGATGGCACTGCTCCCCCACAGAACCGCCATCGCAACAAAAAGAAACGCGCTCATGCTCCTCCTTCGTTCCGGCAGGCCATGGCACGCGGACGGAACGTCTTTGCGTTCGGGATGGCCTGCTCAAGCTTCGGATTTCGGCTCTTGCGCCTCGGGCGCTTCCCTGACGCCACGCCATCCGCGCGCCAGAATGCCCGCGCTGGCGTCGTCAAGTTTGGCCAGTATGCCGTTCAAGACGTCCAGCTCCTCCTGCGAGACCGCATGGACCAGCTCGGTTTCGAGACGTTCCGCAAGTCCGGAGATCTCGCTGAAGGCGGCCCAGCCGGTCTCCGAGAGCTCGATTGCGGCATATCGCCGGTCGGAGCGGCCAGTCTGGCGTTGGGCGAAGCCCAGTTCCACCAATTGCTTGACCGCGCGCGACACCGCGAACTGGTCAAGGCCGCCAGCCTGACAGATTTCCTTGGCACTGACGCCGGGCCGGTTCGCGATGATCGCCATCGTACGCCATGCGGACCGGGACAGGCCGAACCTGGGTCCGTAAAACGCGTTGAGGACATCCGCAACGCGGGCGGAAATGCGGAAAAGCCGGTAGGGGAGCCAGGCTTCCAGCTGAAGTGTCGCGTCCGGATCGATCGGGCTCTGGCCGTCGTCCATTTTCGATTTTTGAGTGCTAATTAATTGCATAATGCAAGCGTATCCTTTTTAATCCGCTCGGGCAACGGCTTAATCCGTCAAAGACCGATGACCAAGAGGTGACGTGCTTTTGCGGAACGGGAAACGCCAGATCGAAAAGGATCGGACATGCCATTTGTCGTCCATTGCATCGACCGGCAGGATGCCGGAGACCTTCGCCGGCGCACGCGTGCCGAACACCTTGAATACATGATCGCGCACAATGAGCGGGTGGCATTTGGCGGCCCGTTGCAGAACGAGGATGGGTCGAAGGTGATCGGCAGTCTGATGGTGCTGTCCTACGACACGCGCGAGGCTGTCGAGGCGTTTCTGGATGCCGAACCCTATTCGCGGGCGGGGTTGTTTTCGGAGTTGAGGATCAGCCGTTTTCGCCAGATGGTCCCAGAAAACCCGCCCGGCCTGCTGATGAAAGAACTGGCGCGTGAGCGCGCGGCACTTCGGGGGCATCCGGTTTCCGGGCCGCGCCACGGGGCCGGCGCGGTCAGGACAAGATGAGCTGGTCGTCTTCGACCTCGGTGCCGGTGGTCTTCTTGAAAAGATCGAGCAGGTCCGGAACGTCGTAGCCCTTCCGCGCGTCACCATGAACATCGAGCAGGATGCGGCCGCCGTTCATCATGATGGTACGGTCGCCGTAATCGAGCGAGTTGCGCATACTGTGCGTCACCATGAGAGTTGTCAGTTTCTGCTCTCCGGTGATTTCCGCCGACAGATCGAGGACCGTCGCTGCGGCGCCCGGATCAAGCGCGGCGGTGTGTTCGTCCAGAATGAGGATCTTCATCGGCAGCAGGGTCGCCATCAGCAGGCTGAGTGCCTGCCTCTGTCCTCCCGAAAGCGTTCCGGCCATCGCACCGAGCCTGTCTTCCATCCCCATGTCGAGCCGTGAGAGCTGGTCGGCCAGCCGGCGCCTCTGGCCGCCCCGGCCCAGCGCATTGCGCAGGCTTCGCCTGCTGCCGCGGCTTGCCGCAAGGGCGAGGTTTTCCTCCACGGTCAGGCCGCTGCAGGTGCCGGCGCGCGGTTCCTGGAAAACCCGCCCGATCATGCTGGCCCGCTGCTCCGTGCGCCAATTGGTGACTTCCTGACCGTCGATATAGATGCCGCCCTTGTCGAGACGGACATCTCCGGCGATGGCTGACAAAAGCGTGGACTTGCCGGCGCCGTTGGTGCCGATGACCGTGACGAACTGGCCTTCCTCCACGTCGAGATCCACACCGCGCAGTGCCGGAACCGCCAGCGGCGTTCCCGGGTTGAACGTCAAAAAGGCATCGCAAACACTGAGCACGAATTCACCCTTTCTGCGGTTGCGTATCCATCAGCAGGCTCCGCATCTTTGGCCAGAACTTGAAACGGCTGTTTCGCCTGGCTTGGGAAAGAATGACGGCGATCGCGACAACAACGGCCGTGACGAGATTGAGGTCCTGCGCCTGAATGCCGAGAAATCCCGCGCTGAGGGCGGCGGCGATGAACAGGCGATAGAGAAGCGCGCCGATGAGACAGCCAAGCGTCGCCCAGAAGACCTTTGTCGAGCCCAGAAGGGTTTCGCCGATGATCAATGCGGCAAGGCCGGTCACAATCGTACCGATGCCCAGCGAAACGTCGGCGACGCCCTGGCTCTGGGCGAAGAGGGAGCCGGCCAGCCCGACAAGGGCGTTGCTCACCGACATGCCGATGATCGTCATGCGTCCGTTGCTGACCGATTGCGCGCGCGCCATGGCCGGGTTCTCTCCGCTGGCCCTGAGCGCCAGGCCGACCTGTGTTCCCAGGAACCAGTCGACGAGCAGTTTCATGGCAATTGCGAAAACCAGAAGGATCGCGCTGGTCGTCCAGATCCCGAGATCGATCACCCCCTCGAACGCGGTGAAGATCGTGTTCTCGCCGTATAGCGAGATGTTCGGTCGTCCCATCACCCGCAGATTGATCGAGTAGAGGGCCACCATGGTCAGGATGCCGGCCAACAGATTGAGAATCCGGAACCGGACGTTCAAAAAGGCCGACACGAAGCCAGCGCAACAGCCGGCGAACGTACCTATGACCGTCGCAAGGAACGGATTGACGCCATGAATGATCGCGACAGCGGTCGCGGCAGCCCCGAGTGGGAAGCTGCCATCGACCGTCAGGTCGGGAAAGTTGAGGACGCGAAAGGAGAGATAAACCCCGAGCGCCACAAGGGAGAAGAGAAGGCCGGCTTCAATGGCGCCGGCGACGGCTAGCGCGCTCACCTTACTGGATCACTTTCGTGGCTTGCTCCAGAATGTCATCGGGAAGTGTCACGCCCATTGCGGCTGCGGCGCTTGTGTTCAGGTAAAGGTCCTGCGTGTCCAGCGCTCCCACCGGGATCGCCGCCGGGCTCTCCCCGTTCAACACACGCACTGCCATCTCGCCGGTCAGGCGCCCGAGCTTGTAATAGTCGAAACCGAGGGCAGCCAGCGCACCGCGCTCGACGGAATCCGTGTCGCTGGCGAAGACCGGGATCTTCGCCCTCTCGCCAACGTTCACGACGCTCTCCACCGCTGCCACAATGGTGCTGTCGGTGGGGATGAGGATGGCGTCGGCACGCCCGGCCAGGCTGAGGGCCGCATCGGCGACCATCGCCGTCTGGGAGGCGGTGCTTTCCTCGATCTCGAGGCCATGCGCCTCCAGTTCAACCTTCAGTGCGGCGACCTGGGACACGGAATTGGCTTCGCCGGCATTGTAGATGACCCCGATCCTCTTTGCGTCGGGGACAAGCGTCTTGATCAGCGCCAATGTCGGTCCGAAGGGTTGTTTGTCGGTCGTGCCGGTGATATTTCCGCCCGGTGCCTCGATGCTCTCGACCAGCTTGGCGCCGACCGGATCGGTGACGGCCGCGAAGAGAAGCGGGATGTCGCCGGCCGTGCTTTGAAGCGCCTGGGCCGAAGGTGTGCTGATGGCGACGAGCAGATCGGGTTCCAGTCCCGCGAACTCTTTTGCGATCTGGAGCTGCGTGGGCATGCTGCCCTGAGCGCTCTGGACACGCAGTTCGAGCGTTTCGCCCTCCTTGAACCCGTGGGCTTCCAATTCATCGACGATGCCCATGCGCGCCGCGTCGATCGCAGGATGATCGATGATGTAGGTGATCGCGACCTGGGTCATCTCGGTTGCCGAGGCAACCGAACATGCCGCCGAGATCAGTGCCGCCGCGGCGAAGCTTGCTGCTTTCTTTCGAAACATATCAGATGATCCTTTCGCTGTTTGTTTTGCTGGACGCTTGGAACTCGCGTTTCCGCGAAGCTTGAGGCGCGGGGTAGGGCAGGGCGCCATGGGTGTTTTCGGCAGCCGTCGACAGGTGGCCCGACTGCCGCGGCGCGGCGGCGGCTGTCGCCGTCGGTTCGGGGTTTTCGGGTGCCAAGCGGCACCGCACCATGGACTGGTCGAAGTCCTTGACCGTCCGCGCCCCCATCAGCATCTGAGCGACGTTGAGCTCGCTTCCGAGGATGGACAGCGCATGACTGACGCTTTCCTCGCCTCCACACGCAAGGGCGTAGAGCGTTGCGCGGCCGACCTGGACGGCATCGGCACCAAGACAGAGTGCACGGGCAATGTCCGAGCCCGTCCGGAAGCCGCTGTCGACGAGAAGGGTGAGCCTCGATCCGCACTCGGCCCGGAACTCGGGCAGTATGTCGATCGTGGCGATCGCGCCATCGAGTTGGCGCCCGCCATGGTTGGATATGACCAGCCCGTCGACGCCGATCTCCAATGCCTTGGCAACCTGGCCGGGATCGAGCATGCCTTTGACGACCAGCGGACCGTCCCAGGCGTCGCGCACCCATTTGATGTCTTCCCAATCAACGGAAGGATCGAGCTGGGCCTGCATGAGTTCTGCGATCGTGTCGGCCTTCTCCAGGCCGAGTTCGGCCGCCATGACCTCCAGTCTTGGCGGGCCGGCGCGCGCCGTCCGCAGGCTCCAGCCGGGATGGGCGGCAAGACTCGCCAGCTTTGCCGGTGACCAGCGGAACGGCAAAGAAAAGCCGTTCTTCGCATCGCGCAGACGGCGTCCGGGAATGGCATTGTCGACCGTCACCTCGAGCGCGCCGAAACCGAGATCGCGTGCCTTGGCGACAAGCCGCTTGCTGACCGCCCGATCCTTGAAGATGTAAAGCTGGAACCATTTGGCGCCATTGCCGGCGGCGGCGACCGCTTCCATGGTGGCCGTCGCGGCCGTGCTCATGACAAATGGAATGTTGTGGGCGGACGCGGCGCGGGCCAAATCGACGTCCCCGCATGGCCATGCGGCGCCGGCCAGTCCTGTCGGACCGATGATGATCGGACGGTCATAGCGCTGACCGAAAAGGCTCACCGACTGCGAACACGAGCTGATGTCGGTTGGCGCAGAGCCGACGAGACGGACCCGGTCAAGCGCTGTCCGGTTTTCGGCCAAAGTGTTTTCCGTTCCGCTTCCGCCGTCGATGAAGTCGAAGACGAAGCGGGGAAGCCGCCGGCGGGCTGTTTCGCGAAAATCGGCAATGGAGTGTTGGCCATGTATCATCGGACCGATGCCTCTTACTCAAAAGGCGGCAGATCGCCGGCTTCCACGATTTTTCCGGGATTGAGAATGCCGCGCGGGTCAAGCGCCCGCTTGATGGCCGCCATCGCGCGCACGCCGGCAGCGCCATGTTCTTCGGCAAGATAAGCCCGCTTGCCATATCCGATCCCATGTTCGCCGGTGATCGTTCCGCCAAGGGCGATGGCGCGCCGCGACAAGCGCCGCAGAAGCTCGTCGACCTTTTCGCGTTCGGACGGCGCGTCCGGATCGAAGATGACGCACATGTGGAAATTGCCGTCGCCGACATGACCGCAGATCGGTGCCGTGAGCCCGAGCTGCGCGCAGTCCTGTTTGGCGAGGGCGATGGCTTCCGCCAGCCGGGAGACGGGAACGCAACTGTCGGTTGGAATGCCCTTGGCGCCCGGCCGCAGCGCCAGTGCGGCCCACCATGCGTCGTGCCGGGCCCGCCAGATGCGCGCGCGTTCTTCGGGAAGACGGGCCGTGTCGATCCGCGCCGCCGCATGTTCGGCGGCGATTTCGGCAATCCACGCGGTCTGGCGCGAAACGCTGTCAGGTTCACCGGCGCATTCCACGATCAGTGTCTCGCCGGAGGTCAGCCCGAGGTCGGAATGGGCTTGGATGGCGCGGATCTGGACGTCATCGAGATATTCGATCCGGGCGACAGGGATGCCCGCACCCATGATCTCGATCGCGCAGTCGATCGCTCCGGTGTGAGACGGAAAAGCGATCAACAGGGTCTCGACAGCTTCGGGAACGGGATGAAGCCGCAATGTGGCGGAGACGATAACGCCAAGGGTGCCTTCGGCACCGACGAAAAGCCGGGTCAGATCGTATCCGGACGACGATTTGCGCGCCGAACTTGACGTCCGCATCTGCGTCCCGTCGGCCAGGACGACATCCAGGGAGACGATTTGGTCCTTCATGGTGCCGTACCGCACGGCCATCGTACCGGAGGCACGGGTCGATATCATTCCGCCGATGGAAGCGTCGGCGCCCGGGTCCACCGGAAAGAACAGGCCACAGTCGCGCAGATGGGCGTTCAGCTTTTTTCTGGTCACTCCCGGCTGGACGACGCACGTCATGTCGGCGGTGCTCACCGGGCCGATCGCATCCATTTGCGACATGTCCAGGCAAATACCGCCGTGCAGAGCCGCGACATGCCCCTCGCACGAAGTCCCCGTACCGAAGGCGATCACCGGAACATCGTGGTCGTGGCACAAGGCGACGATGGCGGCGACCTCGGCTGCGTCTTCGGGGAAGGCAACCGCATCCGGCGGATAAGGCGGCAGATAGCTGGCGTCCTGACCATGGTGCTGGCGCATGGCCGCAGAGGTGGACAGGCGGTCGCCCAGCATCGCTTTGAGCGCCGACACCACATCTGCCAGCGGATCGTTCTCGTCGGTGCGAGGTGAGTTCAAGGCTGACATCGGGAAAGCCCCGGTTTCGACCTGCGCTCGTTGGTCGGCAGGTCGCGGTCGGCACGGGTTCTCGACCCGGCGCTGTGCATTGGAAACACGCCCATGATGGTCTGACTGGTCGTGAAGTGCCGAAGTGTATGAAGCGCCCGGCGAACCGGCGGGCCGTCCGGATGGCCCTCGAACTCGCACAGGAAACGGGTTGCCACGAATTGGCCGCCGACCAGATAACTCTCCAGCCTNAAACATCAGGCAGGTCAGGACGTCTGGCCGATCCGCCGCCGGAACGATCGGCTTTGCCGCCAGCACATAGAAGCGGGTCATGTTGAAGGGATCGTCCTGTATGTTCGGCTTCAGGACTTGGAGGCCATAGGTCTGTGCGGCGAGATTCGAGGCAATGGCGGCGTCCGCACGATCGCCCTTCTGTTTGATCAGCGCCGCCGCGGTGGCGGTATCGCTCTGTGCAACGGCGAAGAGGCCGTTTGACCTCAGAAAGCGCTGCACCTGCCGCAGCGCGACCGGATGGGAATGCACCCGCCTTATCTCCGCAAGCGACCAGCCTTCCGGGGCAACCAGATGAAGCTCGATCGGCAGGAAGATCTCGCCGACAATCGAAAGACCGGCTTCCGGCAAGAGCATGTGAATGTCCGGCACCCGGCCGGCAAGAACGTTCTCACACGGCAAGACGGCGACGTCTGCCGCGCCGCTTCGCACCGCATCGACGACGTCGAGCAAACTGTCACCGGCAATGCTTCTGGCGTCGGGGAAGGCGCTTTCGCAGGCGATATGAGCGAACGCGCCGACGCTGCCGTGATAGATGGCGACATTCGGCGCCACTCGACTTTCGGGCATCGCGGACGCCGCCCGGAGGCCGCCACAAGCAGCATCGCCATGTCGCCCGAGATCGCCATGTCGCCCGAGCGCGGGATGCTCCCGGCGAGGTGACGACGTGCCCCGGCCCGTATCATGGCCGTATCGGCGAACAACCCGCAAATCGGGTTTGCGGCGGCCCTGCGAGAGGGAGCGCTTGCGGCGCACGCCTTGTCTGTCGCCATGTCCTTTCAGCTTCCGGGGTCGGCGCATGGCGCGGATCCTCAAAGATTGCCCGTCAACCATGTGCCGGCCGGACCGATGTCATCACGGTCATGGGCCACATGAGCGCCCAGCCGGACGTCGTCTGGCTCACGCTCAGGTGCCGATCCGCAGCTTCAAGGCAGTCTTCGGCGCTGTAGCCGGGTTTGGCGGAAAACAAGAGCTGCAGAAAACAGCCGATGTCCTCGCGCTTCTTGAACTCCCAGGGTGTGACGACTTCATGAAAGACGGGCTCTCCCCAGCCCGTGAGCGCGCAAAGGCTCTCGGCGAACTCGCGCGACAAGAATGCCACCTCGTGGCCCGTGCTGCAGCTTCGCGCGATGAAGCTGTCGAAATATCTGGCAAGCACCGTTCCGGAGAAGACGTCCGCGACAGCCAAGCGCGCGCCGGGCCGCGCCAGCTCGGCAAACCGGGTGAACGCCGCGGTCTTGTCGGTGACGTGATGGATTGCGCCACGGCTCCAGATCGCGTCGAACCCGTGGAAATCGATGGCGAGCGTGTCGGCCGATGCCGGCACAACCCGGATGTTGCCGTGCCTGCTTTCGGCTTCGATACCGGCCAACTGATCGGTTGAAGGATCGCTTGCCACAAGGAGCCCGTCCGGCCCCAGGCAATCGGCGATGGCGACACTGAAATATCCGTTCCCGGCCCCGACTTCGAGAATGCGCTCGCCTTGCGCGGGTTGAAGAAACCGCTTCATGCAGGCGATGTCCGGCCGCCATGCGTCGGCGTAGTGCGACAGGGCATTCCGATAATCCGACGATCGTTTTCCGATGAATTCAATCGACTGGGATTCGGTCTTTGCATCGGCATACATCGATCTGGTCCTTCTGATTGCAGACGTGTTTCGACCGCTCCTGGCCGCGTGGCCGTGTCGTTTCCTCCATCTTCCTCGGTCAACCGCATGGCAACGCGGGACGGTCGTCGGCGGGCGGCACCCGCCGGGATCCTGCCGCTTCCCGGCTTCTTTCGACGCACCCGCCCGGGTCTTTGCCCGCGTCCCGTTGCGAAAACCGGTCCGCGCCGGAACAGGATACGTTGCGCGTTTCTTAGGAGCGATTTCCTTGGCTCGGCCGTCGACCGCAACGATAGTTTGCAAAAAACTAGCTTGTCAATTGCATTTCGCAATTAAATATTGCAGTGCAAAAAATTTGAGCAAACGCCGCCAAACCGGTCATTGAAATCGCTTGTGTTCCACAAGAACCGCCGGTTGTCCGCGATCTGTCGAGGGCCGCGCAAGGATGGTTCGGCTGGACGAATGGCGGCTTCCGGACGATGGCCAAAGCCGCTGATGTGGTTGGTTGCGGCGCCGCACTTCCGGTTGTTGGTGCAGCAAAAGCGAGCAGGGTGTCGAGTTCTCCAAAGGGCGTGACCTGAGCGGTTTGGCTGCCTCGCTCACTTGGATCGTCTCCGGGTTGGCTATCTCGGTGGTTCGGTTCTGACGCGCGCAGGGTGCGCGGAGCTCTCGATTTGCTCAGGCGCACGCTGCGCGGTTGCCGGCTGTTTTCCGTTCAAAGCCGAATGCGGCCTGCCGGAGTTGTGGTCTTGGCGCCGGCGGCCGGACTTTTGCTTTGCGTGCGCCCGGGATTGCGCACCCAAAGCACGATGCAGGCCAGCAGAAGCAGCATCAGCGCCGGCACGAAGCTGCCGCCGATGACGGCCAGATGCGTGTAGATGGCGCCGACCATGATGCATGAGACCAGGGCCGCGCCCCAGAACGCTGTGGCCGGGATCAGCAGCATGACGGCTCCGGTGATTTCCAGACTGCCCGTCACATATTGAAACAAGGGACCGAGGCCGATCGCTGCGAACATCTGCAGCATGGGCTCGGTGCCGATGATTTTTTGAGAGCCAGCGGCAAGAAACGCCAATGCAAGCAGACCCTGCGCGCCCCAGGCGACCCGGTTCTTCCACTTCGGCTGATCGATGTTATCCGTGTAGGCCATGTCATTCCTCCTTCGGTTCCAATGACGTGAGTATCGCCAAGAGACGGGCGGATCTGGAACAGGCCTGACTGGAACCTGGCGTTCCGCAGGCGAAACGCCAGGTTGGGCGGCGGTGGAGGCCGCCGCCTGCCGGTCAGGGCAAAAAGGTCGAACCGAGCAGCAGGATCGCGTCCGATACCAAAAGCGTGACAAGGCAAAAGCCCATGATATCGCGTGCGGACAGGCCCGCGATCGCCAATGCCGGCAGCGCCCAGAAGGGCTGGATCATGTCCGTCCAGGCATCGCCCCAGGCGACCGCCATCACCACGCGCGGCAGATCGGCGCCCAAGGCCGCCGCGGCCGGGATCATGATGGGCCCCTGGACCGCCCACTGCCCACCGCCGGAGGGCATCAGCACGTTCACGAGCCCTGCGCTCAGGAAGGCAAGTGCCGGCAAGAAGGTCGCGTCCGCCCGGTCGACGAACAGCGTCGTCCATCCGGCCGCCAGGCCGGAGCCGACCATCATGCCCATCCCGCCGGCATAGAAGGGAAACTGGATAAGTATGCCGCCGACGCCCGAGATCGCGTTGGCTACAGCACCGCTGAAGCTGCGAACCGAGGCAAGGGGTCCTGCCGGCCCGACCAAGGCCGTACCATCGCTCGAGCCGGCATGTGGCCTTGAAGGTCATGCCGCTTTGGGAAACGGCCCCGTGCCGCCGACATCGCCGATATGGTTGCCGTTCAGATAAAGGCCTGTGGCGACAGGTGTTGCCGCCGTCACGGTCTGAAGTGCCATGCACGCTTGTCGGCAATATCTGATGAACTCGGAGATCTTCGGTGTCGATTCAGGGCTTTCAATGATGAGATTGAGCTGCATCAGCTCGCCCTTGCCGTAGATGTCGGCAGGCGCGACGGCACCCAGATCCATTGTGGTCGTCCATGTGCTGCGCTGCTCAAGACGCGCCGCGGAGATTTCGAAATCGCGGCTCTTGGCGAGCATCTCCACATGGCTCATCAGACACAGACCGAGGCCGGCGGCGAAGTACATCAGCGGCGACGGCGCCGTGCCGCGGCCGCCAACGGCCGTGCCTTCGTCGGAAATCAGTTCCCATGTCCCCCCATCGGGGACGTTGGAGAAGACCGTCACCTTCTTGAGATGTTTGCCTTCCGGCATGGACTCCACGTTGACATGGGCATCGAAGCGCATCCGTTCGCCCTGCCTGACCTTTTCCAGTGACGGGTCAGGCAGCGTCTTCTGACGGGGTTCATCGGGGATCTTTCGCACGATCGTTCTGTCGTTCATGTCCCAGGACACATCAGTCATGGTTGGTCTCCTTTTTTTGGCCAGGTGTGGCAATGGGCGGCCATCCGGCCCGGAAGACGGGCCGCCCGCTCGGTCGATTCCGGGCCGGTTCTTGAAGTGATGTCTTGCTGGCGGAACGCGTTCGCCCGCTGCGTTGCGGCGTCAGCGAGCGCTCATGCTGCGGCCTCCCACCGGGGGCTGTCGGCCTGCGCTTCCGCCAGTTCCTTGCGGAAGAACAGTGAGTAGACAACAGGCACGAAACCGAGGGTCAGCATCGCGCCAACCGTCAGTCCTGCGGCCATGACGGTCGCCATGCCGAAGAACAGCGGATCGACCGACACGATCAGCGGCATAAGTCCCAGGACGGTCGTGATGGTTGTCATCAAGATCGGCCTCAGCCGGCGCATGCCGGCCCGGACGATGGGCTCCATCCCGGAGTGGCCTTCAGACCGTTCGATCTCGATCCGGTCGATGAGCACGATGGCGTTGCACATCACGATCCCGGCCAGCGACAGCATGCCGAGGATGGGCATGAAGCCGAAATCGGCGCCGAATCCGCGCAGGCCAATGGCGACACCGACGACGATCAGGGGAATCGTCATGATGAGGATCAGCGGCCTGCGGAACGAGTTGAACTGCAAAATCAGCAGAAGCGCGATGATCCCGAAGCTGAGCGGCATGTTGGCAAGAAGCGCCGCGCGCCCTTCCGAGGACTGCGTGATGATGCCGTCGAATTCAATCGAGTGGCCCGGCGGCATGGAGGCTTCGAGCTCAGCGAGCCTTTCCTCGATGAGGGGCACCATGTCCTCGGCTCCAATCAGGTCCGAGCGTGCTTCAATGGTTACGGTACGGGCCAGATTTTCCCGTTCAATGCGGCTGTAGCCATTGACGAAATCAACGTCGGCGACCTGTGCAAGCGGGACGACCGCACCGCCCGCACCAAAGATTGACAGGGTACGGATGTGGTCGAGGCTTGTGCGCTCGCCGGCCGTCGCGCGCGCGACAATGGGCACGACATCGTCGCCCTCGCGGTACTCGGAAACCGGCCGTCCGCTGAAATAGGCCGACATGGAGCGGGCGACATCGGCCGACGTGACTCCGGCGCGGCGGGCGCGGGCCTGGTCGACCTCGACGACGACGCGGGCGACGCGGTTCTCCCAGTTCTGCCTGATGTCGCGAGAGGCCGGGATTTCTTCGGCGAGGATTGCCTCGACCTGGCGCGCGGTCGCGTAGATGTAGTCGCGGTCCGGGCCGATGACCTGGACTTCGAGAACCGAGCTATCCGACGGTCCGAGGAACATGCGCGTGACCCGATTGGAGATGTGCGCGAACTCATTGTCGAGGTGATCGCGCAGTTCCGTCACAGCCGTGTCCATGTTCTCCGGGCTGTCGACGTTGATCACCAGCACGGCACGGTTCGGCGCCGGATCGACGGGGGTCAGCGACAAGACGAAACGCGGTCCGCCAAAGCCGACGTAGGCGACATGATCGACCAGCCAATCGAAGCGCTCATCGTTCAGGGTCGGCAGCATGGCCTCGATCTCGTCGCGCGTGGCATTGGTCGTCACGTCGGCGGGAAGGTCGAAATAGGTGATGATCTGCGCCCGGTCGGAGCCGGGGAAAAAGCGCTGCGGCGCCGTTGCGATCGCGGCGGCGCCGGCGACCAGCGCGATCACCATTCCGGCCAGGAAAACGAACCGGTTGCGCAACGCCCACCGAATGCCGACCTCATACGCCGCGATCAGCGGATCGAAGGCGCGTTCATAGAACGGGCGCTTGCCGCCCGGTTCCGGCGGCGCGGCAAACCGGTGCGACAGAAGTGGGGTCACCATCATCGCAACCAGCCACGAAACCGAGAGCGTGATCGCCATGACCAGGCTGATGGAGCGGGTGTATTCGCCGGCCACATGTTCCGCCAGCATCAGTGGCAGGAACACCAGGATCGTCACCGATGTCGAAACGAACAACGGCAAGGCCAGCGTGCTGCCAATGCTCTTCATGGCACTGTCCCGATCTTCGCCCTCGCCGATGCGACGTTTGTAGTCCTCGGCGACAACGATGCCGTTATCGACAAGGATGCCGAGCGCGATCACCAGCGTGGCAAGGCTCATGCGCTCCAGCGGCATACCCAAAATGCCCATCACCGCCAGCGTCGCCAGCGTGATGACCGGAATGATGGCGCCGACGATAAGTCCGGTCTGCACCCCCAGGAGAAGGACGACGACGCCCAAGACGAGCGCCAGGGTCTGCACCACGTTGAACGACACGCCGTAGACCGCCTGCTCGACCTGATCGGCCTGGAAGGTGACGATATCGATGGTGAACCCGACAGGCAGCGTGGCCTCGATTTCCTCCAGGGCGGTCGCAACGGCAGGGCCGAACTCAAGCACGTTGCGGCCGTCCTGCTGCGCGATGGCGAACATGATCGCGGGATCGCCCTGGTAGAACACGGTCTGCGGCGCCGGGTCGATGAGGTTGCGGCTGACTTCGGCGATGTCGCGCAGAGCGATCGTCTCACCACTGCCGGGAATCTCGATCAGCGTGTTGCGGATCGCCTCGATGTCGCGAAAGTCGCCTGTCGGCTCGATCAGCACGCTGCGCTCGCCGAGATCGATCTGGCCGCCCGGCCGAATGATGTTCTGGCCGGCCAGTGTCTGGGCAATCGCTTCAGGGCTGATCCCCAATTGGGTCAGTCGCGCGTTGCGGCTTTCGATGTAGATGCGCTCGGGTTGGGCGCCGACGATGTCGATGCTCTTCACCCCGTCGACGGCATAGAGCTGGTCGCGCGCATAGGTCGCCATGTCGCCGAGTTCGGCCATGGAATGATCCGGCGAGCGAAGGGCCGCGGTAACCACGGCGACATCTCCGGTATCGTCCAGGACGACCGGCGGACGTGTGCCGTCAGGCAGGCTTGCGGCGGCGGTCTGCACTTCAGCGCGCAGATCGTCCCAGATCTGATCGAGCTCGAAGTAACGATCGAAGACCTCGACATGAATGATCGACAGGCCCGACACCGAACTGGAGCGTATTTCCTCCACCTCCGGCAGTTGGCGGATGGCGCGCTCCAGCGGCTTGGTCACAAGCTCTTCGACCCGTTCGGGGCTGAGTCCCGGATAAGCTGTCTGCACGATGGCCTGGCGGATCGTAATCGCAGGGTCTTCCTGGGCGGGCAGGTTGAAGTAGCTCCAGGCGCCAAATGCCATCAAGATCGCAACGATGGCGTAGACGATGCGCTGATTGCGATATGCAAGTTGCGTCAACATTGCTGCTTTCCTCAGTCGTCGTACCGTACGATTCCGACGCCCCGCAGGGCGACGCGCTGGCCGTCATGGAGGAAGGGCAGGCCTCGTGTTGCGACGATGTCTCCGTCCTCCAGTCCTTCGGAGATGAGCGCCGTCGTGCCTTCGCGCCCAGCGACGGTTACACGGCGCTTTTCAAGCGTCTGCGTGTCCGACTGAAAGACGAAGGCGACATGGCGGTCACCGTCACCCGGCAGGATCGCCGTGTAGGGGATGCCGAGAACGTCGCTTGCGCCAGCGGTGCGCGGGTCCGACCTCAAGTCCAGATGGACCTCGGCCGTCATGCCGGCGCGAACGCCGTGATCGGCATTGAGAATATCGAGCGTGACGGGAAAGCCGGTCGTCGCGTTGGCGCGGCTGCCGATCTCATGAACGCGCGCCGTAACGGCGGTCGCGGTGCCATCGAGTATGACAGCCCCGTGATCGGAACCTGGGACGATTTGCGCGATCAGCGCGTCCGGCACCGTGATCTCGATCTGAAAGCCTGCGTTCGCGTTCTGGATTTCGAAGGCCGGCGCGCCTGCCTGCAACGTTTGCGCCGGCTCGACCAGGCGCGCGGCAACGATCCCCTCGTAAGGCGCACGCAGCACCGCGTCATCCAGACGGTCTTCCGCTTGGCGCACGCCCGCCTCGGCCATGGCCAGGCGGCTTTGCGCGCTCTCGGAGACCGCCACAGCCGACTCGAGTGCTGCTTCACTGATAACCCGGCTGGCGGACAGCTCTTGCTGTCGTTCCAGCATCAGCCGGGCTTCGGTCGCGCGCGCTTCGGCTTCGATCAGTGCCGCGCGGCGTTCATCCAGCGCGATCCGCAATGCCGTCGGTTCGAGCTCCGCCAGAACGTCGTCCGTTGAAAAGCGGTCGCCGATCTCGACGTTGACGGATGAAAGGGTGCCGGTCACCTCGAACGATAGGGGTGCGCGGTCCGCGGCGACAACACTGCCGGTCAGGATGCGGGAAATGCCTCTGTCAAACGGTGCAACGCGCGCCCAGTCGACCGGGCGGGCCGGTGCCGTTTGGTCGCCTGCCTCGTCTTCGGGTTCGTCCGCAATCGGTTCGGGAAAGGCAATGGCGAGGGCAAGGTCGCCTCGTGCCATCATCCGCTCGCCGATCAGTTGAATGCCCGGATAGCTCCATGCGGTGCGGACCACACTGTTGTCATCGAGGCGGACATTGAGCGCGCCGGCAAGGGCGACCGCAATCGCAGCGGCTGGAACAATGGCCACGGCCGCGCCGACAAGGCGCGACGACGAACTCGGCTTCCTTGTGCGAGCGCGCCGCGCCGCGAGCGCGCCGGCCAAAATGACGACCGCAAAGGCTGCAAAGGCGGCCAGCACAGGAAGCGGCGTTGCCGCCGCAGCAGCGACGGCAGCAACCAAGGCCAACGCGGAGCCGAGGGCATGGATTGCGCCCAGGCTCCAGCCAAAGCCCGCCATGAGGACGAGGCCGGCAATCAGTGCAATGTCGAACGGTCCGAACATGGTCTCTCCTTTCCACACCACAATGAGCCAAGGGGTGGGGCGGGAGAACCGAACGAACTAAAACGACGTGTTTCAGAATCGAAACGCCCAATGCCGTTTTTCGATGTTATCGCAGAGATCGCGGGCAATAATGGCCTGCACACGCTCGTGAAAGGACCGCCATGCCGATGCAATCACCCATAGGCCTTGATGATCTGCGGCATTTCTTTCTCATTGCCGAAGCAGGCGGCGTCAGTGCCGCCGCACGGCGCTTCGACATATCCAAGGCAACGCTCTCGCGGGCTATTGCCAGGCTCGAAGATCAGGCCAAGGGGCCGCTTTTCGACCGTCTGAGCACTGGCCTTCAACTCACCCAGGCTGGCGAGGCGCTTATGGACGCAGCGCGCCAGGCCACCGAGGCGGGAAGTTCGGCCGAAAACGTTCTGCGGACGGTCATCGAGGAACCGCAGGGCGCCCTGCGTGTGGCTGCAAGTGCCCTGAGCGCACAATATCTTGTCAGCCCGGTGCTGGCGCGGTTGACCGCAGATTATCCGTTGGTCACCGCGCACATCAAGGTGACCGCCGATGGCCCAGATCCGCTTGCCGAGGATCTTGACCTGGTCCTGCAACTGGGGCGGCCGCAGGAGCCCTACCTTATCGCGCGCCGGATCATCGGCACACCGATGAAGCTCTATTGCGGTCCGGACTTCGCCGCATCTCATCCCGTCGATGATCCTCAAGCGGTTACCGAACTGATCCGTGTTTGCGTCGACGTTCCAGGGACATCTCACGAGTGGACCCTGACCGACCAAGACGGCGTCCCGGTGAGATTTGATAAAACGCCATCCGTCTTTGCCGGGGATCCCTCCGTTGCACTGGGTCTGGTGCGATCGGGTGCGGGCGTCACTTTGCTGCCGGCGCTTTATGGCGATATGCAGGTGCGGCGCGGTGATGTCGTGCCTGTCCTGCCCGGCCATGAAGCCCCAGCGGTGGAGATTTTTGCTGTCTTTCCACCGCGCCGGTCGAGCGTCCCGGCCGTGCGCATCTTCATCGACTATCTCATCGAGTATGCGAACGCGCTGGTTCACAGAACGTGATCCCGGCAGTCTTGCCGGTTTCGGTGGGCTCGGCTCTTTTTGACGGTGCCCCGATGGCTCCAGCAGCGCCAGAGCCTGAAATGCTGGGTGTCAGAATCTGAGAAGTTTCAAAGACGAGAAAGCGCCGGGGTGCGGGTGAATTTCAATGCAGCCGCATCGCGCGATCAAATGGCCAAGGCGGCGCCACACGGCGGCCTGTCGACATCAATCGCACCGCTTGCGCTCGATGTCGCTGGACTGCTCCTGAAATCCACACGTTTGCCGCCGGTGAATGTGGAATTCGTTGGCCGGGAGTCTCGGCAGCCACTCAAGCCATTGATGCAGAACAATGTTCTGGCCTGCCCTTTTTGCGGGCTTTATGCGTTTTGGCGCCATGTCGTTTCGGTGAAACGAGCTTCACCTCGCTGACTTCGTATTGTGGGGCGGCTTTCCGAGAGCGGCCGGGAACATGCCGGGTCGCACATGGACCGGCTGGCGGACCGGCAACGGCATCCAACCCGCAAGACGGGCCGGTTCAGCCGGCGTCCGCTTCCTCGTCGAGTTCGGCGAAAACCGCCCGGGCCGACCGCATGGCGTCGAGAGAGGCGGGGACGCCGCAATAGATCGCGCCCTGGAGAATGATTTCGACGATTTCCTCTCTCGTCAGGCCGTTGTTGAGGGCGCCGCGTACATGGAGCCTGAATTCGGCCGATCGGTTGAGGGCCATGGTCATACCCAGGTTCAGAACGCTTCGCATCCGACGCTCCAGGCCCGGCCGGCTCCAGATCTCGCCCCAGCACCATTCGGTGATCAGCTTCTGCAGCGGAGCCGAGACATCGTCCGCTGCGGCGATCGACCGGTCGACATATGCATCGCCCAGAACCTGGCGGCGAATCCGCAAGCCTTTCTCGAACCGCTCCCCCTCAAACTCGGGGCGTTTGTTGGTCATGTCGCAACTCCTTTCTCGTGGTCTGTGGCCTTGACGCGGGTCCGTGTCTGACCGGTCTTGCGGGCCCATCTCCGCTCCGATTGTTGTGCCTGCCCGCTGGTCGTTCCCTTGTGCTCATCGACCGGGCGAATGTCTCGGCGATTGCCAGAACGGCAGCGTGAATCGGTCCCGCGGTGAGGCTTGGAACAACCGAAGCATCCACCACGAAGAGATTGTCGAGCGATTTCAGCCTGAGATCGGCATCGACGACGGCCTTGGCGTCCTTGCCCATCCTGCAGGTGCCGCATGGATGATGATGGGTGATGACCGCGTTCTCGATGAACTCGTCGATTTCGGACACGCTGTTCAGGGCGCCGGGAAGCAGTTCGCGCTCCCGCCACTCCGATAGCTCGTTCCGATGTCCGATCGTTCGCGCGGCTTCAAGCGCCTGTCGAAACAGGACCCGGTCGCGGCCGGTCTGCAGATAGGCCGGATCGATGATCAGGGGGTTGCCCGGCTCCGATCCGCTGATGCGGAGGCTTCCGCGGCTCGTGGGATGGGTGACGCCAAAGAGCAGTGAATAGGCGCTGCCGGGTTCGGGCGCCACAAAACGTTCCGACACGATCGGCGCCACGCCGCAACCGACGACGATGTCGGGCCGTCCGGTGGCCGTGAAGGCGTCCGACCGCATGTAGGCCATCGACTCGGAGTGCTGGAGGCGCGACGGGGGGAGGGGCTTTCGTGTTGCGTACATGTTGCCGGCGCCCAGCAGATGGTCCTGAAGGTTGCGGCCGATATCGGGCATGTCGAAAAGGCATCGAACGCCGGCGGCGGCGAGCCATTCCTGCGGCCCGATGCCAGAGCGCATCAGCAGTGCCGGGCTTTCCAGCGCGCCTGCACTCAGCACGACCTGCCCGGCACGGACGTCGATCGCACCGTCGGGTCCGACAAGCTCGAAACCGCGGACCCGGGTGCCATCGACGATGAGCCGTCGCACCAGTGAACCCGTTACAATGGTCAGGTTGTTGCGGCTGCGAACGGCTGGCGTCAGCCAGGCATCGGCGGTGGTCACACGGCGCCCGTCGCGTATGTTCAGGGCATTCGGCGTAACGCCAACCATCTCTCCGTCATTGTGGCTCTTCAGGCGGGGCAGGCCAAGCGATGCGCCCGCTTCGATAAAGGCGCGGGTGAGGGCGCTGAGCTCCTCGCCGGGCACGTAGACAGGCATTGGACCGGTTTGCCGAGGTGCGCCATCGCCATCCGGCAGGCGGTTTTCAATGGCCCGGAAGGCTGGCTGCAACTCATCCCAACCCCATCGGGTATCGCCGGTTGCATCGACCCAGGCCTGGTAGTCCTGGGGATGACCGCGCATGTAACCCATGGCGTGCAGGCAGCTTGAACCGCCGATCGCCCGGCCCCGTGCCCAGTGATGGACCCGGCCGGCCGTTCTCGTTTGCGGTTCGGTTCGATAGTCCCAATCATAGCTGCGGCCCTGGAGCGCCGGCCACGCAGCGGGATGCCGGATGTCCGGGTCCGTTGCTTCTTCGCCGGCTTCGACCAGAAGGACATTGCGGTCCGGCTCTTCGCTCAACCGCGCTGCCAGAAGCGTGCCAGCCGAGCCGCCACCTATGATCGCGACATCGGCGGCAGGCCTCACGCCGTCAAACGCGTTGTCCATAGCCACTCCGTTTGGTGCGCACGTCGCCTGCGTCCGGGCTTTTCAGGGTCGATCGATTCAACCCCCGACACCGCGGCGAGCCGCCGGGCATTCTGCGTGTCGGCGGATGGTGCATGACTGCCGGCTGCACGTCTGAGCAAACGCCAAAGACCAGGTTCAGGACCCTAGGTTCCGGTTTCCATGGAGAGCTTCGCCGCCGCCTTTGCCTTCGCGATGTGTTTCTTGGAGGCCTTGCGGGCGGCCTTTTCATCGCCGGCGGCGATGGCTTCGAATATTTCCCGCATCTCCGCCAAACTGCTCTGCGCGCGCCCTTTCAGCGACATCGATCGCGCGCGAAAGAAGCTGATCCTCGCGACCAGACCGCGGTGCACCTCCTCCAAAATCGGATTCCCGCAATTGGCGAGTATGATCGAATAGAAGTCAGCGGCCGTCTTGACGCGCGCCAGACTGTCGTTGCTCGAAGCCGCTTCCTCGAAGGCCGAGAGCGACTTTTCGAGTTCATGCAACTGGTCTTTCGATATCCGCTGGGAGCACCGCCCCACCGCTTCCAGTTCCAACAATTCGCGCACTTCATAGATCGCCGTCATCTCCTCCAGGGTGAGCGCGGGGATCGACGGTCCGCGGTTGGGCACGATGTCGATAAGCCGTTCGGCCTGCAGACTTCGCAGCGCCTCTCGCAGTGAAGGACGGCTGATACCGAGTTCTGCGCAAAGATGACTTTCGACCAGGCGGCTCCCGGGCTCAAACATGCCCGAGAAGATGGCCAGTCGCAGTTTGTCGACTGTCTCCTGCTGCACCGTTCGCGGTAAAATCCGAAGATTTATTTCTGGTGGCATTGTTTAGGTCTCATCAACAGCGGAAGCGATCCGACGAATAGCAGATGGCACTGCATAGACGATGACACCATAAATGGCCAGACCGTCAATTTGCAAGATTGAAAGAATGTCAGACAATTGGGTTGACGCCTCATCGGGTTTTGTGTTCCCTTTCGTGTGACAGGCAGCGGTGATGAGAACTGGTACATGGTGGCGGACACGCACTTGGATGGCATGCACTCGCGACGCATCGAGGCAGGCGGCATTGCATTGAATGTCCGTGAAGCCGGGAGCGGGCCGCTGATGCTCTTCTTCCACGGCATCACGGCCAATTCGGCCGTCTTCGCGCCGCTGATGGCCCGGCTTTCCAATCGATTCACGACCATCGCCGTCGACCAGAGAGGGCACGGCCGCAGTGACAAGCCGGATAGCGGTTACGACGCCGATTCCTATTCCCGGGACATCGCCGGCTTGATCCGCGCTTTCGATCGGGGGCCGGCAATTCTGGTGGGGCATTCCCTCGGATCGCGCAATGCGGTGACCGCCGCGGCACGATATCCGGACCTGGTGCGCTCGGTCGTGGCGATCGACTTCACGCCATACATCGAGGCTGAAGCGCTCGATGCGCTGGAGGCGCGTGTGAATGCCGGGAGCCGGGTCTTCGAGAATCTGGACGCCGTGGAGGCCTATTTGCAGGCCCGCTATCCGAACCTGCCCGCGGCCGCCGTGAAGATCAGGGCCGAAAGCGGATTTCACCCGGTCGACGCGGGTCTGGTGCCGCTGGCATCGCCCGTCGCCATGGCTCAGACCGTCACGGGACTTCGCTCGGACCTGACCCAGGCCTATCGCGACGTGAACCGTCCGGTTCTGATCGTTCGCGGCGGGCGCAGCAAGCTGGTTTCGGCTGCTGCGCTGGCCAAGACAAGCCAGCTGCGCCCGGACCTTCCCGTGGTCGTCGTTCCCGACGCCGATCATTACGTCAACGAGGTGTCTCCCGACATCACGTTGAAAGCCATCACAAATTTCATCGATGCCTGACAGTGCAAACGCTGCCAACGAGTGCGCAAGAGGACCCAAAGCATGGCCAATATCAACAACTCAACCGGAAAAACGCGTCGCGCCGAGGTTGCTGGCGGCGGCTTTGCCGGGCTGACGGCCGCCATCGCGCTCAGGCAGTGCGGATGGGATGTCCAACTGCACGAAAAGGGATCCGAACTGCGGGCGTTCGGCGCGGGCATCTACCTTTGGTACAATGGTTTGCGTGTCCTCGAAGGCGTGGGCGCGCTGGAGGACGTTCTGGCGGGCTCGCATACGCCTCCGGTCTACGAGACCTGGCTGCACAACAAGTCCGTTTCCCGGGAGACCTTCAACGGATTGCCTTGGCGCATCATGACCCGCGCGCATCTGCATGATGCGCTGGTCAAGCGCGCCAAGGAGGTCGGGGTCGAAATCCGCACCGGCTCGGAAGCCGTAGCCGCCGATCCTGACGGTCGTCTGACCCTCCAGTCCGGAGAGGTGCTCGAAGCCGACCTGATCGTCGGAGCGGACGGTGTCGGCTCGAAGGTCAGGGACTCGGTGGGCTTCGAGCAGGACCGCTGGGTTTCCACCGACGGGATCATCAGGCTGATCGTGCCCCGGATGAAAAAAGAGCTCGGCCATGGCGAGTGGGACAACACCATCGACATGTGGAACTTCTGGCCGCGCGTACAGCGCATTCTCTATTCGCCGTGCAACGAGAACGAACTCTATCTGGGCCTGATGGCGCCGGCGGCCGATCCTCGCGGATCGCGTGTTCCGCTCGATCTCGAAGTCTGGGTCGAAATGTTCCCCTTCTTGGAGCCGTGCCTGATCGAGGCAGCCAAGCTGGAGACCGCCCGCTACGACAAATATGCAACGACCAAGCTTGATGCGTGGTCGAAAGGCAAGGTGGCCCTCGTGGGCGATGCCGCAAACGCTATGTGCCCGGCTCTGGCGCAAGGTGCGGGGTGCGCGATGGTGAACGCCCTCAGCCTGTCTCAAGACCTGGAACGGGGATCGTCGGTCGAGGCTTCGCTTGCCGCATGGGAAAAGCGCGTCCGCCCGATCACGGACCGCTGCCAGGCCCTGTCGGGCGAATATGCGGCCAATCGCTCGCTCTCCAAGGGGAACATGTTCACCCCGGCGGCCCTTGAATCCGCCAGCTACGATCCGCTGCGAGGCGTTTTTTCATGGCCGCAGTGAAGGCACTGCCTGCCGCAAACTTGACAGCCGGCGCATCCGTTGCGCGCTTTTCGGGAGACAAGAATGGATAATTCGGCCGCAGTCGAAAAGCACTATGAGGTGCGTGGCTGGTACTCGACCGTCCACGAGATTCGCCATGATGGCGGGCAGCCCGGCGATGCGCTCGTCAAAGCGGCGGTGGGCGTGATCATCAAGAACCCCTATGCCGGCAAGTTCGTGTCCGATCTGTCGCGATTGACCGGGCCGAGCGCGGCCATAGGCCATGCGCTTGGCGAGCGGGCGGTTGCGCTGCTGGGCGGCAGGCCGGTCGAAAGCTATGGCAAGGGCGGTATCGCCGGCGTCGCCGGCGAGCAGGAGCATGTGGTGGCCTGCGTCACCACGGTGTTCGGCGATCCGTTACGCCAGCAGGTCGGTGGCGGCGATGCCTGGATATCCTCGGCCAGCAAGGTCGGCAGCGCGGGCACGTCCATCGACATTCCGCTCGCCCACAAGGACGAACTCTACATCCGGTCCCACTACGACGCGATCACCTTCTGTGTGCCGGACGGTCCGCGCCCCGATGAGATCCTTGTCTGCATTGCCGCGGCCACCGGACCGCGCGTGCACCAGCGCGTCGGCGGCAAGTCCGTCGCCGAACTCAAAGCAGCCGTTTAGCCCGAATTCGACCGATCAAAGGACGCATCCAATGCCTCTCAACATCAAAGACCTGAAAATCACCTCGACCGATTTCCAGCCGCTTGGAAAGCTGCGCGACGAGCATGCCGGCGACAAGGGCAACGTCTTGCCGAAACTGACGGTGAGCGGCGTTCCGGAGGGCACCAGGGAACTGGCGGTCATCTGCCATGATCCCGATGCGCCCCTTCCGCACGGCTTCACGCACTGGGTCGTTTTCGGCATCGATCCGTCGACCACCGACCTATCCGACGCCCAGGAGAGATTTCGGGTCGGCCCCAACGGTGCCGGCGACCACCAGTATTACGGACCCCAGCCGCCCGCCGGCCATGGCGAGCACCATTACTACTTCTGGGTCTACGCCCTGGACACAAATGTAGAGGGAACGCCGACCCGCGAAGCGTTCCTCGACACCTACGCCGACAACATCATCGAGCAGAACCGCATCGTCGGCCTTTACGAGAACAAGTGAACGTCAAGGTCCCGGCGAGCGGCACGGAGCGCTCGTCGGGGCTCATGTCATGGGAGGGTTCGAAAATGGCAAACGGCAGCGAGACGCGCCAGACAGTTTTCGAGGAACTGGTCACCGCGACGAAGATCCTGCTGAACGAGGGCATTCTCGACACGTTCGGCCACATCAGCGCGCGTGATCCCGAAGACCCCGACGCCTTTTTCCTGGCGCAAAAGCTGGCTCCGAGCCTCATCACGGTGGACGACATTCAGCGCTTCAATCTGGACGGTGAAACGTCGGACAACCGGCCATCTTATCTGGAGCGCTACATTCACAGCGAGATCTACAAGGCGCGGCCGGATGTTCAGTGCGTGCTGCACAGCCACTCGCCCGCCGTGCTGCCCTATTGCTTCGTCGATCAACCCTTGCGGCCGGTGACCCATATGGGGGCGTTTCTGGGCGAAACGGTTCCCGTTTACGAGATACGCGACAAGCAGGGCGACGATACGGACCTGTTCGGCGGCAGTCCCGATGTTTGTCGTGATATTGCCGAGAGCCTGGGTGACCAGGCGGTGGTCCTGATGGCGCGCCATGGTGTCGTCAATGTCGGCAGCTCGGTCAGGGAAGTTGTGTTTCGGGCCTTCTACACCGAACAGAATGCCGCAGCGCAGACGGCAGGACTGCAGATCGGAACAATCAAATATCTCTCACCGGGAGAGGTCAGGACGGCGGGGAAACTCGTCGGTGCCCAGATCGATCGCGGATGGGACCACTGGTCCAAGCGCCTCGCGCAGGCGGGGCTGATCTAATGCCTGCGGCTTGGCAGGAAAACCCGCCGCCCGCCGAAAAGGGCTGGCGTCACACGCAATAGTTTCCTGGCGCAGTGGCGCCAGATGAAGGCAGCGAAAACATGCCGAATGCAGGAAACTACGACTACATCATTGTTGGCGCCGGGTCGGCGGGTTGCGTGCTCGCGAACCGGCTGAGTGCCGACCCGAACCTTTCGGTGCTGCTGCTCGAGGCAGGCGGCTGGGATCGCGATCCCATGATCCACATCCCGCTCGGATGGGGAAAGATCCTGACGGAGCGCCGCCACGACTGGATGTATTTTTGCGAACCCGAGCAGAATGTGGGCGGACGCAGCGTCGAGTGCGCGCGCGGAAAGGTGATCGGCGGCTCGTCGTCGACCAATGCGATGGCCTATGTTCGGGGCAATCGCGGAGACTATGACCGCTGGGCCGCCAACGGGCTTGAGGATTGGTCATACGACCGGGTGCTTCCCTATTTCCGGAAGCAGGAACGCTGGGAAGGCGGCGAGAGCCGGTACCGCGGCGGCGCCGGGCCCGTCAGCACCCAGTTCTGCCGCTATCGGGACCCGCTCGTGGAGGCGTTTGCGCAGGCCAGTCGACAGGCGGGCTATCCGCAGACAGACGACTATAATGGCGAGACCCAGGAGGGTTTTGGCCGCCTTCAGATGACCATCTCGAAGGGTCGGCGCTCTTCCACAGCCTCGGCCTATCTTCGCCCTGTCCTGAAACGTTCCAACCTGACCGTGCTGACCGAAGCGACGGCCACGAAAATCCTTTTGAAGGACGGGCAGGCCACCGGCGTGCAGATGCTCCATCGCGGGACGCAAAGAACCGCCGTGGCCCGCAAGGAAGTGTTGCTGGCGGGCGGCGTGATCAACACGCCACAATTGCTCATGCTGTCGGGTGTCGGCGCCCCGGATGAATTGTCGGCGCAGGGGATTGCGACGCAGGTCGATCTGCCGGCGGTGGGCAAGAACCTGCAGGACCATGTGTCGGTCATTGTCATGTACAGGCGCCGGACCCCCGGCCCATTCCTCCGAAACATGCGGGCGGACCGGATCGCACTGGATTTCGTCAAGACCTACCTCACCGGTCGCGGTTTCTCCTCGGACGTCCCAGGCGGTGTGGCCGCATTCCTCAGGAGCGGTCCGGATCGGCCACTGCCGGACGTGCAACTGCTTTTCACGGCAGCGCCGCTTGCCGCATGGCCTTATCTCAAGCCGTTCAAGCAGCCGTTCCAGGACGGGTTCGCGACGCGCATCGTGGCAACGCAGCCCAAGAGCCGGGGCTCGGTCAGGCTCGCCTCGTCCGATCCGCTTGCCGCGCCCCTGATCCACCAGAACTTTCTGGCCCATCCCGACGACTGGCAATCGCTTCGCGCGGGTTTTCGCGTGGCAAGGAACCTCGCGGCACAGCCCGCCATGGAGCCCTTCATCGAGGCGGAATTCTTTCCCGGACCCGATTGCCAGAGCGATGACAAGATCGACGAGCACATTCGCCAGACCTGCATCACCGTGCATCACCCGGCCGGCACCTGCCGGATGGGCAGCGATCCGGCCTCGGTTGTCGATCCGGCCCTGCGCGTCCGCGGCGTCGATGGATTGCGGGTCGTCGATGCGTCCGTGATGCCCGATCTGGTCTGCGGAAACATCAATGCCGCGGTCATCATGATCGCCGAGAAGGCCGCCGACCTCATCTCGACGGAACAGACAAACAGGATAGCGGCATGATCAAGCATGTAGCGATCATCGGTCTTGGAACCATGGGGCCCGGCATGGCCGCGCGTCTCGCAAGGGGCGGCATCGCGGTGACGGCTCACGACATTGCACCCGAGGCGATCGAGCGCGCGGGCGTGATGCTGAAAGCCGCAGAGACCGTTCTGGACGCGCTGGGCATGCCGTCGACGGATGGGAGCGCCACGGTCCGCTTTGTCGAAACGATAGAGAGTGCCGTGGCGGATGCCGATCTGGTCATCGAGAATGTGCCGGAAAGCACCGCCGTCAAGGCAGACGTCTATCGCACGATCGACGGCCTGATCGGGCAGGACACGATTGTCGCCTCGGACACGTCGGGCATTCCCATCACCAAGCTACAGGCGCATANTCGGCGGCGAACAGACGGCGCCGGAAACCGTTAAGACCATCAGGGACTTCATCCGGTCGCTGGGACTGCTGCCGGTTCTGGTCAAAAAGGACGTACCCGGCTTTGTCGAAAACCGGGTTCTGTATGCGCTGCTGCGCGAGGTCGTGGACCTTGTCGAACGCGGCGTGATCGAGCCCGAGGATATCGACACCTGCGTGTCGTGGGGCATCGGCTACAAGCTGGCGGTGATCGGGCCGATGGCGTTGCTCGATATGGCCGGCATGGACATCTATCACTCGGTCTCTTCCTTTCTCAACGAAGACCTCGCCGACCGCAAGGACGTGGCGCCGCTCGTTGCAAGGCAGATCGCCGACGGCAAGCTTGGCATCAAGTCGGGCGAGGGGATTTACGCCTACACTCCCGAACGCATTGCCGAACTTCAACGTGAGCGTGCACGCAAGCTGGTCGCGATCCGCCGCATCATCGAGGAGGACGGCTAAGGTCATGGCCGCTCATCCGACACAGTGCCGAACCGTAATGGCCGCCTGCGCGAGCGGATTGGTCCGGTGTCATGTCCGGGAGAACGGCACATGAGCGCAAACGGCATCTTTCGGCTTGAAGCCCTGGCCGTCCGGCTCATCGGGATGCTGCTCGGCCTCGGCATGATCGTCATGGTCGCGGTCAACGTCGCCAACGCGGTGGGACGCTATAGCGGTCTGTTCGCGCTGGTCGGCGCCGACGAACTGCTTGTCTACGGCATGATCTGGATCGTCATGCTGGGCGCCATCCTGGCCGCGCGGGATCGCAGCCACCTGTCGATCAACCTGCTGCCTTCGGCGGTGTCGGGACGATCCGCCACGGCACTGCAAATCGGTATCGGCCTGGTGACCGTCGCCGTCTGCGCCTTCGTGGCCTGGCAGAGTTTTGATTTTGTCCAACGCATCGCCAGCCTCAACCAGGCAAGCATGGGACTGGGCATCCCGATGGTCGTTCCGCACTCGGCCATTCTCGTGGGTTTCGGCGGCATCGCCGCGGTGACCGCCGTGTTGACGGCTCTCGATATTGCTCGCTTTGCCAGCGCCGAAGAGGTGTCCGATTGACATGGGTTTTGAGCATCGCCATCGCAATCCTGACCGCGCTTGGCGCGCCGATCTTCGTGGCGCTGCTCGCCGGAGCGTCGCTGGCGCTTTTGCTGTTTCCCGGTCCGCCGCTGATTGCGCTGCACCAGACGATCTTCGGCGGGCTCGATGCCTACGCTCTGTTGTCGGTCCCGTTCTTCGTCTTTGCGGGCGAATTGATGGCGATCAGCGGCATCGCCAATCGGTTGATCGGGTTGGTTCGGGCCTTGTTCGGCCGGGTTCCCGGATCGCTGGGCCTTGCGGCACTGGGCGGCTCGACCCTGATCGGCACGATCTGCGGCTCGTCGGCTGCGGCAGTCGCCGCGGTGGGGCGCAACATTCATCCGCAGCTCATCGACAATGGCTACGGCAAACAGCGGGCGGCCGGTATCATAACCTCGAGCGGCGCGATCGACATCGTCATCCCGCCTTCGATCGCCATGATCCTGTACGGTGCGTCCGCCGAGCAGTCGATCCCGAAGCTCTTCATCGCCGGCATCGTGCCGGGCCTGGTCATCGCGCTGCTGATGGCGGGCTACATATCAACCTCCGCCGCGATCGCGCGCATACCCCGGCAGGCGCGCTTTCAGGCCCAAGCGGCATTCGTCGCTTTCCGGCAGGCCTTCTGGGCCCTCACCATGCCGGTCTTCGTACTGGTGGGGATCTATGCCGGCCTGTTTTCGCCCACCGAAGCGGGTGGTTTTGCCTGCGCCTATGCGCTGTTCCTGGGCTTTGTCGTCTACCGGACCATCACCTTCCCAGCGATGCTGGAGGCCGCGGTCCGCTCGGCCATGATGACGTCGCGAATCATGATGGTGGTGGCTGCCGCCGGGGTCATCAGCTGGATTCTCACCGTCGAGGGCATACCGCAGGCGCTCATTCAGGCGACCGCCGATGCCGGGCTGTCGCCGTTGGGCTTCCTGCTGATCGTCAATCTGTTGCTGCTGGCGATCGGCTGCGTGCTCGACCCCACTTCGGCGATTCTCGTCTTGTCGCCGCTGCTGGTGCCGATCGCCATCTCGCTGGGCATCGATCCCATCCATTTCGGCGTGGTGATGACCGTCAACCTGGCCATCGGCATGTTCACGCCGCCCTTCGGGCTGAACATCTTCGTCGCGCAGTCCGTTCTGGGAGCACGCACGGCCGACATTTATCGCGGCGTTTTGCCGTTCGTCGCGGTCCAGATCTGCGCACTCGCCTTCATCACCCTCATCCCCGGCCTGTCGCTCTGGCTGGTCGACAGCATGTCCTGACCGCGTGAACCCGATTGGAAGCAACCCACCATGACCAAGTCGATCGAAACAGAGGAGTAACCGGACAATGACCGTTCAAACAGCACGCCGAAACCTGATGGGATGTCTCGCCGGCGCCGCGCTTGCGCTTTCCCTGCCTCTGGCTGGAACGGCACAGGCACAGGACACGATGAAGCTGGCTTCCGCCACGATCAACGATGTCCAGCATGAGTGGCAGAAGGAGTTCCAGAAAGAGATGGAAGCCCGCGTCGGCGATGCGCTGACGGTGGAGATCTACCCCGCCTCGCAGCTCGGCGCGATCCCGCGCATGGCCGAAGGCGTTCTTCTGGGCACGATCGAGGCCTTCACCACGCCGACGGCCTTTGTCACCAATGTTGATCCGCGCTTCCAGGCATTCGATATGCCCGGACTGTTCAGCGATGCCGATGAAGTGAGCGCGGTGATCCACGATCCCGAGTTCCGCGACTATTTGGAGACGCTCTTTCTGGACAAGGGCCTGCGCATTGTCGGGGCGATCTACAACTCGCCCGTCCTGATGCTGAGCCGGGAGCCGGTCACCACGCTCGACGGGTTCGACGGCCTCAAGGTCCGGACCTTTGCCTCGCCGCTGCAGATGCAACCGATGTCTGCGATCGGCGCCAACCCGACGCCGCTGGCATTGTCCGAAGTGATCCCGCAGCTTCAGTCCGGCGGGATAGACGGCATGCTGGCCGGAATGCCGATCCTTACGGCCTTCAAGTTCTACGACACGGCCGTGAACGTCACGGACATCAACATGAGCCAGATCGTGTCGGTGACCGTCGTCAACGAGACCTGGTTCCAATCGCAATCCGACGATGTGAAGACGGCGATCCTGGAAGCGGGACGCGCCGCCGAGGAAACCGTCTTTCCCTGGGGCGTTGCCAATGTCGAACGCGCAAATGGCGCCTGGCTGGAGAACGGCGGCACGATCCACATGCTGCCGGCTGACGAGAAGGCCGAGCTTCAGGAGACCTTCGCCAGGGTCGGCAATGAAATCATCGACAGTCAGCCGGATGTGGCCGAGGTGCGCGACCGGATTGCGGCAAGGCTCAAGGAGGTCCGGGGCGAGTGACCCGTCTAACCGTCCAGCGCGTCGCAACGCAGTCCCTGGTCATCGCGGGCATGGCAGGCGAAGTGAAACGCTGCCTGCGACCCGCCCGCCGCCATCGGCAGTTTGAGCCGCGTGCGGGCAGTGCCGCTGGCACACCAAACCGCTTCCACCGGCATCCGGTCTCCGATCGTGTTGAGAAGGTTGAGAGCGCCCGTCTGCCTGTCGTGCCACAGCGTCAGCGTCAGTTCACCGCCCGGGGCTATGCGGCCGAGTTCATCGGAATACCAGTGTGCCAGCGACGCCTGGCAATCGATCGGAGCGCCGGTTTCGTTGGCAACAGACACCTCGACCGGGTCGGCCCCTTCGGTGCCCCGAACAATGCCCGAGTAAGGCACGTAAGTGCCGCTGCCGGCCGCTGCCGGGAGCGTTGAGAACCCACCAACCAAAGCAAGGAGGACAAGACCGCTCTTAACGATGCCCGTCGCCAGACGGAACAACGCAATCCACTCAGGGAGTATCATCATGAGGAACCTATTCTTTTCTACCGCGCTCGGCTTGGCGCTCGTCACCTCGGCGGCCAATGCTGCCGACGTCGATACCATAGCGGTCCTGACGCCGGAACAGGGCAGCGACTTCGGCTGGAACCAACAAGGCGTCGACGCCGCGCGGGCCGCCGCGGCGGCCGCCGGTGTCGAGATCATCGTCGCCGAAGGGCTCGGCTATGGCGATGTCCGCGCGCCGATGCGCGAACTGGCGGCCGATGGTGCCGATCTGTTGATCGCCCATGCCAGCGGATACAACACAGCAGGCCCCGAGATCGCAGAAGAGACGGGCGTCCCGGTGGCGATCGTCGACAGCCCCGACGCGCTGAAGGCCGGTCTTGTGGCCGACTACACGCTGTCCGGCCATGAAGGCGCTTACCTGGCTGGACGGCTGGCGGCCAAGATGACGACGACGGGCACCGTCGGCATCGTCGTTTCGGGCGAGCCGCCATCGTGGAACTCGCAGTCCGCAGGCTTCGCGGCAGGCGTGCGCGCGGAGAACCCTGACGTCAACATCCTCTATTCGGTGATCGGACCGGCGGCCTATTCCGATGCTGCCGGCGGCAACCGCGTGACCACTTCGGTCATCGCCGCGGGCGCCGACATCATCTTCGGGCAGGGCAACGGGTCGAGCTTCGGCATGATCCAGGCGGTCGAATCGAACCAGGCCACTGACGGGTCGGACGTGCTGTTCATCGACGTGATCGGCGACAAGTCCGAACTCGACACCGGCCACCTGCTGACGTCGGTCGTCTGGGACATGACCCCGGTCTATTCCGCGATGATCGAGGACCTGAAGAACGACACGTTCGGCACCCGCAGCTACTCGATCAGCCTGGCCGATGATTCCGTCAAGCTGCTCAAGACCCCGCAGGTGGACGATGAGGCGTGGAATGCGGTGATGGAGCTGCGCGATCAGATCCTGTCCGGCGACATCACGGTTGAAGCGATGTTCGATGCGGAGGATGTGCGCGCGATGGTCACGGTGGCCGAATGAGCACATCCGTGGCAATGGCAACGGAAACCGCAAACGACCTGCCCCCGGTACCGGGGGCAGGTGTGATCGGCGTGCATCGGGTAACCAAGCGTTTCCCCGGCGTGACTGCGGTCGATGATGTATCGCTCACGATTCACCCCGGCGAAGTGCATGTCCTGCTGGGCGAGAACGGTGCGGGCAAGTCCACGCTGGTGGGCATTCTTGCGGGTCTGCAGGAGCCGGACGAAGGCTATCTCTCCGTCGATGGCAATCGGACGCGGCTCGCCAGTCCTTCGGCCAGCCTGAACGCCGGGATCAGCACGGTGTTCCAGCATTCGATGCTCGTGCCGACCCTGACGGTGCTGGAAAATCTCACGCTGGGAGCGCCCTGGTATGAGCGGCCGCCGCGTGCGCGCATCGAAGCGCGCATGGCCGAACTGAAGCGCGAGTTTTCGCTGTCCCTGCCGCTCGACGCCGTCACGGGCGACCTGTCGCTGGGTCAGCAGCAGCAGATCGAGATCGCCCGCGCACTCTTGCGTGACAGCAAGGTGCTGATTCTTGACGAAGCGACCTCAATGCTCACCCCGCAGGGCGCGCAAGAGCTTGGCGCCAGGATGCAGAAACTGGTGAAGGGCGGTCTGGCGGTGATCTTCATCACCCACAAGCTCGCCGAGGCCTACCAGTTCGGCGACCGGATTTCCGTCCTCAAGCAGGGCGCGCTGGCCGGAGAAATGGGCCCCGAACAACTCAAATCCATGACAGAGAAGCAGGCGGTGGACGAGATCGTGCGCCTGATGTTCGGCCGCGAGGATGGCGCAACCTCGACCGAGCATCGGCAGAGCACCGCACGGGCGGAGACGCTGCTCCGGATCGAGCAACTGGCGACCGAAGGTGACGCCGACGTGGTGGGCCTTGAGAACGTGTCGCTGGCGCTGAAAGCGGGTGAAATTCTCGGCATCGCGGGGATTGACGGCAACGGACAAAAACAACTGGCGGAGGCGGTGGCAGGCCAACGCCCCGTTTCAGCGGGGCGCGTGGAATTCGACGGCATCGACATTACGCGCGCCACCGTCGCGCAGCGGCGCGAGATCGGGCTGCGATACCTGACGGACGATCGTCTCGAGGAAGGCTCGGTCGGTGCATTCCCGGTCTCCGAGAACACGGTACTCAAGGACGTGGGCCGCCCGCCCTTCTGGGTGAACGGCATCGAGCGACCGGCACGCATTGCACAGCACGCGCGCGACCTGATCGCCAGATTTTCGGTTTACACCCCGAGCGAAACCACGCCGATCGGCCGCCTTTCCGGCGGCAACATCCAGAAGGTCCTGCTTGGCCGCGAGCTTTCGGGCGAAGCGCGCGCGGTGGTCTTCAACAAGCCGACATACGGGCTTGACCTTCAAAACATCGATGCCTCACGCCAGCGCATCTCCGAGATCGCGGCACAGGGCATGGGGGTGGTGCTGATTTCCACCGACCTCGATGAGTTGATGGCTCTGTCGGATCGCATCGCGGTCATCGAGGGCGGCCGCATTCGCGGCGTCGTCGACAATGATGGTGGCGGCGAAGCGCTGCGCCTGCGCATCGGCAGGATGATGGCGGGCGCCGAAGAGCACATGGAGACAATGGAGTAAGCATGGTGGACGATGCGACCCCCGCCGCCGAGAACCCGGACGCCGAAGCGGCCCGAGCCGCGCCATTGGCGTGGCGCGGTTCCATGAAGCGGTTCCTGACGCTGACCGCCGGACCCATCGTTGCGGCTTTCGTCCTGTCGGCGGTCATTCTGCTTCTGGTGGGCGTCAACCCGTTGACCTATTACGGATACATTCTCGAGCGGTCGCTCTTCTCCGGACTGGGGTTGGAGCAGACGGCGACGCGAATGGCGCCACTGTTATTCCTTTGCGCCAGTCTGATCGTCGCGTTCCGCGCGGGGATATGGAACCTGGGCACCGACGGCCAGTTTCTGCTCGGTGCGGTCGTCGCGGCCGCCATCGCGCCGCTCCTGGTGAGCGTACTGCCGGGCTGGGCGGTGCTGCTGACGGGATTCGTGCTGGCGATGATCGCCGGCGGCCTGTGGTCGATCGTTCCGGCGCTCCTGAAGGCCTATCAGGGCGTCAACGAGATCATCACCACGCTCATGATGTCCTTTCTTGGCGTGCTGCTGGCGTCAACGCTCGTCAAGCTGGTCTTTCGCGACCCTGAAACCACCGTGCCGCAAACCCGCACATTGCCGGTCGAAGACAGGCTGCCGCGACTGTTTGACACGTCGATCTCAAGCGGGCTGATCTGGGGGCTGGTCGCTGTACTCGCCGTTCATCTGATGATGACCCGCACGGCCTTCGGCATGAAGCTCCGGATGGTTGGCGCCAATCCTGCCGCCGCCAGCCATGCGGGCCTGTCGGTGCCGCTCCTGACCATGGCCACGTTCGCGCTTTCGGCAGGTTTTGCCGGCCTTTCAGGGGCCTCCGAGATTCTGGGCGTGGCAGGCAATGTGCGCGCCGACTGGAATCCGGCCTACGGTCTGATGGTGATACCGCTCGTCTTTCTCGCGCGCTTCCATGGCGTCGGATCGATCGTGCTGGTGTTCTTTTATTCGGCCCTGCTGATCGGCAGCGAAAGCGCCGCGCGCCGCCTGGGCGTGCCGCAAGACTTCACGCTCGTGCTGGTGGCCAGCCTGCTGATCTGCCTGGGTCTTGGGGAATACATCGACTATCGCAAGCAGAAGCAGGAGCGCTGAGATGGGCGGATTGCTGACCGAGGCGTTCCTTTCGTCGCTTCTGACCGGGGCCATCGTCGCCGCAGTCCCGATCCTGCTGGCCGGGCTCGGCGAGCAGATGTCGGAAAAGGCCGGCGTACTCAATGTCGGGATCGAGGGCATGATGCTGATGGGGGCCTATACGGGTTTCCTCGCGGCCTTCCAGACCAGTTCGCTTTGGCTGGGGTTCCTGGGCGGAATCCTTGGCGGCTTGCTGACGGCTCTGGTCATGGCGATCCTGTGCGTGCGGATGGGTCTGAACCAGATCGTCATCGGCATCGGACTGACCTTGGGTGCCGAGGGCCTGACGGCGCTGCTGCACCATTTCCAGTTCTCGCGCAGCTATCCCCGGCTGCCCGCGCCCGAGCGTCTCGACATCCCGGGCCTGACGGATCTGCCGGTGATCGGGCCGTCGCTCTTCGCGCGTCATCCGATCGTCTATTTCGCCCTGCTTGCCGTCGTGGTTCTGGCCCTTTTGTACCGGCGCACCAATCTCGGCATGACCCTGCGGGCGGCCGGCGAACGGCCCGCTGCCCTGGACGTGGCCGGAGGCAACGTTGTCGGCATCCGGCTGGCTGCCGTGCTCTTCACCGGCGCGATGGCTGGCCTGGGTGGCGCTTACCTCGCCAACATCGCAGCGGGCTTGTTCATCCCCTTCATGACGGGCGGGGCCGGCTTTATCGGCATCGTGCTGGCCATGCTGGCGCGGGGGCGTCCGCTCTGGGTTCTGATCGGCGCGCTGATCTTCGGCGCGGCGCTTTCGCTGACCACCGCTTTGCAGGTTGCCGGATCGACCATGCCCACCGAGGTGATCCAGATGCTGCCCTTTGCGGCCGTGATGCTGGTCCTCGTCCTCTTCGGGCGCCGGGCGAAACTGCCGTCGGCACTCGCCGTATCTTACGAACGCGGCGCTCGCTAGCGGGCACCGAACCATCCCGGTGCGCGCAAAACGTGCCGGACAACAGGAAGGAGAAGTCACATGCCAGATACCAAGGTCTACCTGCTTGATGGCGGCACGCTGGTGCTGGACGGGTTTCACATCTGGTGGAACAAGGGACCGGGAGGAGAGGTTCGCTTCCCCGTCTATTCGGTGCTCGTCGATCATCCGCAAGGCAAGTTCCTGATCGACACCGGCTACGACTACGACCATGTGCAGAAGGTGCTGCCGTTCGAGAAGCCGCAGCAGACAGAGCAGCAGACCATCCCCGGCGCGCTCAAACTGCTCGGATTGGAGCCCAAGGACATCGACGTCCTGTTCAATTCGCATTTCCATTTCGACCATGTGGGCGGCAACAAGTTTTTCCCCGACGTCAAGAAGATCTGCCACAAGGATGAGATGCCGCAGGCGGCCAACTGCCAGTCCTTCGAAGTGCTCGGCTATTCCGATCTGGCTTTCTCCACCGAGGTGGCCGAAGCGCGCGGCATGACCGATCAGCTCGATGCCGGCCAGACAGCCGGCAACACCAGTTTCGAGTTCGTCGAGGGCGATGTGGAACTCGCGCCGGGGGTGACGCTGATTTACACGCCGGGCCACACGGTCGGGCATTATTCCCTGCTGGTCGAGTTCGACACGCGCCGTCCGCTGCTGCTGACGCTCGATGCCGCCTATACCCGCAAGAACTATGAAAACGACATCAATGCCGGGTTCCACATCGACCCTGTGGCGGGCGTGGAATCGATGCGCCGTCTCAAAAAGATCGAAGAGGACAAGAACGCCGAGGTGCTGTTCAGCCACGATCCGGAGAGCTTCAAGGAATATCGGACCGGCGTGAATTTCTACGGCTGAGGAGGGGAATTGCATGATGTATGATGAGTCAAGGGCGCCAGTCTTCACACTGACGTCCGGGCCCGTGGACGCCTACCCGGAAGTATTGCGCGCGCTCGGACGGACGGTGCTGTACGACTACGATCCGGCGTTCCAGGCGTTCTATGAGAACGTTGCGCTGAAGGCGCAAAAGGCGATGAGGACCGGCGCTCCGCCGCTGATACTGCAGGGCGAGCCGGTGATGGCGCTCGAAGGCGCTGCCGCCTCTCTCATCGCCAGGGAGGATGTGGTTCTCAACCTGGCCTCCGGGGTCTACGGCAAGGGTTTTGGCTATTGGGCGGCACGCTATGCCAAGAAGGTCGAAGAGATCGAGGTGCCCTATGACAGTGCCATCGATCCCGAACAGGTGCGTGCCTTCCTCAAGGCGCATCCGGAGATCGCGGTTGTCTGCGTCTGTCACCACGACACGCCATCGGGCACGCTGAACGACATCGAAGCGATTGGCGCGATCGCGGCGGAGGCGGGCGCATTGCTGCTTGTCGATGCGGTTTCCTCCTGGGCCGGTATGCCCACAAGCGCGGCCGCCAGCCAGGCTGCGGTTTATGTCACCGGACCGAACAAGTGCCTCGGCTGCCCGCCCGCGCTGTCGCTGGTCGCGGTCTCGGACGCTGCCTGGGCCAAGATCGAGGCAAATCCCGACGCTCCCTTCGCCTCAATGCTCAGCTTCACGGACTGGAGGCATGCGTGGAAGAAGACCGAACCGTTTCCCTTCACGCCATCGGTGTCGGAGATCAACGGACTGGACGCGGCCCTCGATCGCTACCTTGAGGAAGGACCGGAAGCGGTATGGGCGCGTCATGCGCTTACCGCCCGGATCTGCCGTGAAGGGATCAAGGCCATGGGCATCGAGCTTTGGCCGATACGTGAAGAGATCGCTTCGCCCACAACCACGGCGGTTCGGATGCCCGAAGGCATCGACGCCGGCACGGTGCTGGCGTCAGCGCGTGCGCGCTACGGCGTGTCCATGTCCGCGGGCCGTTCCGAAACGCTCGGGAAACTGGTGCGGATCGGCCATATGGGCCCCACCGCCCAGCCGGCCTACGCCCTGGTCGCGATCGCCGCGATAGGCGGGGCGCTGAAGTCCGCGGGCGCGCAGGTGGACGTGCCGGCGGGACTGGCGGCGGCGCAGGCCGTCTGGGACGCGGCAATCGATCAATGATGCCGGTGACGGCAAACAGGGAAAGGAATGCGAGATGAGTACAAGTCTTAAGGGCAAGACCGCCGTCGTGACCGGTGCCGCACAGGGTATCGGCAAGGCAATCGCCAGGGCGCTTGCGGAGGCCGGGGCGAAGGTGGTGATCTCCGACATCAATGGCGAAGGCGCAAAGTCGGCGGCAGCCGAGATCGGGCATGGCGCCAAGGGTGTGGCCTGCGATGTCACCGACGTAGAACAGGTCAACACGATGCTGGAGGACGCCGCCGAGGATGGTGCGATCGACATCCTCGTCAACAACGCCTCCATCGTTCCCTTCATCGCATGGGACGATGTGGATCTCGCCCATTGGCGGCAGATCGTGGACACCAACCTGACCAGCGTCTTCATCGCCAGCCGCAAGGCCACCGACATGATGCGCGCGGCCGGGCGCAAGGGCACGGTGCTCAATATCGGCTCCAACGCCTTTTATGCGGGCACGCCCAACATGTCCGCCTATGTCGCAGCCAAGGGCGGCGTGGTCGGCTTTACCCGTGCCCTGGCCACTGAACTTGGAAAGGACGGGATCAGGGTCAACGCGGTGATGCCGGGTCTGACCGAGTCCGACGGGGTGAAGGCCAGCCCTCATAATGAAGCCTTCGGCTTTGTCGAGATGCTTCAGGCGATGCCCGGCAAGGGTCAGCCAGAGGATATCGCCAAGGTCGTTGCGTTCCTCGTCTCCGACGATGCCGGCTGGATGACCGGTCAATGCGTCAATGTCGATGCCGGGATGGTCCGTCTTTAGCGGCGCAACCCGGTTCGAGCGGCCGGGTCCGATAGCGCATCGCATCCCGAAAGCCTCGGTACATCGCGTGGCCCGGCGGATAACAGTCGCGTCCGCCGGGCTTGCCAAGTCGGGCTTGCCAAGCCGGGTTTCGGGCGTGATGGAGGGTCGCCGGGAAAAGGCTCGGCAGGCCGTGCCGTTCGCCGCTTCGCCAACACATCGGCCGGACGCCATGGCTTCATCTCAAGCCTTGGTCCCAAAGAAAAAACCGTTGATATCGCCGGTTGCATCTCCCGCGCCAACTGGCCGTGACCATTTGCTGGTGCCGGCAGCGTGCCGTAGCACGTCGGTTTGACCGACCGCTTTACATCGATTTGCACTGCCGGCATCTTTTCCGTCATTTGGGTGCAGTTGGTGCAACATATGATCGAATTCGACAGCAAGCTCGCACGGACATTTTTATACGTATGCCAGGAGCGAACGCTGAGGGCCGCGGCCTACAGCCTCGACCTCGAGCCCTCATCCGTGAGCCGCCAAATCAACACACTGGAAACACAGCTCGGCCTGCCCCTTCTCGAACGGAGCCGCAAGGGGGTCGTTCCGACAGAGGCCGGACGGCTTTTGCTGGACCATCTGCGGCGGCAGCGCGCCGACAATGAAGCGTTGCTGTCGGACTTTGACGCACTGCGTGGCATGCAGCGCGGCGAGATCGTGATCGCCATTGGCGACGGCTTTATCAGCGATTTCATGGCCAATGCGCTTCCCAGTTTTCGGGCCGCACTCCCCGGCATTTCGTTTCAACTGCTCAGCGGCTCGACCGAGAAAGTTGCGAAGCTCGTGCGCGAGGACGTCGCGCATTTCGGGTTCGCGATTAATCCAGACCGCGAACAGGCCTTGCGTGTGATCGAGCGCGTGCGCCAGCCATTGGAAGTGCTGCTCAGCCCCCAGTCGAAACATGCCGGATCCGGCGTCGCCATGTCGATGTCTCAACTGACCGAGATTCCCCTCGCGCTTCCCAGGCCCGATTTTGGCATCGGAACACTGCTGCGAGAGACTGAGGCCACCTATGGCGTGCGGCTTGTCGGGGCTGGTCGAGACAGACTCACTGGCCGTGCTGCGGAACTTCGTGCGCGAAGACATCGGCGCGACGATCCTGCCAGCCTTTGTCGTCGCGCGCGAGTTGGCGGACGGCCATGTCGTGACCGTGCCTCTCGATATTCCCGAGTTGCAAAAGGGCGAGGCGACAATCCTTGTCAGGACAGGACGGCGGTTGCCCGAGGCTGCGTCACGCCTTGCGACCCATGCAGCGCGCGCAATGCTCGCGTTCAGGCGCAAAATCCAAGTGCCGAACGTTGCGCCCAATGCAACATAAAACTCTATCCCATGCAATTTACGGCTCGCACATCATGCCTATTGTCTCGCCGGCAACGATGCGCCAAGGGAGGTGAGTTCCATGATCTTGAAGAAACTTTTTTCCGCGACGGCTGGTTTGGCCATTGCGGTGGCTTTGGGCCAGGCTGCCTCGGCAGAAACCCTGCGTCTGGCCTCGCAAGGCGACGCAACGAGCCTTGATCCGCACAGCCACAATGAGAGTTTCACGAACTACTTTCTCGCGAACGTCTACGAGGGGCTCGTCGGCCGCGACAAGAATTTCAGCATTGCCGGCCAGCTTGCCGAAAGCTGGGAACAGGTTGATGCGACCACATGGAGGTTCAACCTTCGATCCGGCGTCACGTTTCACGACGGGTCGGCCTTTGCGGCCGACGATGTGATCTTCTCGATGAACCGGGCCCTTGCGGACACCTCCAACTTCAAGCACGTCCTGGCTTCCGTCGACAGCTTCACCGCCATCGACGACCGGACCGTCGAGATCGTGACCAAGGCTCCCAACCCGATCCTGCTGAACGATCTCCTGGACCTGATGATCGTGGACAAGCAGTGGGCAGAAGCCAACGGGTCGGAAGAGCCGATCAATCTCCAGGCCGAGGAGAAGGCCTTCTCCGCAACCAATGCCAACGGTACGGGTCCGTTCCGCGTGGTCAGCCGGACTCAAGGCGAGAAGACGGAGTTGGCGGCCAACCCGAATTATTGGGGTGAGAGGGGAAATGTGACCGAAGTCGTCTTCACTCCGATCAACAACGCCTCGACGCTGGTGTCGGCCCTGTTGTCCGGTGAAGTCGATGTTGTCATGCCGCTTCCGCTTCAGGACATTCCGCGCGTCGAATCGGCCGATGGCGTCAAGGTGGTCTCCAGTCCCGAGGCACGCACCATGTATATCGGCATGGACCAGTGGCGTGACCAGATCATTGAGAGCCCTGTCGAAGGCAACCCGTTCCTGGACCTTCGTGTGCGTCAGGCATTCGCACACGCCATCAATGCGGAGGCAATCATTGATCGCGTGATGCAGGGTCAGGCGACACTGGCCACGCAATATGTGATGGACAAGGTGAATGGCTACAATCCGGACCTGACCCGGCTGCCCTACGATCCCGAGAAGGCCAAATCGCTGCTGGAGGAAGCCGGCTATCCAGACGGTTTCGAGCTGACGATGGACTGTTCGACCGACCGCTATGTGAATGACGGTCAGATTTGTCAGGCAACAGTCAGCCTGCTGGCGCAGGTCGGCATCAAGGTGAACCTGCTGGCGCAGCCGAAGGCACAGTTCTTTCCCAAGGTCGTCTCGCCGGACTTCGGCACCTCGTTCTTCCTGCTGAGCTGGACGCCGTCGACGATGGACAGCCTCAACGTCTTCCAGAACGTGCTGGGCACGCGCGACCTGGACAATGGGCGGGGCGCCTGGAACATCTCCGGTTGTTCGGTCCCGGAAGCTGATGCGCTGGCAGCGGAGGCTGCCACCATGATGGACGCGGATGCGCGTGAGAAGCTGCTGCAGGACGCGATGGCGCTGATGGTGGACAATGTCTGTCTGGTGCCGCTGCATGTGCAGCAACTGGTCTGGGGCGTTGCCCAAAACATCGACGTCGTACAACACCCCACGTTCGAGTTCCCCCTGGAACACTTCAACGTGAACTGATGCACGCTGTGTGGCCTGGTTGTGACCAGGCCACCCGCCAAGCCGAGACGCTCTTCAAATGGTCCATGTGATAGCTCGCCTCTTGCAGGCCTGTCTGGTCATGCTTTGCGTCGCTCTGGTCGGATTCCTGGTGTTCCAGTTCGTCGGCGATCCGGTGCTGGCGCTTGTCGGACAGGAAACCTCGATCGCGGANCGCGTTGCAGGGTGATTTGGGGATCTCGTACAGCTTCAACCGAGACGTCTCCGAGATGATCGCCGAACGTCTGCCCGCGACGATCGAGCTTGTATTGCTGTCCGGTCTTCTCGCGCTGGTGATCGCGATTCCCGCGGGCATCTACACGGGCATCAACCGCAAGGGCGGCTGGGCGCAGGCCCTGATGGCCCTGTCCGTCATCGGTGTCTCGATTCCCTCCTTCCTGCTCGGCATCCTGATGATCCTCGTCTTTTCGGTGTGGCTCAACTGGCTCCCGTCTTTCGGCCGCGGCGATGTGGCAGGGGCTTTTGGCTTCCGGTCAAGCCTCTTCACGCTCGATGGCTTGAGTCACGCCTTGATGCCCGCCGCCGTGCTGTGCCTGTTCCAGATGGGCGTCATCCTGCGGCTGGTCCGCGCGGAGATGCTGGAGGTTCTGCGCACCGACTATATCCGCTTTGCATGGGCTCGCGGTTTGCCGGCGCGTTCCGTGTATCTGCATCACGCACTCAAGAACACGCTGGTCCCGGTGATAACGGCTATCGGTCTGCAACTGAGTGCTCTGTTCGCCTTCTCGATCATCACCGAGCGCGTCTTCCAGTGGCCCGGAATGGGATCGCTGCTGCTGCATGCGATCGAACAAAGCGACATCCCGCTTTTGGCCGCCTACCTCATCTTCGTCGGGCTGGTCTTCACCGTTTCCAACCTTGTCGTCGATGCCCTTTATGCGCTGATCGATCCGCGCATTCGGCATGGAGGCGGTTGAGCCATGCTGAACAGGATAAAGTCGGACTTCTGGTACGAACTGCTGTCGTCTCCGGTTACCGTCATCTCGGCCTTGACCATCATCGTTCTGGTTCTGGCCTGCGCATTTGCCCCCTGGATCGCGCCGCACACGCCGTTTGATCCGAGCACGATCTCGATCCTCGACAACAATCTGCCACCGGCCTGGGAAGATGGCTCCGACCCTCGATTTGTTCTGGGGACCGACATGCAGGGACGCGACGTGCTCTCGGCGATGCTCTATGGCGGCCGGATTTCGTTGCTGGTGGGGCTGGGGGCGGTCGCCCTGTCCACCCTGATCGGCCTGGTCGTCGGGCTGCTTGCCGGCTTTTTCGGTGGCATCACGGACACGGTGCTCATGCGGGTCGCCGAGGTCCAGTTCGCGTTTCCGCCAATCCTGATCGCACTGCTGTTGAACGGTATCCTGAAGACCGCGCTTCCTGCGGATGTGTTCGCCACGGCCGCCGTGCCCATCATGATTCTGGCGATCGGCCTGGCGGGATGGGTGCAGTTCGCGCGGATCGTGCGTGCCTCGACGATGGTTCAGCGCGACCAGGATTACGTCACGGCTTGTCACGCGATCGGACTGCCGAACCATACGGTCATCTTGCGCCACATCCTGCCGAACGTGCTGGGGCCCGTTCTCGTGCTGGCCATGTTGCAGATCGCCGTGGCTATCGTAACCGAGGCAACCCTGTCCTTTCTCGGCCTGGGCACACCCCTGACCGAACCGTCCCTTGGGGCGCTCATCCAGGCCGGCAGCCAGTTCCTGTTCTCCGGCATCTGGTGGGTGGTCATCTTTCCCGGCCTCATGCTGCTGGCGATGGTGATCGCCTTCAATCTCGTGGCCGACTGGTTTCGCGACTATCTCAATCCGAGGCTGCGATGACCGCTCCCCTGCTCAGCATAGAAGCGCTCTGCGTCGGATTTCCGCACCGCCTCGGCGATTTCGTCGCCGTGGACGGCTTCACCATGGACCTGAACAAGGGAGAAATCGTTGGCCTGATCGGAGAGAGCGGCGCCGGCAAGTCGACGGTCGGAAACGCCGTGATCGGCCTTCTCAGCCATCCGGGCCGGATCACCGCGGGGCGCATCGTTCTACAAGACCAGGACCTCGCCGCACTTTCTGCCAAACAGATGGAGGTTCTGCGGGGTCGCCGCATCGGCATGATCTTTCAGGATCCGATGACATCGCTCAATCCGCTGATGACCGTTGGGGCGCAGTTGGCGGAATCGATTTCGATCCTGCAGAACAAGTCCCTGTCAGAAGCCCGCATCGAGGCCGCCAAGCGCCTCGGGGATGTCGGCATCCCGGACGCCGATACCCGGATGCACCAGTATCCGCACGAGTTTTCGGGCGGGATGCGCCAGCGAGTCGTGATCGCGCTGGCGCTTGCAGGCGATCCGGATCTGCTGATTGCCGACGAGCCGACGACAGCGCTCGATGTATCTGTGCAAAAGCAGGTGCTCGACCTGATCCGGAGCATCTGCAGGCAACGCCAGCTTGGCGTGATCCTTGTAACGCACGACATGGGCGTCATCGCCGAAACCGCAGACCGGGTCTGCGTGATGCGCCACGGAAAATTGGTGGAAACGGGCGTGACGGCCGATGTCCTGGGCAGCCCCAAGGCGGAGTACACCAAGCAGCTGATAGCGGCGATTCCCAGTATCACCGAACGCGAGGAGCGGTTCCGCAACCCCGCCAGGCGCACCGGAGAGATCGACGCCTGGCTGCTGCAGGCGCATGACCGCGAGGAAAATGGCGCCTTCCTCAGGAGTTCGGCGCTGGTGAAGGAGTTTCCCGCCAAGGGGGCTTCATTCAGGATCCGGCCTCCGGCATTCCGGGCCGTTGACGTCCCCCCGCTCGAGATCGCACGGGGCGAGGTTCTGGGGCTGGTTGGTGAGAGCGGTTCGGGCAAGTCCACGCTCGGACGGCTCTTGACGGGGCTGCTGCCCATCACCGAAGGGGCGGTGACCTACACCGACCATGGCGACATTTCAGCCCTGCGCCAAGCCGCGCAGCGCAAGAGGTTCCGGCGCGATGTCCAGGTTGTCTTCCAGGACCCCTATTCTTCTCTGAACAGCCGACTCCGCGTGGATCATATCCTGTCCGAGCCGATCAGGTTCCACGGGCTCGCAAGCCGGGCGCAGACACCAAGGCTCGTCGGCGCCCTTCTTGAACGGGTGGGATTGAAGGCGGCAGACGGCCGGAAGTACCCGCATCAATTCTCGGGCGGTCAGCGCCAGAGGATCTGCATCGCGCGTGCGCTCGCCGTGCGTCCACGGTTCCTTCTATGTGACGAGCCGACATCGGCGCTCGATGTCTCGATCCAGGCGGAAATGCTGGCTCTGCTCATGGAGCTCAGACGCAGTCTGGGGCTGACGATGCTCTTCGTCAGCCACGACCTTGCCGTCGTGCGCCAGGTCTCGGATCGCGTCGCGGTCATGCAGCGCGGCAAGATCGTTGAACTGCGCGAGTCCGAAGCGCTTTTTGATGCGCCTGAGCACGAATACACCAGGCATTTGTTGAACACCGCCCCGCGCGTTCAGATCGAAACGAGGAATTTGGAGGAAGCGCTCTGATGTCGCAACCAGTCGGTCTGATCGGTCTCGGTGCCATGGGCGGCAGCATGGCGGCACGGCTGCTGGAAACGGGGCACGAAGTCGTCGGGTACGACGCTCTGCCAGAAGCGCGAGAACGGGCGGCGCGCGTCGGAGCGGTCATTGCCGATCATCCAGCGGCGGTGGCCAAGGCAGTCGATGTGCTGATCCTGTCGCTGCCCAAGGCGCAGTTCGTCGATGACGTGATGTCGGATGTGGGGCCGCATCTGTGCAAGGGGGCGGTCGTGCTGGACACGACAACCTCCGAGCCGGAAACCAGCCGAGCTCACGAGACGAAAGGGGCCGCGCACGGTTATGCGTTTCTCGACGCGCCCGTCAGCGGCGGGCCTGCGGCCGCCCGGTCCGGCGCCATGACCATGATCGTTGGCGGCGATGGCGCAGCGCTGGAAAAGGCGAAGCCGGTGCTGAAGGATTTGACGTCAAAGCTCTTGCACATTGGTCCGTCGGGTGCGGGCAACGTCGCCAAAATTGCCAACAACCTGCTGTGCGCCGCCAATCTGGCTCTGGTCAGCGAGATGGTGCATCTGGCCGCACGCGCCGAGGTTTCGGCCGCAGACCTGCTGGCGGGCGTCAATGCCGGCTCCGGGCGAAGCGGCGTCAGTGAGGTGAATTTTCCACGCTGGATTTTGAACGGCAGCTACGATTCGGGCTTCACCATGGGGCTGATGCGTAAGGATATCGGCCTGGCGCGCGATCTGGCGGACAAATTCGGCCTCGATCTGCCTGCGATGAAAGCCATCGCCGACATTTGGGAAGAAAGCCGCGACAGGCTCAGCGACAGCGCCGATTTCAACGAGATTTTCAAGTACGAGAAAAGCCATGACTGATCGTGCCGCCATGTTTCAGACGCTGTGCGAGGAACTCGGGCTTGGCCAACGACCCCAAAGCATTGTCGGCGGAGAGCTTGTGGATGGGGTAGGGGCGATGATCACCTTGCAAGATCCGTTCAGCCTGTCGACTCTCGCCGTCTATGCGGATTGCGCCGGCGCAATCGCAAACCGCGCTTGCGATTGCGCGGAAACCGCGCAACGCACTTGGATTGGCGATTTCACGCCGGCTGCACGCGGCAACGTCATGCAGAGCGTTGCCTCTGCAATCGAGGCGCGGACCGAGACCCTGGCAAAGCTCGAGGCTCTTGTGGCGGGCAAGCCAATTCGCGACTGCCGGATCGAGGTGGCCAAAGTCGTTGAGATGTTCCGCTATTATGCCGGCTGGGCAGACAAGCTGCACGGCGAGGTCATTCCGGTTCCGTCGGGTCACCTCAACTACACCCTGCGAGAGGCGATTGGCGTCGTCTTTCAGATCACCCCCTGGAACGCGCCGATCTTTACGGCCGGCTGGCAGATCGCCCCGGCGATTGCCTGCGGCAATGGCGTGGTGATCAAACCGAGCGAGTTGACGCCCGTCACAACCATCGCTCTGGTCAGGCTTGCCGAAGAGGCGGGGTTGCCGAAGGGCCTGGTCAATGTCCTTGCCGGTCTCGGTCCGACGGCAGGTGCAGCTGCGATTGCCCACAAGGCGGTCGGCAAAGTTGTCTTCGTCGGTTCGCCCGCCACGGGTCGGCGGGTGGCCGAAGCAGCGGGCGCAGCGCTGAAGCCTGTCGTTCTTGAGCTTGGCGGAAAGTCCGCCAACATCGTGTTTGACGATGCCAATCTCCAACATGCGGCGTTGGGCGCGCAGGCAGCCATCTTTTCCAGCGCCGGACAAAGCTGCGTGGCCGGCTCACGATTGCTGGTCCACAAGGATATCCACAGCCGGCTGGTAGACATGATCGCGTCCGGCATGAACGACATCACGTTGGGCGATCCGCTGGATGATGCGACCGAAATCGGTCCGATCAGCAACGCCCGCCAGTACGAGTTCGTCGGTGCCATGATTGCAGACGCAAGACAGGGTGGCGCAACCGTACGCACCCGATCGACGCGACCGCAGAGCGGCTTTTTCGTCCCGCCCACCGTGCTTGATGGATTGAGCCATCAGGCAAAAGCCGCGCAGACCGAGATCTTCGGACCCGTCGTGACGGCAATTCCGTTTGCGAACGAGGCCGAGGCCATCGAGATTGCCAATTCCACGGAGTTCGGCCTGGCAGGCGCCGTCTGGACGTCCGACGTGGGACGGGCGCATCGCGTATCGCAAGCGGTGCGCGCGGGTACGTTCTGGATCAACAGCTACAAGGCCATTCATGTTTCATCGCCGTTCGGCGGATCGCGCGAGTCCGGGTTTGGCCGTTCCAGCGGGACCGACGCGCTGATGGAATACACCAGTCCGAAGAGCATCTGGCTCGACAGCGGCGAAATACCGAAAATCGCCTTTGGTTATGTTTCGTGACGCAAGCGAACGCGCGGACAACGGCGAACCCGATCGACCACGTGGGCTCTGTTCCGGCGGACGCCGGCTTTTTCACCTCGCGACATCCGGTCTGGACAGGCTGGCGCAGAAACCTGCACCGATATCCGGAGCTGGCCTACCAGGAGCACAGGACGTCCGAATTCGTCGCCCAACGGCTGACAGACATGGGGATCGCGGTGCAGCGCGGATATGCAGGCACGGGTCTGGTCGGGGTTTTGAAGACGGGCGAGGGTCCCAACATCGGATTGCGGGCCGACATGGACGCCTTGCCGATTGTCGAGGAGGGTCGGCAGGATTACAGATCCGTCAATGATGGCGTGATGCATGCATGCGGGCACGATGGGCATACAACCATGCTGCTGGCGGCCGCAGAGTATCTTGCGCGCACCAGACGATTCCAGGGCACCGCCACGTTCATTTTCCAGCCGGCCGAGGAATGCGAGGCCGGCGCGCGACGGATGATCGAGGACGGCCTCTTTGCCGATCATCCGGTGGACGAAGTCTTTGCCCTGCACAACTGGCCCGGTCTCGCCGCCGGGGAGGTTTCGGTCCGCGCCGGTCCCCAGATGGCGGGTTTTGACACGTTTGACATCACGATCACAGGGCGCGGCAGTCACGCGGCAATGCCCCAGGAAGGCACCGATGCCGTCGTCGCGTCCGGACAGCTGATCGGTGCGCTTCAATCGATTGTCTCACGTTCGCTTGATCCGCAATCGGCCGCCGTTCTGAGCATCACGCAAGTCCACGCGGGAGATGCATACAACGTCATTCCCCAAGCCGTTCGACTGGCCGGCTGTACGCGTTTCTTCGACACCGCGGTGAAGAACCGGTTGAAAACGCGCATGAGGCAGATCTGCACCGGAATCGAAGTGCAGCATGGTGTCTCGGTCTCGCTCGACTACAAACCGGTCTATCCGCCGACCATCAATCATCTGCGAAGCCAGCAGATGGCGGCGGACGTGGCAAGAACGATTGTCGGCGACACGCTCGTTCACGACGATCAGAACCCGTCGATGGCGTCGGAGGACTTCGCCTTCATGCTGGAGCGAGTGGCGGGCGCCTATCTCTGGTTTGGCAACGGCCCGGTCGCAAGTTTCGGTGCGCTGCACACGCCGACCTATGACTTCAATGACGCCATCCTGCCCACCGGCGCGCGGATTCTGGCGGCCTTGGTCGAAACGGACAGGCGATGATGCGTCCGGACAATCGCCGAGGGTGGAGCGTTCTGTTGTGAGATCGAACCGTTCCGCCGGGCAGGTTTGGTTCGATCTCTCGACAGAACGCTCCAAGCGGCTTCGATGCTTCAGGGCAGACCGCCTGAGTGTCCAATTCGACCGTCAGCGGCAGTCGATGACCGGTGATGCGTGATCGCATCGCATCCGTGGGCGGAAAGCAGCGGGCGGCACCTGCCGCCCGCCGGTCGTGGGCTGGCGATCAGCTTTCCGGCGTCAGGCAGTCCTTGAACGACGTCGTCATGTTGCGGATCAGCTCGAAATAGAGGTCCGGGCCCTTTTCCAGTTCCGCACCGAGCGGGTCGAGCACACCGGACTTCGCCGCTGTTCCCTCGATCACCGTCGAGACCAGTTGCGGCTCGAACTGCGGCTCCGAGAACACGCAGGCGGCGCCGGCGTCCCGGACGGTCTCGCGCAGCTCTGCGATGCGTTCCGCGCCCGGCATCACCTCGGGCGACACCGTGATCGAGCCGGCGGCTTCCAGGCCGAAACGGTTTTCGAAATAGTGGTACCCGTCGTGGAAGACGATGAAGCCCCGGCCCGAAAGCCCGGCAAGTTCGGTCTCCACGTCGGCGATCAGCGCATCGAGCCTGGCTTCAAGCGCCCCGGCATTGGCCTCATAGGTTGCGGCATTGGCCGGATCGGCTTCGACAAGCGCTTGCCGGATCTCGTGGACAAGCGCCTTGGCGTTCATCGGATCGAGCCAGATATGGGGGTCGGCGCCATCATGGCCGTGCCCATGGTCGTGATCGTGCCCGGCTTCTGCGGTCTCCTTGTCGTGATCATGATCGTGGTCGTGTCCATGGTCGTGGGCCTGCTCGTCATCGTCCCCATGATCGTGCGTGTCAAAGGCGCCGCCCTCACGGAACTCCAGCTTGACCAGATCGTGGGCATCCATCAGCTCCACGATCGTCGCATCCGCCGCGACGCTTTCAAGCGCGCCTTCCAGGAAGGCTTCCAGCTCTTGGCCGACCCAGAAGACGACGCCGGCGGACTGCAGCATCGTCGCTTCGGAAGGGCGCATCGCGTAGGTGTGCGGGGAGCCGGCACCCTGAACGATCAGGCCCGGCTTACCGACGCCTTCCATGACCCCGGCCACAAGCGAATGGATCGGCTTGATCGAGGCGACCACATTGATCTCGGCCTGGGCGGCGACGGCCGACGCGGTCAGCAATGTCGAGGCCAGAAGGGTTGATTTCGCAAGGCGCATATTGTTCTCCCTGTTTGCACCGGTGTGGCGAGGGCGGTCCCTCACAACGTGATTGCGTAATGATATAACGTGTGCGATACCGTCGCAACCGGTTTTGCACCGATTGCCGCGACCATGCGAGCTTGATATCTCGAACCGATGTTGAAACGACCCGACCCACTTGTGACGCTCGATGGCGCGGGCATCTGCCGCGACGGCCGGTGGCTGGTGCGCGGGGTCAGCTGCACGGTCGACCCCGGAGAAATCGTCACGCTGATCGGCCCCAACGGATCGGGCAAGTCGACGACGGCGAAGATGGCGCTCGGCATATTGAAGCCCGACGAGGGCTCGGCGAAACGCCGCGACGGTCTGCGGATCGCCTATGTGCCGCAATCGCTGGCCATCGACTGGACGCTGCCCCTGGCTGTCGACCGCTTCCTTCGGCTGACCGGCCCGATCGGCAAGGCCGAGGCTGCCGATGCGCTGGCGGCCACCGGGGTCCGCCATCTGGCCCGTGCCGAGGTGCGCACCCTGTCCGGCGGCGAATTCCAGCGCGTGCTTCTGGCTCGCGCCATTGCGCGCAAGCCCGATCTTCTGGTGCTGGACGAACCGGTTCAGGGCGTCGATTTCACCGGTGAGATCGCGCTCTACGAACTGATCAAGTCCATCCGGGACCGGCTCAATTGCGGCGTCCTGCTGATCTCCCATGACCTGCACGTCGTCATGGCGGCGACGGACCGCGTGATCTGTCTTAACGGCCATGTGTGCTGTTCGGGCACGCCGACGGCCGTCGCATCGAGCGCGGAATACAAGGCGTTGTTCGGCGCCCGCGCGGCTTCGACGCTGGCCGTCTATGAGCACAGTCACGACCACACGCACCTGCCGGACGGGCGCGTGCAGCATGCCGACGGCACGATCACGAACCATTGTCACCCCGGCGACGGACACCATCCCGGCCCAGACGCGCTCCACAACAAGGGTGATGGCGATGTTCGATGATTTCTTCATGCGCGCGCTCATCGCCGGCATCGGCGTCGCTCTGGTCGCCGGTCCGCTGGGCTGTTTCATTGTCTGGCGCCGGCTGGCCTATTTCGGCGACACGCTGTCCCACGCGGCCCTTCTGGGCGTCGCGCTGGCATTCCTGTTCGAGGTGAACATCACCGCCGCGGTCTTTGCGGTGTCGGCCTGCGTGTCGATCGCCCTTTTGCTGCTCCAGCGCGGCGCGACACTGTCCGCCGATGCCCTTCTCGGTCTTTTGGCGCACGCGTCGCTGGCGCTCGGCATGGTCGTTCTGGCCTTCCTGACCTGGGTGCGTTTCGATCTGATGGGGCTTTTGTTCGGCGATATACTGGCCGTCTCCAAATCGGATCTGGCCACCATCTGGCTCGGCGGCGCGGTGGTTCTCGGCATTCTCGCCGCCATCTGGCGTCCGCTGTTCGCGGCGACCGTCAACAGCGAACTCGCCGAGGCCGAGGGCATGAACCCAGCCCGCGCCAATATCATCTTCATGCTGTTGATGGCCGCTGTGATCGCGATCGCCATGAAGATCGTTGGCGTGCTTTTGATCACGGCCATGCTGATCATTCCGGCCGCAACCGCCCGCCGCTTCGCCGCCGGGCCCGAGCAGATGGCTGTTCTCGCCGCGCTCATCGGCGCAGCGTCGGTCGTCGCCGGCCTTTTCGGATCGCTCGAATGGGACACGCCGTCCGGCCCGAGCATCGTCGTGGCGTCACTGGGCTTCTTCCTGCTGTCGCTTGTTCCGACCGGGCGGCGTTTGACCCGTGGACGTGATCGTCCGGCGACCGAGCCGCGCCACGGTGCGAAAGGATAATCGGGATGCAGCACGGCCATGCTTCCGACGCCCTGACGAAGAATCAGGCCCTTGTGATGGGCGCCCTGTCCGAGGCGGGCGGCCCGCTGAGCGCCTACACGATCCTGGACCGGTTGCGCGATGACGGTCTTCGTGCGCCGCTGCAGGTCTATCGCGCGCTGGACAAGCTGGTCGAGTTCGGGCTCGTCCACCGGCTGGAAAGCCTCAATGCGTTCGTGGCGTGCCGCCACCCGGGATGCGACGGCCACCAATTCACGGCCTTCATGATATGCGATGATTGCGGAAGCGTGATCGAGATCGCCGACAATGCGCTGGCCGGGCGCCTGAAAGGGTTGGCCCAGGACGCCGACTTCGTTCTGGAGAAGTCGACGGTCGAACTGCGCGGCCTGTGCGCGGGATGCCGTCCGGCATAGGGTTTACCGTTCCTGTCCGTCGCCACACCGCGAAGGAGGAAGACTACAGCCGCCGCAGCAGCCCCAGAACGAAGACCGCGCCCAGGGCGGTCGTGACAATGCCGATCGGCAGTTCCTGCGGCATCAACAGGGTGCGCGCGGCGATGTCGCTGGCGAGCAGCAGACAGGCGCCGATAATCGCCGACATGATGATCAGCCCTTTGTGCATCGGGCCCACGAACCCGCGTGCGAGGTGTGGAACCATCAGGCCCACAAATCCGATCACGCCGGTGATCGAGACGAAGGCGGCGGTCGCAAAGGCGCAGACGAGAAAGGTGATCCGGCGCATCGCGTCGACGTTCACGCCCAACGTCCTGGCCGTGTCGTCGCCGGCGAGCAGCGCGTCGAGCCGGCGATAGCTGACCTGCGCGAAGACGAAGATCACGACCGCGCCGGCAAGCGCGATGGGGAGCAGATCCCAGCGGGCGAGACCCAGCCCGCCGAGCGTCCAGAACAGGACCGAATGCGCTGCCCGCTGATCGCCGGCAAAGACGAGATAGTTGGTCACCGCCATGAACAGGAACGATACCGCCAGACCGGCGAGGATCAGCCGTGCCGGTCCCTGATCGCGCAGACGCGCGACCAGAACCAGTACGATGGCCGAGGCGAGCATGCCGCCGACAAAGGCGGCGATGGGCAGAGTCCATATGCCAAGCACATCGCCTGTCACGGTGATGACGAGCACGGCGCCGGCCGCGGCGCCCGAGGAAAGGCCGAACAGGAACGGATCGGCGAGATCGTTTCGCGTCACGGTTTGCAGGAGGCAGCCAACCACGCCAAGCCCTGCCCCGACCATGACCGCAAGCAGCGCGCGAGGCAGCCTGAGATCGACGACGATCCGGTCGATCGGCGTCGGGCCGGCCTCGCCATAGGCCCCGGTGAGCGAGCGTGACAGCGCCTCAACAACGACACTGGCCGGAATCGGCGTGGAGCCGACCGCAATGGCGACCACGACCAGAGCTGCAAGCAGCCCCAGTGCCGGCAGGAGCCACGCCGTTGATTGCTGCATCGCCTAGGACGCGCCGCCCTGGATCGCCTTGGCGATCTTCCCGATCGCGTCGATGTTCGCCGGTCCCGGGGTGAGTTCCTCATAGCGCAGGGTCACGTAGCGCTCGTTCTTCACCGCATCGGTCTGCGACATGACGGGGTGCGCTTTCAGGAATGCCAGGAGGCCCTCGGCGCCATCGCCGCCCTGATAGTCGAGAAGGATGAGAAATTCGGGATTGGCGGCCGCAACGGCCTCCCAGGATGTGCGTCCCCAGCTTGTCTCCATGTCGCCGGTCACGTTGGTGCCTCCAGCCGCCTCGATCATGGCGGTGGTGATGGCGTATTTGCCTGCCGTGAAGGGCTGATCTTCGCCGGAATCATAAAGAAACACGCGCGTGGCTTCGCCTTCCGGCACCGATTGCCGGATGGCTTCGAGCTTGGATGTCCAGTCATCGACAAGGGCCTTTGCCTCGGCTTCCTTGCCGAACACTTTGCCAAGGCGCAGCGTGTCGTCAAACAGAAGGTCCATCGATGCCGCGGGCCGATCCTGGTCCAGGTGAATGCAGCTTTCCGTCAGAACCAGCGTCTTGATGCCCTGCGCTTCCAGTGTTTCCGGCGTCACTTCGCCGCCCGGGCGCATGCCATAATACCAGCCGGCGAAGAAGAGGTCGGGCTCGGCGGCGACAAGGTTCTCCATGGTCGGATATTTGGGTGCGAGTTCGGGAATGTCGCCCCGACGCTCGTCGAACTCGGCGCTTGTCTTGTACCAGCCCGAGATGCCGGTCACGCCGACCATGCGGTCCTGCAGGCCCAGTGCGAACGCCATGTCGGCCATGTTGATGTCGTGAACGACCATGCGCCCGGGCGCCGCCTCGAAGGTGACGAGCGTGCCGCAACTGTCAACGGTGACCGGGAACGCCATGGCGGGCGAGGCCAGCGCGGCCAACAGAAGGGTGGTGAGCAATCGTTTCATCGGAACGTCTCCATCTTTCAGCATGGCGTCGTGGAGTGTGTCGTCGGCATTGGAAGCCGGATATCCAGCGTCGGCAGATGGTAATCGTGTTCGGGGTGTTTGAGCCGGTGCATGTCGACCCCGAACACGTCGCGGACATTGGCGGTCGACAGCGTCTCGCCCGGAGGCCCGAAGGCGCGCAGGCGCCCATCGGCGAGGATTGCGACCTTGTCGGCAAAGGCATCGATCAGGGTGAGATCGTGAAGCGCGGCGACGATCGGAACGCCCATCGATGCGACGATGGCAAGCTGTTCGCCGCGAGCCAGGGGGTCGAGATGATTGGTCGGTTCGTCCAGGACCAGAAGCGACGGCTTTTGACACATGGCGCGCGCAATCCTGGCCCGCTGCCGCTCGCCGCCCGAAAGCTGGTCGAGCCGCCTTTCGGCAAGGTCGCCAAGCCCGACCGTTTCGCAGGCCCGGCGGGCCTCGTCCCGCCCTGTGCCGCCGGCGAACAGCCGCGCATGGGGCAAAAGGCCGAGCGCGACATAGTCGGCAACGCTCAGCCGCCCGTCGGCTTCGTCGGACTGGCCGACATAGGCGATGCGCCGTGCCCGCTCGGCAAAGCTCATCGCCGATATGGACTTGCCATCGATCATGATCGTGCCCGTGCCGGGCGATGCAAGGCCGGCGATCATCCGGACGAGCGTGGTCTTGCCGGCGCCGTTCGGGCCAACCAGAGCGACGCACTCGCCGGCGCCGACGGAAAAGCTGATGGCTGAGACCAGCGCGTCGGCGGGGCTTCGTCCGCTCGGCCAGTAGCCGACATCGCGTAGGTCGAGAGCGGCGGTCTGGCGGGTCATTGGACCGATACGCCCGCTTCGGCCACCAGGAGCGCGGCGGGAATCCGTGCCAGCGTCTTGCCGGACAGGCCCGGCGGCCGCGATGTGGACGAGCACCAGCCATCGTCGAGCGATGCATACTGGCGGGCAAACGCGACCAGATCGTCAATGTTCGCGTCGGCGTCGATGTCGCCGAACAGATAGGTGGCCTTGTGCGAACCGAAATAGGCAACCGTGCAGGGCCGGTCGCAGCCGGCCATGCAGACCGTCCCCGAGATTGCGAAGTCCGCGCCGATGGCATCGCCGGCAAGGGTCATGGCCTTCCGAAGGCGCGCGATCAGCTCAATGCCGGGCCGGCACTGGTCGTCGGGCTCACCTCTCTTGTGACGGCACGAAACGCATACGGTTATCTTGTGGTTGGATCGATCGACCATCCGCTGCTCCGCGGGGCGGAGGGCAAAGACCGTGATGTGCGGCGCAAGGCGCCAGATCGTCTCATCATGTGTCTCTCCTCCGGACATCCCCGTCCGGTTCGAGTGAAATGATGATGGCAGGTCTCCTGACTTGCGGTTCCTCGCTTCCCCGCGCCTTCCCGGACGGACGATGCCGGCCAGTGGCATTGGTGGGGGTCGCTCTCCGCTCACAGTTGCGGGGGCAGTCACGGTTTTGGCGCCCTTGAGGCTCCTCCTCACCGTGTTCCCTTTTCATCCCGCGGACGCGCTCGGCCCGCAAGAACCATCGCGTCCACGCTAGTCCGGTTGCCGGCCGGCTTCAACTCCGAAATTGTCCGAACGCTCGATGTGCACATGCAGCGATACCGGCTGCCATGACCGTTATCGATGTTTGGGGCGACTTGCGCCTCGATGCTGCCCGCCATGGCGGGCGGGACCGGGCAATGATAAGCGTCTGCCAGGGCCACCCGGCCAAGACCATGTTCAATTGAAGGAAGCCTGCATGTCGTATGTCTTCGAACCGGCGCCGGTCCCGACAATCGCGGTGGCTGACAGCGACGATCTGGTCCCCGTGCGCCGCATCTTCTGCGTCGGCCGCAACTATGCCGCCCACGCGCGCGAAATGGGCCGTGATCCCGATCGCGAGCCGCCCTTCTTCTTCACCAAGCCGGCCGATGCGGTCGTCATGGACGGCGAGACGGTGGCCTATCCGCCGGAAACCGAAAACTTGCATCATGAAGCCGAACTGGTGATCGTCGTCGGCACCGGCGGGCGCGACATCGCCGAAGCCGACGCCCTGTCCCATGTCTGGGGCTATGCGGCGGGCAACGATCTGACCCGCCGCGACCTGCAATCGGCGGCACGTGAACTGGGCCGTCCGTGGGACATGGGCAAGGCGTTCGACCGCTCGGCGGTGATCGGGCCGGCCCATCCGGCCTCGAGGGCCGGCCATCCGGACAAGGGCTTCATCCGGTTGACGGTCAATGGCGAGACCCGGCAGGATGCCGACCTGTCCGAAATGATCTGGTCGGTGCCGGAAGTCGTCTCGATCCTGTCGCACTCGATTGCCCTGCGGCCCGGAGACCTGATCATGACCGGCACGCCCGCCGGTGTCGGCCCTCTGGCCGCAGGCGATGTCTGCGTGGTCTCCATCGAGGGGCTCGGCGAAATCACGACCACGATCGGACCGCGCGGATAAGCCAATGACCCTCAAACTGCACAATTATTTTCGCTCATCCACATCGACCCGGCTGCGCGCGGCGCTCAATCTCAAGGGCGTGGACTATGACTATGTCTCCTACGCCCTGCGCGCCAAGGAGAACTATTCGCCGCGCTTTCTGGCCCTCAACCCGCAGGGCCTCGTGCCGGCGCTCGAACGCGACGACGGTACGGTGCTGACCCAGTCGCTGGCGATCATCGAATGGCTCGATGAAACGCATCCCGGGCCGGCGCTGCTGCCTCCCGATGCGGACGGGCGTGCGCGCGTGCGCGCGCTCTCCTACATGATCGCCTGCGAGGTGCATCCGCTCAACAATCTGCGTGTCCTCAACCATCTCGCCGACCGTTTCGGCGCCGATGAGGCCGGTCAGAAAGCCTGGTTCACCCATTGGGTGACGACCACGTTCGAACCGCTGGAGGCGATGCTCGCGGGCGATCCGGCGACCGGTCCGCTCTGCCATGGCGACACGCCGGGCATGGCGGACATCTGCCTTTACGCGCAGGTCTGGAACAACAGGCGTTTTGCGATCGACACCGCCCGGTGGCCGACGATCTCCGCGATCTTCGAGCGGCTTGACGCAATCGATGCTTTCCGCAAAGCCGCGCCGCCCAACCAGCCCGACGCCGCGTGACCGCGACCGACCCGGACCCGCCCGGGGGAATGCCATGAGCCGGCGCGCAATGCACGACGCTGGCGCTCAGTTCGCCGGCGCCTTGTCGTAGAGCGCCTCGATCTCGGTGCCGTAGAAATCGTAGATCTTGGCGCGGCGCACCTTCATGGTCGCGGTGACCTCGCCATCGTCATGATCGAGTTCCTTGGGCAAAAGCCAGACCTTCTTGACCTGCTCGACGCGCGCCAGAAGCTGGTTCTGCTTGTCGACTTCGCGGTCGATCAGCGCCTTGACGTCAGCGTTTTCAGCCAGCGAACGGAACGTTGTGTAAGCGATGCCTTTCGATTCAGCCCACAGGCGCACCGTGTCCATGTCGAGCTGGATCAGCGCGACGGCATAGGGCCGCCGGTCGGCGATGACGATGCATTCCTTGATGAAGGGTGAGGCCTTCATCGTGTTCTCGATCAGCGACGGCGCCAAGTTCTTGCCCGCCGCGTTGATCATGATGTCCTTCTTGCGGTCGACGATGGAGATCGAGCCGTCGGGCGCGGCTTCCGCGACATCGCCCGTGTGCAGCCAGCCATCGGTGATGGTCTCCGACGTTGCCTCGGGATTGTTGTAATAGCCCTTGAAGACGAGGCCCGACTTGACCAGCAGTTCGCCATCGTCGGCGATCTGCCATTGCACCTCCGGCAGGAAGAAGCCGACGCGGCCTTCGCTGCCGCCCCAGTCGGGCTGGACGCTGGCCGCGCCGGTGGTTTCCGTCATGCCCCAGATCTCGCGCACATTGACGCCGATGCCGCGCAGGAAATGCACGAGATCGACCGAGATGGGCGCTGCCGCGGTGATCGCGAAACGGCAGCGGCTGAGGCCGAGATAGCTGCGGATGTGGCGGTAGACGAGCACGTCCCAGAAGGCGTTCTCCAGGCGCTGGGCCAACGACCAGTCGCGGCGCGGCGTGTCGCCGCGCTTTTTCGCCGAGGCCAGCGCCGCCATCGTGAGCGCCCGGCGGACCCGGCCGGACGTGTTGGCCTGGACCATCACGCCCGCCTGCATCTTCTCCCAGATGCGCGGCACGCCGAAAAAGATCTGCGGGGCGACATCGCGCAGATCGAGCGTGATCGTGCGCAGGGATTCGCCGAAATTCATGACGAACTGGCCGGTAAGCGCGTTGATCACCGTCATGTTTTGCTCGGCGATGTGGCACAGCGGCAGATAGCTCAAAATGTTGGTGCCCGGCGAGAAGCCGGCAAAGATCTTGGCCGCCTGCGTGCTGGCCACATAAAGGTTGCTGTGGCTGATCTCGGCCGCCTTGGGCAGGCCCGTCGAGCCGGACGTGAAGACCATCATGGCGGTCTGGTCGGGCCGGATCGACGCCTTGCGGGCATCGATCTCGGCGCCATGGTCGGCGATCGAGGCATGGCCGGCTTCCAGAAGCGCGTCGAAGCTGATCAGGCCCAGTTCGGTCTCGTGCTGCGTGCCCTTGGGTTCGAAGATGACGAGCTTGCGCAGTCTTGGCAGCTTGCCGCGCAGTTCGATGATCTTGTCGAGCTGTTCCTGATCCTCGATGAACAGGATCTCGGTGTCCGACGCGTTGACCAGATGTTCGATCTCGGCGGCGGGGCTCGTCGGATACATGCCGACGACGGTACCGCCTGCGGCGTTGATGCCCAATTGCGCCAGCACCCATTCGCGGCGGTTCTCAGACAGGATGCCGACATGGGTGCTGTTGCCGACACCCAGATCGATCAGCGCCGCGGCCATGGCGTGCATCGTCGTTTCAAGGCCGGCCCATGTCATCTCGTTCCAGATGCCGTGGCGTTTCTGGCGCATGGCGACGGCGTCCGCGTGGGACCGGGCATGTTCGGACACGATGGCAACCAGCGGCCGGAAGCCCTTGTCGGCGAATGTGGAGACGTCGTAGCGCATCGCTTCGTCCTCAGCTCAGCCAGCGTTTGCGGCGCTTGTAATGTTTGACTTCGCGAAAGCTCTGGCGCCCGGTGCCCCGCTCGGCAACGCCCAGATAGAAGCTGCGAATGTCGGGGTCTTCCTTCAGCTTGGCGACCGGGCCCTCGAGCACGATCTGCCCGCTTTCCATGATGTAGCCATAGTCGGCGACCTGGAAGGCGACGCCGGCATTCTGTTCGACCAGCAGGATCGATGCGCCGTCCTCTTCATTGAGTCGCTTGATGGTCGAAAAGATCTCCTCGACGATCTTCGGCGCAAGCCCAAGCGAGGGTTCGTCCATCAGGATCAGGCGCGGCTGGGCGATCATCGCGCGCCCGAATGCCAGCATCTGCTGTTCGCCGCCGGACAGATAGCCGGCGATCTGGCCGCGCCGCTCACGCAGCCGCGGGAAGAAGTCGTAAACCTTGTCATAGTCGGGCTTCCGGCTCGACCCGTCCAGCGCGTAGGAGGCGGCGATCAGATTGTCGTCGACGGTCATCTCGGTGAAGATGTGCCGCCCCTCCCGGACGTGGAACATGCCGCGCTGGACGAGCTTGTCAGGCGGCACGCCCTTTGTGGGCTGGCCGCGAAAGATGATGCGTCCGTCGCCGATCTGGCCGTTTTCGAGTTGCAACAGGTTCGAGGCCGCCTTCAGCGTCGTCGTCTTGCCGGCGCCATTGGTGCCCAGAAGCGTCACGATCTTGCCCTCGGGCACCTCGAGCGACAGGCCCCGCAGGGCCTGCAGCGTGTGGTGATAGGTGACCTCGATGTTCTCGATGGTGAGCATGAACGCGCAGCCGGCCTGCGCCCGGACCGAAGCCCGGGCGTCAGGGTCAGACCGTGAACCAGTCGGATGTCGGCGTGAACAGGCCCGACTCCGTCGAATACTGGTACACCCGGCCGGTGCCGATCTTGTTGTCGACCATCGATACGGGGCCGCCGAAGAAACCGCCCGTATCCCAATCGGTGATCCCCGACAGGGCCTCGGCGAGGTTGTCCGGCGTCGGTTCCTTGCCGCCTTCGACCGTGTCGCGCAGCGCCTTTATGGCGATTTCGAGCGCGCACATGGTCTGCAGCGTCCAGGTCGACATGTAGTTTTCGAGCGGCGTGCCGGCGAACATCTCCTTGGCGGCTTCGGCGAACAGCTGGTAACGCGGCGCGTCCTCGCGGTCGTAGAAATAGCGATAGGGCATGACGCCCTGATAGCCATCGAGGAACGGGCCGGCCTCGGCGGTCACGCGGTCGGCGATCAGCTTTTCCATGCCCCAGAAGGTTCCCATGAACTGGGTGGGCAGGCCGAACTGGCGGGCGCCGCCGATCAGTTGCGGCCAGACGCCGGTCACATAGCCCTGAAGGATCGCATATTCGGCGCCCGACTGGGCCAGCTTGGTCACATGGGTCGGAATGTCCGCGCCCTGCGGCTTGGTCGATTCTTCCAGAACCACTTCGATGCCCAGTTCCTCGGCGCGCATCTTGCCATGCTCGATCGGATCGCGGCCGAACTCGGTGTTCGAGAAGATGAAGGCGACGTTCGAGCCACCGGCATCCTTGATGTTCTGCAACAGGATGTCGAACTGGTCCTGATAGGACGGCCCGGCGAGGTACTGGTAGGGGTTGGTGGCNGACCAGTTTCATGAAGCCGGTCGAGTCGCCGAAATAGGCGACCAGCGCATCGCCTTCTGTTGCGAGCGCGCGCTGATAGTTGGCCAGCGCGTTTTGCGGGATATAGCCCGAATCCTCGGTGACGAAGCGGATCGGCGTGCCGCCGATGCCGCCCTCATCATTGATCAGCTTCTGGGCGAGGGTGAAGGCCGGTGCGACCAGTTGGCCCGCGGTGGCGAACGGGCCGGTCAGCGGCAGCGAGGCGCCGATGACATATTCGGACGGCTGCGCGCGCAGGATGGTCGGCATGCCCAGCGCAGCGGTCGCGGCGGCACCGGTGGCGATAAAGGTACGGCGGGTCTGTTTCATGTCGGTCTCCTCCCTGAGACGGTTTGATCGGTCAGCCGCGGGCGAACGGCCAGCGGTTGAGGGCCCGAATGCCCCTGTCGACCAGTTGGTTGATGCCCAAAGGTTCGAACATCAAGAAAAAGATGATCAGAAGACCGAAGACGATCTCCTGAACCGGCGCGCGCAACTGCGCCACTTCGGCCGCTCCTCCCGCGACCATACCGAAGGTGAACTTCAATACTTCCGGCACCATGACAATGATCATCACGCCGAACACCGGCCCCATGGTGCGGCCCATGCCGCCGACAATCAAGGCGGCGACCAGTTGAAGCGACAGGGCCAGTTCGAACTGTTCGGGCAGGATGCGGGCGTAGAAATAGGCGAACAGCGCTCCCGCCAGACGGCAGCAGGCAGCCGAGATCGCAAAGCTCATCAGCTTGTAGCGGAACAGGGATATGCCCAGAATCTCGGCGGAATAGTCGCGTTCGCGAATGGCGATGAAGGCGCGGCCGACCCGTGTGCGGAAGAGGTTCTGGATGGCCAGAATGGTGACGAAGGCGAGGGCTGCGATCAGCGCGAACATTTCGCGCTGCGTGTCGAACACCCATCCCAGAATGTTGGGATCGGGCGTGTTCAGCCCGACAAGGCCGCCGGTCCATGGCGCAAGCGCCTCGAGCTCGATCAGGAAGATGATGATGAAGTTGGCGCTGAGCGTTGCGACCGCCAGATAGAGCCCTTTGACCCGCAGCGACGGCAGGCCGACAATGATGCCGACGATCGCGGAGATGGCGATCGCGCCGGGGATTGCGATGAACGGCATGATGCCGTCCGGCAATCCGATATTGTCCATCAGGCGGTGGAGGATCGGTACCGAATAGGCGCCGATCGCCATGAAGGCGGCATGGCCGAGCGACAGGAGGCCGGTATAGCCGATGACGACGTTCACGCCGACGACGGCGATCAGCATGATGCCCATCTGCGAGGCGACGAGGATGATGTAGTCGTTGGCGATGAAGGGCATCAGCGCACACAGCGCCGCCATCGCCAGAACGAAGGCCTGCTTGTAGCCATTGTTGAGAACGCGCTCGTCGGCCGCGTAAGTCGCCTTGAGGTCGCCGGTGATCATATGCGCTCGACCTCCTTCTGGCCGAACAGGCCGTGCGGCCGGATCAGGATGACGACCAAGACAGCGATGTAGGGCACGACCTCGGCGAATTCGCCGCCGAACTGCCACTGGGCCATGGCTTCCAGGAAGCCGACCGTCAACGCCGCGATGAAAACGCCGACATAGCTGTCGAGCCCGCCCATCAGGACGATGGCCAGCACCGAAAAGCCGAACAGGCCCAGCGAGGGCGATACGCCGTTTCGGGTCGCAAGGATCGCGCCGGCTATCGCGCCGGTCGTCGCCGCCAGCACCCATGCCCGCGAAAAGACGCGCGGCACGGAGATGCCCATCGAATAGGCCGTCGACTGATCCTCGGCGGTGGCGCGGATCGCAACGCCGCTCTTTGTGTAACGCACCATGGCGACAATGGCACCGAACAGCAGCAGCGCGACGGCGACGTTGACCAGATCGGCGCCGAACAGGAAGATCGGCGTGTCGAAAAGGTTCAGCCGGATCGGCGTGTTGGGCGCGATGTGCGGCACGAATTCGGCATCGGCCGTCCAGATCAGCCCCTTGGTGCCCGACAGGACCGAGATCAGCCCGACTGTGATCATGATCATCGCAAAGGTCGACTGGCCGATCAGCGGCCGCATCAGGGTGCGCTCGATCAGAAGGCCCAGAAGCGCGTTGCAGATGACGGCGCCGGCGAGACCCAAAATGATGCGCGGCAGGTTGGACAGCCAGTCGAGCACCGCGCCCATGGGCGAGAACATGGGCAGATCGGCCTTCATGGCCACCATCCATGCGGGCTCCCAGCTCTGCAGCCAGTCGGGCGCCCATGCGGCGCCCGGCACGATCACCGAGAAGGTGAAATAGAAATAGGCGCCGAACATGATGATGTAGCCGTGGGCGAAATTGACCACCTTGGTCGCCTTGAAGACCGAGACGATGCCGACGGCGATCAGCGCATAGATGGCGCCGGACATCAGCCCGTTCAGCGTAAACTGTATGAACTCTCCCATCGCCAGGCCCCCTACGCTGCCGCGCCGAGATAGGCTTCGATGACGCCGGGGTCGCCGGAGACTTCCGCCGGCGTGCCGGACGCGATCTGCTGGCCGAAGTTCAGCACCACGATATGCGAACAGATGTCCATGACCATGTGCATGTCATGTTCGACCAGAAGGACGGTGATGCCGAACTGCTCCTGCACGTCGAGGATGAAGCGCGCCATGTCGGCCGTCTCCTCGCGGTTCATGCCGGCCACGGGCTCGTCGAGCAGCAGCACCTTGGGCTGCATGGCCAGCGCGCGGCCGAGCTCGACGCGTTTTTGCAGGCCGTATGGCAGGATGGTGATCGGGTATTTGCGGATGTGGTCGATCTCGAGGAAGTCGATGACCTTCTCCTCGATCTCGCGGCGCAGTTCGAGCTCCTCGCGCCGGGCCGGCCCGAAATAGCTCAGTGCCGACCAAAGCCCGGTCCGCAGCCGCGTGTGGCCGCCCAGCTTGATGTTGTCGAGCACCGTCATGCCGCGGAACAGCGCGATGTTCTGGAAGGTTCGCGCGATGCCCATCTCGGCGCGCCGGTCTGGCGAAAGATGGGAGATATCGTTGCCGCCAAAGAAGACCTGGCCGCGATCGGGCTGGTAAAAGCCGGAAATGGCGTTGAACAGGCTTGTCTTGCCGGCGCCGTTCGGGCCGATGACGCCGGTGATCTCGCCGGGTTTTGCGGCGAAGCTGACGCCTTGCAGCGCCTTGATTCCGCCGAACGACAAATGAACGTCGCGCACTTCGAGCATGCGCCGTTTTCCTCCCCAAGCGGCGAAGACGCATCGCGCTCGCTGCCGCTTTCAATCCTCCGGCATCGGCGTCGATCCATCGGGCCTTGGACTTTCTTCGCACGGCCCGCACCGGGCTGCAACATGCCACTCAAGCACGGCGACGGTTGCCGACGTGTGGTTTCGGTTGACCGCACCGGCCGAAGGCTTTTGACATGGGGCGGTGAGGGAACCGGCAAAGGGTGGTGTCATTGGGCGCTTTGAGTTCGGACAATCTGCTGTTGGGCGACGAGGGCAGGCAGGCCGGTCTGGCGCGCGCGCTCTACCGCACCGTCTGCGATCTGCCGATCATCAGCCCGCACGGCCATACGGACCCGGCCTGGTTTGCGCTGAACGAGCCGTTTCCCGATCCGGCGCACCTGTTGGTCGTGCCCGACCATTACGTATTCCGGATGTTGGTCAGCCAGGGCGTGCGGCTTGACGATCTCGGTATTGCCCGTATGGACGGTGCACCGGTCGAGGCCGATCCGCGCGCGATCTGGCAGCGTTTCGCCGAGAACTGGCATCTGTTCCGCGGCACGCCGACGCGGCTGTGGCTGGACTATACGTTCGAGAAGCTGTTCGGGCTGACCGAGCCGCTGAGCGCCGCGACCGCAACTGAGGCCTACGAGCAGATTGACGCCTGTCTCAAGCGCGACGAATTCCGGCCGCGCGCGCTTTTCGAGCGGTTCAACATCGAGGTGATCAGCACCACCGAGGGCGCGCTCGATCCGCTCGATCATCACCGGGCGATCGCAGAAAGCGACTGGCAGGGCCGTGTGGTGACGACCTACCGGCCCGATGCGGTGATCGATCCCGACCATGAAGGCTTTTCCGGCGCGCTCGATGCGTTCGGCGAACTCACGGGCTGCGACACGGGACGCTGGCAGGGTTATCTGGATGCACATCGTGTCCGCCGCGCCTTTTTCCGCAGCCATGGCGCGACGGCCACCGACCACGGGCTTCAATCGGCTCGGACCGCCAACCTGTCGGGTGCCGACGCACAAGCATTGTTCGACCGTATCCGGTCGGGACGGGCGGGCGAGGGCGATGCCGACCTGTTTCGTGCGCAGATGCTGACCGAGATGGCGAAGATGAGCGCCGAGGACGGCATGGTGATGCAGATCCACCCCGGCTCGGTGCGCAACCATCATGGCGGCGTGTTCGAGACCTACGGCCGCGACAAGGGTTTCGACATTCCTTCCGCCATCGACTACGTCCACGCGCTGCGGCCGATGCTCGACGCGGTGGGCATGGAGCCCGGCCTGTCGGTGATCGTCTTCACGCTGGACGAGACCAGCTATGCGCGCGAACTGGCGCCGCTCGCCGGCGTCTACCCATCGCTGAAGCTGGGACCGGCCTGGTGGTTCCATGACAGCCCGGAGGGCATGCGGCGCTTTCGCGAGATGACGACGGAGACGGCGGGCTTCTACAACACGGTCGGCTTCAATGACGACACACGCGCCTTCCCTTCGATCCCGGCGCGCCACGACATCGCCCGGCGGGTCGATTGTGCGTTCCTTGCGCGGCTCGTGTGCGATCACCGCCTGCGCGAGGACGAGGCGTTCGAGCTGGCGCGCGAGTTGACGGTGGACCTGCCGCGCAAGGCCTACAAGTTCGATGAACCGCGCTGAAAGCCATCGAGGAACGAGCCGATCCGCCTGACCAAAGACACTGTTGACCATGCCGCCGCGCGCCGGCCCGGCTATGACCGCGCAAGGGTTACGCCCGGCATCGTGCACTTGGGCGTCGGCAATTTCCATCGCGCTCATCAGGCCGTTTTTGTCGACGATTGCCTGGCGTCGGACGGAACGTGGGGCATTCGCGGCGTATCGATGCGCCGGCCCGACATGCGCGATGCACTGGCGCCGCAGGATGGTCTCTACACGCTGGCAGTCAAGGACGGCGCGTCCACCGAAGCCCGCATCATCGGGTCGATCCTCGATGTGCTGGTCGCGACCGAGGGTGTCGAGCCGGTGCTGGCCGCGTTGACCGATCCGGCGACGCGGATCGTCAGTCTGACGGTCACCGAGAAGGGCTATTGCCGCGATCCGGCGACCGGCGATCTCGATCCGGAAAATGCCGGCATCAAGGCCGATCTGGCCCGCCCCGGTCGGCCGGCAACGGTGCCGGGGCTTCTGGTCGAAGCGCTGCGCCGGCGGCGACGGGCCGGTGTCGCCCCTTTCACCGTTCTGTCCTGCGACAACCTTCCGTCCAACGGCAAAACGCTGGGTCGCATCGTCGGCCAGTACGCCGCGCTTGCCGACGGCGCTCTTTCTGAATGGATCGCCGGCCATGTCGCCTTTCCGTCCAGCATGGTCGACCGGATCGTGCCGGCGACGAGCGATGCGGACCGGGCTGAGGTCGAGGCCTTGATCGGTCTCGAAGATGCCTGGCCGGTCGTCACCGAGCCCTTCACGCAATGGGTCATCGAGGACATGTTTCCAGCAGGCCGGCCCGATCTCGCCGCGGCCGGCGCCGAACTGGTGACCGATGTGGAACCCTTCGAGCGCATGAAGCTGCGCATGCTCAATGGCGCCCATTCGACGCTGGCCTATTTCGGCCAGCTTCTCGGGCACGAGACGGTGGCCGATGCGATGGCGGACGACGCGCTTGCGCGGCTGATCGCGCGGGTGATGGACGAGGCTGCCGCGACGCTCGATCTGCCGGCCTCCGACCTTGCGCGCTACGGGACCGCGCTGCGGACCCGGTTCCGCAACCCGGCGCTGAAGCACAGGACCGCGCAGATCGCCCTGGACGGCAGCCAGAAGATCCCGCAGCGGCTGCTCGGCACGATCGCCGACGCACATGCCGCGGGCAAGCCGTGGGATGGCCTGGCAAGCGGCGTGGCGGCCTGGATCGCCTTTCTTCAGCAAGGTCCGGTCGACGATCCGATGGCCGGCCGGTTTTCGGCGCTCGCCGCCCGTCATGCCGATCCGGTACACCATGCCAATGCGGTGCTCGGTCTGCGTGAGGTCTTCGGCACGCTGTCGGATGCCGACTGGTTCACAAGCCGGATGCGGTCGCTTGTCCAGACCATGGCCGACGCAGGTCCGCGCGCGGTCCTGCCGCAATGACCGTGCGAGCGTCAAACGCTGATCGAAAATTTGGCTTGCCGGTCAGCGGCTGGCCGGATCGTCGCAATCGAAATCGAAACGGTCGGGCAATCGGAGCCCGGCGTCGAGATGATGGCGCACGGCGCGCACCGACACGCCGTCGCGATAGAGCCAGGGATCGTCGGTGGCGCGTTGCCAGTCCTCGGTCGCCGCGCGCAGCTGTTCGAGCGTTTCCCGATGGTCGGGATGGCCGGCCAGATTGTCCACCTCGAACGGATCGGCATCGAGGTCGTACAACTCTTCGGGCGGGCGGCGAACATAGTCCCTGACGGTGCGCTTGCCGATCATGGCCGGGTCGGCATTGCGCATGCCCTCCCAGGAGAGCGAGCCGTAGAGATCGCCGGAGAACGGAAAGTCTAGCTGCCATGCGACATTGCGATGGTATTTGTAGCGCGGCGTGCGGGCGAAGCGGGTCGGCCAGTAATTGGTGATCTCGTGGAAGGTGTGCGAGCCGAAGACGATCTGCCAGTCATCGTGCAGCGTCTCGTCTTCGAGGATCGTCAGCAGCGACCGACCCGGTCTCGTGCCCTTGGCTTGCGCGGCGCCGGCCCAGTCGAGCAGGGTCGGCAGGATGTCGACAAAGGAGACGAGGTTCGGATTGCTCAGGCCGGCGCGCGCGCCGGGCTTTCGCATGATCAGCGGCAGATGGACGCCGGCATCGTAGAGCGTCGTCTTGGAATTGAGGAACGGCGCGCCATTGTCGCTGAGAAAGACCACCAGCGTGTCGTCCGCATGGCCGGCCTCTTCCAGCGCATCGAGAAGAAGCCCGACACCCCGGTCGAGCCGGTGGACCGAACGGTAGTATTCGGCCAGTTCCAGCCGCACCTCCGGCAGGTCGCTGAGGAAGGGCGGCACCGAGACCTCGGCGGGTGAAAAGACGCGCTCGTTGGGGTCGTCTTCGAAATCGCCGTTGCCGAAACCCGAGCGCGTCATGTCGCGATGCGGATCGATGAAGCCGACCGTCAGGAAGAAGGGCTTTTCGGCGTTGCGGGCGGCATCGAGAAAGGCGCGCGCCTGTGCGGCGACCCAGGCGATGTCGCGCGTGCCGCTCTCCTCGCGCACCGCCCATGGATAGGTCTCGGGCGGGCCGACATGAACCTTGCCGACGATGCCGGTCAGGTAGCCGCGGGCATTCAGAAGGGCCGGCGCGGTCTCGACATGATGGAAGGTCATGAAATGGTGATGGTCGTGATGCAGGCCGTATTGGCCGTTCTGGTGCGTGTGCAGGCCTGTGTAGATCACCGAACGGCTGGCAGAGCAGGATGCCGTCGACGTGAAGGCCATGTCAAAGCGTGTGCCCTGGCCGGCGAGCCGATCGATGTTGGGCGTCGCGATCGTCGGTTCGCCGTAGCAGCCCGCCATGCGGCCCAGATCGTCGGCGATCATCATCAGGATGTTGCGGCTCATGCGGGGACGCTTTCGGGAGTGGTGCCGAGCGGCGACGATGTGCGCGGGAACTCGGCGATCACTTCGCCGGCGACGGCAACGGCGTGCTTGAGGCGCTCATGCAAGGGCATGCCACGTGCCAGCGCGTCGAGATAGCCGGCATTGAAGCTGTCGCCGGCGCCGACCGTGTCGACCGGTTGCGCGGGGACCGCGCTCGCGTGAAGCGTCCGGCCATTGCTGTGGCCGGTGGCGCCCTTGGCGCCTCGCTTGATGACAAGCGTCGCCTCGGCGTCCAACCAAGGCGCAAGCGTCGCGGTGGCGCTCTCGGCATCGTCGGTGCCGGCCAGCGCGGCGGCTTCCTTGTCATTGACCAGAAGGTGGTCGCAGCCGGCGATCCAGTCGCGCGCCAGGGTTCGTTCATCCGGCGTCCAGTCGCCGTCCGGCCAACCCGGATCGATGGCAATCTCCGCGCCGCGTGCGCGCAGCCAGTCCTGCAGCGCACGGTGACCTTTCATGAGCGCGGGCATCGCAAATCCGCCGCTGAGCATGACGAGAGTACCGTCCAGCGGCAGGCCGTCCAGTTCGGTGCAGAAGAAATCGGCGTCGAGATCACCCAGATGTCCGAGCGAGGACAGGAACGTGCGCTCGCTGTCGGGGTGCAGCAGGCCGATCGTGAAGCCGGTGGCGCCGGCGCGCGTGGCCACGCGGTCGAGCGGTCCGTCGAAGGCGCGTCCGATGGCTTCGCCGGCAAAATCGTCGCCGCGCGCCGAAACAAGGCCGGATCTGGCGCCCAGCCGCTGCAGCACGAGCGCGGTGTTGGCCGCAGAACCGCCGACGCGCAGGTCGCCATGCGCGAAGAAGGATTCGGTTCCCCGCTCGGGCCACTGGTCAAGATGGCCAATGATCACGTCCAGATTGGCGTTGCCGACGACAAGGATCGGTCGGGCCGCCATGTCAGGCTGCCCTGGCACCATGCACCGGACGGCCCGATGCATCGAACAGGTGAATGGCGTCCGGTTGCGGGGTCAGGAACACCATCTCGCCTTCGCCAATCGGTTCGGCGCCGGCGAGGCGCACATTGACCATGCCGGCCGTCTCGGTGTCGACATGGGCGAATGTGTCCGAGCCGAGCGCTTCGGTCAGCCGGACGGTGCCCTTCCACAGGCCCTTGTCGCGCGACAGGTCGACATGTTCGGGCCGGATGCCGAAGGTGGCGGCGCCATGGCCGGCAGCGACCTCGCCAACGATGAAGTTCATGCGCGGCGAGCCGATGAAGCCGGCGACGAACTGCGAGGCGGGCCTGGCATAAAGTTCGAGCGGGGTACCGACCTGCTCGACATTGCCCGCGTTGAGGACGACGATCCGGTCGGCCAGTGTCATCGCCTCGACCTGGTCGTGGGTGACATAGATCATGGTCGTGTCCGCAAGCCGCTTGTGCAGGGCGGCAATCTCAAGGCGCGTATCGACGCGAAGCGCCGCGTCGAGATTGGAAAGCGGCTCGTCGAACAGGAAGACGCGCGGCTGCCGGGTGATGGCCCGGCCGATGGCGACGCGCTGGCGCTGGCCGCCGGACAGTTGCCGCGGCTTGCGCTCCATGTAGTCGCTGATCTGCAGCATGTCGGCGGCCTGGGCGATCCGGGCCTTGATCTCGTCGGACGACAGCTTGGCCTGTTCAAGCCCGAAGGCCATGTTCTCGAACACGGTCATGTGCGGATAGAGCGCATAGGACTGGAACACCATCGAGATGCCGCGCTTGGCCGGCAGCACATCGTTCATGCGCTGGCCATCGATCATCAGGTCGCCGTCGGAGATGTCCTCGAGCCCGGCGATCAGGCGCAGAAGGGTGGACTTTCCGCAGCCCGACGGGCCGACGAAAACGACGAACTCGCCGCCCTCGAGCGCCAGATTGACGTCGCGCAGCACCTCGACGGTGCCGAACGACTTGCAGACGTTTTTCAGTTCGACCGAGGCCATGTGGTTACCCCTTGACCGCGCCGGCGGTGAGGCCGGAGACGATCCTGCGTTGGAAAATGAGAACGAGCACCACCAGCGGCAGCGTGACCACGACCGAGGCGGCCATGATGTTGCCCCAGGGCACTTCGAATTCGCTGCGCCCGGAAATCAGCGCGATGGCGACGGGCACCGTGCGCTGGGCATCGGTGGACAGGAAGGTGAGCGCGAACAGGAACTCGTTCCAGGCCTGGATGAAGGCGAGAAGGCCGGTCGTCACCATGGCGGGCCACAGAAGCGGCACGAAGATGCGCCTGATGATGGTGAAGGAGGAGGCGCCGTCCATGATCGCTGCCTCCTCGATCTCGACCGGCAATGCGCGCATGAAGGTGGTCAGCACCCAGACCGTGAAGGGCAGGGTGAAGATCATGTACGAAAAGACCAGCGACCAGAGCGAGTTGAACAGGCCAAAGGCGCGGACAAGTTCGAACAGCCCGGACAGGACCGCGATCTGCGGGAACATGGACACCGACAGGATGGTGAGCAGCAGAAGGCCGCGCCCGCGAAAGCGGATGCGGGCGAGGGCGAACGAGGCGGTGATCGCGAGAAACAGCGAAATGATGACCGTTACCGTCGCCACGAAAACCGAGTTGACGATCTGCTTTCCGAAAACCCCGTCCGACAGCATGGAGCGGTAGTTGGACAGGTCGAACACGGCCGGCAGATAGTTGACATCGAACAGCGCCTGGCCGTCTTCCAGCGACGTCAGGACCGCATAGTAGAACGGGAACAGCGCCTGAATGACGATGATCGCAACCAGGGTGTAGAAGCCCGTCGTCTTGAGCCAGGCCGGCGCGGTCATCGCTCGTCTCCCTCAAGGTTCATGCGGGTCGCGTAGATGAAGCCGATGGTGATCAGCGCGATGATGAAGAACAGAAGGGTCGATGCGGCCGAGCCGTAGGCGAAGCGGTCGAAGTCGAACAGGTTCTCGCGGGCGTAGACGCTCATGGTGCGCGTGGCGTCCGTGTTGGGCGTCATCACATAGACGATGTCGAAGACCCGCAGCGCATCGAGCGCGCGGAAGACGATGGCGACCAGAAGCGCCGGCATGATCAGCGGCAGCGTCACCCTGCGGAACAGGCGGAACGGCGGCACGCCGTCGAGCCTGGCCGCCTCATACATGTCCCTGGGCACCATTTGCAGGCCGGCGAGGATCAGAAGCGCCATGAAGGGCGTCGTCTTCCACACATCGACCATGATGACGGCGATCATCGCGGTCTCGGGCGACGCGGTCCAGGCGACGGGCGCATCGATCAGGCCGATGCGCTGCAGCATGTCGTTCACGATGCCGAACTGGTCATGCAGCATCCAGGCCCACATGCGGGCCGAGACGATCGTCGGGATCGCCCAGGGGATCAGGACGGCGGCCTGCACCCAGACGCGGCCGGGAAACTTCTTGTGCAGGACGAGCGCGATGACGAGGCCGAACAGGGTCTCCAGCGACACCGAGACGATCGCGAACCAGACCGTGTTCCAGACCGAGCGCCACCAGCGCGAATCGGCGAGCAGGCCAAACCATTCGCCGTCGCCGTTTCCGTAATCGACATATTCGAGATAGTTGCGCCAGCCGATGAAGCGCGCTTCGCCCAGCAGGTCGAGCGAGGCGTCGGTGAAGGAAAACCAGATCGTCCGATAAAGCGGATAGAGCGCGACGCCGGCGAGAACGATCAGCATCGGCGCCAGGAAAAGCCATGCCGACCGGATGCGCTCGCGCGACAGGCGCGAGGTCCTGGCGCTGGCCCTTGCGGTGGCCGGGGAGATGTCCGGTGCAGCACTCATGGTCGGTTCCGAGAGGGTTTGCGCACGGGCCGCGAACGGCCCGCGCGCGGGGAGGAAAGCTTACCAGCCGGCGCCCTTCAAGCGCTTGAGGCGCGCTTCGAGCTTGGCCAGGTTCTCTTCGGCGGTGCCGTTGCCGCTCATCGTGTCGTGCACGGCGGTCCAGAACTCAGAGGAGACCTCATTGTACTGGCGCTTGGTGGCGGCCGACGGGCGCGGCAGTGCACCGTCCACGACCGGCTTCCAAAGCGGGATGAATTCCTGCTCGGCGGCGACCTCGGCGTCTTCATAGACGGCGGTCAGGGTCGGCGGGCGCGAGGTGACGATGGCGCGCTCTTTCTGGTTCTCATAATTGTTCAGGAACCGGACGAGTTCGATCGCTTCCTCCTGGTTTTCGGAGTATTTCGACACACCCAGATGCCAGCCGCCAAGCGTGTGCGCCGACGGCTTGCCTTCGCCGCCCGTCGGCAGGGTGCGGACGCCGAAATTGCCCTTGATCGGGCTGTCGTCGCCATTGCCCAGCGCATAGGCATAGTTCCAGTTGCGCATGAAGACCGCATTGCCCGACTGGAACACGCCGCGCGCATCCTCTTCCTTGTAGTTGAGCACGCCATCGGGCGCGATGTCGCCGACCCAGGATGCGGCCATGGTCAGCGCCTCGGCGGCCTGCGGATTGTTGATGCCGATCGAGCCGTCGTTTTCGACGATGCGTCCGCCGCCGAAGCTGACGATCCATTCCTGCGCATTGCAGGTCAGACCCTCATAGGCGGCACCCTGGAAGACAAAGCCCCACATGTCGGCATTGCCCTCGGCCCGCTCGGCTTCCATGATCGCGCGTGCGGTCTCGGTCATCTCCTGCCAGGTCTCCGGCACCGCCTTGCCGTGCTTTTCCAGAAGGTCCGAGCGGTAGTAGAGCGCCGGCGCGCCCAGGAACATGGGAAGCGCCACCAGCTTGTCGCCGACCATCTGGCTTTCGACGGCACCGGGCACGAAGTCGCCGATAATGTCTTCGACATGCGGCATCAGGTCGATGAAGTGGGTCTCGATCTGCGGTGCCCAGATCACGTCGAGCCGATAGACGTCGATGTCGGACGACTGGGCCGCCAGCCACAATTTGTACTGGGCGAACTGGTCGGTGGTCGATTCGGGCATGGAGACGATGGTCACGGTGTGACCGGTCTCGGCCTCGAACTTGTCGAGCTGGGCGCGCAGGATCTCCTGGTCGCGGCCCACCGAGCCATGCACGATGTTGAGTTCGGCCGCGATGGCGGTGCCCGCAAGAAGCGTGGCGCCGGCCAGCGCGGTCATGAATTGAAGATGTCGTTTCATCGGAATTCCTCCCTGGTTGGTGAAACGGTCGGCGGTTTGCGGAGACGGTTCATTGAGCTGCGTCTCCAAAAAAGATCGGTGAAGTCCAGGCCATCTGGCCATCGCGCTGACAAAGGCGCGCATAGACGGTTTCGCCGGGCTCGGCCGCGCCCAGATCGAGGGTGCCGGCCCATTGCCACTGGTGCGGCTGCGGCAGCATGTGAAAGCGGAAGGCGGGCGAATCGATCGGCCCCAGATTGCCGCTCAAGGCGCCTTCCATCAGGCGCGTCAGCGGAACGGAGATCGACGTTTCGTCAAGTTCGGCATGGATGACGGCGTCGGCGCGGGCGGTCAGGCGCAGCGCGAAGCCCTGCGTCGCCGAGGTGACATTGTTGGGGTTGGCTTCGGCGGTCACGGCAAAGCGCACCGTTTCGCCGTCGTGGATCAGTTGCGGCAGCGGATGGGCATTGTCGCCGCCCTCCAGCGGCGAGACCACTTCGGGGCCGCGAAAGCGCGGTTCGACGGCATCGATGGCGCCGTTTTCGAGCCGGACGGTGCCGGTCCAGTGGTGGCTGGTGCGCCGTGCGCCCCAGCCCAGTTCGACATAAAGAACGGTCTCGACGGTGCCGGCGGCCGAACGGCTCACCGGCGCCGGTGTCAGATCGGGCGAGATGCGCGTGAAGAGCTCGCCATTGCGGACGATGTCGATCGTGTCGATGAACCCGCCGGCAACGGCCTCTATCTGCAGTGTGGCGCGCGGCGCCGGCGCGGCAACGTCACCCTGGATCGCGTCGCCCGCTGCGATGAGGAGATGGGTCGTGTCGCCGGTCAGCGCGTTGGTGTGCCGGCCGCGCATGGCCGCCCAGATCGCCTCGCGTCCGCCGCCGTCGATCGCGCCATAGGCCGCCATCCGGCCATGGCCCCACGAGCCGGGAAAGCCGCTGTGATGGTCGGTGTTGCCGACAATGCCGAACCGGGCGCCGCGCCGCAGCCCCTCGGCCATGGTCGAGCGGCCGTCGACGGGACCCATGGAATGCAGATAGCCGCGTGATGTCTCGGATGCCTCGGCGCAGCCATGCATCGAAAACATTTCGACAAAGGGCGACAGGGCGGGATCGAACGTGTCCCAATTGATGCCGCGGGCGCCCTGCCGGTAACCGATATGGTGCGGGAAAGCCAGCGCCCGGCCACCCTTGTCGGCGGCAAGCCTTGTCCTCAGCTCTGCCGGCGTGTCGGCCAGCACGATCGGGTCCGGCTCGAGATCGGCATAGACGATCGTGTAGTCGCCATCGGCGCATGAGTGGATTTCATATCCGGGAAAGACCCAGAAGCCGTTCTCGTCATTGTGGCGGGAGAGCGTCTCGAAATGGTCCTTCCAGCCGGCACGCAGCTTGGCGAAACCCTTTTCGTGGAAGTCGACAATGTGGGCGACGGCAGGGTCGTCGACCGGCATGTCGGGCCAATGGGCATGGCCGGTGATCGAGACGAAGTCGAGCTGGAGGGCCGCGCGGTCGAGCGCGCCGTCGAGGCTGCCATGGCCGTAGGACAAGGCGCAGTGATTGTGGATGTCGCCGAAATAGGCGCGCACGCCGCGCGCGGCGGCAAGGGGGGCGAGCCGGTCTGGCAGGGGCGCTGTCATGGCGCGTCCTCCACCCTGGCGGGATCGATCGGCTGGCCGCCATTGCGCAAGGACCACAGGGCCGCATGGACCATGCGCAGCGAGGAAAGCCCGTCGCCGGGACCGACCGGCGGCGTGGCGCCGGCGCAGAAGGCGCGCATGGTGCGCACCAGTTCGAGGTCGGCGCCGAAATGGGTGGACTGGCGTTCCGGATCGGTGAAGGTCACCGTCTCGGCCTTGTGGCCGTGGGCGGAGACGATGTCGATGCTGCCCGAATGGCGTTCCATGCGCAGCCGGCCCGACGCGCCGACGATCTCCAGCGTTTCCTGATCGGCCGCCCACGGGCCGAAAATGGTGAAGAACAGGCAGGCCGTCATGCCGTTCTCATAGGCGACCGAGATGATCGCGTGGTCGTCAATGTCGGCGCCGGGCAGGAAGACGCAATTGTCGTTGCGGTCCTCGATGCGGTGCGCATGGGTCCAGCTGTCATTGGCGACGCGGCCGACACCCTCGAACTTGTCGACCAGCGTCTGGTGCCGGCGATAGGGGCAGACACGCTCGCACTGGCTGCACCGCGGCGGCGCGTCGGGGTCGGGCGCGAAGATGCCGCTGCGCCCGCCGATGGCCGACACCGAGACCGGGCGGGCGCCGGCGATCCAGTTGAGCACGTCGAAATGGTGCGAGCACTTGTCGTTGATCGCCCCGCCGGACTTGGACTGGTTGCGGTGCCAGAGCTGAAGATAGCGCGTGTAGGGGATGACCGAGCGCAGCAGGATCATCTGCGGATCGCCGATGCGGCCCTTGTGGGCCAGATCGACGGCCTCGATCCAGGGCTTCTCGTAGCGGCGGGTGAACCCCATCATGACCGGGCTCGAAGCCGCCTCGGCGCGCAGGATCGCCTCGGCGTCGGCGAGCGTGACCGAAATCGGCTTGTCCAGATAGATCCGTTTGCCGGCTCTGGCGGCGATCTCGACCGGCTCGCGATGAGCGTCGGTGTGGGTGGTGACGAGGACGAGACCGACCGATGGATCGGTGATGGCCGCTTCCATCCCGTCTTCGGGCATGACGGTGTGGGCGATGCCCTTGTCGGCATAGATCGCGGTCAGGTGGTCGGCGGCGTGGCGCGCACGGTCGGGCAGCGCATCATGCACCGAGACGATCCTGAAACCGGTCTCGGCGGCGATTTCGGCCATGCGCGCGCCGATGTAATAGGCGCCGCGTTCGCCCGCCCCGATGATCGTCACGCCGATCTGATGTTGCTGTTGTGGGGTGTGAAGCACGCCGCGCGTCCGCAATTGGTCTGAATGGCGGCACGTTATTTGAGTACAGGAATGGCTACAATGTGCCCTATACTCAATCGGCGTCCGGCGGCACGACACTGCCATGGACGATGTGGCCGATCGGCAGATAGTGCACGGTCGGCGCCGAGCCGGACATGGCGATCCGTTCGGTGATGATCCTTTCGAACAGGTCGAGCTTTTCGCGGTGCGAATTGCCGATCACGTCGAAGCGGCGCACATGCTCGGACGGAAAATCGGTGCTGCCGAGCAAGAGTACGCTGAGTTCGTCGCCGATCGTCTGGCCCAGATCGGTCAGCGCGCGCTCCAGCATGAAGCCCTCGACGATCCCCCAGGCGATCAGCGCGGTGAAGGGCAGCTTGCCGTTCTCGTCGCGCAGCGGGCCGAGGGCCGCGGTGATGTCACCGATCTGGGTGGCGCCGGGAAGTTTGTCCATGGCGATCAACCGGCCGGCATCGGGGTCCGGCAGCCAGCGGCACAGAAGCTCGAATTCGCGCCGCGCCATCGCGATCTGGCGGGCCTCATGACCGGAGGTGAGAAAGCCGATCCGCTCATGACCCTTGTCCTGAAGCGTGCGGAAGGCGATCGACAGCGCCTCGCGCCAGTTGGTGCCGATGGCGTCGGCATCGATGCCGGTCGCCGACACGCCGTCGACGATGATGGCGCGCGCATGGCGCTGCAATTCGGCCAGAAGCTCGATCGACATGACCTCGAAATGGATCTGGATGAGGCAAGCCTTGAAGCGGCCAAGACGCCCGAGCAATGCGACCGCCTGCTCCTCGCTCGAATAGCCGATCTGCAGCACCGAGTGCCCGCGCGCCTTGAGCCGCTGTTCCATCTCCTGAAGCACCGACCGGGCAAGCCGGCTGTCGGAAATCCGGTAGAGAACGAGAAGGTCGCCCTCCCACTGTTCGGCCTCGCCCGTGTCGGGATCGGCGACAATCAGGCCCAGGCCGGGCTGGGCGCGCAGGCGGCCTTCGTCGAGAAGCGGCCTGAGCGCCTGTTCGACGGTGCGTTGCGCCGTACGGTGGGTGCGCATCAGCGTCTTGACCGTCGGCAGTTTTTCGCCCGGTTCGGCCGCTTCGATCCGCCGGGTCAGCGTCTGTCTTATGCGGTCTATCTTGTCGATGGTGCTCTGGCGCATCGGTGTGCTTGTGCGGGTTGCCNGGGGCGCGGCGCGCCTGGCGCGGCGGGTCGACAGGTAGAGGCTGGTCTGCGAATTGGCGATGCCGTCGACCAGCCGGATGCGGTTGAGCACCGCATCGACATCCGACAGCGTGTCGGCGGCCAGTTCGACGACGAGATCCCAGCGGCCATTGGTCGTGTGGACGGCATGAATCTCGGGAAATCCGCCGAGCGTTTCGACGATGCGGTCCTTCCCCTTGCCCTCGATCTCGATCATCGTCACGCCGCGCACGCCGCGTTCCTCGACATCGCCGCGCAGCACGACCGAGTATCCCAATATCTCGCCGCTCGCCTCAAGGCGGGACAGGCGCGCGCGCACCGTCGCGCGGGTGATCCCAAGCTGCGCGGCGAGCTGCGAAATGGACGCGCGTCCCTCGCCGCGCAGAACCGACAACAGCCGATAATCGGTTTCATCCATGGTTTGTCGCCCAAACTGGTCGTTTCCATTGATCACAACAGATAATCGGAATGCAAGTTTGGTCACTATTTTGGCTTGTGACTGCGCATTTCACCGTGGTCGTTTGGGCGGAGAGCGATACAGGGAGCCGACGCGTGCAGCACACTGGCAACAGACCGGACATTGGGGGAACGAGGGTGCCCGGTGGGGCGGCGGCCGCGCCTCTCGACATAACGCTTGTGGGCGTGCCGGTCGATTGCGGCAGCGCCTATCGGGGTTGCCTGATGGGTCCCGACGCATTGCGTGTCGCCGGGCTCGCCGAAAGCCTGTCCGAACTCGGCCATCGCGTGTCGGACGCCGGCAATCTGGCGCCCGACTTGCCCGGACCGCGCGAGCATACCAATCCGGCAATCCACGATCTGGGACCTTCGGCGGGCTGGGTATCCGCCCTGTCGGATGCCGCCTTTGCCGCCAGTGCCGACGGGCCGCCGATCTTTCTGGGCGGCGATCACCTGATGTCGGCGGGCACGGTTTCAGGCGTTGCGCGACGGGCGGGAAAACGCGGCAGGCCGCTTTTTGTGCTGTGGCTCGACGCACACACCGATTTCCACGATCTGAACAGCACGCGCAGCGGCAATCTGCACGGCACGCCGGTTGCCTATTTTACCGGCCGCGCCGGGTTCGAGGCTTTCCCGCCAATGCCGGCGCCGGTCGCCGAAGAAAGGGTCGCCATGCTGGGCATCCGCTCGGTCGATGCCGAAGAGGCCGCGCGGATCGGTGGGACGGCGATCGCCGTCACCGACATGCGGGCGATCGACGAGGTGGGCATCGCGCGGCCGCTGCGCGCTTTTCTGGACCGCGTCGCCGCCGAGGATGGCGACCTGCATGTGAGTTTCGATGTCGATTTTCTCGATCCGGACATCGCGCCCGCTGTCGGCACCACCGTGCCCGGCGGCGCGACCTTCCGCGAGGCGCATCTGGTGATGGAGATGCTGCATGACAGCGGCCGGGTGACCTCGCTCGACATCGCCGAACTGAACCCGTTCCTCGACGATCGCGGCCGCACTGCCCGGCTGGTCGTCGATCTGGTCGCCAGCCTGTTCGGCAAGCGGGTGATGGACCGGCCGACGCGCGCCGCCTGACACCGCTTTTTCAAGGGAATCCGCCATGACCGCCATGACATCGACACCGTCAAAGCCCGCATCGCAGACGCCGCCCGGACCGCCCGAAGGCTCCAATCTGGTGCCGTTCGTTTCGGTCGACAACATGATGAAGCTGGTCAATGCGATCGGCGTCGAGCGGGTGCTGACGGAGCTTGCCGATTACATCGAGGACGACTTCCGGCGCTGGCCGCATTTCGACAAGACGCCGCGCGTCGCCTCCCATTCCAAGGTCGGCGTGATCGAATTGATGCCGACGTCGGACGGCGAGTATTACGGCTTCAAATATGTCAACGGCCATCCAAAGAACACGCGCGAGGGACTGCAGACCGTCACCGCTTTCGGCGTTCTGTCGTCGGTCGAAAACGGCTATCCGCTGCTTTTGAGCGAGATGACGATACTGACGGCGCTGCGCACGGCGGCGACATCGGCGGTCGCGGCGCGCCATCTGGCGCCCAAGGGCGCGCGCACCATGGCGATGATCGGCAATGGCGCGCAATGCGAGTTCCAGGCTCTGGCCTTCAAGGCGATGCTCGGCATCGACGCGGTGCGCCTCTATGACACCGACCCCGGCGCGACCGCCAAGGCGGCGCGGAACCTTCAAGGCACCGGCCTTGCGGTCACCTCCTGCACGAGCGGCGAGGAAGCGGTCGAGGGTGCGCAGATCATCACAACCTGCACCGCCGACAAGCAATATGCGACGATCCTGACCGACAACATGGTCGGCTCGGGCCTGCACATCAACGCGATCGGCGGCGACTGCCCCGGCAAGACCGAACTGCATCGCGACATCCTGCTGCGGTCGGACATTTTCGTCGAATACCCGCCGCAGACGCGCATCGAGGGCGAAATCCAGCAACTCGACGACGACCATCCGGTCACCGAATTGTGGCAGGTCATCACTGGCGACACCGCCGGGCGCACGGCGCCCGAACAGATCACGCTGTTCGATTCGGTCGGGTTCGCGACCGAGGATTTTTCGGCGCTGCGTTACCTCCATGACCGGCTGCGCGGGACCGGCTTCTTCGAGGAACTCGACATGCTGGCCGACCCGGACGAACCGCGCGATCTCTACGGCATGCTGATGCGGGCTTCCGCGGCTTCCCGATCGGATTGAACCGCTCTACAAGCCGGGTGCAACATCCCACCTTCGGCAAGAGCCATGAACATCATCATCAAGATCACATGCCCGGACCGGATGGGCATCGTCTCCGCCCTGTCCACGGCGCTCGCCGCGCATGGCTACAACATCATCGAGAGTTCGCAGTTCCACGAGCCGGCGCTGGGCACGGCGCGCCGCGCGGGCGAGGGACGCTTCTTCATGCGCGTCGATTGCGTCCAGACCGCCGACGGTGCCGGGGCCGAAACCAATGCCGCCGGCCTTGCCGCCTTCCTCGACGGGTTCCGCAGCGAGTTCGATGCCCAAGTGTCCGTCGACGACAAGGACCGGGTGATCCCGGCGATCGTCATGGTCTCGAAATTCGACCATTGCCTTCAGGACATCTGGTACCGGGTACGCACCAACACCCTGCCGATCCGCATGGCCGCGATCGTTTCCAACCACACCGATTCGCAGGCCGATGCCGCGCGCTGGGGCGTCGATTTTCATCATCTGCCGGTAACGCCCGGGACCAAGGCGGAACAGGAGGCGCGGCTTGAGGCGATCATGGCCGAAACGGGCGCCGAACTGGTGGTGCTCGCCCGCTACATGCAGATCCTGTCCGACGGGTTCAGTTCGCGCCATTTCGGCAAGCTGATCAACATCCACCATTCCTTCCTGCCGGCCTTCAAGGGCGCCAAGCCCTATCACCGGGCATGGGACCGCGGCGTCAAGCATATCGGCGCGACCGCCCATTATGTGACGCCCGATCTGGACGAAGGGCCGATCATCGAGCAGGGGACCGAGCGGGTGAGCCACACCTCAGACCCCGACGATCTGGTCATGCGCGGGCGCGATGTGGAGGCGCGCGTCCTGTCGCGGGCGATCCGGCTCCACGCGGAGGGGCGCGTCTTCATCAATGGCAGCCGCACGGTCGTGTTCGAGCCGTAAGGACCGCCCCGGTTCAAAGCCGGTCGACGATCCGCTGCATCGCCGCCTTGTAGCGCCGGCTGACATCGTCGCGCGCGATGTGCCGTCCATCGCGGACCACATGCCGGCCGGCCGACCAGACATCGCGGAGCGCTTTCGATGCACCGGCGAATATGAACCCGTCGAGCAGCTGACCGGTTGTCAGCGGCAGCAGCGTCTCATCGTTTCGATCAAGCGTCAGAAGATCGGCGCGCATGCCCGGCGCGATGGCGCCGCACTTGCGGCCAAGCGCCCGGGCGCCGCCGGCGAGCGCCGCGCGGTAAAGCGTGTCGCCCGTCGATGTGCTGCGTCCGGCGATCACGTTTCGGGCGCGGTGGTGAAGGCGGTGGCCATATTCGAGAAGGCGCAGTTCGCCCGCCAGCGTGATCTGCACATTGGAATCGGTGCCGATGCCGAATGCGCCGTCAGCAGCGAGATAGTCCGCCGCGTTGAAAAGCCCGTCGCCGAGATTGGCCTCGGTGATCGGGCAGAGGCCGGCCACCGCTTCGCTTTTCGCAAGCCGGCGTGTTTCCTCGGCGCTCATGTGCGTGGCGTGCACGACGCACCAGTTTTCACCGATGCCGACCCGGTCGAGCAGCAGTTCGATCGGCCGTGCGCCATGGGCCGCGACGATCGCCTCCACTTCGGCGGTCTGTTCGGCGGCATGGATGTGCACGGGGCCGTCCGCGAATGCTGCCTGCAATTCGGCGATCTGGTCGAGCGTCACGGCGCGCAGGGAATGGGGCGCGATGCCGAGCGCGCCGTCTTCGGCAAGCACTGGCCGCGCCGCCTCGGCGATCCGCAAAAGGCTGTCCGTGTCGTTGCCGAAGCGGCGCTGGCCGCCCGACAGCGGCTGTCCGCCCGTGCCCGCAAATGTGTAGAGAACGGGCAGCAGTGTCAGGCCGATGCCGGTCTCCGCGGCGGCGGCGATGATGCGATGGCTCAGTTCGGCAGGGTTTTCGTAGGGTGCGCCGCCCGGCTGGTGGTGCAGATAGTGGAACTCGGCGACGCTGCCATGGCCGGCCTCCAGCATCTCGATGAAGGCGAGCGCGGCGACGGCGCCGATCTCGTCGGGCTCAAGCGTGCCGACGAAACGGTACATCAGGTCCCGCCAGGTCCAGAAGCTGTCGTCGGTCTCGCCGCGCCGCTCGGTCATGCCGGCCATCGCCCGCTGGAAGGCGTGGCTGTGCAGATTGGCCATGGCCGGCAGCAAGGCGCATCCGGTCAGGCGCCGGTCGCCGTGCTCAGCCGGCGTGTCCGCGACCACTGAGGCGATTTTTCCGTCTTCGACGGTGACGCGGACATTTTTTGCCCAGCCGTTCGGCAACAGCGCTTCGGGCGTCCACAATGCGGTCATGATGCCGTCTCCGATTGGTGCCATCGCCGCGTCGAATGCGATTGACAGCGTCATCAATGGCTTATTGAGTTGGCCGCGTTCAAGCCAAATCTGCGAGGGGAGGGCGGATGGCCGGGCCGGTCGACATGGTGATCCGCAACGCGACCCTCGCCACCATGGTGCCGGGCGGCGCGCCCTATGGGCTGGTGCGCGACGGGGCGATCGTGATCGGCGACGGTCTGATCGTCTGGGCCGGGCCGGCGGAGGAATTGCCAGATGCAGGCGACGCGACGATTCGTGATCTGGGCGGGCGCCTCGTCACACCGGCGCTGATCGATTGCCACACCCATCTCGTGCATGGCGGCAACCGGGCGCGCGAGTTCGAAATGCGGCTCGAAGGGGCGAGCTATGAAGAGATCGCGCGGGCCGGCGGCGGGATCGTCTCGACGGTCGCCGCGACCCGCGCCGCCGACGAAGACTCACTGCTCGCCAGTGCGCTGCGCCGTGTCGATGCGCTGATCGCCGAAGGCGTCGGCGTCGTCGAGATCAAGTCGGGCTACGGGCTCGACGCGGACACCGAACTGCGCATGCTGCGCGTGGCGCGGCGCATCGCGCGGGACCGGCCCGTGCGGGTGCGCACGAGCTTTCTTGGCGCTCATGCGGTGCCGGCCGGAATGGAAGCGGACGCTTACATAGATGATATCTGCATTCCCGCGCTGCGCCGCGCGCATGCAGACGGGCTGGCCGATGCGGTGGACGGGTTCTGCGAAGGGATTGCGTTCTCGCCGGAACAGATCGCCCGTGTGTTCGATGTGGCGGTGGAACTGGGCCTGCCGGTCAAGCTGCATGCGGAACAATTGTCCGATCTCGGTGGCGCGAAGCTCGCTGCATCCCACGGCGCGCTGTCGGCCGATCATCTCGAATATCTGGGCGCCGAGGGCATCGCCGCCATGGCGGAGGCCGGCACGGTGGCGGTGATCCTGCCCGGCGCCTTCTACACGCTGCGCGAGACGCAAGCCCCGCCGATTGCCGCATTGCGCGCGGCGGGTGTGCCGATGGCGGTGGCGACCGATGCCAATCCCGGCTCGTCGCCGATGGTCTCGCTGCTGCTCGCCATGAACATGGCCTGCACGCTGTTTCGCATGACGCCCGAGGAAGCGCTGGCAGGCACCACGCGCAATGCCGCGCGCGCGCTGGGGCTTGACGATTGCGGCACGATCGCGTCCGGCCTGCGTGCCGATTTTGCGGTATGGGATGTCGAAGAACCGGCTGAACTCAGCTACCGGATCGGCTTCAATCCGCTGTACAGACGGATCTTGGGAGGCCAGTTTTGACACAAACGTTCGAGCCCGGCCGTCTGGACATGGCGCAGATGCGCGCTTTTTTCGCCGGCGGGCGGGCGCCGGGCGTCGATGCGCGCGCGCGTGCCGGCATCGACCGCGCCGCGGCGGTGATCGCCGATATCGCGCGGGGCGATGTGCCGGTCTATGGCGTCAATACCGGGTTCGGCAAGCTGGCCTCGATGCGGATCGCGCCGGACGACACGGCCCGTCTGCAGCGCAATCTGATCCTGTCGCATTGCGCCGGCGTCGGCGATCCGCTGCCGCGCGCCGAAACGGCGCTGATGATGCTGCTCAAGGTCAACTCGCTGGCGCGCGGCGCATCGGGCGTGCGGTGGGAATTGATCGCACTGCTCGAAGCGATGCTCGCCCATGACATCTGGCCGAACGTGCCCGAACAGGGGTCCGTCGGCGCCTCGGGCGATCTGGCACCGCTTGCGCACATGGCCGCCGTGATGATTGGCGAGGGGCAGGCTTGGGGTGCCAAGGTGGACGGTCATCCCGTGTCCGGGAGCGAAGCGCTGGGGAACGCCGGCCTTGATCCGATCGTGCTCGGCCCGAAGGAAGGGCTCGCGCTGATCAACGGCACGCAATTTTCGACGGCGGTCGCGCTCGGCGCCCTGTTCGACCTGTGGCATCTGGTCGAAAGCCAGATCGCGGTGGCGGCCCTTTCGACCGATGCGATCATGGGTTCGACCGCGCCCTTGCGCCCGGAGATCCATGCGCTGCGCGGCCATCGCGGACAGATCGAGGTGGCAGCCGCGATGCGCGGCCTGCTGGACGGCTCGGAAATTCGCGAAAGCCACCGGGAGGGCGACACGCGCGTCCAGGACCCCTATTGCATCCGCTGCCAGGCGCAGGTGGCGGGCGCCGCGCTCGACCAGCTGCGCATGGCAGCGCACACGCTCGCCATCGAAGCCAATGCAGTCACCGACAATCCGCTGGTGTTCGAGGACGCTTCGGTCATCTCGGGCGGCAACTTCCATGCCGAGCCGGTCGCCATGGCAGCCGACCAGATCGCCATCGCGATCGCCGAGCTGGGCGCCATCGCGCAGCGCCGCATCGCGCTGATGGTCGACCCGACATTGAGTTTCGACCTGCCGCCGTTCCTGACGCCCGAGCCGGGGCTCAATTCCGGCCTGATGATCGCCGAGGTCACGTCAGCCGCGCTGATGAGCGAGAACAAGCATCTGGCCAATCCCTGTTCGACCGATTCGACGCCGACATCGGCCAATCAGGAAGATCATGTGTCGATGGCCGCCCACGGCGCGCTGCGGCTGAGGCGCATGGTCGACAATCTGGCCCATATTGTCGGCATCGAATTGTTGTGCGCGGCGCAGGGGGTCGAGTTCCGCGCGCCGCTTCAGACCAGTGCGCCGCTGCGCGAACTGGTCAAACGACTGCGAACGACGGTGCCGCCGCTGGGCGAAGACCGGATGGTGTCGGCCGATATCGGCCGGGCTGCCGCCCTGTGCGCGACCGGGCTCGACCTTTGCACCCTGGAGATGGGCGAGAGCGCTTCGTTATGAGATCGGAACAATTCTGTTTGCCGACCGGTGTGGCGATCCGCCAGGAGAAGCGTGCGGCGCGTAGCGGGGCTACGGGCAAGCGGTTTGACGTCGCGGGTGTCCACCGGTCGCAAACCCGAAGGGCCGGGCCGGTTTGGTCCAACTCCGGCGGCCTTCGGCTCGGCCGTATCCCGATACGACCATCGCCAAAGCCCTTGGCCTTGAACCAAACCCACACCGGCAGAATGGTTCGATCTCATAACGGAGCGCTCTAATGACCGACCCGCGCCACAATGTCCGAGACGTGTTCCCGCCGACCGGACCGGAAATCACGGCGAAAAGCTGGATGACCGAGGCGCCGATGCGGATGCTGATGAACAATCTGCATCCCGATGTCGCCGAAAACCCGCACGAACTCGTCGTCTATGGCGGCATCGGCCGGGCGGCGCGGACCTGGGGCGATTTCGACCGGATCGTCGATGCGCTCAAGGGCTTGGACGATGACCAGACGCTGCTGGTCCAGTCGGGCAAGCCGGTCGGCATTTTCCGCACCCATGCGGACGCGCCGCGCGTTCTGATCGCCAATTCCAATCTGGTGCCGCACTGGGCCAATTGGGACCATTTCAGCGAACTCGATCGCAAGGGTCTGATGATGTACGGCCAGATGACGGCGGGCTCGTGGATCTATATCGGCACGCAGGGCATCGTGCAGGGCACCTATGAGACCTTCGCCGAGGCCGGCCGGCAGCATTATGATGGCGATCTGACAGGCAAATGGATCCTGACGGCGGGCCTTGGCGGCATGGGCGGCGCGCAGCCGCTGGCCGCCGTCTTCGCCGGCGCGTCGTGCCTTGCCGTCGAGTGCGATCCGACGCGCATCGATTTCCGCCTCAGGACGAAATATCTCGATGAGAAGGCCGAGACGCTCGACGAGGCGCTGGCGATGATCGACGCATGGACGAAGGCGGGCGAGGCCAAGTCGGTCGGCCTTCTGGGCAATGCGGCCGATGTTTTCCCTGAACTCGTTCGGCGCGGCATCCGGCCCGACATCGTCACCGACCAGACATCGGCGCACGATCCCGTCCACGGCTATCTGCCGCAGGGCTGGTCGGTCGCCCAGTGGCGCGAAAAGCAGGAAAGCGACCCCAAGGCAGTCGAAGCTGCGGCTCGCGCATCGATGAAGGTGCATGTGGCGGCGATGGTCGACTTCTGGAACCAGGGCGTGCCGACGCTCGACTATGGCAACAACATTCGGCAGGTCGCGCTTGAGGAGGGGCTCGAAAACGCATTCGCCTTTCCGGGGTTCGTGCCTGCTTACATAAGACCGCTCTTTTGCCAGGGTATCGGCCCGTTCCGCTGGTGCGCATTGTCGGGCGATCCCGAGGACATCTACAGGACCGACACGGCGATGAAGGAACTGTTTCCGGACAATGCCCATCTGCATCAATGGCTGGAGATGGCGCGCGCGCGGATCGCCTTTCAGGGGCTGCCGGCGCGCATCTGCTGGATCGGGCTGGGCGACCGGCACCGGGCCGGTTTGAAGTTCAACGAAATGGTGGCCAGCGGCGAACTCAAGGCGCCGGTTGTGATCGGCCGCGACCATCTCGATTCGGGCTCGGTCGCCTCGCCCAACCGCGAGACCGAGGCGATGAAGGACGGCTCCGACGCGGTGTCGGACTGGCCGCTTCTGAACGCTCTTCTGAACACCGCCTCCGGCGCGACATGGGTGTCGCTTCATCATGGCGGCGGGGTCGGCATGGGCTTTTCGCAGCATTCGGGCATGGTGATCTGCGCCGATGGCACCGAGGACGCCGCGCGGCGGATCGAGCGCGTCCTGTGGAACGATCCGGCCACCGGTGTGATGCGCCATGCGGATGCCGGCTATGAGATCGCGCGCGACTGCGCGACCGAACACGGCCTCGATCTGCCGGGCATCCTGTAGCGGTCATCCCGATGCCAGCGGGCTGACATAGCCGGGGGGCTTGACGGTGAGCACCGAGCAATCGACCGCATTGAGCACGTCTTCGGCGGTATTGCCGATGATCAGGCCCGGAATTCCGGTGCGCACCAGCGTGCCGATCACCAGAAGGTCGACGCCCATCGCATCGACATGGGCCGGGATGACATCGCGGGGCCGGCCGCGCGCCAGATGAGGCACGATGGCGGCCGGCAGCGCGTCTTCAGCCATGTCCTCCCTGGCTTGCCGCGTAAGCGCATCGAGCGCCTTGCGGCGGGCCGCTTCGGTTGCGTCCAGATAGCGGCGCACATCGCCCGAATCATTGGTCCAGCGGCGCACCAGATCCTCGGCCGGCGCGTCCCATACATGGGTGATGTGCAACGTCGCGCCGCTTGACGCTGCGACGCGGCAGGCGGTCTCGACGATGATGCGGTTGAGGGCGTCGTCCCTGTCGCCCTCTTCGTCGTCGAGATCGACGGCGGCCATGATCGTCCTGGGCGGCTGGGCGGCGCCGGGCATGGCGAGCCAGACCGGGCATGGGCATTTGCGCAGGAGGTGCTGGTCGGTCGAGGTGAACAGGTAGCGGTGCTTCTGGTCGAACGGCTCGGCCATCTTGATGACGAGATCGCGTCCGTTCTCGATCACATCGCCGATGATCTCGCGGAACGGCCGCCCCAGCCGGGTCTCGATGGCGATGGTCAGGTCGCCGGCAAACGGCGCGACCCTTTCGGCCAGTGCGGACTTGAGCGCATCCATCATTCCCGCTTCGATCTCGGCGGCCTCGACGCCGGCAAAGCGTGCGAGATGTTTGATCTCCGCATGATCGTCACCGACGGCCAGCGCCGTCAGCCGGGCATTGTTCGCGCGGGCCAGATCGGCGGCGCGCGCCAGGCTTTCGGCGCCGCCGTCGCCGGTTTCGCAGACCGCAACGATGTTGGAGAACGGCGCTGCCGCCGGGCGGTCGGCCATCACTGGACCTCCTCTTTCTTGGAAGCGGGTCTGGCGGGTTCGCGCGCCTGCGCGCGTTCGGTGCCGAGCACCAGGCTTGCGGCCTGCGAGGCGGCATCGCGATAGGGATTGAGCACCAGATCGGCGCCGCCCTGCTTCAGCCGTTCGGCATTGTCTTCGCTGTGTACCGCAACAGCGGTGCGGCCGGCAAAACCGGTATCGTGCAGCGACCGGATCAGCGACCGGCGCGGATCGTCATGGGTGATGCCGCTATCGTGCTCGGGCACCGCCGAGATCGCCCAGCGAACCGGGGCCAGCGGCAGATGGGCGATGAACTCCGGATCGGTGGCGTCGCCGAACATCACGTCGAACCCCAACTGACGCGCCTCGCGCACGGCAACCGGATTGAAGTCGACGCCAAGCACCTTCAGCCCGGCGCTGTCGAGTTCTTCGGCAATCGCCAGGCCGTAGCGCCCCAGCCCGAAGATGACGACATCGTGCCCGTCGGCGCTCGGCTGCCAATTGTCCTCCTCGGTGCCCGCGCCGCGCCGCTCGAACGGACCAAGGACCGGCTCGACGAACCGGTAAAGCTGGTGCGACCAGGTGATCATGTAGGTGGAGGCGGCGATGGTGATCAGGCCGACCAGCGTCACCAGCCCCATGGCGTCGGCTGCGACATGGCCGATGGCGACGCCCATGGCCATGAAGATCAGCGAGAACTCGGAGATTTGCGCCACGGTGAGGCCGGCGAGGAAACCGGTGCGCTTGCGGTATCCCATCGCGCCCATGATCGCGAGCACGATCAGCGGATTGCCGATCAGCACGAACAGCGAGAAGACGATGGCCGCGCCGATATTGTCGCCGAGCACGCCCAGATCGAGCGACGCGCCCAGCGCGATGAAGAAGAACAGCAGAAGAAAGTCGCGCAGGCTGGCAAGCCGCGCGGCGATCGCTTCGCGGAACGGTGTCGAGGCGAGCGAAACGCCGGCGAGGAGGCCGCCGAGCTCCTTGCCGAAGCCGAAATAATGGCCGAGCGCGGCCAGAAGCGCGGCCCAGCCGATGGCGAAGGAGATCATCAGTTCGGGCGCCCGCGACAGCCTTTCCATCAGCGGGTTCGCGGCGTAGCGGATGAACAGGCCGACGGCGACGAGCATCAGCGCGCCATAGCTGAACACCGACAGGATGTCGGTGAGCGCCGAGTCGCTCTGCGCACCGACGCCGAGCGCCGACAGCATGATCATCGCCAGCACGACGACAATGTCCTGCACGATCAGGAAGCCGAGCGCGATGCGGCCGTGCAGCGAATCGATCTCGCGCTTGTCCGACAGCAGCTTGACGATGATGATGGTCGACGAAAATGTCAGCGCGATCGCCACATAGATGGCCGTCACCGGATCGAGCCCGAGACCCAGCCCGATCAAAAAGCCGAAGATGGTTGTGAACGCGACCTGGCCAAGCCCGGTCAGCAGCGCGACCGGCCCGAGCGTTCGCACCAGATTAAGGTCGAGCTTCAGCCCGACGAGGAACAGCAGCACCGCGATGCCCAGCTCCGCCAGAAGATCGATATATTCGTCCGACCGGGCGATGTTGAGCACGGACGGGCCGGCGACGATCCCCACCGCGATGAACGAGACGATCAGCGGCTGGCGCAGCAAGAGGCCGACGAAGCCGACGCCGGCGGCCAGCACAAGAAGGGCGGCGACCTCGTAGAAGATGTAGTCGGTGATCGTCTCGGTCATGGGCTATCATCCACGCGCCTGGGCGCTTTTTCCATGGGGCGCACTGCCGCGCCGGTCGCGCCAGGCCCACATGGCGCGCTTTTCCAGTTCGAGAATGACCAGCACGGCGACGCCGACAAGGACAATCTGCAAGCCTTGCAGAAGCGACAGGGGCCGGGTGTCGAAGAAGGCTTCCATGAATGGTGCATAGGTGAACAGAAACTGCAGCGCGGTCACGGCTGTGATCGCGATCAGCACCGGCCGCGTGCCGAACAGGCCGCGCAGCGTCAGTGAGGGTTCGCCCAGATAGCGCACCGAGAACAGGTAGAAGATCTCCATCACCACCAGCGTGTTGACCGCGATGGTGCGGGCTTCCTCGACCGATGAGCCCTGCGCCTGTGCGAGCGCGAACTTGCCGAAGATGCCGGCCATGAACAGGACCGAGACGAAGCCGACACGCCACAGCACGAAGGGCGACAGGATCGGTTCGGAGGCAGGACGCGGCGCGCGCGCCATCACGCCCCTCTCGGCGGGCTCGAAGGCCAGCGTCATGGCGAGCAGCACCGAGGAGACCATGTTGACCCACAGGATCTGCAGCGGCGTGATCGGCAATGTCAGGCCGAGCAGGATGGCGGCGACCAGCGACAGCGATTCCCCGCCATTGACCGGCAACAGGAAGATGATCGCCTTTTTCAGATTGTCGTAGACCGTGCGGCCGGCTTTGACGGCGGCGGCGATGGTCGCGAAATTGTCGTCGGCGAGCACGATTTCGGAGGCTTCCTTGGCCGCCTCGGTGCCCTTCTGGCCCATGGCGATGCCGATATCGGCGCGCTTGAGCGCGGGCGCGTCATTGACGCCATCGCCGGTCATGGCGACCACGGCGCCGCCGTCCTGCAGCGCTTCGACCAGGCGGAGCTTGTGCTGGGGGCTGGTGCGGGCGAAGACATCCACTTCCGCCACCCGTTGGCGCAACTGCTCGGCGTCCAGCGTGTCGATCTCGGCGCCTTCCATGACCGTGGCGGTGTTGGCGAGCCCCAGTTGCCGGCCGATGGCGGCGGCGGTGCCGGCATGGTCGCCGGTGATCATCTTGACGTCGATGCCGGCGGCCCGGCATTCGCGCACCGCTTCGATCGCCTCCTTGCGGGGCGGGTCGATCAGGCCGACAAGGCCGACCAGCGTCAGGTCGGTGTCGACATCGCCGAAATGCAGTTCGCCATGGTCCCCGTGGGTCGGCTTGACCGCGATGGCCAGAACGCGCTGGCCCTGGTCCGCAACGGTAGCGGCCTGTTCGCGCCAATAATCGGCATCGATCGGCGCGTCGGTGCCGTCCTTGATGCGCTGGGTCCGGCACATGGCAAGGATGCGCTCCGGCGCGCCCTTGACGAAGATGGTCGCATGGCCATCGTGATCGTGGCGCAGGCTCGCCATGAAGCGGTGCTGCGCGTCGAACGGTATCGCATCGGTCTGCGGCTGGCGGGCCCGTTCGGCGTCCGGCTCGAAGCCGGCCTTGCAGGCAAAGGCGACGAGCGCGCCCTCCATCGGATCGCCGATCACCTGCCACTGGTCGCCGGCGCCGACGAGGTCGGCCTCGTTGCACAGGAGCGCGGCGCGGCCCAGTTCGGTCAGAACAGGATGGTCTGCGACGCGCGCTTCGGCGCCGTCCAGCACGAAGCCGCCATGGGGCGCATATCCGGTTCCGGTGACGCGGTAGGCATGGTTGGCGGTGATCACGCCGGCAACGGTCATCTCGTTCCTGGTCAGCGTTCCGGTCTTGTCCGAGCAGATCACCGAGACCGAGCCGAGCGCCTCGATGGCAGGCAGGCGGCGCACGATCGCGTTCCTCCGCGCCATGCCCTGCACGCCGATGGCGAGCGTCACCGTCAGGATCGCCGGCAGGCCTTCGGGAATGGCGGCGACCGACAGGCCGACCAGCGCCATGAACAGTTCGGTGAAGCCGTAGCCGCCGAGCGTCAGCCCGAAGACCAGGATCAGCGCGCTGAAGCCGACGATGAAGACCGTCAGCCACTTGGCGAACACCGCCATCTGGCGGATGAGCGGCGTCTCGGTCGAGGGGACGTCGGCGATCATGCCGGAAATTCGACCGATCTCGGTGTCCGCACCGGTGGCGATGGCGATGCCGCGTCCCTGTCCGGCCGCCACCATCGTCCCGGAAAAGGCCATCGAGCGGCGGTCGCCGAGCGGCGCGTCCGCCGCCACCGGACCGGTCGCCTTATCGACGGGCACCGATTCGCCGGTGAGCACCGCTTCCTCGATCTTCACGCCGCGCGTTTCGCAAAGGCGCAGATCGGCGGGAATGCGGTCTCCCGCCTCGACGATGACGATGTCGCCGGGCACGATGTCCTCGCCCGGAACGGTTCGGCGGCGGCCATCGCGCAGAACCGTGGCCCTGGGCGCCAGCATGTCGCGTATCGCCGCCAGCGCGCTTTCGGCCTTGCCTTCCTGGACGAAGCCGATGATGGCGTTGACCATCACGACCGCAAGGATGACGGCCGTGTCGATCCAGTGGCCGAGCATGGCCGTCGTCGTGCCGGCGGCCATCAGAACGTAAATCAGCACATTGTGGAACTGGCGGGCAAAACGGGCGAGGGGGCCCGCCCGCCTGGGTTCGGGCAGCCTGTTGGGCCCGTAACGTGCAAGGCGTTGCCGCGCACCGTTCTCGTCGAGCCCCTGCTCGACGCGCGTGCCGAACCTTGTCAGCGCTTCGCTGAACGGTTGGTCATGCCAACTCATCATCGTGTCCTTTGGTTTACCGTTGCGACCCGCTCAGCCCTTGGCGCCGTCCGCCTGTTCCCAGGCCGGCGGCCGCGTTGCGTGGGCGTTGACGAACGCTTCGAGATCCCTGACCGCGACGCGGAACTCCCGCCCGAGCTTCACCGCCCGCAGATCCTCGCCGTGAATCCATGCCCGCACCGTGGCCTCGTTCACCTTGAGCAGTTCGGCTATCTCGTGCGTTGTCATGAAGGGTTTGCTCAGCATCGATCGGCTCCACTGAAGTGATTTGAGCATCGGTCAGATCGTCTCAAGCCGCTTTGACACCGATCAAGACGGTTGACGATCGATGGGCCGGGACATGCAGGCGCGCGCGCAGGGTTCCGATGCATCGGGTCGTGCCGGTTGGCTGTTTTCTGTTTGCGTGCACTGCAGTATGAGGGGCTGAGGTCCCAACCCCGGAGAGACGCCCCGTGTCCCATAAAGTCCGCAAAGCCGTCATCCCCGTCGCCGGTCTCGGCACGCGCTTCCTGCCCGCGACCAAGGCGGTGCCCAAGGAAATGCTGACGGTCGTCGACAAACCGGTGGTGCAATATGCCGTCGAGGAGGCGCAAGCCGCCGGCATCGAGCACATCATCTTCGTCACCGGCCGCAACAAGAACGTCATCGAGGATCATTTCGACCACCAGTTCGAACTGGAGCACACGCTCGAACAGCGGGGCAAGGACGAGCCGCTGGCGATGCTGCGGGCCGACCTGCCGCAGGCGGGCCAGATCAGCTATACGCGCCAGCAGCAGGCGCTCGGTCTTGGCCATGCCGTGTGGTGCGCGCGCGAGATGGTCAGCGCCGGCGAACCCTTCGCCGTGCTTTTGCCCGACATGGTGATGACCGGCGATCCGGGCTGCCTGTCACAGATGGTCGAGGTGCATGGCGATCGCGGCGGCAATGTCGTCTCGGTGGAATCGTGCGATCCCGACCAGGCTCACAAATACGGCATCGTCTCGATGGGCGAGACGTTCGACGATGGCTCGTTCTCGATCACCGGTATGGTGGAAAAGCCGGAACCGGGCACCGCGCCGTCGACCTATTTCCTCAACGGTCGCTACATTCTCGATGCGTCGATCATGGGGCTTCTGGGCCGGCACGAAAAAGGCGCGGGCGGTGAAATCCAGCTCACCGATTCGATGCTGGCGCTGATGGACGCGCAGCCATTCTACGGCGTGCCGTTCAACGGCCGGACCTACGATTGCGGCTCGAAACTGGGCTTTTTGAGCGCAAACATCGCGCTCGGCCTTGCCCATGACGAACTGGGCGCGGATCTGCGCACCTTCATCAAGAGCCTCGATCCGTAAGGCCTATTCGGCGGCGATATCCAGATAGCCCATCGGATTGCGCGACTGCCAGTGCCAGGCGTCGGCGCACATGTCGGTCAGATCGCGCTGGGCGGTCCAGCCCATCAGCGCCCTGGCGCGTGACGGGTCGGCATAGCATGCGGCGATGTCGCCGGCGCGCCGTTCGGCTATCTTGTAGGGTATCGGCCGTCCGCTGGCGGCCTCGAAGGCGCGCACCATGTCGAGTACCGAATAGCCCTGCCCGGTGCCCAGATTGACCGCCGTGCATTGCGGTTCTTCGAGCATCTGCAGCGCGGCGACATGCCCTTCGGCCAGATCGCAGACATGGATGTAGTCGCGCACGCCGGTGCCGTCGGGCGTCGGGTAATCGTCGCCGAAGACGCTGAGGTACGGGCGCCGGCCGACCGCGACCTGGCTTATAAAGGGCATCAGATTGTTGGGCACGTCGGCCGGGTCCTCGCCGATCAGGCCGGACGGGTGGGCGCCAACCGGGTTGAAGTAACGCAGGATGGTGATCGCCCATTGCCGGTCGGCGTCGTAGAGCGCACGCAGCATGTTCTCGACCACCAGCTTGGTGTGACCGTAGACACTGGCCGTCGACAGCGGGTGATCTTCGGGGATCGGCAATTGCTGCGGGTCGCCATAGACCGTCGCCGACGATGAGAAGATCAGTTTCCTGACGCCGGTGTTCCTCATCGCGGTCAGGAGCCGCTCGGTGCCGCCGACATTGACCTCGTAATATTTGAGTGGCTCGGCCATGCTTTCGCCGACCGCCTTGTAGCCGGCGAAGTGGATGACCGCCTCGCAGCCATGCTCCGTGATCGTCTTTTCAAGCGCGCCGACATCGCGAATGTCGCCCTCGACGCAGGTCGCGGTCTCCTGAAAGAGCTGGCCGAGCCGGTCGAGCACGCGCGGCGAGGAATTGCAAAAATTGTCGAAAATGACGGGACGATGGCCCGCCTCGCGCAGCGCCAGATAGGTGTGCGAGCCAATATAGCCGGCGCCGCCGGTGACGAGAATCTTCATGACGGCTGCTCCTTGCGGTTGGGCCGGGGTTGCGGCCAGCCTGTCACGCAAGGGTTGAGAAAGGGTTCGCGGCGTGTGCCGGCAGGTGTGCCGCTATGACCGCCAGACCGCCGGCAGAGGCGCGCCGTCGCGCAGGATCGATAGCGCTGCGATCGCCAGTGGCCGCAAGCGGTAGGCGTCGGGCGCCATCAGCCGGACAACGCATTTGCCGGCAAAGGCGCTGACGCCAACCTGTAGTGCGCCGGCGGTCATCGGCGCGAGCGCGGCCCGCAGCCGTTCGGACAGGGCCGCCCGCTGTTCGTCGTCGCCGGGCGCGACATGGACCAGCGTGGCAATTGCCGTGCAGCCCGCAAGCGTTGCCGGGCCGTCTGCGAGCGCCGTGGCATCGCCATCAAGGCGCACATTGTCGGCATGGATCAATTGTCCGGCGCGGCGGATCCGCCAGCGGTCGCGCAGATGCGTGCGGCGCACCGTCTCTCCCATCGCCGCGCGGCCCAGCACCAGCGTTTCAAGCCCCACGAAAGCGGCGTCCGGGGCCATGTCGATCTCGATCGACCGGTCGAGCCCGCTGTCGTCGAAAAGGATCGTTTCCTGCGGCAGCCAGTCCAGTCGGGCGCCGGCGCCGACATCGAGCCGGGTCGTCTGCTGCGCTGTGCCGCCGGCGCTCTTGTAGATGCGCTCGCAGGCCTGGGTGGCGATCGCCAGATGCGTGCCCGCGCCCGCCGCCGCCGACCAGTCGAGCCGGTCGCCGCCGGTCAAACCGCCGGCGGTGTTGATCAGCACCGCTTCGAGCGCGGTCCCATAGGCTTTCGGGATGCGGATCTTCGCGTTGGCCTTCTGGTGGAGCGCGTCCAGCCGGGTCCGGCCGTCCGGGCCGGCCTTGACCGCGATCCGCCCGGCGCCGACCGAGCGCTGCATCGCCGCCGGTTCGATCCGGCCCTGTTCAACGGTCACCGGGCTGGCTTCCGTCGCCGATATGCCGTGTGCCGCGTTCGCGGGCCAGTTCCACCTGCCGCTGGCGTTCTTCGAAGCGGGCGCGGTCCGCTTCGCTCATCGTGCCGGCGCAATGGCCGCACTGGACGCCGGCCCGGTAATCGGGCGAACGCAGATCCTCGGGCGACAGCGGAGCGCCGCAGGCGCGGCACAATCTGTGGGTGCCCTGCGCGAGGCCCTGGCCGACCGAGACGCGCTCGTCGAAGACGAAACACTCGCCGCGCCAGGCGCTTTGCGCTTCGGGCACCGTTTCGAGATATTTCAGGATGCCGCCCTTGAGGTGGAAGACGTCGTCGTGCCCGAGCGATTTGACGAAGGCGGTCGCCTTTTCGCAGCGTATGCCGCCAGTGCAGAACATGGCGATCTTCTTGCCGCGCAGCGCATTTTCGTTGCGGCGCACCCAGTCGGGGAATTCGCGGAAGGTGGCGGTTTCCGGATTCACCGCGTTTTCGAACGTGCCGATCTTCACCTCGTAATCGTTGCGCGTGTCGACGACGATCGTGTCCGGGTCGGTGATCAGATCGTTCCAGTCCTCGGGCGCGACATAGGTGCCGACGATCCTGGTCGGGTCGGTGCCCGGCACGCCCATGGTGACGATTTCCTTCTTCAGCCGCACCTTGAGACGGTAGAAGGGCATGGTGTCGGCGAAGCTCTCCTTGTGTTCGAGGCCTGCCAGTTCGGGCCGGGCGCGCAGGAAGGCGAGCATCGCGTCGATGCCCGCGCGCGGGCCGGCGACGGTGCCGTTGATGCCCTCGGAGGCGAGCAGCAGCGTGCCCTTCAGGCCGGCCTTGCAGCACAGCTCCGCCAGCGGCTTTTGCAGCTCCCGGTACGTGTCGAGCCGGGCGAAATGGTAGAGGGCGGCGACGATGACGGGTTTGTCGGTCATGGCGGCGTTCTAGCGATTGATGGCGATGGCGGGAAGGGGTTCGGGGTTCCGGGTTTGTGTTGGCGTAGGGGTGCTCCTCACCTCCCCCTTGAGGGGAGGTCGGCGAGTGGCGAGTGTGAACGAGACAGAGCCGGGTGGGGGTATATGTCAGCTGCGGCCTTTGACTGTCACCCCCACCCGCTCGACCATCGCAGGCTCGGTCTCGCGTGCCTCCCCTCAAGGGGGAGGCGGGCATGTTCAATCCCTCCGCACCTCCTTTGGAAGCCGAGAGCATGAAACATCTTCAATCGCCCAAGGATTTGCGCTTCCCCTCGGGTCGAGCCCGAGGGTCAACGTGCGCCCTGGGCAAACGCAAAACGCACGTGGGCGCCAGCCCGCGCAAGATTTTGCGCCAGCTTCAAAANAGTCCAGAACAACGGGCGGTTTGGTGAGCCGCGATCCGNNNNTAGTTATGTAAGTTGCGGTCGCCAAACCGCCCGTCCGGCGGGCTTGCGGTGATCGTCATGTGAAGCGCCGGCGCGAGGCTCACGCCCTGCCGTGGCCGGCTGAACCTTTCGGATTGCCACAGGACCCGTGGCGTCCGGTTGGTTCGGTCGGCCCCGTCCGATCCTGATCGCCGGCCGGGTCTGGTCGAGGACAGGCGCGGACGGACACCGCACACCTTCATTCCGCCCTGCCGTGGGGGTTCATCACCCAGCAACGCGACCGCTCGCATCGCCCGGCAGGCCACCGCCGCGCCCGCCGAAGGTGGTGGCCATCCGACGTTCCGATGGGCGCGGTGGCAGGAGTATGGGGGAGGTGTGAAACGGTTGGACAAGTTTCCCGTCCGGTCCGACTTATCGAACCGCCCGCGCAGCGGCCAATACTGGACGCCCCCAGCCAGAGGAGCGAAAGGTGGCGGCATTTTCCGACGAGACCCTTCAGATCATCGAGCGCGTGGCGCGCGACAACGGCATCGAGCCGGCGGCACTCAAGGCGGTCGCCGAAGTCGAATCGGGCGGCCGGGCGTTTGCCTATGTCGGCGGGCGCAAGGAACCGCTGATCCGCTTCGAGGGCCATTATTTCGACCGGCTGGTCGGCGAACACCGACGTGCGGAAGCGCGGTCCGCCGGCCTTGCTTCGCCCCGCGCCGGCGCCGTCAAGAACCCGCGCGGACAGGCCGGGCGCTGGCAGATGCTGGAGCGCGCGGCGCGGATCGACCGGGCTGCTGCGCTGCAATCGGTGTCGTGGGGCATCGGCCAGGTGATGGGCGCCCACTGGAAGCATCTGGGCTTCGGTTCGCCCGAGGCGCTGGCACGCGAGGCGCGGTCCGGCATCGAAGGCCAGGTGCGGCTGATGCTGCGCTTCATCCATGCCAACCGGCTGACGTCGCTGCTGCATGCGCGCGACTGGGCCGGGTTCGCGCGGCGCTACAACGGCCCGGCCTATGCGAAGAACCGCTACGATGTGCGGCTGGCGGCGGCCCATGCGCGCCATCGCGACGGGCGTCCGTCATCCGTGCCGGCAACGTCAAAACGTGGTCGAAAGGGCACGCTGCTGCGGCGCGGCGACCGGGGTGACGCGGTGCGCGACATGCAGCGCATGCTGACCGCGGCGGGCCATCCGTTGCGCGCCGACGGTGTGTTCGGCCTGCGCACCGAAGCGGCGCTGCGCGCGTTCCAGAGCCGTCACGGGCTCGCCATTGACGGCATCTACGGTCCGGCGAGCCGGGCCGCGCTGTCCGATGCACTGCCGAAATTCGGCTCGTGGCGGGGTCTTTTGACATTTGTGGCGCGGCTGGTGGCCGCGTGGTCCGGCCTGCGGCGCTCCTGACGGACGCATGGACAGGGATGTTCAACCGATTTAAAGACAGCGGGATATAGCGGGTTTCGGGGAAGGGAAGACAGACAATGGGTCAGAACGTAGCGGCGCTTGCGCCGATCATGACCGGCCAGCCGGTGATCCCGGTGATCGTGATCGAGGATGCGGGCAAGGCGGTTCCGCTGGCGCGGGCGCTGGCCGCCGGCGGGCTTCCGGCGGTCGAGATCACGCTGCGCACCGAGGCGGCGCTCGATGCGATCGAGGCGATCGCGTCCGAGGTTCCCGAAGCGGTTGTCGGCGCCGGTACGGCGCTGAACGCCAAGCAGTATGAGGCGTGTCGGGCGGCCGGCGCGCGCTTTGTCGTCTCGCCGGGTTTCACGCCGGAGCTTGCCGAAGCGGCGGACGGCGCCAACGTGCCGCTCCTGCCGGGATGCGTGACGTCCAGCGAGATCATGGCGGCGCTCGAAGAGGGCTACACCCATCTGAAGTTCTTTCCGGCCGGACAGGCGGGCGGCGTTGCCTATCTGAAGGCGCTCGCCTCGCCCTTTTCCGCCGTCCGGTTCTGCCCGACGGGCGGCGTGTCGCCCGACAATGCCGGCGATTATCTGGATCTGCCGAACGTTGTGTGCGTCGGCGGCTCGTGGGTGGCGCCCAAGGAGGCCGTCGCGAGCGGCGACTGGGACCGCATCACGGCCCTCGCCAAAGAGGCGGCCGGGCTGGGGTAACGCCGTCTTACCTCCCCCTTGAGGGGAGGTCGGCGATCGACGAGCGAAGCGAGACAGAGCCAGGTGGGGGTAACACCCACCGATCGTGCCCAATTGTGACCCCCACCCGATCAGCGGCCCTTCGGGCCGAGCCCGAAGGTTGCTTCTCTTGCCTCCCCTCAAGGGGAAGGCGGACAAATCATTCTTCAGACAACGAAAAAACCCGGGATGTTGCCATCCCGGGTTTCGCGTGTCGGACAGTCGCTGGCCTCAGAGGCGGCCGGCGCGCTGCTGCAGCATGAGGAAGGTGTCGAAATTGTATTCCGACAGCTGCATCCACAGATAGGCGTCCTTGCGGTAGCCCATGTAGCTGTCGTGCACCTTCTTGAACATTTCGTTCTCGGCGGCGATTTCCGCATAGGTCTCGTTGGCCGCCTCGAAGCACGCTTCGAGGATCTCCTGGCTGTAGGGGCGAAGCTGCGTGCCCGACGCCGCCAGTTCCTTGAGGACCTGCGGGTTGAGCGTGTCGTAGCGCGCCATCATCACCGAGTTGGCCATGGCGGACGCGTTCTTGACGATGCCCTTGTAGGTGTCCGGCAGCGCGTTCCAGGCGTCCAAATTGATCATGTTGAGAAGCGCGACGCCGCCTTCCCACCAGCCGGGATAGTAATAGTACTGGGCGACCTTGTTGAAGCCCAGCTTGGCATCGTCGTACGGGCCGACGAATTCGGCCGCGTCGATCGTGCCGCGCTCGAGCGCCGGATAGATGTCGCCGCCGGGCAGGCCCTGCGGAACGACGCCGATGCGCTCGATGATGCGGCCGCCGAAGCCGCCGATGCGGAACTTCAGGCCCTGCATGTCTTCAAGCGTGTTGATCTCGTTGCGGAACCAGCCGCCCATCTGCGCGCCGGTGTTGCCGGCGGGGAAGGCGATCATGTTCTGCGTGGCGTAGAATTCGTTGAGCAGTTCGAGACCGCCGCCCTCATAGAGCCAGGCATTGGTCATGCGCTGGTTCAGGCCGAACGGCACGCCGGTGCCGAAGGCGAAGGTCGGGTCCTGGCCCCAGAAATAGTAGGAGGCGGTGTGCGCGCACTCGATCGTGCCGGCGGTGACGGCGGCAGCGCCTTCCAGCGCGCCGACGATTTCGCCGGCGGCGAAGACCTGGATGTTGAACTTGCCGTCGGTCATCTCGCTGACGGCATCGGAGAACACTTCCGCCGCACCGTAGATCGTATCCAGCGCCTTGGGGAAACCGGACGAACAACGCCAGGTGATGCTCGGCATTTCCTGCGCGATGGCGGGCGCTGCCAGGGTGGTGGCGGCTGCCGCACCCGCGCCGGCGACGCCGGCCTTTTTGATAAATGAACGACGATCCATATGATCCTCCCGTGAACACAATGGGTCGAAGGCGGCAAAATCTCCTCTCGCCATCTTCAACAAGCCGCAAACTTGCAGCTTTCGCGTGCGCTGTCCACTATCGGGACCCCAACTGGTCAATATTTTTTTCCACTTAATCGATTTGGGTGCAGGAGCCCGGACTTCGAGGGTTATTCCGTCCGGCCGGCAAACCGATTATGGGGGAAGCGAGCCGGCACCGGATGCCGGCCCCGATGCTCGTGACCATGAAGCGGAGCCCCCATGCAGCCTATCGTTGCCGTCGTCTGCGATGTCCGGCAGTTCGACACCTATACCTGGCACGCAACGCCGGAGACCTATCTGACGGCGGCGATCGAAGTGGCCGGCGTGCTGCCGCTGATGGTGCCGGCCTTCGGCGAGCGGATCGACATTGACGGGCTGCTGAGCCGCGTCGACGGCGTGATGCTGTCGGGCTCGAAGTCGAACGTTCATCCGGGCCTTTACGGCGCCGAGCCGGGACCGGCCTACGAGCCATACGATCCGGCGCGCGATGCGACCAGCCTGCCGTTGGCGCGGGCGGCGGTGGAGACGGGCGTGCCGTTGCTTGCCATCTGCCGGGGGCTGCAGGAGCTGAACGTGGCGCTCGGCGGGACGCTCGCGACCGAGATCCAGGAGCTGGACGGCCGCAGGGACCATCGCGCACCGCAGCACGAGGATCACGACGAGCGCTTTGCCATCGTCCACGATGTGGCGCCCAGGACGGGCGGATGTCTGGCGTCCATCGTCGGCGGCGGTCCGGTGCCGGTCAATTCGCTGCACCGGCAGGCGATCAGCGCGCTGGCGCCGCGGCTTCAGGCGGAGGCGGTCGCAGAGGATGGCACGATCGAGGCGGTTTCGGTGATCGACGCACCCGGCTTTGCGCTCGGGGTGCAGTGGCACCCGGAATATTGGGCGAAGTCCGACACGCCCTCGCGGCGGCTGTTCGAGGCGTTCGGCGAAGCGGCCCGCGTCCATGCGGGCGGGCGGCTGGCGGCGGCTCAGTAGGCGGCCAGCGACACTTTCACATTGTCCGGCTCGACCACTTCCCAGGCAAAGCCGTCGCCGGGGGCAAGGCGCATCAGGGGCGTTCCGCGATGGTCGGTGACCGTCACCGTGCCGCGGCGCGATTCCTGCCAGGCGCGGGCGCGGGCGAACAGTTCGCCCAGGCGCGCGCAGGAGGAGCCCGGTTCGACCCGGTGCACGTCATAGCCGTCGGCGCGATGCAGGGTGAAACTGCAACTGATGTTGGTGCGGTGATCGAGCGCCATGAAACGGTCGCCGCCGGCGGCCGCGGCCGATGCCACCGATGCGGTCGTCACCGGATCGATGCCGGACGGCGCCGAGCCGGGCGCGCCGGCACCCGCCGCGATAATCATCGCAGCGGCACCTGCCACGGCAAACCCGTTCAGCCATTGGGTCGTGTTGAACCGCATCGCATTGCCCCCTTGATCGGTGCGGCGAGCATGATCGGTCAGGGNCACCGGCGTCAGAGGCGCGTCGCCCGCGAACCAGGCGGCGAGATTGTCGATGACGAGTTGGCCCATGGCCTGCCGGGTGGCCACCGACGCCGAGGCGACATGGGGCAGAAGGCAGGTGTTGGGCGCATCGAGCAGCGCCTGCGGCACGTTCGGCTCGTCCTCGAACACGTCGAGCCCGGCGGCGGCGATCGCGCCGGTGTGCAGGGCGTCGGCCAGCGCCGTCTCGTCGACCACCGAGCCGCGTCCGACATTGATCAGGACGCCGTCCGGCCCGAGCCGCTCAAGAATGCCGGCATCGATGGCATGGCGCGTCTCCGGTGTGCCGGGCGCGACCGAGATGAGCGTGTCGCAGGCTTCGGCCAGATCGGCGAGGCTGGCATGATAGGGGTAGGCGACATCGGCGCGCTGCGAGCGGTTGTGATAGTGAATCGCGACGCCGAACCCCTCCAGACGCCGCGCCACGGCCAGGCCGATCCGTCCCAGCCCGAAAATGCCGACGGTGCGGCCGCGCAAGGTCAGCGGCGTCAGCGGATAGTTGCCCTCGGTCTGCCATTTGCCGGCCCGCAGCCAGGCTTCGGCACGCGGCAGTTCGCGCAGCGTGTTCAGGAGCAGGCCGATGGCGGTGTCGGCCACCTCGTCGTCGAGCACGTGCGGCGTGTGGGTCACGATGACGCCCCGGCGGGCGGCGTGCGCCGCATCGACATGGTCGTAGCCGACGCCGAACGAGGAGACGATCCGCAGGTTGGGCAGCGCGTCGATCAGTGCGGGCGTCACCGGCGACATGAGCGTCGCGAAAGCCGCGATGCCGGCGCGCGCATCTTCGTCCATCGCCATCACCTCGCCGGGCTCGGCGACGACGCAGTCGAAACGCTCGACAAGCCGTTCGCGCGTCCAGGAATGGCCGCGACTTGAGACGAGCACGCGCCCGTTCCGCCGGTCCGGCTGCGTCATCGTTCAGGTCTCCACGGGATGGGTCGTCGATTGGCGCACATGCAGTTCGGGCCGGACCAGATGCAGCGTGCCCTCCAGCGACTTCTTGCCCTCGATCCTGTCGAGCAGCGCACGGGCGGCGTCGCGGCCGACATCGCGCTGGCCGTTCCACACCGTCGTCAGGGCCGGCGTCGCGATCGAGGCTTCCTCGAGATCGTCATAGCCGGTCACCGAAATGTCGACGCCGGGCGTCAGGCCGGCGCGGGCGATGCCGTTCATCAGGCCGATGGCGACCAGATCGTTCCAGCAGACGGCGGCGGTCGGCCGGTCGCGCAGGGCGAGGAACTGGCTGGCCGCCTCGAAACCGGCCGCTTTGGTGCGCGGACCGGGAATGCGCCATTCGGCTTCCACCGGAAGGCCGGCCTTTTCCATCGCTTCGCGATAGCCGCGGAAGCGGTCACGGCCCGTCGAGGTCTTGTCCGATCCGCCGATCATGGCGATGCGCGTGTGGCCGAGCGAGATCAGATGGTTGGTGGCAAGGCCGATGCCGAATGCGTCGTCGCCCCTGAACACCGGCACATCCGCGCCCTCGACCGAGCGCGCGATGAAGACGAAGGGCAGGCCGTTCCTGATGCCCAGTTCGATGTCCGAAGGCGGGGTGTCGATGGCCGGCGACATGATCACGCCGTCGGCGCCGAGCTGCATCAGCGTTTCGAGAAAGGCGCGCTGCTTGTCGACCGAGTCATAATGGTTGGACAGAAGGAAGGTCTGGCCGGAGCGGTCGAGCTCGGTCTCGATGGCGCGCAGGATTTCCGCATAGAACGGGTTCATGATGTCGTGCACGACGACGCCGACAATGCCGGATTTGGAGGTGCGCAGGCTGGCGGCGCGGCGGTTGTAGATATAGCCGATCTCCAGCGCATGGGCCTTGACCCGTTCCTTGGTGGCCTCGGCGACAAGCGGGCTGTCGCGCAGGGCCAGCGATACGGTGGCGGTCGAAACGCCGAGCGCTTCGGCAATGGTCGACAGTTTGATCTTCTGCAAGGCGCGCCCTTCAAGGAGCCGTTTAAACCGGTGAAAGACGTTTAAATGGCTTTAATCGGGCGGTAAAGGGCGCTGCGGCGCGTCAGTCCCGTTCGCTCTGTTCGTCCTCGCCGGTGTCCTCGCGGACGATCAGATTGCCCTCGATCTTGCCGAGGATCTTTTCGAGCTGCTTGCGCTCTTTCTTCTTCAGGCCCTTGAGCGCCTGTTTCTCGGCTTTGGCGATGGCCTTTCCCATCACGCCCAGAACGTTGCGCCCCGCCTCGGTCAGTTGCACGAGAACCTGACGGCCGTCCTCCTTGGACGCGGCGCGCGCGACAAAGCCTTGCTCCTCCAGACGTGTGATCGTCTTGGTGATGGTCGGCGGGCGGACGTCGAGGGCCCTGGCGAGGGCGCCGGGGGTCATCGGGCCGCCGGTCGCAAGCGCCTCGATGATCTTTTCCTGGCCGGCGTAGAGCCCGGTCTTCAGCAGATGGCGGGCATAATGGGTCCGGCCATGGCGTGCCACGTCCTGAAGGCGCGCCAGCAAGCTGCCGCCTTCGGTCTCTTCGGCGGGGATGTAGAACCGATTCATGGCCGCACGATAAGCCGCCGGGCAACCGCCGACAAGCAAAGCCGGCAAGGTTGGCGCTTGGCCGGGAGCTGGCGATGCCGTAACGCTGGACGAACCGGTCGGGTGAACCGTTTGGAGGACTTCGGATCGATGAACGACGGCAAGGGGCGGGCGCTCTGGATCCGACATTCGCTGGCCGCGCTGGTGCCCGACGGCGTCGATGCGCGCGGCGGGCTGCTGGTCCGGGACGGGGTGATCGAGGCGGTGATCGGCGCCGGCGAAACACCGGCCGAACCGCATGACGTGTTCGACGCTTCGCGCCATGTCGTGCTGCCCGGGCTGATCAACACCCATCATCATTTCTACCAGACGCTGACGCGCGCCCATCCGGCGGCGATCAACCGGGAATTGTTCGACTGGCTGAAGGCGCTCTACCCGCTCTGGGCGCGGCTGACGCCGGACCATCTGCGCATCGCCACCCGGCTGGCGCTGACCGAACTGATGCTGTCGGGCGTCACCTGCGCGTCGGACCATCATTACGTCTTCCCTGACGGGCTGGACGAGGCGATGGACATCCAGGCCGGGGAGGCGGCGGCGCTCGGCATGCGGATCGTGCTCAACCGCGGCTCGATGAACCTTTCGGTGCGCGATGGCGGCCTGCCGCCGGACAGCGTCGTTCAGGATGCCGACACGATCCTCGCCGACTGCGAGCGGGTGATCGGCCGCCATCACGATCCGGCGCCGGGCGCGATGACGCAGGTGGCGCTGGCGCCATGCTCGCCCTTTTCGGTGACTCGGGAGCTGATGGCCGAGACCGCCGCGCTTGCCGGCCGCTGCGGCTGCGCGCTGCATACCCATCTGGCCGAGACGTTCGACGAAAACGCGTTCTGCGAGGCGACCTATGGCTGCCGGCCGGTCGACTATCTGGAAGAGACCGGATGGCTGACCGACCGGACATGGCTGGCCCACGGCATCCATTTCAACGACGAGGAGATGGCGCGGCTCGGCCGCGCCGGCGTCGGCGTCTGCCATTGCCCCACCTCGAACATGGTGCTCGCCTCGGGCCAGTGCCGGACGCGCGAACTGGAGGCCGCGGGCGTTGCGGTGGGCCTTGGCGTCGACGGCTCGGCCTCCAACGATTCCTCCAATCTGATGGAGGGCGTGCGGCACGCGCTGATGATCGGCCGGCTGACCTACGACGCCTCTCTGACCCATCTGGACGCGCTGCGCTGGGCGACCGAAGGGTCGGCGCGGTGCCTGGGACGAAGTGACATCGGCACGATCGCGCCGGGAAGGCAGGCCGACCTGGCGCTGTTCACGCTCGACGAATTGCGCTTTTCGGGCGCGCACGACCCGCTGGCCGCGCTCGTTCTGTGTGGCGCGCACCGGGCCGACCGGGTGATGATCGCCGGGCGCTGGACGGTCGAGGACGGCGCGCCGGTGGGCGTCGATGTCGCGGCGCTGCGGTATGCCCACGGTCAGGCGGCGCGGGCGTTCATGCACGGCTGACCCCGCCGCGCGGCGCCCTATATGCCTTGGCAAGCGAGGGACCATGACACAATCGGTAGCGATCATCGGCGCCGGGCTGGCCGGCGCGGTCTGCGCGCGGGCGCTGGCCGATGCCGGGCTTGCGGTGACGGTTTTCGAGAAATCGGGCGGCACCGGCGGGCGCCTGTCGACCCGGCGCAGCGCGGCCGGCAGCTTCGATCACGGCGCACAATATCTGACCGGGCGGAGCGCGCCGATGCGGGCGTTGCTGGACCAACTCGGCGAAGAAGGCGCGGTGGCGCCGTGGACGCCGGAAGGCAAGGACCGGCCGGGCGACTGGCATGTCGGGCTGCCCGGCATGAGCGGGTTCGTCAAGCCGCTGCTCGGCGGCATCGATGTGCGGCTGCGCACACGCATCGACGGCATCGGTTTCGACAGCCAGGGCCAGGTCCGCGTGACCGGCGCCGACGGGCTCGACCACCGCTTCGGGCGGGTGGTCGTCACCGCGCCGGCGCCGCAGGCGATGGCCCTGACCGCGCCGCTCGACCGCGGTTTCGAAGCCTTGCGCGATATCGTCTACGCGCCGTGCTGGGCCGGCATGTTCGCCTTTGCCGAACCGGTCGCCGATCTGCCCGACCTGACGCGCGGTGACGATCACGGCCCGGGCGCGCTGATCGTGCGCAATTCATCCAAACCGGGCCGGGACGGCGCGACCTTCGTCGTCCATGGCGGCGGCGCGTGGAGCGCGCAGCATCTTGAGCATGAGCCGAAGGCGATCGTGCCCTATCTGCAGGGCGCGCTGGAGCGCTGCGCCGGGCAACCCTTGGCACCGGTCCACGCGACGGCGCATCGCTGGCGTTATGCGCGGGTTGACCGGGCGCTCGGCGAATCCCATCTGGTGACGGGCTGCGGCCGCGTCGTCGTCTGCGGCGACGGGCTGGTCGGCGGCCGGGCGGAAGCGGCGGCGCAAAGCGGATGGGCGGCGGCGGCCGCGATATTGGACCGATAGATGCCGCCTGGCGGCGGACGAACGAGACTGAAGGGTTGGGGACCGGACAATCATGGACACGCTGACCCGGATGCGCGCCTTCGTGGCGGTGGTCGACAATGAGGGCTTTTCGGCGGCGGCGCGGGCACAGGGGCGCTCGAAGGCGCTTTTGTCGAAATATGTGCGCGAACTGGAGGACGATCTGGGCGCGCTTCTGCTCAACCGGACGACCCGTCAGTTCTCTCTGACCGAAGCGGGCCACACCTATTATCGCCGCGCGCTCGATCTTCTGCGCGAGTTCGACGATCTGCGGGACGAGATACGCGACACCCGATCCGATCTTGCCGGACCGATCAAGATTTCCGCGCCGCGTTCGCTCGCCGATGCGGCGATCGGTCAATCGCTGGTCGATTTCGCCGTGGCCCATCCGGAGATCAGGCTCGATATCGATCTCGACGACCGGTTCGTCGATCTGGTCGAGGAGGGGTTCGATCTCGCCATCCGCATAACCCAGCTGGAGGATTCGACGCTGATCGCGCGCCGGCTGAACCCGTTCCGGCTGGTCCTTTGCGCCACGCCGGCGGTGATCGAACGCCATGGCACGCCCGAATCGATGGCGGAGCTGGCCCGGCTTCCGTTCATCGTCGACACCAATGCCCGGCGCCGCAACATCATCCCCTATCGCGACGATGACGGGCAGGCCACCTCGGTGACCGTGGACGGGCGGATCAGCGTCAACAGCCCGCTGGCGGTCAGAATGGCGGGTCTCGCCGATCTGGGCTTTTTCGTCTCGCCCGACTTCATCGTCCTGGAGGATTTGCAGGCAGGACGGCTGGTCGAGCTGATGGCCGGCCAGCTCGAAAACGATGCCGGCATCTATGCGGTCTATCCGCACCGGCGCTATCTGCCGGCCCGGGTGCGGGCGCTGGTCGACTATCTCGCCGACTGGTTCAAGTCCAACTGCCGGACGCCGCGCCGCAACGGGGCGTCATAATTCGGCCCGCTTCGCGTGGCGCAAACGATCCGTGCCGGATCAGGGGTGACGTGATTTGACCCGCCAGACGATGTTCGCAGCCTTTTTGGCGCCGGTGGCGTTTGCCGTGCCGGCGACGGCGCATGCCCATCCGCATGTCTTCGCAGAAGCGCGGCTCGAAGTGACGGTCACGCCGCAGGGCATGGTCGACCGGCTGCGCCATGTCTGGCGTTTCGACGATCTGTTTTCATCGACGGTGCTGTTCGAATTCGACACCGATTCCAGCGGCGCGCTCGAGATTGGAGAGCTGGAACAGGTGGCCGAGGTGATCGTCACATCGATCGCCGAGTTCGGCTACTTTCAGTCGGTGACGGTCGGCACCAAGGAGATCGCGATCGCCGAGGTGACCGACCTGCGCGTCGACATGGTCGACAACCAGCTGCTCGTCCTGTTCACCTCGCAGCCGTCCGAGCCGGTGGCGCTGGCGGACAATCCGTCCTTTGCGGTCTATGATCCGACTTTCTATACCGCGATCGATTTCTACGAGGACGNAGAACATGGTGCTGATCGGCGCGCCGGCGGGCTGCGGGCACCAGATGGTGATCCCCGATCCGGACGAGGCGATCGCCCAGAACCAGGACACGCTGACCGAGGCGTTCTTCAACGAGCCGGACGGCAATGACTGGTCGAAGATCTTCGCAACGCGCATGGAAGTGCGTTGCTCGTGAGACGCGCGGCAACCATCGCACCGGCGGCCCTGATCGTGCTTGTCGCGGCGGTCGGCATGGCGGCGGCGCAATCCTCGCTCGGCATTGGCGTCGCCGAGCAGGCGCCGGCGTCCGACAGCGGCCTGTTGGGCGGCTTTTTTGCCTGGATCGCCACCCGGCAACGCGAATTCTATGACGCGATGCGCGCCGCGCTGACCGCCATGCGCGATGGCGGCCCGGGCGCATGGCTGCTGGTCGGCCTGTCGTTCCTTTATGGCATTTTGCACGCAGCGGGGCCGGGCCATGGCAAGGTGGTGATCTCGTCCTACATGCTTGCCAACGAGACGGCGCTCAGGCGCGGCATCGCCCTGTCGTTCTCCGCCTCGCTCGTGCAGGCGCTGTCGGCCATCGTGATCGTCGGCCTCGGCTTTCTGGTGCTGCGGCAACTGGCCGTTAGCCAGACCGACACGACCCGCTTTTTCGAGATCGCATCTTACGGGCTGGTGGTCGCGCTGGGGCTGTGGCTTCTGGTGCGCAAGCTGCGCGCGCTGCGCCCGGCGGCGCCGAAACCTGCTGCCCTGTCTTCGGCGGCCGTGCACGATCATGGTCATCATCATCACAACCACGACCGTCACGCACATGATCACCATCATCACGATCATGCGCCGGGCGAAGTGTGCTCGACCTGCGGTCATGCCCACATGCCGATGCCCGACCAGCTTTCCGGCCCGATGAAGCTGCGCGATGCGGCGGCGGTGGTCCTGTCGGTGGGGCTCAGGCCCTGTACCGGGGCGCTGATCGTGTTGACGTTCGCCTTCCTGAACGGGCTGTGGGCCGCCGGGCTCGTCTCGGTTCTGGCGATGGCGCTCGGCACCGCGATTACCGTCTCGGCGCTGGCGACGCTGGCGGTGACGGCGAAGAATGTGGCGCTGCGGATGTCCGGCTCGTCTGCCCTGTCCGGCCCGGTGAGCCACGCCATCGAGATCGGCGGCGCGCTTCTGATCATCGCCATGGGCGTGATCCTGCTGGGCGGCGCGCTCGGCGCCTAGGGAAGTCTCCTCAGCGCAGCTTGCGGCGCGCGCGGCCCCGAAGCCACAGACCCAGAAACGGCAGGACAAGAACGGCGGCGACCGCCGCGCCGGCGGCCCAGGGATTGTCGCCGCCGATGGCGGTCATGATCGCCGGCAGGAAATAGAGCAAAAGCGCGAAGCCGACGAAGATGCCGCCGGCAATGAGCAGCGTGCCGCGATCATATTCGGGCGGTTTGGGCGCGCCGTTTTCGTCGTTTTCCGGTGCGCTCACAGCGTCCAGCCTCCGTCGATCACCATGGTGGCGCCGGTCACGAAACCCGCTTCGTCCGACGCCAGATAGACGGCCATATCGGCGATTTCGCGCGGCTGCGCAATGCGGCCCATGGGCTGGCGCTGAAGGAACAGGTCGAACGCGGCATCATAGCCGCCCATCTGTTCGCCGAGCGCTTTCATGCGCTCCTGAAGCGAAGGCGAATCCACCGTGCCCGGACAGATGGCGTTGCAGCGCAATTGCCGGGCGGCGAAATCCGCGGCGATCGCCTTGGTCATGCCGATGATCGCCGCCTTGGTCGCGCCATAGACATAGCGGTTCGGCGCGCCCTTGATGGAGGAGGCGCCCGAGGACATGTTGACGATCGATGCGGTGGAGCCGGTCTGTTCGGCGCGATCCAGCATGGCCGGCAGGAAGGCGCGGATCGTTCGGTGCATCGATTTCACGTTCAGATCGAACGAAAAATCCCAGTCATCCTCGGTGCAGTCGAGCACCGTGCCGTGATGGACGAAGCCGGCGACATTGGCGAGCACGTCGACGGCGCCGATCTCGGCCGCATAGGCGTCGACCGCCACCGTGTCGGTGACGTCGAGCACGCGCGCATCGGCAAAGGCCGGGTTGGCCAGCTTGGCCGCGTCGAGATCGCTGGCGAAGACCCTGGCGCCCTCTTCGGCGAAACGGTCGGCGATCGCCTTGCCGATGCCCTGTCCTGCCGCCGTGACGACGGCGATCTTTCCCTCAAGCCTGCTGGGCATGAATGTCGCTCCTGATCTCCTCGAGCCGGCGCTTCTGACCGCCGTCGGCGTCGAAGTTTGCCGGATCGAGCCAGCGTTCCATCGCTTGTTTGGCCGCCGGCCATTCCCTGTCCAGCATGGAATACCATGCCGTGTCGCGATTGCCGTAGGGCTTGACCTCGTGCTGGCGGAACACGCCCTCGAAGGTGAAGCCGAACCGCCGCGCGGCGCGGTGCGAGGCCGCGTTGGCATTGTTGAGTTTCCACTCATAACGCCGGTAGCCCAGATCGTCGAAGACGCGGCGCGCCATCAGGTAATGCGCTTCGGTCGCTGCCGGCGAGCGCGCCATCGGCGTGCCGTGGGCGACGGCGCCCACCTCGCAGACGCCGTTCTTCTCGTCGATGCGCATATAGCTCGCCATGCCCATCACATCTTGGGTCTGCCGCTGCGTGAAGACGCAGGTGACGAAGCCGCCATGGTCGTTCAGCGCTTGGATGGTTGCGCCCAGATCGGCGGCGCTCTCCATGCGCGGCCAGCCGAAATGATAGAGCAGATCGTTGGTCGTCATGCCACCGAAGGCGGTCCAGAGCCTGTCCTGATGGGCGGCGCGGTCGAACGCAACGATCTCGACATGGCGGCCGGCCATCGGCCTGTTCGTCGGCCGTTCGCGCGGGGTCCAGTCCGTCAGGTCGGTGATCATGGGCGGCGTGTCCGGGCTTGCTTGACTTGCAATGCGCGGCACCTCATGCCGGGCGCTGGAGGAAGCCATGCACGACATCAATCCCTTCTTCAACCGGATGGGCGAGGAAAACGCCTTTGCCGTTCTGGCGCGGGCGACACAGCTTGCCGCCGAGGGCCGCGACATCATCAATCTGGGCATCGGCCAGCCCGATTTCGCGACGCCGGCGCACATTGTCGAGGCGGCGGTCAAGGCGCTGCGCGACGGCGCGCACGGCTATACGCCGGCCAACGGCCTGCTTGCGACGCGCGAGGCGGTGAGCCGGCGCATCCACGCGCTGACCGGCGCCGACGTGTCGCCGGAAAGCATCATGATCACGCCGGGCGGCAAGCCGGCCATGTTCGCCGCCATCCTGATGTTCGGCGCGCCGGGCGCCGAGATCCTCTATCCCGATCCGGGCTTTCCGATCTATCGCTCGATGATCGAGGCGACCGGCGCGACGCCGGTGCCGGTGCCGATGCGCGCCGAGAACGGGTTCGCTGTCAGTGCCGACGAAGTGGCATCGCTGATCACGGATCGAACGCGGCTTTTGATCGTCAATTCGCCGGGCAACCCGACCGGCGGGGTGACGCCGCCCGCCGAGATCGAAAAGCTCGCCGCGCTGCTGGACCGGCACCCGGACATCGCGATCCTGTCGGACGAAATCTACGATGTGATGACCTATGATGGCGAAGCGCACACATCGCTGCTGGAATTTGACGGCCTGCGCGACCGGCTCATCGTGCTCAATGGCTGGTCGAAGACCTGGGCGATGACCGGCTGGCGGCTGGGCTGGTCGGTCTGGCCCGAACCGCTCTACAACGCGGTGCGCAAGCTGGCGGTCAATTGCTGGTCCTGCGTCAACGCGGCGGCGCAGCATGCCGGGATCGCGGCGATCGACGGGCCGCAGGACGATGTGGCGGCGATGATGGCCGCCTTCGACGCGCGGCGGCGTTTCGTGGTCGAGCGGCTGAACGCGATGGAGGGCGTCACCTGTGCGACGCCCAAGGGCGCGTTCTACGCCTTCCCGGACATTTCGGCGACCGGCTGGCAGGCCAAACAGCTTGCCAGCGGGCTTCTGGAGGAGGCGGGCGTCGCGCTGATCGGCGGGCCGGATTTCGGCATCCTCGGCGAGGGGTTCGTGCGCGTCTCCTACGCCAATTCGCTGGCCAACATCGAAGCCGCGCTCGACCGGATGGAGGCGTTTCTCAGCCGATGAAGGCAGGGCCGAGCGCGAAGGCGGGCACGGCGTGAACGGCGCGGCCGGCGGCGATGTGGGCGACGCGCGGCGCGAACGGGCTTGCCAGAAGGGTCAGTCAGCCGGGAATCGCCGGGTTTGATGCGGTGGAAAAGAGCGTGTCGAGCGGGATGGATGGCCCTTTCTTGCCAATGTCAAGATGGAGGGCGGCACGCATATTGCCGGCTTCAAGACAACGTTTTGACACTGTCCAGATCGTCGCCTAGACTAGGGTCAGGACCCATTAATGTGATTGAAATGGCGGTCGAGATGGCAAGCAATACAAGAAAAAGCACGAAGAGCGGGGTCCGTCCCCCGGTCGAGAGCTTTGACGCGGTAGGGCGCGGCCATATCGACCGTCCTTCGGATCGGGCGGATTTGCACGGCCTGCCGTGTCGCAAGCCCTTGAAAGTCGGAAGACTTCCTGCGGCCTTGCTCCGTGCATCCGCACAAATTCGCCACGACCAATTCAACCAGATTAATGGGTCCTGNCGCTGCTGGCCGCGGCCGAAATGGAGTTGACCGAGAAGGGCGAGGACGGGTTCTCGCTGCGCTCGACGGCCAAGCGCGCGGGCGTCAGCCATGCCGCGCCGGCGCACCATTTCAAGGATGTCACGGCGTTGCTGCAGGGCCTGGCGCAGCGCGGCTTCGAACGGCTGACGGCGACGATGAAGGAAGAGCAGGCCGAGGCGGGCGACGATCCCGAAGCGCTCTATGTGGCGGCGGGTGTCGGCTATATCCGCTTTGCGGCCGAAAACCCGGCCCTGTTCCAGCTCATGTTCGGCGGGCGGTCACACCATGGCGTGCCGACGGAATTCGCCAAGGCGGCCGATGCGAGCTTCTCGGTGCTGGTCAACGCGGTCGCACGTCTGCGCGGCGCGGACGCTCTGAAGGCCGAGGAAGGCTGGCGCGATGTCGCGGCGGCCTGGATGATGCTGCACGGCTATGCGCATCTGGCGATCGGGGGCAAGCTGGGCTGGCTGACCGGCCAGCCCTTCGACCGGCAACGGCCGGTGATCGCGGACCTGGCGCGGCGGGCGCTGCGGCTTTGACCGGAGGGATTGGGATCAAAAAAGCGGGCGACGGATCCTCTTGGATCGATCGCCCGTTTTCCGCAGGGCCGGGGTGGGAGGAGGAACCCGACCTGCTTTATGCCCATGTATCATGATGGACCCGATGCGTTAACGAATGGTTAACGCGTGCAGCGGCCCGGTTTGCACGCAATGCGACAGAAGGCTGGCATGGCCCGTCCGGCCATGCAGCACGATGGGATTGTGCCCGCTACGCGGTCGCGCCGGCGATCGTCGCCTCGATGTGATCGACCAGCGGATCCGGCAGCTGCAGGCGGCCCGCGAGCATGTCCAGATAGCCGCGCTCGGCGCGGGTCCTGGGTTCGATGGCGAGCCTTGAAGCGGTGTAGAGTTCGACGCGCTGCGCCTCGGTCCGGGCGGCTCCGACGATCGAATCGAGATCGACGGGCTTGGCGAGTTCGGCGCGCACGAAGCTCTGCTCGTCATCGTCGATGCCGCTGACCGCCAGCTTGTCGATGATGCGGGCGCGTTCTTCATCGTCGATATGGCCGTCGGCGCGGGCGGCGGCGATCATGGCGCGCACCAGGGCGAGCGGGAACTCGCCGTCCTGGCTGTCGGCCTCGATGTCGAATTCCGAGCCCTGGGGCGGCGGCAGCACCTCGGGCTCGGCGGAGCCGGCCTGTTCGACGGCGCGGCCTTCCTTGTAGTTCTTCCAGGCGGTGTAGGCGAGACCGCCGACGGCGGCCGCCGCGCCCAGCTTGACCGCCGAGCCGGTCAGCTCCCGCCCGACGCCGGTGCCCAGAAGGACCGCCGCGATGGCGCCGGTCGCCAGCGGATTGTCTTTCGCCATCTGCCCGGCCTGCCCCGCCCGCTCACGCACGGTTCCGCCGGCGCCGGGTATCCGGCTTCCCAGAAAATCGTTGAGCAGCTTTTTGGGGTCGAGCATGGGTTCCTCCTTTGGCCGGACCGGGTCGTCGTGCAGGTGGGTATTGGGGAGCGATATGGCAAGGCGATGACGGCCGCGGAAGCGCCGCTGGCAGGACGGACAGGCGGGTGACGGGCCGGAAAAACTCTGAAATCATGGCCCGTGCCTTCGGGAGGCTGGCGGCGCGGTGGCCGCCGGAAAGGCAGGGCAGGGAGAAACCCATGGGTTGGATGAAGGACGAGACCGGGCTGGAAAAGCGGCCGGCCAATTTCGTGCCGCTGACGCCATTGTCGCATCTGAGGCGCGCGGCCACGGTGCATGCGAAACGCGAGGCGATCGTCTATGGCGATTTCCGCACCAGCTATGCGGAGTATCATGTGCGCGTGTCGAAGCTCGCCTCGGCGCTGGCGCGGCTCGGCATCGCGCCGGGCGATGTGGTGGCGACGGTCCTGCCCAACATTCCGGCCCATGTGGAGGCGCATTTCGGGGTGCCGGCCTGCGGCGGCGTTCTCAACGCCATCAACATCCGGCTCGACCAGCACACGATCAGCTACATTTTCGACCATGGCGAAGCGCGGGTGGTGCTCGTCGACACGCAGTTTCTCGGCGTCGTCGAGGCGGCGATCGCCGAGATGGAAAACGAGGCGCAGCCAACGATCATCGAGGTGCCGGACGAGCAGGCCGGGTTCCACGCATCGGGCCGGCACCTGACCTATGAGGCGCTGATCGCCGAGGGCGACCCGGACTTCGACTGGGTGATGCCCGCCGATGAATGGGAGAGCATCGCGCTCAACTATACGTCGGGCACGACGGGCCGGCCCAAGGGCGTGGTCTATCATCATCGCGGCGCCTATCTGATCACGCTGGGAACGCCCATCGCCTGGCGGATGACGCTCTATCCGCGCTATCTGACGATCGTTCCGCTGTTTCACTGCAACAATTGGTGCCATGTCTGGACGATGCCGGCGGTCGGCGGCACCACCGTGTGCTGCCGCGATATCACCGCCAGGGCGATCTACGACGCGATCGCCGACGAGGGGGTGACGCATTTCGGCGGCGCGCCGATCGTCCTGAACATGATCGTCAACGCCAGGGACGAGGAGCGGCGCAGCTTCGACCAGACGGTGAATGTGTTCACCGCCGGCGCCCCGCCGGCGGCGGCGACGCTGGCGGCGATCGAGCCGATGGGCTTCAACATCACCCAGGTCTACGGGCTGACCGAGGTCTATGGTCCTGCCACCGAATGCGTCTGGAAGGACGATGAATGGGCAGAACTCGCCCCCGACGAACGGGCGACAATCAAGGCGCGGCAGGGCGTCGCGTTCCCCAACATGGATCATGTGACGGTGGTCGACCCCGAGACCATGCGCCAGACGCCGATGGACGGCGCGGCGACGGGCGAGATCGTGATGCGCGGCAACGCGACGATGAAGGGCTACTACAAGAACCCGCGCGCAACCAACGAGGCGTTTCGCGGCGGCTATTTCCACAGCGGCGACATCGCCGTGCAGCATCCGGACGGCTACATCCAGATCACCGATCGGGCCAAGGACATCATCATATCGGGCGGCGAGAACATCTCTTCGGTCGAGGTGGAAAGCGCGCTGATGCACCATGCGTCGGTGCTTCTGTGCGCGGTGGTCGCCAAGCCCGACGAAAAATGGGGCGAGGTGCCGTGCGCCTTTGTCGAACTGAAGGACGACGGGTCGGCGACCGAGGAGGAGCTGATCGCCTTTGCGCGCCAGAGGCTGGCCGGCTTCAAGGCTCCCAAACGGATCGTGTTCGGCGAACTGCCCAAGACCTCGACCGGCAAGGTGCAGAAATACGAACTACGCGAGCGGGCGGCGGCGCTGTGATGGCGTTGCCCGTGCTGCGCTGAGGGGCGTCCGGTCGAAAAAAAGCGCCGGGGCGTGCCCCGGCGTTCCGGTTGGTGTCCAGCGCGCCTACTGGTCGGTCGGCGGCGGCGTGGCGTTCAGGTCGAGCGGTGGCAGGCCGAAGGCGGGCGCCGGCGCCTCGCTGTCGCCGCCGGAGGCCGCGCCGTCATCGCCGCCCAACGATGGCGGGCCGCCCAGCGGGGTGAGTTGAAGGCCGGGCAGGCCCGAGCCGCCCTCATTGCCGAAGTTCGGTGCCGACGGCATGCCGCTGCCGCCAATGCCGGGCAGGCCGACCGCATTGCCCTCGGCGTCCTGCCCGCCAAGCGAGGGCAGTTCGATCGTCACGTTGTCGATATCGATCACCGGTGCGTCGTCATTGTAGTGGGTGACGATGCGTGGGAAGAAGATGACCACCATGATGGCGACGAACTGGATGGCGATATAGGGGATGACGCCCCGGTAGATCTGCATCGTTTCGATGCCCTTGATCCGCTCGCCGGTGACCTCGTCGTCCCAGTCCTGCCTTGGCGCGATCGATCGCAGGTAGAAGAGCGCGAAGCCGAACGGCGGCGTCAGGAACGAGGTCTGCAGGTTGATGCCCAGAATGATGCCGAGCCAGATCAGGTCGATGCCGAGCGTTTCGGCGGGGCCGACCAGCAGGGGCACGACCACGAAGGCGATCTCGAAGAAGTCGAGGAAACAGCCCAGGATGAAGACGATCACCGTGACGACGACCAGGAAGCCGGTCTCGCCGCCGGGCAGCGACAGCAGCAGTTCCTCGACCCAGATCTTGCCGTTGATGCCGTAAAAGGTCAGCGCGAACACGCGCGCGCCGATCAGGATGAACATGACGAAGGCGGTCAGTTTGGTCGTCGAGTCGAGCGCTTCCTTGAGTGTCTTGAGGTTGAGCCGGCCCTTGAGCAGCGCAAGCACCAGCGCACCGGTGGCGCCCATCGCGCCGCCCTCGGNTGATGACCTGTTCGGTCAGCCGCGAGACGAGGCCGAGCTTGAAACGCCGGTTGATCAGCGAGACGCCGAGCGCGAAGAGGGTGGCCGTCGTTGCCGAAGACACGAAGCGGTTCTCGTAGCTCATCCCGGCGTAGAGGAAATTCATGCCGGCATAATGGATGACAACCGAGATGGCGATGATCGCAAACAGCGACAGGATGCCGCCGCCGAGCGTCCGCGTCTCGGGCGGCAGTGCCGGGACCCATTTGGGTTGAACGAGTGTCAGCACGAAGATGTAGGCGCAGTACATGCCCATGATCATCAGCGCCGGATAGAGCGCGCCGACATACATGTCGCCCACCGAGCGGCCGAGCTGGTCGGACATGACGATCAGCACGAGCGACGGCGGGACGATCTGCGCCAGCGTTCCGGCGGCGGCGATCGTGCCGGTGGCGACCGGGCGGTTGTAGCCGTAGCGCATCATGATCGGCAGCGAGATCAGGCCCATGGCGATCACCGAGGCCGCGACGACGCCGGTTGTCGCGCCCAGAAGACCGCCGACGATGATCACCGCAAAGGCGAGGCCGCCGCGCAGGGGGCCGAAAAGCTGGCCGATCGTGTCGAGAAGGTCTTCCGCCATGCGCGAGCGCTCGAGGATGAGCCCCATGAAGGTGAAGAAGGGGATCGCCAGCAACACCTCGTTGCGCATGATGTCGAAGGTGCGATTTGCATGCAGGCCTAGAAAAGTCGGTGACAGGGTGATTTCGCCGGGCGCGAAAATCGACAGTTCGACGGCAAGGAAAAAGAAGATCAGACCGCCGGCGGCAAGCGTGAAGCCGACCGGATAACCGATGAGCAGCATCGCCATGACGGTGATGAACATGACCGGCGCGAGGTTGTGGGCGATGATCTCGATCATTTGTTCTTCATCCGCTCTTCGAGGTCCGCACCGGATTCCATCTCCTCGATCATCGGCGGCAGTTCATGCTCGGCGGTGGGATCTTCGATGAGCCCCCGGATCACCGCGATGCGCTTGATGATTTCGGAGATGCCCTGGAAGCTGAGGAGCACGAAACCGGCCAGAACGAGGAACTTGGCCGGCCACAGGATGAGGCCCGACGCGTTGACCGAGATCTCCTTCGAGGCGAACGAGACCCAGAAGAAGGGCCAGGAGATCCAGACCATGATCAGGCAGAACGGCATCAGGAAGAAGATGTGTCCGAGCAGGTCGATCCAGTCGCGGGTGCGTTTGGAAAAGCCGGAGGTGGCCACGTCGATACGCACATGTTCGTTGCGCAGCAGTGTGTAGGAGGCGGCCAGCATGAAGACGGCGCCGTACAGATACCACTGCAGCTCGAGCCAGGCGTTGGACGAATTGTCGAAGATCTTGCGGATGGTCGCATTGCCGGCGCTGACCAGCACGGCGACCAGGATCAGCCACGACACCGACCGGCCGATGAACGTGTTGACGGCGTCGATGCCGGCCGAGACTCTCAATAAAGCAGCCATACTCCTCCCCTGAGCTTGCCGCGGGCCCGCGTTCATGGTTGCAAGGCCATGGCCGCCGGTCGCCGCACCTTGTTGGTCCGCGACGGGAAAATCAAGGCGCGCCTCCACCGCGACGCGAACCGGGCAGGGTCGGCAGCTAGCACCTCTTGGGGCGAATGGCAATGAATGGTAAAGATTATTAACCAGTGAAGCGTCCGATGGGTGACGCCCGGGCGCCGATTGACGTCGCTGTCCGTTTGGCGTTGATGAACCGTTGGGGCGCAGTCGAGGGCGGATCGTATATGGACATGCATGTGGCGCGCGGGGCCGGCGACCCGCTTTTTTCCGTTGAGGGAAAGGTTTGCCTGGTGACCGGGGCCTCGACCGGGCTGGGTGCGGGATTTGCGCGGCATCTGCTGGCGCGCGGGGCGCTGGTGGTCAATCTGAGCGACACCGCGCCGGACTGGGATCCGGGCGAACTGGCCAACCGTTTCGCGGACATGCGCGGCGATGTGCGCGATGATGAAGATGTGCGCGGTGCGATCGGCACGGCAACCGATGCGTTCGGCGGCTTCGATGTTCTGGTCAACAATGCCGCCGGGTTCTGCGTCGAAAAGGCGGCGCGGCAGGACGCGGGCGGGTTCGGCGCGCTCATGGATCTGAACGTGACGGCGGTGGCCAATCTGTGCCGCAGGGCGCATGAGGTCATGCGCGGCAATGGCGGCGGCGCCATCGTCAACGTCACCAGCATTCTGGGCAGGCGGCCGATGCGCGGGCTTTCGGCCTATGCAACCAGCAAGGCGGCGCTGGAACAGTTGACACGGGCGCTGGCGCTGGAATGGGCGGCCGACGGGGTGCGGGTCAACGCGCTGGCACCGGGCTGGTATCCCACCGCCATGACGCGCGGCCATCTCGATGCCGGGCTGGCACCCATCCTGAAGAACTCCATCCCCATGGGCCGTCTGGGCGTGCCGGACGATCTGGCGGGCGCCCTGCTGCTGCTGGCGTCCGATGCCTCGCGCTACATGACGGGCACGACGATCACGGTCGATGGCGGCTACGACGTGCGAAGCTGAGCGAGCGTAAGCGCGGACTGACCCCCAAAATATTGGGGGGCTCCGCCGCTCCCCGTGTCAGCGCCTGAATTATTTCGGTATATAGTATAAACTCGCCGATTTCCACCGTGGTTTGACCGAATTAACGAATTCTTCATGGACTATATTCTAGTTTCGCTGCGTCACCTCGGCCCGATGTCATGGGCCGCTCCGGTGAAAAGGCCCGGACGGACGGGCCATACTGTCCCGATTCAAGAGCCTTACACCGTTCATTAACGGCGTCGGTCGTATCGTCCTGCCGAAAGGGCAGGCAATGACACGACTGGATCGATCGCCGCACGGCGATGAAGCCGAGATCGACATCTATCTGAACTTTGTCGACAGCCTGTTCGCTGACCGGCGCAGCATGCTGATGGGCGTGACGCTGCAGATCGGCATTGCCTTGTGCGTCTATATCGAGAGCGGCATGACCTCGATGGGCGTGTGGCCTGGCATTTTCCTGCTGACGGCGGCCTACCGCTATTTCCACATCGTTTGCTACGGGCGTCAATCGGCTGCGGCTGCATCGATGGATCGTGAAACGCGCCTGGCCTGGGCCAAGGACTGGGAACGCCGCTACATTCTGTCGTCCGGGCTGGCCGGCCTCGCAGTCGGCATGTTCGCCTGGTTCAGCCTGGAGTTTGTCGGCACCGAGTTTGCCATCATCGCGTCGCTGTCGACGGTCTTTGCCGCCCTGCCGACGATTGTCGGGCGCCTTTACGGCTCTGTGCGCTTGGCGGCGCTGATGACCGTCAGCGTGCTGATCTGGCCGGCGCTCAGCCTGCTGATGGCGGGCAACCTTGCAAGCATGATCGCTGTGCTCTTGTTTCTGCCCTATGTCGGTTTGGTCATGTCGATGGTGCGCCGGGTGCGATCGACCGTCGTTTCGGCGGTGCGCGGGCGGCTTGAAAAGACCGAAATCGCCGAGCGATTCAACCTGGCGCTGACCAACATGTCGCACGGCGTGATCATGTTCGATCGCCACCAGCGGGTCGTCGTCATTAACCGCCGCGCCCGGCTGATCCTGCAGATTCCCCATCATGTGAACGCCGAAGGGCGCAGCTTTTCCGTCCTGATGCGCTATGCGCGCCGGTTCAACCTGGTGCCGTCCGACCACGCCGGCTCTTTCCAGGACGTGGTGTCGAGCCTTCTGGTCACCGACGGAAGGAAGGCCGAAATACGGCTGACGAACGGGGTGCATGTCGAGTTTTCCGGCACGCAAAGGCCGGAAGGCGGGTCGGTGCTGATCCTTGAGGACGTGACCGAGCGGGCGCGGGCGCAGGAGCGCATCAAGGCGATGGCACGGTTCGACAGCCTGACCGAATTGCCCAACCGGACGCATTTCGGCGAAGAGGCCGTTCGCCGCGCGGACGAAGCCGATCCGGAATCGCGGTGTCTGCTGATCGCTTTCGATGTCGATGACTTCAAGCGCGTCAACGATTCGATCGGACACGCCCAAGGCGACGCGCTGCTGCGGGCCATCGCCCGCCGGCTGCGCCGCGACTATGGCGATTGCGCGGCCATTTCCCGGCTCGGCGGCGACGAGTTCATGATGTTCGTCGACCGGCTGCCGGCCGACTTCGAGATCGACGCCTTCGCCGACGGGCTGCGTGACTGTCTGCGGCGTTCGTTCCGCATCGGACCTGAAAAGGTGTTCGTCACACAGTTGTTCGGCATCACATACGGCAAGGCCGGCGATTTCGATCTCAAGCGGGCGATGGTCGAAGCCGATCTGGCGTTGTACCATTCCAAGGCGATGGGCAAGGGCGTATGGTCACTGTTCGAGCGCGACATGAACGACCGCTATCTGCGGCGGCAACTGCTCAAGGGCGAACTGGCCAAGGCGATCGAGCTGGGCACGCTGTCGGTGCGCTACCAGCCGATCGTCGAAGCGGCGACCGGACGCATCGTCGGCTGCGAGGCGCTGTCGCGCTGGCATCATCCCGAGCATGGCAACGTCTCGCCGGCCGAATACATTCCGCTGGCCGAAGAGATGGGCATCATCACGAAGCTGACCGAAAGCGTCATTCGCACAGCGACACGGGAGTGCGCGCGCTGGCCGGATCATGTGACCGTGTCGGTCAATCTGTCATCGATCGATTTCCAGCGTGACGGCATCGGCCAGATCATCCAGAACGCACTGGAGACGGCAGGACTGCCGGCCAATCGGCTGATCGTCGAAATCACGGAGACGGCGGTGATCAGCAACGAGGCCGACATGATCGATCGCCTGACCCGCATTCGCAGAACGGGCGTCGGGATCGCGCTGGACGATTTCGGCACCGGCTATTCCTCGCTGAGCTATCTGCACCGGTTGCCGCTCGATCGCGTCAAGATCGACCGGTCGTTCGTCGCCGGCATCGAAACCGGCGACACGCCGCTGGCTCTGCTGCACGGCATCACCGATCTGTGTCATGGGCTGGGCCTGAAGATCACGGTCGAGGGTGTCGAGACCGCCAGCCAGCTTGCCATCGTGCGCGGATCGGGCAAGATCGACAAGGTACAGGGTTATCTGTTCGGCCCGGCGCTTCCGGCGACCGCGATCGCCGAGATGGCGACGCGCATGCCGGCCGAAAATGCCGCTGCGGACGCGCCCGCCGCCGTTGCGCAACCGGGAACGGCCGCTACCGGCTGACAGGCGTTCCGCCCGCTCCTCAATTCTCCGCATGTTCTGTCTGTATCAGGATAACACAAGTCTGACCGCAAATCGGCCGTTCATTAACAGTTAACCTTAACAGCCGATTACTATTTCTTGGGAATTTACGCGCATTTTCGTAAAAGATAACCTTGCGGCAGGTCAACCTACCAAGGGGACGACGCCGTGGATCGCAGCGCGACAAAAGCACCAACCCGCCAACGCAGCGACGCCGTGGCCGATCGCCTTCTGTCGGTGATGGAGGCAATCGAGTATCGCCGCATCACCACGCCGGAAGATTTTGAAGATGTGGGTGCACTGCGTCTCAAAGCGTTCAACGCCAAGGACGTCTACGAACGCAAATTCGACTCGCCGCTCGTCGAGGCGCTGGACTTCGAGCCGGACACCTATGTGTTCGGCCTTTATCATGCCGACCAGCTCGTTGCGTCGATGCGGCTGAACATGCTGTCGGCGAACACGCCGCCGACACCGGCGATGGAGCTTTTTTCCGAGACGCTTTCGCCGCTGCTGGCGCAGGGCATGGTGTTCGTCGATCCGAGCCGTTTTGCCATCGATGCCGAAGCGTCGAAAATCCAGCCCGCGTTGCCGCTTCTCACGCACCGCCTGTCGACCATGATGACGCTGCACAAGCGCGCCGACTACTGCCTTTGCGCGGTCAAGCTCGAGCATGAGGCCTATTACCGGCGCGTGTTCGGGGCGACGCGCCTTGCCGGCCCCTTCGAGCCGGAGGGTATGTGCGTCCAGGCCGTGCTGCTCGGCATTTCGCGCAACAATGTCGACTACATCATGAGCCGAAATCCGCTGTTTCACTACACCGAGACCGAAGCGCGGCTCCTGTTCGACCGGCTCGAGGATGCGCTGCCGCCGCTGTGCGTGCGGCCGACCGCCCGCTACGCGCTCAACGCCGCCTGAGCGTCGGCGGCTGCCGTCTCGCATGCGCCATTGATGTGCGGCGCAGTTTTCGCTATGCGCACGGCAGCATCCAACACGACGAGCGGAGACCGCCATGGGCGAGCAGACCGAGACCAACCACGACGCCGGCGCGGCAATGGACTATCCGGAACATGAAAAAACGTTCAACCTGTTCCTCGCGCTGACCAAGTGGGGCACGGTCGCGACCGCCGCGCTGCTGATCGCCATGGCGTTCGGCTTCTTCGCCGGCGGCGGCCTGTTAGGCGGCATCATCGTTTTCGTCCTGCTGATGATCGTTTCGCGGTTCGTGCTTTGACACGAAACGTCGCCGGGCGCATTGACATTGCGCGCGTCCGGTCCAGTTAGCTGCGGCGGGGGAGACCGGTTTTGCCACTGACATTATTCGTTGCCAAGGAATCGCAGGCCGGCGAGCCGCGCGTCGCCGCCTCGCCCGACACGGTCAAGCGGCTGGTCAAGGCCGGCCACACCGTGACCGTCGAAAAGGGCGCGGGCATTTTGTCGCGCATTCCCGATGCGGATTTCGAGGGTGCCGGCGCGTCGATCGTCACGGCCGCCGCCGGTTCCGGCAAGGCCGATGTGGTGCTCAAGGTGCGCCGTCCAACATCGCCCGAACTGAAAAAGTACAAGAAGGGCGCGGCGGTCATCGCCGTCATGGACCCCTATGATGCCGAAAAGGCGCTCGGCGAGATGGCCAAGGCCGGTCTTTCGGCGTTCGCGATGGAGCTCATGCCGCGCATCACCCGCGCGCAATCGATGGATGTTCTGTCGTCGCAGGCGAACCTGGCCGGCTATCAGGCGGTGATCGAGGCGGCGGCGGCCTATGACAGGGCCATGCCGATGATGATGACCGCGGCCGGCACGGTGCCGGCAGCCAAGGTGTTCGTGATGGGGGCGGGCGTTGCCGGCCTTCAGGCGATCGCCACTGCGCGGCGCCTCGGCGCCGTCGTCACCGCCACCGACGTGCGGCCGGCGGCCAAGGAACAGGTGGCCTCGCTCGGCGGCAAGTTCATCGCGGTCGAGGACGAGGAATTCAAGGCGGCCGAGACGGCGGGCGGCTACGCCAAGGAAATGTCCAAGGAATACCAGGCCAAGCAGGCCGAGCTGGTCGCCGAGCACATCGCCAAGCAGGACATCGTCATCACGACGGCGCTGATCCCCGGCCGGCCGGCGCCGAAGCTGGTTTCCAAAAAGATGCTCGATGCGATGAAGCCCGGCTCGGTGCTGGTCGATCTGGCCGTCGAGCGCGGCGGCAATGTCGAGGGCGCCAAAGCCAACGAGACGGTGACCACCAGGAACGACGTCAAGGTGATCGGCATTGCCAACATGCCCGGACAGGTGGCGGCGTCCGCATCGCTGCTCTACGCCAAGAACGTGCTGGCGTTTCTCGAGACGCTGGTCGACGGCGAGAGCGGGGCGCTCAACATCAATCGCGACGACGAACTGGTGGCCGCGACGCTTCTGACACATGACGGCGCGCTGGTGCATCCGCGCTTTGGCGGCGAGTCGCCGGCTGCCGCTGACAAGGGGGAAAAGGCCGATGGCTGACGACAGCGTATCCCGGGCGCTCGACGCGCTGGACAGCGCCGTTCAGGGCGTGCGCGAGGCGGTTGCCGATGCGCCACCCGCGGTGGCCGCCGCTGCCGATGCGGTGCAGACCGGCGGCGTCAGCGAGTTCGTCTTCCTGTTCTCGATCTTCGTTCTGGCGATCTTCGTCGGCTACTACGTCGTCTGGTCGGTGACGCCGGCGCTGCACACGCCTTTGATGAGCGTGACCAACGCGATCTCCTCGGTGATCGTGGTCGGCGCGCTGCTGGCTGTCGGCATTTCCGAAAGCGGGCTTGCGACGGGCTTCGGCTTCGTCGCCCTGGTGCTGGCCTCGGTCAACATCTTCGGCGGCTTCCTCGTCACCCAACGCATGCTCGCCATGTACAAGAAAAAAGACAAGTGAGGCGCTAGATGTCCGTCAATATCGCCTCCTTCCTCTATCTCGTTTCCGGGATCCTGTTCATTCTCGCGCTGCGCGGGCTGAGCCATCCGACCACCTCCCGTCAGGGCAACATGTACGGCATGATCGGCATGGCCATCGCGGTCGTGACGACGCTGCTGGTGGCCGCCCCGGGCATTGGCGGCGGGTTCATGATCCTCGCCGGCATCGCCATTGGCGGGTCGGTCGGCGCCTATGTGGCGCGCAACATCGCCATGACCGCGATGCCCCAGCTCGTTGCCGGCTTTCACTCGCTCGTCGGCCTCGCCGCCGTTCTGGTCGCCTCCGCCGCGCTCTACTCGCCGGCCTCGTTCGGCATTGGCGATGTCGGCTCGATCAAGGCCGTGGCGCTGGTCGAAATGTCGATCGGCGTCGCCATCGGCGCGATCACGTTTACCGGCTCGATCATCGCGTTCCTGAAACTGGACGGGCGCATGTCGGGCAAGCCGATCCTCCTGCCGGCCCGGCACATCATCAATGCCGGCATCGGCATCGCGATCATCGTCCTGATCGCGGTTCTGGTTGGCACGGAAAGCCACACCGTCTTCTGGCTGATCGTCATCCTGTCGCTTCTGATCGGCGTCCTGATCATCATCCCGATCGGCGGCGCGGACATGCCGGTTGTGGTCTCGATGCTCAACTCCTATTCGGGCTGGGCGGCGGCGGGCATCGGCTTCACCGTCGAGAATCTGGCGCTGATCATCACCGGTGCGCTGGTCGGCTCGTCGGGCGCGATCCTCAGCTACATCATGTGCAAGGGCATGAACCGCTCCTTCATCTCGGTGATTCTGGGCGGCTTTGGCGGCGAGGCGGTTGCCGCCGGCGGCGATGACGGCATCGACCGCACCGTCAAGCAGGGCTCGGCGGACGACGCCGCCTTCCTGATGAAGAACGCGTCGAAGGTGATCATCGTACCGGGCTACGGCATGGCCGTCGCCCAGGCCCAGCACGCGCTGCGCGAACTTGCCGACACGCTGAAGGCCGAGGGCGTCGATGTGTCCTATGCGATCCACCCGGTGGCGGGCCGTATGCCCGGCCACATGAACGTGTTGCTCGCCGAGGCCAACGTGCCCTATGACGAGGTGTTCGAGCTCGAAGACATCAATGCCGAGTTCGCCCAGGCCGATGTCGCCTACGTCATCGGCGCCAACGACGTCACCAACCCGGCGGCGCGCGACGATCCGTCCTCGCCGATCTACGGCATGCCGATCCTCGATGTCGACAAGGCCAAGACCTGCCTGTTCGTCAAACGCTCGCTCGGCTCGGGCTATGCGGGCATCGACAACACCTTGTTCTACAAGGACGGCACGATGATGCTCCTGGGCGATGCCAAGAAGATGACCGAGGACATCGTCAAGGCGATGGACGACTGACGTCAGCCAAATCCGGCGCTTTTCGAAAAACCGCGGCACTTGCCGCGGTTTTTTTGTCGGCAATGTCGATCGGACCCGTGTCCGTTCGTCACCCCATTGAGAGCGATGGTGCTCTCGGTGACGAAAGGACAATCATCATGACGCTTCTTCAAATCCTCGCAGCATCGGGCGCCGCGGTCGCCGTTCTGGCGGCATCGACCCTTTTGCTTCCGAGGCAGGTCCATGTCGAGCGGCAGGCGCTGATCGACGCCGACGCCCGGGCCGTCTTGGCGCTTGCGGCCTCCGGGGAAGGCTATCAGCGCTTCAATCCCTACAGGTCCACCGATCCCGACCTGTCGATCACGCTGTTCGGGCCGGCATCGGGTGTCGGGTCGGGCTTCCACTTCGCCGGCAAGGACGGCAAGGGCAGCCAGACCGTCGCGGCGATCACGGGCGATGCCGTGCACTACCAGATCGATCTGGGCCCGATGGGCAAGCCGCTGCAGACCATCCGCGCCGAGCCGAAAGACGGCGGCGCTCATGTCACATGGTCGATGCAGGCCGATATGGGGTTCAATCCGATCGGCCGGGTCATGGGCCTGTTCATGGACCGCATGGTCGGCCCGACCTTCGAGCGCGGCCTTGCCAATCTTCAAACCGCAGCCTAACCGCATCCAACAGGAGACACACCGATGCGCTACACCTTTCTTCTCTACTCCGACCCCGCCGACTTCGCCGACATGACCCAGGAGGACTGGGCCGCCATGCAGGAGGTCTATGGCGCCTATATCGGCGCGCTCAAGGAGGCTGGCGTCTTCGTCGACACGGACTGGCTGCAGCCGGTCGAGACCGCGACGACGCTGAGCCTTAAGACCGGCAGCAGGACGGTGCAGGACGGCCCGTTCGCCGACACCAAGGAGACGCTGGGCGGCTATTTCGTCATCGACGTGCCCGATCTGGACGTCGCCATGGCCTGGGCAGAAAAATGCCCCGCCGCCAAGGCCGGCAAGGTCGAGATCCGCGCCTCCGCCATGGGCGGCGCATGAGTGAGGCGGCCCGCGCCGCCGAAAGCGCGGCGCGGGCATCCTACGGAAAGCTGATCGCCATCCTCGCCAAGCGCAGCGGCGACATTGCCGGCGCCGAGGACGCGCTGGCCGATGCCTTCGCCAAGGCCCTGAAACGCTGGCCGGAAACCGGCGTGCCGGACAACCCCGAAGCCTGGCTTCTGACCGCGGCGCGCAACCGGATGACGGACACGCAACGACGGCGCGCGCGCTTTCCCGAAACGGACGCGATCCCCGACATGGCAGACAGCGCGACGACAGCCGAAACGATGCCCGACGAGCGGCTTTCGCTGATGATGGTCTGCGCCCATCCGGCGCTGCCGGAGGACCTGCACACGCCGCTGATGCTGCAGACCGTGCTCGGCGTCGAGGCGGCCGACATCGCCCGCGCCTTCGTCGTCACGCCGTCGGCCATGGCGCAGCGCCTGGTGCGCGCCAAGCGCAAGATCAGGGATGCGCGCATCCCCTTTCAGATGCCGGACGAAACCGATCTGCCCGAGCGGCTGGGCGCGGTGCGCGAGGCCATCTATGCCGCCCATGCGCTGGACTGGCTGGCACCGAGCGATGCGCTGGGCCAGGAGGCGCTCTATCTCGCCGACCTGTTGCGTCATCTGGCGCCGGACGACGCCGAGGCGCACGGGCTTGCCGCGCTGATCGCCTTCGGCCACGCGCGGCGCCAGGCGCGCATCAGGGACGGTATGCTGGTGCCGCTCGACGAGCAGGACGCAACGCTGTGGGACGGGCGTCTGATCGTCTACGGCCAGACGGCGCTCGCAGCGGCCCATGCACGCGCCGCGCCCGGCCGGTTCCAGATCGAGGCGGCGATTCAGGGCCTGCATCTGGACCGCGCCAAGACCGGCAGGATCGACTGGCTGGCGCTGGACAAGCTCTATTTCGGCCTTGGCCGGATCGCGCCCTCGCTCGGCGCGGCGGTCGCCCACGCCATCGTCATCGCTGAACGGCACGGGCCGCCGGCCGGGCTCGACGCATTGTCGCGGCTCGACGAAAAGGCGACGCGCGCCTTCCAGCCCTTCTGGGCCGCGCGCGGCGCGCTTCTGGCCGACCTGGGCGATATTGCCGGCGCCATCGAAGCCTATGAGAAAGCCGTTTCGCTGTCCGTCGAACCGCCGCTCAGGCGGCATCTGGACGGGAGGATCGAGAGCCTGCGGGCCGGCGGCCGGCCCGCGGCGAAAACGGGGGATGCACGACCGGAGTAGACGCGCAAGGCATGGCCGGGCGGCTCCGGCGGGGGGCGTCAGAGCAGATCCCATGCGGTGATGTTCTGGCGCATATGGCCGACCGATGTCGTGCCCGGAATGGCGATGATATTGGGCGACCTTTCGAGCAGCCATGCCAGCGCCTCGCGCGGCGCCAGTTTCGCGCCGTGCTGCATCGGGTTGGCGCCCAGCGGTCCGTAGGGGATGAAGGCGATGCTTCTTGCCGCCGTGTAGTCGACCAGGCCGTCGTCGCCCGTTTCATCCATGTTGAAGCGGTTCTGGACGCTGGCGATCGGCGCGACCGCGAGCGCCCGGTCCAGCTCGTCCCGCGTAACGTTCGACAGGCCGATATGGGCGATGCGGCCGTCTGCCCGCGCTTCCGCGAGCGCCGCGACGGAGACCTCGACGGGCGTTTCGGGATCGACCCGGTGAAGCTGGAACAGGTCGATCCGGTCGCGCCGCAGATTGACCAGCGCCTCGTCGACCTGCCGCAGCAGCGTGTCGCGCGATCCGTCGATCGTGATCCGGCCGGGTTCGGGCTTGTCGACGCCGCCCTTGGTGGCGAGCGCCACGTCGCGGTCCGCCAGCGCCTCGCCGACGATCCGGTCGGCGGTCAGCGGGCCGTAGGACCGGGCGCTGTCGAAGAAGGTCACGCCGTCATCGGCCGCTGCCCGCAGCAACGAGATGCCGCCTTCCCAGTCCTCATAAGGGCCGAAATTGCCGGGCTGGCCCGTCAGGCGCATGGCGCCAAATCCGATCCGGTTGACCTCGATGTCGCCGCCGATGCGATAGGTCCGGTTGGGTGTGTCTGTCATCTCGCTCTCCATTGTGGCGGCCAGATCCGCCAGTGCCCGCAAACCTATCGATACGCCGGCCTCGTCGGTAGACGAGTGCAAAGAGCTATTGTTATACACTTAACGTATGACTCGATCACTCGACCGCCTGACGCTTTTGGAAACCTTCGTGCGGATTGCCGAGCGCGGCTCGATCAGCGCGGCGGCCCGCGATCTGGGCCTGTCGCAAGCCTCGGCGAGCCGGCAACTGGCCGATCTCGAAGAACGCCTGGGCGCGCAACTGATCGTTCGCTCGACGCATCACCTGAGCCTGACCAAGGCCGGCGAGCGGTGCCTCGCCGATGCACGGCTGCTGCTGGCCGAATGGGAAGGGTTCGCCGAGGACTTTGCCGGCGACGCCGACCGCATCGCGGGGCCGCTGAAGATCGTCGTGCCCGTTGCGCTCGGCCAGACGGTCGCGCTCGACTGCGCCGTGGCGTTTCAGGCGGCCCATCCCGAAATCGTCCTGGACTGGATCCTCGATGACGCGCCGAACCGCTTTTCGGAGGTCGGCTGCGATCTGTGGCTGCGCGTCGGCGCCGTTCCCGATGAAACGCTGATCGTACAGCCGCTGGCAGAGGTGGAACGCATCGTCGTGGCCGCTCCGGGTTTGGTGGGGCCGGCTGACGGCGATCCACAAGCGCTGGCGAACGTGCCGTGCGCGGCGCTGCACCCGTTCGAGGGCGGGCGATGGCCGCTGACCGGACCCTTGGGAGAGACGGCCGATCTCGATGCCCGCGTGACGTTCGCCAGCAACAACATCGCGACCACGAAACGCGTCGCCGTGGCCGGCGGCGGCTATGCCATAATGCCGCGCTGGCTGGTGGCGGCGGAACTCGAAGCCGGCACGCTGGTCGAGCCGTTGCCGGGGTGGCGTGCCGCGTCGCTGACGATCAACGCCGCTTTCGCGCCGGCGCGGCGTCAGACCCGGCGGCTGCGCCTGTTCATCGATGCCATGAAGGACGGGCTGGCCGGCTTGGCATAGCCATTGCCGAGGCGCGCGCCAATCGCGATCAGCTCACCCGGCTCATCGCCGAGCGGGCGATCGAGAAATCGGGGTCGAGCTGAAGCGCCCGGCGGAAGGAGCGCTTGGCGCGCTCGCGCTCGCCGCGCTGTTCGTAGACGAGGCCCTGACTGGTCCAGCTCTCGGCGCTGCGATCGTCCAGTTCGATGGCGAAGTTGGCATCGGCGAACGCATTGTCGAGCTGGTTCAGCGCAAGGTAGGAGATGGCGCGGGCATTGTAGGGCTCGGGCGCATCGGGCTGCAGCGAGATCGCCGTCGAGAAATCGTCGATGGCGAACTGGTGCTGGCTGCGGCCCTGATAGATCAGGCCGCGCCGGTGATAGGCGCGCGGATCGGTGGTGTCGAGCTGAATGGCGCGCTCGAAATCGCGGAACGCCTCGTCCGTGCGGCCGGCGCGGCGGTAGAGTTCGCCGCGGCCGACAAAGGCCTTGTCATAGCGCGGATTGATCTGCAGCGCGGCATTGTAGTCGTTGGCCGCGCTCGTCTGGTCGCCGAGCAGGCGGTGGATCAGCGCCCGGTTGGCATAGGCCTCGAAGAAGCGCGGATTGAGGGCGATGGCCTGGTTGAAGTCCTCGAGCGCCTCGCGATAGCGGCCGCCGCGGCCGAAGGCCGAGCCGCGCACATTGTAGGCTTCGGCGTCGCGCGGATTGGCGCGGATGACTTCGGTGAGCGAGGCAATGTTCTGGGCGCTGCCCTGTTCGGCCTCGATGCGCACGGCTTCGCCCTGCAGCGCCGATGTCTGGCAGGCGCCGAGCGCCAGCCCGGTCGCGCAGACCAGCGCAAAGCGCGTCAGACGCGCCGCGCCGGCCGTGCCGCGTCTGGCTGAACCCTGATCGCCCATCGTCACTTCCCCTCTCGACCCCATGCACCTTCGCACAAAAATGGCGTGGCCATTGTCAGGTCACGCCATGCTTGCATGTCAATCTGGACAATATCGCGGCGATGCCGTCGGCACCGGCGCCGCGGGGCCTCAGCGGCCCTTGCGGCCGCCCAGAAGGCCTTCGCGCTGGGCGCGCTTGCGGGCCAGCTTGCGCGTGCGGCGCACGGCTTCGGCCTTTTCGCGGGCGCGCTTTTCGGACGGCTTTTCGTAATGGCCGCGGAGTTTCATCTCGCGGAACACGCCTTCGCGCTGCATCTTCTTCTTCAGGACGCGCAGCGCCTGGTCGACATTGTTGTCACGGACAAGTACTTGCAATTTGATCCCGTTCCTTCGGTGTTCGAGGCTGGTTTGGCCGGTTTTCGCGTCTGCGAGGCTGCCGAAACACGGAACGCAAAAATCGGTTCGCAGAGCCGCCGGCCAGACGATTGCCTGCGGCATATCAGCTTCGGCACCACAAGTCCAGTCTGCCCGATGCAGATGACAGGCCTTTGTCGGCGTTGGGAAAAGCGGTCTGTGGCAAGGCTGTGCGCGTCCTTTGCCGTCGCAATCCGGCTGGAAGTCGCCTGCGCGCTATGCTTTTGTGCCGGCCAGTTTGGCATCAACGGTGAGGGCCGATGCGCCGATTTTCCGGATTTGCCGTGGCGCGCGAGGCGATGCGCGCACACAAGGGCTGGGGCCGCCAGTGGGACAGCCCCGAACCGCGTTCGTCCTATGACGTGATCATCGTCGGGGCAGGCGGGCACGGGCTGGCGACCGCCTATTACCTGGCCAAGGAACACGGCATCACCAATGTCGCGGTTCTCGAAAAGGGCTGGCTGGGCGGCGGCAACACCGGGCGCAACACGACGATCATCCGCTCGAACTATCTCTATGACGAATCGGCCGGGCTCTACGACCATGCGGTGAAGCTGTGGGAGGGTCTGAGCCAGGATCTCAACTACAATGTCATGTACTCGCCGCGCGGCGTGATGATGCTGGCGCACAATGTGCATGACGAGCAGGTGCTCAAGCGGCACATCCATGCCAACCGGCTCAACGGCGTCGACAATGAATGGCTGACGCCCGAACAGGCGGGCGAGTATTGCCCGCCGCTGAACATCTCCAAGGGCGCGCGCTACCCGGTGACGGGCGCGGCGCTGCAGCGGCGCGGCGGCACGGCGCGGCACGACGCGGTGGCCTGGGGCTATGCGCGCGCGGCGTCGGCGCGCGGCGTGCATGTGATCGAAAATTGCGCCGTTACCGGCATTCGCCGGTCGGGCAACGGGCAGGTGACCGGCGTCGAGACGACGCGCGGCTTCATCGGCGCCAAGAAGGTGGGCGTTGTCGCCGCCGGGCACACATCGGTCTTGATGGAGATGGCCGATGTGCGCATGCCGCTCGAGAGTTTTCCCTTGCAGGCGCTGGTTTCCGAGCCGGTCAAGCCGTGCTTTCCGTGCGTGGTCATGTCCAACTCGGTGCACGCCTACATCTCCCAGTCCGACAAGGGCGAACTGGTGATCGGCGCGGGCACCGACCAGTACACCTCCTATTCGCAGACCGGCGGCCTTCACATCCTCAAGGACACGCTCGAAGCGATCTGCGAGATGTTCCCCGTCTTCACGCGCATGAAGATGCTGCGCTCGTGGGGCGGCATCGTCGATGTGACGCCCGACCGGTCGCCGATCATCGCCAGGACGCCGGTGCCTGGCCTTTACGTCAATTGCGGCTGGGGCACTGGCGGGTTCAAGGCGACGCCCGGTTCGGGCCATGTGTTCGCGCACACGATCGCCAACGACAATCCGCATCCGATCAATGAGGGCTTCACGCTCGAGCGGTTCACCACCGGCCGGCTGATCGACGAAGCGGCCGCCGCGGCGGTGGCGCACTGAGATGGTCGGCCTGGCGGCGATGACACTGGCCGCGGGCATGGCCGCCACGCCGGTCGCCGAGCCGGGCGAGCGGAACATCTTCCGCATCCCGCGCGCCGGCGATGTGCGCATGCAGACGCTGACGCGGGCGGGCGGCGAGACGGGCTGGCCCTTCACCGTCGATGAAGGGCTCTTGATGTGCGTGTTCGTGGCCGGCCGGCCGACCGTCTATTTCGCTGTCGTCGAAGAGCATGACGAATGGCACGAGGACCCGCCGGTGCGGATGGTGATCGTGTCGACCGATCCGTTCGACGCGACGCTCGCCAACATGGCCGTCAACGACCTGATCGTCGAGACCGGCGGGCCTGCGGAGCGCATGGCGCTGTTCGCGCCGTTCGAGCGAATGGGACGGCGGCTGTGCGACCAGCCGCGCGGCACCGAGATGGGCCCCGGAGAACTGTAGGAAAGCCGATGCTGTTGATCCATTGCCCCTATTGCGAGGAAGCGCGCCCGGAGATCGAGTTCCGCCATGCCGGCGAAGCCCATATCGCCCGGCCTGCCGACATCGCCTCGCTGACCGACGAGGAGTTTTCGCGCTTCTTCTTCTACCGCGACAACCCCAAGGGCATCACGTTCGAGCGCTGGCGGCACTTGCATGGCTGCGCGCGTTTCTTCAACGCCGCGCGCGACACGGTGACCGACAAGTTCCTCGTCACCTACCCGGCGGGCGAAGCGAAGCCGGACCTGGTCGAGGCGGCCAACGAGAATGCGAAGGGGGCGACATGACCGCGTCCACCGCCACACAGCCCAACCGCGTCGACGGTGCCGGGCGTCTGACGCCGGCCAATCCGGTCCGGTTCAGCTTCGACGGCGACACCTATCACGGGCTCGCCGGCGACACGCTGGCCTCGGCGCTGCTGGCCAACGACATTCACCTTGTCGGCCGGTCGTTCAAATATCACCGGCCGCGCGGCATCCTGACCGCCGGGCCCGAGGAGCCCAACGCGCTGGTCGGCATTGCGCGTGGCGCCGCCCGCCGGCAGCCCAATGTGCGCGCCACGGTGCAGGAAATCCATGACGGGCTCGACGCGACCAGCCAGAACCGCTGGCCGTCGCTGACCGCCGATGTCGGCGAAGTGAACGACTGGATGTCGCCGGTGTTCGCGGCGGGCTTTTACTACAAGACCTTCATGTGGCCGAAAAAGGCCTGGGACACGGTCTATGAGCCGATCATCCGGCGCGCGGCGGGCCTTGGCGTCGCGCCCGATCAGCCGGACCCGGACCGCTATGCGGCGCGTTACGCCCATTGCGACGTTCTGGTCTGCGGCGGCGGGGCTGCGGGGCTGAGCGCGGCGCTGGCGGCGGCCGAAAGCGGCGCTTCGGTAATCGTCTGCGACGAGCGGGCGGCGCCCGGCGGCGCGCTGGCGTTCGAGACCGATGCGCGGATCGACGGCCAGGACGGCCATCGGTGGGCGACCGAAACGGCGGCGAAGCTGGCGGCGATGGACAATGTCCGCGTGCTGCCGCGGACGACCGCGTTCGGCTATTATGCGCAGAACTTCGTCGCGCTCGCCGAACGGCTGACCGACCATCTGGACGAGCCCGCCCCCTCCATGGCGCGTGAGCGGCTTTGGCAGGTGCGGGCCAAGCGCGTGGTCATCGCTACCGGCGCCATCGAGCGGCACATGGTGTTCGCCAACAATGACCGGCCGGGCATCATGCTGGCTTCGGCGGCGCGGCATTATCTGAACCATTACGGCGTTTTGATCGGCCGGACGGTCGGCGTCTACACGGCCAACGATTCTGCCTATGCGGCGGCGTTCGATCTCAAGCGCGCCGGCGCCGACATCGCCGTGATCGCCGATATTCGCGACACGGTCGATCCGGCGCTGCTCGAAGAGGCGGGCCGGCTCGGCATCCGCGTTCTCACCCATCACGCGGTGGTCGCCGCCGGCGGTAAGCTGCGGGTCTCGTCCATCGTCGTCCGGCCGTGCCGGGGCGGCAGCCGTCAGGTAATCCCGGTCGATGCGCTGATCATGTCGGCGGGCTGGACGCCGTCGGTGCACCTGTTCTCGCAATCGCGGGGCAAGCTGCGGTTCGACGAGGACGGCCGGCGCTTTCTGCCCGGTGAATATGCGCAGGACTGCGCGTCGGCGGGGGCCTGCAACGGCGCCGCAAACCTGGCCGCAACGGTGGAAGAGGGCCTTGCGGCGGGCGAAGCGGCGGCCAAAGCCGCCCGACCCAAGGCCACGGCAAAACCACTCTCGATCAAGGCCGAGTCCGGCGGCTCGTGGGACGGGCTGATGCTCGGCGCCGGGCCGAACCCGGAAGCGGGCAAGGTGGTCAAGGCGTTCGTCGATTTCCAGAACGATGTCACCGAAAAGGACATTCGGCTGGCGGTGCGCGAGGGCTTCCATTCCATCGAGCATGTCAAGCGCTTCACCACCAACGGCATGGCGACCGACCAGGGCAAACTGTCCAACATGCACGGGCTGGCGATTGCCGCCGAGGCGCTCGACCGGCCAATACCCGAAGTGGGGCTGACGACCTTTCGCGCGCCCTATACGCCGGTGACCTTCGGCACGATCGTCGGCCACGGGCGCGGCGCGCTGTTCGATCCGACGCGCCGCACGCCGATGCATGAGAGCCACGAACGGGCGGGCGCGGTGTTCGAGGATGTCGGCCAGTGGAAGCGGCCCTGGTACTATCCGCGCGCCGGCGAGGACATGGCGGCGGCGGTCAACCGCGAATGCGTCACGGTTCGCAAAAGCGTCGGCATGTTCGATGCCTCCACGCTCGGCAAGATCGAAGTGGTCGGCCCGGACGCGGCGGCGTTCCTGCACCTGATCTACACCAACCCGTTCATGAAGCTCGGCGTCGGCCGGCTGCGCTACGGCATCATGTGCCGCGAGGACGGCTTCATCTATGACGATGGCGTGGTCGGGCGGATCGCCGAGGACCGTTTCCATGTGACGACGACGACCGGCGGCGCGCCGCGCGTCCTCAATCACATGGAGGACTATCTGCAGACCGAATTCCCGGAGATGAAGGTCTGGCTGACCTCGACATCGGAACAATGGGCGGTGATCGCGCTGCAGGGTCCGAAAGCGGCGGAAGTGCTCGCGCCGTTCGTCGGCGGCTTGGATCTGTCGAAGGAGGCGCTGCCCTTCATGAGCGTTGCCGAAGGCACGTTCGCCGGCGTGCCGATGCGTCTTTTCCGCATGTCGTTTGCCGGCGAGGACGGCTTCGAGATCAATGTGCCGGGCGATTATGGCCGGGCGGCATGGGACGCGCTGCACGACAAGGTCGCCGAGGCCGGCGGCTGCGCCTACGGCACCGAGACGATGCATGTGCTGCGCGCCGAAAAGGGCTACATCATCGTCGGGCAGGACACGGACGGCACGGTGACGCCGCACGATGCGGGCCTTTCCTGGGCCGTCGGCAAGGCAAAGGACGATTTCGTCGGCATTCGCGGTCTCAAGCGGCCCGATCTGGCCGGCGGGGGGCGGCGGCAGCTTGTCGGCCTGAGATCGAAGGACGGCAGCACCGTGCTCGACGAAGGCGCGCAGATCGTCGCCGATCCGAACCAGCCGCCGCCGATGGACATGATCGGCTGGGTGTCGTCCTCCTACTGGTCGGACAATTGCGGCGGGCCGATCGCCATGGCGCTGGTCGAGGGCGGGTTCGACCGGATGGGCGAGACGCTTTACGTGCCGATGCCGGACGGCGTCGTCGAGGTCGAAGTGCGCGACACCAATTTCTGGAACCCGGACGCGGAGTCAGACAATGGCTGAGGCGATGACGATCGAACGGCGCCACCCGCTGGCGGGCCATGTGTTCGCCGGAACGGGCGTGGCGCTGACGCCGGCGCATGCGGCGTTCCGCACCAGCCTGCGCTGCCCGTCCGCATCGGTTCCGGGCTTGTCGGATGCGCTCGGCGTCGCGCTGCCGCGCACGCCCAAGACATCAGTCACCGAAAAAGGCCGGTCGGCGCTGTGGCTCGGCCCGGACGAATGGCTGCTGATCGACGAAAAGACCGATCCGATGGCCGACCTTGGCGGGATCGATGCGCTGCATGCCGCCGTCGATATCTCCCATCGCAATACGGCGATTTTGGTGTCCGGACCAGGCGCGGCGGATGTCATCAATGCAGGCTGTCCGCAGGATCTGTCGATGGAGGCGTTCGGCACCGGCGCCTGTTCGCGCACCATCTTCGGCAAGGCCGAGATCGTCCTGTGGCGGGTCAAGCCGTCGGTGTTCCGGATCGAGGTCTGGCGGTCGTTTTCGGACTATGTGTTCGGCTATCTGGCCGAGGCCGCGCGCGACGGCGGCTGATCAGCTTTTCGGCCGGACGATCATCAGCGTCAGCCATTTGGCGGTCATCGCCGGCTTGGTGCTGTTTTCGATTTCCAGCGTCACGTCATAGGTGAACAGGATGCGGCCGGACGGCCTTATGTCCGCATCGGCGAGACCGAAGATCGCCCGCAATCGCGCGCCCGCCCTGACGGCAGCATGGAAGCGCACTTCGTCGAACCCGTAATTGACGCCCATGCGCACATCGCCGTCCAGATCGGGCAGCGCCTCATAAGCAAGGGTCGACAGGAGCGACAGGGTCAGAAAGCCGTGCGCGATCGTGCCGCCATAGGGCGTTTCGCGGGCGGCGCGCTCGGGATCGACATGGATCCACTGGTGATCGTCGGTTGCGTCGGCGAACCCGTCGATCATCGCCTGCGTGACGGTGCGCCAGCTCGAGGTGCCGACGGTGGTGCCGACAAGGCCGGGAATTTCGTCGATGGCGATAAGGGTCTTGGGAGACGCGGTCATGGGCTCGCCTTGCGGTGTCGGTACGGAGTTGAAAAGGGGCGCGGCGGTCTTGGACCAGCGGGGTGGCGCGAGTCAACGCGCAGTTGCGCCGATCAGCGCGATGCACTCTCCCTGCAGGGCACCGGGTAGGTGGTGCGGAACACGCCGTCATCGACGGGGCGCTCTGGATCGAAGCAGGTGACGCGTCCGACGCCATCGGCCCAGAACAAATGCGGGTCCTGGGGTGCCACGATTCTGCGGCCGCGCGTGCGGTGCACTTCGAAATGCAGGTGCGAGATCGCCGCGGCGAGGATGCCCGTGCGGCCCATCGTGCCGATCTGCTGGCCGCGCGCGACCTGCATGCCAGGCTGCACGCGGCGGCTGTCGAGATGCATGTAGACGGTGCGCGTCCGGCGTCCGGTGGCGTCGACGCCGTGATCGATCACCACCCGGTTGCCGTACATGGGCTCCATGAAAGAGTCCGTGACGCGGCCCGGAGCGGCGGCGATCACGGGCGTGCCGACGCGGGCGATGATGTCGATCCCCTCATGGAAGGAGGACGGGTTGCTGCGGCCGCCGCGATTGCCTGCGACGCGGAACTGCTGGGAGATCGACGGCGCGTTGGCCGGCATGATCACGCGGATCTCGTCTTCGACCAGCGGGCTGTAGATGGCCGCCGTGCCGTAACCGTCGCCGGTGCAGGCTGACAGGGCCAAAAGCGCCACAAGGGAAGATGCGGCGCACGCGAAGCGGTGAATGCGGTTCATCGGCGTCCCCCCGGGCGTTCCGCCGGCGCCGCTCACGTTCCTTGCCGAGGGAAACAGATGGTGGGCGATACTGGGATTGAACCAGTGACCCCTTCGATGTCAACGAAGTGCTCTCCCGCTGAGCTAATCGCCCATCCGTGTGGGGCGGCATACACCATGAACCGCCTTGACGGTCAAGTGGGGTCGTTTCGCATTGTGGGCAAGCGGCAAGGGCGCGTTCAGGCGGCCTGGATCAGCTTTTCGACCTCGTTGACCAGATCGCGCAGATGGAAGGGTTTGGACAGGACCTTGGCATCCTTGGGCGCCTGGCTGTCGGGGTTCAGGGCGACGGCGGCAAAGCCGGTGATGAACATTACCTTGAGGTCCGGATCGAGCTCGGTGGCGCGGCGCGCCAGTTCGATGCCGTCCATCTCCGGCATCACGATGTCGGTCAGAAGCAGGGTGAAGGGCTCCTCGCGCAGCCGCTCATAGGCGCTCGCGCCATTGTCGAAATCGGTGACCTCGTAGCCCGCCTTTTCCAGCGCCTTGACCAGAAAGCGGCGCATGTCGTTATCGTCTTCTGCCAGCAATATCCGTTGCATGTGATGTGCTTCTCTCACTCGATGCGGGGCGCCGCGCGCGCGGCTGTCGCACAGACATTACAGATCATGGTAAAAATGCGGTATATGCGCCGGCGGGTCAATCGGGCGCGGCTTGTTCGGCGCCACGCTCTGGACAATGGGTGCCGCCCCTGTCAACACTGGTCGCCACCGAAACCGCGCCGCAGGGGAGGCGCCTCCGACGATGCTGATCGCGCCGGACTTCTGCCATCATCCCGCCTTCGAGGTGCGGGTTCCCAAGCGCCAGACCACGCCGTTCGTGTTCAACTCTCCGCACAGCGGGCGCCATTATCCGCGCCGCTTTCTGGACATGACGCGGCTCGATGCGCTGGCCGTCAGACGGTCGGAGGATTTCTTCGTAGACGAGCTGTTCCACGGGGCCACCGAGCTTGGCGCGCCGATGCTGCTGGCACATTTCCCGCGCGCCTATCTGGACGTCAACCGCGAACCCTATGAGCTCGATCCGCGCATGTTCTCGGACCGGCTGCCCTCCTTCACCAACCGCCAGTCGATCCGTGTCGCCGGCGGCCTCGGTACGGTGCCGCGCGTCGTCTCGGAAGGCCAGCACATCTATGCCCGGCGGATCGGCTTTGAGGAGGCGCGCCAGCGCATCGAGGGCATCTACAAGCCCTATCATTCCACGCTGCGCGGCCTTCTGGCGCAGACGCACCGGCAGTTCGGGCAAGCCGTTCTGGTCGACTGCCATTCCATGCCTGCCTCGATCCGCATCGGCGCGGAGGGCGTGCGGCCGGACTTCGTCGTCGGCGACCGGTTCGGCACCAGCGCCAGCGCCGGGATCACCGAGGCGGCCATCAACATTTTGCGGGCGATGGGCTATATGGTCGCCGCCAACAAGCCCTATGCGGGCGGATTCATCACCGAGCATTACGGACGGCCGGCCAAGGGGCTGCATGCGGTGCAGATCGAGATCAATCGCGGTCTTTATGTCGACGAGCAGACCTTGCAGCGCAAGCCGGGCTTCGACGCGCTGCGCGAGGACCTTTTCCAGTTCATGGCAACGCTGGTCGACTTGCCCCAGAGCGCCTTTGCGGACTATTCCATCGCCGCCGAATAGGCGTTTCCCGACAGGTTTCGCGCAAAAAAAGACCGCACTCGAACGAATGCGGTCAAAGTCTAGGGAGGAAACGCCCAGGAGGGCGTGACAGGCAAGCCTGTCGATGATCAAGGTATGCTGCAACGCACAAAAGTCAAGAGTTGCGGGCGCAAATCTTTCGCAATTGCGAAATAGCAGGTGATCCACATGACAATGACGCTGCCCGACCGGGCATTTCTCGAACAACTTGCGCGGGCGGCGGCGGCCGAGACCCTGCCGCGTTTTCGCATGGCCGGCGCGGTCGCCAACAAGCTGGGCGAGGGGTTCGACCCGGTGACCGAGGCGGACCGGGCCGCGGAAGCGGCGATCCGGGCGCTGATCGGCGCACATCATCCCGATCACGGCATCATCGGCGAGGAATATGGCAGCGAGGGCGAGGACCGAAGCCATGTCTGGGTGATCGACCCGATCGATGGCACGCGGGCCTACATTTCCGGCCTGCCGGTCTGGGGCACGCTTGTCGGACTGACGGTCGATGGCGTTGCGCGGAGCGGCTTCATGCATCAGCCCTTCACGGATGAATTGTTCGTTGCCGACGGAAGCGGGACCTTTCTGCTGCGCGGCGGCGCCGATCCGCAGGCGCTGGAGACGCGCAAAGGAAAATCGCCTGGCGATGCGACGCTCTTCACCACCACGCCGGCCCTCTATGAGGGCGCCGGGCGCGAGGCCTATGACCGTCTCGAAGCGGCAGTCCGCCTGCCGCGCTATGGCTGCGACTGCTACGGCTTTGCCATGGTGGCCGCGGGCCATGCGGACATCGCCATCGAACCCGGCCTTGCGCCCTACGACATCTGCGCGCTGATCCCGCTGATCGAGCAGGCCGGCGGCGTCGTCACGCGCTGGGACGGCGGCCGCGCCGAACAGGGGGGCGACGTGATCGCCGCCGGCTCGGCCGAACTGCATGAAGCCGCGCTGGAGCTGCTCGACGCCTGACGATCAGGCGCCGCCGCCGGGGACGAACGCGTCGAAGGCGGCGAAGAACTGGTCGCGGTAGCGGTCCGCCTCCTGCATGAGTTCGTGGCGGGCGCCGGCGATGGTGATCAGCGATCCGGCGCGGATGCGGCGCGCATAGGCTTCGGCGGCGGTCGACGAAACGACGCGTTCGGCGCCGGCGGCCACCAGCAGCACCGGTATGCGGATGGACGCCATGTGGGCCGGGTCGTGTACGGCGGCAATCGCCCTTGCCGCCGCGCGCAGCCACCCGGCGGTGATCGCGCCGAGACCCAGCCCCCTGTCGGGGTCGAGAATGGCCTTGTTGCGCGCAAAGCGCGCCGCGTCGCTGGTCAGCTTGTTGGTCTCCAGCCGCAGCGCCGTGATGCCGCGCGGGCCGGCGCCGATATAGGTGCGGCCGAGGCCGCAATAGCACATCGCACCGGCCGCGGCCGACAGAAAGCCGGGCGGCGGGCCTTCCTCGGACAGGCCCAGAAAGGGTGCGGACATGACCATGCGCTCGATGCGGTTGGCCATCATCGGCGCCGTCAGCAGCGCGATCAGCGCGCCCATCGAATGGGCGAGCGTGAAGAAGGGCGGGCGCGTCTCGGGCAGGATCGCGGTCGAGAACACCTGGTCGAGATCGGTCGCGTATTGCGAGAAATCGTCGACATAGCCTCGCCTGGCATCGCGGAAGAAGCGCGTCGAACGGCCTTGGCCGCGCCAGTCGAAGGTGCCCACGTCGAAGCCCCGGCCGACAAGGCCGGCGATCGTCTCGGCATATTTCTCGATGCATTCATTGCGCCCGTGCAGCAGCACGATCGTGCCCTTGCATGGCGCGATGTCCGTGCGAAAGACGGCAAAGCGCAGGTCGAAGCCGTCATCGGTGCGCGTAAAACCCTGCCGGTAGGGTTCGGGGCAGGGATTGCCATCGAAGGGGACCAGTACGTTCACATCCGACCGCGGGTTTGGCTGCAGATTGGCGATGCGCCCCTGATATGGTCCGGTCCGGACAAGGTCAAAGAAAATCCGGAGGCGCCGGGCTGGCGCCTCCGGTGTCGAACCGGGCAGGAAGGGACGTTGCAGCCCGGCCGATCGGTGTCTTCGGGATCAGTTGAAGCCGAAGGAAAAAGTCACGCCGCCGCGTTGCTGATGCTGAAAGGGCTGGCGATGGCGAGGCGCGTGATAGACGGGCTGAAGCAGCCGGCGGCGAACGATGTGGCCGTTGCGCGGGTCGATCTTCAGGGCGACCACGCCGCGGCGGCCGAGCGCACGGGCGCGCCAATAGCCGTTGCGGAAGTGGACCCGGTGCACGTCGCGATAGCCGCGCCGGTAAAGGCTGCGGACGACCGCGCGGCGCGGCATGGCATGGCGCTCGCCATAGTGCCGGCGGTGGCCGACCGTCTGGATGTCGATCTGCGCGGACGCGGCCGGCGGCGCGTGGATCGGCCGCGCCTCTGCGGGTGCGGTGGCGCCAAGCGCGGTGGCGGCGATGATGCCGGCGGCAAGAAGGGGGGCTTTCATGATGCCGGTCTCCTTTCTGGTTTGGACCATGATGGGCACTGTTGTGCTTTTCTTCGTTGTGTCTCCCGGTACAACTTGCGCCCACCATGCATCGGCACGGCTGAACGCACGCGGAAGCGCCCGTTCATCTGCCGTTCATGTCCGGTTAACCTTGGGAAGAGGTGCGGCGGGCGGCGCCACTGGGCACAGCCCTTGAAGCGGAAATTCCCGCTCACCATATTCGGGGAGCAGGCGCCAGAAGGGCCTGCCGGCCATCAGCCAGACACGCCGATCCGGGTGTTTGCGGCCGCATATCGTTCAATGTTGCTCACTGGAGGACAGAACCCATGCGACACGTCGACTTTTCCCCCCTTTACCGCTCCACCGTCGGTTTCGACCGGCTGTTCACGATGCTCGATTCGCTCGGTCAGCCCGAAAACGGCCAGACCTATCCCCCCTACAATATTGAGCGGACCGGCGAGAACGCCTACCGCATCACCATGGCGGTGGCCGGCTTTGCCGAAGACGATCTGACGATCGAAGCCAAGGCCAATGTCCTGAAAGTGGCCGGCGCCAAGGCCGAGGACACGCAGGACGACAGCCGTGAAGTGCTGCATCGCGGCATTGCCTCGCGCGCCTTCGAGCGCCGCTTCCAGCTTGCCGACTATGTGGAAGTGAAGGGCGCCGAACTGGAAAACGGCCTTCTGCACATCGATCTGGAGCGCGAAATCCCCGATTCCATGAAGCCGCGCAAGATCGAGATCGCCAAGGGCAACGGTTCGGCCCGGCAGATCGAGGCCAAGGCCCACAACTAAGGCCTTTCAATCAGTCCGCATCGGACCTTACGCGCGGGCCTCGCACCCCGCGCGCACGGTTCGCCAGACCGCCGGCGGCCTCCCTCGCCGGCGGTTTTTTCATGTCTGAAATCAGCGGAAACGCTTGGCCAACAAATGGTCGAGCGACAATTTGCCCGGTCCCCTGACGACGATCAGAGCCAGGATGAACACCCACATCAGGCGCTGGTCGAAGACGATCGCGTCCGGCAGCCTGTCGAACATGGACCCGACGAACCGGCCCTCAAGGCCGTGGAAGGCGATGTCCACATAGCTCTGGACGATCACGAAAAAGATCATGCCGAGCGCGGCGATGCGGCTGAACAGGCCGATGACGATCATGATCGGCAAGAGTATCTCGGTCCACGTGCCCAAGAGCACGATCAGATGCCATGGAAAGAAGGGGATGGCGGAGATATCGCCGCCATACTGGTCCATGATCGGCGGCAGGATCGATGCGTAGGCGCCGAGCGACGGGCTGAGAAAACCGAAGATGCCGTCGCCGAGCTTCTGCCAGCCCGAATTGAGGTAGTAGAGCAGCAGCACGCTGGCGAAGGCGAAGCGCGCGGCAAAGCCGGTGAACCAGCCCGCCGTGGCGCGTTCGACGGCGGAAAAGACGCCATGATGCAGCCGCACGATCAGGCCGATCACGCCGCCTCCGGTTGAAGGCGTGGGCGCGCGGGCGTCCTCATTGGCAAAATCGGTCATCATCCCCTCCATTGTCCGGTGCCGCGACGGCGGCGAACGCGCCGGCCGACAAGAGCGCCGTCAGGGCGCCGTTCAGGTCGAAAGCCGGGTCGGTTTCAAGCGCAAGGCCGGCGGCCTCGCCTAGCGTCGATCCGCCGGCGAGCGCGTCCGCGAACCGCGCCGCGGCCGGCGTCAGATGCGTCACGGTCACCTTGTCGGCGGGCCGGGTGACGAGGATCGCCTCGGCTTCGGACATGTCGACGGGCGCAAGATCCATAAGGTCGCGGTTCATCGAAACGATTCGGAACACGGGGAAAGGCGAGGCGATGACGGCGAACGCCGGATGGGCGGCAAAGCGCGCGTCGGCGATCCTTTCCGGCGGGATCGCGGCGAGCCTTGCCGGTTCGAGCGGATCGGCATCGGCGGCGTGATAGGCGGTCAGCCAGGCGCGTTCGGCGCGGGCGACGTCAGCCAGATAGGGCAGCGGCCGCGCGGGATCGAAGGCGGCGATGAAACCTGGAAAATCCTCGCCGTACCGGAACAGGAGCGGCGATGTGGGCGGGCTGGCGCGGACATGCTCGCGGGCCATGGCGCGGAAGAAGTTTTCCCCGGTCAGCTTGAGAACGGCGGGAAAGATGTCGGCGAGCGCGTCGATCAGGCTGACGGTGACATTGTTGCGGTAGACATTGTAGCGCTTGACCGCGCTCTTGCCGTGCGGGCCCGCAACATGGGGCGGCGCCGCGCGCTCGGGGTCGAGCAGGCCGGCCGAAAAGGCCGCGGTGTCGATGGCGGGTTCAGGCAGGGGCGGCATGACGCACCTTCGGTGCCGACCGGGCATGGCGGCGCAGGATGGCGTTGGCGCTTTCGGCCTCGGCGCGCAGCACCGGCCATTCGGGCAGATCGCTGTCCCATTCGACCAGCGTCGGGATCGGCCCGGTCCCGGCGATCACCTCTTCATAGAGCGTCCAGACCGGATCGGCGACGGGGCGGTCGTGGCTGTCGATCAGAAGCAGCGCGCCTTCATCGTCCTCCTGCTCGGTGTGGCCGGCGAGATGGATTTCGCCGACATGGGTCAGCGGGAAGGCGGCCAGATAGTCGCGCGCCGAATAGCCGTGATTGGTGGCCGAGACGAAAACGTTGTTGACGTCGAGCAGAAGGCCGCATCCGGTGCGCGCGACAATGGCGGCAAGGAAATCGGTCTCGCTCATCGTCGAATTGTCGAACAGCACGTAGGTCGCCGGGTTTTCCAGCAGCATGCGCCGGCCGGTGACCTCCTGCATGCGGTCGACATGGTCGCACACATGGTCGAGCGTTGCGGCGGTGTAGGGCAGCGGCAGAAGATCGTTGAGGAACATGTCCTCGTGCGTCGACCAGGCCAGATGTTCGGAGATCAGGCCGGGCTCGTAGCGGTCGCACAGCGCCGCAAAGCGGGCGAGATGGTCTTCGTCGAGCGGCCTGGGGCCGCCGATCGACATGCACACGCCGTGCAGCGACAGGGGGAAGTCGCGGCGGACGCGCTCGAGGGTCCGGTGCGGCGGGCCGCCATCGCCCATGTAGTTTTCCGCATGGACTTCCAGAAAGCCGACCGAGCCGGGATCGTCGAGGATCGCGATAAGATGGCCGGGCTTGAAGCCGACGCCGGCCGAGGCCGGAACAGCGCCTTTAATGGCGGCGGGTGAGTCTGCCGCGAACCGGTCCGAAGGCGCATGGCGGTGCGTCTTCGAGGCGGCGCCCTGAGGCGCGAGGGGTCTGGCGTTCGTCATGACGGCGCTTTCCGGTTCGCGGCAGATCGGTTGCGTTCGGCTTATGCCGGCAGGTCGCGGTCGAGCGCTTCCAGCGAGCCCATGCGGTCGCCCGGCAGTTCCATCGAGGCGCAGGTGCCCTCGGGGACATAGGTCCAGGCATTGCCCTGATAGTCGACGGTGGAGGTGCCCTGGCAGGTGGTGCCGGGGCCGGCGGCGCAGTCGTTCTCGCCGGCCAGCGAAACGCCGTAGCACTTCTCGTTGGCGGCATGGGCGTCGGAAACGCCGGCCAGGTTGACGCCGGCAACGGCGGCGGCGACGGCACCGGCCAGAACGGCGCCCGAAAGAACGGTCTTTGTTGCTTTGGACATGGATATCTCCCTTGAGGAACCAGATGACCGGCACAGCGCCGGACGGCCCGACGCTCACAGAAGCGCCGATCAATGGGAAATCAACGGGCCGTTATCCAGGCTCACTTCGCTGTGAGGCGACCGTGAGCGCGGTGGCCCTAACCGGCAAGCGCGACGTCCAGCGCGGCCACGTCCGCGTCGGTGGTGGCAAACGACGCGACAAGGCGGATCATCGCCTCGTCTTCGCCGACCAGATGGCGCTCTGCGCGCGGCGGTTGCCAGTGGCTGAATTGCGCGCCTTTTTCCGCCAGCGCATCGACGGCCTCTTTGGGGCCGACCGCGAACACTTCGTTGCCCTGCGGCTGCCAGGCGAGCCGGAACCGGTTGCGCGCGGCGATGATGCCGGCGACCCGCGCGCCCATCCGGTTGGCGTGGGCGGCCATCTCCAGCCACAGACCGTCGGCGAAATAGGCCTCGAACTGCGCCGACACGAAGCGCGCCTTGGAGGCAATATGGCCGGCGCGTTTGCGCAGATAGTCCATCTGGCGGCCATGGTCGGGATTGAAGACCAGCACCGCCTCGGCGCACCAGCAGCCATTCTTGGTGCCGCCGAAGGAGACGATGTCCACGCCGCGTTTCCAACTCATCTCGGCCGGCGTGCAGCCGAGCGCGACGACCGCATTGGCAAAGCGCGCGCCGTCCATGTGCAGCGGCACGCCGTGGCCGTGGGCGACATCGGCGATGGCGCCGATCGTATCGAGATCGTAGGCGGTGCCGGCCTCGGTCAGCTGGCTGACGGATACCGCCTGCACCTGCCCGGCATTGAGCCCGCCATCCTCGATCAGGCCGATTGCCGTTTCCAGCGAGGCGGCGTCGAAGCGCCCCAGTTCACCGTCAACGCTCTCAAGACGGGTGCCGGCGGCGAAGAACTCCGGCGCGCCGCATTCGTCGACGCGGATGTGCGCCTCCGAATGGCACAGGACGACGCCGCCGGGCCGTGCGACGGCGGAGAGGCCCAGCGCATTGGCCGCCGTGCCGGTGCCGACATAATGGACCGCGACATCGGTCTCGAAAATGTCGCGGAATGTCTGTTCCACCTGGAGATCGAAATCGCTGCCGCCATTGGCCTTGACGAAACCGCCATTGCGGCGGGCCAGATTGTCGGCGATGGCGGGATGGGCGCCGGCCCAGTTGTCGGAGGCAAAGTGCATGGTGGCGGCGGGTCCTGAGGCGGGTTGCGTGTGGCGTTTCATCGCGCAGAACCGCTCTGGCTGCAATTGTTGCCGCGCGACCTTGTGAAATGTGGCGAAATCTGCCATAAATTAGGGCAGCAATGCTGTCCTATTATGGCCTGCATCCCGGCAAGCCGCCGGTCGCGGGCCGAAAACGTGCCCGGACGAATGCCGGGCCCTGTCCGAAATGGCGATGGAGCTGATCGCGCTACCGGCCTGATCCGGTGACGGAAACGCCCGACGCCGCTCTCGGCGGACCGAACCGGACAACATCTGCCGCAGATTGATGCGCGTAATGCGGACCATCGCAGACGCGAACCGGAGGGATGAAGATGACGAAGATGACGCCATCGCGCGATTTCGACCGGTCGGTGCCGGCTCGCAAGATCGATGCCCGCCGGACAGCGAACACCGACACCAAGACGCCAAAACCCCGTTCGGGCCTGCCCGCCGCGCAGGGCCTTTACGATCCGCGCAACGAGCATGATGCGTGCGGCGTCGGCTTCGTCGCCCACATGAAGGGCGAAAAGTCGCATGCCATCGTCGCCGACGGTCTGGCGATGCTGGAAAACCTCACCCACCGGGGCGCCGTCGGCGCCGATCCGCTGATGGGCGACGGCGCCGGCATGCTGGTGCAGATCCCCGACGCATTCTTCCGCGCCGTTCTGGCCGAACAGGGCACCGACCTGCCGAAGACGGGCGATTACGCGGTGGCGCATGTGTTCATGCCGCAGGACGATGCGCTGCGCGCCCATTGTGTGAACATCATCCGCGAGGCTGCCGCCGCCGAAGGCGTCGAGGTCATCGCGCTGCGCGACGTTCCGGTCGACAATGCATCGCTGTCGAAAGACCCCGACATCGCCGCCAGCGAACCGGTCCATGTGCAGGTCTTTTTCGCCCGGCCCGAAGGCCTTGACGAGGACACGTTCGAGCGGCGGCTTTTCATCCTGCGCAAGGTGATGTCGAACCGCGTCTATGGCGAGACCGACGGCCGCGACAACGGGTTCTACATCGTGTCGCTGTCGTCGCGGACGATCGTCTACAAGGGCATGTTCCTGGCCTATCAGCTCGGCGCCTATTACGACGATCTGCGCGATCCTCGCTTCGAGAGCGCGGTGGCGCTCGTCCATCAGCGCTTTTCCACCAACACCTTCCCGTCCTGGAAGCTGTCGCACCCCTACCGGATGGTCGCGCACAATGGCGAGATCAACACGCTGCGCGGCAACGTCAACTGGATGGCCGCGCGCCAGGCGTCGGTCGCCTCGCCGCTGTTCGGCGATGAGATCGAAAAGATCTGGCCGATCTCCTATGAGGGCCAGTCCGACACGGCGTGCTTCGACAACGCGCTCGAATTCCTGGTGCAGGGCGGATATTCGATGGCCCATGCGGTGATGATGCTGATCCCGGAAGCCTGGGCCGGCAACACGCTGATGAGCGACGAGCGCAAGGCGTTCTACGAATATCATGCCTGCCTGATGGAGCCCTGGGACGGGCCGGCGGCGGTCGCCTTCACCGACGGACGGCAGATCGGCGCGACGCTCGACCGCAACGGGCTGCGTCCCGCGCGCTACATCGTCACCGACGACGACCGGGTGATCATGGCGTCGGAAGCGGGCGTCATCACCGTCCCGGAAGAAAACGTCGTCACCAAATGGCGGCTGCAGCCGGGCAAGATGCTGCTGATCGACATGGACAAGGGCCGGATCGTCTCCGATGAGGAGATCAAGCACGAGATGGCGTCCATGCACCCCTATCGCGGCTGGGTGGAAAGCACGCAGATCATCCTCGAAGACCTCGATCCGGTGCCGGTGCGGCCGATGCGCGACGATGTCACGCTGCTCGATAAGCAGCAGGCGTTCGGCTACACCCAGGAAGACACCAAGATCCTGATGGCGCCGATGGCAACCACCGGCCAGGAAGCGATCGGTTCGATGGGCACCGACACGCCGATCTCGGCGATGAGCGACAAGTCGAAGCTGCTCTACACCTATTTCAAGCAGAACTTCGCCCAGGTCACCAACCCGCCGATCGACCCGATCCGCGAGGAACTGGTGATGAGCCTGGTCTCGTTCATCGGTCCGCGCCCGAACATCTTCGATCTGGAAGGCAATGCGGCGCGCAAGCGGCTTGAGGTGCGCCAGCCGATCCTGACCAATGTCGATCTCGAAAAGGTGCGCTCGATCGGCCATTCCGAGGATTTGTTCGACACCAAGACGCTGGATACGACCTATCCGGTCGAACAGGGCGCGGCAGGCATGAAGGCGGCGCTCGAACGGCTGTGCGAGCGCGCCGAAAAAGTCGTCCATATGGGCTACAACATCATCATCCTGTCGGACCGCCGGGTCGGGCCGGACCGGATCGCGATTCCGGCGCTCCTGGCAACGGCGGCCGTGCATCATTCGCTGATCCGCAAGGGCCTGCGGACATCGGTGGGCCTCGTCGTCGAATCGGGCGAGCCGCGCGAGGTGCACCATTTCTGCTGCCTGGCCGGCTATGGCGCCGAGGCGATCAACCCCTATCTGGCCTTCGACACGCTGGCCGAGATGCATGCTCGCGGCGAGTTTCCGCCCGAGGTCGACCAGTATGAGGTGGTCGGGCGCTACATCAAGTCGATCGGCAAGGGAATCTTGAAGGTCATGTCCAAGATGGGCATCTCGACCTATCAGTCCTATTGCGGCGCGCAGATCTTCGACGCGGTCGGCCTGTCGACGGCGTTCGTGAACGAATACTTCTTCGGCACGGCAACGACGATCGAGGGCGTCGGCCTTGGCGAGATCGCCGCCGAGACGGTCAAGCGCCATGCGCGCGCCTTTTCCGACGACCCGGTGCTGCGCACCGCGCTCGATGTGGGCGGCGAATACATGTACCGCGTCCGCGGCGAGGAGCATGTCTGGACGCCGGACGCGGTTGCATCGCTGCAGCACGCCGTGCGCAAGGATTCGCGCGAGGAATACCGCGAATTCGCCGCCTCGGTGAACGATGAGAGCGCGCGGGCCAAGACCATTCGCGGCCTGTTCAAAATCCGCACGGCCGACGATCTGGGGATCGACGCGGTGCCGCTGGACGAGGTCGAGCCGGCCAGCGAGATCGTCAAGCGCTTTTCGACGGGCGCGATGAGCTTCGGTTCGATCAGCCGGGAAGCGCACACCACGCTCGCCAGGGCGATGAACGCGATCGGCGGAAAGTCGAACACGGGCGAGGGCGGCGAAGAGCCGGACCGGTTCCTGCCGCTGCCCGACGGCACCAGGAACCCCGAGCGCTCGGCGATCAAGCAGGTCGCTTCGGGCCGGTTCGGCGTGACGACGGAATATCTGGTCAATTCCGACATGATCCAGATCAAGGTCGCCCAGGGCGCCAAGCCCGGCGAGGGCGGCCAGTTGCCCGGCCACAAGGTAGACGCGACGATCGCCAAGACGCGGCATTCGACGCCCGGGGTCGGCCTGATCTCGCCGCCGCCGCACCATGACATCTATTCGATCGAGGATCTGGCGCAGCTCATCTACGATCTGAAGAACGTCAACGAGCGGGCGGACATCTCCGTCAAGCTGGTCTCGGAAGTGGGCGTCGGCACGGTCGCTGCGGGCGTCGCCAAGGCGCGCGCCGACCACATCACCATCTCCGGCTATGATGGCGGCACCGGCGCGTCGCCGCTGACCTCGCTCAAGCATGCGGGATCGCCGTGGGAGATGGGCCTTGCCGAAACGCACCAGACGCTGGTGCTGAACGGGCTGCGCTCGCGCATCGCCCTGCAGGTCGATGGCGGGTTGAAGACCGGCCGTGACGTCGTCATCGGCGCGCTTCTTGGCGCCGACGAGTTCGGCTTTTCGACCGCGCCCCTGATCGCGGCGGGCTGCATCATGATGCGCAAGTGCCACCTCAACACCTGCCCGGTGGGCGTTGCGACGCAGGACCCGGTTCTGCGCAAGCGCTTCAAGGGCACGCCCGAGCATGTGATCAACTATTTCTTCTACGTCGCCGAGGAAGTGCGCGAACTGATGGCGGCGATGGGCGTGCGCACGCTGAACGAACTGATCGGCCAGACAGACCGGCTCGAACAGAAGCCATTGGTCGATCACTGGAAGGCGCACGGGCTCGATTTCTCCGGCATCTTCCACAAGCCCGAGGCGCCGAAAGAAGCCATCCATTGGACGCAGCGGCAGAACCATCCGATCCAGGACATTCTGGACCGCAAGCTTATCGAAGACGCGGAAATGGCGCTGCAGAGCCGTCAGCCGGTCCAAATTGCCGAGCAGATTCGCAACACCGACCGGTCGACCGGCGCGATGCTGTCGGGCGAGGTCGCCAAGCGCTTCGGCCACAAGGGGCTGCGCGAGGACACGATCGCTGTGACCTTCACCGGCACGGCCGGCCAGTCCTTCGGCGCGTTCCTGGCGGCCGGCATCAGCTTCGACCTGATCGGCGACGGCAACGACTATGTCGGCAAGGGCCTTTGCGGCGGCCGCATCGTTGTGCGTCCGCCCGACAACACGCGCATCACGCCGGAAGACTCGATCATCGTCGGCAACACGGTTCTCTATGGCGCGATCCAGGGCGAAGCCTATTTCCGCGGCGTTGCCGGGGAGCGCTTCGCGGTGCGCAATTCGGGCGCGGTCGCGGTGGTCGAGGGCGTCGGCGACCATGGCTGCGAATACATGACCGGCGGCGTCGTCGTCGTCATCGGCCAGACGGGCCGCAATTTCGCGGCCGGCATGAGCGGCGGGGTCGCCTATGTGCTCGACGAGGACGGCACGTTCGAGACGCGCTGCAACATGGCGATGGTCGAGCTGGAGCCGGTGCCGGAGGAGGACGACATCCTCGAAAAGCTGCACCATCATGGCGGCGATCTGGCCCACAAGGGCCGCGTCGATGTGACGGGCGACATGACCCGGCACGACGAGGAGCGCCTGTTCCAGCTGATCAGCAACCACAAGCGCCACACCGGATCGACGCGGGCGGCGGAGATCATCGACAACTGGGAGGCCTTCCGGCCGAAGTTCCGCAAGGTGATGCCGGTCGAATACCGCCGCGCGCTCGAAGAGATGGAACGCATGCGCATGAACGTTGCGGCGGAGTGAGACGATGATCATCAGCACGACCAACACGATCGAGGGCCGGCAGGTGGCCGCCTACAAGGGTGTCGTCACGGGCGAAGCCATTTTGGGCGCCAATGTGTTCCGCGATTTTCTCGCCGGCATTCGCGACATTGTCGGCGGCCGGTCGGGCGCCTACGAGAAATCGCTGCGCGAGGCGCGCGAGATCGCGTTCGGCGAACTGACCCAGGAGGCCGAGCGGCTGGGCGCGAACGCCGTGATCGGCGTCGATATCGACTATGAGAACATCACCGCCGGCTCGGGCACCATGCTGATGGTGTCGGTGTCTGGCACGGCTGTGGTTCTGGGGTGATGCTGTTGGATGGTCGTTCTGACATATGCTATGATATATGCCAGAATGAGGTGCGGGCGATGAACGAACATGTCAAAAGCGCTGATGAACGCTTGGCAAGGCTGTTCCGCAACGGCCGGAGCCAGGCTGTTCGGATCCCGAAGGAGTTTGAGTTTGCGGGCGATGAGCTCATCTTGACGCGTCAGCCGGACGGATCACTCTTGCTTCGGCAAGCGCAAACCGCAGGTCTGTTGGATTATCTGCGTACCGCCGAGCCTTGGCACGGGGACGACTTTCTTGCAGGCATCGACGATATGCCGCCGCTCGATGACGTCGAGCTCTAGAGCGTTTTTAGGCACCGGTTTTGGCATATCTACTCGATACCAACGTGATCTCCGCGCTTGTTCGGAACCCGCAAGGTGCCGTCGCCCAAAAAATCGCAGACGTCGGCGAGGATCGCGTTTTCACGAGCTCGATTGTGTCGAGCGAGGTCTATTTCGGCGTCGACAAGAATGGCAATGACGAGCTTCGAGGCAAGGTCAACCGGATCATGGCGCGTTTGTATATCGCCGCATTTCAGCCGCCTGCCGACAGCTGCTATGCGAAGCTTCGGGCAAGCATGGAGCGTGCGGGACGCAGCGTGACGCCCAATGACTACTTCATTGCGGCGCACGCCGTGTCGCTCGACGCGGTGCTTGTCTCCGGCGATCGCGCATTCGCGCATGTGCCGGATCTGAAACTTGAAAACTGGCTCGACTGACGAGCGCAAACGACTGGAACGACAATGGGCAAGGTAACGGGTTTTCTGGAGATCGACCGGCAGGTGGCCAAATATGAGCCTGCCTCGGACCGGATTCGCCATTTCAAGGAATTCACGATCCCGCTGGAGGATGCCGAGGTCGTCAAGCAGGCCGCGCGCTGCATGGATTGCGGCATTCCCTATTGCCACGGGCCGCAGGGCTGCCCGATCCACAACCAGATCCCGGACTGGAACGATCTGGTCTATAACAACAATTGGGAAGAGGCGATCCGCAACCTGCACTCGACCAACAACTTCCCCGAATTCACCGGGCGCATCTGTCCGGCGCCGTGCGAGGAAGCCTGCACGCTGAACCTCGAGGACGTGCCCGTGGCGATCAAGACGATCGAGCAGGCGCTCGCCGACAAGGCCTACGAGATGGGCTATGTGCGGCCCTATCCCCCGTCCGAGAAGACCGGCAAGCGCGTCGCGGTGATCGGATCGGGGCCTGCCGGAATGGCCGCCGCCCAGCAGCTTGGCCGGGCCGGACACGATGTCCATGTCTTCGAGCGCGAGGCGAAGATCGGCGGGCTGATGCGCTACGGCATTCCCGACTTCAAGATGGAAAAGCACTTCATCGACCGGCGCGTCGAACAGATGGAAGGCGAAGGCGTGACGTTCCATACGGGCGTCAATGTCGGAGTCGACAAGACCGTCGCCGATCTCAAGGCCCAGTTCGATGCGGTGATCTATTGCGGCGGTTCGGAACGGCCGCGCGATGCGGGCATTCCCGGCGACGACCTTGAGGGCGTGCATCCGGCGATGAACTATCTGGTCCAGCAGAACAAGCGGGTCGGCAAGGAGCAGAGCATCGATTCGGTTGCCTGGCCGTCGGAACCGGTTGTGGCCGGCGGCAAGCATGTCGTCGTCGTCGGCGGCGGCGACACGGCGTCTGACTGTATCGGCACCGCCTTCCGCCAGGGCGCGGTCAAGGTCACCCAGCTCGATATCCGGCCCGAGCCGCCGGAGAAGGAAGACAAGCTGACCGTCTGGCCGTTCTGGGCGACCAAGATGCGCACCTCCTCGTCGCAGGCCGAAGGCGCCGAGCGCGAGTTCCAGATCGCAACGCTCGAATTCGTCGGCGAGGACGGCAGGCTGACCCACGTCAAATGCTGCGAGGTGGACGAAAAGCGCCAGCCGGTCGCCGGCACGGAATTCTTCATCCGCGCCGATCTCGCCTTCATCGCCATCGGCTTTGCCGGTCCGTTGGAGCATACCGGTGTGGTCGCCGAACTGGGCGATGCGCTGGCGATGGACACCGACCGCCGTGGCGGCCGCTCGGTGCATGCCAACGATCGCGACTACCGCACGAGCGTCGACGATCTTTATGTCGCGGGCGACGCGCGGCGGGGCCAGTCGCTTGTCGTCTGGGCGATCCGCGAGGGCCGGCAGGCGGCCCGCGCCGTCGACGAGGCGCTGATGGGATCGAGCGTGCTGCCGCGCTGATTGGCTGGCGCCAGGGTCCTGACCCCAAGTCCTTTGGCTGAAATCGAAAGAGCCGTTGCTTTAGATCAATGAAGCGGCTCCGGCGGCACACGACATTGCCGCCGACCGATCGCGCCACAGGAGAGGTGTCATGTTCTCGCTCAGGTTCGCAGCCTATCTGCTCATCGCGCCGGTGCTCGCCGGCAGCTTCATCGTCGCCTTGTTGACCGTTGACATGTTCGAAGCCTCCTACATTTCGATTGCCGCCATTGCCGGAGCCGTGCTCGGCATTCCCGCCGCATGGTGGCTGGCCAACAAGCTCGACAAGCTGATCCAGCCCAGAGCCTGACCGCCGCGCGGACGCCGCGCGCCAGCATGTTGTGAACAAGGCCCTGTCCGGTTGACGCTTCCTGCGGGATGCGGCAATCGGACGGGGCTTTTGTCTGTGATGGAGTGCTGAGGCATGTCGGACGTCCATGGTGTCGCGCGCGATCATTTGCGCGCCTTCGTCGAGCGCATCGAACGGCTCGAGGAGGAGAAGAAGACGATCGCCGACGACATCAAGGACGTCTATGCGGAAGCCAAGGCGAACGGCTTCGACACCAAGGCTCTGCGCAAGATCGTCGCCATCCGCAAGCAGGACCAGAACGAGCGGCTCGAGCAGGAAGCGGTTCTGGACACCTACATGGCCGCTCTCGGCATGCTGAACACGCCGGACGAATAGCCGCGCAAATGCGTCAGTTGGTGGCCGGGATCTGCAGTTGCAGGGGCCGACCGTCGCCGCCGCTCTGGCCGCCATCGAAGCGCGCCACGGCGAGGAACGTCACCGCATTGCCCGTCAGCCGGCTCGGATCGGGCGGCGGTGCCTTCGAAAAGCCGGCGGTGTAGACCGCATCGGGCGCGTCCCGCGTGGCGTTTCTGAGAAATTCCGGACGCTCGGTGGGCCGGCCTTCGGCAGTGACCGAAGCGACCGAAACCGTCCAGTCGCCGAACCGGGCCGGATCGATCCGGTCGGCGGGCACCACAGGCACGGTGGGCGGCTGCACCGATACGGCATCGCGTGCCGAGGGGCGCGCCGATTTGGCCGTCGTCGTAACGCCCGTGTCGAGCGCTGCGGCAAGGATGGCATCTTCGTCCGCACGATCGGGGCGCGGCGCGGGGATCGCGATGCGGCCGCCGCGTCCGGTCGTGTCTTCGCTGTCGTCGCTTGCCGACACTGCGGCCGGCGCAGGCGCGGTCGGCGGGACCATCGGCTCGACGGGCGCATAGGCGGCCAGTTGGGTGAGCGGATCGGCCGCTTGCGAGGCGTCTGCCGGGCGCGGTGCGGGGGCCGGCAATGCGGCCAGCAATGTCGGGGCTTCGCCCGCCACCGGTGCGGGTGCGGTCCCGGCCTCCGCTGCTGCCAGCAGGGCCACGGCCTGGTCGCCGGCGGGTCTGGCGGCGATGGCAGGCCGGTCGCGCGGGACGGGCGGGGTCAGCGAGGCAAGAAGGGTTGCCGGTCCATCGGGTTCGGCGGGCGCGGGCGCTGGCGGCGGTGCCGCGGGCGCAACAACCGGCGCTGGCGCGGATGCCGCTGCGGCAGGTGGCTGTGCCGGCTGCGGATCGCCGACCCGGACACCGGGGATCAGCGCGCGCGGTACAGGAAGGCGCAGGCCGACCGTGCTGGTCGCCGCGGGCGGCGTCTCGGGCGCCTGCGGTGCGGCTGCGATCGTTGCGGGCGCAACTGCGGCGGGTGCAACGGGCTGCGGCACGGCGCGCGGAGCTGCGGCGGGACGCGGCAGATCGCGTCCGGAAAGCGCGGCCAGCGCGGTTCCCGGTGTCTCCGGTGCCGCCTGGCGGCGCGACGGCGCGGAAGGCTGCGACGCGCCGGCCGAGGCGCCGTCGTCATTGTCGCGGCCAAACAGATTGGCCAGCAGGTTGCCGCCGCCACCGCTGCTGCCGCGCTCGCTGTCGCCGCCACCGCTGCGGCGCGTGCGGCCGAAGGTGGGCGGCTGGCCCGAGCGTTCGCGGGCATTGTAGGCGGCGAGCGCCTGCTGATAGCCGGGCAGGCGCCGGCCGTCGGGCGGCAGGTGCAGCGTCTTGCCGTCGGGGAACAGGCGCGTGAGTTCCGATCTGCTCATGCGCGGCCAGGCCCGGACACTGCCCGTGTCCAGATGCACGAACGGCGTTGCCGATTTCGGGTAGTAGCCGACGCCGCCTCCCTGCAGCTTGAAGCCCAGTTCGCGCAGCTTGCGGGTGGGCACGCCGGGAATGAAGAAGTCCATCGCCTTGCCGAGCGTATGCTGGCTCTTGCGGGCCTGGCCGCCGCGCGTGCGGCGCAGCATCGAATTGGTCGCCGGCGACCGGTAGGCGGAGACGACGTGGATGTAATCGCGCGCGCCCGACGCCTGATAGACCTCCCAGACGAGGTCGAACAGTTCGGGATCCATGTTGGTCGGCTCGTTGCGCCGGTGGTCGCGCAGGAAGCGGTTGAGCTTGTTGAGCCCGCTGCGCACATAGCTTCCGTTGCGCTTGAAGGTGATCTCGGCGCGTTCGCCGGTGTGGGTGAAATAGAGTTTGAGCGTGCGCGTTTCGGCGGCGGCCTGGGCCGGCGCGAGCACGGCGCCGGCGGCGACAATGAACATGAGCGCAAGCGCCACGGATCGAAGCTCGCGCAGCCTGTCAGCCCGGTTTGCCCGCCATTGTCGTCCGGTGAGGCTCAAAGCGCACCAATCCGTCTTGTCCCGGCGCCCGGACATCCGCCCGTGACGCGTCCCTGGACGCTACCCGCAACGTGGTTAACCGCTCCTTATCGTCTCCTGCCATCTTGCCGGACGCAAATCAACGCCCTGACCGATGGGAGAGCCGGCCGGAACGGAAGGCGCGGGCTTCCCCGGGCGGTTATGTCCGACCCAAATGCGGTGGAAGCGTGGCAAAACGGCCATAGCGGCCCGGTTCGGGCCGGCTTGGTTACCGATGCGTTAAGGCATGGTTCGGCCCGGCCGCGTCGCGATCAGTGGCGCGGTTCGCCGATCCCGTATTCGCGGAGCTTGCGATAGAGCGTCGACCGGCCGATGCCCAGACGCCGGGCGATCTCGCTCATCTGGCCGTCATAATGGCCGAGCGCATGGGCGATCACATCGGCCTCGATGTCGCTGAGCGCGCGGGCGTGATTGTCGGCATCGAGGAGCGGCAGCCGATGCGGGTCCGTATCGGGCTGCCATTGCCGGTCAGCGCCGTTGCCCGTGTCCGGCGCGGCGGGCACCGCATCGTTCGGCGCGGGAACCAGCAGCCTGTTCGGTGCGGTCTGGCGCGGCGCCGCCGCCTGGCGCACCGGATCGACCTGGGCCGCGATGTGGGCGAAATCGGCGGCATCGAGCATGCCGCTGTCGCTGAGGACGATCGCGCGGAACAGTTCGTTCTCCAGCTGGCGCACATTGCCCGGCCAGTCATAGCTGCGCAGAACGTCCATCGCCGCGTCGGTGATGACGGGCTCCTGGGCGCGCCCGGCGCGGTGCGCCTGGCGGGCGGCAATATGGGCGACGAGCGCCGGCAGATCGTCGGCGCGCGCGCGCAGCGACGGCGTCAGGATCGGAAACACGTTCAGCCGGTAATAGAGATCCTCGCGGAAGCGACCCTCCCGGACGGCGGCGATCAGGTCGCGGTTGGTGGCCGAAATCAGCCGCACATCGACCGTGCGCCCGGCGCGGGCGCCGACCGGCTCGACATGGCCGTCCTGGATGGCGCGCAGCAGCTTGACCTGTGCGGCCAGCGGCAATTCGCCGATCTCGTCGAGGAACAGCGTGCCGCCATCGGCCTCGACGAACTTTCCGGTGTGTTTTTCGGTGGCGCCGGTGAAGGCGCCCTTTTCGTGGCCGAACAGGATGGATTCGACCAGATTGTCGGGGATGGCGCCGCAATTGACGATCACCAGAGGCCGTCCGGCGCGCGGGCCCTTGGCCGCGATCGCGCGGGCGACCAGTTCCTTGCCGGTCCCCGATTCACCCTCGATCAGAACGGGAATGTCGCTCGACGACGCCTTCTTGATCAGCCGGCGGACCCGTTCCATCTCGCGGCCGTCGCCGACCAGTTCCACCGGCACCGGCTTGAGGCGGGCCCTTCCGCGTGCGGCCGTTTCGGCTGGCGCCAGATTGGTGCGGGCGACCTTGACCGCGTCGCGCACGGTCTTGGCGAGCCGTTCCGGGGCGACCGGCTTGACCAGGAAATCGAAGGCGCCCGCACGCATCGCGCTGATCGCCACGTCGATGCTGCCCTGGGCCGTCTGGACGATGACCGGGACATCCGCGCCGCGCTCGCGCAGCGATTTGAGCACCGCGATGCCGTCCATGTCGGGCATCACCAGATCGAGCACCATCGCATCGACCGGTTCGGCATCGGCGCCGGCCAGCCGGTCGAGCGCCGAGGGCCCGTCGCCATAGGCCGCCACCGACAGGCCGTCACGCGTCAGCGCGGCCTCGGCGAGGCGGCGCTGGACCGGATCGTCGTCGACGATGACAATGGTGGATGTCATGGCTTGCACTGTCGGTTTGGCGGCCTAGAGTCCCGCCCGATGATGATGGTTCGCAATGCGCCAAGCTGACACAGCGCCGTTGCGATAGCGCTAAGACAGACCGGCGCATTTGATGCAAATTGGAAGAGGACACGCAATGGCCGTATCAGGCTTGATCGGACGGGAACGCCAAAACGCGGCACCGGAGCAGAGCGTCGAACAAGGCCGCGATGCCGATCTGGGCGATCTGCCCACATGGCGTCTGTCGGACCTTTATGCGGCGATGGACAGCGCCGAGCTCCACGCCGATCTGGACCGGTCGGCAAGCGAGGCGAAGGCGTTTTCGGAGCGCTGGAAGGGCAGGCTGGAAGACGCGGCTCGCGCCGGAACGCTCGGTGAGGCGATCGAGGCATTCGAGGCGCTCGAAGACCTTCTGGGACGCATCGCCTCCTATGCGGGGCTGCTTTACGCCACCGACACGTCCGACGAGGCGCGGGCCAAGTTCTATGGCGACATCCAGCAGCATCTGACCGAGGTATCGACGCATCTTCTGTTCTTCTCGCTGGAGATGAACCGGATCGATGAGGCGGTGCTGGACGCGGCCTACGCGAAGAGCGACACGCTCGCCCGCTACAAGCCCTGGATCGACGATCTGCGGCTGGAAAAGCCCTACCAGCTCGAGGACAGGATCGAGCAGCTCTTCCTTGAAAAATCGGTCACGTCGTCGGCCGCCTTCCAGCGCCTTTTCGACGAGACGATGACCGGGTTGCGCTTTGACGTGGGAGGCGAGGAACTGCCGCTCGAACCGGTGCTGACGAAGATGCAGGATGCCGACCGCAGCGTGCGCCGGCAGGCGTTCGAGGCGCTCGCGCAGACCTTTGGCGGCCATGCGCGCACCTTCACTCTGATCACCAACACGCTGGCCAAGGACAAGGACATTTCGGACCGCTGGCGCGGCTTTGAGGATGTCGCCGATGCGCGCCATCTGGCCAACCGGGTCGAACGCGAGGTGGTCGATGCGCTGGTCGCCTCGGTGCGCGACAGTTTCCCGCGCATCTCGCACCGCTACTACGCCATGAAGGCGCGGTGGCTGGGCACCGACATGATGGATGCCTGGGACCGCAACGCGCCCTTGCCCGACACGCCGCAGGCGGTGATCGGCTGGAACCGCGCGCGGCAGATCGTGCTCGATGCCTATGCCGGGTTCTCGCCGGACATGGCCGGCATCGCGCAGCGCTTCTTCGACGAGGGCTGGATCGATGCGCCGACCACGCCCGGCAAGTCGCCCGGCGCCTTTGCCCATCCCACCGTGCCGTCGGCGCACCCTTACGTGCTGCTCAACTATCAGGGCAAGCCGCGCGACGTGATGACGCTGGCGCACGAACTGGGCCATGGCGTGCACCAGGTGCTGGCCGCCGGGCAGGGCGCGCTGATGGCGCAGACGCCGCTGACGCTGGCCGAGACCGCCTCGGTCTTCGGCGAGATGCTGACCTTCCGGTCCATGCTCGACGCGACCGACGATCCCGTCGAGCGCAAGGCGATGCTGGCGCAGAAGGCCGAGGACATGATCAACACGGTGATCCGGCAGATCGCCTTCTACATGTTCGAGCGCAAGGTGCACGAGGCGCGGCGCGCGGGCGAACTGACCACCGCGCAGATCGGCCAGTTCTGGCTCGAGGTGCAGGGCGAGAGCCTGGGCCCGGCGATCCGGCTCAATGAGGGGTACGAGCTGTTCTGGACCTATGTCCCGCACTTCATCCGCTCGCCCTTCTACGTCTATGCCTATGCGTTCGGCGATTGCCTCGTCAATTCGCTCTATGCGGTCTACCAGAACGCGCAGAGCGGCTTTCAGGAGGCCTATTTCGACATGCTGCGGGCCGGCGGCTCCAAGCGGCATGGCGAATTGCTGGCGCCGTTCGGGCTCGATGCGTCCGATCCGGGGTTCTGGGCCAAGGGGCTCGGCGTGATCGAGGGCATCATCGACGAGTTGGAGGCGATGGACCGGTGAGCGCGCCGCCCCGCGCCGGCACGTTTGCGCGCAACGGTTATGCCGAGGCGTTCACCATCGGGCTCAGACCGCTGACCGATCCCGCCGCCTGGCTCGCGCCGGACACGCGCCTTGCCGCCAATCTGGCCGAAAAGGACGCGCTGATCGCGGCGCGGCGCGGCGATGTGTTCCGGGCGCGCGACAACACGCTGGCCGCCCAGACCGAGGCGCTGCGCCTTCTCGCCGGTCACCTGCCGGCCGCCTTCCCCGACGTCTATCGGCGGGACGGGGCGGATATCGCGATCGGCGGTACGGACAAGGCCGTGCGGATCGACGAACACGATCCGGCACCGCTTTTGACCGCCTCGCGGCTTGTCGCCGACGATCTGGTCTTGATGCGCAAGCATGACGATGGCTGGCGGCTGGTTGCGGCCAGCCTGTGCTTTCCGTCCTACTGGTCCCTCGCCGAGAAATTCGACCGGCCGCTGGCGGCGATTCACGCGCCGGTGCCCGGTTTCGCCGCCGGCACGCGCAACGCGGCGCTGATCGAGCGCATGTTCGACAATCTCAAGCCGGGCACCGTCGTCGGACGGTCCAACTGGTCGGTGCACGACAATGGCGGCCTGTTTCGCCCGCAGCCGCACCCGTCGCACCTGTTCGCCGGCGAGGACGACATGGCGACGTTGGCGAAAATGCATCTGCGCAGCGAGGACCAGACGCTGCGCAAGCTGCCGGAGACGGGCGACATGCTGTTCACGATCCGCGTCGCGACCGATCCGATGGCCGGCATTTTCGACCATGAAGGGCTGGCCGCGTCGCTCGCCGCGCGCTTGCGGGCGCTGGGCGCCGCCGAGCGCGACTATAAGGGGCTGCAGTCCGGGCGCGATCTTCTGGCCGATTGGCTGGAGCGCGGCGGTCCATAAAGCGGGTTCCGTCTTCTCCGCCATTGTCATAAGTTGGCACAGACGGGGCAAGAATGGAGAGTTGGCCATGGGTTCAACTGTGATGAGGGCGCGCGGGTCCGGTCCGGCCCGGGCGCTGAGGTTTCTGGCGGTGGCAGCAGGCGCGGTGGCGTTGGCCGGCTGCACGATTGCAGCGCCCGGCGGCGGCGGCAGCGTGCGGGCGCCGTCAAGCGCCGGCATCATCGATGGCGCATGGGGCGATACGGGCGGCGTCGCAACGGCAAGCCTGACAAACGGGCGCTTCGTCAGCGTCGCCAACGACACCGGCAACCGTGTCGCGGAAGGCACCTATGTCTACACCAGCCGCGAATCGGTCGCGCTCGACTATTTCTCGCTTCTGCGGCAGACGCGCATCCGCGCCAACTGCGTGCTTGCGAACCCGACGACGCTGAACTGCACCAACGACAGCGGCCAGCAGTTCCAGCTCGTTCGCAGCGCCGCCGTTTCCTGAGGCGCGCGCCGGCCCGCATTCAGGCTGCGCAATCGGGTTCGTTTTGGTTCGGCATCGGCGCCGAAAGCCGTTGACGCGCCCGTCAAATGGCTGTCACATAGCTTTCGGACAAGCCGTGGCGGTGCGCCTCGGCGCGGTAGTATGCAGACGGGAGGACCCCATGAAAAAGACGGCGATGCTGATGGCGCTGAGCGTATCGGCGGTGGCTTTGAACACCGGCAGCGCGGCGGCGGATTACACGCTCGACATCCTTCACATCAACGATCTGCACTCGCGCATCGAGCCGATCAACCGTTTCGATTCCACCTGCAGCGCCGATGACGAAGCCGAAGGCAAGTGCTTTGGCGGGGTCGCGCGGGTGAAAGCCAAGATCGACGAGCGCCGTGCCGCGCTGACCGACGAGGGCGGCAACGTGCTGGTGCTCGACGCGGGCGACCAGTTCCAGGGCTCGCTGTTCTACACCACCTACAAGGGTGAGGCGGCTGTCGAGTTCATGAACGGCATCGGGTTCGATGCGATGGCCGTCGGCAATCACGAGTTCGACGACGGGCCCGAGGCGCTCAAGACGTTCATCGAAGCGGCCGAGTTCCCGGTGATCTCCGGCAACACGCTCGCCGGCGCGAGTTCGCCGCTCGCCGACATGATCGACGGCTACATCATCAAGGAAGTCGGCGGCGAGAAGATCGGCATCGTCTCGGTGCTGGCCACCGATACCGACGAGACATCGTCACCCGGCCCGACGATCCTTTTGATCGAGGAAACGGGCTATCTTGAGGGCGCGGTCGCCGAACTGGAGGCCGAAGGCGTCAACAAGATCATCCTTCTGTCCCATGTCGGCCTGCCGCGCGACAAGGAGATCGCCGCGGCGGTCGACGGGATCGACGTGATCGTCGGCGGGCATTCGCACACGCTCCTGTCGAACACGGACGAGAATGCGGCCGACACCTATCCGGTGATGGTGCAGAACCCGTCCGGTCAGGATGTGCCGATCGTCCAGGCCTATGCCTATTCGAAGTATCTGGGCGAGTTGCGCGTCGTCTTCGACGACGAGGGCAATGTGGTTTCCGCCGAGGGCGAGCCGCATCTGCTCGATGCCTCGGTGACCCCGGACGAAGCGTTCGCCGCGCGTGTCGCCGAACTGGGCGGCCCGATCGAGGAGCTCAAGGCCCGTCCGGTCGGCGAAACGACCGATGCGATCGAGGGCAGCCGCGAAGTCTGCCGCGCGATGGAATGCGCGATGGGCAATCTGGTGGCCGACGCGATGCTCGACCGGGTGCGCGACCAGGGCATCCAGATCGCCATACAGAATGGCGGCGGCCTGCGCGCGTCGATCGATTCGGGCGAAATCACGATGGGCGAGGTGCTCACCGTGCTGCCGTTCCAGAACACGCTTGCGACGTTCCAGCTTTCCGGCGCCGACATCATCGCCGCGCTCGAGAACGGCGTCGGCCAGATCGAGGAAGGCGCGGGACGGTTCCCGCAGGTTGCGGGCCTGAGCTATGTGTTCGACGTCAGTGCCGAGCCGGGCAGCCGCATCTCCGACGTGATGGTGATCGACGCGGACGGCAACGCGACGCCGCTCGACGAGGGCGCCACCTACGGCGTCGTCTCCAACAACTTCATGCGCAAGGGCGGCGACGGTTATGCCATGTTCGCCTCCAATGCGATGAACGCCTACGATTTCGGCCCCGGCCTCGAACAGGTGGTCGCCGACTATCTGGCCGAGAATGCGCCCTATTCGCCCTACACGGACGGCCGCATCATGGCCGCCGCCGATATGGGCGAGGCGATGGAAGGCGATGCGGAGGAAGCGCCGGCCGAGGAGATGGCCGCCGAGGAAACCGAAGTGGTGCCTCCCGAAACGGCGCTGGCCGCCGAAACGCTGTCGAGCGAAGGCCCGGTGATCGAGACCGAGGANGCCGAGGTGGTTCCGCCTGAAACGGCGCTCGCCGCCGAAACGCTGTCTTCGGAAGGGCCGATGATCGAGACCGAGGAGGCGCCCGCCGAGGAGATGGCTGCCGAGGAAATGGCTGCCGAGGAAGACGCCACCNTCCGCCGCCGACCGCGCTTTCGGCCGAAACGCTTTCAAGCGAAGGGCCGATGGTGGAAGCCGAGCAGGAGACCTACGTCATCCAGAGCGGCGACACGCTGTGGGAACTGGCCCGCGAGTTCTACGGCGATGCCGAGATGTGGCCAAAGCTTGCGGACGCCAATCCGGAACTGGTGGCCGAGGGCCTGGAGATCGGTACCGAGATCGTCGTCCCCGCGCCCTGATCCGTTTGGCGTCAGCGACGTAGACAATATGCCCGCCGCATTTGCGGCGGGCATCGTCTTTCTGGCCGTCCCTCTTGCTGCCGGCGGCCGCTTGGCCCAATTGCCGCATTGAATTCGCGTGCGCAGGGCTTAGTTTGTGATCCGATACGGGAACCTGCCATGAACATGAAGTCGACCGTCGATCGTGCCCTTGCCAAACAGGTCGGACCGCTGCCTGACGGGCATCCGTCGGTGCGGATCGGCAAGATCGGCGTGCTGCTGATCAATCTGGGGACACCCGACGGCACGGATTTCCGCTCGATGCGCCGCTATCTACAGGAATTCCTGACCGACAGCCGCGTGATCGAATGGCCCAAGGCGCTGTGGTATCCGATCCTTTACGGCATTGTCCTGAACACGCGCCCTGGCCGTGTCGGCAAGGCCTATCAGGAAATCTGGAACAAGGACAGGGACGAGAGCTATCTGCGGACCTACACGCGGTCGCAGGCCGAAAAGCTCGCCGAGGCCTTGAAGGCGAACGACAATGTCGTCGTCGACTGGGGCATGCGCTACGGCAATCCGTCGATCGCATCGCGCATCGAGGCGCTGCGCGCCGAAGGGTGCGACCGGATCGTTGCCTTCCCGCTTTACCCGCAGTTTTCCGCGACGACGACGGCCACCGTGAACGACAAGGTGTTCGAGGCGCTGTCCAAGACGCGTTTCATGCCGGCGCTCAGGACCGTTCCGGCCTATCACGACGAGCCGGTCTATATCGAGGCGCTGGCGCGGTCGATCGAGGCGCATCTTTCGACGCTCGATTTCGAACCGCAGCGCGTGATCGCCTCCTATCACGGCATCCCGCAGAGCTATTTCAAGCGCGGCGACCCCTATCATTGCCACTGCCACAAGACCTCGCGGCTGCTCGAACAGCGGCTGGGATGGGATAAGGGCCGGCTGATGACCTGCTTCCAGTCGCGATTCGGGCCTGAGGAATGGCTCCAGCCCTACACCGACAAGACGCTCGAAGCGCTGCCCGCCGAAGGTATCACCAGGGTCGCCACCTTCAATCCGGGTTTTGTTTCCGATTGCCTTGAAACGCTGGAAGAGATCGCCGGCGAAGGCGCCGAGATCTTCGAGGAAGCGGGCGGCACCCACTACACCCACATTCCGTGCCTCAACGACAGCCCCGAAGGGATGAGCGTCATCGAGACGCTGGTGCGCCGGGAGCTGCAGGGCTGGGTGTGACGGTTTCGGCGGGCCTCAGGCCACGCCGAGCCGCAACAGATCGTGCAGGTGGACGATGCCGACGGGTTTTTCGTCCTCGACGATCATCAGCGCGGTGATCGAGGCGGCGTTGACGATGGTCAGCGCGGTGGCGGCCAGCGCGTCGGCGCCGATGGTCTTGGGGTTGGTGGTCATCACCTCGTCGGCGCGCATCGCCAGGAGATCGGTGTCGATGTGACGGCGCAAGTCGCCGTCCGTGATGATGCCGGCGAGGCGCCCGTCGGGATGGACGATGCCGACGCAGCCGAACCCTTTCTGCGAGATCTGCATGATCGCTTCGCGCATCGAGGTGCCCGAGGGGACGAGCGGCAGCTTGTCGCCGGTATGCATGATGTCGCCGACGCGCGTCAGGCTGGCGCCCAATTGCCCGCCCGGATGGAAATCGCGGAAATCGGCGGCGGTGAAGCCGCGCTCCTCAAGCAGCGCCACCGCCAGCGCGTCGCCGATGGCCAGTTGCATGATCGACGAGGTGGTCGGTGCGAGCCCGTGCGGGCAGGCTTCCTCGGCCTTGGGCAGAAGCAGCACGATGTCCGCCTCGCGCGCAAGCGCCGAACCGGCCCCGGCGGTGATCGCGATCAGCGGAATGGAAAAGCGCCGGGAATAGCTGATGATGCCGCCAAGCTCGCGCGCCTCGCCCGACCATGACAGGCAGATGATCGCGTCCTGGCGGGTGATCATGCCCAGATCGCCGTGATTGGCCTCGGACGGGTGGACGAAGCTCGCCGGCGTGCCGGTCGAGGCGAAGGTCGCGGCCATCTTCGAGCCGATATGGCCGCTCTTGCCGACGCCGGAAACGATCACCCGGCCGCTGACGCCGCGCATGGCCGAAACGGCGGCGGCGAACGGCTCGCCAAGACCGTTTTGCAGCGCGTCGGCGAGCGCGCCAAGCCCGTCACGTTCGGTGGAGAGCGTGCGCAGGGCCGACTGCATGGCGTTGGGTTTGGTCAGCATGTGGGTCTTGTCCGCGCGTCGGTCCGGTGTCCGATATCGGTCAGCTATTGCATCGGAGCGTCCTTGTCCATCGGGCCATACTTCCATGGCCGATTCAACGCTTCGTTAACCTCGATTGTTTACCGCTTGGCAAGATATCGGACAATGGCGGGACGAACGCAACGTGGCAGGGCGCCGGCACACAGAAGATCGTCGCAGGTGGCGTGCCGCCGCCGCGCTGGCGCTGGCCGGCAGTCTGGTTCCGGCCACCGCGCATGCCCAGCTTGTTCCGGACCTGCGGGGCGAAGTGGAAGAAAACGTTCTGGGCATTCCGCGCAGCGGCGTCGTCGCGCCCTCGGAAGCGGGCCGAACCGAGCCGGCGCCTGCGGCGGTGCCACGCGCGCGCCCGCCGGCCGATGAACCCGACGACGGACCGGCGGTCATCACGTTCGACGATACCGATCCGCTCGATGCAGCCGAGGATGCCAACACCGATTCCATCGACGCGCTGATCGCCGCTTCCGGGGCACCCGATCCGGACGATCCGGCCCGTTTCGGCCGCGTCGAGGCGACGGGTTCGGTCGGCCCGCTTGCGCGCGGCACCGGCTCGGCCGATGAAAACCCGTTCGCGCCGCTGGGCCTGCGTCTCGGCACCTTCACCGTCTTCACCACGCTCGATCTGGGCGTCAGCCACACGCGCTCGCAAAGCACGTTCGAAAACACGGGCACCACGCCGCTGACCTACGGCACCGCCGACAGCCAGGGCACGTTCGGGGAAGCGGCGCTGACCCTGCGCGGCACCTCGGACTGGAGCCGCCACGCGCTAGACTGGGGTTTTTCGGGCCGGCTGCCGGTGCGGCTTTCAGGCGAGGCGGAGACCGAGCCGACCGCGCAGGCCAATGCGGCGCTCAGGGTCGATATCGACCGGGAGACCCAACTGAACCTATCGGGCGCCTATTGACCTGAGCCCCATCTCTCATCCAGCTGAGTGAAGAGCCCGGGTTTTCAATTGTGGCCTCATGCGGCCT
>NZ_QFWV02000005.1:0-92439 GCF_003149475.2 Oceaniradius stylonematis
ACATCGTGGGTCGAGCCGTCCCCGCGGTGCCGCGTCGCACGCGGAAAACACCCGCGCTGGCGCTCAAGCTCGGCAAACACACGGTAGTTGCCTCCATCGTGCAAACCGGAGAGCTTGTCGGCAAAAAACCGGTCAAAATCCAGCTGGCCCTGAATTGGTTCCTGGCTTGGCGCGGTGATCGGCGTGATGGTCATCTTCGTCCTCGCATGGCACCTTCGCATTCGCGTTCGTGCCCGTGTTTCCTGCCCATATAAACCAGCGCGCCACTGATTGGAACGCTTCCAAAGTGGTGTGATTGTCGCAACCGGAACCGCGCCGGTCCTTGACACGGATCAATCCCGCCGGACCGTCGAAGCCGCCGGCTCGCGAGAACAAATTTTTCTTCCAAAAGGCACGAGTTGGGAATGGCGTTCTTCTGACGGGATTCAATCGCACCTAAAATGGCATCTCGTTCCAAGAGGTGGGTACATGCGCCATTTTCCGGTTTTTGTGAATGTCGACGGCCGCCGCGTGGTCGTGTCCGGCGCGGGTGAAACCGCCATTGCCAAGCTGCGTCTTCTGTTGAAGACCCGGGCACGAATTTCGGTTTTCGGTGCCGATCCCGAACCGCTCGTCCGGCAATGGGCCGAAGAAGGCCGCATCACGCTGACAGAGCGCCCCGTCGAGACCGGCGACGCGCTCTGCGCGCGCCTCTTCTATGCGGCCAACGACGATGCCACCGAGGACGCGCGCGCGGCAGCCATCGGCCACGCCGCCGGAGCGCTGGTCAACATCGTCGACAATCTCGACGATTCGCAGTTCATCACCCCGGCCATCGTCGATCGCGATCCGGTAACCGTGGCAATCGGCACCGAGGGCGCGGCGCCGGTGCTGGCGCGCAAGATCAAGGCCGATCTCGAAGAACGCCTGCCCGCTTCGCTCGGCGTCCTGGCCCGGATCGGCCAGGCCTTTCGAGTGCGCGCCGACATGCTGGGAGACGCCAAGAAGCGCCGCGCCTTCTGGACGAAATTCTATTTCGGCGCCGGCGACCGCGCCCTCAAGGCGGGCGGCGAAGACGCCGTGCGCAAGACGCTGGAAACGCTTCTGACCGACGGGATCGAAACGCGGCACGGGCCGGGCTTTGTCACGTTCGTCGGCGCCGGTCCCGGCGATCCCGAGCTCTTGACGCTGAAGGCCCGCAACGCGCTGCACGAGGCCGATGTCGTCCTGCACGACAAGCTTGTGCCGCAGCCGGTCATCGAACTGGCGCGGCGTGAGGCGATCGTCGTCGAGACCGGCAAGAAGGGCTTCGGAGACGCCTGGAAGCAGGACGACATCAACGCGCTGATGATCGATCATGCAAACAGGGGCGCCCATGTCGTGCGGCTCAAGTCCGGCGATCCGGCCGTGTTCGGACGCCTCGAGGAGGAACTGGACGCGCTCGATCGAGCGGGCGTCGGCTTCCAGATCGTGCCGGGCATTACTTCCGCATCGGCGGCGGCGGCATCGATCGGCCGGTCGCTGACGCGGCGCGGTCGCAACGCGTCGCTGCGCATCATCACCGGCCATGACGCGGAAGGCTTTGCCGATCACGACTGGCGCGCGCTGGCCCGGCCCGGCGAGGCGGCGGCGATCTATATGGGCATCAAGGCTGCATCGTTCTTGCGCGGGCGGCTGCTGATGCATGGTGCGGATGCGGAAACGCCGGTGACAGTGGTCGAGAATGCGTCACGCACCGACCAGCGCGTCGTCGCCGCAACCCTTGGCACGCTGCCCGAGCGTCTCAGGCAGGCCGGTATCACCGGCCCGGCCATTCTGCTCTACGGCATCGCGCCACGCGGCGCGGCCGCCGCAGTCGCTGACCTTGCCGACATGCACCATGAAGCGGAGGCCGTCTGATGGGGCGCCAGAAACATCCGCAAATCGTCACCGCGAACGATTTGTTCGAGGGCGACGTGATCTATCTGACCGGCGAAGGCGGCTGGACGCGTCTGCATGGCGACGCCGCCGTGGCGCACGACTCGGACGAAGCGCAACGGCTGCTCGCCGTCGCCCAGGCGCAGCCGGACAAGATCGTCGGCGCTTACCTCGCCGATGCAGCAATCGATGCAGACGGACGGCCGCAGCCCGTCCATTTCCGCGAGGCATTCCGCACGCGCGGCCCCTCAAACTATTTCCACGGCAAACAGGCGGAGGTCTGACATGTACCGGTATGACGATTTCGACGCCGAGTTCGTGCGGGCACGCGTGGCTGATTTACGCGAACAGGTCGAGCGCCGCATCGACGGTTCGCTCACCGAGGACGAGTTCAAGCCGCTGCGGCTGATGAACGGTCTGTATCTGCAACTGCACGCCTACATGCTGCGCGTCGCAATCCCCTACGGCACGCTCAATTCCCGGCAGATGCGTCAGCTCGCGATGATCGCCGAGCGCTGGGACAAGGGCTATGGTCACTTCACCACGCGCCAGAACATCCAGTTCAACTGGCCCAAGCTGAAAGATGTACCCGATATTCTGGACGCGCTCGCCGATGTCGAAATGCACGCCATCCAGACCTCGGGCAATTGCATAAGGAACGTCACCGCCGACCATTTCGCCGGCGCCGCGGCGGACGAGATCGAAGACCCGCGCCCGACGGCGGAACTGCTGCGGCAATGGTCGACCGACCATCCCGAATTCCAGTTCTTGCCGCGCAAGTTCAAGATCGCCATCACCGGCAGCCCCAACGACCGGGCGGTGACGAAGGCGCACGACATCGGCCTCAGAATGGTGCGCAACGACGCGGGCGAGCCCGGCTATGAGGTGATCGTCGGTGGCGGGCTTGGCCGGACGCCGATGATCGGCAAGACCGTCCGCGATTTCGTGCCGAAGGCCGATCTCCTGCCCTATCTGGAAGCGATCCTCAGGGTCTACAATCTCGCCGGCCGGCGGGACAACAAGTACAAGGCGCGCATCAAGATCCTCGTCCACGAAACCGGAACCGAGGAGATCAAGGCGCTGATCGAGGCGGCGTTCGCCGAGCAAAAGGCGCTGTTCCAGGCGCCGCCGCAGGCGTTGGTCGACCGCATCGAGGCAGCATTCGCGCCGCCGGACTTCGACAACACCCAGTCGCTCGTCTTCGACCGCGCACAGGCGGACGATCCGGTGTTCCGCTCCTTCGTCGAGACCAATGTGAGCGAGCACAGGAACCCGGCCTACGGCATCGTTTCGGTCTCGCTGAAGCCGGTCGGCGGCACGCCGGGCGATGCCTCAGCCGAACAGATGCGCGTTCTGGCCGACATCGCCGAGCGCTACGGCCACGACGAACTGCGCGTTTCCCACGAGCAGAACATCATCCTGCCGCACGTGCGAAAGGCCGACATTCCGGCCGTCCACGCCGAACTGAACAAGGCCGGGCTGGCGACCGCCAATATCGGGCTCTTGTCGGACATCATCGCCTGCCCCGGCATGGACTATTGCGCGCTGGCGACGGCCCGGTCGATCCCGGTCGCCCAGGAGATCGCGACCCATTTCGACGCGCTCAAGCTCGAACGCGACATCGGCCCGCTGAAGATCAAGATTTCCGGCTGCATCAATGCCTGTGGCCATCACCATGTCGGCCATATCGGCATTCTGGGCCTCGACAAGGCAGGCGTGGAAAACTACCAGATCACGCTTGGCGGCGACGGCACCGAGACGGCGACGATCGGCGAGCGGACGGGCCCCGGCTTTGCCGCCGAAGACCTGATCCCGGCGATCGAAGCGATCATCGACACCTATCTGGACTTGCGCCACACCGGTGAAGAAACGTTCCTGGACGCCTATCGGCGTCTTGGCGCACAACCCTTCAAGGACGCCATCTATGACCACCGACGCGACAGCGCCCGCGCCGTCTGACACGCAGGGCGCAACGCTCGACCTGTTGCGCGAAGCGCTCATCGACCGAAGGTTCGGCGACGTTGCCGCCGTTTCCTCGTTCGGCGCCGAGTCGGCCGTGCTCTTGCACCTGATCGCGAGCGTCGACCGGACGGCGCCGGTGCTGTTCATCGACACGGGCATGCTGTTCGCCGAAACGCTGGCCTATCGCGACGAGCTGGCGTCTCGGCTCGGCCTGACCGATGTGCGGACGATCCGCCCGGCGCGGGAGGCTGTGCGCGGTACCGACATTTGGGGCCGGCTTCACCTGACCGATCCGGACGCCTGCTGCGATCTGCGCAAGACGCAGGTGCTCGATGCGGCGCTCGAAGGGTTCGATGGCTGGATCACCGGCCGAAAGCGGCATCAGGCGCTGACCCGGTCGGACATCGAACCGGTCGAACAAGCGGCCAACGGCAAGACCAAGCTCAACCCGCTGGCCCTGTGGTCGCCGGACGATCTGGCCGCCTATGCTGAAGCCTTCGACCTGCCGCCGCATCCGCTTGTCGGTCAAGGGTATCCGTCGATCGGCTGCGCGGTGTGCACCTCGCCCGTCAGGCCGGGCGAGGATGCGCGTGCCGGCCGCTGGCGCGGCCGCGACAAGACCGAATGCGGCATTCACATCGTCGACGGCGCGATCGTGCGCTTAGCGCCAAGCCATGCTTGAGGAGACAAATGCGATGATCATCGTCACCGACGCCGGGTTTGCGCCCGACGACCGCGCCGAACGGCTGATGGCCGGCACCTATGGCGAGGTTTCGCTGGCTGACCTTCAAGCGGGCCTTCCCGCCAACCGCCCGGCATCGATCGGTCTTGTCGCCGACAATGACATCGATGCGCATGCGGTCGCGCCGCACTTCAAGGTGCTTGATGCGATCATCATCGGCTTTCCGTCGTTCGCCGACGGGCGCGGATTTTCGCTGGCCATGCAATTGCGCCGGCTGGGCTTTACCGGACGGCTGGTCGCGCAGGGTCATGTCATCGCCGACCAGTATGTCCATGCCCGGCGCTGCGGCTTCGATGCGGTGGCAATCGACGAGGCTCTGGCCCAGCGGCAGCCCGAACAGCAGTGGCTGGCGCGATTGACCCGGATCAATGCGACCTATCAACAACGGTTGCATCAAGCGGCCCAGGTCGCCTAACTGGAGCCCATGACGATGAACGAGATGACGCCCATCGCCGGCGGTGCGCAGCCGGTCGCCCTCAAGGACGGGCAAACGGTGACGTGGGTGCGCCATTACACCGACCGGCTGTTCGCCTTCCGGCTCACGCGGCCGCAATCGCTGCGCTTCCGATCGGGCGAGTTCGTGATGATCGGACTGCCCGACGACAATGGCAAGCCGATCCTGCGCGCCTATTCGATCGCCTCACCCTCCTGGGACGAGGAACTCGAATTCTATTCGATCAAGGTGCCGGACGGCCCGCTGACATCGCGCCTTCAGAAGATCCAAGTGGGCGATCAGGTCATATTGAAGACCAAGCCGGTGGGCACGCTCGTCATCGATGCGCTGTTGCCGGGCAAACGTCTCTATATGCTGGCGACCGGCACCGGCATCGCCCCGTTTGCCTCGCTGATCCGCGATCCGGAAGTCTATGAAAAATTCGACCAGGTGATCCTGACCCATACCTGCCGTACCCGCGACGAACTGGTCTACGGCGCCGAACTGGTCGACAATCTCGTTAACGATCCGCTGATCGGCGAGATGGTCGACCGCAAGCTCGTCTACTACCCGACGACGACCCGCGAGGAGAGCCCCAAGACCGGCCGCGTGACCGACAAGATCCGCTCGGGCGAACTGTTTGACGATCTCGGCGTGCCGGCATGGAGCATCGAAGACGACCGCGTCATGATTTGCGGCTCGATGGGCCTCAACCTCGAGATCAAGGAATTGTGCGAAGCCGCGGGCATGGAAGAAGGCGCCAACAACAAGCCCGGCCACTATGTGCTGGAAAAGGCGTTCGTCGGCGAGGCCGAGGCGGGTTGACGCAGCGCGTCTGAAAAACCCATCGCCATTCGACCATCATTGCGGTTAGACAGGCGGCATCATTGGTGCCGCTTTTCGTTTCGGGGGACAGTCTTTGGTCGAGCGTGTTGTCATCGTGGGCGGCAGCCATGCCGCGGTCGCGGTTGCCGACGATCTGCGCAAGCACGGGTTCGGCGGCTCGATCACGCTTTTGAGCGAAGAGACGACCCTTCCCTATCAGCGGCCGCCCCTTTCCAAGGCCTACATGTCCGGCGAGATGAGCCTTGAGCGGCTGAAGCTTCGCCCCGAAGACTGGTACCGCGATCAGAAGATCGACGCGCATCTTTCGACGCGCGTCATCGGCATCGACCGCCAGGCAAAAGAGGTGGTCACCGAAGACGATGCGCGGTTCGGCTATGATGCGCTCGTTCTGGCCACCGGCGCGCACGCGCGGCCACTGCCCGCCGAGATCGGCGGCCGACTCGGCAATGTGCACACGATGCGCGATCTGCCCGACGCCGATGCGCTGATGGCCAAGATGGCCGACGGCAAGCGGCTCATCGTCATCGGCGGCGGCTATATCGGGCTGGAGGCGGCCGCAGAAGCATCGAAGAAGGGCATGGCGGTGACGGTGGTCGAGGCCGCACCGCGCATCCTGCAGCGCGTGGCCTGCCGCGAAACCGCCGACGCGTTCCGAGCGCTTCACGAAGGCCATGGCGTGAGCGTCCTGGAGAACACGCAGATCGCGCGCATCGCCGGGAACGCCGACGGCGCGGCGGCAGCAGTCGAACTGGATGACGGCACGTCCCTGCCCTGCGATCTCGTCGTGGTCGGCATCGGCATCGTACCCAATGCCGCACTGGCCGAGGGCGCCGGGCTCGACGTGGCGGTCGGGATCAGCATCGACGACCGGGCGCGCACGTCCGATCCGGCGATCTTCGCATGCGGCGACTGTGCCATCTTTCCGTTCAACCACATGCCCACACGGCTCGAATCGGTGCAGAACGCGCACGATCAGGCCGGCATCGTCGCCGCCAATATCATGGGCCACGACAAGGCCTACGATCCGCATCCCTGGTTCTGGTCGGACCAGTACGACATGAAGCTGCAGATCGCCGGCTTCAACCGGGGCTATGACCGTGTGGTCGTCCGGCCCGGCAAGCGCGAAGGCAGCGTCTCGCACTTCTATTTCGCCGGCGAGACGTTCCTCGCCGTCGATTGCCTGAACGATGCAGCGACCTATGCGATGAGCCGCAAGATCCTCGCTGACGGCAAGGCGCTGACGCCGGACATGGTCGCCGACGAGACGTTCGATCTGCGGGCGTTCGCGAAGTAACCCCCGCGAACTACCCGGCAAACGGAGAAGTATGATGAGCCGACCTGAATTCGCCGTCATCGGCCTCGGCACGATGGGCGCCGCCCTGGCGCTCAACATGGCCGACAAGGGCTTTGATGTCGCGGTCCACAACCGCTCGGCGGCACGGATCGATGCGCTTGTCGAAAACGCCGGCGATCTCGCCGACCGGCTGACACCGGCCAAAACGCTCGACGACCTTGTCGCCGCGATGAAGGGGCCGCGCGCGATCCTCCTGATGGTGCCCGCCGGCCAGCCGGTCGACGACCAGATCGCCGCGCTTCTGCCCTTGCTCGACGAGGGCGACCTGATCATCGATGGCGGCAATTCGGGCTTTCACGACAGCGAACGGCGCGCCGCAGCGGTCGAGGCGCTCGGCAAGCGTTTCATCGGCCTGGGCGTGTCGGGCGGCGAGGATGGCGCGCGGCACGGCCCCTCGCTGATGGCCGGCGGCTCAGAGGAGGCGTGGGAACGCGCAGCGCCCGTGCTGACGGCGATCGCGGCGACCTACGAGGACGAGCCCTGTGCGGCGCTGCTCGGCGCGGCCGGCGCCGGGCACTTCGTCAAGATGGTCCATAACGGCATCGAATATGCCGACATGCAGATGATCGCCGAAGCCTATGGCATCATGCGCGACGGCATGGGCCGGACGCCGGCCGCGATGTCGGACACTTTCTCACAATGGAACGACGGGCCGTTGCGCTCCTATCTCATCGAGATCAGCGCCGCCGTTCTCAAAGCCACCGATCCGAAGACCGGCAATCCGATGATCGACATGATCGTCGACCGGGCCGGACAGAAGGGAACGGGCCGCTGGACGGCGATCGAAGCGCAGGAGTTGGGCACGCCCGTTCCGGTGATCGATGCGGCGGTGACCGCGCGCAACGTCTCGGCGCGGCTTGAGGAACGGCAGCGCGGCGCAGACCGTTTCGGCGAGCCGGCCCGGCCCTTGCCGGACGGTGCGGTGACCGACACCGACCTTGAAAGCGCGCTGATCGCCGGCAAGATCGTCTGCTATGCGCAGGGCTTTGCGATGCTGGCCGACGGCGGCGCCGACAATGGCTGGGAGTTGCGCCTCGCCGATGTCGCGCGCGTCTGGCGGGCGGGTTGCATCATCCGCTCGGCGATGCTGGACGACATGGCGACCGCGCTCGAACAGGCGCCCGATACGAGCCTTTTGATGGCACCGTTCTTCGCCGATCTGATGGAGCGCCACGTGCCGGGCTTGCGCAAGACCGTCACGGCCGCAAATGGTCACGGGCTGCCGGTGCCGTCGCTTTCGGCGGCGCTCAACTGGTTCGACATGATGGCGACGTCGCGCTCGACGGCCAACATGATCCAGGGGCAACGCGACTATTTCGGCGCGCACGGCTTTGAACGCACCGACGAGGAAGGCACCCATCACGGGCCGTGGTAAGGCGCGGCGCGCCGGCGGCAAAACACAAAGCCTGCCCGGCGCACCCGGCGACGAAGACTTCGAGGCCGCCGTCCGGCGCGTGCTGGCCGGACTGCCGGCGAGAGAAACATCCGCCGGTGCAATCCACCCATCCATTAAACCAAGATCGATGCGGCACGGGTGGATGCTGGTCGAAAAATCGGAGGAATGGCATGGCTATAGCCAGGCAACGCGCGACAAGAACAGCCGGCTCGCCGCCGGTTGGCTGGCCGCCCCCATCGTCAAGGGTGGCGATCTGACATGGGGTGACGCCCCGGTGGCCGATCTCCGCCGACGCCACGTCAAGGCAATCCTCGCCGACCATGCGGCGACGCCGCACAAGGCAAAGCACCTGCTGGTGATGATCCGGAAGATCATCGGCGAAGCGCTCGATCAGGACTGGATCGAGATCGACCCGACGCACAAGATCAGCTGGCAGCCGGACCATGCCGGATGGCGCGCATGGACCGCCGATGAAATGCGCGCCTTCCTCGCGCGATGGCCCGCCGGCACGACGCCCCACATGGCCTTTTGCCTGGCAATCGCCGCGGCGACATCGCCGCCCTGCAATGGTCGCAACGGCAAACGCGTGCCCTGACCATCCGCGGCGAAAAACGCATCGTGCCCGGCTTCGTCCTGACACCGAAGAAACGGCGCGGCAAGACGCTGTTCGTCCCCGAAAGCACCATGCTGACCGCCGCGCTCGCAGCCGCGCCGCGCACCGGCAAAACGGTGTTGATGACGGCCTATGGCAAGCCATTCTCCCCCAAGTCGTTGACCGGCCGCATGGCGGACTGGACCGCCAGCGCCGGCCTGCCCAAGGGCTGCACGCTGCACGGACTGCGCAAGACCCTGGGGAAAGCACTGGCCGAAGGGGGCGCATCCACGCGCCAGCTGATGGATGTCCTCGGCCATGACGACATCGAGCATGCCGAACTCTATTCGCGCGAGGCCGAACAGGCGATTCTCGCCGTCGACGCGATGGACAAGATCGCAGGCTTTCTCGATGAATGACGCGCGCGGCCATAGCAGATGGCGAACCTTGTGGCGAACCCTTGGCGAACCTGTTTTCAAGGCATTGAAATCAATGAAGAATGGTGGGCCTGGAGGGACTCGAACCCCCAACCAAGCGGTTATGAGCCGCCGGCTCTAACCAATTGAGCTACAGGCCCCACCCGGACCGTGCGTATCCGAAAGGTCCCAGCCGGGCAAGCGGTGTCGGAGAAACGGTCGCACACCATATTGTCTGCCCATTTGTCGGCCATTGCCCGGGATGACGGGACCTCTGCTCAAGGATGATCGCTTTGAAACCCATTCGCACCTCACCCATTGCCGCCGCGTTCGCGGCAACCGCGCTGACCGCCGCCGCCGGGCACGCAATCGCGGCCGACACCGACATCACGCCGCAAATCACCGTATCGGCCACCGGAACAGCGGATATTGCGCCGGACATGGCGGTGATCGGGCTGACGGTTCTGCGCGAAGCGGACACGGCGCGCGAAGCGCTCGATGCCAACACCGAAGCGATGGCCGAGGTGCTGGCGGCCATGCAGGCCGAAGGCATCGCCGAGCGTGACCTGCAGACATCGAACTTCAACATCCAGCCGCGCTACGTCTATCCCGAGCCGAAGGACGGCATCCGCCCGGCGCCGCGGATCGTCGGCTATCAGGTCTCGAACTCGCTCACCGTGCGCGTGCGCGATCTCGACAGGCTCGGCGCCATTCTGGACCAGTCGGTGACGCTGGGCGTTAATCAGGGCGGCGGCATCAGCTTCACCAATGACGACCCGTCCGCAGCCATCACCGAGGCGCGGACCAAGGCGATGAAAGCGGCGATGGGCAAGGCCGAGACGCTGACCGAAGCGGCCGGCATCGGGCTCGGCCGCATCCTGTCGATCTCCGAGCAGTCGTCCGAGCCAAGGCCGATGCCGGTTGCCCGCGCCGCGATGATGGAGATGGCGGCCGACGCAGCGCCCGTGCCGGTCGCGGCGGGTGAGAACACCTACCGCGTCAGCGTCAATGTGACGTTCGAACTGGCCCAATAGGCCGCGTCGAGAACGTCAGCCGGCCGAAAGGCCCGGCCAGTTGGCGTCGCCCTTGGTGATGTTGCCGGGAACGTCGCGCTCCCACCGGCTGCGCACGCCTTTGGAGAAGTTCAGATAGAGCTTGTCGTCGACCACGGTGAAGGCTTCGGGGTCGATCTTGGCGGTGTAGCCGTTGGCGACCGCATAGGCGCAGAAACCGCCATATTGCGGTGCGTAGCGGTCGGGATCGGCGGCAAAGGCGTCGCGGTTTTCGGCTGAGGCAAACTGATAAGTCGCGCCCTCATGGGTCGCGGTGATGGAGGGATCGCCCATCACCGCCGCGCCTTGCGTGAAATAGGCGACCGGGTCATGCCCCAGGATCGCGGCGCCGCCGTCCAGATTGACCTTGCCTGCCCAGGCCTTGCGGGCAGACCCCGCGATCAGCGCGGCTGCCACCGCGCCGGCGCCGAGCGCCAGAAACGCGCGACGGTCCAGATTGGCGGTTGCGGTCTTGACCTTGCCGCGAACGATATGGCGGGTCATGGCGATCTCCATCGGTTGAGCCCTGCGTTGCCGCCAAACTGTCAAAACGATCGATCACGTTCAAATCGCATCTTCTGACGCGAACACACATCTGCGTGAATCAGGCGAGCGCCTTGACCCAATACTCCATCGGCTTTTCGGTTTCGGCGGTCTCGCCAATGTCCTTCCAGCCATATGCCGTGGACAGGCCGTCGAGCCGCACATACCCGCGGTTGCGCCAGAAGCCGTCGAGCGGGACGTAACCGGCCGGACGCAGCGGATGGTTCGCCGGGCGGACGACTGCCGAGAACAGGCACTGTGTGAAGCCCTGCCGCCGTGCCTCGCTCTCGCGCAGTTCGAAAAATCCGACGCCGACGCCCTGGCCGCGATAATCGGCCAGAAGGACCGATTCGCCGAAATAGAAGAAATCGTCCGGATCGAGCCCGCGCGCGGCAAACGGTTCGGCGAATTCGGCCTTGTGCTCGCCGAGCGGCGCCGCCGTTGCGGCGCCGACCAGTTCGTCGCCGTCGAATGCGCCGGCAACGAAGGCGCCATCTGCCTCGAGATAGGTGGCGAGGTAGCGGCGCTCATAATCCATGTCACCGTCATAAAGGTAGGGAAAGGCGCGGAAGACGGTGATCCGCAACCGCGCCAGATCGTCCAGACGCGATACGATCTCGTTCCGCGCCAGCGGACGGACCTTCGCCCGATCCGTCATGAAACCTGCGCGATCCAGTCCTTGTGATTGTAGTAGGTCGTCACGCGGCTGATGCGGCCATCGTCGACCTCGAAGAAAATGCCGGCCGGCAACGAATAGCCTTGGCCGCTGGCCGGCGGAAGACCGTCGGCAGTGGCAACATAGGTGCCGTCGACGGTGAATTCGGCGGCGGCGCGCACGCCGCTTTCGGAGACCATGATTTCGATGTCGCGCAGCGTCTCGCGGTAATGCCGCGACATCATCGCGTTGAAGCGGCGGAACGCATCGCGGCCGATCTCGCGGCCACCCAGATTGATGTCGTGGGCGACATCCTCGTGCAGCAGACCGGCCATGGCCTCATAGTCGCTGGCGTTGAAAGCGTCGAAGTAGCGCTCGATCAGCGCCCGTGTCTCGTTCTGGCTCAAAGCTGCCCCCGCAATTGTCTATGCAGGCCGAACCTATCGGCCCACAGCCGAAACGCAACGGCCAAACTCACAGTTCCCCGCCGACCAGATGGTCAAGATATTCGCCATCATGGGCCATGTCCTGCTCTCGGGCCGTCACCCGGCCGAAAACGGAGATGCCCGCCTCGTGCACGCTCATCGGATCGCCCGAGACAAGCGGGTGCCAGTCGTAGAGAGGCCGGCCCTCCGCCACCAGCCGATAGGCGCAGGTGCCCGGAAGCCAGACGATCTCGCCGACATTGTCGGGCGTCAGGCGCACGCAGTCCGCCACCTTTGCCTGCCGGTTCTCATAGTCCGTGCAGCGGCACGAGGCGGCGTCGAACAGCCTGCAGGCAACCGTCGTGTAGAGGATCTCTTCGGTGTCCTCGTCGATCAGCTTGGACATGCAGCATTTGCCGCACCCGTCGCACAGGCTTTCCCATTCCCGCGCCGTCATCTCCGTGAGCGTCTTGGTCTCCCAGAAGGGTCGGAGGGCGTCTTTGGCCACGGTCTCTCCTCAACCGGCGCGGCGGGCCCGATGCCAACGCTGCCAGCGCAGGAAACCGCGATAGCCGATTTCGGCCAGTTGGCGAAGCCCGGGAACCGAAAACACGAACGCAAAGCGCCGCCAGACCGGCAAAACGCGCCAGATGCGCGCAAAGGCATCGACGCCCGCATGCCAGCCGCCATCGGCCTGATCGCGGACGTGAAACCGTCCGAGCAGCGCGTCGCGCGTCTTGCCTGCCGGCAATTCCGCATCGGTCAACGACTCGATGTCGATCCAGCGCACGGCCCCGGCCCGGTCGATCCTGCGGTAATAGCCGACTTCGATGCGGCAGACGGGACACCCGCCGTCATAGAAAACGTCGATGGCCGGCATGGGGGCCGACGCTTCAATACCCGATGTCTGATCGATGATAGCCATAATGCCGAGATAGTGCGCCGCGCCGCACTGTCATCGGTGCGAACTGTCGCGCCTAGGTGCCGGACTTTTCCGACAGGACGCTGCATCCCAGCCGGCGCACCGCATCGCGCAGCCCTTCATCGTCAAAGCCCTGCGCCATCCGTTCGATGCGTTCGGCCTCATCGGCGGTCAGCGGCCGCGCCTTGCGGCGGGGCTTGGGCGGTTCGGCCAGTTGCTTTTGCACGAGCCTCACCCGGCAAATCGCGTCGAACCCCATGAAGGCGTTGATGCGCCCCACGATCTCGCCGGTCTGGTGCTGGATGTGAAGCGCGGCCATGGCCTCGGCCGCCACCACGAGAACGCCGGGCTCGAACGCATCATCCTCATGGCGTCGGCGCGGCCAGTCGATTTTGAGCGGGCAGGACGTCTCGGCGATCTGCGCACCCGCGATTTCGGGCCAGGCATCGATGAGCGCGAGCGACAGGCCGGCGCGCTTGGCAAGTACCGGGTCGAGGACGGCGTTGACGAAATTGGCTGCGGATTTGGCCATGGCGCGACGTTATCAGGTCTGCCCGCGCGCTTGAAGCATGCAGGATCGATCTTGCCCTTGTTGTGGACGGCAGCCTATGTGCGGCCATGCCGTCCCGCGATTCCGCTCCCGCCAAAAAGCTGCTTGCCTGGTATGACGGGCACGCTCGTGACCTGCCCTGGCGGGTGAGCCCGCGCGACCGAACAAAAGGTATCCGTCCAGACCCATACCGGGTCTGGCTGTCGGAGATCATGCTGCAGCAGACGACCGTCGCGGCGGTACGAAGCTATTTTTACGCCTTCACCGCCCGGTGGCCGACGATCGCCGCGCTTGCGGCGGCGGACGAGGAAGACATTCTCAAGGCCTGGGCCGGGCTCGGCTATTATTCGCGGGCGCGCAACCTGAAGAAATGCGCCGAAGCAATCATGGCCGACCATGGCGGCGCGTTCCCCGCCGATCTCGACGCATTGCGCGCCTTGCCCGGCATCGGCGACTACACGTCGGCGGCAATTGCGGCCATCGCCTTCGACCTTCCGGCCGCCGTGGTCGACGGCAATGTGGAACGCGTGGTCACGCGCCTCAAAGCGATTGACACGCCGCTGACCAAGGCCAAGCCGGCCATCAAGGCCGAGGTGGCGGCGATGCTCGATCCCGAACGACCGGGCGATTTCGCGCAGGCGACGATGGATCTGGGCGCCACGATCTGCACGCCCAAGCGGCCGGCATGTCTGCCATGTCCGCTGCGGTCGGAATGCGCCGCTCTCGATCAGGGCGACCCGGAACGTTTCCCCGTCAAGGCGCCCAAAAAGGACAAGCCGCTGCGTGTCGGTGCGGCCTTCGTCCTGGTGCGCGACGACGGTGCGGTGCTGCTCGAAAAACGGGCCGGAACCGGGCTTCTGGCCGGCATGACGCAGGTGCCAACGACCGGATGGAACGCGCGCCACGACGGCGAAACCGGTTCTGACGCCGCGCCGGTCGCTGGCACCGAATGGCGCCGATGCGGGCAGGTGCGGCATGTCTTCACCCATTTCGCGCTCGATCTAACAGTCTGGCACGCCCTGTCGAACCACAGGGCCGGCGACGGGCAATGGTGGTCGCCAGCTTCCGAACTTGCCGGCGAAGCGCTGCCCACCGTCATGAAAAAAGCGATCGCGTGTGCTTTACCGGACGCGTTTTGAGGGGACCCGCCGCCATGCATACCATTCGACACATCGTCTTCGACATCGGCAAGGTGCTGATCCATTACGATCCGGAACTGCCGTTCAAGCGCATCATCCCGGACGACGAAAAGCGCCGCTGGCTTCTGGCCAATGTCTGCACGCCGGCCTGGAACATCGAACAGGATCGCGGCCGCCCATGGGCCGATGCTGAGGCCGAACTCATCGCTGATCATCCGCAGTGGGAACGCGAAATCCGCGCCTTCCGGCAGAATTGGCGCGAGATGGTGCCGCATGCCTACGATGGCAGCGTTGCCATCCTGGTCGAACTGATCGAGGTCGGAACCGATATCACCTTCCTGACCAACTTCGCAGCCGACACGTTCGCCGAGGCGCAGACCCTGTACCCGTTCCTGAAATCGGGGCGCGGCGTGACGGTCTCCGGGCGAGTTCAGCTCATCAAGCCCGACCCGGCGATCTATGCGCTGCACACCGACACGTTCGATCTCGATCCTGCGGCAACGCTGTTCATCGACGACAGCGAACAGAACGTCGAGGCGGCGCGCGCATTCGGATGGCACGCCGTGCACTTCACAAGCGCCGAAGCGCTGCGGGAAGACCTGCAGCGCTTCGGGTTTCGGCCTGATTGAACTGGAGGTCAGTTGCCGAAAGTCAGCCGCCGGCGGCAGCCATGCGGTCGCGAACGATCTGGCGCAGCGCGTCGATGGGCTTGAGGGTACCGGCATCGTCGAAGTGCCAGAAGGTCCAGCCATTGCAGGCGTCGAGCCCCTGGACCCGTGCGCCGGTGCGGTGGATCGAGGCCTGCTCGCCGCCTTCGCACAGCGAACCGTCGGCCTGAACCGTGGCCGTCCAGCGGCGTTTCGGGTCGGTCAGCTCGGTGCCCGGTTCCAAAAGGCCCGCTTCGATCAGCGAAAGGAAGGCGACGCGGGGCTGCGCCCGCTTGCCGGCAACAAGCGTCAGGCTCTTGCCGTCATGGGGTTCGACCGCATCGATACGCGCAGTCGCCGCATCGATATAGGCCTGCTCGCGCTCGATGCCGATGAAATGGCGGCCCAACCGCCTGGCAACTGCGCCAGTCGTGCCCGTGCCAAAAAAGGGATCGAGCACGACATCGCCGGGCTTTGACGCGGACATCAGCACGCGGGCCAGCAGCGCCTCGGGCTTTTGCGTCGGATGCACCTTGGCACCGTCCTCGTCCTTGAGACGTTCGCCGCCATTGCAGATGGGAAACAGCCAGTCCGACCGCATCTGGACGTCGTCATTGGCCGCCTTCATGGACTCATAGTTGAAGGTGTAGCCCTTGGCCTTCTGGTCGCGGCTCGCCCAGATCATCGTCTCATGCGCGTTCTGGAAGCGGCGGCCGCGAAAGTTCGGCATCGGGTTGGTCTTGCGCCAGACGACATCGTTGAGGATCCAGTAGCCCAGATCCTGCAGGCTGGCGCCGACGCGGAAGATGTTGTGGTAGGAGCCGATCACCCAGATCGTGCCGTTCGGCTTGAGCACACGGCGCGCGGCCAGAAGCCAGGCGCGGGTGAAGGCGTCGTAATGGGCGAACGAGCCGAACTGGTCCCAATGATCGTCGCAAGCATCGACCTTGGACTGGTCGGGCCGGTGCAGCGCGCCCTCGAGCTGCAGATTGTAGGGCGGATCGGCGAAGATCATGTCGACCGATTTTTCGGGCAGTTGTTCCATCGCGGCGACGCAATCGCCCTTGAGGATGACGTCCAGGGGAAGGGCCGGCTTGGCGGAACGGACGCCCTTGCGGGCGGCCGAAGGGGCCAGGTGTACGCGAGACATGAAGCACCCGATCTCAAGAAACAGCAACGGGCGCCATGGTTACCGCTCAGGGTAAACATCGCGTCAAGGACCATGGTTAACCGATGGTTGGCAGCCAAAGCCGCCCTACGGCTCACGGTGTGTCGTAGGGACCCTCGTCAAAGCCGACAATGACCTGAAGATTGCGGGTTTCCGGCTCGGGCAAGACGATCTGGTCGTCCCGGAAGATGAACTGCGTCGCTCCGCCGCCCATCGCCACGTCGATGCGGCCAAGCTGCGAATAGGGCAGGTTCTCGCCGGCGCGGATGGCAACACGCACGGGCAGGTTCAGCGAACCCGGCGCGCCCTTGGGCCCGTTGACCACGCGGCCGGCGGCGGCGACGGTCATGAAGAGCTGCCCGTTGCGATAGCGGCAGGTGCGCGTCACGTCCGAGATCACAGCCTGATGGACGACTTCGTCGGGATTGCCCTCATTGCCGTCTGTGTAGGTGCGCAGATAGGCGGTGCCCTCAAGCAGCGTCACGCGCGGACAATAGGCGCGCAGGTCCGCCTCGGTGAAGGCCTCGTCATTGCTGGAAACGTCGAGCACTTCGCTCGGGCCGCCCGACTGGCAGGCGGCCAGCGCGGCCAGCATACCAATGGCGGCCAGCGACCGGATCGTCCGGACAGCGCTTTTGCCATCGAGCCCTGCCCTGCATGTTCCGATACCCATCACCATTATCTTCGCTCTCCAATTCCTGCGGTCGGCGCTCGCGGCGCGCACCATTCGGCTAGTGGGACATCGTGTCAACCATGCGGCGGATGCGCGTCGCCGCGGGGGTTCCGATCCCGTCGGATTTCCGATAAGGCTCGCGCGCATTTTGTGCAATGGCTGACGGGCGGACACAAACCGCCGCCAAAGCGCATCGATGAGGGCAACAGCACCGTGAAATTCATCTCGACACGCGGCGAGGCGCCGCATCTGGGTTTTCGCGACGCGGTCCTGACGGGGCTTGCCGCCGATGGCGGGCTCTACCTGCCCGAAAGCTGGCCGCACTTGTCTCCCGATGCGATCAGGGAGCTGCGCGGCAAATCGTTCGCGCAAACCGCGGTCACGGTGATGTGGCCGTTTGTCGAGGGCGAGATCGAGCGGGAAACCTTCGAGGCCATCGTCGCCGAAGCCTATGGGACCTTCCGGCACGAAGCGGTCTGCCCCCTTGTCCAGACCGGCGCCAACGAATTCACACTCGAACTGTTTCACGGTCCGACGCTGGCGTTCAAGGACGTGGCCATGCAGCTTCTCAGCCGGCTGATGGACCATGTGCTGGCCGAACGGGACCAGCGGGCGACGATCGTCGGCGCTACATCGGGCGATACGGGCGGGGCGGCGATCGACGCCTTTGCCGGCCGCGACCGGACAGACATCTTCATCCTCTTCCCCGAGGGGCGGGTGTCGCCGGTCCAGCAGCGCCAGATGACGGGCTCGGATGCCGCCAACGTGCATGCATTGGCGATCGACGGCAATTTCGACGACTGCCAGAATCTCGTCAAGGCGATGTTCAACCACGGTGCCTTCCGCGACGCGGTTCGGCTGTCGGGCGTCAACTCGATCAACTGGGCGCGGATCATGGCCCAGATCGTCTATTATTTCACGTCGGCGGTTTCGCTGGGCGCGCCCGACAGGCCGGTCTCGTTCACCGTGCCCACGGGCAATTTCGGCGACATCTTCGCCGGTTACGCCGCCAAGCGCATGGGCCTGCCGATCGACAGGCTGGTCATCGCGACCAACGACAACGACATTCTCGCCCGCGCGCTTGACACCGGCACATACGAGATGCGCGATGTGGTCCAGACCACATCGCCTTCGATGGACATCCAGATATCGTCGAACTTCGAGCGGCTGCTGTTCGAAGCCTCGGGACGCGATGCGGCCTATGTGCGCCGCGCGATGGAAACGCTCAAACAGTCGCGGCAGTTCGCGCTCGGCGATGCGGTGCATGGGGCGATCGCAACGGACTTTGCCGCCGGCCGGGCCGACACCACCGAGGCCGGGCGGACCATTTCCCATGTTCTGGACGCCTCGGGCTATCTGCTCGACCCGCACACGGCAGTGGCCACCCATGTTGCGCGGGCCCGCGCCAGGGCCGAAACGCCGATGATCGTGCTGGCGACGGCCCATCCGGCCAAGTTCCCCGACGCAGTGGAAGATGCCGCCGGAATCCGGCCGGAACTGCCCGCATGGCTCGGCGATCTGATGGGGCGGCGCGAGCGGTTCGCGCCACTTCCATCTGATCTCAAAATGGTGGAAGATTACATTTCGGCCCGCACCCGGGCCGCCGGAGGAAGTGTCGGGGCCGGATAAGACAACAAGGCCCCCGGGAGTGCGCGCGTATATGACAGTCCAGACAACCGTCCTGAAGAACGGGATCACCGTTGCCACGCAACGGTTCGACAATGTCGAGAGCGTCTCGGTGGGCGCATGGTTCAAGGCCGGCACCCGCAACGAACAGGACCATGAGCACGGCATCGCCCACATGCTCGAGCACATGGCCTTCAAGGGCACGGCGACGCGCAGCGCGCGCGACCTGGCCGAAGCCATCGAAAATGTCGGCGGCGACATCAATGCGGCGACCAGCGTCGAGACAACCTCCTTCTTCGTGCGCGTCTTGCGTCAGGACACGGCGCTGGCGATCGACGTACTGGCCGACATCCTGCAGAACTCCCGCTTTGACGCGGACGAACTGGAACGCGAAAAGCATGTCGTCCTGCAGGAACTGGGCGCGGCGACCGACACGCCCGATGATGTCGTCTTCGACAGGTTCACCGAAACCGCCTTCCGTCACCAGCCGGTCGGTCGCTCGATCCTTGGTACGCGGGACACCATCGCATCTTTCACCTCGGACATGATCCGTGCCTATGTCGATCGCGAATATAGCGGCGAACGCATGGTGATTGCGGCGACCGGTGCCGTCGACCATGACGAGATCGTCCGGATGGCGGAACAGCGCTTTTCGACCATGAAGCCCTCGGCCGAGGGCCGCGAGCTTGGCCTGGCGCATTATGTGGGCGGCGACTATCGCGAGCAGCGCCCCCTTCAGGACACGCAGCTTGTGCTGGGTTTCGAAGGCCGAGCCTATCATGTGCGCGACTATTATTGCAGCCAGGTGCTGGCAATGCTGCTGGGCGGGGCCATGTCCTCGCGCCTGTTTCAGGAAGTGCGCGAAAAGCACGGGCTTTGCTATTCGATCTATGCATTTCATTGGGGCTTTTCCGACACCGGCATCTTCGGCGTCCATGCGGCCACCGAGCCGGGCGACCTGCCCAAGCTCCTCGAACTGATCATCGGCGAATTGTCGCGGGCGGCCTTCGACATCGAACAGAGCGAACTGGACCGGGCGCGGGCGCAGTTCCGCGCCAGCCTGCTGATGTCGGGCGAGAGCGCGCCGAGCCGCGCCGGACAGATCGCGCGGCAGATCCTGCTGTTCGGCCGTCCGATCCCCAATGAGGAACTTCTGCTGCGGCTCGACAACCTCACCGTGGCGCGCCTGCGCGATCTGGCCGGCCGCATCTTCGTTGAATCGGCGCCCACCGTTTCGGCCGTGGGGCCGGTCGATACGCTGATGGACATGGACGACATTCGCGCAAGGCTGGCCGCGGGCGCGCCGCAACAGGGCACGGCGCAACATCGGCGCGCGGCGGTCGGCTGACTGCACAGACGGGGCAACGGAGGAGGCCGATGTTCGCATTTTCGAGCCGGGGCACATCCGGCGCGGTGATGGAAGGCCGGACCGTGCATCTGCGCCATCCCGAACTTGCCGATCATGAGCAATGGGCAGCCCTGCGGGCCGAAAGCGCGCAGTTCCTGCAGCCCTGGGAGCCGGTCTGGCCGCGCGGCGACCTGACGCGGCCCGCCTTCCGCGCGCGGCTGCGCCGCTATGCCGGCGAGATACGCGCCGGCACGGGCTTTCCCTTCTTCGTCGTGCGCAACAGCGACGAGGCGCTGCTGGGCGGCATTACTTTGGGAAACATCCGCCGCGGTGTCGCGCAGAACGGCCAGATCGGATACTGGATCGGCGAAAAGTTCGCCGGCCGTGGCTTCATGAGCGAAGCGGTGGCGCTGGTGTGCGAATATGCGTTTGCGCGAACCGGGCTGCATCGCCTTGAAGCTGCCTGCATTCCGGGCAACAGCAAGTCGATCCGGCTTCTGGAGAAGAACGGATTTCAACGCGAAGGCGTGCTGCGCGCCTATCTTAAAATCAACGGCCGCTGGCGCGACCATGTCCTTTACGCGCGCATCAACCCGATGCATCTGGACGCGGCGCGCCTCGACCGGACGGATATCTGAGGTGCATTTGCACTTGCCCATCGACTTTTCTTCCCGCCGACCGGCCCGGTCGTTTGGCGTGCTGGCAACGCTTCTGCTGATGGCCGTCCTGGCCGTGCTGCTGGCCGCCATGCCGGCGCATGCCCAGTCCAACGAGCCGATCTCGATCGGCCGCGACGACACCGCGCTCGACCTGACCGGCGCGGTGACGATCTATCGCGACCGCGGCAACGCGTTCCGCGTGTCAACGGCACCGGACGCGGAGGGCATCGTGCGGACCATCGAGGTCCAGGCCTCCAACGCGGACACGGCGGGCGACTGGGCCGTGCTGGTGCTCACCAACACCAGCGACGTGCAACTCGACCGGCTTCTGGTGGCGCCGCGGTTCCGACTGGTCAGTTCCGGCCTTTTCTGGCCCGATCTGGGGGCGCAGCGCATCGTTGCCTTGACGCCCAGTTCGGGTTTTTCGCTCGACCGGATCGACGATCCGCATGCGGACATCTTCGCGATCACGCTCGATCCGGGCGCGGTGATCACGCTGGTTGCCGAACTGGCCTCGCCCACCCTGCCGCAGCTCTATCTTTGGGAAGAAGACGCCTACAAGGACATCGTCAATTCCTACACGCTCTACCATGGCATCGTTCTGGGCATCGCGGGCCTTTTGGCGCTGTTCCTGTCGATCCTGTTCGTCGTGCGCGGCACCGCAACATTCCCGGCAGCAGCGGCCCTCGCCTGGTCGGTGCTCGCCTATGTATCCATCGATTTCGGCTTCATCAGCCAGTTCGGCGTCCTCGACACGGCGGCGATACGCACCTGGCGCGCGACGTCGGAGATCGCCGTCGTGGCGACGCTGGGGCTATTTCTGTTCACCCATCTGAGCCTTGACCGCTGGAGCGACCGGATGCGCTGGGGCGCGCTTTTCTGGCTGCTCGGCATCGTCGTTCTGGGCGCGCTGGTCACCTACGATCCCTCTGTTGCCGCAGGCGTCGCGCGGATCGCGCTTGCGGCGACTGCGGCATTCGGCCTGGCGCTGATCATCATTTTGAGCCTGCGCGGCTTCGACAAGGCGATCATGCTGATTCCGGCCTGGGCGCTGCTGCTTGCATGGGTGGCAGCAGGATGGATGACGATCACCGGTCAGGTCGACAATGACATCATCCAGCCAGCGCTCGCAGGCGGTCTGGTGCTGGTCGTCCTGCTGATCGGCTTCACCATTCTGCAAAGCGCCTTTTCGGGCGGCGCGTTCCACGAGAACCTGTTCTCCAATGTCGAATTGCAGGCGCTGGCCGTCACCGGCTCGGGCGGCATCGTCTGGGATTGGGATGTGGGCCGCGACCGGCTGACGACGACGCCCAATCTGGGCGTGCTGCTCGGTCTCGGCCCGACCGCCTTGCAGGGGCCGGCCAAGAACTGGCTCAAACACGTCCACCCCGACGACCGGGAGACCTTCCGGGCGGCTCTGGATGCCGTTGTCGAACGCCGGCGCGGCAAGATCGATCTGGTCCTGCGCATGCGCACCGGTGAAACCCAGCACGCCTGGTATGCGGTCTCCGCGCGCCCGGTGATCGGCGCGGACGGATCGGTCATTCGCTGCATCGGCACCGCTACCGATGTCAGCGCGCAAAAGCGCGCCGAGGAACGCCTTCTGCACGACGCAGTCCACGACAATCTAACCGGGCTTCCGAACCGCGAACTGTTCTTCGACCGGATCCGCACGGCGGTGGCACTTGCTGCACCCGACGGACCCGTCCGACCGACGGTCTTCATCGTCGACATCGACCGGTTCAAGGAGGTCAACGAAAGCGTCGGCATCAATGCCGGCGACACGCTGCTGATCACCGTGGCCCGGCGCCTGAAGCGGCAGTTGCGCCCGCAGGACACGCTGGCGCGGATCGGCGGCGACCAGTTCGGGATCGTTCTGGTCTCCGAATCCGAGCCCGGCGGCATCGCCGCCTTCGCCGAAGCGGTCAAGAAGACCATCAAGACGCCGATCAGCTTCGCCGAGCGCGAGATCGTGCTGACGCCGTCGGTCGGGCTCGCGACATGGTCGCCCGAATGCAAACGCGGCGAGGAACTGTTCAAGGACACCGAACTGGCGCTGCACCAGGCCAAGCGCTTCGGCGGCGACCGGGTCGAACCGTTCCGCCCCGCCTTCCGTGACGGCGGTTCCAACATCGTCCAGATCGAGGCCGATCTGCACCGGGCCATCGAGCGCGACCAGATTTCGCTTGTCTATCAGCCGATCATCGCCGCCAAGACCGGCGACATTGCCGGCTTCGAGGCACTGATGCGCTGGCATCATCCCAGGCGCGGCGATGTTCCGCCGACCGAGTTCATTGCGATCGCCGAGCGGTCCGAGCTGATCGGCGAGCTGGGTGCCCATGCGCTGGAGATGGCCGCCGCGCAGTTGATGGAGTGGGAGACCGCGCTGCCCGAGATGCCCGTCTTCGTGTCGGTCAACGTGTCGGCGCAGCAACTGGTGCGGCGCGACTTCACCAATCTCGTCTCAGGCATTCTGGCGCGCCATCCCCAGCGCACGCACACGCTGCGCATCGAGATCACCGAGACCTCGCTGATGCAGAACCCCGAGCAGAATGTGCGGGTTCTGGAGCGGGTCAAGGCGCTGGGCGTCAAGCTGGCGCTCGACGATTTCGGAACCGGCTATTCGTCGCTGTCCTACCTGTCGCGCTTTCCGTTCGATGTCCTGAAGATCGACCGATCGTTCATGCGGCCCATTTCATCGGGACGCGATGCGCTGCTGCGATCGATCATCGACATGGCCCATGCGCTCGGACTTTCGGTCGTCGCCGAGGGGGTCGAGGACGAGGATGACCGGTCGGTCCTGGCGGAGATGGGTGCGGACTATCTGCAGGGCTTCATCACCGGCCAGCCGCTCACGCCGGAAGATGCCGCCACCCTGATCGCGCAGCGCAACCCGATCGTGGCCCGCGAGGAACAGGCGGCGGAGTAGTGTTCAGGCCCGGCCGCCCTCGGGGATGAAGTTTGCGGCGCCGATGCCCATGCGACTGATCATGGCGGGATATTTGTCGTCATGGTCGTGCGCGAACACGATGTCGGGATCGGCGTCTGCAGTCAGCCAGGCATTGTCGCGGATTTCCTGCTCGAGTTGCCCGGCGCCCCAGCCCGCATAGCCCAGCGCGATCGCCGCCTGCGCGGGACCGGCGCCGGCGACGATCGATTTGAGGATGTCGACCGTCGATGTCAGGCAGATGGCGTCGGACAGCGGGATCGTCGTATCGATCGCATAATCGTGTGAATGCAGGACGAACCCGCGATGCTCATCGACCGGACCGCCGATCCGTACCGGGCCTGCGGCATCGTTGATCTGCGCTTTGTCGAGCACGGTCGTCTTGCCGAATTCGGTGTGGCCGATCAGTTCGGCGAGCGTCATGTCGGCGGGCTTGTTGAGCACAAAGCCCATGGCGCCCTCATCGCTGTGGGCGCACAGATACACCACCGATTCGGCGAAGATCGAGGCATTCATGCCGGGCATCGCCACAAGGAAACGGCCCTCGAACTGGCCATTTCCGCTGCCGATGCCGCGCTTTCTGAGCGTCTCCATGGCATCAGCGTAACAGGCACCGGCCAAATGAGAAGCCCTTCCGGGTGCAATTGTCCGCCACTTCCCGCCACCACGGCAGCGCCGGTGCGATCACGAACTTATGACGGGCGACGTGGCAGCGCTGCTTGATCGGCCGGCGCGGCACGGCCATACCGGCGCCATGCTTGCGATCGAACGACCCATTCCGGCGATAGTGGCGGCCACCATCACCCTGATCGCGATGGCGGGCCGGGACAGCGCCGCACAATCGACCGAGTGGTATGAAACGGTCGGTGGCGCGGTGCGGGTCGTCGTCGCGCCGCCGGACCCGACCGATACGGAAATCCGCGGAATGCTGGAAGTCCGCCTTGAAGAAGGCTGGAAGACCTATTGGCGCGATCCGGGCGCATCGGGCATTCCCCCGCAGATCGACCTCGCCGGCAGCAAGGGCGTGGCGGACGCCGAACTGCACTATCCGGCACCGGTCTGGATCAACAATCCCTACGGGGACTTTGCCGGCTATGACCGGCCGGTCTCCCTGCCCTTCACCATGGCGCGCACGGCCAATGGCGAGGCGGAACTTGTCGCAAACGTCTTTCTGGGAATTTGTGAGGACATCTGCATCCCGGTCCAGACACGGTTCTCGATGCCGATCAGCCACGCCACCGGCAGCACCCTGGCGGCGATGCGGGTTGAACAGGCCCATGCGGCGCTGCCGCCGCCGGAAGCCGCGGGCCTGACCGTCGCGCCAAACGGACATATGGAGGATGGACGGGCGCGCGTGACCGTCGTCAACATGGCCGACCCCGACACGATCCCGCAACTTTTCGTTCACGCGCCCGATGGCACGCAGTTCAAGCCGCCCGAAANTCGATGCGATCGTCACGGTCGATGGCGGCAGCGTCCGCATCGAAACGCGCGTTTCACTGGAACTTGGCTGACGGGTGATGGCGGACACCGCCGAGCCGGAATTTCTTTGAGATGCGGTCTTTTCCTCCGCGCCAAGGCGCTTATGTCGCTGATGATACAACCTGTTGGGAAGGGATGACCCGATGACGATCGAAACCGGCGCGAAACTGCCCGCGATGACGCTCAAGACAATCACCGAGGACGGACCGGCCGATATCGACAGCGCCTCGATCTTCGATGGCAAGACGGTCGTCCTGTTCGCAGTGCCCGGCGCTTTCACGGGGACGTGCACGCTGACCCACCTGCCGGGCTATCTCGACAATCGCGACGAAATCCTCGCAAAGGGTGTCGATGAAATCGCGGTTCTGGCGATCAACGATCCGTTTGTCATGGCCGCCTGGGCCGAGCAGACCGGCGGAATGGGCAAGATCCGGTTCCTGGCCGATTGGGACGGCGCCTTCACCAAGGCCATCGGCATGGACATCGACCTTTCGGTCGCCGGTCTCGGCGTTCGCTCGAAGCGCTACTCGATGCTGGTCAAGGACAGAACGGTGACCAGCCTGAACGTCGAAGACAGTCCCGGCGAAGCGGAGAAGTCCGGTGCGGCGGCGATGCTGGGCCAGCTCGACTAGGCTGACAACCAGCTAACGCTCATTGGTCGAGCCCCGCGCGGGACCGGACAAAGCCGGCGACAGTGCCGGCCACCGCGCCCCCGATCAGGCCCGAGCCGAGCGTGGCGAACGAGACCGCATCGGCGACAAACCACACCACGACCGCACCGATCACCGCGCCGATGACGGCGTAGGCCGCATAGCGCTGCGCCGGCGTCCCATGACCGTCATTGCCGTTCGTCAATGTCGCCTCCCTGCCCTTTTTCGCCAACGCTCTTCTTGAAAGGCGCCATGGCGCCGCGGGCCAACTCGTCCGCGCGTTCGTTCTCTTCGTGGCCGGCATGGCCCTTGAGCCAATGCCAGGTTACATCATGGCGCTGGGTTGCCGCATCGAGCGCCTGCCACAGTTCGGCGTTCTTGACCGGCTTCTTGGCGGCCGTCTTCCAGCCATTTCTCTTCCAGCCATGGATCCATCCCGAGATGCCATCCTTGACGTAGGAGGAATCGGTATAGAGATCGACGGCATGCGGGCCGCCCTTGAGCGCGCCGAGCGCCTCGATCGCAGCCATCAGTTCCATGCGGTTGTTGGTGGTCCGCGCCTCACCGCCCGACAGCTCCTTGCGGCTGCCGTTCCATTCGAGGATTGCGCCCCAGCCGCCCGGCCCCGGATTGCCCGAGCAGGCGCCATCGGTGTGGATGGTGATACGCTTTGCGTCAGTCATTGCTTACGCACTTTTGCGGGCGTGCAGATCAAGACCATATTCGCGTGCCGAGCCGATGGTCCGATGGAACCGCATCTTGCGTATGTATTCCTGCGGGTCCTTCTTGACCACAAGCGAGCCTTCCGGCGTCGTCACCCAATCATAAAGGCGGGTGAGCATGAAGCGCAGGGAGGCGCCGGCGGCGAGCACGGGCAGCGCGTCGATCTCCGGATCGGTCAGCGGCCTGACGCGGTCATAGGCGTCAAGCAGCGCCTTGCCCTTGGTGATGTTGTAGGAATGGTCGCGCTCGAAGCACCAGGCATTGAGGGCGACCGCGACATCATAGGCGAGCGCGTCGGTGCAGGCGAAATAGAAGTCGATGAAGCCGGACAGTTCGTCGCCCAGAAAGAACACATTGTCGGGAAACAGATCCGCATGGATCGTGCCCTGCGGCAGGTCGCGCGGCCATTGCTCCTCCAGCGTGGCCAGCAGGGCTTCGGTCTCCTGGGCGAGATCGCGATCCATGCCCGGATGGGCCTTGAGGCACTGCTGCCAGAGCGGGCGCCAGTCCTCGACGGTCAGGCCGTTGCGCCGCTGCATGGCGAAATCCGCGCCGGCCAGATGCATTCGCGCCATACCCGTGCCGACACCGGCGCAATGCACCGCGGACGGACGTCGCATCCAGACACCTTCCAGAAACGTCACCATGGCGGCTGGCCGGCCGGCCAGTTCGCCCAGAACGGTGCCGTCGCCGCGCTTGACCGGCAGCGGGCAGGAAATGTCGTGCGTTGCCAGATGCTCCATCAACCCCAGAAAGAACGGCAGGTCGGCGGGATCGACGCGCTTCTCGTAGAGCGTGAGGATGAAAGTATCGTCGCCGGCGTGGACGAGGAAGTTGGAGTTCTCGACGCCTTCGGCGATGCCCTTGTAGGACTTGAGCTCGCCAACGCCGTATGGCGCGATGAAGGCGCGCAGCTCGTCCTCGGAGATGTCGGTGTAAACGGCCAATGTGTCCGCCCGGTCAGCTTGCCGTGCCGTTGAGGAACGCCATATCTTGCCCGGTCAGCGGCGTGTCGCGCAGCGATCGCATGACGGGGAACAGTTCGTTCTCCTCGGCGGTCAGGGCGATGTCGACGGTGACATTGCGGCGTTCGCGCAGCGCGTCGATGATCTCTTCGACGACGATCTCGGGTGCGGATGCGCCGGCGGACATGCCGATGGTTGCGGCATCGCCGATGCGCCGCCAGTCGATATCAGCGGCGCGCTGAACCAGCATCGAATCACGCGCGCCGTGGCGTTTGGCGACTTCGACCAGCCGCATCGAGTTGGACGAGTTCGGCGCGCCCACGATCATAAAGACGTCCGTGCCCGGCGCCGCCTTCTTGACCGCTTCCTGGCGGTTGGTGGTCGCGTAACAGATGCTCTCGGACGACGGGGCGGTCAGTGCCGGGAACCGGGCCTGCAGGGCAGCGATGACATCGGCGGTGTCGTCCACGGACAGTGTCGTCTGGGTGACGAAGCCGAGTTTGTCTTCGTCAGGCACCGTCAGGTCAGCCACCTGCCCGACGGTCTCGACCAGGGTCACGGCACCCTCGGGCAATTGCCCCATCGTGCCGATCACCTCGGGATGACCGGCATGGCCGACCAGAAGAACGTGTCGGCCCAGACGCTGATGGCGCATCGCCTGTTTGTGCACCTTGGAGACGAGCGGGCATGTGGCGTCGAGATAGAGAAGGTTTCGCGCCTCGGCATCGGCGGGCACCGATTTGGGCACGCCATGGGCGGAGAAGACCACCGGCCGATCGACATGTTCGGCCGGAATGTCGCCAAGCTCCCTGACGAACACCGCGCCGCGCTCGCGCAGCGCCTCGACGACGAACTTGTTGTGCACGATCTCGTGGCGCACATAGACCGGCGCGCCATACTTTTTCAGCGCCAGCACGACGATCTGGATCGCCCGGTCGACGCCGGCGCAGAAGCCGCGCGGCTCGCACAGGCGGATCGTCAGCGGCGGCTTGGTGGCGTGGACGTTCATGATCGTTCCCGTTGTCCCTCCTGATTAGGGACCGGCCAAGCCGCGTGTCAAGCGTACATGACGCCCCGCATTTCAGTGGGGCGGACGAACCCGCCTCCACATGAACAGGCCGGTCACCACGACGAGCACGACGGCCAGCCCGTACCAGGTCAGGGCATATTGCAGGTGATTGTTGGGCAGGTCGATCCGCGTGACGCCGCCGACGGGCCAGCCGCCCGGGTTGGCGGCCTCCTCCGCGTCGAGGAAGAACGGCAGCGCGTCGTCGATGTCATAGCCGGCGTTCGCGACCATCGCCGGCCAGTCCTTCCAGTAGTAAATGTTTCCGGCGATGTCGTTGTCGGGCACGATGAAGGAGGGCTTGCCATCGAGCCGCTCGCGCGCAAGCCCGGTGACCGTTACCGGCCCATCGACCTGCCCCTCGGCACGTGTTGCCGGCTCCTTGAGATCGAACGGCACAAAGCCCCGATTGACCAGCAGCATGCGCCCATCGTCCATGAGGAGCGGCGTATAAATGTAATAGCCCGAAGCGCCCTTGTGGGTCGCGAAGAAATGCCGCTCGTTGGCGTGGTCGAAGGTGCCTGTCGCGGTCGCCGGCCGGTAGCGTATGTCGGCGCCGTCGGCGACAAGCCGCGCGATCTCGCCGGCGGGAACGGCAGCCGCAGACAGGCGGGCGTCGATGGTCGCGAGCAGGTCCTCCTTCCACGCCAGCCGCTGCACCTGCCAATTGCCGAGCAATACAAGGACAATCAGCGCCGGCACCGCACATGCAATCATCAGCCAAGGAAATCGGCGACGGTCCTGTGCAGCCGCGTCTGCCATTGTCTGTCCCAAATGGTCGGTCCTCAAATGCGAAACCGGGCGATCATGGTTTGCCACGACCGCCCGGTTCGAAGTTCGTTCGCGCCGATCAGTGGTGGTAGATCGGTGCGCCCCAAGTGCCCCAGATATAGACCACGAAGAACAGGAACAGCCAGACCACGTCGACGAAGTGCCAGTACCATGCCGCCGCCTCGAACCCGAAGTGCTTCTCGGGCGTGAACTGGCCGGCATAGGCCCGCACCAGACAGACGATCAGGAAGATCGTGCCGACGAAGACGTGGAAGCCGTGGAAGCCGGTCGCCATGAAGAAGGTCGCGCCATAGAGCGATTCGGAGAAGGAATAGGGCGCGATGACGAATTCGTAGACCTGCACGCAGGTGAACAGGATGGCCAGCAGAATGGTCAGCCAAAGGCCCATCTTGAGGCCCTGCCGATCATTGTGCAGCAGGGCATGGTGCGCCCAGGTGACCGTCGTGCCCGACAGCAGCAGGATCACCGTGTTGTAGAGGGGCAGGTGCAGCGGATCGAGCACTTCCATGCCGGCCGGCGGCCACTGGCCACCGGTGTATTCCATGCGGCCGACCTGCTGCGCCTCGTTGAAGAACAGGCTTGCGTCGAACACCGCCCAGAACCAGGCAACGAAGAACATCACCTCCGAGGCGATGAACATGATCATGCCGTAGCGCAGATGCAGCGAGACGACCTTGGTGTGGTGGCCCTGCAGCGATTCGCGCACCGTGTCCGACCACCAGCCGAACATGGTGTAGAGCACGATCAGCGTGCCGATCAGGAAGGTCCAGGGATTGGCCATCGGGATGCCCAGCAGCGAAAACTCGTTGCCTTGGCCCGCCTGCATCCAGCCGATGGCGCCGATTGCCATGATCAGCGCGCCGATCGAACCGATCAGCGGCCACGGGCTCGGGTCGAGAATGTGGTAGTCGTGGTTCTTGGCGTGCGTGTCAGCCATGATGTCTATCCCCGATTGTCGCTTTTTGCGGGTCGCTCAGTGTCGAGACCCGATGAGGTCGGTTCGGTGTCGGCCGGCGATATCCCCGCGGTCTCTTCGGCCTCGTCGATCTTGAAAAATGTATAGGACAGGGTGATCGTCGAAACGCCTTGGAGTTCCTTGGCGTCGACGATGGCCGGGTCGATGAAGAACACCACCGGCATTTCCATCTCTTCGCCGGGCTCAAGGGTCGTCTCGGTGAAGCAGAAGCATTCCATCTTGTTGAAATAGGCGCCGGCGGCCTGCGGCGTGACGTTGAACGTCGCCGAGCCGGTCGTCGCCATGTCGCGCCAGTTGCGCGCCGAATAAGCGACCTGGGTCGTCTCGCCGATCTTCAGCGTGACCGACCTGTCGACAGGCTTGAAGTCCCATCCCAGACCCGAACCCGTGTTGGCATCGAAGCGCACATTGATGGTCCGGTCGAGCACCCGAACCGGCGCCGTGTCGGAAACCTGCGTCGTGCCGCCATAGCCGGTCACGCGGCAGAACAGTTCGTAGAGCGGCACGGACGCATAGGCGAGCCCGATCATGCTCGCGAAGAACGCCAGACATGCAAGCGCGATCCGCACATTGGCGCGGTGCTTGACTGGGTCTGTGGCGGTATCGAGGCTGCTCATCGGTGTTCCGTCAAAGCGGTCGGTTGAGGACGTCTGGGCCGAGTTTGATCACGGTCACAGCGTAGAAGATCACGACGAAGGCGGCCAGGCAAATGGCCAAGGCGATCGAACGCTTGCGCCGGGCCTTCTGCTGCGCCTCGGTCAATTCGATGGTCGGACGGTTCTCGGACATCGCGCTCACGCCAGCACCCGCATCAGGACGGTCTCGACGAACAGGACGGCGAAGATGGCGAACAGATAGGTCAGCGAGAAGCCGAACATCTTCTTGGCCGGCACCATCGTCGCATCGCCGTCCGCCATCTTCCAGACAGCCAGCGCATGGCGGATGAAGTTGGCACCCAGAAGGATCGCCGCAACGCCATAGATGGGGCCTGCAAAGCCAAGCGGCCATGGCAGCACGGCGAAGGCTGCCAGAAGCACCGAATAGACGAGCATCTGAAGCTTGGTGTGCCGCTCACCCGCAACGTTCGGCATCATCGGCATGCCGGCGATCTCATAGTCGCGCAGCTTGAACAGGGCGAGCGCCCAGAAATGCGGCGGTGTCCAAAGGAAGATGATCATGAACAGGACGGCCGATTCCATCGTGATCGTGCCGGTCACGGCGGCCCAACCGATCATCGGCGGGAACGCGCCTGCCGCGCCGCCGATGACGATGTTCTGCGGCGTCGAACGCTTCAGCCACATCGTGTAGATGACGGCGTAGAAAAAGATGGTGAAGGCGAGAAGACCGCCCGCCACCCAGTTGGTGACGAGCCCCAGCGTCATCACGGACAGCACCGACAGGATCAGACCGAACACAAGCGTCTCGTCCCGGCTGACGCGGCCCGAGGGGATCGGCCGCTTTGCCGTCCGGCTCATCACCGCATCGATGTCTGAATCGTACCACATGTTGAGCGCGCCCGACGCGCCGGCGCCGACGGCGATCGCCAGAATGGCGACCGCGCCGATGAACGGGTTGATCGCGCCGGGCGCGACGAGAAGCCCGACCAGCGCGGTAAAGACGACGAGCGACATGACGCGCGGCTTGAGCAGGTCGAAATAGTCGCGCGGCGTCGCCTCGGAGATGCGCGGTGCGGATGTCTTGATGTCTTCAACGAGTGCCATGCGGCGAACCCTGTCCCAACGATGCGTGCCGGACTTGTTCTTGATCCGGCGGGCCGGTTGTCCGGCTCCTGTTCTGCGCGACCCGGCACATGGGCGCCGGGTCGCTGCGCGTGATCGCGCCTATTTGATGCGCGGGAGCTGCTCCCACTGGTGATAGGGCGGCGGCGAGGAAAGCTGCCACTCCAGCGTCGTCGCGCCTTCGCCCCACGGGTTGGCGCCTGCCTCGCGCTTGCGGGCAAAGGCCTCGAACACGCCGTAAAGGAAGATCAGCACGCCGATCGCCGACAGGTACGATCCCCAGGACGAGACCATGTTCCAGCCCGCATAGGCATCGGGATAGTCGATGTAGCGGCGCGGCATGCCGGCCAGACCCAGGAAGTGCTGCGGGAAGAAGATGAGGTTGACGCCGACGAACGTCACCCAGAAATGCAGGCGCGCAATGGTCGAATTGTACATGTAGCCGAACATCTTCGGGAACCAGTAGTACCAGGCGGCGAAGATGCCGAAGACCGCGCCGAGCGACAGCACGTAGTGGAAGTGGGCGACCACGTAATAGGTGTCGTGCAGCGAGCGGTCGAGGCCGGCATTGGCGAGCTGGACCCCGGTGACGCCGCCCACGGTGAACAGGAAGATGAAGCCGATGGCCCAGAGCATCGGTGTGCGCAGCTCGATCGAACCGCCCCACATGGTCGCGATCCACGAGAAGATCTTGATGCCGGTGGGCACCGCGATGACCATGGTGGCGAAGACGAAGTAGCGCTGCGTGTCGAGCGACAGGCCGACCGTGTACATGTGGTGGGCCCAGACGATGAAGCCGACCACACCGATCGCCACCATCGCGTAAGCCATGCCCAGATAGCCGAAGATGGGCTTGCGCGAGAAGGTCGACACGATGTGGCTGACGATGCCGAAGGCCGGCAGGATCAGGATGTAGACCTCGGGGTGGCCGAAGAACCAGAACAGGTGCTGGAACAGGATCGGGTCGCCGCCGCCGGCCGGATCGAAGAAGGCCGTGTCGAAATNTCAGCACCGACCAGGCAAACAGAGGCATCTTGTGAAGCGTCATGCCAGGAGCGCGCATGTTGAAGATGGTGGTGATGAAGTTGATGGCGCCCAGGATCGAAGACGCGCCGGCGATGTGGATCGACAGGATGGCGAAATCCATCGCCGGTCCGGGCTGGCCGGTCGTCGAATAGGGCGGATAGATGGTCCAGCCGCCGCCGACGCCATAGGCGCCGGGCGCGGACGGCATGAACATGGAAATGACCAGCAGGATCGCAGCCGGCGGCAGAAGCCAGAACGAGATGTTGTTCATGCGCGGGAAGGCCATGTCCGGCGCGCCGATCATGATCGGCACCATCCAGTTGGCAAAGCCGCCGATCAGCGCGGGCATGACCATGAAGAAGATCATGATCAGGCCGTGGCCGGTCGTGAACACGTTGTACATCTGCTTGCCGGCATCGATTGCCGCGTCGCCCTCGACGCCATAGACCATCGAGGCCAGCCCGTGGAAAATCTGGATGCCCGGCTCGGCCAGTTCCCAGCGCATCATCACCGACAGGAACCCGCCGAACACGCCCATGATGATCGCGAAGATCAGATAGAGCGTGCCGATATCCTTGTGGTTGGTCGAGAAAAGCCAGCGATTGACGAAGCCCTTGGGGGCACCGTGGTCGTGGGCGTCGTGGGCCACTGCGTCCGACATGAAATTGGCTCCTGAAAAATCCTAAACGGTCAAGCTTACTCGGCGAGGTTCGCCAGGGTGCGGCGCGCCTCGATCGTCGCGATCAGCGTGCGGTTGGCTTCATCGAGATCGTCGCGCGCGGCAGTCAGCCACGCGTCGTAGTCGGCCTCGCTGACGACGCGCACCGCGATCGGCATGTAGGCATGGTCCTTGCCGCACAGTTCCGAGCACTGGCCATAATAGAGCCCCTCGCGGTCGGCGTGGAACCAGGTCTCGTTCAGACGGCCCGGCACGGCGTCCATCTTCACGCCGAAGGCCGGAATGGTCCATGAATGCAGGACGTCGGCGGCGGTCACCAGCAGGCGCACCGTCGTGTCCACCGGCACGACGAGTTCGTTGTCGACGGCCAGAAGGCGCGGATAAGCGGCCTCGTCTTCCTTGCCCAGGCCGGCGCGGTCTTCGTCACGCAGCAGAATCTGATCGAAGGCAACCTCTTCGCCGTCCTCGGTCTGGTATTCGTAGCCCCAGTACCACTGATACCCGATGGCCTTGACGGTCATGGCCGGTTCGCCGGGCGGCGAGTACTGCTTGGTCAGAAGCTGGAAGGACGGCACGGCCAGAAGGATCAGTATGACGATCGGTCCGACGGTCCAGATCACCTCGATTGTCGTGTTGTGGCTGACGCGCGAGGGCACCGGATTGGCCGAGGCGCGATAGCGGATCATCACCCAGGCGAGAAGGCCCAGAACCAGGAAGACGATCGGCACGAGGAAAACGAGCGTGTAGCGCTCGAACCAGGCGATTTCTTCCATGATGCCGGTGGCGGCCGGCTGAAAGCCCAGTTGCCAGGGCTCGGGCTGCGCGGCAAAAGCCACGATCGGCGCCGCAAAAGTTGCAAAGGCTGTGGCGCACAGGCGGCGGGTCGTCTTCATCAACACGCTTCGTCTCCCAACATGTCACTGGAGGCCGTTGACTGCCCTTTCCAGTTCGGCGGCTTAGAACCATAATAAATGACGCGCCGCAACTGCGACAGTGGGTTAATTGTGCGTCATATCGGCGCTCACGGGCGCCGGGGCAGCGTTTGGCGGCTGCGGCATGCCGGACCTGCCTCATCGGATGGGATCTTCGCCGCCGCCCGGCCTTTCGCCTTTATTTCGCCCGGTTGGACCGATTTGTGAACGCGCGACGCCGTATCAATTGGCGTCCGCGCGTCGTAAAAACGGGCGCAATGTGATTCGCGACGACAGACAGGACCCTGCCGTGGTTGTTTTCCGCCGGATTTCCCGCTTTGCACGCAGCATCGCCGCGCTGGCCCTTGTTGCGCTGGCAATAGTCGCGCTGCCGTCCACAGTTCATGCCCAGCAGGATACGGTGCGCGGCGAATATGGCTGGTGGCAGCTCAGATGCTCGACGCCGGCGGGCGCGCAGAACGAACAGTGCGTCCTGATCCAGAACGTCGTCGCCGACGACCGCCCCGAGCTCGGCCTGTCGGTGGTCGCCTTCAAGACTGCCGACCGCACCGCGCAGATCCTGCGCATCCAGGTGCCGCTCGGCGTGCTGCTGCCCAATGGCCTGGGCCTGCATATCGACGGCAACGATATGGGCCGGGCCTATTTCGTGCGCTGTTTCACCGATGGATGCTATGCCGAGGTCATCCTGGAAGACCAGTTGCTCAACAGCCTGAAAGCGGGCACCGAGGCGACGTTCACCGTCTTCGATACGCCCGAGGAAGGCATCGGCATACCGGTGGACCTCGGCGGCTTCACCGAGGGGTTCGAGGCGCTGCCCTGACCTGCCGGTGAGCTGGCGGCGGGGCTCGAAACCGGGGCGCCGGCGCCTTATGTCTGCTCCAGCATCGTTCCCGTTACCGAAAGGCGCCGCCATGCAGACCGGCCTGATTTCCCGTTTCGACATGTCCGAGGACCGCCTGAGGGCCCTTGTCGCCGACGCCTTGCGGCAGTCCGACGATGGCGAACTGTTCGTCGAGTACCGCGAATCCGAAACCCTGATGTTCGACAATGGGCGGCTGAAGACCGGCTCGTTCAACACAGCCTCAGGGTTCGGTCTGCGCGCGGTGGCGGGTGAAGCGGTCGGCTATGCCGAATCGGACGATCTTTCCGAAGCCGCGCTGAAAAGGGCCGCCGGTGCGGTCGGCGCGGTCACGCGCGGCCATTCCGGCACCTATTCGGACGCACCGCCGCGCACCAACAAGAAGCTTTACGGCGACATGAACCCGATCGGCGAGCCGTCGTTCGAGGCCAAGGTCAAGCTGCTGCAGCAGATCGATGCCTATCTGCGCGGCAAGGACGATCGCGTCCGCCAGGTCTCGGTGTCGCTGGCGGCCACATGGCAGATGATCGAGATCCTGCGCGCCGACGGCCATTTCGCCCAAGACATCCGTCCGCTCGTGCGCGTCAATGTCTCGGTGATCGTCGGCGAGGGCGACCGGCAGGAAACCGGGTCGCACGGCATGGGCGGGCGCCAGTCGTTCGGCGACTTCATCGCTACCGAGAACTGGCAAACAGCCGCCGACGACGCGCTGCGCCAGGCGCTGGTGAACCTCGAGGCTCGCCCGGCGCCGGCCGGCACGTTTGACATCGTGCTCGGCAATGGCTGGCCCGGCGTGATGTTGCATGAAGCCGTCGGGCACGGGCTGGAAGGCGATTTCAACCGCAAGAAGCAATCGGCGTTTGCCGGGCTGATGGGCGAACAGGTGGCGGCCAAGGGCGTGACCGTGGTCGATGACGGCACGATCGAGTCCCGCCGCGGCTCGCTGACGATCGACGATGAGGGCACGCCGTCCGGCTATAATGTGCTGATCGAGGACGGCAAGCTGGTCGGCTACATGCAGGACCGCCAGAACGCGCGGCTGATGGGCATGAAGCCGACGGGCAACGGAAGGCGGGAATCCTATGCGCATGTGCCGATGCCGCGCATGACCAACACCTACATGCTCGGCGGCGACAAGAGGCCCGAGGAGATCATCGCCTCGGTCGATGACGGCATCTATGCGGTCTCGTTCGGCGGCGGCCAGGTGGACATCACATCGGGCAAGTTCGTCTTCGCCTGTACCGAGGCCTACAAGATCGAAGGCGGCAAGATCACCTATCCGGTCAAGGGCGCGATGCTGATCGGCAACGGGCCGGACGCAATGCACCGCGTGTCGATGATCGGCAACGATCTGGCGCTCGACAATGGCATCGGCACCTGCGGCAAGGGCGGCCAAGGCGTGCCGGTCGGCATCGGCCAGCCGCATCTTAGAATGGACCAGATGACGGTGGGCGGCACCGAGGCAGCCTGAGCGCCCGCTGCGGCACGAAGCCCCGCGGCCTCGTTCAACCGGTCTCGAACAGCGCCAGAACCTGCTCGCGATACTTGCGGCCGACAGGAATGGATGATCCGTCGCTGGTTTCGACGAGCAGCTTGCCGTCGGTGCGCACCAGGCGCCGCACATGGCATTTGCGCACCCACCAGGAGCGGTGCACGCGCAGACCATCGAGGCCGGTCAGGTCGCGCTCTGCGTGGCTGAGCTTCATCAGGACGAGCGCCGATCCGAGCGGCGTCGTCACCTTCACATAATGGTCCTGGGCCTGCACCGAGATCACGTCCATGCCGATCCGCTGGGGCAGTTTTTCAAGAACGGCCGAGGGTACGGGCGCGCCTGTTCCGGCGGTCGCAACGGCTTGCGGTTCGGGCTCGTCGCCACGCGCATAGCGGTAGGTGAAGGCGACGATCACCGATATCGCCAGCGCATAGGGCAAAACCTCGACAAACTCGGCCGGAAAGCCGCTGCCGAAAAACGCCGCTTGAACAAGACCGTTATAAGCGGCGATCGGCAGGGCGGCTGTGAGTGAACCGAGCAGCAGCGCCAGCGGCGGCGAAAGGCCGGCCCCCTCGGCTGTGACCGTCGTCAGCATCGAGACGAACAGGCCAAGCGCGAAACTGCCGACAACCACCAGCGCCCAATAGAGCGTCCTTTCGGCGAGCGACATCGTGCCGAAACTGTCGAACGGACCGGCAAGGCCGAGAATGGCAATGATGCCGGCCAGCACGGCCCAGAACCGGGCGGAGCGGCCGAGACCATGCATTTCGCGCAGCGTGAACGCCAACGGCCCGTCGTTCGCGAACTTGTCCATGCGGTTCACGTAATCGGTCTTGCGGGCCTGCGCAACGCGATGGTTTTCGCTCTGCATCGACCATTTGCATGGGGATGAACAATGGATGCGATGACGGGCCGGACCGCGACGGTTCCGGCGATCAGCGCGCGCGGCCTGGGCAAGCGCTTCGGCCGCATCGAAGCGCTGGCCGACCTTTCCCTGGAGCTGCGCCGGGGCGAGGCGCTGGGACTGATCGGCACCAACGGCGCCGGCAAGACGACCGCCCTGACATTGCTGCAGGGGCTGAGACGGGCAGACACAGGAAGGGCCGAAATCTTCGGCCATCCGGCCGGTTCGGTGGCGGCGCGCCGCCATGTCGGCATCACGCCCCAGAACGCCGACTTTCCCGAGCAGATGTCGGCGCGCGACGTTCTGGCCTACGCAGCCGCACATTTCGAACGGCCCCAGCCGGTCGGCGAGCTTGTCGCCGCGTTCGGCCTGGAACGGCTGGTCGACCGCCGCATGGACGGGTTCTCCGGCGGCGAGTTGCGGCGCGTCGCATTGGCCCTCGCCTTTGTCGGCAATCCCGACCTGGTGTTCGCCGACGAACCCACCGCCGGTCTCGACACCGGTGGGCAGGACATGTTCAAGGCCTATGCGCGCGCCTATGTCGAGAGCGGCGGCAGCCTCTTGCTGACATCGCATCATTGGGACGAGATCGAGCATATCTGCGACCGGATCGTGATGATCGACCGCGGCCGGCTTTTGCTCGAGGGGACGCTCGACGACATCCGCCGGAATGCCGGGCGCAACCGGATCAGCTTCAGAATTGCCGAAAGCGCGCCCGTGCCGTCTTGGCTGGACGAACACTTCCAACGCGAGGGCCAGCGCTGGAGCGGTGTCTCAGCCGACAGCGATGGCCTGGCCCGGCGCCTCATCGCCGACCTGCCGGCCCTGCAGGACGTTCACATCGAACCGCTCGACCTGAAAGAAACCATTGCCCAGATGCAAATGGAAAGGACGATCTGATGGCCATCCTTCGCGCCAACCTGGCGCTGACATTCAAGCGCCTTCTCCGCCAGCCCGGCTTCTGGGTCCCGACCATCCTGTTCCCGGCCATGCTCTATGCATTCTTTGGCGCACAAAACGCCGGCGGCGGCATCGCCGCAGTCTATGCGGCGGCATCTTTTGCGGTCTATGCGGTTCTCGGCGTTGCGTTCTTCCAGTTCGGCGTCAGCATCGCCGAGGACCGCCAGAGCGCGTTTGCCGTCTGGCAGCGCAGCCTGCCGGCGCGGCCGTTCGCGTCATGGACGGCGCGGCTTTGCGCCGCGCTGGTCTTCTCGATCGCCGCCGTCGCGCTCGTACTGGCGACGGCACGTCTGGTCGGTGACCTGCATATCGACGCGGCCACCCAGGCACGGCTTCTTGCCGTCTGCCTGATCCTTGCCGTGCCGGCGACCTTCATGGGTACGGCGCTCGGCTATCTCGCATCGCGGCATTCGGTCGTCGCGGTGGCCAACCTGATCTTCCTTCCCATGGCCTATCTTGGCGGGCTGTGGGTGCCGCCGCCCGCCCTGCCCCCGCAGATCGACGCCATCTCGCGATGGACGCCGACGCGGCACATGGGCGAGGCGGCATGGGCTGCGGTCGATGGCCGTTCCATTCCGCACACGAGCGTCGCGGCGCTGCTGGTTTTCACGTTGGGCTTTTTCGCGCTGACCTGGCTTGCCTACAGTTGCGACAGGCACGCACGGTTCGGATGATCGGGCCGCTCAGGCCGGCCGGTCCACGCCGCGTCTGGTGAACTCGGCCTCAAGCCGCTTCTCCAGATCGACCAGATCCTGGGGCAGCGGCAGGCCCTCGGCCTTCATCTGCTCGAGTTCGAGATGGACCTGCATCAGCAGTTCGGTCGCATCCGCCGGCTGGTTCTCCATCTCCTGAAAGAGCATGTTCAGCCGTGTGATCAATCCCTCGAATGCCATGACCGCCGGTCCTCTCGTTGCGTCCTGCAAGATGGACCACAGCACGAGTGCCCGTCATTGACCAGTGTCAAAGCAAAGGGGTGTCAGCGCACCAGGTTGCGGCCGGCGCTCTTGGCTTCGTAGAGCTGTTGGTCGGCGCGCTCGAACAGCGTGTCGATATCGTCGCCATCGGCCCAGTTCGACACGCCGAACGACACGGTTACCGTGCCGATCGGCTTGTTTGTCTTTGAGGTGACTAGGCGCGCGCCTGCAATCCCTTCCTTGACATCTTCGAGCAGCGCCCGCGCCGTCTCGATGGTGATGTTGGGCAGAATGATCGCGAATTCCTCGCCGCCATAGCGGCTCACCGTGCCGTGCTCTTTCAGCTTGCTGTTGATGAACGTGCCGACGAACTTCAGGATCTCGTCGCCGATCTGGTGGCCGAAGCGGTCATTGACCGACTTGAAGTGGTCGATGTCGGCAATCGCGAAGCTCATCGGCTGCCTGAACGTTTCGGCATGCGCCAATGCCGAGGCAATGGCGTGCTGGAAAAAGCGGCGATTGTTGAGACCCGTCATCGGGTCCTGCATCTCCGCCCTGCGGGACTGGCTGAGCTTGTCCTGCAGGCGAATGATTTCTTCCTGCGTCTCGCGCAGGCTTGCCGAGAGCTGCTGGGTCTGGGCGCGAACGCGCTGGTTTTCGCGAATCATCAGCGCGATCACGGTTTCGACCTCGGCGGCGGTCGATGCCTCGCTCAGCGATTTGGTGGTGTTGTCGATCGCGCCCTCGTAGCGCTCGGTCGTCTGCAGATAGGAGCGGATGAAGGTCTGTACCTCCTCCATTTCCTTGCGCAGGCCCTCGTCGGCCTGCATCCGCGCGATGTCGCCATTCGTGTCGGCCTCGATGATTTCGCCGTTGAGCGCCGACAGATCGTAGACGCTGGGCTTTGCGCCGCCGGCCATCAGGCTTTCGATGCGCTCGTTGAGCACCAGGCTCGAACCGGCGGCGTAGGTGTACCAGACCTTGAACGTGTCTGGCTCGGGCGGCGTGCCGTGCGCTTCGGCCAGGCTCAGCGCTTCGGCGGCGAAGCGGAACGGATCGTCGTTCGTCCCCGAAGCAGGCCGGGCGGCTGCGGATTTTGCGGTCGAACGTGCTGACATCGCTTTGGCGCTTTCAATCATGACTGGACGTCGTGATCCTCACTTGGAACGGGATCACGCGACCTTTATGCCTTCGGTTCCGGGTTCGGAGACGAGCTGATCGACCGAGCCGATCGCCCATTTCTTGATCTGCTCTTCGAGTTCGCCGTTCAGAGCCCGCAGCTTGTCCATTTCCTCGACCATCTTGTTCTTTTCGGCCTGCTGGAACTGTTCGAGCTTTTCCTGAAGCAGCTTGTTGTTCTCGCGCACGGCCTGATAGTCGTCGCCGATATGGGTATCGACCTTGGCCACGGCCTCGGCGACGCGGCCGTCAAGCCGGGCCTCCATCTCGGCAAGCTGTTCTTCCAGACGACGCAGTTCGCCGGCTCGAACGCCCGACGCGGTGAATATGACGGCGAAACCGCAGATGACGAGAAGCGCGATCGGGACGAGAGCGATCGCATGCAACGTGTCGGCCAGTGCAGCCGATCCGACATTGAACGCGCCCAGTGCGAGGACTGCGGCCGATAGAACCGCCAGAACGGCGCAGACCATCTGGACGAGCGCAAGAAGCTTGCCCGAACCGGCCTTTTTCGGCGCGTCCGACGCGTCTTTCTTCTTGCCACCTTTACCGGCCATGTAAGCCCACCTTGCAGACCGAACGAACGACAGGCGGCCACTTTGCAGATGCGCCGCCCCGGCTGGAAAACCACCGGCATCGATTCCGCGAGCGCGCTGCCCGAAGGCATCGCGTCCATCCTGCGGAATGCAGGCCGTTGTCCCCACTGACCAAACGCTATGCGGGTCGTCTTAAGGAAGCGTAAAATGCCGTCAAATTTCAGTCATCTGGCGGCCGTCGTGCGGGTTTCACATGCCGTCGAGGCGGGCCAGAACCTGATCGATGCTGCCAGTCAGCTTTTCCACCTGGCCGCGCAATTCGATCAACTGTTCGCGCGCGAGCATGACGTCGGACCTTGCCGGCGGCGCCTCGCCGGGCGACTCGCCCAGCCCGTTGATCAGCCATGTCGGCGACACGTTCAACAGTCCGGCCAGCATGAACAGCTTGTTGGATCGAGGTTCGGAACGGTCGCTTTCCCAGTTCTGCAGCGTGGCGGACTTGACCCCCAGCCGCCGTGCCAATTGCGCCGTTGTCAATCCAGCCGTCTCGCGCGCCGAAACGATGCGGCCACCGAGCGTGTCATCCATGCCGGCACCGTCTGCATCGGCATTCATGCTGGGTTCAAACGGCGACATCATGGGTTGGTGCTCCATTGCGGGCTGGCGGGGATCATTGGACGGACGGTGCGGTCGGGCATGTCCGATTGCGACACGCACATGACCGTTAGCAACCAAAGACAGGCGGCAGGCATGCCGAGACCGGGTGCTAACATCGCCTCGGGCATTATGTCCAATCGCGGACCGGGCACCGTCCGCGGTTCCGGTCTCAACGGGCCATGGGTTGCAATGGGCGGCAAACGGTCTATGTCCGCTGCGCATCCTCCCAACGGCCGCGATCATGACTAGCCAAGACCAAATCCTGATATCGGCAAAGTCGGTCACCAAGACCTATGAGGACGGCTTCCAGGCGCTCAAGGGCGTCGATCTCGACATTGTCGATGGCGAGATCATCGCGCTGCTCGGCCCCAACGGCGCCGGAAAGACGACGCTGATCTCGATCATCTGCGGGATCGTGAACGCCTCGTCGGGCACGGTGACGGTGGCCGGCCACGACATCGTCGACGATTACCGCAAGACGCGCAGCCTGATCGGGCTGGTTCCGCAGGAACTGACGACGGACGCGTTCGAGAGCGTGTGGTCGACCGTCTCCTTCTCGCGCGGCCTGTTCGGCAAACCGGCAAATCCGGCCCATATCGAAAAGGTCCTCAAGGACCTGTCGCTGTGGGACAAGAAAGACAACAGGATCATGCAGCTTTCGGGCGGCATGAAACGCCGGGTGCTGATCGCCAAAGCGCTCGCACACGAACCGCGTATCCTGTTCCTGGACGAGCCGACCGCCGGCGTCGATGTCGAACTGCGCAAGGACATGTGGGCGGTGGTCGAGCAATTGCGCGCCGATGGCGTGACCATCATTCTGACGACGCACTATATCGAGGAAGCCGAAGCGATTGCCGACCGGATCGGCGTCATCAACAAGGGCGAGATCATCGTCGTCGAGGAAAAGGCGGCACTGATGACCAAGCTGGGACAGAAGTCGCTGCGTCTTGACCTGCACGCCCCGCTGACCCGTATTCCCGACAATCTGTCGGCTTTCACGGGCGCGCTCGATCTGTCCGAGGACGGCTCGGTTTTGACCTACAGCTACGACACCAGCGCCGAGCGCACCGGCATCACGCGCCTTCTCGCAGGCCTTGCTGAAGCAGACGTCCGCGTCGCCGATCTTTCGACACACCAGAGTTCGCTGGAAGACATTTTCGTTGATCTCGTCAGGGAGCAGGCATGAACGGCCGCGCGATACTGGCGATCTACCGCTATGAGATGGCGCGCATGTGGCGCACGATCGGCCAGAGCGTCGTCTCGCCCGTGCTGTCGACATCGCTCTATTTCATCGTTTTCGGTGCGGCGATCGGCTCGCAGATGCAGGAAATCGACGGCGTGTCCTACGGCGCGTTTCTCGTGCCCGGTCTCGTCATGCTGTCGCTTTTGACCCAAAGCGTTTCCAACGCCGCTTTCGGCATCTATTTCCCCAAATTCACCGGCACGATCTACGAGGTCCTGTCGGCGCCGGTTTCGGCATTCGAGATCCTGTGCGGCTATGTGGGCGCGGCGGCAACCAAGTCGCTGATCCTTGGCGCGATCATCCTCGCAACGGCGACGCTCTTCGTCGACCTGCAGATCGCCCATCCCTTCTGGATGCTGTTCTTCCTCGTGCTGACGGCGGTCACCTTCTCGCTGCTGGGCTTCATCATCGGCATCTGGGCGGACGGGTTCGACCAGCTGCAGATCGTGCCGCTTCTGGTGATCACGCCGCTGGTGTTTCTGGGCGGCAGCTTCTACTCGATATCCATGCTGCCGGACTTCTGGCAGACGGTGACGCTGTTCAATCCGGTGCTCTATCTTGTCAGCGGCTTCCGCTGGAGCTTTTACGAGATTTCCGATGTCAGCCCAATGATCTCGATCCTCGCGATTCTGGTGTTCCTGACCGTGTGCTGCACGATCATCTGGTGGATCTTCAAGACGGGCTACCGGCTGAAGAGCTGAGCGGCTTCACAGCGAATGGGCTGGATAAAGCCGCTTCATGGCCGCTAGGTCCGATGCGACGATCTGTTCGAGCACGCCCAGATCGATGTTCTTCAGCCGGCCGATATAGAGGCACGAGACCGAGTGCCGGTGCGGGCCGAGCCGTTCGAGCAGATCGGAATGGTTCTTCAGGCCGGTCATCGCGTAGACGACCATGTTGGCCTTGCGCGGCGAGAACCCGGTCAGGAAGAAGCGGTGGCGGCTGCCGTCGGCGCGCGCATATTCGTAGTTGCCATAGCCGATCAGGCTGTCGCCCCACATTATCGGTGCCGCACCGGTGACGCGGTTCATCATGTCCAGAACCGTTGCCGCATCCTCGCGCCGGCCAGCATTTTCGACCGATGCCAAAAACGCATCGACCGAAGCGCCGGTCGGCCGCGTCTTCATCTCGCTCACGGATAGAAGCGCGCGGTCCGCCAGTCGGCGCCCTCGTCGTCGCGCGTGAAGACGAAACGGTCGTGCAGCCGGAACTTGCCGTCCTTCCAGAATTCGACATAGGTCGGCGACAGGCGAAAGCCCGACCAGTGCGGCGGGCGCGGAATGTCGCCGATGGCGTATTTGGCGGTGAAACGGGCGACTTCCTTTTCGAGCGCGAACTTGCTCTCGAGCGGGCGAGACTGGCGCGAAGCCCAGGCGCCGATGCGGCTGCCGCGCGGCCGCGACGCATAATAGGCATCGGCCTCTTCGTCGTCGACGACCGTGACCGGGCCGCGCAGGCGCACCTGGCGCCGCAGGCTCTTCCAGTGAAAGCACATGGCCGCCTGCCGGTTGGCCAGCAGTTCGGCGCCCTTCTGGCTTTCGAAGTTCGTGTAGAAGACGAAACCGCTCTCGTCGAACCCCTTCAAGAGCACCATCCGGACATTTGGAAGGCCGTGCTCGTCGGCCGTTGCCAGCGACAGTGCGTTCGGGTCGTTCGGTTCGGATTTCCCGGCCTCCGCCAGCCAGTCCGCAAACAGGCCGAACGGGTCGGCTTCCATGGCGGGATCACGTTCTGTTAACCGGGCCTCGGGCATGATCGGTCTCTGGTGTGGGGTTTGTCGGGGTCGCGGTTTTGACCGCTCGGTATCGTTTCAGCTGCAAATTCACGGCCCGCGCGCGGGCTGTCAAGGCGCGTTCCGCCGTGATCGGCCATGGCGCCGCTGCGGTCGTTGCCCTGTCGGCGCTGGCCGGCTGCGCCGTTGGCGGCAATCCCATTGACGACGCCATCTCCACCAGCGCCATTTCGCTCGCCGATCCCGCACCATCGATCGCCACAGACCCGTTCGCGCCACAGCGTGCCGGCGATCCGGGCGACACGGACCGGCTGATCGACGAGGACACGATCCGTCTTGCCGTGACGACCGCCGATCTGGGAAAACTGAACGATGGCGCGCTGCCCTGGGCGAGCGCCGCCACCGGATCGAGCGGTACGATTACCGAGATCAGCCAGGGCGAACTGGCCGGTCAGACATGCCGCCGGTTCTCGGCGACCCGAAACGCATATGACGGTGTGACGCTCTATCGGGGCGAAGTGTGCCTCGATCCCCGTTCCGGCTGGTGGACGCGCAGTCTGGCGCCAGCCGGCACCCTGCGAGACGCCGGCTAAGTCCCGCTTTTCAGGCTGGAATTCGGCCGCTCCATTCCCCATATCGACGCAGACGACTGACATTGGAGGGATTGATGCGCGATCCTTATGCGGTTCTCGGCGTCTCCAAGACGGCGAGCGCGGCGGAGATCAAATCCGCCTTCCGCAAGCTGGCGAAACAATTTCATCCGGACGCCAATCCGGACAACGCGAAGGCCAAGGAGCGTTTCGCGGAGGCTTCGCGCGCCTATGAGATCGTCGGCGACGCCGACAAGCGCAAGAAGTTCGACCGCGGCGAGATCGACGCCGAGGGGCGCGAGACATTCCAGGGCTATCCCGGCGGCAACGGCTTTACCGGCGCCGACGGGTTCGATGACCTGTTCGGCGGCCGGGCGCGGGGCCAGGCGCATGCCGGCGGCTTCGACGCCGAGGACATTCTCAAAACGGTCTTTGGTGGCGGTTTTGGTGGCGCGCAGGCCGGCGGACCCCGTCGAACCTTCTCACAGGCCGAGTTCGAGACGATGTTCGGCGATCCGCCGGGAGGCGGACGCGCGCGCCAGGGCCGGGCCGCGCCGCCGAAAGGCCGCGACATCGAGATGCCGTTGGCGGTGCCCGTGCGCGACGTCATCAATGGCGGCCAGGCCAAGCTTGCGCTGAAGGACGGGCGCACCATCGCCGTGACCGTTCCCAAAAACGTGCAGGATGGACAGATCATCCGCCTGAAGGGCCAGGGGGAAACCGGCCCCGCGGGCCATCGCGGCGATGTGTTGGCAAAGGTGCGCATCAGGCCGGAGCCCGGCATGCGGATCGATGGTCATGCGATCCATGTCGACACCGACATCGATCTGAAGACCGCCGTGCGCGGCGGCAAGGCGCCGGTGCAGACGCCGGACGGCAAGATCGCGGTCAAGATCGCGCCCTGGACCTCGTCGGGCCAGTCGCTGCGCGTGCCCGGTCGCGGCCTGCCGCAAAAGTCTGGAAAGCGCGGCGATCTTTTCGCCGTTGTGCGCATTGCCCTGGACGAAACCGACCGCGAGGCGCTCGAACAGCTCTTTGCCGACGAGGCCGCAAAGGGCTGAGCCAGCCCCGGCGCACACTTCCGATTGCGCCTTGAAGCGCCATGACCTTCGTGCGATATGCCCGGTCGTTGACATGACAGGCGCATGGAGCCGTTTTTATGAGCATGGGTTCGGGCCTGATGAAGGGCAAGCGCGGCTTGGTGATCGGCCTTGCCAACAACCGGTCGGTCGCCTGGGGAATCGCCAAATCCTGCGCCGCCCATGGGGCGGAGCTCGCCCTGACCTATCAGGGCGATGCGCTGCGCCGGCGTGTCGAGCCGCTCGCCCAGGAACTCAACGCGCTGGTGGCCGGGCATCTGGATGTCACCGAACCGGAATCGCTCGATGCCGTCTTCGCCCATCTTGAGAAGACATGGGGCCGGCTGGACTTTCTGGTCCATGCCGTTGCCTTTTCCGACAAGGATGAACTGACCGGCCGCTACGTCGATACGTCGCGCGAGAACTTCAACCGGTCGATGGACATCTCGGTCTACTCTCTGACCGATCTTGCGCGCCGCGCCGAACCGCTGATGACCAATGGCGGGTCGATCCTTACGCTGACCTATTACGGCGCCGAAAAGGTCATGCCCCACTACAATGTGATGGGCGTCGCCAAGGCGGCGCTGGAAGCAAGCGTACGTTATCTGGCGGTCGATCTCGGCCCGCAGGGCATTCGGGTCAATGCCGTTTCGGCCGGGCCGATCAAGACGCTGGCCGCCTCGGGAATCGGCGATTTCCGCTACATCCTGAAATGGAACGAATACAATTCGCCGCTGCGCAGGACCGTCAGCATCGACGAGGTTGGCGATGCCGCGCTCTATCTTCTGAGCGATCTGTCGCGGTCGGTTACCGGTGAAGTGCACCATGTCGACAGCGGCTATCACGTCGTCGGCATGAAGGCCGTCGACGCACCCGACATCACCAAGCAATAGCGATGGCGAAACGGCAGGCGACCTTGCCGCGACCGACATGAGACCTGCCCATCCGTTCTACATGATCCGCCATGGCGAGACGGACTGGAACCGCGAGCAGCGGTTTCAGGGACAGATGGACATTCCGGTCAACCCAACCGGACTCGCGCAGGCGGCCGCCTATGCCGATATGCTGCGCGCCGAGCGCGACGACTGGTCGGGCTGGTATTTTGTGGCAAGCCCGCTGTCGCGCACGCGCACGACCATGGAGGTCCTGCGCGAAGGGCTTGGCATGGCGCCCGGCGACTACGCGCTCGACGACGATCTCAAGGAGGTCACGTTCGGCGATTGGGAAGGCCACACGCTGGAAGCTCTGCGCGACGAGGTGCCGCATCTGGTTGCCGCGCGCGAGGCTGACAAATGGAACTTCGTTGCGCCTGGCGGCGAGAGCTATGCGATCGCCGTCGACCGTGTTCGACGCTTTCTCGAGCGCCTGCAGGGACCCAGCCTGATCGTTACCCATGGCGGCATCATTCGCGGCACACGCCATCTGCTCGAGGCCATTGAAGGCGATGCCGCCGCGCGGGGCCGCATTCCCCAGGACAATATCTACCGGTTTGACGGAAACCGGGGCCGCTGGCTGCGCTGACCGGCTTTGCATCGCAGCGCGGCTCGTCTAAAAGCCCGGTGAACTCCGGGACCCATCATGTCACACAACACATTCGGTCATCTGTTTCGCGTGACGACCTGGGGCGAAAGCCACGGGCCGGCGCTTGGCTGTGTCGTCGACGGGTGCCCGCCGGGCATCCGTTTCACCGTCGCGGAAATCCAGTCCTTCCTCGACAAGCGCAAGCCGGGCCAGTCGAAATTCACCACCCAGCGCCGCGAGGCCGATGAAGTGCGCGTGCTGTCGGGCTTCATACCCGATGAGGACGATCCCGAGATGCTGATCACCACCGGCACACCGGTGTCGATGCTGATCGAGAACACCGACCAGCGATCCAAGGACTATTCGGAGATCAAGGCCCGCTACCGGCCCGGCCATGCCGATTTCACCTATGACACCAAATATGGACTGCGCGACTATCGCGGCGGCGGACGCTCGTCGGCGCGCGAGACCGCCGCGCGCGTCGCCGCCGGCGCGCTGGCGCGCAAGGTCGTGCCCGGCCTAGAGGTCCGCGGCGCGCTGGTTGCGATGGGCACCGAACGGATCGACCGGGCCAACTGGGATTGGGACGCGGTCGGCCACAACCCGTTCTTCTGCCCCGACGCAAAAGCCGCCGATCGGTTCGCCGACTATCTCGACGCGATCCGCAAGGACGGCTCGTCGGTGGGCGCGGTGATCGAGGTGGTGGCGACGGGCGTGCCGGCCGGGCTTGGCGCGCCGATCTATGCCAAGCTCGACCAGGACATCGCTTCGCACCTTATGTCGATCAACGCGGTCAAGGGTGTAGAGATCGGCAACGGCTTCGAGGCGGCAACGCTGCGCGGCGAAGACAATGCCGACGAGATGCGCATCGGCGATGACGGCAGACCGGTGTTCCTCACCAACAAGGCGGGCGGCGTCCTGGGCGGGATTTCGACCGGCGAGCCGGTGGTGTCGCGGTTCGCGGTCAAGCCGACCTCGTCGATCCTGACGCCGACCAAGTCGGTGACCAAGGACGGCAACGAAGTCGATGTTCAGACCAAGGGCCGGCACGACCCTTGCGTCGGCATTCGCGCGGTGCCGATCGGCGAAGCGATGGTGGCCTGCGCCATCGCCGACCATTATCTGCGGCACCGGGGCCAGACCGGCCGGATTTGAGGGTTTTGCGATGAGTTACGATCAGGCCAGCGTGGTCGAGGCGCTGCGCGCGTTCGAAAGGGGTGAGATCGTCGTCGTCATGGACGATGACGGGCGTGAGAACGAGGGCGACCTGATCGTCGCTGCCGTGCACACCACGCCCGAGAAGATGGCTTTCATCGTCAGGCACACATCGGGCATCGTCTGTGCGCCGATGCCGCCCGAGGAAGCCAAACGGCTGAACCTTGCCCCGATGGTCGCCGAAAACACCGACGCCAAAGGCACCGCGTTCACCGTCTCGGTCGATTACAGGCACGGCACGACGACCGGCATTTCCGCCGACGACCGCACGGCCACGGTGCGTAATCTGGCCAATCCCAACGCGGCAGCGGAAGATTTCAACCGGCCCGGCCACATCTTCCCGCTGGTCGCGCGCGAGGGGGGCGTTTTGATGCGTTCGGGGCATACCGAAGCGGCCGTGGATCTGTGCCGCCTGGCGGACCTGCCGCCCGTCGGCGTGATCTCAGAACTGGTCAATGATGACGGAACGGTGATGCGCGGACCGCAGGTGACCGGTTTCGCCGAGACCCATGGCCTGAAAATGGTGTCGGTCGCCGACCTGATCGCCTACCGGCAACGGCAGGAAACGCTGGTCGAGCGGGTCGACGAAAGCCATGTTCAGACCGCCGCCGGGCCGGCGACCGCCCATGCCTATACGCTGCCCTGGGATCCGATGCAGCATCTGGCGATCGTTGCCGGCGACATTCGCGACGGCCAGGAAGTGCCCGTCCGGCTTCATCTGGAGAGCGTGATCGATGACGTGTTCGGGCGAGACCGCGATCCGGTTTCGGTGCTCGAACGGATGATCGCCGAGCACGGGCGCGGCGTCGTCGTCTATCTGCGCGAGGGGTCGGTGGGTGTTGCACACCATAGCTCAAGGCCACTGACCGAAGACCATGCCGAAGCGCGCGACCGGGAGAACCAATGGCGCGAGATCGGCCTGGGCGCGCAAATCCTGCGCGATCTGGGTGTGGCGTCGATCCGGCTCTATTCGACCCGCGAGCGCCGCTATGTCGGCCTTGAGGGGTTTGGCATCCGGATCGCCTCGACCGAACGGCTGGAGGGCTAAGATGGTGCGCGCCGGCCTTGCGACGGCGTTGCTGGCAGCCTTGTCGTCACCGGTGGCCGCCCAAACCGTTACGGCCATCGAGACCGACGGCGCGGTGACCGCTATCGTCGAGACGCTGCGCGGCAGCTATGTGGAGACCGAGCGCGGCACGTTGCGCATTGAACCGGGCGATTGCGACGGCGGCGTCTGCCTTGTCCCCGACGTCATTCGCGGCCTGCCTGCACGGGCGCCCGAAGGCGCCCTGCCCGACGGATTCGTCGCCAGTGCGTCCTCGGGCGACATCGTCCGTGCCTGGTACGGGCGGCCGACGGGCCGCTACGCCCATGGCGTTCTGGGCGATGCGATCGAGGGCGGATCGCTGGTCGCGCAGACCGGCGGCGGCACCACGGTCGAATTCGTTTTGCCCGAATCGCAAGTGTTCGAGGACATCACGCCGCGCATCCGCGATCTCGACAGCGACGGCAAAAACGAGATCGTGACCATCCGCGCATCGCGTTCGGGCGGTGCGGCGGTCGCCATCTACGGCATGCGCGGCGGCGATCTGGTCGAGATCGCGTCGTCAAGCGAAAACGGCCGCGCCAACCGGTGGCTTAACATCGCCGCCATCCTGCCGGGCACCGGCGACGGCGGCACCGAGATCGTCGGTGTGCGTACGCCGCACATTGGCGGACGTCTGTTCACGATGAGCATGGCGCCCGACGGCAGCATCACAGAGCGCAACGACATCGCCCGCGATCTCTCCAATCATCTGATCGGCTCGCGCGAACTGGGCCTGTCGGCGGTTCTGGGTGGCGAGGTCTACCTGCCTTCGCAGGACCGGCGCGCCCTGCGAAGGCCGCTTTCGGACGCCGCAGACATCGCCCTGCCCGCCCCTATCGACAAGGCCATCATCGCGGTGGCCGGGCGGCTGGTCACGGCGACCGAAGACGGACGGTTGCTCGTCGTCGAACCCTGACCGCCGCCAACTCGGCGGTGGAAAACGCCGGGTGTCGGCACCCCCTTATGGCAAGGTGCGCTCCGAACCCCTACCTTGACGCCATGGCGACGCGCTATTTCGAACATCCGATCTTCAAGGAGCATGTCACGCCGCCGGGGCATCCCGAGCGCGTTGACCGGCTGCGCGCCCTCGAAGAGGCGCTGACGTCGGATGCATTTGCCAAACTCGACCGTGCCGAGGCGCCACGCGCGGACGAAAGCGCCGTGCTTCTCGCACATCCGGAGAGCTTTCTCTCCAGCATCAAGGCGCAGATCCCCGAAGAGGGGCTGGCGCGCGTCGATGCCGACACGGTGGCCGGACCCAAAAGCATGGAGGCGGCGCTGCACGGGATCGGCGCGGCGATGGCCGCCGTCGACGGCGTGTTCGAGGGCACGTTCGACAACGCTTTCGTCGCGGCGCGGCCGCCGGGTCACCATGCGGAAAAAGAGACCGCGATGGGGTTCTGCCTGTTCAACACGGCGGCTATCGCCGCCCGGCATGCACAGGCGGTCCACGGCGCCGAACGGGTGGCCATCGTCGACTGGGACGTTCATCACGGCAACGGCACGCAGGACATCTTCTGGGACGACAGGACCGTGCTCTACTGTTCGACGCACCAGATGCCGCTCTATCCGGGCACGGGTGCGAAAGGCGAGATTGGCGCGCACGGCACGATCTGCAATGCGCCCCTGTCGCCGGGCGATGGCGGCGAAGCGTTTCGGCTGGCGTTCAAGGACCGTGTGCTGAGCGCGATCGACGCGTTCGGTCCCGACCTGATCGTCATATCGGCGGGGTTCGATGCCCATCACCGCGATCCGCTGGCCAACATCAATCTTGTCGAAGACGATTTCGACTGGGCGACGGGACGGCTGATCGAGGCGGCCGGGCGGCATGCCGACAACCGTCTGGTCAGCGTGCTGGAGGGCGGCTATGACCTTCAGGGTCTGGCCGCGTCGGCCGGCACGCACATTCAGCGCCTGATGTGGGGATAGACGATGAGCGAGACCGATCCGAACGCCGATGTCACCGGCCTTTCCTTTGAAAAGGCGCTCGAGGAACTCGAGAAGATCGTCGACCGGCTGGAACGCGGTGATGTCGCGCTCGAGGAGAGCATCGCCATCTACGAACGCGGAGAGGCGCTGCGCGCCCGGTGCGACACGCTGCTGAAGGCCGCCGAACTGAAGATCGAGAAGATCAAGACCGGCCGGGACGGTCAGGCGACCGGCACCGAGCCGCTGGGCGACTGAGACGGGCTGACCGGTGAACGCTGTGTCGCTTTGCGACGCGATAGCATTTGGACGATCGCCGTCTATCTTGTCGGCACAACAGCTTCCAAACAGCAGGTCCTGCCATGAGCTTTTTTCCCGGAACCGATCCCAAGGCGGGCGATGCGTTCGCCTGTGACGCGCTCGAACAACTGATCATCCCGAATGCCAAGGACATTGGCGGCTTCGAGGTGCGCCGGGCCCTGCCCTCGCGACAGCGCAAGCTGGTGGGCCCGTTCATCTTTTTTGACCGCATGGGGCCAGCCGTGTTTCGCCCCGGCGAGGCCATCGACGTGCGCCCGCATCCGCATATCGGCCTGTCCACCGTCACCTATCTGTTCGACGGCACCATCCGGCACCGCGATTCGCTGGGTACCGAAATGGTCATTTCGCCGGGTGACATCAATCTGATGACGGCCGGGCGCGGCATCGTGCACTCGGAACGTTCGCCCGAGGAACTGCGGTCGACGAAACGGGCCATGTCGGGCCTTCAGACCTGGCTGGCCCTGCCCGACGGCAGCGAGGAGATCGCGCCGGCCTTCGAGAATACGGCCGCCGAGACGATGGGTATGGTCGATGGCGAAAAGGCCCATGCGAAAGTGCTGATCGGCGCGTTTCACGGCGCGGCGTCGCAGGTGACGCAGTTCTCGGAAACGCTCTATGTCGACGTGACGCTTCCCGCCGGTGGCGAGATCGACATCCCGGCCGACACCGAGGAGCGCGCCATCTATGTGATCGACGGTTCGATCTCGGTGGCGGGCGATGCGTTCACCGGCGACCAGCTTCTCGTCTTCCGCCCCGGCGACGAGATCGTCGTCCGGTCCGAGGCCGGCGCATCGTTCATGATCTTCGGCGGCGCGTCGATCGGAAGCCCGCGCCATATCTGGTGGAACTTCGTGTCGTCTTCGAAGGAACGGATCGAACAGGCCAAGCAGGAGTGGAAGTCGGGACGCTTCGACATCGTTCCGGGCGACGAAGAGGAGTTCATTCCCCTGCCCTCGTAAACGTCCACGACCGCACGTTTGCCGTTTCTTCACCGTTCCGGTTGAGCGGATTTTCACCGCGTTCCTTTGCCCGGTTTCAACGCCCGTTCGCTATCTCTGCACGCGAAGGGGTGGAACCGGGCATGGCTCACATACACGCAAAAAGACAGATTGCGCCGATCGCCGTCATGGCAGCGGCGCTGGTCGCCGGAACGGCGACGGCCGCGTCCGGTCCGCGCCACGACGCGTCGATCGACCAGGCGGCGGCGGAACGGATCGCGCTGCGCATGGGCACGATGCGCGGCAGCATCGAGCCCGGTGCCTCTCCGGTCACCACGCCGGATGCGATGCCGACCCACTCTGTCCAGTCATCCTCGCCCGCCATCCTGCCGGCGCTGGTCCCGTTCAGCGGACCGGCCTTTGCACTCTTCCACGAGCCGATTGCCCGGCCATTGCCCGACCGGCAGGTCCGGATTGTCTATGGCGGTTCCCTCATCGTCGCCGCCGCTGAAGGCTGGTGAGGCCTGACCCGCAAGGCTTGCGCCAACGCGCCACCTCGGCGATGAGGTGGCATGACAGTTCCGGACGACAATCCGCGCGAACGGCTCGACAGAACTCTGGTCCGGCGCGGCCTTTTCGCGACGCGGGCCCGGGCGCGCGATGCGATCATGCGCGGCACGGTGACCGTGGACGGCCAGACAATCACCAAACCCGCACATTCTTGCACAGGCCGGACCAAGATCGCGGTCGCCGACCCGGCCAGCGGCTATGTCTCGCGCGCGGCGCTCAAGCTGAAGGCGGCGCTCGACGCCTTTGCGATCCCGGTGACCGATGCGGTGTGCCTCGACATAGGCGCGTCGACCGGCGGGTTCACGCAGGTGCTGCTGGAAGCCGGCGCAGCCGGGGTCCACGCCATCGATGTCGGACACGGTCAGATGGACCCGACCCTTGCGGCAGACCCGCGCGTCCGCCTGACCGAAGGGCTCAATGCACGCGATCTCGAGATTGGCCATCTGGACGGCGACCGGCCGTCGATCATTGTCAGCGATGTCAGCTTCATCTCGCTCACGCTCGCCTTGCCGGCGGCGCTGGATCTGGCCGCGCCCGGCGCACATCTGGTCGCCCTCGTCAAACCGCAGTTCGAGGTCGGCCGCGAGCGGATCGGCAAGGGCGGACTGGTCGCGGCCGACGATGCAAATCGTTCCGCCGAAGACATCGCCGCGTGGCTCGGCATCCGGCCCGGCTGGTCCAGCCGGTCGTTGATCCCCTCGCCCATCACCGGCGGCGACGGCAATACGGAATTCCTCCTCTGGGGCATCAAGGATGGCTGAGAAGCTGACGATCATGGCCATGGGCGCGCAGGGCGACGGGCTGGCCAGCCATGACGGCCAAACCGTCTATGTGCCGGGCGCGCTGCCGGGCGAGACGGTGCGCGCAACGCTCGATGACGCGCGCGCCCATGACGTTGAAATCGTCACGCCATCCGCAGAGCGTGTGTCCCCGTCCTGTCCGCATTTCGGCGACTGCGGAGGCTGCTCGGTCCAGCATTGGGCCGATCCTCCCTACCGCGCGTGGAAACGGCAGCTCGTGGCCGATGCGCTGAGCCGGCAAGGGATCGAAACGAAGGTCGCGAGCCTGGTTCCCGGCACGCCGCGCATCCGCCGGCGAGCCACCTTCTCCGTGCTGCGGCGGCCGGAGGGCGTGCGGCTCGGATTTCAGCGCGAGGGCAGCCACATGATTGTCGACACGACCGATTGCCACGTCGTCGATCCGGTCCTCAACAGGGCGCGCGGGGCGCTGAAGGCGCTGGCCAAGGCCGTTCTTCCGGTCATGAAGGCGGCGGCGAAGCCCGTCTCGATGACCGTCACGGTCACGCAAACGGGGCTCGATGTGGCGGTCGCCGGCGACTTCACGCTGTCGGAGCCGGGACGGCAGGCGGCAATCGGAATCGCGCTGAAAGCCAACTTCGCACGGCTCACCGTGCGCGACGAGGCGCTCGCCGAAACGCGCAAGCCGGCCGTTTCTTTCGACGGGATCGCCGTCGGCCTGCCGCCGGGCGGCTTCATCCAGGCGACGGCGCGTGCCGAGAGCGCCATGCGCGATCTGGTCACCGGTCACATGCAGGGCGCAAGATCGGTCGCCGACCTGTTCGCCGGCTGCGGCACGTTCGCGCTGCCCCTCGCCCGGCTGGCCCGCGTTCATGCCGTCGAGGGCGACCGCGCCTCGCTGGCCGCGCTGGATGCGGCATGGCGCGCGGCGTCCGGGCAGAAGCTGCGCCGTGTGACGACCGAACGGCGCGATCTGTTCGTGCGTCCTGTGACGGCAAAGGAACTCGACAGCTTTGACGGTCTGGTGTTCGATCCACCGCGGGCCGGGGCCGAGGCGCAGGCGCATCAGATCGCCGGTTCGGGTGTGAAAAGGGTTGCCGCCATCTCCTGCAATCCGGCGACGCTGGCGCGCGATCTGGCCATCCTGACCGGCGGCGGCTACCGGATCGTCACGGTGACGCCGATCGACCAGTTCCTCTGGTCACCGCATGTGGAGACCGTGGCGCTGCTGGTCCGCTGAGCGCCTATTTCTTGCGCGCCATGAAGGCCATGAAGGCCTGCCGCGCCTCGTCGGACTTGAGCTGGACGGCGAACAGGTCCGCTTCCTCGGCGATCCGCGCCTCCAGTGCCGTGGTGTCGCCCTTCATCAGCCGTTTTGTCAGGGCCAGCGCCTTGGGCGGTTTGGCCGCCAGCACCTTGGCAGTGTCCATGACCGCGCGCTCCAGATCGTCTTCGGGAACCACCTTCCAGATCAGGCCGGCATCGGCGGCCTGATCGCCGGAGAAATCCTCGCACATGGCCAAAAGCGCGAAGGCGCGCTGATGTCCGGTGATGGCCGGCACCAGCATGCTCGATCCGGCTTCGGCGACGAGCGCCAGATCGACGAACGGCGTTTTGAACACCGACCGGGGCGTTGCGAATGTCAGGTCGCAATGCAGGTGGAGCGTCGTGCCGATGCCGATCGCGAGCCCATCGACGCCGGAGACGACCGGCTTTTCGAGCTTCGGCAAAAGCCGCAGCAGATCGAGCACTTCGGTGCCCATCTCGCCGGTCGTGGCAAAGGCGAGGAAATCGGCCAGGTCGTTGCCCGACGTAAACGCGCCCGGCTGGCCCAAGATGACATGGCAGCGCACCGCATCGTCGGCCTCGCCGTCGGCGAGCGCGCCGGCAAGCGCGGCATACATGGCGCGGGTGATCGCGTTCTTCTTGTCGGGCCGGTTGAAGCGGACGATCTGGACCGCGCCTTCGCGCGAGACGAGAATATGCCGCTCGGCGGTGTCCTGTGCGGCGCTCATGTCATGCCACCAGCGCCTGGCCGGCCGCCGCCAGGCTCGCCGCGCCCTGTTCCACCCGGTCGCGCAGCGCGCCGGACTGGCCGACCAGATTTTCCGCATAAAAGCGGGCGGGAGACGCACGGTCGACACCGTTGGCGGAGCCGAGCGCGCCCTTGACCAGATAGATGCCGCCGGCCGTCAGACCGAACAGGTGCTGGTAGGGCGTCGCGGCGGCCAGCACCGCCTGCTTCTCGCCATCGGCCATCTTGGCCATCATCCAGTCGGTCGCGGCGCGCAGATCGGCCATCGCGGCCTCCAGATAGCGGCCGGCCTCGCCAAAGCGGGTATCGTTGGAAGCGCGCAGTGTTTCCAGAACACCATCGAGCTCATCGAGATAGGCGGCAACGCATGCGCCGTCCGACAGCGGCAGCTTGCGCTGGACCAGATCGATCGCCTGGATGCCATTGGTGCCCTCATAGATCTGGGTGATCCGGGCATCGCGCATGAAAACCGCCGCACCCGCCTCCTCGATGTATCCCATCCCGCCATGCACCTGCACGCCGAGCGAAGCGACCTCGGACCCGATGTCGGTGGAAAACGCCTTGGCAATCGGTGTCAGAAGGCCGGCGCGCTCGTTCCAGAACCTCTTTTCCTCATCCGTTCCGACGCGGGACATGTCGATGGCGTGCGCGCAGGCATAGCAGATGGCGCGCGCGGCCCCCGTCAGGGTCTTCATCGTCAGCAGGTTGCGCTGGACGTCGGGATGGTGAACGATCGGGCTCATGCCGTCGCCGTCCCAGCCCGGCGCGCGGCCCTGGGTGCGCTCATTGGCGTAGGCGACAGCCTTTTGCGTAGCCGCTTCGGCCACCGCGACGCCCTGGATGCCGACGGCGAGGCGCGCATTGTTCATCATCGTGAACATGCAGTTCAGGCCACGGTTTTCCTCGCCGACCAGCCAGCCGATCGCGCCGGCGGTGTCGCCATGCTTGCCGTCGCCGAAGATCATCGTGCAGGTGGGCGAGGCGTGAATGCCCAGCTTGTGTTCGAGCCCGTTGCAGAACACATCGTTGCGGGCGCCGATCGAACCGTCTTCGTTGACGAGGAACTTGGGCACCAAGAACAGCGAAATGCCGCGCGTGCCGGCCGGCGCATCGGGCAGCCGTGCGAGTACGAGATGGACGATATTGTCCGTCATGTCGTGCTCGCCATAGGTGATGTAGATCTTCTGGCCAAAGATACGGTAGGTCCCGTCGCCGGCCGGTTCGGCCCGTGTCTTCAATGCCCCGAGATCGGAGCCGGCCTGAGGCTCGGTCAGGTTCATGGTCCCGGTCCACTCGCCTGAGACGAGCTTTTCCAGATAGGTCGCGCGCAGCTCGTCGGTGGCGTGCTTTTCAAGCGCCTCGATCGCACCCATGGTCAGCATCGGGCACAGCGCGAAAGCGATCGAGCCGGAATTCCACATCTCCATGGCTGCCATCGCCATCGACATGGGCAGCCCCTGGCCGCCATGGTCCTCGGGGCCGGGCAGCGCGTTCCAGCCGCCTTCGATCCAGTCCAGATAGGCCCGCTTCCAGCCTTCAGGCGTCGTGACTTGCCCATCGTCAAGCCGCGAGCCCTGGCGATCCGACGGCAGATGCAGCGGCGCGATCCGGTCGGTGGCGAACTTTCCCGCTTCCTCGAGGATCGCATCGATCAGATCGACCGACAGATTGCCGCCCTTGCCGTCGTCGATGGCCTCTCCAAGGCCGGAAACCGCCTTGAGCGCGTGGGTGATCTCGTCGACCGGTGCCCGATACATATATGCCTCCCTGAACCGCCGTCTCGTGGCGCGATGCGCGTCCGGCACAGCGCTAACGGCTTTTTACGTAAACGTCAATTGGCCCGTCACTCCAACCGGTGATCAAACCCTCGCGGCCACCTTATCCGCAGGCAGGACGCGAACCAACCGTCCGGCGCCCATTGCACGGCGGCGAGGGCCGCTTACATAGGGCTCGAACACCTAAAAAGGGATCTTGGCCTTGAAAGAGATGATGACGCGGTTCCTGCCGGCGCGCTTCCGAAAGTCGGTTCCGATCATTCCGGTCGTGCGCCTGCGCGGGATGATCTCGCCCGGCGGCTCGCCGCTGCAGCCCGTCCTGTCGTTGGCCGCTGTCGCGCCGGCTCTCGAGCGCGCATTTTCGGTCAAGCAGGCCCCGGCGGTGGCGATCAGCGTCAACTCACCCGGCGGCTCTCCCGTCCAGTCGCGGCTGATCTACAAGCGCATCCGCGATCTGGCCGAGGAAAAGAAAAAACCGGTGCTGGTCTTCACCGAGGATGTCGCCGCTTCGGGCGGCTACATGATCGCGGTTGCCGGCGACGAGATCATCGCCGATCCCTCCTCGATCGTCGGTTCGATCGGCGTGATTTCGGCCGGTTTCGGTTTCACCGAGGCGATCAGGAAGATCGGCGTCGAGCGGCGCGTCTACACGGCCGGCCAGAACAAGTCGACGCTCGACCCGTTCCAGCCGGAAAAGGAAGAGGATGTCGAACGGATCAAGGCGCTTCAACTGGAAGTGCACCGGACATTCATCGATCTGGTGAAGGAACGGCGCGGCGACAAGCTTGGCGACGATCCGGATCTGTTCAGCGGACGTTTCTGGGCCGGCAACAGCGCCAGGGAACTGGGACTGGTCGACCATCTGGGCGATATGCGCGGTTTCATCAAGGACCGTTTCGGCGACAAGGCGCAACTGCGTCTGGTGACCATGCCGCGCGGCCTGTTCGGCCGCCGTCCCCAACCCGGCGTGACGGGGCTGGGCGGGATCGACCCCGCGGTGCTGACCTCACATGCGGCAAGCGGTCTCTTGTCGGCGCTTGAGGAACGTGCTCTTTGGAACCGCTACGGCCTTTGAGCGAACCGACCAGGGAGATGACGGTGCCCCAGCTTCTGTTCTTTGCCGCGGTCGCCGTGGTTGGCTATCTGGGTTATCGCGCCTTCGTGCGCGAAGCGGGAAAAGTGTCGGCCCGAGTGCGCCGCGCCGAAAAGGAAGCCAAGACCAAGGCAGTCGGCACGCTCGTCAAGGACCCCGTCACCGGCGAATACCGGCCCGCCCGCGACGACGACTGAAATCCAGTCCTACAAGACCTTGCCCGGATTCATGATGCCGGCCGGGTCGAAGGCCGTCTTGATCCGCCTCATCAGATCGAGCGCCACTGGCGATTTCACCTCGGCCAGTTCGTCGCGCTTCATCTGACCGATGCCGTGTTCGGCGGAGATCGAGCCGTGATGGGCGCGCGCGATGGCGTGCACTGCCGGCGTGATCTTGTCCGTCGTCACCAGAAAGTCCGCCTTCTCCCACCCGACCGGCTGCGAGATGTTGTAGTGCAGATTGCCGTCGCCCATGTGGCCGAACGGGCACGGGCGAGCGTCCGGCACGATCGCCGCCACGGCCCTGTCCGCTTCGTCGAGAAAGGCCGGAATGGCCGAAACCGGCACGGAAATGTCGTGCTTGATCGAGCCGCCCTCCGGAATCTGGCTTTCGGACATCGCTTCGCGCAGATGCCACAGCGACTGGCGCTGGGCCTCGCTTTCGGCGACAACGCCGTCCGCCAGCGTCCCCTCGCCGAAACCGGTTTCGACCAGATGGTCGAGTTCGGCCCGCGCGTCGGCCTCGGACCGTCCGGACGACAGTTCGATCAGCACATACCAGGGATAGGCCTGATCGAGCGGATCGCGGGCGCCGTGCATGTGGCGGACGGTGAAGTCGATGCCCATGCGCGCCATCAGTTCGAACGTCGTCAGCGACGGGCCGCATCGGGACCGGGCCTGCCGGAAGAAGGTCAGCGCTGCGTCCGGCGACGGCACGGCGAGGAAGGCCGCTGCCCGCCCGCTCGGTTTGGGATGGAGCTTGAGGACCGCGGCGGTGATGATGCCCAGCGTGCCTTCGGCGCCGATGAACAGGTCGCGGAGGTCGTAGCCGGTGTTGTTCTTCTTCAGCCGGTTGAGATCGTCGAGGACCTCGCCGGTCGGCAATGCCACTTCGAGGCCCAGGCACAGGTCGCGCGCGACGCCATAGGCGAGCGCACCGGTGCCGCCGGCATTGGTCGACAGGTTGCCGCCGATCTGGGCCGAGCCCTGGGCAGCCAGCGAAAGCGGAAAGAGGCGGTCATGGGCGTCGGCCGCCTCCTGGATGGTCTGGAGCACGACACCGGCCTCCACCGTCATCGTGTCGCCGTCCACATCGATGGCGCGGATGCGGTTGAGCCTGTTTGTCGAGACGATGATCGCTTTGCCCGATGCGTCCGGTATCTGCCCGCCGACAAGACCGGTGTTGCCGCCCTGCGGGACGATCGGCGTGCCGGTTTCGCTGGCAAGCTTCAGGATCGCGGCGACCTCGGAGGTCGCGCCCGGCTTGAGAACGGCGGCGGCGGCGCCGGTCCAGCGGGCGCGCCATTCGCGCAGGTGCGGCGCGATGTCGTTGTCGGCCGTGGCCGCGTGGGCATCGCCGACGATCGCAATGAAGCGGTTGCGCAGATCGTCCTTCATGGCGTCTCGCGCGGCGCTGCGGCACGGGCCAGCCGATCGTTGATCGCCTCGCCAAGCCCGTCGCCGGGGATGGGCATCACCGCGATGGCGGCGGCGCCCGACCGGTCCAATTCATCGAGCATCGCAAAAAGGTTGGCTGCGGCTTCGGTGAGATCGCCGGCCGGTGACAAGTTTGCCATTGCCACGGCGTTGCCGGCGCCAGTAATTTGGCCGGAGCCGAAGGCCAGAAGCGCTTCGCCGGGCCGGACATCCGCCGCTTCCAGCCGCACGGGCAGGCCGGGTGCATAATGGGAGCGCAGCATGCCCGGCGCGCTGATCGCCGCATCGGCACCGGCGCGCGCCACAGGCTGGCCGATGACGCGCTCGATATCGGCCAGTGCAATGCCGCCGGGCCGCAGGCAGACCGGTGTATCGCCCGACACATCGATGATGGTGGATTCAACGCCCACACGCGCCGGCCCGGCATCGAGGATCAGCGGCACGGCGTCGCCAAGGCTTTCGCGGACGGCATGCGCAGTGGTCGGGCTGATCCGGCCGGACCGGTTGGCGCTGGGCGCGGCAACGGGACGGCCAAGCGCCGAAATCACATCGCGCGCGACGCCGCGCGGCATGCGCACCGCGACCGTATCGAGGCCGGCGGTCACGAGAGGGTGGATCGTCGCGCGCCTTCCGAGCGGCACCACCAGGGTCAGCGGCCCCGGCCAGAAACGGTCGGCCAGCCGTTCGGCCAAAGGTCCGAGATCGGCAAAGCCGCGCGCCATCTCCAACCCGTCGACATGGCAGATGAGCGGGTTGAAACGGGGCCTGCGTTTGGCCGCAAAGATGCGCGCCACCGCTTCGCCGTTGGTCGCGTCGGCGGCCAGACCATAGACCGTCTCGGTTGGCAGGGCGGCGATGTCACCCTCTGCCAGGAGCCGCGCGGCGCGGCGGACGGCGTCTTCATCGGCCGGCACGATCACCGTCTCGGCTGGCGTGCGCCGGGTTAATGTTTCGTTAGCCACGTCGGGCAACACCATCTCAACCACATGGGCATAATCTTTCCGGCGGTCTTACACGAAAACCGGGAATGGGCTCCATGAAAAACCGCCTGTCTGCACTCGCCGCGGGTACCGCGCTCTGCGCCATCATGGCAGCGCCCGCCGGCGCCGGATATACGATCTACGAGGACAGCGCGATGCCGTCGGTCCTGTTCTTCGAGTTCGACGATATGCCGGGCGACGACCCCACCGTGATCTCCGCGCCGTCGGGCACCGCGCCTCCGGTCGTGCTCAACGCGCCAATGACCGAAGAGGCGCCCGGCGCCACCGACGACGATCGCGCCGAGATGGCCGACGATGACGACGAACCGCTGTTTTCGCAGAGCGGCGGCGTTGGCACCATCGACAATGAGCGGATGCGCGAAATCATCATCGAGGATGCGATCCGCGACGAGGTACTGCGCGACGTCCAGTTGCGCTGATCGCGCCCGCAAACATGCCCATCACAACGCCCGGTTCGCGCCGGGCGTTTTGCTATCCGGCGATCCTGGAGAAGTCGGCGAGCTTGCGGGTGACCGCGCGCAGGCCCGAGAGGATTGCCAGCCGGTTGGTCCGCACCTTGGCATCGTCGGCATTGACCATGACCGTGTCGAAGAACGCATCGACCGCAGGCCGGAGTTCGGCGAGCACCGCGAACGCGCCCTCATAATCCTCGCGCGCGACATGGTCGTCGACATGGCCCGCGACGGCCTCGATGACGTTGGCCAGTTCCTTCTCCGCCGGCTCGGCCAGAAGCGCCCGATCGACAGGCCGGTCAAACGCGCCCGCGCCGTCCTTCTTCTCCTCGGCGGCAAGGATGTTGAGCGCCCGTTCGGTGCCGACGCGCAGGTTCGCGCCGGTCTCGCTGTCGAGCAGCTTCTGCAGCGCCTCGACCTTGCGCACGATGATCAGCAGGTCGTCGTCGGTTTCGCTCAGCACCGCGTCGATGAGATCGTGCCGCGCGCCCTTGTCGCGCAGCCAGACCTTGAGCCGGTCATGGAAGAAGGAAAGGAGGTCGGCAGAGACGTGATGCTGCGCCAATGCCAGCCTTATCCCGTTCTCCAGCACGATCCGGATCACGCCCAGTGCGGCGCGGCGCAGCGCATAGGGATCCTTGGAGCCCGTCGGCTTTTCGTCGATCGCCCAGAAGCCCGTCAGAAGATCGAGCTTGTCGGCCAGCGCGACGGCGATGGCGACCGGATCGGTCGGCACGCTGTCGGTCGGGCCGAGCGGTTTGTAATGATCCTCGATGGCGCGGGCGACTGAGGGATGCTCGCCCTGCAGCACCGCGTAAGTGGCGCCCATCGCGCCCTGCACTTCCGGAAACTCGCCGACGATCTCGGTTGTCAGGTCCGCCTTGGCGAGATGGGCGGCGCGGCGCGCGAGGTGGCGCAGCGCCTCTCCCTCCCCCTTGAGGGGAGGGTCGGATGGCGAGCCCTGCGAGACATCCGGGTTGGGGGTATCGCCAGCGCCGTGACCCCCACCCGGCTCAGCTTCGCTTCGCCGACCTCCCCTCAAGGGGGAGGTGGGGAGCGTACCCATGGAATCCGCAACATTGTCCACCAGCTCTCCGGCCAGCGCGGCGATGCGCGCGACGCGTTCACCTTGCGTGCCCAGCTTGGCGTGGAAGGTCACACCCAGATGGTCGAGCTTGGCCATGCGCTGATCGAGCGGCTTTTTCAGATCGAGATCGAATTTTTCGGCTGACGTGCGGCATTTTTCCAGATCGGGCAGGTCGGCCTGGTCGGTCGTCCAGAAATGCAGCGCATCGGCCAGCCGCGCCCGCACCACCTTGCCATTGCCGCGCGCGATCTCCGCACCGCCATCGCTCGCCTCGATATTGGCGACGAGGATGAATTTGTTGGTCAGGTTACCGGTCGCAGGGTCGCGGCAGACAAAGCATTTCTGGTTGGTCTTGATCGTCAGGCGGACCACCTCGTCGGGGATTTCGAGAAACTCGCGCTCGAACTCGCCCATCAAAACGACGGGCCATTCGACCAGCCCAGCCACCTCGTCCAGGAGCGCCTCGTCCTCGACCAGTTCGACGCCATTGGCAAAGGCGAGATTGCGCGCGTCGGCGGCGATCATTTCCTTGCGGCGCTCGGGATCGATAATGACGAAGCGCTTTTCGAGTTCGGCGGCATAATCGTCGAACCGGCGGACCTTAAACGGCTCGCCCGCGTGAAAGCGATGGCCGCGCGTCACATTGCCCGAACGGATGCCGCCCGCCTCGAAATCGATGACCACCGGCTCCTCGGTTTCCGGACCGAAGGTGCACAGGATCGATTGCAGCGGACGCACCCAGCGCAGTGCGCCGGGCTCGGCCGACGGCGCACCCCAGCGCATCGATTTGGGCCAGGGAAAGTCGCGGATGATGGCGGGCATGGCTTCGGCGACGATTTCCTCCGCCGAGCGGCCCTCGCGTTTGATCACTGCGACATAGAAATCGCCTTTCTTCGGGTCGGACCGGACTTCGGCCTCGTCGACCGACGCCAGGCCCGCACCACGCAGGAAGCCGGCAACGGCCTTTTCGGGCGCATCGACGCGGGGACCTTTTCGCTCTTCGGTCGTGTCGGCCGAGCGGGCCGTCAGCCCGCGCACGTCCAGCGTCAGCCGGCGCGGCGTCACATGATCGCGCGCGCCCTCATAGGTCAGCCCGGCATCGACCAGCGCGCCAGTCAGCGCCTCGCGCAAATGGGTCGCGGCGCGGCGCTGCATGCGCGCGGGGATTTCCTCACAGAAGAGTTCGACGAGCAGATCGGGCATGACGGATCGCGTTCAGGGTGGAAGCTGAATGCGTGTTATTGGAGGTCTTGGCCGAACGCAATGTCGTGGCCGTCCAGATCCTGAATTCCGAACTCGAGGACGCCATAGGGCGCTTCATAGAGCGAATAGTCGATGCGGGCGCCGCTGGCCTGGAACTCCGCATAGATCGCCCGGGCATCGTCGACCCAGAAATAGGCATTCCACATCTTGTCGACGATCTTGCAGTTCGGCACGATCTCGTGGTCTTCGGGCGCCTGCGACAGCATGACGAAGCACGCGTCGCGCCAGCAAATGGCGAAACCGGGCGGATCGCCCCAGAGCCGCTCCTTGAAGCCGAGACAGTCACGCCAATAGGCAGCGCTTTCGACGACATCGCGCACCAGCAGCACGGGTGCCTGCTCCACCAGCTTGCCCTTGGCCATTGCAGTCTCCCTCACCAGCCGCCGCCGCCACCGCCGCCGCCGCCACCGCCGGAAAAGCCGCCACCGGAGGAAAAGCCCGACGAGGAGGATTTCGGCGCGGGCATGGCCGCGGTCATCGAACTGGACAGATCGCCGGCCAGACTGCCCATCTGGTCGCCGATCCTGTCGGCGCGGAAACCGTCGCCGTGATACCAGCGCGGTCCGTGATAGGCGACGGCCGTTGCAACGCCCGCCGCGGCAGCCGCCGCCAGCCATTTCTGGAACGCCTTCGACCAGGGCTTTTCGACGCCCAGTGCCACCGCATAGGGCAGAAGCGTCTCATAGTGCTGCGGCGACATTTCGGGCGAGCCGAGCATGTTCATCCGGTCTTCCTCGGCGACGGTCAGATAGCGTTTCAGGCCGGCGATCTCCGCCGACCGGGTCTGGCCGAGCGGCGTCGGTGCGCCCATCAGGAAGAAGAACAGCGCGTTGAGCATCAGCAGGGTGATGAGCGGGCCGACCAGCAGCGGCTTTTCGATCAGCGCCAGTCCGTCCGCAATGCCGGCCAGGCCAACATTGACGATCAGCGATATGGCGATGAAGACCGTGAATGCCAGGCCGATTTTTCCGCCCAGCCCGCGCCGGGCGTTCTTGGCCGCGTTGACCAGCAGTACGGTCACGACGATGCCAATAAAGCCGAGCGGGATCAGCGGCACGAGCGTGGTTTCGACCGGTCCGCTCAGGGCGAGCGCGGCAATGGTGACCACGATCGACAGAACAAGTCCGGCAACGACATAGCCGACATTGGACTTGTAGAAGACCGCGCGATGTTCGTCCTCGATCGCCGAACGAAAGCGGTCGGCCATGCGCTTGACGCGCTCGCCGTTCGTCTTGGTGACGGTCAGCGCGCCGCCATTGGCCGAGACGCGGTCGGCAAGCGCCCGCTCTCCGACGGGCAGTTTCGAGCCCATCAGCGGTGTGTCCGTGCGGCGCATCGTCAGCGTGCCGTCGTTATTGTCGAGCTCCATATAGCCCTTGACCGCCAGATTGAGCGCGGCCGCCGAAAGGGCGGTGAACCCCTGCCCGCGCAGCCCGCGGTTGGCGATGTAGTGGGTCAGCGCCGGCGATACGCCGTCCGGTAGCTCCCAGCGCGGCACGACGATGTCCTCCGGCGGGTCGCGGCCGACGCGGTTCCATGCCCAAAAGAAGAAGCCGAAGACAAACGCCAGCCCGCCAAACGCCACGACCTCTCCGGCGAAATCACGCAGGAAGAACTGTCCCGCCGCCGGCTCGGCGACATGGCCCTTGGGGAACTTGACCCCGACGGTCAGGCCCTCTCTCGGCCCCAGAGGCGCGGTCGTTTCGAAGATCACCGTGCCATTGTTGTTCGCCCTGGCCGAACGCGCCTCGCGTCCGCGGCTGCCGAACGGGCCGGTGAAGAAGATGACATCCTGCGCGCGCGCCTCGCCGGGCAGACGCACCGTCGCGCGCGCCACATCGATCGGGAACGCCCATGCGTTGCCGGTGACGTTCCAGAAGATTTCGTCATGGTCTTCGAAGAAGCGCAGCTGGCGGTCGGTGCGGTAGGTGATGGTGTAGGTGTGGACGCCGGGGCGCAGGAAGACGTCCGCATCGCCGACATAGGTACGGGCGACGCGGCCGTCGCGCTCGACAAAATAGGGTTCGGGGGCGCCGTTGCGGGTCACGGCCACCACATCGAAGCCGACCAGCACTTCGCGGCCGGCGGCGTTTTCGACCCGCAAGGGAAAATCGCGAAAGATGCCGCGGCGAATGCGCTGGCCTTCGGCATTGACGCGGATCGTCTCGACCACATCGAGCGTGCCGTCGGGATTGATCGTGATATCGCTGTCGAACAGGAGAATACGTTCGTCGGCAACCGCCGCGACCGCCATCGCGGCCAGCAGGATCAACGAGATGAGAATGCGGTGAAACACGCGTCCTCCGTCACATGGGCGTGACCTGGGGCCAGGGCCCTAACTGTTGAATGACACCTGCGGCACGGCGCGGTCGCCCGGATCGTCGAGTTCGAAATAGTCGGCCTGGACGAAATTGAACGTGTTGGCGACGAGATTGGACGGAAAGCTCTCGACCTTGACGTTCAATTCGCGGGCCGAACCGTTGTAATAGCGCCGGGCCATCTGGATTTCGCGTTCGGTGGTCTCCAGCGCTTCCTGCAACTCGGCGAAATTCTGGTTGGCCTTCAGGTCGGGATAGCTCTCGGCAACCGCGAACAGCCGGCCAATCGCCTGGCTGAGCATGCTTTCCGCCGCGGCGCGACCGGCCACATCGCCCGCCGGCACGTTCTGCGCCCGCGTGCGCATCTCGGTGACCTGCTCGAGCGTTTCCTTTTCATGGCCGGCGTAGCCCTTGACCGTCTCGACCAGGTTGGGGATCAGGTCGGCGCGCCGCTTGAGCTGCACGTCGATGCCGCTCCAGGCCTCCTGAACCATCTGGCGGGCCCGGACCAGCCCGTTATAGATGACGATCGCATAGGCCGCGATGGCCACGATGATGATTGCCGTGATGGTGCCGCCGCCGAACATGGCGCGTCTCCTTGTGCTCGCCCCGTCGGCCGGCAAACTAGATGGGTTCATCCCAAGATGGAAGCGCCCCGGCCAACAGCGTCGCGCGCATCATCTGGACGGGGCGGACCTCAGGCGGGCGGGTCATCCGCTGGCGCGATCCAGCCCATCAGCGCGCCTCCCGGCTGGCGGACCATTGCAATGCGTCCCAACTGCGGTACGTCGAACGGTTCGCCCAAAACGGTTGCGCCGGCAGCTTTCGCCCTTCCAACGCGCTCGTCCACGTCATCGACCGCGATGTAGGGGTACCAGGCTTCCGGCATGCCATCAAAACTGTCGCCTGCCATTTCGTACATGCCAGCGACGCGCTCACCGTCCTGGATGGCAATCCAGTAGGTACCCGTCGGTCCCATCTTCATCGATTCGAAGGACCAGCCGAGCACGTCCGCATAGAACGCCTTGGCCTTCTCGACATCGCGACTCATCAGTTCGTTCCAGTGGAAATGGCCGTGTGCCGTCATCTGCGCCTCCCCGGTCCGCGACGATGGGGCCGATTGAACGCGCCGAGGCGGCTTCAGGCAAGAAAAAACCCCGCCCGGCAAAGCCGGACGGGGCTCGCTACCCAAAGAGCAGGGGGGTCAGCTCGCGGGCAGCATCACTTTGTCGATGACGTGGATGATGCCGTTGTCGGCCTGAATGTCGGCGGCAACGACGTTGGCACCGTCAACGACGACAGCGCCCGTGTGGGCGTCTTTCTCGATGGCCAGCAGGCGGTCGCCGCCGGCCTTGATGGTGCGGATGTGGATGGTGCGGCCCGGCAGCTGGTTTGAGGCCAGTTCGCGCGGCAGGACGTGATAGCTCAGGATCGCGGCGAGCTTGTCCTTGTTCTCCGGCTCGAGCAGGCTTTCGACCGTGCCGGCGGGCAGGGCCGCGAACGCGTCGTCGGTCGGCGCGAAAACGGTCAGGTTCTCGCCAGTCGCCAGCGCACCGGCCAATCCGGCTGCTTCGGCTGCGGCGAGCAGCGTGTTGAACGTGCCGGCGCCCTGGGCCACCTCGACGATGTTGTCGGCCTGGGCCGGTGCGGCCAAAAGGCCCATGGAAATGGCAGCGCCCATCATTACCTTGCGCATGGTGAGTAGTCCTCCGTAAACGAACAAGACGGCGCAGCGTTCCCGCGCCATTGTCCGTGTTTACGGGCACCGCACCTTTCAGATGTTCGTGATCGATGAACGGTCCGTCACAAATTTGTTTGTGATCCGATCGGACATTGCTGCGTAAGCGCGGCCTGCGCGGACGAATGACTGCCGTCGCAGAAAGGCTGTTTGGCCGACTGGCCGCAGGTGCACCAGAAATAGGCCTTTCCCTGTTCCACTTCGACACGGATCGGGGCGGTTGCGGCAACGGCGCCTTTTGTCATGGTCATCCTCCGGCTTTTTGTGGCGCGGATTGCACCGGCCTGCGGAAATCGGACAGGACAGATCGGTGAACAGTGCCGCGACTCACCCGCCGGGCTTTGCGCCGCCCGCATCGGTCATCAGGAACGCCTCGCCACACGCCTTGGCCAGATCGCGCACCCGCAGGATGTAGCTCTGGCGCTCGGTCACCGAGATCACGCCGCGCGCATCGAGCAGGTTGAAGACGTGGGACGCCTTGATGCACTGGTCATAGGCGGGCAGGACGCATCTGTGGAGCTGGGCGTTGGAGGCATCGTCCGGCGCTCCTGCGGCCAGCAAGGCGCGGCATTCGGCTTCGGCGTCCTCGAAATGGCGCATCAGCATCGCCGTGTCGGCATATTCGAAGTTGTGCCGCGAATATTCCTGTTCGGCCTGCATGAAGACATCGCCATAGGTGATCCTGTCGTCGCCCTCGCCGCCGTTGAAGTTGAGGTCGTACACATTGTCGACGTTCTGCACATACATGGCGAGGCGCTCGAGCCCGTAGGTGAGTTCGCCGGAAACGGGCGCACACTCGATGCCGCAGACCTGCTGGAAATAGGTGAACTGGGAGACTTCCATGCCGTCGCACCAGCATTCCCAGCCAAGCCCCCAGGCGCCCAGCGTCGGGCTTTCCCAGTCGTCCTCGACGAAGCGGATGTCGTGCAGGAGCGGGTCGATGCCGATCGCGCGCAGCGAACCCAGATAGAGCTCCTGCAGGTCCGGCGGCGACGGTTTCAGGATCACCTGGTACTGGTAATAGTGCTGCAGCCGGTTGGGATTCTCGCCATAGCGCCCGTCAGTCGGCCGGCGCGAGGGCTGCACATAGGCTGCCTTCCATGACCGCGGCCCGAGCGAACGCAGGGTCGTCGCCGGGTGGAACGTTCCGGCGCCCACTTCCATGTCGTAGGGCTGCAGGATCGCGCAGCCGTGGCGCGCCCAATAATCGTGCAGGGTCAGGATCAGGCCCTGAAACGAACGCGTCGGATGCTGGGCGTCGATGGATGTGTGAGCGGTCATGGCGTCGTCGAAAACCGTTTTTCAATGCCGGCTGCCCTCGCACGGGCCAGAGAAAGGGTCAAGCTGTGCCGCATTCCGACAGGCCGCCGCAACGCGGTCGGATTCCGCTAACCATTTCATCCGTCAATCTTTTTTAACCGCGTTCCTTAGCCCTTGTTTGGCCGGCTTGCGCTAGGGTGCGTCTTGTCGAGGCGGCGAACACAAGCCTCCCGGCAAACAGGGTAAGAGGATCGCAAGAGGCCAAAAAGGCCCGGCGGCTCTCAGGACAACAGGCGAGACGTCAAACGATGAGCATCGGTGCGCAACCAGCCTGGGCAGGGCATGAATTCCGGCTCGATCCGGCCCGCCTGCCCCAGGAACTGTCCTATGCAACACGCAACGGCAATGGCGAGACGACCATCACGGTCAACCGCCGCGGCGCCACCCTGAAGCGCGAACTGGCGCAATCGGGCCTGCCGCTTCACATTGCGCTGCCGGCGCGCGCCTTTCGCGGCGTTGCGGTGCGGGCCACCGAAACCGGCCCCGATCAGGCTCTGGTGACGCTGGAGCTGTTGCACGAGGACGAGGAACTGAGCGTTCCGCTGAGCGTCGGGCACGACCTGCCCGCCATCGCGCGCGACTGGCAGGCCTGGTCGGAGCTGCTCGAACTGCCGATGATGATGATCGAGATGGACGGTGTCGCGCGCACGCTCGAAGAAAGCGCGCAGGCGCTCGTTTCGGGCGATGCACAGCCGCGCCGCCACCATTCCATGTTCGCCGAGCGCCGGCCGCGTTTTCTGGCGCGCCGCCGGATGGGCAATCTCGGCGTGCGGCTGATGGTGCGCGGCGAGGAAATCATCGCCCGCGATCCGTCGATCTGACGCCTCGGCCTCACCGGCCCCTCAGAAGCCTCTCTGCCTGTCGCGATCGCTCGAACTTCTTCGCGAAATGGTCGGCGAAGGCACGGACACGCGGCACGATGTCCGCCCGGCTGGGAAAGGTCAGGGCCAGCGGTGTCGTGTCGGCAATCGCCTCGTCGAGAAGCACCACCACACGTCCGTCTTCGATTGCGTCGGCGCACAATCCCTCGGGGATTAGCGCGACGCCGTTGCCCGCCAGAACCAGATCGCGGATGGCGAACTGATTGTCGGCCATGACATCGCCGGCGGGCAGTTTCGCGCCCCCCAGAACGGTGTGCTCGAGAAACCGCGCCAGCTCCGGTGCAGGCGCAATGAAGTCGTCGATCTCTGCAATTGTTCGCGGCCTGCCTTTGCGGCGCACCCATTCCGAACTTGCGCAGAACTGCCATCCGACATCCAGCAACCGCCGTTCCACGCGGTCTTCGCCGCCGCGGCGGCTGATCCGAAGCGCAATGTCCACATCTCCGTCGATCATGTTCATCGTCGCGCTGGTCAGCATGACGTCAAAGCGAACAGCCGGATGCATCCGACGGAACTCGGTGATCGCCGCGGTCAACGTGTCGGTGGGTAAGTCTGCAGGCGCGGTCAGGCGTATCAGCCCGCCCAGCCTGCCTGGTTTCGTCCGGATTGCGTCCATCGCGGCGGTCAGCGTCTTCAGCCCGCCTTCCGCCTGATCGAACAGCAGACGCCCATCCTCGGTCAGCGACAGGGATCGCGTGGACCGCTTCATCAGCCGCGTGCCGAGCGTCGCCTCAAGGGTCTTGACGTGCAGGCTCACCGTCGAGCGCGGCTTGCCCAGCCGAGCAGCCGCCGCGGCAAAGCTCCCGGCCCGAACGACTTCGACAAAGGTGAAAAGGGAATCGAGTTTGGCCATTGTGCAGAATTCCGTTCAATCATGCCATGAATGACCGGCTAATCAAAACAATCAAGTGGGTCCAATGTCCGTGTCGAAGCAAGGAGATTTGCCATGACCAGCGACCCGATCCATCGACACCCCGCAGACGGAATCCTGTCATCTGTCGGCCAAGCCCGGTTTTCCGGGATCGAGGCCGACATCCTTTTGGGAGGCGATGCCGCGCCCTTCACGGTCATGGTGATGACCGTCATGCCCGGGCTGGGTGCGCCGGCGCACAATTCATTTGGGGAAGACAAGATTTTCCACGTGAGCAAAGGCGCGCTGCTGTTCCTCGTCGGCGACGATCGCGTGCGTGCGGAGCCGGGCGATCACATCCTTGTCGCAAAGGGCGTCACGCACAGCTTCTCGGCGCTCGGCGACAGCCCGGCGAAGATGACCCTGATATCGACGCCCGCGAAGCATGAGCGCTTCTTTCTGGCGCTTTCCGACCTGCCCGTGCCGCATGATCCCGGTGACGTTCAAGCGGTCTGCAAGGCATTCGACCAGGCCATCGTCGGCCCCGTGGTGCAGCCCTAAAGGCAGATCAGCGAACGATTTCGGCGATGGCGGCGGCGACAAGGCCGCCGAAGATTAGCCAACCGACGACCGTGTTGGACTTGAAAAGCGCCAGGCACTGGTCGGCGTCGTCAATGTCGAGGACGCGGATCTGGTTGAGCATGTGCAGGCCCGCCGCGACCAGGCCGAGATAGGCAATCGGCGGCGCGCCCGTGCTGGCATAGCTGGCGGCCAGAAGCACGACCATGCCGCCATAAAGGATCACGAGCGCCGGCTTGGTACGCTCGCCGAACAGGCGCGCGGTCGAGCGCACGCCGACCAGCGCGTCGTCCTCCTTGTCCTGATGGGCGTAGATCGTGTCATAGCCGATCGTCCACAGGATGCAGCCCAGATAGAGCAGGACGGGCGTCGGCCCGAGCGATCCGTGCACGGCCACCCAGCCCATGAAGGCGCCCCATGAAAAGGCGAGCCCCAGGAAAAGCTGCGGCCAGTCGGTGAAACGCTTGGCAAACGGGTAGATCGCGACAATTGCCAGCGAAGCGATACCCACGGCGATCGCCGTCCAGTTGAACTGGACAAGCACGACAAAGCCGACGAGCGCCTGCCCGACCAGAAAGGTCTTCGCCTGGGTGCGGGTCACCTGCCCGGACGGCAGCGGCCGCGACCGCGTGCGCGCGACCTTGTCGTCGATCTCGTGATCGACAAGATCATTGTAGGTGCAACCCGCTCCGCGCATGGCGATCGCGCCGATCAGGAACAGGACGAGATGCCACGGATCGGGCAAACGGTCCAGAACGGGCATGCTTTCGGTGCCGTGGCCAAACGGCGCCAGCGCCGCCGCCCACCAGCACGGCCACAGCAGCAGCCACCAGCCGATCGGCCGGTCCCAGCGCGCCAATTGCGCGAACGGCCAGACCGCCCGCGGCATGATCGCATAGACCCAATGGCCCGATGGCGCGTCGGCGACGCGGCCCTGCCCGGCCTTTGACTGCACATTGTCCATGATTGCCTCGTCGCAACCCTGTGGGCAAAGGTCAAGCGCACGGGGCCGGTCTTGACCCGCGTCGTGGTGCCGCGTAGCGCCGGGCCATCGATGGCCGTTGGGAGTTGAGCGAAATGCGCGTTCTGTTGATCGGCGGCGGGGGCCGCGAACATGCGCTGGCGGCAAAGTTGGCCGCCTCGCCGCTTCTGACCGCGCTGATCTGCGCGCCCGGCAATCCCGGCACGGCCGCCATCGCCACCAATGCGGTGCTGGATGTCGCCAACCATTCCGCCGTCATCGATTTCTGCCGCATCCAGAGCATCGACCTCGTCGTCATCGGACCGGAAGCGCCGCTCGTCGCCGGCCTTGCCGACGATCTTGCCGCTGCCGGCATCGCGGTGTTCGGCCCGACAGCGGAGGCGGCACGGCTGGAAGGCTCCAAGGCCTTCACCAAGGAATTGTGCGACCGGCAGGGCATTCCGACCGCCGCCTACGGACGGTTCAACAATGCGCCCAAGGCGAAGGCCTACGTCCGGCAACAGGGCGCGCCGATCGTCATCAAAGCAGACGGGCTTGCGGCCGGCAAGGGCGTGACCGTGGCAATGACCGTGGAAGAGGCTCTGGCCGCGATCGACGACTGCTTCGAGGGCGCGTTCGGCGATGCAGGCGCCGAAGTCGTCGTCGAGGCGTTCCTGGAAGGCGAGGAGGTGAGCTTCTTTTGCCTGTGCGACGGCAGGACCGCCCTGCCCCTGACCTCGGCGCAGGATCACAAGCGGGTCGGAGACGGTGACACGGGTCCCAACACCGGCGGCATGGGCGCCTATTCGCCCGCACCGATCTTCGATGCAGCGATGCAGGCGCGCGTGATGGAAGAAATCATCGCGCCGACGCTTTCCGGCATGGCGGCGATGGGCTGTCCCTTCACCGGTGTCCTTTATGCAGGCCTGATGGTGACGGACGAAGGTCCGAAGCTGATCGAATACAATGTCCGCTTCGGCGATCCCGAATGCCAGGTGATCATGCCGCGCCTGCGCGACGACCTGTTGCCGCTGCTCAAGGCAGCCGCCGAGGGCGCATTGGGCGATGCGACGGCGCGCTGGACGGATGACACCGCGCTCACCGTCGTCATGTGCGCACCGGGCTATCCGGCCGCGCCAGAAAAAGGTTCGGTGATCGGCGGCTTGGACAAAACCGGCGCGATGGACGGCGTCACCATCTTCCATGCGGGAACGGCAACGCGAAACGGCGAACTGGTCGCCCATGGCGGGCGGGTGCTGAACGTCACCGCGACGGGAAGCACGGTGTCGGAGGCGCAGGCGCTCGCCTATCAGGCTGTCGAGGCGATCGACTGGCCGGACGGCTTCTGCCGCTCGGACATCGGTTGGCGCGCCATCGAACGTGAGCGCTGATCAGGACTCCATCGACAGTGCCGCGCGGCCATTGATGAGCGCGTCGGCGTCCGCCGTGAACTTTCCGGATGCGCCATCGGGGTGAAGGACCACGGCTGGCAGCAGGGCGAGCCGGGCACGGCTGCCCTTGACCCCCGACACAAGGATGCGGATCGCTGCTTCATCGGCGCGCGGATGGACCGGCCGGATGGCGATCGCGCCGAAACGGCGCCCCATGCCGGCCAATATGTCTGCGAGCATGGACGGCCGCGCGATCATCGAAAACCGGCCGCCGGGCCGGGCGATCGCCGATGCGGTCTTGATCCAGGCCAGCATCGTACTCGCGTCGATCACATGGGCGGCGGCCCGCGCAGCATTGGGCGATTGCCGGTCGCGCGCATCGTTGAACGGCGGATTGGCGATGACCTGATCGAAGCGCCCGCTTTCGAGACCCGCCGCTTCCCGGGCACGACCATCCAGCGTCACATCGGCGGCGACGATCCGCACGCGCGGCTGAAGGCTGGCGTTTTCCGCGCGCTGCATCGTCTGGCGCGCGCAGTTCGCCATCACGGGATCGTTCTCGAACAGCGTCGCACGGGCATCGGGGCACCGGCTGAGGACGGCCAGCGCCGCCGCGCCGGCGCCCGCCCCCAGATCGGCTAGCGTTCCATCAAATCCGGCGGGCACCGTCGCCGCCAGAAGCATCGCATCGAGCCCGGCGCGATGGCGTCCACGCGAGGGCTGCACAAGAACGAACCGCCCGCGATGAAAAGCGTCTATGGTCGTTGGCGACCCCGGATCAGCCCTTGAGTTCATGCCTTGAGTTCATGGGCAAGCCCCGCATCGTGCATGATGCGGCGCGCCTGGTCGATCCGGTCGCTTTCGACGAGAATGCGGCGGGGAATGGCGCCAATCGACCCTTCGATGATCGACATGTTCTGGTCGGCAATCATGACGCCGATGCCCGCATCGCGCATCAGCGCCTCGACGAAGGAGAGGGTGACGATGTTGTTGGAGCGCATCAGTTCTTCCATGGAGCTTGGTTACGCGGTTGCAGGCTGGCGGGCAAGGATGGCTGCGACCAACGGCGCAGCCCGCGCGCCAATTCGCCGCTTGCTGGCCGCCGGGCGAAACCATAGGGTGCCGCCGAAAAAGGAGAGGCACTCATGGGTGTTGTCGTTGCCATCGACGAGCCGCCGCGCAAAAGCGGAATCGAGCCGCTCGTGGCGCTTGCCAAGCCCGGCATGGAACGGGTGAACCAGCTTATCCTCGACAAGGCCGGGTCGGATGTCCGGATGATCCCGGAAGTCGCCAACCATCTGATCAACTCGGGCGGCAAGCGGCTGCGGCCGATGCTGACGATCGCGAGCGCCGAAATGTTCGGCTATCAGGGCGATCACCACATCAAGCTCGCCGCCAGCGTCGAGTTCATGCACACGGCGACGCTCTTGCACGACGACGTGGTCGATGAGAGCGACCGACGCCGGTCAAAGCCGACGGCGCGGATCATCTGGGGCAATCAGGCCAGCGTTCTCGTCGGCGATTTCCTTTTGGGACAGGCCTTCCGGATGATGGTCGATGTCGGCTCGATGGACGCGCTCGATGTCTTGTCGACCGCCTCTGCGATCATCGCCGAAGGCGAGGTGATGCAGCTTTCGGCCGCCAAGAAACTGTCGACCACCGAGGACGATTATCTCGCCGTCATCAAGGCCAAGACCGCCGCTTTGTTCCTTGCTGCGGCCGAAGTCGGGCCGATCGTCGCCGGCGCGGGCAGCGACGAGCGGGCGGCGCTGCGCTCCTATGGGCTCAATCTGGGCCTTGCCTTTCAGCTCGTCGACGACGTGCTCGACTATGGCGGCGATGCCGGCGATCTGGGCAAGAATGTCGGCGACGATTTCCGGGAGGGCAAGATTACGCTGCCGGTCCTGCTGGCCTACCGGCGCGGCTCGGACGATGAGCGCGGCTTCTGGAAACAGAGCCTTGAAGACGGCGACAATGGCGCCGAGCGGTTGGAAAAGGCGCGGGCGCTGATGGCCAGGCATGGCGCGCTGGCCGACACGATCCAGCGGGCGCGGCACTTCGGTGCGATTGCGCGCGATGCGCTGGCGCCAATGCCGGCGACGCCGCAAAAGGACGCGCTTCTCGAGGTGGTCGATTTCTGCATCTCGCGCCTTAACTGAGCACTCGTCCCGCAGCGATGCGGCGTGATTGCCGCAGGGCCACAAAAGCGCCATGCTGGCGGGTGAATCGGAACAAGCCTCCAATCCACGGTTACAGGCCGCCCATGACCGCATCCTTCGCAAAGTCCTCGACGCTGGCCCTGATGGCGCTTGCCACGGCGCTGGCCGTCCAGCCACGGCCCGGCATCGCATCCGCCGATCCCGCACCCGGCTTCCATGCGCCGACACGGACATTTGCCGGAGCGTTCCTTGCGGCCAATGCGGCGCGCGAGCGGTTCGATTTCGGCGAGGCGGCGCGTTACTACGACGAGGCACTGCGCTTTGATCCCGGCAATCCGGGCCTGCGACGCGACCTGATGATCTCGCTGGTCACCGATGGCCAGATCGGCGCGGCGGTGCCCCACGCCGAGATCCTGAAGGACGAGGCCGATGTGGAGCGGATCGCGCGCCTTGTGCTCGGCGTCGAGGCAATTCGCGAAAACCGGTATCTGGATGCCGAACCGACATTGATCCTGGCCGTCGAAAACGACCTCGAACGGCTGTTGACGGGCATCCTCCGCGCATGGGCGCGACACGGTGCGGGCGACACGGACGGCGCGCTCGACCTGATCGACGGCCTGCGAGGCCCGGACTGGTTCGACCTTTTCTCTTCCTATCACGGCGCGCTGATCGCCGATGCGGCCGGCCGGGCCGATCAGGCAAGAACCCGTTATGCGGACGGCATGAACAATGCCGCCGGCGGCAGCGCCTCGCCGCTGACCTATCTGCGGCTTGCTGAAGCCAATGCGCGGTTTCTGGCGCGCACCGGCGAACTGGCCGAAGCGCGCGAGGTGATCGGGCGCGGGCTTGGGACGGCGCCCAACAATCCGGACCTGCTCGCCGCTTCCGGGACCATCGACACGCCAGCGGGATCGCGCAACGTCATCGACACGCCGCAACTGGGCGCCGGAGAGATCCTGCTCAATCTGGGATCGGCGATCAACCGCGACGGCGCCGAGGACTTTGCCGCGCTCTATCTTGAGCTGGCGCGTTCAATGGCGCCGGAGAACGCGCAAATTCTGTTCGAGCTCGGCGGTATCGCCGAAAAGCTCGGCCAGCCGGAACGCGCGATCCGCTACTACGCATCGGTACCCGCCGATTCGCCGCTGGCGCGGATCGCCGACCTGCAGCGCGGGCTGGCGCTGTCGGCGCTCGATCGCCACGACGAGGCCAAGGCCACCCTCGCCGCCCTGATCGAGGACAATCCCGACGATTTTCGCGGTTATCTGGCGCTCGGCGGCGTCTACGCCTCGCTGAAGGAGTTCGAAGAGGCGGCCGATGTCTACGAGGCCGCCGTGACCCGGCTCGATCTCGACGATTCGCGCTTCTGGCAGATGCACTACCGTCTCGGGATCGCCTATGAGCGCACCGATCGGTGGCCCGAGGCCGAGCGCACGTTCAAGCATACTCTGACGCTGTCGCCCGACCAGCCGGATGTCCTCAACTATCTGGGCTATTCGTGGGTCGACATGAACATGCATCTCGATGAAGGCATCGAGATGATCCGCACCGCAGTCGAGCAGCGGCCGCGCGACGGCTATATCGTGGATTCGCTCGGCTGGGCTTATTACCGGCTCGGCGAGTTCGAAAATGCGGTGGAGCATCTGGAGCGGGCAACGGATCTTCGTCCGCGTGATTCCATCATCAACGACCATCTGGGCGACGCCTATTGGCGTGTCGGGCGCAAGCTGGAGGCGACCTATCAATGGTCGCGCGCGCTTGCCATGGAAGGCGAGGATGATGCGCTGGCCGAAATCCGCGCCAAGCTGGACGCGGCCAATGCCGGCGAGGAACCGGCGATCGCCGAAAGCCGCGTCGACAGTGGTGCAGCTGAGCAGGCCAGCGACACCGCCGGCGGCAATGACGGCTGAGCCATGCCGGAAATTCCGGTGAGTCCGCCCGGCGCTTCGCTTGAAGACCTCGCGCCGGCCAAGATCAATCTGTGCCTGCACGTGACCGGCCGTCGCGCCGACGGCTATCATTTGCTCGATTCGCTGGTGGTCTTTGCCGACAGCGATGCCGCTGACCGGATCGCCGTGGCGCCGTCCGATACCGACCGGTTTTGCGTGAACGGGCCGGAGGCATCGGGGCTCGAAAGCGACAACAGCGCCGGCAATCTGGTGACCACGGCGCGCGACTGGCTGCGTGCGCAGAGCGATACCGCCAGCCCGGTTGCCTTGACGCTCGATAAGAATTTGCCGGTGGCGTCAGGCATTGGCGGCGGTTCGGCCGATGCCGGCGCGACGTTGCGGCTGCTGGCCCGTTTGTGGAGTGCCGAAGCGGCGATCGGTGCCGATCGGTCCGAAGCGATCTGCAATGCGCTCGGCGCCGATATCGCCATGTGCGTTCATGGCGGGCCTTTGCGCGTGCGCGGCATCGGCGAGCGGCTCGATCCGGTCGCCGGCCTGCCAGCCCTGCCGGCTCTTCTGGTCAATCCGCGCGTCGCAGTCGCCACGCCGTCCGCCTTCGCCGCGCTGCAAGACCGGGACAATACGCCGGTCCCGGCAATGCCGGATGGCGGCTTCGCCGATATCGGCGCCCTCGCCGACTGGCTGTCGGCCGGGACGCGCAACGATCTGGCTTCGCCGGCCCGACAGCTGGTGCCGGCCATCGACGATGTGCTTGGCGCGCTGCGGTCCAGCGGTGCGCTGATGGCCCGCATGTCGGGTTCTGGCGCGACCTGTTTCGGCCTGTTCACAACGCGCAAGCAGGCCGTGGACGCGGCCGAAACCATGGCCGGGGCGCGACCGGACTGGTGGATCAGGGCGACGATCCTGAACGCGGACACACCTGTCAGGAACCGGGCAGAACAGGGAGAAGCCCATGTCGAGGCTTGACGACACAAGGCCGTTCATCGCGCTGGCGATTGCGGTGATGACCGTCTCGGACACGCGCAAGGAAGACCAGGACCGCTCCGGGCAAGCCCTCAAGGACCGGATCGAGGCCGCCGGGCACACGGTTGCCGGCTACGCGATCGTGCCGGACGAGATGGCGCGGATATCGGCGCAGGTGCGCGACTGGGCGGACGATGAGGGCATCGACATCGTCATCACCACCGGCGGCACGGGCTTTACCGGACGCGATGTGACGCCCGATGCGCTCGAGCCGATGTTCGACAAGCACATGGACGGTTTTTCCCATGTCTTCCACCGCATCTCGTTCGACAAGATCGGAACGTCGACCGTCCAGTCCCGCGCGACGGCCGGGCTGATCGGCACGACATTCGTCTTCGTTCTTCCCGGCTCGCCGGGCGCCTGCAAGGACGCCTGGGACGGCATCCTGAAATGGCAGCTCGACTACCGCCACATGCCCTGCAATTTCGTGGAGATCATGCCGCGTCTGGACGAGCATCTCAAACGCGGCGGCGGCAAGTCAGCGTGAGGCCGGCGGCAACAGTCCGGCCCTGAGGGTCCGCACCGCGACGCCGCGCGGCAACGCGTCGAGCGTCATGCCGGGGCGGCTCAAAGCCTGCGCCTGCGCCTTGGAGATCAGAAACCCGCGCGCGAACGGCCCGGTCAGGCCCCGTCGCGCGAACAGACGCGCCCAGAACGATTGGCCGGGATCGCGCGCCATGCGAAACCGGGCCGCACCAGCCGCACCCGTCGGCGCATTGATGTGCGTTTCCACCGCGGCGAGCCAATCGCCGACCAGCCGCGCGCCGGGCGGCAGGACCAGGATCCAGAGCCCGCGAGCAGTGTCGAGCATGGCCGACACATCGGCCTTCGATGCATCGATGATCGTGCAGCCAGCGATCTCGCCGACACGCGCGGTTTCGTCCGACGAATCGTGGTCAAGCACCAGCACGTCGCTGACGGCGCCACTGACCGCATGGCGCACCAGATCCGGCAACATGTGCGCCAGCCGGTCTTCGTCATTGTGCGTGGGAACCAGGACGGAGAGCATCCCGCACGCCTAACCGATGTTCCGGCGCGACGCAAAATCGTCAGTTTGTTCTTGTATTGTTCTGCCGATCACGATAGGAAAATAATCATTGAACCATGGACAGATTCGCACGGGAGCGCGGCATGAAGGCGATTGCCGAAGCAGATCAGATTGCAGGCCATCTCAGCGCACTGGACGGCGCGGTGGCCGCCAATCAGCATATCGAGGCATCCGGCATGCGTCGCGACAATCGCCGCGTCCGCGGCCGGGCGAGCGCGATCAATCCCGCCGGGCGTTTCGAGGCGCTCAGCCGCACCGAGGAGGATGATGGCTGGCAGAGCCTTGAGGATCTGCCGCCGTTCAAGACCGAGGTGCAGGTCGAGCAGGCGCGCACGGTGATCACGCGCAACCAGTCGCCGGACATTTCGTTCGACCGGTCGATCAACCCCTATCGCGGCTGCGAGCACGGATGCGTTTATTGTTTCGCGCGCCCGACACATGCCTATGCGGGACTGTCGGCGGGCGTCGACTTTGAGTCCAAGCTGTTCGTCAAACCCGATGCGGCAAAGCTTCTGGAAAAGGAAATCACCCGCAAGGGCTATGAGGCCCGATGCATCGCGATCGGCACCAACACCGATCCCTACCAGCCGATCGAGCGGGACTGGATGGTGATGCGCTCGATCCTGGAAGTGCTCGAACGCTACAATCACCCGGTCGGCATCGTGACCAAGTCGGCGCTGGTGACGCGCGACATCGACATCCTCTCGCGCATGGCCTCAAAAGGGCTGGCCAAGGTGGCGCTGTCGGTGACCACGATGGACCGGATGCTGGCCCGGACGATGGAGCCCAGGGCCTCGACCCCGACAAAGCGGCTCGAAGCGATCCGGGCGCTGGCCGATGCCGGCATTCCAACCTCGGTCATGGTCGCGCCGATCATTCCGGGGCTGAACGATCACGAGATGGAGCGCATTCTCGATGCGGCGGCTTCGCTTGGCGCGACCCAGGCCGGCTATGTCCTGCTGCGCCTGCCGCTCGAGGTCGCACCGGTCTTCAAGGAATGGCTGCTGCGCCATTATCCCGAGCGCTACCGGCATGTGATGAGCCTGATCCGCTCGATGCGCGGCGGCAAGGATTATGACGCCGACTGGAACAAGCGCATGCGCGGCACGGGCCCCTATGCGTGGCAGATCGCGCGCCGCATGGAAATCGCCTGCAAACGGTTGGGGCTCTCGGGACGCGGCACGGCGCTGCGCACCGACCTGTTCGTCAAGCCCGCGCCAAACGGGGAGCAATTGGCGCTTTTGTAAACCCCGGACACGATTGGCATCGGCAGCCCACACGGCCCGTCCCCGCCGTTTTTCGCAGCCGATGCCACGGTTCGCTTCACTTGGGCGGCTTCCCCTGCCGCCTGCCGCGCCGAACTGCCGACGGCGTGCCAAGCAAGCGAACCTTGCGGCGAATCGGGTTGCGTGTGATGGCTCTGCCATGACGTCGCATGCATCCGGTTCGCCGCTTCTTTTCGACCCTGTCCCGCAGGAGCCGGATTTTGCGTTCGAAGAGGCCCTGTACAAAAAGGGCCATAACGCTGTCGCCGGCGTTGACGAAGCCGGGCGCGGCCCGTTGGCAGGCCCTGTCGTCGCGGCCGCCATCGTGCTCGATCCATCGGTGGAAATTGCGGGCCTTGCCGATTCCAAGGCGCTGACGGCACGGCGCCGCGACATTCTGTTCGACGCGATCATGGCCGATGCGCGTGCGGTCAGCGTGGCAAGCGTCTGCGCCGACAGCATCGATGCGTCCGACATCCGCAAGGCGAGCCTTGCGGCGATGCGCGCCTGTGTGACCGGCCTTTTGCCGCGCGCCGATGCGGCGCTGTTCGACGGGCGCGACGTACCGCCCGGACTGCCACCGGAGTTTGCGGCACAGTCGTTGATCAAGGGCGATGCGCGCTGTCTGTCGGTCGCCGCCGCCTCGATCGTCGCCAAGGTCAGCCGGGACCGGATGCTCGTCAACCTGTGCACGGCGCATCCGGGCTATGGCCTGTCGGGGCACAAGGGATACGGCTCGGCTGGCCATCGCGCGGCCATCGAACGGCTTGGCGGCGTTGCGCGCCTGCACCGTTTCACGTTCCGCCCGCTGTCCGGGCTCTGACAGACCAAAATTCGCTTCGAACCGGCAACAAAAAACCGCGCCCGAGGGCGCGGCATTGATGCCTTGACCGGACCCAGCGGCGGTCAGTTCATGTGCGTTTTGACCTGGTCGATCGACGCCTTGAAGAGGTCGCCCCGCGTCGTTGCGGTCATCTTGTCGCCCAGCAACCGTTCGGCGGCGGCGACCGAGACATCGACCGCCGTGGCGCGCACGGCGTTGACCGCATCGAGTTCCGCCTGGGCGATCTTCTGCTCGGCGAGCGCGGTGCGGCGCTCCACATATTCCTCGGTCTTCTGCTTGGCTTCGGCCGTGATGTGCTCGGCCTCGCTCCTGGCAGCCTCGACGATGCTTTCGGCTTCGCTTTCGGCTTCCTTGCGCTTGCGCTGGTATTCGGCCAGCAGTTGCTGGGCCTCCTCGCGCAGCCGGCGCGCCTCTTCCAGCTCGTTGCGGATCTTGTCGCCGCGGCTGTCGATGCCGCGCGTGATCATCCCCGGCACCTTGAAATAGACCAGGATGCCAAAGAACAGGAAAAGACCGATCAGAGCCCAGAAACTTGAATCGAACATGTCCTAATCCCTTCCGGCGCCCTAGCGGCGCACCGCGCCGACCGCTTTGGTCAGCTCGGCCTTGGTGACCGAAGTGCCAACCAACTGATCGACAATCGCGGCGGTGGTGTCGGTCGCGATCGAGCCGACTTCGGCCATTGCCTTTTCGCGAATGGATGCGATCCGGCTTTCCGCCTCTTCGAGCTTGGAGGCCAGTTCGCCTTCCACCTTCTGGCGTTCGGCCTCGGCTTCGGCCTTGGCCTTGTCGCGCGCCTTCTGGCCGATCTCGCCGGCCGTCGTGCGCGCCTGCGCCAGTTCCTGCTCATAGGCGGCATGCGCCTCGTCGGCCTTTTCCTGCAGGTCGCGGGCCATGTCGAGGTCGCCGGCTATGCGGTCCTGCCGGGTCTCCAGAATCTCGCCGATGCGCGGCGAGATCACCTTGGCGATGAACCAGTAGAAAAAGCCGAAGGTGATCGCCAGCCAGAACAGCTGCGATGCATAGCTCGATGTATCGAACGGCGGAAAGGCGCCGCCGCCCTCTTGGGCTGCTTCGGTGCTGGCGGCCAGCGCAGCGGTGACGAACATGGCGTTACCCCAAAAGGCTTCTGGTCATGCGGCCTGTCCGCCTTCGGACGAGACCGCGGGATGAGGCGGATGGGCCGCCGCATCCATGGTTCCGGCGTCGATCAGACTGCGAAGAGCAGCAGCAGGGCGACGAGCAGCGAGAAGATGCCCAGCGCCTCGGTCACGGCGAAGCCGAAGATCAGGCGGCCGAACTGGCCGTCGGCGGCCGACGGGTTGCGCAGTGCGCCGGACAGATAGTTGCCGAAGATGGATCCGAGGCCGATGGCCGCGCCACCCATGCCGAGACAGGCGATACCGGCGCCGATGAACTTTGCTGCTTCCGCTTCCATGGTGAGCTCCTTTGAACGAAGAATTTGCGGGATGGGTTGTGGCGGCGGGCCGCCATGTGGATCAGTGGCTCGGGTGCAATGCGTCGTTGAGATACATGCAGGTCAGAACCGCGAAGACATAGGCCTGGAGAAACGAGACCAGGAATTCGAGCGCTGTCATGGCGACGACCATGATCAGCGGCAGGATGGCGCCGCCAATGCCGACCGCGCCCAGCGCACCCAGCGAAACGACGAAGCCGGCGAAGACCTTCAGCGTGATGTGGCCGGCCAGCATGTTGGCGAACAGGCGGACGGACAGGCTGATCGGACGCGACAGGAACGAGATGACCTCGATCGCAACGACCAGTGGCACGAGCACGCCCGGCACCCCTTCGGGCACGAACAGGCCCAGAAACTTCAGCCCGTGCTTCATGAAGCCGTAGATGATCACAGTGCCGATCACCAGCATGGCGAGCGCGAAGGTGACGATGATGTGGCTGGTCACGGTGAAGAAATAGGGGAACATGCCGAACAGATTGGCGAACAGCACGAACATGAAGAGCGAAAACACAAACGGGAAGAACCGCATGCCCTGGCTGCCGGCCGCATCGCGCAGCATCGAGGCGACGAACTCGTAGGACATTTCGGCCATCGACTGCAGCCGGCCCGGCACGAGGCCCCGGTTGGCGCTGCCGAAATAGAGGAAGGCCGACGCGGTCGCGACGGTTGCGACCATGAAGAGCGAGGAGTTGGTGAACGACAGGTCGAGACCCGCAACATTCTCCAGCGGCACGATCGTGTTGATCTCGAACTGCTTGATGGGATCGTTCGCCACCGTGCCTGTCTCCGTCCTTGCCGGGCGCCGGGCGCCCTTGTCATTTGCAACCGCGGCGTGATGCCGTCAGTCGTCGCCCTCTTGCGATCCGGGCCCGTCGCCGAGCCGTTCTCCGCGCTTGCCCGCAGCCGGATGGGCCACCTTGCCCGCCGCGCGCAACACATTCAAAACACCGGCAGCAAAACCAAGCAGCAGGAAGACAATCAGTCCCCACGGACTGGTGCCAGCCACCTGGTCGAGCAGATATCCGAGCCCGGCGCCAACCAAAATGCCCGCAACGAACTCGCTGGACAGTTTGAGCGCAGCCGCGATCCCGGTTCCGGCTCCCTCCTGCCGCCCTTCGTCAGCCGCATCCCCGCTCGGGGCGCGTTGCGCCAGCGCTTCTTCGAGCGCCCGGCGCCGCTGTTCCAGATCGGCATTCGGTTTCGAGACGGCACGCCCGCCCTGCTTGTCACCGGCCGGGGTGCGTGTTGGCTTGTCTGCTGCCATGACCCTGAACCTGACGCGCGAGACGGGCCGCAGGCCCCCTCAAATTGCGCGCAACATAGTTTCGGCCCTGTCATTCGTCAAGGCGGATTGGGCGGTGCAATATGAGCAGGAAAACGATTTTAAATCAGATATTTATGGCGGGATTGCCGATTCGTCGCACGGCGCAACGACAGGCTTTAGACCAAATGCCGACGTGGGGCGGTGACGATCAGCTCCAGCCGCCGCCATAGGTGCGGTAGAAGATGTGCAGGCCGATCCGCGTCAGCCGTTTCATCGACCGGGCCCAGCGCGGGTTGACATAGGTGGCGTGATAATGGGTCGACGAGCCGACCTCGTCGAGCCAGATCTTGCCGGCCGTGGTGGCCATCGCGATGTCCTTGGCCTTCTGCCACATGTGCGGCTCGGTGATGCGGTCGCGAATGCCGTCGCAGGCAAACGAGAACTGGCAGCGGTTGCGCCAATGCCGGTTCTGATAGACGACACCACAGATCGAGTTCGGGAATGAGGGGTTGCGCACCCGGTTGAGGATCACCTGGGCGACGGCTGCCTGACCGCGCGCGATCTCGCCGCGGGCCTCGAAGTAAATGCCTTCGGCAAGGCATTTCTGCTCGCGATCGGAAAAGACGCGCGGCGGCAGCGGGCTGCTGGCCCAGGCGTGATCGTTTTCCGGTACCGGCGGAATGAACCGGCCGCGGCCGGCCGGCTCGCTGCGCAGCAGGCTGGCGAATGGCGATTCTTCGGCGAAGTCGGCTTCCGGCGGCGCATAGGCGGTCGCCAGGACATCGGGATTGGTATTGGTGACCAGGGACGCGATCATCGAGGACACCTGGGGCTCGGGCGCCGGCTTGCGAATGTGGAACGCGGCGGCGATCTGCATCTCTTCGCCGCGAATTTCCGGCTTGACGAAAGCCATCTGCACGCCGTCCTCAAGCGAGGGCCGCAGGATGCTGGACTGGCGTTCCAGGATCGAGCCAGCCGAGAAATCCTTGGGCGGGGCGGCGGGAACGACGGCGGCGATGCGGCCGGACTTCTCGGTGCGGTTGATGCGCGCCTCGTCGGGCGTGTCGGGCAGAACCTGCTTTTCGCTGATCACGGCGAGCGGCCCGACGCCCGATTGCGCGCCATCGGGTTTGCGGATCGCGCCGGTGACACCGGTATCGACCGGGAAACGGACTTCGGCGGAGTGGATCGAACCGACGCCGGCCCGGCTGACATGCATCAGCCAGCGGTCTTCGGCGGCCGTGTCGATGCCCGAAACGAGAACCGACATGTCCTGGAGGGACATTTGCGACGGATTGGCGACAACAACAGCGGAGGCGAACGCAAACGGCACGATGAACTTCGTGCCAAAAAGACGCAGAAAACGCACTGACCAACTCCGAAATGCTTGCAACGCAAAGCGAACGAGCAGCACAATGCGGCATTAACCTTGATGAGCCGTTAAGTGGCCGGTCAATTTTTGTTAAGGGGTCGCCGGCGACGCAAGAGCGTTCACCTTCGGCGTTTGGCCTTGCCTGCGAACGGGTTGTCGGGCGAGCGCAGCATCAGCCGCACCGGCACGCCGGGCAGGTCGAAATCCTCGCGCAGCGCGTTGGTCAGATAGCGCAAATAGGATGCCGGCAGCGCATCGGGCCGTGAGCAGGACAGGACGAAGCCCGGCGGACGGGTCTTCGCCTGGGTGATGTATTTGAGCTTGATCCGGCGGCCCGAGACGGCTGGCGGCGGATGATGCTGGGCGACGGCGTCGAGCCATTTGTTCAGCCGCGCCGTCGCGACGCGCCGGTTCCAAACCTTGTGGGTGGCGACGATCTCCTCCATCAGCCGGTCGAGCCCGTAGCCGGTTTCACCCGAGACCGGAACCGCACGGACGCCACGGATTTGCGGCAGAAGGCGCGCGGTGCGTTCATGCAGGTCGGCCAGCCGCTCCTGCCGATCCTCGACCAGGTCCCATTTGTTGAACGCGATGACGGGCGCCCTGCCCTCGCGCGCGATCAGATCGACGATCTGCAAGTCCTGCTTTTCGAACGGAATCATCGAATCGAAAACCACAACGACGACCTCGGCGAAGCGGATCGCCCGCAGCGCATCGCCGACCGACAGCTTTTCAAGCTTTTCCTGCACGCGCGCCTTGCGCCGCATGCCGGCGGTATCGAACAGGCGCACCTTGCGCCCCCGCCACTGCCAGTCGACCGAAATCGAATCACGCGTGATTCCCGCCTCGGGCCCGGTCAGCAGGCGCTCTTGACCGACCAGCCGGTTGATCAGCGTCGACTTGCCGGCATTGGGGCGGCCGACGATGGCGATGCGCAAGGGCTTGGTGTCGTCATAGGCGGGCTCTTCGCCCTCGGGCACGTCCTCGACGGCGATGTCGGTCTCGGCCTCGTCGGCGCCGCCCTCCCGCTCGTGCGCCAGGGCCCGCTCCTCGCCGATGGCCTCAACGATCGCGTCGCGCAGATCGCCCAGGCCCTGACCGTGCTCGGCGGAAACCGGCACAGCTTCGCCGAGCCCGAGCGCATAGGCATCGTAGAGCCCTGCTTCGGCACCGCGTGCCTCGGCCTTGTTGGCGACAAGGACGACGGGCTTTCCCGAGCGGCGCAATATGTCGGCGAAGGTCCGGTCGGCGGCGGTCAGCCCGTTCTTGGCATCGACGAGAAAAAGCGCCAGATCGGCTTCGCCGACGGCAATCTCCGTCTGCGCGCGCATGCGGCCGGGCAGCGTTGACGCATCGCCTTCCTCAAGCCCGGCCGTGTCGATGACATCGAAACGCAGGTCGACAAGCCTTGCTTCATGCCGGCGCCGGTCGCGGGTGACGCCGGGCTCGTCATGCACCAGCGCGAGCTTGCGGCCCACCAGACGGTTGAACAGCGTCGACTTGCCGACATTGGGCCGGCCGACAATGGCGATGGTGAACGACATGGCTCAGCCTTCGGCGACCGCGCCGCTGGCCACGATCAACTCGACCATCATCTGCGCGCGACCGGCAACGCCCTGCGGCGCCAATTCGTCGTTCAGGATCTCGTCGAACAGGCGTTTTGCGTCGGCAAAGCGGTCTTCGTTCCAGGCGGCAAGGCCCATCGCCTCGCGCGCCGAATGGCGCAGCGGATTGTCGGACGCGGTCAGTTGTTCGGCGCGGCTGGCGACATCGGTGTAGCTGCCGTGATCGACCATCACATAGGCCGCGCGCAGCCGCGCCATGTCGCGCAGCGCGACCGGAACGGAGCGGTCGGCGGCGATCGCATCGAACGCGGTAACGGCCGCATCGGTTTCGCCCTGTTCCAACTGCACCGTCGCCGCGCGCATCCGCGCCAGAACGGGATATTGTCCGAATCCGTCGGCTTCGAGTGAGCGCAACCGTTCCATGGCGGCATCGGACTGGCCGTCATTGGCAAGGTTGAGTGCTTCAAGGAACCGGTCGCCCGATGCGGACGCCTGACGGGCGCTGTACCATTCCCAGCCGCGATAGCCGGCGGCGACGGCGACGATCAGCACCGCGCCGGCGACGATCAGGACACCGAACCGTTCCCAGAAGTTCTTGAGCCGCTCGGAGCGAAGCTCCTCTTCGACCTCGCGGAAAAAACCGTCGTCCGACATTACAAAACCCAGAAGACCAAAACGTTGCGCCGCTTTACCGGCAAATTGCGCGCATTGTAAGTGGGATCGCCCGCCTCACATGGCAACCGGCGGCACGCCGAACAGCAACAGATGGCCCTGCAGGATCAGCCACAGATAAAGCGCGGTGCCGACGACCGCCGCGATGCCGTCGTAAAGGACGGCCGGATTTTCATACACCGGATCGCCGCGCCGCTTGACCGAAATCCGGTTCCACACGCCCCAGCCCAGGAACGCGCCGAAAAGGATGAGCGATGCCAGATCGCCATTGGCAAGCAGATGGCCGAATGCCCAGACCTTAACGCCCAGGATCATCGGATGCTTGACGGCGCGCTTGATGTAGCCGGCCGGCAGTTGCGAGGCGACCAGCAGGATCAGCGCCGGCAGCATCAGCAGAAGATTGATGTGCGCCAACCATGTGGGCGGAACCCACAGGACCGGCGCAACCATGCGGGCCTCGCCGAAACCCCAGATCAGCAGCACGAAGCCGATCAGCGAGACGGCCGAATAGACGCCCTTCCAAAACCCCTCGCCGCGTTCGGCGATCACGCCATCGCGAAAGTCCGGCGCCACCATGCGCACCGAATGGATGCCCAGAAAGACGATAATGCCCGCCACAAGCCAGATCATGGCCAAACTCCCCGAACTTGCGCCGGTCTTCGGCGCTTTCTATCGTCCCCCTATGACAGCGAACGTGAAAAAGGCCAAGGCGCGGCTTGCCGCACTCAAGGCGGAGATCGAATCCCTGCTTGTCATGGGGGCCGACGCCAACGCACCGGTCGAACTCGACCAGGTTGCGGTCGGGCGGCTTTCGCGCATGGATTCCATGCAGCAGCAGGCGATGGCCCAGGCGGCCGAACGCGCGCGGCGGCGCGACCTTGTTCGCATCGAGATGGCCGAGCGGCGGATCGCCGAGGGCGAATACGGCTATTGCACGCAATGCGGTGAGGAGATCGCCGAAAAGCGCCTGGAGATCGATCCGATGGCCGAACGCTGCATCAACTGTGCGCAATAGGCGGCGGGTTCCCCGCGTCGATCTTGACAACGTCAAATAACACACCATCTGACCTGACACTGCCAACACAAAGGACACTCCGCCATGACCCAACGCGTCGTCCTGACCGGTGCATCCGGCTTTATCGCCAAGCATATCGTGCTGCAGCTTCTCAATGCCGGGTTTGCCGTTCACGGCACGGTCAGGTCGATGAAGCGGGCCGACGAGGTGCGCGACGCGGTCCGGCCGCATCTTGACGACGCGCAGGCGCTGGACCGGCTCACCTTTGCCGAACTCGATCTGACCAGCGACGACGGCTGGGGCGAGGCGCTCGAAGGCGCCGATGTGCTGATGCATACCGCCTCGCCGTTCCCGCTGGCCCAGCCGAAAGATGAAAATGAGGTGATCCGCCCAGCCGTCGACGGCACGCTGCGGGCGCTGAAAGCCGCCAAGGCCGCGGGCGTCAAACGCGTCGTGCTCACCTCTTCAATGGTGTCGGTGATGGAAAAGGACGCGCCGGACAATGGCAAGGAATACACCGCCAGCGACTGGAGCGACGTCAATTCGGCGCGGATCAACCCCTATGGCAAGTCGAAGACGCTGGCCGAGCGAGCCGCATGGGACTTTGTCGGCAACGAAGCGCCCGACATGCAACTGACCGCCATTAATCCCGGTCTGGTGCTCGGTCCGGCGCTCGATGCGCATTACGGCACCTCGCTGGGCGTGGTGGAGCGTGTTCTTTCGGCCAAGGATCCGATGCTGCCCAATTTCGGTCTGCCGGCGGTGGATGTGCGCGATGTGGCCCACATGCACGTCAAGGCGCTGTCGGTACCAGACTCGATCGGCAAGCGGCTCATCGCCGTTTCGGATTTTATCTGGTTTCCGCAGATCGCCGACATGCTGGCCAAGGCCTATCCGGACCGCNAAGATCGTCACGCGGCGCGC
>NZ_QFWV02000005.1:92459-213772 GCF_003149475.2 Oceaniradius stylonematis
GCACAAGCAGATCGACAACGGCGAAACCAAATCGGTGCTGGCGATGGAGTTCCGTACGGTCGAGGCGGCCGTGCGTGCGTCGGCGGAAAGCATCATCACGCACGGCGATCAGTGAAGCCGCCGCCCGGCACCGAAGCGTCGGACGGCCTGTCATGAAAGCCTGTCGTCAGGCGGCCCAGCCCAGCTTGTAGACGTGGATCTCGAAGGTGGGGTGCTGTTCGGCACCGATCAGCTCGGGCTTGGCGTGCCGGTAGGTCGACCGCCAATAGGGCTGGATGATCACGCCCTCGTCGCGCATGATCTGCTGGATCTGCGCCATCAGTTCGCGCCGCTGATCAGGGTCGGGAATGGCCATCGCCTGGTTGAGGAGTTGGTCGAACTCTTCACTGGCAAAGCCCGATTCGTTCCACGCCTCGCCCGACCGGTATGCCAGCGACAGGACCTGAACGCCGAGCGGACGTTGGGCCCAGTCGGTGGCGCTGTAGGGGTACTTCGTCCAGTCGTTCCAGAAGGTCGAGCCGGGCAGCACAGTACGCTTGACGTTGATGCCGGCGGCGCGGAGCTGGGCGGCCACCGCGTCGCAGGTCGGCTTGCGCCAACTGTCATCGATCGAGATCAGATCGTGTTCGAAGTCGGCCATGCCGGCTTCTTCCATGAGCGCCATAGCCGCATCGGGATCGAACTCGGCCGGGCCGATGTCCGCATATTCGGGATGGATCGGACAGACATGGTGGTTTTCAGCCACCGTGCCCAGCCCGGCATAGCCCAGCTGCAGACAGACCTGATTGTCCACGGCCAGCGCCAGCGCGCGGCGCACGCGAGCGTCGGCATAGGGTTTGACGCCATCCACTTCGGCATCCTGGTTCGGCCGGATGACAACGGTGTTGGCCGTCACCGCCTCGGATTTGGCCCAGCCGAACTGGTCCATGATCGCGACGAAATCACCGATCGATTCGTAGACCATGTCGACTTCATCGGATTCAACGGCGGCAACCACGGCGGCTTGTTCGGTGCCGTAGTCGATATATTCGATCCGGTCGAGGAAGGCGCCCTCGCCCCACCATTCATGGCCCTCGTTGCGCACCAGCACGCCACGGTCGCCGACCGCGTATTCTCCCGGAAGGTAAGGCCCGGTGCCAACCGGGTCGGCCATCGGATCGCCGCCGAAGCCGCGCGGCACGATCTGCGCCGGATAATCGGACATGCCGGCGATCAGCGTGATGTCTGGACGCGGCAGGTTCAGCCGCACAGTCAGATCGTCCACGACCTCGATGGCGCCTTCGCGCGCCTTGTTCGTGTCGGGGTCGATCAGTGCGTCGAGGCGGGCGGCCATGGAGTTGCCCTCCACGTCCTTTTCGCACCAGCGCTCGATGTTGAAGGCCACGTCCTCGGCGACGAAATCATCGCCATTGTTCCATTTGACGCCCGGACGCAGGTTCAGCACATATTCGGTCGCGTCGTCGCTGACGGTCCAGCTTTCCAGCAGCATCGGCCGGATGGTGCCGTCGCGGTTGTATTCGACCAGATATTCGAGCCAGCCGCGGGTATAGTTTGACATTTGCGGCCAATCGAATGTGCGCGGATCGCGCAAGGGTCGCACTTCGCTCTGGATGCGCAGCGTACCGCCCTGCTGTGGCGTCGCGGCGCGTGCCTTGGGAGCGGGAAGCCCGACCATCGCATAGGCGGCGGCAACGCCGACGCCCAACGCGGTGGCGCGGGCAAAGAACTCGCGGCGCGACATCGTGCCGGCCTTCGTCTCGTCAGCCGCCGAGCGGGCGGCGGGATGGATGTGTTCGGTGTGCGTTTTTGCGGGTACGCGCATGGATGCATTGCTCCTTTGGGGCAATCGAAAGGGATAGGGGGGTCAGGGATCGGTCTGCGCGTCCTGTTGTTCCGCCGGACGCTTTTTGGGCGGGTGCCTTTGGGGGGCGGCATGGTCGAAACCGGCCCTAGCTCATCCAACCATAAGGACCCGCTGCCGACTGTCAAACAGCAGGTGCGGCGGGATTTTTTCCGCACCGGAAAGACGGGGCGGACCTATTGCGCAGGTTCTGCGGTCTCCGTCCGCTTCACCCGTGCCGCACAATATTTGAACTCGGGGATCTTGCCGAACGGGTCGAGCTGCGGGTTGGTCAGAACGTTGGCCGGGCTTTCATTGAAGCAGAACGGCATGAAAACCATGCCGTCGGCCACCTCGCGATCGGCACGCAGCACAGCCTGGATGGTGCCGCGCCGGGTCTCGACCGCGATCATCTCGCCCGCCTTGAAACCGTGCCGGCCGATCTCGCGCGGGTTCATGGCGGCGATCCCCTCAGGCTCGATATCGTCGAGCACAGAGGCGCGGCGCGTCATCGCGCCGGTATGCCAGTGTTCGAGCAACCGGCCGGTGGTCAACACGAGCGGATAGTCCTCGTCGGGCACCTCGTCCGGCGGGCGCAAATCGGCAGGCACCAGCTTGCCGCGGCCGTCCGCCGTCGGGAAACCGTCGGTGAAAATGACTTCATTGCCGAACCCGCCGGGCTCGTCGACCGGATAGGTGACGCAATCCTCGGCCTGAAGACGTTCCCAGGAAATATGCTTGAGCGAAGGCATGACCGAGGCCATTTCGGCGTAGACATCGCCGACACCGGCATAGTTCCAGTCGAGCCCGATGCGGCCCGCCAGATCGACGATCAGCTCCCAATCCTGCCGCGCTTGACCCGGCGGATCGAGAGCCGGCCGGCCGATCTGCACCTGCCGGTTGGTGTTGGTGAAGGTGCCGAGCTTTTCGGCATGGGCCGACGCCGGCAGGACGACATCGGCGTGCCAGCAGGTCTCGGTCAGGAAAATGTCCTGCACGACCAGATGGTCGAGCTTGGCGAGCGCGGCGCGCGCATGGTGCTGGTCCGGATCGGACATGGCCGGGTTTTCGCCCATGATGTACATGCCGCGCACGTCGCCTGCATGGATCGCATCCATGATCTCGACGACAGTCAGCCCGCGCTTGGGGTCCAGCGACCGGCCCCAGAAATCCTCCATCGATGCGCGGATATCGGCGTTCTCGACAAGCCGATAATCGGGATACATCATCGGGATCAGGCCGGCGTCGGATGCGCCCTGCACATTGTTCTGTCCGCGCAGAGGATGAAGCCCCGTGCCCGGCCGCCCGACATGGCCGGTGATCAGCGCCAGCGCGATCAGCCCGCGCGAGTTGTCCGTGCCGTGCGTATGCTGGGAAATGCCCATGCCCCAGAAGATGATCGACCGCTCGGCCCCGGCATAGGTTCGGGCGACATCGCGCAGCATGTCGGCCGGAACGCCGCAGACTTCGCTCATGGCTTCGGGCGAAAAATCCTTCACCTTGTCCCGGAGCGCTTCAAAGCCGTCGACATTGGCCTGGATATATTGTTCGTCATAGAGCTTTTCGTCGATGATGACATGCAGCAGCGCGTTGAGCAGCGCGACATCGGAGCCCGGCGTGAACTGGACCGGGTGTGATGCGTGGCGCATCAGATCCTGCCTGCGCGGATCGATGACGATCAGCTTCCTGCCCTGCTTGGCGGCCTGCTTGAAATAGGTGGCCGCGACCGGATGGTTGGTGGTCGGCCTGGCGCCGATCACGATGATGCAGTCGGCCTTCATCGCGTCCTTGAACGGTGCCGAGACCGCACCCGAACCAACACCCTCAAGCAGCGCAGCCACGGACGAGGCGTGGCACAGCCGCGTGCAATGATCGACATTGTTGGTGCCGAAGCCCTGCCGCACCAGCTTCTGGAACAGATAAGCCTCTTCGTTCGAGCCCTTGGCGGAGCCGAAGCCGGCCAGGGCGCCGCCGCCATGTTCGTCGCGAATTGCGGCCAGGCCCGACGCGGCCCGTTCCATCGCCTCGTCCCACGACGCTTCGCGGAAGATGTCCGAGACCTGCATGAAGCGCATGTCGATGTCGCCCGCCTTGGGCGCGTCCTCGCGGCGGATGAGCGGCTTGGTCAGCCGCTCCGTGCTCATGACGTAATCATAGCCGAACCGGCCCTTGACGCAGAGCCGGTTTTCGTTGGCTGGCCCGTCGCGCCCGTCGATCTGGACGATCCGGTTGTCCTTGACGTTCACCGTGGTCTGGCAGCCGACGCCGCAGAACGGACACACCGAGTCGACCGACCTGTCGAACTCGGCGACGGCGCGGGTGCGGCCGGCTTTGTCCATCAGGGTCTTTTCGTAGAGCGCGCCGGTCGGACAGGCCTGCACGCATTCGCCGCAGGTCACACAGGTCGAAAGCCCCATCGGATCGTGAATGTCGAAGACGGGCACGGCGTGATGGCCCCGTTTGCCCATGCCGATCACGTCGTTCACCTGCACTTCCCGGCAGGCGCGCACGCACAGCCCACAGGCGATGCAACTGTCGAGATTGACGGCGATGGCCGGGTTTGTGACGTCGTGGATACCCGCGTCATGGTGGGCGTGGCCGAATTTCGACGGCAGGCGTTCCGACCCGCCAATGCCCATCTGATCGGCCCATTGCCAGAAAGCGGATTGGTCGTCCGGGCTTTCGTCCGGGGACGGCATGTCGGCCGCCAGCATCTCGAACACCATGCGGCGCGCCCGGTCGGCACGGTCGGTGCCGGTACGCACGGTCATGCCCTCGGTGGGCTTGCGGATGCATGAGGCGGCCAGGGTGCGCTCGCCCTCGATCTCCACCATGCAGGCGCGGCAATTGCCGTCCGGCCGGTAGCCGGGCTTGTCGAGATGACACAGATGCGGGATGCGGGTGCCTTGCCGTTTGGCGACGGACCAGATCGTCTCGCCCGGTTTGGCGGCGACGGATTTGCCGTCGAGTGTGAAGATGACCGGATCGCTCACGTGCGCATCTCCCGAATTCCGTCGGCCAGCAGGCGCCCGCCGAGAGCCCCGAATGCGGCGCCGAACGCCACTTCGATTCCGCGCGCGAAACGATTGTAGCTGCGTGCGGCAAGCCCGGACGAGAACAGCAATGCGTAGCTGCCATAGACGGCCATGGCCGAGATGGCGGCCAGCGGCCCGAACACGACCACCTGCCAGGCGGCAAGGCCGGACCCGAACAGGAACGTGCCAACCGCCGTCCACATGAGCGCCGCCTTCGGGTTGGTCAGCACGACCAGGAGGCCGCGGCGCCACGCGGCGCCCGCCGACAGGATCGCGCGCTGCGCCCGGATGCCGGCCGAACCGCCGCGCCAGGCCGACAGAAGGGCGCGCACGGCGAGCCAGAGCAGGTAGGCGCCGCCGGCGATCTTCATCGCGGTCAACAGCTTCGGATAGATGGTCAGCACCGCCGCAAGGCCGAATGCAACGGCAACGGCCCAGATCATCATGCCGGTCGCAACGCCCATCACGGTCATCAGCGCTGTCTTTCGCCCCTGCCCCAGGCCTGCGCTTGCAACGGCGAGAAGATTGGGCCCCGGCGCGGCCTGCGCGAGCACGACTCCCGTGAGCGTGATGAGATAGGCCTCAAACATTCTCGGTCTCCTCGGCCAGCGCCGCCATCGCCGCGCCGTCCCAGCGCAGATAGGCCTTGTTCGTATCGCGGCCGCCAAGCTGCTCATAGAGCGCCCGGGCGCGCGGATTGTCCTTGTCGACCGTCAGTTCCAGCCGCGTTGCGCCAAGCCGCTGTGCCTCAGCCGCGCAGCGGCGCATCAATGCCTCGCCAATGCCGCGGCCGCGCGCATCGGCGGCCACGTAAAGGTCCTTGATGAACATGCCGACATTGAGGTTTCCCGCCGGAAACAGCGGCACCAGCGTAGCAAAACCCAGCACATGATGATCTTCAACGGCAACAAGCATCAGCGTGTCCGCATTGGCCGAGAACCAGCGCTTGAGCTTCGGCAAAACGTCATCAGCCGGCATGGCGTCGTCGCCCTCATAATGGATGTTCTCCTCATCCATCACCCGGGCAAGCGAGGGCAGGTCAGCCTCGGTCGCAGGTCGGATATGCATCGCTCACAGATCCTCCCGGAAATGGGTCAGCAGATGGTTGACCGGGTTGGGTGCAGCCTGCCCAAGGCCGCAGATCGACGCGTCGCGCATCACCTGTTCCAACTCCCGGATCAGGCCCTCGTCCAGCGGACCCTCGCGTTCGAGCAGTTGCACCAGCTTTTCGGTGCCGCCGCGGCACGGCGTGCACTGGCCGCAGCTTTCATGGGCAAAGAACTTCATCAGGTTGAGGACGGCGTCGCGGACGTTGTCCCTGTCCGACAGGATCACAACCGCATGGCTACCGACGAAGGCGCCATGGCGGAACAGCGTGTCGCCGAAATCGAGGGGAATGTCGTCCATCGAGGCCGGCAGGATGCCGCCCGAGGCGCCGCCGGGCAGATAGGCCTTGAAGCTGTGGCCGTCGGCCATGCCGCCGCAATAATCGTCGATCAGTTCGCGCACGGTGACACCGGCCGGCGCGAGCTTGACGCCCGGCTCCCGGACGCGGCCGGACACCGACCATGAGCGCGGGCCGGGATGGCCTTCACTGCCCTGTGCGGCGAACCAGTCCGGCCCGTTTTCGACGATGTCGCGGATCCAGTGCAGCGTTTCGACATTGTGGTTGAGCGTCGGCCGGCCGAAAAGGCCCACTTCGGCGATATAGGGCGGACGGTGGCGCGGCAGGCCACGCTTGCCCTCGATCGATTCGATCATCGCCGACTCTTCGCCGCAGATATAGGCGCCGGCGCCGCGCCGCAGTTCGATGAAACCCGGTTCGCACAGGCCCGCTTCCTCGAGCGCTGCGATTTCGGTGCGCAGGATTTCCAAGACCGCCGGATATTCATCGCGCATGTAAAGATAGATGCGCTCCGCCTCGACCGTGTGCGCAGCAATCAGCGCGCCTTCCAGCGTGCGGTGCGGATCGCTCTCCAGATAGTGCCGGTCCTTGAAGGTGCCCGGCTCGCCCTCGTCGCCATTGATCGTCATCAGGCGCGGGCCGGGATAGGAGCGCACGAAACCCCACTTCTTGCCGGCGGGAAAGCCGGCGCCGCCCAGCCCTTTCAGGCTCGCATCGGACAGCGTTTCGATCAGAGTTTCGGGATCGAGGTCACCGCCACGTACCCGGTCCAAGACCTGATAGCCGCCAAATTCGAGATAGGCGTGCAGAGGGATGTAGCCGGGCATGGCGACATCGAATTCGCCGGTCTCGGCCATGCGCAGCATTTGCGCTGCGTTGGCATGATCGACCTCGCGATCGCCGATGCGGGCGGCGGGTGCGGTGGCGCAACGCCCCATGCAGGGCGCGCGCACAACGCGAATCGTCGCCGCGTCGGCATCGCCTTCAAGCTGTGCGATCAATCTCTCGCTGCCCGCCAGCATGCATGAAATCGAATCGCAGACACGGATCGTCAATGGTGCGGGTTTGTCCTCGCCTTCCCTGACCACGTCGAAATGATCGTAGAAGGACGCGACCTCGTAGACCTCCGCCTGGCTGAGACGCATTTCTTCTGCGAGCGCACGCAGATGGCGCGCTTCAAGGCAGCCGAACATGTCCTGGATGGCGTGCAAATGCTCGATCAGAAGATCGCGGCGGCGCGGCGCTTCGCCCAGCGCAGAGCGCACTTCATCCAGCGCGGCATCGTCCAGCTGTCGGCCCTTGGGCAGGTGCGACTTGCGGCGCCGGGGCACGGGCTGCATCTGATTCATGATGCCGGTTCTCCTCCAACGCGCCCAGCCTAACGAGCCGGAAACAAGACGACTTTCCCCAGAGCGTCAACCACGCGTCGTGATCGTCGCCCGGCGCGATGTCGCTATGCAAGCGCTGGAGGTCGAAGAATTGATCGTCGGCGCGCCGGGCAACGGCGACAGTGTGCGGACGGGAGAACCCCATGGACCCATTGATCAGCGACGCCGTACCAACGCCGCCCAAACGCAGCAAGCGCGGTGGACGCGCGGCCAACATGCGGCGGGGCGGCGCGGCGATTGCCCAAATGCCCTGGGAGATCCCGATCAACACGGATCGGCCGACCGAGCCGCTTCCGGCGGAAGGCGTAGAGGCGATCCATGACGGCACGATGCGCATTCTCGAAGAGGTCGGCGTCGAGTTCCTGAACATCGAAGCCGTCGAGATCTTCCGCAAGGAAGGATGCCTGATCGACAATGAGACGCCCGAGAGCGCCCGTGTCCGCTTCGGCCGCGACTACATCATGGAGAAGGTCGCGCTCGCGCCGAGCCAGTTCACGATCACGCCGCGCAATCCCGACCGGGTAATCGAGATCGGCGGCAAGCACATCGTGTTCGGCAATGTGTCATCACCACCCAACTGTTCGGACCTGGATCGCGGACGGCGGATCGGCGACCGTTCGGCCTATCGGGACTTCCTCAAGCTGACGCAGTATTTCAACTGCATCCATTTCGCCGGCGGCTATCCGGTCGAACCGATGGATCTGCACCCGTCCATCCGGCATCTGGACTGCCTCTATGACAAGCTCACGCTGACCGACAAGGTCGTGCACGCCTATTCGCTGGGCACCGAGCGGGTCGAGGATGTCATCGAGATGGTGCGGATCGCCGGCCAGCTGTCGCACGATGAATTCGACGCCAGGCCGCACATGTACACAAACATCAACTCGACCTCGCCGCTCAAGCATGACTGGCCGATGATCGACGGTTTGATGCGGCTGGCCCGGCGCGGCCAGCCGACGATCATCACCCCCTTCACGCTGGCCGGTGCGATGAGCCCGATCACGCTGGCCGGCACGGTTGCCCAGTCAATGGCCGAGTCGCTGTGCGCGGTGGCGCTGGTGCAGACGATCAATCCGGGCTGTCCTGTCGCCATCGGCACGTTCTCCTCGAACGTCGACATGAAGACCGGCGCGCCGGCGTTCGGCACGCCTGACTACATGCGCACGACGCAGATGACCGGCCAGATGGCGCGCCATTACGGCCTGCCTCTGCGCGCCTCGAATACGTGCGTTTCCAATGCGCCGGACAATCAGGCCACCTGGGAAAGCTCGAACTCGCTGTTCGCCGCGATCACGTCGGGCGTGAACGTCGTCTACCATGCCGCCGGATGGCTCGAAGGCGGGCTGTGTGCATCCTATGAGAAGTTCATCATGGATTGCGAACAGTTGCAGCAGCTCATCGCCTATATGAAACCGGTGCGGTGGGATGCCGACGAGATCGCGCTCGACGCCATCGCCGAGGTCGGCCAGGGCGGGCATTTCTTCGGCATCCAGCACACACAGGACAGGTATGAGAGCGCGTTTTATGCGCCCTTCCTGTCGGACTGGAGCAATTTCGAGAACTGGCGCGACCGCGGGTCTGTCCAGACGGCCGAGCGGGCCAACAAGGTCTGGAAGAGCATCCTGGCGGAGTTCGAACCGCCGCCGATGGACCAGGCGATCCGCGAGGAGCTGGAAGATTTCGTCGCCCGGCGCAAGCAGGAAGGCGGCGCGCCGACGGATTTCTGAATAGACGTCGGCCAATGCATCGAGGGGAGCAAAATGAAAACATCCACGCGTGTCGTCGTCATCGGGGGCGGGGTCGTCGGCTGCTCGGTGCTCTATCATCTGGCCAAGGCCGGCTGGACCGACATCATGCTGATCGAGCGCTCCGAGCTGACGTCGGGCTCGTCCTGGCATGCGGCCGGCGGGTTCCACACGCTCAATGGCGATCCGAACGTCGCCAAGCTGCAGGCCTATACGGTCGGGCTTTATGACGAACTCGAAAAGGTCTCCGGCCAGTCCTGCGGGCTGCATCTGACCGGCGGTGTGATGCTCGCCGAAAGCCCCGAGCGGATGGATTTCCTGCGCACGCTGCACGCCAAGGGCCGGCATCTGGGCATGCAGACCGAACTGATCACGCCGTCCGAAGCGAAAGCCATGTTCCCGCTGATGGACGAAAGCCAGTTCGTCGGCGCGCTGTGGGATCCGGTCGAGGGCCATCTCGACCCGTCCGGCACGACGCACGCCTATGCCAAGGCGGCGCGGACGCTTGGGGCCGAGATCGTGCTGCGCAACCCGGTCAAGGAACTGACGCAGGATGCCGACGGCACATGGAACGTGACCACCGAGCAAGGCACGGTCCGCGCCGAACATGTGGTCAATGCGGGCGGGCTCTGGGCGCGCGAAGTGGGCCGCATGGTCGGGCTCGAACTGCCGCTTCTGGCCATGGAGCACATGTACCTTCTGACCGAGGACATGCCCGAGGTGATCGCGTTCAATGAGGAGTTCGGGCGCGAATTGATCCATGCCGTCGATTTCCGGGGCGAGATCTACACCCGCCAGGAACGCAAGGGGATGCTGCTGGGCACCTATGAGCAGGCCTGCGTGCCCTGGTCGCCGGTCAACACGCCATGGGATTTCGGCCACGAACTGCTGCAACCCGACCTCGACCGGCTGGCACCGTCGCTCGAGATCGGGTTCAAGCATTTCCCGCCGTTCGAAAATGCCGGCATCAAGCAGATCATCAACGGCCCCTTCACCTTTGCGCCCGACGGCAACCCGCTGGTCGGCCCGGTGCGCGGGCTCACCAATTTCTGGTCGGCCTGCGCCGTGATGGCCGGGTTTTCTCAAGGTGGCGGCGTCGGGCTGACGCTCGCCAACTGGATGGTGGAAGGCGATCCGGGTGCCGATGTGTGGGGCATGGATGTGGCGCGCTACGGCGAATGGGCGACGCTGCGCTACACGAACGCGAAAGTGCGCGAAAACTATTCGCGGCGCTTCCGCATCCGCTACCCGAACGAGGAACTGCCCGCCGCGCGGCCCCACCAGACGACGCCCATCCACGACATTCAGGTGAACGAGAACCACGCGGTGATGGGCGACAGCTGGGCGCTTGAAACGCCGCTGTGGTATGCGCCCTCGGTCGAGGAAGCGCATGACGTGGTCAGCTTCCACCGATCCAACGATTTCGCGCATGTCGCCGCGGAGGTGAAAAACGTGCGTGAGAATGTCGGGATCACGGAAATCTCCAACTTCGCCAAGTACGAAGTCACCGGCGATGGAGCGGAGGCCTGGCTGTCTCACCTGATGACCAACACCATGCCGAAGCTCGGCCGCATGGTACTGACGCCGATGCTCAACGAATTCGGCAAGCTGATCGGCGACTTCACCATAGCGAAGCTGGGCGAAAACCGTTTCATGATCTGGGGTTCGTCGGCGGCGCAGATCTATCACATGCGCTGGTTCGAGCGGCATCTTCCCGACGACGGATCCGTCGCGGTCAAGCGGTTCGGCATGAACTTGAACGGGCTGTCGATTGCCGGCCCGAACAGCCGCAAGGTCCTGGAAAAGCTGACCGATCAGGATGTCTCCAACGAAGCCTTCCGCTTCATGGACAGCCGGCAGATGGACGTTCAGGGCTCACCCTGCATCGTCAGCCGCATCTCCTATACCGGCGATCTGGGCTACGAGATCTGGTGCGAGCCGGCCTATACGCGCAAGCTCTATCGCGACATCAAGGAGGCCGGCGCCGAATTCGGCATCAGGGATTTCGGCATGCGTGCGCTTTTGTCGATGCGGCTCGAAAAGAACTTCCCGACATGGGGTCACGAGCTTCGCCCCATTTACGGGCCGTTCGAAGGGTCGATGGACCGGTTCGTCAAATTGTCCAAGAACGACTTCATCGGCCGCGAGGCGGCGGCAAAGGAAAAGGCCGACGGGCCCAAACTGCGCCGTGTCTCGTTCATGATCGATGCCGACACCGCCGACGTGATGCATGACGAGCCGGTCTGGGCAAAGGTGGGCAACACCGATTACGGCACCGTCGGCGCGCCCGAAAAGGTTGGCCCGCGCCGATTTACCGATGACGGCACCGAACTCGACCCGCCCGGCATGGGAACGATCACCGACGGCGAATGGCGCGTTGTCGGCTGGGTGACCTCGGGCGGTTATGCCCACGGTGTCGAAAAGTCGATGGCGCAGGGCTATGTGCCCGCCGCGCTCGCCGGGCATGGCGACGAAGGCATGTTCGAGATCGAGGTGCTGGGCGTGCGCCGCCCGGCGGTCATAGCGGTCCAACCGCCCTTCGACCCCGAAGGCAAGCGGATGCGCGGTATCGCCTGATCGCCGTGTCGCTCAGCAAGCCGTCGCGGCGCCCGACCGTTCGAGCACCCGGTCGCCTTCGGCAATGCGCCCGATGGCCTGTGCGCATTCGTCGACGAGCATCGTCGACACCGGCGCGCCCTCGCCGACGATCCGGCCGATCTCCGCAAACAGCCGTTCAAAGCGGCGCCCGCGGGCCAGCCGACTGAGCTGCACGCCGTTGGCGATGCGCAACTTGTCGGCGTTCGGGCACGCAAAGTCATCGAGAAAGCCGATCCACTGGGCCGGCTGGTCGCCGGGCGATAGATCGAAGAAGGCGGCATCGACCACACCCGGCGCGGGTTCGGCGCTGTCGGCAGCGGTTCGCCAGTGCCGCGTCAGGCACAGCATCATCGCGTAGACATGGGTCGTATGGTAGGAATGAAAGAAGTGCTCGGCGGCCCGCCGGTCGCTGTCGAGCAGGTTGGACAGGCGCTCCACGTCATAGCTGCGCGAGGGAAGGAAGCCCGTTCGGCCGAAGACCTCGACCAGCAGATGCCGGCAGAAGCGAACGGTATTGCCCGGCGTGTCGGTGATCATGGCCGCGCAGGCGACAAACTCCGCCATCAGGTCCAGATCGAATTCCCAAAGGCAATCGTAGAGCGCGATTTCGATGCGCTCCAGAAGCCGGTCACGACAAATCTCGCCGGCAAGCGCTTGGGCGCCGAAGTCGGTCGCATACATGATCTCATGCGTGAAGGCGTAGCGGTCGGCGACGTTCATGTAGAGCGGGCTGATCGCCGAGGTGGCGAGCCCGGCGGCCAGACAGGTCTTCATGGGCGNTGGCGGGCACGAAACTCGGATCGGAAACGGAAAGCGCGAACACGGCATCGAACCGCGTGTCGAGATGGCCCATGCGCGTGAGCAGGACGTGTCCGATCCCGAAGGATGTGCACAGGCGCGGATTGGCGCGCAACATGAACAGATGACGTTCCGACCGCACGATCTTTGCGGCCTCGGCGACCAGATCGGCGAATGCAGCGCCCTTTGCAAGCTGCGGCATGTACCGGTCGACCACATAGAGCAGCAGAACCGTCTCGGCGGCGATCTTGTCGAGCGGATGGATGATCTGCTGCGACCCATCATCGTCCGGCAGAAGGTCGGGCCGCGCCGCGACAAGGCGGAGTGGCGCAACCGTGGCGGCAAGCACCGCGCCGACCATCTCGTGCGGTGCGGAGCCGGCTGCCATGCGCGCCGTTGCTGTCGCGCCGGGACGCGCAGGCGCTTTGCCCGCCCCGGTCGCAATGGTGGACATCGCCGTCGCGCCGTCGATCAGCGATTGACCGGCGTATCGATCGCGTCGCGCGCGATCAGTTTCGTCTTGCCCGAAGTCACCAGGACATATTCCGACCAGGCAATGACGTTGTCCTGGAGCGGACCCGACGGATCGATCACCCCGATGCCTTGCGGCTCCAACAAGTCGCGGATCGGCATGTCCAGATTGATCGCCTTCTTGTTGTGAAGTTCTGTGGCAAGCTTTTGCACATCTGTAATGGTCGGCATGACTTTCTCCAATACTTAGCAATAAACAATCATTACTTTATCATTTTGAACGTGAATCATCAAATCATATCTAGACTCAACGAGTCTTATTGAATCACAAGTAGAATCCCATTCTGATACGATCTTTTATTTCAAGGTGAAATGTTCCGTGACAGACGGCGCATCGCCCTTGCAGGGCGACACGCACGCCGGTCGCCACCGGCAACCGGAGCAAAGAGCACCGGAGACTATCGGGTGTTCAATGGGCGACGTCGTCGGGCCCGACCGGACATCGAGATGTCGCGTCAGGCGCTCTTTTTCATGTCGGGGTGCATCGTCGCGCCCAATATGTGCTCCGAACGGCCGATCACCTGCGCCGAATGGCCGACGATCAGCGGATCGGGACCGCGCACGATCCGGCGGTCCTTCTTGGGATAAGGCAGGCTCGACAGGAAATGCTGCATCGTGTTGACGCGCGCCCGCTTCTTGTCGTTCGACTTGACCACCGTCCACGGCGCGTCGGCCGTGTCGGTGTAGAAGAACATCGCTTCCTTGGCTTCGGTGTAGTCATCCCACTTGTCCAGCGAAGCCTTGTCGATCGGCGACAGTTTCCACTGCTTGAGCGGGTCCTTGCCGCGCGACTGGAAGCGGCGCAGCTGTTCTTCGCGCGTGACCGAAAACCAGAACTTGAACAGGCGAATGCCCGAGCGCACCAGCATGCGCTCGAAGTCCGGCGTCTGCCGCATGAATTCGAGATAGTCGTTGGGCGAGCAGAAGCCCATGACGCGCTCGACACCGGCGCGATTGTACCAGGACCGGTCGAACAGGACGATCTCGCCACCCGCAGGCAAATGTTCGACATAGCGCTGGAAATACCATTGCGTGCTTTCGCGTTCGGACGGTTTTTCCAATGCCACCACGCGCGCGCCGCGCGGGTTCAGATGCTCCATGAAGCGCTTGATCGTGCCGCCCTTGCCGGCCGCATCGCGGCCCTCGAACAGGATCACGACCTTCTGGCCGGTGTCCTTGACCCATTCCTGGACCTTGAGCAGTTCCACCTGCAGTTCGGCCTTGTGCTTCTCGTAGGCCGAGCGCCGCATCTTGGTGCGATAGGGGTATTCGCCGCTTTCGAATGCATGCGCGATCGCCTGGGGATCGTTGCGCATTTCGGCAATGGTGGCGGGCCGGCCGGCGTCCAGGCTGGCGTCGCCGGCAATCGTGTCCTGTTCAATCATTTGCGTATCCTGTTCAAAAGCGGAAAGATCAACTGGCAATATCGCCTCATCTCACGCCTTTTTGTGATGCGCCGCAATGCGACTTGCGCCATATGACGAAAGGTCATTGCGAAGCGGCGTCACACCAGTGACATACGAGTCTGATTCTGCGAGGCATCTGAAACCGGTGGTACCGACCATGAACGAGCCTCGACGGTTCCGGACACTGTTCTTGTCCGACATTCATCTGGGAACGCGTGGTTGCCAGGCAGAAATGCTGATCGACTTTCTGCGCGAACACGATGCGGACCGCATCTATCTGGTCGGCGACATTTTCGACGGCTGGCGCCTCAAGAAGGGCTGGTACTGGCCGCAATCGCACAATGATGCCGTGCAGAAGCTGCTGCGCAAGGCGCGCAAGGGCACCGAGATCATCTACATTCCCGGAAATCATGACGAGGTCATGCGCTCCTATCTGGGCTCTCATTTCGGCGGAATCGAAGTGCGCGACCGGGACGTCTATGAAGCTGCGGACGGAACGCGCTATCTGGTCATCCATGGCGACCAGTTCGACATGGTTGTCGTGCATGCCAAATGGCTCGCTCATGTTGGCGACGGGGCCTACACGCTCGCGCTGTGGCTCAATGGCTGGATGAACTGGCTCAAGCGGCTTTGGGGCGGCCAGTACTGGTCGCTGTCCAAATGGCTCAAGCTGAAGGTCAAGCAGGCCGTCAACTTCATCGGCGCATTCGAGGAGACGCTTTCGGGGGAGGCCCGGCGCGCCGGCGTTCAAGGCGTTATCTGCGGCCATATCCACCACGCAACGATCAAGCACGACAATGGCATTCGCTACATCAATACGGGCGACTGGGTGGAAAGCTGCACGGCGATCGCCGAGACCGATCAGGGCGAGATGGTGCTGATCGACTGGGCCGCCATCAGCCGCTCGCGGCACAAGGGGCGGGTCGTCGATCTGGGCGCCGCCAAGAAAAGCAGAAAGGCCGCCGGCGCCAAGACGAAAGCCGCCTGATCCTTGGCAGATGCGGCATTTCCTCTAAAACGACTCTCATCCGAACACTGACAGGGCCATGACCATGGGTTCGCCTTCCGCCACGCCGACGGTCCGCACGCAGCTTGGCGGCGCCGTGCAACAGAACAGCGCGTTTTCCGTAACGGGTGTTCTGGAGCGTGCTTTCGCTCAGACCTTCACCGGGCTCGTCTACCCGCAAATCTGGGAAGACCCGGTCGTCGACATGGATGCGCTCGAGATCGGACCGGACGATGCGATCGTCGCGATTGCATCGGGCGGCTGCAATGTGATGAGCTATCTGACGGCCAACCCGGCTTCGGTCGAAGCGGTCGACCTGTCGCCGGCCCACGTCGCGCTCAATCGGCTGAAATATGCGGCGCCAAGGCTTCTGCCCGACCATGCAGCGTTCTTTCAATTGTTTGGCCGTGCCGACGTGGCGGGCAATGCAGCGCTGTTCGACGATTATCTCGCGCCGCATCTCGATGTGGCGACCGTCGATCACTGGAACGGCCGCAAGGGTATTGTCGGGCGCCGGATCGAGATGTTCGAACAGGGTTTCTACCGGTTCGGCGCGCTCGGCCTGTTCATCGGATGGGCGCACAGGATCGCACGGCTGAAGGGTATCGATTTCTCCCGGTTCATGGCGTGCCGCGACATCGAAGAGCAGACGCGCTTCTTCGAAGACAAGGTCAAGCCGGCGATCGACAGCCGCTTCATCAAATGGGTGACGCGCAACCGGGCATCCTTGTTCGGCCTCGGCATCCCGCCGCAGCAATATGAGGCGCTGGCGGGCGCCGCCGACGGTGACATGCATGCGGTTCTCACCGAGCGGACGCGAACGCTGATGTGCGGTTTTCCGCTGTCGGAGAACTATTTTGCCTGGGCTGCCTTCAATCGCGGCTATGACCCGTCCGGCGAAGGCCCGCTGCCGCCCTATCTGCAGCGGGACAATTTCGAGACGGTGCGCGCCAACGCGCACAAGGCATCGATCCGTAACCGGACGCTGACCGATTTCCTGCGCAGCCAACCCGGTGCGTCGAAGGACTGCTATGTGCTGCTCGACGCGCAGGACTGGATGACCGACGCGCAACTGAACGATCTTTGGGCCCAGATCACGCGCACTGCGCGCGCCGGCGCTCGCGTCATCTTCCGCACCGCCGGTGTCGAGACAATCCTGCCCGGCCGGGTGTCGGACAGCGTGCTCGGCCGGTGGCGCTATCATGAAGAGCGTTCCCGCAAGCTGCACGACCGGGATCGCTCGGCGATCTATGGCGGCTTTCACCTCTATACGCTGGAAGGTTGACCATGGCCGATGCGGCAGACACCCATTCGGGGCTGATGGATGCGATTTACCGTAACCAGCGGCACATTTACGATCTGACGCGCAAATACTATCTGCTCGGCCGCGACCGCATGATCGAGGACCTCGATGTTCCGCCCGGCGGCACGGTGCTCGAAGTCGCGTGCGGCACCGGCCGCAATCTCGTCCACGCCGCACGCCGCTATCCCGACGCCCGGTTTCATGGCTTCGACATCTCGTCCGAGATGCTCAAATCGGCGCAATCGACGGTGTCGAGGAAAGGCCTTGACGACCGGATCGCGCTCGCGCGCGGCGACGCCGCCGATTTCGATCCCGAAGCCCTGTTCGGCATCGCCCGGTTCGATCGCGTCTTCATCTCCTACTCGGTGTCGATGATCCCGGTATGGAAGGAAGCGATCGCCCACGCCGCCACGGTTCTCGAGCCGGGCGGAGAACTGCATGTGGTCGACTTCGGCGAACAGACCGGCCTGCCCGGCTGGTTCCGAACCGCGCTCCGCGCATGGCTGGCGAAGTTTCACGTCGCGCCGCGCGGCGATCTCGAGCCGGTCATGAAAGACGTGGCCGACAGCCATGGCGGCCAACTCGCCTTCACATCGCTCTATCGCGATTACGCCCGATATGGTCGCATGACGATGTCGGCTGCGCCTGCGTGAGCGCGCGGGCCGATTGGCGATTGCATTGATATAAAGACTTCCTTATGTGGTTATGCGATCGACACCATTAGGACCACGCGCATGACTGCCGACAATCCGCTTGCCGCCCTGATCGCCGAAAAGGGCGTGCTGCTCGCCGACGGCGCGACGGGCACGAACCTGTTCGCCATGGGTCTTGAGTCGGGCGATGCTCCGGAACTGTGGAACACCGACGCCCCCGAAAAGATCACGGCGCTGCATCAGGGGTTCGTCGATGCGGGCTCGGACATCATCCTGACCAACTCGTTCGGCGGCACGCGGCACCGGCTGAAGCTGCATCACGCGCAGGACCGCGTGTTCGAACTCAACAAGGCCGCCGCCGAGATCGCCTGCAAGGTCGCCGCTTCGGCACCGCGCCGGGTGCTGGTCGCCGGTTCGGTCGGGCCGACCGGAGAACTGCTGGTACCGCTTGGCGCGCTGACCTTCGATGACGCCGTCGCTGCGTTTCGCGAGCAGATCGCGGGGCTGAAGGCCGGCGGCGCCGAAGTCATCTGGATCGAGACCATGTCGGCGCCCGAGGAGATGCGCGCCGCCGCCGAAGCGGCCGTCGCCGAAGACATGCCCTACACCTGCACCGTCTCGTTCGACACGGCGGGCAAATCGATGATGGGCCTTCATCCGAAGAATGTCGCCCATGTGTTCGATGCGGTGTCGGACAAGCCGGCGGCCGTCGGTGCCAATTGCGGCGTCGGCGCGTCGGACATTCTGTCGTCACTGCTCGACATGCGCGCCGGCGCGCCCGATGCGACCATCATCGTCAAGGGCAATTGCGGCATCCCCGAATTTCAGGGCGAGAACATCGTCTATTCGGGCACGCCGGACCTGATGGCGGACTATGTGCGGCTGGCGATCGATGGCGGCGCGCAGGTGATCGGCGGTTGCTGCGGCACCTCGTTCGAGCATCTCAAGGCAATGCGCCAGGCGCTCGACACGCACCAGAAGGCCGAACCGCCGACGCTGGAGACGATCGCGGAACGGATCGGCCCGCTGGTCAACAGTCCCGCTGCCGATGGCGACACGGCGCCGAAGCGCGAACGACGCAGCCGGCGGCGGGGTTAATTCACGGCACGCTTGCCATCGCTAGCGTTATCGGATGCTTCAGGGTGGCTGGAAAAAGCGCTGTTGAGAATTCTGGCCACGAGTTCTTGAGACGCATCCTCGCTGCCCACAACGATCTGCGGTCGTGGCTGATCTTTTGGCCAGATCTTGGCCAGGTCTTCAGCAAGGAACTCTATCTCTTCGACATCACAATGAGATGATCCCCGAAACTCACGGACAAACAGGTTGAGGGCCTCGTTTAACAACAAACGACCTTCACTCTGCCGAACAAGATCTGCAGCCTGCTTCTTTTTGGAACCACGAAATGAGCGGAAATTTGTCCGCCATTTCGCCACTTCCTTTCGGCGCTGAGATTCTGACACGATCGGCAACTCCACCACGCAACTGTCTTCTGGCAAAGCACTGTCTTCAAGTGGAGACATGGTACTTGTCCTTTCAATTTCCAACATTCAGGTTAACGCCGAGTTTCTCGATCATCGACTTTGCATTATCGAGGTTCTCTTCTGAACGACCCTTGCCGTAGCGCCCTGACTTAGCGTTGATCACCCAGTGCCACCCCAACGAATCGTCGCCGTCCAACAGCAGCTCACCGCCGATACGCGCCCAATCACACCCTACCAACGCCGGGTGCCCGATCTTCTCATGCCGCAAGCTATCAGGGCTAAAGCGTTGACTTGCAAACCGCTCTACCGCCGAATAGTCATTTGCACCGACCTCGTGAAACCCGGGCAGCGTCTCTTCTATGCCCAGATAACAATCACCAACGCGGTCGATGACCCACAGAATCGTCGCCTGCGTAAAGAAAAGCCGAAGAAACTCGTTGTCGAGCGCATCTCGCATCGCAGTTCCAAGCCTTTTTGAACGCTCATCGCCTAACCGGCAAACCGTACTAAGGCCTAGCTCACCCTCATGGGGCCTGACGGCTGGACCCGGTCGCCACGACGACCTTTCAGGCGGACGAACAACGCCGAAGCGATCATCAAGTNGCAATTTACTTCATCCAGGCCAACAAGAGCCTGCAAAACCAATCCTTTGATCGCCGCGCTCGGCCTAAACACCCGAGCCGATCGTCTCCACATCCTGATCTCGGCCGCCGCCGTGCAAGTCGAGCCATTCGCGGTCGATGTCCGGCAGATCCTTGTCGTCGATCGCGGCCTCGAAGGATTGCAGGCGCTTGTAGATCGACAGCAGTTCGACGATCGTCGTCCAGGAATTGACCAGATACTGGAACGAGTTCGAGACCTGATTGAAGGCAGTCAGGATCTGCTGCAGCACACCGAACGTGAAGCCCGTGGCCGCTCCGCCGATGATGGTCGGAATCAGCAGGATGTAGACGAAAATGTTGTCGGCCTGCAGGTACATGAACCGGAAAATGTTGAAATACATATATTCCAGGTACAGCCGGAAATAATTGCGGCGCACGTCGCCGAACAGTTCGCGCACGGTCGGCGGCTGGGCACGCTCCTCGCGATCCTCGCCGTAGACCAGCTCTTTTCGATAGGCCGCCTCGACGCGCTGGTTCTTGAATTCAAGGCCCGGCAGCCGGATGCCCGCCAGCGCCAGAACGCCGGTCCCGAGCACGGACCAGACGATGGCAGCCGTGAAAAGCGGAGCGGGAATGGCGCCGACGATGGGCAGTTCTGAGACGAACTCGGAGAGGCCCCAGAGCACCGGCAGGAAGGCGATCAGCGTCATCACGGCGTCAACCGCGGACACGCCGAGGCCCTCCATGATGCCGGCGAAGCGCATCGTGTCCTCCTGAACACGCTGGGACGCGCCCTCAATGTGCCGCACCTGCTTCCAGCGGGCCATGTAGTAGTCGTTCATCGCGGTGCGCCAGCGGAAGATCCAGTGGCTGACGAAGAAGCGGAACACGACGATGATAGCGATGAACAGGAATGCGAGTTGGGCAAAGACGAGGATGAGCTCGAACAGATCGGCCTGCGTGATCGTGGACCCCTCGGTCAAGGCGTCCTGAACGCCGTCGAAGAAAGGCCGGCGCCAATTGTTGATGGCGACCGATACCTGCACGTTGAAATAGGTGACGAACAGGATCAGCGCCGAGCCGAGAATCGACCAGAGCTCCCAGGGGTGCTTGGCGCGGCGATGCCAGAAGGCAAAAAAGGCCGCAACAAAGATGATGTAGTAGACGTAGAACCAGAGGAACTCGGGGGTGGTGAAGTGACCAAGGCCGATGACCGGTTCCGCTTCCGGGTTCGGCGTCCCCAAACCGATCAGGGCGCCCCACTGGCTGCCGCCCGCATACCAGATGATCATGGCGACTGCGGTCCAAATCAAGGAGGATAGGAAAAAGAGCCTGGGCTGCGGAAAGAAGGATTTGAACAAGGGCGAACGCCTCTCGGAATGTCAGTCGGTCAAAAACGCATGCAGCCAGTTGTAGGCCAAAAGCCGGTGAAAACCAGCGCCGGCGGTCACTTCGGCGTCAATTCGCCGTGTGCTCCACATCAAAGCGCATTATCGTGGTTGGCCGGCGCGACCGATGACAAAGGTATCCGATGACCGCTTCCGCCCTTGCAGCAGCCGGCCTTTATGCCGGGCTCAACATGCTGATCATGTTCTGGCTCGCCAACGCGATCGGCGTGTTGCGCCGCGGTCACAAGATCGCGGTCGGCGATGGCGGCAACAAGCATCTGGCCAAGATCATGCGCGGGCAGGCGAACGCGGCCGAGAACATGCCCCTTTTCCTGATCATGCTGGTGATCGCCGCGGCGACCGGCATGTCGGGATGGCTCGTCCATCTGTTCGGCCTTGCCTTTACCGCCGGCCGGGCGCTGCATGCTTGGCATTTCATCCAGCCCAAGGCACCGCTCTGGCAACGGTTCGCCGGGTTTGGCATTGCCGGGCTTTCAACCTTCATCCTGGCCATCTGGATGATCGTTGCCGGTCTGCGCGCGGCATTTGGGGGCTGACACCGCAACCGGCCAGACGCCGTCAGGGGCGCCTGATGGCAAAGGCCATGTTCTCGCCATTGACAGCGATGTAGCCGTCGGCGGTCTTCTCGAAGATCACGCAGCGCTGCGGCATGTTGGCCATGTTCAGGCATACCTGTTCGCCGTCGGACGTCCAGTTTCCGCGCATGTTCATCACACCACGGCGCATCTTGAGCGTGCCGTCGGGATTGAACGTCATTTCGCCGCGCCGGCCATTGAACATGGTCACCTGCCAAGGCTGGCCGTCGGCGATCTCGGTGACGCTTTCGGACGCAAATGTGGGTGAAACGCTCGCCCCACCGGCAAGGACGACGCAAGCGAGGACACAACTCGCGATGAAACGGGTGGACATGGCTCTCTCCGGCTGACCGCTTGACTGTGGCCAAGTATAGCCGGCCTCAAAGCCGATGTGGCGTTACGATTTCGCAATGTTGGCGCGAGCGAACCGTTCGAAGATGTCAGCCATTCAGGACACCCTTCATCGCCGGATAGAGTGCCAGATAGCGTTCATAGATCGGCCGGTACTTTTCGACATTGGCAGCGATCGGCTCGATCGTGCGGCCTGGCCGGACCATGGCGCCGATGCCCTCATCGATCGTTGAAAAATGGCCGGCGCCATGGGCGGCGAGCACAGCGGCTCCGGTCGAAGGCGCATCGGGCGACGAAGGCACGCGCACCGGCACGCCAGCCGTATCGGCATGGATCTGCAGCCACAGGTCGGATGCGGTCGCGCCGCCGCCCACCGTCATCTGCGAACTCTCATATCCGGCGCGCGCGAACGCATCGAGAATGGCGCGTGTGCCGAAACCGATCCCTTCCATGATCGCGCGGAAGATGTGGTGCTTTTCATGGGCCAGCGTCAGCCCGACGATGGCGCCGCGTGAAAGGGGATCGGTGTACGGCGTGCGGTTGCCCTGAAAATGGTCCTGCACGATCAGGCCGTCGCAGCCGGGCTCGAGCGCGGCGGCCCTGGCGTTCAGATCGTCGAAATCGAGCCCGCCGGTCAGCCGGCCGAGCCAGTTGATGATCGACCCGGTGGATGTCTGCCCACCCTCGACAACGTAACGGTCCGGATAGACGATATCGGGATAGGCACCCCAAACGCCGGGCGCGTGGACCGGTGCATTGGTGATGCCGAATTGCAGGTGCGACGATCCGGTGATCAGCGCCAGTTGGCCGGGCTGCGCGACGCCCAGCCCGATCATGCCGATCAGTGCGTCGGCGCCGCCCTGGACGATCTTGACCGAACGCGGCAGGCCGAGGGCTTCGGCCGCAGCCGCCGTCAACGTGCCGATGACCGCGCCGGGCGGAACGACGCGCGACGGCCATTTGTCCAGAAGCGCCTCCAGGCCCAGAGCCCTGACGAGGCTCTCGGGCGCGCCGCCGCGGTCGGTCGAGTGATGCCAGCGCAGGCCGACATTGTTGAGGCTGGCCGCCCATTCTCCGGTCAGCTTGTAGGTCAGATAATCCTGGTACTCGCAGATGCGGTGCGCGCGGTCGAATATCTCGGGCTCGTTGCGCTTGATCCACAGGGCCTTCGGGATCATCCACTCAGCCGAGACCGGCCCCTCACCGTTGCCGTTCAGCGCAAGCGCCGGATCGTCCGTGGCAAGCACCAGATCGGCTTCCTCGTTGGCGCGCACATCCATCCAGATCAGCGCCGGGCGCAGCGCATCGCCGTTCTCGTCGAGCGCAACGACGCTGCAACAGGTCGTCGCATAGGCGATCGCCTCGATCGCGTCTGCGGGAACGCCGGCCTCGGCAATCGCCCCGCGCGATGCACTGACGAAATTGGCCCACCAGTCCGCCGGGTCCTGTTCGGCGCGGGCGCCGGCCGAAAACTTCGTCTCGTAAGGGACTGCCACGCTGCTCAGGCATGCGCCGTCAAGGTCATAGATGCGCGCACGCAGGCTTTCCGTGCCCCCGTCTGCCGTCAGAAAGTATGCCACGTCTTTCTCCTCCCGCCGTCCGGCGGGCACGCCGTTTCCGGTCAGCCCTGCCGAAATGCCTCCAATGCCTTGCCGGCATACATCACAGCCGGCCCGCCGCCCATCTCGATCGCCACTTCGAGCGCCTCGATCAGGGCCGCCTCCTCGGCGCCGTGGCGCCGCGCGCCATCGACATGATAGAGGATGCAATCCTCACAGCCTTCGACAACCGAGATCGCCGTTGCGATCAGTTCCTTGTGGGCGGCACTGAACTGGCCGGGCTTCGTTGCCGCCTTGGCGACGCGCGCAAAGCCGTCGAACGTGTCCGGCGCGGCCTTGGCAAGAGCGCCCATGCGCGCCTTGGCGCTGCGCAGAGCTTCGTTGTGATCGGTCATGGTCGGTCTCCTGCGGTGAAAATGTCGAGTGTTTCAGGCAGCGCCTCGGCATGGGGCATATGGCCGGCACGCGGGAAGTGATGGACCGCGATGCGCGGCGAAAGGGCGGTTGCGTCCCGCCAGTCGAAAATACGGTCGCGATGGCCGACGAGCACGCGCACCGGCATGCGGGCGGACAGGCGATCGAGGGCGCCGATAATGCTGACGGTCTGGCCCCTTGGTCCGATCATCTGACCGGCCAGTGTCCTGAGGCGACCGCGTTTTTGCACATCGAAGATGTCGGCGACCGCCGCATCGGACAGGGCAGCCGGCGCCTCGGAAAGCATGCGCAGCAGGTGCGCCACCTCGCCGGGGCTCGCCGGATCGGCCATGCCGTCGACGAAGTCGGCGTTGATCGACAGGCCTATGCCGGCCGGCGCAATCAGACTCAAAGACGAGACGGGAAACGTCTCGGCGAGTGCCATGGCGGGGATGGCGCCGAGCGAGTGGGCGACAAGGTGAAACGGCTGGTCGCCGAACAGCGCGCGGACGAAATCGGGAAGCGGCGCGGCGAGCGCGTCGATGTCCGGCGCTTCGCGTTCTGTCGCACCGTGACCGGGCAGGTCGATGGCGACGACATGGCGGTCGGCCTTGGTAAGGCCGTTGATGAGCGAAGCGAACGTGGTGCGGTCGCCGGCAAAGCCGTGGATCAGAAGGATCGGCGTGCCGGTCGCAGGGCCTTTTTCGATGTAGGCGATCCCGTTGGCAAACCGCAGATCGTCCGATCCGCCCTGCCCTGTGCGCGTAACGTCACGGGCCTCGATGCGGCCGCGCCGGCCCGAACCTGTGAGCGTGGCAAGATCGACACCTTGCCGGCGCGCCAGCCGGCGCGCGACCGGTGTCGCCCGTACGGGACCGGTGCCGTTGGCGGCGGACAGTGGCGGCACCGGCATTGCCGCGTCGGGTTTTTCGGGCCGTACGGACGTTTCGGCGCCTGTCGATGGCGCGGCTGCCACTTGTTGCGCATCGGCGGCATCATCGGTGCCGGTCCAGTCGGGACCATCGCCGACATCCACCTTGGCTATTGGCGCGCCGACCTCGACCGTCTCGCCCACTTCCGCCAGCCTTTCGGTGAGCGTCCCCGCGCCGAGCGCCGGGAACTCGACCACCGTCTTGTCGGTCTCCACCTCGATCAGCGGATCGCCGCGCGCGAAACTGTCGCCCACATCGACCAGCCAGCCGACGATCTCGCCGCGTTCCATGGTCTCGCCAAGGCGCGGCATGGTCAGAATGGCGCCGCTCATACCAGCATCTTCCGTGCGGTTTCAGCAACGAGATCGGCCGACGGGACGGACGCCGCCTCAAGGGCGGTGGAAACGGAAATGGGCACATCCTCGCCGGCGACGCGGATGACCGGATCGTGCAGGAAATCGAAGCATTCCTCGGTGATGCGCGCCGACAGTTCGGCGGCAACGCCGGCGGTCAACGGGCCTTCGGAGACGACCATCGCCCGGCCGATCGGCTCGACGGCAGCCCTGATCGTTTCGAAGTCGAGCGGGTTGAGCGTGCGCAGATCGATCACCGTCGCCTCGATGCCCTGCCCGGCCAGCGCTTCGGCGGCCTGCATGACATAATGGACCTGACGCGAATAGGTGACGATGACGAGATCGGAACCGGTCCGCCGCACGACCGCCCTGCCCCAATCGGGCGGCGGCGCGTCGAGATCGACCTCATCGGACATTGCATAAAGCGCCTTGTGTTCGATGAAGACGACCGGGTCGGGCTGGCGCAGCGCCTGCCGCAAAAGATGGTAGGCGTCATAGACAGTGCCCGGCATCACCAGCCGCAGCCCCGGCGTGTGCATCACGTATGCCTCAAGGCTCTGGCTGTGCTGGGCGCCGGCGGAGCGGCCCGTGCCGCCCTGGGTGCGCAGCACCATCGGCACACCGATCTGGCCGCCGAACATGTAGCGGATCTTGGCGGCCTGGTTGCAGAGCTGATCCATCGTCATGCCGATGAAGTCGACATACATGAGTTCGGCGACCGGTCGCATGCCGGCCATGGCCGCACCGACCGCGGTGCCGACAATGGCGGGTTCGGAAATCGGCGTGTCGCGCAGCCGCTCGGGGCCGAACTCGTCGATCAGACCCTTGGTCACCCCGTAGGCGCCGCCATAGCGCCCGACTTCCTCGCCGATGACGAACACATCCTCGTCCTCGGTCATGGCGTCGTGCAGCGCCTTTCTGAGCGCGTCGCGGTAGGTCATTTGGGCCATGGCATCAGTCCCTTGCCAGCACGCGGTCGATGCGGTCGGCCAGCGGTTCCGGCTCCGGCTCGCCGACGGCAAAAACATCGCGGAACATGGACGAAAGCGGCGGTTCTTCCGACAAGTCGGCAAAATCGATGGTCGCATCCATCTCGGCGGCGGCCGCCGCGTCGATGGCATCGAGTTCCGCTTCGCCATGGCCCGCGTCGACAAGCGCCGCGCGGGCGAAGGCGATAGGGTCCTTCCGGCGGCCTTCCTCCTCCTCGCCGGGAGAGCGGTAGGGGCTCTTGTCCTTTCGGGCATGACCGAAGAAGCGATAGCAATCGATGGCGAGAAAGCCCGGCGTTCCACCGCGCGCCGCATCGACGATGCGCTGGGCGGCATCGCGGACGGCAACGACATCCAGCCCGTCGACCGTCTCGCCATTGAGGCCGAAGGCGACGGCGCGCTCGTGCAGGGCGGTCGCCTTGGTGGCCTGGTCGATGCGCGTGCCCATGCCGTATTGGTTGTTGATGCACACGAAGACGGTCGGCAGATCCCACAGCGCGGCCATGTTCATGCTCTCATACAAAATCCCCTGCTGCATGGCGCCGTCGCCGAAAAAGGCGATCGAGACGGCCCCGGTCCTGCGCTGTTGGGCCACAAGCGCGGCACCAACAACGGCGGGGATACCGCCGCCGACGATCGCGTTGGCGCCCAGATGGCCCAGCCCCATGTCGGCAATATGCATCGAGCCGCCCTTGCCGTGGCAATAGCCGGTCTGCTTGCCGGCGATCTCGGCCATCATGCGTTCCGGATCGGCGCCGCGCGCCAGGAAGATGCCGTGGCCGCGATGGTGCGTCGTGAAAGTGTCGCCATCCTTCATCGCCGCGCAGACACCGACAGCGGCGGACTCCTCGCCGATCGACAGGTGCAGCATCGAACCGGCGCTCAGGCCGCGCACGAACAGTTCGCCGACGCGCTCCTCAAAGGTGCGCACGCGCCGCATCTGGCGGTACAGGCCGAGCAGGTCGGCGTTCGAGCCGGTGGCGATGTGCGGCTTGGGTGCGTTCATCGGAGCCTCGCAATCGGTGGCGGCCGCGCGTGACTTGAAACCGCACGCGCCGACAAGACGATTAGAACGCGCTTGTTACAAATGTCAACAACAGATACATTTGTACGAGACTTTCGCTTGATCGCCCCGAACGGGAGGATAATTTGCGCCCATGAGCCGGATGACCGAGGGCCAATTGATGAGTCGTGCCGCCTGGCTCTACTATGTCGGCGGCCTGAACCAGGAGCAGACGTCGGCGCGCCTGGGGCTGACGCGCGCCCGGGTGAACCGGCTGTTGCAGCAGGCCCGCGAGACGGGCCTGGTCGCGATCACGGTCGATCGCCGCGACCTGGGTCTGTTGCCGGTCGAGGATGCGATCCGCCGGGAGTATGGACTTGATCACTGCATCGCCACGCCGGCGCTGGGCCTGACGGCGGCGGATCGGGCGGAGAACGCCGCTCTTGCCGAATTTCCGCTGCGCGCGGTCGGCTCGGCGGCGGCGACGTTTCTGCGCGACGCGCTGGCGGCCAAACCCGATGCCGTCGTCGGCACGGGCTGGGGCCGGACGCTGGCGCAGATGGCGCGGCACATGGCCGGCGTCAGTGCGCCCAAGGCGCGCTTCATCAGCCTGATGGGCTCGCTGACCGCCAATTCGGCGTTCAATCCGTTCGAGGTTGTCCAGTCTCTGGCCCAGGCGACGGGCGCCGAGGGCTATTTCCTACCGGTGCCGTTCATCGCCGACAGCGCCGCGGACCGCGACGTGCTCCGTTCGCAGCGGGCCGTCGTCACAACGCTCGAACTTGCCCGCTACGCCGATCTGGCGCTGATCAGTGTCGGCGAACTGACCGAGGCGTCGCTGCTGCGGCGTCAGGACATGATCAGCGCGGACGATCTGGCATCATTGCGCCGCGCGGGCGCTGTGGGCGATACGAACGGTATCTTCTTCGATGCCAGCGGACAGCCGGTCGACCATCCGCTCAATGCGCGGACGCTGGCGGTCGGCCTCGACGATCTGCGCCGCGCCGAGACGATGGTGCTTTCGTTCGGCATCGAAAAGATCGGGGCGACGCGCGCCCTGCTGAGAAGCGGTGTCGCCAAGGGGCTGATTATCGACGGCGACGCGGCGATGACGCTTGCCGAAGGGTTGCCTGGGGTCGAAGCCGCGCAGGAAACCTGAGCAGGTTTTCGCTCGCAACCGCCCAACATGGATGCCGCGTTTCAGGCGGCCGCGACGGAGGCCGAAGACGGATCGTGCGGCCCTCCCCGGTGGCGGAACCGCGCCGTCAGCGGATCGGCCTCGTAGTCGGCGACGAACCTGCCGCAACTGGCGGCAAGCCAGGCGACCCCGTCGATGATCGCGTCGGCCTTTTCGTCGGTCAGAAGGTAGCTGAGGTTGAGCCGGACCCAGCCGGGTTTTTCCAATTCATCGCCAGCGCCAATCCGTTCGAAGACATGTTCGGAGCGCGGCGCATCGATGCCGAGCAAGCGGTGACCGTAGGAGCCGGCGCATGCACATCCGCCGCGCGCCTGAATGCCGAGCACATCGCTGAGCATACGGGTGAAAAGCTGGTGATGGACGCGCCGCCCGTCCGGGCCGCTCACCCGGAACGAAAAGATCGGCAGCTGACCGTGCGTCGACGTGTTGCCGAGCAGTTCGAGCCCGGGCACGTCGCGCCATGCATCGATCGCCCTTTGCCTGAGTACCGCATTGCGCGCCGCGATCCGGTCGCAGCCGACGGCGTCGCGCGCGATCATCGCAAGCGCCGCGCGAATGTCGCCGATGACGTTGGGCGTGCCGGCTTCCTCCCGCGCTTCGACCGAGGGGCTGTAGACATGATCCCACGGGGAAACGAACGTCACCGTGCCGCCGCCCGGCGCCGTCGGCGTCGTGCGCGCAACGATCGTGTCACGCACGACCATGACGCCCGACGCGCCGGGACCACCGATGAATTTGTGCGGCGAGAAGACGATGGCGTCCTTGGCACAATCGGCGGCCGGCGTCATGTCCATGCCGAGATAGGGGGCGCCGCAGGCATAATCCCAGATCGCCAGCGCGCCGTGCGCCTTCAAGAGCCGCGTGACCGGGTCGGTATCGGTCAGGATGCCGGTGACGTTGGAGGCGGCAGAAAAGCTGCCGACGATCAGATCGGCACCTTTTGCGGCGACAAGCTCGGCTTCGAGCATGGCGAGATCGATACCGCCGCCGGCCGCTTCGCCGATCTCGCCCACTTCGGCGCCGGACTCGCGCCACGGCAATATGTTGGAATGGTGTTCGTACGGACCGATCAGCACGACGATCCGCTCGCCCGACGCCACGCGCCGGCCGATATCGAGCAGCCCGACAATGCGGTTGATGCCGGAGGTCGCGCCGCTGCCGGTGAAGACGGTGTGGCAATCGGGGCCGGCATTGACGGCATCGGCAATCACCGCCCGCGCGGCGGCGCGCATCCGCGTCATTGCCTGCCCGCAATGGGACGCTTCGGTGTGGCTGTTGGCATAACAGGGAAGCACACGCCGCGTGACGAAGTCCTCGATCTGCGCCAGCGCGCGGCCCGAGGCGACATAATCCGCATAGAGCAGCGGTTTTTCGCCATAGGGGGTCTCGAACGCCATGCCGTCGCCGATCAGGCCGGCGCGCTGGATCTCGACCGGATCTCCGGCGGCAAGGCCGGCGCGGAATTCATCGAAAACGGACATCGGTTTCTCCAAAATGTGGTGATGGAGGGTATCCCGACCAAAGGCGATTTTTCTCCCTTTTTGACACGGAAATTATCCGTTCTATGATGATTTTGATAGGTTGGAAGGCATAATATGGATGAGATTGATATTCAACTGCTCGAGACGATGCAGAGACAGCCGGACCTGTCACAGCGCGATCTCGCCGATCGGGTCGGCCTGTCACAGAATGCCTGCTGNCGGGCTCAGCCTCGTCGTTTTCACGATGATCCGGACGCGGAGCCATTCCGCGCAATGGCTGGAAACCTTCCGGCGGCATGTGTCCAACATCCCCGAGGTGACGGACTTCTTCCGCATCGGCGGCGATCAGGATTATCTCTTGAAGATCGTGGCGCGCGACATGGCCAGCTACGACCATGTCTACCAGCGCCTGATCGACAAGGTCGAACTGGATTCGGTCACCTCATACTTCACCATGGAGGCGATCATCGAAAATCGCGGCCTGCCCCTGCGCGCGGGGTGACACGCAATCGGCACCAGATCGTTCCGCCATCCGGCAGGCGCCGTCCAGATCGAAATCGATCACTCGCCGTAAGGCACCCAGACGTTCTTGACCTGGGTCGCCCGGTGCAGGAATGCGCGGCCATGGCCTTCGGGCTTTGTCCAGTCGCGCGCCATGCCGGGCTCGGTCCATGTCTGCTTGAGGTTGCCGGCCGAGCGCTGCTCCACCATCGCGATTCCATCGCGCGAGCCGAAGTACCACAGCCCGTCCACGCCATCATGATCGCCCAGCGTCTTGGCCAGTTCGTCGCGTTCGCCGGTGACGATGTTAATCACCCCGCCGGGCACGTCCGAGGTTTCGAGCACTTGGTAAAGGTCGGTCGCGGCCAGCGGATGGGTCTGCGAGGGGATTGCAACGACGCGGTTGCCCATCGCCACTGCCGGCAGCACCAGAGAGACGAAGCCGAGCAGCGGAAACGGCGTCGGGCAGGCAATGCCCATCACGCCGAGCGGCTCGTGCATGGCGAGCGTGACATGGGCGCTTTTCGTCTGGTGCACCGCGCCGTCGAACTTGTCGGCCTGGGCGGCATACCAGAAGCAGCGCTGGATCGCGGTTTCGACCTCGGTTTTGGCTTTCGCCGGGCTCTGGCCGAAACTCTTGAGCCGGTCGGTGAACTCGTCCGCCCGCGCCGCCAGGTTCTCTGCCAGATAGTAGAGTACCTGCGCGCGGTTGTGGCCGGTCGCCGCGCCCCAGCCCACCGCCTTGTGCGCGGCTTCGACCGCATCGCGAATGTCCTTGCGGTTGCCATGGCCGGCAAGACCGATCGCCTCGCCCTTCGCATTGGTGACCGGATAGGAATAGCCGCCATCGGGCCGTTTCTGCTTGCCGCCGACATAGAGCTTCGCCGTCCGGTCGATGCCGACCACCACGCCGCCGAGCCCCGGCGCGGGCGGGATCGCCGCCGGCGCGTCGTCCGCCTTGGGTGGTTTGGGCGCGGGGAAGGACAGATATTCCATCATCCCTTCGCGGCCGCCCTCCCGTCCGAACCCGCTTTCGCGGTAGCCGCCGAAGCCGGCGCCCGCATCGAACACATTGGTGCAGTTGATCCAGACGACGCCGGCCTTGAGGTCGGCGGCAATGCCAAGGCACAGATTGACATTTTCCGACCAGATCGAGGCGGCCAGCCCATAGCGGGTGTTGTTGGCGAGCGCGATCGCGTCGGCAGGCGTGCGGAAGGTGGTCAGCGTCGCCACAGGTCCGAAAATCTCTTCGGTCGCCAGCGTCGAGGCCGGTTCCACGCCGGTCGCCAGCGTCGGCGGGTAGAAGCAGCCGTCGGGCGCTTCGCCCTGATAGAGGTCGGCGCCCTCCGCGACGCCCTTGGCCATCAGTTCCTCGATCCGCGCCAGTTGCACCGGATGGACGATGGCGCCGACATCTGTCGACTTGTCGAGCGGGTCGCCGACCCGAAGCGCGGCCATGCGCTGCCTGAGCAGCGCGCCGAACCGTTCGGCAACGCTTTCGGCGACGAGGATGCGCGCGCCGGCGCAGCAGACCTGACCCTGGTTGAACCAGATCGCATCGACCACGCCCTCGACGGCGGCGTCCAGATCGGCGTCGGCGAAGACGATGAACGGGCTCTTGCCGCCCAGTTCCAGCGTCAGCTTCTTGCCGGACCCGGCCGTCTCGCGGCGGATCAGCCGGCCGACATCGGTCGAGCCGGTGAAGGCGAGCTTGTCGATGCCCTCATGGGCAACGATCGCGGCGCCGGTCGCGCCGTCGCCCGTGACGATGTTGACGACGCCCCTGGGCAGGCCGACCTCGTCGCAGATTTTCGCGAAAGCCAGCGCCGTCAGCGGCGTGTATTCGGCCGGCTTGAGGACGACCGTGTTGCCGGCGGCGAGCGCCGGCGCGATCTTCCAGGCCAGCATCAGAAGCGGGAAGTTCCACGGGATGATCTGGCCGCAGACGCCCACCGGTTTGGCGTCTGAAAACTCGGTCTCTGCGATTTCGGCCCAGCCGGCATGGTGATAGAAATGGCGCGCCACCAGCGGCACGTCGATGTCGCGCGCCTCGCGGATCGGCTTGCCATTGTCGATGGTTTCAAGAACCGCCAGGAAGCGGGCGTGCTGCTGGATGCGCCGGGCGAGCGCGTAGAGCCAGCGGGCACGCTCATGGCCGGACAGGCCGGCCCACTTGCCCTGTGCGCCGCGTGCGGCCTTGACCGCCGCGTCGACGTCGGCGGCGGTGCCTTGCGTGATCTGCGCGATCGTTTCGCCCGTCGCCGGATTGGAGACCTCGAACGTGTCGCCCGGTCTGGTGAAGCGGCCGTCGATGAAATGGCCGAAACCGGCCTCGTGCACGGCCAGCCAGTCCTCGACGATATCGGCGCTCTCGGGCGCCGGGCCATAGTCCATGGTGTCGATCAGGTTTGCGATGGAAGTCATCGGGGCGTCCTCAGGCGATGGCGTGGCGGTGGCTGGCGGCATAGCGCCCGGTAACATGGTGCTCGAGCTGGCGTTCGATGTCGGCCAGCATGGACGAGGCGCCGAGGCGGAACAGGTCCGGCCTCAGCCAGTCATTGCCCAGTTCCTCCTTCATCAGGATCTGCCAGGCGAGCGCGTCCTTGGCGGTCTTCATCCCGCCGGCAGGCTTGAAGCCGACCCGGTGTCCGGTCTCCATGCCATAGTCGCGCAGGGCGCGGACCATGATCAGGCTGACCGGCAGCGTTGCGTTGACCCCTTCCTTGCCGGTCGATGTCTTGATGAAGTCGGCGCCGGCCTGCATCGCCACCATCGAAGCAGCATAGACGTTGCGATAGGTTTCGAGTTCGCCGGTGGCGAGGATCGCTTTCAGATGCGAATGCCCGCACGCCTCGCGCATCTGCGCGATCTCGTCATAGAGCGCGTTCCATTCGCGCTTGAGGACATGTTCGCGCGTGATGACGATGTCGATCTCGTCGGCGCCTTCCTCGACCGCATAGCGGATCTCCGCGAGCCGGATCGGCAGCGGCGTCAGGCCCGCGGGAAAGCCGGTGGCGACGGAAGCGACGGGAATGTCCGTGCCCTCAAGCGCGGCGACCGCATGCGGCACCATGGTCGGGTAGACGCAGACCGCGCCCGTCGTCAGGCCCATCCCGGCGATGCCGAGGCCCTCCAGGATGCGCGGGGCGAGCGGCTGTCGCGCCTTTGCGCAAAGCCGGTGGACGCGACCCTCCGTGTCGTCGCCCGAGAGCGTCGTCAGGTCGATGCAACGGATTGCGTTGACCAGCCACGCCGCCTGGTTGGCCTTCTTGACCGAGCGCCGTGCGGTGAGGCTGGCGGCGCGCCGTTCGGCGGCCGAGCGGTTCACGGCGTGACCCTCGAACATCTCAGGCGCCAGCGCGATGCCCGGATTACGCATCCGGTTGTGATCGGCCGTTGGTGGCACCGGGTCGAACACGGTCTGCGAATGGGCCGCAGTTGCAGCGTCAGCGGTCATGGGCATGCTCCAATGCATAGGTGGCAGTCGCGGCGTCGGTGATCAACACGCTGAAAAGCCTTGCACGCAGTGCACCGACGACGACTTGAAATTTCTCGGCCCCCGCAGCAACGCAAATCGCGCGATCGCGCGTTTTCAGGTCCGACAGCGGCAGGCCGATCGTGCGCCCGTCGATTCCGGCGTCGACGATCTCGCCGGTGCGGTCGATGAAACGGCCGACAATGTCGCCCACCGCACCTTTGGCGCGCAGGCTGTCGTATTCATGTTCGAGCAGGTTGCCGGAGTTCAACAGCGCCGAATCCCCATTCAACGCTCCAAGCGAGAAACAGATCGCCTCGACCGATCGCGCGCGGTGCAGCACATCGGCGACGATCCGGTCACGCTCGAGCACCTGGCGGGTTTCGGGCTGGCCGACAATGGCCGGCACGGGCAGCGGGATGAACCGGCCATCGCCCTTGCGCGCGAAGGTCTCGGCCACATCGTTCTGGTGCTGATCGCCGGGGATGGGCGCGACGGCACCATTGATCTGAACGACGTCGACGCCGGCAGCCCACCCGTCCGGCAGCCAGTGCGCAACGGCAGCCATCGTCCGACCCCAGGACACGCCGAACGTCGTCGGCCTTGGTTTGAGCGCGGCCAGATACTGGCCGGCAGCCTTGGCCAAACCTTCAAGTCCACCGGAGCCATCCACATTGTCGGGAAGGACCACCGCATCGGCGAGCCCGAACATGGTGACCAGATCCGTTTCCAGATTCGGGCACCGGTCGCTGCGCGGCACGATTTCGATCCGCACGACGCCCAGATCGCGCGCCTCTTGCAGCAGGCGGCTGACCTGCCAGCGGTTAAGGCCGGTGCGCGATGCAATATCGGTGTGCGTCAGGTCCTGCTGATAAGCCATCCGCGCGACCTGAACCATCAGCTGGTCGCGTCCCTCATCCACCGGGAGGCGATTGGCGGAGCGCGCCTGCTCATTGCTCACGCAATCGTCCTCGCAGCTTACAACGCAAGAGATAACAAAACTGTCTCGGCATCTTCGTCATACGCCTTGGTCTTCCCGAAACTCCGGCGCGCGGGGCGATGGCCGACCGTTTCCCAAACCAAATATCACATCTGTGATATTTGGCAACAGATGTGATGGATTGATCGAACCTTGCCCTTGAGCGCGGTCCGAAACTGGTTGCGTGACCATGCGGGCAGCAATGGCAAGGTCGTCACTCGGAAACACCGAATGCGATGTCGCCGCCAAAGGCACCGCACGGCGATTTGATGTTGCGAAAACTACCGGACGCAGTTGCCCAACCACCCGGAGTCAAAACGGTTTAAAGAGCTGTTGAGACCGGCCTCCAACGCGAAACAGCGAAACATTCGCACGATCCTGGACTCATTGCCGACGTACGGAACGCATTTTTATTATTAAAAAGCAGTACATTATTGTTTATCGAGTTGATTTGTGCTAGCAAGCTGAAAGCGCATGGCGCTCTATTTGTTTTCAAAATTTGAACCTGACCTGGGGAGGTGGCAATGGCTGATCTGCCGGCTGACTTGCGAACTATTGTTGCGCTGAAATCTTGGGAAGACCCCAAGTTTGCAGCCGAATTGAAAGAAAATCCGAAAGGCGCCGTCGAAGGATTGGCCAAGTCGCTCGGGCTTGACGTGAGCGACGTCAATTTCAAGGTCGTCGACGAGGCTTCGGACGAGTATCTTCTCGTCATTCCCGACAATCCGATGGGCGCCAGCCCCGCCGAGATGCGATCGAAGAACTCCGAGGCGGTGATGCTGCGCGGCGGCGGAACCGTGAATTCCTACACCGCCGATTGCGGCTGCGGCAATTCCTACACCGGCGGCTGCTCTTGCGGCAGCGTTTTCGGAACGCCCTGCCTCGCATGCGCAACGGTCCTTCTTTGCTGACGCTCAGGGCTCGACATCCAACCCACTGATTGCAACGCCGGCGGGCCGGTCGATGCGGCCAGCATCGGACCCGCCGGCACCGGGCGTTTGCTTTACCCATGACGATCCGCGTTCCGTTCAGCGTGCTCGGACCTTCCGAGCGGATCTCGGCGGCTGCCCGTGACCTCGGCGAGCCGACTGAAAGCCAGATCGATCGCTTCAGGTGGTGGCAGGACACGTTCTTTGCCAACACGCCACTCTCGATCGATGACTGGTTCCGGGTCGGCGGCGCCTCTTCCGATCGCTTCGCGGCCAGCATCGACCTTGATGGCGAGGTCGCACTGGACACAAGTCGATTCGCCTGGGCCGATACCTATGACCGCCTGCGTGGCGTCAGCGACCATCGGGATCCTGCCGCGGCCGTCGATTTCTCCCACGCGATTCTGCCCGTCTTGAAAGACGCGACCGCGACGCTCGGGACTTCGGGAATTCTCGACGGCTTCCCCCATCGCGATGCGCTTCTGAAGTCGTTCGTTGAGTATCTGGCAAGGCGCCTGCAACCTGCGGCCTTTCCGGCGATCGGGCTCGCGCTGCACTTTGCCAAGATGACGGGGCGCGTGTCGGCGAGATCAGACAAGGCCGCGATGGAAGAGTTCATCGCCGGCCTTCAGTCCGGCCCCGACCGCAAGGCCCTGCTGCAGAACTTTCCGCTCACCGATCGGATGCTGGCCCAGATATCGGCCTTGTCGGTCGACATGCTCGGCGAATTGACGGGCCGTCTCGAGCACGATGCGCCGCAATTGCGCGCTGTGTTCGGCGTCGAGACCGAGGCGCTGTCCGGCATCGATTTCGGCCTCGGCGACCCGCACGCCGGCGGGCGATGCGTCTGCAAGCTGTCGTTCGGCGATCGCCAGATCATGTACAAGCCGAAGTCACTGGCGTCGGACGTGCAGTTTGCGGCGGTTCTCGACAGTCTCAACCCCCATCTTACGAAATCGCTGCGCCACTTCCGGGTTCTGGACCGGACGGCCTATGGCTGGGCCGAGGTGGTGCACTTCAAGCCGTGCTCCAAACCGCAGGAGATCGACGACTATTACGAGCGGCTCGGCGCGATCCTCGCCATTCACTACGCCCTTGGCGCAACCGATGTGCATTTCGAGAACCTGATCGCCTGCGCTGACACGCCGATCGTCGTGGACACCGAAACGATCATCCAAAGACCGCCGCCACGGCCAGCCGACGACGACTGGGCCTACTGGAACTGGCACCATATCATGTCCCGCCATGCGACCGTGCTCGGCGTCGGCCTGCTGCCCGATCTGGCGGTCACGCCGGAGGGCGAGGTCTATGACCTCAGCGGAGCCGGCAGCGTCGGCAGCCAGGCCACCCCGTTCCAGCAGCCCCAGTTCGACGGTTTCGACGACGGCTCGCCCGGCATCTCCTACCGCCCGGCAACATTGGAGGCCAAGGAGAACATGCCCGTGCTCGACGGGGCGCAGAAGGCCGTGGTCGATCATGGACCGGCCTTCTTGCGGGGTTTCGAGAACGGCTATCGGGCGCTGCTGCGCGGCCGTTCGGCGCTGATGGCGGACGATGGTCCGTTGGCACGGTTGGCCCGGGTCGGCATGCGCTGGGTCGCGCGCCCGACCGTCGAATATGCGCTGACGCTGCGGGAATCGTTCCACCCCACCTGCATGCGCGACGGGTATGAGCGCGATGTCTGCTTTGCCAAACTGCTCGACAGCGTCCGCGCCGCGCCCGGCCTGCGCAAGCTGGTGCCGTTCGAAGTCAGGGATCTCTGGCAGGCGGACATCCCGTATTTCAAGTCGGACGGCAACGGGCGGGTCCTTCTGGACGCTTTCGGCAAAGAGGTCGACGCGGCCTACTTCGACACGGACCAACCGGCATTCGTGCGCGAGAGAATGGCGCGATTGTCGCCCGAAGATCTGTCGCGCCAGAAGGCCATCATCGCCGGTGCCATCGGCGCGAGGCAGACGATCGGCGGTCCCGAACAACCCTCCGGCACGATCGAAGGGGAGCGGCGCGATCCCCAGCGGTCCGACATCGTGGACTTGCTGGCGGCCGTGGAGCGCGATCTGACCGAAAGCACACTGGTCATGGACGGCAAGCCCACCTGGTTCGCGCCCGTGCAACGCGGCATGATGAACTATTCCTACGATGCCATCGACCGGTCGCTCTACAGCGGCCTTGCGGGGATCGGGCTCTTCTATGCCGAATATGCGCGTCATGCCGGAGCGGAAAGTTCGTGCCGCGATTTGGCGACAAGCATCTTCGACACGTTGTGCGACGGCCTGCAGACCGCTCCGCCGTACCAGAACCTGTCGGCTTTCGAAGGCGTCGCCGGCGCCGTCTATTCGGTCGCGCGAATGGCGCGATGCCTTGATCTGCGGCCGCGCGGCTTGACGGCCGGGCTCGAAGCCATCCGCGACGGGCTCGACACGGTCGGGCAGTCCGACGTGATATCGGGGACCGCCGGTATCATCCTGACCATGCGCTGCCTGCTCGACACGACGCATGCCGATCAGGCCTACGAGATCATCCGCCTTTGCGCGGAACAACTGGTCAGGGACGCAAACCGCAACGCAGGCACGGCAAGCTGGCCCAGCGGCCCAGACAAGCTGCATCTGAGCGGTTATGCCCATGGCGCGGGCGGCATCGCCGCGGCTCTCAAAGTCGCTGGCGACGTGCTGGACGACGAGGGCCTGCATGAACTGGCCAGGGAGGCCATTGCCTTCGAGAACCGGACATTCGACCGCGCACGGCAGAACTGGCAGGACCAGCGGCCGGACGTGAACATCTCTACCGCCTGGTGCCATGGCGCGATCGGGATCGCCCTGTCGCGCCTGGCACTTCGTGATGTGCTTTCGCCGGACGTCTTTCAGGCCGATCTGGAGCGGGCGCTGGCGGCCATCGCAGACAATGGCGCGGGAGGCAGCCACTGCCTGTGTCATGGATCGATCGGCAATGCGATCGTGCTCGACCGTTGCGGCGAGCGGGGGCAGGCCCTGGCGGCTGCACTGATATCCCAAACGATCGCGCAATATCGCCAAGATGGCCGCTGGCGTTGCGGCGTCGGTGGCCACATGCAAACGCCGGGTCTGATGCTCGGCAAGGCCGGCATCGGCATGGGGCTGATCGAGCATCTGCGCGGCGGCGGCGGTCCCTCGACCCTTCTGCTGGAAGCCTGACCCGACACTCGGCAGCCCGGCGGACTGCGGTGGCGCACAACCATCCGGGCCGTGCGCCCTGCCCCGCAATCGGGCTCCGATCCCGCCATTCCACCCCGCCCAACGCACGGGTCGCCGATATTGGAGAAACACGGCAAGACGCCGGCCTTCAGTGCCGGCCGGCGAGGTGACGGCCGGACAAAGCGCCATCGGTACATTCTGCGTGCCTGAAACTGTCTGGAGCGATACAACCGGATACGACCATGGCGCGATATACTAAAAGAAAACTGAAAAAGTGTCTTTTTTCATCGCATAATTATGAGACTAGGTTGACTCTATTTACGCATTCAATAACATCTGAGACCAGTATCAGAGATTAATATTTAAACTTACAAGTCAAATAGTTGCATCAGGCCCTGTCATGAAGGGCGGGACGGCACGATAAATGATGGCAAGCCTCCGGACCGCAAGCCAAAGCGCCGATTATGTCATGCTCCAGCGAGCCCGTGACGCGCTCATGGGCAGCGACGACGTCCGGAGCGGCCGAGGTCCGTCCATGTTCGACCCCGACGTCGTCTCGTTCGCGCACGGAGAAGGCGTCCGCCGCCCCTATCCCGAGGCGATATCGGCAATGATGCGCGCACTGGCCGATCCCGAAAGCATGCCGCTGGAAAACTACATGTTCCTGCAGCGGTTCACCGAGCTCGAAGAGGCGGTCGCCGCCGAGATGTCGGCGATCGGCGTGCCGGGCGCGCACGCGGCCAATGTCGCGTTCGATGCGGGAACGACGCGGCTGATCATCGCCGCGCTCGAACTGATGACTGAGCCGGGCGACACGGTCGTGACCTTTTCGGGCCACTATCATCCGCTCGCCTCCTGGTGCGCCTATCGCAATCTCGACCTGCACGTGGTTCCAACCAGCGCCGAGGAAGGACATCGGCCGTCGGCGGCGCGGCTTGAAGCGCATCTTTCGGCACTGTCTGCGGCAAGGCCGCCGGTCCTGGTCCTGTTCAATCCGTCGATGACCGGCGCCATTTGCGACCGTGGCGAGATCGAAAGGATCGGCGCGCTGATCGCACGTCACGAGATGTGGGCCATAGAGGATGCGCTGTTCGCCAACTGCACGTTCGGCAAGGGCGCAAGCCCGCAGCGATTGGCGGCAACATCGGCGGCAGACCGTGTTTTGACGGTCGCCGGCGCCAGCAAGCTTCATGGCCTGGCCAATCTGCGGATCGGCTGGGGCTGCGGCGCATCGGCGCTCATCAACCCCTTGCGCGACTACATCACCGCCAGTTCGGCATCGCTACCGCATCTGGTCAAGGTCGCAGCGCTGGCCTCGCTTCGGGCTCCCGGCGGCTTCCGTTCACAGAACGTGCGTGAGATCGGCAGGCGGCTGCAACAGGTTGCGAGAATCGTCGGCCAGATGGACACCCGGCTGCGGACCCTGACGGGCCATCGGGCTCCGCTTCTTGCGGTGGACCACATGCCGGAGGCAGGACACTCGATCCTTCTGGACTTCGGCGGCTTTGTCGATGCGGCCCGCCGGAACGGGCTTCGTTTTTCCGACAGCGCCGATCTGGCCCGCTGGTTCCTGGACAGTTGCAAGGTCGCCTTTTCCCCGGCCCAATCGCACGGGTTCGACGGCTTCCGCCTGCGCGTGAATGTCGCCTCCGTCGGCACGTCGTTCACCTACACGGCCTCGCGCGCGCTGGAAGCCGATTGGGACGATCAATGGTCGCCGGCGCATGAAGCATCCTTCGAAAAGGGTTTTGCCGAAGGCCGGAGCATCATCGACAAGGCCATGACGGACCGGGTCGAGCCGGCCATGGCCCGGGCGCTCACAATCCCGCCGCCAAGCCGACGCCGTTCGTTGAACGGAACGAGGCCGCACGCCGTCAATGGACTCCAAGAAGCGGTCGGGGGCTGCGATGCGGTTCTGATGGATGTCTGGGGCGTTCTGACCGATGGCGAGAAAGCGTTCGAGCCCGGCGTTTCGGCACTGAACCGCCTGATCGAGACGGGCCGGCCCGTGATGCTTTTGTCCAACACCTCCCGGCGCGGAAACGACCTTGCCGAAAAGCTTTCAAGGCTGGGCATTCCGCCGACAAGCTACACCGCGATCATCACCGGCGGCGATCTGGCCTTTGACTGCGCGGTGACGCGGAAGGTCGGCGGTCGCGCATTCGGCGACAACGTTCTTCTGGTGGGCGAACAGCCGGGAGGGCACTGGGCCGAAGAGGCCGGCATGGTCGTCGTCGAGGATGTCGAGATCGCCGATGTTGTGCTTGGATTGGGAATCCTGAACGAGCCCGATATCGGCGATACCCATCTCGACATGTTGCGACGTGCCGCCGGTCGGGGTCTGCCGTTCCTGATCAGCAATGCCGACAGCCGCGTGCGTCTCGGCGACCAGATCCGCATCGGCGCCGGCGCACTGGCGCCGCATTACCGCGCGGCCGGCGGAGAGCCCTACCTTTTCGGAAAGCCGCACGACACGATCTTTGCGGCCGCCATTGCCCATCTTTCCGCGGCGTTCGCGTCCAGGACATTTTCTCCGGAACGGTTGTTGATGGTCGGGGACTCTCTTGCGACCGATATCGGCGGTGCCGCGGCATTCGGTGCGCGCACACTGCTGGTAACCGCGACCGGCATTCACGGGGCCGCATTGCACAAGGGACCCGATGGCGCACTGTGCGACGAAGCGCTGGCACGGCTGTGCGACGAGCATGCCGCGGTGCCCGATGCAACACTGGCGGACATGAGATGGTGACGGCCCCGCGCAAGACGATCCTGGTGCTCGGCGCCGGCGTCATCGGCGGCAATGTGGCCGACCTTCTCACCCGCATGGACGACCGCTTCCGGGTCATCCTCGCCGCGCGCGATGCCGCGCGGGTCGGCGAACGGGCAAACCTGGCGATCACGGTGGCGCTGAATCTTGGCTTCGAGCCGCAGTTGGAGTGGCGCAGCGTCGATGTGACGGACTTGGACGCGACCGCATCGCTGATTGCGGAAACGGCGCCGGATCTGATCGTGAACGCGACAAGCCTGCAGACGTTCTGGGCGATATCGCTGCTGCCCGGGGACATCCACAAGCGCCTGGAACGCGCCAAGATCGGCCCCTGGCTGCCCAATCATCTGGCGACGACCCGTGCCGTCATGCGCGCCGTCGCCGACAGCGGAACCGCCGCGCCCGTCGTCAACGGCTCGTTTCCGGACGGCGTCAATCCGGCGCTCGCGACGGTCGGTCTCGCGCCGCTTGTCGGCGGCGGAAACATCGCCAACCTGATCCCGACGCTCGAGCGCGCCTGCGCCGAAATGCTCGGCGTCGACCGGCGGGAGCTGACGCTGCGCTTTGCGGCCCATCACGTGGCCTGCAACGCGATCTCGAGCACCGGCAAACCCGATCCGGCGCCCTATGCGCTGAGCGTCAGGCACGGAGGCCGCGAAGTGGCCGACGAAATCGACCAGGAAGCGCTCTTTGCCAGCGTGGTGGGCAAGTTCAAGCGCGTCCGGGGCGTTGCAGGACAGGTGGTGGCTTCGTCGGGTATCGCAGCGGTCGCGGCAGCGCTGCTGGACGACGAGCGAACGCACCGGATCCACGTTCCCGGGCCAAACGGGCTTGCCGGCGGATATCCGGCCCATGTCGGCAGTGAGGGTGTCGCGCTCGATTGCGCCGGCGGCTTCGACCAGGACAAGGCGGTCGCGGTCAACGCACAAGGCGCCCATGTCGAGGGCATCGAGGACATACGTCCCGACGGGACCATCGTCTTTGCCGAGGAGGAGATGTCCGTATTGACCGAAACCTTCGGCTATCGATGCCGCGAAATGCACGTCGATGACGTCGATGCGGCCGCCGCCGACTTGCAGGCCCGCTACCGCTCCTTTGCCAGTGAGTTGATGCAGTGAACCAGATACGCAGCGCGCCCGATCCGACGAGCGTCGTCACACTCAACAAGCTTGGCCGCACCACGACGCGGCTCAACGAGATCAATCAACGTTTCGTCGACGCTTCGCGCGACGCGAAACGGCCGGTGCTGGACATTGGCTGCGCCATGGGCGTCGCAGCGCTGGCCGCCCTCGAAACCGGTGCCACCGTGCATGCAAACGATGTCGACGACGAGCATCTGCGCCTGGTCCGGGAAAACGCGCCCGCCGCTTCGCGAGACCGGCTGGTGACCGTCCCGGGCCGCTTCCCCGGCGACCTGCACTACCAGGCTGCCGCATTTGACGTCATCCATGCGTCTAACCTGTTGAACTTTTTGACCGGCCAAGACATCGAAAACGGCTTCGCCGCCATTGCGCGCTGGCTGGCGCCGGGCGGTCTGTTTCTGTCGATATCGGGCTCTCCCTATGCCGGCAACGTTCGCGGCTTCATCCCGGCCTATGAAGCGGCCGTCGCCGCCGGTGCCGACTGGCCCGGCGAATGCGAAGACCTGCCCTCCTATTCGAACGATCCGACTGTCAGCGAACTGCCGCGCTTTCTGCACCTGCTCGATCCGGCGGTGCTCGCGCGATCCGCGCGGCGCGCCGGGCTGACGGTCGAACAGGCGGCGTTCTTCAACCGGCGCGGTACGCCGGACTACATCCGTCTGGACGGCCGCGAAAACGTCATATTGGTCGCGCGCAAGCCCGCCTGAGACGAACGGAGGATCTCAATTGCATCTGTAGCTCAACCGGATACGCGGCTGGAACGGGAAACCCGGAAACTTCGGCTCGCTGATCGTGATTCACCAGGGCATCGTCACGAGAAAGCGGTTCGTATGCGGAACGGCGCCTCCTACGGCTCAAGAGCACCAGCTTTGGGGGCTGGAAGGTGCGGGTTCGAGTCCCGTCAGATGCGCCAAACAAACATCTGCCATTGCCGCGGCGGCGCCGGTGAGCGCCAGCGCCGTTCCGGCGGCAACAAAATCCGACCCGGATAAGAAAGGAGGTGATTACAAATGGCCAAAGTTCCAGCTTTCAACAAAGCTCCAGCGATCGAAGAGATCCGGGCGACGCTCTCTCGAGCAAGCTCGCGCCTCTCGGCGGTTTCGGCGCCACTGGCTAGCCAGTCGGTTCCAGCCGCGGGATTGCCAGTGGCAGGATTGCCACCTGCGGGAATGCCACCTGAAGGCATGCCACCCGCAGGGATGCCACCGCTCAAGGCGGTGCCACTGGCCGATCTCAAGGACGTCGGCGTTCCAGCTGCGCAACCATTCGCACGCGATGCGATGCCAGTTGCCAGCGCTGCGCCAATCGTCTCGAGAGCGCTGGCCAGCCTCGATGCGGTTCCAGCGCGCTAAGCGCGGTGCCGACATGAGGCCCTGACCGACATCCTGGAAAACGGATGAGGATGCCCTGGAGTGATGCCCTGGACAGATGCCCTGGAACAAAGATGCCCTGGATAGGCCGCGGCGATGTCCGCGGCCTTCTTACTCCCGCCAACCGAGCGCGGCGACGCCGCGCAACAGCACACGCCGCAAAAGCGCGTCGCCCTCGACATCGGCATAAAGCGCGTCGCCCTCGGCATCGGCATCGGGCGCCAGGCGCTCGTCGGCGAGCCGGATGAGCTGACGGACCAGAAGTTTGGGTTCGGCCNATCGCATCAACGCCGTTCGCATTGTTGGTTGCGGCGATGGCCCGCGCGATCCGCAACCCCGGATTCAGGTCCTGATCGAGCAAGGCGTCAGGCGAAATGTCGATGCTGTCCTCCAGATCGGCTTCGAGCATCGGTGCCATGACGGCGGCGCGCGCCATGGCGACCGCTTCCTGCGGATCGCCATAAAAGCCCGACCGGGTCAGGACGGCGTCCACCTCATCGCAAAGATCGTCCAGCAAAAGCACCGAGCCTGAACTTGACTTCATGTCCGAGCCTTCGAGGCGAACCAGCTGGTGGGGCACGATCCGGTAGCGTGATGGAAAACCGGTTTGTCGCATGTTTTCCAATGCATCGAGCCGGATTTCGGTGCTCGTGCGCCACTCCTGGCCCATCACATGGACGACAGGATCGGCATCGCTGAACCCGTCGCGCAAACCGTCCCAAAGGGCCAGAGCGCGCAGATGTTCGGTGGGAAAGCCATCGGAGCGCGAAAGCGGGCAGCGGGCGTAATCGGCGCGACCGGTTTCCAGCACGGCGGCGCCTGAGGCCTCGCGAAAGGCCAGCCCCGCGGCGGCCAGCCTGCCGATCGTCGCGTCGGCGCCGGACACGGCATCCGATTCGTAGACAAGCCGCTCAAAACCGATTCCGAGCCGCGCCAGCGTCGCCTCCTGCTCCCGGACCACGCGTTCGATCACCGATTTCCACAGCGCGCGAAGGTCGGGATCATGGGCACGCCAGCGATCGAGCACCATGTCGGCCTCGTCATCGTGCCGCGCGACTTCACGGGCGATCGGCGCGTCGGCCTCCGCCTGGCCATCCGTCGATACCTGAGCGTCGCGCACATAGGTCGCATAGAGTTCGCCAAGGCGCGGGGCCAACGGCCCCGGGGCTGCGAGCGCTGGCCCGGCGCCAGCCGCCATCAGACCCGCCAGTGCCTCGGCAACATTGCGCCCGATGTCGCAGACAACGCTTTGGCATTCCACCTCGGCGCCGAGCGAACGCCAGAGGGCGGCAATGGCACCGCCTATGGCCGCATTGCGAAGATGGCCGACATGGAGCGCCTTGTTGGCATTGGGATCGCAAAAGCACACAACGACGCGGCGCGCGGCATGGGCGCCGGAGGCACGATCGCCACGGGCGTGTCTGTCGAGCAATTCCGATACGAAAGCGTCGGTGAAGCGTATGGCGAGCTTCTGCCTTGCAAGCCGTGCCGTCTCGACCTGCGGGCTCGCCGACAGATCCCGGACAAGTCCCTCGCCCGCGCTCTTGTCGATCTTCGACTTGACGAACACGCTGACATCGAACGGGCCGGCGGCGCCGCGGCGGAAGTCGGTCTGCAGGGCAACCGGGCCCAAGCGGGCGCGCACCTCGGATTCGACGGTATCGAGCAGGCGGCCATCTTCGGGAACGATCTCGATTGCTGCCATGCCGCACCGGTCTTCTTCCATAGCCTTTGCCGGCAGGTCCTGTTTCGAAAAACGCCGACGAGCCTGCAATCTTGGGATGTATTTTGATCAATACAATCCTTGATTGCAAATCCGATGATCGACGCCGGGGATGGGCCGTCTCTCGGGGGCATCAGGCGCAGGCCGGAGGCTGTCTCACACGCAGAAGGAACGCGAGACAATCCGACCGTGCCCGATCCGAATGGCCTTTTCGGGCCGGCACTTGCACAGTCGGTCACTGACACATGTCCGATCGCGTCAACCAAGCGTCGGAATGGCGAATTGAGGCGCGTTGGCTGCATTGGTCGGCCAGCGCGTCGTCGTGGTCTTCATGCGCGTGTAGAAGCGGATGCCTTCCATGCCGTGCATGTTGTGGTCGCTGAAGTTGGACGCCTTCCAGCCGCCGAAGGAATGAAACGCCATCGGGACGGGGATAGGCACGTTGACGCCCACCATGCCGACCTCAATGTCCTGGCTGAACCGGCGCGCCGTATTGCCGTTGGAGGTGAAAACCGCCGTTCCGTTGGCATAATCGTGGCGATGGATCAGCGCGATCGCCTCTTCATACGATGGCCGCCGGACGACCGACAGAACCGGACCGAAAATCTCGTCCTTCCACACGTCCATGTCCGGCGTGACATGATCGAGAAGCGTCGCCCCCATGAAGAACCCGTTCTCGTAACCCTGCCGGTCCTGGCGGAAGTCGCGGCCATCGGTGACGATCCTGGCGCCCTCCTCCTCGCCGCGCCCGACATAGCCGCGAACCCGGTCCAGATGTTCAGCTGTGATCAGCGGCCCCATCTCGGAGGACGGGTCGCTGCCCGGGCCGATCTTGAGCGCCTCGATCTTGGGTACGAGACGCTCGATCAGAGCGTCGGCAACGGCATCGGTGACCGGAACGGCAACAGAGATCGCCATGCAGCGCTCGCCGGCGGAGCCGAAGGCAGCTCCCATCAACGCGTCGGCAGCCATGTCCATGTCGGCGTCCGGCATGATCACGGAATGGTTCTTGGCGCCGCCAAGCGCCTGGACGCGCTTGCCATTGGTCATCGCCGTGCGGTGGATGTACTCCGCAACCGGCGTCGAGCCGACAAAGCTGACCGCGCGCACATCGGGATGATGCAGCAGCGCATCGACGGCCTGCTTGTCGCCCTGAACGACGTTGAAGACACCGTCTGGCAGACCGCATTCGGCAAGCCAGGCGGCCAGCTTGAGCGCCGGGGACGGCACCCGTTCGGACGGTTTGAGGACGAAGGTGTTGCCGCAGGCAAGCGCGACCGGGAACATCCACAACGGCACCATGGTTGGAAAATTGAAGGGTGTGATGCCGGCGCACACGCCCAGCGACTGCCGGATGCTGTGGGTATCGACGTCCGAGCCGACATTTTCCGAGAACTCGCCCTTGAGCAGGTGCGGCGCGCCCACCGCGAACTCCACCACCTCGATGCCGCGTGTGACCTCGCCGAGTGCGTCCGCGTGGGTCTTTCCATGCTCGGCCGAAATCGTCTCGGCAAGCTCGTCGGCACGCTCCCACAACAGCGTCTTGAAACGATCGAGAATGCGGGCACGGCGCAGCGGCGGTGTTTTCGACCAGTCCGGCCAGGCTTTTCGGGCCGCAGCAACGGCGGCTTCGACCTCGCTGCCATCGGCGAGTGCGACCGACTTGTCGGACGCTCCGATCGCCGGGTTGAATACCGGCACCGTGCGCCCGGATGCGCCGTCGCGCATCGCCCCATCCAAATAGTGGCCGATTACCGTCATGTTCTGGCTCCTTCATCCTTGTTGGCTGACGGGCTATCATTTCCTATCATCCACAAATATAGATAATGGAAGCGAACTGTTATCTGAATTCGGATATCAAATGGACTGGGACGATCTCCGCCATTTCCTGGCAGCCGCGCGGGCCGGCCAGATCCTCGGCGCCGCCCGGCGGATGGGCATCAGCCAGTCGACCCTCAACCGGCGCATATCGGCGCTCGAAGAAGACCTCGGCACACGCCTGTTCGAACGCTCGACCAGCGGCAGCACCCTGACCGAGGCCGGATCGCGGCTGCTCGAACACGCCGAACGCATGGAAGCGGAAACCTTGCGGATCCGGGCAGGCCTTGCCGGCCCCGATGCTCCGCTGACCGGAACCGTACGGATCGGCGCGCCCGACGGGTTCGGCGTGGCCTTCCTCGCCGGGCGCATCGGCACGTTCGCCGCGCGCCATCCGCACCTGACGGTGCAGATCGTTCCGGCATCGCGCAACTTTTCCCTGTCGCGGCGCGAAGCCGACATTGCCGTAACCGTGGGGCGGCCATCCAAGGGAAGGCTGCGCGCCAAGAAGCTGACCGACTACACGCTGGGCCTTTATGCGTCCGCCGACTATCTGGCCCGGATGTCGACGCCCCGCACCCACGACGATCTTCGGAACCATACACTGATCGGCTATGTCGACGACCTGATCTTCGCTTCGCAACTGGATTTCGCCGTCGATCTGCCGGTGAAGTGGCAATCGCGGATCGAGGTGTCGGGCGCCACAGGCCAGTTCGAAGTCGCGCGCGCCGGCGCGGGCATCGGCATCCTGCACCGCTTCATGGCCGAGGACGACCCGGCGCTGGTCCGGGTTCTGCCGGAGATCGCGCTGACGCGCAGCTATTGGGCCGTCTGGCACGAAAGCCATCATGCCAGCCGCCGCGTGCGGGCCGTCATCGACTTCCTGGACGAGGCCGTGCGCGATGCCAGAAGCTGTTTCTGACGCCGACGCCAGCCGCCGCGGCGCCGTCAAACGGGCACGAAAGAACTGACCCGTTTAAGGCAGCGCAGCGAAAAGCTCGACTTGGAGTGCCGCAGACCTGCGATCTTGAACAAACGCTCGCGCAGGAACTCCTCGACACCGCGTGTCCCATCGGCGACGATCTTGACATGGAAGTCGTGATCGCCCGCCATGAGATGGACCTCGAGCACCTCGGGAAAATCGGCCATTGCCTTGCCGAACGCCTCAAGCACGCCGGTTTCGTGCTGGTCGAGCGAGACTTCCACCATGACCGTTTCGCCGACACCGAGGGCTTCATGATTGAGGACCGCGGTGTAGCCGGCGATGACGCCCTTCTCCTCCAGACGTTTGACCCGCTGCCAGCACGGGCTCGCCGACAATCCGACGGCCTTGGCCAGTTCGGCATTGGTCAGACGACCGTTCGCAACCAAGGCCCTGAGGATGCGACGATCGATTTCGTCAATTGGTTTCGACACGGTTGATTCTCATGTTGTTTCCATATTTCGAAAAAGATAATTCTGCGAAAACGTGGAATTGGCAAGCGATAAAGGAGCACATTTCTCGTAGGCTGGGCTAGTCTTCCGAGACGGAAAGCCCTGCCGGGTACGCATTGGGAGCAGCAGTTTGGACTTCGCGCTTTCCGAGGGGCAGCAAATGCTCTTCGACACGGCCTTCGAATTCGGTCAGGAACAGATCGCGCCGCACGCCCAAGCCTGGGAGCGCGCGGGCACGATCCCGCGAGAGCTGCTCGAAAACGCCGGCGCGCTTGGTTTCGGCGCCCTTTATGTGCCCGAACAAATGGGCGGGGCGGGTTTGTCACGCCTTGACGCGACGCTCGTGTTCGAGGCGCTGTCGGCGGCGTGCCCGTCTGTTGCAGCCTTCATCTCGATCCACAACATGTGCACACACATGGTCGCGCACAATGGCACCGACGCGTTCAAGGAAGCATGGCTGGAGAGCATGACCTCCATGCAGTCGATCGCCTCTTACTGCCTGACCGAGCCGGGCTCCGGGTCCGATGCGGCGGCGCTGCGGACCAGAGCAGTCAAATCCGGCGGAGCCTATACATTGAACGGCACCAAGGCGTTCATATCGGGTGGCGGGTTTTCCGATCTCTATCTGGTCATGTGCCGCACCGGCGAGGACGGCCCGCGCGGCATTTCGGCGATCGTCGTCCCCGACGGCGCCGATGGGCTGAGCTTCGGCGCGGCGGAGCGCAAGATGGGCTGGCGCGCCCAACCGACCGCGCAAGTGCAACTCGACGACTGCACCGTGCAGGAGAGCCATCTGCTGGGCGCGGAGGGGGAAGGCTTCGCGCTCGCCATGGCGGGCCTGGACGGCGGGCGGCTGAACATCGCAGCCTGCGCGCTGGGGGGTGCGCAGGCCGCCTTGCGCACGGCGCTCGACTATGTCGGCGAGCGCCAGGCGTTCGGCCGGACCATCGACCAGTTCCAGGGATTGCAGTTCCGCCTCGCCGACATGGAAACCGAGTTGCAGGCCGCGCGCGTCTTCCTGCGGCAGGCCGCGTGGAAACTCGACACGAAGGGCCATGACGCGACCGTCCACTGCGCCATGGCCAAGCGCTTCGTCACCGACACCGCCTTTCGTGTCGCCAACGATGCTTTGCAGCTTCTCGGCGGCTATGGCTATCTTGAGGATTACGGCATCGAGAAGATCGTTCGCGACCTGCGCGTCCACCAGATTCTCGAAGGCACGAACGAGATCATGCGCATCATCACGGCGCGATCGCTTCTGCGGGAGCGTGGAAGCCGATGACCGAAGAACCGGAAATCCTGATCCGGCGGCAGGGCCGCGTCGGCCATATCACGCTGAACAGGCCAAAGGTGCTGAACGCGCTGTCGCCGGCCATGATTGAGGCCATCTCGAATGCGCTGTCCGACTGGGCTCGCGATCGCGACATTGCGATGGTGCTGATCGATGCGGCGGGCGAGCGTGCCTTCTGCGCGGGCGGCGACATCAATGTGCTGTATGAGCGCGCCCTTGCGGGCGATCACGAATTCGGTCGGGCTTTCTGGCGCGCCGAGTACCGCATGAACGCGCAGATCGCGCATTTCCCCAAACCCTTCGTTGCCCTTGTCCACGGCATCGTCATGGGCGGCGGCGTTGGCGTGTCGCTGCACGGCTCTCACCGCGTCGTTGCCGACACGGTCACCTTCGCCATGCCCGAATGCGCGATCGGGCTGATCCCCGATGTCGGCGCATCGCTGCTGCTCGGGCGCACGCCGGGGCATTTCGGCGAGTTTCTCGGTTTGACCGGGCGCCGTCTGGATGCCGCCGAGATGGTGCATTGCGGTCTGGCCGACCAGATCGTCGCGGCCGGAACGATGGACGATCTGCGTGCCGCGCTGCTCGAAAGCGGCGATCCGGCGGAGGCAAAGAAGTTTGCGGTCGATCCCGGCCATGCGGCCATCGCCGCCGAGAAGTCCTCGATCAACGCGGTGTTCGGTCTTGAGACCATCGAACTGATCCATGAGGCATTGCGCGCGCTGGACAATGGCTGGGGCGCAGAGGTCCGGGGTCAACTCGATGCGGGCTCGGTGCTGTCCCAGCACATCGCCCTGTCGACGATCCGCAAGGCGCGCCGGCACGGATCGGTCGTTGCCGCCCTCCGGGACGAATTCAGGTTCACGTCGCGGGCGACCGAACGCGCCGAACTGATCGAAGGCATCCGCGCCGCCGTCATCGACAAGGACCGCAATCCGCAATGGCGCTACAGGACGCTGCAAGACGTGCCGGACGCGCTGCTTTCCGAGTTTTCCGACAAGGCGCCCGGCGGAGACTTTTCCTATCTGGAGCGACCCGCATGAAGATCGCATTCCTCGGACTTGGCAATATGGGCGCACCGATGGCGCGCAACCTCGTCGCCGCCGGACATGATCTGATCGGTTTCGACGCCCAGTTGACCGCGGTCGACGGGATCGAACTCGCTGCGTCGGCAACCGACGCCGTCGCCGATGCCGAGGCGGTGATCACCATGCTCCCCAACGGCGACATCCTGCGCCAGGTCTATGCGCACATCGTTCCGGCGGCGCCCGCCGGGAGCCTTTTTGTCGACTGCACGACCGCCGATGTGGACAGTGCGGTCGCCGCGGCCCGTGAAGCCGAACAAGCCGGACATCTGGCGCTGGATGCCCCGGTATCCGGCGGCGTTGCAGGGGCGCAGGCCGGCACGCTGACATTCATGGTCGGCGGCTCGCCGGCCGCATTCGAGCGGGCCGCGCCACTGCTCGACACGATGGGTCAGCGCGCCATTGCCTGCGGCCCGTCCGGCTCGGGACAGGCAGCCAAGATCTGCAACAACATGCTGCTCGGCATCACCATGGCCGGCACCTGCGAGGCGATCGCTCTGGCCGACAGTCTCGGGCTCGACCGGCAGGCCTTCTTCGACGTGGTCTCGACGTCGTCGGGCCAGTGCTGGTCGGTCAACACCTACTGCCCGATGCCGGGCATCGGACCCGCCTCCCCGGCCGACAATGATTACAAGCCCGGCTTTGCCGCCGAACTGATGCTCAAGGATCTCGACTTGAGCCAGAAGGCCGCCGGCGCGTCCGGAACCGCGACGCCGCTTGGAGCGACGGCATCCGATCTCTACAGGGCGTTCGTGGAAGGCACCGGCACGGGCAAGGATTTCTCCGCGATCCTCAAACATATCGAAGCCATGAAGAGGCGGTCATGAGCGGGCCTGCGATCGTCTGGGAACGGCGCGACCGCGTCCTGCTGATCACCCTCAACCGACCCCGGCAGCTCAACGCGCTCAATCGGGACACGGTGCGCGAGCTCAACGCGCTGCTGGTGCCGGCGGACAAAGACCCGGCGCTCGGCTGCGTGGTCATTACCGGCAACGACAAGGCATTCGCCGCCGGCGCGGACATCAAGGAGATGCAGGACAAGTCCTATCAGGCCATGGCGCGCGACGATCATTTCGCCGAATGGGAGACATTTGCCCGCCTGCGCACACCGCGCATCGCCGCCGTCAACGGCTACGCGCTGGGTGGTGGCTGCGAACTGATGCTGATGTGCGATTTCGCGATCGCCGGCCGCTCGGCGAAATTCGGCCTGCCGGAGATCAAGCTCGGTGTCATGCCGGGCATGGGCGGCACGCAGCGGCTGCCCCGGCTGGTGGGTCGCGCGCTGGCCATGGATCTGATTCTGACAGGCCGGATGATGGACGCCGCCGAGGCGCTCGCCGCCGGCCTTGTTGCGCGCCTCGTCGATGACGATGCGGTCGTGGAAACCGCCTTGAAGGCGGCCGAGACCATCGCCGGCTATTCGAAACCGGCCACGCTTCTGGCCCGCGATGCCGTGAACCGTGCCGACGAGGTCTCGCTGTCGGAAGGCGCACTCTTCGAACGCCGGGTGTTTCACTCGCTTTTTGCGACCGAAGACCAGCGCGAGGGCATGGCGGCCTTCGTCGAGAAGCGGAAGCCGACCTTCACCGGCAGCTGAGACTGCCCGACCAACTCGGAGGAGCAAGCGATGGACATCGGAGCACACACCCCTGTCGTCGTTGCCGGCGGCGCGTCGGGCCTGGGATCGGCGGTCGTCCGGCATTTCGCCGGCCTTGGCGCACCGGTCGGTTTTCTGGATCGTGACGAGGCTGCGGGCAAAGACCTCGCAGACGAGCTGGACGCCGTTTTCGCGCCGGCCGATGTGTCCGACTGGGACAGCGTGAACGCAGCGCTTTCGGCCCTGCGTGCGGTGAACGGTCAGGAGCGCATCTGCGTCAACTGCGCCGGGATCGCGCCCGCCGCGCGAACGGTCTCGCGCAGCGGCGCGCACGATCCGGCGCTTTTCGCCAAGGTCGTCGCGGTCAATCTCGTGGGGACCTTCAATGTCGCAACGCTCAGCGCAACGGGGATGAGCACGCTCGAGCCGGCCAACGAAGACGGCGAGCGCGGCATCATCATCAACACGGCCTCCGTCGCCGCCTTCGAGGGGCAGATCGGCCAGGTGGCCTATGCCGCTTCCAAGGGCGGTGTGGCAGCAATGACGCTGCCTATGGCGCGCGATCTTGCTGGGGTCGGCATCCGTGTCGTCACTCTGGCACCTGGCATTTTCGCGACGCCGATGGTCTCGGCTTTTTCGACCGAGGTTCAGGACGCGCTCGCCCAAAGCGTGCCGTTCCCGCGCCGGCTCGGCCAGCCCGAGGAATTCGCCCGCATGGCCGCCGCGCTGGTCGAAACGACGATGATGAATGGCGAGGTCGTGCGCATCGACGGCGCCATCAGAATGCAGCCGAGATAGAAAGACGATGACCGATCATCCCCTCAGCCTCCATGTCCCGGAGCCGGGCTGCCGGCCCGGCGACGAGCCCGACTTCTCCGACTTCGAAGTGCCGAAGGCCGGTGCGGTCCGCAGGCCGGCCATCGACGAGGCGCCCGAAAAGATGCGCGACATGGCGTTTTCCATCGTCCGCGTCCTCAACCGCAAGGGCGAGGCGGTCGGTCCGTGGGCCGGCACGCTGTCGGGAGACGAGCTCAAGCAAGGACTGCGGGACATGATGACGCTGCGGCATTTCGACGACCGCATGCTCAAGGCGCAGCGGCAGGGCAAGACGAGCTTCTATGCCCAGCATCTGGGCGAGGAAGCGGTCGCCTGCGCCTTTCGCCGGGCGCTGGAAGACGGCGACATGAACTTTCCGACCTATCGGCAGGCGGGGCTTCTCATCGCCGGCGGCTACCCGCTGGAGACGATGATGAACCAGATCTTCTCCAATGCCCGCGATCCGCTCGAAGGCCGGCAGCTGCCGATCTTCTATTCCTCAAAAGACCACGGCTTCTTCACGATCTCGGGCAATCTGGGCACCCAGTTCATCCAGGCCGTGGGCTGGGCGATGGCGTCGGCGATCTCGGGCGACACGCGCATTGCGGCGGGCTGGATCGGCGACGGGTCCACCTCCGAAAGCGACTTTCACGCCGCCATGGTGTTCGCGTCGACTTACAAGGCGCCGGTGGTTCTGAACGTCGTCAACAATCAGTGGGCGATCTCCACTTTCCAGGGCATGGCGCGCGGCAATGCCGGCACGTTCGCCGCGCGCGGGCACGGCTTCGGCATTCCGTCGATCCGGGTCGACGGCAACGATTTTCTCGCCGTTCACGCCGTCGCCAAATGGGCGGCGGCTCGGGCCCGCGCCGGGCACGGACCGACGCTGATCGAGCATGTGACCTATCGCGCCGGTGCGCACTCGACCTCCGACGATCCCGCCGCCTACCGGACCAAGCACGAATTCGATGCCTGGCCGCTCGGCGATCCGGTCGCCCGGCTCAAGGCGCATCTGGTCACGCTGGGCATCTGGTCGGACGAGCGGCACATCCAGGCCGACGCCGAAATCCTCGACGAGGTCATGGCCGCGCAGAAGAAGGCCGAGGCCTGCGGCACGATGATCTCGGGTCCCGCGCCCTCGCCGCGCAGCATGTTCGAGCGTGTCTATGCGGAGATGCCCGACCATCTGCGGCGGCAGCGTCAGGAAGCGGGGTACTGACATGGCGCAAATGACGATGATCGAGGCCATTCAGAGCGCCCATGACGTCGCCATGGACCGGGACGAACGGGTCGTCGTCTTCGGCGAGGATGTCGGCTATTTCGGCGGCGTGTTCCGCTGCACGGCCGGGCTTCAGGAGAAATATGGCAGCCATCGCTGCTTCGATGCGCCGATCAATGAAAGCGGTATTGTCGGTGCGGCGATCGGCATGGCCGCCTACGGATTGAAACCGGTCGTCGAAATCCAGTTCGCCGACTACATGTACCCGGCTTACGACCAGATCGTCAGCGAAGCGGCGCGCATCCGTCACCGCTCCAATGGGGACTTCACCTGCCCGCTCGTCATCCGCATGCCCACCGGCGGCGGCATCTTTGGCGGCCAGACCCACAGCCAAAGCCCCGAAGCGCTTCTCACCCATGTGTCGGGTCTCAAGGTCGTCATCCCGTCCAATCCGCGCGATGCCAAGGGGCTCTTGATGGCGGCGATCGACGATCCCGATCCGGTGATCGTTCTCGAGCCCAAGCGCCTTTATAACGGCCCGTTTGACGGGCATCACGACCGTCCCGTCGTGCCGTGGAAGAAGCATGCGCTCGGCGATGTCGATGACGGCCATTTCTCGATACCGCTCGGCGAAGCCGCCATCTACCGCCCCGGTTCCGATCTGACCGTCCTGACCTACGGCACGATGGTCTACGTCGCCGAGGCGGCCGCGAACGAGACCGGACTCGACGTCGAGATCATGGATCTGCGGACCCTTTTGCCTCTCGATATGGATGCCATTGAAACATCGGTCGCCAAGACGGGCCGGTGCGTGATCATCCATGAAGCGACGCGGACATCGGGCTTTGGCGCGGAACTGAGCGCCGTCGTCCAGGAAACCTGTTTCTACGCGCTCGAAGCGCCGGTCACGCGCGTCTGCGGCTGGGACACGCCCTACCCGCATGCACAGGAATGGGCCTATTTCCCCGGCCCCGATCGTGTCGCCGCAGCGTTCCGTGCCGTCATGGAGGCCTGATCATGGGTGTCTACACCATCATGTTGCCCGATGTCGGCGAAGGGATCGCCGAGGCCGAACTGGTCGAATGGAACGTCGCCGTCGGCGACACGGTCCGGGAGGACGATGTGCTCGGCACGGTGATGACCGACAAGGCCGCCGTCGAGGTGCCGTCGACGGTGACCGGCCGTGTCGTCTGGCTGGCCGGCCAACCGGGCGACACACTCGCCATCGGGTCGAAATTCATCCAGCTCGATATCGACGGCGAAGGCGACGACGAACCGGCCGGCGACGATGCGCCTGCCGCCGAAGCCAAAGCCGAAGAAGAAGCCGTTCTTGAAGCCGCTTCCGCCGCACCTGCCGAACCCGAGCCGCAGCCGGCTGGACGAGGATCGCCATCCCCGGAACCGCAACCGGTGCCCCGGCGAGCCGAACGGGCGCCCGCGCCGGTCCCGAGACCGCTTGCCGCGCCAGCGATCCGCAAGCGGGCGCGCGAGGCCGGTGTCGATCTGCGGCAGGTCGCCGGCACCGGACCTGCGGGCCGGATCGGCCATGACGATCTCGATGCCTTCATCGCCGGTGGAGGGCGACAGGGCGCTGGCAAGGTGCGCCGGCTTGCGACCGGTACGACGACGCGCAAGGTGGTCGGCATGCGCCGCCGCATCGCCGAGAAGATGGCGCTTTCCAAGAGCCGCATCCCGCACATCACGATCGTCGAGGAGATCGACGTCACCGCGCTCGAGGCGCTGCGCGCCCAGCTGAACGCCCAACACGCGCCCGAGCGCGGCAAGCTGACCGTGCTGCCGTTCATTGCGACCGCGCTGGTGCGCGGCATCGAAGCCCATCCGGGCATGAATGCCCGCTTCGACGATGAAGCCGGAGAGATCGAGGAACACGCGGCCGTGCATATCGGCATCGCCACCCAGACAGAAGCCGGCCTCGCCGTGCCCGTCATCAGCCATGCCGAGGCGCGGACCCTGTGGGACCTTGCCGCCGAGATCGACCGGCTGGCGACCACGACCCGCGACGGCAAGGCGACCCGCGACGAGCTGACCGGATCGACGATCACGATCACGTCGCTCGGGCCCCTCGGCGCGATTGCGACGACGCCGATCATCAACCATCCCGAGGTCGCAATTGTCGGCGTGAACAAGATGGCGATGCGCCCGATCTGGGACGGCGCGGCGTTTCAGCCACGCATGATGATGAACCTGTCCTGTTCGTTCGATCACCGCGTGATCGACGGCTGGGACGCCGCCAATTTCGTCCGCACGCTCAAGACGCATCTGGAAACGCCGGCGCTCCTGTTCATGGAGGCCGGGCAATGAGCGCCGGCACGTGCGGCCTGCTGGTGCTGGGCGCGGGTCCGGGGGGCTATGTCTGCGCGATCCGTGCCGGGCAGATTGGCATCGACACCGTCATCGTCGAGGAAACAGCGCCCGGCGGAACGTGCCTGAATGTCGGCTGCATCCCCTCCAAGGCACTGATCCACGCGGCCAACGAGTTCCACAAGATTACGCACGCATCGGACCAGTCCGCCCTTGGAATCAAGGTGGCCGATCCGACCATCGACCTTGGCAAGACGGTCGACTGGAAGGATGCGATCGTGCGCCGCCTGAATGGAGGCGTCGAAGGTCTTTTCAGGAAGGCCGGCGTGCGCCTCGTCCGTGGACGCGGTGAAATCCTCGACGGCAAGACGGTTCGGGTCGTTACGGAGGATGACGAGGAGACGATCCAGACGGAAGCACTGGTGCTGGCCACCGGATCGGCGCCGGCGGCGCTGCCCACGCTGCCCTTCGGCGGCAAGGTCATCAGTTCGACCGAAGCGCTGTCCCTGGCCGAGCCGCCGTCCGCGCTGGCGGTCGTCGGCGGCGGCTATATCGGGCTCGAACTGGGAACGGCCTATGCCAAGCTCGGCTCGCGCGTGACGGTCATCGAGGCCGAAGAGCGCATACTGCCGCAATATGATGCCGCGATCACCCGCCCGGTTGAACAGAGCCTTGAACGTCTGGGGGCGACGGTCCTGACCCGCACCAAAGCGCTGGAGCCCACCAAGAAAGGACTTCGCGTCGACCATGCCGCCGATGGTCCGCGCGAGATCGAAGCGGACCGGATCCTCGTTACGACCGGCCGGACGCCGCGCATCCGCGAGGCCGGCATCGATGGCCTTGCCCTGACGATAACGCAAGACGGTTTCATCGCGATCGACGACCGCTGCGCGACCTCCATGCGTGGCGTCTACGCGATCGGCGACATCACGGGCGATCCGATGCTGGCGCACAAGGCCATGGCACAGGGCGAGCTTGTCGCGGAGGTCGTGGCCGGGCATCGCGCGCGGTGGGACCGTACCTGTATCCCGGCGGTGTGCTTCACCGATCCCGAGATCGTCACCTGCGGGCTGCTTCCCGATGAGGCGGCGGAACAGGGATTCGACGTTGCCGTCGGCCAGTTCCCGCTCGCCGCCAGCGGACGCGCCATGACCATGGAGGCTGCGTCGGGCTTCGTGCGGGCCCTCGCCGAGCGCGGCACCGGTCGCATCCTCGGTTTGCAGGCGGTCGGCCGCGACATTTCCGAACTGTCAACGGCGTTTGCGGTCGCCATCGAAATGGGCGCCGTTGTTGACGATATTTCCGGTGTCATTCACGCCCACCCGACCTTGGGCGAAGGACTGCAGGAAGCCTGTTTCGCCATCGGCGGCAAGGCGATCCACGTCTAGCGGACAACAGGGCGCCGCCGGCGGGCGGCGCATCCTGCGTCAGTTGAAGAGCCGGTTTGGCAGCCACAGCGCCAGATTCGGAAACTCCAGCACCAGCGCGAGCGCAATCAGCTGCAGCAGCACGAACGGAACGATGCCGCGGTAGATGTCACCGATCGTGACCAGATCGCGCGCCGTCCCCTTGGTGTAGAACAGCGCAAAGCCGAATGGGGGCGTCAGGAAACTCGTCTGCAGATTGATCGCAACGAGGATCGCGAACCAGTAGACGGTATCCACCGATGCAACGTGATCGCCGAAATCGAGCAGTTGGACGATCGGCGCGAAGATCGGCAACACGATCAGCGTGATCTCGATCCAGTCGAAGAAAAAGCCCATGACGAAGACCATCAGCATCAGGATGCCAAGGATGCTCCACGGCCCGAGCACTCCCGTGTCGATGAGCGACAGGACAAGCTCCTCTCCGCCGAAGCGGCGGAACAGATAGCTGAACGCGGTCGCGCCGACGAAGATGAAAAAGATCATGGAAACCGTGGTCAGCGAGCGGCCCAGAACCTGGTTGAGGCCGGGCAGGCTCAGACGGCGCCGGAAAAGCGCGAGCGCAAGCGCTCCGAGCGCGCCCACGCCGGCCGCTTCCGTCGGCGTGGCCCAACCGCCGAGGATCGAGCCGAGAACCAGGCCGATCAGAAGCGCGGGCGGTATGAAGCCGTAGGCCAGCTTGCGGGCAAGCGCCCGTTTCTCGTCATCGGTCAAAGGCGTCGATGCGCGGGGCGCAAGCTTGGGCCGCATAAAGCTGATCGTGACGATATAGACCAGGTAGAGACCCGACAGGATCAGCCCCGGAACGAGCGCCGCCATGAACAGCTTGCCGACCGAGATCGTCAAGAGGTCGCCCATGATCACAAGCATGATCGAGGGCGGGATGAGAATCCCAAGCGTTCCCGATGCGGCGATCGTTCCCGTCGCCAGCGACGGCGCATAATTGTTGCGCAGCATCATCGGCAGTGCCAGCAGGGTCAGCATGGCGATCGATGCGCCGATGATCCCCGTCGAGGCGGCCAGGATGGTCCCCATCAGCGTCACCGACAAGGCAAGACCTCCCGGGACGCGGCGCATCAGCGTCTGAAGCCCATCCAGCAGGTCCTCGGCGATGCCGCTCTTCTCCAAGAGCGTGCCCATGACGACGAACATCGGTACCGCCACCATGACCGGATTGGCGACGATGCCGCTGAATATCCTGTTGATCAGCAGCGGCAGGTGGACGAAGCGGATCTCGCCCATCGCCAGCCCGATCCCGGCAAAGACCAGCGACACGCCGCCCAGGACGACCGCGACGGGCAGGCCCGAGAAGATGAACAACGCGAGGCTGACGAACATGATGATGGGCAGCCATTCAGCAAACATGCCAAAGTCCTCAGGTGGCGCCGCGAGCGGCTACGGATCGGGATAAAACGGAGTGTCCGGCGTCTTGCCGCCGGATCGCAGCGCGTCGATGCAGCGTGCCAGGATCGACAATGCCGACAGGATCACGAGCGCGAAGCCGATCGCCAGGAACGATTTGATGATCCAGCGGTTGGGAAGCCCGCTGCCGCCGACCGAGCCCTCGCCCGTCGCCCAGGCCCGCAGCGCGTAGTCGATCGAGAAGTGAAGCAGAAACCCGAGATAAGGGATCAGGAACAGGACAATACCGGCCGTTTCAAGCCAGATCTTGGTCCGCTGCGGAAAACTCTCGCGCAACAGATCGACACGGACATGCGCGTCTTTCAGATAGGTCGCGCCGAAACCGAGCAGCATGGCCGCGCCGTGCAGGTGCCATTGCAGTTCCTGCAGCAGGGTCGATCCGGTGTTGAAGAACTTCCGGCCGACCACGTCGTAGCCGATGACGAAGGCCAAGCCGAGCAACAGCCAGCCGCCGACGAAATGGCCCGCGCGCGGAAGGGCCGCACATGTACGCGCAATTGTCTGAAACATGGGTCCGTCCGGTCGCTCTGGGCCCCTCCCGACCGTTCGGCCGGAAGGGGCAGCATGCGGATCAGCGAGGCGTCAGCGCAGATAGCCGAGATCGCGCCAGATGGCGTAGTTCTCTCGGAATTCGCTGTAGGAAGCCCACGTCCGCGCGAAGTCGGCGTCTTCGGACAGTTCATCGACGACCTCGAGCCATGCCGTCCGCATCGCTTCGAGGATCTCCGGAGACCAGGTGTGCAGCGTCACGCCCTGCTCCTGCAACTGCGCCAGCGCGTCGAACTGGATCGCCTCGCCCCAGGCGATCGATTCGGTGACGGCCGAGCGGCAGACTTCGTTGACGATCGCCTGATTGCGCTCGCCCAAATCGTTCCAGACATCCAGATTGATCAGCAGAGAGAAGAGCGAGGTCTGCTGATGCCAGCCCGGGAAATAGTAGTGGGAGGCATAATTGTTCATGCCGAGAGCGAGATCGAGGGCCGGCATCGAGATTTCCGCGGCATCGATCGTTCCCAGTTCGAGTGCCGGAACGGTGTCGCCGACCGGCAGGGTCTGGGCCGAGACGCCGAGCTTTTCCATCACACGGGCGCCAAGGCCGAAGAAGCGCATCTTCTTGCCCTGCAGGTCATCGAGCGTTTCGATGGGTTCGCGGAACCAGCCCGATGCCTCCGGCGGGATCGTCGAGCACAGGACCGGCTTGACGTTGTGGCCGGCGGAGATCTCTTCCCAGATTTCCTGGCCGCCACCGTGATAGTACCAGGCAAGATATTCGGGGGCCTCGGGGCCGAACGGCACGGAGGTGAACATCGCCGCCGACGGAATGATGCCCTGCGCGAAGCCCGGTGAATACCAGGCGGCATCGACGGCACCGGTGGAGACGGCATCCCACGCCTCGGGCGCCGGCACGAGCGCGCCGGGCTCGTTGAAGTTGAGCGACAGGTCACCGCCGCTGATCAGGTCCATGCGCTTGCCGATTTCCTGACCGATCTCGCCGATAATCGGGAATGTGCCGGGATAGACGCTGGTCATTTCCAGCGTCTGTGCGTGCGCCAGTGTCGTTGCACTGACCGCAGCGGCGAGCGCCGCGAGGCGCATGTGTGATTTGATGGACTTCATGGTCTTCCTCCCTTGTTGAAAAGCTGTCGGTGCTATGCCGGAGCACCCGGACTTCGGCCGCCATCGGCGGCGAGCCACTCCTCGATGGCCAGTTCGAACGTCACGCATACGAGGTTCTTGCCGCGCACGAAGCGCCCGCCGCCGATGCGGCCGTCAGGTCCTGCGATCATGCCGTTCAGGACGGCCACCGGTTTTCCGCCGGAGGCCGCCCGGACTTCACCCGCAAGGCCCACCACTTCGACGGCAGGGCCGTAGACCACGGTCTCCGATCCGTCACCGCAATCCACGCAGGCGTCCGTGAGGCTGCCCAGGCTGCCGCGCACGAAGCCATTGAGGACTCCGGGCTCGTCGCAGACCGCCTCGACGGCCTCGACCAAATCCTCGTTTGGCCTGACGCGGCCATAGACCACGCGCCCCACCGAACCCGCCTCGGCGCGTACAAACCCGCCCATCAAGCCGCCTCCCCGATGGTGACGGGCGCAAACACGGCATGGTTGGTTTCGGCGTCGGGCGCCTGCCGCACGTCGATCCGCTCGAAGATGGTCGCGCGCAGCCGCAGCCCCCCGGCGCCGACGATGCAGCGAACCGGGTCGAGATGCCCGCCCCCAAGCGCACCGGTCGCCGGCAGTGAAAACCATGCATGGCTGTGAACCATGCGGGTGCCGTCGACAGACCATCCGATGGTTGCCGAGCCGCCAAGCACCATCGTGTCGGTGAAGCTCATCCAGTCCGAATAGGTCGCAACCGTATGCCCGGTCGCATCGGACGCGGCGAGACAGTGCACGCACTGTGAAAACGCGCCCGACAGGAGCGTGAACACGGCGGCTGGCGCGTCGCCGGCGGCATCGACCAGACCGGTCAGAAGATCGATGCCCGCCGGAAGCGCGACAATGGCCGCCCGCGCCGACGGTTCGCTGGCGGTCACGAGCCGCAATGCTGGGGCAGGACCGGGGTGGCGCATGGAACGCGGCTCAAAGCGCGTGGCGACATCGGCGATCATCGCGCCTCCTCCGCCAGATCGTCCTCGGCCTGCAGTCGCTCCAGAAGCGCCTGCCTGACGAGGTTCTTCGTCACCTTTCCGTAGCCCGATCGCGGCAGCTGTTCGAAGCGCTCGAACCGCTTGGGGATCTTGTAGGATGCGATCTTTCCGGTCAGGTGGGATTTCAGGTCGGGCAGCGGGGCATCCGGGCTGCGCGGCACGATCGCCGCCACGCCGATCTCGCCCCATTTGTCGTCCGGAATCCCGACGACGCTGACCTCGCAGACATCGGGATGGGCGGCCAGCTTCTCTTCGATTTCCAGCGGATGGATGTTCGAGCCGCCCGAGATGAACATGTCGGACTGGCGCCCGGTGATGTACAGGAAGCCTTCGTCATCGAGATGGCCGACATCGCCGGTGCGGAACCACCCGTTCCGGAAGGCGGCGGCATTGGCGGTGTCATTGTTGTAGTACCCGCTGAACACGGCCGGCCCGATGACGCATATCTCGCCGGTTTCGAACGGGCCCAGACGGCGCCCTTCGGCATCCTGGATTTCGATCCGCATGCATGTCCGCGTGTAGCCGCAGGTCCCGATCCGCGCCTCCGGACCGTCCTCGACCGCATGCAGGTGCGGCGGCAGGACCGTGATGTTGCCGGTCACCTCGCCCAATCCGAAATACTGGACCAAACAGGGGCCGAGCTTGTGCAGGGCCTGTTTCTGATGCGCTCGCAGCATCGGCGCGCCGGCATAGATGACGTGTCGCAGGCTGGTGTGGTCGAACCGGTCGGCCGCTTCGTGCTCGGCCAATGCGGACAGGATGCTCGGCACGGTGAAGATGTTGGTTATCCGGTACTTCTCGATCAGTGCGAACACGGCAGCCGGATCGAGGCTGCCGGGATCGGACAGGACGGTGCCGACACAGCGCGCCACCTGAACCAGCTGGTGGATTCCGGCGCCATGCGAAAGCGGCGCGACAACGAGCGAACGGTCCGCCTCGGTCATGCCGGGCATCAGATCGGCAAGGTGGTTGTTGATCACGAATGCCATCTGGCCGTGGGTCAGCACGCCCGCTTTGGGGCTTCCCGTCGTGCCCGAGGTCAGGAAGAACCAGCAGGGATCGTCACGCTCGACAGGCGCCGCATGGAACCGGTTGCCGTGACCCGCGCGCACCAGATCGCCATAACGGTATTCGCCCGGCCGCGGTTTGCCGATACAGATGGCCAGCCTGGCACCGGCCGCAAGCGCCGCATCGGCATGGCCGGCAAAAGCCTCATCGTAGATGACGGCCGACGCGTCGGTTGTCTTGGCGATATGGGCCACGTCATCGGGCACGACGCGATGGTTCGTGGGCACCCAGACGGCGCCGATCTTGAAGATGGCGAACATCGTCTCGAACATTTCGTTCGAGTTGCGCGCGTGAACGACCACCTTGTCGCCACGGCCGATACCCAGCTTGCACAGCGAGTTCGCCGCCCCATCGACGCGGGCGTCCATTTCCGCCCACGTCCAGACGCGATCACCGCTGACGATCGCCTGGCCCGTGGGATAACGGCGGGCCGCTTCGGTGAGCAGGTCACCCAGATTCATCACTCGGTTCGAGACGCGCTGCATGACCGGAGCTCTAGCGAAGACGTTCGAGGATGGAGACGTAATTGGCGACCGCAGCACCGCCCATGTTGAAGACGCCGGCCAGTTGGGGCGCATCGAGCTGCATCTCGCCGGCATCGCCGCATAGCTGCATCGCTGCCATGACATGCTGCGACACGCCGGTTGCGCCGATCGGGTGACCCTTGGACTTGAGGCCACCGGACGGGTTGACCGGCAAGCGCCCGTCGCGCGCCGAAATGCCCTCGTCGATGACGCGGGCTCCCTCGCCCGGCTCGGCCAGACCCATCGCCTCGTACTCGATCAGTTCGGCGATGGTGAAACAGTCATGGGTCTCGACGAACGAAAGATCCTCGTTCGTGACGCCAGCGGCGGTGCGGGCCGCCGACCATGCGCGTGCCGCGCCCTCGAACACGGTTGCCGACCTGAGGCTCAACGGGAGATAGTCGTTGACCTGTTCGGCCGCGCGGAAATGGACGGCCTTGTTTGCCGTGCGCAGTGCCGTCTCCGTGCCGGTCATCACGAGCGCGGCCGCGCCGTCGGAAATCAGCGAGCAATCGCTGCGCCTGAGCGGGTCGGCAACAAGCGGGTTCTTGTCGGACACCTGCCGGCAGAATTCATAGTCCAACGCCTTGCGCATGTGCGCACAGGGGTTTTTTGCACCGTTCTGGTGGTTCTTGGCCGCGATCCGGGCCAGGCTGTCGCTCTTGTCGCCATATTTCTGGAAATAGGCGCGGGCGATCCCGGCAAAGACGCCGGCGAACCCGCCCTGAACGTCCGCTTCCTGCTTGTGATACGATGCGCCGAGCAGGATTTCGCCCACTTCGGAGGTCGGCGTTGCTGTCATCTTCTCGACGCCGACGACAAGAACATGCCGCGCCGTCCCGCTTTCCAGCGCGCGCAAACCCGCATGGATGGCCGCTGAGCCGGTGGCGCAGGCGTTTTCCACGCGAACAGCCGGCACATGGCGCAATTCCGGCACGGCAAGCGCAACCAAGGCACCCAGAAAATCCTGCCGCCCGAAACCGTTGTTGAAGGCACCGACAATGACGGTGTCTATGTCTGCCGGCTCCAGCCCGGCGTCGGCAATGGCCGGACCAGCGACCTCGGCGATCAGCGCCTCGGCATCGACGGCCTCGGACTTGCCGAACCGTGAATGTGCCCATCCGGTGATGCATGCTGACATGTTGCCCTCCCGCCTGTCAGCCGCATGTTATGGTCGGTATGGAGCAAATTCTTGCCTGATTATCTTGATATGCATACTAATTGAACATACTATGTGCTTGATTTTCCAATTATGAGCATGTGCGATGCCTCACATTGACGATACGGATCGCCGGATTCTGCGTGTGATGCAGGAGGACGGATCGTTGACCGTCTCGGAGATCGCGGAGCGGGTAGGACTGTCGCAATCACCCTGTTCCAGGCGCATCAGCCGGCTGACAGAGGAAGGCATTATCCGCGGCAAGGCCATCCAGCTCGACCGCAAGAAGCTCGGTTTCGACGTTATCGTTCTGGTCCGGATCAAGCTGACCGAGCATGGCCGCCAGGCGCTGAACGTGTTTCAGGAAGCCGCAATGCTGATCCCCGAGGTGCAGGTGATCCAGCTCATGCTTGGCGAGTTTGATTTCAATGTTCGCGTCGTGGTGCGCGACATGGACCATTTCCAGACGCTGCTGCGCGAGAAGCTGGTCATGCTTCCCGGCGTCCAGGAAATCCAGAGCACGGTCATTCTCGAGGAGATGAAGTACACGACCTCGCTGCCGCTTTGAGAGGCCCGGGCGTTGTTCGTGCTCTCATGACCAAGCGGTGGGACGCCCTCTTGCCCGGATGCTGCCGTCTGCACATGCGACGCCACAACCGGCGCCATGGCCGAGCAGGGAACCATAACGCCGGCAATGCGTTTTCAGCGCGTGGCCGATACCAACCAGCAAAAGTTGAGCATGGCGCAACGATCGGCGGTTCCGGGCGACACTGGCCTCGGTGCCGCAGCATCGCTTGACCGGGACGCGCCAACATCGCCGCGCCGGCTCAGCGCGCGCGCATGGTGGTCGGCCCTGAAGGCAACGGCGACCCGGGCGGCCGATATGGATGTCAGCTTGCGGTGTGCCGGCGTGGCGTTTTTCGGCTTCTTGTCTGTCTTTCCCGCCCTGAGCGCGGCGGTCTCGCTGTTCGGCCTGATCGCCAACCCGCTGGCGATCGCCGACGCAAACCTGGCGATCGCCATCGCCTTGCCGGTCGAGATCACGACCGTCATCACCGAACAGGCGGCTGCCTTTGCCGCTCGCGAAACCAAGCTGGGCATCGGGCTGGCCGTCAGCCTGGCGATCGCACTGTGGACCGGTTCGCGCGGCATGAACGCGCTGATTTTCGCGATCACCAAGGCGCATCGGGAAACCGATACACGTGGCTTTGTTGCCGGTGCCGTCACCTCGTTCATCGCGACCGTCAGTGCCTTCGTCACGCTCGGCATCCTGCTCATCGCCGTGACCGTGCTGCCGACGCTTGCGCTCATCTGGCCATTCGCCGAATCCCGCGAGAGCGCCATTTTGTGGCTGCGCTGGCCGGTGGTCGCGGTCGTGCTGTGGGTGGCTGTGCTGCTGCTTTTCCGCAATGCGCCCCACCGGCGGTCGCCCGAAACGCGCTGGGTGGTGCCCGGCGCGATCCTGGCGACGGCGCTGTGGCTGCTCGGTTCGGCCGCCCTTTCCTTCTTCATCGAGAATTTCGGCCGCTACGACGCGACCTTCGGCTCCATCGCCGCGGCCGCCGTGTTCATGCTGTGGCTGTACGTCTCGGCCATCGTCCTGGTCTCGGGCGCGGCGCTCAACGCCGAACTGGAATGGCGCACGCGAAAGGACACCACTGTGGGGCCGGACCGGCCGATGGGTCAGCGCAACGCCTATGTGGCGGACACGCTGGCCGCCGATGCGGCGGATCCAATGTGCGAGCGAACACATCCGACCAACAATCGACATGAGGAGACTGGCGATGGCCAAACCCGATAGCAAAACGACGAAACTCACCCGCAGCGATCTGGCGTCCGACGAGATGGGCAACAATCGGTTGCAGGCAAAGGATCAATCCGATGTCCGCAACCAGCGGAAGGCGGTACCCGACGTCAAGCAGGAGGCGGACGGCGTCATCGAGAGTTTCCAAAAGCTGGACAAGGATGAACGTGCAGAGCGCGATCTGGGCAAGGGTAACGCCTGAGCGGAGCCGGATCGTTCGTACCAACACCGAGGAAACCGCATGATCCATCGCCTGAAGATCACTGCCATAACGCCATTGGCGCGCAACGTCTTCCAATACGATCTCGAAAAGCCGGAAGGGCTCGTCTTCGAGCCCGGTCAGGCCGTCGATGTCTCCATCGGCAAGGAAGGATGGGAAGACGAGAAGCGCCCGTTCACCTTCACATCTCTGCCCTGCGACGACCGGCTTCAGTTCATGATAAAGAGCTATCCCGATCATGGTGGCGTGACCGAGCAGCTTGCGCGTCTGATCGTCGGCGACATGCTGATCATCGACGAGCCGTTCGGCACCATCGCCCACAGGGGTGAAGGCACGTTCATTGCCGGCGGCGCCGGGGTGACACCGTTCATCGCGATCCTGCGTGATCTCCAACGGCAGGGCCGGCTGGCCGGCCATCGACTGCTGCTGGCCAACAGGACCGAGCGCGACATCTTCCCGCAGGCCGAACTCGACGCGATGGCCGGCCTCGACGTCACCCACATATTGAGCGAAGAGCAAGGAACGCAGCACGAAACCGGACGCATAGACCGCGCTTTCCTCGAGCGCTCGATCGACGACCTGTCGCAGAAATTCTATGTGTGCGGCCCGCCGCAAATGGTCGAGGATGTCAACGACGCGCTCAAACAACTGGGTGCCGAACCGGACGGGCTGGTCTTCGAGGAGTGACCAGAGGACGGAGGCTCCGTCCTTGCTTTTCATATGTCCGGCCCGGCCTGCCCCTCTCCGCAGCGGGCCCAATCCGCGCCGCGTTCCAACTTCCAAACACCCGAGCGGTTAGGGTGGGCCGTCCCGACCTGCCGGCCACGCATCCATAGGCATTTTTTGCGCGATAACATGAAACCGATGTGGTCACACGGGCGTTTGTTACGCGACGGCAACCACTTCGCGCGGAGGTATATCGCGATGGCGCAAAAAGAACATGACACGACAGTTATTCGCACCGGAGGCGGAGGGGCAGGATGGTTCATCGCCGCCGTTCTGGCCGTGATCCTGCTCCTTGGCGGGTATTTTCTTCTGACCGGCGGCGTCTTCGAGACGCAGCGCTCGGTCGACATCGACGTCCAACTGCCTGCCGCCGAGGGCCAGCAGTAACACCCCAGCCGGAGGCTCCTGCCTTCTGACCAAGCCGGATGGCATCCGGCAATCAATCGAGAGGAAAACTTCGATGACCTTCAAGAACGCCACACTTGCCGCACTCGTGGGGGCCGCGGCCATCGCCGCCACGCCTGCCGCCGCTCAGACTGCCGGCGTGCAACTGGGCCAACTGGTCTGCCAGGTCGATGACGGAACCGGCTTCATTTTCGGTTCGTCCAAGGACCTTTTGTGCACCTTCACGCCGGCCAATGACAGTTTCGCCGAGGAAACCTACACCGGTGTCATCAACAAGTACGGCATCGATGTCGGCGTGACGGGCGAAGCCGTCATCCTGTGGACGGTTGTGGCTGCCGAGGAGGACGTCTACGAGCCCCGCGCGTTGACCGGCACCTACACGGGCGCCACCGCATCGGCGGCCTTCGCCGCCGGCCTGGGCGCCAATGTGCTGGTTGGCGGCTCGGAGACGTCCTTCGCGCTGCAGCCGGTCAGCGTTTCGGTCACCGAGGGCGTCAATGTGGCCGTCGGCATCGCCGAAGTCATCCTGAACTGATCGGCAGACCGGCCTGCACGACGGGGCGCACGCCCCGCCGTCAGCCGCCGAACGACAATTGAAAGACCACCAACATGATGATGCAGCCCCCGGACGATCCGAAAATCAAGCGAGACGAGCGGCTGTCCGAACTGGCGACCCTTCAGGTCCGCCACACCGACGCCGCCAACGGGTACGATGCCGGCCTGGAAAGCGCCAATGCGACAATGGACCCGGTTCTGCGCCGGCTGTCGGACATGCATCGCGATTGTGCCGAGCAGACGGCACGCATCCTGGTCGCCCATGGCGGCGAACCCGATCCCGACGGGTCCTGGTTGTCATGGGTGCACCGGTCGGTGATGGTGGCCCGCGGCATGATCGACGGACTGGGCGCGGACGTCATTCCGGGCCTGATCGACGGGGAAAAGCGGGTACTCGAACAGCTCGACCGGGTTCTGGAACAAACCCATTGGACCGACGTCGATCGCAATGCGCTGATCGGCCAGCGTGACCGGATCGAGGCCGAAATCGCCGAACTGAACGCCATGAAAGCCGACACCGGCGGTGCAACATCATAAGAAAGCCGACCAGCCGGCGCAGCCCTCTTTGAAGCTGGCCGCTGGCGCGCCGTCGCGCAACGACGCATCCGTGACACGCCGACCGGCTCCCCGAAGGCGAGCTCAGTCAATACATCGAAACGCTGACGGATCCTGGCCGGTGCGTTGACTGCTGCTGCTTCCCTGGGATCCGGTCTGACGCCCCGATCGTGTGCCGGTCGCCCACCAAACAAGATTCTGATCTCTGCAGAATGAAAGGACCACGACAACGAAGCCATGCGACCCCATGGGGGCCGCCTGGGTTCGACCGGCTGTGTTCTGGCACGTCTCCGGGTGTTGGTCACTCCGCCGCCTGCCCCTGCCGCTGCCGCGCGATGGGCAGCGGTTCCTGCGGCTCGAACAGGAGCTGGCGCTGCGGGAACGGAATGTCGATTCCCGCATCGTCCAGCGCCTCCTTGACGGCCTTGATCACATCGAGCTTGGTCCGGTAGAAATCGTCATTGGTCGTCCACCAGCGGGCGCGGATGTTGACCGAGGAACCGGCAAGATCGGCAACGCCGGCGTCGGGCGCCGGATCGTCGAGTACCGTGTCGAACGAGCCGATGGCATCAAGGATGACCGCCATCGCCCGATCGAGATCGGTATCGTAGGCGACGCCGAACTCGTACTGCGCGCGGATGGTGGGCGTGCGCGTGACCACCGTCATCGCATTGGTGAACACTTCGCCGTTCGGAATGGCGATGTCGCGGCCGTCGAAGGTGCGGATCCATGTCGAGCGTGTCGAGATCGCCGTGACAATGCCCTCATGATCACCAAGCTGGACCCAGTCGCCCCGGCTGAAAGGCTCGCGCAGCAGGATCAGGATGCCCGCGAGGAAGTTCTGCAATATGTCGCGGAAAGCAAAACCGATCGCCACCGAGCCGACGCCCAGGACCGAAAGGAGTTCGGCGGCACCGACGCTTGGCGCAACAATGCCGACAGCGGCCAGGAAACCGGCGAAGACGACGCCCAGATGCGCCAGACGTCCCAGCGCGTTGCCAAGGCCATCATGGTTCTTGGTGCTGGCGACCCTCCGGACAATACGGCGAACGCCCATCGCGACGAGATAGAACAACGCGAACACGACGAGCGCGATCGCCAGTTTGGGGAGCATGGCGAAAAAACCGTCGACCAGCGTTGCCAACGTTCCCCATGCGTTTTCGACTTCGTCGGACAGGGCGCCGACGACCTCGGTATTGCCTTGGTATTCCAATGATTTCTCCGGAATTCAGGGGTTTATTCGTCGCCTGCCTCGTCTTCGCCGACCAGCCGGCTGGCGAGGAGGAGCCCCGCGATCGCGGCGATGAGAGGCAGCGCGGTGGTGCCCGAACGGCGAATGGCGACGAGGCCGGTGGCGAGCGCCGCGCTCTTGACGGCGGCGGATCGCGAATTGCGGCGACGGGCGCGCGCTGCGAGGGCGGCATTGACGATAACGGCCAGCGCCGCGATCGCCAGGAAGATGGCGGACATGATGACCAGCGCGACCAGCAGATCGTAGCTGCGCGCGATCGCCACGGTTCCGGCGGCCGCGCCGAAGCCGACGGCGAAAAGGCCGGCGATGCCGCCCACCGCATAGAACGCCGCAGCCGAGATCCAGCGCTGCTTGCGGCGCTTGAAATCGGCTGCGGTCAATTGCGTGATCGTTGTCAGCGCGGTGATCATGTTACCTGCGCATCAGGATGGCGGCGAGAAAACCGATGCCCGCGGCGATGCCCAGCGCCTGGATCGGGTGCTGCCGCACGGCGGTACCGGCCTTCACCTCGATCTCGTTGAGTTGGCGCGTCAGGTCGTCGATGAGCTGATCGCTGGTCTTCTGCAAGGCCATCGCGGATTCGTCGCCCCGTTGCTTGGCTTCTCGGACGCCGGCACCGGCCACCTTGCTCAGGCGGTCCGTCACGGCGGCGACCTCCTCGCGCAAGGCTGCGATCTCGGCGCCAAGATTCTCGGACTTGGTCGTCGAGGCGCTGCTGCGCGCCTTGCTCCGGCCCGTGGATTTGGTAGCGGTTGCGGTCATAGGACCCTCCTTTCGCGGGCTAAACGCGCCGCCCGCGAACGGGTTCCATACAGATTTGCTGCAATGCGCCCATCACGGCGGGCCCGCGGCGTCAGCATGCGGTTGAGCGCCGACAGGGCCTCGACGCGCTCGGCGACGGCATTGAGGACGACGAGCATGGGAATGGAGACCAGAAGGCCGGCAAAACCCCAGAGCCAGCCCCAGAACAACAGCGACAGGATGATCGCCAGCGGCGCGATGTTGACGCGGCGTCCCACCATGTTGGGCGTGACGAAATTGGCCTCGATGAAATTGATCACCAGATAGGCCGCTGCCGGCACCAGCATCTGAAAGATCGTGCCGAATTGGACGATACTGACCGCCAGAAGCAAGGCCGCACCGATCGTCGGACCGACGAACGGCATATAGTTGAGCACGCCGACAACGAATCCCCAGAAGATCGGCATCGGCACATCGAGCGCCCAAAGGACGAGCCCGACCACCGTGCCAAGACCGATGTTGATCAGTGTCGTTACGAAGAAATAGTGGCTGACATCGCTCTCGACGCCTTTCCACAACCGCGCGGCTTCGAGTTTGGAGGCCATCGTGCTTGCAGGAATGGTCGCCAGCGTGAGGAACGGGTTGCGGATGGCGAAGATGAAGCCGAAAATCGTCAGCGTCACCGCGATGCTGCCCAGGCCGCCGGCGAAGTTCGATGCGATCTGCATCCACAGATTGCCCTCGCGCACCACCACCTGCTCGACCTCGGTTGCTTCGCCCTCAAGAGCGCCACCCACCTCCTTGCCGACATCGACGATCGCTTCGCCGACCTTCTGCGCCTCGGCAAGCGATGTCTGGAGGCTGAACACCTTGCCGCGCAACTCGCCGATCATCTGCGGATAATCCTGGATCAGAGTGCGGGCGGGCGCGGAGACAAACAGTGCGAACAGCACCAAAGCGCCACACAGGATGGCGATCATCACGATCGCGGCGGNCGAAGATCGGAATGAAAACGGCCTTGGCCAAAGACAAGGCGGCGACGATGGCGATCAGAAGCGCAATCGTCGCAAGCGAGCGGAACAGGTAGCTGTCATATCCGATCATTGGCAGAACCGCGCCCCGTCAAACGGGGCGCGGCCTCTCTTCTGGTTACATCGCCGGGGCGACCAGGATCACCGCGTCGGGATCGTTCTCATAACCAGAGCGCGAAAATGCCTGATGGCTTTCAAGCTGCTCGGCCGTCAGGCTGGTCTTGATCACCGACCAGTCGAACGCACCTTCGGCGCGCGCGATCATGAGGTTTTCGAGCGACACGGCAACGGGCTTCTCGCCAAGGCCGAGGAATCCGCCCACATCGATGATCACGGCCTGAACCTGGCCGTCGCCGCCGATCAGCACATCGCCGACTTCGCCGACATCCTCGTCGTTGGCTCCATGAACGTCCATGCCGATCAGACGGTCAGCCTCGAACGAGGCCTCGACGATCGGCACATAGTCGCGATCGTCGCCGGCCATCGCGGTTTCGGTGTCGGGCATGGGGTCGCTTTCGGCGGCGGTTTCCGTTTCGGTCATGTTCTCGGCCTCGGCGTTGGCATCGGCCGCCGCCATGGTCTCTTCTTCGGCCCCGCGGTCATCGGTCATCATCGCCTGCTCGCGGTTGGTGAGAACCGAGCGGTCGAAGCCGGGAGCTTCATTGAGCTGCTCGTCGGTCAGATCGCCGACCAGCCAACGCTCGCCGTCCGGTCCGGCCCGCCAGCTCAATTGATCGATGGAGATCGCCACTTCCTTTTCGCCGATGCCCAAAAAGCCGCCGACGCCGGCAATCACGGCCATCACATCGCCGCTCGTCGAAAAGACGACATCGTTGACGTCGCCGATGCTTTCGGCGTCATCGCCGGTGCCGTTGTAGATGTAAGAGCCGATCAGATTGGTGGCGAGCATGTGGGCCGCGTCGGCATCGTAGAAGGTGGACGCGTCTGCCGCCATCTCGCGGTCGAAGACGCCGCGTGTCGCGTCGGTGCCCGCCTCCGCGGCAAAGGCCGCAGCGCTGCCCAGTGTGACCAGGGCGGTGGTAGTGGTCATAAGGCGTTTCAGCATGATAGTCTCCCTTGTGGGTTGCTAAACTCACCCGCCCGGCTGAAGCAATTTCGCGGTTGTGATGCCGGGCGGACTTCTCTTTAACGCCGAGCCTGGCATTTGCGTTCCGCGCCCTCTCATCAGATGTTTCGCAGGGTCACCGGGAACCGTTTGACGGCCCTTTCCGTTATCGACGCGAAGGAGAGCCGAAATGGAAAATGCTGTCTTTGCCCTGTTCATGATGGGATGCGGCCATCAGCTGGACGTGTGCCGCCCGGTCGATACACATGCCGAACTCTTTGAGGATCGGACGACTTGCGAAGCCGGGCTCGAGAGCGCTGCCCGCAATGTCGACACCCATCCGATGGCCGTCGGCAAATGCGTGGCTGTCGATCCCGCCAGCGCAACGGCGGACATGCGGTTCAAATGGTTCTTCGCCGCCAACGGCGAGCTGGTCGTCGACCCGCTTTACGGAACGTCGAACGGCACCGTCATCGCGGACCGCGCCGATCGCCTGCCCGAACGGCAGGGTTGATCCGGCACCTAGGAGTTGACGTCGAGCGGGAAGGCGAGCCTTACGCGATAGCCGTCTTCGGTCGGCCCGCGCTCGATCGACCCACGCTCGGCCCCGATCAGCCGGTCGATGAGCTTGGAGCCGAACCCGGTGCTCTGGGCCCGCATGGCGATCTGGTCCCCCACATGGGTCTCCGTCCATTCGATGGTCAGCAGTCCGGCCCTGTCATCGGGCATGCAGCGCAGCACGATCGTGCCGTCGTCGAAACGCAGGGCGCCATATTTGATGGCATTGGTTGCCAGCTCATAGATTGTCAGGGCCAGAGCCTGGCCCAGCGATGGCGTCACGCCGACATCGACGATGTCCGTGCGGATACGGCGGCTCCAGTCGGCCGTATCTGTGAACGGGCCCATTGCCCCCTCCACCGCGGACCGCAGATCCACCAAATGCGTATCGCCTGTCGTGCCGATCGCACGTTGCGCAGCCGCAAGCGCGTCGATCCTGCCCCTGAACCGCTCCACGAACGCATCGACCGCGTCCGTCTCCCGCGCCGTCGCCGCGGCGAGAGAGTTGACCATGGCCAGCGAATTCTTGATGCGGTGGCGCATTTCGCTGACCACTGCCTCCAGCCGTTCCTCGCTCTCCACCAGCGCGGTGATATCCATGTTCAGGCCGATGATGACCGACGCCTTTCCGTCCTTGTAGCGCCTGTGGACCTCGCCGATGCCGCGCAGCCACTTCACGGTCCCGTCCTGGTGCGTGACGCGGAACCGGCAGTCGAACACAACCCCGGTCTCGATCGTCTCGTTCAAAGCCTCGCTGACGCCGAGGCGGTCGTCGGGATGGATGGAGCCGATGAATTCAGTGGCGGTAAAGTTGCCGGTATCCGACAGGCCGAACAACCGGTAGGTCGCCTGGTCGGCGTCCACGAGGTCGGTGCGCACATCCCACGCCCAGGTGGCCAGGCCGGCATAGCGCAGCGCGAGCCGGTGCCTGTCCTCGATCGACAGGCGCTCGAAGGTCGGCGAGGGGGTCATGTCCAGCGATTGCGTTGCGAATGATCCGGCGTCGGGTGGCGAGCCGGCGATCGGGTTTCTGTCGTCAAGACCATCGGCGAGTTGCCCCATGGCACACCTTTCATGAAATCGTGATGCCGCACGACTGACGGAACCCTTCGCCCCATATAGTAGTTGCAGCGGGGTAAAAGGCAATGCGAGGCGCGCGTGTGACGGACGAACTGACCAGTGCGCAACCGCTGGTGACCGCAGAACAGGCCTTCCCGGCCATGGAGGAGCTGGTCCTTGAAGCGCGCGAACGGCTCGACCTGGCGCTGCACATCTTTTCGCCGCGCACCAAGACGCGGTCTTCCGCGGCGCATTCGCGGCACATCGGCGACTGGGGCGCACTGATCGCCGATGCGCTGCGGCGCGGCGTGCGGACGCGGTTGCTGCTCAACGATTTCGATCCGGTGGGCGCGCCGGAAATGCATGCGGCGGTCTGGGAGCGGCTGCGCCTGCTCGCCGACGCCGTCAAGCCGCTGCCGCACGGCGCCCGGACGCATCTGACCGTCCTCGTCGCCCACCCGGGCGGCCAGAGCGGGATGGCGCTCAGGACGCTGATATGGCCTGTGGCACGCGTCAAGCAGGCGCGCATCGTCTCCCAGTTTCGCCGCAAGGGGCGGAACCTGCCGCCGGGACTTGCCGAACGGGCCGACCGGATCCCCCGATGGCCGCCACGGCGCAACTTCACCGCGACACTGCACCAGAAATTCCTGGTCGCCGACAAAAGCCTTGCCATCGTGGGCGGGCTCGACATCGACGAGCGCCGCTATGACGACCCCGATCACAACCGGTCGGCACCGGAAACCTGGCACGATGTCAGCGTCGGCGTCGCCGGCGGCACGGCATCGGACCTGGCGGACCATTTTGACCGGTGCTGGAACATCGTGCGGGCCGAAGGGGCCAGCCATGCGCCGACATTCGTCGCCATGGACCCCGATTGCCCGCTGCGGTTCGCCGCCATCGAAAAACGAAGCGTGCTCCGAACCGGGGAGCCAAAGCCGGCAACGCCAGAGAAGGGCATGGCGGTGGCGGCAACATTGCCCCGGCCAGGCCGGAGCCCGTTCCGCTTCGGCCCGGTGGCCGACCTGTGCCAACTCGAACGGGCCCATCTGGACCTGATCGCCCGTGCCCGCCGCTATGTCTATCTGGAGAGCCAGTTCTTCCGCTCATCGACCATCCGCGACGGCCTGATCGCGGCACTCGGGCGCAACCGCGCTCTGCATGCGATGCTGCTGCTGCCCGGCGCCCCCGACGTGATCGCCTACGAGGGCGAGAAATCGGGCGTCCAACGTTACGGCGAATGGCTGCAGATGCGGTCGCTGAACCGGCTGACGGACCTTTTTGGCGATCGCTTCGCGGCCTATTGCATCACCAACGACCGGACGCGCGAGGAAGAGATCGAGCGCGACGCACTTTACGGCAAGTCGATGGTCTATGTGCATTCCAAGGTCGCCATCGCCGACGACGACACCGCGATCGTCTCCTCGGCCAATCTCAACGGCCGTTCAATGCGATGGGACACCGAAGCCGGGATCGTTGCCCGCGACGCGACCTTTGCCGCCAGTTTGCGCGAAGCGTTGTGGCGCGCCCATATCGGGGGCGATACGCCGACACCCGATCCTGTCGACGATCCCGCAGGCGCGTTCGGACACTGGCGCACCATCGCCGACGCGCGCCGGATAGCTGGTGCCGAAGCCAACGGCACCGGCATCGTACCCTTCCCGCTGGAAAAGACACGGCGCTTCGCCAAGCGCCACATCCTCATTCCGCAGGAAATGGTGTGAACGCGGCGGAACGATCCGCCGGATCATGCGTTGTCTCCTCGTCCGCTCACAGACGGACGAAGGAGTTGTGATGAAAACGATTGATTCTGGTCAAGCACGCCAGGGCGGCCGCGGCCGCCGCGTACTTGTCATCCTGCTCGCCGCCATGGTGCTGGCGGGCGCGAGCGCGTTGGCGCTCGACCTTTTCGACCGTGACCCGGTGAGCGCCGACATCGGCGAACCCGGCGTCTGATCGACGGCCGAATTTCGGCCTCAACCTGCAACAAACTCAAGAGAAGGAGCTGTTTTCATGGTACAAGCTGCCCTCAAACCCGAATTGAGCGATGAACCCGTTTCCACCGGCATCGACGAGGCCGCGCGCGAGAAGATCGCCCAGGCGCTGTCGGCCATCCTGACCGACACCTACTATCTGGTGATCAAGTCGCACATCTATCATTGGAACGTCGTCGGCCCCATGTTTCACGCGATCCACAACATGACCGAGGAGCAGTACACGAACCTGTTTCAGGCAGCCGACGATATCGCCGAACGCATCCGCGCCCTGGGGCACAAGGCGCCGATCGCCGATGCGGCCGGTCCGAACCAGGCGGTGGTTTCGATGGACGCATCGGCCAAGTCGGCACACGACATGGTCGCCGATCTCATCGACGATCACGAAGCGGCCATCCGCAAGATGCGCGAAGCGGCCGACATGGCCGAGGAAATGAGCGATTTTGTCACCCACGACCTTTTGGTCGGGCGGATGACCTACCATGAGCAGGTCGTCTGGATGTGGCGCTCGCTGATTACGGAGTAAGACAGATGGGTATCGAAGTCGGCGGCCTTTTGGGCCTCATCCTGCTGATCGCCATGGTATGGGCGATTTACAGCACCTTTCAATCGAGCGCGTCCACGGGGGCAAAGGCACTCTGGACCGTCCTCATTCTCGTTTTGCCGGTGATCGGCCTGATCCTGTGGTTCATCTTCGGACCCAAGGGCGGACGCCGCGCAGCGGTCTGAGCGGAGGTGACGTCATGTCAACCAATCAAGACCCATCCATCGTCGGTGGCGCCCTGGGCGTCGAGAAGGACCTGACGCCGGAACAGATCGTCGAACGCGGCGACTGGTCGGAGCAGCAGAAGCTGGACCGTCTTGAGAAAATGAAACTCGACGCTATCGAAAAGCAGCGCGCCGCCAACGAAGGCATGGCCGGCGACGAGCCGGCGAATCTGCGGGCCATCGAACTGGCCATCGACGCGGTGAAAAGCGACGCAGCAGGCGGTCCGGAAACGGACGCGATAGCCGGACGGCGACTCGGCTGACCGGCACGACAGGCGCCGAAAACGACGCGCCCGGCGGGGATACAATCCGCCGGGCGTTTTCGTGAGCTTTCATGTGACCTTTACCTGGCGCGGCGGTGACCGCTCTTTGCCGCGGCTGCCCCCCTCACGCCTGCGAGCGCTCTGCGGCGCCGCTCAGATGAACGGCCGCATACCGTCCGGAAGTCCGTCCCATCGCGCAATGTCCTTCAACCTGGCGATGTCGCTGATACGGAAGCCGGCTTCTTTCCAACGGATTGCCTGCCGATCCTGCAGTTTGCGCAGCGTCTTGTTTGTATGCACAAGTGACAAGCCGAGCGTATCGGCCACATGCTGTTGAGTCAGCGGCGAGATCTCCGGTGCGTCCTTGAACAGGCCCACCCGGCTCGCACGGTCGTGCAGGTAGGCCAGAAGATAGGCCGCTCTTTCCAGGGCGCTGCGCTGGCCGACGCTCAGCAGGTGCTCGTCGAGAATTTGCTCCTCGCGGGCAGCCAGCCAGGTGATGTCGAAGCCGAGAGCGGGATTGGACTTGTAGAGGTCGCCGAGCCGGTCGCGCTCGAACATGCACAGCACCATGTCCGAAAGGCATTCGAGCGAATGCTCCATCTCGCCGAGCAGCGTGCCCTGGAGGCCCACCAGATCGCCCGGCAGCACATAGTTCAGGATCTGCCGCCGGCCGTCTTCGAGCGTCTTGTAGCGAAAGCCCCATCCCGAAATCACCGTGTAGAGGTGCGGGCTGTGGCTGCCTTCCACGAAGATCGTCGATCCGGCCTCCGCTGTCAGTTCGCCCCGCTTGAAACCGGAAACGAACGACACTTCCTGTTCGGTGAAATCGCGAAACCGGCCGCTCTCGCGGAGCGGACATGCCTCGCAGGCGATCTTTCGGGTGCGTGAGGGTGCCGATGTGTCGGGTGATGCGCTCATGGCTTTCGTCATTGCTCGCTGCGATATGTCAAAGTTTAAAGACGGGCGGATGCGGAGCGGGTAATGAGACCGCTCCCAGGAACGGTAAGGGGAATGATTCCCCATGTTGAACCCGATCGCCATGCCGCAATTGCTTGCCGACAAGACCGTTCTCATCATCGAGGACGAGATGCTGATCGCCATGGATGTCGAACAGATCGCCAACGATCTGGGCGCCCGTCATGTCCTCGTTTTGCGGGTTCGCGAGGCGCTGCGTCACATGCTGGAAAATGTCGTCTCTCCCGATGTTTGCTTTGTCGACTACCGGTCGGCCGATGGCGAGCGTCGCAGCGTCGCCGAATTCTTTGGCTCAACCGGCGGAAAACTGATCGTCATGACGACGGACGGCGACCCGGAAAAGGATCCGTTGGTGGCAAATGCCGACGCCGTTTTGCGCAAGCCGTTTGGCGCCGAAGAGGTCGGCCAGGCTTTTCGCGATGCGCTCGGCGCCAGATCGAACGACACTTAGGCCGTTTTCGCCATTACATGGGTCGCCACTGCATCCGGACCGTACTCCGACGCGTCATCGATGTCGAGAATGGCCGCCAGGCGGGCCCTGGCGCGCGAAACCCGGCTCTTGACGGTGCCCGTCGCGCAGCCGCAAACCTCGGCCGCCTCCTCGTAGCTCATGCCCGACGCGCCGATCAGGATGATCGCTTCGCGCTGGTCGTCGGGCAGCATCTGCAAAGCCCGCTGCATGTCGGCCAGATCGAGTTTTCCCATCTGGTCGGGATGAACCGCCATGGCTTCGGTCAGCGTGCCTTCCGCATCCGAAACCTCACGCCCCTTCTTGCGCATCTGCGAGTAGAACTCGTTTCGCAGGATGGTGAAGAGCCATGCCTTGATGTTCGTACCGGGCTGGAAGCTTGCCTGCTTGTGCCAGGCCTTGACCAGCGTCTCCTGGACGAGATCGTCCGCCCGATCGCCGGCTCCGGTCAACGACAGGGCGAATGCGCGCAGATTGGGAATGGCGCCCAGCAGATCCGCCTTGAAGTCCGCATGAGCGGTCATTGGTCCTGGCCCTGCTGTCCTTCGGACTTTTCAAGTTCGTCCAACAGGGCCGCAAACCGGTCGGGGACCGGTTCCTTGACGACCTCGTCGAACGATTCCCGTAACTTTTTCCCGATCTGCCGCACAGCCATCTCGTTGAGCGGACGGGCCTTTCCGTCTTTCGATGTGTCCATTGCCAAGCCCATTGATTGCATCTTTCCTCAATCCATCTATCCCGGAACGCCGCGTTGGCAAAAAAGTTCCGAAAAAATGGAACCACTTTGTCTCGCGCGCGTTCAAATACCGTTCATCTCTCAAGAGCCGGCAGGGAGTTCACATGTCGCTAGCCGCACAGATTTCACCCCATGTCCCTCTTTTGCGCCGCTTCGCGCGGGCGCTCACCGGATCCCAGCGCGCCGGCGACACGTATGTCGCCGCCTTGCTGGAGGCACTGGTGGCCGACCGGGCCAATTTTCCCGATCTCGATGATGTAAAGCTCGCACTGTACAAATCGTTCCTCGATTTGTGGTCCTCGGTCGATATCAATCTGAAGGCGGACCCGGATGTACCGGCCGAACAGGCCCGCGGCGAGCGCAATCTGCAGGCCATCGCGCCCATGGCCCGCCAGGCTTTTCTGCTGACAGCGGTCGAGGGGTTTTCGCCCAAGCAAACCGCACAGATTCTCGGCATCGAGGCCGGAAAGGCGGACGAACTGCTGGAACAGGCCGCTCGAGACATTGCGGGACAAGTGGCGACCAGCGTCCTGATCATCGAGGACGAACCGCTCATCGCGATGGATGTGGAGGCGATGGTCGAGGATCTGGGACACCGGGTCACCGGCATCGCGCGCACCCATATGGAAGCGGTGGCGCTCTTCGGCAAGGAGCGCCCGGGTATCGTTCTTGCCGACATTCACCTGGCCGACGGCAGCTCGGGCCTCGATGCCGTCAACGAGATCCTGCAGTCGGTCGAGGTGCCGGTCATCTTCATCACCGCCTATCCGGAACGCCTGCTGACTGGCGAGCGCCCCGAGCCGGCCTATCTCGTCACCAAGCCGTTCCAGCCGGCCATGGTCTCGGCACTGATCAGCCAGGCACTTTTTTTCGACGAATCATCAAAAAAGGCGGCGTAAGCCGCGCCATGGGCGGAACCCGATGCGCGCTCAAGCCGTTAGACAGGTGATCACATCGAAGGAGGATCATCATGCTTGGTTGGGCACTCATGTTTCTTATCGTGGCACTGGTTGCTGGCGTTTTGGGGTTCGGCGGCGTCGCCGGCGCCTCGGCCGGCATCGCGCAGGTTCTTTTCTTCCTGTTTCTGGTGCTGTTCGTCGTCAGCCTGGCTTTCCGCTTCTTCCGGAAAGTCTGAGGCGCGACTGTCTGACAACTGATCAATCGGGCGGGTTTTCCCGCCCGTTTTTCGTCCATTGATTCCATGAACGTCCACGAGCCCGATCACAACAGTCTCGCCATCGCACTGGAAGGATCGCCTGTCACGATCTTCTTTCAGACCGCAGACGGCCGGTTTGCATGGTTCGAGAACCAGCAATCGGTCTGGGCACGCAAAGACCTGGTCGGCCTGAGCGACGCCGATGTGTTCAATGGCGCCAGCGCTTCCGCGTTCGCAACAGCAAAAGATGATGCCCGACGATCGGGCCAGCCTGTGACGCTGGAACTGCAGACGCTGTCGTCGGTCGCCGCGGACGGCAAGGATTGCTTCCTGAAAGTCACGGTGAGGCCGGCCTGTGATGAGGCTGGCCGGACGTCGGGTTTCTTGTGCTCCTCGGTGGAGATCACCGAGGAGAAGATTCGCGAACAAACGCTCAAGACGCTGCTGATGGAGGTGGCCCACCGGTCCAAGAACATGCTCGCCATGGTTTTGAGCCTTGCCTCGCAAACCGCGCGGTCGTCGCGATCCGTGGACGGGTTCGTGCGCGCCTTCACCGGCCGGATCCAATCGCTCGCCAAGTCGCAGAATGCGGTGACGGACAGCGACTGGCGCGGCGCGCGTTTCAGCGAACTGGTCAAGTTGCAGGTGACCGATGTGGTGCCGCTCGGGGCAAGCCGCATCGAGATCGCGGGCGACGATCCCACTTTCTCGCCGTCGGCGGCGGTCCATATCGGGCTGGCCCTGCACGAACTGGTGACAGACGCACTTGTGAACGGCGCGCTCCTCGATTCCCGGGGCACCATCCGGATCGACTGCAACATCCTGGCCCAGGAAGGCAGCACTCCTGTCGCCGAAATCCGATGGACCGAGGAACGCCGCGTCCAGCCAGAGGACGCGGAAACGCAGAAAGGATTCAGTCGCACCGTGCTCGAACGAGTGGTCCCGTCCGCAGTCAACGGCGAAGCCCAACTCGACGTGGACAATCATACCGTCAGCTACCGGCTGTCCGTCAATTTTACCGAATTCCGGTAATGCGAGGATCGCTGCGCGCGGGCGTGCTTCAGCCTTGCTACCCTCCCGGGCGCCTGCCTTGGCCAGTTCAATGATTGCGCAATGCGTCGATCAGTTCACTCTTCGACATGTAGGAACGGCCTTCGATGTCGAGTTCGCGCGCACGATCGTAAAGGTCGGCTTTCGACCAGTCCTCATAGGCCTTGGCGGACCCGCCCTTTGCGGACGGGTCCTGATCTTCGGAGGCTTGTGCATTGGCGATGCGCGCCGCCTTTTCCTTCGACGCGCCCTTGTCGCGGAGCGCCTCATAGGTTTCATCGTCCTTGACGGACGGCCCGTGGCTGGAGGCCATGTTCATTTCCGTTTTTCGTTGAGGGTCTCAGGCCGGCGGCTCATTCGGACGCCGTCGCCGACCGCACGCCGGCTTCGCCGCCGGCGCTTGACAGGTTCTCGATCGCATTGTCGACTTCCTCGACCAGCGGAGCCAGATCGCCGCCGCCATCGGCCGAAAGCCGGGCCTCGAGCTCGGTTTTCATGCTCTTGAGCGCCGCCAGCCGTTCATCGACCGGTTCGGCGGAAATCGCGACGGCCCTGATGTCCCGCGAAGTGATCGACTGGGCCGTTTTGTCGGCATCGTCTCCGGTACCGTCCCCGGTGTGTTTGCGGTCCGACTGGTTCATGTCCTTCATCACTGTCATTATCGATCTCCTCTCTTTACCTTCCCAACGCGGGAACCGGGTTGGGGGTTCCCGCGTTTTCGATGCGGATGGTGGCAGGATCGATGATCGGACGTGCATTGAGGCAGTTGGGCAGCGTCCGGGGGCTGATCACCGTGCCCGGCGCGCTTGCGCTGACACTTTGGCTGAGCGCGTTCATCGCGCTTCGGCTCGACCGGATGCTGGCGCGCAGCGATGCGGTCGAACTCTACCGCATCCTCCAGACCGACTACGAAACGGCGGTCACAATCCTGTCGACGATCTCCGGCGCTTCGATTACGACGCTGAGCCTTGTCTATTCGCTGGTGCTGGTCGTCTTCACCCTGGCCGCCGGCAACATCGCGCCGCGGCTGTTGCGGCGATTCACCGGCGACCGTGTCAATCAGGTGACCGCCGGCCTTCTCGGCGGCACCTTCCTGTTCTCCCTGACCATCCTGCACCAGACCGGCCCCGATACGGTGCCGGGCGTTTCGATCGCCATCGCGTTCTGCCTCGCCGTGATCGCGGTGCTGCAATTGATCTTCTTCGTTCACACCGTTTCGCGCAGCGTGACGATCGACGAGGAGATCGCCGCCATTTCCACCCAACTGGAAGAGCGCCTCACCGGAATCGTCGCCGACAATGATGACAAAGCCCTGGATGCGTCGTTCGACCGGGGTGACGCGGCGGCGTTCGAAATCACCGCCGGCGAAAACGGCTATATTGTCGGCATCGACGAACAGCGTCTGACCGCGCTGGCCGACCAGTTCGACGTGCGCGTCGAGATCGTCGACAAGCCGGGAACCTTCGTCCTCAGGGGGCAGGCTCTGGCCAGCATTNTTCAGCGATGCGGGCGATGGCAAACGCGGTGCCATCGAAGAAGCGTTTGCCGGTTCGGTGACCCTCTCCCCGGTGCGCGGGTCGGGCGACGACATCGAGTATGCGATCAGCGTGCTGCTTGAGATCGCGCTGCGCGCGCTGTCNGCCGGGCGTCAACGACACGTTCACGGCCATCGCCTGCGTCGATCGGCTCAGCGCAGCCTTCGTGACGCCGGTCTACAGGGGATTGCGCCAGCGCCTTATCAGCGACGGGGACGGCGTCGTCCGCGTCAGCATTCCCGGCCTGACGGTCGAGGACATCGTCAACACGGCATTCCACCCGCTGCGACGCGCGGCGGCCGGCAATCTCCTGATGGTGCAGAACATCGCCGACGCGCTGATGCGGCTGCATGACATTGCCGATGATGAAGTCGGGCCGATCTTCGAGCGGCACGCCATGCTGCTGATGGCCTCGTTCGAAAGAACCGATCCACTCGATGCCGACCGCGATTTTCTGGCAAACCGGCTTGCCCCGATCTTGGGCCGCGACGGCACGACCGGCTGATGCGAGCGACGCTTTTCCGCCGCACAGCAAAAAGCCGCCCCGAAGGGCGGCCTCCTGACTGGCCTGCGCGACGCGATCAGACCGAGTCGGCCCATTCGTCGATTTCGCGTTTGGCTTCCTCGCGGGTCTTGCCGTATTTGGCTTGGATCTTGCCGGCCAGTTCCTCGCGATTGCCCTGCACCTGATCGAGTTCGTCGTCGGTCAACTCGCCCCATTTCTGGCGCGCCTTGCCCTTGAACTCGGTCCATTTGCCTTCGATCTGGTCCCAATTCATGGATAACTCCTTTGCGGTTGATGTCCTTGGAGGAAACGCCGGACAGGGCCAGCCGTTCCCTGAAAAGACTCTTGCCGCCCGCCGCAGGCTTCCATTCCCAGCGGCGGCTACGAAGTAGCGTATTTCGGAAAGCCGCGGCAGTTTTCGGCAGTCAGTGCCAACAAGAAGGCTTCGACTTGACGAAAAGACTCGGACGTCCAGCTCATCACGCTCCTTACCGGAGCACATCCATGAGCGCTCCCCAGTGTTTGACCTGTTGTGGCCATCGCTCCTCACCGGTTTTCAATTGGCAGACCCTCGAGTTTTGCCACCGTCAACCGACCATTGCCGGCCAGCCCGATACGGACTTCAGCTCGAGAAATTCCTCGATACCCCAGATGCCGCCCTCGCGCCCCACGCCGGAGAGCTTATAGCCGCCGAATGGCGTGCCCGAGGCTCTCAGATGGCCGTTGATATGCACCATGCCGGACTGCAGCCGGTTGGTGACGTGGCGAATACGCTCGGCGGACCCGCCATGCACATAGGCGGCCAGCCCGTATTCGGTATCGTTGGCGAGCGCGATCGCCTCGTCCTCGTCACGGAAGGCGCGCATGCACATCACGGGACCGAAAACCTCTTCGGCATAGGCGGCCAGCGTGTCATCCGCATCGGCGAAGATCGTCGGCCGGACGAAATATCCGGTTTCGAAACCCTCGGGTCGGCCCGGTCCACCCGCGACGACGCGCCCTCCGGCGGCGACCGATCGGGTGATGAAGTCCTGCACGCGGCTGTACTGCAGCGCCGATGCGACGGGGCCGATATGGCCTCCTGGTTGCCGGGGCGAACCGACGACGGTTTCATTGGCGAAACGTGCCGCGATCTCGACGGCACGCTCGTAGAGGCTTTCATCGACAAGTATCCGCGAGGGCGCGTTGCACGACTGGCCCGAATTGCGCATGCCCTGCTCGACGATGAAGCGGATGGCCGGTTCAAGATCCGCATCCTTCAATACGATTGCCGGATTGTTGCCGCCCAGTTCCAGCGTCATTCGCTTCAGCGCACGCGACGCCGTGGCCGCAACTCCGAGGCCGGCGCGCGTCGACCCCGTAAACGACACCAGGTCGACCTCGTCATGGGCCACGAGAGGCGCACCGCCCCCCTCGCCCGTTCCATTCACCATGTTGAAGACACCGGCCGGCACGCCGGCGTCGTGGAGAATTTCGGCAAAGATGCGATGGGTCACCGGCAGATGCTCCGAGGGTTTGAGAATCATCGTCGCCCCGGCGGCCAGCGCCGCTCCGACCTTGAGCGTCACCTGGTTCATTGGCCAATTCCAAGGCGTGATGAGCGCACAAACGCCGACCGGCTCCTTGAAAAGCATGTCGGTCTTGCTGCCCGCGACAGACGGCGTGCAGAGTTCCATACTCGAAAGAGCCGCGGCATAGGCGCGTAAATTAGACAGCCCGCCCGCGACCTGAGCGCTCCGTGCAAGATCGATCGGAGCGCCGAGTTCCAGCGAGATGGCGGCGGCCAGTTCGGTTTCCCTGGCGGCATATCCCTCGATCACCCTGTCGAGGAGATCGAGACGTTGTTCACGCCCGGTGGCCGCCCAATCCGGAAAAGCCTGACGGGCGGCCGCGACCGCGCGGTCGACGTCGGCGGCGGAACCGCAGGCCACGTGATTGATGACGTTTTCCGTTGCCGGATCGATATTGGCGAGCATCTCGCCTGCCTGCGGCGTCTGCCATTGCCCGCCGATATAGAACGCCCCGTCGTCTGCGTGGGTGTCGCGATCCGGGTGCGGTTCGATGTTCATGGGATTTCTCCAGTCAGGTAGACAACATGTGGTGATGGGGCCTGCTTCTGGGCGACGCGAACGAATTAGCGCCGAATGAGGGCGAGCAGGCCGAGCAGGCAGCACGAGAGCCCGATCGTCACAGTCGCCGCGGCGACCACGGCGGGGCTGATCGATTCACGAATGCCGCTGAAGATCTCGCGCGGCAGCGTGGTGTGTTCCGGGGAGGCCAGGAACAGTGTCACCACCACCTCGTCGAGCGATACGGCAAAGGCGAACACGGCGCCCGACAAAACGCCCGGCGCAATGAGCGGCAGCGTCACCGTGAGGAAGGTGCGCAGACGACCGGCGCCAAGGCTTAGGGCAGCACGGTCGAGCGTGAAGTTGTAGTTTCGCAAGGTCGCAAGAACAGTGACAACGACGAAGGGAAGGCCGAGCGTGGCATGACCGAGAATCAAGCCGGTCCGCGTGCCGACCAGCCCAAGCTTGCTGTAGAAGTAGAAGAGCGAGACCGAGACAATGACCACCGGCACGAGCATCGGCAGCAGCAGAAGCCCGAAGGCGATGCGGGAAAAGATCGAGCGCATATGCACCAGGCTCAGCGCGGCCAGCGTCCCGAGCACCGTGGCGATGGCGGCGCTGCTGACGCCGATCACGAGCGAGTTGACGAAGGCGCGCTGCCAGCGGGCGTCGCTCAAAATCTCGCCATACCATCCCAGGGAGAACCCGGGCAGCGGGTAAATGAAGAACTCGCCGGAGGAAAACGACATCGGAATGATCGCGATCACCGGCGCCACCAGGAAGAAAAGCGTGGCCGCCACGAAGGTGCCGTACAGGATCCTCGAGAGATGGGGCATTAGGAAACAGCCCATTTCTTGCTGGAAAGCGTGCCGCCCACGACAGCGATGAATGCCATGGCGAACACGATCAGCCAGAGCCCGAGCGCGGCGGCGAGACCCCAGTTGAGGCTACGATTGACGAAGGTGGCGACGAGATTGCTGATCATCTGGTCGCCGCCGCCGCCCAGTAGCATCGGCGTCACGTAGAAGCCGAGAGACAGCGTCATCACCAGAACGACCCCGGCACTGAGACCCGGCAGGGTCAGCGGCAGGTAGACGCTGACCAATGCCCGTATTCGGCCGGCGCCGAGGGACTCGGCCGCGTTCATATAGTTGGGCGGAATCTTCTTCATCACGCTGATGAGCGGCAGCACGACGAAGGGAAGCATGATGTGAGTCATCGACACGATCACCGCGAAGCGCGTGCGCAGGAATTGCAGCCCTTCCGACATCAGGCCCGCCTCGATGAGAACGCCGTTGAGAATGCCCTGCCGCTGGAAGATGACCATCCATGCGAGCGTTCGCACCAGAAGCGACGTCCAGAAAGGCAAAAGCACCAACAGCATGAGGATGGCCGCCGTCCGGGCCGGCGCGTTGGCCACGGCATAGGCCAGCGGATAGCCGAGCAGAACGCAGATCACGGTGACCGTCAGCGAGATCGTGAGGGTCCGGGCATAGACGCCCAGAAACAGCCTGTCATCGACGGGTTTGACGGAGACGCCGCCGTCAGGACCCGCTTCGAGGTCGAGGGATTCGAGGATGTTGTAGGTCGTGAACGTGCGCGCGCTCTGCCGGATCACCCGCCAGATTTCCGGACTTGCCCATGCGCCGTTGATTGCTTCGAGCCGCGCGCGCGCTTCGCCCCCCAGATCGGCCTCCAGTTCTCTGGCGGCTTGCAGGATGAGGCGTCTGTTGCCCGCTTGCCTGAAATTGAGTTCCCGGGCGAGCGAAGCGACATCCGCCGGCTCGGCTTGTGTCAGATCCCGGACCAGCGCCTCGAAGACATCGTCTTGCGGAAGGCCCACCCCGTCCCAGCCGGCAATCGCCTCGGCCGTTGCGGGAATGACGGAGACGACCGGACGGCCGTTGGTGGCCTGGGAGAGAAACCACAGGATGGGCAGAAGGAACGCGAAGACGACGAACAGCAGCGCAGGCATCAGGGGAAGCGCGATATGCGCGTTTTTGGCAAACATACGGACCGTTCCGACTGCGATTAAGGTCTGAAGACCACTGTCTCCCGGGCGCACGGTGCGCCCGGGAGACAGAAAGCTCATCTCGAGGCCCAGGCGAGGAACCGCTCGTTGAGCGTGTCGAAGTTGTTGAGCCAGAAATTCGCGTTCGGCGGCACCGCATCGTCTTCAAGAGCGGGGTTTCCCGGCATGATCGCGAGCCGTTCCGGCGAGATCAGTTCATGTGCCTTGCGGCTGATGACGCCGTAGTCGATGCCGTTCATGAAATCGGCCTGTTGTTCGGGACGCAGCGCGAAAGCCAGGAAGCCCATCGCAGCCGCCTTGTGCTTGCTCCCCTTGAGGACCACCCACTGGTTTCCGGTCAAGATATGACCGGCTTCCCAGGCCATGGCGAGATCCGCGCCCTCGGTCTTCGCCGCGCTTGCCACGCGACCGTTCCAGGCCGCAGCCATCACATACTCGCCCGAAAGGAGACCCTGGATCTGTTCCGTGCCCGAACGCCACCAGATGATGTGATCGCGCAGTTCATCGAGTTTTGCGAAGGCACGGTCCTGTCCGTCCTTGGTTTCCAGAACCTCATAGACCTCATCCACCGCCACACCGTCGGCGAGGAGCGCGACGATGAGCGTGTCGGTGACCGAAAAGTTGAGCCCGCGACGTCCGGGAAAGCGGTCGACATCCCAGAAATCCGCCCAGCTTCGCGGCCCCTCGCCTTCGAATTCGGCCGCGTTGTAGGCAAGCACCGTCGAGGCGAGAAGGGACGTGACGGAACAGCGGGTGACATGCGCAGCCGGGATGTCGTCAACGTCGATGATGCTGGTATCGAGCGGTTCGAAAAGCCCCTCCTCGCAACCCAGCGCCGCTTCCGCGAATTCCGGCTCGGCGATGTCCCAAAGGATGGTGCCGCTTTCGACCTGGGCACGGATGTTGCTCAGTTCGCCGTTGAAGGAGTCGTCCAGGATCTTGATGCCGCTCTCTTCCGTGAACGGGTCCCAGAAGGATTTCCTGTGCGCCTCGGAAACAACGCCGCCCCATGACACGATCGTCAGGCTCTCTTCCGCGGACGCAGTGCCGACAGCACCGCCGCATACCGCGAGAAGGGCCATGCCTGCGGCCCCGCTGATACTTTGTTTCAAGATATGTTTCATTCTTCTCTCCTGTCAGGTTGACTTTTTTTGACGCTTTTCAGGTTGCGCCCTCTTCAAGCGGGTAGGCCCTCACGTAATCGGGGAGAAACCGGATTCCGACGTCGGCGCCGATTTCGTATTTCTGATCGGTTGCGTGCTGTTCGATCTTCGCCACGAGCGAGCCGCCACCGCTCGTCGCGATGGTCAGTCGAAGGTGATCGCCGTAGAAAATCCGCTCCTCGACGCGCCCGGGCAGAGTGTCGAAATGCCCTGTTTCGGTGGAACTCTGTCGCGCCTCGACGCAGACATGCTCGGGGCGGACCAGAAGCTTGACTCCCTGCCCCGGAACCATCCCGCCACTCACCTGACATGTCAGCCGGACGCCATTCGGAAGACGAACGCTGCCCTTGCCCTCCGCGATCTCGTCGAGCGTCGCCTCGATGACGTTCGTCTCGCCGATAAAGGTCGCGACGAAGAAGCTACCGGAGCGGTGATAAACGTCCTCGGGCTTGCCGACCTGCTCTATCGCACCGTCGTTGAGAACAACGACGCGATCCGACATGGTCAGCGCTTCGGCCTGATCGTGGGTGACGAACAGCACCGTGAGGCCCAGCTTCTCGTGCAGCCGCTTGAGCTCGATTTGCATGTGATCGCGCAACTGCCGGTCAAGCGCGCTCAACGGTTCATCCATCAGAACGAGGTCGGGATCGAAGACCAGAGCCCGCGCCAAGGCGACCCGCTGGCGCTGACCTCCGGAGAGCTCGGAGGGCCGGCGATGGCCATAACCCTCCAGCCTGACGAGAGACAGCGCCGCATTCACCTTCTCGACCTGCTGATCGCGCGGAACCCGGCGGGCGCGGAGCGCGTATCCCACGTTTTCGGCAACCGTCATGTGCGGGAACAGGGCATAATCCTGGAAGACCACACCGATGTTGCGCTTGTTCGGGGGCATATGCGTGAAATCCCGGCCACCCACCACGATCGTGCCGGCCGTCGGCTTTTCGAAACCCGCCAGCATCATCAGAAGGGTTGATTTTCCCGAGCCAGACGGACCCAGAAGCGTCATGAACTCACCCTTCCTTACGGAAAGGTCGAGATTGGCAATCACATCGACCCCGCCGGGGTAGCTCTTCTTCACAGCCTGAAAACGAATGAAGTCGTCGTCCCCCTGCGCAATCTCTATGTCGGTTCCGTCGTTCAAAGGTGTTTCCTTGTTTCGATGTCCCGGCGGTCGCGCCGGGACATCCGATCGCCGAGCAAAGCCTCCCATCCTATTTGTCCCTGAAACAGAGCCATTTTTCTGATTTTGGGAGGTCCACTTTATGCGAGGGAGGCTTGGCCCTCCTCCACTTCGTGCGCGACTTCGGCGGCGACCTGGTCAAGCGATGCGCGCAGAGCGCCGAACAGCACCTCCAACTCGTCCTCGGAGATAACAAGCGGCGGGCACAAGTTGACGGTCTCGCGTGTCCAGCGAGTGATAACTCCGTTTTTCTGGAGCGCGCGGCCGATCTTCAGCGTGACGTTTTCCATCGCATCAAAGCGCCGGCGCGTCGTCTTGTCCGCCACGATTTCGAGCGCTCCGAGCAAGCCGGCATTACGCGTTTCGCCGACGATCGGGCAATCGGCGATCGCGGCCAGATGCCGCTCGAATGTCGCGATGGTTGCGTGCAGGTTTGCCCGGAAATCCGCTTGCGCATAGATCTCCAGCGCCGCGCTGGCGACCGCGCAGCCAATCGGATGACCGCCATAGGTCAGCCCATGTCCCAGCAACCCCGATTTGGCGCTTTCAAGCGTCAATGTATCGTAGATCTCGTCGGTCATCAGCACCGCGGACAGCGGGAAATAGCCCCCGGTCAGCGGTTTGGCGAGCGTCATCAGATCCGGACGAAGACCGTATCTGGTCGAGCCGAAAGGCGAATCCAGGCGACCGAGCGCGCAAACCACCTCGTCTGCGATCAGAGCGACATCATGGCGCCGAAGCACCTCGTCGACCAACTGAAAGTACCCCTTCGGAGGAAGGAGACAGCCCGCCGATGCCATGACCGGCTCGGCGATGAATGCCGCCACGGTATCGGGCCCGACCGCAAGGATCGCCGCCTCCAGTTCCGCCGCGCATCGCGCCGCATAGGCCTCTTCGCTCTCGCCGTCGTGGCCGTGGCGGTAGTGGCAGACCTCCGGAATGAAGCTGACATCGGGGGACACGCTGTCCGACCCGAAACGCATGTGGGCCTGCCCGGTGACGGACGCGCTGAGCGTCGTCGAGCCGTGATAGCCGGCATGCCGCGCAATCACCCGTCGCTTTTCGGGCTTTCCGCGGCTGATATTGACGGCGCGGACGATCCTGATCGCCGCGTCATTCGACTCGGAACCGGAATTGGCGAAGAGCACGTGGTTCAGATGCTCGGGCGCCATCGCGCTGAGCTGCCGTGCAAGGCGCTCCGCGGGCTCATGAGACTTCTGCGCGAAGAGGTGATAATACGGCAGTTTCCCGGCCTGTTCCGTCATCGCCTGGACAAGACGCTCGTCGCGGAATCCCAGACTGGCGCAGGACGACCCCGACATCGCATCGATGTAGCGGTTGCCCTCGGCATCGAAGACATGAACGCCCTCACCCCTGACGATTGTGGTCGTTTCGCCGTTTCGATGGGCCTGAAGATCCGAGAACTGGTGAACGAGATCCAATCCGTGTCGCGCCGATGCCGTCATTCGTCGTGCCTTTCGGTTTCTCACATCGAAACCGAGAGCTACCGGCCAACTGGATCTGGAAACAGAGCCAATTATCTGTTTATAATTGGACCACTTCGCGGCCATTCGGTCGCAAAGGAGATCTTCTGCCCCCGCGCGGTGCGGCAAGGCGACAGAATACGAGGACAAGGGGGAGTGCCGTGGCGCGGTTTGTTGGGCTGTTCGAATTCCTCGACCTTGATCGCAACAGCCAGCGCACGCTCGCGACGCAGCTCTTCGACGGCATCCGCGAGGCAATTCTCGACGGCACCCTGTTGCCCGGCACCGATCTTCCCTCGACGCGCAAGCTCGCCAAACAACTGAACCTGTCGCGCAACACGGTCACCGCAGCCTACGAGCAGCTCTGCGTGGAGCAGTATCTGGTTTCGGTTCAGGGCGCGGGCACGAAGGTCGCCGATTTACCGGCGCTGCGGGAGGTCCGCCCCGGCAAGGAAGTCATCGACGAACCGTCCCTTTCACGCATTCGGCTCTCGCGCCGCGGAGAGAGCCTGAGCGACAGTCCGCGCTATCTTCCGCAATACAAGGACAGATCGTTCGCCGCCGGACTGCCGGCGCTGGACCTCTTTCCCCACCAGCTTTGGGCCCGCTACATCAACCGCGCCGCCCGACGGTCCGCCATCAGGCGGTTCGACTACGGCGAAATCGCCGGGACCCTGGAACTCAAGCGCTCCATTGCCGACCATCTGGCGACAACCCGTGGGTTCCGCCCGGAGACGGATCAGATCGTGGTGCTGAACGGAGCGCAGGCCGCTCTCGATCTGCTGGCGCGGGTCACCACCGACATCGGCGATACGGCCTGGATCGAAGAGCCGGGCTATCTCGGCGCGCGCGGCGCCTTTCGCGGCGCGGGTTTGACCATACGGCCGATAGAGGTCGACAGTCAGGGCCTTCACCCCCCTGACGACATCACCCCCGCGCCGAAGCTGATTTATACCAGCCCCTCGCACCAGTGTCCGACAGGCGTGCTGCTCTCACTGGTACGGCGCCTAAAGCTTCTCGATGCGGCGCGGCGCTCTGGAGCGCTGATAATAGAAGACGATTACGACAGTGAATTCCGCTATGCGGGTCCGTCGATCTCCACACTCTGGAGCCTCGATCAGGGACGTTCGGTGGTCTATATGGGCACCTTTTCCAAGACCATGTTGCCCGGGATCAGGATTGGATACCTCGTCGCTCCGCCGCAGCTGTGCGCCGCCATCACCAACGCCCTGCACCACACAGGTCAGGCGGCCAGCAAGGTGGTCCAGTTCGCCCTGGCAGAGTTCATCGACGACGGCCGGTTCTCCGAGCATGTTCGGCAGATGAAGAAGGCCTATCTCGCGCGCCGCGCCACCTTCCTCAGGGAGATAGAGCGCCAGATCGGAGGCGCCGTCACCTACAAGCCGACGAGTACGGGAATGCAGCAGACGGTTTACCTGAACGGAGATCTGTCGGATGTCGCCCTTTCGGCCGCGGCACGCGACAAAGGCGTCGTAGCGCCGACGCTGTCGCGCTTCTATATCGGCCGAGATAAGACAAATGGCCTTTTGCTCGGATTTGCCTCTTCCGAAGAGCCGGAAATCAGGAAAGGCATGGAGAAACTGGCCTCGGCTTTTGACCAGATCACCAGATCGGGGCAAACCACGCGAAGTGCTTGTACCAACGGTCATAACGATTGACCGCCGTGGGCCCATTCACGCATTCCGATGGAGGAGATCGTGCATGGGTTCACCGTCAGCTTGCGCCATGCCTCGCAGACTGCATCTGGTATGGCCTCGTAGTTTTTTGTGCACGCGATTTGAGAGCCAATTGGCGCGCATGTCGAAGCAGGCGAAGCGGTGCGTCATTTTTCCTGGGCAGATGTTTTAATATAGTAAAGAAATGATGCTTCGAACGAAACAGTGTCCCTTTACCTAGCTGATTGATGGAATAATGCCTCTAGCGTTCATAATGAAGAGACTATGCAGAAAGGCGCCAGAAATTCATAAAAAATGATGTAATACTTCTGAATAATGCAAGATATCATACGGCGGCGAGCGCAATGGCTATGCCCTGGCCGACGCCGATGCACATGGTGGCCAGTGCGCGCCTGCCGCCGCGCATCTGCATTTCGAGCGCCGCCGTCCCGGTGATCCGCGCGCCCGACATGCCGAGCGGATGACCGAGCGCGATCGCCCCGCCATTCGGATTGACGTGATCCGCGTCCTCGGCAATGCCCAGATCGCGCAGGACCGCGATGCCTTGGCTGGCAAAGGCCTCGTTCAGTTCGATCACGTCTAAATCCTGCGGCGTCCAGCCGATGCGGGCGCACAGCTTCTTCGTCGCAGGCGCCGGGCCGATGCCCATGATCCGCGGCGGAACGCCCGCCGTCGCCCCGCCGACGATGCGCGCGATCGGCGTCAGCCCGTATTTCTTCATCGCTGCCTCCGAGGCGATGACCAGCGCCGCCGCGCCGTCATTGACGCCGGACGCATTGCCCGCGGTCACGCTGCCATTCTCACGGAACGGCGTGCGCAACCTGGCAAGCGCCTCCATCGAGGTCTCGCGCGGATGCTCGTCCGTATCGACGATCACCGGGGCACCCTTGCGCTGCGGGATCGTCACCGGCGTGATCTCTTTCGCCAGCCGGCCGTTCTTTTGCGCCGCTGCGGCCTTGGCCTGCGAACGCAACGAGAAGGCGTCCTGATCCTCGCGCGTGACCTTGAAGTCCTCGGCGACGTTCTCGCCGGTCTCCGGCATCGAGTCGACGCCGTACTGCTTCTTCATCAGCGGGTTGACGAAGCGCCAGCCGATGGTCGTGTCGTAGATCTCGGCCTTGCGCGAAAACGCCGTGTCGGCCTTGGGCACAACGAAGGGTGCGCGGCTCATGCTTTCCACGCCGCCTGCGATCGCAATCTCGATCTCGCCTGCCTTGATGGCCCGCGCCGCCATGATGACGGCGTCCATGCCCGAGCCGCACAGGCGGTTGATCGTCGTGCCCGAAACGCTGACCGGCAGGCCCGCGAGCAGCGAACTCATGCGCGCGACATTGCGGTTGTCCTCGCCGGCCTGGTTGGCGCAGCCGTAATAGACCTCGTCGACGGCTTCCCAGTCGATGCCGCGATTGCGTTCCGTCAACGCCTTGATCGGGATCGCGCCAAGGTCGTCCGCGCGGACCGGGGAGAGCACACCACCGAAACGGCCGATCGGCGTGCGGATGTAGTCACAGATGTAAGCGTCGGGCATGACATCGTCCTTCAGAGTTCCGGCACGGCGAGGTCCGCGACATCACCGTGGATTTTCAGCTCAGCGCCGGTCACCGACTGAAGATCCTCGAATGACAATTGCGGCAGCCTCTCCCGCAGAACGAAGCGGCCGTCCTCGACATCGATCACCGCGAGCGAGGTGTAGACCCTGGTCACGCATCCAAGCCCCGTCAGCGGCAAGGCGCATCGCTTCAAGAGCTTCGGTTCGCCTTTCCGGGTCACGTGATCGGTGACGACAGCGACACGTTTCGCGCCATGAACCAGGTCCATTGCGCCGCCGACGGCGGGCACGCCGCCCTTGCCCGTCGACCAGTTGGCGAGATCGCCGTTCTCGGCAACCTGGTAGGCGCCGAGCACGGCAAGGTCGAGATGGCCGCCGCGCACCATGGCGAAGCTGTCCGCGTGGTGGAAGAACGCCGCACCCGGCTTGAGCGTGATCGCCTTTTTGCCGGCGTTGATCAGGTCCCAGTCTTCCTCGCCCGCCGCCGGCGCCTCGCCGAAGCCGAGCACGCCGTTTTCGGTGTGGTAGACAACGTCGCGGCCTTCCGGCTGGAACTTCGCGATCATCTCCGGAAAGCCGATGCCCAGATTGACATAGGCGCCGTCTTCCATGTCCTGCGCTGCGCGCCAGGCGATCTGCGCGCTGGACAGCTTGAGTGTATCGAGTGCGGCGCTCATGGATAAACGGCTCCCTCGCGGTTGAGGCTCTCTTCCTGTTCCGGATCGGGCACTTCCACGATGCCGTCGATGAAAATGCCCGGCGTGACAACCTGTTCGGGATCGATCTCGCCAGCCGCGACGATGCGCGTGACCTGCGCGACCGTGCGCGTGGCCGCCGTCGCCATCAGCGGATTGAAGTTGCGCGCGGCCATCCGGTAGGTGAGATTGCCGAGCGGGTCGCCCAGTTCCGCCTTGATCAGCGCGAAATCGGCCTTCAGCCAGCGTTCCTGCACGTAGTGGCGGCCTTCGAACTCGGCCACCAGCTTGCCCTCGGCGAGTTCCGTGCCGTAGCTCGTCGGGGTGTAAAAGGCGGGGATGCCCGCGCCGCCGGCGCGGATGCGCTCGGCAAGCGTCCCCTGCGGCACGATCTCCAGCTCGATCTTTCCGGCGAGATAGAGATCCGTGAATACCTTCGGATCGGCCGAACGCGGAAACGAGCAGATCATCTTCGCGACCATGCCCTGCTCGATGAGCGCAGCCAGCCCCACATGGCCGTTGCCGGCATTGTTATTGATGATCGTCAGGTTCTTCGGGCCCGCATCGATCAGGGCGTGGATCAATTCGATCGGTGCGCCGGAACCGCCGAAGCCGCCGATCATGACGGTCGTGCCGTCACCGATACCGGCGACCGCTTCGCTCGCGAAGGCGATTGTCTTGTTCATGTCGCGGATCCCTCAAACGTGGCTTCCGCGGTCGTGATCGGCGGGATAGACAGCCAAGACAAGGAAATTTGTGCGCATATTGACATTTGTTCAATAACTGCACCAGCGTGTGCGCATGGTGAACAACACCGACATAATCGCCTCCTTTGCAAAGGGATTGCGCGTTCTGGAGTGTTTTGGCGCAGAGCATCCGCGCCTGACGATCGCCGACGTGGCCGAAGCGACGGGGCTCGATCGCGCGACGGCGCGGCGGTGCCTGCTGACGCTGCACAAGTTCGGCTACGCCGAGTATGACGGCAAGTTCTTCGGTTTGACGCCACGGGTTCTCAGGCTTGGTATGGGCGCGCTGGCCGCCCTGCCCCTGCCGCAGATCGTGCAGCCCTGGCTGGACCAGTTGTCGGAACAGATCGGCCAGTCTGTCTCCACGTCCATCCTCGACGGCACCGACATCGTTTATGTCGCGCGCGCCGCCCAGCGCCGGGTCATGTCAATCGGTCTGATGCCGGGATCGCGGCTTCCCGCCCATTGCACGTCGATGGGCCGCGTGCTCCTGGCCGCACTGCCTGAAGAAGAGGCCCGCGCGGTGGTCGAAGCGTCCGATCTCACACCGCGTACGCCGTACTCCCTGACCGACCCGAAAGACATCATGGACACGATCGCCGATGTGCGGGTGAATGGATATGCCGTGATCGACCAGGAAGTTGAACTCGGTCTGCGCTCACTCGCGGTTCCAGTGTACAACGCCCGAGGCAAGGTGATTGCGGCTCTGAATACCGGGATGGCCGCGATACATTCCGAGACGAGAAAGATCGTGAACGACTACCTGCCGGCGTTGCTGAAGGTTCAGGACGGTCTGCGGCGGATGGTAAACTGATTGACGACCGTCTGCATCCACGAAGGACCTAAACCGACCAAAGAGCGAGGGCAGCAGTTCGGCAAGGACTGGAGTTGCAGTTCCCCCGGTTTGATGGACACTTTTGACTGCGATGGAAAGGGGCTCACATGCCCGGAACGAGAAACCCGTAGCCGGCGGAATTCCGGGAACAGATTGTCGAGCTTCACAGAGCTGGTCGTAGCGCTGATGACCTTGCCCGCGAGTTTAAACCGTGCGTTGCAACGATCCACGGTTGGATCAAGCAAGCCGCACGTGACGATGGCAAGCAGGCCGGCATTCTGAGTGAGCTACTCCCCGATTGTTGGACAGATTTCGGCGTAAATTAAGCTACTTTCTGCACCGCGCGCCGGCATCAATCTGCAATATGGCATCACAAACCGCCGCGCCTAGCAGGTCGAGATGCTCGAAACCGCATATGGCCGCACCGAACTGCGCGCCGTCACCAGCCCCGGACTATGGCGGCATCTACGACCACGAGATCGTCTCCGCCGCCAGTGCATCGCGGGCGACGGCGTCGGCGACACGCGCTGGAAGGTACCGGGCGTGCTCGATTGGTCGACCGGCAGCTACGATCCAATGGTCGAAGTCACCAAGGACACCACTACGCTCTACGCCTCGGACCGCGATGTCTTCCTCTTCCTGGCCGACGATCTGAATCCAATCGAGGTAGGGTTGCTGCCCGACGGCGCACCCGATCTCTTCTTCCGGGACTTTTATTGTTGGAACTCGGAGGTCGGGGCCAAGACGCTGGGTATCGCGAGCCTCTATCTCTGCGCGGTCGGCCAGAACCGCAGATCTGCTCTCCCGCCTCGACTTCCTGATCCTCGACGTGCTTGGCTATCTGCCGTTCGCCCACACCGGCGGCCAGTTGCTGTTCCAACTCATCAGCAAGGTTTACGAACGCACCTCGATCATTGTCACCACCAACCTGGCCTTGAGCGAAGGGCTCAGCGTCTTCGGTGATGCCAAGATGACCATCGTGCTCCTCGACCGTCTCACTCATCACTGCGAGATCGTCGAGCGCCGCAACGATAGCTGGCGCTTCAAGAGCCGGGCATGACCTCGATATCAGCACCAGACCGGTCGCGCGCAGATTAAAACGTTCCGCGCGCGCGGCCGGCATCATCCCGCAGGGGGTCAAAATTGCACGCCGATGAGGGGTCAACATTCGATGCCGATTGACAGTCAGACACACCGGTTGGCCGATAATCTTGATGAACACACGCCTGGGATATCCGCTATCGGCTTTGCGCTTGCAGACTGGTCTGGCGACCTTCACTCGATCTTGGTGCCTTTTCCTTCGACGCGGTTTCGGAACAAACGGTCCGAAGTCGAAGCCGCGATCGAGAACACCGCACGGCACGTCCGAAAACTGATCGACCAGAGTGCGGCAGTGCAAGCCGTTACGCCGGCGCTCACACCAACCAGACCTTGCTGGAAACGCTACTGCCCGCAGGTCCTCGGGCCGCGGCGCGACCAACGTCTTGCGCTCTGATCTCCCTGGGTTGGGGTTGCCGGCTATTGTCAAACACCGATTGATGCGGCTATAGCAATAAAGGTCTGCTGTGTAGACCTTTTAAAATTGGTGCGCTCGCCGAGCTCCCGAAGTCCGGGAGTGGCGTGAACCCGGATACATCGTGTTTGCGGGATGGGACTTGATGACTGGACAGAACGGTGGGTCGCAAGACCGTTTCTTGATCGTGAAAACGGGCAGCTTGGACGATGTTTGTGTCGATATCACGAAACGCTTCGGTGACTCTGAGCACATTTTCTCACACGCGGCCGGTATCGGGCTTTGCGACACTTCGGTCGTCGAAGTGTTCAAAGGAGAATGTCTGCCGGATGGAGTCTGTGGGTTCGCCGGGGCATTCGTAACCGGGTCCGAGGCCATGGTCTCCCATCGCTCGGTCTGGGTTGAACGTACGGCCGATTGGCTCAGAACCGCCCTTGGAAAAGGGCTTCCGCTGTTTGGGGTCTGCTTCGGCCACCAGCTTCTGGCGTACGCGCTTGGGGCACAAGTCGAACCGAACCCGGCCGGGCTGGAGATCGGTACGATTGACGTATCGTTTGTTGGCCACGAAGACGACGCGCTGTTTGGCACATTGCCCGACAAGGCGAAGTTTCATGCCATTCATCACGAGACCGTTGCCGCTCTGCCGGACGGTGTCCGGCCGTTGGCCTCGAGCGCGCTCGACAATTGCCAAGCCATTCGACTGGGTCCGTACGCGTGGGGGGTCCAGTTTCATCCAGAATACACGGCGGAGATGATGAGGGCGATCTGGTCCGCATCCGGACCTGAGATCGAGAGCGGAAAAAGCATTGATGAACTGCTTGACGACACACCGCACGGGCCCGCGCTGATGCGGCGGTTCGTGGCGTTGGCACGGTCGCGTTGCACATCCGATTGATTCCCCGCCGATCAATCTCGACACGGGGCCAACCGGTGCATGAACTCTGCGTGAGGGCTCGCTTTCGCTCGTCGCCACGCCGCTTGCCCTTGCCGTTCCGCTCGGGACTTTCTTCCCTCTCGCCCCTCCAGCATCGCGCCGCCGGAAAATTTCCTGTTGATTATGTCATAAAGGTCTATAAAACATACCTAAGGAACATTATTCCAATTGGGTGCCTCTCGTTCCGCTGTCTGGTGGCATCGCTTGAGTACTGGGATGGAGGGATGTTTGCTCCAAAAACGTGAGAAAACGATCGCGGGTGATGAGCGGCAAACCTTGGACGCTGTCGTTGTGGGGGCGGGTGCAGGAGGGCTCTACGCACTGTTGCGCTTGAAGCGGGAAGGTCGGACCGTCCGTCTGTTTGAAGCGGGTTCCGAGGTTGGCGGGACGTGGTACTGGAACAACTACCCCGGTGCGCGCGTCGATGTGCCCAGCCTGGAGTATTCCTATAGCTTCGACCGTGCGCTCCAGCAGGAGTGGGTCTGGCCCGAGCGCTATTCGGCCCAACCCCAGCTTCAGGCATATTTTTCGCATGTTGCCGACCGCTACGGGCTGCGCGATCAGATTACCTTTGAAACCAAAGTCGTCTCCGCCGAGTTCGACGAGAGTCGTTCGCTCTGGAAAGTGCGGACAGATGGAGGCGAGGTGGTTTGGGCCCGTTTCTTCATTGTCGCGACCGGTCCGCTCTCCGAGCCCATCTTTCCAAAGATCGAAGGCATGTCGACGTTCAAGGGCACCAGTGTCCATACCGGCCGCTGGAAAACGGACGGCGCCGATGTTGCTCACAAGCGCGTCGGCGTCATTGGCACCGGGTCATCCGGCGCCCAGATCGCGCCGGAACTCGCCAAGACCGCGCGCAAGCTGCACCTCCTGCAAAGGACCCCGGCCTACAGCGTGCCCTCCCAGAACAAGGTGCTCGATGCCCAGGAGATCGCCCACCTTAAGTCGAATTACGACGCAATCCGCGAACACGCGCGCGCAAACAGGTCTGCCCTTGGAATCGATGTCAATGATGTCGGTGCTTTCGAAGTCAGCGAGGACGAAAGACAAAGGATATTCGAGGAGCGATGGCAGTATGGCGGCCTGGGTTTCACGGCAGCTTTCGGAGACCTCTATCTCGACGTCGACGCCAACAAGACGGCCGCGGACTTCGTTCGGCAGAAAATCAGGGAAATCGTTGAGGATGCGGATGTCGCCGACCGACTGATGCCGGACACTCTGATCGGCGCAAAGCGGTTGTGCGTCGATAACGGGTATTTCCAGATGTTCAACCGCGATAACGTTGAATTGGTGGATCTGAGGGAGAATCCCCTTCTTGCAATCGACGAGACCGGCATTGTTACCGCTCAGGGACATATCGATCTCGACGTGATCGTCTATGCCACAGGGTTCGACGCATTCACCGGCTCAATTCTGAAGATCGATATTCGCGGGCGTGGTGGAAAGGAATTGAAGGCGGTTTGGGACAGCGGGCCGCGGACCTATCTGGGCCTGTGTGTGGCAGGCTTCCCAAACATGTTCATCGTCAACGGGCCTGGCAGTCCGGCCGGTCTTGCCAACATGGTTACCCTTGCGGAGACAGAGGTCGATTGGATCGTCGATTGCATCCAATCCATTGACAGGCAAGGGAAATCCGAAATCGAAGCAATCCAGGAGAAGCAGGACTGCTGGGGCAGGACCCTGAACGAGATGGCCGAACAAACCATCTATCCTTTGGCCAACTCTTGGTATGTCGGCGCGAACGTGCCGGGCAAACCCCGCAACTTCATGTCGCATCTGGACTATCCGGAGTATGTAAGATCCTGTCGTGCCTCCGCTGAAAGCGGGTATGCCGATTTTCGCGTCGAATAGAGCGTCGCATGCGCCCGATGGCCGCCTTCGGGTGCCGTCCAGGGTTGCCTTTCAGCCGGGAGGCTCAATGCTGATGTCCCCGAAAACCACCATGAGCGTTTTCATGTACGTCACCGAAAAGGACCTGACTTGATGGATGCAGTTGGCGTGGCAGAGTTGGAAAAGTCTCTTTCGGAAGGCGCCATTCGAACGGTTGCCTGCGCAATTCCGGACATATGGGGCAGGCTTGTAGGAAAGCGTTTGACGACGAACGGGTTCCTGGAGGCTCTGTCGGGAGCGGGTGGTGTTCACGCTTCGTCATACCTGTTTGCGTCCGACATGGAGATGGAGCCGCGGCCAGGGTTCAAGCTGACGAACTGGGATGATGGATTCAGTGATTTTATCATGCGGCCTGACCTGACAACCTTTCGCATTCTGCCGTGGCAGGATGGTACGGCATTGGTTCTCTGCGACGCCGTCGAGGAGCACACGGGCGATTTTCTTCAGATGGCGCCGCGCACGATCCTAAAAAAGCAGTTGGATCGCGCCAAAGGTCTAGGCCTGACACTCAAATGTGCGACCGAACTGGAGTTCTTCCTGTTCAGGACCGACTATGATGAGGCGTGGAAAAAGCGGTACCGCGACCTCGCGCCGACATCACGCTATCGCGCCGATTATCATCTTCTCCAGTCGACACGGGACGAGGACTTCATCGGGCTTGTGCGTGATCGATTGGCCGACGCCGGCATCGCCGTCGAGAACGCCAAGACCGAGTGGGGCCTGGGTCAGCAAGAGATCACGCTGAATTATTGCGACGCCCTGATGATGGCGGATCGGCACGCTCTGTACAAGCATTGGGTCAAGGAAGCCGCAAGCGAATTCGGCTACTCCGCAACGTTCATGGCCAAACCGTTCATAGAGGAAGTCGGCTCATCGTGCCACATCCATGCGAGTCTTTGGGATGCGAACACCGGCCAGCCGATCAGTCATGAAACCGGTGAGCCCGCGGGCATGTCGCGCCGTTTCGCGTCGTTTGTGGCTGGCATGATCCAAGGCGGTCGCGAGTACAGCTACCTGTCTGCCCCGTCGATCAATTCCTACAAGCGTTTCCAGGACGAGTCGTTTGCACCATGCCAGATGGTGCTCGGACTGGACAATCGAACCTGCGGATTTCGGCTGGTCGGCGAAGGGGCAAGCTTCCGCGTCGAATCCCGTTTGCCCGGCGCCGACGCCAATCCGTATCTGGCACTTGCCGGACTGGTATCGAGCGGTCTCGACGGTTTTGAGGCGAACCTTGCGGCGCCCGAGACATACCAAGGCAATGCCTATGAAAACCACTCGCTGCCGCGCGTGCCATCGACCATGCGAGAGGCGGTCTCGTTGTTCTCCAACGGCGAGAAGGTCCGGTCGGCCCTCGGTGCCGACGTTCACGAGCATTTGGTCAATTTTGCTGCTCAGGAGTTGCGCAGCTTCGAACAGGAGACCGTCACAGACTGGGAGATGATGCGGTATTTCGAACGCATCTGATCGTATCCCAACCTGTCCGGCGAAAGACGCTGAGGGAGTTCACACAATGACACCGGCCAAGACAGCCCTCGTAACCGGCGGAGCGGGAGGCATTGGTAGTGCGATCAATGGACGGCTCGCAGCGATGGGCTACACGGTCATCGCAGCCGACCTTGCCATCGATGCCGACAAGAACGGCCAGGTCGGCGAAACCGGCGGCACGGAAGTCTTGCTTCATCATCTTGACGTGCAAGACGCCGCAAGTGTGGATCGGTGCGTGGCGACCGCCGTGGAGATCGGCCAGGGAAGACTGGACGTGGTCGTCAACTGCCACGGTGTCGTCCGGCATACACCGATCGAGAAGATGGAAGACGCGGCAATGAGCGCTGTGTGGGAGATCAATGTCGCGGGCTCGGCTCGTGTCTGCCGCGCCGCTGTTCCTCACTTTGCGGGCAAAGGCGCGTCGATCGTCAACATCAGCAGCATTACCGCTTCACTGGGACGTCTTCCGGGCGCATCGATGTATGGCGCCAGCAAATCCGCGCTGGAGGCTTTGACCCGCTACCTTGCTTGCGAACTGGCGCATAACGCAGTCCGGGTCAATGCGATCGCTCCGGGTTTCATTTTGGCGCTTCCGCTGAGCCCGTCCATGCGCGCGATTGGCTGGGGCGGGACCGAAGACGAAGTCGTTGCCCGCCTTAGGCAGGAGATTCCGCTGGATCGCTTCGGGACATGCGAGGAGATCGCCGATGCGGTCGAATTCCTGGTCTCGGAGAAAGCGTCCTACATCACCGGCACGACCCTCATGGTCGATGGCGGCGTCGCTGCGCGCTGATCCGGAACGATCCATTTCGACACATGAAGCTTGGCACCGAGACAAATGATGACTGAACTGCACCCGAAGCTGAGGGAAATTCTCGCAACTGCGCCAAACCCCGATGCGGTCCCCGTCGAGGCGCAAGATCCGGACGAAGCGCGCGCGGAATGGAAGGCCGACATGAGGGAACTCGACGCGCCGGCGCCCGAGATGGCGGTTCTCCGCGACGTGCAGCTTACGACCGACAAGGGCGTTCTTGCAGCGCGGGTTTATGTTCCCGACGATCTTCTGGGAGATGCGCTGCCGTGCCTTGTCTATTTTCACGGCGGAGGCTTCATTCGCGGCGATATCGAAACCCATGACAGCATTTGCCGGGTATTGGCAAAGAATGCGGCAGTCATGGTCATCTCGATTGCCTACCGTCTGGCGCCTGAACACCGGTTTCCCGCAGCGCTTGACGATGCGTATGCGGCATTGGAGGCAATCGTGAAACACGTCGGGGATTTCGGCATCGATCCCACTCGCATCGCCGTGGGCGGCGACAGCGCGGGAGGCAATCTGGCAGCCGCTGTCTGCCTTGCAGCGCGTGATCGCGGAGGGCCTTCGATCAAGGCGCAGCTTCTCATCTATCCGGTCACCGATCTCGTCGGCGAACCAGACTCCAAGCGCCTTTATTCGAACGGTTTTCTCCTCGACAGCATGCCGTTCTACATCTCGAGCTACCTTGGGCCCGATGGAGATGGGCACGATCCTCTTGCATCACCCCTTCGTGCCGAGACGCTCGCCAATCTTCCGGATGCTGTTGTACTGACTGCGGGATTTGATCCGCTGCGCGATGAGGGCGACACCTATGCCGCGCGACTGACAGACGCGGGAAACCGCGTTACGCATCTGACATATCCAGACATGATCCACGGTTTCGTCTCGTTGCGCGGCTTGTTGCCGGAAGCCGACCAGGCGCTCGTCCGGATGGCGACCGAACTCGGCGGCCTTCTTGGCCAAGCGCCAGAACGAACCCCGTTGCGGTGAAGCCGGCTCGGTTTTGACACTGCCCCAGCGCTTTTAGTCGTTAGATAATTCGGCGTTCGGTGGCAGCAGGTTTCGAAGGCTCTTTCTCGTCGCTGCGATATGAAGGCTCATTTCCTTTTCAGCCCTGTCGGCGTCCTGGTCCCGAATGGCAGCGTAGATGGTTTCGTGATGGGCGTTGGCTCGATCTTCAAGGCGTTTGAACACACGTCCAATCGGCATGAACATCGCGGCATGCGCATCGCCGACCGCCTTGCCGATAAGCTTGTTGCCCGCAGCATGCGCAATGGTGAGGTGAAATTCCGCGTCGGCGGCGAGGAACTGGGAAATGTTTGATACATCCTCCCGTTTGGCCTTTTGGGCACAAAGCCCTGACATCGTACCCAACAGTTCCGCCAGACAGTCGAGATGTGATTGCGTGCGCCGCCCGCAAGCGAGCCGTGCGGCAAAACATTCGTTGGCGGTTCGGAAGTCGAGAATTTCGTAGATCAGCCGGAGTTGCGTCCGCAGGTAGGCGCCCATCTCCGCTGAACCGAGGCTGGGAGGGCGCATGACGACCAGGCNCGGAAAGTTCTCGCTCGGGCGGCAACTTGTCGCCGGGCAAAAACCGGCCGAGCGCGATAGCACGCCGAATGTTGTCGGCGGCAACTTCATATGCCGCAGCAGCATGCACCGATTCAATTGTCCGAGCGCGTGCGTTTAATTGGTCGACCGCCGAATTGTCTTGCAAGTCTATTCCCCGATTGATTTCGACATGATGATGCCGATCTGATATCGCAAAAATCTGGCAAAGGTCTAGCCAATCATTGTTTGCGCCGGCCAGCTATCGAAGATGTCAGCGCGAAGCGTTCAGTGCACCGCGCGGAGCCCCACCATCTGTTGCGATTAAACAGCTATTGGTATATGTTTCATACCAATAAGAACTATATGTCCGCCTGATCAGTCTGGCGGAGTGAGGTAGGCGTTGACCATTCCGCCATCCACGGGAAGCACATGTGCGGTGATATAGCGCGCATCGTCGGACGCCAGAAACGCCACTGCGGCTGCGACGTCGCCCGGTGTTGCCATTCGGCCCATCGGTATGTGCAGGCGACGAAGTTCCCAGGCAGCGGTGTCGTCCACCAACTGCTCCGACATGGCGGTTGCTGTCAGACCCGGAGCGACGGCGTTGACCCGAATGTTTCGGCGGGCAAGTGCGACGCCCATCTCGCGGGTTATCGAAATCACCCCGCCCTTGCTGGCGGTATAGGCAATTTGGCTTGGGTAGGAGCCGAGGAGCCCGACAATCGACGCCACGTTGACAATCGCGCCACCGCTGGCTTCCAAGGCCGGCACCGCGGCCTGACACGCAAGGAAGACGCCCTTCAAATTGATGTCGAGCGTCGAGTCCCAAGCCGTCTGCGACGTATCGTCGATCGAGCCATCCTGAGGGTGAACGATGCCTGCATTGTTAACGAGGATATCGATGCCACCAAACGCATCCTCCACTCGTTCTATCAGGCTTCCGACCGAGGCCGGATCCGCCATGTCGGTCTCGACAACAACCGCTTTGCCTTCGCTGGCCAGAATTTTGTCGGCGATCGATTGAGCGTTGGCCACGTCGCGATCGGCGATGGCAACCGCACAGCCTTCATCGGCAAGGCGTTGGGTGATGGCTGCACCGATTCCGGCGCCACCGCCGGTGATAATGGCTCTCCTGCCTGCCAGTCTCATGTCTTTGCATCCTCTTTCTGTCTGTAAGGGCGGACCAACTGTGCCGGTCTCAATCGAACGTCGGCCGATCTGAAGAAGCCGATCCCGACATTGAAAAGGAAGAAACCATGGCTCGTTTTGACGGAAAGGTGGCGTTCGTCACCGGCTCGGCAGGTGGAATAGGTCTCGCGGTCGCAAGCGCCCTTGCGCTTGAGGGGGCGTGCGTTGAGGCCGTGGACATCAAGCGACCCAAGCCGGGCGAATTCGAAGGAGCGCTGAACTTCCGGCAGTGCGATATCACGGACGATCGCGACGTTCGCGATGTGGTCGAACAGGTCGGCCGTCAGCATGGAAGGCTCGACATCGTCGTCAACTGCGCTGGAATTTGCCTGTTCGAGCGGGACGGATCCATTAGCGTCTCCAACGACGATGTGCTCAATCGCACCCTGGACGTGAATCTGCGCGGTGTCATTCGCGTCATCCGTGCCGCCATTCCTCTTCTCAAAGTGTCCGGCGGCGGATCCATGGTGCATGTTGCGAGCGTCGTCGGCATCCGCAACATGGAAAACATTCTGGAAGGGGGTCCATCGGACGCTTACCAGGTTTCCAAAGCGGCGCTGGTGTCGCTGTCCCGTTCGCTTGCCATGCAGTTTGCGGCGGATGGAATCCGGTCGAACACCGTGTGCCCCGGGGCCGTTCAGACTCCCATGACCGGCGATATCTACGCTGACGAAAGACGGGTCCGAATGATGGAGGGCCGAACGCCTCTTGGACGCATCGCAACACCGCAAGACATTGCGAACGCTGCGCTTTTTCTTTCGTCGGACGAGGCAAACTTCATCACGGGCATCGACCTGCCAGTCGATGGCGGGCTGCTTGCGAAGCTCTAGGAATCGGGGCTGATCCAAAAACACGGTTGACATATATCATAAAGGTCTAAAAACTGAACCAAAAGCAAGGCCATCGGCATTCTTTGGCTTCTGGACCCAAGGCAGGTTTGGCAACAGTGCGAATCGCAGAGCCCTCAAATGGCGAAAGCCTTGGTCCGCGATCTGGCGGGAAGAAGCTCATCGTTTCGCGAGTTTGCAAGAGTTTTTCCGGCCTTGAGGTGCTGCGTGACGTGTCTTTGAGGTGCGATGAGGGCGAGATTGTCGGGTTGATCGGCCCGAACGGTGCCGGAAAGTCCACACTCATCAACGCGATCACCGCACTCATGCCTGTCAACTCGGGTGAAGTGGTGATCAACGGGTTGCGCGTCAGCAACACGACGCCCCAGTTCGGGGCGATGTCGGGCTTGGGACGGACCTTCCAGAACATCAGGCTCTTCAAGCGTCTGACGGTTCGGCAGAATGTCGAGGTCGCCCACACGTCGGCCCTGCGAGACAAGCCGGGCGAAGCTGCCGCAATCGATCTTGACGACTTGTTGGCCCAGTTTGATCTTTCGGCTTTCGCCGATTGGCGCGCAGGGTCGCTTCCCTACGGAAGCCAGCGCCGGCTCGAAATTGTGCGTGCATTGGCGCTGGCGCCGGATTTCCTGCTTCTCGACGAGCCCGCGGCGGGGATGAATGCCGGCGAGACATCGGCACTGATCGATGCGGTGCGGCAGTCGAGCAAAGCGTTTGGCTGCGGCGTGCTCGTAATCGACCACGATCTCCGGTTCATCATGACGCTGTGCAACCGCATCTATGTTCTGGATGCGGGACAGATAATTGCGTCGGGAACGCCGGAAGAGGTGCGCAACGATCCTCAGGTCATCGAGGTCTATATCGGCCACCCAAAAAACCAGCCGACCCAGGACCACTAATTTCAGCGGAGGAGACCGAAATGTCTAATGGAAAACTGCCTTGTAAAACGTGTGGATTTCTAGTTGCGCTCTTGGCGGGCTCGGCATTGGTCGCGCCAACGGCGTCGAGTGCGGAAGGGCTCACCATCGGGTATGCCGCAGCGGTCACCGGCGGTCTTGCACCCTATGACAGTCCCGATGGCGTCAGTTGTCGCGTTGACCAGATAAACGATGCTGGTGGCATCAATGGCGAGGCCGTCGAGCTGATCATCCGAGACACAAAAAGCGACCCCGTTGCTGCCTCAAATGTGACGCGGGAACTGCTCGACCTTGGAGCCGACGTGCTTTTGGGGCCGCCAACCGACGACGGCCTCATTCCCATGGGGCAGATGGCCATGGCGCAGGGGGTTCCGGTATTGGCGGTGGGCGCGACCCAGCCGGCCTTTCCCGTTGCCTCTCCCGACAACGGTTTTCTGGTGCCCTACGGTGACAACGCCGCGGCAGCCGCTGCGGCCGAGCATGCCTACGCTTCGGGGCATCGCAATGCTGTGCTGATGATTGCTCACGATGTGGGAGCCTATTCGTCCGTCACTCCGGAATACTTCGCACAGGCTTTCGAGCGTCTTGGCGGCGAGATCGTGGGGCGGGTGAACTACCACCACGGCCTTGCCGACTATACGCCGCAAGTTACCGAAATCCGGAACTTGTCGGGTGAGCCCGACATGATCTTTGCGGCCATTCTGGTCCCCGACGCCGGCGTCTTGGTGCGCACGCTCAAATCGGCCGGAGCGGAGTTGGCGGTGTATGGAACCGATGGCTTCGACGACCCGTCCTTTATTGAGGTGGCCGGAAGCGGCGCGTCGCTGGCCAGCTTCACGACCCACGGATTCCCCTCCGAGGGCACAAGGCTGGCGGAGTTCTACGAGGACTGCAAGGAACGGGGATACGATGTTCAGAACATCTTCTTCGGCCTGGGCGGGGAAGCGGTCGAGGTTGTCAAGACCGCGGCGGAAGCCGCCGGGTCATTCGAAGGCGCCGAGATCAAGGAGGCGATCAAGGAGATTGAGGGCATGACGGGCATCGTTGCCGACTCCATCACCTTCAAGGACCAGGGCGGAGTACCCCTCAAGAGCATGGTAATCATCCAGGTCGAAGACGGCGCCTTTGTGCCGGTCGACAGCATCGTGCCGAGCTGGATTGCCGCCCCTTGATGCTCGAAGCCTCGCACATTTCGGTTAACTACGGTCCGATCAAGGCCGTCCGGGATGTCAGTATCGACGTCGGGAGGGGCGATGTCGTCGCCCTTCTCGGTCCGAACGGTGCGGGAAAATCCAGCTTGTTGTCATCGCTTGTCGGGTTGGTGCCGAAGAACCGCGGAACGGTCGTTTTCGACAATGAAGAAGTGAGCAGGGCATCTACTGAGGACCTCATCCGACGCGGCATGTCGGTTACTCCCGAGGGTCGCCGCATATTTGGCGACCTAACTGTCGGCGAAAACCTTCGCCTTGGCGCGGCAATTCGGTCGGACAAAGACGGCATCGCCGAGGACACCGAGAAGTTTCTCGACCTGTTCCCGATACTTCGGAAGCGTTTCAATTCCGCCGCTCGCTACCTTTCGGGAGGCGAGCAACAGATGTTGGCGATCTCACGCTCTCTGATGTCACGACCCAAGCTCTTGATGCTTGACGAGCCGTCGCTTGGTCTCGCCCCTCGAATCGTGGACCAGATTTTCGAGTTTCTCGTAACGCTGCGGCAATGGGGGCTGACGTTGCTTATTGTCGAGCAGAACGCCAGCGAGGTCCTCGAAATCGCGGATCGCGCCTACGTTCTTTCAACCGGGTCGATTGTCTTCTCCGGCACCGCGAACGAACTGAGCAATTCCGGCGGTGTCATGGAATTGTATCTCGGACTGGAAGGACACTAGCCGCCATGGACTATTTTCTTCAGCAGGCGCTTAACGCGCTTAGCCTCGGTGGCGAATATGCACTTCTGGCGCTCGGCCTCGCCATCGTTTTCAGTGTCATGGGACTGGTGAATTTCGCTCATGGCGAGCTGATCACGGTCGGCGGCTATGCAATGTTTTTGGCCGTCCTGATTTTTGGCGTGAAGGACCCGCTCCTGATCCTGCCCGTCGGCGTCTTGGCGGCCATTTTTTTTGCTGTCCTTCTGGAACGTGTTGCCTTTCGGCCAGTGCGCGCCGCGCCGCCGACCACAGGCATGCTGATGGCGTTCGGGATCAGCATCATTCTCCAGAACTCGGCGTTGATATTTGTCGGCACGCGCCCGAAAGCGGTGCCGACGGCGGAGTGGCTCATGCTTGACGTCAACATCGGCTCGCTTCGTATGCCGGTCGTTCAGTTGCTCGAGGCCGGTGTCACAATTGGCGCCATCACGCTTCTGGTCGTCTTCATGCGCAACACAACGATCGGAATCGCCATGCGTGCGGCGGCTAAGGATTTCAGCACGGTCCGTCTGATGGGAATAAGGGCAGATCGGGTCGTCAGGACCGCATTCGCGATATCGGGACTGCTTGCCGGATTGGCGGCGGTCTTCATCATGGCCCGGCGCGGTGCGGTCGATCCGTTTATGGGGTTCACGCCGGTGCTAAAGGCGTTCGTAGCGGCTGTCGTGGGCGGTTTCGGGAGCTTGCCCGGCGCGGTCATCGGCGGATTTGCGCTCGGAATTGCGGAAGTGACGCTTCAAGCCACCCTTCCGTCTTCAGTCGCAGGGTTCCGCGATGCCTTCATTTTCAGCGCAATTGCGGTGCTCCTTTTGTTCCGCCCGCAGGGAATACTTGGAGAGCGGCCAGATTTCGGAGAAAAAACGTGACCGTAAAGAGCTCTGTTCTTCTCGGGTCGGCTGCCCTTGGTCTATTGATAGCCTTGATCGGCTTCTCCGCGTTGCTTTTCGCTGAACCATACCATCAGCGGATTGTGTTCATCTTTATGGTCAATCTAATCATCGTCCTGGGCCTGCAGGTCTTCATGGGCAACTGCGATATCACCCACTTCGGCCATATCGGCTTTATGGGAATTGCGGCTTATGCGGTCGCCGTTCTGGCAACGCCGATAGCCATCAAGAAAACCGCGTTGGCGACCGCGCCATTCGGGTTGTCGGGCATCGAACTCCCGTTGTTTTTTGCGGTTCCCGGCGCCATCGCGATAACGCTGATCGTGGCGTTTTTCGTGGGCCTGGTCATGGTGCGTCAGACCGGAGTCCCGGCAACCATCGCAACCTTGGCATTTCTGGTGGTCGTCCACGTTGTGTTGCTCAACTGGGTGGATCTGACGCGCGGACCGCGCGCCTTTTACGGCATACCGATCAAAGCGTCGTTGTCGACCGCAACGGCAATCGCCGTGGTCGGTGTGCTCATCGCACGGATGTTCAGGGACTCGCGCTGGGGTGTCCAATTGCGCGCGTCCAGCGAGGACGCGGCCGCGGCAGCGGCCGTGGGCGTTCGCATGCAGCGGCTGCGCTTTGCCGCATGGATGCTGAGCGCGCTCTTTCTTTCGGTCGCCGGGGTCCTTTTCGCCCTTTTCGTCGGAACGATCAGTCCGAAGAGCTTTTACTTCGAACTGACGTTTCTGACGCTCGCCATGTTGATCATTGGCGGTATGCATAGCGTGACCGGCGCGGTGGTTGGCGCGATTGTGGTCGCGCTCGGCCTTGAGGTGACACGTTTTGTGGAGAACGGCCCTGATATCGCCGGTTTTGAGCTGCCCCAGATGTTCGGCCTCACGGGCTTCTATCTCGGTGCTGTCATTGTGTTTGGAATGGCTTTCCGATCAGAGGGAATAGTCGGCCCCCAGGAAATCGAGGAATGGTGGGGGTCCCGGCAACAGGGCAAACAGTCCGATGCCGGTTCAAGTGAAGCGCCGAACCCATGAAGGCTGGTACCGGACCTCTCGTATGGCATGAAGGCACTGGATATGAGATCAGGGCCGGGAGTTACGCCGATCATGCGACATCGACCTATACGCTGGCCGAACGCGCGATAGCTGACGGTCGTTTCGGCGATGCGGCCGAACTGGCCCAATATACCATTCGCGAAGCGCTGGAGGCATTCGAGCTGTTCACGCAGTGGACGGGCGAAATCCCGAACTATATGCTCCACGACGGTGTTTCCGCTGACGATCTGGCCGAGGACGAAAAACGGATCGGGCGGTTGCTGGCATGTGAAAATGGCCAACCCTTTGATGGCGCTGCCGGCTGGGATCAGTACAACCGACTGATTACATCGACGATCGAGGACTGCCGTGCCGGTCGGGGCGAGGCGGCGATCGCCAACCTCGAGCGGGCCCGGAACTGTTGGCGCGACACCCACGATCGGTTGTGTGATGGCGTATATGGCTGGGTCGACGCGGCCGCGCGGCGAATGGGCGAGGCCGAAATCGGAGCGTTGTGGGATTATCTCATGGCGCCGATGTACGCTCAATATGACCGTTACGACACCGATGTGAGCCCGTGGGCGCGTTCCTTCGATCTGTTGATGCAAATCGCGCTTGAAGGACTTCGCGGGCATCTTTCCGGGCCGGGCCGGAAGGGGGATCTGGAGGTCGTCGAAGAAGCGGATCGGTGGGCCATTCGGTTCAACCCGTGCGGTTCGGGCGGGCGGACGCTCCGCGATGATCCGGATACCGGCACGGGTCCAAGGGTTGAACCGCCCTTCGGCTTCGGAGTGACCTCCAAACCCCATGACTGGTCATGGAACAAGACGGGCATCTGCCTTTACTGTGTCCACTGTTGTGCCTTGAACGAACGCATGCCCACACGGCGGTTCGGATACCCGACACGCGTCATTGATCCTCCAACTTGGCCCGAGGCACGAACGGGAACGAAATGCACCTGGTACGTCTACAAGGATCCCTCCCTGGTACCGGAAGAAGTCTACCATCGGATCGGCGCTTCAAAGCCCGACGCGCGGGGAGGCCGTGCGCGGGCCAATGATCATCGCCGGTCCACCGGTTGACGTTTGCCCGCCGCGTTCAATCGAAACGGAGATCTAGCAATGAGCACCAAAGCGACGCCCGATGCGACGACGGCAATTGTCGAGGCCGGCGTCGATCTGGTTCAGATGGAACTGCCTGATGTGAACGGCGCGCTCAGGGGAAAGTTTCTCGCTGTCGAAAAGGTAAAGCCGACCTCGAAGAGCGCGGTTTGCACGGTTGTCTACCAACTCACTCCGGACGATGGCGTCTGGACGTCGGTCCACAGTTCCTATGACAATGGCTTTCCGGATGTTCTGGGCCATCCGGACATGACGACGGCTACGAAGCTGCCATGGCGGAACAACCAGGCAGCCGTCATTTACGATGTCAATCGCCGCGATGGCGAACCGTTTCCGCTGGCGTCACGCAATGTGCTGCGACGGGTGGCGGGGCTGTTCGATGAAACCGGGCTGGAGCCGCGTTTCGGGGTCGAGTTCGAGTGCTTCGTCCTGCACGCCGATCGAGAACTGATTGCGCATGGCCGGTATCATGACATGGCCGCTCTTGGAAGAATGCACAATGCCTATCGCCTGAACCAGGCGGACGAAGCCCGAGAACTCGGCGTGGAGTTCATTCGACGGATGCGGTCGATTGGGATTGGTGTGGAGGTTTTTCACACTGAACTAGGCCGTGGGGCGGTCGAGTTTGCGCTTTCCCCGGAAACCCCACTCCGGGCCGCGGACAATGCCGTGCGGGCCAAGACCTATTTTCGCGAACTTTGTGCCGAGCGCGGACTGGTGTCCACGTTCATGGCGAAATGGCATGGGGATGAGTCGGGCTGTGGGGGGCATGTGCATCAGAGCCTCTGGCGAGGCGCGGACAACATCTTTGGCGAGCCGTCAAGTGGGGATATTTCGCCGCAGGCACGGCACTATCTTGCCGGAATGCTCTGCACGATGTCCGATTGCAACGTCATGTTTCGGCCATTCGTGAACTCCTATCGCCGACTTGATCACAAGGCCTGGTCACCGGAAAACGCCTCTTGGGGCTATGACAACAGAAGTGCCGCGCTTCGCGTGATCACCTACCCGTCTGCGGAAGCGGTTCGGGTCGAGCATCGTGTCCCCGGCGCAGACGCAAATCCCTACCTGTCGCTCGCCGCCATGCTTGCGGGCGGGCATTATGGCATCGTCAATCGACTTGATCTCGCGCCCGCCGCGCTGGGCAATGCCACCGAGCGGGGTGCGTTTGAACGTCTGCCAGATTCACTGTGCGAGGCGACGGTCGCGTTCAGGGCGTCCAGCTTCTGCCGCGAGTATTTTGGCGATGAGTTCGTAACGCATTTCGCGGAATCGCGCGATGTTGAATGGCTGCATTGGTGCGAGTGGCAGAAGACGAACATCACAAGATTTGAACTCGACCGGTTGTTTGAAACCGCTTGATCATTTGCTTCCGGCTCCCGTCGAACGGAGCAACACAGAGAGAGGCGCCACATGGCCCGATGGGACAAATTGACGAGTGCCGAAATTGCCGGGCGGATAGCGGGCGGCCGCGATCTGGCTGTGCTGCCCGTCGGCGCGACCGAACAGCATGGCCACCATCTGGCGACAGGCACCGATACGTTCTCGGCCGAGTTGGTTGCCGCCCGGGCGGCGGAACGGGCCGGAGCCTTGGTCTTGCCGGCAATACCTTACGGTTGTTCGCACGGTCATACCGAGAAATGGGCCGGAACACTGTCGCTGGAACCCGCAACGCTCACGGCGCTTGTGAGCGACATCGTTCTGTGGGCGCATTTGTCTGGAATTCGGCGGTTCATGGTGCTTTCGGGGCATGCAACCAATGGTCCCCCGATCGGCAGCGCAATTCTATCGCTGCGTTACCGCCTGCCCGACGCCAGGTTCCGCTATCTCGATCTGTGGGACATTTCCGAGAGGCTGGGACAGCTTTATCGGCGTGATGCCGAGGATTTTCACGCCAACAGGGCAGAGACATCGGTTCTTCTTCATGCCGCACCGGACATGGTCCGCCCCCAGGAGATCGCCGATGTTGCGGACGTTACACCGGGGTACGTTTTTCAGTATCCGATGCCGCGTACGACCACAAACGGCGTGGTCGGTACGCCCAGTGAGGCAGATCCGGCCGATGGACGCCTGATTGTCGAGACCGCGGTCGATGATTTTACGACGCTCCTGAAAAAGGCAATGGAAGAACCGTGGCCTGACGTGAGATCAGCCTGACGGATGGCAGGGGCTTCAGCGCTTTCGGCGCGTCGACAATCCAATGCCATCTGTTAAGTCGATTACTGGCAATCGCTGAGAGTGGGTTTGCCCGGCGCTACACAGTGCCGCTCGACATCTCGAGCTTGTTGCCATTCCAAGATGGCGTTTGACCTGCTCCCCGGATTGTCCTCGCTTAGAAGTTAAGTCTGTTCCGGTTTTGGTCCTTCTCTGACCGGTTGAAGTATTCCCGCGGCGTGAGCCCGTCGAGGCTCGTGTGGGGGCGGTGATGGTTGTAGTCGTCGCGCCATGCCGCAATCAATTGGCGGGCATGGCGCAGACCGACGAAGAGGTGCTCATTCAGGCACTCGTCCCAGAGCCGCCCGTTGAAGCTCTCCACGAAGCCGTTCTGCATGGGCTTGCCCGGGGCGATGTAGTGCCACTCCACACGGCGCTCCTCCTGCCACTTCAGGATGGCGTTCGACGTCAGTTCGGTTCCGTTGTCGCTGACCACCATGCAGGGGTATCCACGGATCTCGGCAATCCGGTCCAGTTCGCGAGCCACCCTGACGCCAGAGATCGAGGTATCGACGACCGTGGCCAGGCACTCCCGGCTGAAGTCGTCGATCACGCACAGCACCCGGAACCGCCGCCCGCAGGACAACGCGTCGGACATGAAGTCGAGGCTCCAGCGCTGGTTCGGGCCCTGCGGGATCGCCATCGGTGCCCGCGTCCCGAGCGCACGCTTCCGGCCGCCGCGCCTGCGCACCGTGAGCCGCTCTTCGCGGTAGATGCGATACAGCTTCTTCCAATTCACCTCCCAGCCTTCGCGGCGGAGCAGGATGTGGAGGCGGCGGTATCCGAACCGCCGCCGTTCCGACGACAGCTCGCGCAGGCGTCGTCGCAGTGCCCCGTCGTCGCCCCGCGTCGAGCGATACCGGTAGACACGTGGATCGATCCCGACGAGCGCACAGGCGCGCCTCTGGGAATAGCCCTTCTCGGTGATGGCCCAATTCACGGCAGATCTCCTCGAACCGGGCCTCAGAAGTTTTTTCCAAGCATCTCGCGCAGCGTCGATACGTCCAGCATCGACTCCGCCAGGAGCTTCTTCAGCTTGGCGTTCTCCTCTTCGAGGGCCTTCAGCCGCTTCGCGTCCGATACTTCCATGCCGCCATACTTCGAGCGCCACTTGTAGAACGTCGGCTCGCTCACGCCGTGCTTGCGGCAGAGCTCCGCCGCGCTCAGCCCGGCCTGGTGCTCCTTCAGAATGCCAATGATCTGCTCTTCGCTGAACCTGCTGCGCTTCATCGTCCGTCTCCTCCGTCGAGGAACAGACTAACCTCAGAGTGGGGAGGTTTCAGGGGAGCAGGTCACAGGGAAACAAGCTGACATTCCATCGTGCCTGCGCGAGCCAGGCGCAGACGCTGGCAGGCGAATTGGGCGTAACCGATGTGGCCGCAAGGCGGATCATGTCGGAAGAGTTCAATGCAGCCGAAGGGTCGCAGCTCCATGAGTGGGGCAAGGAACTGGATGAACAGTTCTACCGTCCGCAGGTCGAAGCGGAGAAATCCCAACGCGAACAGACGCCGCAAGCGCGGCGGCAAAACCGCACGAGAACGCGCCAGCGCGCGCCAAGCCGATAACAGGGCGGGAACGGATGATGACAGACCACAAAGCCAAAGAAGACAAAGCGATCCCTGACGAGCCGCGTTGGCCCGCTCGCCCGACGCTCACGCTCGATGTCGCGCTGTACCAGGAGTATCTGGACGACGCTGAACTGAGCGCGGAGCAGAAGCAGGAATTCATCGAGACGCTCTGGAACATCATCCTCGCCTTTGTCGATCTTGGCTTTGGAATCGACTCCGTTCAGACTGTTCTCGATGAAGCTGAACATGGAGATGATGTTGGCGCATTGCCGACGAACTCCGGTTCGGCGTTGTCGCAAAAATTCGATCATTCAAGAGACAAAAAGGAGAAGTCCGGAAAGGCAGTCCAGCCATGAACTATGAATACGGCCCCCGACACGGTGTCACCAAGGCGGTGATTTATTGCCGCGTATCGTCCAAGGCGCAGGTGCGCCGTGGCGACGGTCTCGGATCGCAGGAAACGCGGTGCCGCCAGTAGGCGGAAAGCCGCGCCTATTCGATCGAGCAGGTCTTCACCGACGATCTGACCGGACAGAGGATCGACCGCCCCGGCGTCAACGCGCTGCTGACCTTCCTGCGCAACAACCGCAACGATCCGCACGTGGTCATTATCGATGAACTGTCGCGCTTTGCGCGCAAGGTGCCCGTCCACTTCGAACTGCGCGAGGAGATACGCCAGGCAGGCGGAATTCTCGAATGCCCGTCAATGGAGTTCAAGGACGATGCCGACAGCGAGTTCAACGAATATATACAGGCTTCGGCTGCGCAATATCAGGCGCGCAAGAACGCCGAACAAACCCTCAACCGTATGAAGGCAAGATGCTTTAACGGCTATTGGGTGTTCCAACCGCCAATCGGATACCGATACGAAAAGCAATCCGGACACGGCAAACTGCTGGTGCGCGACGAACCGAACGCCTCCATCATTCAGGAAGCATTGGAAGGCTATGCGTCGGGCAGGTTCGACACACAGGCCGAGGTGAAACGTTTCCTCGAAAGCCAGCCGGAGTTTCCGAAGGACCTGCCGAACGGGCAAATTCGTAATCAGCGGGTCAAGCACATCCTCGTCCGCTCGGTCTACGCCGGATATCTTGAAGTACCCAACTGGGACATTCCGCTCCGCGAAGCGCGGCACGTCGGACTGATCAGTCTCGAAACGCATCAAAAGATACAAGACCGTCTGACGGGCGGCGCACGCGTGCCCGCGCGCAAGGACATCAATGCCGACTTTCCGCTTCGCGGTTTCGTATTATGTGGTGACTGCCACAAACCTCTCACGGCCTGCTGGTCGAAGAGCAAGACCGGCAAACGTCACCCCTATTATCTCTGCTACAATCGGGAATGCGAAAGCCATCGCAAATCCATTCCGCGCGACCGGCTCGAAACGGACTTCGAAAAACTGCTGCGCAAACTCGGCCCCACCGAGTCGGTCTTCAAGATGGCCAGGGCCATGTTCAAGCAGGCATGGAACATTCGCCTGGGGCAGGCAGAAGAACGCCAGAAAGCAATTGGCCGCGACATCGTCAAAGCCGACCGCCAGATTGAACAGCTTGTCGATCGCATCGTCGATTCCGAGAGCGCGACCGCCGTCAAAGCCTATGAGCAACGGCTGGCGAAGCTGGAAAAGGAAAAGCTCGTTTTGAGCGAAAAACTGAAAAAAGGCACAGGGCCGAAACGCACCTTTGAGGAAATGTTCGAACTCGCCATGGGTTTCCTGTCAAACCCTTGGAATCTCTGGACTTCTGAACGTCTGGCGGACAAGAGAACCGTGCTCAAACTGGCGTTTTCGGACCGATTGGCGTACCAGCGAAATGAGGGGTTTCGAACCCCGCAAGTCTCTGTTCCGTTTGAATTTTTTCGAAATTCTACGGGAAAATGTGAAATGGCGCGCATGGAGGGAGAAGCTTCGAACGCGCTTTTCGAGGAATTGGAACGCTGGAATCACGTTCTCAGCGCCGAAGAAAACAGGCTTCCAGACGACTTGAAACAACCCCATGCGCCGATCCGCAAAGGGCCGTCGCTATGAGTGGCTCGGAAGCAAATGCGACAGCGGCCGCCGCGAAGTCGGAATTCCGGAGTGTCGTTGGTAACGGTCGCAAAAAATCCGCACCCCGCATCACGCTCCGCCTGAGCGAGGAGGAACTGAACAGACTTCAACATGCGGCGGCAGGCATGACACTCAGCGCCTATATGCGCGAACGCCTGTTCGGCAAAACGGCCACATTGCGCAAGGTGCGCAACCCATCTCCGGTGAAAGATCAGCAAGCGCTGGCCCGCGTTCTGGGTTTGCTCGGCCAGTCGGAGATGGCGACCAGTCTGCGCACGCTGGCTTATGAAGCCCGGTGCGGTGCGATCCTTCTCGATGACGTCACCTATGCAAAAATCGACGCGGCCTGCGCCCATGTCGCCAACATGCGCCATCACCTTATCGCGGCGCTTGGATTGATTGAACAGAGCAATCAATGATCCTGAAGGCTAACCAGCGCGCGGGCGGCAAGCAGCTTGCCGCTCATCTGCTCAATGCACGGGAAAATTGACCTGAGCCCCTGAACCTCCTCCAGATTTTGGTAGAGTCCGTCGATCAAAGGAGATGGACGAATGAA
>NZ_QFWV02000006.1 GCF_003149475.2 Oceaniradius stylonematis
AAATGGATCTCGGACATCCTTCTGGACGATTACGGCATCTATGTGCAGCCGATCAACTATCCGACGGTGCCGGTGGGCACCGAGCGGCTGCGGATCACGCCGACGCCGTTCCACACCGACGCCGACATCGCGCACCTGTCGAGCGCCCTGTGCGACCTGTGGAGCCAGTGCGCGCTGGCACGCGCGGTGGCGTAGGGGCGCAAGGCGTCAGCCGGCCTCCAACTCCGCCAGAACCTCCTCGGTATGCTCGCCCAGCCCCGGCGATGGGCGGTCGGCGCAGGCCGCTATACCATCAAGCATCACAGGCATGCGCACCGACGGGATGGCGTTGCCCGCGGCATCGGACAAATCGACGCGCATCGCCCGCGCAACGATCTGCGGGTCGGCGAATGCGTCGGCAATCGAATTGATCGGTCCGGTCGGCACGTTTGCCGTCTCGCAGGCGGCAACCAGATCGTCACGCTGCCATCGGCGGGTCTTCTCCGAAAGCAGCCCTGTCAGCGCCGCGCGGTTCTCCACCCGGGCCGCATTGGTCGCAAAGCGCGGATCGGCCGGCAACGCCTCAAGCTCCAGCAGAGCGCAGATGCGGGCGAACTGGCCGTCATTGCCCACCGCGATGATGATGTGCCCGTCGGCGGTTTCGATCACCTGGTAGGGAGCGATGTTGGGATGCGCATTGCCGAGCCGGCGCGGCGCTTTTCCGGTGGCCAGGAAGTTCATGTTCTGGTTGGCCATGGCGGCCAGCATCACATCCATCAGCGCCATGTCGATATGGCAGCCCCTGCCGGTCTTCAGCGCCCGGATCAGCGCCGCCTCGATCGCCGCAACCGCATAGATGCCGGTGAACACGTCGGCGATGGCAACGCCCGCCTTCATCGGCTGGCCGGCCGGCTCTCCGGTGACCGACATGAAGCCGGCCATTCCCTGGATGATGAAATCGTAGCCGGGTCGGTCCTTGTAGGGGCCGGTCTGTCCGAAACCGGTGATCGAGCAGGTCACAAGTTTTGGGTTGATCGCCGCAAGGCTGGCATGATCGAGCCCATACTTGGCCAGACCGCCAACCTTGAAATTCTCGATCACGACATCGGCCGTCGCCGCAAGGCGGCGAATGACGGCTTGCCCGTCATCGGTCTTGAAGTCGACGGCGACCGAGCGCTTGCCGCGGTTGGTGGCGTGATAATAGGCCGCCGACAGAGGCTTGCCGTCCGCGCCGGTGATGAAGGGCGGTCCCCATCCGCGCGTCTCGTCGCCGCCATCGGGATGTTCGATCTTGATGACGTCGGCACCCAGATCGGCCAGCATCTGGCCTGCCCACGGGCCGGCCAGCACGCGGGCCAGTTCGATCACGCGGATGCCCGCGAGCGGCCGTTCGGCGGCAATTGATTTTGTCATGTCCTGCCGTTGATTTCAGACCCTCTGACGGAGCTTGCGCGACTGAAGGCGCTTTTCCGCCAACAGCTTGCGCTGGTAGCGGCCCTGCACGATTTCGACAAGCACCATGGTGACGAGAACGAAGTAGAAGGTCGTCTTGCTCATCGCCTCGACGGTGAAGCCGAAGAAGGACAGATGCGCCAGATGGCCGCCCTCGGTCGTCAACAGGATGCCGACGAGCAGCAGGACGAACAGGCCGACCACCTCATACATCCGGTTGCGGTTGAGGAAGTCGGCGACCGTTTCGGCCATCAGCACCATCAGCGCGCCTGACACGATGATGGCAGTTGTCATGACGACGAAATTGTCGGTCAGCGCGACGGCGGACAGAACCGTGTCGAAGGAGAAGACGACGTTCATCGCGGTGATCCAGAACAGCGCGCGCATCGGCGAGGCGTTTGCCGCCCGTTCGGCCGCGTGCCCGATATCGTCGATCGCCAGAAGATGGAAGATCTCGCGCATCGCCGTGTAGATGAGGAACACGCCACCGGCCAGGACGATCAGCGCATGGCCGGAAATCTCACCCTCGATGAAGGGCGGGATGGAGATGGTCGCGAACGGTTCCTGGAACGCCTGGATCAGTTGCAGGACCACGAACAGCAGGACGATGCGCAGCACGATGGCAAGGATGATGCCCAGCCTGCGAATGCGCTCCTCATGCTCCTCTCCCGCCTTTTTCGCCTCCAGCGAGATGTAGAGAAGATTGTCGAAACCCAGAACCGTCTCCAGCGCCGTCAGCACAAGGAGGGTCGTCAGGTTCTCGATCGTGAAAAGCCCTTGCAGCAGTTCCATGGCGCACCCCTTTCCGATGGAAGTGGGTCTGCCCTACCAGAGCTTTCGGGGTGCGTCACCCTGCCCGCAGTCGCCGGTCCACGATGATGTAGAACAGCGCGGTCAGCAGCGCGATGAAGGCCGCGCTCATATAGACGCCGCCAATGCCGCCCAGCGGATCGATCAGCAGCACGAACGGCGCGGCCAGAAACTGCGCCATGAATACCGACATCGTCATCAGGCCTGCTGCCTGACCGCGCATGGCCGGCGGCACGCGGGAATAAAGCCAAGTGGTCGCGTTCGGCAGCACGATGCCCGACGCGCAGCCGACCAGCACCATCAGCCCGAACACCACCGGCAAGGGCGGCTGCAGCGACAGCGTGGCGAAACCTGCCGACGCCAACAGAAATGCAAGCGAGGCCAGAAGCGGTGGCGGTGCCATCGCCCGGATACGTCCGAAGACAAGCGCTACGATGCCGCTTGAAAAGGTCAGGAGCGCGATCGCGCTGCCGGCGAGTGCGGCGCTGTCGAGGCCCATGTCGCGCAGCATGAATGGCAGTTTCAGCGGTATGGTGAAATATGTGAAGAAATTGGCGAAGGCGGCAACGCAGATCATCGCCGTGAACGCCCAGGGGAAACGCCCTTTTGGCGCCCGCGTCTCGGGCATCTTGTCCGCTGGCGGCCCACAAGGCACCCGTGCGAGGATGAACGGAATCAGGAGCAGCGGCGCAAGATAGACGGCGAACGGCCCCCGCCAGTGCAGATCGGCCAGAAATCCGCCGGCCATGATGAAACTCATGCCGCCAAAGCTCATCGCCGCGGCCTGATAGCCCAGAATGCGCCCGCGTTCGGCATCGTCGAACAGGTCGGCAATCAAGGCCATCGCCGAGGTCATGATCGCGCCGACGGCGACGCCCAGGAACAGGCGGCCGAATGTGATCAGGCCGATCGTGTCGAGATAGAGACCCGACGAACCGGCGATCACGTAGACAACGATGCCGGTCAGCAACACCCGGCGCTTGTGTGTCCGGTCGGCGAGAAGGCCGGCGAGCGGCGCGGCGATGGCGATCGCCAGCCCCGGTACGGTCAGGATCAGAGGCACCAGCGCCGCTCCGCCCGGTTGCGTTTCGAAATGGGCGGCGATGCCCGGCAGGGAGGGCGCGATCGTCGCGCCGGCCATGACGGTGAGCGTCGCGCACAGCAAGAGGATGACGAGTGCGGGAATCCGCGCCGCCATCCCCCCGGTCGTGTCCGGATCAGGCGATGCGCTCATCGAGCCACATCACGAGCTGGGAAATCGCTTCATCCGCGATGCTGCTGTTCAGTGTCTCGTGGGGCGTGTCGGGATGGACCGTCGTGGTGACATCGGCGAAGCCGGCCTTGCGCAGGCGTTCGGCCTGCGCGGTCACGGCCTTGCCGCGATCGGTTGCGGGATCCCTGTCGCCGCCGACGAGATGAAACGGAAGCGCGCGCGCCGACGGCGATGCATCGCCAACCTCGCCACCGGCAAAGATCATCGAGAACACGTCCTGCCACATGCCGACCGATGCGTTCCAGCCGCACAAGGGATCGGCGATATAGGCGTCCACTTCGGCATCGATGTCGCTCAGCCAGTCGAAATCGGTTCGCCGGTTCGGCACCGCCCTGGCCCATTGCGCGAAGGCGAGCTTCGGCAGCAATCGCGAGGGCACATCGTTGCCCAGCCGCAGACGCTCCCATTTGAGGATCAGTTGCGCTGCACGGCCGGCGAGACCGCCCGAAAAATTGGCGTTCCAGACGGCTGCGCCGGACAGCCCCTCCGGATGGCGCAACGCGTAGTTCATCGTGATCAGTCCGCCCATCGAATGGCCGAAGATGAAGATCGGGATCGATCCATGACGATCGCGAATGCGCGCGTGCACGGCGCCCACATCGCCGAGCACCTTGGCGACTCCGTCGCCTTGAGTGGAAAAACTGCCGGGCGGCGCGTTTGGCGCCGTCGTCGCGCCATGGCCGCGATGGTCGTGGGCGTAGACAGCGATGCCTTTCGCTGACAGCGCGTGTGCGAAACGCGCGTAGCGCGCGGCATGTTCGGCAAGGCCGTGGTTGATCTGCACGACCGCGCGGACATCGTCCGTCGCCGGCTGATGGTAGACGTGCAGACTGGACCCTGTTGGCGAAGCCAGCTCGAACTGATCGGCGAAGTCGGTTGTCATGGCGCGCACATGGACGGGCGCGGCCGGCTGCGTCAAGTGAAAGGAACCATGCGCCTCAGTAGCGCCAGGCCCGGTCTTCGGTCGCCGCCACGATCGCCTCGGCCAGTTCGGCGTAGCCGCGGCAGTCGCGCCCGCAGCGCGTCTCGATGGCATCGAGTTGGGCGATGGCGCCGGCGCGGTCGCCATCAAGCAGCAGCGCCTGACCCATATAGGAGCGGGCCAGCGTGTGGTTCGGGTCGAGCGCGATGGCGCGGCGATAGTGAGCTATGCCGGCCTGTAGGTCACCGGCATTGCGTGTCGCATAGCCCAGATAGTTGAGCACGTCAGGCCGGTTCTGGTCCTTGATCATGCCCAGAACCGTGACCGCTTCCTCGAACCGGCCCAGATAGGCCAGCGCACGGCCGTTTTCGAAGAGCGCGTCATCGTCGAGGCTTTGCTGGTCCGCGGGCACGCACTCGTTCTTGCCGCGATCCCAGACTTCGCCGTTGTTGCATTGGCGCACCGCGTCGTTCGAAGCGTCGTCGTCGCCGCCACCGACGGCAAGGGCCGGCGCCGTCAGCACGAACGCGGACAGGAAGATGGCGGCAAAGAGCTTGCGGTGCATGACGGACTCCCTTCGGTTGCCGACAATGTCGGACTTCGGGTCGGAACGTCGAGCCCTTCGCGCAATGAACACGCGAATGTGATGCCGCACCGCAGCCGGGCTGGCGCCGGCAAGACGGTTGCAAGCTCCCGGCCGTTCGGCCAATTTGCGCCGGCGGGAAGGGGGAGAAGCGGTGACCGAGCCGGACATCAGCGAGGAATTGCCGGGAGGCCGGCCGGACGGCGAACCGGAGTATCGCTATCTTCCAAGGCGGAGCTTCCCTTTCGGCCTCGTCGTCTTCGTGCTCGGCTTTGTCTGCGGCATTCCCATCGCCATGTTCGCGCCTTCCATGGTCGCCGACTACGGCCAGCTCGTCATCACGGTGATTTTGTCGGTGCTGTTCGCGCTGGCGCTGATCCTGTCGGTCGTGTTCGCGCTGCGCGACCGCATCTGGCGCTGGCTGTTCCGGCGCAGCGAGATCGAACTGAGCCGCTTTGCCGGCCCGCTGAGCGATGTCGCCAAGAGCGCTGCCGAAGGCAAGGTCGATGCGGCCACCGACGCGGCGCGCACCTTCGCCGAGATCGCGCTGGCGCGCTATGCCTGGGTGTCGACGCGGCGCTGGCTGATCGGTTCGATCACCGGGCTGATCGCCTCGATCGCGGCGCTTGCCGGCTCGGCCTTGTTGTTCGAGCAGAACCGGCTCTTGCGCGCGCAGTCGACGCTTCTGGCCGAGCAGAACACCCGTATCGACGACCAGACCGAATTGTTGCGCGCGCAGGCGCGCCTGTCCGACACGCAAACCCAGCTCGCAGAGGCCGAGCGCAGCGCCCAGGTCGGCCCCGAAGTGATCGAGATCGGCGCGCTGATCGGCGGCGAGCGGCAGGCCTATCTGGAGGCCGGCAACGACATTGACGATTTCGGCCTGGCCGATCTGTCCACGTCCGTGCGCAGCCGCATCGTCGCCGCGACGCTCGTCGCCCGGCCCTATCTTTACCTGCGGCCGCGCCAGGCCAATCCGCTCGACGACAATTCGCTCACCATGAAGGCGCTCAGCCGCCGCCAGGACGCGCTGATCGCGCCGGACATGCTGGCCGACTTCGATGCGGACAATGAGACCACCGAACTGATCGATTCCCCGCTCAGCCCCGAGCGCGGCGATCTCCTCTCGATGCTGGTCGACAATTCGATCCTCGACACCGAACTGCTCAGCTTCGTCGGCGCCGATTTCAGTTTTGCCGAAGTGAGACGCGAAGTGCTGCCCGGCGTGTCGATGCGCCATGCGCGGCTTTCATTTGCCGACTTCACCCTGGTGCGCCTTGTCGGCTGCCGGTTCGGAGCCGCAAAGCTCGAACATGCGGTGTTCGAAAAGGCGGTGGTGCGCGGCTCGGACTTCTCCAGCATCGCCGCCTCCGACGTGGAGCTTCCCTTCTCGGGCGAGGGCGTCGATCTGGTGCCGACCTTCCTGACCGGCGCCATGTTCACCGATGCGGTGATCATCGATACGGCATTCCGGCGCATTCAGGCAATCGCGCCGTCCTTTTCCGGTTCCGTCGTGGCGGCGGTCGATTTCNTCCGCGATGCCATCATCCTGGACAGCGTCTTCGACGGTGCCGAANTCGTTTTCGACCTGGGCTTCGTGCAGGCGCTGGCGCAGGCCGCCGCGCCGGGCACCTTCGTTGCCGAGCGCTGGTCGCTCGAGCCGGTTTCGGCCGCTGAACTGGCGGAACATCCGCGCTACGACGCGATGACCGTCTATCTGCCGGAAGCGGCCCATACCGGGCGGCAGGCGTTCCGCATTGTCCGAAACCAGGGGCAATAAGACCGGCCCGCGCGCCGATTGCCCTTGATGGCCGTTTCGCCTAAGGAACCGCAAATTCCACCCATCATCAGACGGGAGCGCGCGCGTGGCACGCCAGTTCATCTATCACATGTCCGGCCTCAACAAGGCCTATGGCTCCAAGAAGGTTCTCGAGAACATCCACCTGTCCTTCTACCCGGACGCCAAGATCGGCATTCTGGGTCCGAACGGCGCCGGTAAATCCACGGTTCTGCGCATCATGGCGGGGCTCGACACCGAGTTCACCGGCGAAGCCTGGCTGGCCGAGGGCGCAACGCGCGGTTACCTGCCGCAGGAGCCGCAGCTCGACGAAACCAAGACCGTGATGGAGAACGTCATGGAGGGCGTCGCCGACAAGAAGGCGATCCTCGACCGCTACAACGAACTGATGATGAACTATTCCGACGAGACCGCCGAGGAAGGCGCCAAACTCCAGGACGTCATCGACAGCCAGAACCTTTGGGATCTCGACAGCCAGGTCGAAATGGCGATGGACGCGCTGCGCTGCCCGCCCGGCGACAGCGAGGTGACCCACCTGTCCGGCGGCGAAAAGCGCCGTGTTGCGCTGTGCCAATTGCTGCTGCGCCAGCCCGATCTGCTGCTGCTGGACGAGCCGACCAACCATCTGGATGCCGAGACCATCGCCTGGCTTGAAAAGCATTTGCGCGAATATCCCGGCTCGGTCCTGATGATCACCCACGACCGCTACTTCCTCGACAATGTGACCGGCTGGATCCTCGAACTCGATCGCGGCCGCGGCATTCCCTATGAGGGCAACTACACCGCCTATCTGGAGGCCAAGGCCAAGCGCATGGCGCAGGAGGGCCGCGAGGAGGCCTCGCGCCAGAAGGCGCTGGCCCGCGAGGCCGAGTGGATTTCCGCCTCGCCCAAGGCCCGGCAGGCCAAGTCCAAGGCCCGCATCAAGGCCTATGACGAACTGGTCAAATCGGCCAATGACCGCCGTCCCGGAGACGCGCAGATCATCATCCCGGCCGGCGAGCGGCTGGGCAATGAGGTGATCGAGGCCGAGGGTCTGACCAAGGGCTATGACGACCGCCTGCTGATCGACGATCTGGACTTCAAGCTGCCGCCGGGCGGCATTGTCGGCGTGATCGGGCCGAACGGTGCCGGCAAGTCGACGCTCTTCCGCATGATCACCGGGCAGGAAAAGCCCGATGGCGGCCGGATCACCGTCGGCGACACGGTAAACCTGTCCTATGTCGACCAGAGCCGCGATGCGCTCGATCCCGACAAGACCGTCTGGGAGGAGATCTCCGGCGGCAACGACATCATCAAGCTTGGTCCGCACGAGATGAATTCGCGCGCCTATTGCGGCGCCTTCAACTTCAAGGGCGGCGACCAGCAGCAGAAGGTCGGCACGCTGTCGGGCGGCCAGCGCAACCGTGTCCATCTGGCCAAGATGCTGAAAGAGGGCGGCAATGTGCTGTTGCTCGACGAGCCGACCAACGACCTCGATACCGAAACGCTCGCTGCGCTCGAAGAGGCGCTGGAAAACTTTGCCGGCTGCGCCGTCGTCATCAGCCACGACCGCATGTTCCTCGACCGCCTCGCCACGCACATATTGTCGTTCGAAGGCGACAGCCATGTCGAATGGTTCGAGGGCAATTTCGAGGATTATGAGCAGGACAAGATCAGGCGCCTCGGCCCGGAAAGCGTCAATCCGAAGCGGGTGACGTATAAGCGGCTGACGCGGTAGCGCCGCTGCCGCTGGCTCCGTCAGCAGCCCGGCAGATTGGAAGCCGAGCGAGCGCACAAAAAAAGCCGGACCGCTGGGAGGAGGTAGCGGTCCGGCTCAATGAGAGTTGCAGAAGCGGGAGGAGGTGCTCCTGCAAAACACATTCAGGTAACGGTCGGGAGGAGGTGACCGCGTTCCTGATGAGAGGAATATGGCCCCCGCCCCCGATGCATTCAATTGCATTTTGTGCATTGCACATATGCAAAACTGCATGGCTGATGCGGCAATCGGTAGCAAACAGGCGCCTCAAGCCGCCTTTTTCACCAATAGCGCGAGGAATGCGCCCCAAAAACGGGCAGCCGGCCCATTTGGGCTCTCGGTCTATGTGCAGTGCACCCGCCACCGGTACGATCGTGGAGCGCCTAAAACTCCCAGCCGCGCGCCTTGGCGAACAGGAAATCGCGAAACGCCTGCAGCTTGGCCGATGAGCGCATCGATTCGGCATAGGCGAAATAGGTGTCGAACGAGGGCAGGGCGACGCCTTCGACCACACGCACCAGTCCCGTGTCACGCTCGACCGCATAATCGGGCAGCATGGCGATGCCGACCCCGCGCTGAACCGCCCGCTTGATCGACATGATCGAGTTGATCTCCAGCACCGCCGGGCGCGGCTCGCCATCCTCGCGGCCCAGCGTCAGCAGCGAATTGAGCTCCTGCAGATAGTCCGGCGCCGGCTCGCCAAAGGTGATGATCCGGTGATCGTCGAGATCGTCAACGGTGGCCGGCGTGCCGAACCGGGCGAGATAGCCGGGCGAGGCATAGATGTGGAAATGGACGATGAACAGCCGGCGCTGGATCAGGTCCGGCTGTTGCGGCTGGCGAAGGCGGATGGCGCAGTCGGCCTGGCGCAGATTGAGATCCAGTTCCTCGTTCGACAGGACCAGCTGAACCTTGATGTCGGGATAAAGCTCGAGGAATTCCTGCACCCGGTAGGTCAGCCAGCCCGAGCCCAGTCCGACGGTGGTTGTTATGCGCAAGGTGCCCGACGGCTTGTCGGTCGTGTCGACGAGCCGCGCTTTGACGTTTTCGAGCTGCAGATAGACGTCGTGCGCGGTGCGGAACAGAAGTTCGCCCTGCTCGGTCAGCACCAGGCCGCGCGCATGCCGGTTGAAGAGCGGTGCGCCGATATCGCTTTCAAGGGCGGAGACCTGCCGGCTGACAGCCGATTGCGAAATGTGCAGCTTTTCGCCGGCCTGCGTGAAAGAGCCGGCCTGCGCCGCGGCGTGAAAGACCCGCAATTTGTCCCAGTCGAGCGGCATTGCCGGACCTTCTTGCGAACTTGCCGGCGCACCGGCCCGGCTATCCTACCACAAGGGCCTATTCGGCCGCTTCCATCTGCGCTTCCTGCGCGGCGAGGTATTTTTCGGCCTCCAGAGCCGCCATGCAGCCGAGCCCTGCGGCTGTCACGGCCTGGCGATAGATGTCGTCGGTGACGTCGCCCGCCGCATAAACGCCCGGCATCGATGTGGCCGTCGAATCGGGCGCCGTCCAAAGATAGCCGTTCGGCTTCTGCTTGAGCTTGCCCTCGAACAGTTCCACCGCCGGCGCGTGGCCGATCGCGATGAAGACGCCCTCGGCGCGATGTTCGGTAATCGCGCCGGTGTGCACGTTCTTGAGCCTTACGCCGGTGACCGCCGCCGGCAGCGCCGGGTTGAACTTTGCGCCGACGATCTCCTCGAGTGTGCTGTCCCAGACGACTTCGATATTGTCTTTCCTGAACAGCCGGTCCTGCATGATCTTTTCGGCGCGCAATTCGTCGCGCCGGTGCACCAGCGTCACGGACTTGGCGAGGTTCGACAGATACAGCGCTTCCTCGACCGCGGTGTTGCCGCCGCCGACCACCACCACATCCTTGCCGCGGAAAAAGAAGCCGTCGCAGGTCGCGCAGGCCGAAACGCCATAGCCCATATAGGTCTGCTCGCTCTCGATGCCGAGCCATTTGGCCTGGGCGCCGGTCGCGATGATCAGCGCATCGCCGGTATAGACGGTGCCGCTGTCGCCGACGGCGCGGAACGGGCGCGCGTCGAGATCGACCTCGGTGATCACGTCATGGCGGATGTCAGCGCCCACATGCTCGGCCTGAAGGCGCATCTGCTCCATCATCCACGGGCCTTCGACGGCCTCGGCATAGCCCGGATAGTTTTCCACCTCGCTGGTGATCATCAGCTGGCCGCCCTGCTGCAGGCCTGCAACCATGACCGGCTTGAGCATGGCGCGCGCCGCATAGATGGCCGCCGTGTAGCCGGCCGGTCCCGAACCGATGATCAGGACGGGTGAATGGATGGTCTCGGTCATGGCAGTCTCGATCTTTCCTGTCGGTTCGGCATCAGGCCCCGGCGTCGTGTCCCCTGTGGCGGCCCCAACGCGGTCGGTTGAACAATGCAGCGCACCGACCTAGTGTCTCGTCCATAGCTAGGATCGGACGGTCCCGCTGTTCAAGACCCGCTGATCGGCCGCCGACCCGCGCGACGGTTCGGCGACCATTCTTAGCGCAGTTGGCACATCGAACGAACGACAAAAATGCCGATCTCACAAATTCCCGATTCGGTGACCTGCGTTTTGACGAGTTGCGGGCGGTTCGACCTTCTGAGCGTGACGCTCGACAGTTTCCTTGCCTACCATCGGCCCGCGCGCTTCATCATCGCCGAGGATTCGGCTGACGCCGCGTTCGCCGACCGCGTCCGCGAGCGCTATCCGCAGGTTGAGGTCCGGCTCAATGAACCCCGGCTCGGTCAGCACCGGTCGATCGACAGCGCCTATGGCGATGTGGCAACGCCCTTCATCTTCCACATGGAAGACGATTTCCGCTTCGACGGGCCGGTCGATGCCGCCGATGCGGTCGCGTTGGCCGCTTCCGATCCGAAGATCTCCAGCGTCTGCTTTCGCCGCTTCGACACGCTCAAGCTGCGTCACCGCATGTTCGCCAAACGCTTCACGCACGGCCCACACACCTATGCCCGCATGGAGCGCGCCCACCGCGACTGGTACGGCTTTTCGTTCAATCCGGGCATTGTGCGCCGTGAGTTCTGGATCGAGGCCGGGCCCTATGCGGATCATCGCAACGAGCGGACGATTTCGCGCGCAATGAAGGACCGTGGCTTTGGCGTCGTCTTTCAGTTGCCCGGCGTCGCCATCCATATCGGGTCGGGACGCAGCGTCATGGATCCGGCCCGCGCGGGCGAAAACCGCCGCATCGGCCGCCGCTGGTTCCGTCGCCCGCCCACCGCATGAGCGTCGAAACAGGCCTCAGCCGTCACCGAACCACTGCCTCCAGCCTGGCGTCCGGGCGGTGAGCACATCCTCGATCGTCTGGCCGGCAAACTCTTTGCGCATCCGGCGCGCGCGGTCGCGCAGCAGACGGCGCTTGTCGTCGAACGGCGCCAGCAGGCTGTCGACAAAGGCGGGACGCGTGTTTGCTGCCGCAGTGGCAAGATCGACCGCGTCCGATGCCTGGCGCTTCTTCTGCTTGCGCGCGAACCGGCTCTGCGGATTGTCGCCGAGTTCGTAATTGGCAAACCCGCCGCCGCGCTTGAGGTATTTCAGGTGCCAGTAGGTGAAACCGCGGAACCGGCGTCGCTGGGAACCGTGGCGGAAGGTCTCGAACCGCTCGTCCTTGACGAAGAAATTTTCCGGCGTCAGCCGGACGAACCAGTGATCGCCATTGCCGCACATGGTCTCCTCGGCGGGCAGGGCGAGCCCGCCGTCGGCATTGCGCGCCAGATTGAGCCCCGAGTAGCAGAAGGTTTCGCGGCTGAGCGACGGCGCGGAACGGGCTTCTTTCGCAAGCGCGCCCATCTGGTCGCGCATCGCGACATGGTCGTCGTCGAGCTTGGTGACGATCTGCCGCGTGGTGCGCGCCAGCGCGAAATTGGAATAGTTCACCACACTGGCCGGCGAATCCGGTGGCGTCTGCACATGTCCATCGGTCCCGGGCGGAAAGACGCGGTCGGCATAATGGAAGACACGCAGTTTCGGCCCGTGGCGCTGCGCGAGCCGGGCCAATATCTGCGGCGTTGCATCGCTGCACTGATTGTAGACCGCGACGATCTCGTCGAAATGGCCGATATGGCTTTCGATCGCAGCTTCCGTGAAGTCCTCGCCATTGCGGATGCGCATGAAGGCGCTGATGCCGGGCTCTCTTTGTCCGATCTTCAGATCGGCCGGGCCGAAGACGTAGCCGGAGACGGTCTCTGTCATGGCTGGCCGGCCTCGCGAACGAACCTGGTCAGACGAACTTGACCGCGTCGATCTCGTAGCCGCGCGCGCCGCCGGGCGCCTGCACCTCAACGGAATCGCCCACCGTCTTGCCGATCAGCGCGCGGGCGATCGGCGAGGAGATCGAGATCTTGCCCGCTTTGACGTCCGCCTCCTGGTCGCCGACGATCTGGTAGATCTTCTCTTCCTCGGTGTCTTCGTCGATCAGCGTGACCGTGGCGCCGAAACGCACCGTGTCGCCGGTCATTGCGCTGACATCGATCACCTCGGCACGCGAGATCAGGCCCTCGAGTTCGGAGACCCGGCCTTCATTATGGCCCTGGGCCTCCTTGGCGGCGTGATACTCGGCGTTCTCCGACAAGTCGCCGTGGGCACGGGCTTCGGCAATCGCCTCGATGATGCGCGGACGTTCCTCTTGGGTGCGCCAGCGGAATTCCTCCTGCAACTGCGCATAGCCCTCACGTGTCATCGGCACTTTGTTCATCGCGCGTTCCCCATGCTTGCAGCGCACCGCCAAAAGCGGAACGTTATCAAATAAAAGCGGCCCGCCAAGCACAAAGCTGGCGAACCGCCGAAATTCTCGGCGTTCTCAATAGGGCAAAAGATGCCCGATTGTAAGTGGCGTTGGATGCCGTTGCCGTTGCATGCTGGCCCGCACCCTGTGACGCAATTCCGGTTCGGCGCCATGACCACCCTTCGAATGGCAAGCTTCAATCTTTTCAATTACGCCGTTCCCGGCATCTTCTGGCATGAGCGCGAGGGCGGCCTGACCTATGAAGAGGACCAATGGGACAGCAAGCGGCGCTGGATCGCCGAGACACTCGCCGTCATCGACGCCGACATTGTCGCTTTCCAGGAGGTCGTTTCCGTCGAGGATTTGCGGTCGCTTGTGGTGCAGGCCGGCTACCCGCATTTCGCCAGTGTCACCGAGCCGCGCTTCCTGAAGAACGATGCGGATGTGTTCGTCAATTCGACGGTCGCGATCGCCTCGCGCCATCGGATTGCGTCGGCCCAGGAGATCAAGACGTTCGACCGGATCATCGACCAGACGCTCCTTGACCGGGCGGCGACCTATTCGCGGCGGCCGCTGCGTTGCGTGATCGATTGCCCGGACCTTGGCCCGACCGTCGTCTATTCCGCGCACTTCAAGTCGCAAGGCGCCCTGTTCAACGATGAGATCGTCGATGTGATCGAGGACTGGGACACCCGCATCGACACCTTCTTCGTCGAACGCATGTTTGCCGGCATCGATCAGGTGTCGAAACGGGCGGCCGAAGCGGGTGCCCTTTATCTGCAGGTGCGCGAGGATCTGAAGGCAGACACCGAAGCGCCGGTGGTGATTCTCGGCGATCTGAACGAAGGACCGCGATCGCACACGCTGTCGATCCTGACGCAGGCCGATCCGATCTTTGCGGTCGGCAGCACGTTGTGGACTGACGTGCCCGATGCGCACCGGTTTCGCCGGTACACGCATCGGCTTTATGACGCCTATGCCTTGCCGCCGCACGCCGAGCTTGAGCGGCCCGTCACCTACCATGCCAACAAGCGCGCCAGCATTCTCGACTACGCCATCGTCTCAAACGGGTTGAACCCCGCCAATCCGCGCCACCGCGGTGCGGTCGTGCGCCATGAGGTCTTCGATGCGCATTTCGATCTGGACCAGCCGCGCCGCCTGACGTCGGATCATGCGCCGGTCATCGTGACGATCGAACCACGGAAGGACGAGCCGGCTCAGCCGTGATAGGCCTGCAGCGGTTTAACGCCCAACTCGCCACGTGCGAGCGCCGCGATGGCTTCGCCCGCGGCGACCGCGCCGGCGATCGTGGTGAAATAGGGCAGCTTGTTTTCGAGCGCCGCCCGGCGCAGCGACTTTGAATCCGACAGCGCCTTCTTGCCCTCGGTCGTGTTGATCACAAGCTGGACCTGCCGGTTGCGGATGGCGTCCTCGATATGCGGCCGGCCTTCGAGCACCTTGTTGATCTTGGTTGCTTTGACGCCGCTGTCGGCGAGAAAACGTTGCGTGCCGCCCGTCGCAAGCACCGAGAAGCCGAGTTTTTCGAACAGTTTCGCAGTGTCCAGAATGCGCGCCTTGTCGCCATCGCGCACCGAGATGAAGACCGCGCCTGTCTTCGGAAGCTCTGTTCCCACGCCCAGTTGCGCCTTGGCGAACGCCACGGCGAAATCGTCGTCGAGCCCCATCACTTCGCCGGTCGAGCGCATTTCCGGGCCGAGCAGCGTGTCGACGCCGGGGAATTTGGAGAAAGGGAACACCGCTTCCTTGACCGCGATGTGCGAGATCGCGCCGCTGTCGACCAGCGTGCCGTAGTGGCCGGAGGCATCGGCCAGGGTTTCGCCCGCCATGATCCGCGCGGCGATCTTGGCGATCGGCCGGCCGACCGCTTTTGCAACGAACGGCACGGTGCGCGAGGCGCGCGGATTGACTTCGAGAACATAGACCGTGCCGTCGAGGATCGCGAACTGCACATTCATCAGCCCGCCGACATTGAGCGCGCGTGCCAGCACCTCAGATTGCCGCTCCAGTTCGGCGACGGTTTCTGCAGACAGCGAGTGGACCGGCAGCGAACAGGCGCTGTCGCCCGAATGGATGCCGGCCTCCTCGATATGCTCCATCACGCCTGCCACATGGACATTGTCGCCGTCGCACAGGCAATCCACATCGACTTCGATCGCGCCGGCCAGATAGGTGTCGAACAGCAGCGGATTGGTGCCCAGAAGCGTGTTGATCTGCCCCGTCTTGTCGTTCGGATAGCGCGCCTTGATGTCCTCGGGGATCAATTCGGGCACCGTGCCGAGCAGGTAGGAATCGAGCGCCTGATCGTCGCGGACGATCTGCATCGCCCGCCCGCCGAGCACATAGGATGGCCGCACCACCAGCGGGAATCCGAGCTTTGTCGCCACCAGCCGCGCTTGTTCGACCGAATAGGCGATGCCGTTCTCGGGCTGGGTCAGATCGTGCTTGATCAGGAGTTTCTGGAACCGGTCGCGGTCCTCGGCCAGATCGATCGCGTCCGGCGAGGTGCCGAGGATCGGAATGCCCTCGGCTTCGAGCGCGTTGGCGAGCTTCAGCGGCGTCTGGCCGCCGAACTGCACGATCACGCCGTGCAGCGTGCCGGCGCTTTTTTCGACCGACAGGATTTCGAGCACGTCCTCGACCGTCAGCGGCTCGAAATAGAGCCGGTCCGACGTGTCGTAGTCGGTCGACACCGTCTCAGGGTTGCAGTTGACCATGATCGCTTCATAGCCGGCCTCGGCCAGCGCGAAGGCGGCGTGACAGCAGCAATAGTCGAACTCGATACCCTGGCCGATCCGGTTCGGACCGCCGCCCAGGATCACCACCTTCTTGCGGTCGGACACACCGGCTTCGGAGCGCGGTGCGCCGGCAAACGGCGTCTCATAGGTCGAGTACATGTAGGCGGTCGGCGAGGCGAACTCCGCCGCGCAGGTGTCGATGCGCTTGTAGACGGGATGCACGTCGAGCGCCTGGCGATGGGCGCGCACGGTCATCTCGTCCGCTGCCGTCAGGGTTGCAAGGCGCTGGTCGGAAAAGCCCATCGCCTTGAGCATGCGCATGTTGGCCGCATCGTCCGGAAGGCCATGGGCCCGCACGCGCGCCTCGGTGCCGACGATCGCCTCGAGCTGACGCAGGAACCACATGTCGATCTTGCAGGCCGCGTGAATCTCTTCGAGCGAGAAGCCAAGGCGCATCGCCTGCGCCACCATGCGCAACCTGTCCGGCGTCGGCGTGCCCAGCGCGGCGCGGATCGCATTCTTGTCGTCGCCCTCGCCAATGCCCGGAATCTCGATCTCGTCGAGCCCTGTCAGCCCTGTTTCAAGGCCGCGTAGCGCTTTCTGCAGCGATTCGGCGAATGTGCGCCCGATCGCCATCACTTCTCCCACCGATTTCATGGCGGTCGTCAGAAGCGGTTCGGCGCCGGGAAACTTCTCGAAGGCAAAGCGCGGGATCTTGGTGACCACATAATCGATCGACGGTTCGAACGAGGCCGGCGTCGCGCCGCCGGTGATGTCGTTTTCCAGTTCGTCCAGCGTGTAGCCGACGGCCAGTTTCGCGGCGACCTTGGCGATCGGAAAGCCGGTGGCTTTGGACGCCAGCGCCGAGGAGCGCGACACGCGCGGGTTCATCTCGATGACGACCAGGCGCCCAGTGTCCGGATTGACGGCGAACTGGACGTTCGAGCCGCCGGTCTCGACCCCGATCTCGCGCAACACCGCGATCGAGGCGTTGCGCATGATCTGGTATTCCTTGTCGGTCAGCGTCAGCGCCGGCGCGACCGTGATCGAGTCGCCCGTGTGCACGCCCATCGGATCGACATTTTCGATGGAACAGACGATGATGCAGTTGTCGTCCCGGTCGCGGACGACCTCCATCTCATATTCCTTCCAGCCAAGCACGCTCTCATCGATCAGCACCTCGGTGGTCGGCGATGCATCGAGACCGCGTTCGACGATCTCGAAAAACTCGGACCGGTTGTAGGCGATGCCGCCGCCGGTTCCGCCCAGCGTGAAGGATGGGCGTATGATCGCCGGCAGGCCGACCTCGTCCAGCGCCTGGGCGGCGAGGCCCATGGCGTGTGTCATGTATCGCTGTTTGCGGTCCGAGGTACCGTCGCGCCATTCAAGTTCCAGCGCGTCGAGCGCCGCATCCAGTTCCTTGCCGGACAGCGTATCACGAAGCTTCTGCCGGCGCGCCTCGTGCGCCTTGCGGTCTTCTTCCTTGATCGCCGAGGCGTTGACCAGCACCGAGCGCGGGCTTTCAAGGCCGATCCGGTCCATCGCTTCGCGGAACAGCTTGCGGTCCTCGGCCTTGTCGATGGCTTCGGGCTTGGCGCCGATCATCTCGACATCGTGCTTGTCCAGAACGCCCATGGCCTTCAGCGAAAGCGCGGTGTTGAGAGCGGTCTGCCCGCCCATGGTCGGCAGCAGCACCATTGTCTCGTCGGGGCGTTCGGTGCGCTCCTTTTCGATGATCTTGGCGACGACCTCGGGCGTGATCGGCTCGATATAGGTCGCGTCCGCCAGATCCGGGTCGGTCATGATCGTTGCCGGGTTCGAGTTGACCAGGACGATCCGGTAGCCCTCCTGCTTGAGCGCCTTGCAGGCCTGGGTTCCCGAATAGTCGAACTCGCACGCCTGGCCGATGATGATCGGCCCCGCGCCGATGATCAGTACGGTGTCGATATCGGTGCGTTTGGGCATGGGGTCTTCGGTCTCTTTTTGCACGCAAACGCCGGTCGGAAAGGCCGGCCGGCGCGCAGTTGGGCTGTTCGTTTGTGGCTGAACCGGGGCTATAGGGGATTACGCGCGGTGGCGAAAGGGCTATTGGCGCGAATTCAGACGTTCGATCGCGCTCGCGGGAAGCGACTGCGCTGCGATCAGATCGTTCCAGTCGGTGACAATCAGCCGCGCCAGGCCCGGATCGCGCTTTTCGGCTCGCGTCAGGGCGCGCCGGGCCATCGCCGTGTAGTTGGCCTGACCGTTGCGATAACCGCCGGCGCCGCCCAGCTGAACCGCCCAGTAGCCGATGAACGAGGACACCTGGCCCCTTGCGGTCGGCAGATCGGTCTCCGTGTCTCGGCCGAGCACCTGGATTGCCTCGCGGAAGATGCGATCGGCGGCGGCACGGTCCAAAAGACCCGTGGCGTAGATCAGATCGTGGACGATGGCGGCCTGGGCATACTGGCCCCAATTGCCGATCACGCCCCAGAACAGCCGCGGCACGCTGGCGCCGTCCGAGCAGAACCCGGCCGGCACGATGATGTGTTCGGGATCGTGGGGACCGGTCAGGCCGAAGGCAAAGCTGCGGATGACCACGCGTATGGGGCGCATCCGCTCCAGCCGGCCGACATCGGCCGTGTAAAGCGGCGCCGTGAAGCGCAAGGGCGAAGCGCCTGTCGGAATGGCGGCGGACATGGCGTTTGACCGGGTTTGATCCGAATTCAACTTGCTCGCGCAGAACAATTGCGCAACAAGACCGTACAGTCAAAGGGAGAAGACGATGCGTTGGCGAGGGCGCCGCCAAAGCAGCAACATCGACGACCGCCGCGGGCGCGGCAGGCGACGATCGCCTGCGGGCGGAGGCGGAATTCGCATTCCCGTTTCGGGCCGCCGCGGAGGGTTGGGCGGTCTCGTCCTCATCGTCGTCATCGTTGTCGTCGCCGGTGCGCTGGGCATCGATCCGGTGCGTCTTCTCAGCGGCGGGCCGGCCACCGTCAGCGCGCCGCCGGCGCAATCACCGGCCCGCGATGACGCCACAACGCAGTTCGTCGCAACGGTGCTCGCCGAGACCGAAGATGTATGGAACGCGATCTTTGCCGAGGCGGGCGGCGATTATCCGGAACCGACGCTGGTCCTGTTCGAGGGACAGGTGCGTTCGGCATGCGGTTTTGCCGGCGCGGCATCAGGCCCGTTCTACTGTCCGGCGGACTCCCGGCTCTACATCGACCTGCAATTCTTCGACGAACTGGCGCGGCGGTTCAATGCCTCCGGCGATTTCGCGCAGGCCTATGTGATCGCCCATGAAGTGGGACATCACGTGCAGAACGTCATCGGTGTTCTGCCGGAGTTCAACCGAATGCGCCGGCAAATGAGCCGTACGGAGGCCAACGCCATGTCCGTGCGCGTCGAGTTGCAGGCCGATTGCTTCGCCGGTGTCTGGGGCTACCACACCGCTCAGCGCGGACTTCTGGAGCGCGGCGATCTTCGGGAGGCGCTGAACGCGGCCACCCAGATCGGCGACGACACGATCCAGCGGCGCACGCAGGGCTTCATCGTTCCCGAAAGCTTCTCTCACGGCACCGCCGAACAGCGCCGGACCTGGTTTGCGCGCGGCTTCGAGACGGGCCGGCTCGACGCGTGCGATACGTTCAACGCACGGGTTTGAACGGAGGGCGATCAGGCGCCCGCCATGGCCGTGAGCATCTGACGCGAGTCTTCGTTCGCGGGAAAGAACAGCTCCAGCTTCCAGTCGGCCAGCGCGATGTCCTCGGCGGACCCGAACTGGCTGATGGCCGAAAACAGCGACAGCGTGCCGTCGCCCAGCCGGAAACGGATCGGCACGAACGGCGGCATGGTGCCATCGACGGGCATGTCCCGTCCGGCAATGATTGTCTCCAGCCGGTCGGCAGCCTCCGACAGCACCGCGTCACCTCCGAAATGCAACGCCTCGGTGCGCAGGCGAAGCACCATGTGCCGCGCCACGTCCTGCCAGTTCTCGATCAGTGCCTCCAGGCGCGCCGGGTCGCCGAACAGCGACAGCATGTCGGCGCCGGCATCAATGCCCGCGGCGGAGAGCATCATTGCGGCGGGCGCATTGGCGCGGACGATGTTCCAGTGTCGGTCGAGCACGATCGCGGGGAAGGGCGCGTGGCGCTCGAGCATCCATGTCACGGCCTGCTCGACGGGCTGCATCGCCTCTTCGTCCAGCGTTCGCGCCCGATAGGCCGGTGCGAACCCGGCTGCGTTCAAGAGCGCGTTGCGGTCCGTGTGCGGCACGTGCAGGAACTCGGCCAGGTGGATGACCATCGACCGGCTCGGTCGCGCCCGCCCGGTCTCCAGAAAGCAGATGTGGCGTGCTGAAACGTCTGATGCGAGCGCCAGGTCAAGCTGGCTGAGCCGGCGTGTGTTGCGCCACACGCGCAGCATCGATCCGAATTGCCGCTCACCGGTCTGATCGCCCGCCATCTGTCCCATGATATGCCCCGCCATCGCCGCAACCGTGTCCAGCCTAGCCAGATGCGGGCCGCTGGTCACTTACCCGGCAGGTAATTGCGGAACGGCTGACCACGCTCCTATTGCTGGCCCATCGCAGCAAAGGAGGCGTACATGACTGTTCATACGGGTATCCTGAAGGCCGGAGCCGTCATTCTCATGGCGTTCGGCGTCCTTTTCACCATGGCCGCCTGGCCGCCACTGGCCGGTCTGATCCGATTTCTGGTCGATTTGTTCGCCTGGCCGCTCGACGGCGCCCAGACGCTTGCCGCCAGCGAAACCCGGCTCGCACTGGCCATCGGCGGCGGAGTGATGGCCGGCTGGGGCATGACGATCTGGCTGGTTGCCACGCGGCTGGCCGAGCGGGAACCCGGTCTGGTGCGGACGCTGGTCCTGCTCCCGGTGGTCGTCTGGTTCGTGCTCGACTCGCTTGGCTCGATTGCCGCTGGCGTGCCGGTCAACGCGGTGTTCAACGTCACGTTCCTGGTGCTGTTCATGGCGGCGTTTCGCATCCGCGGCGCTCAACGTCAGCCGGCCAACTGATCAAGACCCGCAAAGCGCTGGCGTCCCGTGGGGTTCAATCCTTCGGGCCGCCGCTTCGCACCAGTTCGACAGGTGTGCGCATGATGATTTCGCGGTGCGGGAACGGGATTGCGATGCCGGCTTCCTTGAACGCATCCCACAATGCGATCAGGACCGCGCCGCGAATGTTGGTCAGCCCGCCCTGCGGATCGGTGATCCAGAACCGCAGCTTGAAGTCGAGCGATGAAGCGCCGAAAGCGGTCATCCAGCAGACCGGCTTTTTCTCCTCGACGACCCGGTCGACCGCGCTTGCCGCATCGACAGCGATCCGGATGACCTCATGCGGATCGCTGTCGTAGGAGACGCCGAAATCGACATCGAGCCGGATGAAATTGTCCGAGTACGACCAGTTGACGACCTGCTGCGTGATGAAATCCTCGTTCGGGATCAGATATTCCCGTCCGTCACGGGTGATCACCGAAACGAAACGTCCGCGCAATTCCCTGATCCAGCCGAACGTGTCGCCGAGCTCGATCGTGTCGCCCGGCTTGATCGACTTGTCGACCAGGATGATGACGCCCGAAATGAAGTTGGACACAACCTTCTGCAGGCCGAATCCGATGCCGACGCCGACGGCGCCTGAAAAGATCGTCAGCGCCGTCAGGTCGATGCCGACGGCGTTGAGCGCGATGACGCCGGCAAGCACCGTCAGCGCGATATGCACCGTTTTGCCGGCCAGGACCTTGAAGGAGGGCGACAGATCGGCGGACGCCGAAATCCGGTTCTCGAAGAAGCGTCCCGCCAGATGCGCGGCCCACAACAGGACCGCCGTGACAGCGATCGTGCGGATGACGAGCAGAGCTGAAAGCCGGAAGTCTCCCAGATTGATCGCCAGATTGTCGAGCGCCTCGGTGACCGGACCGCGCATGCCCAGCACGCCGGTGGCGACATAGAGGAAGACGCACAACGCCACGAAACGGGCCAGCACCCGGTTGCGGATGATCCGCGTCAGAACCGACGCCGCCAGCCAAGTGAAGCCGAGCACCAGCGCCAGCGAGAGGATGTAGCCGCGGCTCGGCCACGTGGTCGCCAGCAGGATTTCCCGCGCGACCGCGACGAAAACAAGGAACAGCACCCACTCGGTCCTGCGCATGAAGGCGGAAATGACGCGCAGCAGGCGCGGGTTGCCCTTGATTTTCCGGGCACGTTCTTCGAGCACCGGCTCGATCCGCAGCGAGAGCAGATAGGCCAGGGCGAAGCAGCCGGCGACGATCAGCAACTGGTATACTGTCCATGGCTGCGCGACATAGCGCGACAGCCAGATCACGGTCTCACCGGCCTCTGTGGCCAGGGCGTTGATATCGAACGATCCCATCACCCCAGATTAGCGCAAAGCGGAGCGGAGGAAAGCCGCGGTTGCGCCGGTTCGTTGAGCGGGCGTTTGCGGCGGCGTTGGTCGCAGGTGGTCCGGCCTCAGCGTTCGGCGAGCGCCGGCTTGCCCTGTCGTTCTCGAACCAGATTGGCAAAGCGCTGGAAAAGATAGTGGCTGTCCTGCGGACCCGGCGAGGCCTCGGGATGATGCTGCACCGAAAAGACCGGCTTGCCATCGACCGAGAGGCCACAGTTGGAGCCGTCAAACAGCGACACATGGGTCTCGGTGACGCCGTCGGGCAGCGACGCGCCGTCCACGGCAAAACCATGGTTCATCGAGACGATCTCCACCTTGCCGGTGGTATGGTCCTTGACCGGATGGTTCGCGCCGTGATGGCCCTGGTGCATCTTGACGGTCCTGGCGCCCAGCGCCAGCGCCAGCATCTGATGCCCCAGGCAGATACCGAAAAGCGGAATGCCGCTTTCGGCCAGTTCCCGGATCACCGGAACCGCATAGGCGCCGGTAGCTGCCGGATCGCCCGGACCGTTGGACAGGAATATGCCGTCGGGCGCGTGCGCCAGCACCTCTTCGGCCGTTGCGGTTGCCGGCAGTACCGTCACCTTTGCCCCGAGCCCGGCCATGAGCCGCAATATGTTGCGCTTGACGCCATAGTCGATGGCGACGATGTGCATGTCGGTTTCGCCGGCCTCGCCATGGCCTTCGTCCCAGACCCAGGGCGTTTCGGACCAGCTCGATGTCTGGCCCGATGTGACCTCCTTGGCAAGGTCCAGGCCGACCAGGCCGCCCCAGCCGGCCGCGCGCGCCTTCAGCGCGTCCAGATCGAAGTCGCCGGAAGGCGAATGGGCGATCACCGCGTTGGGCACGCCATGCTCGCGAATGTGTGCGGTGAGCGCGCGCGTGTCGATGCCGGCGAGAGCGATGATGCCGCGCGCCTTCAGCCAGGCGTCCAGATGCTCGGCCGCCCGATAGTTGGAGGGATCGGTGATCGGCGCCTTGAAGACCGCACCCACGGCACCGGCCCGCCGCGCCGGCGTCAGGTCCTCGATGTCCTCGCCGTTCGCGCCGATATTGCCGATGTGCGGAAACGTGAACGTGACGATCTGGCCGGCATAGGACGGATCGGTCAATATTTCCTGATAGCCGGTCAGCGCGGTGTTGAAGCACAGTTCCGCCTCGGTTTCGCCCGTGGCGCCGAAACCCTGTCCTTCGAGCACTGTCCCGTCGGCCAGGACCAGGACGGCGGTGGCGCGCGGCTTCGACCAGGGCGCGGGCGTGCTTTGCGCTTCGGCAATGGTTGACATGATCGTGACACTCTTGTTTGGGGGCGCGGGCGGCGACCGCTTGTCGCCGGCGGAGGCAAACACCATATTGGTTCCGAACGCAACCGCCGGCGCTTCGACACCAAGGGTGACCTTTGGGCACTTGGCATTGGAATGTCAGCTGCCGGTGGAGCAGGAAGGCAGTTGCCTAAAATGTGGACTGTCGGGAAAACCGTTTTTAATCAAAGCTTTGAAGTTGATGTTGCGGACTTGCATGGGGCATGCCGCGCGGCTATCCTTCACGAAGCTTTACCAGGAGTTCGACATGCGTGAAGCCATTCATGCGGCGCTGAAAGAAGCTCAGAATTCACAGGACAAATGCCGGATATCGGTGCTTCGTCTGGTTTTGGCGGCGGTCAAGGATCGCGACATCGCCAATCGGAATGCGGGCAAGGATCCGGTCTCAGACAAGGAGATTGTCGGCATCCTTTCGAAGATGATCAGCCAGCGCAAGGCGTCGGCGGCCGACTACGAGCAGGGCGGACGTCTCGAACTGGCCGATCAGGAGCGCTACGAATCGAAGGTCATCGCCGAGTTCCTGCCGGCACAGATGTGCGAGGACGAAGTCAAGCAGGCCTGTGCCGCCGTCGTCGAGGATACCGGCGCCGCCGGCCTGCGCGACATGGGCAAGTGCATGAACACGCTCAAGCAGAAGTTTCCCGGTCAGATGGATTTCTCCAAGGCCTCCGGCATCGTCCGCGGCATGCTGCGCTGAGACCCGAACGGGTTATCCACACACCGCCCGCATCTTTCCACACGGCCTGATCCGCGATGACGGATGGCGCGGTGCGTGCTAACGCTGGTCCCGTCTTGGTGCGTTGACCGAAAGCCGGCAGAACGATGCGATTCTCGCAATCCTTTCTCGATGAAGTCCGCGACCGATTGCCGATCTCCGAGGTGGTCGGCACGCGCGTGACATGGGACAAGCGCAAGACCAACACCTCGCGCGGCGACTGGTGGGCGTGCTGCCCGTTCCACGGCGAAAAGACGCCGAGCTTCCATTGCGAAGACAAGAAGGGCCGCTATCACTGCTTCGGCTGCGGCGTTTCGGGCGACCATTTCCGCTTTCTGACCGAACTGGACGGGATGAGCTTTCCCGAAGCGGTCGAGCGGGTCGCCTCGATGGCCGGCATCGCCCTGCCGGCGCCCGATCCGGAGGCCGAAAAGCGCGAGCGCCAGCGCGCGACGCTTTATGATGTGGCCGAGGCCGCCGCCAAATTCTTCGAGACACAGCTTCAGTTGCAGCCCGGCGCGGCAGCGCGCGCCTATTTGCGCGACCGGGGCCTGACACCGCAGACGATCGGCAAGTTCCGCCTCGGCTATGCGCCGGGCAGCCGCAACGCGCTCAAGGAGCATCTGGCGCAGGGCGGCGCCACCAAGGAGCAGATCGAAGCTTGTGGTCTTGTCGTTCATGGCGACGACATCGCCGTCTCCTACGACCGGTTCCGCGACCGCATCATCTTCCCGATCGAGGACGCGCAGGGCCGCGTGATCGCCTTTGGCGGTCGCGCCATGTCGGCGGACGTCCCGGCGAAATATCTCAACTCGCCCGAGGGGCCGCTCTTTCACAAGTCCGACGTGCTCTACAATTTCCGCCGTGCCCGGCAGACGACCGCAAGGGGCGGCACGCTGGTTGCGGTCGAGGGCTATATGGACGTGATCGCCCTCGATCAGGCCGGCTTTTCCAACGCGGTCGCGCCGCTTGGCACGGCGCTGACCGAGAGCCAGCTTGCCAAGATCTGGCGCGTCGCCAACGAGCCTGTCCTATGCTTTGACGGCGATCAGGCGGGCCTGCGCGCCGCATACCGGTCGCTCGATCTCGCGCTGCCGGAACTCAAGCCCGGCAAATCGGTGCGCTTTGCGCTGCTGCCCGACGGCAAGGACCCCGACGATCTGATCAAGGCCGATGGCGCCGCCGCCTTCGACGCCGTTCTGGCGCAGGCCAGAAGCGCGGCCGACCTGCTCTGGCTGCGCGAGACCGGCGGCAAGTCGTTCGATACGCCTGAACGGCGTGCGCAGTTGGAATCGGCGCTGCGCGAGGCTGCCGGCCGCATCGGCGATGAAAGCGTGCGCCGACATTACTCCCAGGACATGCGCGAGCGCGCGAACGCGTTCTTCGGCGTGCCGTCTGCAAGGGGCAATGACGGCGCGTTCGGCGGCAAGGGCCGGACGTCCGGCAAGCTGCCGCGTGGACGGATCGCCGTTTCAGAACGGTTGTCACGCTCGCGCATTGTCGCGCCAAGAACGCTGAAAGGCGTGGTGCCGCTGCGCGAAGCGGCGCTCTTGAGCGCGGTGATGTGCCATCCCGACCTGATCGGCGAGCATTTTGATGCCTTCACGGCGCTGGAACTGGAGAGCGCTGAACTGGCCGCCCTGCGTGGCGCCATCCTCGAAGCCCATGCCGAGACCGGTGCACGCGACCGCGAGACGTTGCTGGCGCACGCCGCCTGCACCTCGCACGCCGGCGCCATTGAAGCCGTCGACAATGCCATAAGGCGCGCCCGCCTGTGGGTGTTTACCGGCGAGGCCGCCTTCGACGACGCGCGCCATGCCTTCGATCAGGCGCTGCGCCTGCATGCCCGTGCACGCGGCCTTTCCCGTGAACTGCGCGCCGCCGAGGCCGCGCTTGCCGAGGACCCGACCGAGACCAATTACAACCGTCTTGTCTCGGTCCAGGGGCAGGTACGCCGCGAGCATGGGCTCGATGCGCTGATCGAGGGGTTCGGCCTGTCGTCCGGCCGCCCGGTCAAGAGTTTCTGACCGCCGAAACGACGATTTTTTCCCGGCCCGCAGGTTGACGGACGAAAAAAACCCGGGAATCACATCTTTTGGCGCCGATTGGGCATGCACGCGGGATTGGAATCGCGCCGACGATGACTATCTCATCGGTCTGACATGGAATTCAGCGGGTTTCGGGGACGGCTGAACGTTTACGGTTAATCGACGATTAAGCACGATCATCTAGCTGGTGAGACCGCATGGGTACCCCGCGACCCCGGTGAAGTGCGACGGCGATTGACACGGCGATGGCGCCGGCGGGCCGCCATCTTGGAGCAGTGACATCAATGGCGACAAAAGAAAAAGAAAACACCGAAGCTGAAGCGCCGGCCGAAGGCGGACCCGATGGACCGCTGCTGGACCTCAGCGCGGACAGCGTCAAGAAGCTGATCCGAACCGCCAAGAAGCGCGGCTATGTGACGATGGACGAGTTGAACGCCGTGCTGCCGTCGCAGGAGGTCACCTCCGAGCAGATCGAGGACACGATGGCTATGCTGTCCGACATGGGCATCAATGTCGTCGAGGATGACGAGGCCGAGCAGAACGACGACGACGAGGCCTCCACATCGACCGAAGTGGCCACGTCATCGGGCACGGCGGTTTCGACCACGACCAAGAAGAAGGAACCCACCGACCGGACCGACGATCCGGTCCGCATGTATCTGCGCGAGATGGGTGCCGTCGAACTTCTGTCGCGCGAAGGCGAGATCGCCATCGCCAAACGCATCGAGGCCGGCCGCGAGACGATGATCGCCGGCCTGTGCGAAAGCCCGCTCACCTTCCAGGCGATCATCATCTGGCGCGACGAGCTGCTGGAGGAGAATATCCTCCTGCGCGACATTATCGATCTGGAAGCGACCTATGCGGGCCCGGAGGCCAAGCAGGCGCCGAAGGTTCCCACGCCCGAGGAGATCGAGCAGGCCCGGAAAGAGCGCGAGGAAAAGGAACGCGCCCTGCGCCAGCCGCGCCGCCATGACGACATCACCGATGTCGGCGGCGAGGGCCAGGAAGAAGAGGACGACGAAGAGGACGAGGTCAACCTGTCGCTGGCGGCCATGGAGGCCGAACTGCGCGAGGACGTCATGGCCTCGTTCGACAAGATCGCCTCGATCTACGCCAAGCTGCGCAAGCTGCAGGACCAGCAGGTCGAGAACGCGCTCGCCGACGGCGAGACGCTGACCACGTCGCAGAAGCGCCGCTACAAGCAGCTCCAGGACGAACTGATCGAGCAGGTCAAGCTGCTGTCGCTCAACAATCAGCGTATCGACGCGCTGGTCGAACAGCTTTATGCGATCAACAAGCGGCTGATGCAGAACGAGGGCAAGCTGCTGCGGCTGGCCGAAAGCTATGGCGTCGGCCGCGAGGAGTTCCTCAAGCAGTATCAGGGCACCGAGCTCGACCCCAACTGGCTGTCCAATGTCGCGTCCCTTGGCTCGCCCGCCTGGTCCGAATTCGCGGGCAAGGACCGCCGCAAGATCGAGGAACTGCGCGCCGAGATCCAGGAACTGGCGACCGAGACCGGCATTTCGATCCCCGAATTCCGCCGCATCGTCAATCAGGTCCAGAAGGGCGAGCGCGAGGCCCGTATCGCCAAGAAGGAAATGGTCGAGGCGAACCTCCGGCTCGTCATCTCGATCGCCAAGAAATACACCAACCGCGGGCTGCAATTCCTCGACCTGATCCAGGAAGGCAATATCGGCCTGATGAAGGCGGTCGACAAGTTCGAGTACCGCCGCGGCTACAAGTTCTCGACCTATGCGACCTGGTGGATCCGGCAGGCGATCACCCGCTCGATCGCCGACCAGGCGCGCACCATCCGCATCCCCGTGCACATGATCGAGACGATCAACAAGATCGTGCGCACCAGCCGCCAGATGCTGCATGAGATCGGCCGCGAGCCGACCCCCGAGGAATTGTCCGAAAAGCTCGCCATGCCGCTCGAAAAGGTGCGCAAGGTCCTCAAGATCGCCAAGGAGCCGATCAGCCTCGAAACGCCGGTCGGCGACGAGGAGGATTCGCATCTGGGCGATTTCATCGAGGACAAGGGCGCCGTGCTGCCGATCGACGCGGCGATCCAGGCCAATCTGCGCGAGACGACGACCCGCGTGCTTGCCTCGCTGACCCCGCGCGAGGAACGCGTTCTGCGCATGCGCTTCGGCATCGGCATGAACACCGACCACACGCTGGAGGAAGTCGGCCAGCAATTCTCGGTCACGCGCGAACGCATCCGCCAGATCGAGGCCAAGGCGCTTCGAAAGCTCAAGCACCCCAGCCGCTCACGCAAGCTGCGCAGCTTCCTCGATCAGTAGCGATCAAAGCCCGGCCCCAGCGCCGGGCTTTTTGTTTGCCCGTCCCGGTTTGACGGGCGTCAAGGCGTCCGGCGCCCCAGTGTGCCAGTCTCCCTGTCCGGGAGGATGATGCGATGGAAAAGACCGACTTCAAGAAGACGCTGAAACATCTCTACCGGCCCTCGGCGAAGGATTTCGCGCTCGTGGAAGTGCCGGCGATGCGCTTTGTCATGGTCGATGGGTTCGGCAACCCGAACACCGCGCCGGCCTACAAACGCGCGGTCGAATGGCTCTATTCGGTCAGTTACGCGCTGAAATTCGCCTCCAAGAAACAGCTTGAACGCGACTATGGCGTGCTGCCGCTCGAGGGGCTGTGGTGGGCCGAGGACATGGATGCGTTCACCGCCGGCGACAAGGACAAATGGTCATGGACGGCGATGATCATGCAGCCGGACTGGATTACCGACGCCATGTTCGCCGCCGCCGCCGACAAGGCGCGCGGCAAGCTGGGCGATCCGCCCGAAAGCCTGCGGCTCGAGACCTATGACGAGGGGCTGAGCGTGCAGATCATGCACATCGGCCCCTACGATGCCGAGGGACCGACCATCGCGCGGCTGCATCAGCAGTTCATCCCGCGGAACGGGCTGACCGAGAACGGCCATCATCACGAGATCTACCTCTCCGACCCGCGCCGCGTCGCGCCCGAAAAGCTCAAGACGATCATCCGCCAGCCGGTGAAGCGGGTGTAAAGCGCGCCGAAACGGCTTGTTTTTTCTTGGCGTTGCTTGCCTATTGCCGGAGGGAAGCAGCGGGATCGTCAATTGGCCGACGAGATAGCCATCACATCGCGGGAAGAGCTTGAGGTTTGGCTCAAGGACAAGCCGGCTGATTGGGCGTCTGTCATCGCGCTCCGTTCGGCACTGCGCGTGTTTCCGCTGGCCTTCACCATTCTGGACATATCCGATGCCGATCTGGACCATGGCCAAAAGCAGGGCTTGATCCAGCAGACCTGGCGCGCGATGTTCATTTCGTCGGTTGCCGCTCTTGGTCCAACCGACGAAATGAGACGCGCCGCCGCCGACGCCGCCGCCTACGCCGCCCGTTCCGACGCCGCCGCCGCCGCNCGCCCGTTCCGCCGCCGCCGCCGCCGCCGCCGCCGCCGCCGCCCGTTCCGACGCCGCCGCCGCCGCCGCCCGTTCCGCCGCCGCCGCCGACGCCGCCGCCTACGCCGCCCGTTCCGACGCCGCCGCCGCCGCAGCGTGGGGAGCCGTCANCGACCGAATGCCGTTTGCTTGAGGAAGCGCCCGACGAGGATGAGTCGGTGCGAAGGCTCCTCTCGACCCCGCTCTGGATCGAGCCTCTGCCCGAGAGCCGGACCTATGCCACCAACGCGCCCGAAATCACGCGCAACGCCTTCGACGCGTTCGCCAATCGCGATTGGGTTCGGGGCAGCGCATGGGAACTGATTACCGATTGGTACGCCGCTATTCTGCCCAACGGCCGCGATCGCCAGCCGCGCAACATTTTCGACAACCCGCTCGGCCGTGAACTTGCGACGCAGTCTGATGAATTCTGGACGGTTGGTGACGACCGCTCGCCGGACGACATCATGGGCGAAGCGGCGGAGATTTTGGGGTGGAAACCGGGCGAGCCGAAGCAATCGAAACCGTCCTTGCCCACGATTTCCGAGGTCATTCTTACACATCTGAATTCAGTGAACCGGCCCGCCTCGACCGGCGAAATCGTCTCGGCGGTCGCCGATGCCGGGTTGGACGTCAAGGAGAAGTCGGTGTGGGATACGCTCAGCCGGCTCGCTGCTGCCTGGCGGATCGAGCGGGTCGGTCGCGCGCTCTATCGCGGTATAAAAGCCGAAGACGGTGATGCCCAACCGCCGGCTCCGTACAATTTTGCGTTCGTCAATTATGAGTTCGCGCTCGCGAAACCAGACCCCGATTTGACGGTCTCGACAGAATATCGCGACGATATGTGGGCCGCTTTGCGTGACGCGCTTCGACGGCAGGCGGGCGCAGCTCGGGCAACCAATGCCTTCATCGCAGACACGCTGTCCAATACTCTGGAAGGTTTGTCCGGTGCGCTCGGCGAAAGCCCGACATCATTGCGCCCGGGCGTTTTGCAATCACATTGGCGGTTGTTGGCGCGGCAAATGGCCAGGCTCGCGACCAATGGAGGGACGGGCTCGGACCAGCTTGACGATGTGCTGGACGACATAGCCGATGCTTTGGAGGACCTTCGTGGCTGCTATCAGGATATTCGGCGGCAGGAAGTCGAGATGGTCCGCCTTGGCGTAACGGCGCGAAATGTGGGTGACGTCGTCAACCTGCTTCGTCAGATGGCGGATGTCTTGCAGGCTGCGGACCCGGCAGTGCTTCCGGAAGCGGTTCGACAGGCGCTTGCGCACAACCTGCCAATGATCGACAGCGCCGAGGACGAAGAGACAAGAGCGGACATCGCCGCCGATCAGGTTCTGACTGATCAGGCCTTCGGAATCGTGCTGCGAAAAGCAATCGCCGATTTTGGCCGCGCTTCGTTGAAGGTCGGGCGCGAGGACCTCGTCAATTTCACCGGGAGGCTGCCGAGACGCGCGGTCCAGGCATCGCTTGCTCTCATCGGTTTGAACTATCTCGGAGTGTTGGACCAGTTAGCCGTGCACATCCCAAATCTGAGGCCGCTTCTGAGCCGTTTCCGGAAGCTGCAAGAGGAGGGTGACTTGAACGTCGAACCGGACGAAGACGAAAGTGCCCCGGAGACTGAGGAGTGATGCCGTTGGTCGACTTTGCTCTTCAAGTGACAGTTTCCCGCCGTTCCGCTATCTTCTGCGCATGAACATCCGCGTCACCCATGCTGCCGAGGGACTTGCGCGCCGTGCGTTCACGGTGAGCGAGGTCGTTCGCATGGTCGAGGCCGGTGTTCTTGGCCGGGACGAGCGGTTCGAGCTGATCGGCGGGGAGATCGTGCCCATGTCGCCCAAGGGAATCCGCCACGAGCATCTCAAGCAATGGCTGATGGAGCAACTGGTCCGGGGCTTGCCGGACGATCTCCAGACCATTCCCGAAACGACGTTCTACCTCTCCGAAGACACCTTCATCGAGCCGGATTTCGTGGTCTATCCGGCCGAGAGCGGCTTGGAGAAGCTCTCGCCCGAGACCTGCCTTCTGGCCATCGAGGTGGCCGATTCCTCGCTTGCCTACGACCTTGGCCGCAAGGCGCGGCTCTATGCCGAGTTCGCGATCTCCGAACTGTGGGTCTTCGATGTCAACGCCATGAAGGTCACGGTGCATCGCCAACCGGGCGATGGCCAGTATCGCTCGGTTGAAGGATACGGCTTCGACACGGTGCTGGTGGCCGAACGCATCGACGGCTACGAGCTCGATCTGTCGGGATACCGGCAAGCCTAGGGTCCTGGCCCTAGACGGCTTCAGGCAACCGCCAGTCGATCGGCTCCAGTCCGTTCGCTTCCAGGAACGCATTGGCCTGCGAGAACGGTTTCGAGCCGAAGAAGCCGTTATGGGCCGAAAGCGGCGAAGGGTGCGGCGCTTTCAGCACAAGATGCTTGGAGCGGTCGACGAACGCCGCCTTCTTCTGCGCATAGGAGCCCCAGAGGATGAAGACGACCGCCTGGTCGCGCGCGTCCACCAGCCGGATCACCGCATCGGTGAACCGCTCCCAGCCGCGCCCGCGGTGCGATGCGGCCTGATGCGCTTCGACCGTCAGGACCGAGTTGAGCAGCAAGACGCCCTGTTTCGCCCAATGCTCGAGATGGCCGTGGCTGGCGGGCGCAACGCCCAGATCCGTCTCCATCTCCTTGTAGATGTTGACCAGCGAGGGCGGGATGCGCACGCCAGGGCACACCGAAAAGCAAAGCCCATGCGCCTGGCCGGGCCCGTGATAGGGGTCCTGGCCCAGAATGACGATCTTGACGCGATCGAGCGGCGTTGCGTCGAGCGCATGAAACCACTCGCCGCCGGGCGGAAAGATGCGCTTGCCCGCGGCCTTTTCGGCGACAAGAAACTGCCGCAGATCGGCCATGTAGGAGCTGTCGAACTCCGCCTGCAGCGGCGCCAGCCAGCTTTCATGCAGTTTGACCATTGTCGGACACCGGTTGAGATCGCCATAGTGCCGCGACAAGCGCCTGACCGCCAAGCAGTGCGACGCGCGCGCGATGGTCATCCACAGGAACGCAAAGGGGAGGGCCGAACCATGCCGCTGGAAACACTGACGATCCGCACGAACGGTCAGGGCCTTTACGAGTTCACCCAGGATACCTTGCGCTTCGTCCGTGCCCATGCCGCAGCCGACGCGGTGCTGACCATCTTCGTGCGGCACACCTCGTGTTCATTGCTGATCCAGGAAAACGCCGATCCGGACGTGCAGCGCGATCTGAACGCGTTCTTCGCAAGGCTCGTGCCGCCATCCGACGACGCGTCGATGAACTATATCGTGCACACCGCCGAAGGGCCGGACGACATGCCGGCCCACATCAAGGCGGCGATGATGCCGACCTCGCTGTCTATCCCGGTTGATAAGGGCCGGCTTCTCCTGGGCACCTGGCAGGGGCTCTATTTGTTCGAACACCGCACCCAGCCGCACAGCCGGCAGATCGTGCTGCATCTGGACGGTTAGTCGCTTCACACCGCGCGCGGCACGCCCGGCTCGCCATAGGCGCATTCGAGCGCCGACCGGTCCCAGCCGGCCAGATCGGCTGCCGCGCGATAAGTCGAATCGAGAAAGGCCATCAGCGCCGCATCCGGGTCGGGCGCCGCGCGCACAGTCGCATAGGGCAGCACGAACTCAGACAATTGGTCGTGCCAGTACGCCGCATCCGGTTCGACCGACGCATCGGAAAAGGCGTCAGGCGCCGGATAGGCATAGGAGAAGAACATCGCCTCCTCGATGCCGTTGCCGCCCGGCCAGAACCCGGCCGAGGAGACTTCGTGCGAATAGGCTTCGCGCGTGACCGCATCCGGCAGGGCCGGGAATCCGCCGGGGTGAGCCGGCGCCGTGCGCCCCGAAAACCGCGTCACGGCAAGATCGAAACTGCCCCAGAAGAAATGCACCGGCGACACCTTGCCCAGAAAACCGGAGCGGAACCGCGTGAAGACGCGATCTATGTCGACCATGGCCTGCCAGAACGCGGTCGCATGCTCCGGCGCGTAGTCGCCGGCCTCGGTCTGCGTGGCGAACGGGATCGGATCGGGCATTTCGTTCGGACTGCCATGGAACCGCGTCGGCGCCCCGGCCCGCTCCAGCGCCGCGATGAAGGCCTCGTGGAACTCGGCCACCGACATCGGCACGAGTTCAACCGTTTCGCGTGCGCCGGACGTGCTCAGCACATCGAGCCGATGATCGAGGAAGTCGAACCGCACCTCGAACCCGGCGTCCGCGGTCGGGACCAGCGACGTCGTCAGCCCGCGCGCATCCACGTAGAGCGGCACCTGCCAGGAATGGTTCACCCAGGGCGTGTTGGCCAGGCGGAACTTGCCGACGATCTGTGTCCACATGTGCAGGCTTTGCCCGGTTGCGGCAAAGGCGGGATAGTCGAGTGCGGGCCAGTTCGGCATGCGCGTGTCTCCGGTCTTGAACGAACATCACGATAGCGCGACCGGTGACGATGCGGCAGGGTGCCATCGGTAACGCATATGTTATCGGCGCTGCGAAAACGCGGCGAGATGTGCCATGTTGGCACCCGATTCGTCGGGCTATAGCGTTGCGTACCATGTTCAAAGGAGAGCTCTCGATGGCCGACCCGTTCCTTCCGACCCGCCGCTCGACCCTGCGCGTGCTGGCCGGAGTTCCCGTAGCTCTTGTCGCATTGCCATCGCTTGCCTGGGCCCAGGAGGCGCCGGCCGCGCAAGGCGAGGTCGACATGGACAAGCTGCTCGAGCCCGGCCCGCTTCCGGAGATGACCAAGGGCGATCCCGATGCGCCGGTCACGATCGTCGAATATGCGTCGATGACCTGCGGCCATTGCGCCAATTTCCACAATGACACCTGGCCGGTTATCAAGGAAAGATACGTCGACACGGGTCAGGCCCGTCTGGTGCTGCGCGAGTTTCCGTTCGACCCGCGCGCCGCGGCAGCCTTCATGCTGGCGCGCTGTGCGCCCAACGACGGCTACTTTCCGATGATCGACGTGCTGTTTGAGCAGCAGGGCATCTGGGCGCGTGCGGAAAATGCGCGTGCACCGCTGGAAAACATCGCCAAACTGGCCGGTTTTACACAAGAGACCTTCGAAGCCTGCTTGACCGATCAGCAGCTTCTGAATGATGTGAATGCGATCCGCACGCGCGGGGCCGAAGAATTCGGCGTCAACGCGACCCCGACCTTCTTCATCAACGGTAGCAAATATACCGGAGCGCTCTCGGTTGAAGAGATGTCGGCCATCATCGATCAGCTTCTCTGAACGCCGGCTTCGGTCGGCGCGAAGGCGCGCGCATCGCGGGAGGGCCCGCCTTGCGCTTTGACAAGCTCCGCCTGACCGGCTTCAAATCCTTCGTCGAACCGACCGAATTCATCATTGAAGGCGGGCTGACAGGCGTTGTCGGCCCCAACGGTTGCGGCAAGTCCAACCTTGTCGAGGCGCTGCGCTGGGTCATGGGCGAAAGCTCATACAAGAACATGCGCGCCTCGGGGATGGACGATGTCATCTTCTCGGGTTCGGCCACCCGCCCGTCGCGCAACATGGCTGAAGTGTCGCTGTTCCTCGACAATTCGGGCCGCACCGCGCCGGCAGCCTTCAATGGCGATGACAGCCTTCAGGTGACCCGACGGATCGAGCGCGAAGCCGGTTCGGCCTACAAGATCAATGGCCGCGACGCCCGCGCCCGCGACGTGCAGCTTCTGTTCGCCGACCAGTCCACCGGCGCGCGCTCGCCGTCCATGGTCGGCCAGGGCCGGATCGGTGAACTGATCCAGGCCAAGCCGCAGGCCCGCCGCGCGCTTCTGGAGGAGGCGGCCGGCATCTCCGGCCTGCACTCACGCCGCCACGAGGCGGAACTGCGCTTGCGGGCCGCCGAAACCAATCTCGAACGGCTCGACGATGTCGTTGCCGAACTGGAAACGCAGATCGACAGCCTCAAGCGGCAGGCACGGCAGGCCAACCGGTTCCGCACGTTATCGCGCGACATTCGTGCCGCCGAGGCGACGCTGCTGCATCTCAAATGGGTGCAGGCCAAGTCCGCCGAGGCAGAGGCGCAGTCGGCATTGTCCGAAGCGACGGCGGAAGTCGCCGAACGGGCACAGGCCCAGATGGAAGCGGCGCGGCTGCAGGCGGTCGCGCAAAAGGCGTTGCCCGGACTGCGTGAAGCCGAGGCCGCCGCAGCCGCCGCTTTGCAGCGTCTGACGATCGCCCGCGACCAGCTCGACGCGGAGGCCGAGCGGCTCGCCGCGCGCAAGCGCGAATACGAACAGCGGCTCGATCAGCTCGCTGCCGACATGGCGCGCGAGACGCGGCTGACCGAGGAAAATGCCGGCATGCTCGCCGCGCTCGATGCCGAAAGTGACACGCTGAACGAGGCCGAAGCCGGCGAGGAAGCGCGCGAAGCCTCGCTTGCCGAAAAGGTCGAAACGGCCCGTCTGGCGCTGGAGCAAAGCGAAGGCGCGCTGGCGCGGGCCACCGAGTCGCGGGCGGAAACGGCAGCCCTTCGTGTGCAACTTGAACGCCGCATCCGCGAAAGCGCCGAACGCCGCGACCGGCTCGACCGGGATCGCGCCACCGCCCAAACCGAATTGTCCTCGCTGTCCGACCGGATTGCGGCATTGGCCGATCCGGCGGAGAAGCAGGCGGGCGTTGAAGCCGCCGACGCGGCAGTCGCAGGAGCCGAGCAGCGGGCGTCGGAGGCGGAAAAGATCGTGCAGGCCGCGCGGGCTGCCGAGACCGCGCTCCGGCCGGATCTGGCCTCCGCACGTGATGCGCTTGGCGCGCTCGAGGCCGAGGCGCGGACCATCGCCAAACTGCTCAATGCCGGCGATGCCGGCCTGTTCCCGGGCGTCATCGAGGCGCTGGACGTAGACAAGGGGTTCGAGACCGCGTTGGGCGCCGCGCTCGGCGATGAACTGGATGCCCCGCTCGATCCCGGTGCGCCCGCCCATTGGGCTGGTGCCGAGCTCGGTCCTGACGATCCGGCGCTGCCCGCCGGCTGCACGCCGCTTGGCAGCCATGTGCGCGGCGCCCCCGCGCTGGCACGACGGCTGGCGCAGATCGGTGTCGTTGCGGACGAGGCCGAGGGTGAAACGCTGGCCGCAAGACTGGCGCCGGGCCAGCGGCTGGTCACGCGCGATGGCGCGCTGTGGCGCTGGGACGGCTATCGCGCCGCTGCCGATGCACCCACCGCCGCCGCACAGCGCCTGTCGCAGAAGAATAGGTTGGCCGAACTCGAACGGGAGATCGCAGCCGCCCGGACCCACCATGATGCGGTCAAAGGCCGGATCGCCGACGCGGAAACAGCCACCGCCACCGCCGTCGATGCCGAGCGCGCGGCGCGCAATGCGGTTCGCGCCGCGCAGGACGAGGCGCGTTCGGCGCGCGAGGCGCTGGCAGCCGCCGAACGCGCCGCCGGAGACCTGACCCGTCGCCGGGCGGTGGTGGAAGAGAGCCTGCAGCATCTGGCATCGGACCGCGACGAAGCCGTCGGAACGCTGGCCGAAGCCGAACGCGCCCTGGCGGCCGAGCCCGATGTCTCGGGCCTCGACGCCGAGATCGGCCGCATCCAGGCGACCGTTGCGGAGGGACGCGCGGCGTTGGCCGAGGCGCGTACCGAACATGGCGGTGTCGCCCGCGACCGGCAGGCGCGGCACCAGCGGCTCGCCGCCATCGAGCGCGAACGCGCGAACTGGATTGCCCGGGCAAAAAGTGCCGAGACCCAGATCGCGGCCTTGGCGCAGCGCGAGGCCGACACGCGCAAGGCGCTGGCCGACATAGCGGAAACGCCCGACGAGCAAGCGGCAAAGCGGCGTGAATTGGTTCGTCAGATCGAGCAGGCCGAACAGCAACGCGCCCGCGCCGCCGATGCGCTGGCCAAAGCTGAAGGCGATGCCGCGACCGCCGACAAGGCGGCGGCCGAGGCCATTGCCACGCTTTCGGAAGCGCGTGAGCGCCGTGCCCGTTCCGAAGAGCGGCTGGCCGCGGCCACAGAACGCCGCACCGATGCCGAAACGCGCATCACCGAAGCGCTGAACTGCGCGCCGCACGAGGCGTTCGCCGCCGCAGGCCTGTCCGCCGACGAGCCGTTGCCCGAGATGGAACCGCTCGAACGCCGGCTTGAGCGGCTGAAGGTGGAGCGCGAACGCCTTGGCGCTGTCAATCTGCGCGCCGAGGAAGAGCAGGCCGAACTGTCCGAGCGGCATCGGACGCTGACCGGCGAGCGCGACGACGTGATTGCGGCAATTGCCGAGCTGCGGTCGGCCATTTCTTCGCTCAACAAGGAGGGCCGCGAACGGCTGATCGCCGCCTTCGATGTGGTCCAGGACCATTTCACGCGCCTGTTCACGCATCTGTTCGGCGGCGGCACGGCAGAACTGCAACTGGTCGAGAGCGACGATCCGCTGGAAGCCGGTCTTGAGATCATGGCCCGTCCGCCCGGCAAGAAGCCGCAGACGATGACGCTCCTGTCCGGCGGCGAGCAGGCGCTGACCGCCATGGCGCTGATCTTCGCTGTCTTCCTGACCAATCCCGCGCCGATCTGCGTGCTCGACGAGGTCGATGCGCCGCTCGACGACCACAATGTCGAGCGCTTCTGCGACCTGATGGACGAGATGGCCGCGCAGACCGACACGCGCTTTGTCCTGATCACCCACAATCCGATCACCATGGCGCGGATGAATCGTCTGTTCGGCGTGACCATGGCCGAGCAGGGCGTCAGCCAGCTCGTCTCGGTCGATCTGACCGCCGCCGAGGAACTGCGCGAGGCCAGTTGACCGGCCGGTTGGGTCGGCCTTCGTGCGCACCCAAAAGACACATGGCGCTCGATGGTGCGATGCGGTAACAAGGCGCTCCGAAAGGGGGAGCCGCTTGGACACGCGCGTGGCACACGATCTGGTTTACAGCTTTGCTCCCGGCCGCGTTCCGCCGGAGGGGATCGGCGAGGATGTGCTCGGCGGCAAGGGCGCCAACCTTGCCGAAATGAGCCGCGTCGGCCTTCCGGTCCCGCCCGGGTTCACCATCACCACCGAAGTCTGCCGGGACTATCTCGCGGCAGGTCGCCGCTTTCCCGACGGCCTGAAAACGCAGGTCGAAAACGCACTGGCCGAAACCGCCGCGCTGCTCGGCAAGACGTTCGGCGCCGGTCCGGACCCGTTCCTCGTTTCGGTCCGCTCGGGCGCGCGTGTCTCCATGCCGGGCATGATGGACACGATCCTCAATCTCGGCCTCAACGACGATACCGTCGAGGCGCTGGCCGGGCGCACCGGCGACGCGCGCTTCGCCTATGACTGCTATCGCCGCTTCATCCAGATGTATGCGACCGTCGTCATCGGCGTCGAGGACGGCGTGTTCGAGGAGCTTCTGGACGCGGCGCGCGACAAGGCCGGTGTCGGGCGCGACAATGAACTTGACGCCGATGCGCTGCGCGCGCTTGTCGATGCCTACAAGGCGGCGATCATCGGCGACATGGACGAACCGTTCCCGCAGGATGTGCACGCCCAGCTCTGGGGCGCGATCGGCGCTGTCTTTGAAAGCTGGAAAAATCCGCGCGCCGTGACGTTCCGCGCGCTGCACGCCATTCCCGACGACTGGGGCACCGCCGTCACGGTGCAGGCGATGGTGTTCGGAAACTCGGGCACAAACTCGGCGACAGGGGTCGCCTTCACGCGCCACCCCTCGACGGGCGAAAAGCGTGTGTTCGGCGAATATCTGGTCAATGCGCAGGGAGAAGACGTCGTCGCCGGCATCCGCACGCCCGACCCGCTGCTGCCCACCGGTCATCATGACGGTCACGCCATGAGCGAACGCATGCCCGAGGCGTTCGAGCGACTCAACGCGCTCGGCGAACGGCTCGAAGCCCATTTCGGCGACATGCAGGACATCGAGTTCACCGTCGATGACGGCACGCTGTGGCTGTTGCAGACGCGCAAGGGCAAGCGCACCGCCGATGCCGCCATCCGGATCGCCGTCGAACTGGCCGGCGAGGGCACGATCAGCCGCGAGGACGCGATCCTGCATGTCGATCCCGCCCTTCTGGACATGCTGCTTCACCCCAGCGTCGATCCCGACGCCAAGCGGCAGGTCTTTGCGCGCGGTCTGCCGGCTTCGCCGGGCGCGGCGGCGGGCATGGTCGTGTTTTCATCGACGGCGGCCGAGGCGGCAAAGGCCGACGGCAAGCCGGTGATCCTCGTCCGGCCCGAGACCAGCCCCGACGACATTCACGGCATGGTGGCCGCCGAGGGCATCGTTACGACGCGCGGCGGCATGACCTCGCACGCCGCCGTGGTTGCGCGCGGCATGGGCAAACCCTGCATCACCGCCGCATCCATGGTGCGCATCGACCCGGCGCGACGGACGATGCGCGCAGGCGCCATCACCGTCCGCGAAGGCGATTTTCTGACACTCGACGGTGCCGCCGGCGAGGTGCTGCTCGGCGAACTGCCCATGGTCCAGCGTCCACTGTCCGGCGATTTCGCCACGCTCATGGAATGGGCCGATTCGATCCGCCGCATGCGCGTGCGCGCCAATGCCGACGCCCTGAACGATGCCGAGGTTGCGCGCGGCTTCGGCGCCGAGGGCATCGGGCTCGTGCGGACCGAGAACGTGTTCCTCGAAGGCGACGGCCTTCAGGTGATGCGCGAGACCATCATGGCACCCGACGAGCGCAGCCGCCGGCTCGTTCTGGACCGTCTGCTGCCGATCCATCGCGACACGTTCGTGGCGCTGTTTGAGAAGATGGCCGGTCTTCCGGTTTCCATCCGTCTGCTCGATCCGCCGCTGCAGGAGTTCCTGCCCAACGACGATGAAGAACTTGGCCGGGTGGCCGAAGAGATGGGCATGGCCGTCGATGATTTGCGCCGCCGCGCCGACGAGTTGCACGAGATCAACCCGATGCTCGGCAATCGCGGCGCCCGCCTGGCGATCTGCTATCCGGAGATTGCCGAAATGCAGACCCGCGCCATCATCGAAGCGGCTATCATCGCCGGCGAACGGAGCGGCGCGCCGGTCGTCCCCGAAATCGTCGTCCCTCTGGTCGCCTATTATGCCGAGTTGCGCCACCTGCGCGAGCGCATCGACGCGATCGCCGCCGATGCCAAGAGCCGGCATGACAGCGACATCCGCCATCTTGTGGGGTGTATCATCGAATTGCCGCGCGCGGCGATCCGCGCCGATCTGATCGCCGGCGCCGCCGATTTCTTCTCCTTCGGCACCAACGATCTGACCCAGACGACGCTGGGCATCTCGCGCGACGATGCCTCGCATTTCCTGACGCGATACCTCGACGAAGGGATCATCGAACGCGATCCGTTCATCAATCTGGACCGCGAAGGCGTCGGCGAGATCATCCGCATGGCCGTCGACAAGGGCCGCGCCGCCCATCCGGGCATCGTCATGGCGATCACCGGCGAACATGGCGGCGACCCCGAATCCATCGCGTTTTGCGAGGAAATCGGGCTCGACTATGTCTCTTGCTCGCCCTATCGCGTCCCCGTCGCGCGTCTTGCGGCGGCGCAGGCGGCGATCCGCGCCAACCGCGGAACGCTTTGATCTTCAGGGCGTCACCGAGCCGTCTCGATCAGATCGTACCAGGCCAGCGCGACGGCGGCGCCATGGTCAAGGCAGGTGCATTGTGCGCTGACGGCAACAGCCGCGCCGTCACGATCGAGCGTGACGAAGGCAAATTGCGGCGAGGCGTCGTCGGCCTCCTGCCAGGCGGCGGCCGCCACGCGCTGGGCGTCGGGATCGTCGAACACCGGCAGGTTGAACAGGAATGTCAGCCCGCATGCGGCGCAGGCGGCGCGCACGCTGGACTCGAATCCCTCGGACACGATGTCCGCCGATGCCATCGCAAGTTCGAACTCGATCTGCTTGAGCGAGATGGCGCGCGCGACCGCGTCGCCGGTTTCGGCGCGTGCCGATAGGGTTGCAGTCATCGGGTACCTCCTGCCGCACGCCCCGCAGCCGGGATCAGACTTGCCGCGCTCCGCGGCCATTGTGCGGCAAACGGCACGCCCGCCTTTAACTTTGCGCTGCAAGGCGGTAACGCTGCGTGAAAGCCGGTCGGGCATCGGCGCACGGATTGAGAGCCAGCCATGCTGCTGACAGCGACATTGCCGAGCCGCAGGCCATCGCGCTCCGCGCGATGGGCTCTCAACCTGGCGGTGTTCCTGCCGGTCCTAGCCGGGCTTTCCATTCTGGCCCATCGCGGCACGCTGATCGACACGCCCACTCTGCTTGTCCTTGTGGCGCTGTGCGGCTTGCTGTGCCTTTTGGGGCTGTTGCTGTTCGCCTTTGGCCTGCGCAGCCTGTGGGTGCATGGAACCCGCGGCGGCCGCCGTCTGTCATGGGCTCTTTTTCTCTTGATGCCGTTCGTCGTCCTTTATGCGATTGCCGCACTCGCATGGGCTCTGCGGCCCGCCTTATCGGACGTCTCGACGGACCTGATCGATCCGCCGGTCTTTGCCTCCGAGCGGCGTGCCCATGGCACCGGGGCGCCGGCCGTGGTCGCCGGCCGCCTGCACGATGGCTATCCCGAACTGCTCGGAACAAGGTTCAAGGCACCGCTCGACGCCACCGACGGCGTCGTCACCGAAGTCGCCGAAACCCTTGGCTGGCAGCGGGTTCGCGGCCGCGGCCGGATCGGCGCCGATGACGAACTGTTCGTCGAATATGCCTACAAGACGCCTGTGCTGAACATGCCGGTGCAGATCGTGGTCCGGACGACGGACGAGGGCGAGACGACCTTCGTCGACGTGCGCGCGCGCATGCCGCATCTGCGGCACGATCTCGGCATCAGTGCGGGCATCGTCCGCCGCTTTCTCGCCGATGTCGACTATGAGATGATCGGGATTGCCGAGCCGTGACCGGTGCGGTCAGGCCGGTTCGAAGTCCCCGCCGATCGCCGGCGGCCCATCGGTGCGCACAAGCCCTCGCGCTACCATGTCTTCGAGATGCGCCAGAACGGACAGGCCGGCAGCGCCGTGCAGGCGCGGGTCGGTGTCCCGGTAGATGTTGGCCACCATGGCCGGGATCGTCCGGTCGCCGGCGCGCAGACGTTCAAGGATCGCCCGTTCGCGCATCTTGCGGTGCGTCTTGAGCCCGCGCACGAAGGGGGCCGGGTTGTCGATCGCCCCGCCATGACCGGGCAGATAGAGACGGTCCGTGTCCCCGCGCCGGGCCATTGCGTCAAGCGACGCCATATAGTCGCTCATCGCTCCGTCCGGGGGCGCGACGATCGACGTCGCCCAGCCCATGATGTGGTCGCCTGTAAAAACCGTGCCGGTGCCCGAAAGCGCAAATGCCAGATGGTTCGCCGCATGGCCCGGTGTCGCAATCGTTTCCAGCCGCCAGCCGTCGCCTTCGACGGTTTCGCCATGCTTCAGTGTCCGGTCCGGCACATGCTCGCGGTCGGCCGCCGCATCGAGCGGATTGATCTCGCCGATATGCAGGTCGCGGGCGGCGTGATGGACGGCCGCACCGACGATGGCCGCGCCGGTCAGATCGCGCAGCTTGCGTGAAAGGGGCGAATGGTCGGCATGCGTATGGGTGATGACGATATGGCTGACAGGGCGGCCATCGATGGCCCGGAGAAGCGCTTGCAGATGTTCCGGATCGTCCGGACCGGGATCGATGACCGCAAGCGTCTCGGCGCCGATCAGATAGCTGTTGGTGCCGCGAAAGGTGAAGGCGGAGGGATTGTTGGCGGTGATGCGCGCCACGCCGGCGGTCACCGGAACCGCCTCGCCATAGTGCGGTTCGAAACCCAGCGAAAAGGAAGGGGATTGGCTCACGCGCGGCGCTTTGCTGTTGTCGCCTTTCGGCAGGTCGTGCGGGTCGTCCTATACGACCGATCGGCGCGGCGCGAAAGTGCGGTGCAAAAGCCGGGCGGAAACCGGCGACGCTTTTTCGGGTGCCGCCTTGCGCTCGCCTTCAACCAAAGTACACATTGTCCGTCAGACGATCCGGCAACCGAACCAACCCGGTGCCGGCGCGAGGAGCACATATGACGACCCACACCGCCTTTGTTCTCAACGGGCAGCCTGTGGCCACCGAGGTCCGGCCCGATACGACCGTGCTCGACCTGCTGCGCGATCATCTGGGCCGCAAGGGCACAAAGGAAGGCTGCGCCGAGGGCGATTGCGGTGCGTGCACGATTCTGTTCAGGCGCGGCGGTGATGCAGAAGCGCCGATGCTGGCCGCCAATTCCTGCATCATGTCGGTGGCGCAGATCGATGGCGGCGAGATCGTCACCGTCGAGGGGCTGGCCGGCGAGGGTGCCGTGCTCAACGCCGTGCAGGACGAGATGGCCAAGAACGGGTCTTCTCAGTGCGGCTTCTGCACGCCTGGCATCGCCGTGGCGTTGACGGGCCTTCTGGCGCGCAATCCCGATCCCGACGAGGGCGCGATCCACGACGCTCTGGCGGGCAATCTTTGCCGCTGCACGGGGTACCGGCCAATCGTCGATGCGGCGAAGGCCGCTGCCGCGCGCGTTCGCATCGAACCGGCGCCGGCGGTCGATGAGAACCTTGTGACGTCGCACACCGATGCGGGCGGCGCGACGGCTCACAGGCCGCGCGATCTGCGGGGCCTGCTGATGCTGCGGCGTGACCACCCCGATGCGGTACTGCTCGCTGGCGGCACGGATCTGGGCGTACCGCTGGCCGGTTACGAGACCCGTTGGCCGGAAACGATCACCACCGGCCATGTCGCCGAGCTGCGCCGGACCGACACCGGCGACGATCACTGGACGTTCGGCGCGGCGATCACGTGGGAAGAGGTGCTCGATGCAGTCGGCCAGGACTATCCCTCCTTCGCCACGCTCATCCGCCGTTTCGGCTCGACGCAGATCCGGTCCATGGGCACGATTGGCGGCAATATCGGCACCGCCAGCCCGATCGGTGACGGCCCGCCCGCACTGATCGCGCTCGGCGCGACCATCACGCTCGTTTCGCTTGAAGACGGAGAGCGGACGATGCCGCTCGAGAACTTCTTTCTCGATTACCGCAAGACCCAGCTGCGTGCCGATGAAGTGATCGCAAGCGTCACCGTGCCGCGCGCGAAGGTCGGTGAAACCATGCGGACCTACAAGATCTCCAAGCGCTATGACCAGGACATCTCGACGGTGTGCGGCGCCTATTGGCTTGCGATGGACAACGGAACAGTTGCCGATATCCGCATCGCCTATGGCGGCATGGCGGCAATCCCCACACGCGCGCCGAACGCCGAAGCCGCCTTGCGCGGCAAGGTCTTGACGCCTGAAACCGCGCGCGAGGCCGGAAAAGCGCTGGCTGCGGACTTCAAACCCTTGACCGACTGGCGCGGCTCGGCCGTCTACCGGCAGCGCGTCGCCGCGAACCTGATCGAACGGCTGGCCCGCGATGTGGCCGGCGAAACCGTGGAGGTGATGGCGCTGTGAACGAGCACGTCCAGCCGGTCCACCGAGCCGTCGTCGGCAAGGGCATCGCCCATGACAGCGCGAAGAAACACGTCAGCGGCCAGGCCGTCTATATCGATGACATGGCCGACATGCCCGGCACGCTCCATGCCGCGCTGATCCTGTCGCCGGTGGCGAAGGGCACGCTCAACGGCGTCGATGCATCCGAGGCGGCCGCGATGGACGGTGTGGTCGCGATCGTCACCGCTGACGACATACCCGGCCATAACGACATCGCGCCGATCCTGTCGGGTGAACCGCTTTTTGCCGAGAAGGCGCTCGACTATGTTGGCATGCCCGTTGGCGCCGTGGCCGCCGAAACCTTCGAGCAGGCGGTGCGCGCGGCGCACGCCGTTCAACTCGATCTGACCGAGCAAACGCCGGTTCTCGACATCGAGGAGGCGCATGCGCGCGGCGATCACGTCATCGCGCCGCAGCGGCTGGTCTCCGGCGATGTCGATGCTGCGCTCGAAAAGGCCGACCGCATCGTCGAAGGCCGGCTGGAGATCGGCGGGCAGGATCACTTCTATCTCGAAACCCAGATCGCCTATGCCATTCCGGGCGAGGATGGCGACATGACCGTCCATTCCTCGACCCAGCACCCCACCGAGGTGCAGCACCATGTGGCGCATGTTCTGGGCGGCTTTGCGAACGCCGTCGACGTGCAGGTGCGGCGCATGGGCGGCGGCTTTGGCGGCAAGGAAAGCCAGGCGACGATCATCGCCTGCGCGGCGGCGCTTTTGGCGCGCAAGACCGGCCGTCCGGTCAGGATGCGGCTGAAGCGGTCCGCCGACATGTCGGCGACGGGAAAACGCCACGACATGGTGTCGAAATGGCGGATCGGCGTGACCGATCAAGGACGCATCGTCGGCGCCGATGTCGAATATCTCGCGCGCGCCGGCAACACCGCGGATCTGACCGGACCCGTGATCACGCGGTCGCTGACCCACACCGACAATGCCTATCATTTCCCTGCCGCGCGCTTTGTCGGCCATGCCTGCAAGACCAACACCGTGTCGAACACCGCGTTTCGTGGCTTTGGCGGGCCGCAAGGGGTGATCACCTCAGAGGCGATGATCGACCAGATCGCGCGTGAACTGGAGATGGACCCAAACCGCGTCCGCGCCATCAACTATTACGGGCCGGATACCGGCGAGACGACGCCATACGGCCAGCCTGTCGAGCAGAACCGGCTCGTCGAAGTCACCGATCTGGTGCTGCAATCGGCGCAATGGCAGCACCGCCGCGCCGAGATCGATGCGCACAACGCCACCGATCCGGTGATCCGGCGCGGCCTGGCGATGATGCCGGTCAAGTTCGGCATTTCCTTCAACCTGCCCTCGCTCAACCAGGCGGGCGCGCTGGTCCATGTCTATCAGGACGGTTCGGTGCATCTGAACCATGGCGGCACCGAGATGGGGCAGGGCCTGTTCGTCAAGGTCGCCCAGGTCGTCGCCGAGGTTTTCCAGCTCGACATCGAAGCGGTCAAGATCACCGCGACGCACACCGGCAAGGTGCCCAACACGTCGCCGACCGCCGCATCGACCGGCTCCGATTTGAACGGCATGGCCGCCTTCAAGGCCGCGACCGCCATCCGCGATCGCATGACGCCGGTCGCGGCCAGGCACTTCGATGTGCCCCAAGACGAGATCGTCTTCCGCGAAGGCCGGGTGCATGCCGGAAACAGGTCGATTTCCTTTGCCGAACTGGCGCGGATGAGCTGGGCCGAGCGCGTCTCGCTGTCCGAGGCCGGCCATTATGCGACGCCGAAAATCCACTGGGACGGCAAGGCGATGAAGGGCCGGCCGTTTTTCTATTTCACCTATGGTGCGGCGGTCGCCGAAGTCGCCATCGACACGCTGACCGGCGAGAACCGTTGCCTGCGCGCCGACATATTGCAGGATTGCGGCGCCTCGCTGAACACCGCCATCGATCTCGGTCAGATCGAGGGCGCTTTCGTCCAGGGCATGGGCTGGCTGACCTGCGAGGAGTTGTGGTGGGACGACAAGGGCCGGCTTCGCACGGTCGGCCCATCGACCTACAAGATCCCCGGCTCGCGCGATGTGCCGCCGGATTTCAACGTCGCGATCCTCGAAAGCGCGCCGAACGCGGAGGAAACCGTCTTCCGCTCCAAAGCCGTCGGCGAACCGCCGCTGATGCTGGCCGTCTCGGTCTGGCTGGCGCTGAGAGACGCGGTCGCCTCCTGCGGCGAGCCGGGACTGTCGCCCAACCTGCGGACGCCGGCAACGCCGGAGGCGGTGCTCGACGCCATCGACGATATCCGGGCGCGGTCGGCGTAACGCATCCGATGACCGGTCCGGAAGAATATTTCTCCGAAGGCCGGCCGGTTAGACGTTCAGACTTCGCCACGGCGCCGACAAGCGTCTACCCATTGCGTCAACCTGACGGAACGCGATGGGCATTTGCCAATCAACCACCATGAGCACGATCATGCTGACATCGCTGATACCCACCGTCCGCCGCGCCGGCCGCGCGGCGCTTGAGGTCTATTCGGGCGACATCGAGGTGCGCCGCAAGGCCGATTGCACACCTGTGACCGAAGCCGACATCGCCGTCGACGAGATCGTCGTCTCGGCCTTGCAAAAGGCCTATCCGGCGATCCCGGTCGTCAGCGAGGAGCGCGTGGCCAGTCTCGAAGCGGCGCGCGGCGCCCATCGTTTCTTTCTGGTCGACCCGATCGACGGCACCAAGGAGTTCATCCGCAGGACCGGCGAATTCACGATCAACATCGCCTTGGTCGAAGGCGGCGTTCCGGTGGCCGGCATCGTCCATGCGCCGGCGCTTGGGCGCCTGTTCATCGCCGAACCGGGCGCGAATGCCGAGGAACTGTGCGAGCGCGACATACGCACCGCGCTCAAGGTGCGCCCGTGCGGCGACGACAGCGACCTGGTGGCGCTTGCGAGCCGGTTTCACGATTCCGCCGCGACGCGCGCCTTCCTGCGAGACCATGCGATCGAAAGCTGCATCACCGCCGGCTCGTCGCTCAAATTCTGTGTGCTGGCCGCGGGCAAGGCTGACATCTATCCGCGCTTCGGCCCGACCATGGAGTGGGACACCGCTGCCGGCCATGCGGTGCTCGCTGCCGCAGGCGGCGAAGTGGTGACCGCCGACGGCCAGCCGCTCGCCTACGGCAAACCCGGATACCGCAACCCCGATTTCATCGCCTCGTCGCCCGGAGCGCGCGCACGCTGCATGGGTAAATCCGCCGGCACCGGCACCTGACACCGAAGGAAACCGCCATGTCGACCCTGACGCATCTTGACCGTCTGGAAGCCGAAGCCATCCACATCATGCGTGAAGTGGTGGCCGAGGCGGAAAACCCGGTCATGCTCTATTCGATCGGCAAGGATTCGGCGGTGATGCTGCATCTGGCGCAAAAAGCGTTCTATCCGGCGCCGCCGCCCTTTCCCCTGATGCACATCGATACGACCTGGAAATTTCGCGAGATGATCGCGTTCCGCGACCGGATTCCGGACGAGACCGGCATGGAGCTGATCGTCCACACCAATCAGGAAGGGTTGGCGCAGGGCATCAATCCGTTCACCCACGGCTCGTCGGTACACACCGATGTGATGAAGACGCAGGCCCTGCGCCAGGCGCTCGATCTGCACAGGTTCGACGTGGCCTTCGGCGGCGCGCGGCGCGACGAGGAAAAATCCCGCGCCAAGGAGCGCGTCTTCTCGTTCCGCACCGCCGACCATCGCTGGGACCCCAAGAACCAGCGGCCCGAGCCGTGGAAGCTCTACAATCCCCGAAAGCGACCGGGCGAATCGATCCGCGTCTTTCCGTTGTCCAACTGGACCGAGCTCGACATTTGGCAATACATCCACCGCGAGGGGATCGAACTGGTGCCGCTTTACTTCGCCGCGCCCCGGCCCGTGGTCCAGCGCGATGGTATGCTGATCATGGTCGATGACGAGCGTATCCCGCTGCATCCCAACGAAGTGCCGCAGACCAGACATGTCCGCTTCCGCACGCTCGGCTGCTACCCCTTGACCGGCGCCGTCGAGAGCGAGGCGACGAGCCTGCTCGACATCATCCAGGAAATGCTGCTGGCGACGACATCCGAACGGCAGGGCCGGGCCATCGATCATGACCAATCGGCATCCATGGAGAAGAAGAAGCAGGAAGGCTATTTCTGATGGCCCACTATGCATCCGATCTGGCGGCCGATGACATTGCGGCCTACCTGAAATCGCACGAACAGAAATCGCTCCTGCGCTTCCTGACCTGCGGCAGCGTGGATGACGGCAAATCGACGCTGATCGGCCGGCTGCTCTATGAATCCAAGCTCGTTTTCGAGGACCAGCTCGACGCGCTCTATGCGGATTCGCGCAAGTCGGGCACGCAGGGCAACCGGCTCGATCTGGCGCTCCTGGTCGACGGGCTGGCGTCCGAACGCGAACAGGGCATCACCATCGATGTCGCCTACCGCTTCTTTTCGACCGAAAAGCGCAAGTTCATCGTCGCCGATACGCCGGGCCATGAGCAATATACGCGCAACATGGCGACCGGCGCTTCCACCGCCGATCTGGCGATCATTCTGGTCGATGCGCGCAAGGGCATCCTGACCCAGACGCGCCGCCACTCCTTCATCGTTTCGCGTCTGGGCATCCGCAACATCGTCGTCGCCGTCAACAAGATGGATCTCGTCGATTATGACGCGGCCGTCTTCCGCCGGATCGAGCGCGAATACCGCCTGCTCGCGCGTGCGCTGGGCACCGAGCCCGATATCACGGCGATCCCCATCTCGGCGCTTGAAGGCGACAATGTCATCGAACCCGGCGCTTCCATGCCCTGGTATGACGGGCCGACGCTCATGGACCATCTCGAACAGGTCGAGATCGGCGGCGACCGGTCCGACAAGCCGTTCCGGCTGCCTGTCCAGTGGGTCAACCGTCCGAACCTCGATTTCCGCGGCTTTGCCGGCCAGATTGCCGGCGGCTTCGTCGGTGTGGGCGATCCGGTCACGGTCCTGCCCTCCGGTCGGCAGAGCACGGTGACCGGTGTCATTGGCGCCAATGACGATGCGCAGGGCGCCGTCGCGGGCCAGTCGGTGACGCTGACGCTGGCCGACGAGATCGACGTCTCGCGCGGCGACATGATCGTCGGCACGGGCGCACCGGCGCAGACCGGCGACCGGTTCGAGGCCACCATCATCTGGATGGCGGACGAGAAGATGTTCCCGGGCCGCGCCTACCAGATCAAGACCGGCAGCGGCACCGCGCAGGCAACGCTCGGCCCGCCCAAACACCGCGTGGACATCAACACGCTCGCCGAGGAGCCCGCGCGGGACCTGGCTCTGAATGAAATCGGCGTTTGCCCGGTCACGCTCGACCGGACGATCGCGTTCGACCCCTATGACGACAATCGCGAGACCGGCGGTTTCATCCTGATCGACAAGCTGACCAATGCGACCGTCGGCATGGGCATGATCCATCATGCGCTCAACCGGTCCGACAACATCCATTGGCAGGCCACCGACATCGGCAAAATCGAACGGGCACAGATGAAGGGCCAGCGCCCTTGCGTCGTCTGGTTCACCGGCCTTTCGGGATCGGGCAAGTCGACGATCGCTAATCTTGTCGAGAAGAAACTCGCCGCCAACCAGGCGCACACCATGCTGCTCGACGGCGACAATGTGCGGCACGGGCTGAACAAGGATCTGGGCTTTTCCGATGCCGACCGCGTCGAGAACATCCGCCGGGTCGCCGAGGTCGCGCGGCTGATGACCGAAGCGGGCCTCATCACGCTCGTCTCCTTCATTTCGCCGTTCCGCGCCGAGCGGCGGCTGGCGCGCGACCTGGTGCCCGATGGCGAATTCTTCCTCGTTCATATCGACACGCCGTTGGAGGTCGCCGAACAGCGCGACCCCAAGGGGCTCTACAAGAAGGCCCGTGCCGGCCGGATTCCGAACTTCACCGGCATCGGCTCTGCCTATGAGCGGCCCGAAAAGCCGGATCTGCGCATCGATACGTCCGCGCTGAGCGCCGACGAGGCGGCCAACCGGGTGATCGGCGAACTGGTGGCGCGGGGAATTGTTCCGGGGTGAAAAGCCGGTCCTAGGCGTTTCGGCGAACTTGCTTTATCGCGCCCGCTTGGCGAACAATGCGCCAAACGGGAGTTGTAATGCAGTTCAAACCGCCCAATGTCGCCTTGACCGGCCTTGCCGCCGAGCTGCGCCGGCGCGCCGAGGATGGCAATCCGATCCGTATCGGCATGGTCGGCACCGGCGAGATGGGCACCGACATCTTCACGCAGGTTGCGATGATGGACGGCATCGAGATCGCCACCGTCATGGAGCGCACGCCCGGCAGGGCCGAGCAGGGCGCGACGCTCGCCTATGGCGAGGCGGGCCGCACGCAGGCGGTCTCCAGCCACGATGCGGCATCGGCTGCCATCGAGGCTGGCAGGATCGCCGTCACCGACGATCTCGATCTGGCCCTGTCGCATGATCTGGTCGATGTGGTGATCGACGCGACGGGCGTGCCCGAAGCCGGCGCCGATATCGGCATGCGCACGATCGGCTTCGGCAAGCACCTGATCATGATGAATGTCGAATGCGACGTCTGCATAGGGCCTTACCTCAAGCATGAGGCTGACAAGGCGGGCGTCGTCTACACGCTGGGCGCCGGCGACGAACCCTCCTCCTGCATGGAGATCATCGAGTTCGTCACCGCCATGGGCCATTCGGTGGTCTCGGCTGGAAAGGGCAAGAACAACCCGCTCAATGTCGATGCGGTGCCGGACGATCTTCAGGAAGAAGCCGATCGACGGAACATGAATGTCCGGATGCTGGTCGAGTTCGTCGACGGCTCAAAGACGATGGTGGAGATGGCGGCCATCGCCAACGCGACCGGTCTCGTGCCTGACGTGCCCGGCATGCACGGTCCGCGCGCCACGGTCGACCAGTTGGCATCGGTGCTGATCCCCCAAGCCGATGGCGGCGTCCTGTCGAAGCCCGGATGCGTCGATTACTCGATAGGCAAGGGCGTGTCGCCGGGCGTCTTCGTCGTGATCAAGGCCGAACACCCGCGCATTCACGAGCGCATGGCCGATCTGAAGATGGGCGAGGGGCCTTACTTCACCTTCCATCGGCCCTATCATCTGACCTCGCTGGAAGTGCCGCTGACCGCCGCGCGCATCATGCTGCACGGCAGGCCGGACATGGTGCCGCTGGAAACGCCGGTCGCCGAAGTCTGCGCGGTTGCCAAGCGGGACATCGCGGCCGGTGAGACGCTCGGCGCGGTTGGCCAGTACTGCTACCGGTCCTTCACGATGAACGCTACCGACGCGCGATCGGCGCGCGCCATCCCGTGCGGACTTCTGGAAAAGGGCAGGGCGCTCAGGCCGATCGCCAAGGGCGATCTTCTGACCTGGGACAACGCCATGCCCAAACCCGGATCGATGATCGCCGACCTGCGCGCCCTTCAGGATGCGATGATTTGGGGCGCGGCGCCGGCGCAGGCCGTGCCCGCCGAATAAGGCGCGCCGAAAGGGCGCATCGCCGATCGACACAGCCCGGTTGGCCTGAATGGCGCCTGCCGTTAGAAGTTCCAGAAAGTGATTTCCGGAGTGCCGGGGTGGCAATGGCTTGCGTCGGCCACATTGCGCTGTAAAGCACGCTCGTTGCCTGGTTATGCCGGTATTCATTGACACGGAGCCGGACACGAGTGACAATTCAAGTTGACACTTTTTTGTGTCATACATTGTTGCATCGTTGCCTTGACGGCATACGAGACCCTGCGGGAGGCAGACTGCATGAGTATGGGACCCGATACCCCGCTTCTGGATACGGTCCGCACGCCAGCGGACCTGCGCGCGCTGCCCGATGACCGGCTTCCGCAGCTTGCCGACGAATTGCGCGCCGAGTTGATCGATGCGGTCAGCCAGACCGGCGGTCATCTGGGCGCTGGCCTGGGCGTCGTCGAACTGACAATCGCCATCCATCACGTCTTCAACACGCCGCATGACCGGCTGATCTGGGATGTCGGCCACCAGTGCTATCCGCACAAGATCCTGACCGGCCGCCGCGACCGCATTCGCACGCTGCGCAAGGAAAACGGCCTGTCCGGTTTCACCAAGCGCGCCGAGAGCGAGTATGACCCGTTCGGCGCGGCCCATTCCTCGACCTCGATTTCTGCCGGCCTCGGCATGGTGGAAGCGGCGCGCCTGCAGGGAATCGAGCGCAACGTGATCTCGGTCATCGGCGACGGGTCGATGTCGGCGGGCATGGCCTATGAGGCGATGAACAATGCCGGCCACATGGATGCGCGGCAGATCGTCATCCTCAACGACAACGATATGTCGATCGCCCCGCCGACCGGCGCGATGAGCGCCTATCTGGCGCGGCTGGTGTCCGGTCGCACCTATATCTCCTTGCGCGAAGCGGCCAAGCAGCTTTCCAAGCGCATGCCCAAATTCATCCAGGACAAGGCGCGCAAGACCGAGGAGTACACCCGCGCCTTCTTCTCCGGCGGCACGCTCTTCGAGGAGCTGGGCTTCTTCTATGTCGGGCCGATCGACGGCCACAATCTGGACCATCTGCTGCCGGTCCTGCGCAATGCGCGCGATGCCGGCGTCGGCCCGATCCTGATCCACGCCATCACGCAAAAGGGCAAGGGCTACGCCCCCGCCGAGGCCGCCGCCGACAAGTATCACGGCGTCGCAAAGTTCGACGTGATTACCGGCGCACAGGCCAAGGCCAAGCCGAACGCGCCCAGCTACACCAAGGTGTTCGGCCAGTCGCTCATTCAGGAAGCGGAAACGGACGACAAGGTCGTCGCGATCACCGCGGCGATGCCTTCGGGCACCGGCGTCGACATTTTCGGCGACGCCTTCCCCGGGCGGACATATGATGTCGGCATTGCCGAACAGCATGCCGTGACCTTCGCCGCCGGTCTGGCCGCCGACGGCATGAAGCCGTTCTGCGCCATCTATTCGACCTTCCTGCAGCGCGCCTACGATCAGGTCGTGCACGATGTGGCGATCCAGAAGCTGCCGGTGCGGTTTCCGATCGACAGGGCGGGCTTCGTCGGCTCCGACGGTCAGACCCATGCCGGTTCGTTCGATATCGCTTACCTTGGCTGCCTGCCGGGCATGGTGATCATGGCCGCCGGCGACGAGGCCGAGCTCAAGCACATGGTCCGGACTGCGACGGCCTATGACGAGGGGCCGCTGGCCTTCCGCTATCCGCGCGGCGAAGGCGTCGGCGTGGATATGCCCGAGCGCGGCGAGGTTTTGGAGATCGGCCGTGGCCGCATCGTCCGCGAAGGCGGCAAGGTGGCGATCCTGTCGCTGGGCGGACGCCTGAAGGAGGCGTTGCTCGCCGCCGAGCAGCTTGGTTCCTTCGGCCTGCCGGCAACCGTGGCCGACGCGCGCTTTGCCAAGCCGCTCGATGCCGAACTGATCGGCCAGCTTGCCCGCAACCACGAGCTTCTCATCACGGTCGAGGAAGGCTCGGTGGGCGGGTTTGGTTCGTTCGTGGCCCAGCACCTGTTCGATCAGGGGCTTCTGGACAACGGCTTGAAGTACCGGTCGCTGTTCCTGCCGGACCGTTTCGTCGACCAGGCCTCACCCGACCGCATGTACGCCCAGTCGGGCCTCGATGCCGATGGCATCGTCAAGGCCGTGTTTGGCGCGCTGGGGCGGCAGGAGGCCGAGCAAACAGGCGCGATCATCGCCTGAGTCAACGGGAGATTCGATCGCTCGCAACCCGATTTGTTCCGTGCGAATGCGGCGGCCCGGGGCTATAGAACCGGCGCCCGGCGCGGTTGGAATCCGCCTGAGACGCGATATCGGAGTGTAGCGCAGCCTGGTAGCGCACCTCGTTCGGGACGCCTTGGTCTCCATAGAAAAAGTTCATACACTGTAGCAGGTTAGACGATTGTGCCATGCTTATGGTGGCGTTCGCGTGGGAATATGCGCGTCGAGTTGACCGCCTCGCTCGGCCGGATTTGGTCTGCACGTGGCGGCAGGGCCGACGTTGCCGAAGTGCCATCTATGTTCCCCTTTGTGACACGTTACGTGATCAAGGGAGCGGCACAATCCCGTGACAGGTCCATGTGCAAGCGAGGCCCGGAGCCTCGCCGATCTGGCGATCAATATCGTGGGCGATGGCCGATGGCGTTCGACGCGGCGGCCCGGCTGCAGACGGTCAGGGCACGGCGATTTTCAAAAGATATCGCATGACCGCATAGAAGGCGCCGATGAGGATGATGCCGTTGAGCGCGTGAAGCGCCGCCGCCTTTGCGGCCATCGGTTCACGGCGTGCGGCGAGGGTGATGGCGAGCATCCCCAGCGCCGAGGTGATCACGAAGCCCAATGGCTTCAGCAGGACGGCCCATGCGAACAGCGTGATCACGGCGTAGGCAAACCGCTTCCATTCGGTTGGCGGCGCGGTCTGCCGATTTGCGGGCCGCATGAAGCCGAGCGCGAGGATCGCCGTGGCGCCGGCAATCAGCACGATGGCCGCGGTCACCGGGAACACGGCACCAAGGTCCGACATGGTGCGCGCTTCGTAGAGCGCGTAGGCACCGAAGGTCAGGGCAATGGCTGCTGCGATGATGTCGGGTGCGGAGATGCCTACCGGCCGATTGGGAGAGGCGCTCATGGCGTTGCGCCTTTCTCTTGCATGCGCCCTCGTCGCCAGTTCACGAGCGCCGGGGAGGCAAGTGTCAAGACAATCATGAAGATGATCGCCAGAGACAGGGGGCGCCCGAAGAACATCGCCGGAATGCTGCCTTGCGCGCCGCCTATCAGCCAGGCCTGGACGAACCCGGCTTCGGCGATGGGGCCGAGGATGAGGCCCAGGACGATGGGCGATGCCTCAAAGCCGACGCGGGCTATCAGCCATCCGAAAACGCCCAGCACAACCATGATGACGACATGGACGGTGTTGGACTCGATGGCGAACGAGCCGATGACCGTGAGCAGGGCAATGGAGGGCGCCAGCACCGTCTTCGGGACCGAGACGATCAGCCGGAACGCGTAGCGGCCGATGATCAAGCCGGTCGGCAGCATGAACAGCGTGCCGATGATCAGGCCGAAGACGAATGTGTAGACGATGTCGGCCTGTTGCGTGAAGAGTTGAGGCCCGGTGCGTATGCCCTGCACCAGCAGAGCGCCCAGAATGATCGCGTCCGGCGGCGTTCCGGGAATGCCGAGAACCAGGGTTGGGATGAAGCCGCCGCCCACGGTCGCCGAGTTCGCCGCTTCCGATGCGATGACGCCATCGGTGGCGCCGTGCCCGAACTCTTCCGGCTTCTTCGAGGTGCGCTTGGCTTCGGAGTAGGCGATCAGACCGGCGACCGAGCCGCCGGCAGCCGGCAGGATGCCGACGGCCGTGCCGAGCACGGCAGAGCGGAAGAGATTGAATTTCGACCGCAGCATGAGGCCGACGGCCTCGGTGAACCGGAAGCCCGAAACCGCCTCGGCCCTGCGCTCGAGATGCGCCTCCTTCTTGATCACCAGATCGATCAGCACGGGAATGCAGTAAAGGCCGATGAGGGCGGGAATGACGGGAATCCCGCCAAGGAGCGGCGTCTGGCCGAAAGTGAAGCGGACGTCGCCGCCGACGACGGCGGACCCGACGCAAGACAGGATCAGGCCGATGGCGCCGCCCACGAGCCCCTTGACGGTGTTCCCCCGCGACAGTGTCGCGATCAAAGAAAGGCCGAAGATTGCGAGCCAGAAGTACTCGACCGGACCGAATGCGAGCGCGACCTGCGACAGGGGCGGGGCAAGCAGCAGCAGGGCGAGCGCGCCGACCATGCCGCCGACGACCGAGCCCAGGCACGAAAGTGTCACCGCCAGGTCGCCGTCGCCGCGCTTGGCCATGGGAAAACCGTCCATTGAGGTGGCGATGGCGGCGGGTGTTCCCGGCGTGTTGACGAGGATCGCCGAATAGGCGCCGCCATAGATCGCGCCGGTGTACACCGCACCCAGAGCAATCAGCCCCGAGGCGGGGTCCATGGTGAAGGTGAAGGGGACCAGAACGGCCACCGCCATGGTGGCCGACAGACCCGGAAGCGCCCCGATGAACGTCCCGGCGATGACGCCGAACAAGGCAAGCGCCAGGTTGAACGGGGTTATCGCATTCAGAAGGGCATCGATCACGGAGACGCTCCGGGTCCGGGGAGTGCGGGGTCAGTTCGATGCGCGAAGCTGCTCGATGCCGCCTGCATAGTCGGCCTTGCGGTCAGCCAGCCACTGATCGATCTCCCCTGTCGGGATATCGACCGGCACATATCCGTTGTCGATCAGCTGCTGCCGGAATTCCGGAACGGCGTTGATCTCGCCGATGATGTCCGAAAGGCGCTGGCGCACCTCCTGCGGCGCGTCCTTGGGCAGGGTGACGCCGCGATAGGCCCCGCCAACGAAATCGAAGCCCAGCTCGTTGAACGTGGGCACGTCAGGATAGGCCTCGATCCGCTCGGGTGTCGCCACGGCGAGGACACGCACCTGGTCGCCGGCCTTGATGCCCTGGGTGGTGTAGGTCATCGCCGCCTTGATCTGACCGCCCAGAACAGCCGCCATTGCCGGGGCCGACCCCTTGAAGGGAATATAGGTGGTCTTGGCGCCGGTCATCTGGTCGAAGCGCACGGCCGCCAGATGGTTGGCGGAGTTTGTCCCCGAACCGCCGAAGGTGACGGTGCCGGGATTGGCGGTCGCGTCGTCGATGAGATCCTGCAGCGTCTGGTAGGGGCTGTCGGCCCGCACGACGATCGCGTCGGGCGTGTAGTGGAAGATGTAGGCCGGCGCGACATCCTCGGTCTGGTAGCCGACATCCTTCATCGCCGGCTGCAGGATGGCGTGCGGGAAGTTGACGTTCATGATGGTGTAACCGTCGGGCTCGAAGCCGTTCAGCTGCGCCCATGCCGTCGCCCCGCCCGCGCCCGGCTTGTACTGGATCACGACATCCTGACCGGTGATGCCCTTGAAGTGCTGCTCCTGAAACCGTGCGGTCACATCGGATTCGCCGCCCGGATTGTAGGGAATGATGTAGGTGACCGGGCGTTCGGGATAGTCGGCCTGGGCCGGCGCGACCGCCGCGGCCAGGCCAAGCGCGGTCAGCGCAATAAGGCTTCTTCGTGCAATCATGATTTCCTCCCATCACTGATTTCGGCGAAAGCCGTGGCAAAACGCTACGCGAAGGCGGAAAGGCGATTGAGAAGAAATCAATTATAAATATTATTGATGGCCGTCGGGGAGAGGAGGGCCCATGGAGTTCAAGCAAGCGCGGATATTCGTCGCCGTCGCCGAGGAACTGCATTTCGGCAGGGCCGCCGAGCGCCTGCACATGGCTCAGCCCGCCCTGTCCGCCCAGATCAAGCATCTGGAAGCCGAACTGGGCCTGAAGCTCTTCGAGCGCACGACCCGGCGGGTTTCGCTTACGCGGGCCGGCGAGGCGTTCCTGCCCGAGGCCAAGGCCGCCATCGCGCAGGCCGAGGCGGCGGTCGCGGCGGCGCGGGCGATGGCCGGAGAGCATGATCTTCTGAAAATCGGCGGGGTCGATTCGGCAACAGCAGGATTGCTGCCGCGCATCGTCCGGCGCTTTCGCAATCGAAACTCCGCGGTCGAGCTGAAGATCTTCGAGCTGCTGTCGGCGCCCGCCCTGCATGATCTGGCCAATCGCTCGCTGGACATCGGCTTCGTGCGCATCCGGCCAAAGCAGGACCATCTCGCATCGGCATTCGTGTTCACCGAGCCGGTGGTTGCGGTGCTGCCGTCCGACCATGCGCTCGCAGGAGAAAAAGCGGTTGCCGCGAGCGAACTTGGCGGGGAGCCGCTGGTCATCCCCTCGCGCTCGCACCGGCCCATCCTTTTCGACGTCATCCACGACTATCTGCGCGGGCACGGCGTCGAGCCCAACATTCGCCAGGAGGCCAATGAACGCCACATGATCATCTCGATGGTAGCGGCGGGGCTTGGCATTTCACTGGTGCCGGAGTGGGTGAGCCAGTTCAAGCGGGACGATGTCGTCTACCTGCCTTTGGCCGATGGCGGCCCGAGCGTTGATGTTCATATCGCCTGGCGGCAGAACGACCCCATGGACGTCGTGCACGAGTTCGTGCGTTGCGTGCTCGAGCCGGATTGATCGGCGAAAATTAATAATCATACGGATTGGACTTGAACGAACCGGGGCCGCCTTATCTCACCATGTTCGACGGTTTCACGCAGTTTCAAACCCAGGTCGGCGATGTGGTGCTGCGCGGTGTTGCCGGCGGCTCGGGTCCGGCCGTGCTCCTGCTGCACGGTTATCCCCAGACCCATGTGATGTGGCACAAGGTTGCGCCCGTCCTTGCGCGCCGGTTCACCGTGGTTGCCGCGGACCTTCGCGGCTACGGCAAGTCGTCCAAGCCGCCCAGCGTGGCGGATCATTCGACCTATTCGAAACGGTCCATGGCAAACGACATGGTGTCGCTCATGGACCGGCTCGGACACGGTCGGTTTTGCGTCGCCGGGCACGATCGTGGCGGCCGTGTCGCCCACCGGTTGGCGGCGGATCACGGGGACCGGGTGGAACGCCTGGCGGTGCTCGACATCGCGCCGACACGGGAAATGTATGCCAACACCAGTGATGGCTTTGCCCGCGCCTACTGGCACTGGTACTTCCTGATCCAGCCCGCACCGTTTCCGGAACGCATGATCCTTGCCGACACCGATGCCTATTGGCGAAAGAAGTGCGGAAGCGGCAGCGCGGGCATGGCGCCGTTCACCCAGGCGGCGCTGGACGATTATCTGAGCTGTTTCGGCGATCCGGAGACAGTGCGCGCGAGCTGCGAGGATTATCGCGCCGCGGCAACCATCGACATCGACCATGACAATGCCGATGACGGGCGCAAGCTTGAGTGCCCGCTGCTCGCGCTGTGGGGCACCAACGGCGTGATAGAGCAGCACTTCGATTGCCTGGCGCTGTGGCGGAGAAGGGCGAAAGACGTACGCGGCCAGGCGATCCCCGGCGGTCACTATCTGGCCGAGGAATGCCCCGACATGGTGGCCGACCACCTGATCAGTTTCATGAGCGAGGAAAGCGTCCATGGCGCAACATAAGCGGTACTCCATTGCCACGATCCCCGGAGACGGGATCGGCAAGGAGGTGATTCCGGTCGGCCAGCGCGCCGCCGAGGCGGTTGCCGCAAAGCACGGTTTTGCGCTTGAGTGGACCCGTTTCGACTGGTCGTGCGAGCGATATGAGAAGACCGGCCGCATGATGCCCGAAGACGGCATCGAGCAGGTCAAGGCGCATGACGCGATCTATCTGGGCGCGGTAGGCTGGCCGGGGGTGCCGGACCACGTGTCGCTGTGGGGGCTTCTCATCCCGTTGCGCCGCGAACTGGACCAGTATGCCAATGTGCGTCCCGTGCGCCTGTTGCGCGGTGTTTCGTCACCGCTCGCCAACCGGAGGCCCGAGGAGATCGATTTCATCGTGGTGCGCGAGAATGTCGAGGGCGAATATTCGGAGATCGGCGGCCGGCTCTATCGCGGCACGGCGGACGAGGTTGCGGTGCAGGAAGCGGTCTTCACCCGCCGCGGCGTCGACCGCATCATGGACTACGCGTTCACCCTCGCACGCGGACGCAAGCGCAAGCACGTCGCGTCGGCCACGAAGTCAAACGGCATCGTACACACCATGCCGTTCTGGGACGAGCGCTTCGAAGCGGCGAAGAAACGCTTCCCCGACGTCGAAACAGCGCAATATCACATCGACATTCTCACCGCGCACTTCGTTCAGCACCCCGACTGGTTCGATGTCGTCGTCGGCTCCAACCTGTTCGGAGACATCCTGTCCGATCTGGGACCGGCGGTGGCCGGGTCGATCGGCATCGCGCCCGCCGCCAACATCAATCCCGAGGGCGCCTATCCATCGATGTTCGAGCCTGTCCACGGTTCGGCGCCCGATATCGCAGGACAGGGCATTGCCAATCCCGTCGCCGCCGTATGGACGGCCGCGATGATGCTTGACCATCTCGGCGAGGTACAGGCGGCAAGAACACTCGAGGAGGCGATCGAGATATCGCTGGAAAGGCCGCAGTCCCGCACCCGCGATCTGGGCGGAACGGCGGACACGAAAGCGAGCGAGGCCGCCATTCTGGACGCCATCCATTCGCTCTGAAAGGCCGCTCTGCCGCTGGGCGGCCGGGCAGGGGAGATCGCCCGGCCACTGTCGCGATGCCGCCGGCCTACTGAGGCTGCAGCGAGTCAGCCGTTCCCTGGATGAACGCCACAAGGTTGGCAACGTCTTCGGCCGTCAGCTTGTCCGCGAAGCTTGGCATTCCCCGGTCGACACCTATGCCCTCCAGGACCCAGGCTTCAGCATCCATCAGCGTGCCGGCGTCGGAATATCCCAGATTGGGAATCGCTCCGCCATTGTTGACGCCCGGCACGCCGTGACAGAACAGGCAGTTGGAGACATATGTCGCAAGCCCCGCCGAAATGTGCTCGGGGTCATAGGGCACGCCGGAGACCAGTTCGGTGCGCATGGACATCTCCGCCTCCGGCATCTGCGCATCGGCGCCGACGCGGAAGGTGAAGACCCTGCCGGCGCCCACGCGGTCGGTCGCCCGCTGCATCAGGCCGTAGACGCCGCCCCATCCGACGGCAATCGTGACATACTGCTCGCCTTCATGCTCCCAGGTGTTGGGGGCGGCCACGACGCCCGAGGTCACCGGGACCTGCCACAGAAGGGCGCCATCGGTGGCATTGTAGGCGATGAAGCGGCCATCGGCGGTGCCCTGGAACACCAGGTTTCCGGCCGTGGTCAGCGTGCCGCCGTTCCATGGGCTGACATATTCGGCGCGCCAGACCTCGCGCTGCTCGACCGGGTCCCAAGCCAGAAGATGACCGAACGGGGTCGCTTCGGGTGCCACGACGTTGAACAGATAGCCAAGGTTCCAGCCGACACCCGACATGGTCGACATCGGCCGGTGGCTATTGAGTTCCCAGTTGGGATCGGTGGCCTGCACCAGCGGTACGCCCTGGGCCGGAATGTAGACCAGACCGGTGTCCGGATTGTAGCTCATCGGGTGCCAGTTATGTGCGCCATAGGCCGACGGCACGGTTTCGAAGGGTTCGTCCTTGGACCGCGCGGCGGGGTTTTCGATCGGCCGGCCATCTTCGCCATAGGCCGTCGCCCAGGTCGTTTCGACGAACGGCTCGGCCGAAATGAACTCGCCGGTGACCCGATCGATCACGTAGAAGAAGCCGTTCTTGGGAGCCTGCATGAGGACCTGGCGCATCTCGCCGCCGATCTCAAGATCGGCCAGGATGATGTGCTGGGTCGAGGTGTAGTCCCAGGTGTCGCCGGGCGTGTTCTGGTAATGCCAGACATATTCGCCCGTGTCGGGGTTCAGAGCGACGATCGACGCCAGGAACAGGTTGTCGCCGCCCGCCGGGCTCCTGAGATGCTGGTTCCAGGGGCTGCCATTGCCGGTGCCGATGTAAAGCAGGTTCAGGTCGGGGTCGTAGGCCATGGCATCCCAGACCGTACCGCCGCCGCCGGCTTCCCAATAACTGGCCGACGGGTCCCAGGTTTCGGCGGCCATCTCCATGGCCTCGTTCTCGAACGGCTCGGACGGATCGCCCGGCACGGTGTACCACCGCCAGTTTTCCTCGCCGGTTTCCGTATCATAGGCGGTGATATAGCCGCGCACGCCGAATTCGGCGCCGCCATTGCCGATGATCACCTTGCCGTTGATCACCCTGGGCGCGCCGGTGATGGTGTAGGACATGTCCCGGTTTTCGATCGTGTCGACCCGCCAGACCCGCTCGCCGGTCGCCGCATCGATGGCGTGCAGATAGCCGTCGAAGGCGCCGACATAGACCTTGCCGTCATAGACGGCGACACCACGGTTCACCACATCGCAGCAGCCGCGCTTGCCGAAGTCGCCCGGCACCTCGGGATCATAGACCCAGAGCGGCTCTCCGGTCACCGCATCGAGCGCATGGACGATCGACCATGAGGCCGTCACATACATCACGCCATCGACGACGATGGGCGTGGATTGCACGCCGCGGTCCGAATTGAGGCTGTAGGACCATTGCAGGCCCAGTTCGCCGACATTTTCCGTGTCGATGGCGTCGAGCTGGGAGTACCGGGTCTCGGCGTAGTTCAGTCCGTAATTCAGCCAGTTCCGGTCGTGGGCGTCATTGGCGATGATCGCCTCGGTATCGATCGCGCCCACGGCGGCGCGCACCTCATCCTCCGTGATGGTTTGCGCCAAAGCCGGGGTGGCCGCCATCAGGACCGCCCCTACAAGTGAATATCGCAGCATGTCTTCCTCCTCCTTATTGCCCCCGGCCCCGGTTCGCCCGGGTTCCGGAGCTCTATCCCGGGTCGGCCGGTTCCAGTTCCTCCACCATTTGCTGGCGCATGATGAACTTCTGGGGTTTTCCGGTTACGGTCATGGGCAGCGTGTCCTTGATCCGGACATGGGCCGGCACCTTGAAATGGGCGATGGACTGGCGGCAATAGGCGCCCACATCCTCCTCGGAGAGCATCGCGCCCGCACGCGGGACGACCCATGCGCAGACCAGCTCTCCCAGGTGCGGATCGGGAATGCCGAAGACCTGTGCCTGGGCAATGTCCGGATGGGTGTACAAAAACGCCTCGACCTCGCTCGGGTAGACGTTTTCGCCGCCGCGCAGGATCATGTCCTTGACCCTACCGGTTATGCGGCAGTAGCCCTCGGCATCGATCGTCGCCAGATCGCCGGTGTGCATCCACCCGTCGATGAGGACCTCGGCCGTGCGATCGTCATCATCCCAGTAGCCCTGCATGACCGAGTATCCGCGCGTGAGAAGCTCGCCCTGCACGCCGGGCTGCACCGTGCGGCCGTCGGCATCGATGACCTTGCATTCCACATGGGGGTGGATTCGCCCGACCGTGCTGACGCGCTTGTCGATGGGATCGTCGGTGTCGGACTGGAACGAGACGGGCGAGGTCTCCGTCATGCCGTAGGCGATCGTCACCTGTTCCATGTTCATCTTCGACTGAACCTGCTTCATCACCTCGATCGGGCACGAGGCGCCGGCCATGATGCCCGTGCGCAGATGGCTCAGATCATACCGGTCGAGATCGGGCACGCCGAGTTCGGCGACGAACATGGTCGGCACGCCGTAAAGCGCCGTGCAGCGCTCGGCCGAGATGGTCGCCAGGGTTTCCTCGGGGTCGAAGCCTTCGCCCGGAACAACCATTGCCGCGCCCTTGGTGACGCATCCCAGCGTGCCCATGACCATGCCGAAGCAATGGTAGAACGGCACCGGAATGCATAACCGGTCGTCGGCGCCAAGGCCGAGCGTGGACGTGACGTTGGCGGCGTTGTTGACGATGTTGCGATGGCTGAGGCAGGCGCCTTTGGGCCGTCCCGTGGTTCCCGACGTGAACTGGATGTTGATCGGGTCGGTATTGCGGATGCCGGCGCCGATCTGGTCAAGGTCGGCTTGCGCGGTGTCGTCACCCATGCCGCAGACGGCATCAAAGCCGAACATGCCGGCCGGCGTTGTCCCGCCAATGGCGACGACCCTTTTGAGTTCCGGCAGGCCGGCGGCCGACAGTTCGCCCGGCTCGGAGGTAGCCAGTTCGGGGGCGAGTTCGTTGAGCATCGCGACGTAGTCGGACGTCTTGAAGCGAGGTGCGGTGATGAGCGTGCTGCACCCGACCTTGTTGAGCGCATATTCCAGCTCGTAGGGGCGATAGGCCGGATTGACGCAGACCAGGATGGCGCCGATCCGCGCAGTGGCGAACTGGGTCAGCAGCCAGGCGCTGTTGTTCGGTGACCAGATGCCGACACGGTCGCCCTTTCGCACACCCAGCCGCAGCAGTCCGCCGGCAAGCCTGTCGACCCGGCGCGCGAATTCGGCATAGGTCCAGCGCACGCCTTCGGCATGGAAAATGGCGGCCTCCCGGTGGCCATGTTCGGCAGCCGTGCCGGCCAGAAGTTCCGGTATCGTCAACTCGAGAAGCGGCGGCGCGGACGGGCCGCGCACGTGGGCCATGCCCTCAATTGGCGTGCGGTCTGCCACCTTGATGTCCTTTCCTCCCATGCCCGCACCAGATGCCGGCTGAACCGGGCGGCTGCGCGCCCGGCCCGTCGCGGTGCCGTTCAGGCTTGTGCGCGGGCGACGTTGATCACCTGCATTTGGGTGTATTCCGCCAGCCCTTCGACAGACTGTTCAACACCAAGGCCGGAGCCCTTGAACCCGGCCATGGGAATATGGGGCCCGATATTGAGCTGCTGGTTGACCCAGACCGTTCCGGTTTCGATCCGTCCGGCGATATCGGTGGCGGCCTCGACATCGGCGGAGTGGACGGCACCGCCCAGGCCATAGTCGGACGCATTTGCGCGGGTCACGACATCGTCGACGTCGCTGAAGGATATCACAGGCAGGATCGGGCCGAACTGCTCCTCATCCACGATCCTCTGGCCGTCGGTCACATCGCGCACGATCGTCGGCTCGACGAAGTAACCCTTGCCGTCGCGGGTGCGCCCGCCGGCGATGACGGTGCCGCTCCTCCTTGCGTCTTCGAGATAGTCCTTCACCTTCTCGAACTGCTTCTTGTTCTGGATCGGTCCGATGGTCGTGCCCTGCTGCAGACCGTCGCCCACCACGGCCTGCCCGGCGATCTCGGACAGAGCGCCGCAGAATTCGTCATAAATGTCCTCGTGCACATAGGCGCGCTTGACGGCCAGGCAGACCTGACCGGCATTCAGAAACGCACCGCCGAACACCTTCTCTGCGGTGGCTCGAACATCGACATCGGGCATGATGATGGACGGGTCGTTGCCGCCCATTTCCAGGGTGACGCGCTTCATCGAGTTGGCTGCCGCCGCCATGATCCGCTTGCCCGTCTCCGACGAACCGGTGAAGCCGATCTTTGAAATGCCCGGATGACTGGACATTTGCGGACCCAGATCGTCGTCGCCGGTTATGATGTTGACCAGGCCCGGCGGGAAGATGTCGGCGCAGATCTCCGCCAGTTTCAGCGCGGCAACCGGTGTTGTCGGGGCGGGCTTCAGCACGATCGCGTTTCCTGCCATGAGTGCCGGGCCGATCTTCCAGCAGCACAAAAGCAGCGGGAAGTTCCAGGCGATGATGCCGCCGACGACGCCGAGGGGCTTGTGCCGGGNAACCGACGCTCCATTGCACTTCGCCGACCGCCTCGGGCAGCGGTTTGCCCTGTTCCAGCGTTATCAGGCGCGCAAGCGCCGATTCATTGTCGGCGATTGCCGCCGACAACGCCTCGACCCTGGCCCGGCGATCTGCCATCGGCGTGGCCTCCCAGGCCTTCTGGGCCTGCGTGGCGGCCGCCACGGCTTCGTCGAGCTGGGCGCGGCTCGCGCGGGGTACGCGCGCGAACGGCTCCTCCGTTGCGGGGTTTATGACATCGAGCATGTTGTCGCCGGAGACAAGACGCCCGCCAATGAGCATGGAATAGTCCATCAGTTCCTCCCGTATCGTGGCGTGGCCACTTTTTCGGGAAATCTGACAGGCCGATGCGCCCGCGCCTACCGCGCCAGGAAGATCACGCCATGGACCTGTCTCGCATTGAGACAATTGCGCGCGCTATCTGTCGATGTTCAGCTCTTTCATCCGCCTGTAGAGCGTGGCGCGCCCGATTCCGAGTTGTCGCGCGGCGGCCGAAACATTGCCTGACGATCGTGCCAGCGCCCGGAGAATGGCCGAGCGCTGGACCTGCGCGATATCGCGGCCACCCGGCCTGCCCAGAAGATCGGCCGCAGGATGCGTCGCGACCGGGCCTTCCAGGTCAAGGCCGAACGCAAGCCGCGCCGCCCGGGTCGCTCCCACGACCAGATCGTCATTGTCGACGGCAAGCAGCGTCGCGCCATTGCCCTGAGCCATGTCCGCGACCACGATGCGCGCTTCGGGAAAACGGGCGTGGAAGTACATTGTCTCGATCCGTCGTGCGGTCTGCACGAGCACATCGGCCAGCAGGAGATTGGTTGCGCGGGTATGATCGGCCCGCGCTGTGCTGATATCGAGCGCGCCGACAACCTCTCCAAGCGCCCCGAAAATGGGCGCGCCGATGCAGCTTATGCCGGTGCTGCGGGCGAAGAAGTGTTCCTCCCGGTCAATGATTACGGGGCGCAGCTCGGCAAGGCAGGTCCCCATTCCGTTGGTTCCCTCGATCTCTTCCGAACAGATCGCCCCTGGCACCAGCCCCACGGTTCGAAAGTCGACCTCGTCGCCCGCCTGGCAGCGATGGTCGATCACCACGCCGGCCCGATCGGTCAGATAGAGCCCACAGCCTCCGGCGCCGACCAGCCGAAACAGCCGGTCGAGTTCGGACTCGGCGATGGAAAGAAATGTGCTGTTCTCGGCCCGGACTTGCTTGAGCGAAGCGCCGTCGAGCCGGCGAACCCTCTTGTCGTTGGCTGGATCGAGCCCATGCGTCACCATCGACCGGAACCAGGATGCGGCGACGCTTGAGCGCGCCACGGCCGACGCCGAAAGCGCCTGCGTCGTCACCCGTTCGACATGAGAGCCGTGATCGGCCATTTGCTCCTCCTGCGCCGTCCGCAGCTTTTACGTTCAGGATGGCGGAGCCTGGTTGGCACCATCCTTATCACTCAGAAGTCGTCGCCTGAAACAGCTTTGACAGGACTTGCTCGAACACGACGCGTTCCTGTGGCGAGATGTGCGCCATCATGCGCTCTTCGACAAGACGGGCTTCCGGCGCGATGGCTTGGGTGATCTGTGTCCCTTTCTCCGTCAGGGTGATGATAACCTTGCGCTTGTCGGCGGGGTCCTGCGTCACCGAGATCAGCCCCAGGTCAGATAGGCGCGTCTGTGCCCGGCTGACGCGTGCGGGATCCATCGCCGTGTGCTGCACCAGGAACTGCGATGAGACGGGCGCATGATAGTTGAGCGTTGCCAGGATGCGCCATTCGGGAATGTGCAAATTGAAGCCCGTTTCGATAAGGCGCGCGATCGCTTGGCTGACGCGGTTGGCGACGACCGCAAGTTGAAACGGCATGAACGCGTCAAGCCGGATGTCTTCGTTGTCAGGCTCCGGTTCGGCAAGCGTCTCGTTGGGCGCGTCCATCGGCATGTTTTGCTCAGTTCTTGATCAGGCGTGGGATCGGGCTTTGCCGGCAATCTGTCGCGGCCCGGGCGCTTCGGCAAGCCCCATGGCCCTTGCGGCTGCGGCAAACGACCCGGAAGGATCGCAGACGTCGAAGTGAATGGCAGTCATGCCGAATGCGCGCGCACCCTCCACATTGCGGGCCTGGTCATCGACGAAGACAAAGGCACGGGCAGGTTCACCAAACGCGTGCATCGCCCGCTCGAACGCGGCCGGATCGGGTTTGAGCGGGCCACCGTCAGATGCATCGATGATGTGCGTCATCTGATCCATGATCGGCAGTTCACTCCGCCATGTGGGACCGAAGAACAGCGCCAGCTCGTTGCTGAGTATGCCGGCCTTCAATCCGGCGGCGGCGACCTGTCGAACCAAAGCAGCGGCTTCGGGCCGGACGACCTGCGTGGCCGACATGCCCTGTCGCGCCTTCTGCATCAGCGTCATCGGCTTCCAGCCGGCTTCACCAGCCAAGGCCCCAACCTCGCGGGCGCGCCTTTCCCAGTAATTGCGCTCGGTGATCTCGTCGCGCTGCATGGCCCGCCAAAGCGGGTCGGTCTCGGGCGCCAGAGGTCCGCGCCAGGTGAGGGTACCCGGTGGCAGGCCAAGCACATTCTCGGTGTGCGCGTGGGTCTCAAAGAGCGTGCGTGAGATGACCGCGCCAAAGTCGAGCAGCAAGATGTGCGGCAAACCGGTCTTGGGCGGCCCTGGCTCCATCGGTGTCATCATGCGGCCTTTCGGATGCGCACCACGCCCTCGGTGCCGTTGACGGTCACCTGATCGCCCGTGCTGATGGCACTGGTTGCGATGCCAGTGCCGACAACACAGGGGAGGCCATATTCGCGGCTGACGATGGAGGCATGGGTCAGCGTGCCGCCATTGTCGCACACACAGCCGCCGATCTTGGTAAAGGCTGGTGTCCAGCTGGGTGCGGTGCCCTCGCAGACCAGGATCTCGCCGGGCTTGAGCAGATGCAGCTCATCGGCGTTGTGCATGACCCGCGCCGAACCGGTCACCTCACCCTTGGACGCCGGTATGCCGCGTAACTCCTCGGCCGCGCCGCCATGCTTCTGGGCGTCCAGGAAGTGTTTGTGCAGGCCCACAATCTCGATCAGGATCGGATCACTGACCGCGTCAGGCACCGTGCCGACGACTTTGGGCATCGCCTTGCGGCGATCGTACCAATGCTCGTAATAGGCGCGGCGATCCTTGACGACTGGCTTGAGCGCGGCCCAGCTCGTGTCGCCGCGCGCCAGTTCGACCAGTTCGGTGTGGAACAGGAAGCAGCCATCCTCGCGATCGTCCGCACCGGCTTTTTCGGCGATGGCCAGCGCCGCCAGACGCAGCGGGATGGTCGCCTGCATGTCGATCACCACATTGTGGTCTTCGTTCCACCAGGAGAAATTGGCCTGTCGGCAGCTTGCGAGCGCTTGGCCGAATGCCTCGCGCTCGGCGGTCGACAGTTTGGCGCATGCATTCTCCACCGCTTCGTCGCGTTCGGCCGCCGCCGCCGAGAGCCCGCCATCGAAGTCGTGGGCATCGTCCTTCTGCAGGAAGGTTTCCAGAAGGCCGACAACGGGTTGTTCGTCCTCGATCCACGGCTTTTCGCGCGGATCGGCGATGCCGGCCGTCCGCCAGCCCCACCGGTCGAGGAACGCGCGATATTTGGCGAGCCAGGCGCCGCCATTGGGGCCAGCGGATTCCATCGCGGCCCGCATCTGCGCGGGCGAGCCGGCGACATGCGCCTGAACGCCCAGTTCGCGTGCGGCATGGGCGAGTTCCCACAAGGCAATGTCGGTTTCGACGATCTTCGTCTTTTCGCCCTGCAGGAACTTCGCGATCTCGCCGGGAGCGATCTTCAGTTCCGAACACAGGCCGTAAAAGCCCGCATAGTTGGCGAGAAGCGGGTACATCAGGCCGAAATGCACGCACCATGCAAACTTCTGGAACGCCCGGGCGTCGGCCGCAAACCGGGCCAGTTCCGGCAGGCTCGCCGCGCTCGTATCAAAGGTCTTGAAGTGCTCGAAGCCGGCGGTGAGTTCGGCCTCGCGCCGGGCCCAGATCGTATTGAAGTCGCCGAGGATGCCGCCCAGCTCGTTGCCGATACGCAAGCCCCGGAACCCCGGTTCCCATGCGCTTTTCAACGGCGATTCACCACCGAACACATGGGTGCCGCCGAAGCGGACGGCCAAGCCGTTCGAAGGGGGAAGGGGCAGCGTGGTCGCGGAGAGCTGGGTGCCATAGGCATAGCCATCCTCAAAGAAGCACATGCCGAGTGGAGTGGTGCCGTTCGGCCAGTGGAAATCGAGAAACCAGAATCGCTCTACATCCTCGGCGCGAAACTTCGACACGGGTTCGGCGATCCAGGGGCTGTCGAAGAAGCGCGGTTCGAAACCCGGATAGCCGGGGTCGTTGACGAACTCATCGATCGGTATGACGGTGGACATGGTCTTCTCCCTTGCGCAGCTTCTCAGGCCGCTTCGACGGACAGATACAGATCGCGGATAGCATCGGGCCGGTCGCGGAAGGCGCTGGCGTGATCGCGCGCGATGATCGCACCGCGCGACAGCACGGCCACCTCGTCGGCGATCTCGAGCGCCATGTGGGTGTATTGCTCGATCAGCAAGATGCCGATCCCTGATTGCGCGATCCGGGTCATCAGCGGGATCAGGCGCTTAACGATGACAGGCGCCAGGCCGAACGACATCTCGTCGGCCAAGATGAACTGCGGCCGACCCATCAGCGCTTGCGCAAGCGACAGCATTTGCTGCTGGCCGCCCGACAGATTGCCGGCATGCAGCGCGAGTTTCTCCTTCAACTCCGGAAAGATGGCCAACGCCTCCTCGAAGGCGCGGCGCCCCTCGTCGGCGGGCAGAAAGGTCGCTGCAGCGTGCAAGTTATCGGCGACCGAAAGACCCCTGAGCACGCGGTGGCCCTCGGGAACCGCGGCAACGCCGAGCTTGCGGATCGCCTGCGGCCGTTTGCCCACCAGTGGCTCAGTGCCAAGCCGGATGGTTCCTTTGGATGGCGTGAGTTCGCCGGCGATCGTTGAAACAAGTGTCGATTTGCCGGCGCCGTTGGGACCAAGCAGGGCCATGATGCTGCCAGGCTCAACAGTCAGGTCGATGCCGTGCAGCACCTCCTGAGCGCCGCGGCGCACGGTCAGCTTCTCGACGAAGAGCGCGGTCTCGTTCATGCCGCCCGCGCCTCCGCGTCATCATCTTCGAACTCGCCGAGATAGGCAGCGCGGACCTTCGGGTCTGCGAGCACGGTGTCGGTGTCGCCGCTTGCGACCAGATGGCCGAAATCGAGCACGGCGACTTGATCGCACAGGCCGGCGATCAGATCGATATCATGGTCGATGATCAATATGCGGGTGCCGGCGCGCGATAGCCCCCGCAAAAGGTCGATCAGGCGCGTGCGTTCGGCAGCCGCCAGACCGGCTGCCGGCTCGTCCAGCATGATCAGTTTGGGGCCGGTGACCAGGCACCGCCCGATCTCCGTCATCCGTAGGTCGAACCCGTCAAGATGCGCGCCAAGGCGGCGGGCGTGTCCGGCCAAGCCCACCCGCTCCAGCGTTTCGGCGAGGCGCGTTGCCGCTTCGGCGCGCGGGACCTGCAGACTGTCGAGCGCCACCTGGATGTTCTCGGACGCGGTCAGATCGTCGGCCACTTGCGGGGTTTGGAAGGCGCGGGTCACGCCCCACCCAAGACGCTGTCCCGCAGCAAGCGCGCCAATATCTTTGCCGAACAGGCGCACCGTGCCGGCGGAAGGTCGAACAAGGCCGGAGAGCACATTGAGCAGCGTCGTCTTGCCGGCCCCGTTGGGGCCGATCAGCCCGACGATCTGACCGTCAAGGGTCAGCGACAGCCGGTCGATCGGCGTGACGCCTCCAAATGTCACGGTGAGCGCATCGATGTCGATCATCGGTCGACTCCTGAAAGGCGGTTCTGAATGGCCGATGTCAGATCGTGCAGTTGGCCCGCAATGCCGCGCGGTGCGCTGACGATGGCGTGGATCAGGGCCAGGCCGAAAATCGTGATCGCGATGTCGCCATCGACGCCCCAGCTGTCGAGGATCGCCGGGAACATCCGATACAGAAAACCTGCGATCAGCGCTGCGGCGAGCGACCAGGGACCCGCGATGATGACAAGGCCGTAGAGTAGAAGCGACTGGACTGGATCGAAGGACCGGCCGTCCAGCTGTCCGATGGAACCGGCCAGCAAACAGCCACCGACACCGGCCAGTGCACCGGCCAGGCCAAACGCCTTGGCCCGGGCGATGCCGATCCTGACGCCCGCGGCATGGGCGACCGCGTCGCCCGCCCGGATCATCGCCCAGGCGCGGCCCACCGCGGACTTGGTGACGATGTGCGTGGCGGTGAACGCGGCCGCTGCAATGGCGAGCGCATAGAGGAAGTAGGCCAGATCGCTTGCGGCGATGGCCGGGCGCGCCATCAGTTGGCGTTCGGCGGAGCCGTCGATGCGGCCCCAAAAGCCGCTACCGCCGTCCGGAAACCCGATCGAGGAGACGACGACATGGAAGCCGGCTGCGAACATCAAGGTGATGAGCGCGTAGATCAGACCGCGATGCTTGAGCGCGGGCAGGCCGAGCAACACGCCCGCAGCGCCGGTACAAAGCGCCGCGAGCACCAGCACGATCTCAAACGGCAGGCCCGTGGCATGGGCCAGGCGCAAGCCGAACCAGCCGCCGACACCCATCATCGCGATGCCTGCCAGCGAGACGAAACCAAGCCGCGCATGCAGCAGCGCCACGCCCTGCGCGGCGATCGCCACCGCAATCATCGAGGTGAAGTTCTTGATCCAGTACGAGCCGAGGAACGGCACGATCAGCGCCATGAGAAAGAACGCGGTGATCAGCCCGCCATGTTGACTGGCGGCTGCGGCGAGAAATCCGCGCGGAGCAGCATGGGGCAGGGGCGTGCGGCTCGTCTCGGACATCGCCATCAGCTTCCCCTCGTTGTCTGAAAGGTGCGCGCCGGCAGCAGAACCAGAACCGCGATGGCGACAATGAAGGGAACGAGCGACCGGTAGGGCGCAACATCCTGAAACGGTGTGGCGATCGCCTCGAGTACGCCGATTGCGAGGCCACCGGCCAGCGTCAGCCACAGCGAGCGCAATTGACCGAGGATCGCGGCTGCGATGGAGGGCACGACCATGAAGGTCAACACGCCCGGTTCCAGCCGCACGAGGCTGCCCAGAAGGATACCGATCGTGCCGGCCAGAACGCCGGTGGCGGTCCAGGCGATCAGGGTCACCCGCTCAACGTCGATGCCGATCAGCGCGCTCAGGTCCCGGCCATCGGCAAGAGCCCGCATCTGCAGACCCAGACGTGTCCTGGCGAGCAGCAGCGATATGCCGATCGCGGTCATTACACACAGCGCCAGCGCAACGACACGGACGCCGGTAACGCGGACGCCGAACAGTTCGGTGTTGAGCGCGCTCAACGGCAGGCGGAGCCGGCGTGGCGTATCGCCCCAAATGAAGTACATCAGCCCGAGCAGAGCGAGCGCAAGCCCGAGCGTTGCCACCGCCTTGATCACGTTCGAACGCCGGGCGACGCGCGCCGACACGAACGCCCCATAGCCGGCTGAAATCGCGGTGGCGGCGGCGACACCGCACAGCGCGGCCAACGCAATCGGCGTGCCCCATGCGTGGGCCTGCCAGGCCGTCATGGCCGAAGCGGCGCCGATGGCGCCAAGGGCGAAATTGAGTTCGCCCGTGGCGCGGAACAGGACGACCAGCCCCATGCCCGCCAGCGCATAGACGCTGCCGAGCGCAAGTCCGGTGACAAGAAAGGGTGTCAGGTCAGGCATGGGTCCGGTCGTTGCTCTGGGCCGTCAGCTGCGGATGTCGGCGAGTTCGGGATCGTCGGAGACGAAACAATCGCGCGAGGTTTCCCAGCCATCGGCGGTCATGGTCACCATGCGGCCGGCCTGGTTGGCATTGTGCCGGTCGCCGGGTCCGAACGACCACGCACCACACAGAAGATCAGAGTCCACCGCCTCCATGGTCTGAAGGGCTTCCAGCACGCTTTGACGGGTGATGTCGCCGTCGATGCCGCGCAGCACCCCCGTTATGATCTTGGCGGCCAGATAGCCGCCCTGGCTGAAGCTGTCGCGCGGATCGGAGGCGTTGCCATATTCGTCCATGATCGACAGCCACGCCGTATTATCGACGCCGTCGCTGTCGAGCGTGTTGAACTCGATATGCGCCTTGATCGCGCCGGCCCAGTAGTCGCCGACAGCTGCCGGGAACGCGGTGTCATAGATCGAGGTCGGCCCGAGCCAGATCGCTTCCTCGCGCAGGTCCTGATCCTCGGCAGCGTTGAAGATCGGGATGGCGGCCGGCGCCGGTTCGGCGACGATGATCGCGTCGGCGCCCATCGCCATGGCCTGCAGGACCAGCGAGGTCGGATCGAGTGTCGCCGGATCGTGCAGCACATTGTGCGTCTCAACGCCCTTGTCGGCGCCCCAGGCCGCCAGCCCTTCGCAGAACCAACCGCCGACATTGGGAATGTTCGGTGCCATGCAGACGAACGAACGGGCACCCTGGTTTTCATAGGCATCGATCGCCGCACCGAGGGTCGATAGGCGTGGGCCCATGTTCATCGGCGCGATGTTGGAAGAGAAGAAGCATTCGCGCGGCACGCCGACACCCGCGATCACGCCGATGCCATTGTCGGCATAGAATCTGGCGTTGGTGCCGCATTCGATGAAGGAGGTCGAACCGGCCATGGCGACGACGCCCTCGTCATTGACCAGCTTGGCGGCGGCGTTGGCGGCGGTTTCGGGGTTCCAGGCATCGTCCTCGACGAGATATTCAACCGGTCGCCCGTTGATGCCGCCATTGGCGTTGACGCAGTCGAAGAAGGCGGCGGCCGATTTGGACGCTGAGGAAAAGTCGGCGGGTCCGGTCTGGCCGACGATCGCGCCGATCTTGATCGGTTCGCCTGTGGCGGGTTCGCCGCTGCCGCAAGCCTCGTTGGCCGCGGCGGGCGGGGTCATCGCCAGAGAGAAGCCGCAGGCGAGCGCGGCCAGCGTCAAGGGCAAAGCATGTTTCATGGTTTCGGTCCTCCCAACGGTCCGTTTGTTTTCAGTGTCGTGTCGCGGCGTCCTGCCGGATCATGTCGGCTGCCTTTTCGGCGATCATGATGGTGGGTGCGTTGGTGTTGCCCGAAACGATCTCGGGCATGATCGAGGCGTCGACGATGCGGAGGCCCTCGACGCCGCGCACCTTCAATCGCGGGTCGACCACCGCACGCGGGCCGGTGCCCATCGCGCAGGTGCCGACCGGGTGATAGACCGAACGCGCATGCTCCCGGATGAAGGCGGTCAGCTCTGCATCGTTGGTCACGCCATCTCCGGGCAGGATTTCGCTGAGCCCGTGCGGCGCGAACGGCTGCTGCCTGAGGATGTCGCGGGCGATCTTGACGCCGCGCATCAGCAGTTGCATGTCGTCTTCCTCGCGCAGCAGCCCCAAGTCGATGACCGGCCGCGCCGAAGGGTCCGCTTCGTTCAGCGTCACGGCGCCACGGCTCTTGGGACGCAGAACGCCGGTGTGCAGCGACACGCCATGGCCGTACTCCAGCATCCTGCCGCGATGGCTCTTGCGGCCTGGAATGAAATGGAACTGGATGTCGGGGCGCTCGACGTCCGGCTGCGACCGGACGAAGCCGCCGGCTTCGACCATGTTGGAGGCCAGCATGCCGCGCCGCGCGGCGAGATAGCGCAACCCTTCATAGAAGAGCTTGGGCGCCGCGCCGGCAGACAGGCCATAGGGCGTTCGGCTCCGGCTCTTGCAGATGACCAAGCAATCGACATGGTCGTGCAGATTGGCGCCGACGCCGGGCAGGTCATGCTTGACCGCGATGCCTGCGGCCGTCAGGTCGGCGCCGGGGCCGATGCCCGAACGCATGAGGATTTCCGGCGAGCCGATGGCCCCGGCCGAAAGGATCACTTCACGATCTGCCCCAATCGCACGCTCATTGCCATCGCCGTCGCGCACGCGCACGCCCGCGACCCGATCGTTGGACCATTCGAGCGCGGCCACCTGGCTGCTGGTGACGACGCGCAGATTGGCGCGGCCGCGCGCCGGCTCGAGAAACGCGTGCGCTGTCGAATGGCGCCGTCCGCCGTCTTGCGTCACCTGATAGATGCCGACGCCTTCCTGGCCGGCGCCGTTGAAGTCGCGATTTGGGCGGAACTGCAACTGGCCCGCAGCCTCGATGAACACCGTGTCCATCGGGTTTGGATCAGCGAGATCGGTGACCGACAGGGGGCCGGACTTGCCGTGATGGACGCCGTTGAGATCCGGCGCCCGATTGTTCTCCGACTTGATGAAATAGGGCAGAACCGACTCATAGTCCCAACCGGTACAGCCGGCCTCGGCCCAACGGTCATAATCCTCGCGCTGGCCGCGAATGTAGATCATGCCGTTGATGGCCGACGAACCGCCCAGAACCCGGCCGCGTGGGATCGACACCGAACGACCGCCTAATCCGTGCTGCGGCGCCGATGCGTAGAGCCAGTTGTGGCGGGTATTCTTGGCCAGCCATATCAGGCCGAGCGGCATGGCGATGAACGGATGGGTGTCCTTCGGCCCGGCTTCGATGAGACAGACAGTCGAGCGGGGGTCTTCCGACAAGCGGGACGCCAGAACCGCGCCCGCAGAGCCGGCGCCTACGATCACATAGTCGAACCGGTCGCCGGAAGCCGTCACCGTGCCACCCCGAAACCGTATTTCGTCGCATAATCCAGATTGTTCCAGGCCGGGGCGGGCGCCTCGGCCTCAAGCGTGGTCACCGGCCTGACCTGGACGAGGACCGGCGGTTCGCCGGGACGCCAGTGGCGGGGGATGACCCATTCGACATCCACCGGCTCGCCCATTTGCTTTTCGACGTCACGCACCGCGCGGGCGATGGTGTCGACCTCATGGTCGCCGAGCACGCGGGCTTTTCGGAATCGGGCGGGTGCCGGCTCTTCGACAACCAGCCGGGTCTGCGGATCAAAGACCGAGACAATCGTCTTGTCGGCGGTCACATAGTCGAGGATGCGCAAGTCCGCCTTGTCGACAGCCGCACGGTCCGGCGTGACCACGCCCTGGACGACCGATTCGCCAAAGCCCCAATTGCCCTCGATCGTGATGCGGTCGCGTTTGCCGGTCAGCGGATCGACCGAAAAGGCGACGCCCGCAGAGCGCGCATCCGCCAGTTCCAGCACCACAACCGCCATCGGCGCGTCATGGCGAAGGCCCTTCTTCAGCCGGTAAAGGATCGCGCGTTCGTTGAACAGGCTGGCCCAGACCTTCTTTACGTGGTTTAGCAGGGCCTCGTGGCCTGCGACGCCCAAATAGGTCTCGAACTGGCCGGCAAAGCTGGCATCCTTGGCATCTTCGCCAATGGCGGACGATCGCACGGCGACCTTGAGGCGAAGCGTGCCCGACTGAAAACATAGAGCGTCATAGGCATCGCAGATGAGCTGCGCCAGATGGCCGGGCAGACTGGCATCGGCGATCATCGCGACAATGTCGGCCGAACCGGCGCGGATGGCCGCTTCGTCGCTTACGTCAACGCGCGCCAGTCTGTCACCGATGGCGTCATGGAGTTGCGTCGCCTGCAGGAAGTCGGAGAAGGCTGCGGCCGTGACCGTGAAGCCGTTCGGCACCGAAGCGCCCATGGCCGTCAACTCGTACAGCCGCCGCCCCTTGCCGCCGACGTCGGACTCCTCGGACGGCTGCCGGATGTCGGCGACAAACGGTTTCGCTTGCCGGTTTGACCTGGCCTTGACGTGCATCGATATCCTCCCAAAGTCGAACCTACTCAATTTCATTCCATTTGCAACAAAAATATTTCATTTGATGCGAAATTGAGTTGCGTGCGGCTTCCTGCCTGTTATGCAAGGTAAGCAGGGAGCGACTGTCGGAAAGGTGGGGAGGAATGATGCTGGACATGGCACAGATTGAGGCGTTGCGCGCCGCCCCGGTTGCCGATCGGGATCATCTGGTCGATGGAAGGTCCTTTTCCCCGACGTCCGGTCAGCGCCTCGACGTGGAAACGCCGATCGACGGGTCGGTCCTGACCACGATGGCACGCGGCGACGCGACCGATGTCGAGGCGGCCGTTAGCGCGGCCAGGCGCGCCTTTGCCGACCGGCGGTGGCGCGGCCTGCCGGCGGCGCGGCGCAAGGCGATCATGGCGCGGTGGGCCGACCTGATCGAGGCGGAACTGCTGGAATTGACGGTGCTGGGCGTGCGCGACAACGGTACCGAGATCGCCATGGCGATCAAGGCCGAGGCCGCCTCGGCGGCGGCCACCATCCGCTATTATGGCGAGGCAATCGACAAGATGAGCGGCGAGATCGCGCCGACGCCCGACAACCGGTTGGGCCTGGTGCATCGCGAACCCGTCGGCGTTGTTGGCACGATCGTGCCGTGGAACTTTCCGCTCATGATCGGGGCGTGGAAACTGGCGCCGGCCATCGCGGCGGGCAATTCGGTCGTGCTCAAGCCCGCCGAAACGGCCTCGCTCGCCCTACTGCGTCTGGCTGAGCTCGCGCACGAGGCGGGACTGCCCGATGGCGTGCTCAATGTCGTGACCGGGTTGGGCGGCGAAGCCGGCGCGGCGCTCGCCGCGTCAAGCGATGTGGACGTGCTCGTCTTCACCGGTTCGGGCGCCACCGGCCGGAAACTGCTTCAAGCGTCGGCCGAGTCCAATCTCAAGCGGGTCTATCTGGAACTCGGCGGCAAATCGCCCAACATCGTCTTTGCCGATGCGCCGGACCTCGAGACGGCAGCCGAGGCTGCCGTCAATGCGGTCTTCCGCAACAGCGGCCAGGTCTGTGTCGCCGGTTCGCGGTTGCTGGTCGAGCGTTCGATCCACGAGGAATTCATCGAGAGGCTGCGTTCACGAGCCGACCGTATGCGCGTCGGCGATCCGCTCGATCCCGAGACACAGATCGGCGCAGTCAACAGCCAGTCCCAGCTTCACGCCAATCTAAAAGCCGTGGCGCAGGCACAGGAAGACGGCGCCCGCGTCATTGGCGGCGGACAACGGCTGCTCGAATCCAGCGGCGGCTACTACATGCAGCCGACGATCATTGCTGACGTTGCTCTGGCCCACCGGCTGTTTCAGCGTGAGGTGTTCGGGCCGGTCCTAGCAGTCACGACGTTCGATGGCGAGGCGGAGGCGGTGGCCCTGGCGAATGCGGGTCCGTACGGTCTGGCGTCGGGCGTGTGGACCGCCGATCTTGCGCGCGCGCACCGCATGGTCATGGCGATCAAGGCGGGCGTCGTTCACGTCAACACCTATGGCGGCACGGACATCACGGTGCCTATGGGCGGGCAGAAGCAATCCGGCAACGGCTATGACCGCTCGCTGCACGCGCTCGACAAATTCCAGAACCTTAAAACCGCCTGGATCGCCATCGATTGATCCATTGCCTCGAGCCGGACCAAGGGCTCAGCGTAAACGGTTGCCCGTTCAACCGTTCATTTCGATACGAATCTTGTGCATGTTTGACCCATCAAGTGGCGGTCACGCTTTCGCGCAACGGCGGCGCGCCGGCAAAGCGCTGCCTGTCTTTCCTCGCCGCGCAGGTGAACCGGCACGATCCGGATCTTCTCTTCCGCAAAACATTGTCTGCTCGCGGTCGGGCAGGTGTCTATTTTGATGTTCTCCGTCGGCTCTTTGTGCGTTTCTGGTTTCTGTCTCATCGTCACTGCTTGACGGGCCAAGCCGAGCGAGAAATCCTCCCTTGTCCGTTAGGCCGAGACCGTCTCATTGGTGCTGAAGTCTGATATCTTCGTGACCGGCGCATGGACTCGCCTCGAAAAGCATGCTCCGTCTTCACTTGCCAGACCGCCGCTTGGAGCTTTGCGCATTTTCGTGGCACTTGGGGCCGTTTGTTCACTTGCTGTTTCGAAATGACTCCGCTAGAAGGCGCCCGAAACCCTTGTGTTTCAAGGGCCGGAGTGTAGCGCAGCCTGGTAGCGCACCTCGTTCGGGACGAGGGGGTCGCAGGTTCAAATCCTGCCACTCCGACCAATTCTAAGGTCGACATCGATGCTTTGGGTGCCGCCGGCGATTGCCGGTTGCCGCCGGCCCCTTTTTGCGTCTATCCCGGAGGGGTTCTGCATCGCGCCAATCCATCCTCCGGAGCTGCCATGAAACCCGTCGCGGACCTGACCCCCAACACGTTCGCCTTCGAGACCACGCCGCTCGTCAAGCCGACCGGCTTCCGCGAATACGATGCGCGCTGGTGGTTCGGTCACCCGTCGTCGGACAAGGCGCCGGAGATCAACCTGATGGGCATTCAGGCGCTCGGCATGGGGCTCGGCACGCTGATCCGCCGCCGCGGTGCCGGCCCGAAGATTGTCGTCGGCCACGATTTCCGCAGCTATTCCATGACGATCAAGCTGGCATTGACGCAAGGGCTCATGGCCGCCGGCGCCGAGATCAAGGATATCGGCCTGGCCCTGTCGCCGATGGCCTATTTCGCCCAGTTCGAGCTGGACGTGCCGTCCGTGGCAATGGTCACCGCCTCGCACAATGAAAACGGCTGGACCGGCGTGAAGATGGGCTGCGACCGCCCGCTGACTTTCGGCCCCGACGAGATGGGCCAGTTGCGCGATATCGTGCTCGGCGGCGATTTCGACCTGACCGGCGGCGCCTACGAGTTTGTCGACGGGTTTCGCGAGACCTATCTCGACGATCTCGTCGACGGCCACACGATCTCGCGCAAGCTCAAGGTCGTGGCCGCATGCGGCAATGGCACGGCCGGGGCGTTTGCGCCCGAAGCGCTCGAACGGATCGGCTGCGAGGTGATCCCGCTCGACGCCGAACTCGACCACACCTTCCCGCGCTACAATCCCAATCCCGAAGACATGGAAATGCTGCACGCGATCCGTGACGCCGTGCTCGAGCATGGCGCAGATGTCGGGCTCGGCTTTGACGGTGACGGCGACCGCTGCGGCGTCGTCGACAATAAGGGCAACGAGATCTTCGCCGACAAGGTGGGCGTGATGCTCGCCCGCGACATCTCCGCCCACCACGACAACTCCGTCTTTGTCGCGGACGTGAAATCGACCGGGCTCTACGCCACCGATCCGGTCCTGAAGGAGCAGGGCGCAAAGACCGACTACTGGAAGACCGGCCACTCCTACATCAAGCGCCGGGTGACGGAGCTTGGCGCCATTGCTGGGTTTGAAAAATCCGGCCACTTCTTCTTCGGCCCGCCGATCGGCCGGGGCTATGATGACGGCATCGTCACCGCAATCGCCGTTTGCGAGATGCTCGACCGCAACCCCGAAAAGTCGATGGCCGATCTCTATCGCGCGCTGCCGCTCACCTATGGCTCGCCCACCATGTCGCCCCACTGCGACGATGAGGTGAAGTACGAGGTGATCGACCGTGTCGTGAAGCGGTTTGAAAAGATGCAGGCCGATGGCGGAGAGGTCGCCGGGCACCCGATCGCCGACCTTGTCACCGTCAATGGCGTGCGGGTCGTTGCCGACGACGGCACATGGGGGCTGGTGAGGGCCTCGTCCAACAAGCCCGAACTGGTCGTCGTCGTCGAAAGCCCGGTCTCCGAGCAGCGCAAGATCGACATGTTCAACGCGGTCGATGCGGTGCTGCGCGAGAACCCCGAAGTCGGCGAATACAATCAGACGCTCTGATCAGAGCGCCAGGCCGACCCGGCCGATGCCCGGCAGTTTCAGCGCCGGGCGCATGACATCGATGCCGATCGCCTGACCCAGCAGGTGAACCTCAAACCCAGATCGCAGACCGGCCGACAGGCCGGCGAGGCCGTGCAAGGACAGATGCAGGTCACGCGCGTCGCGATCGACTGCGGCGCGGGGGCCGGCGCCCAGATAGTCGCGCCCCACCGCGTGCGGCGGCAGGACCGCGCCGATCTCCGGCACCGCGCGCAAGACGTGGGCGACGAACGTGTTCGAATTCGGCCCCGGCCATGTGCGGTAATCGCCGCGTCCGGCGTGCGGGTAGCGCGCGATGGCGCTTTCGATCGCGGGGATCAGACTGGCCGCTTCATGGCCTCGGATCGCACGGATGATGAAGGGCCGGTTGGAATACCAGCGTGCATCGGCGGTATAGGCATTGCGGCGGACGGGCATGCCCCAGCCCACCTTGTCATAGCGCGTATAGGCCGCAGCGCCCGCGCGCTTGTAGACCAGCCAGCTGTGCACCGAAACCGCGCCCTTGAGCCCGCCGGTGCGTGCCGCCATCACATAGACCGCTGCATCGCTGTTGCGTCCCGGATCGGGCAGGGTGTCCGTGCCCGACCAGTCGGCTTCGTGCCAGCTCTGGGGGCGGTCCACGGTCATCCACCAGGCGGTGGCCGTGCCGATCGGCAGAAAGAAGAGCAGTGCCAGGCAGGCGAGGAATATTCGCATCGGTCTCTTGTGCGTCCGTGTTTGAGGGCATAGTGCGCGGCAATGGGGTGAAAATGCGGTGGCGCCGGGAGCGCGTTCGGGAGGCACTATGGCAAATCCGGTAATCGCCGAAGTCACGCGCGGCAGCCGCGTCGAGAGCGTTCATCGCGGACGCATCGTCGCCGTCGATGCCGATGAAGGCGTGTTGTTCGCTATCGGCGATGTCGACACGCCGGTCTACCCGCGTTCAGCCCTCAAGCTGATGCAGGCGTTGCCGCTTGTTGAAAGCGGTGCGGCCGACGCGTTCGGCTTCGGCGACCGGGAACTGGCGCTGGCCTGCGCGTCCCATTCGTCCGAACCGGCCCATGTCGATATGGCCCGCGCGATGCTGTCCAAAGCGGGCCTGACGCAGGACGATTTGCAATGCGGCGCCCACTGGCCGCTGTTCGGATCCGGCGAGATGGTGGCATTGGCGCGGTCCGGCGAAGAGCCGACGCGCGCGCACAACAATTGCTCGGGCAAACATGCCGGCTTTCTGTGCACCTGCGTTCACCAGGGGTTTGATACGGGCGACTATCTTGCGGACGCCAACGGCGTGCAGCGCCAGGTGCGCGCGACGATCGAACAGTTGACCGGCGCAACGCTCGACTTTGACCGGTGCGGCCTCGACGGCTGCTCGGCGCCCACTTATGCGCTGCCGCTTGTCGCATTTGCGCGCGGCTTTGCGCGGCTGGCGACGGGCAACGGGCTGGAGTCCGCACGCGCCAAGGCGGCGCGGCGGCTGATGGCGGCGTGCGTGGCCGAACCGCTGATGGTGGCCGGCACGGGGCGTTTCTGCACCGACCTGATGGATGCCTGTGAGGGCCGGGTCTACGTGAAGACCGGAGCGGAGGGCGTCTATGTGGGCACGGTGCCGGAAGAAGGCATCGCGCTGGCACTCAAATGCGACGATGGCGCGACACGGGCCGCTGAGGTGGCCATGGCGGCGGCGCTTGTGCGGGCGCTCGGGCCGGACCACGATCTGACGGCGTCGATTGCATCGTTCGCTGTTCGGCCGGTGCGCGACTGGAACGGGCTTCAGGTGGGAGAGTTGCGCGCTGTTGAGCCAGATTGATCAGGCCAGCCGGTTGTCGGCGAGGATGATGTTTTCCGGCACGCCACGGCGCGCGCCCAGCAACTCACCGGTCGTCAGGTCTGCCCAGCGATGGGCGCGGATGGCGCCTTGCCGCGCGCCAATCACATTGGCGCTGACGAGCACCGTGCCAGCGCCCGGTGCTTCCGAGATGCCGATGCCGATCCGTGCGTCGCGAATGACATTCGACGACAGAACGCAATCGCGCAGATAGGGTCCCCAGCCGGCATTGATGCCGAACCGGGCGACGCCCTCGATCATGTTGCCTGTGACCGTCGTATCGGCTTCCACAGCGATGCCGGTGCCGAAACCGGGCGCGTCAGGCTCATAAGGCCCGGTGGCGACGATGTTCCGGATGATGTTGCCCGATACGGTCGCCGCGCGTCCGCCGTCGTTGAAGTTGGTCACCGAGATGCCGTTGGCCGCACCATCGATGAAGTTGCGCGCCACGATGGCATTCTCGAACCCGAACTCGGAGTAGATCGCCGTCTCACCGATCGCGCGGCAATTGTTGTCGACGATCTGCAGGTTCCGCGCCGCATTGCCGCGCACCGCCGAAAAGGCGGCGCCTTCGATCCGGTTGCCGCTGACCAGCACATTGTCGGCACGGAACAGGTTGATCGCATTGCCCCACTGGCCGGTGCCGCCGCTGACCGCGCCGATATTGGTGATGCGGTTGCCGACGATCATCGTGCCGTCATCGCCTTCGGCCCAGCGATGGATGATGACACCGCCATCGGCACAGGCATCGACCCGGTTGCCGCGCACCGTCAATCCCGTGCTTTCGACCGCATAGATGCCGAAGCGCGCCGCGCCCGAAATGGAGCAATCGGCAATCCGGCCGCCGCAGCGTTCAAGATGGATGCCGTCCCGCCCGGCGCCGCGCACCGTCAGATCGTCCAGCGTCACATCGGGCACGCCGCGCAGATCGATAAGCCCGTCGACGCCGGCACCGGTCCAGCGATTGACGCCGTCGACGACGAGGTTTGAAAGGCGCACCTGCCGCAGATCATGGCCGGACAGGAAATGTCCGTCGCCGCCATAGACCAACTCGGTGCGTCCCGGCACACCGGAAATCAGCGCACCTTCGGGAAGCTTGATGTTGGAGATCACATAGGTGCCGGCCGGCAGGAACACCGGAATGCCGCGCCGTGCGGTTTCGTCCAGCATGCGCTGGAACGCGGCCGACTGGTTGTCGAGCGCGCCGGGGCGGACATCATAGTCGAGCGCGCTGACCGAACCGCGCAACTCGGCCAGCGTCACCGCCGGTTGGCGCGATTGTGCCGATGCGGAACGGCTGACGGCCAGCGCGGCCAAGCCTGTTCCAAAATGGGTCAGAAACCGGCGTCTGTGCATGTCTGTCCTCCATTGCGAGGATCAGGTGCACGCACGATGCCAAAACGCCCCGGCATCCCTGTCCGGGGCGCTTTCTGCCGTGCTCCAAAGCGTCAGACGAACTGGCTGAGCCCGGGAATCGCGCTGATGACTTCATCGACAGGGCCGTCGCCGGCCTTTTCCCTGGCGAACGAGATGGTCTCCTTGGAAATGCCGGAGATTTCGCCCATGCCGAGCCCGAGCCCCATCAGCGACGAGCCAAGACCCATCACGCCGCCGCCCATCATGCCGCCGAGCATTCCGCCGCCGCCGCCACCGGCATTGTCGATCAGATCCTGCGCGCCGGGCATTGCGGCCAGCATCTCGGCGATCTTGTCCTGCGGGCCTTCCTTCTGCAGAAAGCCGAGGATCATGCCGACGGCGCTCTGCGCCTTGCCGGCGTCGATGCCGACGCTGTCCGTAATGCGGGAAATCAGGTCTTCCATGAGTGCCTCCGGGCGAAAAATTTTGACGTTTACGTCATAGGCAGAACCGCCGGCGCAATTCAAGGGCGCAGACACGCCATCGCGCGAAATTCGCCTGACGCCATTGTCCGCCGGCGGGCCGCCAACTATAGCAGGGCAGGGGATGCAGCAGACGGGACGCCTTAAATGACCGCACCGGAAGAGATTTTCGTCGGCACCAGCCGCAAGCCAGACGACAGCATCGAGGCCAAACAGTTCCTCAAGCTGAAATACGCCAACCGGCACGGGCTGATCACCGGCGCAACCGGAACGGGCAAGACCGTGACGTTGCAGATCCTGGCCGAGGGCTTTTCCAATGCCGGCGTTCCGGTCTTCTGCGCCGACGTGAAGGGCGACCTCTCGGGCATCGCCGCGATGGGCGAAGCCAAGGACTTTCTCCTCAAGCGCGCCGAGACGATCGGGCTCGATCCGTACGAGTTCCAGGAATTCCCGGCGATCTTCTGGGACCTGTTAGGCGAGAAGGGCCATCCCATCCGCACGACGATCTCGGAGATGGGACCGTTGCTCCTGTCGCGGCTGATGGACTGCTCGGACAGCCAGGAGGGCGTCATCAACATCGCCTTCCGCATCGCCGACGAGGAGGGTCTGCTGCTGCTCGACCTGAAGGACTTCCGGGCGCTTTTGTCCAACATGTCCGAGCGTTCCAAGGAACTGTCGCACAAATATGGCAGCGTGAACCGCCAGTCGATCGGCGCGATCCAGCGCAAGCTCCTCGTGCTCGAACAGCAGCGCGCCGATCTTTTCTTCGGCGAGCCGGCGCTGCGTATCGCCGACATCATGCGCACGACCCCGGACGGGCGCGGCGCCATCAATGTGCTGGCCGCAGACCAGCTGATGATGAATCCGCGCCTATATGCGACGTTCCTGCTCTGGCTCCTGTCGGAACTGTTCGAGGAACTGCCCGAAGTCGGAGATTCCGACCGGCCGCGCCTGGTCTTCTTCTTCGATGAGGCACATCTTCTGTTCGACGAGGCGCCGAAAATTCTGGTCGAAAGAGTGGAACAGGTGGTCCGGCTGATACGGTCCAAGGGCGTCGGCGTCTTCTTCGTCACGCAGAACCCGCTCGACGTGCCGGAAACGGTGCTGTCGCAACTGGGCAACCGCATCCAGCATGCATTGCGCGCCTACACGCCGCGGGAGCAGCGCGCGGTCAAGACGGCGGCCGACACCTTCCGGCCCAATCCCGACTTCGACAGTTTCAAGGTGATTACCCAACTCGGCGTCGGCGAGGCGCTGGTCTCGACGCTCGAGAAGAAGGGCGTGCCGGGTATCGTTCAGCGCACGCTGATCCGTCCGCCGTCCTCGCGTCTGGGCCCGCTTGAGGATGGCGAGCGCGCGGATGTCGTCAGGCAGAGCCCGATCATGGGCCAGTACGACGAAACGCTGGACCGGGATTCGGCCTTCGAGATGCTGGCGCGCCGCGCACAGGAGGAAGCCCGCGCGGAAGAGGAAGCGCGCCGGCGCGAGGAAGAGGAAGAGCGCCGCGAAGAGGAGGAGGAGAGGCGTGAACGCGAGCGCGAACGCAGCGCGCGGTCGCAGTGGCGCCTGCCGGACCATGACGATGATGACGGCTATTCCGGTCGCCGCCGGTCGAGCCGCAGTTCAAAATCGCGCAGCCGCCGAAGTTCCGGCCGGCGCCGCAGCTACAAGCGCCAGACCGTCACCGAAGCGGCGGTCAAATCTGTCGTGCGCAGCGTCTCGACGCAGCTTGGCCGTGCGATCGCTCGTGGCATCCTCGGCGGCATCAAGCGCGGCTTTTGACTGGCTGGAGCTGATCTTTCGCCAACAAAAAAGGAGCGCCGCCAGCGCCCCCTTCTTCTTGTCGGCCTTGCCGTGAGCGGTCAGCGCACGACGATCGGCGTACCTTCCGGAACACGGCTGTAAAGGTCGATCACGTCCTGGTTCATCAGCCGCACGCAGCCCGATGAAACTGATTGGCCGATCGATGTCCATTGCGGGTTGCCATGCAGCCGGTAGAGCGTGTCCTTGCCGTCCTGATAGATGTAGAGCGCGCGGGCACCGAGCGGATTGGTGATGCCCGGATCCATACCGCCTTCCCATACATTGTCGCCGTCTTTGTCGCTGGCGCGATAGCGCTCCAGTTCAGGTTCGCGATCGATCATCTCATCAGGGGGAAACCATCTTGGCCAACGCCGGCGCGCGCCGACCTCCGCCCGTCCCGACCATTCAAATCCCGCGCGACCCAAGCCGACGCCGTAACGGATCGCATTGCCATTTCCGAGCGCCAGGAAAAGGAAATGTTGCCGGGTATCGACGACAACGGTTCCCGGCGCTTCGCGTGTCGTGTCCCGCACAACTTGCCGCAGATAACGTTCCGGCACGCGCTCATAGGGGATGGCCGGAATGGTGAAGCCGCCATCCCTTTTGGTGGCGTACATTTCCTCGAACGGCGGAAAGCGCGGTTCGGGTCCGAACGGCATCGTGCCGGCGCGCAGGGGCGACTGGCTACGCGGTGGTGCAAGCGTAATTGGCGGCGCGGCGCTTTCCGGCGGCGGCGTCTGGGTGCATGCGGCGGTCGCCGCCAAGGGTGCCAGGGCCGAAAGACCGAGAAATTGCCTGCGAGATGTACGAATCATGACGGACCCCATGATGAAAAACCCCGCTCTCTGCTACGGCAGCGTTCGCCGGTTGGGAAGTTGCCGGCACTCCGAAACGCCTCTGCTTCACGGCTCTGTGAGCGCTTTTGCCGCCTTTGGCTCACAGCGTTGCAAAGCTGCAACATATTGCCGCTTACAATTCGTCGAGCGAACCGATGACCCGTTTGGGCGCATATTTCACATATTCGTCCGGCGCGCCGCTGCGATTGATCCAGACCGGATGAAAACCGAACTTGCAGGCGCCTGCGATGTCCCATCGGTTGGATGAGACGAACACGATCTTTTTCGGCTTGGCGTCCCAGGCGTCGGTCACCATCCGGTAGGTTTCAGGCGCGGTCTTGAACACCTTGACCGCATCGACGGAGAATGTGTCGTCTATCAATGTGTCGAGCTTTGCCGAGCGGATGGCCGCCGTCACCATCTCCGGCGAGCCGTTGGAAAGGATCGCCGTGCGCGCCCCGTCGCGCCGCAGCCGCTCGAGTGTCGGGCTGACGTCGGCATAGGCATCGAGTGTCCAATAGGCATCGAGAAGGGCCGATCGCAGCGCATCGTTGCCGACACCGTGCAGCGCCAGCGCGTAATCGAGTGCTTCTTCGGTCAGCCGCCAGAAGTCCGAATAGCTGCCCATCAGCCCGCGCACCCAGGAATATTCGAGCTGCTTGGTCCGCCAGGTCGCCGACACCGCCTCCCATCGATCGCCCAGTGCCCTGGCATGGGCGCGCATCGCCGCATGGACGTCGAACAGGGTTCCATAGGCGTCGAACACGTAGCCGGTGGGGGTCATCTTGATCCGTCGCGTTGCAGGCGGACGCATCATCGTGCAATCGCCGGCCCCGTCAAGTCGTCCGCGTTGACGCAATAGCCAAAACCGGTCAATGCGTAAGCGAGACGAAGGGAGCGACCCATGGCGACGATACCACCGGCGCAAAGCCAGACCTGGACCCATGTCGATGGCGACTGGCATGAGGGCAATGTGCCGATCATGGGTGCGCGCACGCATGCGGTATGGCTTGGGTCGTCCGTGTTCGACGGCGCGCGCTGGTTCGAGGGCGTTGCGCCGGACCTCGATCTGCATTGCCAGCGCGTCAACGCATCGGCGCTGGCGCTCGGTCTTCAGCCGACCATGGAGCCGGACGCCATGGCGGCGTTGACCATGGAGGGCATCAGGAAGTTCGACGGCAACACCGCCGTCTATATTCGCCCGACCTATTGGGCCGAGCATGGCGGCTACATGTCGGTGCCCGCCGATCCCGCATCGACGCGCTTTGCCCTTTGCCTGTTCGAGGCGCCGATGATCGCTCCCCAGGGCTTTTCGGTCACCGTCTCGCCGTTCCGGCGGCCGACGATCGAGACCATGCCGACCAACGCCAAGGCCGGCTGTCTCTACCCCAACAATGGCCGCGCGATCATGGAAGCGCGCGCGCGCGGTTTCGACAATTGCCTGGTGCGGGACATGCTCGGCAATGTGTGCGAAACGGCGACCTCCAACGTCTTCCTGGTCAAGGACGGGCAGGTGATGACGCCGGCGCCCAACCGTACCTTCTTGTCCGGAATCACACGCAACCGCATCATCGATCTCCTGTGGCAATATGGCTTCAAAACCGCCGAAAGGGCGTTGACTGTCGAGGACTTCATGGACGCCGACGAGATCTTTTCGACCGGGAACCACTCCAAGGTCGTGCCCGTTGTGCAGATCGAGGATCGCGAGTTGCAGCCCGGACCCGTGGGCAAGAAAGCACGCGAACTCTACTGGGAATGGGCACACGGCTGATCGCCGGGCGCACCCTTCCCTAGGTCGAATTCGGCAGTCGTCCGCTTGCCGAATTCGGTCTTGAAGTCTACATCAGCGGTCAGGATTTGCGCGCCATCCGGACCCGTCCCGCGCAAGTCCGATCATCCGACGGAGAGGACCCCGACCATGGCTTTTGAACTTCCCGACCTTCCCTATGATTACGACGCGCTCGCGCCCTACATGTCGCGCGAAACGCTCGAATTCCATCACGACAAGCACCACCAAGCCTACGTCACCAAAGGCAACGAACTGGCTGCAGAAGCTGGCATGGACGGGCTTTCGCTCGAGGAAATCGTCAAGCAGTCGCATGGCAAGAACCCGGGCCTGTTCAACAATGCCGGCCAGCATTACAATCACATCCACTTCTGGAAATGGATGAAGAAGGGCGGTGGCGGCACGTCGCTGCCGGGCAAGCTGCAGAGCGCGATCGACAGCGATCTGGGCGGCTATGACAAGTTCAAGGCCGATTTCGTCGCCGCCGGCGTTGGCCAGTTCGGGTCGGGCTGGGCCTGGATCGCCGTCAAGGACGGAAAACTGGAAATCATGAAGACGCCGAACGGCGAGAACCCGCTGGTCCATGGCGCGCAGCCGATCCTCGGCGTAGATGTCTGGGAGCATTCCTACTATATCGACTACCGCAACGCCCGGCCGAAATATCTCGAAGCCTTCGTCGACAACCTCATCAACTGGGACCATGTCCTTGAAATGTATGAAGCTGCGACGAGCTGACCGGACAAAAGCCGGCCTGAATGCCTGAATGATGTGAAGCCCGGCCGCTGTGCCGGGTTTTTCGTTACGAACTGTTCACAATAACGCGTCTTGATTTTCGCTCTCCGGTTGCATCTTCTTCTTTGCGATGCGGGCTTCGGCTCGCCGCAAAAAGCATCCGGAGGAAAACAGATGTTGCTGAGAACCTTGACGATCGCCGCGACCATGTTGGCCACTGGCGCGACGGTGTCGATCGCGCAGGACGATCCGATCGCCGAACGCCAGGAGACCATGAAGACGATGGGCCGTTCGATGCGCGTGCTGGTTCCGATGGCGCGCGGTCAGGCGGATTACGATGCGGAGGCGGCGCTCGCTGCTTTCGTCCAGATGAACGATGCGGCGCAAAATTATGGCGATCTGTTTCCCGAAGGCTCGGAAACGGGCGGTGACACGCGCGCCAAACCGGAGATCTGGTCCGATCGTGAGGGCTTCGATGCCGCCGTGGCCGCCTTCAAGGACGACCTCGCCATGGCGGTTTCGGCCGACATCGGCAGCCTCGACGCGTTCCGTCCGGTGTTCGGCGCCGTTGCGCAGAATTGCGGCGACTGCCACGAAGACTATCAGGTTCCCGAGAACTGATCGTCCGAAGGCTCTTGGCTCCGATCTTGCCGGCGGTGCCTGGAGCCCGCCGGCGAACAGCTTTTTGTGAGGCACGGTGCGTCGTCTGACGGTCTGGATGGTCCTGATTGCCACGGCGGGCGTGGCTGCGTTCTGGCTGCTGTCCGCGCCCGTCCGGCTTGCTGCAACCGATCTGGCTGTCTTCGAAGCGCACGAACCCGATCTCGCAAACGGCGAGAACCTCTTCTGGGCGGGCGGCTGTGCATCCTGTCATGCAGCGCCCGATGCCGAAGGCGACGCCCGTTCAATCCTGTCCGGTGGTCTGGCTCTCGAAAGCCCTTATGGCGTGTTCGGCGTTCCGGGCATTTCGCCCGATCCCGATACCGGCATTGGCGGCTGGTCCTTTTACGATTTCGCCAATGCGATGAAGCGCGGCGTGGCTCCGGACGGGCGCCACTATTATCCATCCTTCCCCTATGCGTCCTATGCGAAGATGCCGCTGACGGACCTCGCCGACCTCTGGGCCTATCTGAAGACCCTGCCGGTTCCCGACAGCGCAGCCGAAATACCCCAAACGCAACTTTCCTTTCCTTTCAATATGCGCCGCGGCATCGGCCTTTGGAAACGCGTCTATCTGGACGAAGGGCCGGTGGTTGCCGACGATGCGCTGGGCGATGACCCCGTTCTGACGCGCGGCCGCTATCTGGTCGAAGGTCCGGGCCATTGCGGCGAGTGCCACACGCCGCGAAACATCGGGTTGGCCATGGACGGTTCGCGCTGGCTCGCCGGTGCGCCCAATCCCGAAGGCGAGGGGCGCGTGCCCAACATTACCGGGCATGCCGACGGTTTGGCGGGCTGGACCGCGGACGACATCGCCTACGGCCTCGAATCGGGCTTCACGCCGGCGTTCGATTCGATGGGCGGTTCGATGGCTTCAGTCGTCAAGAACCTCGCCAACGCGGCCGCCGAAGACCGCGCGGCCATCGCGGCTTACCTCAAGGCGATTCCCGAGATACCTGACGGGTGAGGGGCCGTATCAGCCCGCCTTGCCCACGGTCTTGAGCGCGAACGCATAGACCTCGGCGATCTCCTCGAGCCGCGAGAAGCGTCCCGACGCGCCGCCATGGCCAGCGCCCATATTGGTCTTCAGCATGACAGGCGCGTCCGATGTCGAATGGTCGCGCAGCTTCGCCACCCATTTGGCCGGTTCCCAATAGGTCACGCGCGGGTCGGTGAGCCCGGCGACGGCGAGCACGGGCGGGTAGGGCAGGGCGCCCACATTGTCATAGGGACTATAGGCGGCGATGGTCTGGTAATCGGATTCCGATGCGATCGGATTGCCCCATTCGGGCCATTCGGGCGGCGTCAGCGGCAGCGTGTCGTCGAGCATCGTCGTCAGCACATCGACGAACGGCACTTCCGCGATGATGGCGCCGAACGCCTCGGGCGCCATGTTCATGACGGCGCCCATCAGCAGGCCGCCCGCCGAACCGCCCTGCGCGACGATCCTGTCGGGCGCGGTATAGCCTTCATCGGCGAGATGCCTTGCGACGGCAACGAAATCCTTGAACGTATTGGTCTTCGCCTCTCGCTTGCCGTCTTCATACCAGGCAAAGCCCTTGTCCTTGCCGCCGCGAATGTGGGCGATGGCATAGACAAACCCCCGGTCCACCAGCGACAGGCAGTTGGTGTTGAAGGAAGCGGGGATGGTGATGCCGTAGGAGCCGTAGCCATAGAGCAGACAAGGCGCGGAACCGTCGAGCGGCGTCCCGGCCTTCATCACCAGCGACACCGGTACCAGTGCCCCGTCATGCGATGTCACCTGAAGCCGCCGTGTCACATAGGCGTCCGGATCGTGGCCGCTCGGCACTTCCTGTGTCTTCAGAAGCGTGCGTTCACCGGTCGTCATATTGTAGTCGAAAACCTGGCTGGGCGTCGTCATCGACGAATAGGTGAAGCGGATGACGTCCGTGTCATATTCATACGAGCCCTGTAGCCCCAACGCATAGGCCTCCTCGTCAAAGGCGATGTGATGCACCTCGCCGGACTGGCGGTCCATGATCGCGATGCGCGGCAGGCCGTCCTCGCGCTCCAGCCAGACCAGATGACGCGCGTAGGCCTGATGGCTGAGGATCAGCCGCCCGGGCTGATGCGGCACGATTTCGGACCAGTTCGCCTTTTGCGGCGCATCGACCGGTGCCGTCACGATCTTGAAGTCCTTGGCGCCGTCGGCATTGGTCAGGATGAAGAAGACTTCGCCGCCTTCCTCCAGCTCATATTCGATGCCCTGGACGCGCGGCTCGACCATGACCGGCGCCGCGGCCGGATCGCCGGCTTTCAACAGTCGGAACTCGCTGGTTTCGTGGTCGTGAATGTTGATGAAGACGAAATCGTTGAGGCGGCTCTGGCCGACGCCCATGAAGAAGCCCGGATCGGTTTCTTCATAGATCAGCCGGTCTTCGGCCTGTGTCGTCCCAAGCCGGTGATAGAAGAGTTTGGACGGGCGGTGGTTCTCGTCCATCCGCGTATAGAAGAAGCCTTCCGCCCCGGCATCGAAAACGCCGCCGCCGGACGTGTCTTCGACGGTGTCGTCAAGATCGTCGAGCGTTGCCAGATCGCGGACGCGGCAGGTGAAATATTCCGAACCTTTGTCGTCAAAGGCCCACAAGAGCTTGCCGTGATCGGCCGAATGGTCGGCGCCGCCGAGCCGGAAATAGTCCTTGCCGTCCGCCTCCTTGTCGCCGTCGAGCAGGATCGCGCGCTCGCCGTCGGGGGTCTTGCGCGGGACGCGGTAGAAGCGCGGCTGCTGCCCGCCGGTCTTGTATGACGATCCGTATGCCCACGGCCCGTCCGGCGCCGGCACGCTTTCATCGTCTTCCTTGATGCGTCCCTTCATCTCGGCGAACAGCGTCTTCTGCAGCTCTTCCGTGTCGGCCATCAACACTTTCTGATAGGCGTTCTCGGCCTCCAGATGATCGCGAATATCACTGGCCAGCACGGAGGGGTCCTTGAACACAGCCTGCCAATTGTCCGCACGCAGCCAGGCATAATCGTCATTGCGGGTAATCCCGTGCCGCGTGTCGGCGATGGGGCGTTTTTCTGCTGCCGGTGGTGTCATATCGGTCTGAAAGGGCATATCGGTCCGAAAGGGATTGGGCATGGTGGGTCCGCTGTGCTTTTGTCGCGCTTCTAGGTACGCTGCCGCGCGGTGATTGCAATCGCGCCGGAAAGAAATTCGTTCGGGAGGTGAGCCGATGGCTTTGACGTTTTACACAAACCCGATGAGCCGCGCCCAGATCGCCCGCTGGGCGCTTCACGAGGTCGGTGCCGATTACCAGGAGCGCATTCTGGGCTTCGGCGCCGAGATGAAGAGCGCCGACTATCTGGCGGTCAATCCGATGGGCAAGGTCCCGGCCATTGTTCATGACGACACCATTGTCACCGAGGCGGCCGCTATCTGTCTCTATCTGGCCGAGGCTTTCCCGGAGGCGGGTCTTGCGCCACAGACGCGAACCGAGAAGGCCGACTGCTATCGCTGGATGTTTTTTGCGGCCGGTCCCGTCGAACAGGCCATTACGTCGCACGCCATGAAATGGGACGAGGGCCTGGACGCCAAAAAATCGGCAACGCTCGGTTTCGGCACCTACGATGCCGTTGTCCACACGCTGTCCGCTTTCCTGGAAGGCCGCGACTATGTGTGCGGCGGTCGCTTCACGGCAGCCGATCTCTATGTCGGCGCACAGGTAGACTGGGGTCTGCAATTCGGCACGATGCCATCCACGCCGGCTTTCGAAACCTATGCCGCACGGCTGCGGGAGCGTTCCGCCTACAAGGCCGCCAGGAAAATCGACGCTGATGTAATCGCGGCAATGCAGGCGGAGACCAGCACTTGACCGGCGCGTCGCACCCAGATCGACCGATCGTTGTCCGCGCTTCAGCGATACCATGTGCCGTGCCGCGGCCAAACAGTTTTGCCGCAGCGCGGGGGCGCAAACGGCCCGGTTGTGTGCGAAAATCGGTAAAATCGGACGGGCATGATCTTGCCTAGCCATCACTTCCCGCCTAAATCCGGCGCAAATAACAACAATCACGCCGCTTTTTTGTCCCGCGCAGAAAAGACAACCTACGCCAAGACCTCATGGATCTGACGTTTCTCGCCTTTTTTGCGCCCTTCATCGCGGCCGCGTTTGCACCTGTTCTGGTCAGGCTTCTTGGTCACAATGCCGCCTGGGTCCTGGCCCTGGTTCCTGCGCTCATCTTCGTCCACTTTGCCGGCTTTCTGCCCCAAGTGGCCGAGGGCGGCAGGGTGACGGGCGGCGTTCAGTGGATTCCGTCCTTCAACGTCAATTTCTCCTGGCTGATCGACGGCCTGTCCCTGACCTTTGCCCTTTTGATCTCGGGCATCGGCACGCTGATCGTTCTTTATGCGGGCGGCTACATGAAGGGCCATCCGCAGCAGGGCCGGTTCCTCTGCTTCATCCTGATGTTCATGGCCGCGATGCAGGGGCTGGTCCTGTCGGACTCCTTCTTCATGTTCTTCGTGTTTTGGGAGCTGACCTCGATCACCTCGTTCCTGCTGATCGGGTTCAACCACAATGCCGAGCGCTCGCGCCGCGCTGCGATGCAGGCGCTGGTTGTCACCGGCGGCGGCGGGCTGATCCTGCTGGCAGGTCTCATCTTCCTGTGGAACATGACAGGCGTCAGCGAGTTCTCGCTGCTCTTGGGCACCGGCGATCTGGTTCGCGAGAGCCCGTTCTATCTGGCGGCCCTGATCCTCGTGCTTGGCGGCGCCTTCACCAAGTCGGCGCAGTTCCCGCTGCATTTCTGGTTGCCAAACGCGATGGAGGCGCCGACGCCCGTGTCGGCCTATCTGCACTCGGCGACCATGGTCAAAGCCGGCGTCTACCTTCTGATGCGGCTCAATCCGGTGCTTGGCGACACGATTGCCTGGGAAACCATTTTGCCGCTGTTCGGCGGCGCAACGCTGCTTGTGGGCACGTTCCTGGCCGTGCGCCAGACCGACCTGAAGCTGATGCTCGCCTATACGACCGTGGCCTCGCTCGGCCTTCTGGTCATGCTCACCGGCTTCGGCACCGAAAAGGCGATCGAAGGCGCGGTCCTCTATCTGGTCGCGCATTCGCTGTTCAAGGGTGCGCTGTTCATGGTGGCCGGCAATGTCGACCACGAGGCCGGCACCCGCGACGTGACCAAGCTCGGCGGGCTTTTGGCGGCCATGCCGATCACATTCGGCGCCGCCATACTGTCGGCCTTCTCGATGGCCGGCCTGCCGCCCTTCGTCGGCTTTCTCGCCAAGGAGGAGATCTATTACGGCATCGCCGCATCCGATCCCTGGTCGGTCTTCATCACCACCGTTGCGATCGTCGGCAATGCGCTGATGTTGGTGATCGGCTTTGCCGTCGCCGTCAAACCGTTCCTGGGCCCCAAGGTCGAAACGCCCAAATCCGCGCACGAGGCGCCGCTTTTGATGTATGCCGGGCCGGTTTTGCTGGCCGCGCTGAGCCTTGCTGCCGCCCTCTGGTCGGGTCTGTTCCACCAGTTCATTTCAAGCCCGATGGCATCGGCTGTCGCCGGTGCGCCGCTTGAGATCACCATCTCCATCATCCCCAAGCCCGGCATCGCGCTGACGCTGTCGATCGTCACCATTGCAATCGGCGCCATACTCTATTTCGGACTGGCCCGTCTGCGCGCTGCAATGGCGGCCTCGCTCGAGGCGATCGGCTGGGGTCCCGACCAAGGGTTCGACCAGTTCATGCGCGGGCTGGTTCGCCTGTCTGTCGTTCTGACGCGCACGCTGCAGAACGGCCGCATGGAATTCTACATGACGGCGACCTTCGTGCTGCTGGCCCTGTGGCTGTTTCGGACCATGTTCGTCGCCGGCGAGTGGCCCGCGGTTCCGGCCTTCCCGGTCCTGTCGATCTATGAGTGGGTCACCGTTTCCATCATCGCCATCGGCCTGATTGCGGTCGTGCGTGCCAAGAACCGCCTGACGGCGATCGTCTCGCTCGGTATTCAGGGTTTCGCCGTCGCGATCCTGTTCATGCTGATGGGCGCGCCGGACCTGTCCTTCACCCAGTTCATGGTCGAGACGCTGACCGTGGTCATCCTGGCGCTTGCCATGACGCGGCTGCGCCTGTCGCCGCAGGATCATCGCTCCGCCGGCCAGACGGTGCTCGACGGCACCATCGCCATCGCCTGCGGCGTTGCGCTGACCTTCATCCTGCTGCAGATCCTGCAGACGCCGTTCGACCGGACGCTGACCGAGTTCTTCAATCTCTACTCCTATTCGCTCGCCCAGGGCCGCAATATCGTCAACGTGATCCTCGTCGACTTCCGCGGGGTGGATACGTTCGGCGAGATCGGCGTCGTCATGGTGGCCGGATTGGCGATTCTCGCCCTTCTGCGGATCGTGCCCAAGCGGTCGCTGGGCAGCGCGCCGGCGCCGCGCGTGCCCGCGCCCGAACCCGTCGCCGTGGGCAAGGAGTGAGCCGATGCGCACCTTGATCTTCCGGGCAACCGCTCCGTACCTGACCGCGCTGATGCTGCTCTATTCGATCTTCGTCCTGTTGCGCGGGCACAACGAACCCGGTGGCGGCTTTATCGGCGGACTGATCGCCGCATCGGCGCTGGCCATCTACGGCATCGCCTGCGGCGTTTCGCCGGTGCGGCGCGCGATCCGCTATCATCCGATGGCGATTTCCGGGTTTGGCCTGTTCCTTGGTGCGATCGCCGGGATGTTCTCGCTGTTTGCCGGCGTGCCCTACATGACGGGTCTTTGGATCTACCCGACCGTTTTCGGCGTTGAACTGAAGCTTTCCACGACGCTGATCTTCGACATCGGCGTCTATCTGGTCGTGCTCGGTGCCATCACCTCCATCGCGCTCGCGTTGGAAGAAAAGGAGCGCGACTGATGGAAACCGCCGTTGCGGTCCTGACCGGCCTTTATTTTGCGGTCTCGATCTATCTGATGCTGTCGCGGCACATCATCCGCATCCTGCTGGGCACGGTGACCCTGTCGACCGGTGCGAACCTGACGATCTTCGCAATGGGACGCATCACACGGGAAGTGCCGCCGATCATCCCCAGCGGCCTTTATCTGCCGGCCGAGGGCGCCGCCAACGCGCTGCCGCAGGCGCTTGTCCTGACCGCGATCGTGATCGCCTTTTCCCTGTTCGCCTTCCTGCTCGTGCTCGTCATGCGCTCCTATCAGGAGCTTGGCACCGACGACACGTACGCCATGCGCGACGCTGAACCCGAGGGCGAGCCGCTGCCGCCGCTCGGCTACTGAATTCAAGGACACCCGACCCGATGGCCGCCGCCGAAAGACCTGCGATCGACCCAGCCGACGCCTTCGTCATGGAGGCGCCCGCACTTGCCGACTGGCTGATCGTGATGCCGCTCGTCATCGGCTTCATCTTCGCCGCGCTTTGCCTGATGACCCGCAAGGATACCAGGCGGCAGCCGGCGATTGCGATCACCGGACTTGTCCTGATCCTGCTGTGTGTCGTCGGCCTTTTCGTCCATGTGCTCGTCAACGGCACGGTCGTGATGGCCATGGGGCGCTGGCTGCCGCCCTTCGGCATCGCATTCGTTGCCGACATGCTGGGCGCGACGCTTGCGCTGATCAGCGGCATTGTCGGGTTGGCGACCGGCATCTACGCCTTGCGCGAGGCCGACAACACCGAACGGCGCTACGGCTTCTACCCGTTCCTTCTGATGATGTTGTCGGGCGTGATCTGCGCCTTCCTGACGGGCGACATCTTCAACCTCTATGTCTGGTTCGAAGTGCTGCTGCTCGGCTCGTTCGGCCTCCTGATCCTGGGTTCGAGGCGTGACCAGCTCGACGGCGCGACCAAGTACGCGTTTTTGAACCTGGTTGCGACGACGCTGTTCCTGATCGCCGTGGCCTATGTCTACGGCCTGTTCGGAACGCTCAACATGGCCGACATCGCGCGCAAGGCGGCCGTGATGGACGAGGTCGGGCCGCGCCTGACGATCGCCGCGCTGTTCTTCTTTGCCTTTGCGATGAAGGCGGCCGCGTTCCCGCTCAACTTCTGGCTGCCGGCCTCCTATCACACGCCGCGGCTGGCGGTCGGCGCGATCTTTGCCGGTCTCCTGACCAAGGTTGGCGTCTATGCGCTGCTGCGCATTCTTCTGACGATCTTTCCGGCCGACCGCGACGATCTGGCCGTGGCGATCGCCGTCGTTGCCGCCGCATCGATGCTGCTCGGCGCGATTGGTGCGCTCGCCCAGACCGACATGCGCCGCGTTCTGGGTTATCTGGTGATTTCCGGGATCGGCATCATGCTGGCCGGCCTGGCGCTCGGCAGTGCAACGGGCCTGTCGGGGACGGCATTCTACACCGCCCATTCGATGGTCGTCATGACCGCGCTTTATCTCTTGGTCGGCATTGTCGGCGCGGCGGCCGGCACGTTCGATCTTCATCGCGCAGGCGGTCTTTATGCAACCGCACCCTGGCTGGCGGTCGTCGCGCTGGTCTTGGCCTTTTCCGTCTCGGGCCTGCCGCCCTTTTCCGGCCTCTGGCCGAAGATCTTTCTGGTCAAGGCTTCGATCGACGTCGGCGCCTGGTGGCTGGCCGCTGCGATCCTCGTCTCCGGTTTCCTGACCACGATCGCCATTGTGCGGCTGTTCGCTTTCGCCTTCTGGCGCCCCGCCCATCCCGACATGCGGTCGCTGTCGCTTGCCGAAGTGCCGGTGGCGCGGCTGGGCCTGCCGGTCCTGGCCGGCCTGTGCGGCCTGACCGTCATCGCAGGCCTTTACCCCGAACCGTTCATCCAGGTGTCCGACCGGATCGCGTTCGAATTGATGAACCCGGCTGGCTATATTGACGCGGTCTACGCGCCGATGCCGGCCGCAGCGGAAGGAGCCGTGCAGTGAACCTGTTTCTCGCCAACATCCTTCTCGCCCTGTCCTGGGCGGCCGTCTCCGGCAGCTTCGCGCTGATCAACATCCTGTTCGGATTTGCGCTCGGCGCATTGGCGTTGACCATCATCCAGGAACAGGTCGGCTCGGTCGGCTATCTGTCGCGGCTTTACCGCATCATCTCGCTGCTGCTGCTGTTCGTCTACGAACTGATCCTGTCGGCCACGCGTGTGGCCATTCTTGTGCTGTCGCCGAACATGAAGCTGAAACCGGGCATTCTGGCCTATCCGCTCAAGGTCGACCGCGATCTGGAAATCACGGTTCTGGCCAATCTGATCACGCTGACGCCGGGCACGCTGTCGGTGGATGTCTCCGCCGATCGCAAGACGCTCTACATCCATGCGCTGGATTGTTCGGACCCCGACAGCATACGCGCCGACATCGCCGACGGCTTCGAGCGCAAGATATTGGAGGCCTTCCGCTGATGGGTGCCGCCGAGTTTCTCGACTGGTCGGTGCAGATCGCCTTGGTGATCCTCAGCCTGGCGTTCCTGGGCACCGTGTTCAAGGTGATCCGCGGGCCGACGCTGCCCGACCGGATTCTTGCGCTCGACATGCTGGTGGCGACGGCCATCGGCTTTATCGCGGCCATCGGCATCAAGACGGGTTTCACGCTTTACGTCGATATCGCGATCACGCTGGGCCTTGTCGGTTTTCTGGCGACGGTTGCGTTTGCCCGGTTCGTTCTGACCCGTGGCCGCAGCGAGAACGATGGGCCGAGCGAAGACGACGACATGACGCAGGACGCGGTGATCATGCCCGATGCCGCGCAATTTTCCGAAATTGGCGAGGCGAAGAAGAAATGACTGAATTGGCTCCAATTATTGCCGGTCTACTTGTTCTCGTCGGATCGTTCTTTGCGCTGGTTGCGGTGATCGGTCTCTGGCGGCTGCCTGATATCTACACGCGGTCCCACGCGGCCTCGAAAACCGGCACGCTGGGCTCGGGTCTGGTGCTGATCGCGCTCGCCGTTCATGCGGGCGACGCGGGCACGACGAGCCGGGCACTCGCAGGCGTGGTCTTCTTCCTGTTGACCGCGCCGATCGCCGCGCACCTTCTGGCGCGCGCGGCATACGCCGTCGGTTACCCGCTGAGCAAAGACAGCGTGCGCGACGACTTGTCGAATCGTCCTTGAGGCGGCGAAGGCGTTGGCAACCAAAGCGCGAATCAGCGCTGTTATGCAACGAAGAGTTTAATTTGTAGCGGTCAATACGTAAATTGTGGCCCACGAATACATCATCTTGTTTGGATGATGCAAAGAAACGTTTGCATATTCGCTTCAACCATGACAAGGCATATCTTACGGGTGAGACTATAGTAATAAAAAGAACGAGGACTCCCTTGGATAACGATCAAAGACCTCACACTGACAGCAATCTGCTCGTCGAACTGACCGCCGAAGTGGTCTCGGCCTATGTGGGCAACAATCCGGTTTCCGCATCGGATCTTCCCTCGCTCATCTCCCAGGTGCATTCGGCGCTTGGCAAGACGGGCGACGGCGGCGAAAGCGGCCCGGCAGAAAAGCCTGTACCGGCTGTAAATCCCAAGCGCTCGGTTACACGCGACTACATCGTGTGTCTTGAGGACGGCAAGAAATTCAAGTCACTCAAGCGCCACTTGATGAGCCATTATGGTCTGACGCCGGAAGAATATCGCGAGAAGTGGGGCCTTGCGCCCGACTATCCGATGGTCGCTCCGGCCTATGCAGAACAGCGCTCGCGGCTGGCGCGCGAGATGGGCCTCGGCCGCAAGCCGGGTGCCAAAGTCAAGAAAAAGTAGCGCGCCAGGCGATGTGTCGGGTGGTCGTCCGAATGCTCGGATGACTGTCCGCCAGCGCGTTGCAGGCTGATCACGTACCGTGCCCATGACGGCGGGCTTCGATGTACGCCGCCACCATGTCGCGCACCGTTTTCAGGACAATATGGCGGTTCAGGTCGTATGACCAATGCCGGCCAAGGCCCTTGTTGCGCTCGCGTATCAGGCGGCGGTCGAGCGCGCGCAGATGCTCGCCCAGCTCAACCGGACTGGCATCATCCAGATCCCGGTGCCGCACACCGATAACCCGGTACATCATCCAGTCCGCTTCGCCTGCCACCGGCGAAGTGTTTCCCGAACCGGCATTGTTCTGCACCGTCATGATCCCACCCGAGGCAAAAGAGTGGGTCACGATAAGAGGGCGCCGGAGACGTTCGATAAGTCGCCCCCGAACGTGCCGAGCCGATTTGGAAAACAAAGCGCAATCAACAATTTGTATTGCCCAGGTAAAATTTCCTATCAAACCTTGTCTGCATCAATATAAGAATTTATTCCTCAATATGGAGGTGATGATGCAAGGCTTGGAGCATGCCGGGGCCATTCAGTTCAGACGGGTATTCGCCGAGGCGGACGAGGTCGACTGGCCGTGTCCGGAAGACCATGACGTCACACACGCCTGCTCCACCCTGGCCGGTTCGCCCGCTGGCGAGGAGGCCGTTGCCGTCTGCGATGGCCTGATCGATCTGATCGCGGTTCTGTTCTCGGTCAGCGGACGTTATTTGCGGTCGCCGAAACGACACGGACGCGCCATTGCCCGCGTGCGCCAGATTGGCATGTACATCGCCCACACCACGCTGGGAATGCGCATGGTGGACGTGGCGACCGGCTTTGGACGCAACAAGAGCACGGTCATGTACGCCTGTCATCTGGTTGAGGACATGCGCGACGATCTCGAGTTCAACCAGATCGTCGCTCGCGTCGAGCAGATCGTTCGGGCCGCCTTCCATCTCGGGACATCGCGGGACGTCGGCAATGGCCGGTAACAGTCTTGCCAGGCGCGCCATGCGGCTGCTTGGCGCGCTTGACCGGCACGGGGCGGTTCCGGTTACCGATGGCGGCGCCGGGACCTGTGTGCTGCATCTGACCGATATCCGCGCCGTGCGCTGTCCCGCCGCGCAGTTTGAGGCGATGGTTCGCAAGGGTTGGCTCGATCTCTCCGCATGTCCTTCCACGGGGCGGACGCTGGCGTCGGTCAGTAACGATGGTCTTACCTGGCGCAAGCGGACGATGGCCGGCGGCGATTTCGCAGGCCAGCACCGGCAGGTCACGAGCACCGCAATCGACGGCCAATCGGGCCTCATCCGCAACAACGCCGAATCACCACTTGCGCGATTGGCGCGGCCCGGCGGTTCGCGGGGCGGAGCATGGCTTGAGCAGAGCCATCTGCTGGCGGGCGAACGATTGCGCTCCGACTTCGAGTTCGGTCAATTGGCAGCGTCCGTTTCCGTTTCGTGGGATCCGGCCCGCACCGTACGCGATGGCGGCGGCGCAAAAGGGCGGCAGGATCTGTCCGACCGTGCGCTTGATGCTCGCGCCCGGTTCAATCGCGCGCTTGACGCTGTCGGTCCCGAACTGGCCGGGCTTCTGGCGGATGTGTGCTGTTTTCTCAAGGGACTTGAGCAGGTGGAACTGGAGCGCAAATGGCCGCGCCGTTCGGCAAAGGTCGTGCTCAGAACGGCGCTTGAGGCTCTGGACAGGCACTACAATCCGCCACCGCCGGATGCGCCGCGACGCATGCGGCACTGGGGCGGGTCGGATTACCGCCCGCCCATGTGACCGGTGCGCCCCGCGCTCAGGCCGCGGCCATGCCGGCGGCCTCCGCCTTCATGCGTTCGACCATGGACCGAAGTCCGTTCGCACGCTGCGGCGTCAGGTGGCTGTCCAGGCCGATGCGCTTGAACAGGGCCTCGGCATCGAACGCAACGATGTCGTGCGACGGCTTTCCGGACAGCGCGCTGATCATGATCGCCACGAGACCGCGAACGATGTGGGCATCCGAGTCGCCGCGAAAGTGCAGCGTTTCGCCCTCGCCGGGCTCGGCGACGACCCAAACCTGGCTGACGCAGCCATTGACCTTGTTTGCGGCGGTTTTCTCGCTGTCGTCCATATCGGGCAGTTCGCGTCCGAGCTCGATGACATAGCGGTACTTGTCCTCCCAATCGTCAAGGAGGTCGAAATCGTCGATGATCGTATCGATGGCACGTGTCATTGCGGACCCGGATGCGGACTTGGCTGCGTCCTACATATGGCCGTTGCCGACCAGCCTCAAGGGGCCGCTCGGCGCGCCAGGCTGTCCGGTGTCAGGCGCCTTCCTGGGGCGACTGCGCGGCTTCATCGCCCGCTTGCGCCCGCTCGATGAAGCCCGCCGCGATGACAAGCCCCTGATGCGCACGCGCCAGCGCCGCATCGGCGAGCGCCCGGCCGCTCTCGCAAAGCGCGGGTTGGCGCGTGCACAGCGAACCCATGTCTTCGGCCACCGCGCCGGCGAAGCGCGCCGCGTGGATCGATGTCTGGGCGTTCGTTCCGGCGTCGGCTGCGGCAATCGTGCCCGCTTCGTCTGCCGGAACAAGGCTCGGCAAGATCATCAGGCCCAGAAAGCCCCACACGGTCATTTTGAACGCAAAGCGGATCATCTCGTCGTCCCCGAAAGCGATTGTCCCGCAGACATTGTCGTCGAGAGCCGTGAAACGCTCGTGCCGGACCGCAGCTCGAATTTCGACAAATTCCGATAAAATGCCATTCATCTCGAAAAGTGGCGTGGGGTCAAAGGTTTGACGCCGATATCCATCCGTTAACCATATCCGTCAATTGGCAGGGGCTCGACCCTCAATCGACTTTGTCCGGCGTTCTTGCGGGCTCCGGTTTATCCATTCGTAAACGGTGGCATGGGAGTGTCGGTCTGCCGTTGGGATTTGCGGTTGGGTGTTTGAGTATCGTGTTGCGTTTTCTCGAAAACAGTCCCGTCGACGGCTGGGGTTGGGCTGCATCGGGTGGCCGCTTTGGCCGCCGGCTGATTGCTGCGCTGCTGGCTGCGGCCGTTTCCGGCGCCGCTGGAGGGCTGGTCCTGGCGGCGGCGTTCGGCAATGGCGATGCGCCATTGTCCCTGACCGTTGCGGCAATACTGTCGTCGTCGCTCTTTGCCTTGGGCGCCGTTTGGGCTGCCCGGGCGGCGATCGCTGTCAGGCAACCAGGCGGCGGCCCGCAAGCCAAGCCGGCATCGCCCGATAGCGTCGCGTCGAAACCGGCCTTGGCCCGGGCCGTTCACATCGACGAAAAGACGGTCGTTCGCAGGCGCTTTGACTTTCCCGACCGCATGGCCGGGCCACTGGCCGCCGGTGACCGCATGCTTGACCGCATCCATGTCGGTGATCGTGTCGCCTTCCTGCGCGCCGTGTCGCGCGCCTGTGTGCGCGATGCGGCCCCTGTGGGCCTCACCGTTCGCTTCGACCGCAGCGGCGCCGGCGATCGTCAGTCGCTGGAGCCGGCCGCTGTGATCCTGTCGCCGGATGCTTCGGGCGGGGTNCCGCCTTGCCATGGTCAGCCACGAGTTGCGCACGCCGCTCAACGCGATCATCGGATTTGCCGATCTGGTTCGCGGCGATACGCTGGGTACCCTGCCGCCCGACCGTCAGCGCGATTATGCCGACCTGATCCATGATGCGGCCACCCACCTTCTTTCGGTCGTCAACGCCATGCTCGACGTTTCGAAGATCGGTGCGGGCCGATACGCGATCAATCGTGAAGCCTTCGATCTCGAGCGCACCGTTCGCGACGTGGCGAAAATGATCGCTCCGCGCGCCCAAGCCAGGGGCGTCCACGTCAATCTCCACATGGAGAAGACGGGCGCTCCCGCCCATGCCGACCGGCGCGCGGTCCGTCAGATCGTCACCAATCTGCTGACCAACGCGGTCAAGTTCACGCCTGAAAATGGCTGCGTGACGATCGATGCCGAGACGTCGCCCGATGCGCTCGTTCTGCGGGTTTCGGACACCGGGATCGGCATCGCGCCCGAGGACATCGACCAGCTGGGCCGGCCGTTTTCCCAGATCGACAATTCCTACACACGGCAATGCGAGGGAACAGGGCTCGGACTGTCTCTCGTCAAGGGCCTGGCAGCATTGCATGGCGGCACGATGCAAATCGAGAGCGCTCCGGAGATCGGCACGTGCGTGACCGTGATCCTGCCTCATGTCACCGCCGAAGCCGCGGCCAGCGGGAACACGGATGACCGGATCACCCCGCTAAGGCCGTCAAGCCCGGATCCGAACGAAGACAATGACAAGGAGATCGCCGATGCGCCGCGACTATTTGGCTGACATGGATGATCGTGACAGTGTGCTCGGCGAGCTGACGCACGGGCTGTGGCGCCTTGCCGTCCGGAATCGTCGGCCTGTTCTTGCCGGGCTCGGCGTTTTCGGCGTGGTCTCCTACGCCAGCATCAATGCGCTTTATCTGCAGGACGGCGCGCATCCCTCGGCTTTTTTCGAGACCCGCGATACGCTGACGGACAGACGCCACGCGCTTCGCAGTGACGAACGCACCACGGACGGCGGATCGCCGGAGCCATCGTCGGTCACCCGCATCGTTTTCAATGAAGATCCCACCGACACGTCGGTGCCCGGCGCCGTTCCGCTGGCACGGCCGAGCGAGCGGGTGGCCGATTCCGCGACTGTCGAGCAGGTCGTGGCCGCACCACAAATCACGTCCACACAGCAGGACCCGACGGCCGAACTCCAGCAGATGCTGGCAGAGCTTGGCTTTTACGACGCAGCCGTCGATGGCATTGCCGGACCACGCACGCAAGCCGCCATCGAGGCCTACAAGACGAGCGTCGGCCTGCGCGGCATCGACCTGTCGGCCGACGAATTGCTGACCAGCCTGCGCAACAACATGATGGTCACCGCTGCGATCCCGCGTCCGCGGCCGGCCGCGCCGGCTCCGCAGATCGGAACCCCACCGGTGAGCGCGCCGGCGGCGCAGGAGCACAACAGGGTGCAGGACGCCGCGCTGGCGCCCGTCGCCGATCCGGACGTTTTGCGGGTCCAGGCGGGACTGAAGGCATTCGGCAACGACGATATCCGCGTCGATGGCGTCGCCGGAGAGCAGACCCGCATGGCGGTTCGCGAGTTCCAGGCTTTGTTTCGGATGCCGGTCACGGGCGAAATCGACACCGCGCTGCTCGACAAGATGGTCGCGGTCGGCCTGATCGATTAAAGGCCGGTCGATGGCACCGCGCGTCACATCGGAAATCTTCGTCGGTGCGCTTTTGCGCACGGCCCGCGCCGGTGGCGCGTTCGGCTATGTGGCACGGCGCGGCAACGCCCAGGCAGGCGCTGTCGTAATCGTGCTGGCCGATCATGCAAGCGGTTCCTATGACGTTTACCAGAGTGCGCCGCCCGGCCCGGACACGCCCGATTTGGCGGATGAAGGGCGCCGGTTCGTGCTGTCCCGCAAGCTCGAAGGCGACGAGGCCCTGCGTCAGTTCTCCGAAAGCGAAGCCCGCTTCGATCCCGATTTCTGGCTTGTCGAGATCGAGAACTGGAACAGGCCGGTGGACGGCCTGATCGCGCTTGCGGTTGAGGGCTAGCCTGCGCTGTCAGGCGGCGCCCTTGTCCGCAACCGGAGCCGGTTCGATCTGCGAATTGGCCGCCTGTTGCCCCGCCACAAGCGATTTCAGTTCTTCGAGTTGCCACCGCCGGACACGGTCGGCCGCATCATGAAGGCCGACTGCGTCGTAGGCGGAGCGGAACCTGCGTTGTACGCCGGTATCGTTGGCCAAATCCGGTGCGAGACCCTGAAAGACGGACATGGCCTGCTCGCCATCGAAGCCCATGAAACGCAAGGCAAAAAGCAGATTGCGCGACGTCGGATCGTCGCACAGGATGCGCGCGCTGGTCATGGAAAGCCCGGTACAGTCCGCCAGAGCGGTTTCGAACAGCGACCGCGATTGTTCGCCGGCCAGAACCGCGATCTGGCTGAGCGCGCCGGCGTCCAGACGCTGGGTCGGACCGCTGCGCTCATGCCCATTGGCGGAGCGTTGAGCCGTTTGCGGGGTTTGGCGCAATTCAAGCGCGCGATCGACGGCCGGATCGTCAAGCCCGCGCAGCGCGGCGCGCACGGGACCCGACAGGTCTGGCCGGCGCGCGATGGCGCGTACGCGCGGACCGGCACGGTAGCTGCCGATCATCGTCAACAACATGCGATCGTCGACCGCCGGCGTCCTGGCAACGAAAGGTGCCGCGATCGCTTCGTCGCTGTCGCAGAAGAAGTGCACGATCTCCAGCGGAGTTGTGGCCAATGGTGCGAAAATCGCGGCGATCGCGCGTCGGTCGTCCGCGGAGACCAGATCGATGTTCTCCAGAATGTGCTTCTGGATGCGCATGCAATCTTCGGTGGAAGGATTGCTCAGCCGCGCGAACTGTTCGGCGTTCTCGATGAGCATCCTGGCTAGGCGTTGGTTCTGCATGCAAGCAAAGCTAGCGCGCAAGCGTTAGCAATGCGTTAACCATAAGCACGCAACCTTGGGTTACTCGCCATCGGACACGAAAAGGGGTTCCCATGGCCGACATCGTTGCAATGGCCTCCTACCGGGCGGCGTATGAACGGCTGCAATCGAAGCGCCGGTCCGATCTTCTGGCGAAAACCGGCCCGGCAACACTGCTGCTGTTCACGGGCGTTCGTCGCGAGCCGATCGGCGGCAAGGCCTCGTCCGGCGCCAAAGGCAAAGACCGATCTGCCCGCCGTCGCGCAAAGGCGCCCGCAACCGATCACTGAGATTGCCGGGCCAGCGGCGTCAGAACTCCAGCGATCGGCATTCCAACGCATCGGCAAAGCGCGCGCTGATGCCGGTCCACGTCTCGTCCGGCACAAACACCCGCACCACCGCAAATCCGCGCGGATCGTCTGCGGACGCTATGATCGCGCCGGCCAGTTCGGTGGGCGTGCTCTGTCGGACAAAGCGCAACTGCGAGGCGTTCAGAACCGCCAGATCCAGGCGCTGACCGGCCGCCAGCCGGTCGTTGGCGGAAAAAAAGCCGGTCCCCAAACTGTCGTAGAGATTGACCGTCCAAAGCGGAACACGCCCGGTTGACCGCAGGTGCGCGGCGCCATCGGCCAGATCGTACCGGCAAACGATCGTTTCAAAAAAGGGGTCGGTTCCGTGCACCCCGCTTCCGAACGCGGCATCGGCCGTTCTGGTCGGCAACCGATATGGACGGTTTTCCTCGGTTTGTCCGGCAATCTGGTTCCAGGGCGTGTTTGCGGACACAAGCGGCAGCAGGAAAACGATGACCAGGTGCACAACAGCCGCCCCGACCAGACCGACCAGGGTTGCATAAAGGAACCGCGTCAAGACTGGCACCTCACACGCCGCACGTCCGGCATCGAGAAATCGATCAGGCCCGTGCTTGTCGCGATGGCCGTATCGTAGAGCGCCAGGACGAACCGAACCGGTCCTTCGTGATCCAGATGTAACCAGTTGCCGGGTTCCGCCTCGTCGGACACCAAAATGCGGATGCTGCCATCGGGATCGTGCAGGATTGCCCGGTTGTGGGTTCGGGCCGACAATCCTTCGGGGGCCTCCAGTGTCCGACCGTTCTGGTCGACGGTCCGAAGCGTCCAAAGCCGGCTGGCGGGCAGACGGCCTTCTATGACATAGCTGCAGGTACCCACGATCATTGCACCTTCTGAATCGCGGGCTGCGCTGAACGCCAGACCTTCGGCCGCACCGAGCGCAATTCCCCCATTGCGGGCGGCATGAGCGCGCGCGTAGGGATCGGCGTCTTGCGAGCCGGCGCGCGGATAACCCGTCCACTGGCCTATGGACAGGGCGGAAAAACCGGCGAACCGATCGGTGATCGCCCACGCGCTGTAGCTGCCCAAGGCGAATGCAAGGCCCAGCACATAGGCGACGGTCAGGATTGTGCGCATCATTGGACGGACGTCGGGAGTCTGGCGGGAGCTGCGGGCTGTGTCGGAACGAAAAAGCCCATCCTGGCGCGCGTTGTTGCGCCGCGCCCGCGCTGTGCATCGGCCCGTCGCTGCATGTCAACGCGACCGCGCGGCAAGCTGCTGCGGATCAGAGGACAGCGGTGCCACGCTGCCCAGCCTGTCCTCCAGCGCGATCAGGAACCGGACGGCTTCTTCGGACAAGGCCAGCCGTCGCAATGGCAGAGACTCAACACCCTCTTCGGTTGCGATTGCCGGTTCTTCCTCGGCCACCGGACGGATCGAGTCCTCGACGCCGGGAAGCGGCACAAGGTCCACATCGCGGTGTGCATAGGACATGATGCGCTGCCATGTCATGGCGGGAAGACGGCCGCCGGTCAGCCGGTTGGTCGGCGTATAATCGTCATTGCCGTACCATACCGCCGCGGTGAAATTGCCGGTGTAGCCGACAAACCAGGCGTCGCGGTAGGCTTGCGTCGTTCCCGTTTTGCCGGCGACCTTGATCCCGTCGAGCGCCGCACGTCGTCCGGTGCCCCACTCGGTCACATTGACCAGCATCCGGTTCAGCATCTCGGCTTTGTCGGCGTCGAGGACGCGCGTTCCCTCGATGGTTGTGCGCCGGCGGTCATAGATGATTTCGCCCGACACGCTCTTGATTTGGGTGAAGGCGTGGCGGGTACCGGCAATGCCGCCGCTGGCCAGCGTCAGATAACCCGTCGCCTGGTCCATGACCGTCATCCCCGCCGTGCCCAGCACCATTGTGTGATGGCTGATGATGTTCGATTCGACGCCCATCTTCGCCGCCATGTCCACGATCGGTTTGGTTCCGCCCAGATGGTCGCGCGCGATACGGACCGGAACCGTGTTGATCGAGCGGGCCAGGGCGGTCGCCAGTGTGACCCGTCCGGCAAAGGAGCGGTTGTAGTTCTGCGGCGACCATCCGCGCCAGGTTATCGGCTGGTCGGCGATGACGGTGGCGTCGGTAAGTCCCGCGTCGATGGCCGCCGCGTAGACATAGGTCTTGAACGACGAGCCGGCTTGACGCTCCGCCGCAGTCGCCCGGTTGAACTGGCTCACCCCGTAGTCGCGTCCGCCGACAAGGGCGCGGACCGCGCCATTGGCCTCGATCAGCACCACCGCGGCTTCGCCGACATTGTAATCCTGCCCATGCTTGCGCAGAAAGAATTGCACGGACTCTTCCGAAGCTCGCTGCAACTCCGAATCGATCGTCGTCCGCACCACCACGGACCGGGACGGCAGGTTCTCGGCGATGATGAAGTTCTTGACCTCCTCGAATGCCCAATCGAGGAAGTAATCCGGGCTTTCGGCATTGTTGCGCAGCACGACGTCGGCCGGCTCGCGCCGTGCGCCGGTGACCTGGCCTTCGGTCATGAAATCGGCCTGGACGATGTTGGTCAGCACCTCGTTCGCCCGGCCGCGTGCAGCCGGCAGGTTGATGTGCGGTGCAAAGCGCGCCGGCGCCTTGAACAGGCCCGCGAGCATCGCCGCCTCGGCCAGATTGACGTCACGCACATCCTTGTCGAAGTAGAACTTCGCCGCAGCGCCCACGCCAAACGTGCCGCCGCCCATATAGGCGCGGTCGAGATAGAGCTTGAGGATCTCCTCCTTGCTCAGATTGGCCTCCAGCCACAGCGCAAGGAACGCCTCCTTTATCTTGCGTTCCAGCGTCCGCTCATTGCTCAGGAACAGGTTTTTGGCGAGCTGCTGGGTGATCGTCGAACCGCCCTGCACGACAGAGTTGGCGCGTACGTTTTCCGTCATCGCGCGCACAAGCCCCATCGCATCGATGCCGAAATGATCGAAGAAGCGCCGGTCCTCCGTGGCCAGAACCGCCTTCACCAGATGATCGGGCAGATCCTCCACCGGCACCGCATCGGTGTGCAGAATACCGCGCTGGCCGATCTCGCGGCCGTACCGGTCAAGGAAGGTGACGGCGAACTGGTCCTGGTTGCGCCAGTCCTGCGCCACTTCGCGCGAGGACGGGATGGCCAAAGCCAGAAGCGCGATCAGGCCGAGCATGCCCAGCGTCATCGCATCTCCGGCCGCCTCGAAGAACACACGGCGAAACCCGCGCGGGCGGAACCTGCGGAAGAAGATCGTGATGTCTTCCCAGGTCTGGGCCGCCCTGAAACCGGAATTGTAGATGGCCGAATCGATCCACGCGTCAATTTCCAGAAGGAATGACGACTTCTTGTGCGGCCTCTTGTTTCGGCCGTCGTCTGGCAGGTTCAGATCATCCATGTCGCAAAATGCGCGCTGCGCTGCCGGCCTTGCCGGCGCCCGGCCCCATTCATGCCAACTCGCAGAGCCCGCACCCCACAGGCTCCTGATCCTGTCTTGCCGCATTTCGCCATGTCCGGCAATGGCCCGCCCGTGTTTGGCGTTAACGACCGGCGCCGGTTCCGGCGTTCCCGGCCGGGTCCAGCGCGCCTTCGCGGGCACCGTGATAGTATTGCGTTGCAACCATCAGGCCTTTGAGCGGGCGCAGCGGTAGAACGCAGAACGCCAGCAGCAGGGGAAACGTCAAAAGCGCGTTGAGCCAATAGGGCGCGCCGACGGCGACCTCCATCCAGATCGCGAACGCGACCACCGGGATGCAGGCGAACGTGATGACGAAGAAGGCGGGCCCGTCCGCCGGATCGGCGAAGTCGTAGTCGAGACCGCACACCTCACAATGATCGGCCAACGCGAGGAAGCCCGAAAACAATCGGCCCCGGCCGCAGCGCGGGCATTTGCCCACGAGCCCGGTGTGCTGCGGTTTGATCGGCGGGTAATCGGTGGCAGTGCGCGCGTCGGAAGAGGTCGACATGGAAGGTCCGTTCAAAAAAATGCTCGATGATAGGAATATTTTCTTGACACCGTGACGGTGCCGGCGTAGGGTAGTGGCATAATCACAAAATTGGGTCGACACGGCGCTTCGTCGCATGACGAGGGCTGGATCGTTGGCCCATTGTGGGTTTTCAAGAGAGGTTTGCGATGGTTTCCGGATCGGGCCGCCAAGGCGCGGCGCCGTACATCGCCCTGCCGTCCCGTGTGTTTGAGGCGCTGGAGGCGCAGCTTGAGGTGCAGGCCGAGCGCGTGATCGCGCTGGGTGAGCAGAGCGTGGGCGTCGACAGGCCGTTTCTGGATGCCGTTCCGGCTTTGACCAAGGCGGCCGAGAGGTTTGGCGACCTCAAGGCTTTATGCGGTGACGCGGATGGCGAGACGCCTGAAGACGAACTGGCGGAACTGCGCGCCTTTTTTGAGGCGATCGACAAACGGATCGACGAGCTTGCCCATGAACGTGCCGCCGCGATGGTGGCTGACGACACCGTCGCGACATGTCCGGCGTGTGGCGCTCAGATGCGGACTTCTGGCCCTGCGGGAGGCGCAGACCCCGCCCCGTGACCGCAACTGGTCGACATGGCTTTTGCTGGGCGGGCGCGGATCGGGCAAGACGCGCGCCGGCGCCGAATGGGTGCATGGTCTTGCCAGCGCAGCCCGTCCGTTCGGCGACGGCATATCGGCGCCGATCGCCTTGATAGGCGAAACGATCGCCGATGTGCGCGATGTGATGATCGAGGGGCCGGCCGGCATTTTGCGTTCGGCGCTCTATAACCGGCCGGTCTACGAGGCAACGCGGCGCCGGCTGGTCTGGCCCACGGGCGCGGTGGCGCAGGTTTTTTCTGCGCATGATCCGGGCAGTTTGCGCGGGCCGCAATTCGCGGCCGCCTGGTGCGATGAGCTGGTCAAATGGCCCTATCCCGGCGAGTGCTGGGACATGCTGCAATTCGGCCTGCGCCTGGGCGACTGGCCGCGCCTGGCGGTGACGACAACGCCGAGGCCGCTCAAGCTTCTGGCGCGCATCATGGATGATGCCGCAACCGTCACCGTCCGGATGAGAACCGCCGACAATGCCGCCAATCTGGCGCGTGGCTTCCTGAACACGATGCAGGCGCGCTATGGCGGCACGCGGCTTGGACGGCAGGAACTCGATGCCGAAATCCTCGGCGAACGCGATGGTGCGCTCTGGACACGCGACCTGCTCGAGCGGAGCAGGTCAGCCGGCCGCGACGACCATCGGCGGATCGTCGTTGCCGTCGATCCTCCGGCCAGTGCGAAAGCGACTTCGGATGCGTGCGGCATCGTCATTGCCGGCCTCACCGATGAGGGCGTGGTCGACGTCATCGCCGATCACAGCATTGGCGCGGCGACGCCGCGCCAATGGGCTGGCCGCGCGGTTGCGGCCTACCACGCCGCAGGCGCCGACATCATGGTCGCCGAAGTCAACCAGGGCGGCGACATGGTCAAGAGCGTGATCGGCATGGTCGATCCGACCGTCAATGTCAGTCCGGTGCGGGCGACGCGCGCCAAATGGCTGCGCGCCGAACCGGTGGCCGCGCTCTATGAACAGGGCCGTGTGCGCCATGTGGGCGTGTTGGCAGAACTGGAAGACGAGATGTGCGATTTCGGGCTGGACGGGCTTTCTTCGGGCCGCTCTCCCGACCGGCTCGACGCGCTGGTCTGGGCGATCGGCGAACTGGTTTCCGGTGCGCGCGGCCGTCCGCGCGTCCGCGCGATCGTGTGAACAACGGAAGAACCGATGAACAGGGTCAAGACCATGCTCGGTCGATGGCGGGCACGCGCAAACGCCGCCGACACGCATCCGGCGGGCAACACTGTGCCTGAACACAAGTCGGCCATCGCGCAGGGCTTTGTCGCCATGCACACCATGCTCGATGCCGGCTGGACGCATGCCTCCTTCTCCGCCCTGGCACGCGAAGGGTTCATGCGCAATCCGATCGTGCACCGGTGTGTGCGGATGGTGTCGGAGGCCGCTGCCGCCGTCCCCTGGAGCGTGCAGGAAGGCGACCGCGACCTTGCCGAACATCCGCTTGTGGACACGCTCGAACGCCCCAATCTCGGCCAGTCGCGAACCGCATTGGCCGAGACGCTGTTCGGCAACCTGCTTCTGTCAGGCAATGCCTATCTGGAACGCGTCGAGGCCGCCGACGGCCGGATGCGGCTGCATGCGATCCGGCCCGACCGCGTGCGGATCGAGCATGACGAGCGCGGATGGCCGGCCCGCTGCATCATCGAAGGTGCCGACGGAGCGCGCACGATCGGCATGGACGATGACGGCCGCGCGCCGGCTGTCGTGCATCTGTCGCTCTACAATCCGCTCAGCGAGACCGATGGATTCGCTCCGCTCGAGGCCGCGCTGATGGCGCTCGACGTCCACAATGCCGCCGCCCAATGGAACAAGGCGCTGCTCGACAATGCGGCGCGGCCATCGGGCGCTCTGATCTATGCGCCGGGCGACGGCTCGACATTGACGGCCGAGCAATATGACCAGCTCAAGCGCGAACTTGCCGACGGCTATTCGGGCGCGCTCAATGCGGGCCGCCCGCTGCTGCTCGAAGGCGGGCTTGACTGGAAGGCGATGGGCCTGACGCCGCGCGACATGGACTTCATCGAAGCCAAGAACTCGGCCAGCCGCGACGTCGCGCTCGCCTTCGGCGTGCCGCCGATGCTCCTGGGCATTCCCGGCGACAACACCTATTCCAACTATCAGGAGGCACAGCGCGCCTTCTACCGCCTGACGGTTCTGCCGCTGGTCCGCCGGACGGTCGAAGCGCTCTCGGGCTGGCTGGCGCCTCTCTATCCGGGGCGCATGCGGATTGGCATTGATCTCGACCGGGTCGAAGGGCTGGCGGCCGAGCGCGACGCGCTATGGGCGCGGCTCGAAGCGGCCTCCTTCCTGACGGACACCGAAAAACGTGAAGCGGTCGGCTATGCGCCGACGCCGACACGGAACGGCTGACCATCATGACCGACATCAACCCGGCGGGCACGGTGTGGCTCGCCAAGCTGGCCGGCGCGATCGCCGGCTCGGCGATCTCGCTCGCCTATCTGTTTCCGCGCTCGCGCCGCGAGGCCGCGTTGCGGTTTATGACCGGCGTGACCGGCGGTGTCGTCTTCGGCACCACGGCCGGCGTCGCGGTCGCCGAACGCCTGGCGATCGCGGACGTGCTCAGCGAGTTCGAAACCGTACTGATGGGCGCCGCGCTTGCCTCGGTCAGTATCTGGTGGGCGATGGGTCTGGCGATCCGCTTTGCCGACCGCGGCGGCAGCCCGAAAGGAAAAAACGGCACAAGGAAGCCCGATGATCCCTCTTGATCGCAAATTCGCCGCGACCGAACTGGGCGATGTCGATGAGACAGGCACGTTCACCGGCTATGCGTCCGTGTTCGGCGCGGTCGATCTGGGTCAGGAAGTGGTCGCCGCCGGCGCGTTCACGAAATCGCTGGCCGAAAGGGGCGCCGGCGGCATCCGCATGCTGTTCCAGCACAATCCCGACGAGCCGATCGGCCACTGGCTGTCGGTCGAGGAGGATGCGCACGGCCTGAAGGTTTGTGGCCGGATCAGCACCGAAGTCGCGCGGGGCCGCGAGGTGCTGGCGCTGATGCAGGCGGGCGGTCTCGACGGCCTGTCGATCGGCTTCAAGACGGTGCGTGCCAAGACCGATGCAGCCACCGGCGCACGCCACATTCTCGAAGCCGATCTCTGGGAGATTTCCGTCGTCACCTTCCCGATGTTGCCCGAGGCACGGGTGGCGGCCGTCAAGGCCGCGCCGACCCTGCCGACGGTTCGGGACTTCGAACGTTGGCTCGTGCGCGATGCCGGGCTGACCAGACGGCAGGCCCGCACGGTCATCACCAAGGGGTTTGCCGCATTGGATCGCGGGCGGGAAGCCGCGTCCGGAACCGGTGCGCAGGACGGCCTTGTGCTTGCGAGCACCATCCGCCGTGCCGCCGATCATCTCACACTCAAGACCAAGGAACTGCGATCATGAGCACCCTCCAAACGTGCCGCATGGCTCCGGCGCGAAAGGCCGCCTCGGCCGCGCCGGCCATGCCCGCGGCCAAACCCATGCCCGTCTCCCATGCACAGGATGTCGCCGAGGCGTTCGACGATTTCATGCGGGCCTTCGACGCGTTCAAGCAGGCCAATGACGAACGTCTGCGCGAGTTGGAGAGCCAGCTCGGCGAGGATCCGGTCTCCGCCGACAAGGTGGACCGCATCAACCAGGCGGTTGACGAGCAAAAGCGAGTGCTTGAACGGCTGGTCGCCAAGGCCGCGCGGCCGGCAGCCGGCGGCGGCTTCGCCTTTGCTGGCGCGAGCGAACACAAGGCCGCTTTCGAGCGCTATGTGCGCGGCGGCGACGAAACCGGCCTGCGGCGTCTCGAAGCCAAGGCCATGTCCTATGGTTCGGGTCCCGACGGCGGTTTTCTCGTGCCGCCCGAGACCGAGACGGCCATCGCAGCCCGCTTGCGCGATTTGTCGCCTGTTCGCGCGCTGGCGACCGTGCGCCAGGTCACCGGCGCGGTGCTGAAAAAGCCGTTCGCCGTCAGCGGCCCTGCGGTCGGCTGGGTCGGCGAAACCGATGCGCGTCCCGAGACGGCGGCGGGAACGCTGGCCGAACTGCAGTTTCCAACGATGGAACTCTACGCCATGCCGGCGGCGACCGCGACCCTGCTCGAGGACAGCGCCGTCGACATCGACCAGTGGATTTCCGCCGAGGTCGAGGCGGCATTCGCAGAGCAGGAAGGAACGGCCTTCGTCAATGGCGACGGCGTCAACAAGCCGCGCGGCCTTCTCGACTACACCATGGTCGACGAGAGTGCGTGGAGCTGGGGCAATCTCGGCTATGTTCCAACCGGCACGGCCGGCGATCTGCCTGCCGACGACGCGACCGGCGTGCTGCTCGACACGGTGTTCACGCTCAAGGCCGGCTATCGGCAGAACGCATCCTGGCTGATGAGCCGCAAGACCCAGGCCGCCATCCGCAAGCTCAAGGATGCGGACGGAAACTATGTCTGGCAGCCTCCGGCAACGGCGGAGCAGAAGCCTTCCCTGATGGGCTTTTCGGTGCACGAATCCGAAGACATGCCGGCCATCGCCACAGACGCGCCTGCCATCGCCTTCGGCGATTTCGCGCGCGGCTATCTGGTGGTCGACCGGCGCGGCGTCTCGGTGCTGCGCGATCCCTATTCGGCCAAACCCTACGTGCTCTTCTACACCACCAAGCGCGTCGGAGGCGGCATCCAGGACTTCGATGCCATCAAGCTGATCCGGTTCGGCGTGAGCTGATAGGCGCGGCCTCGTCCCCCGCGCTTCACGCCGCAGCGGACGGCCCGGTCCGCCTCCCTGCCGGGCCGTCCGCATCCATTTCGCAAAGGACAAACAATGGTTCTGATGCCCATCGGCACGCCGGCCGTTCCGCCGGTGACGCTTGCGGACGCCAAGGCGCATCTGCGCGTCACCCATGAAGGAGAAGACACGCTGATCGCCGAACTGGTCGATGCCGCCGCGCGTTTTATCGCCGACGATACGGGCCTCGCCCTGATCGACCAGACTTGGCGTCTTTCGCTGTCCGAGGCGCCGGCGGCGCCCGTTTCGCTGCCGCGCCATCCCGTTGCCGCGATCGTTGCGGTCACAGTCTACGACCCGGACGGCGATCCGAACGTTCTGGAGGGCAGCGCCTACCGGCTCGACACCATGCGGCGGCCGGCCACCTTGACCTTCGAGCCGGGATCCCTGTCGGCCTCCATGACCGGCGTCGAGATCGACTTCCGCGCCGGCTTCGGACCCGCGGGACCCGCTGTGCCCGACACGCTGCGCCGCGCGATCCTGACCCTCGTCGCCCATTGGTACGAATTCCGGGGCAGCTACGGACCGAGCGAGCAGCCCGTTTCGGTTCCGATGGCCTATTCGCGCCTGGTGCGCGCCTGGCGCCGGATCGGCATCTGACCATGGCGCCGCAATCAATCGATCCTGGCCGGCTGCGCGTCCGTTTTGCGCTCGAAGAATGGGCGTCGGCGCCCGACGGGCAGGGCGGCTTCACCGACATGTGGACCCATGTCGCCCACGTCTGGGGCATGGTCGCCTCGTCACGCGCCACCGATCCGCTGCGCGCCGGCGCCGGAGAGCAGGTGACCGAGCGCACCATCGTGCTGCGCGCCGATCCCCGCGTCCGGCCTGCCATGGGTCTTGTGGCGGGCAGCGACCGTTTCGTCATCCAGACGGTGCACGACGAAGAAATGGGCGGGCGCCATCTGCGCTGCATCGCGACCAGCGAGGTGCCGCAGTGAAGACCGCCATCAGGACCACGGTCGACGATCTGGTCGGCGCTCTGCGCAAGGCGGTTCTGGCGCGCGCCGACGAACGCGCCACGCGGCTTGCCGACGAGGCGTCAACCAATGGCCGCGCTCCAGCCAAGAATGAGGACAAGCGGTCATGACCGGCGATCTTCACGCCTGGCTCCTCGACCGGCTGTCGAACGATGCCGCGCTCGTGGCCGATCTCGGCGATCCGCCGCGCGTCTTCGACAGGCCGCCGCCGCGTCGCGCCTTGCCCAGCGTCTATGTCGGCCGGATCGAGGTGGCGGACTGGAGCACCGACGATGCGCGCGGGCAGGCGGTGTCCGTCGTCATTCACGCCTATGCGCGCGGTCCCGGCCGAACCGATATCGACCGGATCGTTGCCCGCATCGAGAGCACGCTGACCGATGCGGTCCCGGCGACAGCCCAGTCCACACGGATCGTGCTGGCAATGCCGGTCGCCATATCGACAGCCTATGAGCGCGGACAGGCCGCCTTCCACGCAACGCTGCGGTTGCGTTTCCTGTGCGCGGCGGCCGGTGCGTGATCCGGAACAACCCGACATCCGAAACGGAGACCTCCCATGACCGCCCAGCGTGGCAAGGACATCCTTTTGAAATTCTTCGACGACGGTCAGCAGGCGTTCGTCTCCGTGGCGGGACTGCGCACCAAGCGGATCGCTTTCAATGCGCAGACCGTCGACATCACCGACACGGAGTCGGCCGGCCGGTGGCGCGAGCTTCTGGGCGGTGCGGGCGTGCGGCGCGCCTCCATTTCCGGATCAGGCATCTTCAAGGATGCGGCGTCCGATGCGCTTGTCCGGCAAGCCTTCTTCGATGGCACGATCGATCAGTGGGAGATCGTGATCCCCGATTTCGGAGCGATCTCGGGCGCGTTCGCGATCACCGCGCTCGACTATGCCGGAAACCATGATGGTGAGGTGACGTTCGAGACGGCTCTTGAATCCGCCGGCGAACTGACCTTCGGAGCATTGTGATGCTGGTCAATCGCAGACGCGGCGAGATTGTCGCCAATCTGGGCGGCAAGGACCGTTGCCTGTGCCTGACGCTCGGAGCGTTGGCAAAACTCGAAAGCGCCTTTGCCGTCGGAGATCTGGGCGCTCTTGGCGAGCGTTTTTCGTCCGGCCGGCTGTCGGCGCGCGACCTGTTGACCATCATCCATGCGGGCCTTGAAGGCGGTGGCCACACATTCACGCTCGACGATGTGGCCGAGATGCAGGCCGAAGGCGGGCTGGCCGGATATGCGGCGATCGTCAGCGAATTGCTGGCTGCGACCTTTGGCCCGGCCGAGGAAAACTGATCGATGCGGCGCGCCTTTCCCTGGAACGACGCCATCGTGTTCGGGCTTGGCATCATGCGGCTTGCGCCGCAGGCGTTCTGGGCGATGACACCACGCGAACTTGCGGCGGCCATGTCGGTTGCACACGGCGCCGGGACCTTGGCGCCATCGCGCCGCACACTTGAGGATTTGCTGTCGGCATTTCCCGATAGCGGCACGTCCGAGCTGGGACCGAACCACCATGGATGAAGAACTGATCGTCACTGTCGATGCCGACACGACAGGGCTCGAAACCGCGCTCGCGACGCTCAAGAACGAAGCCGAGAGCTTCGGCCGGACGATGACCGGCGCATTGAGCGACATCGTCATCAAGGGCAAGTCGGTGGAGGACGTTCTGCGCGGCATCGCCATGAGCATGTCGCGCAACGCACTCAACCGGGGCCTGGCGCCGCTGCAGTCCATGTTCGACGGTTTCGGCCGATCGGTTCTCGGCGGGTTACTGGGCGCGGCAAAGCCGTTTGCCGCGGGCGGGGTCGCATCGACCGGTCTTTTTGCAGGCGGAGGCGGGGTTCTGGCTGCACCGGCCTATTTCCCGCACGGCAACGGATTTGGCGTTGCGGGAGAGGCCGGTGCCGAGGCCATCCTGCCGCTCAGACGCGGTGCGGACGGCCGTCTGGGTGTCGCCGCGCGCGGACCGAGCGAGGCCCCCGCGCAGGTCGTCGTCAACATTTCGACACCCGACGTAAGGGGCTTCGAGCGCTCCCGGTCCCAGGTCAGCGCGGCGCTCACCCGCGCCGTGATGCGCGGCCGGCGCAGCGTCTGAGGAGCGGGCCATGGCCGATTTTCACGATGTCGCATTCCTTCCGCGCCTGCCTTTCGGCATCAATGTCGCCAGCCGCCGGCACATCGATGTCGTCGCCCTGTCTTCGGGTCACGAGATCCGCAACAGCCGGACCGCCGAGACGATGCGGCAATATACGATCCCTGTCGGCACGCGTCCGATGGCCGAAATCCGCGCCATCCTGACGTTCTTCGAGGCGCGTGGCGGGCCGTTGCATGCCTTCCGGTTCCGCGATCCGGTCGAACCTTCGACCGGACCCGATGGCGGCGTTCCCGATGCATCGGACGTACATCTGGGCACGGGCGACGGCGCGCTAACGCAATTTCAGCTCACGACCGCGAGCGGCCGCGTCATCCGCAAGCCCGAGCCGTCAAGCGTGGTCATGGCCCTCGACGGATCCGTCATCGATCCCGGTTCGGTTTCGGTCGATGCGGCGACGGGCATCGTCACTCTTTCGGCCGCTCCGGCCCCCGGCGTCGCCCTCACCGGCGGCTGCCTGTTCGATGTACCGGTGCGTTTTGAGAACCAATCGCTGCAGATCACGCGCGCCGACCCCGACGCGGGCGCGCTCGACGACCTGGTCCTGACCGAGGTGATCGCGTGAGAACCCTGCATCCCGATCTTCAGACCCATCTGGAAAACGATGCCACCACGGTCTGTCTGGCGTGGATCGTCCGGCGAACCGACGGCGCCTCGCTCGGCTTCACCGACCATGACCGGCCGCTGATGATTGCCGGCACGCTGTGCGAGCCGCAGACGGGGTTCACCGCCGGCGCGGCCGAGGCGTCGATGGGTCTGGGTGGCGACATCTCGGATGTTTCGGGCGCCTTGTCATCATCGGCAGTCTCGGAAACCGACATCGAACGCGGCGCATATGACGGCGCCGATGTCGCGCTCTATCTGGTCAACTGGGAAGCGCCGGAAACGGCAAGCCTGCTGCGCCGTTTCCATGTCGGAGAGATCACGCGCGAGGGCCGGGCCTTTCGGGTCGAATTGCGCAGTCTGTCGGCGACGCTCGACCAGCCGCGCGGCCGCTTCTTCACCCGCCATTGCGATGCCGGGCTCGGCGATGCACGCTGCGGTTTTGCACTGTCAGCCACGCCGGGATACAGCGCCTCGGGCACCGTTTCGGGCGGCGACGGCGCCCGCTCGATCGACCTGGCCGGGATCGGCGTTCACCCGGACCGCTGGTTCGACCATGGCGTGTTGCGGTTCGATGGCGGCGTCCGCGCCGGCGACATGCTTTCCGTCTCAGCGGCCAGCCTGTCCGATGCATCGATCATGCGCATTCTGCTGCGCGAACCGGTCGGCGTGTCGCCCGCGACAGGCGACCCGGTGACGCTGTTCGCCGGCTGCGACAAGACGTTCGCGACGTGCAAGGCCAAGTTCTCCAACCAGCTCAATTTTCAGGGGTTCCCGCACATGCCCGGCGACGACCGGGCGCTCAGCTATGTTCATTCCGACGCCGTGTTCGATGGCGGGCCCCTTGTCCCCTGATCCGCTGCGCATGGCGATCGTTGCGGCCGCGCGCCGCTGGATCGGCACGCCTTATCGCCACCAGGCGGCCCGGCGCGGCGTCGGCTGCGATTGCCTTGGGCTCGTCGCCGGTGTCTGGGCCGATGTCTATGGTGCGATGCCTGACTACGACCGCTCCTATTCGGCCGATTGGGCTGAGAGCGCCGGTGCCGGAGAACCGCTGCTCGGCGCCTGCAAGGCCCGCTGCAGCGCTGTCTTTGTCGGGGACGAACAAGCTGGCGATCTTCTCGTCTTCCGATGGTCGCCCCACGTCGCCGCCAAGCACCTGGCGATTATGGCGGCGCCGGCGATGATGATCCATGCGCGCGAGCGCCACGCGGTTTGCGAGACCGCGCTTACGCACTGGTGGAAACGGCGTCTGGCGGCGGTGTTCGCATTTCCCTTTCACGGCGATTTTTCGGCAGCGCGCTGATGGCGACGCTTCTGCTTCAGGCCGCCGGCGGGTTGCTGGGCGGCGCATTCGGCACGTTCGGCGCCACAGTGGGCACCGCTGCAGGTGCCCTCGCTGGCTACTGGATCGACCAGCGTCTGTTCGGCGCCAGCCAGCATGCCGAGGGACCGCGCCTGACCGAACAGCGGCCGATGACGGCCGAGGAGGGTGTCCCGGTAGCCCGCGCCTATGGCCATGTGCGGCTCGCCGGCACGGTCATCTGGGCAACGCGTTTCGAGGAGGAGACGACGACCGAACGCCAGGGCGGCAAGGGCGGTCCGAAGGTCACGACCACCACCTACAGCTATTTCGGCAATGTCGCGGTGGCCCTGTGCGAAGGGCCGGTTGCCATGGTCAAGCGCGTCTGGGCGGACGGCCGCGAAATCGACCTGACTGAAATCACCGTACGCGTCCACACCGGTGAAGCCGGACAGACGGCCGACCCATTGCTTGAGGTAAAGCAGGGCGCGGACAACACCCCCGCCTACAGGAATATCGCCTATCTGGTCTTTGAGCGCTTTCCGCTCGAGGATTTCGGCAATCGCATTCCGCAGATCGAAGCCGAAGTGATCCGGCCGGTCGGCGAACTCGAGAAGGGGTTGACCGCCGTCTCGGTCATTCCCGGCGCGACCGAGCACGGCCTTTCGCCAAGCTCCGCCATCAGCCAGCTTGGCCCGGGCGAAACGGTCGAACACAATCGCCACATCCTTTATGCGGGCAATGACTGGTCGGCCTCGATCGATGAATTGCAGGCGATCTGCCCGAACCTGAGGCATGTCTCGCTCATCGTCACATGGTTCGGTGACGATCTGCGCGCTGGCGGCTGTTCGCTCAGGCCCGGCGTCACACAACGCCAGATGGGCGAGGAAAGTCCGCCCTGGAAGGTCAGCGGTCTGAGCCGCCAGAGCGCCGATTCTCGTCTGGTCAGCCGGGTCGAGGGCCGCCCCGCCTATGGCGGAACGCCGACTGACGCCTCCGTCATCGAAGCCATTCGCGATCTGAAGGCGCGCGGCCTTTCGGTCATGCTGCATCCCTTCATCATGATGGATGTTCCGCAGGACAACGCGCTGCCCGACCCTTATGACGGTGCGGTGCAGGCGCCCTATCCCTGGCGCGGGCGGATCACCTGCTTTCCCGGCCCCGCACAGGCGGGCAGCGCGGACGGGACGGCGACGGCGCAAAGCCAGGTTGCAGCATTCGTCGGCGCCACCCAGCCCGCCGATCTGGCGGTGAGCGGCGAGATGGTGGTTCCCGGCCCCGGCGCCGATTGGGGCTATCGGCGCCTCGTCCTGCACACGGCTCGCCTCGCACAGATCGCTGGCGGCGTCGATGCCATGCTGATCGGCAGCGAGTTGCGCGGCCTGACATGTCTGCGCAATGCGTCCAACCAGTTTCCGTTCGTCGATGCGCTGCGCCAACTGGCAAGTGACGTTCGTGCGATACTCGGGCCGGGCTGCAAGCTGAGCTATGGCGCCGACTGGTCGGAATATTTCGGCTATCATCCGGCCGACGGCTCGGGCGATGTCTTCTATCATCTCGATCAGCTCTGGGCGGCGCCCGAGATCGATGCGGTGGGCATTGACAATTACATGCCTCTGTCCGACTGGCGCGCGGCCGATGCGTTTTCCGACCAGGGCAACCCCGATGGCATGCGCGCCGACAATGACGCGGCCGCCATGCAGGCAGCGATCGCCGCTGGCGAAGGATTTGACTGGTACTATGCGAGCGATGCCGGCCGTGCGGACCGCATGCGTTCGCCGATTACCGACGGAGCCCATGGCAAGCCATGGGTCTATCGCTACAAGGATCTGGTCTCCTGGTGGTCGAACGTTCACGTCGACCGGCGTGGCGGCGCCGAGACCGGGCCGCAATCGCCGTGGGTGCCCTATGGCAAGCCGATCTGGATGACCGAGACTGGATGCCCCGCCGTCGATGCGGGCGCCAATCAACCCAATGTCTTCCCCGATCCCAAGTCGAGCGAAAGTGCACGGCCGCACCATTCGGCCGGCACGCGCGGCGACGGGGTCCAGCGGGCCTTCCTGACGGCGCATCAAAGGCACTGGGTCCAGGTGGGCGCGCCAGCGAACCCCGTCGCCCCCGGCACATCGGTGCCGATGGTCGATCCCGAACGGCAGTACATCTGGGCCTGGGACGCCCGGCCCTATCCCGAGTTTCCGCGCAATGGCACCATCTGGGGCGACGGGCCGAACTGGCTGACCGGACACTGGATCAATGGGCGCCTCGGCTGCGCCCCGCTCGCGGGACTGATCGGCGCCATCTTCGCAGATCACGGCCTGCCGGCGCCCGATGTCGAGGCCGTCAGGGGCGTTGTGCAGGGCATGACGGTGCTGACGCCCGGCAGCATCCGCCAGACGCTCGAACCGCTTGTCGATGCGTTCGGGCTGGTTGCAACGGACACGGGCGACGCCCAGGCACCGCTGATCCGGATCGCCGACCCCGACTATCGACCGGTCGCGGTTCCTCGCGCGCAGCTTTGTCTGGGCAAGGAGCATGGCGACCGCACGCTGATATCGGGGCAAGCCGATGAATTGCCCTCCGAGGTGGTGCTCCGCTATCGCGACGCGCTGACCGACTACCGCACCCAATCGGCACGTTCGCGCCGGCGGGATGGGCCGTCCGCCATGCTGATTGACGCCAATCTGCCTTGTACGCTGCATCCCGAAGGCGCGCTCGCCGTCGCGAACGCGATGCTGGATCGTCTCTGGTTTGGCCGCGACACGCTGAAATTCCATCTGCCGCTGCGCTTTGCGGGCCTTGAACCGGGCGATGTCGTCGCCTTTGACGACAATCCGCGCGGCCATTGGCGCATCACCGCGATCGATCTGACGGACCGTCTTGAGATCACGGCACGCTCCATCGTCCGGTCGCTGTCACCGGCAATGCCGCCGGCGTTTTCCGTCCACTCCGCGTCACCTGAAGCATCGGGCAGGTTTGGCGGGCCGCCGGAAACGGTTCTGCTCGACTTACCCATGCTCGATCAAACGACCGTCGAGAACAATCACCGGATCGCTGTACACGCCGTGCCTGATCGTCCGCACGCGGTGCTGTCATCGCCGGGCGCCGACGGGTTCGAACTGCGCCAGACGGTTGCCGGCAACGCGATCATGGGCACGCTGCTGACACCGTTGTCGCCCGGCCCGCCGGGCCGGTATGACCGTGCCAGCACGGTTCATGCCCGCCTGTTCGGTGGCGAGTTTTCGTCCGTAACCCGGGAACTTTTGCTGGCCGGGCGCAACGCACTGGCGGTCGAGATCACAGGCGGTCTGTTCGAGGTGCTCCAGTTCCGCTTCGCGGAAGAAGTGGCGCCCGGCGAGTGGCGTCTTTGGGAGCTTCTGCGCGGTCAGGCCGGAACCGACGATGCCGCGGCTGCCGGCGCGCCGGCGGGCGGCCGGATCGTCTTTCTGGACCGTCGCGTCCCGCCTTCGGGGCTCACCGCCGCAGAGGCCGGCCGAACGCTCAACTGGCGGATCGGCCCCGCCGGCAGGACGTTTTCCTCGCGTTACTTCACAGTCTTGACGGCAATCGCCGGAACGCGGGCCTTGCTGCCGCTCTCGCCGGTTCATCCCCGCGCTCATCTTATGCCGGACGGCGCGGTCCAATTGTCGTGGATCCGCAGGAGCCGGATCGGCGGCGATGTGGCGATCGGCGGCTCAACTCCGCTCGGCGAGGAGCGCGAGCTTTATCGCGTCACGCTGTTCGATGGCAGCGGGGCGCCAATCCATACCGCTGAGCCCGACGCGTCTTCACTGACGCTTTCGCCAGCCGGCATCGTCTCGATCTTCGGTTCCGTACCGGACGCGATCGACGCCGAGATCAGGCAAGTCAGCGCCCGTGTCGGCGACGGCCTGGCGATGCGCACGATCCTGCATTTGACCCCCAATTGATCATCCCACCTGAAAGGATCCGACATGACCGGAAGCAAACCCTGGTATCTTTCTCGCACGATCTGGGCGGCGATCGTCTCCATTGCCGCCAGCGGCGGCGCGGCTCTCGGCCTGCCGGTCGAGGCGGCCGCGCGCGAGGGCCTGACCGACGCGGTGCTGCAATTAGTCTCGGCTGCCGCCGGCGCCGTCGCGATCTTCGGGCGGATCGGCGCGACCACGCAAATCCGTTAGCGAAACTGGCCGGTTCCATTCAGTTTGCATTCATCTGACACCCCTTATAGAGGGGCCATGATGTTCAGGAATGCACTCACATTCGGCGCGCTGATGGTTGGACTGGCACTTGCCGGCCCGGCTCATGCCAGCGACACGGTCGAAGTGGCAAGCGAAAGCTGTTTTGCCCTCGGCCAGAATCTGGCGGCCCGGCAGGGCGCGACGCTGGTGGGCGCCGAGGCGGCGCAGCAGAACGGCCAGAACGGGTGTCGGGTGGTGCTGCTCTATCAGGGCCAAGGCGGAGAGCGCCCGCGCCGTGAGGAGATTTTTGTTGCGCAGTGAGTGTCGTGATAAAAGGCACAGCACCGCGCCGTGCCTGACTTAGAGTGGGCGGCAATCAACGGGAGCCGGTCCGATGCGCATCTTGGTTGTCGAGGACGACGCCGATCTCAATCGCCAGATCAAGGATTCGCTGGAAGACGCCGGCTATGTGGTCGATAGCGCGGCCGACGGCGAGGAAGGCCATTTCCTGGGCGACACCGAACCCTATGACTGCGTCGTTCTCGACATCGGGCTGCCGCTGATGGACGGCATTTCGGTGCTCCAGCGCTGGCGTGATGATGGTCGGGCGATGCCGGTCCTGATCCTGACGGCCCGCGATCGCTGGAACGACAAGGTTGCCGGCATCGATGCGGGCGCCGACGACTACGTCACCAAGCCGTTCCACATCGAGGAAGTGCTGGCCCGCGTTCGGGCGCTGATCCGCCGCGCGTCCGGACATGCGACGTCCGAACTGGTGTGCGGGCCGCTGGTCCTCGACACCAAGACATCCAAGGCGATGGTCGACGGCAAGATGCTCAAGCTCACCTCGCACGAGTTCCGGCTTTTGTCCTACCTTATCCACCACAAGTCTGCGGTCGTCTCCCGCACTGAACTCACCGAGCATCTCTACGATCAGGATTTCGATCGCGATTCCAACACGGTCGAGGTCTTTGTCGGCCGCCTGCGCCGCAAACTGGGATGCGACCTCATCGAGACCGTGCGCGGGCTCGGATACCGCTTGCGCGATCCTGACGACGAACAGGCCGGAACGCCTGCAGCCGGCTGAGCGCCGTGAAAGGATCGTTGCGCAACCGGGTGATCGCGCTGTCCACTGTATGGACGGTGCTCGCCGTCGCGTTGCTGGGCTGGCTGCTGGTCACGCAGTATCGGCTCAATGCCGAACGCGGCTTTGCCGACCTGCAACAGGCGCAGTTGTTCAGCCTGATCGCCGCGTTCCGCATCGCCGATGACGGTACGCTGACCGGCACGCCCAATCTGGGCGACCGGAGCTTTCGCGAAGCGGCGTCTGGGTGGTACTGGCAGGTGGCCGTGGTCGGCTCGGACGCGCCGGCACGGCAGTCGGTTTCGCTTGGAGGACAGTTCCTCACCGGCCCTTCGCTGGCCGAAGTTCCCTATGACGAACAATTCACCCGGACGTTCGAAACCGAAGGTCCGGCGGGCAATCGGCTGCGCGTGTTGGAGGCCGAAGTCCAGATCGGCCCCGCCGGAGAGATCGCCTTCTTCCAGCTTGCCGGCAACCAGAGCGAGTTCGATGCGGCCATCGCCGCACTGGGGCAGAACATTGCGCTCCTGCTGACGCTGTTCGGAGCCGGGCTCGTGGCGATCAATGGTGCGATCATCGTGTTTGGCATGCGGCCGCTCAACCGCGTGCGGGAGGCATTGCGCGCCATCCACGCGGGCGAGGAACACGCGCTGGCGGGTCGCTATCCCGACGAGATCCAGCCGATGGTGGATGAGATGAACATGCTCATCGACAACAATCGCAGGGTCGTCGAGCGCGCGCGGACGCAGGTCGGCAATCTGGCCCATTCGCTGAAGACGCCGGTTTCGGTTCTGAAAAACGAGGCGGATCGGGGCGAGCCCGTCGATCCGCGTCTGGTTGCCGACCAGGCCGACGCCATGAAGGCTCAGGTGGAGCACTATCTTCATCGCGCGCGCATTGCCGCCCAGACCGGAGGCACCGCCTTCCGGACCGATATCGCCGAGACGCTGGGGCGGTTGGTCAAGGTCATGCGCAAGCTCAATCCCGACAAGTCGATCGCCCTCGAGCTGCCGGCCGCCCCGCCAGCATTCGCCGGCGAGAAGGAGGACTTCGAGGAGATATGCGGGAACCTTCTCGAAAATGCCTGCAAATGGGCGGATGAACGCATTCGGGTCGGCCTCACCAATACGCCGGGAGATGACCGGTCGTTCACAATCTCCGTCGATGATGACGGGCCGGGCATTGCCGCCGGGCAGCGCACTCAGGCGCTCAGGCGCGGTCAACGTCTCGACGAAACCAAGCCGGGTACCGGTCTCGGTCTTTCCATCGTCGTCGAAACGGTGGAGGCCTACAAGGGCCATGTGAGCCTCGGTGAAAGCGAGATGGGCGGCCTGCGCGTCACGCTGATCCTGCCTCGGGCACGTACAGCGCCATGAATCTGCCTGTTGCCGCGGCGATCAATGCCCCGTAAATGCGGGCGACCGGAACCAACCGAAGGCGGACAGAACGATGGCCGGCGTGGCGCGCACCCTGACGAGACTTGTCCTTGTGGGCGGATTGTCGCTGGGCCTCGGCGGATGTGTCAGCCTGGGCGGAAGTCCGGCTCTTCCCTTGACGCCCGGCTCGGGCGGCGGCGGTGCGGCAGTTCCGGCTGCCAGCCTCCTCGAACCGCTGGCCGGTGGCCTTGTCGGTCGTATCGAGGCTCCGCGCCTGTCCCGCGCCGACCGCATCGCCGCGCTTCAAAGCGAATATCGCGCGCTTGAATACACCGCGCCCGGCGATCTGGTGACCTGGCAGGGGCGCTCCGGCGGCCTTGCGGGGCAGGTTGTCGCCTCCCAGCCCTACCGCGTCGGCTCGCAGGATTGCCGGCAATACACCCATACCGTCACGACCGGAGCGGTGACCCCCTCGGTCGTCCGCGGCACCGCCTGTCGCAACCCCGACGGCAGCTGGACCCTTCTTTCCTGACGCAACCGATGTGCCGGTGCACCTTTGTCGCAGCCGGTTTTGCTTGGAAACACCGCGCTCTGGCGATATCTGGTCACCATGGTTTTCTGGCTGACAGTGCTGGCGCTCACCGCCGCGGCAATCGTGATCGGCTTCCGGCCGATGCTGCGCGGCAGTGGATCGGCCGACCTCAATCGCGCCGAGGACCATGAGCACGACATTGCCGTCTACCGCCACCAACTCGAAGAACTGGCCGGCGAGGAAGCGCGCGGTTCGATCTCGCCGGTCGAGGCGGCGCAGGCGCGCAACGAGATATCGCGGCGCATCCTCGCCGTCGAGGACCGGATGTCACCGGTCGGAACGGCGGGCAAACCGGCGCGCGCGCCGCGCTCTGGCCTGGCGATGCTGGGTCTGTTCGCGCTGGTCTTTGTCCCCGGCCTGACGCTGATCATCTATACCGGCATCGGTTCGCCGGGGTATGAGTCGCAACCCTTGGCGATGCGGCTCGAAGCGATGCGCGATGTTGCGGCCATGCGCAGCCAGACCCAAGACCAGTTGCGGGACCTTGTCGTGCGCGCCGAGGATCATCTGCGCGACAATCCCGATGACGGCCGCGGATGGGACGTGCTGGCGCCGGTCTATTTCCGCCTCGGCGAGGTGGGAAAATCCGAAACCGCCTATCGCAACGCGATCCGCCTTCTGGGTGAAACGCCACAGCGGCTTTCGGGCCTTGGAGAAACGATGGTCACTGCCGCTGGCGGCATCGTCACCGCCGACGCGTCGGCGCTTTTCGAGCGGGCACTGGACACCAATCCCGCTGACGCCCGCGCCCGATTCTTCGTCGGATTGGCCGACGTGCAGATCGGCCAATATGAGGACGCTCGCGCGGCATGGACGTCGCTGGCCGCCGATGAGGGCGCCGACATGGCCTGGCGAGCCGTCGCGCAACAGAGCCTTGGGCGGCTCGACGAGACGGCGCCTGTCGCGGAGACTTCAGGCCGTCCGCCGGTGCTCGACGAAGCGACGATCGAGCAGATGCAGAATATGAGCGCCGATGAGCGCGGCTCGGTGATCGAAGCCATGGTGGCCTCGCTCGACGAGCGGCTGCGTGCCCAGCCCGACGATCTGGAGGGTTGGAAGCGCCTCATTCGCGCCCGGATTGTCCTTGATCAAGACGATGGCCTGCGTGACGCGCTAGAACGTGCCCGCAGCGCTTATGATGGCCGGCCCGAGGAGCTCGAGAGCCTGCGCGCTTTCGCCCAGGGCCTTGGGGTGGACTTGGAGGAATACTGGCCGTGACCCGCAAGCAGAAGCGCTTTGCCGTCATCTTCTCCGCGCTCGCCGTTCTGGGCGGTGCGGTGGCCTTGGTCCTGACCGGGCTCAGCGAGCAGGTCACCTTTTTCCGCACGCCGACGGACATCGTCTCGACGGCGAGCGCATCCGAAAACGAGGGCCGGCTGCGGCTCGGCGGGCTCGTCGTGATGGGCTCGGTGGAGACGCTCGACGATGCCGCGGTTCGCTTCGCCATCGAAGACGCAAATCACGCGGTAACGGTGCGTTATGCCGGCATTCTGCCGGACCTGTTCCGGGAAGGACAGGGAATCGTCGCCGAAGGCACGCTTCAACCGGACGGCACGTTCCGGGCCGACACGGTGCTTGCCAAACATGACGAAACCTACATGCCGCGCGAAGTCGCCGACGCGCTCAAGGAACAGGGCGTCTGGAAGGGCGAAGCGTCCGGTGAAACCCCGGCAAGCAGCGATTATTAGGGAGTGACGGACATGATCGTCGAACTGGGCCATTACGCGCTCGTTCTGGGACTGGCGCTGTCGCTGGCTCAGATGATCGTGCCGATGATCGGCCTGCGCACCAACAATGCGCGCATGCTTGCCGTCGCGCCGTCGCTGACGGTGGCCACCTTCCTCGTCGTCGCGGTCTCGTTTGCAGCGCTGACCTGGGCCTATGTTACGTCCGACTTCTCGGTTCGCAACGTCTGGGCCAACTCGTTCTCCGACAAACCGTTGCTTTTCAAGATAACCGGCGTCTGGGGCAATCACGAAGGCTCGATGCTCCTGTGGATACTGACGCTGGCGCTGTTCGGCGCGCTGGTCGCCTTCTTCGGCGGCAATCTTCCCTCGCGCCTCAAGGCGGCGGTGCTCTCCGTGCAGGGCTCGGTGACGGTCGCTTTCGCGCTGTTCATCCTGTTGACGTCCAACCCGTTCGAGCGTCTGTCGCCGCCGCCGCTCGAAGGGCGCGATCTCAACCCGATCCTTCAGGACATTGGCCTGGCGATCCATCCGCCGCTCCTTTATCTCGGATATGTCGGCTTTTCCATCTGCTTCTCCTTTGCCGTTGCGGCGTTGATCGAAGGCCGCATCGACGCGGCCTGGGCGCGCTGGGTGCGGCCGTGGACGCTTGTGTCCTGGGTGTTCCTGACCGCAGGCATTTCGATGGGCTCCTACTGGGCCTATTACGAACTGGGCTGGGGCGGCTGGTGGTTCTGGGATCCGGTCGAAAACGCCTCCTTCATGCCGTGGCTGATCGGCACCGCGCTGCTCCATTCCGCGCTGGTGATGGAAAAGCGCGAGGCGATGAAGGTCTGGACCATCCTGCTCGCCATCCTCGCCTTTTCCTTCTCCCTTCTCGGCACGTTCCTCGTCCGCTCGGGCGTTCTGACCTCGGTGCATTCGTTCGCCACCGATCCTCAGCGCGGCCTGTTCATCCTGATGATTCTGGTCTTCTTCATCGGAGGATCGCTGATCCTGTTCGCGCTGCGCGCCGGAACCCTGCGCAATGGCGGCATGTTCCATCCCGTCAGCCGCGAAGGGGCGCTGGTTCTCAACAACCTCTTCCTGACGACGGCGACCGCGACCGTGCTTGTCGGCACGCTCTATCCGCTTCTGGTGGAAGCGGTCTCCGGCGAGAAGATCTCGGTCGGCGCGCCCTATTTCAACTACACCTTTATCCCCTTGATGATCCCGCTCCTGATGGCCGTGCCGTTCGGACCGCTTCTGGCATGGAAGCGCGGCAATCTGGCCGCCGCCGCCGAACGGCTCTGGCTGACCGCCGCCATATCCCTGGTGGCCGCGCTCGCCATCGCATGGCTGATCTATGACGCGCCGGTCCTGTCCGCCTTTGCCTACGCGCTCGCCTTCTGGCTGATTGTCGGCTCGTTCGCCGATGTCTGGCAGAAGGCCGGGTTCGTCAAGAATGGCTGGTCGACCGGCTGGGCACGCCTCAAGGGCCTGCCGCGCGCCAGTTGGGGAACCGCGCTCGCACATGCCGGGCTCGGTATCACGACGCTCGGCATTGTCGGCGTGACCACGCTCGAGGACGAGACCGTGCTGCGCATGACGCCGGGCGAGACGACGAGCTTTGCCGGGTATGATGTCGAGTTCAATTCGCTGACGCCGGGCAAGGGTCCCAATTTCACCTATGACAAGGGCATCTTCACGATCAGCCGCGACGGCCGCGTGATCGGAACGGTCGAGCCGGAAAAGCGTGTCTATGTCGCAAGCCGGATGCCGACGACCGAAGCGGGCATTCAGACTGTCGGCCTGTTCAGCCAGTATTATCTGGCGCTGGGCGATGCCGTCGAAGGGTCCGAGGACATCGTGGTGCGCATCTGGTGGAAACCGTGGGTGACGCTGATCTGGTACGGCACGGTCGTCATGGTCGCTGCGGGCCTTATCTCTCTTTCCGACCGGCGCCTTCGGATCGGTGCACCGGTTGCCGCCCGCCGCAGGCGTCAAGAGGCGTTGGCCGCCGCAAGGGCGGAGCCGGCCGAATGAGGCGTCTTGTTGCAACGCTCGCGCTGATCGCGGCCTTGGGCGCGGCGCCGGCCCATGCCGTCAATCCCGACGAGATCCTCGACGATCCGGCGCTTGAGGACCGCGCACGCGATATCTCGGCCGGCCTGCGCTGCATGGTCTGTCAGAACCAGTCGATCGATGATTCCGACGCCGAGTTGGCGCGCGATCTGCGGGTTCTGGTCCGCGACCGTCTCGTCGCCGGCGACACCAACGACGAGGTGGTCGCCTATGTGGTCGATCGCTATGGCGAGTTCGTTCTGCTCCGGCCGACCTTTTCGGCCCGCAACGCGCTCCTTTGGGGCACGCCGATCATCATGTTGCTGCTGGGCGGCACCGCCGCCTTCCTGTTCGGGCGCCGGCACAGCCGGTCACGCGCCGGTGAGGCGCTGACCGCCGAGGAACGAGCCCGTGTCGCAAAGATTTTAGATGAAGGTGAGCGCAACGACGGCTAGGTAGTCCCCAACCATGAGGGGAAGTCGCCATGCCTGTCGAAAAACGCACCTTTAGGTCCCGTGACGGGCACATGCTTGCCGCGCGGTTCGACAGACCCGAGGGGCCGGTGCGCGGCAACGCTCTGTTCGCCCACTGCTTCACCTGCACCAAGGACATCGTCGCCGCCCGCCGCATCGCGGCCAACCTGGCGCGGCTCGGGGTGGCGGTGTTGCGCTTCGACTTCACCGGCCTCGGCTCCTCCGAAGGCGAGTTCGCCAACACCTCCTTTGTTTCCAACGTGGACGACCTCATCGCCGCCGCCGATCATCTGCGCGAAAGCGGCGAAGCGCCCATGCTGTTGATCGGCCATTCGCTTGGCGGCGCGGCCGTTCTGGCCGCGGCGGGCGACATTCCCGAGGTCAAGGGCGTGGTGACCATCGGCGCCCCGGCCGATGCCGAACATGTCCTTCACAATTTCGAAGCCAGCATCGAGGAAATCGAGCGCGAAGGGTCCGCCGAGGTCACGCTGGCCGGGCGCAAGTTCCGCATCGGCAAGGGGTTTGTCGATGCCGCGCGCGAAACCGCCCTGACCGACCGGATCGCCACGCTGCGCGCGTCGCTGCTTGTCATGCATTCGCCGATCGACGAGACGGTCGGCATCGACAATGCCACGCGCATCTTCACGGCGGCCAAACACCCAAAAAGTTTCGTGTCTCTGGACAAGGCCGACCATCTGCTGTCGGGCGCGGACGACGCGGAGTTCGCCGCCGAAGTCATTGCCGGTTGGGCGTCGCGCCTTCTTCCCAGGGACGAGCCTCAGGGCATCGAGGCGATCGAGCATGTCCGCGTCACCGAAACCCGCGCCAGCAAATTCCAGAACATTGTCCAGGCCGGCACGCACCGCTTCTTCGCCGACGAGCCGCCATCCGTGGGCGGTACCGACACCGGGCCAACCCCTTACGATTTCCTGTCGGCCGCACTCGGCGCCTGCACGTCGATGACGCTGCGCATGTATGCCAGCTTCAAGAAGCTCGATCTGGGCACCGTGACCGTCGATGTCAGTCACGCCAAGGTGCATGCCGACGATTGCGCCGATTGCACCGAGGAATCGCGCGCCAATGGCGGCAAGATCGACCGGTTCGAGCGGGTGATCACGGTCGATGGCAACGTCCCGGAAGAACTGGCCGGTAAGCTTGAGGAAATCGCCAACAAATGCCCGGTGCACAAGACGCTGGAAGGCAACGCGACGGTCGTGACCAGGGTGGAGGCGGGGCGGGGCTGACATCCCGTCCGCCGACACGGTGCTCACACGCCCGTGACCCAACCTTACCGATTTTTCATCTGACGGACATGTTTGCGCAATCTTCGGCTTCCTAGATTGGGTCCCAAGGCGCCGTCGCGCCATGCTGGAATTCAAGAGGATGGAAAACCGATGAAGAAGTCCCGTTTTGCCACCGTCATCGTCGCTGCTGCCGTTGTTGGCGCCGGCTTTGCCGGATACGGCACCGCCCAGTTCGCAAACCCCGCTTATGCCGAGGCCGTTCGGCTGGAGGCACCCGTCGCCGCGCCCGGTTTTGCAGATGTGGTCGATGCCGTCTCGCCGGCCGTCGTCTCGGTGCGCGTGCGCAGCCGCATCGACAATGTGTCCGACCGTTCGCCGCGCGGTTTCGACTATCGCGGCAGCCCCTTCGAGGACCTGCCCGAAAGCCATCCCTTCCGCCGGTTCTTCGACCGCGAATTCGGTGGCCGCGATTTCGAGAACCGCCGGTTCGGCGAGCGCCAGCCCGAACGCCCGCGCCGCGCCCGTCCTGTCAGCCAGGGTTCGGGTTTCTTCATCTCCGGCGACGGTTTCATCGTCACCAACAATCACGTCATTGAAAACGGCGAAGAGTTCACCGTCATCATGAATGACGGCACCGAGCTGGACGCCGAACTGATCGGCGCCGATCCGCGCACGGATCTGGCCGTCCTGAAGGTCGATGACGACCGCGACTTCACCTATGTCACCTTTGGCGACGACAATGCGACGCGCGTTGGCGACTGGGTGGTCGCGGTCGGCAATCCGTTCGGCCTTGGCGGCACGGTCACCGCGGGAATTGTCTCCGCTCGCGGCCGCGACATCGGCGCCGGCCCCTATGACGACTTCCTGCAGATCGATGCGGCCGTCAACCGCGGCAACTCCGGCGGGCCGACCTTCAATCTTGCCGGCGAAGTGGTCGGCGTTAACACGGCGATCTTTTCGCCGTCGGGCGGCAACGTCGGCATAGCGTTTGCCGTGCCTGCCTCGGTCGCAAGCGACGTGGTTGCCGAACTGATGGAGGATGGCGATGTCGAGCGCGGCTGGCTCGGTGTGCGCATTCAGCCGGTGACCGACGAGATCGCAGAGTCGCTCGGTCTGGCCGACGCGTCGGGCGCCATCGTCGCCGATCCCGAAGAAGGCGCGCCGGCTGATCGCGCCGGTATCCGTGCCGGTGACGTAATCACCGCGGTCAATGGCGATGCCATCGACGGGCCGCGCGATCTGTCGCGCGCCATTGCCGGCTTCGATCCGGGCACCGAGGTGACGATCACCGTCCAGCGCAACGGCGACAGCCGCGACTTGGCGGTCGAACTGGGCGAACTGCCTTCGCTCCAGACCTTCGCCGCCGCCCGCTCAGACACAACGCCCGACGAGGTCGAGCCGTCCTCGATGGACGATCTCGGCCTGACGGTGGTGCCGGCCGATGACGGCGAAGGCGTGCTGATCACCTCCGTCGAGCCCGACAGCCCGGCCTTCCAGTCCGGCATCCGCCCCGGTGACATCATCCGTGAGGTCAACAACCAGCCAGTGGCATCGGCTGCCGACATCGAGCAGCGCGTCGCTGAAATCGCCGAACGCGGCCGCGCGGCCGCGCTTCTGCGCCTTGAAGGCGAAGACGCCAGCCGGTTCGTCGCCGTGCCGCTGCCCCGCGGCTGACCGGTCAACCAGTTCCTGTCCGGGCCCTCCATGTCATCCCCTCCGGACGGGTCAAACGGCGGCGGGCCTTCCCCCCTCGCGCCCGCCGCCGCCCTTTTAGGATTACGCCGTGCCTGCTAAGACCCAGCCCATGAAAGTGCTGATCATCGAGGACGACCGGCAGGCCGCATCCTATCTGAAGAAAGCGCTGACCGAGGCCGGCCATACCGCCGATGTCGCCCATGACGGCGACGATGGATACGCCATGGCCAATGGCGGTGCCTATGATGCGCTGATCGTCGACCGGATGCTGCCGAAACGCGACGGCTTGTCGATCGTCTCGCAATTGCGCACCGAAGAAGACCGCACGCCCGCGCTGATCCTGTCCGCCTTGGGCGAGGTCGACGACCGGGTCACGGGTCTGCGCGCCGGCGGTGATGATTATCTGACCAAGCCCTACGCCTTCTCCGAGCTGCTGGCCCGTCTTGAAGTGTTGCAGAGACGCTCGCAGAATGGCGACGGCGACACCGGCTACAAGGTGGCCGATCTCGAACTCGACCGCTTGTCGCGCCGCGTGTCGCGTGCCGGTCAGGAAATCACCCTGCAACCGCGCGAATTCCGCCTGCTCGAATATCTCATGCGCAATGCCGGTCGCGTGGTAACCCGCACGATGCTGCTCGAACATGTCTGGGACTATCATTTCGACCCCCAGACCAATGTGATCGACGTGCACGTCTCGCGGCTGCGCAGCAAGATCGAGAAGGGTTTTGACAAGCCGCTGCTGCACACGGTGCGCGGTGCGGGCTACGTCATGCGCGACTGATGTCCGAGGTGCGCACCCGCCGGCGCTTTGGCGCCGTTTTCCAGACCACGGCGGTGCGCCTTTCGGCGCTCTATCTGCTGCTGTTCAGTGTCTGCGCGATTGTCCTGATCTTCTACATGACGTCGCTCGCCGCAGGCTTCTTCATGAGCGAGACGCGGCAGGCGATCGAGCAGGAGGTCCGCAGTCTCGACCGGGTCTACCAGCGCGGCGGCATGCGCGGGCTCGTCGTCGCGATCGACCGGCGCTCGCGCGCGCCGGGCGCCTTCGTCTATCTGGTGGCCGACCAGACCGGCCGCATCCTCGCCGGCAATGTGCGGTCGCTCGAACCGGGTGTTTTGGGCAATCAGGGCTGGACCCCGCGCCCGTTTGCCTATGAAAAGTTCCGCGCACGCGCAGACGAGGACCGCAGCCCGCACGCCATCGCCAATATCTTCCGTTTCGATAACGGCATGAGCGTTTTGGTCGGCCGCGATCTGGGTGAGCCCGAACGGTTTCGCGTCATCGTCCAGCGCTCCCTGATGTTCGCTCTCAGCCTGATGGCGCTGGGCGGCTTCCTGATCTGGTTCTTTATCGGGCGCCGTGCGTTAAAGCGCATCGATGCCGTGTCGGCAGCCAGTGCCGGCATCGTGGCCGGCGATCTCAGCCGAAGGCTGCCGGTCTCGCGCGCAAATGACGAGTTCGACCGCCTCGCTGGCAGCCTCAACGCGATGCTGGGACGGATCGAGACGCTCAATGACGGACTGCGCGAGGTGTCCGATTCGATCGCCCATGATCTGAAGACGCCGCTCACCCGGCTGCGCAACCGTGCCGAGGACGCGCTGCGCAAGAAGCCGACCGAGACCGGCTATCGCGATGCGCTTGAGGACATGATCGGCGAGGCGGACCAGCTGATCCGTGTCTTCAATGCCATGCTGCAGATCTCGCGCGTCGAGGCCGGCTACACCAAATTCGCACCCGAACCGGTCGATCTCGCCGCTGTCGCCGACGAATTGGCCGAACTCTACGAGCCGCTGGTCGAGGATGCGGGCGGGCATCTCGAAAACACCGTCACCGGTCCGCTGGTCGCCGCGGGCAGCCGCGAACTGGTCGGCCAGGCGGTGACCAACCTTCTCGACAACGCGATCAAGTATGGGCTGACCGAAGCGGGCGGAACCGTCGTCCTGAAGGGGCGGGCGGACAAGGCCGCCGGCCGGGTCGAACTGCTGGTCTGTGACGGCGGCAAGGGAATTGCGCCGGACGACCGCGAACGCGCCGTGCGCCGTTTCGAGCGGCTCGACGAGAGCCGCACCGAACCCGGCTCGGGGCTCGGTCTGTCTCTGGTCGATGCAATCATGCGCCAGCATGGCGGCGCCTTGCGGCTCGAGGACAATGGGCCTGGCCTCTGTGCCGTCCTGTCCTTTCCCGCTTCGGGCTGACACACGCCATCTGACGACCGCTTTGCCTCGCTGCCCGGACGCGTTAGGTGTGTGCCGTCAATGACCGGAGAAGCGCGTGTCGACGGCACCGGAAAACCAGACTGACGAGAACCACCCGCGCACCATCGCGATCGTCGACGATGCGGTGGCCGACACGTGCCGCCGATCGCTGATCGAAGCGGCCGAACGCGCCGGCGCGGACAAACTGCGCGGCGCGCTCGAAGGCGACGATCCGTGGGGCGGATTTCTGGTTGCCACGGCCAGCCACGCGCCGTTTCTCGCCGCCGCCATGGCGCGGAACGCCGCGACGCTGGACGCGCTCGATCCGTACCGGCTCGACAAGGCGATCGGCGAAACGGTCGCCGCGCTCGATGAACTCGCCCGGTCGGCATCGCCGCCGGACCTGTCCGAACAGGAGCTCTCGCGCCAGTTGCGTGATCTGAAGAGCCGGGCACACCTTCTGATCGCGCTCGGCGACCTTTGCGGTGTGCATACGGTCGAGCAGACGACCGGCCATCTGTCTGCGCTTGCCGAGGCGGCGCTGAACGCGGCGCTCAATTGGCTGCTTCGCGATCTGGCCCGCCAGAACAAGCTGGAACTGGCCGACCCAGGCGATCCGGGCAGGGGCTCGGGCGTGATCGTGCTCGGCATGGGCAAGTTGGGCGCCGGCGAACTCAACTATTCCTCCGACATCGATCTGATCGTCTTCTTCGAGCATGAGCCCGAGGGTCTGACCTGGGTCGATCCCTATGAGGCCGGAGCCAATCTCTCCAAGATGCTGCGGCGGCTGATCCGCATCATGCAGGAACGCACCGGCGACGGCTACGTCTTCCGGACGGACTTGCGTCTGCGGCCCGATCCCGGCGCGATGCCGCTGGCCATCTCCGTCGATGCCGCGCTCACCTATTATGAGGGCAGAGGCCAGAACTGGGAGCGCGCGGCGCTGATCAAGGCGCGGCCCGTCGCCGGCGACAGGGCTGCGGGCGAGGCGTTCCTTGCCCAGCTCACTCCCTTCATCTGGCGCAAATATCTCGATTATGCGGCTATCGCCGATGTCCAGTCGATCAAGCGCCAGATCCATGCTCACAAGGGCCACGGCGCCATCGCCATCGAGGGCCATAACGTCAAGCTCGGACGCGGCGGCATCCGCGAGATCGAGTTTTTCGTCCAGACCCAGCAACTGATCGCCGGCGGCCGCGCGCCGCACCTGCGCGACCGGCGCACGCTCGAAATGCTGCGGCGCTTTGCCGATGATGGCTGGATCACCGCCGACGCGCGCGATGAGCTGACCGATGCCTATCGCTTCCTGCGCCGCGTCGAGCATGTCGTCCAGATGATCGGCGACGAGCAGACCCACACGTTGCCTGTCATCCATGAGGGCATGGCTGCGGTCGCCGCCCTGATGGGCTTTGAGGAGACCGACGCATTCCGTCTTGCGCTGCGCGAGCGTCTGGTGACCGTCGAGCGCCATTTCGGCGATCTATTCCAGGAAGGCGAAACGCTGGCTGCGGCGGCGGGCAATCTTTCCTTCACCGGCGAAGACCCCGATCCGGACACGCTCACGACCCTGTCGCAGCTCGGCTTCACCCGCCCGGCGGACATGTGGTCGGTGATCAGAAGCTGGCATTTCGGCCGCTATGGCGCGGTCCAGTCGCAAAAGGCGCGCGAGCGGCTGACCGGGATCACGCCCGCCCTGCTGGAGGCCTTCGCCGCCACCGGCCAGCCGGATGACGCGTTGTTGCGTTTTGACGCGTTTCTCAAGGGGCTTCCCACGGGCATTCAACTCTTCTCGATGCTGCATTCCAACCGCCACCTTCTGTCGCTGCTGTTGACCATCCTGTCGGCGGCCCCGCGGCTGTCGGAAATCATCACCAAGCGCCCGCTGGTGTTCGACGGCATGCTGGACCCCGCCTTTTACGAGGGCTTGCCCGACCGCGAGGAGCTGGCTTCGAGCCTCGGCGACTTCCTCGGCGACGCCCGGCACTATGAGGACCGCCTCGACCGGCTGCGCATCTTCGCCGCCGAGCAACGCTTCCTTGTCGGCGTACGATTTTTGACCGGTGCGGCCAAAGCCGAGCAGATGGGCGAGGCGCTGACCAACATCGCCGATCTCGCCATCGCCGAAGCGTTGGATGCGGCACGCCGCGAAGTGGCGCGGCGGCACGGTCATGTACCGGGCGGCGAGTGCTGCGTTCTGGCGCTCGGCCGGCTGGGGTCCCACGAGATGACGGCCGGCAGCGATGTCGATCTCATCCTGCTCTACGACCATCCCGAGGGGATCGACGCCAGCGACGGCGACAAGGAACTCGCGCCGACGCAGTACTACGCCCGGCTCACCCAGCGCCTGATTGCGGCCCTTTCCGCCCCGACCAGCGAAGGCGTCCTCTATGAGGTCGACTTCCGGCTGCGGCCGTCGGGCAACAAGGGACCTCTGGCCACCTCGCTGCGTGCGTTCTCGCACTATCAGCGATCCGAGGCCTGGACGTGGGAGCATATGGCACTGACGCGCGCCCGCGTCGTGACGGGAGACGAGGGGTTGAGTGCGCGGGTCCAAGAGGAGTTGCACGCCATCCTGGCCCTTCCGAGCGATGCCGACGCGGTTCGCGCGGACGTTCTTGCCATGCGCGCAAGGCTTTTGCGGGACAAGCCGCCGCGCGGCGAATGGGACCTCAAACGCGTCTCCGGCGGCATCACCGACATCGATTTTCTGGCCCAGTACTGGCGGCTGACGGCCTTACCAAAGCTTAATTTGAAGGGCGCCCGCGCGACCGCTATTTTCAGTGTGCTTGACGATGCGGTGATCGGCGGGCGGCAAAGAGAGGATCTGGTGTCCGCCGCCCATGATTACGCAACGGTCGGCCACATGCTGCGGCTGTGCACGTCCGAGGCCTTCGACCCCGAACAGGCACCCCGTGGTCTCGTGGAGGCCCTGTGCTCGAAGTTCCATGTGCCGGCGATCGGCCATGTCGAGGCGCGTCTGAAAAGCCATCGCGAGCGGGTGGAAGCCATTTTCCACGACGTGATCGGTGAACCGGTGCCGGAGGCGTGACGGGAAGCATGCCGGCGGCCTTGCATCGCGGGATGACGAACGATGCAAAGGTATACGTCAATGACTCTCTTCAGAAAAATCAACATTGCCCTTCTCGCAGCCGTGGTGACCGTCACCGGGGCAGGTATCGCCCTTGCTGACGATCGCGGCGGCAAACGCGGTGAAATGCGCTTCGAGCGGCTCGACGCCGACAGCGACGGTTCGGTCACGTTTGCGGAGTTCTCCCGCCCGATGATGGAGCGCTTCAACGAAGCCGATGCCGACGGCGACGGGACGATCAGTGCCACCGAACTGGAAGAGGCGCTTGAAAGCCGCCGCGCCGAGCGTCGCGCCAGCCACATGATCGAACGGTTCGACATTGACGGCGACGAGCGCGTCTCGGCCGACGAGATCGTCAACCGCCAGGAAAAGATGTTCGCGCTGATGGATCGCGACGATTCGGGCGTCATTACCGAAGACGAACTGCCGCGCCGCTTTGCCGGCGGCAAGCGCCGCGGCAACTGATCGGCGGATCAGGCCTGACCGGGCGCGGCATCGTGCGCGTCCGGTTGCCCGTCTTCATCGACCGGCAGACGGACCACAACGATCGTCCCGTGACCCGGCCGCGACCGGATGGTCACCGTGCCGCCATGCAGCTCGACCAGCGACTTGGAGATCGCCAGGCCAAGGCCTGACCCGCCATGGTTCTTGGAGAACTGGTTGGCGACCTGCTCGAACGGCCGCCCCAGCCGCTTGAGCGCATCGGGCGGAATGCCGCAGCCATCGTCGGCAATGAGAATCCGTGCCCTTGCGCCGTCGACTTTCGCCCGAATGCGGATGCTGCCGTCCTGATCGGTGAACTTGACCGCATTGGTCAGAAGATTGATCAGAATCTGCTTCATTGCCCGCCGGTCGGCATGGATGTGCATTGCCGGCGCCACGCCTTCCTCGATCGTGATCGACTTCGCCTTGGCCTGCAGTGACACCATCTGCACGACCTCGCCGATCAGCGGCGCCAGATCGGTGTCCTGCCGGTCGAGAATGACACGGCCCGCCTCAATCTTCGACATTTCCAGAATGTCGTCGATGACGTTGAGCAGGAACGCGCCGCTGTCGTGGATGTCGGCGATGTATTCGTCATACCGTTCCGAACCCAGCGGACCGAACATGCGTTGCTGCATCATCTCCGAAAAGCCGATGATCGCGTTGAGCGGCGTGCGCAATTCGTGGCTGACATTGGCCAGGAACTCGGTCTTGGCCTGATTGGCCGCTTCCGCCCGGTCCTTGGCGTCGAGGAACTTGTGGTTGATCTCCTCGAGCGCGTGCGCCTTTTCCTGCTCGGCCTGGCGGGCGATCGACAGGTCCTGAATGGTTGCCATCAGCCGTCGCTCGGAATCGGTCAGTCGTTCTTCCTGCAGCTTGAGCTGGGTGATGTCCGCACCGACCGAAATTGTCCCACCGGCCGGGGTCGGCCGCTCGTTGATCTGCAGCCAGCGTCCGTCCTCGATCTGGCGTTCGAGCGTTACGGCGCCGTCGCCCGCCTGCGGAATGCGCCGCTCGGTCACCGGCTCGCGCATCAGCGCCCGGATTTCCGCCCGCTTCATGCCGGTGCGGATCGAGCCCTCGCCCAGTCCGTTGATTTCCATGAACTTTCGGTTGCAAAGGACGAGCCTGTCCTGCTTGTCCCACAGAGCGAAGCTCTCCGATGTGCTCTCGATGGCGGCCTTCAGGTTCTGGCTGGCGATCTGCGACAGTTCCGTCAGGCGGTGCTGCTCGGTCATGTCGACGGCGATGCCGATCAGATGATTGCCATGGCCGGGATGTTCGGCCAGTTCGGTGCGGATGCGCAGGCGTACATAATGGCCTTCGGCGTGCCGCATGCGCAGGATGCGATCGACGCCCTTGATCTCCATCGCCGCGGCCCGTTCGGCGAGATCGAACAGGTCCGCATCCTCGGGGTGCACGAGCTTGGACACCTCGCCAAACGACAGGACGTCGTTGACGGGCGCATAGCCCAGAAGATCGAACATGGATCGCGACCAGTAGATGCGGCCGCGCGCCAGATCCCAATCCCACAGGCCGCAATGGCCGCGCGACAGCGCCAGATCCATGCGCTTGTGGGTTTCGCAATAGACCTGGTCGGCCTCGTGTGCACGCGCCACCTGCCCGAAATAGGCATAGAGCAGGATGAGAAGGATCGACGACATGGCGACGAAAAGCGCCACGTTCATCGAAGCGCGCTGCCGCCACGGCGTGTAGATCGCGCCGGTCGGCTGCAGGGCGAGGATGACGAAACCGTCGGCGTCCGAGACTTTCGACGCGGCGGCGAGGCAAGGCTTGTCGCCGAGCATGACAGTCTGCACGCCTGCATCCTGACCGAACATCGTCAGCGGCTGCACCCCGTCGAGCCGACTCGCAAGACGGTCGCCGATCATGTCGGTCGTTCCGCCGCGCTGGCTGATCACCGTGCCGCCGGCGTCCGCGACGATGAACATGCGGCCGGTGGAGAGTGCCTCGGCCGGCAAGGCGCGCGACAGGATGCGGTCGAAATCGGCCGCGCCATGTGGCGCAAACCCGTTACGCTCGGCTTCGCGCACCGCAGCGGCGCCGGTGTCGGCCAGCAGCGACAGCATGATCCGGGCCGACTGGCCTGCCTGTTCGCGGTCGTTCATCAGAGCCATCGCGCGGGCGCTGAAGACAATCGCAAGGAAGACGAGGATCAGGACCGGGATCGAGCGCTTCAGCCATGGTTCGAGCGCGAGGAGGCGCTGAAAGGCCGGTTCAGCGAGAAACCGCGCGAGGCCGGTCATGCCCCCCGGTTCTGCCTTGCTGGTCTCGCTGACTGCCACGTGCTCTCCCTCCGACAGCTCGACACTGCCGGCCCCCGACGGATTCTTGCCGATTGTTCCTGAAACGCGACACGCCCACTCGAACTGCCGAATCGCAGACAATGAATCAAAACCGATTCGGCCTGTCCACAGCCGTTAACGATTTTTTTACCCCGCCATTTCGGGGGTCAGGCCAGCGTGCGGTCGATAATGTCGGCCAGATCGCGTGAGACGCGGTCGCCTCGTCGCAGCGACTCGATGGCCGTTTTTGCGCGCTGGCGCCGGCCCGGCTCGAGGTTTCGCCAGGCCCGCATCGCCGTCATCAGGCGCGCGGCAACCTGCGGGTTCTTCGCATCGATCCGCCTGATCGCCGCGCACAAGAGCTCGTAGCCCTTGCCGTCGGCGCGGTTGAAGGCGACCGGATTGCCGGTGGCGAACGCGCCGATCAGCGAGCGCAGCCGGTTGGGATTGTCCCAGGAAAAGCCGGGCGCTTTGGTCAGCGCCTGCACGGTTTCCACCGTCTCGGCGCGCGGAACCGTCGCCTGGATGGTGAACCATTTGTCGAGCACGATCGGCTCGGCGCGGAACGCGGTCCGAAACGCTTCGAGCGCCTGCGCGGCGGCTTCGCTTTCGGGTGCAAGATGGGTCAGCACCATCAGCGCATGGGCGCGATCGGTCATGTTGTCGGCTTCGGCGAGAGCCTGTTCGGCCAGATCGGTGCTGCGCGCGGCATGGCACAGCATGGTCAGGGCCACATTGCGCAATGCGCGGCGGCCGGCCCCCTCGGCGCCCGGGTCATAGGCGTTGCGCGGCTGCAGTTCGTGATAGATGCGGGCAAACACGCGCTCGCAGGCCTTTGCCAGGTGCTCGGTGACGCCGCGCCGCGCCTTGTTGATCGCATCCGGATCGATGTCGCGGCCGATCTCGCGGGCAATGTCGGTTTCGGCCGGCAGCGTCAGGCAAAGAGCGCGGTAGGCATTGTCGAACGTCCCATCGCCGGCAACGGCCGAAAAGATATCGACAAGCGCATCGCTCGCCGCGGCCGGATCCCCCGCCGAGACGGCCCGCGTCGCCTTGATCAGGTCTTCCATCGCCAGGCTGTTGAGCGCTTCCCAGCGTGAGAACGGATCGCTGTCATGGCGTGCGAGAAAAAACCGGTCGCGCGTGGGCGCCTGCGGCACCCGCGTCACCGGCGCGGAAAATCCGCGCAGCACCGACAGGACCGGTTCCTCGGCGATGCCGGTAAAGACGATTTCGTGCTTCGGTTCGGTGATCACCAGAACTCCGTCCTCGCCCTCGTGCTGCATCGTCCGGGCGCCGCTCACCGCGTCATGGTCGAGTGTCGAGCCGTTCTTGCCTGCGAGCGCGAAGGCGATCGGGATGACCATCGGTGCGTTCGGCGTGCCGGCAACCGGCGGCTTCAGGCTCTGGTTGACGGTTACCGCGAATGTCCGCGCCGTCCGGTCGTAGCGCGTCGTGATCGCCAGATTGGGCGTGCCGGGCTGATCGTACCAGAGCGCGAACTGCGTCAGGTCCGTCTGCGCCGCTTCGGCAAAGCAGGCCAGGAACTGTTCGATGGTCGCCGCCTCTCCGTCATGGCGCTGGAAATAGAGATCCATGCCGGCGGCAAAGCCCTTGGCGCCCAGCAGCGTGCGCAGCATTCGCACGATCTCGGCGCCCTTCTCGTAGACGGTTGCCGTGTAGAAATTGTTGATCTCGCGATAGGTGCGCGGCCGCACGGGATGCGCAAGCGGGCCCGAATCCTCGGGAAACTGATGCGCCCGCAAGAGCCGCACATCGCCGATCCGCTTGACCGGACGCGAACGCATGTCGGCGGAGAACTCCTGGTCGCGATAGACCGTCAGTCCTTCCTTCAGGCAAAGCTGGAACCAGTCGCGGCAGGTGATGCGGTTGCCCGTCCAGTTGTGGAAATACTCATGCGCGATGATCGCCTCGATCGACGCATAGTCCTGGTCGGTCGCTGTACGCGGATCGGCCAGCACATATTTGTCGTTGAAGATGTTGAGGCCCTTGTTCTCCATCGCGCCCATGTTGAAATCGGACACGGCGACGATCTGGAAGATGTCGAGATCATATTCGAGACCGAAACGCTCTTCGTCCCAGCGCATCGACCGCTTGAGCGCATCCATCGCATAAGCGGCACGCGGCTCCTTGCCGTGTTCGACATAGATCTTCAGCGTGACCAGACGTCCCGATGCCGTCGTGAATTCGTCCTCCACCACGCCAAGATTGCCGGCAAAAAGCGCGAACAGGTAGGACGGCTTGGGGTGCGGGTCGTGCCAGACCGCATAGTGGCGGCCATCGCCCAGATCGCCGTTCTCGACGGGATTGCCGTTCGACAGGAGCAATGGCACGTCCTTGCGGTCCGCTTCGATCCGCACCGCGTAGACCGACAGGACGTCCGGCCGGTCGAGGAAATAGGTGATGCGGCGGAAACCTTCGGCCTCGCATTGCGTGCAGTAATTGCCGCCGGTGCGGTAGAGCCCCATCAACTGGGTGTTCGCGGTCGGATCGACGACCGTCTCGATCTCCAGCGTGAACGTCTCGGACGCCGGGGGCGCGTTGACGACGAGCGCGTCAGCGGTTGCGCTGACGGCATTGTCGCCCGCGTCTGCGCCGTCGATCCGCGCGCCGACGAATGTCAGCCCGTCGCCGTCCAGTGTCAGCGGCGTGCCGGGCGCGACGCCGGCCCGCCGCCGCATCTGCAGCTTCGCCGTGACGCGCGTCCGGGTCGGGTCGAGGCGGAACACCAGGTCGGTCTTGTCGATCAGATAGTCGCTTGGCCGATAATCGCCCAGCCTGATGACCTGTCCGGTTTCGGTTCGCATCGCCTCTTGCCCTTCGTTACCATCCCGACCGCCAAAGCGCCCGTTTACACGATCGCATCCGGGCCGTCATGGGCAATTGCGCGCGGGTGCGGTGGCCTTGCATTCGTCTGCCGGCGGGTTCATTGAAGCCCATGTGACCGGCCCGGCAGCATCTCCCGCACCCGAACAGAACCCGCTCCTCGGCATCGCCCTGAAGGTGGCCTCGGTCTGCGCCTTCATGGCGATGGCGACCGCCATCAAAATCGCCGGGCAGTTGCCGCCCGGCCAGATCGTCTTCTTTCGATCCTTCTTCGCCATCCTGCCGATCGTCGCCTATCTGCTGGTCACGCGGCAGTTCACGGATGCCTGGTACACGGACCGCCCGTTGAGCCATGTGCTGCGCGGTCTGGTCGGGGTGAGCGCGATGGGCCTTGGATTTTTTGGCCTGACCCGCCTGCCGCTGCCCGATGCCATCGCGATCGGCTATGCGCGGCCGCTGCTCACGGTCGTGCTCGGCGCCCTGATTCTCGGCGAGGTCGTCCGCCGCTATCGCTGGAGCGCCGTCATCATCGGGCTGGTCGGCGTCATGATCATCTCCTGGCCCAATCTGCAACTGCTGCGCGGCGGCGGCGATGCCGGCCAGGCCGCCGGGGCGCTTGCCACTTTCCTGTCGGCCTGCCTTGCCGCCTTCGCTTTCGTACTCGTGCGCCGGCTGGTCGATACCGAGAAGACCGCGACGATCGTGCTGTACTTCTCGATCACGGCCAGCGTACTCGCGCTGTTCTCGATCCCGTTCGGCTGGAGCGCGCTCACCGCAGTCCAGACGTCGGCTCTGGTCGCCGCCGGCTTCTGTGGGGGGCTGGGGCAGATCCTCCTCACTCAGAGCTATCGCTACGCGGAAACATCGACGATCGCGCCCTTCGAATACACGTCGGTCGTGCTGTCGATCGTCATCGGAATCGCGCTGTTCGCCGAATATCCGACGGCCGCCACACTGGTCGGCTCGGCCATCGTCGTCGCCTCGGGCATTTTCATCATCTATCGCGAGCACCGCCTGGGGCTCGAGCGCGGCAAGGCGCGGCCGGTAACCCCGCCGCACGGCTGAGCAAAAAAACCTCCTCCTGGGATGTCAGCGTCGAAGGACGTGGCCGTGTTGTTCACTCCTCGTCCGAGCGCGGATCGAGCGTGAACATCTCGGGCGTCTGGCTGCGGGTCACCGGCACGTAGGTGTAGTCGGTCATCTCGTCGGCCGGCACCGCTTCGCGCTGGGTGATGCGCCAGGCCGCGTATCCGCCGAAGATGGCGAATGCGACCGCCAGCGAGAGAAAAAAGCCGCCCGGCCCGAGGCCGACGATCAGAAAGCCCGACAGGACCGGCCCGATCATCGCGCCGGCCCCGTTGACCACCAGAAGCCCCGACGAGATTTCAACGAACTCGCTGGGTTCGGCATAATCGTTGGCATGGGCGACGACCAGCGAATAGATCGGAAACAGAACCGCTCCGAGGATGAACACGGTGATGAAAATGCCCGGTGCCGACGCGGCGCCCGGTACGATCTGGTAGGCGATGGCGCAGCCGACACCGACAATGCCGGCGAAGATCATCACATAGCGCCGGTCCATGCGGTCCGACGCGCGGCCCAGCGGCAACTGGAAGACCGCGCCGGAAATCATCGCCAGCGCAAGCATCAGCGGGATCTGGTTGCCCGACAAGCCGGTCTGTTCGGCGAACACCGGCGCCTGGAAGTTCCATATGCCGGCGATGATGCCGGTCATCAGCATGCCGACCATCGCGGCGGGCGAATTGCGGTAGAGCTTGCGCAGATCCAGCGTCACCTGCGTCAGCGGCTGCGGCGAAACGGCGTTGGAAAGTCCGGTGGGGATCACCGCCATGGCGTAAAGAAGGGCGGCGATGATGAACAGCGTCGTCGTCGCCGGATCGCCGAGCAACACCATGAACTGGCCGGCCATCATGCCGACCATGTTCATGATCATGTAGAATGAGAAGATTTGGCCGCGCGACTCGTTGGTGGCTTTTTCGTTCAGCCAGCTTTCCACCACCATGTAGGCTCCGGCGAGCGCAAAGCCCGCCACGCCGCGAAACGCGATCCACGCCAGCGGATGGACGATCAGCGCATGGAACAGGAGCGACATGGCGAGCAGCGTCGCCAGCACCGCATAGACGCGCACATGGCCGACCCGGCGCACCATGCGCGGCACGACCACGCAGCCGGCGGTAAAGCACAGCGCGTAGCCAAAGCCGATCCAGCCGATGATGACCGGGCTCCAGCCCTCCAGCCCCGCGCGCAGCGGCAGCGTGATGCCGGTCAGCCCGCTGCCGGCGAGCAGGAAGAATGTCGAGAGCATCAGCCCCGTGACCGGAACGATGTTACGCAGCATGGATGGCTCCCAGGGCTTCCGGCCGGACTGACATATTCAAGGTAATCGAGCGCGATGCCGAAGGCGCGTCCGCCGGCGACACGGTTTTGCGAAGGGGCGCCGTTAGGCCGTGTTGCCGTCTCCTGTCAAACGCTTTTTCAGCGCCAGGAGATCGAGCCATGCCATGCGCTTGAAGCGCGGTTGCTCGCGCAGGAAGGCGGGGTCGAACAGCGCCGTCACCGGAACAGCGCCGGCACCGAAATCGGTCTCGGCCCACGTGCCGCGCAACTGCATGATCGTCTTTTTCGAGCCGTGCAGTTGCTGGCTGGCCGCGTTGCCGAGCGCGACGATCAGGCGCGGCCTCGCGAGGGCGATCTGCCGATGCAAGAGCGGCGCGCAGATCTTCATGTGCAGCGGCGTCGGCCGCTCGCCGCCCGGCACGGTCCAGGGCACGCAAAAGCCGGCATAGATGTCGGCCTTGCTGTCGAGCCCGATCGCCGCCAGCATCTTGCCCAGAAGGATGCCGTCGATCCCGGAAAAGGCCTCGGCGTTCTTGTCGTCGTCGCGAGACGGCGCCGCGCCGACCAGCATCACGTGAGCGCCGCGTGTGCCGCCCTCAAAGATGGTGCTGCGCGCGCTGCGCTTGAGATTGCAGCCTTCGAAGGCCTCGACCGCGGCTCGCAGCGCGTCCAGATCGGCTGCGCCGGCGGCCGTTTGCTGCGCAAGGCCGACCGCCTGATCGTCGGGGATGCGCGCCGGCTGTGCGAGGTTCGCCGCCGGCCGGCCTGCCGCCGGTTCCTGATTTGGTGCGGATGGCGCCGGCCTGGCTACTGCGGGTTGGGCCGGCGGCGCTGGTGCCTCGAACCTGTCGCCCGGCTCCGCATCCAGCGCGAAATCCAGCCCGCTGTCGGCGTAAAAGCGCAGCAACTGTTCGAATTCGGCGCGGCTGGGATCTGCGGTCGCGGTCATGGTTCTATCTCGCAGACCGCGGGGCGCGGCGCAATCTCAGGATGCGGGAATGCGCGGGTCGAACTTGATGTAGAACAGGTTCGCCGGTGTCAGGTCGGTAATCAGGAAGCGGAACCGCACCGTTTCGCCCGGATCGACGAACCCGTCATGAAACAGGATCCGGTCAAACGGCTCGAAATCCAGACGGCTGTCGGCGAAGCGGTCCGACACGACGCTGTAATTGCCGGTGCGGCGCTGGTCGAACGACAGCCCGTCGCCATAGACGCTGGCCTGGCCCAGCATCTCCTGCAGCTCGAACTCCGCGCCGATCCACGGCAGGCCCGAAATGTTCTGTGCAGTGATGTCGAAATGCAGCGTTCCGGTCGCGTGGGTTTTGGGATGGGCGAACGGGTTGATCGGCTTGGTGGCGCGGATGACGAGCGTCGAAGCCGTTGCGGCGAAGACCTGCTGGTCGATGCGGATCGGATCGGTCCGGGTGCCGAGCCCGGACAGGGCGATGATGCGAAAGCCGCCCAGCGTATCGGAAAAATCGTAGCCTGCCGTCAGCTCCGGCGGTTCGGCACGGACAGCGATATCCTGTCCGGATGCGGCGCCGCCCGTCGCGATGAACAGCGCCGCCGCCATTCCCGCCTTTGCAATCATCGATCCGCTTGCCGCCATGCGGACAAGATAGCGCGGTTGGCCGGGCCCGCAACGGCGAAGCCCGATTTGAACTTGCGCCGGCGAGCCTATCCATGCCTAATCGGACAAAAACGGCGGGAGGATCGGGCCATGAAGACGCGTGCGGCGGTCGCATTCGAGGCGGCAAAACCCCTTGAAATCGTTGAAGTCGATCTGGAGGGTCCCCGCGAAGGCGAGGTGCTGGTGGAGGTCAAGGCGACCGGCATCTGCCACACCGACGAATTCACCCTGTCTGGCGCCGATCCGGAAGGCGCATTCCCCGCGATCCTCGGCCATGAGGGCGCGGGCATCGTCGTCGAGACCGGCCCGGGCGTCACATCGGTCGAGGTCGGCGACCATGTCATCCCGCTCTATACGCCCGAATGCCGCGAGTGCGAGTACTGCCTGAACCCCAAGACCAATCTGTGCCAGAAGATCCGCTCGACCCAGGGGCAGGGCGTGATGCCGGACGGCACTTCGCGCTTTTCCTACAAGGGCGAGAAACTGTTGCACTATATGGGCTGCTCGACCTTTTCGAACTACACGGTCCTGCCCGAGATCGCGCTCGCCAAGGTGCGCAAGGACGCGCCCTTCGACAAGATCTGCTACATCGGCTGTGGCGTGACCACCGGCATCGGCGCGGTCATGTTCACCGCAAAGGTGGAACCCAATTCGACCGCCGTCGTGTTCGGCCTGGGCGGCATCGGGCTGAACGTCATCCAGGGCCTCAAGCTCGTCGGCGCACGCCAGATCGTCGGCGTCGACATGAACCCTGCCAAGGAGGCGATCGCGCGCCAGTTCGGCATGACCGACTTCGTCAACCCCAAGGATGTCTCCGGTGATCTGACCGGTCATCTGGTCGAACTGACCGGCGGCGCGGACTATTCGTTCGAATGCATCGGCAATGTCGATGTGATGCGAACGGCGCTGGAATGCTGCCACAAGGGCTGGGGCACCTCGGTGATCATCGGCGTCGCGCCGGCGGGCGCCGAGATTTCGACCCGGCCGTTCCAGCTCGTGACCGGCCGCAACTGGCGCGGCTCGGCCTTCGGCGGCGCGAGGGGCCGCACCGACGTGCCGCGCATCGTCGATATGTACATGGAGGGCCGCATCGATATCGACTCGCTGATCACCCACACGATGCCGCTCGAAGACATCAACAAGGGCTTCGACCTGATGCATGCGGGCGAGAGCATCCGCTCGGTGGTGCTGTATTGATGCAGGAGGCGCTGCGCCACAAATCGTTCGGCGGCTTTCTGACGGTCCACGATCACGACAGCGCGGTCACCAACTGCACCATGCGTTTTGCGGTCTATACGCCGCCGCAGGCCGCCGACGGCCCGGTGCCGGTCTTGTGGTATCTGTCGGGGCTGACCTGCACCTGGCAGAACGTCAACGAAAAGTCCGGCATCCATCGCCATGCGGCCGAACACGGCATGATGGTGGTGTTTCCGGACACCTCGCCGCGCGGCGAGGGAGTGGCCGACGACGATGCCTACGATCTGGGGCAGGGCGCCGGCTTCTACCTGACGGCGACCGAGGACCCTTGGGCGCGGCATTTCCGCATGGACCGCTACATCGCCGAGGAACTGCCGGCGCTTGTTGCCGATCGTTTTCCGGCAGCCGACATGAACCGGCAGGGCATTTTCGGCCATTCCATGGGCGGGCACGGCGCGCTGACGCTGCATCTGAAGCATCCCGAACGCTATCGGTCCGTGTCCGCCTTCGCGCCGATCGTGGCGCCGAGCAAGGTGCCATGGGGGCAAAAGGCGTTTGCGGCCTATCTGGGCGCCGACCGGTCGGCATGGCAGGCTTATGACGCCACCGAACTGGTCGCCCGACAACGGTCAAAGGCGCACATCCTGATCGACCAGGGCGCCGCCGACCAGTTCCTGGCCGAGCAGTTGCGGCCCGAACTCTTCGCAGAAGCCTGCCGCCATGCCGGCCAGCAACTGACGCTCAACATGCGCGACGGCTACGACCATTCCTACTATTTCGTCGGCACTTTCCTCGGCGAGCACTTCGCCCATCATGCGGGGACGCTTGACCGCTAGGTCTTTCCCCTCGTCGGGCGCTTGACGAACACCCTGCCAAGAAAGCCGATCGTGGCGCCGATGCCGACACACACAACGACCAGCAGCGCCCATCCTCCTGTTGTCGCCGGGTCGACCCAAGTTGCGAGCAAGACCCCGGCCAGAAAGCCGATAACGCCGCCGATGCCGAGCCCATAAGCCAGTTCGATCACGACCTAGAATGCCTCCAAAAAGCCAGGGCCGTACTTGTCGGCCCATCGCCGCAGCGTCACCTGCAACCGTGCAAGCGTGAAGCCCCTAAGGTCGGCAAAGTCGGTCTCCACATCATTGCGCCATTCCTGCATCATGGCGTGGGCCAGATCGTAGTTGGACACGCGGGAAAGATCGAGGGACAGGACGAATGTGTCCTCCTTGCCAAACTCCGTCGCCGGCGACCAAGCGAGCAGGAATGGGCCTGTACCCGAGCCGGCGAAGCCCGCTTTTTCCGCCTCTTGGATTGCGTAGCGGGCGGTCTCGGTATCGAAGTGCCTGATGGCGTCTTGGCAGACGGTCAGATCGCGGTCACGCATGCTCTGGTTGAGCGCGTCGGCAACATCGTCCGTCTCGACCGGCCATACGGTGAGGAACTGGTCCGTGACGGCCGTGTTGGACTGGGTTGCCGTGGGGCGGAATGCGGCCACATAGGCCGCACAGATCTGCTGGTGTTTTTCGATGTCATAGGATGTCGCGATTGCCTTGAAGGCGATGATTCCGTATCCGCGGAACCCCTCGGGCGGATAGCGATCGGGAGAGCTGAACGCACGCGTTGGAACGGGCCGAACGGACGCGGCGGCAACTCGGCCGGTCTCGTCAGCGGGCGTCGCTGTTGTCTGCCGCTCGCGCGACTGGCTTTCGACAGCGCTGGCCGGCGCACGATCGACCGCTCTCATTTGTCTCGAAGCGGTCGTAATCGACGGACCCGCATTGTCTAGCGTCGAGGTGTCCAGACGGCCAACGATCCGGCCGATCGGCGCCCCGTCGCCGGAGAGTTGCCTTGTAAGCTGCTGTGCGGCTATCTCGGCGAGATAGGACGGATCGTCGAAATTCAACGTTCCAGCCGATATCTCCCTGTCGCGAAGAAGCCTGAAAGAGGCGGCGAAATCTCCCTCCGTCGGTGCATTGTTGGTCACCGATTCAAGCGCCGCCGCACGCCGAAGTTCAAGAAGGGCCGCGCGTGTCAATGGCCCCACGGCGCCGTCAATCGCGCCGTCATAGTAGCCGAGCCGGTTCAGATTGGTCTGCAAGGCCCTTATGTCGTCGCCACCGGTGAGGTTTCGGCTCGCGAAATCCGGCGGTGGCCGAAGCGGCAAACCCTCGGCGGCGGCTGACACGACCAGAGCCAAAACCGCCAAGGCAGCGGTGAGCGACCGACAAAGTATAGTCATGATGCATTCACCCGGCCAACATCGGTTTAAGCAGAGTGATAAAAGAGCTATCGTGTGTCAAATGCAAGACTTTCACAGACTGGCATCAATTCAGTTCCGCTAGCTGCTTGTCGGTTTTATCATAATGCCGTCTTTGCCCAAGACCGCTCATCATTCCTACATGTTCGGATAAACCGGGCCTTCGCCGCCCTGCGGCACCGTCCAGTTGATGTTCTGGTTGGGGTCCTTGATGTCGCAGGTCTTGCAGTGCACGCAGTTCTGCGCGTTGATCTGGAACCGCACCGCATCGTCCGGCTGGCGCTCGGCACCATCGCCGATCGTGTCGCCATCGGCATTGAGCCACTCATAGACGCCGGCGGGGCAATAACGCCAGGACGGGCCGGCATAATCGGCATATTCGGAACGCTTCTGCAGCCCGTCGTCGATGACCTTGAGATGGATCGGCTGGTCTTCCTCGTGATTGGTGTTGGACAGGAACACCGACGACAGGCGGTCGAACGTGATCTCGCCGTCGGGCTTGGGATAGGCGATCGGCGCGTGCTTGGAAGCCGGCTCGAGCGCCTCATGGTCGGCCTTGCCGTGACCAAGCGTTCCAAGCGGCGACCAGCCGCCGGTCAGTTGGTTGATCCACATGTCGATGCCGCCAATGCCGACGCCGACCATGGTGCCGAAGCGCGACCAGAGGGGCTTGACGTTCCGCACCTTCTTCAGATCCTGGCCGATCGGGCTGCCGCGCCAGTCGGCCTCATAGGCATCGAGCGCATCGTCGTTGGCGCGGCCTTTGGACAGCGCCTCGGCGGTTTTGTCGGCCGCCAGCATGCCCGACAGCATCGCATTGTGGCTGCCCTTGATACGCGGCACGTTGACGAAGCCGGCCGAGCAGCCGATCAGCGCGCCGCCCGGGAACGAGACCTTGGGCACCGATTGCCAGCCGCCCTCGGTGATGGCGCGCGCCCCGTAGGAGATGCGCTTGGCGCCGCCGAACGTCTCGCGGATCATCGGGTGCGTCTTGAAGCGCTGGAACTCCTCGAACGGCTTGAGAAAGGGGTTCTTGTAGTTCAGGTGGACGACGAAGCCGACGGCCACCAGATTGTCTTCGAGATGGTAGAGGAACGAGCCGCCCCCCGTCCGGTTGCCGAGCGGCCAGCCGAACGAATGCTGGACGAGGCCGGGCCGGTGCTTGGCCGGATCGACCTGCCAGAGCTCTTTCAGGCCGATGCCGTACTTGCCGGGCTGCTTGCCCTCATCAAGCGAGAACTTCGCGATCAGCTGCTTGGCGAGCGAACCGCGCACGCCTTCGCCGATCAGGACATATTTGCCGTGCAGTTCCATGCCGCGCGCGAACATCGCCGTCGGCTCGCCGTCGCGGCCGATGCCCATGTCGCCGGTGGCGACGCCCTTGACCGCGCCATTGCCGTCGAAGATCAGCTCGGCGGCGGCAAAGCCTGGATAGATTTCAACGCCGAGCGCCTCGGCGCGGCCGGCCAGCCAGCGGCACACATTGCCCAGAGAAGCGATGTAGTTGCAATGGTTGTTCATCAGCGGCGGCATCATGAAGTTGGGCAGGCGCATGCCGCCCGCCGGCCCCAGATAGAGGAAATGGTCGTCGGTGACCGGCGTCTTGAGCGGCTGGTCCGGATCGTCGCGCCAGTCGGGGATCAGCGTGTCGAGGCCGACCGGATCGATCACCGCGCCCGACAATATGTGCGCGCCCACTTCGGCGCCCTTTTCGAGGACGACGACGGAAATGTTCTCGTCGATCTGCTTGAGCCGGATCGCGGCCGCAAGCCCCGCGGGCCCCGCGCCGACGATGACGACATCGAACTCCATCGACTCCCGCGGTTCGTTCCTGGGATCGTCCGCCCCGTTGGCTTCGCTCATCATTGTCCTCCGGTGACGCGTGCCGTCCCGCATCGGCTGCGGGCCGCGTCCTGTTGTTGTCAGTCCGCCGGCAGTTAGCCCGCGCGCGCCCGACCTATCAAGATGCGTCGACGCCGCAACGCTTCGGCGCAGTGCCTTTCCCGTAATTTACTTTGACGTAAACGTCAATAATTCGGCATTCGACAACCGTGCCTTGTCGGTCGCAGCGGAAGCCTCAAGGCGCCGCATGCCGAGATGCGGGCGCCAATCCCATGACCCTTCCAGGCACCGTTTCGGCAAGCTCGGCATCGCACCTCAGGATGATGGGAACTGGCGGCGAGCCTCGAAAGGGGCAAGCCCATGCGCCATGGTTGTTGAAGACGCGGCCGGTTGCCTTGGCGTGGTCGACAAAGGCCCGCGTTTGTCATTGGGCACGGCGGCGACAAATCCGTGGACATAGGCCATGGCGCGTCGTCCCGATGCGATCTCTTTCCGAAACAGCCTATGCGTCGTGCATAATGGCCACAAGACCAGCGGCAAAACCGAGCGGCCAGCAGACGCTCACGCCCGCTCGTCCTTGGGCGAGCCCATCACCACATAGGTCGTGATCGAGCGGACCTGCGGAATTGCGCCGAGCACATCGGCGTGGAACCGCTTGTAGGCGGCGATGTCGGCCACCTCGACGCGCAGCAGATATTCGATCAGCCCCGTCACATTGTGGCATTCGCGCACCTCGGGCACATGCGCCACCGCGCGCTCGAACGCGTCCTGGGCGGCCTTGGAATGGTCGGCCAGCCCGATGCCGACATAGGCGGTGAACGCCTGGCCCAGCTTCGACCGGTCGATCACCGCCCGGTATCCGCCGATCACGCCGGACCTTTCGAGCTCCTGGACGCGGCGCAGGCAGGCCGAGGGCGACAGATTCACCCGCGCAGCCAGATCGATGTTGCTGATCCGCCCGTCCGCCGAAAGAACGCGCAATATTTCTTCGCTTTTTGCGTCGACTGCCTTCATCGATTGCGCATATAGCCGGAAATGGCTCAATAAAGAAAGCACATTGCGCGCCAACTGGGCGCATGATTGTGCGATGAACGCCGAACTGCTCGCCGCCTTTGCCACCTTCGCCTTCGTCTCGTCGGTCACGCCGGGGCCCAACAATCTGATGCTTCTGGCGTCGGGCGCCAATTTCGGGCTGGTGCGGACCATCCCGCACATGCTGGGCATCGGCATCGGCTTCACCGTGATGATCGTTCTTGTCGGCGTCGGGCTGATGCAGGTCTTCGATGCCGTGCCGGCCAGCTACACGATCCTCAAGATTGTCTCGGTCGCCTATCTGCTCTGGCTGGCCTTCAAGATCGCCAATGCCGGTGCGCCGCAAGGGGGCGAGACGCAGGGCGCACCGATGACGTTCCTGCAGGCTGCCGCTTTCCAGTGGGTCAACCCCAAGGCCTGGACGATGGCGCTGACGGCGATCACGATCTACGCGCCGGACCGCAGCCTGTCGGCGATCGTGCTGGTCGCGCTGGTCTTCGGCGTGATCAACCTGCCGACCGTCAGCACCTGGACGCTGATCGGCCAGCAGATGCAGCGCTTCCTGACCGATGCGCGGCGCCTGCGCGCCTTCAACTGGACCATGGCGGCACTGCTGGTGGCTTCGCTCTGGCCGGTGCTTGCCGGTTAGCGGTCGTCGTCCGCTTGATCGTCTTCGTCGGCGCGCGGGTTCATCGCGAGCGTTTCGGGCGTCGAGAAGCGCGCGGTCGGCATGCGCACATAGGCTCTGCGGATGGCGGCGGCCGCGCGCTGACGGATGCGCCAGATCGTAAAGCCGATAAGCATCGTGTGGGCCGCCGCGATCGTCATGAAAAGACCCTCGGGTCCGGCAAAGCCCATCACGCCGCCCGCGATCAGCGGCCCCGCGATCGAACCGATGCCGAACAGCAGCAGCAGCCCGCCCGACGTGCGCAGGAAGTCGTCCGCCGCCGCATGGTCGTTGGCGTGGCTGACCAGCAGCGGATACATGGTGTGGATGAACGCACCGAACAGGCCGGCTCCGATCAGGATCGGCATGGCGTCCCGGGGCGCCGCGACGATGAAATAGACAGAGGTCGCAACGGCCAGAACGCCCACGGCGATGAGCACATGGCGGCGGTCGGTCTTGTCGGACGCATAGCCGACCGGCACCTGCGCCACCGCGCCAGCAATCAGGGTCGCCGACAGGAAGATGGCGATGGCGGTCACGCTCATGCCGATCGCGTTGCCATAGACGGCGGCCAGCGTGCCGAACGCCGAGTTGGCCATGCCGACGAGCACGATGCCGACGACGGCGACCGGCGAATTGCGCCACAATTTGGGAATATCGAGTGACACTTCGGTCAGCGGCTTTGGCTGCTGCGAGGCGTAAAGCGCCGTTGGGATCATCGCGAGCGCATAGAAGACGGCGCCGAGCACGAAGAATGTCTCCGCACCGGTGTCGCCGAGCGGCAGCACCATCTGGCCGATGGTGGTCGCGGTCAGGTTGACCATCGCATAGATGCCGAAAACGCGGCCGCGGCTGTCGGGGCCGGAACGCTCGTTCAGCCAGCTCTCCATGATCTGCTGGGCGCCGGCAAAGCAGAAGCCCGACAGCGCCCTGAGAGGAATCCATGCGGCCGGATGCATCAGCAACAGGGAAAGCAGGATCGCCACGCTTGCCAGCGCCGTCATCGCGCCGAACGAGCGGATATGGCCGACGCGCTTGACCGTGCGCGGCACGATCAGGCAGCCGAGCACGAAGCCGACCGCCCATCCCGTGCCCAGAAGCCCGAGCGAAAACGCCGAGAACCCTTCCTGAGCGCCGCGCACCGGCAGGATCAGCCCGTTGACGCCGCCGGCGAACATCAGCGCCGATGCGCCGATCAGGAGCGGAGCGGTGGATTTGGGCAGGAGTGGCATCAATTTCCTTTTGCCATCGTCTTGCCAGAACAGGGTGGACGAAAAACCAAGATCCCGTCGATGACGGGCTATGGTGCGGTGGCGCTGCATTGGCCGGCACGACAGACACCATAACCAAGAGATTTGCCAGATCTACCGCTTGTTTTGACTGCTCGCGCCACCTGTCGGCCGAATTCCCAAGGCCGAACGGGGCTCGCCCGACAGTCGATTGGCAGTCGGAATTCGATGACAATAAAAACGAATCAACGGACAAGTTTTGGTCGAATTTTTGGTTGTCATATCTGCTTAATTTTAGGGATAATCATCGATCAATTTGCCAATCGATCAATTTTGTATATCATATTCATTTCGTTTATTTCTATCCGGGAGGGTGCCGATGTCTGAAGAGAATATCAAGAGAGTGCTCGGTGTAGCGGATTATGACGCCTACTGGATAGGCAAGTCATTATTGGTTCGGCTGACAGCGCGCGGTTTGCTGCCCTGCTTCAACTACACCGCACAATTGGAGCAGCGCCCCGAACGCGTCTCACCGCCCAACTGGAACATGGTCTTCTATACGCCGGATGTTTGCATGACGGCCCTTCGTCCCTTCGAGGTAAGCGTGGTGATGTCCAATGTCGGTGGTGCCTCTTCACTGAGGGTTTTTGATGCAACGGGCGAGAACGAAGTGAAAATCCGCCACGAGTCCGACCGGGAGCAGACGACCAATCTGCAATCCGCGTTGGAGAAGGACCAGTTCGTGGTCCATGCCAGAGTGCCGAAGGGGGCTTCAGGCCACCATGGGTGCATCGTGGTTCCGGCCGACATGGTTGTATCCGCCATCTACTATCGGGCATACGGGCCGGCATCGAAAGCCGACTGCGATGCGTTCGTGGCCAAGAACTGTGATGTATCGATCACCGCCGGTGGGGAAATCCCTTGGCCGATGCTGACCGACGAACAGTGAGGTGCTTGCTTCAAACGGCCGCTGGCGCCAGTTCGGGTCCGTGAAAAGCCGTTTCGGATCAGATACCAAAACCCCCTACTGAAACGCCGTCTCCGAGAAGCTTCTGAGTTTCCGCGAATGCAGCCGTTCGGGCGGCATCTGCGCCAGCTTCTCCATCGCCTTGATGCCGATGATCAGATGCTGGTTGACCTGCGTCCTGTAGAATTCGGTCGCCATGCCCGGCAGCTTGAGTTCGCCATGCAGCGGCTTGTCGGAGACGCACAAAAGCGTGCCGTAGGGCACGCGGAAGCGGAAGCCGTTGGCGGCGATCGTCGCCGATTCCATGTCGAGTGCAATCGAGCGTGACTGCGACAGCCGTTTGACCGGCCCGCGCTGGTCGCGCAGCTCCCAGTTGCGGTTGTCGATCGTGGCGACCGTGCCCGTGCGCATGATGCGTTTGAGATCGTAGCCCGAAAGGCCTGTCACCTCCGCCACCGCCTGTTCCAGCGCGACCTGAACCTCGGCCAGCGGCGGCACCGGCACGGACAGCGGCAGATCGTCGTCGAGCACCGAATCCTCGCGCACATAGGCATGCGCCAGCACATAATCGCCCAGCTGCTGCGTGTTGCGCAGGCCCGCGCAATGGCCGAGCATCAGCCAGGCATGCGGGCGCAGCACCGCGATATGGTCGGTGATCGTCTTGGCGTTGGACGGGCCGACGCCGATATTGACCATGGTGATGCCGGTGCGGTCCGGCCGCGTCAAATGATAGGTCGGCATTTGCGGCAGGCGCGATGGCGGTGCGCCGCTCTCCGGCTCGGCCGCGCCGGCGCGCGTCACCACATTGCCCGGCTCGACGAAACTCTGATAACCGGAATTGGTGTCGGCGATCTGCTCGCGCGCAAAGGCGCAGAACTCGTCGATGTAGAACTGGTAGTTGGTAAAAAGGACGAAGTTCTGGAAATGCCACGGGCTTGTCGCGGTGTAATGCGACAACCGGTGCAGCGAATAATCGACGCGCTGGGCGGTGAACGGGGCAAGCGGCGAGGGCTGGCCGGGCGCCGGTTCGAAGTCGCCGTTGGCGATGTCGTCATTGGTCACGTTCAGGTCCGGTACGTCGAACACGTCGCGCAGCGGACGCGCCAGCTGGTCGGCCTTGGCGCCATCGACATGGGTGCCTTCCAGGAACGCGAAGTGCAGCGGGATCGGCGTGCCCGACTCCGACACCTCGACCGCCACACTATGGTTCTTCAGCAAGAGCCCGATCTGCGTTTCCAGATAGCTGCCGAACAGGTCGGGTCGGGTCACGGTGGTCGCGTAATGGCCCGGCTGGGCCAGATGGCCGTAGGCGAGCCGCGAATCCACCTGATTGTAGCTGGCCGTCCTGACCGAGAGCTGCGGATAATAGGCGCGCACGCGCCCCTCCAGATCGCCCTTGTCGGTCATCTCGGAAAACGCGTCGCGGATAAAGGCCGTGTTGCGCTCGTAAAGCGCGCGCAAGGCGGCAACCGCCTCGGCGGGATCGGTGTAGAAGGTGGGGCGCTCGGGCGGCGGGGTCAGAAACCCGGCACTGTCCTGGCCGGCCATGGGGTGTGATTCGTCTGTTCTCTTGTCCATGCACAATCATATACGGCCAGATCATTGCGCGCAAAAGACGCAACGCGGCGATCTCTGGCCCGGTCGCGTCACGGCCGCATCAGGCTGACATAGAGGACGAAACCCACGCCGTTTCCCTTGCGGGCGCCTTCGTCCGCCTGGGCGGCGGCGAAGCCGGCCAGCGGGCCGATGAACAAGGTGGCCAGAAGCGCGGCGCGTCCGAAGGCGCGAACAGTCTGAAAACGGCGGCGGTTTGTTGTGTGCATGGTCATGGTCGGCCCCTGACGAGTTACTGGCGCGGGATGGCGCACACGCGCGGGCGCTCGAAGACGCACGGCACGGTCGATTGAATTTTCCAGGAATAGGCCGGCCCGCTGCTCTGCTCGATCAGGCTGATCAGCGCGAACGCGAAGATCATGGCGATCAGGCAGATGATGATGAAGCGTCGTGCGAGCATCGGCTGTGTCCCTTTCCTGCCGCACACATTAGACAGGGGGCACTGAACCGGTGCTGAGGTCGCCATTCATATGGCGTTCAGGGTCGTTAACGCGGCTTGCGCTTGGCGCGCGGCCGCCTATGTGCGTAGGCGACAGCACCGGAGGGACCCATGCCGCAACAGACCGCACCGATCGAGCTATACTATTGGCCGACGCCCAATGGCTGGAAGATATCGATCATGCTGGAGGAACTGGGCGTGCCCTATCAGGTGCGCTACATCGACATCGGCAAGGGCGAGCAGTTCGCGCCCGATTTCCTGAAGATCGCGCCCAACAACCGCATGCCCGCCATCATCGACCCGGAAGGCCCGGGCGGCGAGCCGATCTCGGTGTTCGAGTCCGGCGCGATCCTGCAATATCTGGGCCGCAAGTTCGACCGCTTTTATCCCGCAGATCCGCGCGCGCGGACCGCCGTCGACGAGTGGCTGTTCTGGCAGATGGGCGGGCTGGGTCCGATGGCCGGCCAGGCGCATCATTTCCGCCAATATGCGCCCGAACAGGTGCCCTATGCGATCGACCGCTACACCAATGAGGTCAACAGGCTCTATGGCGTGATGAACAGGCGCCTTGCCGACCGCGACTTCCTCGCCGGCGACTATTCGATCGCCGACATGGCGTGCATCGGCTGGGTCCTGCCCTACGAACGGCAGGGCCAGGATCTGGACGACTTCCCCAACCTCAAGCGCTGGTTCGACACGATGAATGCGCGGCCGGCGGTCGAGCGCGGCCTGGCGGTCGGACGCGAAAAGCGCGAGCAAACCAATCTGCGCGACGACAAGGAGGCGCAGAAGGTGCTGTTCGGCCAGCGCGCGCGCTGACCATGGGGCCTCCCCGTCCGGTTCGGGGAGGCCGATCGGGTCCGGTTACTGGCGTTTCCACGCCTCGGTCCGGCTTGTGATGGGAGTGCAAACACCAAAGCAACCTGTCATGTTGAGCGTGTTACCCGAAAGGCGGGCACGTCCCTTGTATTGGCGCCCTTCTGCCGGGTCGGTGATGTTGCCGACGTAGCGGTTGCCGCTGAGGGAGACGCGGCCAATCTGCTGGCCTGCATAGGTTCCGGTCTGAAGGGTGATGCAGAATGCACTCCCGCACTCCGCGATTCGCGCGGTTTCGCCGCTTCCTGTGCGCCAGGTGCCGACAATGGCGTCGGCAAGAGCGGGCGTTGCGGTCATGGTGACGGCGACCGCCAGCGCAAGCAGAGATGTCTTCATGAGGTTCCTCCCAATCATGCACGGTTCAAGGACCGTTCGCGTGCACTATTATTGACGCACACGTAAAAGTAAACGGGTTTTGACGGGAGTCGGTAGCGTTCCGGCGGGCGGATCGGTCGCTTCATGGACCGGCAAAAACCGCGTCCCTCCCGCATCGACCCGCTGCCACGGTTAGCGATTGCTTTCCGCGCCAACTGTGAACGATGTGTGAAAATCCCCGGTTTGCCAAGCAAAATCAGCTATTTGACATGTTAACGCGCGGTTGAATTTACCCCCTGTTTTTGTTTCGTTTGCGCGCCATTAAGGACACTTGTTTGCCAGCCGTTGAAGCCTTGCCGGCATCCTCCACCCATCAAAACGCCGGGACGACAAAGGGCTCGGGGACGAAACAGGGACACGCAATAGGGGGTCGACATGGCACGCCTTGAAATGGAAAACGCCGACTTTGCCGGGATGGGCGCCGGCGCCAACGCAGACATCTTGTTCGAGATGGGCCTGGCTTGCGCGACGGGCCGCAATGGCGACGCCGATCTGGTTGCCGCGCACAAATGGTTCAACATCGCGGCCATCAAGGGCTCGCCGCGAGCCGGCGCCCTGCGCGCCGAGATCGCCGAAACCATGAACAAGGCCGAACTGGCCAAGGCGCTGCGCGAAGCGCGTGAGTGGATGACCCGCCATTGAGCGGTGGTGCCGGCCCGACGGCCGGCTTCGAAAAGACATCGGCGGGTGGGGCACCGGTTTGCGGGGGGCAAGCGACCGGTTGCAACGGGGGTTCCGCTGACAGGCCGCGCGCTCTTGGGGTGTGAGCGCGCGGCCTTCTTGCTCATAAGGTCTCATAAATTGGCCGCAAGGAAGCGATTGGGTTTGTTTCCGGCGAACACGTGCTCAGAGAGCGATGTTCCAGAAATCCAGCACGGCTTGCACCTGTTTTCGGGGATAGTGCGGACCGGCCTGTTCCAAGTCTCTCCGGATTGTCGCTTTTCGCTTGTCGGCGGCGTTCTTTATGCGATCTGAGAAGGGGACCGTCCCAGACGGCAAAGCCGGTTTATCTGGCTTGGGCCAACTGACCGGATAGTCATCCCAGTCGGACCAGCTTGCAATCTGCGCACCGGTGTTTGAAACGGCCTCGTGCTCGCATAACCAACCGTAAAGGTGAAGCGCGCAAACACGCAGCATCGTCTTTACCTCGATCATGGCATCGGTGAACGCCTTCAACGGTGTTGGCAGCAACACCATGTTGGCAACGCAGGAAAAGAATCGATGATCCTGGACGACTTCGTTGGATGACTGATAGCGGTCGTCGTCCAAACCCCAGATATGGCAACATGACCAGTTTGGCCGCTGCTTTCCACGAAGGCCCAACGCCTTTGTCAGAGCCTTGTTAGCATTAATATTGCCTTCTGACTTATGGACGCTGAGCCCGGTCTGCCGATTGCGGTTCATCTGCGGCTCAGTCCAGTTTGACTTGTAGAACAGGGCTCGGCGGGCGTGCTCGGGATACCAAACCGGCAGATAGGCAAAGGTCGCGGGATCAACCCATCGAGCCGTTTTCTCTATTAGATGCATTACTTCGGCCAGAGTTAACTCCTTGCGAAGAGCTTCAAGGCCGTCGGGCAAGCATTCAGCGGTTGCGACAGTCTTTCCGGCTCGCCTCGACATCGTGATCCTAATCAAGCTTAGATTTGCGAACTGACCGGCCCAAAGAACTCGACTGCGTCTTCTACGGAAATCATAGCATGAAAGAGCTGAGTTTTATTACCGGTACCGTCAGTTCACGCCGACATAGCGGCCCGGCTTGTGGTTGACGCCCAGGATCAGGTTGAACATCACCGCGCCGGCCACCGACCACACGATGCCCTGCCATCCGATGACGAGCGCGGCGCCGGCCAGGATCAGCGCGTCAATGCCGAGCTGGACATAGCCGGCGCGCATGCCGCGCGCCGATTGCAGCCAGTAGACCAGGATGTTGATGCCGCCGAGCCCCGCGCCGTGGCGGAACAGCGCCAGAAGCCCCAGCCCGATCATGATCCCGCCGATCAGCGCGGCAAACCCCGGCTCCAGCGTCTCGATGGTGATCAGAACCGGGTAGTAGCGTACCAGAACGCTCATCAGCGCGATGGCGCAGAACGTCTTGATCACGAACCGCCAGCCCATGCCGCGTACGGCCAGCGCGTAAAACGGCAGGTTGAGCGCAAAGAACAGGGCGGAGAAATCCAGCCCGGTCGCATAGGAGATGGTCAGCGCGATGCCGGCAACGCCGGAAACGACCAGTTCGGCCTGCTGGAACAGAAAGACGCCGAACGAGACCAGCGCCACGCCGATCGAAATGGCGAAGATGTCCTCGGGCAGCGTGTGCCGGCTGGGCCGGATCATGATCATCGCCTGGCGGTCGGCTTCATCCGTGCTGTCGCCGTCCGGCTCCTGATGTGTATCGGTCACGCTGTCAGCATCCATGCTCGTGCCCGCCGAAGCCGGCCTTGAACCAAGCCCTCGCCGATTTGCCGTTTGCGATCAAGCATCGCCGCGCGCTTGGGCAAGCGCTATCGGCAGCGTCGTGGCGAAATGCGCCAGCTCTTCAGGCCGGCCGACGCTGACGCGGATACACCGGTCGAGCACCGGCGCCATCGGCTTGCGCACGAAAACCCCGCCGGCCATCAGCCCCTTCAGAACCGCCATGGCATGGTCGCCGTCGCGCCCGCAATCGAGCGTGACGAAATTGGTTGCCGAGGGCAGGGCGGTGAGCCCGTTGTCGCCCCCGATCCGCGCGATCTCGTCGCGGGCCGCCGCGATCTTGCCCAGCGTGCCGGCCAGCCAGTCGCGGTCGCCCAGCGAGGCGAGGGCGGCGGCCTGCGCCATCACGTTAACGCCGAAATGATCGCGCACCTTGTCGAACGGGGCGATCAGCGCCTTGGTGCCGAACGCATAGCCGCAGCGCAGGCCCGCCAGCCCATAGGCCTTTGAAAAAGTGCGCAGCCGGATCAGGTTGGGCCGTGCGGTGTTGATGGGCGGCAGCGTGCCCGCCGGCGCTGTCTCGCCATAGGCTTCGTCCAAAACGATCAGCGTTCGTTCGGGCACGGCATCGCAGAACGCGTCGATCGCGGCGGCGTCCCACCATGTCCCCATCGGATTGTCCGGGTTGGAGACATAGACGATCGCCGCGTTTTCGGCGCGCGCCGTGGCGGCGAGCGCATCGAGGTCTTCCCGGTCGTCGCGATAGGGCACGGTCGCCAGCCGACGGCCATAGCCAGCCACATGATAGTTGAAGGTCGGATAGGCGCCGAGCGAGGTGACGATTTTGTCGCCTTCGCGCGCAAAGATGCGCACGATAAGCCCGAGAAGACCGTCAATGCCCGGCCCGACGACGATCTCCTCCAAGGCGACGCCGAGACGGGTTGCCAGCGCCTCGCGCAGCGCCCAGCTTTCGGGGTCCGGATAGTTCCGGACCGCCTCGCGCGCCGCCCGGGCCATCGCCGCGGTCGCCGCCGGCGCCGCGCCGAAATTGCCCTCATTGGCGCCCAGCCGCGCCTCAAATGCCGTGCCGGTCTCGCGCTCGGTGCGCTCGGGCGCAACGAAAGGGATCGTCGCCGGCAGGGCATCGACGAGCGGATTGGGGTGTGGCGGCATGGCTGGCGCTCCTGCGGGTCGGGTGGCGCCGCTGATAGCAGATTTTCGCGCCCCGGTAAGCGGGCGTTGCGCGGCTTGGTAAGCATCGGTCAGCGCTCCGTCACCACCTGTCCTTTGAGCCTGGAAGGCGGGGCGAGGGCGCCCGACAGAACCGATCGCGTCGGATTTGGCCAGCACCCGCCGGTTTGATCCTGCCGCGCGCCGTGGCAGGCCGCACGAAACTGCATCGGGGGCGGTTGCAAAATCGCCGGAAATCCTCGAAAACGCCCGAACGGAGAGGTGGCCGAGTGGTCGAAGGCGCTCCCCTGCTAAGGGAGTAGGCGGCAAAACCGTCTCGAGGGTTCGAATCCCTTCCTCTCCGCCATTGTTTCGCTCACGCCAAGCTCATTGCGTTCGCTGGCTCCGCGGAGGCGGCCTGACCGGCCGGCGCACGGTCGTGCGCTTGCGGAGGCCGGGTTCGAAGTTTCTCCCGAACTCTCCGCCTCAGCCGCAGGCGGCATCGCTGCATCGCGCGAAACGGTGGATCGCGGCGCTTGGCTGCCGCGCAATCCGCTCGACAGTGCAGGCGCGTCCCGCGGCGCGGTCGCGATCTTCCGCTTCGCGCCGGCAACCGGGTCCGTCGATCTCCATCAAACGTCCCGGATCGGGGGCTGCGTTGTCTGTGTTGCGTGACGCCGATGTTTGCATGGCGAAACCGATTGCCAGATTTCGATCCAAGACATATCATACCTTTTAAATACCAGTGAGCGGCGATTGACCGAAGACATGCCTCAAGACGGGTTCCGCGACGATGTGACGGGCAGGGATGATCGCCGGCATCGCCGCGGCGCATTTTCCTTCCACTGCAGCCTGTCCGGCGATGCCGGCTCGACAGCCGCCCTCCACAGTTTCCGCCGCCAGCCGGCGGGCTCCATCTTCCCGCAGCACCTGGCGCCGCCGGCCCAAAGCGCTGCCGCCTGACCAAGGAGACGTCCAACATGCAGCCTGCCTGGGCAATCGGCCTGATGACCGGCACCGTTCTCGACGGGTTCATCGACATCGCAATGATCAAGACCGACGGCGAGACGATCGATGCGTTCGGTCCATGGGAACTGGCGCCCTATCCGACCGACATACGCTCGTTGCTGCGAGAGACCTTCCAGGCGGCCCTGCAATGGCGGTTTTCCGGCCCGGAACCGGAGATCTTCCGCGAGGCCGAGATCGCCTTGACCCGGGCGCAGTCGGAGGCGGTCAATCGCTTCCTGGCCAAACATGGCTACCAGGCGGCGGACATCGCGGCGGTCGGCTTTCATGGCCAGACCGTTCTGCATGCGGCGCCTGAGAACGGCCATCGCGGCCGCACCCGGCAGCTTGGCGACGGCGCGATGATGGCCTCGATCATCGGCACCGACGTCGTCTACGACTTCCGTTCGGCCGACATGGAGGCCGGCGGCCAGGGCGCGCCCCTGTCCGCCATCTATCACAAGGCCATGCTGCGCAAGATCGACGCGCGCAACGACACGGCGATCCTCAATCTGGGCGGTGTCGCCAACATCACCTGGTGCGACGGCGACGAGATGATGGCGTTCGACACCGGGCCGGCCAATGCGCCGGTCAATGACTGGGTCTCGGCCCATTCTGGCGCCGACATGGATGTCGACGGCAGGATCGCCGCCGCCGGCTCGGTCGACGAGGACCGGCTAAAGAGCCTGTTGGAGCACCCTTATCTTTCGGCGGCGTTCCCCAAATCGCTGGACCGGTTCGATTTTCTGGCGTCGATGGCCGACGGGCTGCGCCTTGAGGACGGTGCGGCGACGCTCACCGCCTTCACCGCCGGTTCGGTCGGCAAGGGGCTGGATCTGCTGCCCAAGCGGCCCACGCGGATCATCGTGTGCGGCGGCGGGCGCAAAAACCCCACCATGATGCGCGAAATGGCCAAGCGCACCGGATGCGAGATCCTCCTGGCCGAGGATGTCGGCCTGCGCGGCGATGCCGTCGAGGCCGAGTGCTTTGCGTTTCTGGCGATCCGTTCGATGCGCCAGATGCCCTATAGCTACCCGCTGACGACGGGCGTCAAGACGCCGCAGACGGGCGGAAAACTGGCAAGCCACGTGGCGGCAGGCTGAACCGGCCGTCCGACGGGTGCATTTGCCCCGTCCGACGATCCCGTGCGCCGGATCAGCTTTGGCGCAGCCGCGGATCGAGGTTGTCGCGCAGCGCGTCGCCGAACAGGTTCAGCGCGAAGGCGACGATCAGAATGGCGAGCCCGGAAAAAATCGCCGCCCAGGGCGCAAGAAACAGGAAGTTGCGGCCCTCCGACAGCATCATGCCGAGCGATGGCACCGGCGGCTGTGTCCCCAGCCCGAGAAACGACAGGGACGCTTCGACCAGGATCGCCGAGGACAACAGAAGGCTGACCTGGACGAGGATCACGCTCGCAAGGTTGGGCAGGATGTGGAAGACGATGATGCGCAGGTCCGACGCGCCGATCGACCGTGCGCTGAGCACATAGTCGCTCGATGCGACCACCAGTGCGGGCGCGCGCAGCAAACGGGCGAATATGGGCGTGTAGACGATGGCGATCGCCGCCGCCGTCGGAAAACTGCCCGGTCCCAGCAGCGCGATCACGCCGATGGCCAGCAGCATGACCGGAAACGCGAACAGCACGTCCATCAGCCGCATGATGATGCGTTCCGTCCAGCCGCGATAATAGGCCGCCAGCAGCCCCAGAATGCTGCCGAAGACGAGGGCCACACCGACAGCCCCCGCCGAGATGGCAAGGGATGCGCGCAGGCCGTGCATGATCCGGGACAACAGATCGCGGCCCAGCTGGTCGGTGCCCAGCCAGTGCGCCGCCGAAGGGCCCTTCAGGCGCTGGATGATGTCCTGTTCGAGCGGATCGTAGGGCGCGATCCACGGCGCCGCCACGGCCACGATCGTGATGAGAATGATCATGCCGAGCGACAGATTGTAAAGGCTCGGCTCGGGCAGGGTGAACCGCCGCGCCGGATGGGTTGGCACGGGCTGCTCGGCCGGACGTTCGATGGTGCCGCCGCTCATTCCGTGATCCTCGGGTCGATCAGCGTGTAGACGATGTCGACCAGGAAGTTGATCAGCACGAAGCTGCACGTCACCAGCAGGATTGCTGCCTGCAGCAGCGGGTAGTTGCGCTCGGCGATGGCGCCGAGGATCAGGCGGCCGAGACCGGGAATGGCGAACACCTGTTCGATCACGATCGCGCCGCTCAGAAGATAGCCCGCCATGATGCCGACGCTGGTCACGAACGGGATGATGGCGTTGCGCAGCGCGTGGCGATAGAGGATGCGGCGCGCCGGCACGCCCTTGGCGCGGGCGGTGCGGATATAGTCCTGTTGCATGGCTTCGAGCAGCGTCGAGCGCAAAAGGCGCGCCAGGTTTGCCATGATCGGCAGGCTCAGCGCGAAGGCGGGCAATATCAGGCGTTGTATGTTGCCGATCGGATCGGTCGTGAACGGCACATAGCCCAGCATCTGGAGGCTCGGCGCCACCGTCGACAGCACCAGGATCATGATGATCCCCAGCCAGAAGGGCGGCACCGTCAGCCCGATGACCGAGCCCGCCTGGACAAAGGCTTCGCCACGCCTGCCCCTTATGTTGGCCATCAGGATGCCGAGGGGAATTGCGAGAACGATCGCCGTCAGAAGCGCCAGCAGGGTGAGCTGCAGGGTCGGCCAAACATGATGGCCGATCTCCTCGATCACCGGCCTGCCCGTCCAGATCGACACGCCGAAATCGCCGCGCAGCACATTCGACACCCAGACGAAATATTGCTCGTGGATCGGCAGGTCGAGGCCCAGCCGGGTGCGGATGGCGGCAATCCGTTCCGGCGTCACCTCGGCATTGGCGCCGAGCATGATAGCGACGGCGTCCCCGGGGATCATGCGGATGAAGCCGAAGACGAGAATGGAGACGCCGAAAATGACGATCGCCAGATCGATCAGCCGGTCACGCAGTCGTTTCAGCAACACCATGGACTGTCATCATACCGCAAAGGCGGAGCGGGCGGCCTTGGCGGAACGTGTGCACCGTTCCGCCAATCCGTCCGTACTCGTTATTCGGTGACCGACGTGCCGCCCAGCGACCGCATCGAACGGGTGGGGCTGATCGAATAGCCGTCCACATTGTCGCGCATCGCCGTGTAGAGCTGGCCGTAGGTCAGAAAAGCGGCCGGACCCTGGCAGGCCAGTTCCCGCTGCGCGTCCGCATAGATCTCCTGCCGTTTGGCGGTATCGGTCTCCTCGCGTCCGGCATCGAGCAGGGCATCGAGGGTTTCGTTCGAATATTTGAACACGTTGGTCGAGCCGCCTGTGCGGAAGGTGCGGTAGAAATAATCGTCGGGCTCGATCGTCCCCGAATTGAGGGACACGAACATGTCGAACTCCGAATTCCGCCAGTTCTGGACGAACTGACCGATCTCGGGAATGTCGAGCTCGAGATCGATGCCGATCGCCGCCAATTGCTGCTGGACCACCTGGGCGATACCCTTGGTGCTGTCGCGCGGCAGCACCAGCAGCGTCGCCTCGATCGGCGTTTCGATACCGGCTTCCTCCAACAGCGCTCTGGCCTTGTCCGCGGACGGGGTGAAGCAGCCGAACTCTTCGAGCGGCAGGGCGTAGTTGGTCAGCGCCGGCGACAGCGGGCCGCCTGGCACGCCGGCCCCGAACAGGGCGGCGGCGACGATGTCGTCGCGGTTGATCGCGTAGTTGATCGCTTCGCGGACCTTGGCGTTGTCGAAGGGCGGACGCGAGACGTTGATGCCGATCAGCGAATAGGCCAGTTCCAGCGTCTCCTCCAACTGGACGCCGCCGGCGCCCTGGAACTGCTGGGCCATCACGCCGTCAATGTTGGGCAGCATCTGGTACTGGCCCGAATTCAGGCCGACCTGGCGCGTCGCCGCTTCCGGCACGATGTTGAAGACCACGCCCTCCAGCGCCGGCCGTTCCTCGTCCCAATAGTCCGCATTGGCCTCCAGCGTGATGGCGACATCGGGTTGCCAGGAGACGAACTTGAACGGGCCGGTGCCGTCGGGCGCCCTTTGCAGCGAGTCCGTGTCGTCTTCATACTTGGCCGGCACGATGGCGATCGAGGTCAGCGAGGACAGGAGCGGTGCAGAAGGTGCCGAAAGGTTGAGAACCACGGTGCTGTCATCGGGTGTCTCGATGCTGTCGACCGCGGCAAGACGGCTGGCGAGCGGTGAACCGGTGTTTTCGGCAAGCACGCGATTGAGGCTGGCGACCACATCCGCCGACGTCATCGCATCGCCGCCATGGAAGGTCACCCCCTCGCGCAGGGTGAAGGTATAGGTCGTCTTGTCGTCGGAAATCTGCCATTCCGAAGCCAGGCCCGGAACGATGTTCAGATCGTTGTCCAGCGCCGTCAGCCCTTCATAGATGGTGCCATCGATGATCTGGAATGAGGAAAACGCTGTGACGATGTGCGGATCGAGACCGGACGGCGATTGCTCGACGGCCACTTGCAGCGGCGCCGACAATGCCGGACCGGAAACGACGGCCGCCACGGCCACGCCGCATGTCAATGTGAAGGTGCGAAGGCTTTTCATGATATGACGTTCTCCCAAGACGGTTTCGCTCCCAAGGCTGTATCGGTGGCTGCGCCTTTGTTGACATTCCCTGGCCAAGCTGGTGACATAGTCCACCTCAATACCATTTCTCACCTCGTCAGCATTGTCAATGTAACCAATAACGTACGAGTTGGAATCAGATAGCGGCTGAGGCCGCTCTGTCCCACCCGTTCCGGAGCCTACGTTCTCGTGCAGCATAGTTCAAACGCCGACGTCCAGGACCAGCCGCTTCTGGCGATAGAAGACCTCCATCTGTCGACCCGCTCGGCGGTGCTGGTGGAAGGCATCAGTCTGACCGTCAACAGGGGCGAAATGGTCGGTCTCCTGGGCGAATCGGGATGCGGAAAGACGATCACCGCCCTGTCGGTCCTCGGCCTGCTGCCGAAACACGCCGTCAAGGTGTCGCGCGGCCGCATCCTCTTCGAGCAGACCAACATGGCCGATCTTGACGAGACGGAACTGAACCGCATTCGCGGAAACCGCATGGCGATGATCTTCCAGGAGCCGATGACCTCGCTCAATCCGATCATGACCATCGGAGCGCAGATCGGCGAAGCGCTGGAAATCCATCGCAAGATGGCCGGCCGAGAGCGCAAGGCGGAGGTCAAGCGGCTGTTGGGCCTTGTGGGCCTGCCCAGCGAAGACGCGCAGTTGCAGCGCTATCCCTTCCAACTGTCCGGCGGCCAGAGACAGCGCGTGATGATCGCGATTGCGCTGGCTTGCGAGCCGGCCCTCCTGATCGCCGACGAGCCGACGACCGCACTCGACGTGACCATCCAGGCGCAGATTCTCGACCTGATCGCCGAGATGCGCAAACGTTTCGGCATGGCCTGCGTGATGGTCACGCACGACCTCGGTGTGATCGCGGAAACCTGCGACCGGGCGGTGGTCATGTATGCCGGCAGGATCGCGGAGGAGGGGCCGGTCGACGACCTGTTCGGCAATCCGATCCACCGCTACACGGAGGCGCTCATCGGGACCATTCCCGCAGCCAATCCGCCGGGATCGCGCCTGCCGGCGATACCGGGCGCGGTGCCGCCGCCGGGGGAACGGCCGAAAGGCTGCGCGTTTGCCGGACGCTGCAATTTTGCGATCGACGTTTGCGCGACAGAAACGCCGCCCGAGGTGCGCCGCGGCGCCCACGCCGGCTATTGCTGGAACCCGGCATCATGAGCCCGCTCCTGTCCGTGCGCGATCTGGTCAAGCACTATCCAACCGGCTCCGGCGGCAGGGTGCTGGCGCTCGACGGCATTTCCTTCGACCTCGATGCAGGTGAAATTCTGGGCATCGTCGGCGAATCGGGCTGCGGCAAGAGCACGCTCGGCCGCACCATCATGCGTCTGGACGATCCGACCAGCGGCGAGATCATCTATGGCGGCCGCGACATCGCAACGATCGGCAAGCGCGATCTCAAACAGGCGCGGCGCGACATCCAGATGGTCTTCCAGGATCCGTTCGGCTCGCTCAATCCGCGCCACACAGTCGGCACCATCGTTGGCGAGCCGCTGATCGTGCATGGGATCGCCAACCGTCGGGAGCGCATTGCCGAATTGCTCGATCTGGTCGGCCTTCCCAAAAGCGCGATGGAGCGTCTGCCGCACCAGTTTTCCGGAGGCCAGCGGCAACGCATAGCCATCGCCCGCGCGCTGGCGATCAGCCCCAAGATCATCGTCGCCGACGAGGCCGTCTCGGCGCTCGATGTCTCGATCCAGTCGCAAATCATCAATCTGCTGGCCAAGCTGCGTGCCGAACTCGGGCTTTCCATCATCTTCATCAGCCACGACCTGTCGGTCGTCCGCCATGTCAGCGACCGGATCGGCGTGATGTATTTCGGCAAGCTGGTCGAGTACGGGCCCTCGCAGTCCATCTTCGAAGCGCCGCGCCATCCTTACACGCGGGCGCTGCTGTCGGCTGTGCCGCGCATTCCCGGACGCGAACTGGCGCAATCGGCCGTGCCCGAACGGATCGTCCTGACCGGCGATGTGCCCAACATCGCGCACCGGCCCGAAGGCTGCCTGTTTCATCCCCGCTGTTACTGGAAACAGCCCGACTGCGATCGCACGAGCCCGGAGCTGCGCGTTCTGGAGGGCGACGATTTCCCGGCGCGCACATGCGCCTGCCATTTCGCCGACGACCCGGCGGTGACGACGCCGAACTGACGCGCCGTCAAGGCGCCGACCCCGTTTGCCGGCCCTATGGGTCGGGTTCGCCGGCCATATGGACCTGGGCGATATCGAGGCTGTCGTGCAGGGCAACGATGTCCGCGCGCGCGCCGGGCCGCAGCGAGCCGATCGTCTCGAGCCCGAGCATGCTTGCCGGCACCGACGTGGCCATGCGCAGGGCGTCGACCATGGCGACGCCGCACTCGCGCACGGAAAAGCGGATGGCGGATATCATGTCCAGATCGGAGCCGGCGAGCGTGCCGTCTTCGATGGTCAGGCGCCCGCCCTTGCGGTGGACGATACGGCCGTTCAACTCGAACGTGTCGGAGGGGTCGCCGACCGAGGACATCGCATCGGTGACCAGCGTCAGCCGGGTCTTCGGGCCCGCCGCGAAAACCATCGACAGGACCGACGGGTGAACATGGTGGCCGTCGGCGATCAGCCCGCAATAGATATCCGGGTTTTCGAGCGCGGCCCCGATCAGGCCCGGCTGACGGTGGTGCAGCGGCTCCATGGCGTTGAAAAGATGCGTGACCGCGCGCGCCCCCGCCGAGAAATAGCGCCGGGCCGTGTCGTGATCCGTCGCCGTATGGCCAAGGCTGACGATCGTTCCTGCCTGTGCAAGCGCGGCGACATCGTCGACCGTGGCGTTTTCCGGGGCGACCGTCGCAACGATCCGGCCCAGATCCCGGCGACGGAGCAAAGCCAAATCGTCCCGCTCCATGGGCCGGATGAAGCGCGGATCGTGGACGCCTTTCCGCGCAACCGAGATATGCGGGCCCTCGAAGTGAATGCCGACAATGCCCGGTGCGCCCTGTTGCGTCGCCTCGGCGGCCGCTGCGGCCGCGGCCTTTGTGACCGCCGGCTCATCGGTGATCACGGTCGGCAGCAGGGCGGTCGTCCCGAAACACCGGTGGGCGTCGGCGATCCGTGCAAGACCTTCGGGACTGGGATTGTCGTTGAACAGGACGCCGCCGCCGCCATTGACCTGCCAGTCGACAAATCCCGGCGACAGCCATTCAGCCTCCGTGTCGACGATCCGGCTGCGCGCCGGCGTATCGGCCAGCGGGGCCAGACCCTTGACCCTGCCGTCCTCGACGACCAGCTGGCGGTCGCGATGGACGACCGATCCATCGAAAATCGCGCTTGCCCTGAAAACGGTCGGCCCGCTCATATCGTCTCGGTGACCTTTTTGAGCAGTTTGGGCGAATCCGGATCGAGACCGAGATCGAATGCGAACCGCTCCGCGAAAACATAGAAGGTCGTGATCTGGCTGATGCAGTCGAGCATCGGGTGCGGAGCCGCGGCGCATGGCAGGTAGGAAACGCCCGGCAGGTCCAGCGGCCGGTCGCCGGCGGGATCGGCGACGAAAACGGCAATGCCCATTTCGGCCATGCGTCGGACCGCGTCGATCAGGCCCTGCCGCGCCTCGTCGCGGCTGAGGAAGACGAGCGCTGCCAGGCCGCTGGCCGCCAACTGGATGGGACCGTGCAGCACCTCGGCGGAACTGTAGCTCTCCGCGTGTTTTTCGCACGTCTCCTTCAGCTTGAGCGCGGCTTCCTGGGCGATGGAAAGTCCCGGCCCGCGCCCGATGACGTAAAGCGAGTGAACGGGCTTCAACCGTGTGACCAGATCGCGCCAGTCGCAACCGATGGCCCGGTCCAGCGCGTCCGGCAGATCCGCCAGTGCGGCAAGCAGACCGTCGTCCCGGCTGACATGCGCCGTCAGCGCGGCGATGGCGGTCTGCGACATGACGAAGGATTTGGTCGCCGCGACGGACTTCTCCGGTCCCGAGGCAACCGGCATCAGGCAGTCGGCACCTTCTGCCAAAGGGCTGTCAAGCGTGTTGACCAGCGCCAGGTTCAGGGCCCGCTGATCGCCGGCCATCTTCTGGAACGCCACCAGGTCGGGGCTTTTGCCGGATTGCGAGATCGAAAGGCACGCGGCGCGATCAAGGCGCAATTCGCGTTCGTAGACCGAGGCGATCGAGGGCCCGACCGAGGCGACCGGTATGCCGGTCTTCAGCTCGAACAGATATTTGAAATAAAGCGCGGCATTGTCCGACGAGCCGCGCGCCATGGTGACGACGAGGGCCGGATCGAACGCCGCGAGCCGGTCGGCACAGCCTTCGTAGGTGGCCAGATGGTCGTGCATCTGTTGAGCGACGAGGGCGGGAATGGCCCGCGTTTCCTGCTGCATCAGGCTTGTCATCAGCGTTTGCCCTGCATGGTCTTTGGCCGTGCGCCGGGAAGCGTCAGTTCGGCGATGAAATCGTAGCGGTCACCCCGATAGTAGGAGCGGGTGAACTCGATCACCCGGCCGCTGTGCAGACGCGACAGGCGCTCGATGTGGAGCGCTGGCTCGCCTTCCTCGCACTTGAGGAGTTCCGCCTCGAATGCGGGCAGGCGGCAGGCATGCATGCGCTGCAGCGCCTTTTCGGGCAGCGCGCCCTGTGCGGCCAGCGTCTGATAGAGCGAATCCTGCATGTCGTCGATATCGGGCAGAATGCTGGCGGGCACAACGGCCATTTCGATCGCCAGCGGTTCGCCGTCCGCCAGCCGCAGACGATGCAGGCGCGCAACCTTCTCGCCCGGCGAAAGGCCCAGCACCATCGTCTCTTCGGTCGACGGATTGTCGATGGTCTTTTCGATCCAGCGGGCGCTCGGCACATGGCCGAGCGAGTGCATGTCCTCGCTGAACCCGGTCAGGGTTCCGAGCGACTGCTCGATGCGGTCTTCCTCGCTGCTGACATAGGTGCCCGAACCGTGGCGCTGACACAAAAGCCCCTCATTGACGAGCAGTTCGAGACCCTTGCGCACCGTCACCCGCGAAAGGCCGGTCGCGCCGACGATTGTCCGTTCCGAGGGCAGCGCGTCGCCGGCCTTCCAGCTTCCGCTCTCGATCAGGTCGCGAATCCGGTTGGCCAACTGGATGTAGCGCGGCGTCGGATTGTTCTGGTCGATCGGACCGTAGTCCTGGAATATCTTGTCGATCGTGACTGGATAATCGCTCAAAGCCTACCCCTGTTCCCCGGTATGCGCCGCGGCCGCTTCATGGCCGTTTTGCGTATTGTCCGGTCCATTCTGCATCGTCACCGGCCGATTGCCGGCCGTCCGGCAAGGATCGCGGCCCCGTCCAGGCTGTCGCCCAGCTGCGGGCTCAATCGGCGGCGCAGATCCGGCGCAAGCCAGCTCTCGATCACGCTCGCCAGCCCGCCGATCAGCGTCAGCCGTTCGGCCCCCCGTTCGAAAAGCGTTCGACCGATGGTCTCGATCGCCGCGGCCGCGTCCTGCATGATGCGCCGAGCCGCCGGATCGCCATCGTCGGCATGGCGGACGACGATCGGCGCAAAGGCTGCGTAGTCGGTTGCTGTTGCCTGATCCATCCATTGGACCGCATTGCCCGGATCGTCGCCGAAACGGCCCATGATCTCGCCGAGCAGCGCGGTCATGGCCATCCGGCCGTCATGGGCCATCATCGCGGCGCGGACGACGCGCAGCCCCAGATAGGCGCCGCTGCCCTCGTCCGATATCGGAAACCCATAGCCGCCGATCTTGATCAGCTGCCCCGACAGGCGCGCCAGCCCGCAGCTTCCCGTGCCGACGATGACGATTGCGCCGTCGCGCCCGCCATGCGCGCCAAGACAGGCGATCTCACCGTCTGTCGCAAAATGCGCCGACGCAAACGGATGCTCCATCGCTTCCAGCGCCTCGCGCGCGCCTTGCCGCGACAGGCCGGCGACGCCGATGCCGGCATGAATGTGTCCCGCGTCCGATCGGCCGATGCCTGCTTCGTCCAGCGCGTTTGAAAAGGCGGTCGAAATCGCCGCCCAGGACGCTTCGACACCGAACCGCGTTGCCGCCGGACCGGCCAGCCCGCCGCCTATCACCTTGCCGTCTGCGGTTTCCAGCCGCGCGCGGCAGCCCGTGCCGCCGCCATCGACCGCCATGAACAGCGCTTCGTCATCGACTTTGGCCGTCGTCATTCGGCGACCCTTTCGATGGCCGCGCCGCACCGGCGCAGCTTGCCTTCAATGTCTTCGAAACCGCGATCGAGATGGTAGACCCGGTGCACGGTCGTTTCGCCCTTGGCGACCAGACCGGCGAGCACCAGCGACATGGAGGCGCGCAGATCGGTGGCCATCACCTGGGCGCCGTGCAGTTCGCCGACGCCCGTCACGATGGCGGTCGATCCGTCATGGCGGATGTCGGCGCCCATGCGCTGCAATTCCGGCACATGCATGAACCGCGATTCAAAGACGCGCTCGCGGATCACCGAAACACCGTCGGCAAGGCACATCAGGGCCATGAACTGCGCCTGCAGATCGGTCGGAAAACCCGGAAACGGTTCGGTTGCCACGTCAACGCTCGTCAGCGCGCCGCCGCGCCGGGCGATCAGCCCCCGGTCGGACGGGTAGATGACGATGCCGGCCTGTTCGAGGATCTGGCAGGCAGCGCCCAGATGTTCCAGTCGCGCGCCGATGATCTCCAGTTCACCGCCGGTCATGGCGGCGGCGATCAGATAGCTGGCCGCCTCGATCCGGTCGGGCACGATGGCGTGGCTGACGTCGCTCCAGCTGTCGGTGCCCTGAACCGTGATCTTGTATGTTCCGGCGCCTTCGACCCGCGCGCCCAGGCCGTTGAGGAATGCCGCCAGATCGACGATCTCGGGCTCGCGCGCCGCATTGACGATCTCGGTCTCGCCCCGCGCGCCGGCCGCCGCCATCAGCGCGGTGTGGGTTGCACCCACCGACGCCATAGGCAGCGCGATGCGTGCCCCTCGCAATCCCTCGGGCGCCTGCACGTCATAGATGCCGCCGCCGAAATCGATACGGGCGCCGAGCGCCTCCAACGCGCCAAGGTGCAGATCGACCGGGCGTGTCCCGATGGCGCAGCCGCCCGGCCGCGAAATCCGGGCGCGGCCAAACCGGACGAGAAGCGGCGCCAGCACCAGAAACGAGGCGCGCATCTTGCGCATGATGTCGTAAGGGGCATCGGCGGCACGCAGGGCCTCCGTGGAGAATTCGATACGTCCATGGACGGGATCGCCGGTCTCGACGCCGCACAAGCCAAGCAGTTCGAGCATGGAGCGGACATCGCCGACATCGGGCAGGTTGGACAGGCGCACCTGGCCGCCGCCGAGCATCGATGCCGCCAGAATGGGAAGCGCGGCATTCTTGGCTCCGGCAACCTGCATCGAGCCCGAAAAGGGGCGACCGCCCGCGATGATCAGCTTGTCCAAATCAACCCCGTCATTTGATCATACCTCTCCATTACCGGATAAATCCAATTATTGTCCACTTCAATCCGGATCGACCGTCCGGCTCCCGCCAACGCATCGCAAACGAGCTGAATGAGGGTTGAATTTCGCCGGTCTTGCAATACAAATCGGAGCCGGCCTTCTGCTAATTGGTCATGTTTTGGTATTATAAGGATTTCCGGCCTTGACCCCGTCACCGAACAGCGAACATCGCCCGAACACCGAAGCGCACGATGTCGATTCGCCGTTTCTGGACAGTTTGGGTGACGGCGCGCTCTTCGACGCGCTGGTGGGCAGCCAGGCCAAGGCGGTCGATGCCGTCAAAGCGGCGCAGACGCAGATCATGGACGCCGTTTCGTCTGCTGCTGCGCGGCTCGAAAAACCGAAGGCGCGTCTTGTCTATTGCGGGGCGGGCACGTCCGGGCGCGTTGCGCTGCTCGATGGTGTCGAACTTAACCCGACATTCAACTGGCCCGATGGGCGGCTTCATATCCTCGTTGCCGGCGGTTCGGCGAGCATCGTCGAGGCGCAGGAGGGCGCCGAAGACGATGAAGCGGCGGCGGCGCGCGCCGTGGACGACCTCGCTCTTGACGAGAACGACGTCGTCATCGGTCTGGCCGCCAGCGGCACGACACCGTTCGTGATCACGGCCTTGAAGGCGGCCAACCAGAGCGGTGCCCTGACCATCGGCATCGCCAACAATGCGCGGACGCCGGTTCTTGTTGAGGCCGATGTGCCGGTGTTTCTGGACACCGGTTCGGAAGCGCTTGCAGGATCGACCCGGCTGGCGGCCGGCACTAGCCAGAAGATTGCGCTCAACATCTTCTCGACCGCTCTGATGGTGCGGCTGGGAAAGGTCTATCGCGGGCGGATGATCGACATGCGCGTCACCAACCGCAAGCTGCGAAGCCGGGCGCTGGGCATCGTGCGCGATATTGTCGGCTGCAGCGAACAGACGGCGCGGGACGCGCTCGAAGCCAGCGATTACGACGTCAAGCGTGCCATTTTGATGGCGCGCGGCGCCGGCCGGGACGAGGCGATCGCGTTGATCGACAAGCATGGCGGCCGGATCAGGGAGGCGGATCGGGACTGGATGAGCCAGAGCTGATCCTTTGATCACCAACGGTCCGTGGCCGATATGGCGGCTGCCGCGCTTCAGGCCGCGCTCCCTGACGCCGGCCGTTGCGCCGCCGAGGCGTTCGGCGACATGCTGCGCGAATATCCGCGCCCGGCGGGATCGATGCGATTGCCAGGTTCGTCTATTCGACAGCCATCAACGCCAAGAAGAATGCCGGGAACAGGCAGGTTCTCGAGCAAGGGCTGGCGGTCCTCAAGGCATCGGTTCTGGATCTGGCCACCGCCGCCCGGTGAGCCGGGCGCGAAAAGGATCGGCCGTCACACCGAAACGGCATCGACAAGCGCGTCGCGCGAGACCGCGTCACGGCTGCCGGCCAGCGTAACCGCGCCGCGTTCCATGACGACGAATTCGTCCGCCAGCCCGTAGGCGAAGTCGAAATACTGCTCGACCAGCACGATCGCCATCTGCCCCTGCTGGCGCAGATAGTCGATCACCTTGCCGATCTGCGTGATGATGTTGGGCTGGATGCCCTCGGTCGGCTCGTCCAGCAGCAGCAGCTTGGGCCGCGTCACCAGCGCCCGCCCGATGCTCAATTGCTGCTGCTGGCCGCCGGACAGGTCGCCGCCGCGCCGTCCGTCCATCTCCTTGAGCACGGGGAACAGTTCGTAAATCTCGTCGGGCACCGCCCGTTCGCCGCGCGGCAGCGTCGCAAAGCCGGTCTCAAGGTTCTCGCGCACGGTCAGAAGCGGGAAGATGTCGCGCCCCTGCGGCACATAGCCGACGCCTTTGGCGGCGAGCACATGCGCCGGCACCTTGCCGATCGTCTCGCCGTCCAGCGACAGCGCGCCGCCCGAGCGCGGGTGAACGCCGGCGATTGCTTTCAGAAGGCTGGTCTTGCCGACGCCATTGGTGCCCATCACGCAGGTGACGCGGCCTGTTTCGGCGGTGAACGAGACGCCATTGAGGATTTGCGACTGGCCGTAATGCAGGGTCAGGTCGGAAACGGAAAGCATCGGTTCAGCGTCCCAGATAGACGTCGATCACGTCTTGGTTGGCGGTCACATGGTCGAGCGAGCCTTCGGCCAGAACCGAACCCTCGTGCAGCACCGTCACCTTGCAGCCGAGCCGCCGCACGAACTCCATGTCGTGCTCGACGACGACGACGGCACGGGTTTCGGCGGCGCGTTTGAGAAGTTCGGTCGTGTGCTCGCGTTCGCCCAGCGTCATGCCGGCGGCGGGCTCGTCGACCAGCAGCAGTCTGGGGTCCTGCGCCAGCAGCATGCCGATCTCCAGCCACTGTTTCTGGCCGTGCGCCAGCTCGCCGGCCGGCCGGTCCAGATGATCGGCAAGGCCGACTTCCTCGGCAAGGTCCGCCACCTTGTCGATATCGGTTCGCGCCGCGCGCCATGCCATCACGCCGAACGGGCTGCGGTCGTTTTTCAGCGCCATCATCAGATTGTCGCGGACGCTTTGCTGCTCGAAGACGGTGGGCCGCTGGAACTTTCGACCGATGCCGGCGCGGGCGATTTCGCTCTCGCTCATGCGCAACAGGCTCCTGGGCGGTTCGCCATAATCCACGCGGCCCTCGTCCGGCCGGGTCTTGCCGGTGACGATGTCCATGAAGGTGGTCTTGCCGGCGCCGTTCGGTCCGATGATGGCGCGCAACTCCGCCCGCCCGATCTCGAACGACAGATCGTTGATCGCCCTGAAACCGTCGAACGTGACCGAGACGCCGGCCACTTCGAGAAGACTGCTCATGCCGCCTCGCTTGCTTTTTCAGCCGATTTGGCCGGGGTGGGCGGCGGCGCGGCGATGGCCTGCCGGTTGCGCACCAGCGCATCGACCAGACCGCCAAGGCCCTGCGGTGCGAACAAAGTCACCAGAACGAAACCGAAGCCGAGCAGCACCAGCCACCAGTCGACCCATTCGATTGTGTAAAAGCCCAGCGGAATGTCCGGCACCTGCCCGGATGTGAACCAGGTGGAAACGAGCGAAACGAGCGCGGCGCCGATCACCGCGCCATAGAGCCGACCGCGCCCGCCGATCGCCACCCAGACGGCCAGATAAATCGAGGCGATGGGTGCGATCTCCGCCGGATTGATGATGCCCGCCTGCGGATAGTAAAGCGCGCCGGCAATGCCCGCGATCACGGCGGTGACGGTGAAGACGACCAGCTTGTAGGCTTCGACGTTGTATCCGAGGAACCGCACCCGCGCCTCGTCGTCGCGGATGCCGCGCACGACATTGCCGAACTTGCCCGAGACCATCCAGGCGGCGAACAGATAGCCGGCACCGAGCGCGAAGGCGGACGCCCACAGGAACCAGACGGAGATGACATCCTGCGAGAGGTTTTCCGCGCCCGGAATGTTCTGCAGGCCCGACAGGCCATTGTTGCCGCGCAGGCCGGAATCGTTCTGGAACAGATAGAGCGACAGCGCGAGCGTCATCGCCTGCGTCAGGATGGAGAGATAGACACCGGTGACGCGGCTGCGGAACGCCAGCCACCCGAACACCAGCGCCAGAAGGCCGGGCACCAGAACGACGAGCGCGATCTGGATGATCAGGCTGTCGGCAAACATCCATATCGCCGGGATTTCCGATCCGCCGACCACGCCGAAGATCTGCGATCCGATCGCCTCGCGCACCTCTTCGGGCGTCGGTGGCAGTTGCGCGGCGCCGAGCTGCTCGACGACGATGGACTTGGTGCGCTCATACATGAGCCACATGCCGATCATGTAGCCGCCAAGGCCGAAGAAGGCGAAATGGCCGAGCGAAAGAATGCCGCAGTAACCCCAGACCAGATCCATGGCGATGGCGATCAGGCACAGGCACAGCGTCTTGCCGAGCGTCTTGACGAAGCTGGTCGAGATCAGGCCCACGCCGAAGCCTTCCGACAGGATTGTCGCGCCGACCGTGAACAGGGCCAGAAGCGCGATGAAGACCATCACGGAGGGATGGCGCAGAAGGAAGGTGCGCTCGATCATCTCAGTCTCCCGCCGCGCGGCCCTTGAGGGCGAAGATGCCCTTGGGACGGAACTGGATGAAGATGATGATGAAGATGATCATGTAGGTCTGCGCGGCCAGCGTGTTGGCCGGGTTGAACCATTCGATGATCTTCTGCAGCGAGCCGATCATGCCGGCGCCGGCCAGCGTGCCCCAGATGTTGCCGACCCCGCCGACAACTACGGTCATGAAGCTCTGGACGATGTAGGAGGCGCCAAGTTCCGAGGTGACCTGCGCGTAAAGCCCGATGGCGACACCGGCAATGCCGGCAATGCCCGAGCCGAGGCCGAAGGTCAGCATGTTCACCCGGTCGGGACTGATGCCCATCGAGGCGGCCATGCGCGAATTCTGCGTGACGGCGCGCACTTCGAGCCCGAGCCGCGTGCGGTTGAGGATGAACCACAACAGGACGAAGAAGATGACGGCGAGGGCAAAGATCGCGATCCTTATGTAGCTGATCGAAACCACATCGTTGAGCGACCATGCGCCGTCGAGCCAGCCCGGCGCTGTCAGCGGCCGGGCCTGCGTGCCGAAAATGTTCTTGGCAAGCTGCTGCAGCGCAATCGAGATGCCGAACGTCGCCAGAAGCGTTTCAAGCGGCCGATGCATCAGATGGCGGATCACCAGCCGTTCGAGCGCGACGCCGGCAAGGAAGGCGATTGCGAACGCCAGCGGCAGCGCGATGACGATCGACGCGGTGTAGTTGGGCACGAACTGCTGAACGACGAAGCCCGTATAGGCGCCGATCATGATGAATTCGCCATGCGCCATGTTGATGACGCCCATCACCCCGAAGGTGATGGCAAGGCCGATGGCGGCGAGGAAGTAGATCGAGGCCAGCGAGAGACCGTCGAGACCCAGATCGACGACGCGGTAGGCGCCGACACGGCTTTCGATGGCATTGAGCGTCTGCGCCGCCGCATCGGTGACGGCCTGCGACGGTTCATTGTAGGTCTCGAAGAAGACGTGCTCGTTTACCGCCGCAGCCCGCTCTTCGACGGTCACCGCCGGCGGCACGGTGCCCGACCGGGCCAGCGCCGCATAGGCGGCATCGCGTGCGGCATTGGTGTCGAGCGTCGCAACGGCGATGCCGGCAACCGTGCCATTGTCGATGTTGGCGATCAGCGCCGCGTCGCGCGTCTCCGCATCGACAAGGGCCGGTGCCAGATCGGCGCTGACCAGCATGGCGTAGGCTTCGTCGATGGCGATGTTTACGCCCGGTTCCAGCACGCGGGCGATGTTGGTGTTTTCGGGCAGCGTCTCGGCGGCACGCATGCGCGTCGACAAGAGCGGATTGAGCGTCGCCCGCACATCGACGGCGATGTCGCCCGCAAAGCTTTCGATGGCGTCGACGCGGGCCGCCTCGTCATCGTCGAACGTGGCGGTCAGAAGCCGCTCGAGCCGCGTCTTGCGCGCCAGCAGCGCCGGGTCGGCCTCGCCGTTGATCGACGCGCGCAGGGCCGTCAGGTGCGACGCCTCCGGATCGCGCTCGATGGCGGTCAGGCCGGCGGCGCGCCGTTCGGGATCGGGATCGGAAAGCTGGAACTGGACCAGCGCCGTCGCAATCACGCCGCGCACGCCGGAGTTGGGGCGAAGCTGGCTCATACCGTCCTCGGGGACGTCGCCGAAGAATTCGCCCGTATCGATGTCGATGAGTTTCATCGGGTCGGCGTCTTCATCCTCGACAAGGAAGAACAGCCCGTCCGCGTCCCGCTGAAAAACGACACGGTCGCGCCAGCGCTCGAGGAAAAGAGGAGCCCGCTCGCTGCCGGTGGCGATGATCGCATCGAGCACCGGTTGCACGGTGCGCCGCGAGGCCCGCTCGATGTCGGCGCGATTGTCCTGAAGGACGGCCTGGATCGGGCCTGTCTGCGCATGGGCCGGGCCGATCGCGCCAAGGCACGCAATCGCAAGGACCACTAGAAGTCTGATCATGATCAGCCCGATACCCCGATGCATGTACCGGAAGGGCCGGCGGCCCTTCCGAACGCTTTTGGAACGTCAGATCAGTAGTTGGATTCGATCTGCACGCAGGTCTCGGTTTCGGTGTTGAACATGCCGCAACCCAGCTCCTGCCAGTTGGAGACGAGCACCGCGCTTTCCGGCAGGAAGTCGGTCCAGGCATCGCCCGGCACTTCCTCGGTCTGGCTGATGATGTCGAACTGGCCGTCCTCGGTGATCTCGCCGATCAGGACGGGCTTGGTCAGGTGGTGGTTGGGCAGCATGGTCGCCGTGCCGCCGGTCAGGTTCGGGAACTCCTGGCCCCACATGGCTTCGCGAACGGCGTCAACGTCGGTGGTGCCGGCTTCGGTAACCGCGTTCACCCACATGTTGAAGCCGATATAGTGCGCCTCCATCGGGTCGTTGGTCACCCGGTCCTCGCCCATCCGTGCCTTCCAGGCGGCCACGAACGCCTCATTGGCCTCGGTGTCGGCGGACTGGAAATAGTTCCACGCGGCCAGATGGCCGACCAGATCGGACGTATCGAGGCCCGACAGCTCTTCTTCGCCCACCGAGAAGGCGACGACCGGAATGTCGTCGGCGGAGATGCCGGCCGCGGCGAGTTCCTTGTAAAAGCCCACATTGGCATCGCCATTGATGGTCGAGATCACGCCGACCTTCTTGCCGTCGGCGCCGAGCGCGACGACATCGGCGACGATCGACGACCAGTCCGAATGGCCGAACGGCGTGTAGTTGACGAAGATATCCTCCTCGGCGATGCCATTGTCCTTCAAATACTGTTCGAGGATGCGGTTGGTCGTGCGCGGATAGACATAATCGGTGCCCAGAAGCGCGAACTTCTCGACGCCAAGCTCCTCGAGGAAATAGTCGGTCGCCGGGATCGCCTGCTGGTTGGGAGCAGCGCCGGTGTAGAAGACGTTCTTCGAGCTTTCCTCGCCCTCATACTGGACCGGGTAGAACATCAGCCCGTTGAGCTCTTCGAGAACCGGCAGGGCCGCCTTGCGGCTGACCGAGGTCCACGATCCGAAGATCACGTCGACTTCCTCGACGGTGAGCAGTTCGCGCGCCTTTTCGGCAAACAGCGGCCAGTCGGAAGCCGGATCGACCACCACCGCTTCCAGTGGCCGGCCGAGCAGGCCGCCCTTTTCGTTCTGGTCGTCGACGAGCATCTCGATCGTGTCTTTCAATGTCGTCTCGGAAATCGCCATCGTTCCGGACAGCGAGTGCAGGACGCCGACCTTGATCGGCTCTTCCTGCGCCTGGGCGGCGCCGATCAGCGCGGTGGTTGCAAGAAGGCATGAGGCAAGCAGAAGGCGGTGGTTTTTGGCGGCTGTGATCATTTTGACGCTCCGTGCGATGAAATCTGACGCGAGGAACGAAGCAACAGCCGTGCCAAGTGGCGAAAGAGGGCGGCCGGACCTTGATTCCCGGTGCGAGTCGCATGGAAGGCGCCATATGCCGGGCACGCGTTCCCCGGCGTCAGAAAATGTCAGGATGCCTAAAAGATGTTCAGTTCTTTTGCGCCGCACAAAAAATGCACACACCGCTTCGAACCTTCCGCAGCGTGACCTTTTTGGGAAGCGGTGCGGAGCCGGTCAGGCGGCGGCGCTGGTCCGCTGGACCAGAAACCGGTCGGAGATCGGCAGCATGGAAGCGCCGATGGCCCGTGCATTGCTGCCGACGCTGCCGCTGACGATTTCCGGCACGAGGATGCCGTTGGTGTTGCAGCTTTCGATGGCAGCGTTGATCCGTGCGGTCAGGTCGGCCCGGACCCTGGCCGGAAAAGCGCCATCGACGACAATGACGGGGAAATCGAAAACGGCGCAGACGGTGACGATCGCGTCGGCCATGCTTTGCGCCGTCCCGGCCAGCCATTGGGTCAGCTGCGGTTCAAAGCCGCTCCAGTCCTCGGTCTGGCGCCACAGATCGGCTGGATCGATGCCGGCCTCGATCAGCGACCTTTCCAGCGTGAACAAGGAGGCCGTGTCGATCAGCTGGCCGCCATTGCCACGGCGCGGATCGCGCGAGGGCAGGGGGCCGAACGCCGCCGCATTGCCCGTGGCGCCGGTCTGCAGCGCATGATTGAGCACAATGCCGCCGCCAATGAAGAAGCCGACGAAGAAATAGGCGAAGTCGCGAATCTCGCGCCCGTCGCCGACCGTCAGTTCGGCCAGGCACGCGCTGGACGCATCGTTGACCAGCATGACATCGAGGTCGGTCTGCGCCCGCGCGGCCGCGACAAGGTCGAAACCGCGCCATTGCTGCATCTGCGTCGATGGTGCGCCGACGCGGTCCAGCCAATGCCAAAGCTCGAACGGAGACGCCACGCCGATGCCGATGATCCGGTCGCGGATCGCCGGATCGAGGGTCTCGACCAGGGCCGGCAGGCTGTCGGCGAGAAAGGCCATGATGGAATCGGGCGTCGGAAAGGCATGCGTGGTGCGGATCTGCTTGCGGACGATGCCGGTGAAATCCATCAGCGACAGATCGGCGCTGCGCCGGCCGATCCTGAGGCCGACCGAAAATGCGCCATCGGGGTTCAGTGTCATCGGCGTCGAGGGCTGGCCGACCTTGCCGCGTACGCGCTGCGCGCGCATCACCAAACTGTCCTTTTCAAGCTGGCGGTTGATGACCGAGATGGTTTGCGCGGACAGGCCGGTCAGCCGCGCGATCTCGGCCTTCGACAGCGCGCCATGACGGCGCAGGAGCGACAGGATCACCCGTTCGTTATGCGCCCGGACACCACTCTGGTTGGCGCCGCTGATCTGCGGTGCCGGACTGGTTGCTGGTTCTGGATTGGTGGATCGAGCGACGGTCAATGCGCCCTCCCAGCGCGCCTGGCAGGTGGGAATAGACCAAATGGGAATTAATAAATCAAGTTGATTTAATTATTGACAGGTTGGTTCGCTTGGTGTCCATTGACCGCGCTCGTCCATTTGCCGGGCGGGAGGAAAATGTTCGGCGGCATGGCCGCCATGGGAGGAAACATGAAAAAGACGCTTCTTGCCGCATGCGCCGGCGCGCTCGCCGCCACTGCCGCTTTCACCGTGCCGGCCAGCGCCGACGATCACGCGATCGGCGCCTGCCTCATCACCAAGACCGACACCAACCCGTTCTTCGTCAAGATGCGCGAGGGCGCCACGGCCAAGGCCGAGGAACTCGGCATCGATCTCAAATCGTTCGCTGGCAAGATCGATGGCGATCATGAGACCCAGGTCCAGGCCATCGAGACCTGCATTGCCGACGGGGCCAAGGGCATCCTGATCACCGCTTCGGACACATCGTCCATCGTCTCTTCGGTACAGCAGGCGCGTGACGCGGGCCTACTTGTGATCGCGCTCGACACGCCGCTCGATCCGATCGATGCCGCCGACGCGACGTTCGCCACCGACAACTTCCTCGCCGGCGAACTGATCGGCCAATGGGCCGCGGCAACGCTCGGCGATGCGGCCGCCGACGCCAAGATTGGCATGCTCGACCTGGCCGTCAGCCAGCCGACCGTCGGCGTTTTGCGCGACCAGGGGTTCCTGACCGGCTTCGGCATCGACGTGAAGGACCCCAGCAGATGGGGCGACGAGGACGATCCGCGCATCGTCGGCAACGATGTGACCGCCGGCAACGAGGAGGGTGGCCGCCGCGCCATGGAAAACCTGCTCGCCAAGGATCCGATGATCAATGTCGTCTACACGATCAACGAGCCGGCTGCCGCGGGCGCCTATGAAGCGCTGCGCGCGATCGGCCGCGAGAACGATGTGCTGATCGTGTCCGTCGATGGCGGCTGCCCGGGCGTCCAGAACATTGCCGACGGCGTGATCGGCGCCACCTCGCAGCAATATCCGCTGCTGATGGCATCGCTGGGCATCGAGGCGATCAAGAAATGGGCCGATGAAGGCGTCAAGCCCGAGCCGACCGAGGGCAAGGACTTCTTCGACACGGGCGTCGCGCTCGTCACCGGCGCGCCGGTNCGATGGCGTCGAGTCCATCTCGGTCGAAGAGGGCATGAACCTCTGCTGGGGTTGAGTCCCGGCGACATCGGCCGTCAAAACCGCTAACATGACGGACGGGCACCGGCCCGTCCGTTTCGATCCTGCCCAGCGAGCGCCGTCATGAACCCCCAGGATTACGAAGCCGCCGCCTCGACCAGCCCGACGGAGATCGCCTCCTTTGCCGGCCGCGAGCAGACGCCGTTGCAGCGCTTCCAGCATCTGCTGCACCAGAACCCGGCCTTGGTTCCGCTGATCGTCCTGGTGCTGTCGGTCGCCGTCTTCGGCGTGCTGCTGGGCTCGAAATTTTTCTCGCCTTTCGCGCTGACGCTGATCCTGCAGCAGGTGCAGATTGTCGGCATTGTCGGCTGCGCGCAGGCGCTCGTCATCATGACCGCAGGCATCGATTTGTCGGTCGGCGCGATCATGGTCCTGTCCTCGGTCGTGATGGGCCAGTTCACGTTCCGCTACGGCCTGCCGCCTGAGGTCGCCGTTGCCTGCGGGCTGTTGTGCGGCACGCTGTGCGGCTTCATCAACGGCTTTCTCGTGGCCAAGATGAAGCTGCCGCCCTTCATCGTCACGCTCGGCATGTGGCAGATCGTGCTGGCCACAAACTTCCTTTATTCGGCCAACGAGACGATCCGCTCCCAGGAGATCGAGGCGAACGCGCCGCTGCTGCAATTCTTCGGAAACAAGATCGAGATCGGCGGCGCGATCTTCACCTATGGCGTGATCTTCATGGTGCTGCTGACGCTTCTGCTCGCCTATGTGCTGCGCCAGACGGCCTGGGGGCGACACGTCTATGCGGTCGGCGACGACAAGGAGGCGGCCGAATTGTCGGGCGTCGAGGTCGATCGCGTGCTTATCTCGGTCTACGCGCTGGCCGGATTGATCTGCGCGTTCGCCGGCTGGGCGCTGATCGGCCGCATCGGCTCGGTTTCGCCGACATCGGGCCAGCTGACCAACATTGAATCCATCACCGCCGTGGTCATTGGCGGCATCTCGCTGTTCGGAGGGCGGGGATCGATCCTGGGCATGCTGTTCGGCGCGCTGATCGTCGGTGTCTTCACGCTGGGTTTGCGCCTGATGGGCGCCGACGCGCAATGGACCTATCTCCTGATCGGCCTTCTGATCATCGCCGCCGTGACGGTCGACCAGTGGATCAGAAAGGTGTCGGTGTGATGGAACAGCGTGTCGATCCCATCCTCAAGGCCAAGGGTCTGACCAAGCGGTATGGCCGCGTGACCGCGCTCGACGATTGCGACTTCGAACTCTATCCGGGCGAGATCCTCGCTGTGATCGGCGACAATGGCGCCGGCAAGTCGACGCTGATCAAGGCCGTCTCGGGCGCCGTCGCGCCAGATGAGGGCACGGTCTGGCTCGAAGGCAAGCCGGTGCGCTTCCACTCGCCGCTCGATGCGCGCGATGCCGGCATTGAGACCGTCTACCAGACGCTGGCCATGTCGCCTGCCCTGTCGATCACCGACAACATGTTCATGGGCCGCGAACTGCGAAAACCGGGCATCATGGGCAAAT
>NZ_QFWV02000007.1 GCF_003149475.2 Oceaniradius stylonematis
CTTCGGCCCGACGGCGCGCACATGGATGGGCAATCCGTCGCGTGCGGAGAAGTAAAGGCTCTCGCCGGGGTCGAATGGAGGCGGAGTGAAAGGCACCGGAACGATCGTCTGGACAACGGAACTGCTCGCGCGTCTGTAGCCGGTTTTGTGCGGCCGCGAAACCCGTCGCCTGAACTCCGGGTGCCCTTGGTCAGCCCGCGGTCGCCGTCAGATCATGCGCGATCGTCAGCGGCAGGTCGAAGCGCGCCTTGTAGACCGTCATGTTGGCCATGACCTTCTGCACGTAGAGGCGCGTTTCCGGGAAGGGGATCTGTTCGATCCAGTCGATCGTTTCTTCCAGCGGCAGCCCGCGCGGATCGCCGAAGCGGCCGATCCATTCGCGCGCGCGGCCCGAGCCTGCATTGTAGGCGATGAAGGTCAGAACGTGCGAACCGCTGAACCGGTCGCGCTGCTCGTCCAGATATTGCGTGCCTAAAAGCGCGTTGAAGGCCGGATCGGCGGTCAGCCGCGCGGCGTTGTAGGCGAGGTCCATGCGCCCGGCCACGTCGCGCGCGGTCGAGGGCAGCAATTGCAGAAGGCCGCGCGCATTGGCGCGCGAAACCGCGTTCGTGTTGAACTCGCTCTCCTGGCGGGCGACCGCATAGACCAGCGCCCGGTCGGAAGCGGACAGAAAACCGTCGGAGGGAATGGCGTCGGCGGGATGGGTGGCCAGGCCCAGATCGTGCCCGTTCCACTGGCCGCGCTTGGCGATCCTCAGACCGATCGCGTGATGGCCCTGCTCGGCGGCATGGCGGGCGAGCGCCGCATAATGCGCCGGCGTGTCGAACCGCTCGGCCAGACCCGTATAGAGCGTTTGCAGGAAGCGCGTCTGGCCGGTTTCGGTCTGGCGCTCGATCGCAAGCAGCACCCGCGATGCGGAGAGGTCGCGCCGTGCCTCTTCGCTGGCCGGTATCGGACCGATGGCGAGCCTTTCATGACCGAGCGCCTGCGCGGCAAGCTGGCCGTAGAAGCTGGTCGGATAAAGCGCCGCGCGCTCGAAATGGGCGCGGGCCATATCCTCGTCGCCCGCCGCGCCGGCAGTCCGGCCGAGCCAGTAGGCGCCGCGCGCGCGCGATGCCGCGCCTTGCGCGATCCGTTCGATCCGCTCGAAATGCGGTCTGGCGCGCGCCGGATCGTTCAGCCCGCGCAGCGCATACCAGCCCGCATGGAAGGCGGCATCGACCTGCGTTGCCGGGCTGCCGCCGCGGTGCTCCGAGACGATTTCATAGGCCTGCTCGACGGCGCCGGCCTCGCGCAGAGAGCGCGACACGATGCGCCGCTCATTCCACCAGGCATCGGGATTGGTCAGCGCATCGGGGTCGGACGGAACCTCGGCCAAGAGCTCTCCGGCTTCCTCCATCCGGTTGGTGCGGCGCAGATGCTCGATGCGCATGTAAAGGCCGGCTTCCGTGTCCAGCAACGCGTCGGGCACATCCGCGATCAGCGCCTCGGCGCCCGGCGCCTCGCGGATCACCGCCGCCCAGGCCTCGTGCAGCCCGTCCATGCCGGCGGCGTCGGCGACGCGCGCGCCGGCGCGAATGCGTTCACGCACCATCATGGCGACATAGCGCGCGCGGTGATCGGCCTGCGTCAGCACACCGTCAAACAGGTCCACAACCTCGCGCTCGATCGACGAAGACAGCACCATGGTCCGCCAATAGGGGACGATCAGATCGCGCGCCTTCGTCTCGCCGCCGGTCCGCAGATGACCCTTGGCCAGCGCATAGGCGGCCTCGAACGTCTCGGGCGGCCTGGCATCGAATGCGGTGCGCAGCTTGATGTTGCCCAGCCACCCGCGTGCCAAGGCTCGCTCATGATTGCGCGCCAGAAGGTCCTGGCCGGGCCAATCAGCCAGCCGGCGCATGGTCTTGGCGATCGCACCGGCTCCGACGGCACGGTCACCCGATGCGGCCAGCGTCCAGTCGACCAGATCGCGATCGACGGAACCGGCCGGCATCGCATCGCGCAGCGATCTGGCATCGGCGACGCGGCCCTCGCTGATCGCGGTCAGCGCTTCGCCGAGCCGGGCGATCTGGGCCTGGTGTCCGGCATTGTCGGCGGCGGGAACGCTGGCGGTGACGATCGGATCGATGCCGCCCGACACCGATGCCTGTTCGGCCAATCGGGTCGGCTGGGTGCCGACCAGCGTCAGCGCGCCGAAACCGGCAAGCGTGACAATGCCCAGGCTCGCCAAACCGGCCATCAGTTTGTGGTTCAGTTCCATCGCGCTTTTGTTGCCGGAGGTCGTGGCAGCATTGCGACGAGGGTCTCCCCGTGCGGTAAACTGATGGTTAACGGGGCGTAAAAGTTGATCGCCTGTAACATGGCAAGGACTGCTTGCCCGTCGCTCGCCCGGGCCTTATGGTGCAGCCCGACCCGAAGCGGGCCCGCTGCGCGACACGCCGTCGCGCGGCTTTTGTTTGTGCCCGCGACCATGAATGTTTGGAGCTGTGGCCATGACCGACCGGCCCATGATCGAACGCAGCCGCCTGCGCGGCTCGATGACCGCGCTTGTGACGCCCTTCGACGCCACCGGCGCCCTCGACGAGGCGGCGTTTCGCGCGCTGGTCGACTGGCAGATAGAGGAGGGAACGAAGGGCTTGGTCCCGGTCGGCACGACCGGCGAATCGCCGACGCTGAGCCATGATGAGCACAAGCGCGTGGTCGAGATCTGCACCGAGCAGGCTGCCGGCCGGGCCGCCGTGATCGCAGGCGCGGGGTCCAACAACACGGTCGAGGCGGTCGATTTCGCCCAGCATGCCGAGCAGGCCGGGGCGGACGCGGTCCTCTGCGTGACCCCCTACTACAACAAGCCCAACCAGCGCGGCCTTTATCAGCACTTCGCCGCCATCGCACAGGCGGTCGATGTCCCGATCATCATCTACAACATCCCGCCGCGCTCGGTGATCGACATGACGCCGCAGACCATGGCGCAACTGGCCGCCGATTTCCCCAACATCTGGGGCGTCAAGGATGCCACGGCAAAGCTCGACCGGGTTTCGGAGCAGCGCATGGCGTGCGGCACCGACTTCATCCAGCTTTCCGGCGAGGATGCGACGGCGCTCGGCTTCAACGCCCAGGGCGGCGTCGGCTGCATCTCGGTCACCGCCAATGTGGCGCCGCGCCTGTGCGCCGAATTCCAGGAGGCAATGCTGGCGGGCGACTATGCCACGGCACTGGACTATCAGGACCGTTTGATGCCGCTTCACAAGGCGCTGTTCGTCGAGGCCGGCGTGTCCGGCGCCAAATACGCGCTGTCCAAGCTTGGCCGCATGCACAATGCGCTGCGTTCGCCCATGGTGCCGGTCGAGGCCGCCAGCGCGGCGTTGATCGACGACGCCATGCGCCATGCCGGCCTCTTGAACTGAGCCGGGCTTCCGCCCAACTCGCAATCATGGCCGTAACCAAGAAAGAAAACACCGCCCGCAAGCTCGTGGCGGAAAACCGCAAGGCGCGCTTCAACTACGAAATCCAGGACGTGGTCGAGGCGGGCCTGATGCTGCGCGGCACCGAGGTCAAGTCGCTGCGCAATGGCGAGGCGAACATTGCCGAAAGCTATGCCAGCTTCGAAGACGGCGAGATGTGGCTGATCAACAGCCACATTCCCGAATATCTGGAGGCGAACCGCTTCAACCACGATCCGCGCCGCCGGCGAAAGCTGCTGCTGAACAAGCGCGAGATCGCCAGGATGGTCAATGCCACCGACCGCGAGGGCATGACGATCGTGCCGCTCAGGCTCTATTTCAACGATCGCGGCCGCGCCAAGCTGGAACTGGCCGTCGCGCGCGGCAAGAAGCTGCACGACAAGCGCGAGACCGAAAAGAAGCGCGACTGGAACCGCGAAAAGGCAAGATTGCTGCGGGAGAAGGGGTAGGCGATGGTAAAAGATCCCAATGTGCTGCCCGATGGACTGCCGGTTCCCGAGGACGATGGCGCGGCGGGCCATCTGGCCGGAATGCGGCTGCCCGATATCCGCCTTGCCTCGACGGCCGGCGATAGCGTCGATCTTGCAGCGCTCAACGGCACGGCCGTGCTCTATCTCTATCCCATGACGGGACGGCCTGGCGTGGCTCTGCCGGACGGCTGGGACGGGATTGCGGGCGCGCGCGGCTGCACGCCGCAATCGTGCGCGTTCCGCGATCACTTTTCGGACCTTCAGGCGCTCGGCGTCGATCATCTGTTCGGCATCTCGGCCCAGAACACCGATTATCAGCGCGAGGCGAACGACCGGTTGCACCTGCCGTTCGACCTTTTGAGCGACGCGGCGGGCGCCTTGCGCGATGCGCTGGACCTGCCGGTCTTCGAGGTCGAAGGCATGGTGCTGCTCAAGCGCATGGCGATCATCGCAAGGGAAGGGGTGATCGAAAACGTCCTCTATCCCGTCTTCCCGCCCGACCGGAACGCTGCCGACGTGATCGACTGGCTGTCCGCTCAGCGGCCCTGAACCATGCCCGCAACGTCGGCGATCACCGCGTCGAACATCGCCTCGGTCAGCCGGCCCGTGTTCATGTTGTAGCGCGAGCAATGATAGCTCGAGACGATGGTCAGACCATTGAGTGCGGTTTGCGCGCCATGGCCGAACGGGTGCGCCGAAACCCTGCCGCCCAAGGCGCGGATGCAAGCGTCATGGGCGATCTTGCCGAGCGTCAGAACGGCTTGCAGCTTGGCGAAACGCGCAAGCGTCGGCTCCAGATAGGCGCGGCAAGCATTGATCTCGGCGGCCACCGGCCGGTTTTCCGGCGGCACGCAGCGCACGGCGTTGGTGATCGCGGTGCCGATCAGATCGACACCCTCGCCGGCGGAACCCGGCCTGTGCCCGCGCGCCAGACCGTGCCGATCAAGGCCGGCGAACAGGGCCTCTCCCGACGCATCCCCGGTGAAGGGCCGGCCGGTCCGGTTGGCGCCGCGCGCGCCCGGCGCAAGCCCGACGATGAGGAGGCGGACGGCGTTTTCGCCTTGCGGCGGCAGCCAGGTGGGCACCGGTCCGTTGTGCCAGTCGGGCTCCTTTGTCCGCCAGGCGGCGATGTGGCCGGAAAGGCGCGGACACAGCACGCAGTCATGGGACGGGTCGACCGCCGGCGGCGCCGTCACCACCAGAGGCCCGGTCAATCGTCCTCATGCTCGTAATCATCGTCCTGGCCGGCCGGCTGGCGGGGGGCGGACCGCTCGGATGGCGCGCGGCCGATCTCCGCTTCGAGCGTCTTCAGATCGATGAAATGGTCGGCATTGCGGCGCAAATCGTCGGCGATCATCGGCTGCGGCGAGGCCATGGTCGAGACCACCGACACCTTGCAGCCATTGCGCTGCAGCGCGTCGACCAGAACGCGGAAGTCGCCATCGCCCGAAAACAGCACCGCATGGTCGATCGAGCGCGACAGTTCCATCGCATCGATGGTCAGTTCGATATCCATGTTGCCCTTGATCTTGCGGCGTCCGCTGGAATCGGTGAACTCCTTGGCCGGCTTGGTGATCACCTTGTAGCCATTATAATCGAGCCAGTCGATCAGCGGCCGGATCGATGAATATTCCTGATCCTCGATCAGGGCGGTGTAGTAATAGGCGCGCATCAGGTAGCCGCGCTTCTGGAAGTGTTCGAGCATCTTGCGGTAGTCGATGTCAAAGCCAAGTGCCTTGGCGGCCGCGTAAAGGTTGGCGCCATCGATGAACAGGGCGATCTTCTCGCGTTGGTCGAACATGGTCGTTCCTTCTCAAATCGCTGACAGTATGTCCGCGGTTTTTCACGCGCGTGGGGCGAAATCAAGATGTTGTGATGACGCTACGTCAATTCAACGCCGGGAATCCCGAATTCGGGTCGGCATGCCGTTTGGAAGGCCGGGTTTTCGCCGCATTGTTGTGGCCGTTGCCGTGCTTGCCTTGCATCGGGACGCGGTGTATATCCCGGCCAACTCCTCCATGCCCGCAAATACCGCGAAGGAACGCCCATGGCCCGCGTGACCGTCGAAGATTGCATCGACAAAGTAGACAACCGTTTCGACCTCGTCCTTCTTGCCGCTCACCGCGCGCGGCAGGTCTCTCAGGGCGCGCCGATCACGGTCGACCGCGACAATGACAAGAACCCCGTCGTCGCGCTGCGCGAGATCGCCGACCAGACGCTGTCGCCCGGCGATCTCGAAGAAGACTTGATCCATTCGCTGCAAAAGCATGTCGAAGTGGACGAGCCGGAAGCCGAAATTGCCGATGTGGCCGAAACGGCCGATGCGCCGGATGCGCCCGAGCAGATCACCTTCGGCGGCGGCGCGATGAGCGAAGAAGAGCTTCTGGCCGGCATCGAGGGTCTTGTCCCGCCGGAAAAGTCCGACGATTGATTACCGGCGATGCCGCCTTTCGCGGCAGCCGTTTGAATGCCTATATTGAGCGCGTGGACGATGTCGTCCGCGCGCTTTTTTCCATGAGGTCGCCGGCCGATGATGCGGCAATATGAGCTTGTCGAGCGCGTTCAGCGCTACAAGCCGCAGGTCAACGAGGCCCTTCTGAACAAGGCCTATGTCTACGCCATGAAGAAGCATGGCGGGCAGACGCGCGCCTCGGGCGACCCCTATTTCTCGCACCCGCTGGAAGTCGCCGCGATCCTGACCGACATGCACATGGACGAATCGACCATCGCCGTCGCTCTCCTGCACGACACGATCGAGGACACTTCGGCCACCAAGGTCGAGATCGAGGAACTGTTCGGCGAGGACACGGCGCGCCTCGTCGAGGGGCTGACAAAGCTCAAGCGGCTCGATCTGGTTTCAAAGAAGGCCGCCCAGGCGGAAAACCTGCGCAAGCTGCTGCTCGCCATCTCCGAAGATGTGCGCGTCCTTCTGGTCAAGCTCGCCGACCGGCTGCACAATATGCGCACGCTCGACTTCATGCGCGAAGACAAGCGGGCGCGCATCGCCGAGGAGACGATGGACATCTATGCGCCGCTGGCCGGCCGCATGGGCATGCAGGACATGCGCGACGAGCTTGAGGAACTGGCCTTCAAGCACATAAATCCCGAAGCCTATGGCACCGTCTCCGACCGGCTGGCGCAGATCGCCAACCGCCATGCGGGCATGCTCGACGAGATCACCGCAACGCTGCGCGGCCTTCTCGCCGACAACGGCATCCATGCCGATGTCGCAAGCCGTCGCAAGAAGGCCTGGTCCGTCTTCAAGAAGATGGAGAGCAAGGGCCTGTCCTTCGAGCAGCTCTCGGACATTTTCGGCTTCCGCATCATCGTCGGCTCGGTCGATGAGTGCTACCGGGCGCTCGGCGTGGTGCACCGCGAATGGAAAATGGTGCCCGGCCGTTTCAAGGACTACATCTCCACCCCCAAGCAGAACGATTACCGGTCGATCCACACCACCATCGTCGGCCCGTCCAACCAGCGCGTCGAACTTCAGATCCGCACCTGGCACATGCACGAGGTGGCCGAGTATGGCGTCGCGGCCCATGCGATCTACAAGGATCAGGGCGCTGCGTCGGGCGGCGAGGGTAAGCCCAACGGGAAGGGCGGCGGTGCGGCGGCTTTCAAGGACACAAACGCCTATGCCTGGCTGCGCCGTACGATCGAATCGCTGTCGGAGGGTGACCACCCCGAGCAGTTCCTCGAACACACCAAGCTCGAACTGTTCCAGGACCAGGTCTTCTGCTTCACGCCGAAAGGCCGCCTGATCGCGCTGCCGCGCGGGGCGATTCCCGTCGACTTTGCCTATGCGGTACACACCGATGTCGGCGACAGCTGCGTCGGCGCCAAGATCAACGGCCGCATCATGCCGCTGGTCACGCAACTGCAAAATGGCGACGAAGTGGAGATCATCCGCTCCGGCTCGGCTTCGCCGCCCGCAGCCTGGGAAGCGATGGTCAAGACAGGCAAGGCGCGCGCGGCGATCCGGCGGGCGACCCGCGCCGCGGTGCGCAAGCAATATTCGGGCCTTGGCCACCGCATTCTCGAACGGGCGTTCGAGCGCGCCGGCCGGCCGTTCTCGCGCGACATTCTCAACGATGGCCTGGGCCGGCTGGCCCACACCGATGTCGAGGATGTTCTGGCCGCCGTCGGCCGCGGCGAACTGGCATCCGCCCACGTCATCAAGGCCGTGTTCCCCGACTTTCAGGAAGAGAAGCTGTCGGCGCCGGCGAGCGCCGAACTTCTTGGCGAGGGCTGGTTCAATCTCACCGACGCATCCGGGATGATGTTCCGGTTCCCCGACGGCGAAGCGCCCGCCGCCGGCGCCAGAAGCGATGCCGAGCCCCGCGAGCCGGACCGGACGCTGCCGATCCGTGGTGCCGCCGGCGATCTTCCGGTGCGCTTTTCGCCCGAGGGCGCGGTGCCCGGCGACCGTATCGTTGGCATCGCCACACCCGGCAAGGGCATCACCATCTATCCCATCCAGTCGCCGGCGCTTGCCGCCTATGACGACCAGCCGGACCGCTGGGTCGATGTCCGCTGGGACATTGACGAAGCCAACCGGACCCGGTTTCCGGCGCAGATCATCGTCACCGCGATCAACGCGCCCGGCTCGCTGGCCGAGATCGCCCAGGTCATTGCCCGGAACGACGCCAACATCCACACGCTTGCCATGGTGCGCACGGCACCGGATTTCACCGAGATGATCTTCGATCTGGAGGTGTGGGACATCCGCCACCTGACCCGCCTTCTGGGCCAGTTGCGCGAGTCCGAAGCGGTCTCGACCGCCGACCGGGTAAACGGGTAGAAGGGCCAGCGGCGGCAAGCGGGAATCAAAAGAGCACATGAACACCGACGAAGTCCTGTCCATCTTCAAGTCCGCCGGGGCGGTGCTGGAAGGCCATTTCATCCTGACGTCGGGCCTTCATAGCCCGGTTTTCCTCCAGAAGGCCCGCGTCTTCATGCATCCCGACAAGACCGAGATGCTGTGCAGGGCGCTGGCCGAACGCGTGCGTGACGCCGTCGGCGAGCCGGTCGACTATTGCGTCGGGCCGGCAATCGGCGGGCTGATCCCGGCCTATGAGACCGCGCGCCATCTGGGGGCGCCGGCCATCTGGGTCGAGCGCGAGGATGGAAAATTCCGCCTGCGCCGCTTCGAGATCGAAAAGGGTGCCCGCGTGGTGATCATCGAGGACATTGTGACCACCGGCCTGTCCATCCGCGAGACGGTGGACTGCATGAGGGCGCTCGGCGCCGAGGTGGTTGCGGCTGCCTGCCTGATCGACCGGTCGGCGGGCAAGGCCGACATCGGCGTGCCGCTGATCGCGCTGGCCGAATATGAGGTGCCTGCCTACCCGGCCGATGCGCTGCCGCCCGAACTGGCCGCACTGCCCACCGTCAAGCCGGGCAGCCGGTCGCTTTGATCGTCCGCCGCTTCGGCTCCTTTTGCCGTCACGCTTGAAGCGACCGGCTTGCGGGCGTATCTGATTAAATTGCCCGTTTCGTAACCGGTTCGGGCCTATCATGTCGCAAGGCGCATGGCGCCGCACATGAATGACGGAAACCAGCAATGCTGTTCAAACGCCGCCAGCAAGAAGATCGATTGACGCGCCTGCGCGTCTCGGTGCTGCCGCGGCGCAACTATGCCCGCTCGACCCGTTACTTCGCCAAGCGGGTGCTGCGCATTCGCGCCACGCCCCATGCGATTGCCGCCGGTGTTGCGGCGGGCGCCTTCGCCTCCTTCACGCCGTTGATGGGCTTTCATTTCATCCTGTCCTTCCTCATCGCGTTTCTGGTGCGCGGCTCGATGATCGCCGCCGCCTTCGGCACGGCCGTCGGCAATCCGCTCACCTTTCCGATGATCTGGGCATCGACGCTTGGGCTCGGCCGCTGGATGCTCGGCATCGACGCCAACGGCGCCGACGGCAAGGAGTTCGGCGCGGCTTTTGCCGCAGAGGGCTTTGCCGCCCTCTGGCAGCCCTTCATCAAGCCGATGCTGGTCGGCGGCATTCCGCTCGGCCTCGTCGCCGGTCTTGTCTTCTATCTCTTGACCCGCTTCGGCCTGACGGCGTTCCAGACCCGCCGTGCCGCACGCAAGGCGCAAAAGGCGATCGCCCGGCAGGAAGCGCTGGCCGCCGCGCAATCGCAATGCGAGGCCGCCAATGCCCGCGCCGGCGAGCAAGTCCACTCATGATCATCGGGCTTGGCAGCGATCTGATCGACATTCGTCGCGTCGAAAAGACGCTCGAGCGCCATGGCGAGCGCTTCATTGCCCGCGTCTTCACCGATATCGAGCGCCAGCGATCGGAGCGCCGGCGAATGCGGGCCGCCTCCTATGCCAAGCGCTTCGCCGCCAAGGAAGCCTGCGCCAAGGCGCTCGGCACCGGTATTGCGCGCGGCGTCTACTGGCGGGACATGGGCGTGGTGAACCTGCCCAGCGGCAAGCCGACGATGCAGCTGACCAACGGCGCGCATGCGCAGCTCCGAATGCTGCTGCCCCAAGGCCATGAAGCAGCCATACATCTGACGATAACCGACGATTATCCGCTGGCGCAGGCATTCGTCGTCATCGAGGCCGTGCGGCTGCCGGGCGGAGTGCCATCGTGATTGCCGCGCCGCGCGCGAAACGCTAAGACCCGCAAAATCCGTTTGTCGCCGTCCGGCGCACACCGATCATCAAGAGCAGGACCATGACCGTGGCAGAAAAGACCGAGAAGAAATCCGGCGGCATCGGCGAGGTGGTTTCGGTGATCGTGCAGGCGCTGATCCTCGCCCTGATCATCCGCACGATCCTGTTCCAGCCCTTTTCCATCCCCTCCGGATCGATGCGCCCGACCCTGTTGGAGGGCGATTATCTGTTCGTCTCCAAGTTCGCCTATGGCTATTCGCGCTATTCGCTGCCGTTTGGACCGGATCTGTTCGAGGGCCGCATTTGGGAAGGCGAACCCGAGCGTGGCGATGTCGCGGTCTTCAAGCTGCCCTCCAATCCGCGCCTCGACTATATCAAGCGGGTGATCGGCCTGCCGGGCGACACGGTGCAGATGCGCGACGGCGCACTGTTCCTCAATGGCGAGCCCGTCGAGCGCGAGGCGATCGGCACCATCGACGATGTCGACATCACCGAACAGCAGCGGCCGGTGCGGGTCTATCGCGAGACGCTGCCAAACGGCGTCAGCTACCGCACGCTTGACGTCACCGAGGGCACGGTCGGCGACGATACGCGCGAATTCGTCGTTCCCGAGGGACACTATTTCGTGCTGGGCGACAACCGAGACAACTCCGCCGACAGCCGTTTCAATGTCGGTTTCGTGCCGGCGGAAAACCTCGTCGGCCGGGCCAACATCATCTTCTTCTCGATCGCCGGCGGCGCCTCGCCGCTGGAAGTCTGGCGCTGGCCGGCGGAATTGCGGCTCGACCGCTTCTTCGCATCGGCGGCGCGATGAGCGGGGCGATGCGCGCGTCTGCAGCGCCGGTTTCGGCCGAGGCGCTGGCGCATCTGCGGACGGTGACCGGTCATGATTTTGCCGATCTGGAGCGTCTTGACCGGGCGCTGACCCATTCGAGTGCCCGCGGGCGCACCGGCCGCGACTATGAGCGGCTCGAATTCCTTGGCGACCGCGTGCTCGGCCTTTGCGTCGCCGAAATGCTGTTTGGCGAGTTCGACGACGCCGACGAGGGCGAACTGTCGGTGCGTCTGAACGCGCTGGTCAATGCCGATACGCTCGCCTCGGTCGCCGACGAACTGGCCCTGACACCGCTGATCCGCACCGGAGCCGACATGGGCAATGTGGGTTCGGCGCGGCTCAAAAGCGTCCGCGCCGACGTCGTCGAATCGCTGATCGCCACCATCTACCTCGATGGCGGGCTCGATGCGGCGCGTGCTTTCGTGCAGCGCTGCTGGGCGCAGCGCGCGCGCCATGTCATGGCGGCCAGGCGCGATGCCAAGACCGAACTGCAGGAATGGGCCCACAAGGCGTTTGCCGAAACCCCGCAATACCGCGTTCTCGAACGGACTGGCCCCGACCACGCGCCGTCGTTCAGTGTCGAGGTTCGCGTCGCCACCCTGCCGCCGGAACGCGCGAGTGGCCCTTCCAAGCGCCAGGCCGAACAAAGTGCGGCGACCGCCATGCTCGTCCGCGAGGGGATCTGGCCGGCCGAGAACGGGGGGCAGGCGTCATGAGCGAGCAAGATCAGATCACCGGCATGCCGAAGGACACAAGCGCCGGTTTCGTCGCCCTGATCGGCGCGCCCAATGCCGGCAAATCGACGCTCGTCAACCGGCTTGTCGGCGCCAAGGTGTCGATCGTGTCGCGCAAGGTGCAGACGACGCGCGCGCCGGTACGCGGCGTTGCGATCGAGGGCGCAAGCCAGATCGTCTTCGTCGATACGCCCGGCATCTTCGCGCCCAAACGCCGACTCGACCGCGCTATGGTCCGCGCGGCCTGGTCCGGCGCGCACGATGCCGATCTGGCGCTCGTCCTGATCGATGCGCGCAAGGGCATCCGCGAGGACGAAGAGGCGATTCTTGCAACGTTGCCCGATGTGAAGACGCCCAAATGGCTGATCCTCAACAAGGTCGACACGATCGATCCGCCCAAGCTGCTGGAACTGACGGAAACGCTCAACGAGCGTGCCGGCTTCGACCAGACCTTCATGATCTCCGCGCTGAACGGTTCGGGCTGCGCCGACCTGCTCGCCGCACTGGCCGAAGCGATGCCGGAAGGACCCTGGCTCTACCCCGAGGACCAGCTTTCGGACCTGCCGATGCGCATGCTCGCCGCCGAGATCACCCGTGAAAAGCTCTATGAGCGGCTGCATCAGGAACTGCCCTACGCATCGACCGTCGAGACCGAGAAATGGGAAGACCGCAAGGACGGGTCGGTTCGCATCGAGCAGGTCGTCTATGTCGAGCGCGACAGCCAGAAGAAGATCGTGCTGGGAAAGGGCGGCGAGACCATCAAGGCGATCTCGATGGCCGCGCGAAAGGAAATCGCCGAGCTGATCGGCCAGCCGGTGCATTTGTTCCTGTTCGTCAAGGTGCGCGAGCGCTGGGGCGACGATCCCGAACGCTATCGCGAGATGGGACTGGACTTTCACGACTAACGACGCATTGTCGGCCCATGGAATGGCGCGACGAGGGCATCATCATCGGTACGCGCAGGCATGGCGAGACCAGCCTGATCGTCGAACTGATGACGCGCGACCACGGCCGCCATCTCGGCCTTGTCCGGGGCGGGCGCTCGCGCAAGNACCTTCGCGATCGAGCCCGTCGCGCTGCACGCCGCACGCCTGATGGAAAGCGCCTGCGCGATTGCCGGCATCCAGCTTCTGGGCGCCCATTTGCGGCTGCTGCCCGAACGCGATCCCCATGGCGGGCTCTATGAGGCGACCTGCGTTCTCGCCGACCATCTGACCGAACCTGCGCTCGCCGGCCCGCTGATGGTGCGGTTCGAACTGCGGCTGCTCGAGGAACTCGGCTTCGGGCTGACGCTCGACCGTTGCGCCGGATCGGGCGCGACCCACGATCTGGCCTATGTCTCGCCGAAAAGCGGCCAGGCGGTAAACCGGCAGACCGGCGCGCCATGGGCGGAGAAGATGCTGCCGCTGCCATCGTTCCTGACCGCGCGGGAAGGGCGCCAATGCCCGCCCGGGGATCTGGACGATGCGTTCCGCATGACCGGCTATTTTCTGGACCGCGACATCTGGGCCGCGCGCGGCATCGCGCCGCCGGAAAGCCGCACGGGGTTCATTCGTGCCGCACGCAAGGCACTGACTGAAGCGGCCTGATCACTCGGCGGGTTGGGCCAGCGGGCGATCCACCGCACTTTCCTTGATCGGCCAGTGGACGATGGCCGCGAACAGGCCGAGCGCGACGCCCAGCCACCAGACCGGGTCGTAGGAGCCGAACCGCTCGAACAGGTAGCCGCCCATCCAGATGCCCAGGAACGAGCCGACCTGGTGCGACAGGAAGACGATGCCGCCGAGCATGCCGAGATATCTCGTGCCGAACATGATCGCTACCAGCGCGTTGGTCGGCGGCACGGTCGACAGCCACAAAAGGCCCATGACCACCGAGAAGACGACCACCGACGTGCCCGTTTGCGGCAACAGCAGGAATGCGGTCACGGCGATCGACCGGCCGATATAGATCAGCGCCAGAAAGATCGGCTTGGAGTATTTCTGGCCGATGATGCCCGATGCGAGCGAACCGATGATGTTGAAAAAGCCGATGGCGGCGATGCCGATCACCGCATAGCGCGCATCGATGCCGATATCGGCGATATAGGCGGGGAAATGCGCGGTGATGAAAGCGACCTGAAAGCCGCAGACGAAGAAGCCGGCGGTCAGAAGCAGATAGCTCGAATGGCCGAACGCCTCGCGCAGCGCCGCGCCGATCGACTGGTCGATGTCGGCTTGGCTTGTCCGGCCCGAAGCGGAATTGCCGCGCAGCGGAATGGCGAGCACCGGAACGAGCAGCATCAGTGCTGACATGATGAGCAGCGAATCCTGCCAGCCGAACGCATCGATCAGCGTCTGGCTGATCGGCGCGAACAGGAACATGCCGGCTGAACCGGCCGCTGTGCCCATGCCGAAGGCGAAAGAGCGCTGCTCGGCGGTCACGTTGCGGGCAAAGGCTGCCAGAACGATGCCGAACGAGCCGGCCGCGATGCCCATGCCGGCCAGCACGCCGCCGCCCATGTGCAGGAACCACAGCGAATCGGGTGTTGCCATCAGGAACAGGCCGGCCGCGTACATCAGGCCGGAGAGGGCGAGCACGCGCCATGTGCCGAACCGGTCGGCGATGACCCCGAAGAAGGGCTGGCCGAGCCCCCACATCAGGTTCTGGATCGCCATGGCAAGGCCAAAATCGGTGCGCGTCCAGCCCGTATCGGCCAGCATCGGGATCTGGAAGAAGCCCATCGCCGAACGCGGGCCGAACGTCAGCGCGGCGATCAGACAGCCGCTCGCGATGATCAGCCAGGGATAATCCGGGCGTGTGTCGGTCGTGGCGTGTGCTGACATGGATCGAGCTCCCGAAACGGCTCGAACAGTACGCTCGGCCAGATTGCAATCCAAACCAATTTTTCTGTCGCGTCAGTGAAGTCCTGCTGAACCGAAAGGCTGGCGATGCCGGCCGAACCGACATAGTGTGCCGCCATGACCGCCGAATTTCTCATCACCTCGATCATCGTCGTCTTGCTGCCCGGAACCGGCGTTCTCTATACGCTCGCCATCGGGCTGGGGCAGGGCGCCCGCGCCTCCGTCTTCGCCGCCATCGGATGCACGCTCGGCATCGTGCCGCACATCATGGCGTCGATCGTCGGTCTCGCGGCCATCCTGCACGCCAGCGCGCTGGCGTTTCAGGCGATAAAATATCTCGGCGTGATCTACCTGTTCTACATGGCGTGGACGATCCTGCGTTCGGGCGGCGCGCTGGACGTCGGCGAAGAGCGCCGGCGCCTGGCGCCGCGCAAGATCGTCACCAGCGGCATCGCGCTGAACGTGCTCAATCCGAAGCTGTCGCTGTTCTTTCTCGCCTTCCTGCCGCAATTCGTGCCGGCGACGGCGACCCATCCGACGCTTCTGATGCTCGGCTTGGCGCTCGTCTTCATGGCGCTGACCTTTATCGTCTTTGTCGTCTATGGCGCGTTCGCGGCGCTGGCACGCGATCAGGTGGTGAACCGTCCGGCCGTCATGCGCTGGATGAAGCGCTCGTTTGCCGCCGCCTTTGCCGCCCTCGGCCTGCGTCTGGCGTTCGCCGAACGCTGACATGGGTAACCCGGCCAGTACAGACCGGGCGGAGCCGCCGCCCGCTTCCGCTCGCGCAAACACCGACCCGCGCCGCGGCCGGATGGTCGCGCTGGGTGCCATGGTCGCAGCAAGTGCCCTGATTGCCGCCACCACGCTGATCGCCAAGGCGCTCGGATTGGGGGCCGGCGGCGAAGCGTTGCACCCGCTGCAGATCAGCGCCGGCCGATTCGCCTTCGCGCTGATCACGCTGTCGTTTTTCGCGCTCTGGCTCCGGCCGGATTTCGCCGGCGCGCGATGGTCGCTCCATGTCGGCAGGTCGGTTTGCGGCTGGGCAGGCGTGACGCTGATGTTCGCTGCCGCCGCGCGCATCCCGCTTGCCGACGCCACCGCGATCAGCTTTCTCAGCCCGCTCGTCACAATGGGCCTGGCCATCGCCTTTCTTGGCGAGCGGATCGGCCGCTGGCGCTGGACGGCGGCGGCGATTTCCGTGTGCGGCGCGATCGTGCTGCTCAGGCCCGGCACGGACGCCTTTCACTTGGCGGCCCTTCTGGCGCTTGGCGCGGCCTTGCTGATGGGCGCCGAAGCGGTCTTCATCAAGCGGCTCAGCGACACCGAACCGCCGCTGCGCATCCTGATCATCAACAATCTGATCGGCACGATGATCGCCGGCACGGCTGCGGCGGCGGTCTGGACCGGCGTCTCTGCGCAGCAATGGCTGCTCCTCGCCATGCTGGGCATCGCGATGGTCAGCGCCCAGGCGCTCTTCATCCAGGCGCTCCGCCGGACCGATGCCAGCTTCGCCGTCCCGCTGTTCTACCTCACGCTGGTGTTCGCGGCGGCTTATGACTTCGCCCTGTTCGGCCAGGGTCTGGCCACTGCAACCGTGATCGGCGCCACGCTGATCGTCGCCGGCGCGGTCGTCATCTCGGTGCGCGGCGACCGGCAGTGAAGCTGCGCCGCCAAGACGTCAGATCTTCGGCAGGCTGACGCGCTTGTGCACCTGCTCGACGCTTTCGACGCGCTCCGAATAGCGATCGGTCAGATAGGCGGAGCGGTCGCGCGTCAGAAGCGTGAACTTCACCAACTCCTCCATCACGTCGACGACACGATTGTAGAAGGCTGACGGCTTCATGCGCCCGTCGTCGTCGAATTCCTGCCAGGCTTTTGCGACCGAGGACTGGTTGGGGATCGTGATCATCCGCATCCAGCGGCCCAGGATCCGCATCTGGTTGACCGCGTTGAAGCTCTGCGATCCGCCGCAGACCTGCATGACGGCCAGTGTGCGACCCTGCGTCGGCCTGATGCCGCCGATCGGCGACAGCGGCAGCCAGTCGATCTGCGTCTTCATAACGCCGCTCATCGCGCCGTGCCGCTCGGGCGAGCACCACACGTGCGCCTCCGACCACAGCGACAGTTGCCGCAACTCCTCGACCTTGGGGTGATCGGCGGAAACATCGTCGACCAGCGGCAGGCCGGACGGGTCAAACACGCGCACCTCGGCGCCCAACCGGTCCAGAATCCGGGCCGCTTCATAGGTCAAAAAGCGCGAAAATGACCGCTCACGCAGCGATCCGTACAACATCAGCACACGCGGCCTGTGCAGCGACGGCGCGCGGTTGTGGATCGCCTGAAAGTCGATCTCGCCGAGTTCGCCGTCGTCGAGATTCGGCATGGAAGGATCGTCGCGCCAGGGGGCGCCATGGTCTTTGGTCATGATGGGCTTTCGTCAGGCCTTGCCGATATCGTCCAATCGCTTCTGCAGCGCCAGCCGGTCGAGGCCGGCGATCGGCAGGCTGGTGAAGACCGAGATACGGCCTTCCAGCATCCGATAAGTGTCGGAGAAGGCAAAATGCCTTTCGGCGTCGGTACCTTCGGCAGCCGCCGGGTCCGGCACGCCCCAATGGGCGCTCATCGGCTGGCCGGGCCAGACCGGGCAGGTCTCCGCGGCCGCCGAATCACACACGGTGAAGACGAAATCCATCTGCGGCGCGCCTGGCTCGGCGAACTCTTCCCAGTTCTTCGAGCGCGCGAAATCGGTGTTGTAATTCAGCGTCTTGAGGAGATCGAGCGTGTAGGGGTGAACCTCGCCCTTGGGTTGGGAGCCGGCCGAAAAGCCCTTGAACCGGCCTTGGCCGACCCGGTTCATGATGGCCTCGCGATGATCGACCGGGCGGAGTTGCCGGTGCACAGGAACAGGACATTGAAGGTCTTGTCGGTCATGGCGTGTCCTCAGCAGGCACAAGCGATTTCATCGAGCAGGGGTTGGCACAGCTGCGGGTTGCCGCCGCAACAATCCTCCATCAGGAACCCCAGAAGGCCGCGCATGCCGTCAAAGTCGGCAAAATAGGTGACCGAGCGGCCGTCGCGCTTCGATCGCACCAGCCCCGCGCGGCTCAGAACGGCCAGATTGGCGCTCATCGTGTTCTGCCGGACGCCCAGACGGTCGCCGATGTCGCCGGCGGCCATACCGTCCGCGCCCTGCTTGACGAGCAGGCGGAAGACGTCGAGCCGGGTTTCATGAGCCAGGGCCGCGAGCGCCTCGATCGATCGATGCTTGTCCATATATCGAAAATTCATGATATTTTGATGAATGTCAACCGCCCGTTCCGGATGTCCAATTGCGTTGACGGTGCATGTTGTCCTAGAACCGCGCGGCGCCCACATGAAGGGCATGTCTTTTCTTATCGGGAGGCTCCCATGCGAGCGGAGGCCGAAACCCCCAAGCCGGCACATTCGGGAAACGGCGCCGCCGAGCGTTTCGGCGTCATCGCCCGCCCGCCGCTTGAATGGAACGCCGAAATCGAGCGCGAGACGGCGCATCTTTACGAGCGTGTCGCCCATCACATTCCGAAGATCGAATGGCCGGTCTATGCGCCCTATGTGGCGGCGATCAACCGGCTGAAGAAAGAGCGCAACGCGGCGATCTTGGCCCACAATTACCAGACGCCGGAAATCTTCCATTGCGTCGCCGACATTGTCGGGGACAGCCTGCAACTCGCCAAGGAAGCCACCCAGGTCGATGCCGAGATCATCGTCCAGTGCGGCGTCCACTTCATGGCCGAGACGTCCAAGCTGCTGAACCCGGACAAGACGGTGCTGATCCCGGACATGAAGGCCGGCTGCTCCCTGTCGGAATCGATCACCGGCGCCGATGTGCGTTTGCTGCGCGAACGCTATCCGGGCGTTCCGGTCGTCACCTATGTGAACACGTCCGCCGAGGTGAAGGCCGAGACGGACATTTGCTGCACCTCGTCCAACGCCGTGCAGGTGGTCGAGAGTTTCGGCGTCGATACGGTTCTGTGTATTCCCGACGAATATCTCGCCCAGAATGTCGCCGCCCAGACCGATGTGAAGATCCTGACCTGGAAGGGCCATTGCGAGGTCCATGAGCGGTTCACCGCCGAGGAACTGCAGGCCTATAAGGATGCCGATCCGGAGATCGAGATCATCGCCCATCCCGAATGCCCGGTCGATGTCGTCGAGATGGCCGACTATACCGGCTCGACCGCCGGCATGATCAACTATGTGCGCGACCAGCGCCCGCCCAAGGTGCTGCTGGTCACCGAATGCTCGATGGCGTCCAACATCCAGTCCGAGGTTCCCGAGGTCGAATTCGTCAAGCCGTGCAATCTGTGCCCGCACATGAAGCGCATCACGCTGCCCAAGATCCTCGATGCTCTGTGCGAGATGAAGGAGGAGGTGACGGTCGATCCCGCCATCGCCGCTCGGGCGAGGCGGGCGGTGGAGCGCATGGTGAACTTGAAGAATTGAGTGCCGTCTCCCTCTCCCTTCAGGGAAGCGTGGGAGGATTGGACGGTTGTGGTCTGATGAACGAGAAGCTGCCGGAACCCACCGAAAATGCTCGTTCCGTAAACGCAATCCTAGGCGCTATGATCGCTGATCTTATGCCTATGGGCAGCAGCTTGAATGAGCTCTGGCGGCAGCATTTGGAACGGCAGTTTAAGAAGGGGCAGCGAATACTAGTCGAGCGAATCAGCAGACAGGGAATCTCGGCACTATCTGATCCGCAACTCGCCTACTTCGTTCCCGCATCGTACCGCTTCTTCGAGCAGGTTAGGCAAGGGGAATTGGAGCATATCCTGGCGATCCTCGCCGGCCAGATTGCAAGCGACTTGGGTGAAGAGGATGCCGAACCTATCGTCGTGGCAAGACTCTCGGCGCTGCTGTCAGGCTTAAGCAAATTCGAGCTGTTGGTTTTTCGACGCACGTATGAGCTCTTGGCTGAGCAGCAAGTGGGCAGTTCAAGTGGCAGGGACGGATCCGTTTCCGCATATGGCGTGACACAAGCGATCGATGAGTTGTCGGCAAGCGATCGGACACGCGTTGAAAGCGCGCAAGCCCTTTTGAGCGCGAGAGCACTATTGTGCCCGATTTCAGAGGCGCGTTTAGGACAGAATCCTATGTCCTATGGGAAGTCCAAGTATGGGCTCGATGTCTTGTCGCTGTTGAAGAGTGATACTTCAGATTGACTCGATCCCCATATGTCACCCGTCCCAGCGCTGGCGCGCCGGTCCACCCACCCCTCAAGGGGGAGGGAGACGCATGATCGCTCATTGGTTCCTGTCTCATGGAGGAATGCCAAAATCTGGTCCGATTGGGACCGGGTCGGCGCCGTTCTTGATGGTCATCTCCCTGCCCCTTGAGGGGGAGATGTCCCGAAGGGACAGAGGGAGGTATTCCAGCCAAACGCCCGGCGGAGGTCCTCAATGACCGCCCCCATCCTCATCATCGGCGGCGGTCTGGCCGGGCTGTTCTGCGCGCTGAAACTGGCGCCGCGTCCGGTCACCATCCTTGCCGCCGCGCCGATCGGCCGCGGCGCATCGTCGGCCTGGGCGCAGGCGGGCATTGCCGCCGCCGTCTCGCCGGGCGACACGATCGAAAGCCATGTCAACGATACCATCGCCGCCGGCGACGGCATCGTTGACGAGGCGATCATCGCCGGCATGGCGGCGGAAGCGTCGGACCGCGTGCACGATCTTCTGGAATTCGGCGTGCCGTTCGACCGCGATCTGGAAGGCCAGCTCGCCGTCAGCCGCGAAGCGGCGCACAGCCATTCGCGCATCGTGCGCGTCAAGGGCGACATGGCCGGCCGCGCCATCATGCAGGCGCTGGTCGAGGCGATCCGCAAGGCGGCCCATGTGCGCGTTCTCGAAGGCTATGTGGCCGAAGAACTGGTCACCGATGCTGGCCGCGTCACCGGCGTGATCGCGCGCGGCGAGGCGGGGCAGGGCGAACGCGAAACCCTCCGCGCATCCGATGTCATCATGGCGACCGGCGGCGTTGGCCATCTCTACGCGGTGACGACCAACCCGACAGAGGCGCGCGGCGGCGGCATCGGCATGGCCGCGCGCGCCGGCGCCCGCATGGCCGACATGGAGTTCGTGCAGTTCCACCCCACCGCAATCGATGTCGACAAGGACCCCGCACCGCTGGCGACCGAGGCGCTGCGCGGCCATGGCGCGACGCTGGTCAACGGCGCGGGCGAACGTTTCATGGTGCCGCTGCACCCGGACGCCGAGCTGGCGCCGCGCGACGAGGTGGCGCGCGGCATCTTCGCCGAAGTGCAGGCGGGCCGCGGCGCGTTTCTCGATTGCCGCACGGCGATCCACGACTTTGCCGGCGAGTTCCCGACCGTTCACGGTTATTGCGCCGACGCGGGCATCGATCCGGCGACCGACCTGATCCCGGTGACGCCGGCAGCACACTATTTCATGGGCGGCATCTGGACCGACGAGGACGGCCGCACGTCGCTGCCCGGCTTTTGGGCGTGCGGCGAGTGCAGCTCGACCGGCGCCCATGGCGCCAACAGGCTGGCCTCCAATTCGCTTCTGGAGGCGGTGGTGTTCGCCGCGCGCGTCGCCGATGCCTTGAAGGCCGACGGCGGCGATCCGGCACCAGATGACTGGGCTGACAGGTCCGTCGATGCGCCTGATGCGATCACCGAAGGCGATCATGCGGGCATGACAAGGCTGCGCGCCATCATGAGCGCCCATCTGGGCGTTTTGCGCGATGCGACCGGCATGCGCCAGGCGCTGCGCGCCATCGTGGCGCTGGAAGACGAGACCGAGGACGACACGCGGTTCGCCAACGTGCTGACGACCGCCAAACTGATCGCCATATCGGCGCTCAACCGGACCGAGAGCCGGGGCGGGCATTTCCGCACCGATTTCCCGGACCAGGACCCGAACTGGGCCCGCCGCACGCTGCTGACGCTCGATCAGGCCGAGTCGGCGGTGGAGGATTTTCTAAAGAGTTGACCTTTTCGCCGTGCCCTTCGAGGCTCGGCAATCATCGCCCTCATCCTGAGGTGCGAGCGTAGCGAGCCTCGAAGGGCGAGGGCGATGATTGCCTCACACCTCAGGATGAGGTGAAAAGGTCACCCACCATTGGCCGCCAGAGCGTCGGCGACGACCTGTTTGAGCCGCAGGTCCGGCACTTCGGCGAATTCCAGATCGTCCGTGCCCAGATAGGCGGTCTGGTTGATCGCGGTCCAGCCATTGACGGCGACGGTGTAGGTGGCGGCCGGGTCGATATCGAGTTCGGCGGCGTGGACGAAATCGCCCGTGCGCTGGTCGAGCGCGGTCGCCGTGTGCTGGTTGGCCCGTTCCATGATCGCCGCCAGCCGTTCGCCGCCGATGTTCACGGTGCGAAGATCGCCGTCGAACCGGACATAGGCGTTGAAATCGTAGCGGCTGATCTCGCCTGCCTCGAGCCCCGTGCCGAACGTGGTGTGGCCGAGAAAGGCAATGTCCGCGCCGGTCGCCGCGCGTACCGCCTCGGTCGCGAACAGGATGGCATTGGGCAGGTCGAGCGTTTCGGAGACGGAGCCCACGATGGCGCGGTCCTCGTCGGTCAGATGTTCGTTCATGGCGGTGACCACCGCATTGCCGATGTCGCTGTCCGGATCGTCATCGGCGGCAACCGCAACGCTTTCGAAGGTCGTGTCCGCGCCGCCTTGGGCATTGAAGGTCATGGAGGCGATGGTGAACCCGTTGCCCCACGAGCCCGGATGCACATAGGCAAGGCCCGGCTCCGCATGGGTGAAATCCAGATGATCGTGCCCGCCGATCAGCAGCGTGCGCTCGGGAAGGGAGGCGAGCATCGCCTTGTCGGCGGCGACGCCGGCATGGCTGAGAACGATCGCCGCATCGGCTTCGCGCGTCAGCCCGCCCATCAGGCTTTCCGCCCAAGCGACCGGTTGCGGGATGGTCAGCGTCGGGCGGATCGGCGTCCGGTAGGTGAAGATGTTGTCGGTCGCAAGCCCCGCGAGCGCCACGCGCTTGTCGCGCACGCCGATCGAAAGGGCCGCCGGCGCCAGCAGTTCGCCGGTGCGCGCGTCGATAATGTTGCTCATCACATGCACGCCGCGCGCCGTTGCCTCGCGCGTGAAGATGGCCATGTCTTCGAGAACGGCCGTCTCGTGATTGCCGATGTTGAAGAAGACCGGCGCGATCTGGCTGAGCTTGTCGAGCGCCAGCAGGTCCGGCGCGACGCGGCTGCGCAGCGCCACCACATTGCCGCGTTCGAACATGTCGCCATTGATGACGATGATCACCTTGCCGCCCGCTTCGGCGGCGCGGTTGCGCACGGCCGCCACCAGTTGCGGCAGGCGTTTATAGGGCGAGTGCAGGTCCGACAGGATGATCGCGGTCACGTCAGGCTCGTTCTGCGCCAATGCGACGCGCGGTGCGGCGGCAGCGGCGGCGATGGCGGCACCCGCGCGCAGCACGAGACGGCGGGACACGGTGGCGGAAAGGGCGGCCATGGAAACCTCTTGGGCGGTTGGGGAATGCAGGCGGATGCGGCCTGTTTGGCATGGCACGTTGACATTTCCATGACGCCGGGTCTTCGTGGCGCCGCCGCCGGAGACCGCCATGCCCGACATACAATCATATCCCCCCAGCCTGCCCGCCCTGATGGTCGAGGACGCCGTGCGCGCGGCGCTCCTCGAAGACCTCGGCCGGGCCGGCGATATCACGACCGATGCGACGATCGCGCCGGACATGACCGCGCGGGCCGTCATCGCCAGCCGCGAGCACGGGACGATTGCCGGGCTGCCGCTGGCCGAAGCGGCTTTTGCGGCCATCGGAGGCGGTCTTCGGTTCGTCGCGCATGTTGCCGATGGCGACACGGTCGAGCCGGGCACCATTGTCGCCGCCATCAGCGGCAATGCCCGCGCGATCCTGTCGGCGGAGCGGGTCGCGCTCAACTATCTGATGATGCTGTCGGGCATTGCAACGCACACCGCGCGTTTTGCCGCCGCCATCGCCCACACCCACGCCAGGGTGTGCGACACGCGCAAGACCGTGCCCGGCCACCGCACATTGGCCAAGTATGCCGTGCGCTGCGGTGGCGGCAGCAACCACCGGTTCGGTCTCGATGACGCGGTGCTGATCAAGGACAACCATATCGCCGTCTCGGGCGGGGTGGCCGAGGCCGTGCGCAATGCGCGCGCCCATGTCGGCCACACCGTCATGGTCGAGATCGAGGTCGACACGCTCGACCAGTTGCGCGCGGCGCTGCCGGCGGCCCCCGACATCGTGCTGCTCGACAATATGACGCCCGATCTGCTGCGTCAGGCCGTGGCGATCAACCGCTCCCACAATGGTGGCAAGGTCAAGCTGGAAGCCTCTGGCAATGTCGATCTGGATACGGTGGCGGCCATTGCCGAGACCGGCGTCGACTTCATCTCGACGTCGAAGATCACCATGGCCGCGCCAACGCTCGATCTGGGCCTCGACATCGTTCTGGACCGGGATTGAACGACGGCAGGCCCCTTTTGACTCGCCCCCGGTTCTCGGGCACAGTTGACGTAAACGTCAACCAACGGGATGCGTTTGCATGATCTTCGTGGCAACCACCGATGATGGCGGGGAAATCCGCTATGTCGACCGGAAGCGATGGCTCTGGATCATCTCGGTCCTGACACCGTCAGTCCCGGCGATCGGCGCGCTGGCGCTCTGGGCTACCGGCAATCCGGTCTGGGCGCTGCTTCCCGTGCTCGTCTATTACGTCGCAACGCCGCTGATCGACATGGTGGTCGGAAGCGACCCCAACAATCCGCCCGAAGCGGTCGTCGGCGCGCTGTCCGAGGACCAATATTACCGGGCGCTGCTGTTTTTGTCGGTGCCGGTCTTCTGGGCCAGCTTTCTCGTACCGGCAATCGTCGTATCCACCCAGCCTGTGCCGGTCTGGGCGTGGCTGTTGCTCGCCGTCGGTGCGGGTGCATCGTCGGGCACGGGGCTGACGGTCGCCCATGAACTCGGCCACAAGCCGAACCGTCTCGACCAGTGGGGCGCCAAGATCATGTGCGCGCTGAGCGGCTACGCCCATTTCTGCCTCGAGCACAATCGCGGCCATCACGTGCAGGTGGCAACGCCCGAGGACCGCGCGTCGGGCCGGCTCGGCGAAAGCCTTTATGCGTTCGCCGCGCGCGAGATCCCCAGCGTCGTCGCCGAAGGCTGGGCGCTGGAGCGCAAGCGGCTCGAAAAGAAGGGCCTGCCCTTCTGGCACTGGCGCAACGATCTCCTGCAGGGCTACGCCATCGCGCTTGCGGTCGCCGCGCTGCTCGTCGCGTTTCTCGGCTGGATCGTCCTGCCCTTCATCGCGATCAGCCATGCGGTGGCATGGTTCCACCTGTCGATGGCCAACTATGTCGAGCATTACGGCCTCAAGCGCGACCGCAAGCCGAACGGGCGCTACGGGCCGTGCGAACCGCGCCATTCGTGGAACACCAACCACATCGTCTCCAACCTGATGCTGTTCCATCTGCAGCGCCATTCGGACCATCACGCCAATCCGCTCAGGCCCTATCAGGCGCTGCGCAATTTCGACGATCTGCCGCATCTGCCCAGCGGCTATCCCGGTTCGTTCGTCCTGGCCGCCATTCCGCCGCTCTGGCGCAAGGTGATGGACCCCAAGGTCTGCAAGTGGGCCAGGGGCGATGTCGACCGCTGCAATGTCCGCCCGGGCCTTGAAAACGCCTACGCGCTGAAATTTCAGAACTGGTCGGCGTGATCGTCCGACACGGGGAAGACGAACGGTGCGCCCTCGAAACAATCCGCGCCGCGTCCGATGGACCGGATTGCGTCGACCATCGCGCCGCCGCGCCCCAGAACATTGTCGGCAATGGCGACAAGTTTCGGGTTCGGCGTCGCCGTCGATGAACGCAGCCGCAACAGCCGCGCTGCCATCATCGCATCGAGATCGGGATTGAGCGCCAGCGCGATCATGTAGGCGCTGGCCGTCGATCGCGACACGCCCGCAAAGCAGTGAATCAACATCGGTGCGGTCCGGTCCCAATTGCGGCCGAAGTCGATGATCGCCCGGACATGGTCCTCGGCGGGCGTAACGAGGCCGGGCACATCCCGGAACACGTCGTTCATGGCAAGGCGCAGATGATGGTCAGGCTCCACCGATTCCGGGCGCTGTACGTCCGGATCGCCGCTGATCACCGTCAGCATGTGGCTCGGCGCGTGACGGCGTGCCGTATCGGCAATTCGGGCGAGCGAACAGACGGCGAGATAGGGCATCGCTCAGCCCTTTTCGCCGGGTCGAGCTGGCGGCTGTTCCAGTTCGGCGAACCGCGCCAGAAAGGCGGCCTCGACGGTGGCCGAGGGCTGCGGCGTCAGCGGCAAACCGTCGGCAGTCACCGTGCGCGGCCGGCCGAAATAGGTGCCCGCCTCGGCAATTGTGAAACCGGCGAGCCGCGTCGCCTCGTGAAAGGCGGCGATCATGTCGGCGCGCTTGATCAGTTTCCTGGCGGCGGAAGGTGTTTCGGCTGGCAGGGAAAAGCGCAGATGGATCGCCATGTGCAGCCGGCCTTCGACCGCCTTGTAGTCGCCGCCCATCACGTGCTTGAACGGCGAGATCATGTCTCCGATGACATATTCGGGCGCATCGTGGAGCAGCGCCATCAAGAGCAGCGTCCGGTCCGCATCCGGTTTCAGCCGGCGCACGATCTGCTCGACTGCCAGGCAATGCTGCGCAACCGAAAAGGCATGATCGCCGCGGGTCTGCCCGTTCCAGCGCGCCACGCGCGCGAGCCCGTGCGCGATGTCGCTGATCTCGATGTCGAGCGGCGAGGGGTCGAGCAGATCGAGCCGCCGGCCCGACAGCATGCGCTGCCAGGCGCGCGGCGGAGCGCCGGCCTTGTCAGGCATTGCCGGTGTCCGCCGTGCTCGCCGGCCACTGATAGCTGACGCCCGGCGGCAGATCCGCGCGCACCGCAATATCGCCGGCAAGCACCGGTGCGCCCGTGTCGGTCGCTGTCCCGATCCGGTCGAGACGGACGATCGCCAGAGCGCGGTCGCCGGCCACGGTACCCAGCGTGCCCGCCGGCTTGCCGCCGGCGGTAATCTCCGCCCCGGTCGCAGGCAGCGCTGCGTCGCCCGATACGATCACCACGCGCCGCCGCGCCGTGCCGCGATGCTGCATCCGGCTCACCACCTCCTGGCCGACATAGCAGCCCTTCTTGAAGTCGAGCCCGCCATTCTGGTCGAGCGAGATGTCATGGCCGAACACATCGCCCAGCGCGAAGTCGGTGCCGCTTTCCACGACGCCATTGTCGATGCGCACACGGTGCCAGTCCCGCTCCGATGCCGCGTCCGCCAGCACCGTGCCCGACGGAACGATGGCGCGGGTCACGGCGGTGGCCGCGAACCGTTGGTCACGCAGGTGCACGCTTGAATCAATCTGCGAACCGCCCGATTCATCGTCCCAGGAAACGGTCACAACCTGTTCATCGCGCACGGAAAAATCGGCCTTGGAGCGCAGCTTGTAGAGCGTCATGCGCTTGAGGAAAGCGTCGGCCTGCGCGCCATCGATATCGATCAGGAAGCCGTCATCGTCACGCGCGACGAGGAAGTCGAACATCACCTTGCCCTGCGGCGTCAGCAGCGCGCCGGGCTGCGCCACGCCCGGCGAAAGCGCCTCGATATCACAGGTCAGCACATTGTGCAGAAGGTGCGCGGCGTCCTCGCCGGTCACGGCGATCACGGCCCGGCCGGGCAAAACCAGAGACGGCATGTCAGCTTTCCTTGCAAACCGATTGGCCGATACGTAAGCCGATCACACGGCAACGGCAAGACAGCGGGGACAGGCAGATGACACAGACGTTCGACACGGTTCTCAAGGGCGGAACCGTGGTCAATCATGACGGCATCGGCGTGCGCGATGTCGGCATCGCCGACGGCCGCATCGCGGCCATCGGCACGATCGATACCGCCGCAGCCGGCGATGTCATCGACTGCACCGGCCTGCACGTTCTGCCCGGCGTGATCGACAGTCAGGTGCATTTCCGCGAGCCTGGCCTCGAGCACAAGGAGGACTTGGAGACCGGTTCGCGCGCGGCCGTGCTCGGCGGCGTGACGACCGTGTTCGAGATGCCCAACACCAACCCGCTGACCGTCACAGAGGAGGCGCTGGCCGACAAGATCGCGCGCGCCACCGGACGGATGCACTGCGATTTTGCCTTCTGGGTCGGCGGCACGCACGAGAACGCCGGCATCGTCGGCGAACTGGAACGGTTGCCGGGGGCGGCCGGCATCAAGGTGTTCATGGGCTCGTCGACCGGCGATCTCCTCGTCGAGGACGATGAGGGCGTTGCGGCGATCCTGCGCAACACGCGCCGTCGGGCTGCCTTTCATTCCGAGGACGAATACAGGCTGCGCGACCGTGAGGGCGAACGTGTCGAGGGCGATCCGTCGTCGCATCCGGTGTGGCGCGATGTCGAGGCGGCGCTCAAATGCACCAAAAGGCTCGTACGGATCGCGCGGGACAACCGCGCGCGCATCCATGTCCTGCATATCTCGACAGCCGAGGAGATCGAGTTCCTCGCGCAGAACAAGGATGTGGCCACCTGCGAGGCGCTGCCCAACCATCTGACCTTCACCGCCGACGACTATGCGGAACGCGGCACGCTGATCCAGATGAACCCGCCGATCCGCGAGGCGCGCCACCGCGACGGGATATGGAAGGGCATCGCGCAGGGCGTGATCGACGTGCTCGGCTCGGACCATGCGCCGCACACGCTGGAAGAAAAGCAAAAGCCCTATCCGGCCTCGCCCTCGGGCATGCCGGGCGTCCAGTATCTGGTCCCCGTCATGCTCGATCATGTCAGCAAGGGCCGGCTCAGCCTGGAACGGTTCGTCGACTTGACCGCGCACGGCCAGCAGCGCCTCTTCGGCATCGCCACCAAGGGGCGCATCGCCAAGGGCTATGATGCCGACTTCACCATCGTCGATCTCAAGCGCAGCGAAACCATCCGGCATGTGGATGCGGGAACCAAGGCGGGCTGGACCGCGTTCGACGGCATGGACGTGACCGGCTGGCCGGTCGGCACGATTGTCCGCGGCGAACGGGTCATGTGGGAGGGCGAGATCGTCACCCCGTCAAAGGGCGATAAAGTGCTGTTCAACGAGGCGCTTCCGGTCTGAAACGGTCGGGCGACCGCTCCTTTCGGTTCATCCTTTGGTTGGTGGCCACCGCCCGGTGCCGCGCCTAGAACTGTCATGTTTGTGACGATGTCGACGGTGGACCGGGGAGAACGATGAGCGAGACGATCTGGCAGATGGAAGAGCAACTGTGGACCGGGTGCCGCGAACGCCTGAGCGCCGCCATGTCCGACCTCTGCGTAATGGCATTTCCCGAACCCGTCGGCATGATGCTGGGCGCCCAGCTACAGCAACGGACGGAGCATGTCCCGCGCTGGGACCTCGTCGCCATGACCGATCAGACGACCGCGAGCCCGGCAAGCGGCGTCATCGTGCTTGCCTATCGCGCCGAAGGGCGCCGCCGCGGCTCCGCGCCCTACAGGGCCTTGTGCACGTCGACCTATGCCCGAAAAAACGATGACTGGAGCCTGGTCCAGCATCACCAGACCCAGATCCCCTGATCAGTCGCCGGCGACGAAGAACAGCCAGCGGCCCTCGGGGGTGATGCCGGCGCGGAAGAAGATGTAGGAGCCGAAGCCGACCATGTCCTCATAGTCGCCGGCGGTGACCAGCTTGAACAGGTCTACCCGCTCCTCGGGCGTCAGCGAGTCGAGCGGTTTGGCGAAGAAATCGGGCCAGACATAGAGTTCGGCCTCGCCGCCCGCATCGAACCGCGCATAGCCTGCCTCGAAGACCTCTAGCAGGATGGCCAGCATCTCATGGCCTTCCGAATCGCCCGATATCGACTTGAAATAGTCCACCGGATCGCCTTCGACCTCGGCGAGCGACAGCCGGGTCGTGTCCGCGCCGGTGCCGATCAGCGGCCGCAGCCGTTCGGGATCGCCCGACCGGGCCGCCTCCATGATAAGTTCGCGCATTCGCCTGACCGGCGCGGGCAGGAGCGATACGTCGTCGGAAAATTCGACCGTGGTCTCGCTGGCGCCCGCCTGGTTGCGCGCCGGATCGCCGCCGCGCGGGATGGCGGGCGGCGCGGCCAGCGGGTTGTCGGGGTCTTCGGCGCCGATCATCGGCGCAGGAACGGGAATGACACCGGAGGGCGGCGGTGCGATGACATCCTGCGCATTGCTGGCCGCAGCCGGACCGGTCGCCAGAAGCGCCATCGCAGCCAGTGCCGCGACCGTCGCCCGGACGGCTCGGTTTGCCTCGGAGCGGATGTCGGTCGGCACAGCCATTGTCTCCCGGCTTTCGCCGCGTACAGGGGTTCCTATTGCAGCGTGCGCAGCCGGGTGAACTCGCCGGCCACCAGACGCTGGCGAATGTCGTCGATCACCGCCAGTGCGGCATCCTCGCCATTTTCGCCGACGATCTCTTCAAGGGCGGTCGCCATGGCAGCGTCCGCCAGAATATCGGTCTCGATGCCCTCAAGCATGCCATCTGCCCAGATTTCGGACTGCATCTCGCGGGCGGCACGCCGTTTTTCAAGGGCGATCGCATCGTCCAGCGCATCGATCTTCTGTTCTGTTTCCATGATGCAATTCCCGTCTTCTCCGGCACAAGCCCGCCGGTACGCACTGTCCCTATCTAACACACGCCGCCCGTTTGTAATTGCGAAGATCGTACAATCGTTAACGATCGCGCGCTACTGCGCGCCATAGGTGCTCGCAAGGTCAAGCGCCAGCGTCCGCCCTTCCTCGACATAGCGGTCGGCCGACAGCCGCGCCTGGTCGGTGCAGCGCGTGTAGACGCTGTCGAAGCTGCGATAGCCCTTGTTGAAGGCCGCGATGAGCTGGGCGCGCCGCAGCGGTTCCGGCTTTTCGACCGACAGCAATTGTTCCATCTCGTCACGCCAGCGATTGCTCGGCTCCGTGCACAGGTTGCGCAGATAATGGATCGAGCCGAGAACTTCGGCCAGCCTGCCCAGTTTCTCGTCATAGGCCACCGGCTGTGCATTTCCGGCAACCGGAGCGAGCGCCATCATCCACGCCAGTCCGGCCACGACCGCCGGTTTGCTGACACACAATGCGCGCAGCATCGTCAATCCCCTGTTCACCTGTCGCGTCGGTATCTGGCATCCAATTGGGGCACAAACAAGCTTGCAGGTTCTGCCGCCATCACTGGCCGACGATTGTGACACCGGGATGAAAGGCATGGGCAACGAAGGCAAACGTCACATCATAAGGCACGTCGCTCCCCTCGCGCGTGACCAGAACCGTGCCCACATCGCGGCCTTCGGCGATCCGCGTCGTGTCCAGCGCCGATGCGCGGCCGGCGGTCCATACGAAATCCAGCCCGTCGGCTTGCCAGGTGCCGGCCTCAGAGACGGTTTGCATCGTCACGATCAGCGGCTCCTCGTCGCCGCGCGGCACGATGACCACGCGTTCCATCGGCTCGATGCCCTCGGGCAACTGACCGTCATAGAGAAAGGGGCGTGACGTGTCATAGCTGCGGTAAGGGTTGCGGCCGTAATCGCGCATGTTCGGATTGTTGGGCACCAGCACGCGCCCGTTCGGGTTTTCCTCTGAGAACTCGGCCCAGGATTGCAGCCGTGCCGGAACCAGGGTCAGTTCTGCGCCGGTCATCTCGCCGACGATCGCTTCGCCGGTGAATTGCTGCCACCAGGTCTCGGTCTGCCGGTCATACATGATCAGGTTGGAATCCTTGAGCTTTCCCGTCGTGCCGAATTCGAGCACGCGTCCGTCCACCGTGCGTTCGAAGACCGGCGCCGAATTGCACAAGGGGCAATAGGTGACCGCGACCGGCATGCCGCCGACCACATCGTTGACGATCTCGTGCCATGTCAGGATGCGCAGCGGATAGGCCCGCGCGTCTCCGTCGATCGTCAGGCCGACGACGGGCTCCTGCGGTGCAAGGTCGTCATGGCCGGGCACGAACTCGAACACCGGATTGTCGATCGACGGAATGCCGTCGCGCGGCGGCCCGCCGGACAGGATCCGCGCCAGATCGACGGAACTCTTTTCGAAGTCGGTTTTCCAGCCCTCCATAGACCAACGGATCGGATCGGCATGGGCGGGTCTCGCCATCATCATCCCCGACACCAGCAGCAGGGCAAGGGCGGCGATGGGGCCGGCGAAGCGGTCGATACGGGGCATTGGCGGCACCTCGATCAAGTGCGGGATGCCCGAGAGCCTATGGCCCCGCCGCCTTCGGCGCCAATGACACCCGGTCACGATTACGTGGGCTGCCGGTCAAAGGCCGGCAAGGCGCCTCGCTGTCGCAAGTGTCGTTCGCGTCATCGCCAGCCCGTCCATTTCATCGACGGTGACGAAGCGCAGTTCGGCGGCATCGTCGCCGGCCACCGGCGTGCCGGTTGCGGTTCCGGTGAAAACGGTCAGGACGAAATGGTGCTCGGGCGCGCCCCGAAGGTTCTCGTCGCCGATCAGGTCGACCACTTCGGCCACCCTCAGGCTGTCGGGATCGGCCGTCAGCGCCGTTTCCTCGGCCAGTTCGCGCATGGCCGCCTGGCGAATCGTTTCCCCCCAATGGACCCGGCCACCGGGAAAAGCCCAAAGGTCCTGGGCAGGCGGACGGGCGCGCCGCGCCAACAGGAATGCACCGGACTGCTCGTCGCGGATCACCACCGAAACGGCGGCCGCTGGATGGCGCGCATCGGCCATTGTCGTGAAAAGCTCCCCAATTCGACCGATCGGCATTTGCCACATTGCCGCTCTTGGCGATAGGCTCCGCCGGGGCGGCAAATGGGGTTTCAAATGCGATACTTGGTGGCGGCCGGCGTCTTGGGCGCGGCGATGATGGCGTTGTCGTCCTGCGCGACGCTCAGCGAGGAACAGTGCCAGGTGGTCGACTGGCAGCAATTGGGCGAGTCCGACGGCACGCGCGGGTTTCCCGTCACCTATGTCGGCCAGCATCAGGAAGCCTGCACCAAGCACGGCATCTCGGTCGATGCGGCAAGCTGGCAGACAGGTTGGGAACGCGGCATCCGCACCTATTGCACGCCGGCCAACGGGCTCAATGTGGGCCGTACGGGCGGCATCAACCGCAATGCCTGTCCGGCCGACATGGCGCTGGCCTTCAACGAGGCCTACACCGTCGGCCGCCGGGTTCATGACGCCCGCTCAGAACGCGACTCGGCCCAGCAGGAAATCGACAGGCTGATCCGCGAACTGTCCGCCGCGACAGCGGAGGAAGATCGCCGGCGCATCCAGCTCGAGATCGAGCTTGAGCGCAACCGGCTTTCGTCGGCTCAAGGCGATGTCTTCAGCGCCGAGCGCGCGGCCGACCTCTACCAGTTCCGCGCCGCCCAGGCGCAATGATCGGCCGGCGCGCGATGAACGGGGACAGGTGATGTGCGGCCGCCTTGCTCTGACCCATGCTCGCGAAGAGGTTGAACGCTATTTCAGGGTGGCCGAGGTCGAGGACTTCCCCCCGCGCTACAACATCGCGCCAACGCAGCCCCTTTTGGTCGTCACCGCTGCGGAGACGCGTCCGGAGGGCTCGAACCTGCCCGATCGCAACGCGCTCCTGATGCGCTGGGGGCTGCTGCCGGCCTGGGTCAAGGATCCCGAGGACTTCCCGCTCTTGATCAATGCCCGTTCGGAAACCGCGGCGGGAAAAGCCTCGTTCCGCGCGGCGATGCGTCACCGGCGCTGCATCATTCCCGCATCGGGCTTTTACGAATGGGCACGGGACAAGGCGTCCGGCCAGTCGCAGGCCTTTTGGGTGCGGCCGCGCGACGGCGGCCCCGTCGGCTTTGCGGGCTTGCATGAAACATGGATCGGAAAGGATGGCAGCGAGATCGACACGTGCGCGATCATGACGATGGCCGCGCCCGACGATCTGTCCCATATCCACCACCGTGTGCCGGTCGCGCTGCGGCCCGAGCACCATGACCGCTGGCTCGATGTGCGCGGTCAGGGCCCCGCCGACATTGTCGATCTTTTTGCGCCCGACGCGCAGGTGATGTTCGACGCCATCGCGGTGTCCGACAAGGTCAACAAGGTGGCCAATGCCGGCCCCGACGTTCAGGAGCCGGTCGAACCGCGCGCCTTCGCGCTGCCGGGCGCGGCGAAAACGGTTGCAAAAACCGACACTGGCGGCGAAGAGAGCCAACCCAGCCTGTTCTGACCTCTCTGGCGCCTCTGTCCGATGTTTTCCGCCGCTTTCTCCGGATTCCTGCTCGGCGCGACGCTGATCATCGCGATTGGCGCACAGAACGCGTTCATCCTGCGTCAGGGGCTGATGCGCAGCCATGTGTTCATCCTGTGCCTGATCTGCGCACTGTCCGACGCGCTTTTGATCGCCGCCGGCGTCGCCGGGCTCGGTACGCTGATCGCCGCCAACCCGTCCCTGATCACCATCGTGACACTGGGCGGCGCGGCGTTCCTTCTCGTCTATGCGGCGCTGGCGCTGCGCCGCGCCCTGCGGCCGTCAGTCCTTCTGGCCGAGGCGCCGGGTGGCAAGCCGCTGCCGCTCAAGGCGGCGATTGCAACGTGCCTGGCGTTCACCTTCCTCAACCCGCACGTCTATCTGGACACGGTCGTGTTGCTGGGAAGTCTGTCGGGACGGTATGAGGGCGCGGCGCGCGTGGCATTTGGCGGCGGCGCGATGACGGCCAGTTTCGTCTGGTTCTTTTCGCTCGGCTATGGCGCGCGGCTTCTGGCGCCATTGTTCGCAAAGCCCGGCGCATGGCGCGTGCTCGACGTGCTGATTGCGGTGATCATGACGGCGCTCGCCATCGGGCTGCTGGCCAGCCTGGGGGGCTGAACCGCCAGCCGCAAGGCGTGATCTCTGCGCAGGCGCCCCAGGCATCTGCCATTTGCCGCTCCTGGTCCGTGAGAAGCAAATGGCCGAGCACAGTGGAAGATGGGGCGCAAACTCCACCGCGAGATACCCGGCTCCGCCTTGCGCAGAGGCGCCCATGGTAGCCGTTCGTTGCCGATCTTGAACAGGGGATTTTTCGGGGGAGGGCAAAAAAAGCGTCTCAATTGTACCAATGGCAACCACGGATTGCGTGCAAGGCGTCCATCGCTCTCGCGACGCGGGTGGCGGCGTACGGAAGCAAAAATCGCCCGCTTGGGGCCGTTGGGCGCTTGGCATCGCCGTCGCCGGCATGGCAAGAGCGGCGCGCGCGAGGGCGCATGGAAGGATAATCTGAGATGGCCGAAACCGCCGGCAGCACGATCCGCCTCTACAACACGCTGACGCGCGCCAAGGCGCCGTTCACGCCGATCGATCCGGACAATGTCCGCCTCTATGTGTGTGGACCGACGGTCTACGATTATGCCCATATCGGCAATGCGCGCCCGGTCATCGTCTTCGACGTGCTGTTCCGGCTTCTGCGCCACGTCTATGGCGAAAAGCACGTCTCCTATGTGCGCAACATCACCGACGTCGAGGACAAGATCAACGCGCGTGCCCTGCGCGATTATCCTGAACTGCCGCTGAACGAGGCGATTCGCGCGGTGACCGAGAAGACCGCCGCGCAGTTCCAGGCCGACGCGCTGGCGCTCGGCTGCCTGCCGCCGACCCATGAGCCGCGCGCCACCGAACATGTCGCCGGCATGATCGCGATGATCAACGACCTGATTACGCGCGGCCATGCCTATGTCGCAACTGGCGACGAGGGCGCGGAAGTGCTGTTCGACGTGGGCTCGATGCCGGATTATGGCGCCCTGTCGGGCCGCGATCTCGCAGACCAGAAGGCGGGTGCGCGCGTCGCCGTCGCCGATCACAAGCGCGACGCGGCCGATTTCGTGCTGTGGAAGCAGAGCGGACCGAACGAACCGGGCTGGGATGCCGATTTCGGCGGAACCCACATTCGCGGCCGCCCGGGCTGGCACATCGAATGCTCGGTTATGAGCGCCCACCATCTGGGCGAGGTGTTCGACATTCATGGCGGCGGCATCGATCTGGTCTTTCCCCATCATGAAAACGAGATCGCCCAGAGCCGCTGCGCCCATGGGACGGCGACCATGGCCAATGTCTGGATGCACAATGGCTTCCTGCAGGTCGAGGGCAGGAAGATGTCGAAATCGCTCGGCAACTTCGTCACGGTCCATGAACTGCTGGCGACGGAGAAGTTCGGCGGGCGCGCGTGGCCCGGCGAGGTGCTGCGCCTTGCCATGCTGATGACCCATTATCGCGAGCCGATCGATTTTTCGGTCCGGCGGCTGGAGGAGGCGGAAGCGCTTATGGCGCGCCTGTGGCGGCGGGCCGGCGAAGCCATAAGCAATGGCACGCGGCAAGCCGTGATCGATGCGCTGAGCGACGATCTGAACAGTGTCGACGCGATCCATGCGCTGAACGGTCTGGCCGGCGCGCCGCTGCGCGATGCGCTGTTGTTTCTCGGTCTTCCCGATGCGGCTCCGGTCGGCGACGTCGACCTCGATGCGGTGCAGGCGGCCATCGATGCCCGCCTCGCCCTGATTGTCGACAAGAACTGGGCCGAAGCCGACCGCATCCGCGACGAATTGCTCGAACGGGGCATCCAGCTCAAGGACGGCAAGGACCCGGACACCGGCGAACGCGTGACGACATGGGAGGTCAGACGATGAGCGAATCGCTCTCCGGCGGGTGCCAGTGCGGCGCGGTGCGCTACCGCGTCACGTTGCCGCTCAAAGACCCGCATTTGTGTCATTGTCGCATGTGCCAGAAGGCGGTCGGCAACTATTTCGTGCCGTTGGCCAGCGTCGAACGGGCGGCCTTTGAAATCACCCGGGGCGAACCGGCCTGGTTTCACTCATCGGGACCGGTGCGGCGCGGTTTCTGCCGTGACTGTGGCACGCCGCTTCTGTTCGAGACCGTTGGCTTTGACGGCATGACGATCACGCTCGGCTCACTGGACGATCCGGCATCGGTGCCGCCGGTTTCGACCTATGGCGTGGAATCGAGGATGCCGTGGATTGTGGAGGCGGTCGAACGCGACGGCCGCACCACTGAAGAAGAGGAGTATCTCGACGGCCAGCGCGTCCGCGACATCGCCGCAACAAACCGGCAGCATCCCGATCACGACACCGATGTCTGGCCGCCGAGACACGGCCATGGCTGAGCGCAATCCGCAGACGCAGATGCCCAAATGGCTGCTCTACGGGCTGATCGCCAAGGGTATCGCCGTCGTTGCGATCACGCTCGCCGTGCTCTACTACGCCGGGGTTTTCTGAACGAGGCCATCCATGCCCGCCCGCGATCGCATTTTTCTGTTCGACACCACTCTCCGTGACGGCCAGCAGACCCCGGCCATCGATTTTTCGGTCGAGGACAAGATCACCATCGCGCGGCTGCTGGACGAGTTCGGCATCGACTATGTCGAGGGCGGCTATCCCGGCGCCAACCCCACCGACACCGCCTTTTTCGAGCGCAAGCGAACCAGCGACGCCGCTTTCGTCGCCTTCGGCATGACCAAACGCGCCGGCGTCTCGGCCTCAAACGACCCCGGCCTTGCCGCGCTGACGGGCGCTGCGGCGGACGCGGTCTGCTTTGTTGCCAAGGCGTGGGACTATCATGTCGATGTGGCGCTCGGCTGCACGCTCGAGGAAAATCTGGACTCGATCCGCGACTCGGTCGCGGCCGCCATCTCTGCCGGGCGCGAGGCGATGGTCGATTGCGAGCATTTCTTCGACGGCTACAAGGCCAATCCGGACTATGCGCTGGATTGCGCCCGCGCCGCACTTGAGGCTGGCGCGCGCTGGATCGTCCTGTGCGACACCAATGGCGGCACCCAGCCGGGCGAAGTGCGTGCGATCACCCGCGCTGTCATCGAGGCCGGCGTTCCCGGCGACCGGCTTGGCATCCATGCCCATGACGACACCGGTCAGGCGGTCGCCAATTCGCTGGCCGCCATCGATGCGGGCGTGCGGCAGGTGCAGGGCACGCTGAACGGCATCGGCGAACGCTGCGGCAACGCCAATCTGGTCACGCTGATCGCCACGCTGGGGCTAAAGCCGGTCTGGTCGGAGCGGTTCGAGACCGGCATTTCAGGCGAAAACCTGGCCGGGCTGACGCGCCTGTCGCGGTCCTTTGACGAGTTGCTCAACCGTGCGCCGGACGCGCAGGCGCCCTATGTCGGCGCATCGGCCTTTGCCACCAAGGCCGGCATCCACGCCTCGGCCCTGGTCAAGGACCCCAAGACCTACGAGCACGTGCCTGCCGAATGCGTCGGCAACATGCGGCGTGTCATGGTCTCCGACCAGGGCGGCAAGTCCAACTTCATCAACGAGCTCAAGCGGCGCGGCATCGCCGTCGCCAAGGACGATCCGCGCCTCGACACGCTGATTGCCATCGTCAAGGAGCGCGAGGCGGACGGCTATGCCTATGAGGGGGCAGACGCCAGCTTCGAGCTTCTGGCCCGCAGGACGCTCGGCGAAGTGCCGGACTTCTTCGAGGTGGATTCGTTCCGCTGCGTGGTCGAACGCCGCCACAATGCGCGCGGCGCGCTGATCACGCTGTCCGAAGCGGTGGTCAAGCTGACGGTCGATGGCGAGCAGCGCATGTCGGTCGCCGAAGGGCAGGGGCCCGTCAACGCGCTCGATCTGGCGCTGCGCAAGGATCTGGGCAAGTACCAGGGCGAGATCGCCGATCTCGAACTGGTCGACTACAAGGTGCGCATTCTGAACGGCGGCACCGAGGCGATCACCCGCGTCCTGATCGAATCCACCGACATGACCGGCCGGCGCTGGTGGACGGTCGGCGTGTCCGACAACATCATCGATGCCTCCTTCCAGGCGCTGATGGATTCGATCACCTTCAAGCTGATGAAGAACAGGGGCACCGCCGGCCTGATGGCGGCGGAATGAGCGCTGACCGGCAGACTGGCGCCGGTTCGGGCACCGAACCCGCCGCCGGCTTTGCCTTTGCGCTCGGCGCGTTCCTCTTTTGGGGGCTTTTGCCTTTCTACATGAAGGCGGTCGACCATATGCCGGCCTGGGAAGTGGTGGCCCATCGCGTGATCTGGTCTGTGCCGGTGGCGGGCCTTCTTCTGATCCTGATGCGCCGCACCGCCGATCTGCGCGCCGCGCTGCGCGATCCGAAAACCCTTGCGCAGGCGGCGCTGACCGCCGGGCTCATCTCGATCAATTGGGGCGTCTATGTCTGGGCCATCGCCGCCGAACGCACGGTCGAGGCCGCGCTCGGCTATTACATCAACCCGCTTGTCAATGTGCTCCTGGCGACGGTGTTTCTCGGCGAACGGCTTAACCGGCTGCAGGCGCTGGCGGTCGGCTGTGCCGTCATCGCCGTCGCCATCCTGACAATGCGCGCGGGCGGCCTGCCATGGGTGTCGCTGACGCTGGCCTTTTCGTTCGGCCTTTACGCCTTTTTCCGCAAGACATTGCCGGTGGGCGCCTCGCAGGGGTTCATGCTCGAAGTGCTGCTTCTGTCGGTGCCCGGCCTTGCCATCGTCGTCTGGATGACCGCGCAGGGCACCGGCCATTTCGGCCTCACTGGATGGAGCGACATCTGGCTGTTGCTGCTTGCCGGACCGGTCACTGCGATCCCGCTGATCCTCTACGCCAACGGTGCCAAACTGCTGCGCTTCACGACGATCGGCGTGATGCAGTATCTGACGCCGACGCTGATCTTCCTGGTCGCGATCTTCATCTTCGGCGAGCCGTTCTCGTTCTGGCAGCTTGTCGCCTTCGGCTTCATCTGGGGCGCGCTCGCGCTTTACACCCTGTCGCTCTTTCAAAGCGCGCGCGCGGCCGCCCGGATCGTCGGACGCTCGCCGCCCGCCGCCTGATCTATTCCAGACCGAAACAGTTGGCGTAATAGGTGGTCGTTGCCGGCCAGTCCGAGAAGACGCCGACCACGCCGACAGCCTTGTGCAGCACATGCAGCAGGTTGAAGACGTCGCCGTCATTGTCGGTGACCTCGGCCACCGACTGATAGTACCAGCCGCCGCCATGGCGCAGGTTCCCCGAGCGCTCGACGGTCCATGCGATGATGTCGAGACCGGCCGCCTTGGCTTCCTCTGCCCAGACGGACGGAACCATGGCGCCATCACTGTCCACGGTGACGAGAACCCATGTCGGCGGCGCCACATAGTTGACGCCCATCTGCTTGAGTTCTTCCATCGTCTGCGGCCAGGTGGCCGGGTCCATCGGGTCCCATCCTTCGATCGCATAATGGTCGATCAGATAGACCGCCTGCGCGCCGAATTCCGGCTCGTTCTCGATCCAGTAGAGCACATCCTCGAGATTGAACGACTGCGCCCAGACCTCCGAAGCCGGTATTCCGGCGGCCTTGTATTCGTCGATCAGCTTTTGCGCGTAGTCCTGCTGGCTGAACCCGTCGAACGGCATCTCGACCGATGGCGTCTTCAGTTCGGGCGTGAACTTCGCACCGAGCGACGCGAACAGTTCGATCGATTCGGCATGCGTCATCAGCGTTGCGGGATCGGCGGCGTAAAGATCCGTGCGCCAGCCGGCCGTGCCGTCCAGATAGTCCTCGACCGTGGTTGCACTGCGGTTGGCGGCGTCCATCTTGGGCGTTAGGGTGCGGAACTGGTCGAGCGTGATCTCCGACGTGCGGCATTCGGCTCTCGCCGGCTGGCCGTTCGACGCCGGGGTGAACGGTGTCACGCACGTCGCGGCCAGATCGGTGGCCAGAATGTTGGTGGTCGTGTGCAGATCGTTCTGCGCGTGGCGGCAGACCAGTTCCTTGTCCATCGTGAAGGTCACGTCGCATTCAAGAATGCCAGCACCCATGCGCGCGGCGGCCCGGTTCGATTCGACCGTGTGCTCGGGGAACATCAAAGGCGCGCCGCGATGGCCGATCGACCAGTTCGAGCGCGTGAAGGGCCCCGATTGGCAGGCAGCCAGCGCTTCCTTGAGCGCGCCATCGTCCATATTGTCGATCAGGAAGAACGGCCGCGGCCCGAGTTGTACCGGTGTGTCGGCAAATCCGTCGGCGATGGCCGCACCCGTGGCGGCGGCGGCGAGAAGGGCGAGGGCGAGTTGGCGTGGCATGGCGGGCTCCGAAGGTGATGTTCGCCCTCAAAACCACACGTCGATGACATCCGTCTGTCAATGCAACGATGGAAGTCCGGCGGCGGTCAAAGCCTGCCGATCACCGCCGGGTCGCCCTCGGCGCCATTGGCCGCGGCCAGCAGGGCGGGCACGATTTCGTCCACCGTATCGAGCACCAGCGGCCGGACCCGGTGCCCGGTGTGGATGAAGCCGCTGTCGCGCATGTGATCGAGCAGCGTGGTGAGGGGATTCCAGAAGCCGCCCATATTGGCCAGTACGATCGGCTTGGTGTGCCGGCCGAGCTGCGCCCAGGTCATGATCTCGATGACCTCCTCAAGCGTTCCGATGCCGCCGGGCAGCGTCACGAAGGCGTCCGACCGCTCGAACATGGCGTGTTTGCGCTCATGCATGTCTTCGGTGACGATCAGTTCGTCGAGCGTGCCGAGCGCGTCTTCGGTCGCCTCCTTGTGCATCAGGAACTTTGGAATGATGCCGGTGACCTTGCCGCCATTGTCCATCACGCCGCGCGAAACCGCGCCCATCAGTCCTTTGGTGCCGCCGCCATAGACGAGGCGCAGCCCAGCTGCCGCGATCGCAGCACCGAGCCGGTGGGCCGACCGGCCATAGCTTTCGTCAGTGCCCGGCGAGGAGCCGCAATAAACGCAAATCGATTGAATGTCGGTCATCGCCGATCTGTGGCGCGGGTGCGGGAAAAGGTCAAGCGGGCTGTGCCGGGCCCGCGTTTGCAGCCCCCGGCGAAACGGCCTAGATTGAACGCGTAAGATTCTGCGCACCGATTTGCGGGCGCCGGTGCGTCGTGGAGTGACATGGATGGCACACCCCTATGCGGGACTTTGGCTGTTTGGTACCCTGACCGCCGGCACGGCGATCGCCTCGACGGCGGCCGTCGTCGATTTCGACGATGTTCGGCAGGCATGGCAGTCGCGCTTCGGCGCGCCCACTGAAACCGTCGCGACCGAGCCTTTGGAGCATCCGGCGCCGCAAACTGCCGGCGATGCCGGCACCCCCACCGAAGACGATACGCAACCGGTCGCCGACGCGGCGCCAGACGAAGTCTCACCGGACGCCGAAACGGGCACCGAGGTCGCGATGGTCGACCGGACGGCCGAACCGCCGACGCTTGGCGATCAGAGCATCTTGCCCGATGTCGCGACGCAACTTGACGAGATGCGGGACAATGGCGATGCGACGCTCGCCGCCGTCGTGCCTCGTTTCGATCTCTTGCGCGCCGAGCCGGACGGATCGCTGGTCATTGCGGGCTCCGGACCGGCCGGCGCGACCATGGAGATCATCGCCGGCAGCCGCACCATCGCGACGGCGACCGCCGGCCCAACGGGTGATTTCGCTGCCGTGCTCGACGAGCCGCTGGCCCCCGGCGACTATCAGATCGTGCTGCGGGCGACCGCGCCCGACGGGCTTGTGGTGACATCGCTAGAAACCGCCGTCGTCGCCATCCCCGAAGCCGGCTCCAACGAGGTTCTTGCGCTGGTCGAGGCGCCTGGCGAGGCATCGCGGCTGATCACGACGCCGGGGCCGGAAACGCCCGTCCTCGAGACCGTGACGCCAGAGCCCGATGCAGTGGAACCCGAAACCGATACGGCTGTGGCAGGCGAGGCGGACGCCGCAACCGATGAGGCCGACGCGCCCGAGGGCGATCCACCGGTTGAACTGGCCGCCTTGCCCGACACGGACGAACCGGCCGCCGTCTCCGCGCCGGAGCCAGCGGGCACCGCGCCAGACCTGCGCATCGAGGCCGTCGAAATCGACGGGGCGGAGCTTTTCGTGGCGGGCGCGGCAACCGCCGGAACGCGCCTGCGGCTTTATGCCAACGAGATGCTGCTCGGCGACACGACGTCCAGCGACGGCGGGCGCTTCCTGATTCAGGTGCGCCGTGACCTGCCGGTCGGCGACTACATCATCCGCGCCGATGCCATCGATCCGGTGTCGGGCGACGTGCTCAAGCGCGTCTCCGTGCCGTTCACGCGTCAGGCCGGCGAACGGCTGGCGGCGATTGCCGTCGCGCCCTCGGCGCGCCTGCCTGCCTCACCGCCCACCGTGCCTTTCGACGCGTTGGCGCCTGAGAAGCCGGCGGACGAGACGGCAAGCCTCGATGCGCCATCCGGTTCGGCCGGCGACGAGGCTGCGCAACCCGCCGACCGTGCGACAGGTTCTACAGCCGTGCCGCAGGCACTCGGCGTGCTGCAGGGGCCGCCGCCAATCGACACCGCGCCGGCCGAAATATCCGGCGGACTGGTGCCCACCGGTCAGTCGGTGATCATCCGCCGCGGCGACACGCTGTGGCAGATATCGCGGCGGGTTTACGGCCAGGGCGTCAAATACACGACCATCTATCTGGCGAACGAAGAGCAGATATCCGATCCGGACCGCATCTGGCCGGGCCAGGTGTTCGCTGTGCCGGACGAGGCGCGTGCCGATGCCGAGGACGTGCACCGGCAATTGCGAAGCGCCAACTGACGTTTCGCTGCGGACGGTCCGGTTGAGCCCGCCAGAATCCGCTGGCGCATGCCCTGTTCATCGTTTATCGTCGATTGGCGATGACCAAGTGTGCTCCAGCCCCGGCCCGCGACGATCAGATCTTGGCGCGGCAGCTTGCTGCACTGGCCCATCCCGTGCGGCTGACCATCCTGCGCGCGCTTGCCTGCTCGGAAAGGAGCTGCTGCAAGGATGTGGTCGATCGTCTGCCGCTCGCCCAGTCCACCGTTTCGCAACATCTCAAGGTCCTGGCCGAGGCCGGTCTGGTCAAGGTCGACCGCCGCCGTCCCCATTCCCATTACCGTCTCGACAGGGAGGCGCTTGCGGGGCTGTGTATGCGCCTTTCCGACTTTTCCGGCGAGTGCCTGTCGCCGGCCGATACGATGTCTGCACCCGATTTGAAAGAAACGCCTTTTGTCTGACAAGACCGTCTCCGCCGACAGCGGCGCCACGCTGCGCACAATCCTCAACCTGTGGCCCTATATGTGGCCCGATGGCCGGCCCGACCTGAAGGCCCGCGTCCTGTGGGCGCTGGTTTACCTGCTGCTCGCCAAGCTGGTCCTGATGCTGGTGCCCTTCGGCTTCAAATGGGCGACGGACGCGCTCAATGGCGAACTGACGGCGGCCGACTGGATCCCGGCAGCGCTTTTGGCGCCGATCATGCTGGTCGTCGCCTACAATGTCTTCCGCATCGTCAATGTGGCGTTCAACCAGTTGCGCGACGCGCTGTTCGCCCGTGTCGGCCAGCATGCGGTGCGCCAACTGGCCTACAAGACCTTCGTGCACATGCACGCCCTGTCGCTGCGCTTTCATCTCGAGCGCCGCACCGGCGGCCTGTCGCGCATCATCGAGCGCGGCACCAAGGGCATCGAGGCGATCGTCCGCTTCACCATCCTGAACACCGCCCCGACGATCATCGAGTTCGGCCTGATCGCGATCGTTTTCGGCTTTGCCTATGGCTGGGAGTATGTCGCGGTCACCGCGGCGACGGTTGCCGCCTATTCGGTGTTCACGGTGCGCGCGTCGGACTGGCGCATCCAGATCCGGCGCGACATGAACAATTCGGACACCGACGCCAACACCAAGGCGATCGATTCCCTGCTCAATTTCGAGACGGTGAAATATTTCGGCAACGAGCGGATGGAGGCCGAACGCTACGACCGCTCCATGGCCGGCTACGAGCATTCGGCGACCAAGGTCTGGACGTCGCTCGGCTGGCTCAATTTCGGCCAGGGCGTGATCTTCGGCATCGGCCTTCTGGTGATGATGGCCATGTCGGCGCGCGCCGTCCAGGCCGGCGAGCAGACGATCGGCGACTTCGTCTTCATCAACGCCATGCTGATGCAGCTCTCCGTGCCGCTCAACTTCATCGGCTTCATCTACCGCGAGATCCGGCAGGGGCTGACCGACATCGAGCAGATGTTCGATCTGCTCGATGTCGAAGCGGAGGTGACCGACCGCCCCGATGCCCAGCCTCTCGCCATCGCCGACGGCGCCATCCGCTTCGAGGACGTTCAGTTCGCCTATGACCCCGACCGGCCGATCCTCAAGGGCATTTCGTTCGATGTGCCGGCGGGAAAGACCGTGGCCATTGTCGGCCCTTCCGGCGCCGGCAAGTCGACCATCTCGCGGCTGCTCTTCCGCTTCTACGACGTGCAGGACGGCGCGGTGACGATCGACGGTCAGGATGTGCGCGCGGTCACGCAGGAATCGCTGCGCGCGGCGATCGGCATGGTTCCCCAGGACACGGTCCTTTTCAACGACACGATCGCCTACAACATCCGCTACGGCCGCCCCGATGCGACCGACGAGGAAGTCGAAAAAGCGGCCGAAATGGCGCAGATCGGCCCGTTCATCGAGGGATTGCCGCAGGGGTTCCGGACGATGGTCGGCGAACGCGGCCTGAAATTGTCGGGCGGCGAAAAGCAGCGCGTCGCCATCGCCCGCACGATCCTCAAGGCGCCGCCGATCCTGATCCTCGACGAGGCGACTTCGGCGCTCGACACGGCCACCGAACAGGAGATCCAGTCCTCGCTCGATCTGGTCTCCAGGGGCCGGACGACGCTGGTCATCGCGCATCGCCTTTCAACGGTGATCGGCGCCGACGAGATCATCGTGCTGCGCGACGGACAGATCGCCGAAAGGGGTCGCCATGCCGACCTTTTGGGCATTCCCGATGGGCTCTATGCGCAGATGTGGGCGCGCCAGTCCGAGGCGATCGAGGCCGAGGCCCGCTTGCGCGCGGCCCGCGAGGCCGACGAGTTGGGCATCATCGAGCGCAAGGCGCCCGCCGCGCCGGCGGAGTAGGCGTCACACAATGGGCGTCACGCGCGTCTTGCGCGCGCCGTCCGCACGCCATATGTCCGTGCCACAACACCCATTCCGGATGCCGCCATGAGCCTGCTCGACACCGTGACCAAAGCCTTCGTCCCCGTGCGGCGCGAGGGCTGGCCTTTCGTCGGCGCGTTCTTCGCAGCCGCCGTCGTCCTCGGCCTGATCTGGGATCCGCTGTTCTGGATCGGCCTGGCGCTGACCGGCTGGTGCGCATATTTTTTTCGAGATCCGCAACGCGTCACGCCGCTTGACGACGACATCGTCGTCAGCCCCGCCGACGGCGTCGTCTCGGCGATCGGACCGGCCGTGCCGCCTGCCGAACTCGGTCTGGGCGATGCGGAGCGCACGCGCATCTCGGTCTTCATGAACGTCTTTTCGGTGCATGTGAACCGGGCACCCGTGCGCGGCCGGGTCACGACGCTTGCCTATAAGCCCGGCAAGTTCCTGAACGCCGATCTCGACAAGGCCAGCCGCGAGAACGAGCGCAACGGCTTTGTCTTCGACAGCCCGCACGGCGCCGTCGCCGCCGTCCAGGTGGCCGGGCTGGTGGCGCGGCGGATCATCTCCTTCTGCGAGGAGGGCGAGGAACTGGGCGCCGGCGAACGGATCGGCCTGATCCGCTTTGGCTCGCGCGTCGATGTCTATCTGCCGCCGGAGGCGACGCCGCAGGTGTTCGCCGGACAGATGGCTGTGGCGGGCGAGACTGTCATCGCCGCCTACGGACGGCCGCGCCCCGCGCCCGTTACGCGGGTCTCCTGACATGTCGATGGACGATGCCTTTCCGCCGTTCGAGCCCGACGGCCCCAAGAACGAGCGCGACAATGGCGATGAGGCGACACGGCGGCGCCTGCGGGAAGTGCCGCTGCGCTTCGTTCTGCCCAACATCATCACGGTCCTGGCGATCTGCGCCGGTCTGTCCGCGGTGCGCATGGCGTTCGAGCAGCGCTTTGACGCTGCCATCGGGCTGATCCTTCTGGCCGCGGTTCTGGACGGTCTGGACGGGCGCATGGCGCGGCTCGTCAAGGGGACCTCCAGGTTCGGCGCCGAAATGGATTCGCTGGCCGATGCGGTCAATTTCGGCGTCGTCCCGGCACTTGTTCTCTACATCTTCGTGCTCGACGAGGCCGCCCAGTTCGGTTGGATCGCGGCGCTCCTGTACGTCATCGCCTGTACGCTGCGCCTGGCGCGGTTCAACGTGATGGCCGGCGACGTGAACCGGCCCAAATGGCAGCAGGGCTATTTCGTCGGCGTTCCGGCGCCCGGCGCTGCGCTGGTCGTGCTGCTGCCGGTCTATCTGGGCTTTCTGGGGTTCTCGCCCGACTGGTTCACCGCCTCGATGGTCTCGCTCTACACCATCGTCATCGCCTTTCTGATGGTCTCGAACCTGCCCGTCTGGTCGGGCAAGACGCTGGGCGCGCGCATTCCGCGCACCGCCGTCATGCCGCTCATCCTGACGATTGTGCTCTATGTGGCGGCGCTTGCCAATTTCACCTGGCTCACGCTGACTTTTTCCGCGCTCGCCTATTTGGCCTTTTTGCCGTTTTCGCTGCGTCTTTGGCGGCGTCAGGCGCATCGTCATTCGACTTCCGGTTCCGGCCCGAGCCAACCCGGCTGATCCGCCTGAGCAGCGCCATCACCCGCTCCTGCGTCGTCACATAGTCTGTCTTGCCCGAGCCGAGCACCGGTATGTCGTCCATCGGCACGATGTCGGACGGCACCATCAGCTTGGTCATGCCCTCGGCTTGCGTTTTTTCGGCGATGCGCTGCCGGTCGGCGTCGCGCGTGGTCGTCGCCAGCACGATCTTTTCGCCCTTGCGCCGGTCCGCGACCGACAGTGCGGCGTGCCGGTCGGCCGGCCACAGCGACTGCACCAGGATCTCCACGGCACCCAGCGACACCATCTCGCCGCCGATCTTGGCAAAGCGCTTGGCCCGCCCGCGCACCTCGATGAAGCCTTCATGGTCGATATGGACGATGTCGCCCGTGTCGTACCAGCCATCTTCGAGCGGTTGCAGTTCGCCGGGCCGGTCTGCTTTCAGATAGCCCAGCATCACATTCGGGCCCTGCACCCACATGCGGAAGCCGCCCTCGATGCCCTCGACCGGTTCGAGCCGGATCGCGATGCCGGGCAGGGCGCGTCCGACGGTCCCCAGCCGGCTGTGTGTCGCCGAGTTGACCGCGACGACGGGCGAGGCTTCGGTCATGCCGTAGCCTTCCAGAATATGGCAATCGAACCGGCTTCTGTAGACCTCCTCGGTCTCATGCTTGACCGCCTCGGCCCCGGCGACGACGAAGCGCAGTGAGGCGAAGTCGGTGTCCTTAGCGGTGCGCGCATAACCGGCCAGGAAGGTGTCCGTGCCGAACATGATGGTCGGCTGCACGCGAGCCGCCACCTGCGGGATCAGCTTGTAGTGCAGCGGGGAAGGGTAAAGGAACAGCCGCACGCCGTAGAGCAGCGGCAGCACCATGCCGCCGGTCAGGCCGAACGAGTGGAACAGCGGCAGCACGTTGAACAGGCTGTCCTCGACCGAGATGGAAACGCGCGCTTCCGATTGCGCCGCATTGACCACCAGGTTGCGGTGCGACAGGACCACGCCCTTGGGCGAGCCCTCGGTACCCGAGGTGAACAGCACCACCGCCGGTTCGCCGGCCCTGGTCTCCGCGATCGGTCGGGACCACAGCGCTGCGGCCGACAGTTTTTCGGGCAGCGTGACCGTTTCGCGCATTTCTTCCAGCCAGATGATCTTGGTGCCGTTTTCCTCGATCGCGACGACCAGCGGTTGCAGGTCCGCCTTTTCGATGAAGGCGCGTGACGACAGGACCGTGCGGATCTTCGCGGTGTTGATCGCCGAGACCACATTGGCCGGTCCGGCGGTGTAGTTCAGCATCGCCGCCACCCGGCCGGCCGACTGCAGCGCGAAGAAGGTGACCACCGCGCCATTTGCGTTGGGCAGCAGCACGCCCATCGCCTCGCCCGGCGCCGACATGGCGGCGAACCGCTTTGCGAGCACGCGCGCGCCGATCAGGACCCGCTTGTAAGCGAGCGCGCCGGTGACCGCGTCCTCGACGATCACCCGGCTTGGCCCGTAGGTGCGTGCCGCCAGAACCAGCGCGCCGAACAGGGTCTGCGCAGGGTCGGTCGATGTGAAGCGCAGTTCGGCCATGCGGTCGAACAGAGCGTTGGCCGGCGTCGTCATGTCCCTTCCGCGCATGGCGACGATCTCGCCAATCGTCGCGGGCGCGAGCGTATGCATGGTCAGGCGCGGGAACCATTGGCGCGGCGCTTTTTCGGCCGGCGTCAAAGAGGACCGCAGGAAGCGGGCATTGCGGACGGTCAGCGGCACGATTTTCGCGCCTGTCTTTCGCGCCAGAAGCGCCACGGCCCGGTAGAGGCGAAACGCGTCGGCATCTGGCTCGACCGCATCGGGAAAATAGACCGCCAGCCGGCCCTTGCCCTTGAGGTGCCTGACGAGGCGCCGGTTGGCGATCATCCGCTCCTTGTCGAAGATCACCGACTTGGCCAGCGGCCGGCACGCCTCCACCGCCCAATGGCCGGCCGAGGCGGGATCGAGAATGTGCAGCGTATCGTCGGGCAGCGCGGCCAGAAACAGCGCCGCATCGAGCCTGGCCTGCTCGGAAATCGCGTAGATCACCGGCCCTTCGGCCGCGCCCGCCGCGCGGACGGCCCGTGCGTCGAGCCGATGAGACAGCGCGGGCAGGGCAAGCGCCAGCGCCTGCCGCATGCTCACGCCGGTACGGCTTTTTTCTCGCATCGCGAGCCCGCCGAGCAGCGCCGCAAGCACGGCAATCGCGACCAGCGCCCACACCATGTCGGCTCCTCCCGTGATGACCGGCGGCATCAGGCAATCACGTTAGCGCAATGGGAGTTGACGTCAATCGCGCCTGACCGTGGTCTCGGCGAAGCTGGTTCAAAGCGGCGTGGGCAGCGCCGCATCGGTCCACGTGTCGGTCGGCACGTCGAAGATCTTGCCCGTATGGGTCAGATCCTTGGCCGCCATCGGCACGATCTTCGCCGCCGTCTGCGCCGGCGTCGGCAGGCTTTCGGGCTTTTCGCCGGGCACGGCCTGAGCCCGCATCGCGGTCCGCGTCGGGCCGGGATTGACCAGATTGATGCGCATCGGCCCCTTGGCGTTCTCAGCCGCCCAGACCCGCGTCAGCATGTCGATGGCAGCCTTCGATGTCGCATAGCCACCCCAATAGGGTTTGACCTTGTGGGCGACCGACGACGACACGACGATCGCGCGGCCGGCCTCGGACAGCCGCAGCAGCGGATCGACCGAGCGGATCATGCGCCAGGTGGCGGTGACGTTGACCGTCATGACCGCTTCGAAATCCTTGGCCTTCATCTGCCCGACGGGCGTCAGCGCGCCCAGGATGCCGGCATTGGCAACCAGAATGTCGAGCTTGCCCCAGCGCTCGGCAATCACCCCGCCCAACCGGTCGATCGCCTCCAGATCCTTGAGATCGAGCGGCACCAGCGTTGCTTCGCCCCCGGCCGCCTTGATCTTGTCGTCCAGTTCCTCGAGCCCGCCGACCGTCCGCGCGACGGCGATCACATGGGCGCCAGCCGCCGCCATCTGCAGAGCGATCTCGTAGCCGATGCCGCGCGAGGCACCCGTTACAAGAGCGAGCTTGCCGGTAAGGTCTGGCGTTGACGTCATGGAGCGTTTTCCGGATCGGGTCAGGCGTTGGGGTTGGCCAGAAGCGACAGTTTGCGCACATTGTCCGGCCCCTCATGGTCGAGCAGCCGTGTCGGATAGGCGCCGGTGAAGCAGGCATCGCAAAAGCGCGGCGCGTCATGATCCCGTCCGGCCTCGCCGACGGCGCGGTAAAGCCCGTCAATGGTCAGGAATTCGAGCGAATCGACGCGGATGAACTGCGCCATTTCGGCGACCGACATGCGCGAGGCGAGCAGTTTCGACGTCTCGGGCGTGTCGACGCCATAATAGCACGACGACATGGTCGGCGGCGACGCAATGCGCATATGCACCTCGCGCGCGCCGGCATCGCGAACCATCTGCACGATCTTCTGGCTGGTCGTGCCGCGCACGATCGAATCGTCGACGAGGACCACCGAGCGCCCTTCGAGCACGGACGGGTTGGCATTGTGCTTGAGCTTGACGCCCATGTGGCGGATCGAGTCCGTCGGCTGGATGAAGGTGCGGCCGACATAATGGTTGCGGATGATACCGAGTTCGAACGGCAGTCCGGCGCCCTGCGCGAAACCGACCGCGGCGGGCACGCCGCTGTCGGGAACCGGCACGACGATATCGGCGCCTACCGGTGCCTCTCGCGCCAGCTCCATGCCGATTCGCTTGCGGACTTCATAGACGTTGCGGCCCTCGACGCGGCTGTCGGGGCGCGAGAAATAGACATATTCGAAGATGCAGAAGCGCGGTTTCTGCTCGCCCCACGGGAAATGGCTCTCAATGCCTTTTTCGGTGATGACGATGACTTCACCTGGCTCGACGTCGCGCACATGACGCGCGCCCATGATGTCCAGCGCGCAGGTCTCCGAGGCGAGGATCCACGACCCGTCGAGATCGCCCAGAACGAGCGGCCTTATGCCGAGCGTATCGCGGCAGCCGATCATCTTCTTGGACGACAGGGCGACCAGAGAAAACGCGCCTTCGAGCTGGCCGACCGCATCGCAGAAGCGGGCGAGCAGATCCTTTTCCTCGCTGGTGGCGACCAGATGCAGAATGGTTTCGGTATCCGAGGTCGACGAGAAGATCGCGCCTTTTCGTTGAAGGTTGCGCTGCACGGTCAGCGCATTGGTGATGTTGCCATTGTGGGCGATGGCCAACCCGCCGCCGTCCAGTTCGGCGAACAAAGGCTGGACATTGCGCAGCCCCGCGCCGCCCGTCGTCGCATAGCGCGTGTGGCCGATGGAACGGTCGCCGGGCAGACGCGCCAGCACCGACGGCTTGGTGAAATTGTCGCCGATCAGGCCGACATGGCGCTCGACGTGGAACTGCGTGCCGTCGAACGACACGATGCCCGCCGCTTCCTGGCCGCGATGCTGGAGCGCATGCAGGCCGAGCGTCGTGAACGAGGCCGCATCCGCGCGCCCGAAAATCCCGAACACGCCGCATTCGTCGTGGAAATGATCGTCCGCTTCGTCGGCCTCGGCGACGCTGTCGGCGCGATTGGTCATGTGTCGGTGGTTTCGGCGGTTTCGCCGCCGGGCACGACCGCTCCCAGATCGTCCGGCAGCAGGTCGACAAGCGATTGGGCCACCTGGTCGAGGAACGGCTTGGATTTGGCGTTGTCGATCCAGGCAATCTCCTGGTCGCCGACAAAGAAGTTGATGAACCAGATGGCGACGGCGGCGACGATCACGCCCCGTGCGGCGCCGAACACGAAGCCGAGCGACCGGTCGAGCGGGCCGATCCGGCTGTCGATGATCATGTCGGCGATGCGCATGGTGATCAGCGTGACCACGATCAGCGCGATCAGGAAGATCAGACCGGCGGCGACGAGCTGGGCAATCAGTTCGTTGTCGACATAATTCTGCACATAGGGTGTCAGCGTCCGGTAGAACAGGAAGGCGGCCACCGCGGCGGCAACCCATGAGCCGATCGACAGCACTTCGCGGGAAAAGCCGCGCACCATGGCGAGCACGGCCGAAATCAGCACCAGGCCGAGGAACAGTCCGTCAAGAAGCGTGATGGGCATGGTCTGGTGTCTCTTTGCGGGCTGTCGTGTGTGTTTTGTGTGAGCGCAGAGCAGCGGCCTTCAATGTCTTGCCGTGTTCGGCGTGTGTGCTCAAGCCTGCCGGTCCTGGTCGGCTTCGCGCGAAAGCTGTTTTCCACCGGCGATGCGCGCGACAAGGTCCATCAGCGTTTCCATTTCATGCAAACCATCGCGTGCCGTTTCCGCCTCGCCGCCGGCCAGCGGCAGCACCGCTTCGCCAAAGCCCAGCTTCTCGGCTTCCTTGAGCCGGTTTGCGGCATGCGGCACCGGCCGGACGGCACCCGACAGGCTGATTTCGCCGAAATAGACGCTTGTCGCTGACAGGGCAAGCCCGGCCAGCGACGAGACGAGCGCCGCGGCAACGGCAAGGTCCGCCGCCGGCTCCGAAATCCGATAGCCGCCGGCAACATTCAGATAGACATCGTGCTGGCCAAGCCGCACCCCGCAATGGGCCTCCAGCACGGCGATCACCATGGCAAGGCGGGCCGAATCCCAGCCCACCACGGCGCGGCGCGGCGTGCCCAAAGATGTCGGCGCGCACAGCGCCTGGATTTCCACCAGGACCGGCCGCGTGCCCTCCATGGCCGCGAACACCGCCGCGCCCGGCGCCTTGCCCGACCGCTCGCCCAAGAACAGTTCGGACGGGTTGGGCACCTGGCGCAGGCCGCTCTGGCCCATCTCGAAGACGCCGATCTCGTCGGTCGGCCCGAACCGGTTCTTGATCGCGCGCAGGATGCGATACTGGTGTGCGCCATCGCCCTCGAAATGCAGAACGGCATCGACCATGTGTTCGACGACGCGCGGGCCGGCGATCTGGCCGTCCTTGGTGACATGGCCGACGAGCACCACCGCCGCGCCGGTCGATTTGGCATATCGGATCATCGCCTGTGCCGACGCGCGCACCTGCGTCACCGTACCCGGCGCGCTTTCGACGCTGTCGGTCCACAGCGTCTGCACCGAGTCGAGGATAACGAGATCGGGCCGCTTCTCCGAAGCATCGAGCGTCGCGAGGATATCCTCGACATTGGTTTCGGCGGCCAGCTGAACGTCGCTGTCGGCCGCGCCGAGCCGCTGGGCGCGCAGGCGCACCTGCGCCACCGCCTCCTCGCCCGACACATAGATCACCGAATGGCCGGCGCGGGCGAGGGCGGCTGCGGCCTGCATCAGAAGCGTCGACTTGCCGATCCCCGGATCGCCGCCAAGCAAAAGCGCCGAGCCGCGCACGATGCCGCCGCCGGTCACCCGATCCAGCTCGCCGACGCGCGAAATGATGCGCGGCGCGTCCTCGCTTTCTCCGGAGAGCGGCACCAGCGCAACGGGGCGCCCCTTGCGCAGCTTGCGGTTAGGCCCGCCGCCGATCCCCGCGGTGGGGTTTTCCTCGACGATCGTGTTCCATTCGCCGCACGCATCGCACTTGCCCGACCAGCGGGCGTGAACGGTGCCGCAATTCTGGCAGATGAATTGTGTGCGGGGCTTGGCCAAGGTCAGTCTTCTTCCTTGTGCCGATAGTGCCGGGCATAGCGTGGACCGAGGCCGGTCAAGACCTCATAGCCGATCGTGCCGCAGGCGCGCGCCACATCGTCGAGCGGAATGTTCGGCCCGATCAGTTCAATCCAGCCTTCGGCAAGGGCGTCGTCGGGCACGCCGGTGACGTCGAAACAGGTCAGGTCCATGGTGACGCGTCCGAGCACCGGTGCGCGATGGCCGCCGACGAAGCCGCAAAGGCCCTCGGGCACCGCGTCGCGCAGGGGCACGCCGCTGCCCGATCCGGCACGCGGATAGCCGTCGGCATAGCCGACCGAGGTGATGGCGATACGGCTGTCGCGCGCAAGACGGTGCGTCGCGCCATAGGAGACGGTCTCTCCCGCCGCCGCCGACCGGACCTGCATGATGCGCGCCTCGAGCGTGACCACCGGCCGCATCGGATTGGCGATGCCGTCGACGGCCTCCCCACCGTAGAGCGCGATACCCGGACGGGTGACAGCAAGGCCGTGCGCGCCGCCAGTGAGCACGCCTGCCGAGTTGGAGAGGCTGGATTCGATGTCTCCAAAAGACGCCATAACCGCCTGAAACGACTCTATTTGGTGCTGGTTCATCGGATGGTCCGACATATCGGCGCAGGCAAAATGGCTCATGACGTGGACGATATCGAGCCTTGAGCGCAGCACGTCGTCGCCGGCCAGCGCCAAGGCTTCGTCGACCGTCAGGCCCAGCCGGTTCATGCCGGTGTCGATCTGCAGCGCGCATGGCGGACGGTCACCTCCGGCGGCCCAACTCTCAACCTGTTGCAAGCTGGCAAGCACAGGGATGAGCCCGTCTGCGATCATCGCATCGGTGGCGCCGGGCTGAATGCCATTGAGCAGGAAAATGCGGGCCTCCGGCGCAAGCGGCCGGATCGACACCCCTTCGTCCGGCATCGCCGCGAAGAATGTGTCGCATCCCGCGGCGGCGAGCGCCGGAACGACATGTTCGGCACCGAGCCCATAGGCGTCGGCCTTGACGACAGCCGCCGCCCGTCCGGGCCGCGACCGCCGGTCGAGATCGCGCCAGTTGGCGACGATCGCACCAAGATCGATCGTCAGCCGTCCGCCGCGCAGGTCGCCATTGTCCGTCCGCCCCGTCATGCAGGCGCTGATAGACCGTTGACGCACCGGCGCAAAGCGAAACGTCAAGCGCCGGTTGGATAGAAGAACTCTTCGCGCACGATCTTGCCGTCGGCGACATGGTAGACCGCCAGTTCCTTCATCTGGCTGCGCTGGCCGCTGTTCTTGTCGGTCGTGTCCATCTCGAAGATCACGCCAAACCGGTCCTCGCCATGCGGAAACGGGCCGTCCACATGGGCCGAATGCACCTCGAAATTGGCATCCCACCAGGCGTGCTTGCCCCTTATGCCGTCCAGCCCCTCGGTTACCGCCGAGCCGCCTTCGGGGTTGGCCGCCGCCTCGACCGATACGGCGTCGTTCGCATAGAGATTGTCGAGACACCATGCGGCGTCTCCTTTTTGGCAGTGTTCGACAAGCTGTTCGCCGATCTTCTGTGCCGGATTGGTCATGATGCGCTCCCGTATGTTCTCTTTATGTTCCATTGTAGCGCGGCAGGGCGGCGCAGGCAAGACAGGCGGATCGGTTCGCGTGATCTTGAGGAAAGGGCCTGGATGGGCGCGGCGGCGAGCCGCCTATTCGAACCGTTCCGGCAGGTGGCCGCTGTCGGCAAGGTCGAAGAAGCGGGTGAACTCGCCCTGGAAGCCGAGCGCCGCCGTTCCGGTCGGCCCGTGCCGCTGCTTGGCGATGATCACGTCGGCCGTGCCTTCCACCTTGCGCATCTTCTCCTCCCAGGCGAGATATTCCTCGGTCCTGATGTCGGCGGCGATCTCTTCGGGCGAGCGGCGCGGCTCCTGGTTCTTGACGTAATATTCCTCGCGATAGACGAACAGCACGACATCGGCGTCCTGCTCGATCGAGCCCGATTCGCGCAGGTCCGACAGCTGCGGGCGCTTGTCGTCGCGGCTTTCCACCTGGCGCGAGAGCTGCGACAGGGCAATGATCGGCACGTTCAGCTCTTTGGCCAGCGCTTTCAGGCCCGTTGTGATCTCGGTGATTTCCTGCACGCGGTTCTGGCTCGCCTTGGCCGAGGAGCCGGTCATCAGCTGCACATAGTCGATGATCATCACGTCGAGCCCGCGCTGGCGCTTGAGCCGCCGCGCGCGGGCGGCAAGCTGGGCGATCGAGATGCCGCCCGTCTGGTCGATATAGAGCGGAAGGCGCTGCATCATGTTGGCGCAGCCGACCAGCTTTTCGAAATCGGCCTCGTTGATATCGCCGCGCCGGATTTTGGACGAGGAGATTTCCGTCTGCTCGGAGATGATGCGCGTGGCAAGCTGCTCCGAACTCATCTCGAGTGAGTAGAAACCGACCACGCCGCCATCGACGGCCTTGACCGAGCCGTCCGCCTGCTGCTCGCCGCGAAAGGCGTGCGCGATGTTGAAGGCGATGTTGGTGGCAAGCGACGTCTTGCCCATCCCGGGCCGCCCGGCAAGGATGATCAGGTCCGACGATTGCAGTCCGCCCATGCGCGTATCGAGCGAATGCAGCCCGGTCGCGATGCCCGACAGATGTCCCTCGCGCTGGAAGGCGGCGTTGGCCATGTCGATGGCGGTGCGCACCGCCTCGTTGAACGGTTCGAACCCGCCATCGTACCGGCCGGTCTCCGCCAGTTCGAACAGCCGCCGTTCGGCATCCTCGATCTGGTCCGACGGCGCCATCTCGACCGGCGCGTCATAGGCGATGTTGACCATGTCCTCGCCAATGCCGATCAGCGCCCGGCGGATGGCGAGATCGTAGATCGCCCGGCCATAATCCTCGGCATTGATGATGGTGACGGCCTCGGCTGCCAGCCGCGCCAGATACTGCGCGACGGTCATCTCGCCGATCTTTTCGTCCGCCGGCAGGAAGGTCTTGATGGTGACCGGGTTGGAGGTCTTGCCCAGGCGGATCTGCTCGCCGGCGACCGCGAAGATCCGACGGTGCAGAGGCTCGAGGAAATGCTCCGCCTTCAGGAAATCGGAGACGCGGTAGAACGCGTCATTGTTGATCAGGATCGCGCCGAGCAGCGCCTGTTCGGCCTCGATGTTGCCCGGTGCCTCCCGGTAAAGCGCGCCATCGTCCTGCGCGCCCGTGTCGGAGGTCATCTGGAGAGCAGCATCGGCCATCGGTTCGTCTTTCGTTTCAGGTCATCACCTGGGAAGGGCGATCTATAGCGCGTGGCGCGCCGCGGCCAAGCGTCCTTTCGGCAAACCGCCCGTGATTCACACCAACTCACAGGACGCTGACTTTTTCGCCCGCCGGAGCAGCTTTCGCTTGACCATCATCTGGCGGCGAATCGCACCCAGCATACAAAAAACCCGGCGCGCGGGGCACCGGGTTCGGTTCTGTTCGGGCGACCGGACGAGGGCGCCGCCTGCGGCCTCAGGCGGTTGCCTGTTCTTCTTCCTCGGCAGGGGCGGCCTCGGGTGCGGCACCCTCTTCGAACGCGTCGGAATCGATCGGTGCGCCGTCCTCGTCGAAATCGGCCAGCGATTCGAACGCGTCTTCATTGGCGCCGTAGATCGCCTCGGCGGACGACAGATCCTCGCCGGCGGCCTGCCGCTCGGCTTCGTCGGCCGAACGGGCGACATTGAGCGTGATCCGGGTTTCGACTTCGGGGTGCAGTACGATATCGACCTCGTGCAGGCCGATCGTCTTGATCGGCTGCTTCAGATCGACTTGGTTGCGGCCGACGCGGAAGCCCTCCTCGGTCAGGAAATCGGCGATGTCGCGGGTCGAGACCGAACCGTAGAGCTGACCGGTTTCGCCGGCCGAGCGGACGACGACGAAGTCCTTGCCGTCAAGGCCTTCGGCCACTTCCGACGCGGCCGACTTGCGCTCGGCATTGCGCGCTTCGATATGCTCGCGCTCGGCCTCGAACCGGGCGCGGTTGGCTTCGTTGGCGCGCAGCGCCCGGCCCGTCGGCAGAAGATAGTTGCGGGCGAACCCGTCCTTGACGGTGACTTCGTCGCCAATGGCGCCGAGCTTGGCGATGCGTTCCAGCAAAATGACTTTCATGGTCTTTGTCCTTTGTTCAATGCTGCTGTCAGGTGGAAGCCGGTGGTGTTCCGGTCGGCGGATTGGGTCCGCCGCCGGGGGAGACCGGCATGGGGCGGGCCGTGGCGAGAACGCCCGCAAAAAAGAAGGGAAGGGCGGCGACGAGCGTGATCGCCACGGCGCCATAGACGACGATCATCGCAAAGGGGCGCCAGGGCTGGCCGCGCGTGCGCGCATGGAAGATGGCAAAACCGGCCATGGTGAAACCTCCGGTCAGCGCGCCGGCAAAGGTCGTCGCTGCCAGGCCCAGCGGCCCGGAGACGAAACTGCCGGCGATCGCCACGGCGAGGATCATCGCGCCGGCGCGCGGCAGGCGCAGCGCCTCTGGCCAATCGTCTTTCGGACGCCTGAGCCGGCCCGATGCGCGGGTGATCGCAAGCGCCAGATAGAGCGAACCGATCAGGATCATCAGCCACAGCGCCGGCTGCATGAACGGGATCGCCCCGGTCATGAAGGCGAGAAAGCTCTCGCGGCCTTCCGGCGTGAAGGCGAATTCGGGATTGGCCTCCTGCAGCCGGGCGATCATCTCGCCGACCAATTCGTCGACCAGCGCCGGCCCGTAGCCGATCAAGGCGCCGGCGACGATGAAGGCGCCCGCCGTGATCACCGCGAGACGGACGACGACATCCGACAGGGGATACCAGGCCAGTTTGCCCGCCGGCCCGCCCACCTCTTCGGCCGGGCGGGCCAGGTTCATCCAGTAGCCCGCCGCCGTCGCCGGCAGGATCGTGGTCATGACGATGTAGACGGCCATCGGCACGTTGGCGAAGGCCGCAATCAGCAGGGCGGAAATGATGGCGCCGCTCACGCCGGCGGCAAAGCCCCAGCCGAGCGTGGCCACCATCAGCGGCACGGCGGACAGGAAATAAAGGATAACGGACAGCCCGGAGCCCGAAACGACGCCAAGGCACAAAAGCGCGGTTGCCGCGCCCGATACCAGGCCGATGCCGATCGTGTTGGCGTTCATGGTCGCTGTCCTGCGCTCCGGCAGTTAGGGACCGGCGCCGGCCCCAACTCGGTTTTCAGTGCACCGGGTCCGCCCCGGCATGGTCTTCGGTCATCATCCCGGGAGCGTGTCCCGGGACGATGTCGTTGGCGTGGTCGGCGACCTTACTTGGTCACGTAGGGCAGAAGGCCCAGGAAGCGCGCGCGTTTGATGGCCTTGGCCAGTTCGCGCTGCTTCTTCATCGACACCGCGGTGATGCGCGAGGGCACGATCTTGCCGCGTTCGGAGACGTAGCGCTGCAGCAGCTTGACGTCCTTGTAGTCGATCTTCGGCGCGTTGGCGCCCGAGAACGGGCAGGTCTTGCGGCGGCGGTGGAAGGGCCGGCGCGTCGGAAGTTGATTGATATCGACCATTAGCTGCGGCCTCCTTCGCCCCTGTCGCCTCGCGGCCCGCCGTCACGGCGCGGTCCGCCATCGCGGCGCGGACCCCGGTCGCGGTCACGGCGCTCGTCGCGGCGCATCATGGCCGAGGGGCCTTCCTCGAGTTCGTCGACCTTGACGGTCATGTAGCGCAGCACGTCCTCGTGAATGCGCTGCTGGCGCTCCAGTTCGTGGATCGCGGCGGCAGGCGCGTTGACATTGAGCAGCGTGTAATGCGCCTTGCGGTTCTTCTTGATGCGGAACTGGAGCGATTTCAGCCCCCAGCTTTCCACCTTGTCGACGCTGCCGCCAAGTTCGGACAGAACGCCCTTGAACTGGTCGACGAGTTCCTCGACCTGGTTCGATGAGATGTCCTGGCGCGCCAGGAACACGTGTTCGTAAAGTGGCATTTGATCCTTGCCTTTCGTTTCATTCCAGCCTGTCAGCGGCGAAGCCTCCTGGCCTGTCCGATCCGCGTCAGCGGCACGAAAGGCGAAAGAACTCGACGGGTCGAGAGCGGGATCTTCAGGAGGCGCAGCGCTTGTGCGATGCAAAATGGCTCCCCAATGGAGAGCCATCCCCCGTTCAGCCCCCGGCTGACCGGCTGGCGCTGATATACAGATTTTCGGCCGCCATGCAAGGGGGCGGCCGTCGGAAGGTGCGCCGTCAGCCGTCCGTCCGTGCGAAACCGATCTCGCCGACGACACGGTAGGTTTCTCCATCAATGGGCGCGCTTGCGGTTGTGATCGAGAAGCGATCGTCGCCGATTGTCCACCGCATCTGTACCTTGAAGCGTTCGCCGGTGTCCGGATCGCGCCCCCGGAAGGAGACCGTCATCGTCTGGCCACGGCTGCGTCCGGAGACATTGGCGGCCCCCGCGCCGAACGGGTTCGACCAGCGACCGCTCAGTCTGCCCCCTTCGGCGGTCATCCGGCCCGAAAGGTCGAACCGCCGCCCCGGCGCCGCGCACGTGCCCGAAACCGACAAGCGCCCAAGAGCGTGATCGACCCGGTTGGTCAGGCGGCAGCGCACCCGCTCGCGCGGCGCACCGGGTTCGCGGCTCGCCCATCCCGCACCCGCCCACTTGCCGCCAAGCGACAGAAGGGGTTCGGCCTTCGCCGGCCACGCTAGGCCGACCATCAGGAGCACAAGCAGGGCCGGGCGGATCATCGGCGAAACCATCGTTGTCGCAGAAGCGCGGGCAGGAAGACCAGGTCGGCCAGCAGCGCCGTGATGAAGGTAAGGATCAGCATGGTTCCGAACAGCCGGACCGTGGCGAATGCGCTCAGATAAACGACCAGCAGGCCGACACACAACAGCAGCGTCGTCGCGATCATCGCCCGCCCGGTTCCCTCGAGCGATCGGCGCAGGGCAGCGTCGATGGCATGTCCGTCGCGCCGCTCGCGGTCGAACCGGCTGACGAAGTGGATCGAGTCGTCGACCGCGATCCCGAATGCGACGGTCAGCGCAAGCGCGGCCGTCGGTATCATCCGTCCGCCGTCGATCAGGTGCAGCGCCGCGCCGGCCAACGCCAGCGGCAACAGGTTCGGAAGCAAGAGGGCGATCGCCAGCATCGGCCAGCCAAGCGCGACCGCGACCAGCACCACGGAGGCAAGGCACGCCATGACCAGCCCGATCGACAACTGCTGGATGATGTCGAGCGGTTCGTGGCGCATCAGCACCGGCAGACCGCTGACACGGGCTGCCCCGCTTGCCCGCGCGCTCTGTTCGAACCGGTCGAACCTGGCGAGCGCCGCTTCATCGCGCATCGGGTCTCCGATGGGCACCATCACGCGCGTGGTCTGTCCTTCTTCGGAGGCCAATTGGCGCAGAAGTGCCGGGGGAACGTCGGCGAGGTCTTCAGGTCCCGGCGGCCGTCCCGAAACGCCAAGCTGTGCCGCCAATGTCGCCAGCGAGATGACGGCCAGCTGCGGGTTTTCGGCCTGAAGGCGCTCGGTCGAGGCAACCAGGCTCCGCCAGCCGGATCCGGTTGTCCAGCCGCCCTCGGCCTCGAGATCGAAGTCGACCCAGGCACGGAAGAACCCGCCAAAATCCCGTTCTATGACATCGGATGCGCGGTAGACGGCGCTGTCCTGCGCCAGATTTCCGCGATATGTGAACCAGGGTTCGGTCAGCGACACGGCGAAGGTCGCTGCAAGCCCGATGAAGGCGCCGCAAGCGATGACGACGCGCCCGTGATTGAAGACGAGCTGGCCGAACAGGGGCGGCACGCCGACCGTGCGCCGCCGCCGAAGGCGCGCCGCGGCCCCGGCGGGAACGAACCGCGCAAGAAGGGCATAGCCGACCAGAACGACGAGATAGGCCGATATCGTCGACAGCGCGCCGAGCAGCGCCAGTTCCCGCAAGGGCTCGCTGTCGGCGATGGCGATGGCGGCGAATGCCACGGCGGTGGTGATCGCCGTCAACCCGCAGGCGGGACCGACACGGCCGGCGGTATCGGCGATGCGCTCAGGGGTCGGAGTGGTCGCCGGTGCGTCTTCAAGAAGATGCATGACCAGGTGCACGCTGTCGGCAAGGCCGAGCACCAGCACCAGGACCGGCACGACATTGGTGATCACGGTGATCGGCAGTCCCGTCGCCGCGAATATCCCGAGCGTGACCAGCAGGCCGGCGGCCGCCGGTGCGGCGGTCAGCGCCGCAACGCGCAGATCGCCGAAGATCACCCAGCACATCAGGACACCCAAGAGGCCCCCGGCCACGTTCAGGCGGATCAGGTCGACACGCAGCGCTTCGACGATGTCGACCGCCATCGCCGGTTCGCCGGCGACGGTATAGGCAAGGCCGGGCGCACCGAACGCATCGGTCAGCGCTCTGATCGTCGCGAGCAGCGGGCGCGTCTCTGGGCTGCCGTGGGGCAGGTCTATGGCGACGGCCATCAACAGAGCGGTCCGATCCGGGCTGATCAGCGGCGGCAGCGTGCCGGTGAGTTCCGAAAAGGCCTCGATCCGGGGCTCCAGCGTGTCCGGATCGATCGGTTCGGGCACCATCGGCGCGCCGGGATAGGCCTCGTGGTCGGGCGGAAAGCGCAGCGCGAACGGCGACAGGACGTAGTTGACGCGGCCGGTCAGCTCGAGTTCGAGCGCAAGGTCGCGCATCTGCCGATAGGCATCCGCCGAAAAGCCGGCCGGATGCTCGGCGAGAACGAGGATATCCTGTTCGGCCCCTCTTAGATCTTCGGAAAGGGCGCGATAGTCGCGCGAGACGGCGCTGTCCGATGACAGCGTGCGCACCACATTGTCGTCGAAGCGGAGCTGCGGCAGGACCGCAAGTGCGCCGAGCATGATCAGGCTCAGAACGAGCGCCGCTCGCACCGGATTTCGCGACGCCCAGACGCCCGGAAACCCCAGGACATCGAAAAGCGCGAGAGGCTGCTTCACGACGGCCCGTGCGCCCAAGCGATGCGTGCCCGGGCGTCCGTCCATGCCGACCAGCGCCAGGCGTGCAGCCATCGTCCCCAGACCGCGATCAGCCCGTTCGGGCTTTGCGCCGCAAGGCGCGAGCCCAGGAGCGGCCCTGCGGTCCGGCGATTGTGATCGCAAAAGGCGACCGCTGCCGCGGCGAAGGACCGGTCGCAAACCGAGCCGAACATCAGCGTTTCGAACACGTCCAGATCCGGCGGCCGGCCATAGCTCAGTCGGTGGTCGGAGACCGTGCGCACGATCGCGTCGCGCAAATCGATGGTCGTGTGGGCGTGCACGCCGGCGACGACGATCCGCCATGCATCGGCCGGTCGGTGCCGCCAGTGCGGACTGCGGCAGGCGTCGAAATAGGGCTTCCAGTGGGCCGAGCAGGGGCCGCGGCCGGCGATGACCGCGCCCACGCGCTCTTCATACAGTGCGAAGAAATGCGGAATCAGGCGGAAGACGATGTCGGCGTCCGGCTGGCCGCTCAGACGATCCAGCCAATGTATGGTCGAGCACCGGTAGAGGCGGGCGAACAGCTCATGCGGCGTGCCATCGAGTGACGCAACGCGTTGGCCGAGCCTGGCAGCGACCGTTTCGGCCGCTGCCTCCGGGAAGGGCGTGGCCCCTCCGGTGATCGCGCGTGTCGGTGCGGCTGCCGTGATCGTCATCCCCGGGCCCCCTGCTCAGCCGAAAAGACTGTATGGGAGGGCCGGGCCCGCGGCAAGCGGCGAGCGGAGGGGGACTGCCGTCAGGTCCAGAACAGCCAGGCCGTGTAGCCGGCATATGTGGCGAGCAACGCAATGCCCCAGACCCGTCCGATCGTCCGGCCGCTCAGCAGGAGCGCGGCGAAAACTGCCGTTGCCAAGCCCAGCATGAGGGCGTCGCCGGGCGCGAGCACGCCGGCTGCCGGGATCGGCACGACAAGCGCGGTGGCTCCCAGAATGCCGAAGATGTTGAAGATGTTCGAGCCGATGACGTTGCCGATCGCCACGTCGCCCTGGCGGCGGATGGCGGCGACCAGTGTCGTCGCAAGCTCGGGCAGGGACGTTCCGACGGCGACGATCGTCAGCCCGATCACCGCTTCCGATATGCCGAGGCCACGCGCGATGGCGGTCGCCCCGTTGATCAGCATCTCCGCGCCCGCAAACAGCAGGGCCAGACCGCCGACAAGCAGCAATGCGATGACGGGGACGGCGGCCGCGCCTGATCCGGCCACCGGCTGTTCAGTAGCCGCGCCGGCATCGCTGTCCGATCGGACCGCATTTCCCAGATAGACGGCCAGAAGGACCAGAAGACCGAGCCCGATGACCCGTCCGATCGTGTCGAAGAACAGCAGCCCGGTCGCGGCGAGCCCGGCCACCAGCATGACGATCACGTCGGTTCGGTTTGCCCGGTCGAGCGCGGCAACCGGCGCGATCGCGATGCCGATCCCGGCGATGAGCAGGATGTTGGCGATGTTCGATCCGATGACATTGCCCAGCGCGATCGCCGGCGTTCCGGCCAGTGCCGCGCGCACGGACACCAGCAGTTCGGGCATCGACGTGCCGAAGCCGACCACCACCACGCCGACCACAAACGCGCTGATGCCGAGGCGAAGCGCCGCTGCCACGGCGCCCCGCACCAGCAGTTCGCCGCCCACAAACAAAGCCGCCAGACCTGCGGCAACAAGCAGATAGGAGTTCACAATCAGGTCCATGCCGCGCCAACGACGCAGAAGGCACGTTTCACCGTGCCAACAGGACCGGGCGGCTGGCCTGTCGACGATCAGATGGTGTGTCCGCGGCGGCGCGCAAGGGGCGTCGCCATTGTTCCCGAATGCGAGGCGGAATGGCCAGATAGGCGATCAGCGTGGCCGGGTCGATCATTCGTCGTTTGCCGCATCCCGCTCGCCCGCGATCGCCAGCCGCGCCACCATCCAGCACAGCCAGAGCGTCGGCAGGCCGACCAGTCCGCCGATGACGGCCAGTCCCACCGGCCCGGTGCCGATGGCGGTCGACAGCGCATAGGCCGCGGTTCCGGCGACGGCCAGAATTTCCGCATCGACCAGAATGATGCCGGCGATCGCGGTGAACAGCGCCGACGTCGTCAGCACGGCGGTTTCCCCCGAGGTTTCGGGTCCAATGTCGGTCGTTGATTGGGTGTCGGTCATGAAAGGGCCTTGAGTGTTGGTGCGCGCCGGTTTCCGGCTGGCTGACCGATACTCAAGGCTCTGATTGCGGCATTTGCAAGCCCTGCCTTGGCGGGGTTGCGGCCTGCCTATCGACCGAGCGTGTCGACGACCAGTTCGGCCGCAGCCGCGCCGGAGAATTGCTGCTGGCCGGTGATCAGATTGCCGTCGCGCACCGCGAACGGCTTGAACGGCGAGTTGACGACGAAGTTGGTTCCGTCGAGTTTCCGGGCCTCCTCCTCGATCCAGAACGGCTGGATCTTCTGCCCGACGAAATCGTCGGCGAACTTCTCTTCGGCATCGGCAAAGCCCGTCCATGTCTTGCCGGCAACGAGAAGCGAGCCGTCCGGCAGTTTCGTTTTGAGCAGCACGCAGGTTGCATGGCAGACGATGGCCACCGCCTTGTCCGCCTCATGGGCCTTGGCGACGAAGGCGTGCAGGTCGCCATCGTCGATCATGGTGACCATCGGCGATTGGCCGCCGGCAAGAAAGATCGCGTCATAATCCTCAATCGACACATCGGCGATGGACTTGGTGCCCGTGAGCAGCGCGGCATGGGCTGGCGATTTCTTGAAGCCCAGCGAGACGATGTCGTGGGCCGAGTATTGGCTGTCATCTTCGGGGTCGGAAAAGCCGTCGGCGGCAAGGTCGCCGCCCTTGGGCGATACGATGTCGACCGTGTAGCCGGCCTCGGTGAACACCCAGTAGGGATGGGTGAGTTCGGCCCACCAGAAGCCGACCGGCCAGCCCGTGGTCGGCGAGGTGGCCGGGTTGGCGGCGATCATGAGAATGCGTTTTTCGCCGTGTGTGTCGATGGATGCACTCATTGCGCAAGGTCCTTTCAGGAGACGGTTTGGGTCGAGGGATAAATCCACCGCGCCAGTGCGCGGGTCAGGCGGGGCATGATCAGGTAGGTCATCGCCAGCACCTGAAGCGTGACGGTCAGCAGCAGGCGCAAGGCCAGCGGCCAGCCGCCGATGAGCGGGTCGAGAACAAGGTTCAGCGCAAGCACCAGAACAAAGACGACCGCGATCAGGAGCGCCGCCATACGATGAGGCGAGGGCTGCGGCACCACGGTGCCTGGCGGCGGGTCGAACCAGACTTCGAGCCCTGTCATCCGGTCCCAGGCGGCATCGCCATCCACATGCGGCGCAATCTCTTCCAGGTATCGCGCCCGCAGGTCGGAGCGCTCGAAGGCTTCAAGGTTTTCCAGACTGTCGAACCGGAAGACGCTTCTGTACTCGCGCTCGCCCGCCTCGGGCCGATGGAACTCGGCGCCGACATAGCCGGGAAGGTCCTTTGCCTCGGTCGTCAGGCGCTCGAGCCAGTCCTCATAAGCCTGTTCGGAACCGGGCCTGACGCGCCGGCGCGCGATGACTGTGACGGGCTCGCTCATGACGTGCCGGCCCGCTCGACGGCGGCGAAGGCCCAGCTGCGGCCCTTGCCGCGCAGGATCGCCTGGTTGATCCAGACCAGCGCATAAGGCTCCAACAGTCGCGCCCTTGTCAGATCGCCCGCATCGAGCGGCTCGAATCCGAGATCGGTCAGAAGCCCGGCGACCACGGCTTTCGCACCGTCATCGTCGCCGGCCATGAACATGACGGGCGGCATCGCGAAACCCGACGTATCGGCCATGATCTCCGCGCCCACCTGGTTGAGCGTCTTGACGATGTTGGCGCCCGGCAGCCATCGCGCCACCTGCTCGGCGCCGGACGATGTGTGGCCGACGGCCAGGCCCATGCCGTCCGGCGTACGCGTGATCGGGTTCATGCAGTCGATGACGGTCTTGCCGGTCAGGTCTCCGAGCGTCGGCAGCGCGGTTTCCGCCGCAGCCCAGGGCAGGGCAAGCACCACTGTCGATGCCGCCCGCGCTGCATCGCGGGGGTTTTCCCGCCGCACGCCGGGGGCGTCGCCGATGGACGCGCCGTCCGTTGATCGACGGGCCCGGACGCCGAGAACGATGTCGTGGCCGGCACGCGCCCACCCCGCTGCAAGCGCGCGGCCGACATGGCCGGCGCCGATGATCGCGATTGTCATGAACCGGTTTCCGCTTGGCTTTCCATGGGCGGAGAGATAAAGCGCCACCTAGTTCAATGAAAATGAAATCGATCAATGTCTGATATCGATACAGTTGCATTACGCCGCCTCGACATGACATTGCTGCTCGTCTTCCTGTCGATGATGCGCCACCGCAAGGCGGTCGCTGTCGCTCGCGAGATGGGGCTGACGCAGTCGGCGATCAGTCATGCGCTCAAGCGCCTGCGCGATGCGTTCGGCGACCCGCTCTTTCTGCGCCAGCCGCACGGCATGGAGCCGACATCGGTTGCGCTGGCGCTCGAACCGGTGGTGCGCGAGGCGGTGGAGACACTGGACAAAGCGCTGAAGCCGCCCGCGCCGTTCGAACCGGCGCGCGCCGAAGCCATTGTGCGTATCGCCGCCAACGACAACGAGATCATGACCATGCTGCCGCCGCTTCTGGCGCGGCTGAGCGACAAGGCTCCCGGCTTGCGGGTCGCCGTCCGCAGTCTCGAGCGCAAGGCGGCTCTGGCGGCGTTGGCGCAGGGCGAGATCGATCTTGCCACCGGCTTCTTCTGGGACCTGCCGTCGGGTTTTGAAGCGAGGTCGCTCTATGGTCAGGGCTATCGTGTGGTTGCCCGGTCCGGACATCCGCTTGTCGGACAGGCGCTCGACCTTGAGACTTATTGCGCCTGCCGCCACCTGGTCGTCTCGCCGTCGGGCGATCTGGAAGGCATCGTCGACGATGTGCTGGCCGGGCAGGGTCGGCGCCGCGATGTCGCCGCTGCTGTGCCGCTCTTCATGCCGGCGCTCGAGACGGCGGCGACCACCGATCTGGTCGCCACGCTTCCCGAAAGGCTCGTCGGCATCTACGCGCACCGCTTCGGGCTCATCGTCCATCGACCGCCATTGTCGCTGCGCGAGATCGTCATCTCGGCGGTCATTCACCGACGCAACGCGGCCAACCCGCTGCATCGCTGGCTGGTTGGCGCGTTCCGCGAACTGTTCGGTGCATCCTGACGCGGCGTCGCGGCCGTTTGGCCTTGACACTCCAGCCCTTCTCCCGCACCAAGCGCGCGCTTTTGACGAGGACCGATCATGACAATTGCCTTCACGTTTCCGGGCCAGGGCTCACAGGCCGTCGGCATGGGCAAGGACCTCGCCGATGCGTTTGCAGAAGCGCGGGCCGTCTTCGAGGAGGTGGATGCGGCGCTGGGCGAAAACCTTTCAAAGACGATGTGGGAAGGGCCGGACGATTCGCTCACCCTGACCGCCAACGCCCAGCCGGCCCTGATGGCCGTCTCGATGGCCGTTGTCCGCGTGCTGGAAGCCCAGGGCTACAAGGTCTGGGAAAAGGCCGCTTTCGTCGCCGGACACTCGTTGGGCGAATACTCCGCCCACGCCGCCGCCGGCACCTTTACCATCGCCGATGCGGCGCGGCTGCTGCGGGTGCGCGGCAACGCCATGCAGGCCGCCGTCCCGGCCGGCGAAGGAGCGATGGCGGCGATCATCGGTCTCGACGATGCGGGCGTGCAGGCAGCCTGCGACGAGGCCGCAGCCCACGGGCCCTGCCAGATCGCCAATGACAATGGCGGCGGGCAGATCGTCATTTCCGGCGGCAGGCAGGCGGTCGAGGCTGCTGCCGACATCGCCAGGGCCAATGGCGCAAAGCTCGCCAAGCTGCTCGCTGTCTCGGCGCCCTTTCATTCATCGCTGATGGCGCCGGCCGCCGATGCCATGGCCGAAGCGCTCGCCAATGTCCGCGTGTCCGAGCCGATGGTGCCCGTCATCGCCAATGTGACGGTGGCGCCCGTGACCGGAGCCGACGCCATCATCGAAACGCTCGTCAAGCAGGTCACCGGGCAGGTGCGTTGGCGCGAAACCGTGCAATGGCTGGCCGCACAGGGCGTCACAAATCTGGTCGAGGCCGGATCGGGCAAGGTGCTGACCGGGCTGGCGCGCCGCATAGACCGCTCGGTCGATGCCGTTGCCATTTCGACGCCCGCCGATATAGAAGCGTTCCTCGAAAAGAACGCCTGAGCCAGAGCCAGAGCGAAACAACGGAACGGGAACTGCCATGATCGATCTGAGCGGCCGCAAGGCGCTGGTGACCGGCGCGTCCGGGGGCATTGGCGAGGCGATCGCCCGCACGCTGCATGCCCAGGGCGCGACCGTGGGCCTGCATGGCACGCGCGAAGAAAGGCTCGAAGCGCTGGCCGGCGAGCTCGGCGGCCGGGTGCAAATCTTTCCCGCCAACCTGTCCGATCGTGCCGCAGTCGACGATCTGGCCAGGAAGGCCGAGGCGGACCTGGAAGGCGTCGACATCCTCGTCAACAATGCCGGCATCACCCGTGACGGGCTCTTCGTGCGCATGTCCGACGACGACTGGGACACGGTCATCGAGGTCAACCTGACGGCTGTGTTCCGGCTGACGCGGGCGCTGACCCACCCGATGATGCGCCGTCGCAACGGTCGCATCGTCAACATCTCCTCGGTTGTCGGCGTCACCGGCAATGCCGGCCAGGCGAACTATTGCGCCTCAAAGGCGGGACTGATCGGCTTCACCAAGTCGCTGGCCCAGGAGATTGCCTCGCGCAATGTCACCGTCAATGCCGTCGCGCCGGGCTTCATCGAGAGCGCGATGACCGAAAAACTCAATGAAAAACAGACCGATGCCATTATGGGCGCCATCCCGATGAAGCGCATGGGCACGGGCGCTGAAGTGGCAATGACAGTGGCGTTTCTCGCCTCCGACGAAGCGTCTTACATCACCGGCCAGACGCTGCACGTCAATGGCGGCATGGCGATGATCTGAGGGCGCGTTCCGGCATTTGGGCCGTCCACAAACTTCTTTTCGCTCCGCTCTTTCATCTTGATTAGGCTGGCGGGTGCGGATAGTCACGAGCGAACCGAATAGAACCAATCAAGGATTTCCGACATGAGTGATGTTGCAGAGCGGGTCAAGAAGATCGTCGTCGAGCACCTCGGTGTTGACGCAGACAAGGTGACCGAAGGCGCAAGCTTCATCGACGATCTGGGCGCCGACAGCCTCGATACGGTCGAACTCGTGATGGCGTTCGAGGAAGAGTTCGGCGTGGAAATCCCCGATGATGCCGCCGAAACGATCCTGACCGTGGGCGATGCGGTCAAGTTCATCGAAAAAGCCAACGCCTGACCTCAGACGCCCGGCCGTTCGCGCCGGGTGCGTTTCCGATGCAGATGCGCCGTGTTGTCATCACCGGGATCGGCATGGTTTCGCCGCTCGCGGCGGACGCCGAAACCACATGGGCCCGCCTGCTCGAGGGCCGAAGCGCCGCGCGCAAGGTCACCGAGTTCGAGGTCGACGACCTGCCGGCGCAGATTGCCTGCCGTCTGCCGTTCGGCGACGGCAGCGACGGCACCTACAATGCCGACGACTGGATGGAGCCCAAGGAGCAGCGCAAGGTCGATGATTTCATCGTCTATGGCGTTGCCGCGGCCGAACAGGCGCTCGCCGATGCCGACTGGCATCCCGAAAGCGATGAGGACCAGATCGCGACCGGCGTCCTGATCGGATCGGGCATTGGCGGCATCGAGGGCATCGTCGAGACCGGATACGTGCTGCGCGACCGCGGTCCGCGCCGCGTTTCGCCTTTCTTCATTCCCGGCCGGCTGATCAATCTGGTCAGCGGCCATGTCTCGATCCGCCACAAGCTGCGCGGCCCGAACCACTCGGTCGTCACCGCCTGTTCGACCGGCGCGCATGCCATCGGCGATGCCAGCCGCCTGATCGCGCTGGGCGATGCGGACGTGATGGTCGCCGGCGGCACGGAATCGCCGGTCTGCCGGATTTCGCTGGCTGGCTTTGCCGCCTGCAAGGCGCTGTCCACCGGCCGCAACGATGATCCGGCTGCCGCCTCGCGTCCCTATGACCGCGACCGCGACGGGTTCGTCATGGGCGAGGGCGCCGGTGTCGTCGTGCTCGAGGAACTCGAACACGCAAAGGCGCGCGGCGCGAAGATCTACGCCGAAGTGGTCGGCTACGGCCTTTCGGGCGATGCCTATCACATCACCGCTCCGTCCGAGAACGGTGAGGGCGCCGAACGCTGCATGCGCTCCGCGCTCGCCCGCGCCGGCATCGCGCCTGCCGAAATCGACTACATCAACGCCCACGGCACATCGACCATGGCCGATACGATCGAACTGGGTGCCGTTGAGCGGGTTCTGGGCAATGCGGCGGGCAAGGTGTCCATGTCGTCGACCAAGTCGTGCATCGGCCATCTTCTGGGCGCGGCTGGCGCGGTCGAGGCGATCTTCTGCACGCTGGCCATCCGTGATCAGGTCGTGCCGCCGACGATCAATCTCGACAATCCCGATGTGGACACCGCGATCGACCTTGTACCGCATCAAAAACGCCAGCGTCGGGTCGATATCGCCCTGTCCAACTCGTTCGGCTTTGGCGGCACCAACGCCTCGCTGGTCCTGCGCCGCTTCGACGCCTGACGCAGCGCCAAGGTTCCGCAAGGGGCCACCGGTTTTTCGCCACAAAGGCTTTTATTGTGCGCGTCGATACGCCAAACCATGACATTCTGTCGAAGCGACAAGCCAACCCGGCCAAGCCGGAGCGACAGTGTGCGAACCGCCACCATTCGCCATCAGGGGATGCGACGTGAGTGACAAGATCAAGTTCGGGCGCGGGGGCCGCAAGCCGGCTGTGCCGGGCGCCGATCCAGTGGCGCCGGACACCGGTCAGCGGCCCATTCCGCGCTCTCCGGCCCAGGCCCTGCGCCCCGACGGCGGTGTCGAGCCGCCAAAGCGCCGGCGCGCCCGTGCCGCGCGCAGCCAGGTCGTCGTCTTCGCCAATTTCCTGTTCACGCTGCTCATCATGTCGATGGTCGCGCTGGGCGGCGCCTTGTATCTGGGCAAACTGCGCTTCGAGCAGCCCGGGCCGCTTGCGGCCTCGTCGACCTATATGGTCCGCCCCGGTGCCACGCTCATCCAGATCGCCAACGGGCTGGAGCGGCGCGGCATGATCACCAATGCGCGCATTTTCGAGCTGGGCGCGCGCGCCTACGGCAACCAGGACGCCTTCAAGGCCGGCGAGTTCGAGATCACCGCCCGCGCCTCGATGAAGGACATCATGGAGACGATGGTGCAGGGCGTCGCCATCCTGCATCCGTTGACGATCGTCGAGGGCACGACCGTCGCCCAGGCATTCGCGCGGATCGCCGAGAACGAGTTTCTCTCCGGTGACATGCCTTCCGACATGCCGCCCGAGGGTATGCTGATCGCCGACACGCAGAAATTCACGCGAGGCACCGAACGCAGCGACATCATCGCGCGCATGATCGATCAGCAGGAGCGGCTGATTGCGCAGATCTGGGAAAAGCGCGATCCGGATCTGCCGCTGAACGACATCAACGAATTCGTCACCCTGGCATCGATCGTGGAAAAGGAGACCGCGCTTGCCGAGGAGCGCCCGCGTGTCGCCGGGGTCTTCGTCAACCGCCTCGAACGCGGCATGCGGCTGCAATCCGACCCGACGATCATCTACGGCATTTTCGGCGGTGAGGGGAAACCCGCCGACCGACCCATCTACCAGTCCGACATCGACAATCCCACACCCTACAACACCTATCAGATCGACGGCCTGCCGCCGGGCCCGATCGCGATTCCCGGCCGCGCATCGCTGGAAGCGGTCGCCAACCCGGCGCAAACGGAAGACCTGTTCTTCGTTGCCGACGGAACCGGCGGACACGCATTTTCCAGGACGCTTGACGAACACAACGCCAATGTGCGCCGATGGCGGCAGATCGAGGCCGAGCGCGAGGCGGCGCGGGAGGCGGCCGAACAGCCCGCCGAGGGCGAGGCCACGCAGAACTGACACGGCAGACGCGCATCGGCCGGCAGGGGGAAGCGATGAGCGAAGCGGACATTCAGTCGATGACCGGATTTGCCACGGCACACCGGACCATCGGCACCGTTCGGGTCAATTGCGACATCCGCTCCGTCAATGGCCGTTCGCTGGACATCAAGCTCCGTGTTCCGCCGGGGCTCGAAGCGCTGGAACCCGGCTTCAAGAAACGGATCGCCGGCCGCGTAGCGCGCGGCAACATCCAGGTTTCGATCGGCGCCGAGGCGCCTGCCGATGCGGTGCCGCTTGCCATCGATGCCGGCGCGTTTCGCCATGTGGCCGCGCAGGCAATGGCGCTGTCGGTCGAGACCGGGCTCGCGCCGCCGACCACGGACGGGGTTCTGCAGGTGCGTGGCGTTGTGCTGACCGAGGACGGCACCGCAAGTCTGGCCCCGGACGACAGCGAAGAAATCGGCGCGCTGGTCGATGCCGCGCTTGACGGGCTGATCGCCGCCCGCCGATCGGAAGGCGCGGCGATGGCCGCGCTTGTTGCCGGCCATATCGCGGCGATCGAGGCGCTGGTCGACCGTGCGGCGGACGAGCCCGAAAGCCAGCCGGACGCTATCGGAACGCGCCTTTCGGCACAGCTCGAGCGGCTTCTCGGCGATTCCACGCTGGATTCCGAACGTCTGAACGCCGAAGTGGCGCTGCTTGCCGCCAAGGCTGACGTCACCGAGGAGATCGACCGTCTGAAGGCCCATGTCGCGGCCGCGCGCGATCATCTGGCCAAGGGTGGCCCGATCGGCCGCAAGCTCGATTTTCTGGCCCAGGAGTTCAACCGCGAAGCCAACACGCTGTGCTCGAAATCGGCGTCTTCGGACCTGACCGCCATCGGCCTGGAGCTGAAATCTGTGATCGACCAGTTGCGCGAACAGGTGCAAAACCTGCAATAGACCAAGAAACGGTCACGACGGAGAGGGTGCCGTGGCAGCCATGACAACAGATGACGCGGACGCGGTGAGCGTCCCGATCGCGCGACGCGGCCTGATGCTCGTCCTGTCCTCGCCTTCGGGTGCGGGCAAGTCGACCATCGCACGCAACTTGATGGAGATCGATGCCGGCTTCGAACTGTCTGTATCTGTCACCACCCGCGCGCGCCGGGGCAGCGAGATCGAGGGCGTGCACTATCGCTTCGTCGACGAGCGGACCTTCATGCGCATGCGCGACGATGACGATCTGCTCGAATGGGCCGAAGTGCACGGCAATCATTATGCAACGCCCCGGGCGCCGGTCGAGCAGGCCATGGCAGCCGGCCGCGACATGCTGTTCGACATCGACTGGCAGGGCGCCAAGCAGATGATCCAGAAGATGCGCGCCGATGTGGTCTCGGTGTTCATCCTGCCGCCCTCGATGGCCGAACTGCGCGCCCGGCTGATGCGGCGCGCCGAGGACAGGCCCGACGTGATCGAGCAACGGCTCAAGAACGCCGCCCTCGAGATCGAGCATTGGCGCGAATACGACTATGTGATCGTCAATGACGATCTCGATCGCGCTTTCGAGGCAGTGCGCGCGATCGTCCGCGCCGAACGCCTCAGGCGCGACCGCCGTCCGGGGCTGTTCGATTTCGTCTCGGGCCTTCTGGCGTCGGACTGGCGGGACGGCAGCGCCTCATAGGGCGTTGGCAAGGGCGCAGAATTCGGCGATCGAAAGCGTTTCGGCACGGCGGGTCGCCTCGATGCCCGCGCGGTCGAGCAGGTCCGCGCCGCCGACGGGCTTCAGGCTTTGTCGGAGCATTTTGCGGCGTTGCCCGAACGCATGCCGCGTGACGGTTTCAAGCTTGGCGACATCGCACGCGATCGGCGCGGATTTTGGCGTCAGGTGGACGACCGACGAGGTCACCTTCGGCGGCGGCCGGAACGCCTGCGGCGGCACGTCGAAGCAGATCGCCGCATCGGTCCTCCATCCGGCGAGAACGCCAAGCCGTCCATAGGCCGCTTCGCCCGGGCCCGCGACGATACGCTCGGCGACTTCCCGCTGGAACATCAATGTCATCGATACGTAGAAGGGCGGCCATTGCACCCCGCCGAGCCAGGTCGTCAGCAGCGCCGTGCCGACATTGTAGGGCAGGTTGGCAACGATCGCCGTGGGCCCGTCATCGGCGGCCAGCGCGGCAAAATCCTGTGTCAGCGCGTCCCCTTCGATCACCGTCAGCCGTCCCGGATAATGCGCTTCGATCTCCGCGAGCGCCGGCAGGCACCGCGCATCGCGTTCGATGGCGATCACGTGACGCGCGCCTTCCATCAGAAGCGCCCGTGTCAGCCCGCCCGGTCCGGGCCCCACCTCGATGACCGATGTGTTCGACAGATCCCCCGCCTGCCGCGCGATCTTCGATGTCAGATTGAGGTCGAGCAGGAAGTTCTGTCCCAGCGCCTTTCGGGCGGCGAGCCCGTGCGCGTCGATGACATCGCGCAGGGGCGGCAGCCCGTCGATCGCAAACCGGTCGGTCACGCCGGCGCCCGGCCGTTCGCTGCCATCTGCGCCGCCATCGTCAGCGCGGCGATGAAGCTGGCGGGCCGCGCCGCGCCGGTGCCGGCAATGGCGAACGCCGTGCCATGATCGGGCGATGTGCGGATGAAGGGCAGGCCAAGCGTGACGTTGACGCCGAGATCGAAGTCGAGCGCCTTGGCCGGGATCAGGGCCTGATCGTGATACATGCACACCGCAACGTCATATGTCTCGCGCGCGGCGGCGTGGAACATCGTGTCGGCGGGCAGGGGACCGCTCGCGTCGATGCCTTCGGCACGCACCTGATCGACCGCCGGCGCGACGATGGCCGTGTCCTCGGTGCCAAGCGCGCCGTCTTCGCCGGCATGCGGATTGAGCCCGGCGACCGCGATGCGCGGACGGGCAATGCCGAATCTGCGTTTGAGATCGCCGTCGGCGATGCGGATCGTCTCGGCGATCAGATCCGTCGTCAGCGCAACCGGCACATCGGCCAGCGGAATGTGGATCGTGACCGGGATGGTGCGCAGGCGGGGACCTGCGATCATCATCACCGGTCGCACCCGAGTTCCGGTATGCGATGCCGCCAGTTCGGCCAGATATTCGGTGTGGCCCGGATGGGCGAAACCCGCATCATAAAGCGGTTTCTTGGCGATCGGCGCGGTGACGACACCGGATGCCTCACCGGCAACGGTCAGTGCCACCGCCCGGTCGATCGCCTCGATGGTGCCGGCGGCATTTCCGGCAAGCGGCGTTCCCGGCCTCTCCTCCACCCGGTGCGACAGCGGAACGACCGGAAGCGCGTCGGCGAATGTCGCCATCGCCTGCCCCGGTTCGACGATGGTAACCGGGACATCGAAATTCAACATTCGGGCTCTTGCTGCGAGCTGGGCCGGATCGCCAACGCAGAAGAAGGGCGGCAGGTCCGATTCGGCGCGCATCGTCCACGCCGTCAGGATGATGTCCGGCCCGATACCGGACGGCTCGCCACAGCTGACGGCCAGCGGCAGACGCGTTGACGGTGTCGTCATGGGCGGGCCGTGACCACCGCTTCAGCGGCGCTGGATGCGGGCATTCTCGCGCAGTTCCGCCAACAGGCTGGCGCCGGCATCGCCGCCATCGCCTTCAAGTGCTTCGGTCGAGAACTGGAGCTGCGCCACACGGTCGTCGCTGACCTGCCGCGCCCGGCAGACGACGATGAACTCGACGCCGCGTTCGGTGTCCTTGATGTTGGTGGTCTGGCCGGCCCGCAGCCCCTTGATGTCATCGGCCCAGTTGGACGGCAGTTGCAGCTCGAGAATCCGGCCCAGATCGCGCACGGTTACATCGCGCAGGTTTTGCGCCATCGCCAGCGTCTGGTCGCAACTGCTGACGCGGCCGCGCATGCGGTTGGCTTCGGTGCGGCGGGCGGAAAGCTGGCCGCGATTGGCCTCGGGAACCACGAAAATCACCTGCTGGAGGATGTATTCGGTCGATGTCGGCTTCTGGCCGCCTTGCTCCAGCATCCGGGCGACGACATCCTGTTCGCTCATCATCTGGCTCTCGGACCGCGCGCGCAACTGGACGAGCTGGCCCCAGCCGATCTGCAGCCGGATGAACTCCTTGAAATGGTCGGCCGTCACGCCGGCCTGGTTCAGCACCTGCGTAAGCTGGCCGGTGCTCATATTGTTGCGGCTGGCGAAATTGCCGAACGCGCTGCTGACCATCGAGTCCGGGATGTTGATGCCGGCGCGCCGCAGCGCGCTTCGCTTGAGCGCGTCGTCGATCAGCTCGTCGGTTGCCAATTGCCGCACATTGCCGGGCCGCCGTTGCAGCCGAAGAAAAGCGGAGCGGCGGGCGATGTCGTAGCTCGTGACCACCTCGTCATTGACCACGACCTTGATCTCGGAGGCCAAGGCGGGCGAGGGGCCGAGCGCCGTCCCGGCCGGCCCGAGCGGCGCCACTGCTGCGGCAAGGACGACGGCGAACGCCATCAGGCGGTTGCGGTATCGGAAACGGGTCTGAACCATGGCGGGCCTCGGCAAATGTCTTTGGCGGAACGTTCCGGTCTTATCCGACCGGCGGCGTCGATCACAAGTGTGCCCGGGTGCCTGACGCCCTATCGGGGCGAAACGATGACGGCAATCAGAAATCGAGACCGGACGACGTGATCCCGAAATCGCCGAGCGTGCGGGCGGCGAACGTAATGCCGAAGGTGCGCTTCACGGCATCGGCCGTATCGACGGTTTCGGTATAGGAAAGGCCGAATTGGAAGCACTCATCGTCATAGGCAAGCCCGATCGACCGGTTGGTCATGCGATTGTTCGAGATATCGAAGGTCGCCGAACCCAGCACCCGCCAGTATTCGGCGAACCTGAGCGATCCCGATCCGGAGATTTCCTGCCGGTCCGTGTTGAAACCGTAGGTAGGCTGGGCCTTGATCAATGCATAGTTGGCGGCAAGCGCGATCGTGGCGTTGGTGAAGGATATGCCCCCATCGGCACGGCGCAAATCGAAATCGGTCTCGTCGAACCGGGCGTCGGCGCTCGCGGCAAAACCGCTGGCATGCCTGACGCCGGCATGGGCGACATAATCGGACCGGTCGGTTTCGAGGCCCGAATCGGCGCCCGCATTGACCAGATCGGCATCGTCGTAGGGATTGTCGCCGGCCAGATGGAACGATTGTCCGAAGACGCCGGTAGTGCTCCAGCTCTCACCCAGCGTGCCGCTGTAGCGGATGCCGGCATTGGCCCTTATGCCGCCTTCGATCCGGTCATAGCCCGAGAACTTGTCGCGATCGAACAGGGTCGAGGCGTCAAAGACCAGGCTCTGCGCATCCTCGTTGGGCAGCACGACATTGTTGGGCGCATCGGGCCGCACGAACACCTGTCCGATCGGTTCGAACACGTGAGTGGAGCCGGGCGCGGTCACCAGAAGCGGCAGCCGCGCTTCGACGCCGGCGGTTGCCATGCCGCGCCAGTGGGTGCCGTTTGCGGCGAGCGCCGTTCCGGTGGTCTCCATGGTCTGCGACAGCGGTCCTGCGGCATTGATGTCGAGGATTGTGCTGTCGCCCTGGGCGTGCAGGATCGGCGTGACCAGCAAACCGCCCGGAGCGGTGAAGGTGCGTTTCCACTCGGTCTCGGCGGTGAACCGCCAGGAATTGCCGTCTGTGCCGAAGGTCGCGAAATTGTCGTTGGCAGGGCCTGCCGCAAGACGCGTCTCGGCGGTTTCGCGCACGATGCCGCGTGTGTTCACGTTGAACGATAGCTGCCCGCCGGCCACCGGGCGCGACAGCACGTAATTGTAGTCCGTGCTGGGCAGCACATTGGGTTGCTGGGTGTTGCGCCCCCCCGGATCGAGCGTGCTTTCCTGAACGTCGAAATGCATAACGCGCGCGTCGAAGAAGTTCTGTCCGGAAAGGCCGGTCAGCCACGCCTCGTTGCGGACGACCTCGGTGTTGAAACCGGAGATCGAGTAGGTCCGCGCGAAGTTCTTGTCGGACTGGAGCATGCCGTTCCAACCGAACTGCCAGCGCGGGTTGATCGTGAACGCGCCCGACGTTCCGATCATGCCGCGATCGGGATTGAGATTGTCGACCGTGCCGGCGCCGAACGCGCCCGTCCGCTGCTGCTGAATACCGGCAATCTTGAGGTTGTAGATGCCGTTGTGCAGCCGGTGGCGGAATTCGGCCTCGCCCAGAAAGCCCTGACGCGTATAGCCGGTGCCGGTCAGCATCACATCATAGTTCGGCGCCAGATTGACGAAGAACGGCACCCGGACACCAAAACCCAGCTCTTCGGCAAAGCGAAAGCTCGGAGCGAGGAAGCCGGTCTTGCGCTTGACCGTGGGGTCGGCGGTGGTGAACACCGGCATATAGGCGATCGGAACGCCGAAAAACTCAAACCGTGCATGCTCGAAGCGGACGGTCTTTTCCTCCGCGTTCCAGATCGTGCGCTGGGATTTGATCTGCCATAGCGGCGGCCTTTCCGGCTGTTCCTCGCACGGCTCGCACGCGGTGTAGATGCCCTGGTTGAACACCGTCACATTGCCGTCGCGGCGCTCGGCGCTCTCGGCCACGAAACGTGTGTTGTCGGGCGTGACCACACGCAGGGAATTCAAAAAGCCCTCGCGGAAATCATCCGTGATGTCGATCTCGTCGGCCACCAGACGCGTGCCGTCCGGCTGCAGGATCTCGACATCGCCGATGGCAACCATCCGGCCGGTGTGCTCGACATAGGTCACCTGGCGGGCGACAAGCCTCGAGCCGTCATAGTCGATGCGCACATCGCCGACGGCAGAAATCGTGCCCGCATCATTGTTATAGACGAGTTCGTCCGCCTGCAGGAGCATCGGCGCGTCCGGGCTGGTCGCGGCCAGTTGGTCGATGCCGGTCTGGGCCGATGCGGGGGACAGGATGGCGGGCATGGCAAGCCCGGCCACGAGCGCGGCCAGCCCGACACCGGCGCACAGGCGTCTTGAGCGCGGTGAGCTGCTGTAGCCGCGCCGACATCCGGTGTGGCGATCGTCCGCCATGTGTGCCCTTCGGTTACGCATTACCCGTCTTCGTGATTGAGAAGATATCCGATCCCGAACAAGATGCCGCCCACCACCGGCAGCCACGCCGCCACGACAGGCGGCATTGCGCCTGCGCTGCCGAACGACTTCGCCAACGCCGTGACGACATAAAGCAGAAAGCCGGCGGTGACACCAGCCACAATCATGCCCGCGGACTGACCGAAGCGGACGAAGCGAAGTGAGACGGTTGCGGCGATCATCGCCATCGCGACCATCAGTGCCGGCAGTGCAACAAGCGAATGATATTGCATGGAAAACGGGGCCGACGGCACGCCGAACGAGCGGGCGGCATCGATCTGGCGTCCCAGCGCATAGATCGGCACCATGTCGGGCGGCACCAGCGCCTGGCGGACGACTTCCGTATGCAGACTTGTGGGAATCGTCATGCGTTCGGCAAGGACGGGCCGCCGCCGCGGCGCGCTGGTCGTCACGTCGGTGATCACCCACTCGCCTTCCGCAAGATGCGCGGAGGCCGCGTCGTGACGGGCGACGACGCGCCCATCCTCGCCAACCTCGATGAACACGGCCTCGTAGAGCGTGATGTCCTGGTTGGCGACCGTTTTGGCGGTAATCAGGATCGACCCGCCATCATCGCGGCTTTGCCGCAGCCAGGGTTCCTTGGTGTTGAAGAGCCGGTTCTGGGAACTGCCCTTCCAACTCCCCTCGATCGCCTGGGCCAGGGAGAACCCGTTTGCGGCGAGCGGATTGAGCACAAGCACCCCGGCCAGGCCCACAAACAGGGCCGCGACCCAGGTCGGCGCCAGGAACTGCCAGGCAGACATGCCGGCCGAACGCGCAACGACAAGCTCATATTTGCGGTTCAGCGCGATCAGCGTGGCGATCGTCGCAAACAGCATGACGAACGGAAGCGTGACCTGAAGGATGAACGGGACGCGCATCGCCGATACGCCAAGCGCCTTGAGCGCGGAATAGTCGGCCAGCGCGCCCGTACGGTTGGACAGTTCGGTAAAATCGACCAGCAGCGCGAGCGCGGCAATGCCGGCCAAGAAATAGAGCACCATGCGCACAAGGCGCATGAACACATAGACTTGAAATGTCCGCCCTGCCACGCCGGTCATGCTTCGTTCAACTGCCTGCGCGCGGTGCGCCGGCGCACGCGCTGCCATCGTTCATTGAGTGTCCCGGCCAACCGCACGGCCGGATCGGGCACCTGCATGACCCAGCCGCGCAGGAACATCAGCGCGGACAGGCCGATACCGGCCATCGGAATCGCATAAAGAAGCCAGAACAGCGTGCCGTCGGTCTTGATCTCATTGTAGGAAAAATAGCTGGCCCAGCGGTAGCCGAGCCCGGCTCCGAACGCCAGCACCAAGGCCATGATGCTGGCCGAGCGGTGCGTGCGCGGCTGTCCGGCGACAACCAGCGCGACCAGGGCGAACAGCACCGGATAGAGCCATTCCGTCATCCGGCGATGAAGTTCGCCGCGTGCCTGTCCTGGCCAGCTTTGCACCCAGGGATCGTTCGGGTCGGGATCGAAGAGGTAACCGGTTTCGCGCTCGTGCAGAAAATAGTCGATGCCTTCGCCAGCGCTGCCGAACTGCGCCAGATCCAGCGCATAGCTCCTGAACCGGATAATCGAGACCTGTCCGGTCTTGACGTCTTTCCTGTGCAGTTGGCCGTCCTGCAGCACCAGAAGGCTGACGCCCGTGCTTTCATCGACCTGCGCCTGTCGGGCAAACTGGGTCAGATGCATCTCCGCGTCGCGCCGGTCGGCGATCAGCACGCCGTTCAGGCGGCCGCCGGCCTCCTTGCGGTCCACATAGATCGTCAGCCCGTCCTCGATCTGCGTGAAGCGGCCATCCTGGATGAGTGTCGCCAGAAGGTCGGTGCGCATGTCGATCACGACGTCACGCACTGCCCGGTTTGCCCGCGGCTCGACGAAATGGCTGATCAGGAACACCGTCGCCCCGAGCACCAGCGACAGGATGACGATCGGACGGGCGATGGCGAGCCGGCTGATTCCCGAGCCTGCCATCACCGGCATCTCGCTGTCGGCGTTCATCGCGTTGAGCACGTTCACCGCGCCGATCAGCAACCCGAAAGGCAGCGTCAGGGTGATGAATTGCGGCGTCAGCAGTACCATCATCGTCAGGAACGCGCCGATCGAGCCGGCCGAGCCTGTCGCGAAATCGATGCGCGTGATCGCCTGGGTGATCCACACCACCGCCAGGATCGCCGTGAACGCGCTCAGCGCGGCAATGGCGACGCGGCGGAATATGTAACGCTCGACGGTGGTCAACGCTGCGGCCATCCTTTGCGCCGGGTCTCGCGCTCGTGAATCGGGTGCCGGTCCCGGTCGGCACCCCGTCCCGGACCGCGCTTGCGCGGCTCGCCGGTTCCGGCCCAATGTCGCCCGTCAGGGCTAACAATCCGGAAAATCCGACGGTTAATGAACCATTGCGAGACCATCGGGTCCTTGCTATCGCCGCGGGCAGCGCCAAAATCAAGGCTTTCCCCCCGCAACCGATTTCAAGGTTTTGTCATCCCATGTCCATGCTTCCGACAATCACCATTTCCAAACCGGCTCCGATCAAGAAGGGTGCGGCGCTGCTGGTTGCTCCGGAGGGCGCCGATATCGCCGCGCTTGCCGGCGATCTGGATGGGGAAGGCGTGGTCGCCCGCGCCGCCGAGTTGGCGGAGTTCTCCGGCAAGGCCAAGACCGTGCTCGATGTGCTGGCGCCGGCGGGCAGCCCGGCCAGCCGTATCGTCATCATTGGACAGGGCAAGCCCGAGGACGCCTCCGAGCCGGGCTGGATCGCGCTGGGCGGTGCCGCGCGCGGCGCGCTCGCCAAGGAGCCGCTCGTCACAATGATCGCCGGAGAGGACATGGATGCGGCGGCGGTCGCCAGCTTCGCGCAGGGCTATCTGATGCGGGCCTACACATTCGACAAGTACAAGACGGCCAAGAACGGTCAGAACGGAAAGCCGAAGGCACAGAAGCTGACCATCCAGAGCGCCGACGCCGCCGCCGCAAAGACAGCCTGGCGCGATGCCGAAGCCGTCGCGCGCGGCGTGATGCTGGCGCGCGATCTGGTCAACGAGCCGGCCAACATTCTCGGCACCGAGGAATTTGCCGCCCGTGGCGAAGCGCTCGAAGCGCTTGGCGTCGAGACCGATATTCTCGATGAAAAGAAGATGAAGAAGCTCGGCATGGGCGCGCTTCTGGGCGTGGCACAGGGGTCGGTCCGTCCGCCGCGCCTGCTGGTCATGAAATGGAACGGCGGCAAGGCGAAGGACAAGCCGATCGCCTTCGTCGGCAAGGGTGTCGTCTTCGACTCCGGCGGCATTTCCATCAAGCCGGCTGGCGGCATGGAGGACATGAAGGGAGACATGGGCGGCGCGGCGGCGGTCGTCGGCCTGATGCACGCGCTTGCCGCACGCAAAGCTGCGGTCAATGCGATCGGCATGATCGGCCTTGTCGAAAACATGCCCGACGGCAACGCCCAGCGCCCGGGCGACATCGTAACCTCCATGTCGGGCCAGACGATCGAGGTCATCAACACGGACGCGGAGGGCCGCCTGGTGCTGGCGGACGTGCTGACTTATTGCAACCAGACCTTCGAACCGCGCGTGATGATCGATCTGGCGACACTGACAGGCGCGGTGATGGTCGCGCTTGGCCAGCACCATGCCGGGCTCTTCTCGAATGATGACGCGGTTGCCGACGGCCTGACGCGGGCCGGCGCGCAAAGCGGCGAGAAGGTCTGGCGCCTGCCGCTGGGCCCCGACTATGACAAGATGATCGACTCCAAGTTTGCCGACATGAAGAATGTCGGCGGCCGCAATGCCGGCTCGATCACGGCTGCGCAGTTCCTCAAGCGTTTTGTCGGCGACACGCCCTGGGCGCATCTCGACGTCGCCGGCACCGCCATGTCCTCGCCGTCGAACGACTTCAACCGCTCCTGGGGATCGGGCTTCGGCGTGCGCCTGCTCGACCGCTGGGTGCGCGACACTTGCGAAGGCTGAACGGCGCAGCCGGGATCGTGCGATGACCGAGATCACCTTCTATCACCTGACCGAAACGGCGCTCGATGCGGCCTTGCCCGGACTTGTCGAGAAATCGCTGGCGCGCCGCTGGAATGCGATCGTCCAGGTGCCCGATGAGGGCGCGCGCGACGCGGTCGATCAGCTTTTGTGGAGCTACGAGCCGATCTCGTTCCTGCCGCACGGGCGTGACGGCGACGAGCCGGCATCCGATCATCCCGTCTTCGTGACGGCGACCGATGCCAACCCGAACGAGGCCGCGATCCGCTTTCTGGTGCGCGGCGCCGAGGCGCCGGCCGATCTGTCGTCGCATGAACGTGTCGCGGTGATGTTCGACGGGCGCGACGACGAGGCCGTGGGCCAGGCGCGCGGGCAGTGGAAAGCGCTGAAGGCGCAAGGCCACGATCTGGCTTACTGGAAACAGACGCCGGAAGGGCGATGGGAAAGGGCGGCCTAGCACGATGACGTTTTTGCGCCGCATCGGCCTGACGGCCTTCCTCGCCGGCCTTGCCGGGCTGGTTCTCTATCCGGTCTGGTTCGGCACCTATCACAATGTCGATCTGGGCACCTATCGCATCCATGAAGCGCGCGACGGGTTCCGCACCATCGCCGATGTCTCGCTGTCGCCGGCCGCCATGCCGCTGCGCATCGACATTTCCGGTCGCGGCCGCGTCCCGCCCGGCGGCGCCGAAATGCCGAACCTGACGCTGGTTCTCAACGGCCCGCAAGGCTCTGTCGCCGCAACCGTGTTGGACCTGGACCCGCGCAGCGATGGCGAAATCGCCGCCGACATCGCTCTGGAGCAGCAACTCACCATCGACAGCGGGATCGACAACGGGCTCCACACCTTTGTCTTTGCCGAGGGCGACCGCCCGGCCGACATGATCGCCTTTCTCGACATGACGCTGACGGGCGCGATCGCGGCGCCCGACCCGCGCGTTCGGCCGGCCTCCTACGGGCTCTTGGGCGCCGGCATCGCGATCATGGCGGTCGGCGGGCGGCGCCGGCGCAAACCGGCGGGCGGCAGGACGGACAATGACGACACGCGCGCGAGCACGTCGAACATCGGCCGCCGTGTCCCGCTCGACAAGGCCGGGCGCGAACCTGAAAAGCCGGCGCGGCAGTGGGGGCGCGGCGAGGACAGCTAGCCGGCGCTGATCTCTTCATAGTCAGCCGACAGCGCCAGCCATTTGTCTTCCCACGCCGCCCGCTTCTGCTCGGCCTCTGCACGCTTGCGGGACAGTTCGGCGACGCGCGAACCATCGGCGACCACCTCCGGCTTGAGAAACTCGGCGTCGATCGCTGCGATCACCTTGTCGGCCTTTTCGACAAGCCCTTCCAGTTCGCCGATCCGTTTGCGCATCGGCGCCAATTCGGCCCGCCGGGCCGCGGCCTCCCGCCGTTTTTCCTTGCCGCCGCCCGTTTCGGCCTTGTCGGCGCGCGGCGCCGCGTCGCGCTTGAGGATCAGCGCGCGATACTCGTCCATGTCGCCCTCATAGGGCGTGACCGTGCCGTCCGTGACCAGCCACAGCCGGTCGGCGGACGTCTCGACCAGATGGCGGTCATGGCTGATCAGCATGACGGCGCCTTCATAGGCGTTGAGCGCCTCGGTCAGCGCCGCGCGGCTGTCGATGTCCAGATGGTTGGTCGGCTCGTCGAGGATCAGAAGGTGAGGGGCGTCGTGGGTGGCCAGCGCCAGCGTCAGCCGCGCCCGTTCGCCGCCCGAAAGTTCGGCCGCCGGCGTATCCATCTTGGCCGCCGTCAGCCCGCAATTGGCAACGCGCGCCCGCACTTTGGCTTCGGCCTCGTCGGGAAACAGCGCGCGGAAGTGCTGATAGGCGCTCGCCTTGGGATCGAGATCATCAAGCTGGTGCTGGGCGAACATGGCGACGCGCAGCTTGTCGGCACGGGTGATTTTGCCGCCCTGCGCATCGAGCCGCCCGGCCAGGAGCTTGGCAAAGGTGGACTTGCCGTTGCCGTTGGCGCCCAGAAGCGCGATCCGGTCGTCATGGTCGATCCTGAGGTTGAGGCGGCTCAGTACCGGCCGTCCGGGCTCATATCCGGCGCTTGCGCCTTCAAGAGCGATGATGGGCGATGCCGCCGGCCGCTGCGGCGACGGAAAGCGGATCGGCGCCACGTGCTCGTCCACCAGAACCGACGCCTCGCCCATCCGTTCGAGCGCTTTCAGCCGGCTTTGCGCCTGCCGCGCTTTGGATGCCTTGTAGCGGAACCGATCGACAAAGGCCTGCATGTGCTTGCGCTTGGCGGCCTGCTTTTCGGCCATCTTGGCCGACAGCATCGCCTTTTCGGCGCGTGTCCGCGCGAACCGGTCGTAATTGCCGCGATAGACCGACAGTTTGCGGTGTTCGAGATGCAGGATGGAACTGGCGCAACTGTTCAGAAGATCGCGGTCGTGGCTGATGATCAAAACCGTATGCGGATAACGCTGAATGTAGTTTTCCAGCCACAGCGTGCCTTCGAGATCGAGATAGTTTGTCGGCTCGTCCAGCAGCAGCAGGTCCGGCGCGGTGAACAGAACCGATGCGAGCGCCACGCGCATCCGCCACCCGCCAGAGAACGAGGCGCATGGACGCGCCTGCGCCTCGGCATCGAACCCCAGACCCGCCAGGATCGAGGCGGCGCGCGCTTCGGCCGAATGCGCATTGATGTCGGCAAGGCGCGTGTGGATCGCCGCAATCGCGTCCGGATCGGTCTCGGTTTCGGCGGCCGCAAGCAGGCTTGACCGTTCCGTGTCGGCTTCAAGGACCGTTTCGAGCAGCGACCGGTCGGTGCCCGGCGCTTCCTGCGCGACCTGTCCGATGCGCAGGTTCGCGGGCACGGTCACATCGCCGCTCTCGGGCGCGATCTCGCCGGTTATCAGGCGGAACAGGGTCGTCTTGCCGGTGCCGTTGCGACCGACAAAGCCGCACTTGGAGCCGGCGGGCAGGGTGGCTGACGCGCCCTCGAACAGCGCCCGTCCCGCGATCCGGTAGGTCATGTTTGCGATCTGCAGCATGGCCGTCATGTGCCCGAGCGCCGGGACGTGTGCAAGTGTTTGCAAGGTCCTGCATGGCGTCCGATTTCGGGCGCGCAAGCCTTGGCAAGGGCGGTCGCCGGAGCTATAGGGCGCCCAACCTTCCCGATCCTCCCCCAAACACGCTGACAAAGGGTACCACCATGGCCATCGAGCGCACCTTTTCCATGATCAAGCCGGACGCCACCAAGCGCAATCTGACCGGCGCGATCGTCAAGATTTTCGAAGAAAACGGCCTGCGCGTCGTCGCCTCCAAGCGCGTCTGGATGAGCCGCCGGCAGGCCGAGGGCTTTTACGCCGTCCACAAGGAGCGCCCCTTCTTCGACGAACTGTGCGACTTCATGTCGTCGGGCCCGACTGTCGTTCAGGTGCTTGAGGGCGAAAACGCCATTGCCAAGAACCGCGAAGTGATGGGCGCGACCAACCCGGCCGATGCCGCCGAAGGTACGATCCGCAAGCTCTACGCCAATTCGATCGGCGAGAACTCGGTGCACGGCTCCGACGCGCCGGAAACGGCCGCCGAGGAAATCGCCTACTGGTTCGCCGAGACCGAAATCGTCGGCTGAACCGAAAGCCGCGCGCTATCAATTGAGGCCGGGCGTTCCAGCGCCCGGCTTTTTCACGCGTCGATGGCCAGCGCCTCGAAACGCGCCCGTGCCGCATCGGGCAGGGGCGTCGATTTGCGGGTTTTCAGATCGGTGAGGACGATGACGCTATGGGCGGTTGCGACGCACTGGTCACCGGCGAACAGAGCCTGGCCGAGCGTCATCGACGTATTGCCGATGCGCGATACGCCGCTGGCGACCAGAACGTCTCCGGGGAACATCAGTTCACGCTCGAATCGGACGGTCAGTTCGGCGATGACGAACTGGGTGCCCTCGGGCGGCAGGCCGTGTTCGGGATCATAGAGGAACGCGACGCGGCCGCTTTCGAACAGGGTCGCAAACACGGCATTGTTGACATGGCCCTGCATGTCGGTGTCGCCAAAGCGCAGCCTTTCGGTGATCTGATGGGGGTAGGCGGATGGGCTGCGCGGTGGTTCGGCGGCTGTCATTGTCTCTCCGGTCGTGTCGAAAGGCGTGTGCGCACTTGCTCTACAGCAATGCCGGGTGCGACGAAAACGTCATAGGAAAGCCGTTAAGGGCGTTCTAAGGTTTTTCAGTTATCGTCAGTATGTTGAGTTGCGAAGTGGAATGGACGTGAGTGCAGTCGCCTCTGATACCGAGTTTGTCGCCACACGCGGCGCGGACTATCCGGACTATGCGCGCGAGGAGCGCATCGCCGACGGCACGATCCATGTGCTGGGCGTTCTTGCCAGCCTGATCGGCTTCGCCTTCGTCTACGCCTTTGCCTTCACGACGCTCTCGGTGCCGCTGAATTCCGCGTTGATCGTCTACGGCCTGACGGTGTTTGGCCTGTTCTGCTTTTCGGCAGCCTACCACATGACGCCCTGGCCGGAGACGCGGCCGCTGCTGCGCCGTTTCGACCAGGCCGCCATCTTCCTGAAGATCGCCGGTTCCTACACCCCGGTCGTCGTCCTGATCGGCGGGGGATTGGCCTATTCGCTGCTGGCGATGATCTGGGCCGCCGCGCTGCTGGGTGCGGCGGGCAAGCTGTTTTCCGGCGGCATTCTGGATCGCTACACAGTGCTGCTTTATCTGGCCATGGGTTGGGCGAGCCTGCTGTTGGTCTGGCCGNATCTTCCACCAGTGGGACGGGCTGAAATACCAGAACGCGGTTTGGCACGGCTTCGTCCTGTCCGCCTCCGCGTGCCACTTCATCGCCATCGTCCACGCCTCGTTTGCGCTGGGCGCATAGGCGCACAAGCTCTTTCCGCCAATGACTGTCGGCTCTAGCGATCCGCGGCGCCTTGCCAGCGCGCCGTGGCGTCGTCGTCGGCTTCGTTTGCCGCGACCCAGCCGCCAAGGGTGCCGTCGGCGAGATGTTCGCGTTTCCAGAACGGGGCGCTGGTCTTCAGATAGTCCATCATGAAGTCGGCTGCCTCGAACGCAGCCCGCCGGTGCGCGGCAGCGGCGATGACGAGGACGATTCCCTCGCCCGGCCGGATCAGCCCGTGCCGGTGGATCACGGCGAGCGCGTCGAGTGGCCAGCGATCGCACGCCTCGTCGGCGATGCGCCGCATCTGTGCTTCGGCCATGCCCGCATAGTGCTGAAGTTCGAGCGCGGCCAGACGTCCGCCCTCGTTGCGGCACAGGCCCGTGAAGGTGACCAGCGCCCCGATGCCGTTGCTGGCGGCGCTGATCGCCGCACATTCGCGCGCCGCATCGAACGGCTCGGGCTGAACCCGGATGTCGGGCGTTGCGCGCATCGCCGGTTCAGCCCCCGGTCATCGGCGGAAAAAGCGCGATCTCGCGGGCTGTGCCGATGGTATCGGAGGGGTGGATGTGCTCCTGGTTGACCGCCATTCGGATCGCCTGCGCATCGTCGAGCGCCAGCGCGTAATTCTTGCCCAGCCCCTTGAGCCAGGTGATGACCTCGGCGCCGGTGCGCACGTCGTCCGGCAGGTCGAGCCTCTCCTCCTGGACGCCGATGCGCTCGCGCACCCAGGCGAAATAGATGAACTTGACGTTTCGGCTCATTTCACCCTCCCGTCACGTGCCGCATGCCTGAGCGGAAATAGTCCCATCCCGTATAGAGCGTGATCAGCGCGGAAATCCACAGCAGCACCAGCCCCGTTTCCGAGACGAGGGGAATGACCGTATCGCCGGCCGGGCCGGCGAGAAGAAAACCGATGGCAATCAATTGCATGGCGGTTTTCCATTTGGCGAGCCGGCTGACCGGCACCGACACCTTCACCGCGGCGAGGTATTCGCGCAGGCCCGAGACGAGGATCTCGCGGCACAGGATGATGATCGCCGCCCAGAGGGACCAGCCGGCGATCGATCCTTCTGCGGCGAGCAGCAACAGCGCCACCGACACCAGAAGCTTGTCGGCGATCGGATCCAGCATCTTGCCGATGGCCGATCCCTGCTTCCATTTTCGTGCCAGATAACCGTCCAGATAATCGGTGATCGAGGCGATGACGAAGATGGCAAGCGCCCACCAGCGCGCCGCGTTGCTCGCCTGAAAGGTGCCCTCGGCGAAAAAGCACAGCACCATCAGAGGCACGGCGACGATCCGCGCATAGGTCAGAAGGTTCGGGATCGAGAAAGTGTGGGGTGCCGGCGTGTTCGCCATCGGTGAAAAAAGCCCTTCATGGCTTCGGTGGTCACGGCGTCCTAATCAGCATCGCCCGTCCGGAGCGTCAAGCGCGCCGAAACCGGATACCTAGGTGCTGTCATGGAAATGGGCGTAAATCTGGGCTGCGATCGCATCCGAAATGCCCTCGACCTTGGCGATGTCGTCCGCCGAGGCGCGCGCGACCGCCTTGGCGGTGCCGAAATGGTGCAGCAGCGCCCGCTTGCGCGCCGGCCCGATCCCCCCGATCTCGTCGAGCGGGTTGGCCACCATCTCCTTCTTGCGCCGGGCGCGGTGGCTGCCGATGGCGAACCGGTGCGCCTCGTCGCGCAGCCGCTGGGTGAAATAGAGCACCGGATCGCGCGGCGGCAGCGAGAAATCCTTGCGGCCGGGCATGAAGAACCGTTCGCGGCCCGCATCGCGATCGGGTCCCTTGGCAACACCGATCAGATCGATCTGCTCGGCAATGCCCAGATCGTTGAGGATGCCCTTGACCGCGTTAAGCTGGCCGAGGCCGCCATCGATCAGCAACAGATCCGGCCAGGCCGGCAGCGTGCCGGGGTCTGCCGCGTCCGTGTCGTCGCCATTGTCGTCCCGTTCGGGACCATGCTCCTTCACCAGGCGCGAAAAGCGCCGCTCCATCACCTCGCGCATCATGCCGAAATCGTCGCCCGGGGTCAGTTCTTCCGAGCGGATGTTGAACTTGCGGTACTGGTTCTTCACGAACCCCTCCGGGCCGGCAACGATCATCGCGCCGACCGCGTTCGTGCCCATGATGTGGGAGTTGTCGAAGACCTCGATTCGGCGCGGGACCCGTTCCAGGCCGAACGTTTCGGCGAGCCCCTTCATCAGCTTGGCCTGCGAGGAGGTTTCCGCCAGCCGCCGCCCGAGCGCTTCCTTCGCGTTGGCCAGGGCATGGCCGACCAGTTCTCGCTTTTCGCCGCGCTTGGGCACCAGGATCGACACCTTGCGCGCCGCCCGCAGATTGAGCGCTTCCTCGAGCAGCGCGCTTTCGGCGATCTCGTGCGACAGCAGGATCAGGCGCGGGCAGGGCTTGTCGTCGTAAAACTGCGACAGAAACGCGCCGAGCACATCGCCCGGCTCCATGGACGAATCTGCCTTTGGGAAATAGGCGCGGTTGCCCCAGTTCTGGCCCGTACGGAAGAAGAAGACCTGAACGCAGGTGACGCCGCCCTCCTGGTGGACGGCAAAGACGTCGGCCTCCTCGATGCCTTGCGGGTTGATGCCCTGGTGGCTCTGGATTGCGGTCAGCGCGCCGATCCGGTCGCGATAAACCGCCGCCCGCTCGAAATCGAGGTCCTCGGCTGCTTCCTGCATGGTGCGCGCCATCTGCGATTGCACGGCCCGGCTCTTGCCCGACAGGAACGCCTTGGCCTCGTCGACCAGTTCGGCATAATCGTCCGTCGAAATCTCGCCCGTGCAGGGCGCCGAGCAGCGCTTGATCTGGTAGAGCAGGCACGGCCGCGTCCGGCTCTCATAGACGCTGTCGGTGCAGGTCCGCAAAAGGAACGCCCGCTGCAGCGCGTTGATGGTCCGGCCGACCGCGCCGGCCGAGGCGAACGGGCCGAAATAGTCGGCCTTTTTCGAGCGCGCGCCGCGATGCTTGAACAGGCCCGGCGCCGTATGGTCGGCGGTCAGCATGATGTAGGGAAAGCTCTTGTCGTCGCGCAGGAGAACGTTGAAGCGCGGCCTCAGGCGCTTGATCAGATTGGCTTCGAGCAGCAGCGCTTCGGTCTCGCTGCGTGTGGTCACGAACTCCATCGACGCGGTCTGCGCGATCATCCGCGCGATGCGGTTGGTGTGCCCGCCAAGCCGCGCATAGCTCGTCACCCGGTTCTTCAGCGATTTGGCCTTGCCGACGTAAAGAACGTCGCCGCCCGCATTGAACATGCGATAGACGCCCGGCCGGTTCGGCAGCCGCTTGGCCAGCGCGGTGATCAGGTCGGGACCGGCCAGATCGCTTTCGGTCGCGGTCTGCTGTTCCCAGACCAGATCGCGCGCCAGCGCCTTGCCGGAAACGGCGGCGTCCGCATCGGGCAGGGAATCGGTATCCGGGGTCTGGTCCATGGCATCTATGTGGGACAGGTCGGCGGCGTGGTTCAAGTCCGCGCCTGTCAGCAGACAATGCCTTGCAGGCGCCGCCTCATTCTCCAGCGGTGGCATCGGGCGTCTGCCATGCCAGGTGCTGGCCGCCATCGAGCGCGATCATCTGACCGGTCACAGAGCGCGCCTGCCACAGATAGCGGATCGTCGCGCCGAACTCGGCGAGGTTTGGCCCGTGGCCCAGCGGCACGGAATCGGTCTGTGCGGCGAAGTCGGTATCGCTCTGGCGCGGGTTCTTCAGCGTCGGGCCGGGACCGATCGCATTGACGCGGATGCGCGGCGCCAGCGCCTGCGCCATCGTTTGCGTCGCCGTCCAGAGCGCAGATTTCGACAGCGTATAGGAGAAAAAGCGCGGCGTCGGTTTCCAGACACGCTGGTCGATCATGTTGATCACCAGACCGTGACGGTCGCCGGGAAGCGCTTTTGCAAACGCTTGGGCGAGCAAGACCGGCGCCCGCACGTGCAGGTCGAAATGGGCGTCCCAGATGCCGTCATCTATGGCGCCGACGGCATCATCGAGAAAGACCGATGCATTGTTGACCAGAATATCGATCGGCCGTTCCAGCGCCTCGGCCGCAAGTCCGGCAAGCGCGCGGGCCTGTGCGGCATCGGTCAGGTCGGCCTGCAGCGCGACCGCGCGGCCGCCCAAGGCCGACAGCGATGCGGCAAGGGATCGCGCTTCGGCCATCGAGGAGCTGGCGTGGATGGCGACATCGAAGCCGTTGGCGGCAAGGTCGGCAACGATGGCGCGGCCGATCCGCCTGGCGCCGCCCGTCACAAGAACGGCGGGTCTTTTCTTTTTGTGGTCGTGTTCGGCCAAGGGCAGCCTCGCAAGGGTCGTTAGAAGACCACCACGACATAGGCCAGATAGCCCGCAAGCATAGCCGCACCCAGCACTTTGCCGGTCGTGATGCGGGCAAAGCAGATCGTCGCCAGCAGCAGCGAGGTCGCCAGCATCACCCAGTTGTCGCGGATGATGATGTCCGGCGAGACGGGCACGGCGATGACCATGCCGGTGATGCCCATGATCGCTGCGAGGTTGAAGATGTTCGAGCCGATGATGTTGCCGAGCGCCACATCCGCTTCCTTGCGCATGGCCGCCGAAAGCGTCGTGGCCAGCTCCGGCAGCGACGTTCCGATCGCGACGATCGTCAGGCCGATGGCTGCCTCCGAAACGCCGAACGCGGTTGCGATGCCCGACGCGCCGCTGACGGTGAAATGGGCCGCGACCGGCAGGCCGATGATGCCGCCGATCAGGAACACCGCGATCATCGCCGGGCTGTGCGGAGCCTCGCCGATTTCGTCGTGATAGTCGCCGGGCACTTCCTCTTCGTCGGCCTCGGCAATGGCTTGGCGCGCGCGGATCCCCTGCGCGACGATGAAGACGATCAGCCCGCCGAACAGCCCCATCGCCTCCAGTCGGCTGAGCATCCCGTCGCTGATCAGCCACATGAACGCGACCGTGAATGCCAGCATCACGGCGACGTTGCGCGACAGGCCGCGCTGGTTGGCATGGATCGGCGAAAACAGCGCCGGCAGACCCATCACCAGCAGCACATTGGCGATGTTCGAGCCGACCACATTGCCCGTGGCGATATCGGGGACACCGGTCAGCGCCGATTGCAGCGCGACGAACAGTTCGGGCGCCGATGTGCCGAAGGCGACGATCGTCAAGCCGATGATCAGCGCCGGAATGCCGAGGTTTTCCGCCAGCCCGACCGCGCCCTTGACCAGATAGTCGCCGGCAAAGACCAGGAGCACCAGACCGGCAACGAGCATGGCGATGTCAAACAGCATGTCAGGGATCACTGCGCGCGTGAGAGGTGGAGACGCCTATATATGCGCTTGGCCGGCAAATGAAACAGCGCGGCCGGAAAATCGGCACGGCCGGCCTGTGGCACAAATGCAACGCTGCGGAACCGCCACATTTGCGTCACCGAAACTCCCAATTTGCGATGCGGCTTTGCCGCAATTGCACGCCATTTCCCGTCATGGAGCTTGGGGGCACCCATGGGCGGCTCGCGCCGCCGGGACCACGCAGAGTTTTGGAGTTCTGACATGAAAAAGACATCGACGCTTCTGGCGGCCGTTTCGCTAGCCGTCCTGACGAGTGCCGGCGCGGCAATGGCGGCCGATGCCGTCGCCCTTCCGCCCGAGCCGCCGGCAGCCCCGCCGGTTGAATTCACGCCCACCGCCACCTGGTCCGGCTTCTATGCCGGCGCATTCGGCGCCTACAATTTCGGCCAGTTCGACGCCTCCATTGGTGATATCAATGCCGACGGCGCCGCGGGCGGCGCTTTCGCAGGCATCAATTTCCAGGACGGCGCGTTCGTCTACGGTGCCGAGGCCGATCTTGGCTATTCGGGCGCACAGGGCACGCTGGGCGGCGCGCTCGCCGAGCAGGGCGTATTCGGTTCGCTGCGCGCACGCGTCGGCTACTCGTTCGACCCGTTCATGATCTACGCGACCGCCGGTGGCGCGGCCACGCAGGCGAAGGTGACAGCCGGCGTGAACTCCGATGAGAACACCCATCTGGGCTGGACCGCCGGTGTCGGCGCGGACGCCATGCTGACCGACAATGTGTTCGGCCGGCTGGAATACCGCTACACCGACTATCAGGACAAGAATTTCAATCTGGGCGGCACGGTCGTCTCCTCGGGCTTTCAGGAGAACACCATCCGCGCCGGTATCGGCCTGAAGTTCTGATCATCTGCTCTTGTCGACCGAAAGGCCGCGTCCACCGGGCGCGGCTTTTTTCATTGCTTCAGGACGGTTTGAAAACCTCATAGTCCGGAAATGCCTCGGCAAACCGGGCGATGAAACGCCGCAGCCGCGGCCGGCCGCGGCGCCAGTTCAGCTCGGGAAAGCGCAGATCGGCGTAGCCAAGCGCCGCGGCGAGCGCAAAATGCCCGCCATGCAGGCGGCCGCGCAATGCCGGCACTTCCATCTCAAGCCAGTCGAAAGTCCGCTCGGCCTTGCGCGCCTGATAGTCGAGCCAGGGCGTGTGAACCTTTTCCTCGGGCCGCATGCGGCGCTCATAGACCTGCGCCAAAAGCACGTCGCACAGACCGTCCGACGCCGCTTCCAGAATGTCGGCCTTGCGCCTCTTGTCCTTCGGTCTCGGATAGAGCTTGTTGCCGCTCATCCGGTCCAGTTCGCCCATGATCGCCCGGCTGTCGAAGATCGCCGTGCCGTCATCAAGCACCAGCGTGGGGATCTTGCCCAGCGGGTTGGCGCCCGTCAGTTCGGGCGGCGCTTCGCCGGTTGCGATGATCTTCGGCGTCAGCGCAATGTCGAGCTTGAGCGTGATCTCGAGATACCGCGCGGCCATGCGCACCTTGGCGCTGTAGGGCGAGGCCGGCGAATAAAGAAGAGTTGGCATGGTGGCTCCTTTCACTGGGAGGGCGGCACGACGACGGTCGGCAACGGACAATCGCGGCGATCGACCTCGGGGCAAGCTGCATAGCCGGCCAGATCGCGCGTCAGGCAGATGCGCACGTCGCGCAGGAACCGCCGGTCGCAGGTGACCGCGACCGAGCCGGCCGGCATGCCCGGATTGGCATTGAGGAACGCCTGTTCGACGTCTTCAGGCTCGAGCCGGTCGATCCTCGTGCGATCACGGAACGCATCGGGAATGGCGATCTTGGCAAGGGCGGCGCGGGTGGTGGCGAAATAGTCGGCCTGGCTCAGACCCGAGCAGCTGCCGTGCTTTTTCCACTGGTGCCGGACCAAACCGGTCGACGGCATGATGTCGGCCATCGCCTCGGCCCGGTCCCGTGGCACCGACAGCGGTTCGCCGGTTTCGCAAAACTCCGGCCATCCGCGCTCGAACTGCGGCCACAGGCCATGGACGATGAAGTCGAAATCGGCGCCTTGGCCGCATTGCTGCTTGTTGGCGCGCTCGCCTTCCGATGCGCAATAGCCCGGTGACCATGACAGGGCGAGGACGTAGAAGTCGAAACCCTCGCCGAGCGGAAGCGATGTCGGCGAACCGGTGGACTCAGCCGGCGCGTCGCAGGCGCTCAGAACGGCGGCGGCAAGCAGCACCAGAACGGCAAGAGGGCGCATAATGGCTCAGCGCAGAACGCGGCAGGCCGAATTGTAGACGTTCCAGCGATCGAAGCCGGAGACGCAGAATTCGACGTTCGAACCGATGGAGGCGAACCCGGCGCCGCCCTCGATCAGATACCAGATCTTGCGTTCGCGCCCGTCCGACAGGTGCGCGGTCGCATGGCAGTAGCGCCGGGGAATCGGCCGCGCATCATGCGCATCCTGTGGCAGGTAGCGGTGCTGGTGGACGCCGGTGATGTCGGCGATCGCCAGATCGCCGCGATGGTGCACATGCCGCGCCTGATGGGCAAAACGCGCCTTGATCTTCTTGATCATCGCCGGATCGGCGCATTCGGCGCTCTCGCGCAACGGATAATAGGGTTCGTGCGCCGATGCCTGTGGCATGGCCATTACGAGCGCGACGGCGAGCGCCGCGCATTTCAGCGATAGTTTGATCATCTGCCTGTCCGTGCCTTGCCTGCGCGATGCATAGCAAGCGGGCCCGCCAAGGCCAAGCGCGGCAACGTGCCGACCACGGATTTGTTGTTGCCGTTGCCTCAACTCAACGGTTCGATCCGCCACGCACCGGCGCCCGGCTCCCGTTCCAGCCGCGCCATCAGCCACGGCAGCAGCGTCTCCAGTTCGGACGCCAGCGTGTATGGCGGATTGATGATCGCCATGCCCGAGCCGCGAAACGTCGCATCTGCCGCCGGGGCCGCGACGGCCGTTTCGACGAGCAGCGCGCCCTTGAAGCGCTGGCCGAGACCTGTGCGGAACGCCGCGATCGCTGCCTCATGCTTGATCGGATACCAGGCGAGCAACGTACCGGTGGCAAAGCGGCGCACGGCCGCCTCGAGCCCGTCCAGCATCATGTCGAACTCATCGCGCGCCTCGAATGGCGGATCGATGATGGCAAGCCCGCGCCGCTCGGGCGGCGGAAGCAACGTCCTGAGCGCCTGCCAGCCATCCATGTGGTTGACGCGTATGCGTTTGGCACGCCCGAAGCGGGCCGCAAGCGCGGCTTGATCGTCCGCATGCAGTTCGCAGAACACGGCTCGGTCCTGCGGGCGCATCAGACGGGCGATCAGCGCCGGCGACCCCGGATAGAACCGCGGCGTATCGCCCGCGTTCTGCGATTTCACGGCATCGGCAAACGGCGCGAGCAGCGCGCCAACCGCGTCCGGCGCGTCGGCCAAATGCGGCCAGAGCCGGCCGATGCCGTCGTCGGCTTCGCCCGTCCTGGCGGCCTGCTCGCTTTCCAGATCGTAGGAGCCGACGCCCGCATGGGTGTCGAGCACGAAGATCGGCTTGTCCTTGCGCTGCAGATAGGTCAGCGCGCGCGACAGGATGACGTGCTTGACGATGTCGGCGAAATTGCCGGCGTGAAAGGCATGCCGGTAGTTCATCGCGCGGTTTGCCCGATCAGTATTGCCAGCGCTTCGGGATAGAGCCGATGCTCCTCGACCAGAACCCGCGCGGCCAGCGTGTCCGCTGTGTCGCCGGGCAGTACAGGCACGCGCGCCTGCGCGATCACCGGTCCTTCATCCATGCCGGCGGTGACATGGTGCACCGAACAGCCATGCTCTGCATCGCCCGCCGCCAGCGCGCGGGCATGGGTGTCGAGCCCCTTGTGGCGCGGCAGCAGCGAGGGGTGGATGTTGACGATCCGGCCTTGCCATGGCGCCAGGAAGTCGGCGCTCAGAAGGCGCATGAAGCCGGCGAGACACACGAACTCGGTGTCCCAGGCGCGCAACTGGTCACCGATGGCTGCCTCATGGGCGGCCTTGTCGGCAAAATCGGCGCGGGGCAGGGCAGCGGTCGCAATGCCGCGCCGCGCGGCGGTCGCCAGACCGCCAGCGTCGGCCCGGTCTGAAAGAACGCCGGCGATTGTTGCGGGATAGTCGTCTGCCGCGCAGGCATCGGCCAGCGCTTCCATGTTCGATCCGCGCCCGGAGATCAGCACCGCGACGCGGCGTTTGCCGACCTGGCTCACAGGGCCAAGGTCCCGCGATAGCCGACCGCCGGTCCGCGCTCGCGGGGCACCAGCCGGCCAATCTCCATGACGGTCTCGCCCGCATCGGCCAGCGCGGCTGCGACTGCCGGCGCCTTGTCGGCATCGGCCACGACCACCATGCCGACACCGCAATTGAAGGTGCGCAGCATCTCGTCGGTCTGCACGCCGCCTGTCCCGGCCAGCCAGGAAAAGACCGGCGGGACGGCGATGGCACCGAGATCGATTTCGGCCGAAAGCGTCTCGGGCAGCACGCGCGGCAGGTTCTCGGTCAACCCGCCGCCTGTGATATGCGCCAGGGCCGCGACCGCGCCGCTGGAGCGGATCGCCGTCAGAAGCGGTTTTACATAGATGCGCGTCGGCTCCAGCAAGGCCGCGCCCAGCGTCCGGTCGGCGTCGAACGGGGCAGCATCGTCCAACCCGATGCCGGACATCTCGACGATCCGGCGGACCAGCGAAAAGCCGTTGGAGTGAACGCCGGCCGAGGCCAGCCCGAGGACGACATCGCCCGGCTTCATGTCCTGCCTTGGCAAGAGCGTGCCGCGCTCGGCTGCGCCCACGGCAAAGCCTGCCAGATCGTAATCGCCGCCGGCATACATGCCCGGCATTTCCGCGGTCTCGCCGCCGATCAGCGCGCATCCGGCCTGTTTGCAGCCCTTGGCGATGCCACTGATAACGGCCGAGCCCTGCGCGACATCGAGGGCGCCGGTGGCGAAATAGTCCAGAAAGAACAGCGGCTCGGCGCCCTGAACCACCAGATCGTTGACGCACATGGCCACCAGATCGATGCCGACCGTGTCATGAATGCCGGTTTCGATGGCGAGCTTGAGCTTGGTGCCGACGCCGTCATTGGCCGCCACCAGCACCGGATCGGAAAAGCCTGCGGCTTTCAGATCGAACAGGCCGCCAAATCCGCCGATCGCCCCGTCCGCGCCCGGCCGCGCCGTCGACTTGACCAGCGGCTTGATCGCATCGACCAGCGCATTGCCGGCATCGATGTCGACGCCCGCATCGGCATAGGTCAGCCCGTTGGGCGCATCGACCTTTTCCGTATCGTTCATTGGCTGCTCTCGTCATCGGCGGTTCGTCTGACCGCGCTCATATGGCATCGGCCCGCGCGATGCCACGCCCGATCCGCCGCGGCCACAGAAAATCGGAGCGTTCCGGCGGCCAAAAACGGCCAGCCGCCGTCTTGGAATGGCCGCGCCGGTCGGCCATATGTGAGCCATGACGCACCATGACCCGCCAGCATCGGCCCTGATGACGGTTCCCAACGCTATAACGCTGGCTCGGATCGCGGCTGTGCCGCTGCTCGGCTGGCTGATGGTGACCGGCCAATGGATGCCTGCATTCTGGCTGTTCGCCGCCGCCGGCCTTTCCGATGCGGTCGACGGCATCATCGCGCGCTGGTTCAACCAGGGCTCGGTGCTCGGCGCCTGGCTCGATCCGGTCGCCGACAAGGCATTGCTGGTCACCGCCTTCGTGCTTCTCGCCGCAGCCGGACTGGTCCCGTTCTGGCTCGTCGCTCTGGCCGTTTTGCGCGATGTTCTGATCCTTGCCGGCGTCGGGATCGCGCAATGGCGCGGCAAGCCGCTGACCATCCGCCCGATGTTTGTCTCCAAGGCGACCACGGCCGCACAGATCGCGCTGATCACGCTCGTGCTGGGCGCCAATGCCTTTTCCATTGCGGCGAGCCCGGCAATCGCGGCGGTCGTCTGGGCCACCGCTGCCTTGACCTTGGCCTCATTTGCCACCTATGGCGTGGTGTTCGTGCGGCATATGGGGCGAGGCGGATACAGCAGATGAGCGAGCATATCTCAACGCGCACGCTGCGCCGCCAGGCGTTTTTCTGGGTCGGTGCGCTCGTCGTGATGATCGCGTTCCTGTACGTGTTCCGCTCCATCCTTTTGCCGTTCCTGGCCGGCCTTGCGCTGGCCTACTTCCTCGATCCGGTCGCCGACTTCTTCGAGCGCCGCGGCTTGTCGCGGCTGGCCGCGACATCGCTGATCCTGGCGCTGTTCGTGCTGGTGTTCGCGCTGGCCTTGCTGGTGATCGTTCCGGTTCTGGCCAGCCAGCTGGTCGAGTTCATCGACCGCCTGCCGTCCTACCTCGCCCGTATCCGCGAACTTGCCGCCGCGTTGCCGATCGACGCGGGTTGGCTCAACGGTCTTCTCGATCTTGAATCGGGCCAGCTGCCCGCCGGAGTCGACCAGCTTCTGGCGCAGAGCGCCAGCTTCCTGTCCGGCATCGCGCAGGGCATCTGGTCGTCCGGCATGGCGCTATTGAACATTGTCGGCCTGTTCGTGGTGACCCCTGTCGTCGCCTTCTACATGCTGCTCGACTGGGACCGGATGATCGCGCGCATCGATGCCTGCATCCCGCGCGACCATCTGGAGACGGTGCGCGCGATCAGCCGCGATGTCGATGGGGCGATTGCCGGTTTCATTCGCGGGCAGGGAACCGTGTGCCTGATCCTCGGCCTGTTCTATGCGATCGCCCTGACCATCGCCGGCCTCAATTTTGGCCTGCTGATCGGCCTTTTCGCCGGCCTGATCAGTTTCATTCCCTATGTCGGCTCTCTGGTGGGGCTTGTGCTTTCGATCGGCGTTGCGCTGGTGCAGTTCTGGCCGGACTGGATCATGATTCTGGTCATCGCGGCCATCTTCTTTGGCGGCCAGGCCGTCGAAGGCAACATTCTGCAGCCCAAGCTGGTCGGCGACAGCGTCGGCCTGCACCCGGTCTGGCTGATGTTCGCCCTTTTCGCCTTCGGCTCGTTTTTGGGCTTTACCGGCATGCTGATCGCCGTTCCGGCCGCCGCCGCAGTCGGCGTTCTGGTGCGCTTTGCCGTCGGCCGATATCTGGATTCCGACCTGTATGCGGGGTCATCCGAAGATCAGGGCCGATAGCCCGGACGCGATGATGGGACCGTCATGGCCGACCGACAGATGCTGCTTGATCTGGGCCGCGCGCCATCTCTGACGCGCGAGGACCTGATCGTCACCGATGCCAATCGCGACGCGGCGGCGCTGGTCGATCGCTGGCCGGAGTGGGCATCGCCCTTTGCGGCGGTCGCAGGCGGCCCGGGCAGCGGCAAGACGCATCTTGCCTCTGTCTGGCGGTCGGTGTCCGGCGCCCATGCGATGGCCGATCCGCGGCGGCCCTCTACCGCCGACCTCGACGCAGCCCAGGCGGGCACGCCGGTCCTGTGCGACGGGCTGGCACCGGACGGGCTGGATGAGGCGGCCTTCTTCCACCTTCTGAACGCGGTGCGCGGCTCGGGCGGATCGATCCTGATCACCGCTGAGACCGCCCCGTCCGGCTGGTCTCTTGCCACACCCGACCTGATTTCGCGCTTCCGTGCGGCAACGGTCGCCAGCCTCGGCCTGCCCGACGACGATCTGTTGCGCGCGGTGGCCGTCAAGCTCTTCGCCGACCGGCAGGTTGCCGTCGATCCGGCGGTGGTCGCCTATCTGCTGCCGCGTCTCGAACGTTCCTTGTCGGCACTCGCCGATATCGTGGTGCGGCTCGACGAGGTGGCGCTGGCCCGCAAAATGTCGATCACGCGGCCGTTGGCCGCCGAAGTGCTGCGCGAGATTTCACAGCAGGATCAGGGCCGGCTGGGCCTTTAAGCATGATCGGCCGAAGCGCTCGCACTGTCACCAAATCGTGGTAATTGTGGACTAGGGCGGAGCGAAACCGCAGCACGGGAATGGCCATGGACAAGACGGACCTTCAGGAGGTCGCCGCCAGTTATGAGAATGAGGGCGAGGTGCACGGCGCACCGACGTCGCCCGTGGCGATGATCGCCCAGGACGACCCTTCGCGCTTCATCAACCGCGAGTTTTCCTGGCTGCAGTTCAACTGGCGCGTTCTGGACGAGGCCCGCAACGAGCGTCAGCCACTGCTCGAACGCCTCAGGTTCCTGTCGATCTCGGCGGCCAATCTGGACGAGTTCTTCATGGTCCGCGTCGCCGGCCTTGCCGGTCAGGTCCGCGAGGGCGTTTCCGAACGCTCGGTCGACGGACGCACGCCGGAAGACCAGCTCGACATGGTGCTCGAGGAAATCGCCCGCCTCCAGACCGAACAGCAGGTCGTCCTGTCCGAACTGCGCGAGGAGATGGCGCAGGCCGGCATCGCGATCGTCCGGGCCGAGAGCCTGACCGACGAGGACCGCGAATGGCTGGAGGACGAGTTCCTGCAGACGATCTTTCCGGTTCTGACGCCGCTTTCCATCGACCCGGCGCATCCGTTCCCGTTCATTCCGAATCTGGGCTTTTCGATCGCGCTGCAACTGGTCAACCGCACGACCAAGAAGGTCATGAACGCGCTTCTGCGCCTGCCGACCGCGCTCAAGCGCTTCGTTGCGCTGCCCACCGAGGCGCCGAATTTCCGCTTCATCTCGCTTGAGGACATTGTCGGCCTTTACATCGCCCAGCTTTATCCCGGCTACGAGATACGCGGGCAGGGCACGTTCCGCATCATCCGCGACAGCGATCTGGAGGTCGAGGAAGAGGCCGAAGACCTGGTGCGGTTCTTCGAGAGCGCGCTCAAGCGCCGGCGCCGCGGCCAGGTGATCCGCATCGAGTTCGACCATGAGATGCCGCGAACCCTGAGGGAGTTTGTCGCCCATGAACTGGGCGTGCCGGAGGCGCGGGTCTCCGTTCAGCCCGGCATTCTGGCGCTCACCACCGTCTCGGAGATCGTCAAGGTGCCGCGCGACGATCTGCTCTACGCGCCTTACACCGCGCGTTTTCCCGAGCGTATCCGTGAGCACAATGGCGATTGTCTCGCCGCCATCGGCCAGAAGGACATCCTCGTCCACCATCCCTATGAGAGCTTCGACGTGGTCGTCCAGTTCCTGCGTCAGGCGGCGGCCGACCCGGACGTCATCGCCATCAAGCAGACGCTCTACCGGACCTCGAACGACAGCCCGATCGTCCGCGCGCTGATGGACGCCGCCGAGGCCGGCAAGTCGGTGACCGCGCTTGTCGAGCTCAAGGCCCGCTTTGACGAGGAGGCCAACATCCGCTGGGCGCGCGATCTCGAGCGCGCCGGCGTGCAGGTCGTGTTCGGCTTCGTCGAACTGAAGACGCACGCGAAGATGTCGCTCGTCGTGCGCCGCGAGGAGAACGGGCTGCGTTCCTATGTCCATCTGGGCACGGGCAACTATCATCCCATAACCGCGAAGATCTATACGGACCTGTCCTACTTCACTTGCGATCCGGTTCTGGCCCACGATGTGGCGCAGGTCTTCAACTTCATCACCTCCTATGCCGACCCGCCCGAGGACATGCGTCTTGCCGTCTCGCCCATGCATATGCGCGACCGGCTGGTGGGCCTGATCGATGCCGAAACGGCTCATGCGAGCGCGGGCCGGCCGGCCGGCATCTGGATGAAGATGAACTCGCTGGTCGACGGCCATCTGATCGACGCGCTCTACGAGGCCAGTGCCGCAGGCGTCGAGATCGATCTTGTGGTGCGCGGCATCTGCTGCCTGCGCCCGCAGGTGCCCGGCCTTTCGGAAAACATTCGCGTCAAGTCGATCGTCGGCCGTTTCCTCGAACACAGCCGCATCTATTGCTTCGGCAATGGCAACGCCCTGCCGTCCGAGGATGCGATCATCTACATGGGTTCGGCCGACCTGATGCCGCGCAATCTCGATCGCCGCGTGGAAACGCTGGTGCCGCTGGAAAACGAGACCGTGCACGAGCAGGTGCTCAGCCAGATCATGCTGGCCAACATGCTCGACAATCAGCAGAGCTACGAGGTGCTCGAAAACGGCCGGTCGCGCCGGATCGAACCGGGGGCGGACGAGGAAGAATTTGACGCGCAGACCTATTTCATGACCAATCCGAGCCTGTCGGGTCGCGGAAAGTCGTTGAAATCTTCCGCGCCGCAATTGATCGCGCACCGCAAACGGGTCCAAACCAAGGCCTGACGCGTTTTGGACCGGGCGGAATGACAGGGCTTTGGTCAATGATTGAAACCGAAGACGCCCAGGGCCGGCTGAAGAATCGCGCGCCTGTCGGCGTCGTCGATATCGGCTCCAATTCGGTTCGCATCGTCATCTATGAGGGCATGGTCCGCGCGCCGGCGGTCCTGTTCAACGAAAAGGTCTCCTGCGGGCTCGGGCGCGGCATCGCGCAGACCGGCCGCATGGACGAGGACGCCGTCGAACGGGCGCTTGCGGCCCTCGCCCGCTATCGGGCGCTCGCCGACCAGGCTCGTGTCGAGACGTTGCATGTGCTGGCGACCGCCGCCGCGCGCGAAGCGGAAAACGGTCCCGACTTCATCGGCCGGGCGCAGGCGATCCTGCGCGCCGAAATCCGCATCCTGACCGGTGCCGAGGAAGCGCGCTATTCGGCCTTCGGCGTGATCTCCGCCTTTCGCGCGCCCGACGGCGTCGCTGGCGATCTGGGCGGCGGCAGCGTCGAGATGGTCGATGTCAGGGATCAGGCGATCGGCGACGGCGTGACGCTGCCGCTCGGCGGCATCCGGCTGCAGGACGCCTCAGGCGGCGATCTGCGCGAGGCCGAGAAGATCGCCCGCAAGCTGATCGCCGGCTCGAAAATGGCCGACGCCTGCAAGGGCCGTGTCTTCTATGCGGTCGGCGGCACCTGGCGTGCCATCGCCAAACTGCACATGGAGGAAACCGGCTATCCGCTGCGCGTCACCCACGGCTATCAGATCACGCCCGATCAGGCGCAGAAGTTCCTGCGCAAGCTTGTCGAGGCCGACCTCGACAAGCTCAAGGGCATTCACATCATTTCCTCGTCGCGCCGGGCGCTGCTGCCTTTCGGCGCGATCGTCCTTCTGGAGATCATCCGCCGCATGAAGCCCTCGGCCATCGCCTTTTCGGCGCTTGGCGTCCGCGAGGGCTATCTGTTCGGCCAGCTCGACGGGGACATGCGCCGGCGCGACGGCCTTCTGGAGGCGGCCGACGAACTGGCGGTGCTGCGCTCGCGCTCGCCGCGCCACGCCCGGGAACTGGCGCGCTGGACTGCCGACAGTTTCGCCGCCTTCGGCATCGATGAGACCGTCGACGAGGCGCGCTATCGCGATGCCGCATGCCGGCTGGCAGACATTGGCTGGCGCGCCCATCCCGACTATCGCTCGGCCCAGTCGCTGGCGATCATCGCCTATTCGAGCTTCATTCAGGTCAGCCATGAGGGCAGGGCCTTCATCGCCCTTGCCAACTATTTCCGCTATGAGGGCCTGAAGAACGAGAGCCTTGCGCCGGAAATCCGGACGCTGACCTCGGAACGCATGTGGCAGCGCGCCAAATGTCTGGGCGCCTTCTTGCGGGTCGCCTACCTGTTCACAGCCGCCATGCCCGGTGTCATCGCCGATCTGCGCTGGCGCAAGACCGACGACGGCACCATGGAGCTTGTCGTTCCCGCAAACCGGGCGGCTCTGGCCGGCGAACGGCCCGAGGCGCGGCTGTCCCAGCTTGGCAAGGTGACAGGCGTCAATGTGGGTCTGGCGATTGGCGATCCGCCGTCAGATCGACGGTCGTTATCCGCCGGTCGCTGAAACCGAGCGAGATCTCGCCCGACAGGAGCCTGAGCGCTTCCGACCCGAACAGTTCCCGCCGCCAGCCGTGCATCGCCGGCACATCCGCGTTTTCGCCGTGCGAGGCGATCTGGTCGAGATGATCGGAGGTGGCGATCACACGCTGCGCGACGTTGTGCTGTTCCGCCGTCAGCTTGAGCAGAACTTTCAAAAGATCGGCTGCGGCACCCGCCCCTTCGGGCGAATTGGGTGGACGCGGAACCTTCGGCAGGTCTTCGCGGTCGAGCGCGGCGACCTCGGCGACGGCGTCGAGAATGGCCGCGCCCGCCGCAGACCGCTCTATGCCCTTGTGGATGGTCCGCAGCCGGGACAGGGCCCGCGCGTCGCGCGGCTGCTGCTGCGCCGCCTCGTAGATGGCATCGTCCTTCAGAACCCGGTTGCGCGGCACGTTGCGCTCGCGCGCCTGGCGCTCTCTCCAGGCCGCCAGCCGCTGCATGACGGCCAGATCGGCGGGCTTGCGCACGCGCATTTTCAGCCGCCTCCAGGCATCCTCGGGCTTGATGTCGTACGTGTCCGGGCTGGTCAGGACGGCCATTTCCTCGGCCACCCAATGGGCGCGCCCGCGCTCCTCGAGCATTTCCGTCAGGCGCTTGTAGACATCGCGCAGATGGGTGACGTCGGCCAGCGCGTAATGAAGCTGCTTGTCGCTCAATGGCCGCAGCGCCCAGTCGGTGAAGCGCGACGTCTTGTCGATATGGGCGCCAGAAACGCGCTTGACGAGCTGGTCATAGGCAATCGCATCGCCGAAGCCCAGCACCATCGCCGCCACCTGCGTGTCGAAGATCGGATGCGGGACATGGCCGCTGAGATTGACGAAGATCTCGATGTCCTGCCGGGCGGCGTGAAACACCTTGATCACGCTTTCATCGCCCAGGAGCGCGAACAGCGGCGCAAGGTCGATGTCGTCGGCCATCGGATCGATCAGCACGGCCTCGTCGTCGCTGGCCACCTGGATCAGGCAGAGGACCGGCCAGAATGTCGTCTCGCGTACGAATTCGGTGTCGATGGTGATGTAGTCGTGGGCGGCCATGCGCGCGCAGACCGCTTCGAGCGCCGCCGTCGTGCCGATCGGCTCGGGCGCTGATTCATGGGTGTCCCTCATGGGTGCGGGTCCTTAGCCGAGGTGTCGCCGCTTGTCGAACCGTTTTCGCTGTTGGTTCCGTTGCTGCCGCGCGCCATCCGCGTGAATACGGGCGACGTGCGCAGCAGCCACGAGGACGGGCCGCGCGCATCGGCGGGCACCGGCCCGCGCGCCCGCATGCGCCAGATGGTTGCGGCGATCAGCGCCCCGTGCACGACGCTGGTATAGGTGAACAGAGCGTCGGGGCCGAATGCCTGCACGAAGGCGGACGACGCATAGGGGCCGATCGAGGCGCCCAGCGAGAAGAAGAACATCAGCCCGGCGGCGACCATGACATGTTCGCCGGGCTTGGCGTGATCGTTGGCGTGCGCCGCCGAGAGTGAATAGAGCGGCAGCGCGAAGGCGCCGAACAGGAAGATGCCGAGATAGTTGAGGAGCGGCGAGGTGCCTGCGCCCAGCGACAGGAAAAGGCCGGCGGCAACCGCGCCCGCTGTCGTGACCATCAGCACGGCGCGCCGGTCGTAGCGGTCCGAAAGGTAACCGAGCGGATATTGCAGCACCGCGCCGCCGACAATGCCGACGCTCATGAAGATCGCCACATCGGTGATCGACAGGCCGATTCCCTCCGCATAGAGCGGGCCGATCAGCCGGAACGCGGCATTGGTCGCGCCGATCGTCACGCAGCCGATGCAGGCCAGCGGCGACAGGGTCCAAATGCCCTTGAGATCGAACTTGAACTCCGCCGGCGGCTTGGGGTTGGACCGGTCGGCCAGCGAAACCGGCACCAGCGACAGCGTGATCATCACNGAAAATGTCGACGATGCGGTAGACGGCGAGGACCCGCCCGCGCGTTTCGTTGGCGACGCCGGAATTGATCCAGCTTTCGATCGTCGTGAACAGCCCGGCAAAGCAGAAGCCGACCATGAAGCGGATGATGATCCAGGCGACCGGATCGATGACGATCATCAGGAAAAGCGTGCCCGAAGCGGCGATGGCCGCAAGCGCGGCGAAGGTGCGGATGTGACCGACCGCGTTCAAAAGCCGCGTGATGTAGAGGCAGCCCAGAAGAAAACCGGTGAAATAGGCGGTGCCCATCAGGCCGATCAGCGAAGTGGAAAAGCCCTCCTGCGCGCCGCGAATGGCGATCGCCGTGCCCTGGACGCCGTTGCCGGCAAGCAGGATGCCGGCGGCGATGAAAAGTGGAATGAGCGGGCGAAGCTGCCACATGGGGAGCGATCCGGACGAGCGGGCAAAGGCCGACTTCCCCGTACAGCAACAAATGCCCGCCGCGGCAAGGGCGGTTCTTGACAAAAGCGGGCGCGCATGCGCTTTTCCGCCCGTTTTCCCGACCAGGCAATTGCGCGCGGCATGGGCGCCGCAGCCCTGATCCACAATGAGGCCAGTCATGCACCGTTACCGCAGCCACACCTGTGGCGCCTTGCGCAAATCCGACGCCGGCTCGACCGTCCGGCTTGCGGGCTGGGTTCACCGCGTGCGCGACCATGGCGGCGTGCTGTTCATCGATCTGCGCGACCATTACGGCATCACCCAGATCGTCGCCGACCCCGACAGCCCCTGTTTCGCCAAGGCCGAAACGGTCCGATCCGAATGGGTGCTGCGCATCGACGGCGAGGTCAAGGAACGTGCCGCCGATCTCGTCAATGACGACCTGCCGACCGGCGGGATCGAGCTCTATGCGCGCGATCTCGAAGTGCTGTCCAAGGCCGAGGAACTGCCGCTGCCGGTGTTCGGCGAACCGGACTATCCCGAGGACATTCGCCTCAAATACCGTTTTCTCGACCTCAGGCGCGACACGCTGCACGCCAACATCATGACGCGCACCAAGGTGATCGCCTCGATGCGCCGGCGCATGGAAGAAGCCGGATTTGCCGAGTTTTCGACGCCGATCCTGACCGCCTCGTCGCCCGAGGGCGCCCGCGACTTCCTTGTCCCCTCGCGCATTCATCCCGGAGAATTCTACGCGCTGCCGCAGGCGCCGCAGATCTACAAGCAGCTGCTGATGGTCTCGGGCTTCGACCGTTATTTCCAGATTGCCCCCTGCTTCCGTGACGAGGACCCGCGCGCGGACCGGCTGCCCGGCGAGTTCTACCAGCTCGACCTGGAGATGAGCTTTGTCGAGCAGGACGATGTGTTCGCGGCGATGGAACCGGTGATCCGCGGCGTGTTCGAGGAGTTTGCCGACGGCAAGCCCGTGACGCCCGAATTCCGCCGCATCCCCCATGACGAGGCGATGCTGAAATACGGCACCGACAAGCCGGACCTGCGCAACCCGATCACCATGGAGGATGTCTCCGAGCACTTCCGCGGCTCGGGTTTCAAGGTGTTCGCCAACATTCTGGCCAACGATGCGCGTGGCGCCGTCTGGGCGATTCCAGCGCCGACCGGCGGTAGCCGCGCCTTCTGCGACCGGATGAACTCCTGGGCGCAGGGGCAGGGGCAGCCGGGTCTGGGCTACATCTTCTGGCGCGAGGAAGACAGTCAGGTCGTAGGCGCTGGTCCGATCGCCAAGAACATCGGCCCCGAACGCACCGAAGCGATCCGCCTGCAATTGGGCCTGAAGGCCGGCGATGCCTGCTTCTTTGCCGCCGGCGACCCGCGCAAGTTCGCCTCCTTTGCCGGCGATGCGCGCACCCGCGCGGGCGAGGAACTCGATCTGATCGACCGCGACCGGTTCGAGCTGGCCTGGATCGTCGATTTCCCGTTCTTTGAATGGGACGAGGACGAAAAGCGCGTCGATTTCGGCCACAACCCGTTCACCATGCCGCGCGGCGGCCTGGGCGCGCTGGAGACCGAAGACCCGCTGTCGATCAAGGCATGGCAGTATGATCTGGTCTGCAACGGTTTCGAGATCGCTTCCGGCGGCATCCGCAACCATCTGCCCGAGGTGATGGTCAAGGCGTTCGCCATTGCCGGTCTCGATGGGAAAGTGGTCGAGGAGCGCTTCGGCGGCCTTTACCGGGCGTTCCATTATGGCGCGCCGCCCCATGGCGGCATGGCGGCCGGTGTCGACAGGATCGTCATGCTGCTCGTCGGCGCCAGGAACCTGCGCGAGGTGACGCTGTTCCCGATGAACCAGCAGGCGCAGGACCTGTTGATGGGAGCGCCCGCCGAAGCCAGCCCGGCGCAGCTGCGCGAACTCAATCTGCGGATCAATCCGCAGGCAAAAGCTCCCGCCGACTCATAACAATTCCGTCAGGGACACGAGCCCGGGCCGGGCGGCGGCAGGCCGCCTGGCCACCGGTCGCCTTTACCGGTTGGCGGTGATCGACACGGCCAGCGTCGAGATCAGCGCTTGTGGCGCACTCATGGCGACAGCCATGATCTGCGCCACCGGCACCGCGCTGGTCGGCTCGGCGGCGATACGCAGCGTCCCCGGATCGTCGAGGAACTGCCCGATCGCGGCCGTCGCCTCGGCGGCAAAGGCAGGATCCTGCAGCTGTGCAAGGCCGATCGGCAGGACGCCCTTGGCCATGGCGATGACATTGGCGCGGTTCATGCCCTGCTGCTCGCCGACGAAATCCAGGATGCGGTTGGTCAGCGAATCGTCCCGGATCTCGATGCTGATCGCGTTGATCTCGATCTGTTGCATCAGTCCGAGCATCGCCATGTTCATCGCTTCCGAATTCTGCTCGGCCATCTGCAACTGCATCTGCTGCATCGCGCCAACCAGTTCAGGCGTGTAGCCGCCAATGTCGAACGTCATTTCAAGCGACGCGGCATCGTCGACGTCGTAGATCATCTCGTCGAGCGCGAGACGGCCGGTGCCGGTGTCCCAAGATCCCTTCGAAGTGACCGTGCCGCGCAGTTCCTCGTAGCCGAGCGCGGCCATGGTTTCGCGGGCCTGTGCCTCGGGCAGCTTGGTCATGTCGGCAACCATGCCGTCCACATTGGCATCGAACGTCATGACGCCGCCCGGCTCGTACCCGTCCATGGTCGTGCTGGCGCCTTCCATCGAGAAGATCGTGCCCTCGGCGTCCGAGATGGTCAGCGCGCCCGCTTGGGCCGATTCGAACAGGCCGGACCGCAGGATCGGATCGGACACTTGGGGGCCGGCAATCAGATAGTCATTGATCTCGCCGCCCTCGAACTCGACCGTCACGCCGTCCGTTGTTTGCGAGATCGGCGCAATGGCGATCCGGTCGACGAGATAGGAACCGCCATCTGCCTCGGTGACGTTCTCGAGCACATAGTCGCCCAGCGGGAACGGGTCGGTCTCCGGTGTCGCGCGCATCTTCAGGCCGGCAATCGCCACATCGTCACCATTGGTCTGAACACCCGCCGCTTCCAGCTTGATGCCCTGCAGCGCAAACTGCGTCGCCAGTTGCTCGAAGACATCGGCACCGTCGATATCGGCAAGGGCCGGCGGCGCGAATGCGGTCATTGTCAGCGCAATGGCCGATGCGGACAGCAGCGGGCGGGAAAAGATCATCGGTTTATCCTTCATTTGAACCAGAGGTGTGTCCTATCCGATCCCGATCCGGACCGGCTGTGCACAAGCACACACAGACTTGGCATGCGTCAACGCGATCTAAAGGGCGGAATCCAACACCAATATGGCAGCCATCGCGCCGCTTGTCTTTTGTGATGTGACACGGGCCGCAGGGAGGTTCCAACACTTGCCGCAAATCAGCTATAGGAAAAACGGTTGAACCCATGGGCGCACTTACTGAGATGAGCATCTTCCTGTCCGCACGCATCATGCCGGCCCTGCGGCCGGTTACGGTTTGGCTGGTGGCCGTCTTGGCTGTCGCCGTCGTGGCCCTGGCCGCCACGCCGCCGGCAAACGCGATGCGCACCATTGACGGGGTGACCTACTCGCAAGGGCTCAAGCTCGACGTGCACGTGCCGGAAAATGCGCGTCGCGGCCTGTTCGCCCGCAAGCATCCGGTGGTGCTGTACGTGCATGGCGGCGGCTGGGTGAAGGGGGACCGCAAGCGGGTCTTCTCGATGCCGCAATGGCTGACCTCGCGCGGCTACATCTTCGTTGCCATCGACTACCGCAAGGTGCCACGGACCGACATTGACGGCCAGGTGCGCGATGTGGAGGCGGCCATAAGCTGGGTCCGCCGCAACATTCGCCGCTACAATGGCGATCCGAACCGGGTGGTCCTCATGGGGCATTCCGCCGGCGCGCATCTGTCCGCACTCGTTGCAGCGCAGGGCAAGGCCAACGGGCTGCGCGGCGTAATCCCCAACGACGTGCAGGCCTACGATCTTCTGGCCTATGCAACCAAGCGCGGCTCGATCGGCCCGATGTTCGGCACGGCCTTCACCAACGAACCGCCCAACTGGATTCGCTGGTCGCCGGCCACCCATGCCAAGCGCAACGGACGCCTGCCGCCGCACCTGATCCTTTATTCGCGCAGCCAGGGCGAACGGCGCCGTTCGATCTCGATCGGCTATGCGAACCTGCTCAAGGGGCGCGGCACCGACGTGACCGTCTTCCACGGTACCGCCTATTCTCACGGCGCCATCGCGGCCCGGCTCGGCCGGCCGGGCGATCGTGCGACCGCCGCGATCGAGCAGTTTCTGGCACGGGTGACACGCTAGCCCTTGTCGACAGCCCTTTTCGGGTCGGCTACCAATCGGCATCAGCGGTTCGAACGGGAGATTCGCCATGGACACGGTGATGCCGGACATCCACCCCGCCAAGCGCATCGAGGCGCGCGTCAACGGCCTCTTCAAGGCGGCGGGCGACGATTTCGTCACAAGCCCCGTCGAGACGCTGGAACTGACGTTCGAGGGTGTTCCCGGCGATCTGCACGCCGGCATGACGCGGGGGTCAGGCGGTCGCGAACCCTGGTACGAGCGCGGCACCGAAATGCGCAACGAGCGGCAATTGTCGATCGTCGCCCGCGACGAGCTGGAAGCGGTCGCCGCCGACATGGAGCTGCCGATGATCGCCCCCGAATGGATCGGCGCCAACATGACGCTGGCCGGGGTGCCAATGCTGTCCATGCTGCCGGCCTCGACGCTTTTGTTCTTCGAGGGCGGCGCGACGGTCAAGATCGACATGCAGAACGGCCCGTGCCGAATCGCCGGCGACGCCATCGCCCGCCATGTGGGGCGCGAGGGCGACCAGCATATCGCGCTCGGCTTTCCCAAGATCGCCAAACGCCGCCGCGGCGTCGTCGCCTGGGTGGAAAAGCCGGGTACGGTCCGGATGGGCGAGAGCGTCCGCGTGCAGCTGCCCGAACAATGGGTTTATCCCGTCTAGCGACGCCGGGAGTCACCTGAGGCGGGATCGCAATGCGCGGGCGGACACTTGATCCGCTTGCGCCAAGAGGCAGGTCGTCGGATGAAACAGAAGGCAGACCCGGCGCGGGCCGACAGGGTGCCTTTCGCCGTCACGGTCATCGTCTTCACCGTGCTGATGCTGTCGCTGGGCGATGCGCTGATCAAGTTCGCCAGCGGCGAGTTCGTGATCTGGCAGATCTTCGTTCTGCGCTCGCTGATCGTGCTGCCGGTTCTGGTTGGCCTTTTGTGGTGGACCGCGCGCGATTCGCTTTCCCTGCCTCCGTCGCTGGGCTGGGCCATTATGCGCAGCGCCCTGCTGGTCGGCATGTGGATCGCCTATTATCTGGCGCTGCCGAGGCTCGATCTGTCCGTGGCAGCGGCGGTCTACTACACGCTACCCATCTTCATCACGCTGTTTTCGGCGTTGTTGATCGGCGACCGCATCAGAGCGGCAGGGTGGGGCGCGGTCTTTCTGGGCTTTGTCGGCGTGCTCCTGATTTTGCGCCCCGACGCGGGCGACTTCAACCCGTACGCCCTGCTGCCGCTGGTGGCCGCCATATTGTATGCGTTGGCAATGATCCTGACACGGACGCGGTGCCGCGCCGTCCATCCGCTGATGCTGTCCCTGCTTTTGAATGTCACCTTCGTCGTGGCCGGTCTGGTCGCCACGGCGGTGATTGGGCTGTCGGTCGTTGACACGCGAGACGGGTTCCTGCTGGGGCCCTGGGCCGCCATGGGGGCTGGCGAATGGGCTGCCATGGCGCTTCTTGCCTGTGCGATTCTTGTCGGCAGCGTCGGTGCCGCGATCGCCTATCAGAACGCGCCGCCGGCGGTGATCGGGACCTTCGATTTCGGCTATGTGGCCTTCGCGCTGGTCTGGGGATTCGTTTTCTTCGCCGAGGTGCCGGACGTCTGGTCGCTGACCGGCATGGCGCTGATCGTCATTGCCGGCGTGATCGCGCTGCGGCAATAGCCGGCCTATCCGTCCGCGCCGACACCGTCTTCGTCCGCATCGAGGAACCGCGTCGCCTGCCACCGCCGCAGCACCGCATTGACCTCGTCGAGCACGAAAAAGCGCGCCGCATCCCTGTCATAGCCCTCGTCGAGCAACGCGTCATAATCACTGTGCGTGTGCCTGATATGGGTGATGGTGGCGAGCCAGACGGCCCGTTGGGCCGGCAGGCCGCGCATGTGCGGTCGGGCGACCAGCGCCTTGATCGCCAGCGCGTCCTCAAGCGGCATCAGCGGCGCCAGCCTTTCAAGCGCTTGCGAGACGGCGGCCTGGCGCTTTGTCGTCATCGGCATGACCCGGCAGCGGAGCAGGGCACGCAATTTGCCGGCGATGTCGCATTTGCATATTGTCGGCGTCGCCGAAATGATATAAACATATGCTTATGTCTTTTTCGAACGACAATGAAACCCTGTTCGGCGTCGATGCGATGGTCGAGCACCTCAAGTCGGCCGCCGAGCCGAGCCGGCTGCGCATGCTCAAGCTCTTGGCGGAAGCGGATCTGACCGTGTCCGACCTCACCACGATCCTCGGCCAGTCGCAACCGCGCGTGTCGCGGCATCTCAAGCTGCTGCTCGAAGCACGGCTCATCCGGCGGCGCCAGGAAGGGTCCTGGGCGCTGTTCCGGCTGGCCCATGACAGCCCGCAGGGCGCGCTCGCCGCCGACATACTGACGCGCATCGATCCGGCCGATCCCGTTCTGGCGCGCGATGCCGAGCGGCTGGCCGACGTCAAGCGCCGCCGCCGCGACGAAGCGTCGGCCTATTTCTCCGCCAATGCCGAAAGCTGGGATTCGATCCGCTCGCTGCACGTGCCCGAGCGCAAGGTCGAGCAGGCGCTTGTTCGCCTTGCCGGTGACAGGCCGTTCAACGCGATGCTGGACATCGGCACGGGCACCGGTCGCATGCTCGAAGTGTTCGCCCCGCGTTTCCGCTCGGCGGTCGGGATCGACACCAATCGCAACATGCTCAACGTCGCGCGCGCCAATCTCGATGCGGCGGGTCTGGTCAATGCCGAGGTCCGGATGGGCGATGTGTTCAACATGCCCGTCGAGCGCGACGCATTCGATCTGGTGACCATCCATCAGGTGCTGCATTTCCTCGACGACCCTGCCGCGGCGGTGGCCCAGGCCGCGCGCAGTCTTGCGCCCGGCGGGCGTCTGATGATCATCGATTTCGCGCCGCACGATCTCGAGTTCCTGCGCGAGGAGCATCAGCATCACCGGCTCGGCTTCGACACCGAGACCGTCGCCTCATGGTTCGAAACCGCCGGCCTTGAGAACATCCGTGCCGAGGCGCTGCCGTCGGCCAAGAGCGATGGCGACGGCCAACTGACGGTGATGATCTGGTCGGCCGACGATCCGCGCTATGTCATTGCAGATGAAAACGGTCCCGCTCGGGACACAACGGAGGCGGCGTGAAAGCCGCGGCGACATCATGACCGGAAGTGTTTTTTCAAGGACCCAGCGCGTCGCCCTGAACGACGACATCCGTGTGTCTTTCGAATTCTTCCCGCCCAAGAACGAGGCGATGGCGGCAACACTTGCCGACACGATCGAGAAGCTCGCCCCGCTCAACGCCGATTTCGTCTCGGTGACCTATGGCGCGGGCGGCTCGACGCGCGAGCCGACGCAGCGGACGCTGGCCCATGTGCAAAAGCAGGGCGGCATGGACGCCGCCGCGCACATCACTTGCGTGGGATCGACGCGCGACGAGACCGATGCCGTCATCCGCGAATTCGCCGCGATGGGCATTCGCCGCTTCGTGGCGCTGCGCGGCGACCCGCAGACCGGCATGGGCACTCGCTACGTGCCGCATCCGGGCGGTTACGAGAATGCCGCGCATCTGGTGGCCGGCCTCAAGGCTTTCGGCGACTTCGACATTTCCGTCGCCGCCTATCCCGAAAAGCACCCAGAAAGCCCCGATTTCGCAACCGACATCGACATGCTCAAGCGCAAGGTCGACAATGGCGCGGCGCGCGCGATCACCCAGTTCTTTTTCGACAATGACGGCTATGAGCGCTTCGTCGAGCGTGTGCGGCGCGCCGGCATCTATGTGCCGATCGTGCCCGGTATCCTGCCGATCCACAATTTCCGCGCGGTCTCCAACTTCGCCGGCAGGTGCAAGACGCACATTCCGGCCTGGCTGGCCGAGCGGTTCGAGGGGCTGGAGAACGATCCGCAGACCCATGCGTTGATCGCATCGGCCATCGCCGCCGAACAGGTGCTTGATCTCGTCGATCGCGGCGTGCGCGATTTTCACTTCTACACCATGAACCGGCCCGATCTCGTCTTTGCCGTCTGCCGGCTGATCGGCGTGCGCGAAGAGCATGTCGATGCGGCCGCCTGAGCGCCGTTCACAATTCGCAGACATTGTGTTGCTGAATCCCGATCTTTCGTGAACGGCCAGAGTGGCTATCTCTCCGCCCATCGCCCGCACCCGGCGGGCCTAACGGAGATCAGAGCACGATGGCCCATATTCTTTCTGTCCAGTCGTCCGCGCGGAACGNTTGTTCGCGATCTGGCCGAACCGATCCCGCAACTCGACGAGAAATGGCTTGGCGCAAACTGGACGCCGGCCGAAGAGCGCAGCGACGAACAGGCGCGGGCGCTTGCCCTGTCGGACACGCTGATCAGCGAACTCGAAGCCGCCGACACGATCGTCATAGGCGTACCGCTCTACAATTTCTCCGTGCCCGCTGCGCTCAAGGCCTGGATCGACCAGGTCGCCCGCGCCGGACGCACCTTCCGCTACTCCGAGAACGGCCCGCAGGGGCTTCTTGAGGGCAAGCGCGCCTTTGTGGTCGTCGCCAGCGGCGGCGTGCCGGTTGGCAGTCCCGTCGATTTCGCGACGCCCTATATGCGCCAGGTGCTCGGTTTCATCGGCATCACGGATGTGACCGTGATCGCCGCCGACCGCCTCGTCCAGAATGCCGATGGAAGCCTCGCTGCCGCGCGCGCGGCGATTGCCGAGGCCGCTGGCGCACGCAGCGCAATGGCCGCCTGACATAAGCGGCCCAAACTCTCTGACGATTACGGGCCGTACGCGCGTTTCATCGCGCGTACGGCCGTGTTGTTTTGATTGTGTGGATTTACAGGACGCCGAATACCAGCGCGCCGACAAAGACAAAGGCTGCACACACAAGTACGACGTTCAAAGAGCGTGTCAGATCCATCGGGACCTCCCTCGTGTATTACCCCTTTAGTGTAGGTTCTGTGACGGGCCACGCAACACAAATCGTTGCTGCAATGCAACAGACAAGCGGGAAAAATCTGTCTCCATTTGGCACAACTGCCCGAAATTGCTGGGCGTGCGCGCCTGCTGCCGCTGTGGGAAAACTTTTGTTCCCGCGTGTGGACATCCGTGAAAGATGTCGCATTGACCGGGCCGGTGGCAGGTCTAGTTTCGAGACAGTGATCCTCGGCAATCGCAGGCCCGTCCATGCCCAAACTGATAAGGTTCGTGGTGATAAATTCCGCCATCGGCGTGTTGATCGGTTGGGCGATCGCCGCAAGCCTTCTGTGGATGAACATTTCCGGCCTTGGCGACATGTTCATGCATTCCGACGCCAAACCCGTTGTCATCGCCCTCTTGTTCATGAGCTTCGGCGTCACGTTCGGCTTCGCCTACCTGGCGACTGCGGTGATGCTGATGCCGACCGGCAAGGACGATTTCGACCGGTTGTAATCGGCTGGTTAGCGCGTTGCCACGTCCAGCCAGTCGCGCCACTGGTTGCGATTGCCGGCAAAGACGTTGATGTCGGTGTCGCCATTGACGCCCGGCACCAGGCCGGTGCCCGTATATTGCCAGAACGCCCAGTCGCGGCCCGGATAGGTCACGCGCGGATGCGCCTTGACAGAGCGTAGCCAGAAGACCTCCTCGTCCATGTGTCCGGCCAGATTGTCCCGGTGGAAATCGACGGTCGTATAGATGATCGGCCGCTTGCCGTAATGGCGCTCCAGCATGTTGAGAAAGATCGTCATCTCGCTGCGCACCGTGTCGGCCGGCGGACGCAGCCGGCAGGTCGGCGACTTGTGGTTCCACTCGACATCGAGCACATGCGGCAGCGCGCCGCGCTCGCGCGGCACGTTGCGGATGAACCAGCGCGCCTGCCGCCTGGCTGACGTGCAGAAATAATAGAAATGATAGGCGCTGCGCGGCATGCCCGCCCGGCGCGAATCGTGCCAGTTGCGCATGAAGGCGTCGTCGAGCATGTCGCCGCCTTCGGTCGCCTTGATGAAGGCGAACTCGATGCCTGCCCGGCGCACCGTGGGCCAGTCGATCACACCCTGCCATTTGGAGACATCGATCCCGTGCACCGGAAAGCCGAACGGCGCGCCGCCTTCCCATTCATGCACCGGATCGCTGTCGCCGTAGCGCGGCGTCGCCGCCGCATAGGTGGAATCAAGCGATTGGGTGAGCGCGGAATAGTCGACCTTGGTGCAGCCAGCGGCTGCCACGGCCATGATCGCGGCACAAATGAGCCCGGCCAGTCGCGTCATGAAAACGTCCGTTTGGTTGTCGCCCCGAAAACGGTTTATAGCGCCCAGCCGGGTGAAATCCAGCCTGTGCGCCGCAGTTGACCTTGCAGGCACCACCGTTAAACCTCCGTTAACCATAAATGAAGGCGCAACGCCGATGCGTATCCTCAAAGCCCTCGTTCTGATTGTGGCAGTGCTCGTGGCCGGAGGGTTCGGCTATCTGTTTTTCGCGCCGCCCGACCTCATTCGTGTCGGCGCCAACTATGCGGCCAAGATCGTCTGTTCGAACGTCTTCCTCGCCGGCCGCGATGCGCAGGAGGTGCTGACCGTCGATGTGCAGGCGCCCGGCCATCCGCTGCTGAGAATGATGCGCGTCGATGTGGACGAAGAGGCTGGCACCGTGCGCACCGGCCTGTTCGGGCTGATCGGCGGCGGGTTGGCGGTGCGCCGGCCGGGGCAGGGCTGTTCGTCGGTGCCCGAGGGCGGCGTGGATCGCCTGATCGAACGGCCGGCACCCAATCGCACAGCGCTCGCCACCGGTTCGATGTGGCCTGCCGGCAGCCAGGTGGAATTGCCGGTGAACGAGGCACTCGATGCCGTTCTTAACGATCCGGCGCTGACGGGCCCGGGCATGCGGGCGATCGTGATCGTCAAGGGCGGTGCGATCATCGGCGAGCGATATGCGGACGGGTTCGCACCCGACACGCCGCTTCTGGGCTGGTCGGTTTCCAAGACCGTGACCGGCGCGCTGATCGGCCGGGCGATCCGCGAGGGGCGGCTCGACCTCGATCAGACGGCCAGCTTCGAGGGCTGGGACGGCGACGGGCGCGGCGGCATCACCCTGCGCGACATGATGGGCATGGCGCCGGACCTTGCGTGGAACGAGGGCTATGGATCGGTCTCCGACGTCACGCGCATGCTCTATCTGGAGCGCGACATGGCCGGCTTCGTCGCCGGCCAGCCGCGCGACGATGATTCGCCCGAAGGTGTCGGCGATGTCTTCGAGTATTCCTCCGGCACCACCGTGCTTCTGTCGCGCCTGTGGCAGGATAGTTTCGACGATCCGGCCGAAGCGGTCTTTTGGCCCTATGCGGCGCTGTTCGACCCGCTCGGCATGACGAGCGCGGTGATGGAAATGGACGCATCGGGCACATTCGTCGGCTCGTCCTACATCTATGCGACCGCGCGCGACTGGGCGCGTTTCGGCCAGTTCATGCTGCAGCGCGGCGTCTGGAACGGACGGTCGCTGCTGCCGGTCGGCTTTGTCGACTGGATGGTGACGGCGCATCCGGCGTCCGATGGCGTCTATGGAAACGGGCAGGTGTGGCTTCGCGCTGCCAATGCCTGGATGGAGGGCGACAATCCGGACCTGCCCGGCGACGGCTTTTTCATGAACGGCCATGACGGCCAGTCCGTGTCGGTCATTCCGTCCGAGGATCTGGTCGTCGTCCGGCTGGGGCTGACGCCGACCGATCAGCGCTACAAGGTTGCCTATCTGATCGAGGCGGTGATCGGCGCGTTGGACCCCTAGGGTCAGGACCGCCGCCGAGGTGAGGTCGGCGGCGGCGCGGCTGTTGGCGGAAGAGGGGCCTACCAGCCGAACTGGAACGTCGCGCCGGTCTGGCCGCCGGACTGGCTGACATGGCCGCTCGTGCCTTGGCCGAACTGGAACAGGCCATGGGCGTTGCCGTTGCCGTTCTGCGTCAGCGTGCCTTCATGGCCGTTACCTTCCTGATGGACGATGCCCAGATTGCCCGAACCGTTCTGGATCAGGCCGGCCGCATTGCCGATGCCGTTCTGGGTGATCGAGCCGTTCTTGATGCCGTTGGCGATTGCAAAAAGGCCAAGCCCGGCGCGCATGGCATGTTCGGCATCGGCCGAGCCCGGCGCAATCGAGATCGAGACCGAGCCGCCGGCATGGGCCGGCGCCAGCGGGGCGAGGGTGCCTGCGGCGATGGCGGCGGCAGCGGCAAGGGCGGTAAGGCGGGTGCGGGTCATGGGATAGTCCTCCGATGGGTTTTGCGATGTTGAAGCCACCTTGCAGGCCATCGGCTGAACCGGTCTGGAACCGTCCGTTCATCGGGCGTTAACCAAGTTCCTTAACCCGCCGTAAACGAAAACAGCCCCGCCGATGGGGCGGGGCATTCCTGTTTACGGTGCGAGATGGGTGTCGGTCAGATCACTCCGCCGATCCGTTCGGCGCAGCGGTAGCGCTGGCCGTCCGCCTTGACGTCGAGTTCGACATCATAGGCGCCGCCGGCCGACAGCATCACCATGCCGAGCGTGGTCGGTCCGCTGGGGCCGGCATAAAAGCTCGAGCCCTGCGAGATGTTGGTGCTGCCGCCGCGTCCGACGCTTTTGACTGTGAACGTGTAGGTGCCGTTCACGTCGGTATCGGCATGCATGACGCCCTGAAGGCGCACCATGCCGCGCTGGTCGTCGGCCTGGATTTCGCAGCGCACGGGGTCGGCGTTGGCATTGTCGGTGTCGCTGGCTATGGCCGAGCAGCCGGTGGCCAGCGTTGCCGCCAGAAGTCCGGCGGCTGCCGTGAGACGTTTGTCGGTCATGTCGTTCTCCTTTCGTGGTGCGGGTTGGCCGGAGGAAGCGGTCCGCTCCCCCCGGCGCTCGCGATGGGCGTTTGCGTGCCGTTAGGGGCAGGTCTGGACGAAGGCGGCGACATTGCCGCTGCCGGCCTGGGTGACGTCGGCGTCGCACCCGTTGCCGACCTGGACACCGGCGGCGACGTTGCCGTTGCCGTCCTGGGTCAGGATTGCGTTGTGGTTGTCGCCGAACTGGCCGATGCCGCCGGCATTGCCATGGCCGTTCTGGCTGGTTTCGGCATTGTTGTTCCAGCCGCTTTGGCCGGTTGCGGCGGTGTTGTTGGAGCCGAACTGCTCAATGATCGTGTTGTTGAACACGCCGTCCTGGAAGACGCCGAGCTTGTTGTTCCAGCCGGTCTGGCCGCCGCCGGCGGAATTGCCGAAGCCGAACTGGTCGATGCTGACGTCGTTGGCCATGGCGGGAGCGGCGAAGGCCGAAGCGATGGCAACGGATGCTGCGATGATGAGTTTGCGGGACATGGACGTTCTCCTTTGACTTTGGTTTGCGACGCTCGTTTTCGAGGCGTTAACCATGTCTAGGAGAGGCGGGCGGAACCGCCGCTGAACCGGTCGTTCAGTTTGCGTTCACCATGTTCGGACGGCGGCCCTCGGTCCGGCGCCGGCGGTGAGAAACCGAAAAGCGGCTGTCAGATCGCGGCGGTCTCCACCACCGTTGCAAGAAGGCGCCGAAGCTCGCCCGCCTCCTTGTCGCCGAGCCCCTGCGTCAGGTCGGCATTGACCGCCTTGACGATCGCGAACATCGCCGGTGCCATATCCAGCGCCTTTTCGGTGGCGTGGATCTGGTGGGCGCGGCGTGAGGAGGGATGGGCGTCGCGCACCAGGAGCCCGTCCGCCTCAAGCCCGTCGATCGCCCGGCTGATCGCATAGGCCGGCATGGCGAACAGCCGCCCGATTTCGGCCTGGGTCATGCGCCCGTGCTCGATGACGGTCATCAGGATTGCGAATTGCTGTAGGGTGAGCCCGTGTTCGGCCAGCCGCGCATTCATTGCGTCGTCAAGCCGTCGCGCCAAGCGCTGTATCATCCATCCCATCGAGTTTTCGCGACTGAGACGCGCGCGCATCGAGATATCCATACTCCGGTTCTTTCAGATTGCGTCAGACTCACAACATTTGCAATTGCAACAGTTGCATATGCATGATAAGAGCTGTCCGTGACTTTAAACCCGGCGGCGCGGGCTGCCCCCAAAAGGAAATTCCCATGAAGACAGTTTCGCTTGCCATCGCCGTTTCACTGCTCGGCGCGGCCATGCCGGCCCTGGCCGCGGATGGAACGCCCGGTCGTGATGTGGCCGGTCACCTCGTTCAACGCGGTCGATGAGGATGCCAAGGGCTACGCCCACATGGGCGACATGGAGAAGTTCCGCCAAGGCGTCTTTGCCGGTATGGACTATGACAATGACGACCGCGTGGACTTCGCGGAGTTTTCCGCCTGGGATGTCGGCTTCGAAGAGGCTGCGGTGGAAGAAGGCAAGCCCGAGGCGATCTTCACCGCACGGCGCATTCTGTTCGCCCTGTGGGACCGCAACGGGGATGGCCAGTTGACCCAGTCAGAGCATCGCTTCGCGCTGTCGCAGGATTTTCGCCGCGCCGACATCGATGACGATTCGGTGCTCGATCAGGACGAATATCTGATCGGCTACAGCGTCAATCTCGTCATGCGCGCGGCGATCCGGCCCGACATTGACGTATCCGCACAATAACGCCAACCAAAGACCGGAGGCCATTGCCATGTCCGCACCGACCCAACCGACACGCTATCATCCCTTTTTGGTCACCCTGCACTGGCTGCTGGCGCTGATGATCGGCGTAGCCTTGTTCGCCGGGGGCGTTCTGCTTGCCGAAACGCCCAACTCCGATCCCGACAAGATCTTCATGCTGCGGGCGCACATGTCGATCGGTATCCTGATCCTGCTTCTGATGCTGGTTCGTCTGTTCGTCCGGCTGCGCACCAGCAAACCCGCCCACGCCGCCACCGGCAACCCGATGCTCGACAAGGCCGGCACCTGGACCCATTGGGCCTTCTATCTTTTCGTGATCCTGATGGCCGGCTCCGGAATCGGTATTTCGGTTCTGGCCGGCCTGCCGCCGATCGTCTTCGGCGGATCGGGCGATCCGCTGCCAGCCGATTTCTGGGCTTATCCGCCGCGCTATGCGCACGCTATCATCGGCAATCTTCTGCTGGCGCTGATCGTCCTGCACATCGCTGCCTTCGCCTGGCACCAATGGATCAGGAAGGACGGCCTTTTCCGCCGCATGTGGTTCGGCGACCGTCAGTCTTGACGCTCACGGGGCGGGTCGTGCCGCCCCGTAGCCGCCCGGCGTTGGCGTGGTCACGATCACCGCTTCGCCCTCCGTGACAGACGTCTGGTCGGCATGCTTGAGTTCTTCGAGCGTGCCGTCCAAGCGTCTGATCTCGGTCTTGCCCAACTGCCCGTCGCCGCCGCCGTCCAGCCCCTTGGGCGGCACCGTCCGGTGTGACGAGACAATGGCGCATTCCATTTCCTCGAGAAAGCGCAACACGCGCCGTGTGCCGTCGCCGCCGCGCCATGCGCCTTTGCCGCCCGAGCCGGGCCGGATCGAGAACTCCTCGACGACGATCGGATAGCGCATTTCGAGAATCTCCGGGTCCGTCATGCGGGTGTTGGTCATGTGCGTGTGCACGCCCGAGGCGCCGGCGAAGGCATGGCCGTCATTCATCACGCCCGCCGGCGATCCCGAACAGATCGTCTCATAGTTCTGGTGGCGCGCATTGCCGTAGGTCAGATTGTTCATCGTGCCCTGGGCATTGGCCAGAGCGCCCAGCGCCTGGAGCAGGCAGTTGGTCACGTGCTGGCTGGTCTCGGTGTTGCCGGCGACGACCGCTGCCGGATAGACGGGCTTGAGCATCGAGCCGTCCGGGATCACGATCCGGATCGGCTTGAGGCAGCCCGCATTCATGGGAATGCCTGCCTCAACCATCAGCCGGAACACATACAGCACCGCCGCCCGCGCCACCGGCTCGGGCGCGTTATAGTTGTTTTTCGCCATCGCCGAGGTGCCGGTGAAGTCGACGGTTGCTTCCCGCTTGTCGTGGTCGACGGAAATCCGCACCCTGATCTGCTGGCCGGTGTCGGTCGGATAGGTCGCCTCGCAATCGGCGAGCCTGTCGATCACCCGCCGCACGCTCTCTTCGGCATTGTCCTGCACGTGCTTCATATAGGCCTGAACGACCGGCAGCGTGAAATGGTCCACCATCCGGCGCAGTTCGGCGACACCCTTTTCGTTGGCCGCCACCTGGGCGACGATGTCGGCAAGGTTCTGCTGCGGATTGCGCGCCGGCCAGGCATGGCCGGTCATCAGATCGATGAACGCGTTCTCGCGCAGCGTTCCCCGGTCGACCAGCTTGAAATTATCGATCAGGACGCCTTCTTCGTCGACATGGGTGGCGCGCGGCGTCGCCGACCCCGGCGCCATTCCGCCGACATCGGCATGGTGTCCGCGCGAGGCGACGAAGAACAGGATGTCTTTTCCGGCATCATCGAACACCGGCGTCACGACGGTGATGTCCGGCAGGTGAGTCCCGCCATTATAGGGCGCGTTGAGCGCATAAACGTCGCCGGGCCGCATGTCGGGGTTCTGGCGGATGATCGATTCCACCGAGCGGTCCATCGAACCGAGGTGAACAGGCATATGCGGCGCATTGGCGACCAGGGCGCCCGAGGCGTCGAACACCGCGCAGGAGAAGTCGAGCCGCTCCTTTATGTTGACCGACGATGCCGTGTTCTGCAGCGTCACGCCCATCTGTTCGGCGATCGACATGAACAGGTTGTTGAACACTTCCAGCATCACCGGATCGGCGTCCGTGCCGACCGGGGCGGCCGTCGTCCGCGCCTCCACGCGGCGCATCACCACCGTGTCGCGTTCCGTCACCTGCGCTTCCCAGCCCGGTTCGACGATGATCGTCTGGTTGGCTTCGACGATCACCGCGGGCCCGGCGATCCGCGCGCCCGGGCCGGCGCCGTCCCTGTCGCGCCGGTAGACACCCGCCTCGCGCCATGCGCCGCCGGTGAACATGCGGCCCTGCTGCGCCGGTTCGGGCCGGTGCTCGGTTGCATCGTGCGCATCCAGCGGCGGTGTGTTGTCGGTCGAATCCTCACCCTCAAGACCCACGGCCTCGACCACCATCGCCCGCCCCGGGCTGATGAAGCCGAATTGCGCCTTGTGGGCCGTTTCGAACGCTGCGCGGGCAGCCACGATGTCGTCGCCGTCGAACGGCACTTCGAGGCTCGTATCGGTTCCGTCATAGCGGATGTGCAGCGTCGCACGGGTGGCGATCGCCTCACGGGAGACGCCCTGGGATTCGAGCTCTTGTTCAACCTCGGCGCCCAACCGATTCAAAAGAGTCTCGATTTCCGGTTTCGTCGCTTCTTCGAGCGGTTTGACAAGCGCGTGCTGGCGGGATGCGAACGTCCTCGACAGGCCGATGCCGTAAGCGGACAAAAGGCCCGACAGAGGATGGATCAGCACGGCGTCCATGCCCAGCGCATCGGCGACCAGACACGCATGCTGCCCGCCGGCGCCGCCGAAGCAGTTCAGCGCATATTCGGTCACGTCATAGCCGCGCTGCACGGAGATCTTCTTGATCGCATTGGCCATGTTTTCGACCGCGATCGTCAGGAACCCTTCGGCCACTTCCTCGGGCGCTCGTCCGTCGCCGATCAGGTCGGCCAGCGCGGCGAACTTGTCGCGCACGATGTCGGCGTTCAGCGGCTCGTCCCGGCCCGGCCCGAAGATCGCCGGAAAGAAGGCAGGGTCAAGCTTGCCGGTCATCACATTGGCGTCGGTCACCGTCAGCGGGCCGCCGCGGCGGTAGCAGGCGGGACCGGGATTGGCGCCGGCGCTGTCCGGCCCGGCCTGAAACCGCCCATCCTCATATTTTAGGATCGAGCCGCCGCCGGCAGCCACCGTATGGATGTCCATCATCGGCGCGCGGATGCGCACGCCCGCCACCTCGGTTTCGAACGCGCGTTCATAATCGGCGGCAAAATGCGCGACATCGGTCGACGTGCCGCCCATGTCGAATCCGATCACCTTGCCGAAGCCCTCGGCGCGCGCCGTCTCGACCATCCCGACCACGCCGCCGGCGGGTCCGGACAGGATCGCATCCTTGCCCTGGAAGGTTTCTGCCGCCGTCAGCCCGCCCGATGACATCATGAACTGAAGGCGGGTTTCGGCCTTGTCGGCGCCGATCCCCAGCTCCCCGGCCACCTGATCCACGTAGCGGCGCAGGATCGGCGACAGGTAGGCATCGACGACGGTCGTGTCGCCGCGTCCGACCAGCTTGGCGAGCGGCGAGACCTCATGGCTGACCGAGATCTGCGCAAAGCCCGTCTGGCGGGCGAGATCGGCCGCCGCCTGCTCGTGCGCCGGAAACGCCCAGGCATGCATGAACGCGATGGCGACGGCATCGATGCCCGCTTCGCGAGCCGCCGTCAGCCCCGGCCGCAGCCATTCGGGATCGAGCGCATGCTCGACCGTGCCGTCGGCCAGCACCCGTTCGGGCACTTCGATGACGTTCTCGTAGAGCTGCTCGGGCAGCACGATCTTTTTGGCGAAGATATCCGGCCGCGCCTGGTAGGCGATGCGCAGCGCGTCGCCGAAACCCTTGGTGATCAGCAACAGCGTCCGGTCGCCCTTGCGCTCGAGCAGCGCGTTGGTGGCGACCGTCGTGCCCATCCGCACCGTGCGCACCAGGCCGGGCGGCAGCGGTGCGCCGGGCTCAAGGTTCAAGAGATCACGAATGCCCTGCACGGCAGCATCGAGATAGGCTTCGGGATTTTCCGAAAGAAGCTTGTGGGCATGCAGCGCGCCGCCCGGATCACGACCGATCACATCGGTGAAGGTGCCGCCGCGATCGATCCAGAAATCCCACTGCCCAGACATTCTTGGTCCTCCGTTTCGCGTCCAGTCTTGGCGGAAATCGTCGTCAGCGGCAACCGGCGGATGGTCCGGGTTCCGTCGTCGACAGCCGCTCGTTTTGCAGTGCACATTTTTTGAACACAGTTGGCCGCAACCACATCGCGGCCCGGCGCGTTGCTGCCGGATGACTGGTCCAAAAGAGGATGACATCCCATGAAGAAGGCACTCATTTCATCGGTCAGCGTGCTGGCGCTTCTGGCGCTTGCCGCCTGCGGCGAAGACGAGGAAGCGGCTCGCGCGTCCGCCGAAACCGCCGTCGAGCAGGCGGCCAACGAAACCCGGGAAGCAGCAGAAGCAACGGGTGAAGCCGTTGCGGAAACCGCGCAGAATGCTGCAGATGCGGCGTCCGAGGTGGCCCAATCCGCAAGCGAAACGGCATCGCGGCTGGCGGACGACGCCACGCAGGCCGCTGAAGATGCCGCCGACACGGCCGCGCAAATGGCCGACGATGCCGGCGAAGCGGTGCAGCAGGCAGCCGAAGATGCGGGCGCCATGGCCGGCGAAGCCGGTGACGCGCTCCGCGACGCCGCCGGCAATCTCGCCGACGCAGCAAACGAGACAGCCGAAGGCGCGGGCCAAATGCTCGAAAATGCCGCCGAAGGGGCTGGCGAAGCGCTGGAAGGCATTGCGGACACCGCACAAAATGCTCTGGCGGCGGCCGGTCTGGCCGGTCCGCTCGCCGGCACGCGCTGGGTATCGCCCGACAGCGACACGGCGTTCGTCGCCTTCGATGCCGGCACCGTCTCCGGCAATGGCGGCTGCAACACCTTCACCGGCAGCTATGAGACCGGCGAGGACGGCGCCCTGACGGTCGGCCCGCTGGCATCGACCAGGAAAGCATGCGAGGCCGAGATCATGACGGCGGAGACTGCGTTCCTTGCGGCGCTGGGCTCGGCGAGCGCTTATTCGGTCGAGGGCGACACGTTGACGCTGAACGACGCCTCGGGCAGTCAGCTCATCGCGCTCAGCCGCGCGGCGCAGAACTAACCGATACGCGCGCGGCGGCCGAACCACACGGTCGCCGCAACCGCGCATGCGAAGATGAGCGTGCGCAGCGTCACGGTCTCGCCCAGAAGCCAGACTGACAGGCCGATGGTCACGAAGATCTGCATGAGCTGGATCTGACCGACGCGCGCGATCCCGCCAAGGGCAAGCCCCGCATTCCAGGCGAAAAATCCCAGAAACATCGAAAAGACGGCGTGATAGCCAAGCGCCAGCGCCGGCACCGGTTCGATGAAGGCGTATTCGGGCTCCCACAGGAACCAGGAGATCGCCAGATTGAACGGCAGGCAGGCGATCAGCACGCGGCAGATCACCTCCCAGCCCGGCATTGTCCTGGTCAGCTCCGCCATGATCACATAGCCGAGCGCGGCGGAGACCGCAGACGCCAACAGCCACAGATAGCCCGGATTGGAAAAGTCGCGCACGGCGCCGCCGTCCTGGCCGACGACGAACCAGACGACAAGGACCGAACCCGCAACGGCCCACGCCCAGAACACGGCGCCGGGCCGTTCGGCCGTCAGGAGCGCTGCGAACATGGCAGTTGCAAGCGGCAGGATGCCCAGAACCACGCCGCCATCGCTGGCCGGTACGCTGACCATGCCGAGCGATGAAAAGGCGGGGAAGCCGAACGTGACCATCGCGCCGGCCAGGAGCAGGCGCCAACTCGGCCGGAAGAGCCGCGTACGTCCGTGGGAAAGCAGAACGATGAGGGAAAGGACGCCTGCGACCACCGCCCGCGCCGAGGCGATGAACAGCGGGCCATAGACTTCGAGCGCAAAGACGGTGGCCGGAAGTGTCGCGCCGAAGATGACAATGCCCACCAGACCGAGCGCAAAGCCAAGCGGCACGTTTCTGTCCTGACTCATCGCTGTGACAAACCGCCTGGGCAAAGACCAGCCGGCCTTGTGTCACGACACCGGAAGGGGCGCAACGCCCTTACATTTGCGCGGCCATTGGACTATCAGGCGGCATGTCGATCTGGGTGCGCATCTCCGACTTCGTCTCCGGCACGGCGGGCCAGGCGCTCGGCGCGCTGGTGGAGCAGGTGCGCACCGTCTTCGAGGGCGATCCGGAAACCCGCGCCCGCGTTGCGTTCTCGGTCGCGATGATCGCGCTGTCGGCCAAGATGGCCAAGGCCGACGGTGTCGTCACCACCTCGGAGGTCGACGCATTCCGGGAGATCTTCGAGATCCCCGACGAGGAGGCAAAGCGCGTCGCCAGCCTCTACAATCTCGCCAAGCAGGATGTTGCGGGCTACCAGAGCTATGCCGCCCAACTGGCCGGCCTGTGCGGATCGGGCCAGCCCGATTGCCCGATGTTGCGCGACATTCTCGACGGCCTGTTCCACATCGCCAAGGCCGATGGCGTCATCCACCAAAAAGAGCTCGAGTTCCTTGCCGACGTGGCGGCCATCTTTGCGATTTCCGACGCCGAGTTCGACCGCATCCGCGCCCGCCATGTCGATGCGGGCGACGCAGACCCCTGGCGGGTTCTGGGCATCGCGCCCGGCACGCCGTTCGACGAGGCGCGGCAACGCTATCGCGAACTGGTCCGCGACAATCATCCCGACACGATGGCCGCGCGCGGTGTGCCGGCCGAGTTCCACGCCATCGCCCATGAGCGCGTCGCGGCGATCAATGCGGCCTGGGATGTCGTCGAACCGGAGTTGAAGCGGGCATGAGCGGGGACGCGGAGCCGACGACGTTTGCGCCTGACCATCCCGGTGCCATCGTACGCCCGTCGCCCAGTTTCGGCGAGCGCCGGGGCCGTGCGGGGCCCTCGCTGATCGTCCTGCACTATACCGGCATGGCAACCGGCGAGGCGGCGGAGAACTGGCTGTGCGCGCCCGAAAGCGAGGTGTCCAGCCACTACCTCGTGCATGAGGATGGCCGCATCGTGCAGATGGTCCGCGAGCAGGATCGCGCCTGGCACGCCGGCCGCTCGTTCTGGAAGGGCACCACCGATGTCAATTCGGCATCGGTCGGCATCGAGATCGTCAATGGCGGCCACGATTTCGGCCTGCCCGATTTTCCCGGCGTTCAGATCGCAGCGGTGATCGCGCTGACCCAAGATATCATGGCACGCCATGGCATGGGCAGGGATGTGGTGGTCGCCCATTCCGATGTGGCGCCGGGCCGCAAGCGCGATCCTGGCGAACGGTTTCCCTGGAATGGCTTGGCCGAGCGCGGCGTTGCACTCCATGTCGAGCCGGTACCGGTCGGCGGCGGCCGCTTTCTGGCTCCCGGAGACACGGGTGAGCCTGTCGCGGCGCTGCAGTCCATGCTGGCGCTCTACGGCTTTGATGCAAACGCCGACGGCGTCTTCGGCGAGGCGACACGCATCCAGGTCGAGGCGTTCCAGCGCCGGCACCGCCCGGCACAGGTCGATGGCATTGCCGACATGTCGACCATCGAGACGCTGAACCGCCTCTTGCGACTCTATCCGTCATTCTCTTGACGGACATCGGCGCGCGGATTGTTACCGCCTGTCGCGCAGATTGAATTGCTGCGGCGCACAAGTGCCGCATTCGCCAAGTCTGTCGCCCGTCAAACAGAAATAGACGGGATTTTTTCCATGAATGCAAAGATCGTGGGCCTTTTTGGCCTGATGGTGACGCTCGCCCTCGTTTCGGGCTGCGAGACAACGACGGTGCTCGACGGATCTGGGAGCGGCGATGAAGGCGCCGCCGGCACAGCCTCGATCGAGACGCCCGGGACGACCACGCTGGCGCTGCGCGCAGACAATCCGGTCACCGCGGCCGTGGCTGACGATCGCCCCTTCGCCGCGCTGATCGCCACGCATGCGGCGGCCAACGACGTGCCCGTCGATCTGGCCCATGCGGTGGTCTATTCGGAAAGCAGCTACCGACCGAACGCGCGCGGCGCGGCCGGCGAGATCGGCCTGATGCAAATCCGCCTCGGCACGGCGCGCATGCTCGGCTACACCGGTTCGGCCAAGGGGCTCTATGATCCCGAAACCAACATCCGCTACGGCATGAAATATCTTGGCGGCGCGCACGACCTGGCCGGCGGCTCCACCTGCGGCACGATCCTGCGCTACAATGCCGGCCATGCGGCGCGGCGGATGAATCCGGTCTCCCAGCGCTATTGCAACAAGGTGGCCCGCCTGCTGGACAATTAAAGGGATTTCGACGCTCGCCGCGCAGCAGCCGCCCAGGCGCCGGTACCGCAGCGTAAGCGGACGCTAACTCTTTGATGTCTCTTGATCTTTGCTTGCGCGGCGCATGTCTTGGCCGGCGAACGATCGGCAAATTCGATCCGCACAGCCGGCGGCTCCATTGATTTGGCGGGCCGCCGCCTAGCTATCCCAAGAAGGGTGCGCCGCCGGCGGCCCGGGCCATCGGGAGATCGATCATGGGTGTGTTGCGGGTGATGATTGCCGGGCTCGGCATCGGCTTTTTCGGACTGATCGTCTGGGCGTCTTTCGCCGCCGATTTCTGGGCGTCGTTCGATGCGATCGCCGCCGATCCATGGGGGCTGGTCACGCTCGCCGATCTCTATCTCGGTTTCGTCCTGACGGCGGTCGTGATCGCCGGCTTCGAGCGGGGTTTCCGCGCGGTGCTGTGGATCGTTCCCCTGCCGTTTCTGGGCAATGTGTGGGCCGTCATCTGGTTCGTGGTCCGGCTCCCCGAACTGTACCGCCGGCTCGTCCGCGCGCCCTGACGGGCCGACTTGACGGCGGCACCGTCCATACGTCTAATTGACGCGGCGTTTGTCGCGCGAGTCAGAACATGGACCCTTGGACGAACGCGGCAGTCGTTCGGGGAGGGCGGTAATGACAACGAAAATTTGCATAGCGGACGACCATCCATTGTTCCGAGATGCGATCAAATCGGCGCTGATGGGCCATATCAATGGCGGCCCGGCAACCACCGAGATGATCGAGGCGGGTGATTTCAACGAGGCAATCGCCGTCCTGGACCGGGAGACCGATCTCGATCTTCTGCTGCTCGACCTGACGATGCCCGGCGCCAGCGGGCTCTCGGCTCTGGTCGCGGTGCGCGCTTCTTATCCGGCAGTGCCGGTCGTTGTCGTGTCGGCGAGTGACGATCCCTCTACCGTACGCCGCGCGCTCGATCTTGGCGCCTCGGGCTTCATCTCCAAATCGGCCACCACAGAGGCCATCCGGTCCAGCGTCCAGACCGTTATCGACGGCGGGGTCGCGATGCCGGAAGGCATCGACCTTGGCAGCGAACACGATCCCGAGGTCGAGGACCTGATCGGCCGCATCCGAACGCTTACGCCGCAACAGGCGCGCGTGCTCGGCATGCTGGCCGAGGGACTGCTCAACAAGCAGATCGCCTATGAGCTCGGCGTCTCCGAAGCGACCATCAAGGCGCATGTGTCCGCGGTTCTGCAAAAGCTCAATGTCGACAGCCGCACGCAGGCCGTGATCCGCCTGTCGAAGATCGGCAGCGACATGCTGCGCGGCGACGAAGGCGGTGCCGCACCGGCCTGACCGGCTTCAGCGGGAAGGCATGGTTCAGCCGAACGTGCCCGTGCGCGGAAAGCCCTTGGGCACCATGCGCCCGGCGCCGGCGCGCACGCCCATCCACTCGGACAGCTCTTCCTTTGTCCGCGTGAAGGTGCGGCCGGAACTGTCCTGCCAGGTCAGGCCGTCTTCGATGGCGAACACCTTGGCGTCCTTTATGCCGCCATCCTTGTAGCGCTGCAGGCGGACACCCTTGCCGCGGCCCATCTCGGGCACCTGGTCGAGCGGGAAGACCAGAAGCTTGCGGTTTTCGCCGACGACGGCCACATGGTCCGGCGTTGCGCCGTCGCCGGCCTCGACGAAGCGACACAGCACCGCCTCGTCCGGCATCTTGACGTTCATGACCTGCTTGCCCTTGCGGGTGTTGGCCGAAACCTCGCTCTCGCCGACGATGAAACCGTTGCCCGCCGATGAGGCGACCAGCAATTTGCGCCCCGGCCTGTGCACGAAAGCGGTCACGATGTCCGCATCATTGTCCATGTCGACCATCAGCCGGATCGGTTCGCCATGGCCGCGACCGCCGGGCAATTTGTCGACGCCGATCGTGTAGAACTTGCCGGTCGTCGTGAAGACCAGCAGCTTGTCGGTCGTGTGCGCGGGAAAGGCGGTTCTGAGCTGGTCGCCTTCCTTGAAGGTCAGCCCGTCATAGTCGGAAAGGTGACCTTTCATCGCCCGCAGCCAGCCCTTGTCCGAGACGACGACGGTGACCGGTTCCTTTTCGATCATCGCCTGCTGGACCGCTTGCAGATCGATCTCCTGCGCCTCGCTGAAGTCCGTCCGGCGCGCCCCCAGTTCGGTGTCCTTGCCGAACCTGTCGCGCACTTTGCCGATCTCCCAGCCGACGGTCTTCCACTGGGCGTCCTCGGACGCGAGCAGCCGCTCGATCTGGTCCTTTTCCTCGGTCAACTGGTCGAACTCCTTGCGGATCTCGACCTCCTCGAGCTTGTTGAGGGCCCGCAGGCGCAGATTGAGGATCGCGTCCGCCTGTACCTCGGTCAGCTCGAACGTCTTGATCAGTTCCTTCTTCGGCTCGTCCTCGAAGCGGACAATGCGGATCACCTCGTCAAGGTTCAGATAGGCGATGAGGAAACCCGACAGCACTTCCAGCCGCTTTTCGATGTTGGCCAGCCTGTGCCTGGAGCGACGGATGAGCACATCGCGCCGGTGATCGAGCCATTCGCGCAGCACGTCGCGCAAGTTCATCACCTTGGGCACGATGCCGCCCGACAGGACGTTCATATTCAGCGGCTGACGGCTTTCCAGATCGGTCAGCTTGAACAGCGATTCCATCAAAAGGTCCGGATCGACCGCGCGCGATTTCGGTTCGAGCACGATGCGCACGTCTTCGGCGCTCTCGTCGCGCACATCGTCGAGCAGCGGCACCTTCCGGGCGATCAGCAGTTCGGCGATCTTCTCGATCAGCTTCGACTTCTGGACCTGGTAGGGGATCTCGGTGACGATGATGCGGTAGCCGCCGCGCCCGGTCTCCTCCTTGTGCCAGCGTGCGCGCACCCGAAAGCCCCCGCGCCCGGTCCTGTAGGCTTCCAGGATCTGGTCGCGCGGCTCGACGATGATGCCGCCGGTCGGAAGGTCGGGCCCCGGCACGAACTCGACCAGCTTTTCGATCGTCGCGTTGGGGAACTTGATCAGGTGCAGCGCCGCCTCGCACAGTTCGGCGGCATTGTGCGGCGGAATGGCCGTCGCCATGCCGACCGCGATGCCCGACGAGCCGTTGGCCAGAAGGTTCGGGAACGCGCCCGGCAGGACGACCGGTTCCTCGTCTTCCTCATTGTAGTTGGGACGGAAATCGACGGAGTCCTCGGTGATACCGTCCAGCAGCAGCGTGCCGACCTCCGTCATCCGCGCTTCGGTGTAGCGGTAGGCGGCGGCGTTGTCCCCGTCGATATTGCCGAAATTGCCTTGGCCGTCGACCAGCGGGTAGCGCACCGAGAAGTCCTGGGCGAGCCGCACCAGCGCGTCATAGATGGCCTGGTCGCCATGCGGATGGAAGTTGCCCATCACATCGCCGACGATCTTGGCGCACTTGCGATAGGCGCTCTGCGGATCGAGCTTCAAAAGCCGCATCACGTAGAGGATGCGCCGGTGGACCGGCTTCATGCCGTCGCGCGCATCGGGCAGGGCCCGGTGCATGATCGTCGACAGCGCATAGGCGAGATAACGCTCCTCGAGCGCCGACTTCAGATCGACGGGCTCGATTTCGCGGCCGGGTTCATCGCCGCCGGGCGGCTGGACGGGTTTTGACATGGATTTTGCCTACCGGCTCGGGCGATTCGCGGCAAGCCGACATGAAAAAGCCCCGCGCAGGGCAGGGCTTTCAGCAAACGATGCCGTTCCGGTCACTTCTTGAGAAGGTCGCGAATCTCGGTCAGCAGGACGACGTCCTCGGCCGGCGCGGGCGGTGCCGCTTCGGCTTCTTCTTCCTGCGAGCGTTTCATCTTGTTCACGGCGCGCACCATCAGGAAGATGATGAAGGCCAGGATGACGAAATTGATCACCGCCGTGATGAAGGCGCCATAGGCGAGCACGGCGCCCTGTTCCTTGGCGGCCTCCAGCGATGTGGCTGTTACTTCCGGCGCGAGCGCGACGAAGTAGTTGGAGAAATCCAGCCCGCCGAAAATCGCGCCGACGATCGGCATGATGACGTCGCCGGTCAGCGACGTGACGATTGCGCCGAACGCGGCACCGATGATCACGCCGACGGCGAGATCCATGACATTGCCCTTGGCAATGAACTCCTGAAATTCCTTGAGCATGTGCGCCCCCTTTTTTTGGTCTGCTCGAACGTGCGCGTCGGCGGACCAGTGCCGTCCCGCGCCGGCGGGTCCATACACCATGGCGTCCGATTGTGAAACGCATTATCGTCCGACCGTTGCGGCCGCCTGTTAGACAAGCCGGGTCGGCTCTGCTTGAATGCCGCAAGCGGGGAGTATCGCATGCCGGGCTGGCTGGTCGCGCTTGCGGCGTTCGGATATCTGGCCACTTTGTTTGCCGTTGCCGCCTATGGCGACCGCCGCGCGCGCGCGCTCCCGGTCGGCAGCCCGCGGCCGCTCATCTACGGGTTCAGCCTCGCCGTCTACTGCACGTCCTGGACGTTTTTCGGATCCATCGGCCTCGCCGCAAACAACGGCTTTGAGTTCTTCGCCATCTACCTGGGACCGATCCTCGTGTTCACGCTGGGCTACCGGCTGGTCCGGCGGGTCGTCCATCTGTCCAAATCCGAGCGGATTACCTCGATCGCCGACTTTCTGGGCGCGCGCTACGGCAAATCGATGCATGTGGCAGCGCTCGCCGCCTGCATCGCGGTGATCGGCACGGTCCCCTACATCGCTCTGCAACTGAAGGCGGTCAGCGACGCGGTCACGCTGATGGTCAGCCATTATGACGGCTCGATCGGCGCGCCGTCGACCCTGCCGATCGACGTCTCGCTGGTGGTCGCCATCTCGCTGCTGGCTTTTTCCATCCTGTTCGGCACGCGCCATGCCGATGCCACCGAGCACCAGGACGGGCTGATCACGGCGATTGCCGTTGAATCGATCGTCAAGCTGCTTGTCTTTGTCGGCGTCGGGCTGGTGATCCTGTTCTTCCTGTTCGGCGGGTTCGGCCCGGTGCGCGAGGCGTTTGGCGACAATGCTGCCGTCGCGCGTTCCCTCTCGAACGGCACATCCGGCGAAACATGGCTGGTGATGACGCTTTTGAGCGCCTGCGCGATCCTCATGCTGCCGCGCCAGTTCCACGTGACGGTCGTCGAACACCGGTCCGATGTCGAGCTTCGCCGTGCCCTCTGGCTGTTCCCTGCCTATCTGATCGCCATCAACCTGCTGGTCATGCCGATTGCCGTTTCGGGTCTGATCAATCTGGAGCCCGACGTGCCCGCCGACATGTATCTTCTGGCGCTTCCGCTCGCCGCCGATCAGGACTGGCTGGCGCTGATCACCTTTATCGGCGGGCTTTCGGCGGCCACGGCCATGGTGATCGTTGCCTCGGTCGCGCTGGCCATCATGGTCTCCAACGATCTTGTGCTGCCGGCCCTGTTGTGGCGCTTCAACGCGGCCGCGCGCACGGCGGCGGGCGACTGGTCGCGCATCATCCTGAACATCCGCCGCATCGCCATGGCGCTGATCATCCTGGCCGCCTTCGCCTATTACCGGCAGACCGACCACACCGCCCAACTCGCCTCGATCGGCCTTTTGTCTTTCGCCGCCATCGCCCAGTTCGCGCCGGCCTTCCTGATCGGCCTGATCTGGCGGGGCGCAAATGCGCGCGGCGCGTTCCTGGGCATGCTCGGCGGTTTTCTGGTCTGGGCCTACACGCTGCTGGTGCCCAATCTTGCCGGGGCCGACGCGGCGATCGTGCGCGAAGGCCTGTTCGGCATCGCCATGCTTCGGCCGAGCCAATTGTTCGGCGTCCAGTTCGAACCGCTCGTGCATGGCGTGTTCTGGTCGCTGGCGGTGAACATCGCGCTTCTGGTCGGCGGCTCGCTGTCGCGCACGCCGACGCCGCTCGAACGCATCCAGGCGGTCACCTTCGTGCCACGCGAGGCGCAGCAGTCGATCGGGCTCAAGCGGTTCCGTACGACGACGACGATCGACGAACTGAAGGAGTCGATCGCCCGCTATGTCAGCACCGCGCGCATGGAGCGCGCCTTCGAGGCGTTCGAACTGCGCGAGGGGCGAAAGCTGGTCGGATCGGACACGACCGACATATCGGTCGTCCGCTATGCCGAGCAGGTGCTGGCGAGCGCCATCGGCTCCTCGTCGGCACGGCTCGTCCTGTCGCTGCTGTTCGAAAAGGACGGCGCGTCGTCGCGCGAGACCGTGCGGCTTCTCGATGATGCGTCCGAAGCGCTCCAGCAGAACCGCGACCTTCTGCACAAGGCGCTGGACCAGATGGATCAGGGCATATCGGTGTTCAACAACGAGTACCGGCTGACCAACTGGAACGGCCAGTTCCGCAGGCTGCTCGGACTGCCGCCCGAAATGGGCAATTTCGGCATGCCGCTCAAGTCGATCACCGGCATGCTGGTCGAGGCCGGTCAGATCGATGCCGAGACCGAACGCGAGGTGGTCGAGAACGTCACCCGGTTCCGCAGGGCCTGGCAGCTGGCGCTGGCGCGCAGCGGCCGCATTCTCGAAATCCGCTCCAACCCGATGCCCGATGGCGGGCTGGTGATCACCTATACCGACATCACCGGCCGGGTGGAGGCGGACGAGGCGCTCAAACGCACCAAGGAAAGCCTGGAAATGCGGGTGCGGGCGCGCACCGCCGAACTGACCCGCGTCAACGAGGAACTGGCAGTCGCCCAGCGGAGCGCCGAAGAAGCCAATATCGGCAAGACGCGGTTCCTTGCCGCCGCCGGACACGACATCTCCCAGCCGCTGAACGCGGCCCGGCTCTACACCTCGTCGCTGGTCGAACGGATGGGCGGGCAGGGCGACAGCACCAACCGCGAGATCGCCCACAAGATCGACACGGCGCTGGAATCGGTCGAGCACATTATCGGCGCGGTTCTCGACATTTCGCGGCTTGATGCGGGCGCGCTGACGCCCAATCCGACGCGGTTCCCGGTCGCCGACCTGCTCCAGCAGGTGCAGTCGGACTTCGCGCTGATGGCCAAGGAAAAGGGGCTGGAGCTGACGGTGGTGCGCACCGGCGCCATCATCGAGACCGATCGCAACCTGCTGCGCCGGCTGTTGCAGAACCTGGTCTCCAACGCGATCAAATACACCCATGAGGGCCGCGTCCTGATCGGCGTGCGCCGGCGCAGCCATGACGCGGTCATCTGTGTCTACGACACCGGCATCGGCATTGCGCCAGACAAGGCGACGCGGGTGTTCGAGGAGTTCCAGCGCCTGTCGGACGGTGCGCGCATCGCCAGCGGGCTGGGGCTCGGCCTGTCGATCGTCGACCGTATCTCGCGCGTGTTGAGCCTCGAGGTGACGCTGGAATCGATCCCTGGCGCGGGCACGGCCTTCAAGGTCCCGGTCCCGGTCGTCGATGCCGCCGCGCCTGCGGTAACGGCGAAACCCGCGCCGGCGCAGGCCCGTCGCGCGCTGTTGACCGGCCTGACGATCGCCTGCATCGACAATGAGGAAACCATCCTGTCGGGCATGAGCGTGCTGCTGACGGGCTGGGGCGCGACGGTGATCGCCGCACCGCGCCGCGACATGCTGGCCAGAGCCCTGAACGATCATGGCGCCGACCCGCATGTCATCATCGCCGACTATCATCTCGATGACGGCACCGGCATGGAGGTGATCGCCGACATGCGCGCGCGCTATGGCGATGCGATCACCGCCGTCCTGATCACCGCCGACCGGTCCGGCGAACTGCGCGAACAGGCGTCGGCCGCCAATGTCCACCTGCTCAACAAGCCGCTCAAGCCGGCCGCGCTGCGCGCCATGCTGACCCAGGTGCCGATGCCGCGCATCGCCGCCGAATAAGGCGTCGCGACGGAAGTTTCGGCGGCGCCCCTGCCGTTAACCAATCCAATTTTCTCTTTCGCAGTAATTGACCGTTAACGTCGCGGGCCGGCGCGCCGCGCGCGCTGTCGTTTTCCTCGAACCCCGGTGTTCATTCATGCGTGGTCTTGTCGTCGCGGCTGGTCTTTGTGTGCTGTCCGCTCTGGTCCTGTCCGGCTGTTCGGCCTCCTCGGGCGTCGATGCGCTGGAGCTTGCCGGCCCCTCGGGCGAAGTGACGAGTTCGATCACGCCGCGCGCGCCGGTCCCTGGCGCAACGGTCCCGTCCGCCACCGCCTTGGCACCGTCGGCGGTTGCGGTCTCCGAACCGGCCTTCGAGGCGGCTGATGAAGCGCGCGTGACGCCTGCACCGGTCGACGTGGCGCTTGCGCGTCCCGAAAACCCGGCCGGACCCGCCGCACGTCCGGAAAACCGGCGCCGCATATATGCGCCCCGGTTCGGCGATGCCAAGCCGGTCAATTTCGGCCGCGCCTCGCCCGACAAATTCGCTGTTCATGGCGTCGATGTCTCGCACTGGCAGCAGGAGATCGACTGGCCGGCCCTGCGCACCCAGGGCGCCAACTTCGCCTTCATCAAGGCGACGGAGGGCGGCAAGCATGTCGACCGGCTGTTCCGCCGCAACTGGGACGCGGCCCGCGCCGCCGGCATTCCGACCGGCGCCTACCATTTCTTTTTCTGGTGCCGCTCGGCGGCCGAACAGGCCGACTGGTTCATCCGCCATGTGCCCAAACAGCCCGGTGCGCTGCCGCCGGTTCTCGATGTGGAATGGTACGGCAACAAGCGCTCCTGTCCGCGCAAGCCCCCGCGCTCGACCGTGCTCGCCAAGATGCGGGTCTTCTCCGAACGCATCGAAGCCCATTACGGGCAGAAGCCGATCATCTACACGACGCCCGACTTCTACGAGGACAATCTGCGCGGCCAGTTCAAGGACCATGCGTTCTGGCTGCGCTCGGTCGCCGCCCATCCCCGCGAACGTTATCCGAACCGGGGCTTTGCCTTCTGGCAATATTCGGGAACCGGCACGGCGCGCCGCGGCGTCGAAACGCAGATCGATCTGAACGTCTTCAACGGCACCGAAGAGGGCTGGCACAGCTGGCTGGCACAGAACCTGTCCCGTTGAGGCATCGGCGATGAGGTGGCCGTCAACCGAATCCCGTTGACGAAAGCGCCGCTTGGCTGCAACGCAGCGTTCAGCCAATGATGGAACTGTTCGCTTGCCTGCAAGACCTCTCTATGTGATCGAGCACTGGGCCGTGGCGGAGCCTGATGCGGGGCGGCGGCACCTGATCGCCCACGGTCACGATGTGCGCGTGGTCGAGCCATGGCGTGGCGAGACGCTGCCGGTTCTGACCGGCGACGAGGCCGGCGTGATGATCATGGGCGGCCCGCAAATGGTCACTGACCTCGCTGTCTATCCGTACCTTTCGGCGGAATGCGCCCTGATCGAGCAGGCGATGGCAAAGTCGGTGCCGTTGGTCGGCGTTTGCCTGGGCTCGCAACTGATCGCCCATGTTCTGGGCGCATCGGTCGATTTCAACCCCGAGGGGCGCATGGCGATGGGCTTCTACCCGCTGGACGTGACGTCGGCGGGCCGCGACATCTTTGACGGGCCGCTGATGGCGCTCAGCGGCAATCAGCAGGGTTGGACCGTGCCGCCCGGCGCGACGATGCTTTCCCATGGCAACCCGGCGCTGACACCGAACCAAGCGTTTCGCACCGGCGACACGACGATCGGGTTCCAGTTCCACCCCGAAGTGACGCGGACGATCCTCGATCAATGGCAAACCGAGTTCGCCGGCCTCATCGGCCGGTCGGGAACGCAGTCCAAGAGTGAACAGGATGACGGGTTCGCCCGCCACGATGCGGTGCTCAAGGCTTGGTACTTCGATTTTCTGGACCGGTGGTTTCAAACCCACCTGGCCACATAGGCCACCGTGTCCGGGTCGAACCAGTTGCGTGAATACTCCTCGATCGTGCCGGCATTGCCCCATGAAATGCGCTCGACATGGCCGAGCTGCGCACCTTGCCGGAACGGACTGTCCGGCGGCGCGAAGTCCGGGCAGGAGGCAACGGACACCCGGTCTTCGACGCGGGCGATCCAGAAACCCAGGTTCTGCCGGTAGAACAGATGCATCGACTCGTTGATTGACTCGACATCGAGGTTCGCCGCATGGCGCGCATCGAACCAGATCTCCTCCAGCGCCGCCGGTGTCTCGCCGAGAAAACGCAGCCGGCGGACGCGCCAGGCGTCGGCGGACGTGCCATCGCCGAGCCGCGGCGCGAAATCCGGATGCGGCACTTTATCGAGCGATAGGATGCGCGCGGTTGGCAGGCCGGCGCCGTCCTTCAGTTCCAGATGGAAGAATTCGTAGATCGCGCCGGTTTTGGCCTTGGCCCGCACATAGGTCCCCGAACCCTGCCGGCGCTCCAGAAGTCCGCGGGCTTCGAGTTCCGCCAGCGCCTTGCGCAACGTGCCCACCGCCACGCCCAGGCTACCCGCAAGTTCGATCTCCGTGGGCAGCCGGGTCCCGTCGGGCCAGATGCCGGCGGCGATCTCGCGGGTCAGCAGTTCGGAAATCTGGATGTAGAGCGGTAGCGCGCCGCCCCGGACCGGTTTTTCCGCCACTTGAGCGTCCCCCCTGGCGGCGACCATAGGCTGTTGAAAAAGCGCTGTCACCGCTTCAATTCATTCACTATTGATACATATAGGCGCGGATGTTAGCTGTCTTTGAGATGTGCCGCTCATGCGGCCGAAACTGTCAGTCGGGAGCAATCGTCAATGACCGTCGTGCCGGTAAAGAGCGCCGATCTGGATGCGGCGGAAGTCGCCTGGTTCGCGCCGATCTGTTCCGATGATTATCGTTTTCTGGGCGTACCGGACGGCGATCTGCGATCGTCGTTCGAACACACCAGCGAAATCGTCCGCACCGCCGACACGCTCGGCTACCGCAACATCTTGTGTCCGTCGTCCTATCAGGTCGGCCAGGACACGTGGAGCTTCGTCTCGGCGATGGCGCCGCTGACAGAGAACATCAACATGCTGGCGGCGATCCGCTGCGGCGAGGTGCATCCGGCGATGCTGGCGCGCGCGGTGGCGACCGTCGACCATGTCATGAAGGGCCGGCTGACGCTGAATGTCATCTCGTCCAACCAGCCGGGCGAGGAGGCATCGAGCGAACTGCGCTATCGCCGCTCCACCGAAGTCGTCGAAATCCTGCGGCAGGCCTGGACCCGCGACGAGATCGACTATGAGGGCGAGATCTACCGGCTCAAGGGTCTGAACACCGATCCGGTGCGTCCCTACCAGCAAAATGGCGGCCCGCTTTTGTATTTCGGCGGCTATTCGCCCGATGCGGTCGAATTGTGCGGCCACCATTGCGATGTCTATCTGATGTGGCCCGAGCCCGAGGAACTGCTCGCCGAGCGCATGAAGACCGTCCATGCGCGCGCCGAGGCCCATGGCAGGGTGCTCGATTACGGCCTGCGCGTGCATGTGATCGTGCGCGACACGGAGGCCGAAGCACGCGATTATGCCGACGAACTCGTCTCGCGCCTCGATGACGGCAAGGGCGACGAGATTCGGGGGCGCGCGCTGGATGCCAAGACCTACGGCGTGTCGCTGCAGGCCGCCAATCGCGACAATGCCGATGAGTTCGGCTTCGTCGAGCCGCATCTGTGGACCGGGATCGGACGTGCCCGGTCGGGCTGCGGCGCAGCGCTTGTCGGTTCGGCCGACCAGGTGATGGAGAAGATAGAGCGCTACCGCAAGATGGGCATCCGCGCCTTCATCTTTTCCGGCTATCCGCATCTGGATGAGTGCGTCAATTTCGGGCAGAAGGTCTTGCCGCACTTGCAAACCTGCTCGCTGCCCCATGTTTACGGGCGCGTGCCCGAGCAAACACCCGCCACGCCGCTGGGGGTTGGAGAAAGACGCTGATGGAGACCATCGAATTCGGCCATGGCGTGCCGCCAATGAGCCGGCTCATCTACGGTGTCTGGAGATTGGCCGGCGATCATGACCAGTCGCTGAGCCATGTCGTCGAAAAGGTCGAGGCGTGTCTCGATCAGGGCATCACCACCTTCGATCATGCCGACATCTACGGCGACTATGAATGTGAGGCCATCTTCGGGCGCGCCCTGCATGGCCACACTTCGCTCAAGCAAAAGATGCAGATCGTCACCAAATGCGACATCATGCTGATGTCGCCGGGCAAGTTTCCGCGCCGCCGGGTCAAGCACTATGACACCTCCGCCGCCCACATCCGCGATTCGGTCGACAATTCCCTTGCCAGGATCGGCGTCGATGTCATCGACATGTTGCTGATACACCGGCCCGACCCGCTGATGGACCATCACGAGACGGGCGCCGCGCTCGATGCGCTGGTGGACGAGGGCAAGGTGCGCGGCGTCGGTGTTTCGAACTTCATGCCGTGGGACATCGACCTGCTGCAATCGGCCATGAAGCACCCGCTTCTGACCAACCAGATCGAGATCAGTCTGCTGAACCCGTCCGCTTTCACCGACGGGCAGGTCGCCAAGGCACAGATGGATGGAATGCCGCTGATGGCCTGGTCGCCTCTGGGCGGCGGCGCATTGTTCATGCCCGGCAGCGAGGTGGGCAAGCGCACCATGCCGCGGCTGACCGCAATCGGCGCCGATTTCGGCGTTGCGGCCGAGGCCGTGGCGCTGGCCTGGCTGATGGCGCATCCCGCGCGGATCATGCCGGTCGTGGGCACGAATTCGCTCAAGCGCATCGCCAACATTGCCGATGCGCTCAAGGTCACGCTCGATCGCGAAACCTGGTTCGAGCTGTGGACCCTGGCCCAGGGCAAGGAAGTCCCTTGAGAGGAAAGCCGATGAACGCCGATGCCCACCTCAACCTGACCGCGCTCGAGACGGCCGAGCTCAAGCGGGCGATGGGCTGTTTCGCCACTGGCGTCACCATCGCCGCGACCCACCACGAAGGCGCCGACCACGGCATGACGTGCAACTCGTTCAACACGGTCTCGCTCGATCCGGCGATGGTGCTCTGGTCGATCAGGAAGCAGAGCGCCAGCCGCGCGGCGTTCCTGGAGAGCGGCGGCTACACGATCTCGGTGCTCGGCGCCGGGCAGCGCGACCTTGCCGAGCGCTTCACCCGCGGGCTGCCGCAGGAACGGTTCGATGGTGTCGGCTCGGAAAGGCTGCCGAGCGGCCGGCCGCGCATTGCCGATGCCATTGCCTGGTTCGACTGCGCAATCGAACACGTATTGAGCGCCGGCGATCACGATGTTCTGGTCGGCCGGGTGCTGTCATTTGCAGCCGCGCCGGACGCGCCGCTGCTTTATGTTCACGGTGACTTCGCCGACGGCTGAACCCGCCGTCCATGGACCCGCAATTGCCACAGCGCATGCGCGCCCAGCGCTCCGATCAGAAGGGCGCCGCCGATCAGCACGGCCGGGCGCGGCGCTTCGGAGAAGATCAGCCAGACCCAGACCGGCGCCAGCACGGTTTCGAGCAGATAGAACATGCTCACCTCGGGCGCGGAGATGTATCTCGGCCCCGTCGCCAGGCACCAATAGGCGATCGGCAGCAGCACCATGCCGTTGAAGACATGCCAGGCCGCATTGTCGACGCGCACCGGCTCGCCGAGCGAGCCGAGCACCGCCAGTCCCAGGACCGTCGGCACGATGCCGCCGATCATCGGCGCAAAGCCGACATCGGCCTTGGCGGCGCGCGACAGCGTGATCACGGCGGCGATGAGCAGCGCGGCGGCCATCGCGCACGCATCGCCGAAAAGGCTGCCGGCCTGCAAACCGTCCGAGACGATGATGCCCACCGCCAGGACCATGACCGCGATCGTCAGAAGCGTCGCGCGCGACGGCCGTTCGCCCAGGAACGTCCACGCCGTCATTGCGGTGAACGCCGGCGTGAACGCGATGATGAAGGCGACATTGGCCGCGCTCGTGTTCTTGACCGCGATCACGAAGGCGACGACGGTCAGCCCGTAGAGCGCCGCGATGACCACGCCTATACGGCCCGGCAGCAGCGTGATCGTGCGGCCGGTCAGCCATTGGGCGATCTGCTTGATCAGGAGCGCGGCGATGAAGGCACTGCCCGCGCGCACCGCCATCGCCGACCAGGCGTCGCCCCCGCCCAGCTTGATCATCGGAATGTCGAAGCTCAGCGCGACGCCGCCGATGGCGGTCAGCAGCAATCCTTTGGCGTGCCGGGTCATCGGGCCAGTTGCGCGGCAGCCCGCCAAGGTGTCAAGCCGCGTCAGCCCTCATGGCGTTCCCAGCCATTGCCGGTCAGGTGCTCCTGGGGCAGAAAGCGCGTCTTGTATTCCATCTTCCGCGATCCGGCGACCCAATAGCCCAGATAGACATGGGCGAGTCCCTGCTTTCGGGCCCGCTCGATATGGTCGAGGATCATCCATGTGCCGAGCGACCGGTGGTCCTCGTCCGGGTCGAAGAACGAATAGACCATCGAATAGCCGTCGCTCATCATGTCCGACAGGGCAACGCCGACCAGCGGCCCTTCGCCCTGTCCGGTGACGAAACTGTCCGCGCCGCGCCTGCGATATTCGATGACGCGCGATTTGACATGCGTGTCCTCGACCATCATCGCATAGTCGAGCACGGTCATGTCGCTCATGCCGCCGCCCGAATGGCGCGCGTCGAGATAACGGCGGAACAGCGAATATTGCTCGCTGGATGGTTCGGCGGTGTATTCGGTGCCGATCAGATCGCGATTGCGCCGGTTGATGCGCTGCATCGAGCGGGTCGGCCGGAACTCGTCGGCCAGAATGCGCACTGAGATGCAGGCGCGGCACGTTTCGCAGGCCGGACGATAGGCGATGTTCTGGCTGCGGCGGAAGCCGCCCAGCGTCAGAAGATCGTTCATTTCGGAGGCCTTTTCACCCACCAGATGGGTGAAAACCTTGCGCTCGAACTGCCCGTCCAGATAGGGGCACGGCGCCGGCGACGTCAAAAAGAACTGGGGCGCTTTGGCGCTGTGTTTCGTCATCACCCGCAACAGCCGCTGTCGAAAACGCGTCGGTTGCGCCGGATCGCGGAGGCGCGGCGGCGCGTCCGCTCAAGCTACCAAAAAACCGCCGCTACGCAACGGCCAGAAATCGTTCCGTGCGCACCACGGTCGTGCCGAGCGCCAGATCGTGCAGCAGCCGCTTGTGGCGGGTGAACAGGGCCACCAGCACGATAAAGGGCGTCAGAATCACATTGGCTGCCCAGAACAGCACCGCGTGGACGATCGCCGTCATCCAGTCGATCGGCTGGCCGTCATAGCGCACCAGCCGGATGCCGGCCATACGCATGCCGAGCGTGGCCTGTTCGGGACCGCCGACCGTCCATGCGATGTAGGAAAGGGCGACCAGCGGGGCGAGGACCGCATAGAGCAGCCAGGCGATGCCGAACGTGACGACGCCGAGAAGTCCGACCACGGGCACAGCGAGCGCCACAAGCAGAATGACCAGCGCATAATCGACCGCGAACGCCAGAACACGCCGCGTCCGGACGCCCTCGAAAAGCCGCCAATCGTCGAAACCGGCCGGAGCCGTTGAAATGATCGTGTCCGTCTGTGTCATGGTCTTAACATGGCGGTGCGCATCGCCCGCTTCAAGCGATGGCCCTTCATCGGTTCAAGATGCGGGCGACCCGCGGCGCGAAATAGGTCAGGATGCCGTCGCAGCCGGCCCGCTTGAAGGCGGCGAGCTTTTCCATCATCACCCGTTCGCCGTCGATCCAGCCATTGGCGGCGGCCGCCTCGATCATCGCGTATTCGCCCGAAACCTGGTAGGCATAGACGGGCGCACGCAGCTCTGTCTTGATCCGCCAGCACACGTCCAGATAGGGCAGGGCGGGCTTGACCATCAGCATGTCGGCGCCCTCGACAAGATCCTGCTCGGCTTCGCGCAGTGCCTCGTCCGTATTGGCCGGATCCACATAATAGGTCTTCTTGTCGCCCTTCAGCAGTCCGCCGGTGCCGATCGCCTCGCGATAGGGGCCGTAGCAGGCCGAGGCGAACTTGGCCGTATAGGACATGATCGCCACATCCTGGTGCCCGGCCGCATCCAGCGCGTCGCGGATCGCGCCGATCCGTCCGTCCATCATGTCCGAGGGCGCGATGATATCGGCGCCGGCGTCCGCCTGCTTGACGGCCGCACGGGCGATGATGTCGACGGTCTCGTCATTGACGATGATGCCGTCGCGCAGCACGCCGTCATGGCCGTGGTCGGTGAACGGATCGAGCGCCGGATCGGTGATGATGCCGATGCCGGGCACCGCCTGCTTGATGGCCGCCGTCACGCGGTTGATGATGTTGTCGGCATCCAGCGCGTGGCTTCCGGTCTGGTCCTTGCGGTCCATGGGGATGTTGGCAAAGGTCGCGATGGCCGGAATGCCCAGCTTGTGCGCCTCTTCGGCGGCGGCGACAGCACGGTCAAGTGTCAGCCGTTCGACACCGGGCATGGCGCCGATGGCCTCGGCCGTATCCTCGCCTTCCATGATGAAGATCGGCCAGATCAGATCGTCGACGCCAAGGCGGGTCTCGCGAACGAGCCGGCGCGCCCAGTCGGCCTTGCGCATCCGGCGCAGGCGCCGGCCGCCGGTGATCTCGTCAACGCTGCGTTTGGGCCCGGTTCCGCTCATCGCTGTTCAACTCCCCCGTTTGGACGTCTGGCGTGTTCGCGGTTTACAACCCGCTTTGCCTTTCGCAAACCATTACGTTAGGCAATTGTCCGTCAGATGTCGGGCCGAACGGGTGGCGCTCCATGGTCATTGCCGAGACGGGATTGCAGCAGCCGCGCAAGGGCGCGGTCGAGCGCGTCTTCGGCTTTTTCCTGCGCATTTTGGCGCTCTACGCCCTGATCTCCGGCCTGGTCTACTGGGCCGGGCTGACGGGGATCGCCGGGGACGGCGCCTGGCGTTTCGATCTCCTGGCGCTGCCCGTACGCATCGTATTCACGACGCTGGCGGTCCTGATGCCGGCCGCCGCGCTGGGTCTTTGGCTGACCACGCGCTGGGGTGTGGTGTTGTGGGTTCTGGCGGCGACCGCCGAGATCGGCGCCTACATGTTCCTTTCAGACATCTTTTCCGAGCGGGCGGGTATCGCCAGCATCAACATGATCGGCCTTGTCGTTCTGATCCTGATGGCCGGAGCCACGCTGATCGAACGGCGGGCGGCGCGTCTGGCCGCCCATTGACGGGTTCAGGCCCGGTCCCGAAACGCTCCAAAGCAAGCGCACGACTTGACTCTCCGTTAAGGACAAAGCCGTTTTGCGCCGCCGCAACACTGCGTTAACGCTCCAAATTAATGAGCATTTTAGCGGCATTGCGTAGGTTGCCCACATCAAAGGCGGGAAACATCGCCGACCAAACCTGTGAGGCAGTCATGATCAACCAGTCCAATATTGTGGGCCAACCGCGCGTGGAATCGGACGCCGATTCCCTCAGGCGTCTTTATCACGAGACGCTGCAGCTTGTGGAAAGGCTGCACCGGCGTCTTCAGGATGTCGTCAAGGACGAGTTCGACCGTTCGGGCCGCGACGACATCAACGCCGTTCAGGCCATTTTGCTGTTCAACATTGGCGACAGCGAACTGACGGCCGGCGAACTGCGGTCCCGCGGCTACTATCTGGGCTCGAACGTGTCCTACAACGTCAAGAAGCTGGCGCAGGACGGGTTCATCCACCACAAGAAATCCAAGGCCGACAAGCGCTCGGTGCGTATCTCGCTGACCGAGAAGGGGCGCGAAGTAGCCGACGCGGTCGCTGATCTTTACGAACGTCACATCGTCTCGATCGAAGCGGTGGGCGGCATCGATGCTGACGAGTTCAACCGCATGAACCGGGCCATGCAACGCCTCGACCGCTTCTGGAACGACACGATCCTCTACCGCCTTTGAGGCGCAAGACTGTCGGGGCGCAAGAAAAAAGGCCGGGTTTCGTGCCCGGCCTTTGCCGTCTTGTGAAACGAAATCACTCGGCAGGCAGTTTCTGCCTTCCGCGCGCGCGCCGCGGCCGGCCGATCAGTGCCGGCACCCGTTCCATGTAGGCCGCATAGCCCGGTCGGCTGCGCAGCATGTGCTGCTCGGTCAGGGGCATGGACACGCCGGCCATCACCGCCGTCAGGATCGCCGGGCCGGTAAGGGCAATGAGACTGCCCGACACGGCGAACGCGGCGATGCCGAGACCCCACCACAGGATGATCTCGCCGACATAGTTGGGGTGGCGGCTGATACCCCAGAGTCCATTCCGCACGATGCCGGTTTCCGGTGCCGTCGAGCCAAGCGCCCTCTTGCCGTTCGCCAGTTGGATATCGGCGATCCATTCGATGGCGAACCCCAGCGCGAACACCGCCATGCCGGCCCAGAACAGCCCCGCGGACACTGTTTCGGCGCCATCGGCGCGAAACGCCACATGCAGCGGCGCGGCAATCAGCCACAACAGCACCGCCTGCAGCAGGAACACCTTGAACAGGCTGGCCCACCACCAGGTCGGCCCGCCGCTTTCGCGCATCGCGCGATACCGGCCGTCCTCGCGTACCGCGCCGTGGTGGCGGTGGACGAGGTGACCGGCCAGCCGCGCCGACCAGATGACGACCGCAGCCAGAATGATCCACTGATAGGACGTCGAGACGCCGTGCATGGCGGCATGCACCAGCGCGATGACGGAAAATCCCGGTCCCCAGTAATAGTCGATGACCCCGGCATCCTCGGTCATGACATTAATCAGCCATATTCCTGTGAAAGCCAAACAGCTTATTGCAAGCGTTATGGTCAGGGAGGCATCCATCGAATGGACCTTTCAGACTGTAGGGAACCGACCTACATGGTTTCCTGTTTGTTAAGCGGGCGGGGCTAAAACTCTGGCGCGAGGCGAACCCTTGAGGCGACAGAGACAATTACGCGGGTTGGGCATGAACGGATTTAAATCGACGACGAGGCGCGGATTTTTGCGCGCATCCGGCGCCGCTGGCGCATTGGCGGCAACGGCGGGCGCTGCGGCCGCCCAGTCCTCGATCATGGAGATTTTGCAGTCTTCCGAACGCGGCAACTGGGACGACCAGTTCGATGCGGCTGGTACACGCGTCAGCCGGGTGGCCAACACGCGCGTTCCGATCCTCAGCCAGGAAACCGCATTCCACGTCGAAGGGGCGATCGGCGACTACCAGCGCATCGTCGCCGCCGGCGGCTGGCCCCGCGTCAACGCGACCAAAGCTCTGAAGGTCGGCGTTCAGGACAATTCGGTGCGCGAACTGCGCCGGCGCCTGATCGTGTCCGGCGATCTGCCGCGCAATGCGGGCGACAGCGCCACGTTCGATACATTCCTTGACGGCGCGCTCAAGCGCTTCCAGGCCCGCCATGGCATGACCGCCGACGGCGTTGTCGGCAATTACACGCTCGCCGCGCTCAATGTGAGCGCCCCGGTCAGGCTCGGCCAGCTCGAGACCAATCTGGTGCGCCTGCGTTCCATGTCCGGCTATCTGGGCGACCGCTACGTCATGGTGAACATTCCGGCGGCCTCGATCGAAGCGGTCGAAAACGACCGTGTCGCACTGCGCCACAAGGCGATCGTCGGCAAGACCGACCGGCAGACGCCGATCCTGTCCTCGCGTATCCATGAGGTCATCCTCAATCCCTATTGGACCGCACCCAAGTCGATCATCCGCAAGGATATCATTCCGCTGATGCGTCAGGACCCCACCTATCTGACACGCAACAAGATCCGCCTGTTCGACGGTCAGGGCAACGAGGTGCCGCCGGAAGCGGTCAACTGGTCGACCGAAGAGGCCGTGGAACTGCGCTTCCGCCAGGATCCCGGCCTCATCAACGCGATGTCTTCGACCAAGATCAATTTCCACAATCCGCATGCCGTCTACATGCACGACACGCCGCAGCAGAGCCTGTTCGGCAAGTTCATGCGGTTTGAATCCTCGGGTTGCGTGCGCGTGCACAACATTCAGGAACTGACCCTGTGGCTCCTGGAATCGACGCCGGGCTGGGATCGCCGCCAGCTTGAACAGGTGGTCGAATCGGGTGTGAACACCGAAATCCCGATCGAGGTTCAGGTGCCGGTCTATTTCGTCTACATTTCGGCATGGGCGTCCGAAGACCGGCTCGTCCATTTCCGCGACGACATCTACAATCGCGACGGTGTGGACGCGCTGCAATTGTCGTCCACCGCACTCTGACGGCGCGCAGCCGAAGCACGAAACCGATCGAGGGGCCCGCGGGCCCCTTTTTCATTGGCGCGGCAATTGTTCACATGACGGCAGCCGATGTCCGTGCGGGACATGACAGGGGCGGGGCGCCATGGTATTGCGCCGCTTTCGGAGCCAAACCCACGCCGAGGACACGCCCATGTCGCAGGACAGCGCCGCCGCCACCGCCTTTGCCGATGCCTTTTTCAGCCAGGATCTGACGGCCCGCGATGCCGGGATCGCCGATGCGATCGGCAAGGAACTGCGCCGCCAGCAGCAGGAGATCGAACTGATCGCCTCGGAAAACATCGTCAGCCGCGCCGTGCTGGAAGCGCAGGGCTCGGTGATGACCAACAAATATGCCGAGGGCTATCCGGGCCGCCGCTACTATGGCGGCTGTCAGTATGTCGATATCGCCGAAAACCTGGCGATCGAGCGGGCGACCGAACTGTTCGGCTGCGGCTTTGCCAACGTCCAGCCCAATTCCGGCAGCCAGGCCAACCAGTCCGTCATGCTCGCGCTGGCAGCGCCGGGCGACACGATCCTCGGCATGAGCCTTGATGCCGGCGGTCACCTGACCCATGGCGCTCGGCCCAACATGTCGGGCAAATGGTTCAACGCGATCCAGTACGGCCTCGATCTGGAAACCGGCCTGATCGATTATGACCAGGTGGCGAAACTGGCCGAAGAGCACAAGCCGCGCCTGATCATTGCCGGCGGTTCGGCCTATTCGCGGATCATCGATTTCGCACGGTTCCGGGAAATCGCAGATTCGGTCGGCGCGCATCTTTGGGTCGACATGGCCCATTTTGCGGGACTGGTCGCGGCGGGCATCCATCCCAGCCCCTTCCCGCATGCCCATGTGGCGACGACGACGACGCACAAGACGTTGCGCGGCCCGCGCGGCGGCATGGTGCTGACCAATGACGAGGCGATCGCCAAGAAGATCAATTCCGCCGTCTTCCCCGGCCTTCAGGGCGGCCCGCTCATGCACGTGATCGCCGCAAAAGCCGTGGCCTTCGGCGAGGCGCTGCAACCCGATTTCCAGGGCTATATGAGTGCGGTGGCCGAAAACGCCAAGGTCTTGGCCCAGACGGTGATCGAGGGCGGCATGCAGATCGTCTCCGGCGGCACCGACACCCATTTGATGCTGGTCGACCTGCGGCCCAAGGGCGTCACCGGCAAGGCGGCAGAGGCCGCTCTCGGCCGGGCGTTCATCACCTGCAACAAAAACGGTGTTCCGAACGATCCCCAAAAGCCGACCATCACCTCGGGCATTCGCCTCGGCACGCCGGCGGCGACCACGCGCGGCTTCGGACCGGCCGAATTCCGCCAGGTCGGCCAGATGATCGTGCGGATCGTCGATGGCCTGGCGCAGGCCGGCGAAGACGGCGACAATTCCGGCATCGAGAGCGCCGTCAAGGAAGACGTGCTCGCCCTGACGGCGCGCTTTCCGATCTACCCGCATCTGAACTGAGGAGCCGAGCGCGTTGCGCTGCCCGTTCTGTCACACCGAAAACACGGCCGTCAAAGACAGCCGTCCCGCCGAGGACGGCACCGTCATCCGCAGGCGCCGCGTCTGCGCCGATTGCGGCGGCCGGTTCACCACCTTCGAGCGGGTCCAGTTGCGCGAACTGTTCGTCGTCAAGAAGAACGGCCGCAAGGTTCCGTTCGACCGCGACAAGCTGGCACGCTCCTTCGAGGTCGCGCTGCGCAAGCGGCCTGTCGACCCCGAACGCGTCGAGCGCGCCGTCTCGGCCATCGTGCGCCAGCTTGAAAGCTCCGGCGAACAGGACGTCCACGCCGACGAGATCGGCACGATGGTGATGGAAGCGCTCAAGCGCATGGACGAGGTCGCCTTCGTGCGCTTTGCCTCGGTCTACAAGGATTTCCGCGATCCGCAGGACTTCAAGGATCTGCTGGGCGAGATCGCGGGCCCCATTGCCGATGTCGAACCCGATGCCGCCGAGTGACCAAAGCCTGACGGTGGATGACCGCCGGTTTCTCGATGCGGCGTTGCGGCTTGCCCGGCGCCATCTGGGCCGAACGGGAACCAACCCGTCCGTCGCCACGCTGATCGTCAACGACGGCGCCATCGTCGGCCGCGGGATCACGGCCCCTGGCGGGCGGCCCCATGCCGAGACCATCGCGCTGGACGAGGCGGGTGCGGCGGCGCGCGGCGCCACCGCCTATGTCACGCTCGAGCCCTGCGCTCATCATGGCCGCACGCCGCCCTGCGCCGAGGCGCTCGTCTCCGCCGGCGTGGCGCGCGTCATCGCCGCCGTCTCGGACCCCGACGACCGCGTGGCGGGCAAAGGCTATGCCATCCTGCGCGCGGCTGGGATCGAGGTTCTGGCCGATTGCGATCCGGTCGGCGCGCGCGACGTGCTGGGCGCCTATCTGACCCGGTCGTCGAAAAAGCGCGCACAGGTGACCCTCAAACTGGCCGTCTCCGCCGACGGCATGGTCGGACGGCACGGCGCAGGTCAGGTCGCAATCACCGGCCCGGTCGCCCGGGCGCAGTCGCACATAATGCGTGCCGAACATGACGCGATTCTCGTCGGCATCGGGACGGTCCTTGAAGACGATCCGGAGCTGACCTGCCGGCTGGAAGGCCTCGAGGACAGATCGCCCCGCCGCATCGTGCTCGACAGCCATGCCCGCCTGCCGGTCGAATCGCGTCTCGTTGCAACGGCGGGGCGGGCGCCGGTCCATGTCGCAACCCTCCATCCGCAGTCCGAACGGGCGCGGGCCCTCGTCGAAAAGGGCGTTCGGATCATCGCCGGCGAAAGCCACGACAGCCGCATCGCGCTGCCCGAACTGCTGGAAGACCTTGCCGCGATCGGTGTCGCGAGCGTCCTCGTCGAGGGCGGGGCAGAGGTTGCAGACGCCTTCCTGCGCGAAGGGCTCGCCGACCGCATCGCGCTTTTTGAAAGCAATGTTGTCGTCGGCGAAGGTGGCATTGCCGCCCCGTTCTCGAGCGGTCGTCTGCCGGACGGATTTGCGATCCGGCGCCGCGCGGTCTATGGCCCCGACCGGTTCATGCTGCTGGAGCGCCAGGACTGATGTTCACTGGTATCGTCACCGACATTGGCGAAGTGGCCGCCGTGACCGACTTGCCCGAGGGCCGGCGGTTTCGCATCGCCACGGCCTATGAGCCGGCGACCATCGACATCGGCGCGTCGATCGCCTGTTCGGGGGTCTGCCTGACCGTGGTCGCACTCCCCGAAGAAGGCGCAAATGCCCGCTGGTTCGAGGTCGAGGCCTGGGAGGAGGCCCTGCGCCTGACGACGGCCGGCGCCTGGGCGACAGGAACACGGCTCAATCTGGAGCGCGCGCTGAAGGCCGGCGACGAATATGGCGGGCACATGGTGTCGGGTCATGTCGATGCGATGGCGACCATTGCCGAAACCAGGCCCGAAGGCGATGCGACGCGCTTCATCATCGAGGCGCCCGAGGCGCTTATGAAGTTCATCGCGCCCAAGGGATCGGTGGCGCTCGACGGCACGTCGCTGACCGTCAATGGCGTCGACGCCAACCGGTTCGACGTCCTGCTGATCCGCCATTCGCTCGACGTCACCACCTGGGGCCAGAGCCGTGCCGGCGACCGGATCAACCTCGAGATCGATCCGATCGCGCGTTATGTCGCGCACTATGCCGACCGTCTTGCGGCTGCCGAAAAAGAGGCGTAGGGCTCCGGCCTGACCTCTTTGAGACCGGTATCCCATGAGCTCTGAAAAAGCGCATCTCCTGATCGTTGAAGCACGGTTTTATGACGACATGTCCGACGCGCTGCTCGCCGGCGCGATCAGCGCCATCGAGGACGCGGGCGCAACCTACGACATCGTCACCGTGCCCGGCGCGCTCGAAGTGCCCGCGGCGATCGCCTTCGCGCAGGACGGCCGGACGCGCTATGACGGCTATGTTGCGCTCGGCATGGTCATTCGCGGCGAAACCTATCATTTCGAGTTGGTCTGCAACGAATCCGCGCGCGGCCTGACCGATCTCGCCGTGAACCACAAGCTCGCCATCGGCAATGGCATCATGACCGTCGAGAACGAGGAGCAGGGCTGGGCCCGCGCCGACAAGACCCGCAAGGACAAGGGCGGCGCTGCAGCGAGAGCCGCGCTGGCCATGATCGCGCTGCGTGCAAGGCTCGACGTGCGATGAACGCCAGCGCCTCCAAAACCAAGGCTGCCAACAAACGCGGCGTGGCGCGCCTCGGCGCGGTGCAGGCGCTCTACCAGATGGACATGTCCGGCGCCGGCGTGCTTGAAACCGCCGCCGAATATGAAACCTTTCGCCTCGGCAAGGAGATCGACGGCTTCCAGTATCGCGACGCCGATCCCGCCTGGTTCCGGGCGATCCTTTCGGGAGTGGTCGCCGAACAGACCCGGATCGATCCGGTTGTCCGTGACGCGCTGACCGAGGACTGGCCGCTGTCGCGCCTCGACGGGACGTTGCGCGCGGTTCTGAGGGCCGGCGCTTGGGAACTGCTCCATCGCAAGGATGTGCCGGTGCCGGTCATCGTCACCGAATATGTCGATGTGGCGCATGCGTTCTTCGACGAGGGCGAGGAGCCGCGCATGGTCAATGCGGTGCTCGACCGCATCGCCCGCCAGCATCGACAACAATAAAAGGACAGGCGCGAGACCGATGACCGCAAGCGCAGCCCAGGACCTTGTGACCGCCAAGCGCACCACGCTGACCATCGCCACCTCGCAGGCGATCGTTGGCGCGGCGGCGCCGGTCGCCATCTCGCTGGGCGGGCTCGCCGGCCATTATCTTCTGGGCGCCGACAAGACGCTGGCGACACTGCCCGTGACAGGCTTCAACATCGGCGTTGCGCTTGGCGCTCTGCCCGCAGCCATGCTGATGCGCGCCGTCGGCCGCCGCAACGGCTTCGTTTCGGGCGCCATGGTCACCGCGCTTGGCGGCGCGATCGCCGCACTCGGCCTGTTCCAAACAAGTTTCATCCTTTTCGCGACCGGACTTCTGGTCATCGGCCTTGGCGGCGCATTCGTCCAGCAATACCGGTTCGCCGCCGCCGACGCGTCTCCCAAGCTGTTCAAGCCCAAGGCGATCTCTTGGGTGCTGGGCGGCGGTGTCTTCGCCGCGATCATCGGGCCGCAGGCGGTCATCCACACCAAGGACATGTTCGCGCCGGTCGAATTCGCCGGCGCCTTCGTGGCGGTCATCGGGCTGGGTCTTCTCGGCGCGGCGATTTTGTCGACGCTCAAGATCAAGGATCACGTCGAGACCGATCCGGCCAACATTCCCACCGGGCCGGAGCGTTCGCTTGGCGCCATCATCGCCCAGCCGCGCTTTGTCGTCGCTTTCGTCTGCGGCGTGACGACCTATGCGCTGATGAGCTTTTTGATGACCGGCGCGCCGCTCGCCATGGTGGGCTGCGGGTTTTCCACCGAAGAAGCAACGCTCGGCATCTCCTGGCATGTCATGGCCATGTTCGCGCCCAGCTTCGTCACGGGCAATCTGATCGCCCGGTTCGGCAAGGAGACGATCGTCGCCACCGGGCTTCTCATCCTGATCGCATGTGGTCTGGTGGCTTTGTCGGGCATTGCGCTCTGGCAGTTCTGGCTGGCGCTGATCCTGCTCGGCGTCGGCTGGAACTTCGGCTTCATCGGCGCCACCGCCATGCTGACCGAAACCTATACGCCCGCCGAAAAGAACAAGGTGCAGGGTGTGCACGATTTCGCCCTTTTCGGCACGGTCGCCTTCGCCTCGCTGATGTCGGGGGCGACGCTCAATCTGTTCGGCGGCCAGGTGGAGCTGGGCTGGGCGGCGCTCAACTGGATCCTGCTGCCGGTCGCCGCGGTCTGCCTGGTCGTCCTTGCGATCTTCGTCCTTCACGATCGCCGCGCCGCCTCGGAGGCCGCCCACCACCCGTGATGCGCACGGCCCGTTTTACAACCATTTGGGAATAGGGCGCCTGGTGCCTTGACCCCCAAACGCCCATTCTGCATAGACGACGCCGATGCGGGCCCGTCCGGGTGCCGCAATTCAGAATTGATCCGATCCGCCGGGGGACCTTGGGCGGAACTTCAGGAGGAAAATCGATGATACTTCTCGCCGTTATTGCCTGCGGCCTTGTATCGATTGTCTATGCGATCTGGGCCACCCAGTCGGTGCTTGCAGCCGACCAGGGCAACGAGCGCATGCAGGAAATCGCCGGCGCGATCCGCGAGGGCGCACAGGCCTATCTGAACCGGCAATACACCACCATCGCCATCGTCGGCGCCGTGGTCTGCGCCATTACCTGGGTGCTTCTGGGCGCAACGGCGGCCATCGGCTTCCTGATCGGCGCGGTGCTTTCGGGCGTCGCCGGCTATATCGGCATGTTCGTGTCGGTCCGCGCCAATGTGCGCACCGCCCAGGCCGCCGCCCACTCGCTGTCGGGCGGTCTGGACATCGCCTTCAAGTCGGGCGCGATCACCGGCATGCTGGTGGCCGGCCTCGCGCTGCTCGGCGTTGCGATCTACTACTATGTCCTGACCGACATGATGGGCCTTTCGCCCGAAAGCCGCACCGTCATCGATGCGCTCGTCGCGCTGGGCTTCGGTGCATCGCTGATCTCGATCTTCGCGCGTCTCGGCGGCGGCATTTTCACCAAGGGTGCCGATGTCGGCGGCGATCTGGTCGGCAAGGTCGAAGCGGGCATTCCCGAGGACGATCCGCGCAACCCGGCAACCATCGCCGACAATGTGGGCGACAATGTCGGCGACTGTGCCGGCATGGCCGCCGACCTGTTCGAGACCTATGCGGTGACCGTCGTCGCCACCATGGTGCTTGGCGCGATCTTCTTTGCCGGCACCGACGTGCTGGCTTCGGTCATGCTCTATCCGCTGGCCATCGGCGCCGCGTGCCTTCTGACCTCGATCATCGGTACCTTCTTCGTGCGTCTGGGCACCAACGGCTCGATCATGGGCGCGCTCTACAAGGGCCTGATCGCGACCGGCATCCTCACCGTCTTCGGCCTTGGCGCGGCGACCTCGCTGACCGTCGGCTGGGGCGAGATCGGCGAAGTTGCCGGCAAGACCATCGAGGGCCGGTATCTGTTCTACTGCGGCCTGATCGGTCTCGTCGTCACCGGCCTGATCGTCATCATCACCGAATACTACACCGGCACCAACAAGCGTCCGGTCAACTCGATCAGCCAGGCATCGGTGACCGGCCACGGCACCAACGTCATCCAGGGTCTGGCCGTTTCGCTTGAATCGACCGCACTGCCGGCCATCGTCATCGTCGCCGGCATCATCTCCACGTTCCAGCTTGGCGGCCTGTTCGGTACCGGCATCGCGGTCACCGTGATGCTCGGCCTCGCCGGCATGATCGTCGCGCTCGACGCATTCGGTCCGGTCACCGACAATGCTGGCGGCATTGCGGAAATGGCCGGTCTCGACCCGGAAGTGCGCAAGTCCACCGACGCGCTCGATGCGGTCGGCAACACCACCAAGGCTGTCACCAAGGGCTATGCCATCGGTTCGGCCGGCCTCGGCGCGCTGGTCCTGTTTGCAGCCTATTCGAACGATCTGACCTACTTCGTCGCCAATCCGGACACCTACAGCTACTTCTCCGATGTTGGCGAGATCTCGTTCGATCTGTCCAACCCCTATGTCGTTGCCGGCCTTTTGTTCGGCGGCCTGATTCCGTACCTGTTCGGCGGCATCGCGATGACCGCCGTCGGCAGGGCCGGGAGCGCGGTGGTCGAGGAAGTGCGTCGTCAGTTCCGCGAAAAGCCGGGCATCATGGAAGGCACCGAGCGCCCGGACTATGCCCGCGCGGTCGACATGCTGACCAAGGCCGCGATCAAGGAGATGATCGTGCCGTCGCTGCTGCCGGTTCTGGCGCCGCTTGTTGTCTATTTCGGCGTGCTGCTGATCTCGGGCTCGAAAGCCTCGGCCTTTGCCGCGGTCGGCGCGATGCTGCTCGGCGTGATCGTCAACGGCCTGTTCGTCGCCATCTCGATGACCTCGGGCGGCGGCGCCTGGGACAATGCGAAGAAGTCGTTCGAAGACGGCTTCATCGACAAGGACGGCGTCAAGCACGAAAAGGGTTCGGAAGCCCACAAGGCGTCCGTGACCGGCGACACGGTCGGCGATCCCTACAAGGACACCGCCGGCCCGGCCGTCAACCCGGCGATCAAGATCACCAACATCGTCGCACTGCTGCTGCTGGCGGTTCTCGCCCACTAGCGGGCATTGCGACCCGACACGAAAAACCCGCGCGGAGCGATCCGCGCGGGTTTTTCTTTGAATCTGATAGTTGCCCTTGGGGCGACGGCCCGAACCGGCGGCTGCCTACCGCCCGCCGCGCAAGATGGATTCCGCCGAAGGCCCGCCGATCGAGCCGGACAGGATTTGCGCCAGGAACGTCTGGTCGCGGCCGCCGGTCGGCGTCGTGCGTGTGATGAAGTCGAACACGCGGCCATCCTGAAGGCCGTAATCGGCGATCCGCTCGACCGTGCTCTCTTCGTTGAAATAGACCGCCAGAACCCTCTGGTCCACCAGGCGCGGCTTGAGAAACTGCGCGCGCCGCTCACGCGTCTGGGAGATGTAGTAGAACACCTCATTGTCGAACGTCTCGGTCGTGGTCGGCGTGCCGAGCGTCAGCAGCACCTGGTCGCGGCTCGATCCGGGCGGCACCAGCGCCAGCGTCTGTTCGTCGACGACATAGCCCTGCTTGAACGTTTCGGACATGTTGAGCACATCGCTCGTCGACGCATTGCACGCCGACAGGGCCGTTGCCGCAGCCAACACGAGGGCCACGCCGGCAAAAGAGCGGCCATGCGCCTTGAATTTTCGAGCCGTCACATTCATCTCCTTGGCCGTCAATACCCGGCCGCGCTGGAAATCACCCGGTAACCCAGCTATGGCCGCCGTGCAAGCCGTCGGCCGTTCGCCGCCGGAACCCGTTCTGGATAAGCGCATGATTGTGTCACTGTTTCGGCGAAAGGGCCAAAACGCCAACCGGATCATCGTCGACCGGGTGTTCCGGCATGTCGTCGATGCCGCACGGCAGCCGGTTCTCTATGCCGATTGGGGCATCCCCGATACGCCGCTTGGCCGTTATGAATCGCTCGGCCTGCACATGATCGTGCTGCTGCACCGCACGCGCGACAGCAGCGAACCGCTGCAGGCCCTGGCCCAGGATGTGCTCGACGAGTTCTTCAAGGACGTCGATCACTCGATCCGGGAGCTAGGCGTCGGCGACGTCGGCGTTCCCAAGCGCATGAAGAAGCTTGCCCGCATGTTTTATGGCCGCATGGGACCCTACTGGGAGGCGATGGATGCCGGCGATGCCGGGGCGCTGGCAGCCGCGCTCGGCCGCAACATCATGCCCGGCGATGCCGCAACCGCCGATTTCAGGGCCGATGCGATCGCCCGTTACATGCTGGCCGCCGCCAAGGCGCTCGCCGCCCGGGACGATGCGACGCTGCTCACCGGCGATGTGGCCTTCCCCGATGCCGGGGCGGTGGCATGAGCATGCCCGCTGCCGGCAGTTCGCCGGTTTCCCACGCCATCAACGTGTCCGTGCTTCCTCAAAAGGGGCGCGACGAGACGATCGCAGCCGATGGGGCGCAGTTGGAACAGTTGGCCGCCGCGCACGGTCTGCTGGCTGCCGACAGTTTCAAGGCCACCGTCCATGTCCGGCGGTGGCAGCGTGACGGCGTCCGCCTGACCGGCCGGGTCAGCGCGCGCGTCACCCAGCAATGCGTCGTCTCGCTCGAGCCGGTCGCCGCGACCGTCGAAGCCGAGATCGACGCGATCTATGTGCCCCAGGGTTCGGCGCTGGAAAGGCGCATGGAACCGGGCGAGGGCGGCGATCTGATCATCGATGCCGAGGGGCCGGACCTGCCCGAACCGTTCGAGCCGCCCATGCTCGATATCGGCGCGGTGACCGAGGAATTTTTCGCGCTCGCACTCGATCCCTATCCCCGCGCGCCAGGCGTTGCACCACCTTCCGAAAAGGCCGTCGAGCCGGCCGAAGAGCGGGAAAACCCGTTTGCCGCGCTCAAGGCGTTGCGCCAGAAGGGCGATGGCTAGGAACGCCAAATTGCCGGTTGAGCGGACGATCATTATCGCTATGGTGCCGCACGCTGCGGCCGGCCCCCACGCCGCGCCCGGCCCGGACACGCGCGAAACAGGATGAGCAACACGGTGATAACGGTATCGGTGGATGCGATGGGCGGCGACCACGGCCCTTCGGTCGTCATCCCTGGCGCGGCGATCTCGCTGTCGCGGCATCCCGGCATGCGCTTCCTGCTGTTCGGCAAGAAGGACGAGATCGAGGCGGCGCTTGCCGGCCATCCCAAACTGCGCGAGGCCAGCACGATCGTTCATTGCGATGTCGCCGTCAAAATGGACGACAAGCCCAGCCAGGCCCTGCGGAACGGGCGCTGGAAGTCGTCCATGTGGAAGGCGATCGAGGCGGTCAAGTCGGGCGAGGCCGATGTGTGCGTTTCGGCGGGAAACACCGGCGCGCTGATGGCCATGTCGCGCTTTTGCCTGCGCACGATGGCCGATATTGAGCGTCCCGCCATCGCCGCCATCTGGCCGACGCTGCGGGGCGAATCGATCGTGCTCGATGTCGGCGCGACCATCGGCGCCAACGCGCTGCAACTGGTCGATTTCTCGGTGATGGGCGCGGCAATGGCGCGCGCATTGATCGAGGTCGAGCGTCCGACCGTCGGCCTGCTCAATGTTGGCGTCGAGGAGATCAAGGGACAGGAAGAGGTCAAGGAAGCCGGGCGCCTCCTGCGTGAGGCCGATCTCGACGGGCTCGACTATCACGGCTTTGTCGAAGGCGACGATCTGGGCCGCGGCACGGTCGATGTCGTCGTCACGGAGGGCTTCTCCGGGAACATCGCGCTGAAGACCGCCGAGGGCACCGCGCGCCAGATCGGCGAATATCTGCGCGCGGCGATGAGCCGGACGCTGATGGCGCGCCTCGGTTACGTTCTGGCGCGCGGCGCCTTCCGTCGTCTCAGCGACCGGATGGACCCGCGCAAGGTCAATGGCGGCGTCTTCCTGGGCCTGAACGGCATCGTCGTCAAAAGCCATGGCGGCACCGACGATGAAGGCTTTGCCGCCGCCGTCGACATGGCCCATGACATGGTGCGCAACGGTCTGGTCGACAAGATCCACCACGACATTCACCTGTTCCACGACGGTCCTGGCCGTGGCGGTCCGGAAGAAGACGGCGAAGACGCTCGGCCCAAGGCAGCACAATGATAAGATCAGCCATCACCGGCGTCGGCTCCGCATTGCCGAAACGGGTCGTTCCGAACACCGAACTCGAGGCCAAGCTCGAAACCTCCGACGCATGGATCAGGCAGCGCACGGGCATCACGCAGCGCTATATCGCCGGCGACGACGAAACCAGCGCGTCTCTGGGAGAAGCCGCTGCGCGCGCGGCGCTCGACGATGCCGGCCGGACCCCCGACGATATCGACCTGATCATCGTCGCCACTTCGACGCCCGACAACACGTTTCCGGCCACGGCCGTCAACATCCAGAACCGGCTTGGCATGCACCATGGCGCCGCGTTCGACATCCAGGCCGTATGCACCGGCTTCATCTACGCGCTGACCACCGCCGACACCTACATCAGGGCCGGACTGGCGCGGCGTGTCCTGGTGATCGGCGCGGAGACGTTCTCGCGCATTCTCGACTGGACCGACCGGCGTACCGCCGTGCTCTTCGGCGATGGCGCCGGCGCCGTTGTCGTCGAGGAGGCCGCCGGCGTCGGGCTGACATCGGACACGGGCATTCTGGCGGCCCATCTGCGTTCGGACGGCCGGCACAAGGACAAGCTCTATGTCGATGGCGGGCCGTCGACGACGGGCACCACCGGCCATCTGCGCATGGAGGGCCGCGAAGTGTTCAAGCACGCCGTCGGCATGATCACCGACGTGATCGAACAATCCTTCGCCACAGCCGGCATTTCGGGCGACCAGATCGACTGGTTCGTGCCGCACCAGGCCAATCGCCGGATCATCGAAGCATCGGCGAAGAAGCTCGGCATTCCCGAAGACAAGGTCGTCATCACGGTCGACCGGCACGGCAACACGTCCGCCGCCTCGGTCCCGTTGGCGCTTTCCGTTGCCGTCGCCGATGGCCGCATCAAGCGCGGCGATCTGGTTCTGCTTGAGGCGATGGGCGGCGGATTCACCTGGGGCGCATTGTTGGTGCGCTGGTGACCGCACCTTTCTTCCGCGCTTCGTCTGTTCCTTCCGTCCCGCGGATCACGGGGCATTTGCTTGATTTACAAGGCCTTTGGCGATACGATTTTTTTGGCTCTGATTTTGTGCGCTTCGGAAAGACAGCTTGATGGGGGAGAAAACGGTCACACGGTCTGACCTGACCGAAGCCGTCTACCGCAAGGTGGGCCTGTCACGTACCGAGTCTGCCGCCCTCGTCGAAATGGTCATCAACGAAATTTGCGACGCCGTCGTGCGGGGCGAAACGGTCAAGCTGTCGTCGTTCGCCACCTTTCAGGTGCGCTCCAAGACCGAGCGGATCGGCCGCAATCCCAAGACCGGTGAGGAAGTGCCGATTTCGCCGCGTCGCGTGGTGACGNGCAAATGGCCAGGCCGCCGCTGTCGACAGGTGAAGCACGACCATGACGGACAAGAGCCCCGACGCGTTCCGCACCATTTCCGAAGTCGCCGACGATCTGGACCTGCCGCAGCATGTGCTGCGTTTCTGGGAGACGCGCTTTTCGCAGATCAAGCCGCTCAAACGCGGTGGCGGCCGGCGCTATTACCGGCCGACCGATGTGGACCTGCTGCGCGGCATAAGGCATCTGCTCTATGAGGAAGGCTACACGATCAAGGGTGTGCAGAAGATCCTGCGCGAGAACGGCATCCAGTTCGCCATCGCCATCGGAACGGGCGACATGTCGGCGCTTGAGGAGATGACCCGCCGCAATGCCGAAGCGCGCCAGGCCGAGGCGGAAACCGAAGCGGCCGCGCCGCAGGCGGGCGCCGACGCACCGCCTGCCCAGGCCGACGCCGATGTCGTGGTTGGCCATGCACGGCCGCGCGGCCGCGGCCTGTTCGGGCTTGGCGGCAAGGGTGGCGAAAGCGGCGAAGGGGCCGATCTGTCGCGCGACAACCGCACATTGCTCCAGGAAGCCCTGTTCGATCTTCTCGAGTGCAAGCGGCTTCTCGACCAGACGCGGTAGGCGGCCCTTCGATCGCGCATTGAGGGCTTGTGCGCGCCGCTGCGCGCCACTATAGCTCTGCCACGGTCGGAGCGTAGCGCAGCCCGGTAGCGCACTACACTGGGGGTGTAGGGGTCGTGGGTTCGAATCCCGCCGCTCCGACCAGTCTTTTCTCTGTCAGATGTGGTCGGTTTCGCGCGCTATGCCGTTGCGTGCCGCAGCGTAAGGCCGACTTCACGCTGATGCCGCGCTTCCAGCGCGATGCAGCCCCAGATCACGCCGAAGATCAGAAACAGGTGCCGCCAGCGGTCGGTGTCAATGACGTTGCCGATCAGGGCGTGCCCGAAAAAGACGATCAGCGCGCACACGAGGATGGGCTGCCATGGCCGGTCGCGGAAGACGATCCTGAGGCCCGCGCCCAGCGTCCAGACGACCAGCGTGACGTAGCTGGCAAAGCCGAGCCAGGAATAGTCGAACAGCGCCTTGAGCCAGATATTGTGGGTGTCGGCGCCGAACCGCTCCCCGAACTCGAGCGGGCCGATGCCGAACGGGTGTTCGGTGGCCTTCATGTAGCCGATCAGATGGTTGGCGAACCGTCCGGACTGGCCGCTGTCATAGTCCTGCAGCCGTGCCCGCTCGATCAGCATCTCGCGCACGGCCTCGATCTGGATGGCGATCAGAAGCGCGATCACCACCGCGACGAAGGCCGTGGCGGCCAATGCCGCGATGCGCAGGCGGAACCGGTGCGAGGGCGATGCAATCAGAAGGAACGCGGTCAGAAGCAGGGCGCACAGGACGAACAGGCCCCAACCGGCGCGCGAGAACGACAGGAAGATCGCAAACGACAGGACGATCAGCATGGGCAGCCGCCACAGCGCGCCTTCGAGCGACCGGGTGAGCACGCCGTGCAGGCAGTAGATCGCGGGCAAGGCGAGGAACGGCGCAAACACGTTCGGATCCTGAAAGGCGCCCATGGCCCGGCCGTAGCGGGTGAACAGGTCGGCGCCAGGCACCAAATTGAAATAGCCGACAATGCCCAAAAGCCCGGTCAGGACGGCGGCCGTGAGATAGCCGTTCATGATGATCTCGGCGCGCCGGCCATCCGCGGCGATCACGGCGGCAAAGAAGATCGCCGTGAAGGCGAGAAAAAAACCGACGGCGACATACATCGGCGCGTCGCGCCATTCTGTCATCGTCATCATCGAGATGACGCCGCCGATGTTGAACACGATCAGCAGCACCAATAACGGCATGATCGCGGCGGGAAACCTCAGCCCGCACAGCACCCAGATGCCCACAAGCCCGACCATGTAGAGTTCGTAAGGGGCCGGCTCGTTGATGACGAAACCGCTCAGAAAAGCGCCGACCCAAATGGCAAAGGCGGCCAGAAGGCCGCCCAGCACGCGGTTCCTGTCCACCGCCGGAAGGGTGAGGGCCACATCGGTCAATAGGCGTTTTCCGTGTTGAACAGGCTCATCGGCGTCAGGAACAGGATTTTCAGATCGAACAGCAGCGACCAGTTCTCGATGTAATAGAGATCATATTCGGTGCGTTTCTTGATCTTTTCGTCGCTGTCCACTTCGCCGCGCCAGCCATTGATCTGCGCCCAGCCGGTGACGCCGGGCTTGACGCGATGGCGCGCGAAGTAACCATCGACCACTTCACCGTAAAGCTTGTCGCGGGTCTGGGCATGGACGGCGTGGGGGCGCGGGCCGACCAGCGACAGATCGCCCTTGAGCGCGTTGAAGAACTGCGGCAGTTCGTCGATCGACGTCTTGCGGATGATCCGGCCGACCGGCGTGACGCGCGGATCGCCCCTGGTCACCGCGTTGCGCGCGGTGGCGTCCTGCTGGTCCACATACATCGAGCGGAACTTGTAGACGTTGATGATCTCATTGTTGAAGCCGTGCCGCTTCTGCACGAAGATCGCCGGCCCCTTCGAGGTCAGCTTGACGGCGATGGCGGTCGCCAGCATGACCGGCGACAGCACGATGATGCCCACAAGCGAGAAGAAGATGTCGAAGCCGCGCTTTGCGACCCTGTCCCAATCCCGGATCGGCCGGTCGAAAATGTCGAACATCGGCACCTTGCCGATGTAAGAATAGGTGCGCGGTCGGAACCGCAGCCGGTGCGAATGGGCCGAAAGGCGGATGTCGACGGGCAGAACCCACAGCTTCTTGAGCATGTGCAGAACGCGCTTTTCCGCGTCCAGTGGCAGCGAGACGATCAGCATCGAAATGCGCGCGCGGCGCGTGAATTCGACGAGTTCCTCGATGTTTCCCAGCTTGGGATAGCCGGCGACCACCAGCGGAGAGCGTTCATCGTCGCGATCGTCGAAGATGCCGCAGATGCGCACGTCATTGTCCGGCTGGGCTTCCATCGCGCGGATCAGCTTTTCGGCCGGCGTGCCGCCGCCGACGATCACCGCGCGGCGCTCCATGGTGCCATTGCGCGCCCACCGGCGCACGCGCCAGTTGAGCAACAGCCGCGTCAGGAAGAGAAAGACCAGCCCGCCCAGAAACCATGAGCCGAACCAGACGCGCGAATAGTCCTCCGATGCCTTCATGAAGAAGGCGGCCAGCGTCATCACCGCGAACGCTGCGGTCCACATCAGGGCGACGCGCGGAAACCATCGCAGCGTGTTGCGGATCGCGCGGATCTGGTAGGCATCGACGATCTCGGCAAAGACCAGATAAAGCGTGGAACCGGCGAGGATCGCGGCCGGATACTCGACCATCATCGTATAGGGCACGCCGACATAGGCGAGCATGATGGCCGTGGAGATGAGCGCCAGTCCAACGAACTCGCCGACCCGCAGCAGTCCGGTCACCATCGATGGCGACACCGTGTCCTTGCGATACTCGTCGGCGATACGCGCGGCCAGCGAATTGAGCTGGCCATCCTTGACGACCAGCTCGTCACCGATCTGATACGCCCTGACGCTTTCGGGCGTGTAACGCAGGCGCGGATCGATCTCGTTCATCATACTGTCCGTTGGCGATTGCCGCCGGACGCTAGCGCGTTCGGCTTAAGAAACGCTTGATGCGCCGTTGGTCTTCGGGCCGGCCGGCGAACGCTGTATCGCTGCCGGACGGGCGCGCGTCAGCGCCTCGCGATAGGCATTGACGATGCTTTCGGCCATTACAGCGGCGCTGAACCGGGACTTCAGCGTGGTCACGGGCACCATCTGGTTGCCGAGCCAGCCCGGCTGGTCGAGCGACCGGCGCATCGCGTCGGTCAGGGGGACAAGCGCCGGTTCGACCAGCGCAGCGTTGTTCTCGCCCATGATCTCGGGAATGCCGCCGACCTTTGTGGCGATCAGCGGCATGCCGGCGGCGAGTGCTTCGAGGACGATATAGGGCATGGCTTCGGCCCGCGACGGCATGACGACCGTACGGGCAAGGGCAAAGGCGTCCCGCGCGGGCATCGGTTCATGCATCGTGATGGCCCCGGCAAGGCCTTGCGCCCTGATGCGCTCCGCGATCGCTGCCCGATCGGGTCCGGCGCCGACCATCACCGCCCTGACATCATCATGGCCGCCGGAGCGCAGCGCGGCGATCGCGTCCACGAACAGATCCGGCCCCTTCAGCATTCGGATTTCGCCGATGAACAGGAACGCCGCGGCCTGGCTGGCGGGCACCACCGGCTCGAACTCGGCCGGTGTCAGTCCGTTATGGACCACTTGCGTCGTGCAGCGCGGCGTGCCGATCTTGGCCGCATAGACCGATCGCTCATAGTCGGCGACGAACAGGATGGTTTCGCAGGCGCGTTCCAGCAAGCGCTCGACGGTGAAATAGAGCTTTCCCTTGCGGCTTTGCGGGTCGAAATGCAGGCTTCCTCCGTGCGGGGAGTAAAGCCGGGCTGGGCGCGCATCGCGATTGGCCAGCGCGCCGATGGCACGCGCATAAACGCCGCCTTTCGCACCGTGGCCATGGACGATGTCGGGTTTCAGCCGCTTGAGCACCGAAAGCGATGCGCGGGCGCTGGCAATGTCGCCAAACCCGACGGCGCGGGCCATGGCGACCCGGTGCAGGCCGAGCGGTAGGTCGCCGGCCAGCAGTTCCAGCATGGTTTCGTTGTAGCCGTCGGTGCCCCGGACATCGCAGATGAGCGCGACCCGATGGCCGGCATCGACCTGGGCCAGCACCAGATCGCGCACATGGCGCAGGACACCGCCCATCGGTGCGCGGAGCAGATGAACGATGCGCAGGCCGGCCGTGTCGGACATGGCCGTCAGCTCCCGTCAGAACAGCCGTTCGCGGACATAGATGGTATCGCCGGGCATGATCGGATCGGAGATCAGCACGCGGCCGGTCATCACGCGGCCATTGATATGGCGTGTGATGTCGGCATTGGCCTGATTGGCGCGCGCCGAAAACCCTCCGGCCGATGCGATCGCGGTCTGCACCGTCATGCCGGGAACATAGGCATATTGGCCGGCCGAACCGACCTCGCCCATGATGAAGACCGGTCGGTACTGGTCGACCTGAACCGAGACGTCCGGGTCGCGCAGGAAACCCTGCCGCAGCTTGGCGGCGATCGCGCTTTCCATCTGTTGGACGGTCCTGCCTCGGGCCGGCACGGCGCCGACGAGCGGGAAGGAAATGTAGCCGGACTGGTCGACCGCATAGGAATTGGTCAGATCGACCTGGTCGAACACGGTCACCCGAACGCTGTCGCCGGCATCGAGCGTGTAGGGCTGGCTGATCGCTTCGTGAAACGCCGCCGGCGCGGGGCGGTACCCCGAACAGGCCGCCAGCGAGACGAGGGCGGCGGCTACAAGGCCTGTCGTCAAAAAGGAGCGCAACTGAACACCCATTGGCACATCCAAACGTCGAAAAGCAGAAGTGCGTGTGCACCTCGATCAGACGCCGTTATCGCCCTGTTAGGGTTAATGGCCGGTAAAGCGGCGGGCACGACCATTGCGCGCGCCGAGCGGCGGGGCGGGCGGTTTACCTATCGTCAATCGAGATGAACGAACCCTCAACGGCCGGTTTACGCGGTGGTTACCATAAACCTTTAGAACGGACGGCCAGTACTGCGTATCCGGAGTAATCAAATGGCCGTTTCGTCCTATCAGTCGCGCGACGCCGATATCGATATCGGCCGGCTCTCTGCGGCCGTCTGGCGCGACAAGTGGATCATCCTGATTGGTTCGTTGGTCATCACCGCGCTGGTCGCGGTTGCCCTGATGCTTGCCACCCCGCAATACCGGTCCGACGCGCGTGTGCTCATCGATGCCGGCGAATCCGTCTTCACCCGGCCCGAACGCGACCCGCTCGCCGATCAGACCCGCCTCGACCAGGAAGCGGTGGCCAGCCAGGTCGAAATCATTACATCGACCGATCTTTTGATGCAGGTGGCCGGGGAACTCGATCTGGCTTCCCGCAGCGAATTCAANTGCCGGGGAAAAGCGCGTCCTTGATGCGATGCGCGAGCGTCTGACTGTCTTTCCGGTCGAAAACTCGCGGGTGATCGTCATCGGCTTCCGCTCGTCCGATCCCGAGCTTGCCGCGCGCGTCCCCAATGCGCTGGCCCGGGCCTATGTGGCGCTTGAAAGCCGCGCCCAGTTGCAGAACACCGGCGCGGCCGCGGACTATCTGGAAAGCGAGATCGGTCCGCTCCAGGACGAGGTGCGCGCCGCAGAAGCGGCCGTTGCCGAGTACCGCGCCGCCAACGGCCTTTTCATGGGCCAGAACAATTCGGTACTTGCGACCCAGCAGCTCGCCGAACTGTCGACGGAACTGTCGCGCGTGCGCGCCGAACGCTCCGCGCTGGAAGCGCGCGTCCGCAGCGTCGAAAGCGCGCTGGACAGCGGCACGTCGGTCGACACGCTTCCCGACGTTATCGCCTCGCCCATCGTCGCCCGGCTGACCGAACAGCGCGCCAATCTGATGGCGCGTCAGGCCGATCTTTCGACGACGCTGTTGCCCGGCCATCCGCGCATGCAGGCCTTGCAATCGCAGATCGGCGGCCTGGAGGCCCAGATACGCGATCAGGCGCGCAACGTGTTGGCCGGCCTGCGCAACGAGGCGAGCATTGCGCGCGGCCGCGAGGAAGAGCTCAATGGCGATTTGAACACGCTCAAGGCCGCGTCCGCCGATGCCGGCGGCAGCGAAGTGGAACTGCGAGCGCTCGAGCGCGAAGCCGCCTCCAAGCGGGCACTGCTCGAAACCTATCTTCTGCGCTACCGCGAAGCCCAGTCGCGCGACCAGGGCGAATATGCGCCAGCCAAGGCGCGGCTGATTTCAAGCGCCACCGTGCCGCTCGAGCCATCCTTCCCGCGCATGGTGCCGATGGTCGGCGCGACATTCTTCGTCTCGCTGGTTCTGATGGTGGTGGTCACGCTGATGCGCGAACTGTTCTCCGGACGTGCGCTGGTGCCCGCGGCCGTTGCCGCGGGGTCCGGGGCAATCCCAACGGCAGATCGCGATGATGCGCCCGTGCTGCGGGACCGTGTCGCTGTCGAGCCGCCGACAGATGTCGATGAGCCGGCTGCCGCGCCGCCGGCCAACGACAATTTCTCGGTCGCCGCCGTTGCGTCCAAGCTGGTGCGCCGGGGTGCCGGCCGCGCTCTGATCGTCAGTCCGGCAGGCGGATCGGGCGCGCACAACACGGTCGCGATCGCCCGCGCGATCGACGCCAGGGGGCTGCGCGCGATCGTGCTCGATCTCAGCGGAACCGGGCTTGCCAGCCGGTTGATGGACGCCGATCCCGCCGATCCGGGCATCACCGACCTGCTGGCGGCCGAGGCTTCCTATTCCGATGTGATCTTCGGCGACGGCGCGTCCGGCGCGCACATCATCGCCGACGGCAATGCCGATCCCGACCGGGCCGTGTCCGGCATCGAACGTCTGCCGATCATCCTCGACGGGCTGTCGTCGGCCTACGATATCGTGCTGGTCGATTGCGGCGCGACCGACGCCGCCGGGCTCAACCGTCTTGTCAGCGCCGACAGCGAGATCGTCCTGTCGGTCGACGCGCAAAGCGGTGAAAGCGCGGTCGATGCGGCCCGCGACCTGTCCGAAGGCGGACATGACGATGTGCTGATCGTCATCGAGGAGGAGGGTGGAATGCCTGACCCCGTCGAACCCGAACCGATGCGCAAGGCCGGATAATGATGGCGGCCTGACGGCCCGCGGTCAGCGCCGGGCCAAAGCCCGGCGCGCCGTCTTGACCGCCGACCAGACCCGGTCGTTGGACTTGATGGCCCGCACGGCGCGGCTGCGGTTGGTCTGCGCGAATGCGCGTGCCTTGCCCGCCAGCGTCAGGCCGATGGTCGTGTCCATGTGAACCGTCTCGATGTCGCACCACGACCGCTTGTAGGGCTCGTCTCCGATCCCGAAATCAAAGATTTCGATGCCGGTTTCGCAGGCATGGGCGATCGCGCTGAAAAAGAGCAGTTCGCCGGGTCTCAACTGGGCATGTTCGGGCTCGAATGAACCGAATTCGACGGTCATCCGATTGGCGTGCCTGGTGCAGCCGATAACCGCGATGATCTCGCCGTCAAGCGTCAGCCCGTGCAGCGTGTGATCGGGCGCCCCGTCGGTGAAAAGATCGAGCAGGAAGGCCTTGATCCGGTCATCGCCGAAAACATTCGCAATTCCGGCCTGGCGAAACCTTTCGGCCTTGAGTGCCAGAAACCTGTCGAGATAGCGCGACACCTGTTCGGTCGGAACCGGATGGAGGAACTCGACCGATCCCTTCGCATCGAGCTTGCGGCGGTAGCTGCGCAACTTCTTGCGCTTGCTCTTGCCGCCATGGGTCTTCAGCACCGTGTCGAGGTCGCCATCGATGGAAAAGGACAATGCGATGTTCGGGCTGGCAACGCTCGATGCGAAGACGAACGGGTTGGCAAGGTTGTGCCATTTTGCGTGCTGGCGCTCGAGAAACAGCGAGTTGGCGGGAATGCCGGCCGCCTTGATGGCCGACAGGATCGCCGTTTCGCCGGCATCCGACAGCGCGGCGATGTCCTCGCGCCGCCCGACGGGGAAATTGCCGTTCGCGTGCCGCCCGCCGCAATAGCCGGCGACACCGTTGTCGCACCGTTCGAGCGGCAGCAGAACCGGACCATGTCCGACAACCGCGAACTTGAGGAACATCGGCGCGCAGCCGGCACTACCGACCCAGGCGGAAAGGAAGGCGGGGTGCTGGTATCCGGTGAACACCATGTCCGGTGTGATCGCTGCCACGGTGGCACGGATGACCTCGATGTCGGTGACGACATCGACCGCAATGCTGGCCGGCGCGGCCTTGGAAACGCGGCGGGGGGCCGCCATATTGGATGTCACGTCAACCATTGAATTAAGCCTCCGCACCCGATCTACGCCAATCGGGTTTCTTTTCCGTTGAGACGGGGCTTGAAAGGCGAACGGCCAAACAGGTTATCCGCTGTCGGTTTCCCTTGGGCGGCGTTCCATCCACGAGATGACGAACATGGCGGGCACCACCCAGAAGACGCCCGAAAAGGCGAAGAAGGCGAGATGCACGTACCACGCGCTTTCGGCCAGACGGTGTGACGCAATGGCCGTGGCGACAAGCGCGTAGATGACGACCAGCGCGACCAAAACCAGCATGCCGATGAATTTCTTGAGACGATAGGGCATGTTCTCTCCCGCGATGGGCTGCCATGTAGCACGACGGTCGCCATTGCCAAGGCCGTCAAGTGATGCCGCCATGCGGCAAAGCGGCACTTGAAAGGCCGAGTCCGATTTGCAATCAGGCGCGCACACTGCGTTTGGTGAAAGACATTCGATGACCGCCGCCACTGATCTCGCCGACACCGTCTCCGTGCCCGCCATGGCAACAGGCCGCGATTCCGAATTGCGCAATAGGGCGCAGGTTCGCGGCTGGCTCTATTTCACCGCGCTCGTGCTTCTCGTGCTGGTCGTTGTCGGCGGGGCGACACGGCTCACCGATTCAGGCCTGTCGATCACCGAATGGGCGCCGATCCACGGCGTCATACCGCCGCTGACAGAAGTTCAATGGCAGGAGGAACTGGAGCGCTACCGGCAGATCCCCGAGTACCAGCTGGTGAACAAGGGCATGTCGATGGCCGAGTTCCAGTTCATCTACTGGTGGGAATGGGGCCATCGTTTCCTTGCGCGCACGCTCGGCCTCGTCTTTGCCGTCCCGCTCGCCTTCTTCTGGCTGGCCGGACGGCTCGACCGGCGACTGAAATGGCCGCTCGTGGGTCTTCTTGCGCTTGGCGGCCTGCAAGGCTTCATCGGCTGGTGGATGGTCTCGTCAGGGCTGACAGAGCGCGTCGATGTCAGCCATTATCGTCTTGCCGTGCATCTGTGCATGGCCGCGCTGATCCTGGGCGGCATCGTCTGGGTGGCGCGCGCCATCGCGCCGCATGCGCCCGATCTCAAGCCGACGGCGAACTCCTCGCTCTGGGCCGGCGTCATCGCCGGTCTGGTCTTCGTCCAGATCTATCTGGGCGCGCTCGTCGCGGGTCTCGATGCGGGCTGGGTCTACAATGAATGGCCGATGATGGGCGAGGGGCTGTTCCCGACCATCATGTGGGAGCCGACGCTGGGCTGGCGCAACTGGGTGGAAAACCCAGCCATCGTCCAGTTCGCCCACCGCACCGGCGCGTATGCGCTGCTGCTGGTGGTGATCGCGCACGCCATCTCCTGCTGGCGCTGGGCGCCGGGCTCGACCCATGCGCGCCGTGCGGCTACGCTGCTTGCGCTGGTGGTCGGCCAGGCGCTGGTCGGCATCGTCACGCTGGTGATGGAAGTGCCGCTTTCCTGGGCGCTGGTCCATCAGGGGCTGGCCTTCTTCGTGCTGGCCTTTGCGGTGGCCCACTGGCGGGCCATGGTCGGCCCCATACCGCTTCTGGACGGCCGGCCGCACCGGCACGCCTGATCAGGCGCCGATCATCAGGTCGAGGTTCTGCACGGCGGCGCCGGACGCGCCCTTGCCGAGATTGTCGAGCGAGGCGATGAGGTTCATCTGCCCGTCGCCCGGCGTGCCGCACACATAGAGCTTCATCCGGTCGGTGCCAGCCATCTCGGTGGCATCGATGCGCACCGTCGCCGCGCTCTGATCCAGTTCGACCACCTCGACGATCGTCTGGCCGGAATAATGGTTTTCCAGCGCTTCATGCACGCGTTCCATCGGCGCATGGTCGTTCATATGCGCCGACAGCAGCGGCACATTGACCAGCATGCCTTGTGCGAACCGGCCCACCGATGGTGTGAAGACGGGCCGGGCGGTCAGGCCCGACCGCTCCATGATCTCGGGCACATGCTTGTGCCGCAGCGGCAGCGCATAGGCAAAGAACGGCGCGGCGATCCGGTCGTCGGCGGCCTGGTCCTCCATCTGCCGGATCATCTGCTTGCCGCCACCCGAATAGCCGGAGACCGCGTTGATGGTCACCGGATAATCCACCGGCAGGATGCCGGCCAAAACGAGCGGCCGCAAAAGCCCGATCGCGCCGGTCGAATAGCAGCCCGGATTGGAGACGAACTGCGCTTCGGCGATGCGGGTTGCCTGGCCCGGTTCGGCCTCGGCAAAGCCGTAGACCCAATCAGGATCGGTGCGGTGCGCGGTCGATGCATCGATGAAGCGCGTGCCGGCGCCATCGGCCAGTCTGACGGCCTCGCGGGCCGCATCGTCGGGCAGACACAAGATCGCAATATCCGCCTCGCGCAACAGCGCGGTGCGCTTGTCCATGTCACGCCTGTCGGCTTCGGCAAGCGAAAGGAGCGCGATGTCGGACCGCGCCGCAAGCCGGTCGCGGATTTGCAGTCCGGTCGTCCCATGTTCGCCGTCGATGAAGATTGTCGCTGCCATGTCGGTCCCGAAAGCTCTTTGTTTTCAATTCTTTTCCTGCGCTATCGGAATCAGCGTGAAAACACGTTGAATCATGGTGCCAAGCGCTTGAATCAGTCTCTCAACGGCCGGCTTTCCGCGCCGCGAGAAGACCCAGATAATGCATCGCCACCGCCGCACCGGCAATCGCGGTGATATCGGCATGATCATAGGCCGGCGCAACCTCGACGACGTCTGCGCCCACCATTTGGAGGTTCTTGAGGTGCATCAGCGTCGCCAGCATCTTGGCGCTCGACGGCCCTCCGGCGACCGGTGTTCCGGTGCCCGGCGCAAAGGCGGGGTCCAGGCAATCGATGTCGAAGGTGATGTAGGCCTTGCCGCCGCCGACCCGCTCGTAGATCGCCTCGGCGATCTCGACGGCACCCATCTCCTCGACCTGATGGCCGTGGAGGATCTCGATCCCGCAATCCTCGGGCGCATGGGTGCGGATGCCGATCTGGATGGATTTGTCCGGATCGATCACGCCGTCCCGAACCGCGCGGCCGACGAACGATCCGTGGTCGATGCGCTGCCCATCGTCGAACCATGTGTCCTGATGGGCGTCGAACTGGACCAGCGCCAAGGGGCCGTGCCTGGCGGCATGGGCCATGAGAAGCGGCCATGTGACGAAATGGTCGCCGCCCAGCGCGAGCAGAAACACGCCCTTGTCGATCACCGCGCGCGCGGCAGCTTCGATGGCGCCCGGCGTCGCGGCGTGATTGCCATAGTCGAGCAAGACATCGCCATGGTCGATCACGGCGAGCGTGTCGAAGAGATCGGCCGAGAACGGGTATTGCGGATCATTGTCCATGATCGCGGAGGCGCGGCGGATCGCCTGCGGGCCGAACCGCGCCCCGGGCCGGTTGGAGACCGCGGCATCGAACGGAATGCCCAGCACGGCCACATCCGCGCCGGACAGGTCCTTTGTGTATTTGCGGCGCATGAAGGACAGCGCGCCCGCATAGGTCGGGTCGCTTGCGGCGCCGGTCAGCGGGCCGGGCGTGATGGCATGATCGACAGTCTCGGAAGGCATGGTCGGCTCGTCAAAGCGGTGACACGTCCATCGCGTTCAACAGCTTTCGCGCCCCGTTGGCAACCGATTTGCGCCGATCGTCGCCCAGCGCGCGGGCGCGGATTTCGATGCGCGGGATGATGGCGGCGTCTTGTTTCACCCAGCGCTCCAGCGTCTTCATCGCCATGTTGAGCGCGATCCAGTCGTCTTCTTCGTGCAGGGTGCGGATCAGGATTTCCGTCGCCTCGGCGCGCTGCTCCGGCGTCAGCCGCCTCTGATGTTCGAGAAAGAGTTGCGCCAGCGTCCATTTGGCCGACGGCTGGTCGATCTGTGCGATCTCGCCGATGAACCGGTCGGCATAGGTCTCGAACCAGTCCGGCCGTTCCTTGAAAACACGCCGGCAGGCATTGGACGTGCGCAGGCGGACGATCTCGTCATCGCTGAAATAGCACTGGTAGAGCTCTTCCATGCGCGCCGGCTCGTCAAGCACGATCTCGACCACGTCCAGCGTGCGCCCGAGCGAATTGGGATGGCCGCCGGTGAGCATATGACGGAACGGTTCCATGGCGAGAACCTAGCGGTGCAACGCGCACAAAAAAAGCGGGGCCGGGGCCCCGCTTCGATCTCTGCTGACACGTTCCGAAAAATCAGCGCTTGGAGAACTGGAAGCTCCGGCGCGCCTTGGCCCGACCATACTTCTTGCGTTCCACCACGCGGCTGTCGCGCGTCAGGAAGCCGCCCTTTTTGAGGATCGAGCGAAGCTCGGGCTCATAATAGGTCAGCGCCTTGGAGATGCCGTGGCGCACCGCGCCGGCCTGGCCGGACAGTCCGCCGCCCTTGACGGTGGCGACGATGTCGTACTGGCCGTTCCGGTTCACCGCGACGACCGGCTGGCGCAGGATCATCTGCAGCACGGGGCGGGCGAAATAGGTGTCCATGTCGCGGTCGTTGACGGTCACCTTGCCGGTGCCGGGCTTCAGCCAGACGCGGGCGACGGCGTCCTTGCGTTTGCCTGTCGCATAGGCGCGGCCATGCTCGTCCAGCTTCTGGACGTGGACGGGCGCTTCGGGCGCGGCGGCCGGTGCCGCCTCGGTGCCGGCAACGGCATCGCCCAGTTCTTCAAGCGAAGTCAGATCAGCCATGGGTGTCATGCTCTCTTGTTCTTGGCGTTCATTGCGGCGACGTCGAGCACTTCGGGCTGCTGCGCCTCATGGGGGTGTTCGGCGCCGGCATAGACGCGCAAATTCTTCATCTGGCGCCGGCCGAGCGGGCCGCGCGGGATCATGCGTTCGACGGCCTTTTCGACGACGCGCTCGGGAAAACGTCCGTCAAGCAGCTGCGCAGCGGTGCGCTCCTTGATGCCGCCCGGATGGCCGGTGTGCCAGTAATACTTCTTGTCGCCGCGCTTGTTGCCGGTGAAGACCACCTTGTCGGCATTGATGACGACCACGTTGTCGCCATCGTCGACATGGGGTGTGAAGCTCGGCTTGTGCTTGCCGCGCAGGCGGTTGGCGACGATCGTGGCGAGGCGGCCGACAACCAGGCCTTCCGCATCGATCATCACCCATTTCTTCTGCACGTCGGCAGGCTTTTGCGAAAAGGTCCGCATGGGAGTGTCCTTGGTTCATCGGTCCCGTCGGGCTGTCACCGTCGGGGCTTTTCTTGTTGCTTGGATTGCCGGCAGAAGACCAGTGATCTTCGGGCAAAAACAAACGCGCGGAGGCTTGCTCCGCACGTCATGGCGGGCATCTAGACGCGTGACATCAAACTGTCAAGCCATATTTCGGGAGCGACCCAAGAAAAGCCCAGCAATTTCAGGAACTTAGAGATAAGGTATTATTTTACCGTATCTTTTCGGCCCGGTGGGATCGAATATGTGGCGGTGGCGTGCGCAACGATGGTGTCTTTCTCGTCGGTGATCGTCGCCTCGACCACCGCCAGCCGCCGACCCAGCTTGAGCAGCCGTCCGGTGCAGAAGATCGGCCCGGGCGCCGCCTTGTGCATGAAATTGATGTTCAGATTGGTCGTCACCGTGTGCTTGGCCGGCCCGATATGCGCCAGGATCACCATGTAGGCGCACACATCGGCCATCGTGAACAGGGTCGGGCCGGAAACCGTGCCGCCCGGCCGCAAATGCCGCTCCTTCGGTTCGAGCCGCATCGTCGTCGCGCCCGGCTCGACGGATGCGATGTGAAACACCCGCCCGTCCATGTGCACCTGCGGGAAATCGCGCTCGATGAAGGCTTCGAGGTCGGCCACGCTCATGATGGGCTTGTAGGGTGTGTCCGCCATGATCTCCGTCTTGCTCTCTGGTCGCGGCTTGCCGTGGCGGCGCCGCTTTGCGACAAGGGCGCTGTTACCGTTCCGCCGGCAGGGGAGGCAAGGCCCATGAGCGCCACCGTGACATCGTTGAGAAAGCCCGGCGGTCTGGTTCTGGCCGGCACCGAAGGCCCGATCCGCCGCCTTACGCTGAACAGCCCGCCCGCGAACGCGCTGTCCATCGCCATGATGGAGACGCTGCTGGCGTCCCTCAAGGAAGCCGCCGCCGACAAGGACGTCCGCGTTGTCGTGATCCGCTCCGACGAGCGCGTGTTCTGCGCGGGCCATGATCTGAAGGAACTGACCGCCCATCGGGCCGACGCCGACGGCGGAACGGCGTTCTTCAAGAAAACCTTCGATCTGTGCGCCGAACTGATGACGGCCATCGTCCGCCTTCCCAAGCCGGTGATCGCCGAGGTGGACGGACTGGCGACCGCCGCCGGCTGCCAGCTTGTCGCCAGCTGCGATCTGGCGATCTGTACGGACAGTTCGGGCTTCTGCACGCCGGGCGTCAATATCGGCCTGTTCTGCTCGACGCCCATGGTCGCCTTGTCGCGCAACGTCCACCGCAAGCAGGCGATGGAGATGCTGCTGACCGGCGAGACGATCGACGCGTCGACGGCCAGGGAGTTCGGCCTCGTCAACCGGATCGTGCCGCGCGAATATCTGAATCAGGTTGTCACCAAATATGCGCAAGCCATTGCCGAAAAATCGGCTTTCGTCGTGCGCACCGGCAAAGAGGCCTTCTACCGGCAGGCCGAGATGGATCTCGACGCGGCCTATGTCTACACGGCCGAGATCATGGTCGAGAACATGATGGCCGCCGATGCGGAGGAGGGTATCGGCGCGTTCCTGCAGAAGCGCAAGGCGCAATGGACGGACGAGCAATGAGCCGCAGCGAAACCGGCCTTTGCTGGACATGTGAGATGGCTTGCCGGGCGGCATGGCCGGCGGCCATCGAAGTGCGGCACGGAGATTGGACGGCGCGCTATGACGGAAGTCCGATCCGGCGCACCAACTCGCTCAACCCGCTGCCCGGCGCAACAGGGCCCACCCGCGATGTTCGCCAAGCCGCCGAGTCCTTTTATGCCGGTCGTGGGCGCCGGACGGTGATCCGTCTTCTCGATTTTGCCACGTCGGATCAAACGGCTCTTGAGAATGAAGGATATCGCTCTGAGAGCATCACTCGGACGCTCCACGCCCGGCTCAACGCGGATATTGCCGGAATCGGGCCGGACACCACACTGCACGACCATGCCTCAGCGGGCTGGCTTGGCCTGCGGGAAACGCTCAATCCCGATGCTGGCGGCTTCCGCGCCATGCTGCAGCGGATCGAAGCACCACTCTGTTTCGCCGAAACGAAGGTTGATGAGCGGGTTGCGTCCATCGCCTATGGCGTTCTCATCGACGATCTTCTGGTCGTCGAGGCCGTTGCCACCGATCCTGACTTCCGCGGGCGTGGCCTGGCTCGCCAGACCGTCGGTGCGCTGATCAACTGGGCCCGGCGGCAAGGCGCTGGGCAAGCCACCCTGCAGGTTGTCGCCGAAAACGCGCCCGCCCAGGCGCTCTACCGGAGGCTGGGCTTTGACAGGCTGTTGTTCTCATACAGCTACATGTATGCGCCGGAGCAGAACGATACGCAATGAACCACGCACAGAACCATGACGCCTATCCGGACGAACTGATCCGTTCGGTTCTGACCAGCGTCAAGTCCATCGCGGTCGTTGGCGCGTCGCCCAATCCGGCGCGTCCGAGCCATGGCGTGACCGGCTTTCTGGTGCGCAAGGGGTTCACGGTGTTCGCCGTCAATCCCGGTCATGCCGGCAAGACGATCGCCGGCGCGCCGGTGGTCGCAACGCTCGCCGATCTGCCGCAGCCCGTCGACATGATCGACGTGTTCCGCCGGTCGGAACATCTGGGCGCTGTGGTCGATGCGGCGCTCGCGCTCGATCCGCTGCCCAAGGTGATCTGGAGCCAGTTGGGCGTGCGCGACGATGCCGCCGCGGCCCGCGCCGAGGCTGCCGGGCTGACCGTCATCCAGGACCGCTGCCCGGCGATCGAGATGCCGCGCCTGGGCCTGTGATCCCGCAAAACCGTTGCGCCAGACGGCTCAGGCCAGCGTTGGCGCAACGCGAAATGGCTCCGACGCGCAAATTTGTTCTTTGCATTCGACCGGCCGCTCGCCGATAACGCCCCGGGACCAACGACAACCGACCATCCGGGAGGCACTTCATCATGGCAGACCACACGCCGGGCTTCGAGACGCTCGCCATTCACGCGGGCGCGCAGCCCGATCCGACCACCAATGCGCGCATCACGCCGATCTATCAGACGACATCGTTCGTCTTCGACAGCGCCGACCATGCGGCACGGCTGTTCGGCCTTCAGGAATTCGGCAACATCTACACCCGCATCATGAACCCGACCAATGCGGTGCTCGAAGAGCGCGTCGCGGCGCTGGAGGGCGGCACCGCGGCGCTGGCGGTGGCATCGGGCCATGCCGCGCAGCTCCTGGTCTTCCACACGCTGATGAATTCCGGCGACAATTTCGTCGCCTCGACGCGCCTTTACGGCGGATCGATCAATCAGTTCGGCCAGGCCTTCAAGAATTTCGACTGGCAGGTCCGCTGGGCCGACATGGACGATGTCGCCGCGCTCGAAGCGCAGATCGACGACCGCACCCGCGCTGTCTTCGTGGAAAGCATCGCCAACCCCGGCGGCGTGATCACCGATATCGAGGCGGTTGCCAAGGTGGCGCACAAGCACGGCCTGCCGCTGATCGTCGACAACACGATGGCGACGCCATACCTTATCCGGCCGATCGAGCACGGCGCCGACATCGTCGTCCATTCGCTGACCAAGTTCATCGGCGGTCACGGCAACTCCATGGGCGGCATCATCGTCGATGGCGGCACGTTCGACTGGTCGGCCTCGGGCAACTATCCGATGCTGTCGGCGCCGCGCGAGGAATATGGCGGCGTGGTGCTGCACGAAGCGCTCGGCAACATCGCCTTTGCCATCGCCTGCCGGGTGTTGGGCCTGCGCGACTTCGGCCCGGCGCTTTCTCCGTTCAACGCTTTCCAGATCCTGACCGGGCTCGAAACGCTGCCGCTGAGAATGCAGCGCCATTGCGACAATGCGCACGAGGTTGCCAAGCACCTCAACAAGCACGATGCCGTCGCCTGGGTCCGTTATGCCGGCCTGAAGGGCGACACCTACAAGGATCTGCAGAAGAAATATGCGCCCAAGGGCGGCGGATCGGTTTTCACCTTCGGCCTGAAGGGCGGCTACGAGGCGGGCGTCAAGTTTGTCGAAGGCCTCGAACTGTTCTCGCACCTTGCCAATATCGGCGACACGCGCTCGCTTGTGATCCATCCGGCTTCGACCACCCACCGGCAATTGAGCGACGAGCAGCGTGACGCCGCCGGCGCGGGCAACGATGTGGTGCGCCTGTCGGTCGGCATCGAGAATGTCGATGACATCATCGCCGACATCGACCAGGCGCTGGCCAAGGCCGGCTGACCGGGCATCAGAACCGCTTGTTTAGAGGGCCGCCCATGTGCGGCCCTTTTTGGTTGCGCGTATTGACCTGCCGCAAGGCGGACGGAGCGGCGGGATGCTTTTGTGAACCCAGGAGACGCAGGAAAACGGGAGTGCGCCGATGCGCCATCAGATCATCGCTTTTTCCGCCGCCGTGTTGGTGGCGGCAAGCCTGCCCGCGCTTGCCCAGTCCACCGACCCGGCGTGGCTCGATGCCGTCTCCGAGCAGTTGGCGCGAGACCAACAGTGCCAGGTCGAGTATTTCGTCAACATCCGTGAGGGCGAACTCGCCGGACGAAGAACGTTCGAGGCACGCGCCCAATGCCGGGACGGCCGACAGTTTGATGCGGCGCGCACCGAGCCGGAAGCCGAATTCACGCTCAAGATCTGCGAAGTCACGGTCTGCTGATCACCGCCAGCCAAGCACTGCGCGCTCCAGCCCGTGAAAATGGTAGGCGTCGGCATAGCGCGGCGTCTCGGCAAAGCGGATGCCCGGCAGCCGCGCGAACAGGACCGACAGCGCTTCCTGCAGTTCGATCCGCGCCAGCGGCGCACCGATGCAGAAGTGAAGACCGGCGCCGAAGGTGACATTGGCCTGACCGGTCCGATACGGGTCGAACCTGTCCGGATCGGCAAAGCGGCGCGGGTCGCGGTTGGCCGCGCCGAGCAGCAGGCCGATCCGGTCGCCCTTCTTCAGCGCGACCATCGTGCCATCGGCTTCCAGTTCCATGTCTTCGAGCGCATAGCGCGTGAACATGTGCAGCGGCGCGTCATGGCGCAGGCACTCCTCTACCGTTGTCGCCGTCGCCTCGGCATCGGCAAAGAGCCCGCGTGGATCAAGCTTCGAAGCCAGGATCGAGCGCATCGCATTGCCGATCTGGTGCACGGTCGCTTCATGACCGGCATTGAGCAGCAGGATCACCGTCGACACCAGTTCGTCCACCGACAGCGTCTCGCCGTCATCTTCCGCAGCGATCAGCGCCGAAAGCAGATCGTCGCCCGGATCGGCGCGCTTTTCGGCGATCCGGGCGCGCAGGAAGCCGGCGAAATCGCGAGCAGCGGTGTTCGCCGCGATCTGGTCGCCCATCGGCGGGTCGAGCACATACATTTTGACGATCGCATGAGACCAGCCGAGCAGTTGCGGCCCGGCTTCCACCGGCACGCCCAGCAGGGTGCAGATCGTTGTCAGCGGGATGGGCGTTGCGTAGGCCGACAGCAATTCGACCTGTCCGTCGGCCTCGAACCCGTCGATCAAAGCATGGCAGAGCGCGTTGATCTGCGGGCGTAGCCGTTCCACCTGCCGCGCGACGAACGCCTTGGTGATCAGCCGCCTCAGCCGCGTATGCGCCGGCGGCTCCAACTCCAGGAGCGAGTGCCGTTCGACGGCGTCGAAATCGGCCAGATGCGCCGGGCGCGGCGGCCAGCCCAGTTCCTCGCGCGTGGCCACATGCAGCACCTGCCGGCCGAACCGCCGGTCGCGCAGGAGCCGATCGACGGTCTCATATCCGGCAAAGCACCAATGCCCGTATTCCTCCCAGAAGAAAGCCTGACCATCGGCATGCCAGCGCCCGTAGGCGCGATAGACGTCCTGCACGAAGTGCGGATTGCGCGGGTCGACCGAACGTGCGCGCGGGCCGCTGCGTGGTGGGGTTCCGGCATTCACGATTACGTGTCCCTGATGGCTTGGTCCGGCCGCGTTCTGCGGCGTTTTCCATCGCCGGGCAACCAATTGGCCGGCCTCTCTTGCGAACCGCCCGGTGCCCGCCCTATCTAGATGGCCAGTTTGACACTGATTCCCGCCGTCCTGCCCGCGTTTGCGCGGCAAAACCCCGAAAAAGGTGACGCATGCCAAGCCCGATCGATACCGTGATGAATCTCGTGCCCATGGTCGTCGAACAGACCAACCGTGGCGAGCGCGCCTATGACATCTTCTCGCGCCTGCTCAAGGAGCGCATCATCTTCATCACCGGCCCGATCGAGGACGGCATGGCGTCGCTGGTCTGCGCGCAGCTTTTGTTCCTCGAGGCCGACAATCCGAAAAAAGAGATCGCCATGTACATCAATTCGCCCGGCGGCGTCGTTACGGCCGGGCTGGCGATCTACGATACGATGCAGTTCATCAAGCCGCCCATTTCCACGCTGTGCACCGGCCAGGCCATGTCGATGGGCTCGTTCCTTCTTGCCGCCGGCGCCAAGGACATGCGCTTTGGCCTGCCCAACGCCAATGTGATGGTGCACCAGCCGTCCGGCGGTTATCAGGGTCAGGCGACCGACATTCTCATCCACGCCGAATTCACCCAGAAGCTGAAGCGCCGCCTGAACGAAATCTATGTCAAGCACACCGGTCAGGATTACGAGACAATCGAAAAGGCGCTCGAGCGCGACAATTTCATGAGCGCCGAGGAAGCCAGGGACTTCGGGCTCATCGACAAGGTGATCACCTCGCGCGAGGCGATGGAGAACGAAGCCAAGGGCGACTGAGCCGATAATGCGCGCCGGGTGCGGCACATTTGCCACGCATTGGTGATTGCTCTGGGCGCGCGACGCGCTAGGGTTCCTGTCCGGAGCGCTTGGCGCGTTAAGGTCTTGTTGACAAAGGCAGCCTTAGCCTTTGATGATTCGGGTGTCGGGTTTGTGTCTTTGCTGCTTGTGTATATGGTGCCGAAGGGTTTTGACCCCGGCGTGGTCTGAGTGCTCCGTGATTGCGCGATCGCCGGCCCGGCCAGGCAGGTGGCCGCCCAGGTTCGGCGCAGGAAAGGATAGACGATGAGCAAGGTTTCCTCGAGCGGTGGCGGCGGCGACGCCAAGAACACGCTCTATTGCTCATTCTGCGGCAAGAGCCAGCACGAGGTCCGCAAGCTGATTGCCGGGCCGACCGTGTTCATCTGCGATGAGTGCGTCGAACTGTGCATGGACATCATCCGCGAGGAGAACAAGTCCTCGATCTCCAAGTCCAAGGAAGGCGTACCCACGCCGCAGGAGATCCTGGGCGTCCTCGACGACTATGTGATCGGCCAGGAGCGCGCCAAGCGCATCCTTTCGGTTGCCGTCCACAACCACTACAAGCGCCTCGCCCATGCCGAGAAGAACGAGGATGTGGAGCTTGCCAAGTCCAACATCCTGCTCATCGGCCCGACCGGCTGCGGCAAGACGCTGCTCGCCCAGACGCTGGCGCGCATCATCGACGTGCCGTTCACGATGGCCGACGCGACCACGCTGACCGAGGCGGGCTATGTCGGCGAGGATGTCGAGAACATCATTTTGAAGCTGCTCCAGGCGTCCGACTACAATGTCGAGCGCGCCCAGCGCGGCATCGTCTATATCGACGAGATCGACAAGATTTCGCGCAAATCTGACAATCCCTCGATCACCCGCGACGTGTCGGGCGAGGGCGTCCAGCAGGCGCTTTTGAAGATCATGGAAGGCACGGTCGCCTCGGTGCCGCCGCAGGGCGGACGCAAGCATCCGCAGCAGGAGTTCCTGCAGGTCGACACCGCCAACATCCTGTTCATCTCGGGCGGCGCCTTCGCCGGCCTCGACAAGATCATTTCCGACCGCGGCACCAACACGTCGATCGGATTTGCCGCCACCGTCGAGGCCGCCGACGAGCGCAAGACCGGGGAACTGTTCCGCAAGGTCGAGCCCGAAGACCTGTTGCGCTTCGGGCTGATCCCCGAGTTTGTCGGCCGCCTGCCGGTCTTGGCGACGCTTGAGGATCTCGATGAGGAAGCGCTGGTGCAAATCCTGACCGAGCCCAAGAATGCGCTCGTCAAGCAGTATCAGCGCCTGTTCGAGATGGAAAACGTGCAACTGACGTTCCACGAGGACGCCCTGCGGGCCATCGCCCGGCGCGCCATCGAGCGCAAGACCGGCGCGCGCGGCCTGCGCTCGATCATGGAAACGATCCTGCTCGACACCATGTTTGAGCTTCCGGCGCTGGAAGGCGTTCGCGAAGTCGTGATTTCGGACGAGGTCGTCACCGGCGGCGCGCGGCCGCTCTACATCTATTCCGACAAGGAAGACGAGGCCGAGGCCACCGCCGAGAGCGCGTGACGTTTTAGCCCGGCTGCCGGGGCCACCGGCCAGTGCATGAGTGAATCATCTTTGGGTTTCGCCGTCGCGGCACCATTGTCGCGATTGTGCGAATCTGCGTTCGGCGCGAAGGTGGACATCAGGGCCCGGCCGCAATGGTTGAAATGACGGTCTTCCGGCGCCAGTTAACCACCAGGGCATGACATGCCCGCTCCTGCCGCCGGGACTTCGGTACGGCGGCCAATCCGGCAAATGGCCGATATCGGCCAAAAGCCTTGAAAGGACGAAACGCATGACAGATGCAAACGAAACGGTGATGGCGGGTGGACCGGACGGGCTTTATGCCGTTCTTCCGCTGCGCGATATCGTCGTTTTCCCGCACATGATCGTGCCGCTCTTTGTCGGGCGGGACAAATCGATCCGTGCGCTTGAAGAGGTGATGGAGAACGATCGGCAGATCCTTCTCGCCACCCAGATGGATGCGGCCGACGACGATCCGTCCACCGATGCGATCTATACGACCGGCACGCTCGCCAACGTGCTGCAGCTTCTCAAGCTGCCCGACAACACGGTCAAGGTGCTTGTCGAGGGTGTAGAGCGCGTCGCCATCGAGCGGTTCTCCGACCGCAAAGACTATATGGAAGCGCAGGCCGTCGCGGTCGATGTACCCGATGAGGACGAGGTCGAAGTCGCCGCTCTCGCCCGTTCGGTGGTGGGCCAGTTCGAAGACTATGTGAAGCTCAACAAGAAGATTTCGCCCGACGTGGTCGGTGCGGTCGGCCAGATCGACGATCATGCCAAGCTGGCCGATACGGTCGCTTCGCATCTCGCCGTCAAGATCGGCGACAAGCAGGAGCTTCTCGAAACGTTGCCCGTCAAGGAGCGGCTGGAAAAGGCGCTCGGCCACATGGAGGCGGAAATTTCCGTCCTTCAGGTGGAAAAGCGCATCCGCAGCCGCGTCAAGCGGCAGATGGAGAAGACCCAGCGCGAATACTATCTCAACGAGCAGATGAAGGCGATCCAGAAGGAGCTGGGCGACGGCGAGGACGGTCAGGGCGAACTGGCCGAACTCGAAGAGCGCATCGAAAAGACCAAGCTCTCCAAGGAAGCGCGCGAAAAGACCGAGGCGGAGTTCAAGAAGCTCAAGCAGATGAGCCCGATGTCGGCCGAGGCCACCGTCGTGCGCAACTATCTGGACTGGATGCTCTCCATTCCCTGGGCCAAGAAGTCCAAGATCAAGTACGATCTGGAGCTGGCCGAAGAGGTGCTCGACACCGACCATTACGGCCTCGAAAAGGTCAAGGAACGGATCGTCGAATATCTCGCCGTGCAAAAGCGCCAGAAGAAGCTCAAGGGGCCGATCCTGTGCCTCGTCGGACCGCCCGGCGTGGGCAAGACCTCGCTCGCCAAGTCGATCGCCAAGGCGACCGGCCGCGAATATGTGCGCATGGCGCTTGGCGGCGTGCGTGACGAAGCGGAAATCCGCGGTCACCGGAGGACCTATATCGGCTCGATGCCCGGCAAGATCATCCAGTCGATGAAGAAGGCCAAGAAGTCCAACCCGCTCTTCCTGCTCGACGAGATCGACAAGATGGGCATGGATTTCCGCGGCGATCCGTCCTCGGCGCTGCTCGAGGTGCTCGATCCGGAACAGAACAACACCTTCATGGACCACTATCTGGAGGTGGAGTACGACCTGTCGAACGTGATGTTCATCACCACGGCCAACACGCTCAACATCCCCGCGCCGTTGATGGACCGGATGGAGATCATCCGCATCGCCGGCTACACCGAGGATGAAAAGGTCGAGATCGTCAACCGGCACCTGATGCCCAAGGCCATCCGCGACAATGCCCTCCAGGAAGGCGAGTTCGAGGTGACCGAGGCGGCCGTGCGGAAGATCGTCAGGCTCTACACCCGCGAGGCGGGCGTCCGTAATCTCGAGCGCGAACTGATGAAGCTCGCCCGCAAGGTCGTCACCGAAATCCTGCGCTCGGACGTCAAGACCGTCCGTGTCGATGAGGACAATCTGGACGACTATCTGGGCGTGCCGAAGTTCCGCTTCGGCGAGATCGACCAGGAGGATCAGGTCGGCGTCGTCACCGGGCTTGCCTGGACCGAGGTGGGCGGCGAACTGCTGACCATCGAGGGCGTCATGATGCCCGGCAAGGGCAAGATGACCGTCACCGGCAACCTCAAGGATGTGATGAAGGAATCGATTTCCGCCGCCGCATCCTATGTCCGGTCGCGGGCGATCGACTTCGGCATCGAGCCGCCCATCTTCGACAAGCGCGACATCCACGTGCACGTGCCCGAGGGCGCAACGCCCAAGGACGGGCCGTCGGCGGGCATTGCCATGGCGACGGCGATCGTCTCGGTGCTGACCGGCATCCCCGTGCGCAAGGATATCGCCATGACCGGCGAGATCACGCTACGGGGAAGGGTGCTGCCGATCGGCGGCCTCAAGGAGAAGCTGCTGGCCGCCGTGCGCGGCGGTATCACCAAGGTGCTGATCCCCCAGGACAATGCCAAGGACCTTGCCGACATTCCGGACAACGTCAAAAGCGTGCTGGAGATCATCCCGGTCGGTCACATCGGCGAAGTGCTCGGCCACGCTTTGACGGCCGAGCCCGAGCCGATCGAGTGGACAGAGGAGGACGAGAAGATGGCCGCGGCCGCGCTCGCCGCCTCGTCCGGTTCGGCGCCAAGCGTCGCCCACTGAGCCGCACAGGGCCTGCCAGACAATCCGAAAGGCGCCGTTTCGACGGCGCCTTTTTTGATTTGTGCACCTCAAGCGCGTGATTTTGTGTTGAATTCCGCCGATTGCCGATCGTTTGACGCCTAAATGCTTAGGAATCGCCCAGATTCCGGCTAGTGTCGCGCCATCGTGACGATGGGTAAGCGATTCGCGCCCGCGCCGAACAATTCCGAACGAGGGGAGATCACCCATGAACAAGAATGAACTCGCAGCAGCCGTCGCCGACAAGGCCGGCCTTGCCAAGGGCGACGCAGCGTCGGCCGTCGATGCCGTGTTTGCAACCATCACCGAGACCCTGTCGTCGGGCGGCGATGTCCGCGTGCTTGGATTCGGCAATTTCGTCGTCCAGCAGCGCGCCGCCACGACCGGCCGCAACCCGATGACCGGCGCCGCTGTCGACATTCCGGCCAAGCGCGTTCCGAAGTTCTCCGCCGGCAAGGCACTCAAGGAAGCCGTCAACAGCTGACGTGTCTCGCGCCGGCTCAGGCCGGTCGATGCGAAAACGACCAAGCCGTCCGGGCCACCGGGCGGCTTTTTTCGTTGGGGTGGTCGCTGAAACTCCGCCGACCGCTTGACGTTTGGCAGGATAGTGGTGGGCGATGAGAGACTCGAACTCCCGACATCTTCGGTGTAAACGAAGCGCTCTACCAGCTGAGCTAATCGCCCCCTGCGCAACCTTTGTGCGCCGTTCCGATCTAATGGGCGCGGGGCGCACATGCAAGCGCCGTCGCGCGCCCGGCGCGGCCGCCGACAATCGCCTTCCGGACCGCTTGACACCATCGGCCCTTCCACTTAAGTGACCCGAACGCCGGCCATGCCGGCGGCCAGCAAATGCGGGTGTAGCTCAGTTGGTTAGAGTGCCGGCCTGTCACGCCGGAGGTCGCGGGTTCGAGCCCCGTCACTCGCGCCATTTGCTGTCAAAGTCCGGTGGTCTCTATTGATCCGGCCTCCACTTTTCGAACTCCCAAGACGCGTTTGTTTCCAAAGCATTTTTCGCGTTGGCCGGGCCGCGCGCCAGCGCGCAGATATCCCAATGTGCCAGGCGAGACCGAGGCGGAAAAAGCGCTAGCGCGAAATCGGTATTGGCCACCCGTCCGCACCCTTGCGCGCGGCTCGGCAAACCGATAACTGCCCCTGCAAGACAAAAAAGGGCGTTCGGCTTGTGCCCCGTGCGGCTTTCGGCCATATGGTGCGGCGCGGGAAATCGGGCTAAGACGCCGATAAACGTTCATCGGGGTTCGCACACATGGAAGCCGTCGTCGCCTCCTACCTGCCCATCATCATCTTTCTGCTCGTCTGTATCGGCATCGGCGCGGCGCTTCTGATCGCGCCGTTCATCGTTGCCTATCAGAGCCCGGACCCCGAAAAACTGTCCGCCTATGAATGCGGCTTCAACGCGTTCGACGATGCGCGCATGAAGTTCGACGTGCGTTTCTATCTCGTCGCCATCCTGTTCATCATCTTCGATCTCGAAGTGGCTTTCCTGTTTCCCTGGGCGGTGTCGTTCGGCGAACTGGGCATGTTCGGTTTCTGGTCGATGATGGTGTTTCTGGGCGTTCTGACGGTCGGCTTTATCTATGAATGGCGCAAAGGAGCGCTGGAATGGGATTGAACGACGACCAGACCCTCGTCGCCCCGCAGCCCAAGGGCATCATCGATCCGAAAACCGGCAGGCCGGTCGGCGCGGACGATTCCTTTTTCGGCGAGATCGACAATGAACTGGCCGACAAGGGCTTTCTTGTCACCTCGACCGACGAACTGATCAACTGGGCCAGGACCGGCTCGCTGATGTGGATGACGTTCGGCCTGGCCTGCTGCGCCGTCGAGATGATGCACACTTCGATGCCGCGTTACGATGCCGAGCGGTTCGGCGTCGCCCCGCGTGCCTCGCCGCGCCAGTCCGACGTGATGATCGTCGCCGGCACGCTGACCAACAAGATGGCGCCGGCGCTGCGCAAGGTCTACGACCAGATGCCCGAGCCGCGTTACGTCATCTCGATGGGCTCGTGCGCCAATGGCGGCGGCTATTACCACTATTCCTATTCGGTGGTGCGCGGCTGCGACCGCATCGTGCCGGTCGACATTTATGTGCCCGGGTGCCCGCCCACGGCCGAGGCGCTGCTGTACGGCATATTGATGCTGCAGAAGAAAATCCGCCGCACCGGCACGATCGAGCGCTGACGGCGTCTCGGCGGCGGCACGACAGGGAAGCCATGCATGGCCACGCTTGAAAATCTTGATGATCTGGCGACTGCCGTTTCCGATGCGTTGGGCGAGATCGGCTACGAGCCGGCGATGGCACACGGCGAACTGACCATCACGGTTGCCATCGAGGACATTGTCGCCGTGCTGACGCGGCTGCGCGACTCGATGCAGACGCGGTTCGTCTCGTTCATCGACATTTCGGGTGCCGACTATCCGGCGCGCGACAAGCGGTTCGACGTGGTCTACCACCTTTTGAGCCCGACGCTGAACCAGCGCCTTCGGGTCAAGCTGATGACCGACGAGGAAACGCCCGTGCCGTCGGTGACCGGCGTTTATCCGGGCGCCAACTGGTTCGAGCGCGAGGCCTACGATCTCTACGGCATCCTGTTCACCGGCCATCCCGACCTGCGGCGCCTTCTGACCGATTACGGTTTCGAGGGCCATCCGCTGCGCAAGGACTTCCCGCTCACCGGTTTTGTCGAGGTGCGTTACGACGACGAGGCCAAGCGCGTCGTCAACGAGCCGGTCAGCCTGCGACAGGAATTCCGCGACTTTGATTTTCTTTCCCCCTGGGAGGGCACAGACTATGTGCTTCCCGGCGACGAGAAGGCCGACGGCAAGTGACCGAACACAACGTCCGCAACTTCAACATCAATTTCGGCCCGCAGCATCCGGCGGCGCACGGCGTTCTGCGCCTGGTGCTGGAACTGGACGGCGAGGTCTGCGAGCGCGTCGATCCCCATATCGGCCTTTTGCATCGCGGCACCGAAAAACTGATCGAGGCCAAGACTTATTTGCAGGCCGTGCCCTATTTCGACCGGCTCGACTATGTCGCGCCGATGAACCAGGAGCACGCTTTCGCGCTCGCCGTCGAACGGCTTCTGGAGATCGAGGTGCCGCGGCGCGGCCAGCTCATCCGCGTGCTCTATTCCGAGATCGGCCGGATCCTGTCGCATCTCCTCAACATCACCACGCAGGCGCTCGATGTCGGTGCACTGACCCCGCCGCTCTGGGGATTTGAAGAGCGCGAAAAGCTGATGATGTTCTACGAGCGGGCCTGCGGCGCGCGCCTGCATGCCGCCTATTTCCGCCCTGGCGGCGTGCATCAGGACCTGCCGCCCGAACTGGTTCAGGACATTGGCGACTGGATCGATCCGTTCCTCAAGGTTGTCGACGAAATCGACGGGCTTCTGACCGAAAACCGCATCTTCAAGCAGCGCAATGTCGATATCGGCGTCGTCGATCTGGACGATGCGTGGGCCTGGGGTTTCTCCGGCGTCATGGTGCGCGGATCGGGCGCCAAATGGGACTTGCGACGCTCGCAGCCCTACGAATGCTACGAGGAAATGGAATTCCAGATCCCGATCGGCAAGAACGGAGACTGTTTCGACCGTTATCTCATCCGCATGGAGGAAATGCGGCAGTCTGCCTCGATCATGCGCCAGTGCGTGGACAAGCTGCAGAGCGCGGACGGGCAGGGCCCCATCTCCAACACCGACGGCAAGATCGTGCCGCCCAAGCGCGGCGAGATGAAGCGCTCGATGGAAGCGCTGATCCACCACTTCAAGCTCTACACCGAGGGATACAAGGTGCCCGAGGGCGAGGTCTATGCGGCGGTCGAGGCGCCCAAGGGCGAGTTCGGCGTCTATCTGGTCTCCGACGGGTCCAACAAGCCCTATCGCTGCAAGCTGCGCGCGCCGGGCTTTGCCCATCTGCAGGCCATGGACTTCATCTGCCGCGGCCACATGCTGGCCGACGTCTCGGCGGTCCTGGGTTCGCTCGACATCGTGTTTGGAGAGGTCGACCGGTGACGGCATTGGTCGCACTGCTGGTGGTCGGCGGGGCAGCCTTCTTTTTCGTCGTGCTGCCCATCGTGGGGCAGGCGTTGAAGCATGCGCGCCCGATGGCCGAGGCCGACATGTTCGATCAAACCGATATGCACAAGAACGTCATCGGCTTTGGCGCCGCCATCTCCTGGCTTTTTGTCTGGCTTGAGCGGTTCGGCACGCAGCTGTTGAACCTGGCGTCGCGCGTTTGGGGGTTTGTCGGGTTCGTGATGGGCGTCTTGGTCTCGCTGTTCGCGCCCGAAATCAGAGCATTTTTGGGGATTGCCTAATGTCCGTTCGCCGTCTTGCCGAAGACACCGTCCAGCCGGAAGGCTTCAAGTTCGACCGTGCGCGGTCGGCCGAAGCCAAGGTCTGGATCAAGAAATATCCCAAGGGCCGCCAGCAGTCGGCGGTGATTCCTTTGCTGATGCTCGCCCAGGATCAGGAAGGCTGGGTCACCAGGGCATCCATCGAGCACATCGCCGAATTGCTCGACATGCCGCTGATCCGCGTGATGGAGGTTGCCACCTTCTACACCCAGTTCATGCTGCAGCCGGTCGGCACCAGGGCCCATATCCAGGTGTGCGGCACAACGCCGTGCATGCTGCGCGGCGCCGAGGATCTGATGAAGATCTGCCAGCGCAAGATCAACGAGCGGCAGTTCCACCGCAACGCGGACGGCACGCTCTCCTGGGAAGAGGTCGAGTGCCAGGGCGCCTGCGTGAACGCGCCTATGGTGATGATCGGGCGCGATGCCTATGAAGACCTGACGCCGGAACGGCTCGAAGAGATCATCGACGCGTTCGAGGCCGGCAAGGGCGACACGATCACGCCCGGCCCGCAGATCGACCGCGTCTTTGCGGCGCCGGTTACCGGCCTGACCAGCCTTCTCGACGACGTAAAACCGGCCTCGGGCAAGCGCGCGAAGGCATCGGCGAAAGCAGGCGGCAAGGCGTCCAAATCTGCGGGCACGTCCGGTGCCGCAACCAGGACCGGCGCTCGCAAGGTGAGCTCCACCGCCGAAATCGCGAAGACGGCGAGCGCGGTGCGCCCCAAAAGCAAACCGCCCGCGAAGACAGTCGAGGGCGGCAATTCGACAATGAAGCTGGCCGCCACCGCCTCGGGGCGCGCCAAGCCGCCGGCAAAATCGGCCAAAGCCGCAACGACCAAGGGCGCCACAACGGATGCCGGTAAAACCGGGGTGGACGACAAGAACCGGCCGCCCGTGATCGACAAGCCTGCGCAGCCCGACGATCTGAAGCTGATTTCCGGCGTCGGCCCCAAGCTGGAGGGCACGCTTCATTCGCTTGGCATCTACACGTTCGCGCAGGTTGCAAAGTGGAAGAAGGCCGAACGCGAATGGGTCGACGGCTATCTGAAGTTCAAGGGACGGATCGACCGCGACGACTGGGTCAAACAGGCGAAGGTCTTGGCCAAGGGCGGCGTAGACGAATATGTTCGGGTCTTCGGCAAGAAGCCGCGCTAGGAGTGCATGATGCTCGCTGACAAGGACCGCATTTTCACCAACATTTACGGCCTGCGCGACAAGTCGCTCAAGGGCGCGATGAGCCGTGGACACTGGGACGGCACCAGGGCGCTGATCGACAAGGGCCGCGACTGGGTGATTTCCGAGATGAAGGCTTCGGGCCTGCGCGGCCGCGGCGGCGCCGGTTTCCCGACCGGGCTCAAATGGTCGTTCATGCCCAAGGAAGTGGGCGAACGGCCGCATTACCTTGTCGTCAATGCCGACGAATCCGAGCCCGGCACCTGCAAGGACCGCGAAATCCTGCGCCACGATCCGCACACGCTGATCGAGGGTTGTGTGATCGCCGGTTTCGCCATGAATGCCCATGTCGCCTACATCTATGTGCGCGGCGAGTTCATGCGCGAGCGCGAGGCGCTGCAGGCGGCCATCGACGAGTGCTACGAGGCCGGCCTTCTGGGCAGGAACAACAAGTGCGGCTGGGACATGGACGTCTACGTCCATCATGGCGCCGGCGCCTATATTTGCGGTGAGGAAACCGCGCTTCTCGAGAGCCTCGAAGGCAAGAAGGGCCAGCCGCGCCTGAAGCCGCCGTTCCCGGCCAATGTCGGCCTCTATGGCTGCCCAACCACGGTCAACAATGTGGAATCGATCGCCGTCGCGCCGACCATTTTGCGCCGCGGCGCGGGCTGGTTCGCCGGGCTGGGCAAGGAAAACAACACCGGCACGAAGCTGTTCTGCATCTCCGGCCACATCAACGCGCCGTGCACGGTTGAAGAGGAAATGTCGATCCCGTTCCGCGAACTGATCGACCGCCATTGCGGCGGCGTTCGCGGCGGGTGGGACAATCTGCTGGCCGTCATTCCCGGTGGCTCGTCGGTGCCGCTGGTCCCGGCCGAGCAGATCATCGATGCGCCGATGGATTTCGACTCGCTTCGCGGGCTGCAATCGGGTCTCGGCACGGCGGCCGTGATTGTGATGGACAAGTCGACCGACATCGTCAAAGCGATCGCGCGGCTCTCCTACTTCTACAAGCACGAGAGCTGCGGCCAGTGCACGCCCTGCCGCGAGGGTACCGGCTGGATGTGGCGGGTGATGGAGCGCATGGTGGTCGGCAACGCCCACAAGCGCGAGATCGACATGCTGCTGGATGTCACCAAGCAGGTGGAAGGCCACACGATCTGCGCTCTGGGTGACGCTGCGGCCTGGCCGATTCAGGGGCTGATCCGGCACTTCAGGCCCGAGATCGAGCGGCGGATCGACGAGTTTTCCCACAATTCGCACCAGACCAGACCGGTTCTGGAGGCGGCGGAGTAGCTTTTTTCCGCGATTTATGCTGCAATGCAACAAATGAGGCCGGACACGCGCCTAATGTCGTGCTGACAGGGCCGCGTGTTTCAGCATAGAAGACGACAATGAGACCGGAACCGGTCCGGCCGTGCGGCGCTTTTGCGGCGACGCGGCAAGAGGAAACACCACGGAACGGCGGACGCAAGCGACTTTGAGGAGAAAACCGATGTCGATGTTTCCGTTCGCAGAGAACATGATCAGCCCGCAGGCGAAGGAAAACCCGTTTCTGGCGCTGATGCCGGGCATGGAGCCGCTGCAGAAGACCACCGAGAGCTTCATGAAAGGTATGGGTGTGCCCAATATGCCCAAGCTTCCGCCCATGCCGTTCTCGCCGATGATGGCGGACGCTGACGCGATCGAAGCCAACATCGAAACGATGATGAAGGCCGTCCCCGGCTTTGAAGGCATGCCCAATCTGGCCACCCACCCGATGGCGGCCATGGCGGCGGGTGCGGCCGTCTCGATGGGCGCGACCAGCCAGATGATGGGCACCATGTTCGGCGCAATGACCGGCATGATGGACAATGCCGTGCGGATGCAGAAGGCAACGCGCGACATCTCGCCCTTCGCGCCGCCGGCGCTCGACGGCGTCAACCCGCTGAAATTCGAATGGGCCTTCGGCACGGGTGAAGCAACCGCCGAAGCCAAGGCGCCGGCTGCCAAGACCGCGGCCACGCCGGCGCCGAAGCGCAAGGCCGAGACGGCCGTCAAGACGGCGGTTGCCGCCAAGGCGAAACCGGCCGCCAAAGCCGCGCCCAAGTCCGGCGTGAAGGCCGACGCAACGGCCGCCCCCAAGCCGGTCAAGGCACCCAAGGTGAAGGCCGCCGCGCCGGCGCCCGCGGCCGCGCCCAAGGCGTCCGCCAAGAAAGCCAACGGCACCGCCGAGGCCAAGGCTGCCGAGACATCGGTCGTCCGGCTGGTGCCGTCCGCCGAGCCGGTGGCGTCCGTGCCCGCACGCCCGGGCGGACCCGCATCGGCGGCTGACATCATGCCCGAGGACTTCAAGCAGCCCTCCAAGGCGGAAAAGCCGGCCAAACCGGACGACCTGAAGATGATTGCCGGCGTCGGCCCCAAGCTTGAATCGGTGCTCAACGGCCTTGGCATCTGGACCTTCGGGCAGATCGCCGAGTGGACCGCCAACGAAGTCGCCTGGGTGGATGACTATCTGCAGTTCAAGGGCCGTATCGAACGTGACGACTGGATCGCGCAGGCTGCCGCGCTCGCCAAGGGCGGCCGCGACGAATATGTCAAAAAGTTCGGCAAGGAGCCGCGCTGAGACGGACCCATCGGCCCGGGCGCCCAGGCGTCCGGGCCGGCCCATTGACCGGCCCGCGACAGAAGGCCGGCAGGACACGGAGGAAGGCTCGTGCTTCTGGCCGAGGCCAACATTGCCCGCGCGAAGCATCCGCTCGACGATCCGGCCATGGCCGGCTTCGTGCAACGCCTTGATGCGGTCAACGCGGTTGCCGACCGGTCGCCCGGTTTCGTCTGGCGCTTCCAGGGCGCCGATCTTGCCGCGCTCGGCAGACGCCTGTTCGGCAATCCACACGTCATCCTGAACCTGAGCGTCTGGCAAACGCCGGCCGACCTCGAACACTATGTGTGGAACACCGTCCACAAGCAGGTCTATCGCCGCAAGGCCGAATGGTTTGATGCGATCGCATCACACCATTTTGCCATGTGGTGGGTGGAGGATGGGCATCGACCTTCGCCTCTGGAGGCGCGCGAACGGCTTGACCATTTGGCCCGGCACGGCAATACGGACCATGCGTTCGACTGGGCGCATCTGCCGCACGGCAAGCTGTGGCAAGACCAGCGCTGCGCGTGAGACAAACGACGGATATGACGGAAAGCTTCCATGGCCCTGATCAAGGTTGACGGCAAGGAAATCGAGGTCCCGGACCACTACACGCTGTTGCAGGCGTGCGAGGAGGCGGGCGCCGAGATTCCGCGCTTTTGCTATCATGAGCGCCTGTCGATCGCCGGCAATTGCCGCATGTGCCTGGTCGAGGTGAAAGGCGGTCCGCCCAAGCCTGCCGCGTCGTGCGCCATGGGCGTTCGCGACCTGCGCCCCGGACCCGAAGGCCAGCCGCCGGAGGTGTTCACCAACACACCGATGGTCAAGAAGGCCCGCGAAGGCGTGATGGAGTTCCTGCTGATCAACCATCCGCTCGACTGCCCGATCTGCGACCAGGGCGGCGAGTGCGATCTGCAGGATCAGGCGATGGCCTATGGCATCGATTCCTCGCGCTTCCAGGAGAACAAGCGCGCCGTCGAGGACAAATATATCGGCCCGCTCGTCAAGACGATCATGACGCGCTGCATCCACTGCACGCGCTGTGTCCGCTTCACGACCGAAGTCGCCGGCATTTCCGAACTGGGCCTGATCGGCCGTGGCGAGGATGCCGAGATCACCACCTATCTCGAACAGGCCATGACGAGCGAATTGCAGGGCAATGTGATCGATCTGTGCCCGGTCGGCGCGCTCACATCGCGCCCCTACGCCTTCCAGGCCCGTCCGTGGGAACTGACCAAGACCGAGTCGGTCGACGTCATGGACGCGGTCGGCTCGGCCATCCGCGTCGATACGCGCGGCAAGGAAGTCAAGCGCATCATGCCGCGCGTCAACGAAGCGGTGAACGAGGAGTGGATCTCCGACAAGACGCGCTTCATCTGGGACGGGCTGCGCACCCAGCGTCTCGACCGTCCTTATGTGCGCGGCACTGACGGCAAGCTCAAGCCGGCCTCGTGGAGCGAGGCGTTCGGCGCGGTCAAGACGGCGCTTGACGGCAAGTCCGGCGAAGCGGTCGGCGCCATCGCCGGCGATCTGGCCGGTGTCGAGGAGATGTTCGCGCTCAAGACGCTGATGGAGAGCCTTGGTTCGGCCAACATCGATTGCCGCCAGGACGGTGCCGCACTCGATCCGGCGCGCGGCCGCGCCTCCTACATCTTCAACGCGACCATCGACGGCATCGAGGATGCCGACGCGATCCTGATCGTCGGCGCCAATCCGCGATTTGAAGCGTCGGTGCTCAACGCCCGCATCCGCAAGGCGTGGCGTGCCGCACCGCTGCCGATCGGCGTAATCGGCGACATGGGCGACTTGCGTTACGACCATGAATCGCTGGGCGCGGGTCCCGAAACGCTCAAGGATCTGGCCGACGGCAACCACAAATTCGCCTCCAGGCTGAAAAAGGCCAAACGCCCGCTGATCATCGTCGGGCAGGGCGCGATCGCGCGCGGCGATGGCGCTGCCATACTCGGACTGGCGGCCAGGCTGGCCGATCAGGTCGGCGCCGTTTCCGAAGACTGGAACGGCTTTTCGGTGTTGCACACGGCGGCGGCACGTGTCGGCGGGCTCGATCTGGGCTTCGTACCGGGCGAGGGCGGGCTCGACGCGGCCAGGATGGTCACCGACACCGATGTCCTGTTCCTGCTCGGCGCGGACGAACTCGATCTGCGCAAACGCAAAGACGGCGCGACCACCATCTACATCGGCACCCACGGCGACGTCGGCGCACACCATGCCGACATCATCCTGCCGGCTGCCGCCTACACGGAAAAATCGGCCATCTATGTGAACACGGAAGGCCGCGTGCAGGCCACCAACCGCGCCGGGTTCGCGCCGGGCGACGCGCGCGAGGACTGGGCAATCCTGCGCGCCCTGTCCGATGTGCTTGGCCACAGGCTGCCGTTCGATTCGCTTGGCCAGCTGCGCGCCAAGCTTTTCGAGGCGCACCCGCATTTCGCCGATGTCGGCGCCATCGAACCGGGCCTTGCGTCCGATGTTCAGGCCTTGGCCAAAAAGGGTGGGCGCCTTGGCAAATCGGCGTTTGCATCGCCGGTCAAAGACTTCTATCTGACCAACCCGATAGCGCGCGCATCGGCAGTCATGGCCGAATGCTCCTCACTGGCGCGCAAGGGTTTTGCGGAAGCTGCGGAATGAGCGGTGTGACAGCCATGATGGAACGGACCACCGGCCATGTTTGAGACCTACGTGCTTCCCGGCATCCTGATCCTTGTCCATTCGCTGGCGCTGCTGGTGGTGCTGCTCGTTTTCACCGCCTTCATCCTCTATGCCGACCGGAAGATCTGGGCGGCCGTGATGTCGCGCCGCGGCCCCAACGTGGTCGGCCCGTTCGGCCTTCTGCAGTCGTTTGCCGATCTTCTGAAGTTCGTGATCAAGGAACCGATCATCCCGTCGGGCGCCAACAAGGGCATCTTCCTGCTCGCGCCCCTGGTCTCCGCGGTTCTGGCGCTCGCCGCATGGGCGGTGATCCCGGTTCAGCAGGGCTGGGCGGTTGCCAACATCAATGTCGGTATCCTGTTCGTCTTCGCCGTCTCGGCGCTCGAGGTCTACGGCGTGATCATGGCCGGCTGGGCTTCGAACTCAAAATATCCTTTCCTCGGCGCCCTGCGCTCGGCCGCGCAAATGGTGTCCTATGAAGTCTCCATCGGATTCGTCATCGTCACCGTTCTGCTGCTGGTCGGTTCGCTCAACATGACCGACATCGTCCTGTCGCAGCAGGATGGACTTGGCACACGTCTCGGCCTGCCCAACACCTTGCTGGACTGGCACTGGCTGGGCCTGTTCCCGATGTTTGTCATCTTCTTCATCTCGGCGCTGGCCGAGACGAACCGTCCGCCGTTCGATCTTGTCGAGGCCGAATCCGAACTCGTCGCCGGCCACATGATCGAGTACTCCTCGACGCCCTACATGCTTTTCATGCTCGGCGAATACATCGCCATCCTTCTGATGTGCGCGCTGACGGTGATCCTGTTCATGGGCGGATGGCTGCCGCCGTTCGATTTCGCGCCGTTCACATGGCTGCCGGGCGTCTTCTGGTTCATGTTCAAGCTGTGCCTGGTGTTCTTCATGTTCGCCATGGTCAAGACGATCGTGCCGCGTTACCGCTACGACCAGCTCATGCGTCTTGGCTGGAAGGTGTTCCTGCCGATCTCGCTGTTCATGGTGGTGGCCACCGCCGCCTTCCTGAAGCTGACGGGCTGGGCATAAGAAGGGAAGAGAGCAGATGAGCACATTCGCACAAGCCGCCAAGTCGCTGCTTCTGGCCGAATTCGTCAGCGCCTTCTTCCTGGCGATGCGCCGGTTCGTGGCGCCCAAGGCGACGATCAACTACCCGCACGAGAAGGGCAAGCTGAGCCCGCGCTTCCGTGGCGAACATGCGCTGCGCCGCTATCCCAATGGCGAAGAGCGCTGCATCGCCTGCAAACTGTGCGAGGCGATCTGCCCGGCGCAGGCCATCACGATCGAAGCCGGACCGCGCCGCAATGACGGCACGCGGCGCACGGTGCGCTACGACATCGACATGGTCAAATGCATCTATTGCGGCTTCTGCCAGGAAGCCTGCCCCGTCGACGCCATCGTCGAGGGACCCAATTTCGAGTTCGCCACGGAAACCCGTGAGGAACTCTATTACGACAAGGACAAACTGCTGGCCAACGGGGACCGGTGGGAACGCGAGATCGCCCGCAACATGGCGCTCGACGCTCCCTACCGCTAGCCGGCCGGCACAACGACAACAACAGGGCCGACGCGTTCAACCAAATGCGTCTGGTCCCGATAGGCCGGGACTGCTAGAGGGCAGCCGGCAGACCATCGATCGGGGGAACACATGCTGTTGACCGGCATCGCAGCGGCGTTCTTTTACATGTTTGCATTCATTGCAGTCGCCAGCTCCGTCATGGTGGTGGTGGCGCGCAATCCCGTGCATTCGGTGCTCTATCTGATCCTCACCTTTTTCAACGCGTCTGCGCTGTTCGTGCTGACCGGTGCCGAGTTCCTCGGCATGATCCTTCTGGCCGTCTATGTCGGCGCGGTCGCGGTCCTCTTCCTGTTCGTCGTCATGATGCTGGAAGTGAACCGCGTGACGTTCAGGAAGGGCATCGCCGAATATGCGCCCATCGGCGTTCTGGTCGGCGTCGTCATCGCAGCCCAGCTTCTGATCGTCGTCGTCGGCCAGTCTCTGGCGATCGAGCCGTCTGGCACGCCCGCCCTGCCAACACCCGATCCGGCAGCGCGGCCCAACACGGCGGCGCTCGGCGACATCCTCTATACGGACTATGTCTATTTCTTCCAGATCGCGGGGCTCGTGCTTCTGGTCGCCATGATCGGCGCCATCGTGCTGACGCTGCGCGACCCCCGGCCGCACATCAAGCGCCAGAACATTGGCGAGCAGGTCGCCCGCGACCCCGAAAAGGCGGTCGAGCTTGTCGACGTCGAAAGCGGCAAGGGACTTTGAGACCGATCACATGACCATCACCATTGCCCATTATCTGACCGTCTCGGCGCTGATGTTCGTCATCGGCATCTTCGGCATCTTTTTGAACCGCAAGTCCGTCATCGTCATCCTGATGAGCGTCGAGCTGATCCTTCTGGCGGTGAACATCAATTTCGTCGCCTTCTCGGCGCATCTGCAGGATCTGGTCGGCCAGGTCTTCGCGCTGTTCGTCCTGACCGTCGCGGCTGCCGAAGCGGCCATCGGTCTCGCCATACTGGTCGTCTTCTTCCGAAATCGCGGCTCGATCGCCGTCGAAGACGTCAACATGATGAAGGGCTGATCGCACCCATGTATCACGCCATCGTCTTCCTGCCGCTTCTGGGCGCGCTGATTGCCGGCTTCGGCGGCCGCGCGCTGGGCGCCAAGGCCTGCGAATACATCACCTCCGGCTTCCTGGTGATTGCCGCGATCCTGTCCTGGATTGCGCTGATCACGGTCGGCTTTTCGGAGGCCGAGCCGCGCACCGTTCAGGTGATGCGTTTCATCGGGTCGGGCAATCTGGACGTCAACTGGGCCTTCCGCATCGACACGCTGACGGTCGTCATGCTGGTCGTCGTCAACACGGTCTCGTCGCTGGTGCACATCTATTCGATCGGCTACATGCACGACGATCCGCACCGGCCGCGCTTCTTCGCCTATCTGTCGCTGTTCACCTTCGCCATGCTGATGCTGGTGACGGCCGACAATCTGGTCCAGATGTTCTTCGGCTGGGAGGGCGTCGGTCTCGCCTCCTATCTGCTGATCGGCTTCTGGTACAAGAAGGCATCCGCCAACAACGCGGCCATGAAGGCCTTCATCGTCAACAGGGTGGGGGACTTCGGCTTCATCCTGGGCATCTTCGGCGTTTTCGTGTTGTTCGGCTCGGTCAATCTTGACACGATCTTTGCCAATGCCGCCGCCTTCGCGTCCGTCGATGGCGAGGCGTCCGAAGCCGCCCGCGAAGTGCTGTTCCGCTTCCTGTGGATGGACCTGACCGCCGGCGAGGCGCTGACCGTGGTCTGCCTGCTCCTGTTCCTGGGCGCGATGGGCAAGTCCGCCCAGTTCATGCTGCACACCTGGCTGCCCGACGCGATGGAGGGCCCGACGCCCGTCTCCGCGCTGATCCATGCCGCCACGATGGTCACGGCCGGCGTCTTCATGGTCGCACGCCTGTCGCCGATCTTCGAATTCTCGCCCGACGCGCTGACCGTCGTCACCATCGTCGGCGCGATCACGGCCTTCTTTGCGGCAACCGTCGGTCTCGTTCAGAACGACATCAAGCGCGTCATCGCCTATTCGACCTGTTCGCAGCTTGGCTACATGTTCGTCGCGCTGGGCGTCGGCGCCTATGGCGCGGCGATGTTCCACCTGTTCACCCACGCCTTCTTCAAGGCGCTCCTGTTCCTGGGTGCCGGCTCGGTGATCCATGCGGTGTCCGACGAGCAGGACATGCGCAAGATGGGTGGCCTTCGGAAGCACATCCCGATGACCTACTGGATGATGATCATCGGCACGATCGCGCTGACCGGCGTCGGCATTCCGGGCACCTACATCGGCACCGCGGGCTTCTTTTCGAAGGACGCCATCATCGAGAGCGCGTTTGTCGGCCACAACGCGGCGGCGGGCTTTGCCTTCGGCATGCTGCTGATTGCTGCGGTCATGACCTCGTTCTACTCGTGGCGGCTGATCTTCATGACCTTCCACGGCAAGCCGCGCGCCACCGCCGATGTCATGCACCATGTCCATGAATCGCCGCCGGTGATGCTGGTGCCGCTCTACATCCTCGCCGTCGGCGCGCTGCTGTCGGGCTTTTTCTTCTATTCGGCCTTTGTCGGCCACGGCCATCATGAGGGCTGGTACAACGACTTCTTCCGCACCGCTTTGTTCGCCGGTCCGGACAATCACATTCTCGAAGAGTTCCACGAGGTGGCGTTCTGGGTGAAGGCCAGCCCGGCGGTGGCCATGCTGATCGGCCTCGTCACGGCCTGGTACATGTATATCCGCTCGCCCGAAACGCCGGCGGCTCTGGCCCGCCAGCATCGCGGCCTTTACCAGTTCCTGCTCAACAAATGGTACTTTGACGAACTCTACGACTTCCTGTTTGTCAATCCGGCCAAGCGCCTGGGCACCTTCCTTTGGAAGCGCGGCGATGGCTGGCTGATCGACGGTTTCGGACCCAACGGCGTCGCCAAACGCGTCACCGATGTGACCGGCCGCGTGGTCCGCCTGCAGTCGGGATATCTCTACCACTACGCCTTTGCGATGATGATCGGCCTGGCCGCGCTCATCACCTGGATGATGCTCGGAGGAGCCCTGTGATGGCCGGCATGCCGCTGCTTTCGCTCGTCACCTTCCTGCCGCTGGTCGGTGTCCTCGTCATCTTCTTCATCTCCGACGAGACGGAGCTTGGCCTGCGCAACATTCGCATGGTCGCGCTGCTGACGACGGTCTTCACCTTCCTGGTCTCGCTCCTGATCTGGGCCGGATTCGACACGTCCAATCCCGGCTTCCAGTTCGTCGAGGAGGCCGCATGGCTCGGCGGCGGCTTGACCTACCGGATGGGCGTCGACGGCATCTCCATGCTGTTCGTCATCCTGACGACCTTCCTGATGCCGATCTGCATCCTGGCGAGCTGGGACGCGATCAAGGACCGCGTGAAGGCCTACATGCTGGCCTTCCTGATCCTTGAAACGCTGATGATCGGCGTCTTCTGCGCGCTCGACATCGTCCTGTTCTACGTCTTCTTCGAAGGCGGCCTGATCCCGATGTTCATCATCATCGGCGTATGGGGCGGCAAGCGGCGGGTCTACGCCTCGTTCAAGTTCTTCCTCTACACACTGCTCGGCTCGGTGCTGATGCTGCTGGCGATCATGGCGATGTACTGGGAGGCCGGCACGACATCGATCCCCGAGCTTCTGGCCCACGATTTCCCGCCGCAAATGCAGTTCTGGCTGTGGCTGGCCTTCTTCGCCTCCTTTGCGGTCAAGATGCCGATGTGGCCGGTGCACACCTGGCTGCCCGACGCCCACGTCGAGGCGCCGACGGCGGGCTCGGTCATCCTGGCGGGTGTTCTTCTGAAGCTCGGCGGCTACGGCTTCATCCGCTTCTCGCTCGCCATGTTCCCGCTCGCCTCGGCCGATCTGGCCTGGCTTGTCTTCGCTCTTTCGGTCATCGCCATCATCTACACCTCGCTGGTCGCGATGATGCAGCAGGACATGAAGAAGCTGATCGCCTATTCGTCGGTCGCTCATATGGGCTTTGTCACAATGGGCATCTTCGCCGCCAATGTGCAGGGCGTCGAAGGCGCGATCTTCCAGATGCTGTCGCACGGCCTTGTCTCCGGCGCGCTATTCCTGTGCGTCGGCATCGTCTACGACCGGCTGCACACGCGCGAAATCGCCGCCTACGGCGGGCTGGTGCACAACATGCCGGCCTACGCGGTCACCTTCATGGTCTTCACCATGGCCAATGTCGGCCTGCCGGGAACGTCCGGCTTTGTCGGCGAATTCCTCACCCTGATGGGCCTGTTCCGGGTCAATACATGGTTCGCGGTCTTTGCGGCCACCGGCGTGATCCTGTCGGCCGGCTATGCGCTGTGGCTCTATCGCCGCGTCATCTTCGGTGCGCTGGAAAAGGAAACGCTCAAATCGCTGCTCGACCTGACGACGCGCGAAAAGGTGCTGCTCTATCCGCTCGTCGTCCTGACCATCTTCTTCGGCGTCTATCCCGCGCCCGTCCTTGACGTGATCGGACCGTCGGTCGAGGCCCTTCTTGTCGATTACAATGCGGCGCTCCAGGCGGCAGCCGCGGCCGGCGATGTCGCCGCGCAGATGAACTGAACGGACCGCTCCCGATGACCGCACAAGAACTCGCACAAAGCCTTGTGATCGCCGCGCCGGAACTGCTCATCGCCATCGGCGCGATGGCGCTTCTGATGGTCGGCGTTTTCGTCCGCAAGGAAAGCGCCAACGCGATCGTCACTTCGCTGACCGTCGCGCTGCTGGTCGCCGCGCTCGGCTGGATGGTGTTCTTCGCGCCCATGGGCCCGGCCTTCGGCGGCGCCTACGTGCACGACGCCTTCACCTTCTTCATGAAGATGCTGGTGCTGATCGGCTCGATCGTGGCGCTGGTCATGTCGGTGGGCTTTGCCCGCGAGGAGAAGTTCGACCGGTTCGAGTTCCCGATCCTGATCGCGCTGTCGACGCTCGGCATGATGCTGATGGTGTCGGCGGACAATCTCCTGTCGCTCTACATGGCGCTCGAACTGCAGTCGCTGGCGCTTTACGTGATTGCCGCCATCAACCGCGACAGCGCCCGGTCGACCGAAGCGGGCCTGAAATACTTCGTCCTCGGCGCGCTTTCCTCCGGCATGATGCTGTACGGCATCTCGCTCATCTACGGCTTCACCGGCCATATCGGTTTTGACGAGATCGCCGCTGCCGTCACCGGCGGAGAGCGTTCGATTGGCGTTCTGTTCGGCCTTGTCTTCCTGCTGACCGGGCTGGCCTTCAAGATCTCCGCCGTGCCGTTCCACATGTGGACGCCCGACGTCTATGAAGGCGCGCCGACGCCGGTGACCGCTTTCTTCGCGGCGGCCCCCAAGATGGCCGCCATGGCGATGCTCGTGCGCGTCGTCATGGACGCTTTCCAGCCCGTGACAGCGGACTGGCAGCAGATCATCGTCTTCATCTCGATTGCCTCGATGGTGCTCGGCGCATTCGCCGCGATCGGCCAGCGCAACATCAAGCGCCTGATGGCCTATTCGTCGATCGGCCATATGGGCTACGCGCTTGTCGGACTTGCCGCCGGCACCGTGGCCGGCGTTCAGGGCGTCATGCTCTATATGGCGATCTATCTCGCGATGACGCTCGGCACGTTCGCCTTCATCCTGGCCATGCGGCGCAAGGACGAAGGCAATGTCGAGCAGATCAGCGATCTGGCCGGCTATGCGTCCAACAACCCGCTGATGGCCGCCATCCTGACCGCGCTGATGTTCTCGCTGGCCGGCATTCCGCCGCTCGCCGGCTTCTGGGGGAAATGGTACGTCTTTCTTGCCGCTGTCGAAGCGGGCCTTTGGCCGCTCGCCATCATCGGCGTTCTCTCCTCCGTGGTCGGCGCCTACTATTATCTGCGCATCGTCAAGATCATGTGGTTCGACGATGCCGAGGGCCGGTTCGTGGCGCCCGCTGGCGAGTTGCGGCTGGTGATGGGCGCCAGCGGCGTGTTCGTTCTGGCCTATATCGTCTTTGGCGGGCCGATTGCCGCCTATGCCGAAGCGGCCGCGCGGACCTTCTTCTGACGCATGTCCGAGACGCTCGTCTTCGAGCCGATCCCCGGTCTGCCCGACTGGCGCGCTGCCCACGTGGCGACCACCGGCTCGACCAACGCCGATCTTGCCGCGCTGGTGCGCGAACGGTCAGCGGGCGAGGGACGCTTGTGGCTCACCGCCGGCGAACAGACCCAAGGGCGCGGCCGGCGTGGCCGGCCCTGGTCGTCGCCGCCGGGCAATCTGTTCGGCTCGCTCGTGCTGGTCGATCCGGCTCCCGTCGATCGGATCGGCTTTTTGCCACTGGTGACGGGTCTGGCCGTGCGTGACGCGGTAGCAGCCGAACTGGGCGAGGGCGGTCCATCCATCGAACTGAAATGGCCGAACGACGTCCTGATCGATGGCGCCAAATGCTGTGGCATCCTGCTTGAAAGCCTGTCGGCGCCGGACGGCACGAACGCCGTCATCATCGGCTGCGGCATCAATGTTACGGCGCACCCCCTTGATACGCCCTATCCGGCGACCCATCTCACCGCTCATCGGCCGGATGCAACGTCGCGGTCGTTGTTTCACCATCTGGCCGGCGCATTCGCCAAAGTCCTCAATGACTGGAATCGCGGCCGGAACACCACAGCGATCCGTGAGCGCTGGCTCGATCACGCGCGGGGCCGCGGACAACCCCTGACCGTCACGCTCGACAATGCGACCCATCAGGGCATCTTCGAGGATATCGACGCGGACGGATATCTGATCTTGCGCCTGCCCGACGGCACGTCCACAACGTTTGCCGCAGGCGATGTCTTCTTCAAACAACCAGGGCGGTAAACGCCGCCCGCGCCGCTTGGCGGCAAAGGAACTACATGACTGAATTGGTATTTGTACCCCTGGGCGGTGTCGGCGAGATCGGCATGAACTTCGCCCTTTACGGCTATGGGCCGAAGGAACGCCGGCAATGGCTGATCGTCGACTGTGGCGTCACCTTTCCGGGTCCTGACCTGCCGGGCGTCGACCTGGTCCTGCCGGACATCCGTTTCATCGAGGCCGAGCGCAAGAACCTCGCCGGCATCGTCATCACCCACGCACACGAGGACCATTACGGCGCGCTGCTCGCGCTGTATGAAAAGCTCTCGCCCGACGGCGCCATGCCTGTTCACATGACGCCGTTCGGCGCCGGCATGCTGGAGGCAAAGGCGCAGGGTGAACATGGCGCGCCGAAAATTCCGGTTGAAATCTACGATGGCGGCCAGCGCTTCACGATCGGCCCGTTCGAGATCGAGGCGATCGCCGTGACCCATTCCATCCCCGAACCGGTATCGCTCGCCATCCGGACGCCGGCGGGCATGGTGCTGCACACCGGCGACTGGAAGAACGACACCGACCCGGCGCTTGGCCCGCTGACCGACGAGCCACGGTTCCGCGCGCTCGGCGACGAAGGCTTGCTGGCGCTGGTCTGCGATTCCACCAACGCGATGCGCGAAGGCGAATCGCCGTCGGAGCGGCAGGTCTCCGAAGGCCTCGCGGAGGTCATCACCAACGCCTCGGGCCGCGTCGCGGTGACGACCTTTTCGTCCAATGTCGGCCGCATCAAGTCGATCGCCGAGGCGGCGCAGACCGCCGGACGCCGCGTGCTGCTGATGGGTCGTTCGATGAAGCGCGTCGTCGATGTCGCGACCGACCTTGGCTACATGGAGGGGCTCGATCCGTTTCTCGGCGAGGACGAGTTCGGCCATATTCCCCGCAACCAGGTCGTGATCATCCTGACCGGCTCGCAGGGCGAGCCGCGTGCGGCGCTGGCCAAGCTCGGCCGCGACGAGATGCGCGATGTGAAGCTGACCGCCGGCGATACGGTCGTCTATTCCTCGCGCACCATCCCCGGAAACGAGAAGGCGATCCTGGAGACCAAGAACCGGCTGATCGACATGGGCATCGAGGTGATCGAGGACACGGACGCGCTGGTGCACGTTTCGGGTCACCCGCGCCGCAACGAACTGCGGCAGATGTACAAATGGACGCGGCCGAAGATCGGTGTCCCGGTCCATGGCGAGGCGGCCCATCTGGCGGCCCACGCCAAACTGATGCGCGAGGAGGGCATTGCCGACGTCATGGACGCGCGCAATGGCGACATGGTGAGGCTGGCACCCGGCGCGCCGGAAATCATCGACGATGTGCCGCACGGACAGATCTTCAAGGACGGCAAGATCATCGGCGACGATGATGCGGTTGGTGTCAATGACCGGCGCCGCCTGTCGTTTGCCGGTCATGTTTCGGTCTCGGTCATTCTGGACCGCAAGCAGGAAATTGCCGCCGAACCGCAGGTCGTCGCCATTGGCCTGCCGCGAGCCGACGCCCATGGCGAGGATCTCGAAGACATCCTGTTCGAGGCGGTTGTCGGTGCGGTTGAAAGCATGCCGCGCGGGCGCCGCAAGGACCTCGACGCTGTCGAGGACGCGGTGGGCCGTGCCGTGCGCGCAGCCGCCCGCAACGCCTGGGGCAAAAAGCCGCTCGTGACGGTGCTGGTCGACCGGGTGTAGGGAAGGGCCATGATCGGACGTTTGAACCATGTGGCCATCGCCGTGCCGGATCTGGCGGCAGCGGTGCGCAAATACCGCGACACGCTCGGAGCGACCGTCTCCGAGNGAGCCTTTGGGCGAGGGCTCGCCTGTGGCCGCGTTCATCGAGCGCAATCCGGCCGGCGGCATCCATCACATGTGCTATGAGGTCACCGACATCATCGCCGCTCGCGACCGGCTTTCGGCGCAGGGCGTGCGGGTGCTCGGCGACGGAGAACCGAAGATCGGCGCGCACGGCAATCCGGTGCTGTTTCTGCACCCCAAGGATTTCGACGGCACGCTGATCGAACTGGAAGAGGTGTCCGGCTGATGGGCTGGCTTTCGGCGGTCGCCATCTTCTTCATCATCTGGTGGGTGACGCTGTTTGCCGTGCTGCCCATCGGCGTGCGCTCGCAGGCCGAGGCCGGCCATGTCGAACCGGGCACGGAAGCCGGCGCGCCGGTCGCGCCGCGCATCGGCTTCAAGCTGTTGCTGACGACCGCCATCGCAATCGCCGTGTTCGCGGTCTTCTATTTTTTGACGGTCGTCATGGGCTGGAGCGTCGACGATCTGCCGCGCATCGTGCCGGACTACAGTTCGCGGGATTGACCGGTGGGCGTTTTCGCGCCGCCACAAGCAAAATGGCAGGACCGAAGTCCTGCCATTTCAAAACGGGTGATTTTCGTCCTCTTCCGCAGGGGAAGCGGCAGCTCCAAGAGCGCCAGAAAATCGGTTCCTCCCAAGACCTTGACCCGTTTCCGACCACGAGCGGCAAGCCGCCCTGCAGTCGAGGCCGGAAGCTAGCAACAGCGATGGCGCTTGTCACCCGTAAATTCAGGCTAACTTTTGATCCAAACGTCATAAATCGCGCCCTTTGCCTCCGTTGCGGACAAATTCGGGCCGCTTTCCCTTGAGCCTTTGCATTCGGTACCGCCCGGTCTAGAAGGTCCGCACGCGGGCCTTACGCTTGACTGATTCCGCGGCTTACATGCCGCCCTGCCTGAAGCCGGAACCTCCATGCGCCTTTCCAGATACTTTCTGCCGATCCTGAAGGAAAACCCCAAGGAAGCCGAGATCATCTCGCACCGGCTGATGCTGCGCGCCGGCATGATCCGCCAGCAGGCCGCCGGCATCTATTCGTGGCTGCCGCTGGGCAAGAAGGTGCTCGAGCGCATCAACGATATCGTGCGCGAGGAACAGAACCGCGCCGGCGCCATCGAGATCATGATGCCGACCATCCAGCCCGCCGATCTGTGGCGCGAAAGCGGGCGTTATGACGATTACGGCCAGGAGATGCTGCGCATTACCGACCGGCACGAGCGCGACATGCTGTACGGGCCGACCAACGAGGAAATGGTCACCGACATCTTCCGGTCCTACGTGCGCTCCTACAAGGATTTGCCGCTGAACCTCTACCACATCCAGTGGAAGTTCCGCGACGAGGTGCGTCCGCGCTTCGGCGTCATGCGCGGCCGTGAGTTCCTGATGAAGGATGCCTATTCGTTCGATCTCGATTACGAGGGCGCCAAGGCGGCCTACAACCGCATGTTCGTCGCCTATCTGCGCACCTTCGAGCGCCTCGGCCTCAAATCGATCCCGATGCGCGCCGACACGGGTCCGATCGGCGGCGACCTCAGCCACGAATTCATCATCCTGGCCGAGACCGGCGAATCGGAGGTCTTCTGCCAGAAGGCGTTCATGGACATGGGTGTGCCCGGAGAGGATGTCGACTTCGGCGACGACGGCGCCATCGCGGCGATCGTCGATCGGTGGACGACGCCCTATGCGGCGACCGACGAGATGCATGACGAGGCCGCATGGGCCGGCATCGCGGAGAGCGACAAGGTCTCCGCGCGCGGCATCGAAGTCGGCCACATCTTCCATTTCGGCACAAAGTACTCCGAGCCCTTGGGCGCGACGGTCGCGGGCCCTGACGGCAAGGATGTGCCGGTCTCGATGGGCTCCTATGGCATCGGGCCCTCGCGCCTGATCGGTGCGATCATCGAAGCCTCGCACGACGACAATGGCATCATCTGGCCGAAAAGCGTCGCACCCTTCGGCGCGGTGATCATCAACATGAAGCCTGGCGATGCCGATTGCGACGACTGGTCGGAGCGTGCCTACGGCGCCCTGGTCAATGCCGGCATCGATCCGCTCCTGGACGATACCGACCAGCGACCGGGCGCAAAATTCGCCACCGCCGACCTGATCGGCTTGCCATGGCAGATCGTCATCGGCCCGCGTGGCGTCAAATCCGGTGTGGTCGAACTCAAGGACCGCGCGACCGGCGAAAAGCATGAACTCGATCTCGACGCCGCGATCGCCCGCGTTTCGGAGGCCTGATCGCGGTGCGCGCCACAACGCCTGAAGCGACCGAGACACAAGCGGCCGGCAACGGCCGCACGGACGGATCCGCCGGACCGTTCTCGGCCTTCGAGCGCATGATCGCCTGGCGCTATCTGCGGCCCCGCAAGAAGGAGGCAGCGGTCTCCATCGTCACGATCATCTCGTTGGTCGGCGTGACGCTGGGCGTCGCCGCGCTGATCATCGTCATGGCGGTGATGAACGGCTTCCGCGCCGAACTTCTCGACCGCATCTTGGGGCTGAACGGCCATGTCATCGTGCAGCCGATCGAGCGCCCGCTCGACGACTATGACGCAGTCGCGGCCCGCATCACCGCCGTCGATGGCGTCACGCTGGCCGTGCCGCTGATCGAGGGGCAGACGCTGGCATCGGGCAATGTCGGCGCCGGCACGGGCGCGCTGGTGCGCGGCGTGCGCGCCGAAGACTTTTCGCGCCTTGAATCGATTTCCGGCAATCTGACCGAAGGATCGCTCGTGCCGTTCGCGGCGGGTGAGGGCGTCGTTATCGGCATCCGCATGGCGCGCAATCTCGGCCTGATCGCCGGCGACCGGATCACGCTCGTTTCGCCCGACGGCGATGTGACGCCGTTCGGCACGACGCCGCGCGTCAAGTCCTATCCGGTGGCGGCCATCTTCGAGATGGGCATGAGCGAATATGACGGTTCGATCATCTTCATGCCGTTCGAGGAAGCCCAGCTTTATTTCAACTCCGAAGGCGTCGCCCAACTGATCGAGATCTTCATCGACGATCCCGACGCGGTCGACGCCTACCGGCCGCTGATCGAGGAGGCCGGCGACCGGCCGATGTTCCTGGTCGACTGGCGCCAGCGCAACTCAGCGTTCTTCTCGGCGCTGGTGATCGAGCGCAACGCCATGTTCCTGATCCTGTCGATCGTCGTCCTTGTCGCTTCGCTCAACATCATCTCCAGCCTGATCATGCTGGTGAAGGAAAAGGGCAGGGGCATCGCCATCCTGCGCACCATGGGTGCCAGCCAGTCGTCGATCCTGCGCATCTTCATCATGGCCGGCACGGGCGTCGGCGTCGTCGGCACCGCCGCGGGCGTGCTGCTCGGCGTGATCGTGTGCTGGAACATTCAGGGCATTCAGCGCTTCATGAACTGGGTGTCCGGCGCCGAGGTCTGGGACCCGACGATCCGCTTCCTCAGTGAGATACCGGCCCGCTTGAACCCCGGCGAGACGCTGGCCGTCGTTTTGCTGTCGCTGGCCCTGTCGTTCCTTGCCGCGATCATCCCGGCCCGCCGGGCCGCCAAGCTCGATCCCGTCGAAGCGCTGAGGTATGAATGATGGCCGATCCGGTGCTGAAGCTGGAAGCCGTCGAGCGCGCCTATGAAGAGGCCGGCCATACGCTCGAAGTGCTGCGCGGCGCCGACCTTTCGCTGAAGCCCGGCGAAATGGTCGCGCTGGTCGCCCCGTCCGGCGCCGGCAAATCGACGCTGCTGCACACCGCCGGCCTGCTGGAGCGGCCCGATGGCGGCGAAGTGTACCTGTCCGGCCAACCCTGCGGCTCGCTCAGCGACCGCGAGCGCACCGCCCGCCGCCGCAACGACATCGGCTATGTCTACCAGTTCCACCATTTGCTGCCGGAATTCTCGGCGCTCGAGAACGTCATGATCCCGCAAATGATTCGCGGCCTTGCCCGCCGCGAGGCGGAGACGCGGGCGCGCGAACTGCTCGACTATATGCGCATCGGCCCGCGCGCCGCCCACCGGCCCGCCGAGCTGTCGGGCGGCGAGCAGCAGCGCGTCGCCATCGCCCGCGCCGTCGCCAATGCGCCGCTGGTGCTTCTGGCCGACGAGCCGACGGGCAATCTCGATCCCGAGACGTCGTCCTACGTGTTCGAGGCACTCGAAGCCTTGGTGCGCCAGTCCGGGCTGGCGGCGCTGTTCGCCACGCACAACCATACGCTGGCCCGCCGGATGGACCGGATCGTCACCATGGACGAAGGCCGGCTGGTGCCCTTCGCCGCCGCCTGAGCGTCCCGGCACCCTTCACGCTTTGATAACCATCGGACTGCCCCGTGCAGTGGCCACCATTATGGACCCTTTACAAGCGAGCAGAAAGAGAACATGATAAGAACATAAAGGGAATAGGAGTGAATAATGCCGGAACTTGCACGCGATTTTGCCGCCTTCTTTTCGATCGCTTCCTTCGTGGCGACACTCGCCCTGATGATTGGATATCTGTGAGCCGAGCGGCCTGAACATCGGGGATTTCGCCGCACGTCTCTGGACTCTCGCCGGCCCGCAAATGACGATGGATCGTCCGCTTGGCAAAGGCGCGCGATTCCGCGCGGAAGCGGCAGGGAGAAGACGGTTTGGCACCTCAGGACCCAGCGGGCGGCGCATCGCTCATCGAGCCCGGTTTCGTTCATCTGCGCGTCCACTCGGCCTATTCGCTGCTTGAAGGCGCGCTCAAGCTGCCGCGTGTCATCGATTGGGCAAAAGACAATGGCGCCCCGGCCATTGCCGTCACCGACACCGCCAACCTGTTCGGCGCGCTTGAATTCGCGCAGAAGGCTTCGGCAGCCGGCGTCCAGCCCATCATCGGGTGCCAGTTGCCGATCCGGTTCGATGGCGAGGGCGACGATGAGCGCGGGCAGGGACGGGGCGGCAAGGGCATGACGACCGACGCGGCGATCGTGCTGCTGGCGGCCAACGAGACCGGCTACCGCAACCTCGTCGAACTGGTCAGCCGCGCCTATCTCGACGAAGACGATCTCGATTGCGTGCGCATCCATGATGGCTGGCTGGCTCAACGCGCCGAAGGAATCATCTGCCTGACCGGCGGGCCGTCGGGGCCCGTCGGCAGCGCCCTTGCCGACGGGCATGGCAGGCTGGCCGAACAGCGTCTCGTCACTTTGAGGACCTTGTTCGGCGACCGGCTTTATGTCGAACTGCAGCGGCACGGATCGTGGGACCGTGCCCTTGAGGCACGGACGGTGGAACTGGCCTACCGCCATCATCTGCCGCTGGTTGGGACCAACGAGGCGTTCTTTCTGAACCGCGCGGACTTCGAGGCCCATGACGCGCTGATCGCCATCGCCGATGGCGCGCTCTTGTCGATGGACGACAGACGCCGATTGACGCCCGACCATTGGCTCAAGCCGGCGGCTGACATGATCCGGCTGTTTTCGGACCTGCCCGAGGCGACCGCCAACACGGTCGAGATCGCGCGGCGCTGTTCCTGGTTCCCGCGCAAGATCGATCCGATCCTGCCGCGCTTTGCCGCCGTGCTCGACGGCGCGACCGCCGCCGAGGCGGAAAAGGCCGAGGCGGACGAATTGCGCCGGCAGGCGATCGAGGGCCTGAACGCGCGCCTCGAACATCAGGGGATGGCCGATGGCTATACCCGCGAAGACTATGACAAGCGGCTCGATCACGAACTGTCGATCATCGAGGGGATGAAGTTCCCCGGCTACTTCCTGATCGTTGCCGACTTCATCAAATGGGCCAAGGCCAGGGACATTCCCGTCGGTCCGGGCCGCGGCTCGGGCGCGGGTTCGCTCGTTGCATGGGCGCTGACCATCACCGACATCGACCCGTTGCGTTTTTCGCTCCTGTTCGAGCGCTTCCTCAATCCCGATCGCGTGTCGATGCCGGACTTCGACATCGACTTCTGCCAAGAACGGCGTGACGAGGTGATCCGCTACGTCCAGGACAAGTATGGCCGCGATCAGGTCGCCCAGATCATCACGTTCGGAACGCTGCAGGCGCGCGCCGTGCTGCGTGACGTGGGTCGCGTGCTGGAGATGCCCTATGGCCAGGTGGACCGGCTGTGCAAGCTCGTGCCCAACAATCCGGCCAATCCGACGACGCTCGCCAAGGCCATAGAGGGCGAAGCCAAGTTCGCCGAAGAGCGCGAGCGCGAACCGATCGTCGGCCAGTTGCTCGACATGTCGCTCAAGCTCGAAGGGCTTTACCGGCACGCCTCGACCCATGCGGCGGGCATCGTCATCGGCGACCGGCCACTGTCGCAACTCGTTCCGCTCTACCGCGATCCGCGCTCGGACATGCCGGTCACCCAGTTCAATATGAAATGGGTCGAGGATGCGGGACTGGTCAAGTTCGACTTTCTCGGTCTGAAGACGCTGACGGTGCTCGAGACGGCGGTGAAGCTGCTGGCGCGGCGCGGTGTGACGATCGACCTGTCGGCGCTGCCGCTCGACGACCGGCCCACCTACGAGATGATGGCGCGCGGCGAGACGGTCGGCGTCTTCCAGGTGGAAAGCCCGGGCATGCGCAAAGCGCTGGTCGGCATGAAGCCGGACCGCATCGAGGACATCATCGCGCTGGTCGCGCTCTACCGGCCCGGCCCGATGGACAACATCCCCACCTACAATGCCCGCAAGCATGGCGACGAACAGATCGCCTCGATCCACGAGAAGATCGACCATCTGGTCGAGGAGACGCAAGGCGTCATCGTTTATCAGGAACAGGTGATGGAGATCGCCCAGGTCCTGGCCGGCTATTCGCTCGGTGAAGCGGACCTTTTGCGCCGTGCCATGGGCAAGAAGATCCGCGTCGAGATGGACAAGCAGCGCGTGCGCTTCGTCGACGGCGCCGTCGAGCGCGGCGTCTCCAGGCCGCAGGCCGACTTCATCTTCGATCTGCTGGCCAAGTTCGCCGATTACGGCTTCAACAAGTCGCACGCGGCCGCGTACGCGATGGTCGCCTACCAGACCGCCTATCTGAAGGCGCATTATCCGGTCGAGTTCCTCGCCGCGTCGATGACCTTCGACATGGCCAACACCGAAAAGCTCAACGATTTCCGGCGCGACGCGCTGCGGCTCGGCATCGAGGTCACGCCGCCATCGGTGCAGACCTCGCACCGGATGTTTGAAGTGGGCGAGAACCGCATCTTCTGGGCGCTGGCGGCGATCAAGGGCGTCGGCGAGGCGGCGGTCGATCACATCGTCGCCGTGCGTCCCGAGGGCGGTTTTGACAGCCTTGAGGATTTCGCCCGGCGCATCGATCCCAGGATCGTCGGCAAGCGCGTCTTCGAGGCGCTGATCGATGCCGGCGCGCTCGATTGTTTCGGCCATGATCGTGCCGCACTTTCCGCCGGGCTCGAAAGGATCATCGGCCTGTCGCAGCGCGTTGCCGAAGAAGCGGCGAGCGGGCAGGGCGACATTTTCGGGTCGATGGAAGCGGTGCAGCCCGAACGGCTGGCGCTACCGACGGATGCGCAATGGTCCGACGCCGAAAAGCTGATGCGCGAACTGCGTGCCATCGGTTTTTACTTCTCCGCCCATCCGCTGGACGCCTACCAGCCGATTCTCGAAAAGATGCGCGTGCAAACGCATGCCGACTTCGCCATCGCGATCAAGCGCGGCGCCGAGGCAGGCCGGCTGGCGGGCACGGTGGCGGCCCGGCAGGTTCGACGCACACGCACCGGCAACAAGATGGGCATCGTCACCCTGTCCGACGCCACCGGCCAGTATGAGGTGGTGATGTTCTCGGAGATGCTCGACCAGTATGGCGACATGGCCGAGGTCGGAAAGAGTTTCGTCCTGACGGTCACCGTGCGCGAGCGCGAGGACGGCTCGGTCTCGCTGATGCTGACCTCGATGAGCACGCTCGACGAGCAGGCCGGCGCCGATGCGGCCCATGTGCTGCGCGTCTTCATGCGCGATGCGGAACCCGCCAAATCGGTGGCGCGCCATCTGCGCCAGAAGGGGCCGAGCCCGGTTTCGCTGATCCTCATCAAGCCCGATGGTGCGGGTGAGGTCGAGATCGAGCTGCCGGGTCAGTATGCGGTCACAGGGCCCGTTGCCAGCGCGATCAAATCCGTGCCGGGCGTGGTCGACGTCGAACTTGTCTGAGCCATTCATGGTTCCTCCAATCCGGTTCGCCACCGAACGGCTGGACGTGTCTCCATGGGATGAGCTTCTCGATGACGCCGGGGCACGGCCCGGCTTCGTCGCCACACTGATCGACCTGCTGGCCCCCGAGGTGACCCGCTACCTGCCGCCGGCGTGGCAGATCGAACGCAAGCCCGAAGACATGGATGGCTGGATCGCCGCGCGGCGCGCGGCGAGCGCAGTCGCCTGTGTGAATGAACGCCAAGGCGGCGCGCTTGCCGGCCTGTTGGTGACCAGGCCGGGGTCCGAGGATGATGCGCTGATCGTTGGCTATCTGTTCGGCACCGCATATTGGCAACGCGGCTTTGCCACCGAACTGGTTCGCGGCGTCATCGGATGGGCAACCCAAAACGGCTACGCGCGCCTCGAGGCGGGCGTCGTCTCCGAAAACGCAGCCTCCGCTGCCGTGCTGGTCAAGACCGGTTTCACACGGGCCGGCGTCACCGGCGATGGCGTGGATGCCTATCGCCTCGACATCGGCTCCGGATGAAGGCCGCGCGCAGCCCTCTCGCGCAGGAATGCAATCATCGCCCTGGTCTTGAGCGGCAGATGCGCGCGGCTCGGATAAATCAGCCAGGCCGCCGTGTCGAAGCTGGTGGCCGTCACCTCATGGTCGGCGAACAGGTCGATGGCGCCTCCCGAAGCGAGCGGCCCGCTGACCAGCCAGTCCGGCAGAAGCGCCGGGCCGAGGCCCGCCAGCATGGCATCGGCCATGGCGCGCGGGTTGGAAAAGGAAAGGTTGCCCTTGAGGGGCACCTCGATGACGGGGTCGCCGGCGCCTCTCCGGAACAGCCAGCGGTCGCTGAAGGGAGAAAGCGTCAGGCGCAGGCAATCAAGTTCGCCGAGCGCCTCGGGGCGGTCGGGCCGGCCGTGGACGGCGATCCAGGACGGGGTGGCGGCAACATGATAGCGCGTGGGCATCAGCCGGGTGCAGATGACATCTGCCTGGACACGCGGGGCAAGGCGAACAGCCAGATCGATCCGCTCTGCGGCGAGATCGGCATTGTCGTCGCTCAGGATCAGTTCAACAGACAGATCGGCAAAACGCGCACGAATCTCCGCGAGCAGCGGCACAAGGACGATCTGGCCGAACGAGACGGACGCGCCGAGCCGCAGGGTGCCCGTAACCGCATCGCCCGCTTCCGAGAGCCGGGCGCGGGCGCCCTCGAGCCCATCGATGGCATCTTGTGCCGCCGTCAGGAACAGCCGGCCAGCCTCGGTCAGGGCCAGGCTGCGCGTGCTGCGGTGGAAAAGGCGCGCGCCGAGCTCGGTCTCCAGGCCGGCAACTGCGCGCGACACGGCCGACGGGTCGCAGCCATGCGCCCGCGCTGCCGCCGCAAAGCTGCCGAGCCGTGCCACATCGCAGAAAAGCGTCAGGTTCCGAAGGTCCATTCATGCACATTATGCATGAACCAGGTGCGCCGCCACCGCTTTCGGCAGCCGGCGCCTTGTGGCAGAAAAGCATGGTCACAGGAGACAGGACATGGATCAGCTTGCCAGTCAGACAGCCATCGTAACCGGTGCCTCGCGCGGTATCGGCGAAGCCGCCGCGCGCGAACTGGCCAAGGCGGGCATGAATGTCGTGCTTGCGGCGCGGACGGCCGACGACATCGAACGAGTTGCGGCCGGGATCGCCGAAGATGGCGGCACGGCGCTGGCCCTTGTCTGCGACGTGGCGCGTCACGCCTCGGTCGAAGCGTTGGTGGAGCGGACGGTCGAGACCTTTGGCGGCGTCGATGTACTGGTCAACAATGCCGGTGTTATCAATCCCATAGCGCGGCTTGCGGAATCCGATCCTGAAGCGTGGGGCAATGCCGTCGACATCAATCTCAAGGGTGTCTATCACGGTGTTCGCGCGGTCCTGCCGGCCATGGTCGAGAACGGCTCGGGAACCATCATCAACCTGTCGTCGGGCGCCGCCTACGGTCCGATGGAGGGTTGGAGCCACTACTGCGCGACCAAGGCCGCGGTTCTGATGCTGACCCGGGCGGTTGACAAGGAGTATCGCGACCGGGGCATTCGGGCGGTCGGGCTGAGCCCGGGAACCGTGGCGACGCAGATGCAGGTCGACATCAAGGCATCGGGCATCAATCCGGTCTCGCAGATGGACCCGTCCGTGCACGCGCCGCCCGAATGGATCGGCCGCGCCATCGGCTGGCTGGCGGGCGAGGGGGCCGACAATTATCTCGGCGACGACCTTCAATTGCGCTCAGACGCAGACGCCCGCACCGCAATCGGGCTGCCGCCGGCCGCCTGAGGCAGCCGGCGCTATTGCGGCTTGAGAAGCCGCCGCAGCGAGGCGTCCATCACCTGCAGGAAACGCGAGCGGTCGGCCCTGGTGAACGGCGCCGGCCCGCCGATCTGCTCGCCACCGGCCCTCAGGTCCGCCATGATCGCCCGTGTCGCCACCGCCGCGCCGATCGAATTTTCCGTGAAGGCCGTCCCCTTGGGCGAAAGGGCGGCGGCGCCTGCCTTAAGGCATCGCTCCGCCAGGAGTATGTCGGCGGTGATCACCAGAGCCTGCCCGTGCGCGTGCTCGACGATCCAGTCGTCGGCAGCGTCGAACCCGTCGGAGACGATCACGCGGCTGATCAGCGGATCGTCGGGAATGCGGATGAAGCTGTTGGCAACGATCGTCACCGCAACCGCGTAGCGCTCGGCGACCCGATAAACCTCGTCCTTGACCGGACAGGCGTCGGCATCGACGAGGATCAGCGGTGCGGGCGGTTCGGGGTCCTGGCTCATGCGCCGCCTTATCGGCCTGCCGGCATCCAGGTGCAACCGCAAACGGGCCCGAGCGGTTCGGCGGCAAACGGGCTCAGCCGTCCCGCTGCGGACGGCCGCGATGACCGGTCCCGAACGTGTAGCCGGTTTCCACGGCGCGATCGCCGAACTTGCCGCGCAACGCGTCGATCGCCCGCTCGGCCTTTGCGCGCCGCGTTGCTTCGATATCGACCAGATCGTCCGGATCGGCGAGTGCGGGATGGGCGAAGTCGGCGACGCCAACGCCCAGAAGCCGGTACTGCGTGCCGTCCAGCTCGTTTTCCAGAAGCGGCAATGCCGCGCGGAAGATGCGGTCGGCCAGTTGCGTCGGATCGGAAAGCTGTCGGTTGCGCGTCTTGGACCGGAATTCGCGGTCCTTGAGCTTGAGCGTCACCGTCTTGCCGGCCAGGCCCTTGGCCTTGAGGCGCGCCGAGACCTTTTCGGTCAGCGACCGCAGCACCGGGACCAGCGTCGCCGCATCCCCGTGATCGTCGTTGAACGTCGTCTCGTGGCTGATCGACTTGGCGCCCCCGCGCGGCTCCACATGGCGCGTATCGTGGCCGCGCGACAGATGAAAAAGCCGTCGGCCCATCACGCCATAGCGCTTCATCAGCGCGGTTTCGTCCATCGACTGCAACTGGCCGATCCGGGTGATGCCGTCCCTTTCCAGCTTTGCGGCGAACGCCTTGCCGACGCCCCAGATCAGCGTCACCTTCTGGCGGGCGAGAAAATCGAGCGCCTCGGCCTCTCCGATCACCGAAAAGCCGCGCGGCTTTTCAAGGTCCGAGGCGACCTTGGCCAGAAACTTGCAATAGGACAGGCCGACGGACACCGAGATGCCGATCTCGTCTTCCACACGCCGCGCAAAGCGTGCCAGCGTGCGTGCGGGCGTGTCCTTGTGAAGGCGTTCGGTGCCCGTCAGGTCGAGAAACGCCTCGTCGATCGAAAGCGGTTCGACCAGCGGCGTCAGCTCTTCCATCATCGCCCGCACCTGCCGGCCGACGGCGGCATATTTCGCCATGTCCGGCTTGATCACCACCGCGTCCGGACACGCTTTCAGCGCCTTGAACATCGGCATGGCCGACTTCACGCCATGGATGCGGGCGATGTAGCAGGCCGTTGAAACGACTCCTCTTTTGCCGCCGCCGATGATGACTGGCCGGTCGCGCAGCTCCGGCCGGTCGCGCTTTTCGACCGCCGCATAGAAGGCGTCGCAATCCACATGGCCGATCGACAGCCGGGACAGTTCGTCATGGCGCGCCATGCGCGGACTGCCGCACGCCAGACAACGGCGCTCGGAACCGGTTGCCGGCGCCAGGCAGTCGCGGCAGAAGGCGCTTGAAACGTCGGCTTCATTCATCGCTTGAACATAGCACGAACAGGCGCCGCCGACGAAGGCGCGCAATGGTGTCAGAGGACATCGCCGGGACCAGGCACCGCGCCGCCCGACAGCCGCAGGCCGGCTTCCTGCACCCGGGCCGGGTCCAGCCCGTTATCGTCGCAAAAGCGCATCAGCGTCGGCTCGTGGGCGAGGAGGAAGTCGAGAACGCCGGCAAGAAAGCCCGGTTCGGTGGCCGCTTGCCGGATCTGAACCGGCTCGATGCCGCTCAGCGCGCAGAACCGGCTCATCATCTCGCCGTCGGCGGCAATCCAGGACAGGGCGGCAATGGCGACCGACGCGGCGTCGGCGTTCATCGCGCCATTTTCATCGGTTGCCGGCATCTGCGGTTTTCTCATCGCCGCCTTCGCTCTTTTTCAATCATCTGGCGCTATAGCCAAACGCGGACAAGCCCGGGCACAATGCGCCGCAAGGCGATTCTCGCACCGCCCGACCGCCGGATGGGGATGGACATGGCCAAGACCGTCATGATCGTAGAAGACAATGAGCTCAATATGAAGCTCTTCCGCGATATCATCGAGGCCAGCGGCTATGAGACCGTGCGCACGCGCAACGGCCTGGAGGCGCTCGATCTGGCGCGCGCCCATCGGCCCGACCTGATCCTGATGGACATCCAGTTGCCCGAAGTGTCGGGTCTTGAGGTCACCAAATGGCTCAAGGCGGACGACGACCTGCATACCATTCCGGTGATCGCGGTGACCGCCTTTGCGATGAAGGGCGACGAGGAACGCATCCGCCAGGGCGGGTGCGAGGGCTATATGTCCAAACCGATTTCGGTTCCTAAGTTTATCGAAACGATTAAGTCCTATCTTGGCGAGGCTTGAGCGCACCGCGCTCGCCCGTTCGGGATGGAAGACACATGACCGCACGCATTCTCGTCGTCGACGACAACCAGCTCAATCTGGACCTCCTGAACGCGCGTCTGACGATGGAGTATTACGAGGTGCTGACGGCGATGAACGGCGCCGAGGCGCTGGACACGCTCGAACGCGAGAACATCGACATCGTCCTCCTGGACGTCATGATGCCCGGCATTGACGGGTTCGAGGTCTGCCAGCGGATCAAGGCCAATCCGGCGACGATGGACATTCCGGTCGTCATGGTCACCGCGCTCGACCAGATGGAAGACCGGGTGCGCGGCCTTCAGGCTGGCGCCGACGATTTTCTGACCAAGCCGGTCAACGAGATGCAGCTTCTGGCTCGCGTCAAGAGCCTGGTGCGCCTGAAGATGCTGACCGACGAGCTGCGCCTGCGCGCGCACACAACGCGCGACATCGCGATCGAGGAACTGCTGCGCAATCAGGGCAAGGCCGGCCACGAGCCTGCCGAGGTGTTGCTGATTGACGAGCGCATCTCGGTCTTCGAGCGGTTTTCCGGAATCATGCGCGGTGCGGCCCGGCTGCACCATGTCAACGACCCCAAGGCGGGTGTTCAGGCGGCCGCCGAAGGACGGTTCGACTGCGCAATCATATCCGCCGACTTTTCCGATTTCGATCCGCTGCGCGTCATTTCCCAGCTTCGCTCGCTTGACCGGACACGCTTCCTGCCGATCATCCTGTCCAGCGATATAGAGAACGACACGCTGATTGCCCGCGCGCTCGAACTGGGCGTCAACGATTATGTGGTCCGGCCGGTCGATCCCAACGAGTTCGTCGCGCGCCTGAAGACGCAGGTGCGCCGCAAGGCCTATCATGACGGGCTGCGGTCCAACGTCGCCGAATCGATTGAACTGGCGGTCACCGACGGTCTGACCGGCCTGCACAATCGCCGCTATCTTGACACCCACCTGGAAACGCTCGTGGAACGGGCGCACAAGCGCGGCCGCGCTTTGTCGCTTCTGATCACCGACATCGACCATTTCAAGGCGGTCAACGACACCCATGGCCATGACGGGGGCGATGAGGTGCTGCGCGAGTTCGCGCGCCGGCTGCGCAACCAGGTGCGCGGCATGGATCTGGTGTGCCGCTATGGCGGCGAGGAGTTCGTCATCGTCATGCCGGACACGCCGGCGCTGATGGCCGCCGAGATCGCCGAGCGGCTGCGGTTCGACATCGCGGATACGCCATTCGGGCTGGGCGAGGGCTGCATGGAAATCGCGGTGACGGCATCGCTCGGGGTCGCGACGCTCGACAGCGATGCCGGCGAAACCGCGGCGAACCTGATCAAGAAGGCCGACACCGCGCTCTACGAGGCCAAGGCCGGCGGCCGCAACCGGGTCGTGGCCAAGGCCGCCTGACGCGCACGGGGTTTTCCATCATGGCCCAAGCAAAACCGCCGGGGCAGCGCCGCCGGCGGTTCGCGTGATGCCGCAAGGGCCGATCGGTGAAGGCGGGCGCCTTACTTGATCTTGGCTTCCTTGAACTCGACGTGCTTTTTGGCGACCGGGTCGTACTTCCGCTTGACCATCTTCTCGGTCATGGTGCGGCTGTTCTTCTTGGTCACGTAGTAAAAGCCCGTATCGGCTGTCGATTGCAGCTTGATCTTGATGGTTGTGGCCTTGGCCATGGTCGATGCGCCTTGTGATCGGTACGGTACGGTCGGACAAAAAATAGCCGGCGCGCGCAAAGGGCCGCTCCGGCGTTGCGATGCAGATGACCCATCGGGCCCGGAAAGTCAAGCGCTTGTCCCGGTCAGGGGAACCAGCCGGTCGCCGGATATTCGATGATGCGCCGGCCGTTGCGCACCCGGTAACACGGCACCGGCGGATCGGTTGCGAGCGGCGGATCGTCGGCCAGCCGCGCGGTCGCGATGCGCATCACTTCGGCTGTGATCGCATGCAGCCGTTCACCGTGATCCGTGTCGGCGCGGTACCAGCCGATCGCCGACAGTTCGCCGTCTGTTCCTTCGAACCGCACCTGGCCGCGGTCGACGACGGCGAGGAAGAAGCGGGTGTCGTAGCGGCGCACCTGGCCGGGCGGCGTGATCGCCCGCGCAATGTAGCGCAGCGGCGTCAAAAGGGCCCTGCTTTCAAGAACAAGACCGGTTTCCTCCCCGGTCTCGCGCATCGCGCAGGCGGCAAAGGCGGTGGCGCGGCTGTCGCTCGCGCCGGTGCCCAGTTCGTTGCGAAGCCAGGCCATGTCGGCATCGGGGACGACCGGCGGAACGGGTAAATGGCTGTCGGCCTTTTCCACCCGTCCGCCCGGAAAGACACGGTTGTGCGCCATGAAGACGTGTCCGCCCGATCGCTCGCCCATCAAGAACGCCGGTGCGCCATCCGAAAGGTCCGCCAGAAGCAGCGAAGCGGCGTTGCGCGGACGAAGGTGGGGACGGCCGGACATGCGTGCCTTCAGCCGTGCTGTGCCGGATCGATGTCGGGATCGGCGACACCGTCCTCGGTGCCGCCGAATCCGTGCATCCGGTTGGCCCATTGGAGGCCGATCACCGCACCCTTGATCGGCGGGATCAGCGCGAACGCCAGGATCAGGGTGAGGGGAATCCAGACCGCAAAATGCAGCCAGGAAGGCCAGTCGGTGACCCGTTCGACCATCAGAAAGCCCGCAACGACGACATGGCCGACGATGAAGACGTTCAGATAGGCGGGCAGATCGTCGGCGCGATGATGATGCATGGCCTCGCCGCAGGTCGAACACGCATCGACGGATTTGGCATAGGAAGCAAACAGCGCGCCCTCGCCGCATTGCGGGCAGCGGGATTTGAGGCCGCGCCCGATGGCGCGCCACAGCGGCCGCCGCGGCTCGTGTCCGGTGCCGCCGAAAATGTGCGTGTCCATCGTCTGGCTCATCTGGTGTCCGAAGCTCCTATCGGCGTCTGCGGCCCCGGTTGCCGGCCTTGCGCGCCATCTGCTTGCCGCGTCCCTTGTGGCGCGATGTCATCGACATGCCCAGATCGCGCGGTTCGCTCTCCATGTCAAAGCGGATCGCGCCCGCCATCGCCTGCACTTCGGCCAGCCGCACCTCGACGCGATCGCCCAACCGGTAGCCGGCGCCGCTGCGTTCGCCGACCATGGCGTGCAGCGCCTCGTCATGGCGATAATAGTCCTCGCCCAGTTTCGAGGCGGGAATGAACCCGTCCGCGCCGAGCCCGTCAAGGGTGACGAAGAGGCCCGCGCCCGCCATGCCGGAGACGCGCGCATCGAACGTGTCGCCGACACGGTCGGCCAGATGTTCGGCGATCAGCCGGTCGACCGTGTCGCGCTCCGCACTGACCGCGCGGCGCTCGGCCGACGAGATAAGGCCGGCGATCTCGCGCAGCCGGTCGATCTCCATTTCGGGCAGTTCGTCGCCGCCATCGCCAAGGCCCAACGCCCCGATCAGCGCGCGGTGCACGATCAGGTCCGCATAGCGCCGGATTGGTGAGGTGAAATGGGCATAGCGTTTCAGGTTCAGGCCGAAATGGCCGATATTGTCTGGCGAATATTCGGCCTGGCTCTGCGAGCGCAGCACCACGCCATGCACAAGCGGCGAATGGTCCGTGTCCTCGACCCGGGACAGGATCGCGTTGAAGGCGGACGGCCGCAATTGCGCGCCGCGGGCCAGCGGGATGTCCAGCGTCTTGAGGAACTCGCGCAGCGCCTCCTGCTTGGCGAGCGCAGGCGCGTCATGGATGCGGAAGACCAGCGCCTGCTTCTTCTTTTCCACCGTTTCTGCGGCCGCGACATTGGCCTGGATCATGNAAAAGGATCTTGCGTTCGGGAATGTCCAGTTCGAGCGGCTCGCGGTTTCGCCTGCCTTTCAGCAGGCATGCATAGGCGGCCCAGAGCGGTTTGAGGATCGTGTCCAGGACCGGTTTGGCGATGGCGTCCGGCGCGCCGTCGATGGCCTGCTGCGCCTGTTCGTAGGAGAGTTTGGCGTGGCTCCGCATCATGATGCGGTGGAAGGAGTGGGACTTCTTGTGTCCCGAGGCGTCGAACACCATGCGCACTGCCATGGCCGGCCGGTCTTCCTTCTCCCGCAATGAGCACAGATCGTTGGAGATGCGCTCGGGCAGCATCGGCACGACGCGGTCGGGGAAATAGACCGAGTTGCCGCGCTTTTGCGCTTCCCGGTCGAGCGCCGAGCCGGGCCGGACGAAATGGGCGACATCGGCGATGGCCACGGTGACGATATGGCCGCCCGGATTGGACGGATCGTCGTCCGGCATGCCGTGCACCGCATCGTCATGATCCTTGGCCGTTGCCGGGTCGATCGTGATCAGCGGCACGTCGCGCCAGTCCTCGCGCGGCGGCTCGATCCCGGGCCGTTTCGCCGCCTCGGCTTCGGCCAGCACTTCTTCGGGGAAGATATGCGGGATGCCGTGCGCATGAATGGCGATCATCGACACCGCCTTCTCGCTTTTCAGCGAGCCGATCACCTCGAGCACCTTCCCCTTGGCGAGGCCATGCCGGCCGGAGCGCGTCTCCGAGACCTCGACCAGATCGCCGGGCCTGGCGTCGCCCAGGTCGGCCTTGTCGATTTCCAGTTCGTTTTGCTTGCGCTCGGTCGGCTCGATCCGGTAGCCGCCCTTGTCGGTGCGGCGCACGACGCCGAGGATCGCTGCCTTCTTCCTTTCGAGGCGCTTGATGACGCGGCCCTGATAGCTGCCGTCGCCGGCCTGTTCGCCGATCCGCGTCAGCACGCGGTCGCCGACGCCCGGCAGGATGATCTTCGCGCGGCCCTTTTTCGGCGCAGAGATGGTCACGAGCGGCAGCGCGCCGCGTTCCTCGTCCCATTCGGCCGGCCGCGCGATCAGCCCGCCATCGGCGTCGCGGCCGGTCACTTCGAGCACCATCACCGGGGGCAGGGTGCCGGGCGCCGCAAGGCGCTTGCCGCGTTTTTCGACGAGCCCTTCCTCTTCCAGTTCGCGCAGCAAATGTTTCAGCGCCACGCGCGCGTCGCCTTTCAGGCCGAACGCGCGGGCAATGTCGCGNGCCGCCTCCGCCGCGCGGCGGTTTACTCATCTGCAGCCGCCGAGGCGGCGGTCTTGGCCTTGCCGGCGGGTTTCTTCTTCGGCGCCGGCTTCTTTTTGGCCGCGGTCTTCTTCTTGGCGCCCGACGGGCCGGCCACCTTCTTGCCCGCCTTTTCGGCGCGCGCGGCGATCAGTTCGACGGCCTTCGCCAAATCGACGCTCATCGGATCGGTGCCCTTGGGGATCGTCGCATTGATCTTGCCGTGCTTCACGTAAGGGCCATAGCGCCCGTCATGCACGGTGATCGGCCCGCCCACTTCCGGATGTTCGCCCAGTTCATTCAAAGCCGCCGGGGCCGACCGTCCGCGCCCGCCGCCCTTGGCGGCTTTTTCGGCGATCACGGTGACGGCATGGTTCAGCCCGATCGTGAAGACGTCCTCGACGCTTTCGAGGTTGGCATAGGTCCCGTCATGCAGGACGAACGGGCCGTAGCGTCCGATGCCGGCCGAGATCATCTTGCCCGTTTCGGGATGCGCGCCGACATCGCGTGGCAGAGCCAGCAGCGCCAGCGCCTTTTCATGATCGATCTCTTCGGGCTTCCAGCCCTTGGGCAGGCTGGAGCGCTTGGCCTCCTTGCCTTCGCCGCGCTGGACGTAAGGCCCGAACCGGCCGGTGCGCAGCGTGATGTCCTCTTCGGTGAACGGGTCCTTGCCGAGCACTTTCGGCCCGTCGGCGAACGCGTCGGCATCGCCATTGCCTTCCTGGCCGAGCTGGCGCGTGAAACTGCATTCGGGATAGTTTGAGCAACCGACGAACGAGCCGAACTTGCCGAGCTTCAGGCTGAGTTTGCCGGTCCCGCATTTGGGGCAGATGCGCGGGTCCGATCCGTCCTCGCGCGCCGGGAAGACGAGCGGTTCGAGCCGCTCGTTGAGCGCGTCGAGCACGTCCGTGATGCGCAATTCCCTGGTCTCATCCACATGGGCCGAGAACTCGCGCCAGAAATCGCGCAACACGTCCTTCCAGGCCAGCTTGCCGTCGGAGATCAGGTCGAGCTTCTCTTCCAGCGAAGCGGTGAAATCGAACTCGACATAGCGCTCGAAGAAATCCTGCAGGAACGCCGTGACGAGCCGTCCCTTGGGTTCAGGCACCAATGCGCGCTTTTCAAGCCGCACATAATCACGGTCCTTCAGGGTCGAGACGGTCGCCGAATAGGTGGACGGCCGGCCGATGCCGATCTCTTCCATCTTCTTGATCAGCGAGGCCTCCGAATAGCGCGGCGGCGGCTCGGTGAAGTGCTGGGTCGCCTCGATCGAGTCGCGTGCGCAAGCCTCGCCCTGCCGCATGGCGGGCAGGCGCTTGTCGTCGTCGCCATTGTCGTCGTCGGCGCGCTTTGAATCGTCCTTGTGCTCTGTATAGGCGGCAAAGAAGCCCTCGAACTGGACCACCGAACCGGTCGCGCGCAGTTGCGCCTGCTTGCCATCGCCTGCCGCGGTGATCTCGACGGTGGTCCGTTCCAGCCGCGCCGACTCCATCTGGCTGGCGATGCCGCGCTTCCAGATCAGATCGTAAAGCTTGAACTGCTCGTCCGTCAGCGTGCTGCGAATGTCGTCCGGCGCGCGGTCGAAATCGGTCGGCCGCACTGCCTCGTGTGCTTCCTGCGCGTTCTTTGCCTTGGAGGAATAGTGCCGGGGCTTGTCGGGCACGAATTCGCCGCCGAACCGGCTGCCGATCGCCGCGCGGGCGCCATCGATGGCTTCTGGCGCCATCTGCACGCCGTCGGTCCGCATATAGGTGATCAGGCCCGCCGTTTCGCTGCCCAAATCGACGCCCTCATAGAGTTTCTGGGCGATCTGCATGGTTCGCGCCGGCGCAAAGCCGAGCTTTGCCGAGGCTGCCTGCTGCAGCGTCGAGGTGGTGAAGGGCGGCGGCGGGTTGCGGCGGACGGGCTTGGCCTCGACCGATGTGACCGAGAAGGCCGATGCCTCGAGCATGGCCTTTATGGTGTTCGCCGTTTCGCCGTCGCGCACGCCCATCTTGGTCAGCTTTTCGCCGTCGAACCCGGTCAGGCGGGCAACGAACGGCGCATCGGCCGCCGTCTTGAGATTGGCCAGGATCGACCAGTATTCCTCGGGCTTGAACTGTTCGATCTCGGTTTCCCGGTCGCAGACAAGACGCAGCGCCACCGACTGCACCCGCCCGGCGGAGCGTGCACCGGGCAGCTTCCGCCAAAGGACGGGAGAGAGCGTGAAGCCGACAAGATAGTCGAGCGCGCGCCGCGCCAGATATGCGTCGACCAGCGGCCCGTCGATCTCGCGCGGGTTGGCAATCGCATCGAGCACCGCCGCCTTGGTGATCGCGTTGAAGACGACCCGCTTGACCGGCTTGTCCTTGATCGCCTTTTTCTTGTTGAGCACTTCCAGCACGTGCCAGGAGATCGCCTCGCCCTCGCGGTCGGGGTCGGTCGCGAGAATAAGGCCGTCGGCCGACTTAACGGCGGCGGCGATCTCGTTGAGCCGCTTGTTGGACGCCGTGTCGACCTGCCATGACATGGCGAAGTCTTCGTCGGGCTTGACCGAACCGTCCTTGGCCGGCAGGTCGCGCACATGGCCGAACGAGGCCAGCACCTTGTAGCCGGACCCCAGATATTTGTTGATGGTTTTCGCCTTGGCGGGCGATTCGACGACGACGACTTCCATGGATGATCCATTCCGGAAAAAGGCCAGCGCGCAGGGCGCGGCGGGCATGGACATGGCGGCATGAAGGCGCCGGGTCAAGGGCGGACGCGGCGTTTTGTATCTCCCGACGGCCTGTCGGCGTGCGGGAAAATACACGCTTTACGAGTATAATTTCCGGAGTATCGCTTGTTTTGCAACTTATGGTGATCTATCTTCGCGCCAAGCCGCTTTTTTCTTTCCGCGTCGCGCCAGGAGCATTCAGTGCCAGACAATCATCGCGAAACGCGTGCCGACAGACTTGGCTATATTCAGTCGATGCTCGGTCAATTGCGGACGATGGCCGAGGCCGAGCGTTGCGACCTTCTGACCTACCTGATCGAGATGGCCTATATCGAGGCCAGCGATGCCATGCGCGGCCAGCAGCCGTCACGGGGCGGGGACAAGAAGCGAGACACGGTTGCCTGAATGCCGCTCGATGCGGCCGGCAAGGTCCAGTTCCATGATGATCAGGAACATCTGCGGTGCGCCCAGCCCCGCTTCGACAATCAGTTCATCGACTGCCACCGGGGTCGGTCCCAAAAGGGCCAGCACCTTCTCGCGCGCGTCGTCGTCGGGCGGCAATGCCATCATCGCGGTCAACTCCATGGGCGCTGGCGGCGGCTGGTAGAACTCGGCGGCCGGATCGAGCGGGCTGATCGCTTCGATCACGTCGTCGGCCGACCGTACCAGCGTGGCGCCGTCGCGTATCAGCGTGTTGGTGCCGTGTGCACGCGGATCGAGCGGTGAGCCGGGAACCGCAAGGACGAGCCGCCCCAGTTCTCCGGCCAGCCGCGCCGAAGTCAGCGAGCCGGACCGTGCGGCGGCTTCGACGACCACCAGCGCCATCGACAGGCCGGCGATCACGCGGTTGCGGCGTGGAAAGTCCTTGGCGCGGGGCTGCCAGCCAAACGGCATCTCCGTGATCGAGCAACCCTTGCCCTCCCGCTCGATCCGCGCCAGCAGATCGACGTTCTCGGGCGGGTAGGGCTTGTCGGGGCCGCCGGCCAGGACCGCGATTGTTCCCGTCGCAAGCGCCGCCTCGTGCGCCGCACCGTCAATGCCGCGGGCAAGGCCCGAGACGATGGCGTGCCCCTGTTCGCCCAGCTCCGAAGCCAGGCGGCGCGCCATGGTCAGCCCGGCCATCGACGCGTTGCGCGAGCCGACGATCGCGACGGCAGGGGCGTGGAGGATGCTCGTTTCGCCGGTCACCGTCACCAGCGGCGGTGCCTGGTCGGCAAGACGCAAGAGCGGCGGATAGTCCGGCTCGCCGATGCCGATCAGGCGCGCGCCATGGGCGGCGATGGCCTCCAGCTCGGCCGCAGCTTCCTCTTCGGACGGAATGTGCGGGTGGCGCCGGCGCCCACCGCGCGTCGACAGTTCCGGCAGCATGGCGAGAGCCTGTTCGGCCGACCCGCAATGGTTGATCAGGTCACGGAAGGTGGCCGGCCCGACATTTTCCGCGCGCCAAAGGCGCAGCCATGCCAGCCTCTGCCGGTCCGACAACACGAAGCGAACCGCCTGCGGCTCGGTATCGGCCTGGCCGTCCTCCGGCACGCCTGGTCTCCCGTCATCCCTTTTGGCCGATCCGGCTCTCGGTGCCCTCGCGCAGCCGCGCAATATTGGCGCGATGCTTGAAGAACACCAGAGCGGTCAGGCCGACATAAAGCCAGCCCAGCATGTTTTCGCCAAGGATGAACAAAGTCAATGTGGCCACGCAGACGCCGACAAGCGCGGCCAGCGACGAATAACGCGTGATGAAAGCCGTCAGCAGCCATCCGGCGGCGAACGGCAACAGAACCATCCAGGAATAGCCCAGCGATATACCGGCGAAGGTCGCAACGCCCTTGCCGCCGCGAAAGCCCAGCCAGACGGGGTAGAGATGGCCGACAAAGGCGCCGAACCCCGCCGCCATCGCCGCCTCGGTGCCGAAGGCCTTGGCGATGAGAACCGGCGCCAGCCCCTTGAGCGCATCGAGCAGCAGGGTCAGCGCGGCAAGGCCCTTGTTGCCGGTGCGCAGCACATTGGTCGCGCCGATATTGCCCGAGCCGATCGATCGTATGTCGCCCAGCCCGGCCAGGCGCGTCAGAATCAGGCCGAACGGGATCGAGCCGCACAGATATCCGCCGACAAGCGCAGCCAAAGCGGTCAGAAGGCTGAATTCACCGATCGTGTCCATCACATCCTCCCGGCGCGGTGCCGATCATGCCGCAAAGACCGTGCGTCCGGCAACGACGGTTCGCACCGAGCGCCCGGTCAGGCGGGCTTCGTCGAAGGCGGTGTTTTTCGACAGCGACCGCAATTGCGCCGCATCGAGAACGAAGGGCTCGTCGATATCGATGACGGCGAAATCCGCCGGCGCACCCGGGCGCAGCGTGCCGGCATCGAGCCCGAGCCGGCGCGCAGGCGCGGTGCTCATCGCCTCGATCAGGCGCGGCAGCGGCACGTCGCCCGAATGATGCAGGCGCAGCGCCGCGCTGAGCAGCGTCTCGAGGCCGACCGCGCCGTCCTCGGCCTCGGCGAAGGGCAGGCGCTTGGTGTCGACATCCTGCGGGTCGTGGTCCGAGCAGATCGTGTCGAGCGTGCCGTCATTGAGAGCGGCGATCATCGCCTGCCGGTCGTCTTCGTGGCGCAGCGGCGGCGACAGTTTGAAGAAGGTCCGGTATTCGCCGATATCGTTCTCGTTCAGCGTCAGATGGTTGATCGACACCCCGGCCGTCACGTCAAGCCCGTCGGCCTTGGCCCGGCCGATTGCGTCGGCGGCTGGCGCGCACGAAATCTTCGCCGCATGATAGGCCGCGCCGGTCAGGCGGGCAAGGCGCAGATCGCGGTCGAGCGGCAGGAGTTCGGCTTCGCGCGGGATGCCGGGCAGCCCCAGAAGGCTGGCGAACAATCCTTCATTCATCACGCCCGCGCCGGCCAGATCGGCGTCGCGCGTGCAATGATCGATCACCGCGTCGAAATCGCGCGCATAGGTCATCGCGCGCCGCATTACCGCGGCATTGGCGATGGTCTTGCGGCCCTCGGTGAACATGACCGCGCCCGCACCGCGCAGATTGCCCATTTCGGTCATTTCGGCGCCGCCAAGGCCGATGGTGATCGCCGCCGCCGGATGGACACGCACGGCGCCGGTTTCGCGCGCCGTGCGCAGCACGAATTCGACCAGCGCGACATCGTCGATGACCGGGCTCGTGTCCGGCATCATCACGATCGAGGTGACACCGCCCGCCGCCGCCGCTTCGCAGGCCGACGCAATCGTCTCGCGATGCTCGCCGCCCGGTTCGCCGATATGGACGCGGTTGTCGACGAGGCCCGGCACGATGGTCAGCCCGGTGCAGTCGATGCGTGTCGCACCGTCCGGCAATCCCTGGTTGCGCGCGCCCGCACCGGAGGCGGCGATCACGCCGTCGGTGACGATCAGCGTGCCGGTCTCGTCGATGCCGCGCGACGGATCGACAATGCGGGCATTGTCATAGACCGATGTTCCGGTGGCGGGCGTCATGGCGCCACCGCCTCGTTCCGGCGCGGATCGAGCAGCGCTTTCATCACCGCCATGCGCACGGCGACGCCCATCTCCACCTGTTCCTCGATCACCGACTGCGGCCCGTCGGCAATCTCCGAGGCGATCTCCACCCCGCGGTTCATCGGCCCCGGATGCATGACCAGACAATCGGGCCTGGCATGGGCGAGCTTGGCCGCATCGAGCCCGTAATGGCGGAAATATTCGCGCACGGACGGCACGAACCCGCCGGCCATGCGCTCGCGCTGAAGGCGCAGCATCATGACGACATCGGCGTCGTGAATGCCGTCCTCCAGCCGGACATGATGTTCGGTGCCCATCTCTGCAATCCCCGCCGGCATCAGCGTCGAGGGTCCGACGGCGCGCACCCGCGCGCCCATCGTGTTCAAAAGGATGATGTTGGAGCGCGCGACGCGGCTGTGCAGGATGTCGCCGCAGATCGCCACCGTCAGCCCGTCGAGCCGCCCCTTGTGACGCCGGATCGTCAGCGCGTCGAGCAGCGCCTGGGTCGGATGTTCGTGCGCGCCGTCGCCGGCATTGATCACCGCGCAGCCGACCTTGCGGGCAAGCAGCGCGGCGGCGCCGGCAGCGCCGTGACGGATCACCAGAATGTCCGGATGCATGGCGTTCAGCGTCATCGCCGTGTCGATCAGCGTTTCGCCTTTTTTGACCGAGGACGAGGCGACCGCCATGTTCATCACATCGGCGCCGAGCCGCTTGCCGGCCAGTTCGAACGAGGCCTGGGTGCGTGTCGAGGCTTCGAAGAAAAGGTTGATCTGCGTCAGCCCGCGCAGCACGGCCTTCTTCTTTTCGCGCTGGCGCGAGATATCGACGGCTTCGTCGGCCCGGTCGAGCAGGGTTGCGATGTCCGGATAGTTGAGCCCGGCGATCCCCAGAAGGTGCCGGTGGCCGTACAGAGGGTGGTCTGCGGATGCTGTCATGCTGAATGTGCCGCTTAAGCGCAATCGGTGCCGGTCGCAAGCGAGCGGGCGCGCGATCACAGCTTTTTGGGTGCCCATTCGCAGTGTGCGGCCGATGGGCTAGGCTGCAGCCGACAACCGGAATCACCATGCGGGATGCTGCCGTGAACACCTCGCCGACCCATGCCGTCACCAATCAGCCGCCGCCGCGCGCCGGCGGCAACGCCTATCGCGACGATGCGCTGCTTCTGGCCCTGACCAAGGCGATGAGCGGCGAGACGGTGCGCGAACTGGACCAGATCGGCCGCTATGTTCTGGCGCCGGAAGCGCTCGATCTGGCGCGTCTTGCCAACGAATCCCCGCCGCGTTTGAGGACCCATGACCGCCAGGGACGCCGCATCGACCAGGTCGAATTCCATCCTGCCTGGCACGCGCTGATGCGGCGCTCGGTCGGCTGGGGCCTGTCCAGTTCGGTCTGGGAGGAAGTGCCGCGCAAGGCCGGCAATGCCCATGCCACGCGCGGCGCGCGGTTTTTCATGATGGCGGGGCTCGAAACCGGCCATCTGTGCCCGCTCACCATGACCAGTGCCGCCATGGCCGCGCTGATGGTCTCACCGCAGCTTGCGCGCGAATGGGGCCCGCGCCTGATGACCCGCCAATATGACAGCGCCAACCGCGCACCGGTCGAAAAGGCCGGCCTTCTGATCGGCATGGGCATGACCGAAAAACAGGGCGGCAGCGACCTGTCGGATCTTTCGAGCCGCGCCGAACCCGCCGGCAACGGGCTCTACCGGCTGACCGGCCACAAATGGTTCATGTCGGCTCCCATGTGCGATGCCTTCCTCATGCTGGCGCGTACGGCAAACGGCATATCGTGTTTCCTCGTGCCGCGTTACCTGGCCGGCGGCGAGCGCAACGGCCTTGCCTTCCAGCGCCTCAAGGACAAGCTCGGCAACCGGTCCAACGCGTCGTCCGAGGTCGAGTTTTCCGGCGCGATCGGCCAGCTTGTGGGTGAAGAAGGCCGCGGCATCAGGACGATCCTCGAAATGGTCACGCTGACCCGCCTCGATTGCGCGCTGGCCTCGGCGGGCCTCATGCGGTCGGGGCTCGCCGAAGCCGTCCATCATGCCCGGCATCGCAAGGTGGCCGGCGGCGCGCTCGTCGACAAACCGCTGATGACGCGGGTTCTTGCCGACATGGCACTCGATGTGGCGGCGGCGACGGCCCTGTCGTTCCGGCTGGCGCGCTCGTTCGATGGCGCCGGCGGCGATGCGGCCGAAGGCGCCTTTGCCCGGGCGATGACGCCGGCAATCAAATACTGGGTCTGCAAGACCGCGCCGCCACTCCTCGCCGAGGCGATGGAGAGCCTTGGCGGCAATGGCTATGTCGAGGAAGGCATTCTGGCCCGGCATTTTCGCGAGGCTCCCGTCAACGCGATCTGGGAGGGCTCGGGCAACATCATGGCGCTCGACGTCATGCGCGTTCATGCGCGCTCGCCCGAAACGTTCGATGCCATCGTCGACGGCCTGTCTCACGATCTGGGCAAGGCCGGCACGCGCACGATCGAGGTGGTGCGGGCGGCACTGGCGCTGGCCGCGCGCGACGAAGGCGCGGCCCGGATCGCCACCGAACAGCTGGCGCTGGCTGCCGCCGCCGCCGAGTTGCGGCGCCTGGGCATGGGCGCGCTCGCCGATGCGTTTGCCGAGACCCGGCTTGGCGGCGCCTGGCGGGCAACTTACGGCATGCTGGACGCGCGGTTCGACGCGCGCGCGATCCTTGACGCGCTCTATGTCCCGGCCAGTTGAGCGGTGATCGCCAGAACGGCGGGGATCGACAGGAAGGCGATGGCCGTTTGCACGGTCACGGCAGCCGCATAGGCTTCCGCGTCGCCGCCCATCTCGCGCGCCAACACATAGCCGTTCATCGCCGTCGGCACGGCGGCGCACAGCGCCAGATAGTGCAGCTCGAGACCGTCAATGCCCATCAGGATCGCCAGCCCGATCATCAGCACCGGCAGGACGGCAAGCTTGAGGACGGAGGGTGCGATGACGGCCCATCCGGTCAGCATCCGCACATTGCCCTTCAGGCCGGCGCCGATGGCCAGTAGACCCATGCCGAGGGCGGCACGACCGACCAGATGCAGTGCGTCCATGATCGGGCCGGGCAGGGGGAAGGGCAGCAGCCGGACGATGATCGCCAGCGCCGTGCCGACGATAAGCGGGTTTACGGCGACTTTGCGCAGCGTCGCGCCAAGGCTCGGCTTGGCGTTGGTGAACCATGCGACCACCGAGACCGTCGCCACATTGATAGGGATGATCACCACCGCCATGGCGAGCGCGACCATGGCCGCGCCTTCGGGCGGAAACAGCTTTTCGGCAACGGCGAGCGCGATGAAGCCGTTCCAGCGGATCGATGCCTGAAAGACCGATGAGTAGGTCGGACGCGACAGGCCCTGCCGGCGCAGCAGCGGCCACAATGCGAGCGCCAGGAACCCCAGAACCGTCACCGCCGCCAGAAGGACAAACATCGCCGTGCCGAGCGACAGTCCGGAAAAGTCGGCGCGCACGATCGTGGTGAACAACAGCACCGGATAAAGGACGTAGAACCCCATCCGGTCGAGGCCGCGCCAGAAGTCTGGCTGGAAAAGGGGCAGGCGTTTCAAGCCATTGCCGGCGAAGATGAGAATGAAGATCGGTGCGATGGAGGCGAAGATGGCGGCCATGATGGCCGCTCCTTACGCCTCGGTGCCGTTTCCCGCAACGCATGCCGAGTCGCCCCCGAGAGGGTCCGCGGCGCGTTAACCCTAACAAATGGTTTCATTTGTCTGTCGCGTTGCGCTGATCGATAGTGCCATGGGCACAAGCGACGGGCGGAGAGCGGATGCGCTATGTATTTTGGTTCTGGTTTGTGCCCATGGGTTTCCTGTGGAGCTGGTTTTTCCTGTCGTATCACGACATCAGCTTCGGCCTGCGCTTCTTCTCCCGCCAGACCCATGACCTCGTCTTTCTGATCTATGGCCATGTCTTGGGCATGGAAAAGGACGTCGTCGTCCAGCTCCTCGTCAAAGCCTGCATCGTCGACACGTTCCTGATCATGGGCATCCTCGCCTTCCGGCGCCGGAAGGCGATCCGCGCATGGTGGCAGGAGCGGCAGGCTGGCGGCCCGGCGCCGACGCCCGTCCAAGCGAAGGCGGCTGATCAGATCGTTGCGCCGGCCGAATAGAGCCTGTCCAGAACACCTTGCAGAATGAAGGCGGCCGCGGCCGAATCGATGCGCTCGCCGCGCTTTTTCCGGCTCATGTCCTGGTCGATGAGTGCGCGCTCGGCGGCGACCGTCGACAGCCGCTCGTCCCAGAACGCATGGGGCAGGGCGATCCGGCTCGCCATGTTGCGGGCGAATGCCCGGGTCGATTGCGCGCGCGGGCCTTCGCTTCCATCCATGTTGACCGGCAGGCCCAATATGATCGCCCCCACATTGTCCTTGTCGAGTTGCGCGGCCAGCGCGCTCACGTCCGCGGTGAACTTCTTGCGGCGGATGACGGGCCGGGGATGGGCGAACGAAAGCCCGGCATCAGACACCGCAATGCCGATGGTCTTCGTACCCAGATCGATCGCGGCCAGCGTCTGGCCCTTTTCGAGCCCTTCGGCGATGGCTTCGATGGCGGTTTCCGGCATTTGCGTTCCCGGCGCGATGGACTGTGTCAGGCGCGCTTTCTAGAATGGGCCGGTCCCAATTGCGAGGAGGCAATGCGATGAAGCTCACTTGGTTCGGCCATTCCGCGTTTCGTATCGATCATGGCGATGCCCACATCCTCATCGACCCGTTCCTGTCGGACAATCCGTCATGGGGTGGCGGCTGGGAGGCGGCTGCCGACGGCGCAACCCACGTGCTTTTGACGCACGGCCACGCCGATCATATCGGCGACAGTGTCGCTATCCTCAACGCGAGCGGCGCGATGCTGGTCGCCAATTTCGAGATCTGCCGGTACCTGGTGGGGCAAGGCGCCGACGAGGCGAGCATCAACCCCGGAAACTTTGGCGGAACGGTGGATTGCGGGCCATTCCGGACGTCGTTCGTCCGTGCCGAACATTCTTCGTCCATGCCGACCGGCGACGGTCAGAACGTCTATCTGGGCAATCCGGGCGGCCTGGTGCTCGCCTTCGACGATGCGCCGAGCGTCTATCACATGGGCGACACGGACATCTTCTCCGACATGGCATTGATCGACGAGTTCCACCGCCCACAGGTGGGGCTTGTGCCGATCGGCGACCGGTTCACCATGGGCGCCTCGGCCGCCGCGCTCGCCTGCCGGCGCTACTTCAACTTCACGACGGTCATTCCGTGCCATTACGGCACGTTTCCCCTTCTCGACCAGACCGCGGACGCGTTTCTCGAAGCGATGGAGGGCGATGCCGAAACGGTGACCGTGCCGGAAATCGGCAAGCCGATCACGCTCTGACGCCGATCGGATACGGAGGACCTCAGGCCCCCGGCGCCCCGTTGCGCCGCCGACCGCGCGCCGTTATAGCGGGGCCAGCACTTTCGATTTCCCGGAGCCATCGATGTCCGTCGATACCGCCACCGTCAAACGTGTCGCCAAGCTCGCGCGCATCCGCGTCAGCGACGATGAAGCTGCCCATCTGGAAGGCGAGCTGAACGCTATTTTGGGCTTTGTCGAGCAATTGTCCCAGGTCGACATCGAAGGCGTCGAGCCGATGACATCGGTGACCGAAATGGCGATGAAGAAGCGCCAGGACGCCGTCACCGACGGCGGCAAGGCCGCCGACATCACCGCCAACGCGCCCAATTCGGAAGACAATTTCTTCCTCGTGCCCAAAGTCGTCGAATAACAGCCATTAGCGGGTTTCCCCGACACATGACCGACCTGACAAGCCTGACCATTGCCGAGGCGCGCGACCGGCTCGCCGCCAAGGATTTCACCGCCCTCGAACTGACCGACGCCTATCTGGCGGCGATCGACGGCGCCAACGGTGCCCTGAACGCCTATGTGGCGACGACCCCCGACCAGGCCCGCCGGATGGCTTCCGCCTCCGACGAACGCCGCGCAAGCGGAACAGTCGGCGCGCTCGAGGGCATCCCGCTCGGCGTCAAGGATCTGTTCGCGACCGATGGCGTCCACACCCAGGCCGGCAGTCACATTCTGGACGGCTTCAAGCCGCGCTACGAATCCACAGTCACGGCCAATCTGTGGGCCGACGGCGCGGTCATGCTCGGCAAGCTGAACATGGACGAGTTCGCGATGGGCTCGTCCAACGAGACGTCGTATTACGGCCCCGTTGTCAATCCGTGGCGCGCCAGGGGCTCGAACGTGGATCTGGTGCCCGGCGGCTCGTCCGGCGGCTCGGCCGCCGCCGTCGCCGCCCATCTTTGCGCCGGCGCCACCGCCACCGATACGGGCGGCTCGATCCGCCAGCCGGCCGCCTTCACCGGCACGGTCGGCATCAAGCCGACCTATGGCCGTTGTTCGCGCTGGGGCATTGCCGCTTTCGCGTCCTCGCTCGACCAGGCGGGCCCGATCGCCCGCGACGTGCGCGATGCGGCGATCCTGCTCAAGTCCATGGCCAGCGTCGACGCAAAGGACACGACCAGCGTCGACCGCCCGGTTCCAGACTACGAGGCGGCGCTTGGTGGTTCGGTGAAAGGCATGACGATCGGGATCCCGGCCGAATACCGGATGGACGGCATGCCGCGCGAGATCGAAACGCTCTGGCAGCAAGGCATTGCGTGGCTCAAGGACGCTGGCGCCGAGATCAAGCCGATCTCGCTGCCGCACACCAAATATGCGCTGCCGGCCTATTACATCGTCGCGCCGGCGGAAGCCTCGTCCAATCTGGCACGCTATGACGGCGTCAAATACGGCCTGCGCGTGCCCGGCAAGGACATCGTCGAGATGTACGAGAACACGCGCGCGGAGGGTTTTGGCGCAGAGGTCAAGCGCCGCGTGATGATCGGCACCTATGTGCTGTCAGCGGGCTACTACGACGCCTATTACCTGCGCGCCCAGAAGGTCCGCACGCTGATCAAGCGCGACTTCGAGACGGTCTTCGGCGACGGTGTCGACGCGATCCTGACGCCGGCGACACCGTCCGCGGCCTTTGGCATTGGCGATCAGGACATGGCCGCCGATCCGGTGAAGATGTATCTCAACGACATTTTCACGGTCACGGTGAACATGGCCGGGCTTCCCGGCATCGCCGTGCCGGCCGGGCTCGACGGGCAGGGGCTTCCACTTGGCCTCCAGCTGATCGGCAAGCCGTTCGACGAGGAAACTCTGTTCCGCACCGCGCATGTGATCGAACAGGCGGCGGGGCGCTTTGAACCGGACAAGTGGTGGGGTTGAACCGTCCAGTTGAACCTGAATATAGTGGTCGCCACGCTTTCAATAAAAGTGCGACGGGGCGATGAACAAACAAGAATTGATCGATCAGGTTGCCGCAAGCACGGGTCTTTCCAAGGCTGAAGCAACGGCCGCCGTCGATGCCGTTTTCGCAACCATCGCGCAGGAGATCGCCAGCGGCGACACCGTGCGGGTTCCCGGTTTCGGCAATTTTGGCGTGGCGGACCGGGCTGCCCGCCAGGGGCGCAATCCCGCGACCGGAGAGCCTTTGGCGATCCCGGCCAGGCGGCTGCCGAAGTTCGGGCCGGCCAGGACGCTCAAGGATGCGGTGAACGACGAAAACACCGGCATCATGTCGGTCGGCAAGGGCACGACACCTCCCTGACATCCGCAAGGGTCCGGACATGGATTTCAGCAAGATCGTTGGCCTGTTCGACCGTGAGTTCTTCGTCGGCTATCTCAATCCCGTTCTGATATTCGGGTTTCAGCTGTTCATCATCGGTCAGGTGTTCCAGACCGACCTTTTGTTCGGTCTGGTCGATGGGCTGGACCAGTTGGTGACGGTTGCCGCGGTCGCGCTGATCGCGGTTTCGCTGTCGGTCACGTTGATGATTGCCGGTCCGCTGTCCCTTCTGTTTGTTCAGGGATATGTTCTGGAAGGCGTGACCGACGGCATGGCGCTCATCGCGCGGCACCGTGACCACTATCGCCTGCGGCTGAAGCCGGCGGTGGAGTTCCAGGAGCGCATCGACAAAGCGCGCGCTACCGGCAAGAAGGAGCCCGCACCGGCCGATCCGGCAGGTCATCAGGCGCGCATGCGCGAGGCCGTGGAGAACTATCCGGACAATCCGGGTAACTTCCTGCCCTTCATGTTGGGCAATGTCCTGCGGGCGGGGGAAGTGCATCCGCGCGTTGTCTACGGGCTCGATGCGGTGGGATCGTGGGAGCGCCTGCAACCGCTTTTGCCCGAGGCAATGAGCGCCATCGTCGCCGGCAGCCGGTCGCAGCTTATGTTCTTCGTCAATCTGTTCCTGCTCAGCCTGGTTTCGTTCGTCGCGCTCGTGTGGCTGTGCTTGCGCGCCGGTGACCTGGAGAGCGGTTTCGTCGCGATCGCCCTGGCGCTGTTTGGTCTCTGGGCGATCCTGAGGCTGACCCGCCTTGCCGGACGTTCGCACATGCGGTCCGTGGCGGCATGCTACGATCTCTATCGCTCAAAGCTCGCCGATCAGTTGGGCCTCGCCATGCCGCTGAACGCCAGTGAGGAACGGCAGATGTGGATCGACGTCACTCGCGTGTTCCAATACCGCTCCGCCAAGGCGTGGGAGCGTCTGGACGCCTATCGAAAATCGCCGGAGCCGGAAGAACCGGACAATCAGGACAAGCCGAAATCCTAGAGCGGCCACAGGCGCAAGACCGGGGGCCGAATGCGAAACCGCAATCGGCCCCCGGTATCATCTGTCAGCGATTGTCGAGCTGGCTGCGCACGAGGCCAAGCCCGCGCCGCGTGATGCGGTAGGCGCCGCCATTGAGCGAGCGGATCGCCTTGCGGCGCTTGAGCTTGCGGAACAGGTCGAGATCGAGCCCGGGATAGCGCCACCCCTCGCGGGTGAAGCAGTCCACATGAACGAAACGCTTGTGAGCCTTGATGGCCTGAATGTGCCCGCCTTGCGCGAGCAGGTGGAGAATGCGCTGTTCGGCGCGTGAAATGTCCATGGTTCTGAGGTCCGGAAATGCGGCCGTCTGGCCGCAGACAAAGGCAAGCCGCCCGGCGGGCGGCCGGTTGCTCTCTTGTCTGGCCCTGATCGTCTTGCGACGGTCAGGGCACTACCGGGTCTCGGTGGAACCGAACATGAAAACTCCTGATGGGCGGGCATATAAGCGCCGGCATCGCGCCTGTAAAGGTGCGCGACCAACGTCACGCCGCGGCGGTCAGCAAGCAAAAAAAGACCGGGCTCATCGAACGATGAAAGCCCGGCCAGTCGGTTGGGAGAGATGAAACTTTCTAGGCGTGTTGAAGCTTCTCGGCTTCGATATCGTGCTTGAGCCGCTCGAACAGGTCGTGGTTGCGGCAATAGCCGGGCGCCTCTTCGGCTCTGTCATGGCCGGCCAGCCACTTCTCGCAGGCATCGGGCTCGGCGCACGTCATGCAGCGGTTGGCGGCGCGGCGCAGCACATTGGCATGATCGGCCCGGCTCTGCAGCGCATCGCGCGCATCGACCGTGTCGATCATCTTTTCCATCAGGTCCGCCTTGCGGATCATGCGCCGGTACATGGCCAGAAGAGACATGGTTGTTACTCCCTTTCGACCAAAAATGAGGCGATTCCGGCGGGCCGGCTTTGACTTCGATCAAGCGTTCTGCGCGTGCGGCCTGTGCCCTTCGGTGCGGTGCCGGCCCTTGCGGGCAGGGCCCGCTTGGACTAACGAGCGGTGTGGATTTCCCTTCCCCGTTTGACCGAGAAACCGACCGACATGACGCTCGTTGACACACGCACGCCCGATCCCAAACGCCTGATCGCCGGCGCCACAGGCGACTGGGAGATCATCATCGGCATGGAGGTGCACGCGCAGGTCACCTCGCAGTCCAAGCTTTTCTCGGGCGCCTCGACCTCGTTCGGTGCCGAGCCCAACGCCAACGTGTCGCTGGTCGACGCGGCGATGCCGGGCATGCTGCCGGTGATCAACCAGGAATGCGTCCGCCAGGCGGTTCGCACCGGTCTCGGCCTGAAGGCCGAGATCAACAAGAAGTCGGTCTTCGACCGCAAGAACTATTTCTACCCGGACCTGCCGCAGGGCTACCAGATTTCCCAGTTCAAGCAGCCCATCGTCGGCGAGGGCACCGTGCAGGTCGCCGTCGGCCCCGACAAGAAGGGCGAGTATGAAGAGGTCGAGGTCGGCATCGAACGGCTGCATCTGGAGCAGGATGCCGGCAAGTCGATGCACGACCAGCATCCGACCATGTCCTATGTCGACCTGAACCGCTCGGGCGTCGCGCTGATGGAGATTGTCTCCAAGCCCGACATGCGCTCGGCGGACGAAGCCAAGGCCTATCTGACCAAGCTGCGCCAGATCCTGCGCTATCTTGGCACCTGCGACGGCAACATGGACGAGGGGTCGATGCGCGCCGACGTCAACGTGTCCGTCCGCCGGCCGGGCGCCGACTTCGGCACGCGATGCGAGATCAAGAACGTCAACTCGATCCGCTTCGTCGGTCAGGCGATCGAGTACGAGGCCCGTCGCCAGATCGCCATCCTCGAGGATGGCGGCTCGATCGACCAGGAAACGCGCCTGTTCGATCCGGGCAAGGGCGAGACGCGGTCGATGCGCTCCAAGGAAGAAGCGCACGACTATCGCTATTTCCCGGACCCCGACCTGTTGCCGCTGGAGTTCGACGACGCCTTCATCGAGGAACTGGCCGCCGGCCTGCCCGAACTGCCCGACGACAAGCGGTCCCGTTTCATGGCCGAGGGCCTGACCGCCTATGACGCCTCGGTGCTGGTCTCCGAAAAGGCCATTGCCGACTATTTCGAGCAGGTCGTCGAGGGCCGTGATGCCAAGACGGCGGCCAACTGGGTGATCAACGACCTTCTGGGCGCCTTGAACAAGGCCGGTCAAACCATTGACGAGACTCCCGTTTCGCCTGACCAGCTCGGGGCGATCATCGACCTGATCAAGGAAGGCACGATATCGGGCAAGATCGCCAAGGAACTGTTCGAGATCGTCTGGTCGGAGGGTGGCGATCCGGCTCGCGTCGTCGAGGAACGCGGCATGAAGCAGGTCACCGACACCGGCGCCATCGAGGCCGAGGTCGATGCCGTCATCGCTGCCAATCCCGACAAGGTCGAGCAGGCCAGGGAAAAGCCGAACCTTGCGGGTTGGTTCGTCGGCCAGGTGATGAAGGCGACCGGCGGCAAGGCCAACCCGCAGGCCGTTCAGGCGCTTGTGAGGCAGAAGCTCGGGATCGAGGACTGACATCCGGGCGCGACCCGTAACGGGCGCGCCAAACCTCGCCTCTTGTCATTTTGACGCATTGTGGCAAGGATGCGCCCGCAAACCGCCCGAGAGGACGAGACACAAGCGATGTGGATCCGCACCGCGTCCACCGAAGACCTCGAAACGATCTCCGCCATGCTGACCGAGACATGGCATGACACCTACGATCAGATCTATGGCCGCGAAAAAGTGGCCGAACTGACCGGCGCCTGGCATTCGGTGGCGGCCCTCAAGCAACGCATGAACAAGCCCCGTTCGGAGTTCATCGTCTGCGACGATGGCGCCGAGATATCGGGCATGGCCTATGTCACCCAGGTCGATGGCGAGACATCCATGCTGCACCAGCTCTATGTGCGCCCGACCACCCAGGGGCAGGGCATCGGCCAGAAGCTTCTGGTCGAGGTCGAGGCCTGCTTCCCCGATGTCCGCAAGATCCGCCTCGAAGTCGAGGAAGCCAATGAGCGCGCCGTCAAATTCTATGGCGACAACGGGTTCAAGAAGGTCGGCACGACGCCCGATTGCGGCGTCAAGGGCTCCGGCATCCCCGCCGTGATCATGGAAAAGGTGATCTGGTAGCGAGCCGGGCGATTCGCGGTTTTTCTGCGCCAGTAACGATCAGATGTATTGGACGCTGACGCTTTTTCCACAGCGTTGATCGTGCATTTTTCAGAAGATTCAAAGAACTAGAAAAGTGTTGCGAAGATTCCGCGTCAGCCGTTGATCGATATTCGATATGTGCTCAAATCACCAAGTGAGCGGGGCTACATATGATCAACATTGCCAGAATTGTTCCGATTGTCTTTTTTCTAAGCGCGTGCAACGCCAACTTTCAAATCCCGTCAATCCAGTACGCTGACGATGATTACATAATCGGTCGAGCTGGTTGGATTTTTGGGGTCGATTGTCCAGAACAGGAGATGAACGGGGCAGAACGGTGTCCGGAAAGGTATGCACCGAAACCAAGGACGATCGGTGAGATCAAGAGGCACGCCGAGCAGATCAACGGAATGAACGCGATTATACCAGCGGCGAATTCAGCCGAACAACAAGGCAATGGTGTCGGGTCAGTCACCAGTGCCTCAGAAGTGCTGGTTGACAGCACTTTGCGCAATTCGGTTCAAACACTTCTGATGATGCACGCAGATGAAGTCTGCAGCAATTATCAGTACCGATTGCTTGGCACGGTGGTTGGTGCGCGGATCGGCGCAAACGCGTTGGACCAGGCTATCGGGTTGCTGGCAGGCGTTGTCACAGGTTCCCTTGCGAGTGAGTTTCTCGGGCAAGTGCGTGGGGCGTTCAGCTCATCAGCTGGTTTTCTCGATGACGACTTTCTGAAAGCCTCCTTTTTCTTGAGAGAGTTCGAAGGTGTTCAAAAGCGCAAGCGCATCATGAAGAGCATAATATTGGTTGCTCAAAGCTATCCGCTGAAAGCACCCGACCCCGCCGTTGGTAAGGTCAACGAAAGATACTCGATGATGGAAGCGATATCAGACGCGGCAGCATATCACCGGATATGCGACATCGGATATATCTTGGCGGCAGGAAGCGAGCTCGACAATGCACAAAAACACCTGTTTGCTTGGCGCTTCAGCGGCGAATTTAGCCAAATGGCCCGCGCTGGCGATCTTCCGGAGAACTAAAGGTCTGTAGCAAAAAATCCCGCACTCACCACTCCATCAGTGTTCCGCCGTCCGGATCGTAGACCTGCACCACCGCGCATTCGATCAGATAGGGCCGCGCGTCGCGGTCGCACAGCGCTTCGCCCACATTTCGGGCAATCTGTTCGTCCGGCAGACCGCACACCACCTCGTGCCAGTGCGGGCCTTCGGAGTGCTGCAGGAAGACATCGACGCTGAAGCCCGCCGGCTCGCACCAGTTGGTCCTGATGCAGTCTTCCTTGAGCGCGCCCGATTCCATGCATTGCGCCACCGCCTTGCCGAACGCTTCCTCCATCGTCGCGCCAATGGCCACGCCGCTGCCCTGTTCGGGCGCCTGAACGAAGGCGATGCCATCGGCAAGGGCCGGCGTGATGGCCAAAAGGCCGGCGAATGCTGTGCCAACAAGCGTTTTGGTCCGGGCGGTCATGGACGTCTCCTCAATGTGATCGGCGCGCACTGTTCGCGCGCACCATAGCGGCCTAAGGTGACGGCGCGAACTGATCCTTTGAGGAAAACGCCATGCGCCGGTTTCTGGCGATCGCCATCCCCGTCTTCGCGCTGGGCTTTGTGTGCGGCGCGGCGGCCTGGTACCTGTTCTCGCCGCTGATCATCGATGAGGTCGTCTCCGAGGAACTGCCGGCCGGGCTGGTCGTCACGGAGGTCGCCAGCGGCCAGTTCCGGGACGCCGACCGCGCCCATCGCGGCACCGGCAATGCGCAGCTTCTTGAAACGGGGACCGGCGCGCATCTTCTGCGCTTCACAGAATTCGAGGTCACCAATGGTCCCGATCTCGAAGTGTGGCTGGTCGCCGAACCCGATCCGCAAACGTCAGGCGATGTGACCGCCAGCCAGTGGCTGTCGCTGGGCCAGCTCAAGGGCAATGTCGGCGACCAGACCTATGTGATCCCGGAAGGAACCGACATTTCCGCCTATGGCTCGGTCGTCATCTGGTGCCAGCAGTTTTCGGTGCTGTTCTCTCCTGCAACGCTCGAATTTGCGACGGAAGGCTGACAATGTCCGAGACGATCATCCGCAATCCCGGCAATCGCGATCATCTCGCCCGAATCCGGCCGCTCGGCCGGACGGTGACCGTGACGTCGGGTGGAGCGACGCTAGCCCGGTCGGACGCCGCGTTCGTCCTCGCCGAGGAAGCACCCCGGTACGGCAAGCTGCCCGAGGTCATCTACATTCCGTCCGCCGATGTCAGCGGGCTGACGCCCGTCGAAGGCAAGTCGACCCATTGTCCGCTGAAGGGAGACGCGTCCTATCTCGCCCTTGATGGCAGGGAGGTGGCATGGACCTATGATCGCTGCATCGACGGAGCGGACGTGCTGTCGGGCTACATTGCCTTCTATGCCGACCGGGTGGCGATCGAGACGCAAAGCGCGGCCTGACGCCGGATGCCTCCCTTCGTCCCTCTTGCAATGCGTTTTGTGCGGCGCCATAACCGCGCCAGACGGACAAGGCGAACCCGATGAAAACCTTCCTGACGCAATTCTTCACATGGTGGAACGGCCAGACGCTGGGCACGCGTTTTTTCACCTGGCGCCATGGCACGCGGGTCGGCGAGGACGAGTTCGGCAATGTCTATTACACCGGCGGCAGCGATGCCGATGGCGCCACGCGGCGCTGGGTGATCTATAATGGCTACGCCGAAGCGTCGAGCGTTCCGCCCGGATGGAGCGGCTGGCTGCATCACCGCGTCGACACGCCGCCCAGCGAGGAAGACTATACGCCGCGCGAGTGGCAAAAGCCCCATCTGCCCAACCTGACCGGTTCGTCCGCCGCCTACCGGCCCAAGGGCTCGATGCTCAATCCCGAGACACGGCCCGTCACCGACGGCGATTACGACGCCTGGACCCCGGGCAGCTGACCCGACCGCTCCACTGGTTAATCAATTATTGACCCTGTTTTGGCCATAAGCGGCGGTTAGCCCGCGTGCCATGAAGAGAAGCGCATCGATGAATCGCCGGGGACCGGTCCGATCGGGATTGAAGCGGCTTGTGCCGGCACTGATGCTGGGCATGCTCGCCACGTCTGCCGCTGCCCAGCAGGCCGGTGAACCGGCGGCCAAGACGGCCAATCCGGTCGCCGAGTTTTCCGGCATCGACAAGATCACCGGCCGCATCATCACGTTCGACGTCTACATCGACGAGACGGTGCAGTTCGGCGCGCTGCAGATCACGCCGCGCGTGTGCTATTCGCGCGCCCAGAATGCGCCGCCCGGTTCGTCCACATTTGTCGAGGTCGATGAGATCACGCTCGACCGGAAGATCCGCCGCATCTTCTCGGGCTGGATGTTCGCCGACAGCCCCGGCCTGAACGCCATAGAACACGCGGTCTATGATGTGTGGCTGAAGAGCTGCAAGGCCGAATCGGACGTTCCGCCGCCGCAGTCCTGAGCCATTTCAGCGCGGTTCAATCGAACCTGGCGGTGCCGACGAGCGCCTCCGCAAGCATATGCTCATATTCGGCGCGCGGCACATCCACCGCTCCGAAACGCCTGAGATGATCGGTGGTGAACTGCGTGTCCAGCAGCGCAAAGCCGCGCTCCTTCAGGCGTTCGACCAGATGCACGAGGCAGATCTTCGAGGCATCCGGGCGGCGCGAGAACATGCTCTCGCCGAAAAAGGCCCGGCCCAGGGATACGCCGTAGAGACCGCCGACGAGCTGGTCGTCGTCCCACGCTTCCACCGAATGGGCGTGGCCGAGCCTGTGCAGGTCCGTATAGAGCGACAGGATCGTTGCGTTGATCCACGTCTTGCGGCGTCCGGGCGCCGGCTCCGCGCAGGCGCGGATCACCGGGCCGAAGGCGGCGTTGAAGGTGACATGATAGCGCGCCTGCCGGACGGTCTTGGCAAGGCTCCTCGGCACATGAAACCGGTCGAGCGGAATGATGCCGCGCATCTCCGGCTCGACCCAGTAGAGCGTCGGATCGCCGGCGTCCTCGGCCATCGGAAACAGCCCGACCGAATAGGCTTTCAGCAGCACCTGCGGCGTGATACGGCCCTCGCCATTGCCGTCACGCCCGATCATCGGATCCGCCGTCGGCCGATTGGAGGCGGGGTAGCGCGCACGCGTCAGGTGTCTTCCGCCTGCCGGGCGAGATATTTTTCCAGCCAGTGGATGTCATAGTCGCCATTGGCGATGTCCGGGTTTTCCACCAGGTCCTGAAACAGCGGCAGCGTCGACGAAATCCCGTCGATGACGAACTCGCCCAGCGCGCGCCGCAGCCGCATCATGCATTCGACGCGGTTGCGCCCATGCACGATCAGCTTGCCGATCAGACTGTCATAATAGGGAGGGATCGCATAGCCGGCATAAACGCCCGAATCGACGCGCACGCCCAGGCCGCCCGGCGTATGGTAATGGCTTATCGTGCCCGGCGAGGGCATGAAGGTCCGCGGATCTTCGGCGTTGATACGGCATTCGATGGCATGTCCGTTGAAGCTGATCTGCTCCTGTGTCGCCGATAGGCCTGCGCCGGAGGCGACGCGCATCTGTTCGTGGACCAGATCGATGCCGGTGATCGCCTCGGTCACCGGATGCTCGACCTGCAGCCGCGTGTTCATCTCGATGAAGTAGAATTCGCCGTCCTCGTAGAGGAACTCGACTGTGCCCGCGCCGCGGTAGCCCATCTCCGCCACCGCATTGGCGCAGATCATGCCGATCCGGTCGCGCGCCTCGGCGTTCAGCGCCGGCGAGGTCGCTTCCTCCCACACCTTCTGGTGGCGGCGCTGCAGCGAACAGTCCCGCTCGCCCAGATGGATGGCCTTGCCGTCTCCGTCGCCGACGATCTGCACCTCGATATGGCGCGGCTTGTCGAGATATTTCTCGATATAGACCGCATCGCTGCCGAAGGCGGCTCCCGCCTCGGTCCGCGCCGTGTCCAGAGCCACCGAAAGTTCGGCCTCCGACCAGGCGACCTTCATGCCGCGCCCGCCGCCGCCGGCCGCCGCCTTGATGATCACCGGATACCCGATCTCGGCCGCAATGCGCTTGGCCTCGGCAATTTCCGTCACGCCGCCGTCCGAGCCCGGCACCACGGGAATGCCGAACTTGGCTGCCGTGCGCTTGGCCTCGATCTTGTCGCCCATGATCGAGATGTGGTGTGCGGTCGGGCCGATGAAGGTAATGTTGTGCGCTTCGAGGATTTCGGCGAACTTGGCGTTTTCCGACAGGAACCCGTAACCCGGATGCACGGCGTCCGCGCCGGTGATTTCGCAGGCGGCGACGATCTGGTGGATGTTGAGATAGCTGTCGCGCGACGGGGGCGGTCCGATGCACACGCTCTCGTCGGCGAGACGCACATGCATGGCGGTTTCGTCGGCCGTCGAGTGGACCGCGACGGTCGGAATGCCGAGCTCCTTGCAGGCACGCAGGATGCGCAGCGCGATCTCTCCGCGGTTGGCGATCAGGACCTTGTTGAACATGGGTTTCGCCCGCGCTTACTGGATGACCAGAAGCGGCTGGCCGAATTCGACCGGTTCGCCATCTTCGATCAGAATGTCCGTCACCGTGCCGGTGCGCGGCGCGGCGATCTGGTTCATCACCTTCATCGCCTCGATGATCAGCAGCGTTTCGCCCTCGGTGACATTGGCGCCCACCTTGACGAACGGATCGGATTCGGGCGCGGGCGCCAGATAGGCCGTTCCGACCATCGGCGCGGGCACCGCGTTTTCATGGCTGGCCGCCGGCGCCGCCGCGGGTTCCGGCGTGACCGAAGGCGTCGCGGCGGGGTGGGCAGGCGCTGCGGCCGCCGGAGCCGGCATCGCAGCATGGGCGAAAGCCTGCGGCGCAGGCTCGCGGCTGACGCGGATGCGCATGTCGCCCTGTTCGACCTCGATTTCGGTCAGGTCGGTCTCGTTCAGGATTTGCGCCAGATCGTTGACCAATTGCTTGTCAAAGGCTGTTTTCTTGTCAGACATGTTGTCCTCTTGTGCCCCGTGCGCGTGTGCCCGCGCGTGTCGAAAGTACCGCTTAAGCGCCGTCCGGCGTCTCCGCAAGGGCGCGGATCGCCAGCAGATAGCCATCGGTGCCCAGCCCGACGATCGTGCCCCTGCAGACCGCCGACAGCATGGACCGGTGCCGGAAACGCTCGCGCGCATGAATGTTGGAAATGTGCACCTCGATCACCTCGGCGTTCGATCCGGCGATTGCGTCGCGCAGGGCGATCGAAGAGTGCGTGTATGCGCCGGGGTTGAAGACGATCGAGATGCCGGCCAGCCCCGCTTCCTGCACCTTGTCGACAAGCGCGCCCTCGTGATTGGACTGAAAGTGCGAGATTTCCAGCCCAAGTTCCGCGCCGAGGCGCTCGCACTGCGCGTTCAGATCGTCGAGCGTCTGGTCGCCATAGACCTCCGGTTCCCGCTTGCCGAGCAGGTTCAGATTGGGTCCGTGAAGGATCAGAACATGTTTGCCCATGGCGCCGTCAGCCCCGATTGCCGTCAGGACTGACTAGTCGCGGGCGCAACCCACGGCAAGCCCCGGGCCGGCGGCGAAAGGTCGGAGACGCCGAAAACCACACGTTTCTCGCGCGATCGGCGGCCTGGCGGGTCAGTTCGTTGCATCGCGGACACTGGCGATCGTGTCGCGCAGCGTCCGTTCGCCGAGCGCGCCGGGAACCATCTGGTCGCCGATGACATAAGACGGTGTTCCGGTGATGCCCAGCGCCTCGGCCAGAAGATAGGTGGTCTCCACCGAGCGCGCGTTTTGCGGGTTGGCCATTTCCCGGCGCAGCGCCGCCTCGTCGGCGCCGAGCGCGACGGCGATCCGCACCGCCGCCTCTTCGTTGGCGCGGCCGTCGACATTCATGAGCTGCTCGTGGAACGCGGCATAGCTTTGCGGCATCAGCCGGTTGAAGGCCAGCGCGACCATGTGGGCGGCCTGCGAATCCTCGCCCAGGATCGGGAATTCCTTCAGCACGAAACGCAGGTTCGGATCGGTTTCGATCAGCGCGTTCATGTCTTCCATCGCACGCCGGCAGAAGCCGCAATTATAGTCGAAGAACTCGACGATTGTGACATCGCCATCGGGGTTGCCGAGCACCGGGTCCGCGGGATGGCGAAACAGATCGTCGGCCGCCGACGCGATCACATCCTTGCGCCGCTGGTCCTCCTCGGCGGTTCGCTGCGCTTCCAGCGCTTCCTGAACCTCGATCATCACCTCGGGATTGGCGAGCAGATAATCGCGCACGATTTCGCCGATCTCGGTGCGCTGTGCCTCATCGAAGCTTTGCGCCCACGCCGGTGTGAGGGGCAGGGCCACGCACAGGGCAAGAGCGGCGATGGCTTGAACGGCAAATCGGGGCATTGGAAAACCTTGGGTTGGCGTGCCGCGCCGGGGTTCAGCGCGGCAGGCGGAAACGGTGAATGTCATCGGCACGCAGCCATTGCGGTGCGCCTTCGTTAAAGCGTCTTTTGGCGCGCGCGGCAAACCGGCGCGCCTCCTCATAGCGTCCGGCGTGGAAGTTGGCTTCCGCGGTGGCCAGTTCCGCCTCGCCGGTCGCGCCGAGCCGGCCATAGGCCATCGCCAGGTGCTGGTAGGCGCGCGGATTGGCCGGATCGAGCGTGATCGCCACTTCCAGTTCGCCGATGGCGCGCCGCAGATTGGCCTCGCCGCCGGCCAGCACCAGCGCATGGCCGAGCGCCACCTGCATGGTTGGCGCGTTGCCGCCGGCGAGCCGCACCGCGCGGCCGAACGAATCGACCGCGCCCTGCGCATCCTGGGCGCGCAGCAGGATTTCGCCTCTGGCCTCATGGAAGTAGGGATCGTTCGGGCTTTCGGCGATCAGCTGGTCGATGATCGGGACGGCGGCACGCGGCGATCCGTTCAGGAAGGTCGACAGCGCCTTGCCGTATCGCGCCGCCTGCGATCCCGGATTGTCGCGGAAACGGCTTTCCACCGCGCCGGGCCCGTAGCTGTAGGCGAGGATTTTGGCGCGTGCCCGGTCGTGACGGCGCTGCAGGGCGGCGCTGTCGGTCTTGTTGAAATGCGGGCTCTCCTTGGCGATCGTTTCCAGGGCCACGCGGCGCTCGCGGGGCAGGGGATGGCTGATCCGGTAGGGGTTGATCTGCCGGCCGGCAAGGCTCAGTTCGCGCTCGAAGCGGTCGAACGTGGTCAGGAGCCCCTTCGACGACTGCCCGGTCCTGTTCAGATAGTCGACCGCTGCCCGGTCGGCGGCCAGTTCCTCGGTGCGCCGGTATGACAGAAGGCCGCGCTGCGCCGCCTCCGCGCCGCCCATCGCGATGCCGCCGCCGGCGCCCACCGCATCGCGATTGCCCGACAGGCCGCCGGCGATTGCCGCGCCGACGCCGAGCACGGCGGTGACGGCGGCAATGGTCTGCGCCCGGTCGATCTGCTGACGCAGGCGGTCCTGATGGCCGCCGGCCAGGTGTCCGACCTCATGGGCGATGACGCCGATGATCTCGTTGGGTGTCTCGGCCTGCACGATGGCGCCGATATTGATGAAGATCTTGCGGCCGGAAACGAACGCGTTGAACGAGCGCTGGTTGACCAGAACGATGTCGGTGCGGCTGCGCTTGACGCCGGCAACCCGAAGGATCGGTTCGGCATAATCGGCGAGCAGCGCTTCGATCTCGGCATCGCGCACGATCGGCACGCTTCCCGATTGCGCATGCGCCGGCAAAACGCCCGCCAAAGCGAAGCACAAGGCGATCAGCGCTGTGGCAAGACGACCGGCCAAGGTGTCCCACTTTCCGTTTTCGATTGCGCGGAGCGGACAAATGCCCTACCGGCGGTACCGCCGTTTGCGCATCAATAACAGCGAAAACATGGCGGTTCACGTGAATTTCAATAGCCCGCATCAAGGTTCGGTGCACCCATGATCCGGATATCGCAGCGCGGCACGGTCGCCCCCTTTTACGCCATGGACGTGCTGGCCGAAGCCAACCGTCTGGCGGCCGAAGGCAAGCCGGTCCTGTCTCTGGCGGTGGGCCAGCCGGGCGCGCAGGCGCCCGAAGCGGTGCGCAGGGCCGCCGCGAACGCGGCCATTACGGCGCGTTTGGGCTACACGGACGCGCTGGGCCGGCTCGAAACCCGTCAGGCCATTTCGGACCATTATCGCGACCAGTACGGCATCGCCGTCCCGGCAAGCCGGATCGCCGTCACCACCGGCTCTTCGGCGGGCTTCTCGCTGGCCTTTCTCGCGCTGTCGGAGCCGGGCGGCCGTGTCGCCATAGCCTCGCCCGGCTATCCCGCCTATCGCAACATCATCAAGGCGCTGTCGCTCGAAGCGGTCGAACTGCCGATGAAGGATGGCGATTTCGATCTCGATGCGCTGCTTGCCGCCCATGCGGAAAAACCGATCGACGTGCTGCTGCTGGCCAGTCCTGCCAACCCCACCGGCGCGGTGATCCAACGCGATGCGCTGGGCGGGATCGTCGAAGCGTGCCGCGATGCCGGCATCGCCTTCATCTCCGACGAGATCTATCACCGGCTTCGCTACACCGGCGACGATGTCACCGCGCTCGCCTTCGGCGACGATGCGGTCGTCATCAACTCGTTCTCCAAATATTACTGCATGACGGGCTGGCGCATCGGCTGGATGGTGCTGCCCGAAGCGCTTGTGCGCCCGGTCGAGCGGCTGGCCCAGAGCCTTTACATATGCGCGCCTGACCTGTCGCAGATCGCCGCGGCACGGGCCTTTGCGTGCACTGACGATTACGAAGCGATCAAGCAGGGCTATGAGGCCAACCGCAAGCTGTTGCTGGAGCGATTGCCGAAGATGGGCATCGGCTTTGCCGCGCAGCCGGACGGGGCGTTCTATGCCTGGTGCGACGTCTCGCGGCACACCAACGATTCAATGGATTTCGCGCGCCGCATGCTTGCTGAAATCCACGTGGCGGCGACACCTGGCGCCGACTTCGACCTGTTCGAGGGCGAGCGGCACATGCGGTTTTCCTACGCCGGCCCGACCGAAGCGATTGCCGAGGCGCTGGACCGGATCGAGGCCTGGCTCTAGATCGCCGATAGGACCGTCCAGGAAGGAAAAACCGCGCTCAACCAGTGGGTTGGCGCGGTTTTCGGAATCGGAAGCGCAGGCCCGCGATCAGAAGAAGCTCTTGCCGCGCGCCCACCATCCGGCCCGCTTGGGCTTTTCGTCGTCCGACTTGTCCGTTTCGGATACGACGACCGGTTCCACATCGAGATTGAGATTGGCGGCTGTCGCCCGCTTGCGCGCAGGCGTTTCTTCCGCTTCGCTCCCCGATGCCGCATCGCCGTCGGCGTCGTCATTGGCCGGCGCCGGCACATCCTCGGCAGTGACCGAGCTGCCCTCCGGGGCGCTGTCGACGGCTTCGACGACATCGGCGGCCTGTGTTGGCTCGCCAGCCTGCTCGGCGACCGGTACGCTTTCCTGTGATGTTTCCGGCGCATCGGATTCCGTGTCGGTGTCCTGACGCGCTTCGGCACTTGCCTGTTCTTCGGTCTTGCTATGCGCTTCGGCAGCGATCAGGTCGGCCAGCGGCCCGACCGGTTCGGCATCCGGAATGCGCGGGCCGCGGTCGCGCCGGTTGCGACCGCCGCGGCGGCCCCTGGACCGCCGCTTGCGCCGCCGCCCGCCCGATTGCTCGTCGTCATCCTCGCCGTCGTCGGCGGCGTCCGCACGGCTTTCGGCACCGTCGTCCTCACCGTCCTTGTCGCGTCCGCGACGGCCGCGCCGTCGCTTGCGGCGCGGACGGTCCTCGTCTTCTTCGTCCGTGGTCTCGACCTCGACGTCGACCGCTGCAACCGCGTCCTCATCGTCGTCTTCGTCAAGACCGATGCCGATGGCCGGGCTTTCGATCTTCGGCAGATCGGAAATCGCGCCCTTTTCGATGGCGAACATCTCCGCGCCGATGTCATCGTCCATCTCGATGGTGATCTTGACGCCGAACCGGCCTTCCATCTCGACCAGCGTGTCGCGCTTGTTGTTGAGAACGTAGAGCGCCGTCGCCGCCTGGGTCCGCACCGTCACATGGTGCTTGGAGTTTTTCAAAAGATGCTCTTCCAGCGACCGGATCACATGCAGCGCCACCGATTGCGGCGAGCGCACATAGCCGGTGCCGTTGCAGGCCGGGCACACCGACATCGTGCTTTCCAGAACCGAGGCGCGCATCCGCTGGCGGCTCATCTCCAGAAGGCCGAAATGCGAGATGCGGCCGACCTGGATGCGGGCCCGGTCGTGCTTGAGGCAATCCTTGAGTTTCTTTTCCACCGCCCGGTTGTTGCGGTTCTCGTCCATGTCGATGAAGTCGATGACGATCAGGCCGGCAAGGTCGCGCAGGCGCAGCTGCCGCGCCACTTCCTCGGCCGCTTCCAGGTTCGTGGCGAGCGCGGTCTCCTCGATCGAGTGCTCGCGGGTCGACTTGCCGGAGTTGACGTCGATGGCGACCAGCGCCTCGGTCTGGTTGATGATGATGTAGCCGCCCGACTTGAGCGTCACCTGCGGCTGGATCAGCTTGTCGAGCTGCGCTTCGATGCCCGTGCGCGCCAGGATCGGCGCGGTTTCGCGCCACGGCTTGACCGCCTTTGCCTGGCTCGGCATCAGCATCTTCATGAAGTCCTTGGCTTCACGATAGCCGTCTTCGCCGGCGACGATGATCTCGTCGATGTCCTTGTTGTAGAGATCGCGGATCGACCGCTTGATCAGGCTGCCTTCCTCGTAGACCAGCGAGGGTGCGCTCGACGACAGCGTCAAGTCGCGCACATTGTCCCAGAGCCGCATCAGATAGTCGTAGTCGCGCTCGATCTCGGCCTGGGTGCGGTTGGCACCCGCCGTGCGCAGGATGACGCCCATGCCCTTGGGCACATCGAGCTTGCGGACAAGGTCCTTCAGCCGCTTGCGGTCGGACACGGTGGTGATCTTGCGCGAAATGCCGCCGCCGCGCGCCGTGTTCGGCATCAGCACGGAATAGCGGCCGGCCAGCGACAGATAGGTGGTCAGCGCCGCGCCCTTGTTGCCGCGCTCTTCCTTGACGACCTGCACCAGAATCACCTGGCGCCGCTTGATCACTTCCTGGATCTTGTACTGGCGTCGCGAGGGACGTCGGCGCGGGCGGCTCTCCTCGAGCGCATCGTCTTCGCCGACATCCTCGAAATCGCTGTCCTCGTCATCGCCGTCATCGGAGGCCGCGGCATCTTCCGAGACGGTATCGCCATTGTCTGCGCGTGCGGCCCGCGCATCGCCGCCATCCTCATCCTCATCCTCGTCGTCGAGTGCGGCGAGGATGTCGTCCATCGCAACCGGCTCGGCGTCCGGCACCTGTGTCTCGCGGCGTTGGGACTTCCCGTTTCGACGCCCCCGGCCGCGGCGCCGGCGGCCCTTGCGGCCGCGTCCATTGTCGCCATCGTCCTCATCGTCGTCGAAATCGGTTTCGGCCTGCGCGGCTTCTTCGTCGAGCAGGGCCTGCCGGTCGGCGAGCGGAATTTGGTAGTAGTCGGGATGGATTTCCGAAAAGGCGAGAAAGCCGTGGCGGTTGCCGCCATAATCGACGAACGCGGCCTGCAGCGAGGGTTCGACGCGCGTCACCTTCGCCAGATAGATGTTGCCGCGTATTTGTTTCTTGTGCTGGGATTCGAAGTCGAATTCTTCGAGGCGGTTACCTTTGACGACGACTGCGCGTGTTTCCTCCGGGTGGGAGGAATCGATGATCATTCTGTTTGACATAAGTTTTGTATCCGCCGGGCGGAGCGGCAAGCCGGCACGCCCTTTCGGGGTCGGCCGAGGTTGGCAGTGCACGCGGTGCAGGGACGGAACGGCATTCGCCGACCGTGCGCCCTTTGCCCGGATTTCTGTTAGTGGCCGTCCGCTGGCGCTCCGCCTCACGCCGCGCCGGGGCGATGTGCCCCGTAACGGGCGGGCGGTGCGAAAATGTCGAATGTCTCAACGACATGGCGGTCAGCAATTTACCAAACGGGGTCCGCCTTCGGGCGAACCGTGACATGCGCTTCAAGCATGAAGCGGGAAACAGCGAAGCGGTTTCCGAACAAACCTCGGCGGCGGCAATTGCGACGCGTCGGCAATTCTCTGTTGCGGAAGCGGCACATTCATCGTGCGCCGAACCGCTTTGTACAAGTTAGGTTTTTGCCATTGGAACCGCAAGCAGTTTTATTCTGGCACGGCCATCCGGCAGCTCCCACGCAGGAGTTCGGCAATGTCAAAAACGACACTCGGGCATGTCGCACACAGCACATGCCCTTGCATATCAGATCGATTAGCCACATATGCCGGCGGTCCGCGATGTGCATCCGAGACGGCTGAACAACTGCCCTTGGGACATCATCGACAGCGCGCTGCCATCCATCACCCACGACGTTTTGAGCGCGCGCTCAACCTGATTCGAAAATTGCAATGCCACGCTCCGCAACGCCAACGCTCGACGATACCAGAAACAGCTACCGCGAACGGGTTGCGCTGTGCACGACGACCTACGACCTGTTGCGCCTGGTCCGTGAAGTCGCCGCCGAACACGATTTCAAGTTCTTCGCGATTGCCCCGCTGCCGTCGGCGAAGGACGAAAAGCTTGCGCCGCTTGCCGTCTTGACCAACTGGCCCGAGGAGCTTCTGCGGCGTTACGACGAGTTGGAATTGCTCAAGGACAGCCCGATTTTCGGTGCGTTGCGGGCAAGCACCAAGCCCGTCGTCTGGTCCAACCGAGCCGGTGCCCGCCATTCGATCAAGGGCCATCCCCGCGAAATCCAGGACATGTTCTGTTCGTTCGGCATGTATGAGGGCGTGCATTTCAGCGTCCAGGAACCTGGCGGCAAGCGGGGTGCCGTCGGCTTTTCCGGCGACCGACCGCCGCCGGGCGAGGCCGAAATGGCCGAGCTGAACTTCGCCGCAAATTTGATCTACGAGCGCCTGCTGGAGTTGGACAAGGGTTCCAAACCGCAGAAGACGCAAAAGCTCAGCCAACGCGAAGGCGAGTGCCTGATGTGGACGGCGTCGGGCAAGACGAGCGCGGAGATCGCCATCATCCTGAAGCTGTCCGAGCACACGGTGAACCATTATCTGACGGCCGCATGCCAGAAACTGGGCGCCACCAATCGTGCCCATGCCGTCTACAAGGCCATGCGCGCGGGTTATCTGGACTGACGGGCCAGGGGGAGGAGACAAATGGACCAACCGCTGCAATTTGCCGTTCATGACGGTCCGCGACCGGCACAGCCCATGGAGCACGTGACCGTCGACGGATCGACGATCCTCGAAGTGCTGGCCCAGTTCGAGCCGTTCGGTCTGTGGCGCATGGATCTGGATACCGGACTGGTCTACTGGACCCGCGACATCTACGAGATCCACGAGATCCCCTACCGGGACGGCCCCGTCAACGTGAAGATGGCGATCGACGCCTATCACCCGGATGACCGCGGTCTGGTGGTCGATTGCCTCGAAGACGTCGTGGCGCGCAAATCCGGATTTCATTTCGTTCTGCGCATCGCGACCGCCGATGGGCGCTACAAGAAGGTCAAGGCGGTCGGCAAGTTCCACGTCAACGAAGACGGGCGCGAGGAACTGATCGGTACGTTCCAGGAAGACCCCGGTGGGGTGCGCGGCGTGGTGATCAAGCAGTAGCGCGACGTGTCTGCCCGATCACGAAAGGGCAGGGGGCGGCCCCGGCGTATGACCGGGCGAGAAGCTGTTGCAATGGAACGCGCGCTCCATCGTCGCCCGGCTGGCCTTGTGCAGACGCACGGCAGGGGCGCCCGAACCCAGATGCTGGAGTTCGATCGCCGCGTGATCGTCGCGGATGATCAGCCGGACGCGGGCTTCAAAGCGCGCAGCGGCAATGCTCACCCCGAGCGATACGCTCGGGCGTTCCCCCCAGTCCAGCGACAGGCCGCTGTCCCGGTCGTAGTGAATGAAGCCGGGCGCGAAATGCAGTTCCGCCGCCGCGGCAACGATCTCGGCCATGTTTGCCTCGCGGCCATTGATCACATGGTCGGCAAAAGTCGCCAGGTCGGTCAGCCGCAACTCGTCCAGAAGCGGCCGCAGGTGCCTGGCCAATACCTGTTCCAGCGCCATGTGATGCGGGTCGGTCAGCATCGCCGTCACGCCTTCTTCTTGTTCAGGTAGACGATGATCTCGGCCACCGCCTCGAAGAATTCCGGCGGGATCGTCTGATCGATGCCGACCGCCTTGTACATGGCCCGCGTCAGCGGCGGGTTTTCGTGCACCATCACCTCGTTCTCGGCGGCGATTTCCTTGATGCGCTGGGCGATCAGGTCCTGGCCCTTGGCCACCACGACCGGCGCGGGGTCGGTCGGCGGGTTGTAGCGCAGCGCGATCGCGTAGTGGGTCGGGTTCGTCAGCACCAGCGTCGCGTTCGGGACCGCGCCCATCATCCGCTTGCGTGCCCGCTCGCGCGCGACCGACTGCATGCGCGCCTTCATCAGCGGGTCACCCTCGGCCTGCTTGTGCTCGTCGCGGATCTCCTTGTGCGACATGCGCAGATCCTTGAGCCATTCGCGGTTGGTCCACAAAAGGTCGGCCACCGCGATCACGGCCATGGCCAGAACCATGGTGAACAAAAGCCCGAACAGGATGCGTGCCACCTGCGCCAGAAAGATCTCGGAACTGGTGATCGGCCCTTCTGCGAGCACCGGCATGATTCCGCCGGCAAAGGCCACCACACAGCCGCCGGTAAAGGCAATCTTGGCCAGCACCTTGAAGAATTCGGCCCAGCCCTTGGCGCCGAACATGCGCTCGAAGCCCTTCTTCAGCGAAATGCGCGACAGTTCGGGCTTGATGCGCTTGAAGACGATGCGCGGCGGGTTCTGCGCGAACGATCCGGCGAGACCCGCAAAGGCGAGCCCGAGCAGCACCGGCGCCAGAATGACCATGGTGACCTCGAAGTAGCGGGTCATGACGGTCATCGTGTCGGCGGTGGTCGCCAGGGAATACTGGCCGGCCCGGTCGAGCAGGATCTCGAGCTGGGTCTTCAGGTTCGCCGTCAGCGCGTTTGACGCAAAGCCGATGATCGCGGTGATCGCGGTCAGCGTGAACAGGACCGGCAGTTCCTTGGAGAAGGCAGTCTGCCCCTTTTCGATGGCATCCTGCTTCTTCTTCTCGGTCGGTTCCTCGGTTTTGCTGTCCTTGTCGTCCTCATCGGCCATGGCCGGTCACCATGCCGTCAGTCGCGCTTGGGCAGCGCGATGCGGCCCTCGGAGGCCAGCTTCATGGCGAGTTGGGCGATCGACTTGCGCGCATCCTCGATCGCCGCCGGCGTGTCCTGCCCGCCGCCCGACAGTTCGGATTCGATCATCTTGCGCGCCCGCTGGCTGATCGAGGACAGAACGGCCTCCTTGAGGTCACCATCGGCACCGCGCAATGCGCGCACAAGTAGGTCGCTCGGCAGTCCGTCGACCACCAGCGTACGGGCGCCGGCTTCCAGCAGCACCAGGTCGTCGAACCGGAACAGCCGCGATTCCAGCGCGGCCAGCTTCTTGGGATCGATCGATTCCCGCACCTTCTTCATCAGTGTCTCGCTGGCATCCTTCTGCATCGCGTTCATGATCTCGGCGACCCGCATGGGTGCTTCGTCGCTGCCGCCTGCATTCCCCTTGGCATCCAGCTTGAAGTCCTTGACCAGCGCGTGACCGACATGGGCCAGCCGTTCGCCCGGTATGTCACGCGCGGTCATCATCGCCGTCACGATGGGCGTCTGCCGTTCGTCGGGCATCGATTCGAGAACGCCGGCCGCCTTGGCCGGAGGAAGTTGCGCCATCAGCGCGGCGACGAGCTGCGGCGGTTCGCTGGCCAGCCGGCCGACGAGCACCTCATCGTCGACCGTGGCGATCAACTCCCAGGGCGACTTTTTCGGCTCCGCCGGCTTGGCGGGCTCGCCGGGCGCCTCCGGTTCGTCCTCGGGCAGCGAATCGTCCATGATCGCGTTGATCGCGTCGCGGCTGTCGATGATGCCCGATCCCTCGACGAATGCCGCCTCGAACTCGCTGACCAGCGCATCGACGTCGGTCTGCGGCAGGTTCTTGAGCGTGTGGCCCGCATCGATCATGCGGCGCAGTTCATCGCCCTTGAAGTATTTCAGCAATTGCTTGGCACGCGGCTTGCCCATCGCGATCAGCACGGCGGCCGCCTTCTGCGACGTGGACAATGTGTAACGCTGCTGCATGATCTGCTAAGCCCCGGTCAAGTCAGGCAAACACGTTGGTGACCTTGAAGGCGAACCGGTCCGGCTCTTCCTCGGACACCTGCATCTGTCCGGTGGCGACCTTGACCCCGTTGACGAAGATGTCGATGGGATCGCCGACCCGGCTGTCGAGCGGGATGGTCGTACCCTTCTGAAGGGCGTTCAGTTCGGCAACGGACAGTTCGGCGCGACCGATGACGGCCTGCACCTCGAGCGGGATCTCACGCAGCGTGCGCGAAAGGCCCGCGGTCGTTGCCTCATTGTCCTTGTCGACCACGTCCTGCAGGTCGTTGATCGCCTTTTCGAGCGCGTCGTCCGGGTCCAGCTTCGTTTCGTCTTCGGCCTCGACGAACGCGATATGTTCTTCTTCGGCGGCATCGGCCATGTCATTGACCCCCTTTGATCGTGTGTTGGTGGGCATGCGCGCGCAGGGCGGCGGCGATCGGCGCGATCGGCCCCTGGATGCGCACGGCGTTGGCGTGGCCGACCCGGCCGATCTGCGTCGTGAACAGATCGCGGCCCTTGGCACGCAGGACGGCATCTCCGCCGGCGGCGGGCGCGCTTTCTATCACATCGCCCGGCTTGAGCCGCGCAACCTCGGCCAGCGTCATTTCCGCCAGCGGCAGGATCACCTCCACGGCGAGATCGAAATCGGGCACCTTGAACTCGTGGCGCTGGTTCGCGTGCGCCGCGCGCGCTTCGTCGGCGGCAAGCGTGGCCGAAAGGTCGATCAGAAGCCGGTGCGGCACGTCCAGCCAGCACCATGCACGGTTGACGCCGAACGTGATCGAAAAGGACAGCGTCGCAACCGCGTCGCCTGTCTCGTCGATCAATGCGGGATCGTCGCCGCGATAGATGTCGACCCGTCCGAACCCGAGCAGCGGCCGGTCGGTCTGCCGCGTCTGCCCGGCGGCGACCGCCAGCGAATGCAGAACGCCGATCTCAAGCTGCGAAATCTCTCCTGCCGATGGCGGCATGTCCGCTTCCGGGTCGCAGCCCAGAAGCGCGCCGTTGACGAGGCCGGCCGCCTGCCGGTCCAGATGCAGGGCCAGCCGGCACCGTTCCTCGGGATAGTAGAATGTGAAGCCGGCGGTTTCGGCGTTTCCGGCGGGGGGCTTGCCGGGCCGCGACGGGTCGCTCATCGTCTCGAACGCCATCACCAGATCGGGCGACAGCGTCTGCATGCGCGCCGTCATGTGCGCCTGGAACGCCGTTCCCAGGCGCTTGATGACGTTCTTCAGCCCGTCTTCGCTGACGCGCTTGCGCAAGATGCGGTCGGCAACGTCGCGGTCCTCCGGCGCCAGATCATATCTGTGCGCGAGCGTACTCACGCCGCCTGGGCCTCATTGGCGCGCCCGGCCTCTTCCTCGACCTCCTCCAGCGAAGGCCGGTAGTAGGCCGAAATCGTCTTGCGGCCGAACTCCAGCGCCACCTGCGGCATCGAGCCGTTCATGTATGCGATCAGCGTCTGCTTGGCGACATAGTAGAGCCGGATGCCCTTTTCGCGCACGCCCTTGACCTTGGTCGCAATCGGCCCGACCACCGCATAGGCAAGGAAGATGCCCAGAAAGCTGCCGACGAGCGCCGCCGCGATCAGTCCGCCGAGGATCTCCGGGCTCTGGTCGATGGCGCCCATCGCCTTGATCACGCCCAGGATCGCCGCGACGATGCCGATCGCAGGCAGTCCGTCCGACGAATTCTGCAGGGCCTGGTAAGGCTTGAGCTTGTCGCCCTTGATGGTCGCGATTTCCTCTTCCATCAATGCTTCAACCTCGTGTGGGCGCGCATTTCCGACAATGATCAGCCGCACATAGTCGCAGATGAAATTGGTCAGATCCTCCCGCTCGAGAACCGCCGGGTACTCGGCAAATATGTCTGATTCCTCCGGATTGTCGATATGCCCCTCGACCTCGTTGCGCGGCTTGGTCTTCAATTCGCGCATCAGCCGGTGGAGCAGCCCGAGCAGTTCCAGATAATCGTCGCTTCCAGGCACCTTGTTGGTCAGCGCTTCCATGATCGCCTTGCCGGTGTCCTTGATCGACGACATCGTGTTGGCGACGATGAAGATGCCGACTGCCGCGCCGACGATGATGACCACCTCGAAGGGCTGCCAGAGCACTTTGACGTAGCCGCCCATGGCCATGTAGCCGCCCAGCACGCAGCCGAAGGTTACAACCAGACCGATGATGATGCCCACGGGGAACTCCTCTTGAGGTTAACCAAAAGCTAAGCCGCAAACCTTGCATGAACCTGTGCTGGCGGCGCGCCTCCAGATGGCACGCGCGCGGGCGCGAGCGGAAAGGTTCGCGCAAGAAGTCTGCGTTAGCCTGCGCCAGTCATGGGCAAGGTGCGGGCATGAATACAACGCTGGTTTCGCTCAATCTGATCACGCGCGACATGGGTGCCAGCATCGAGCGGCTGGAATCGCGCGCCGATATCCAGCGCGAGGTCGACTACTACAACGAGACGATCGGGACGATCAAAACGCCCGAACAGCTCGTCGGCGACACGCGGCTGTTCAACTTTGCCATGAAAGCGCACGGGCTTGAGGACATGGCCTACGCCAAGGCCTTCATGCTCAAGGTTCTCAAGGAGGGGCGCGACGCGGACGACGCTTTTGCCAACACGCTGGCCGATCCCCGCTATCGCGATTTCGCCGACACGTTCGACTTTGCCCGGCACGGCGAGACGGCGACGATCTTCACCAAGGCGCAGCAGGGTGTGATCGACAAATATCTCGTCCAGACGCTCGAGACCGAAGCGGGCGAAACCGACCAGGGCGTCCGGCTCGCGCTCTACTTCCAGCGCAAGGCGCCGCAGATCAGTTCCTATTTCGACATTCTGGCCGACCCGGCCCTGAGTCAGGTGGTGCGCACCGCCCTCAGCATTCCCCAGGAAACGGCGGCCATCGACATCGACAAGCAGGCCGCCATGATGGCCGACCGGCTGCCGCTGTCCGATCTCAAGGATCCCGAAAAGCTCGACGAGCTGGTCGAGCGTTTCGCCAATCTCTGGCAGGTCCAGAATGGCGGGACCCAGGGCGGCATTCCGCCCGGTTCGCCGGCACAGCTGCTGATGCCGGCCAGTCCGATGGGCATCTCGGCCGACCTGATGCTGCAGATCGCGCAACTGAGGCGATAGGAGCAGTGCGATGAATGATGGCTTGACGGTTGGCCTGTCCGCCCAGTTGGCGCTGGAAAAGCGCCTGACGACGATCGCATCCAACATCGCCAACACGCGCACGGTCGGCTTCCGCGCCGCCGAGGTGAAGTTCGAGGATCTGATAGCGCGCCAGCGGGTCATCGAGGGCGTCAACACGGTGGCCTATGCCTCCGACGGGGCCGAATTCGCCAACACCGGGTCGGGCGCTCTCGAAAAGACCGGTTCGCCGCTTGATTTCGCCATCAATGGCGATGCCTGGTTCGCGCTGGAAACCCCCGCAGGCATCGCCGTCACCCGCGACGGACGTTTCACGGTCCGTGGCGACGGTGCCGTCGTCTCGCTGGCCGGCCACGCCGTGCTCGATCCCGGCGGCGCGCCGCTCGAGGTCAATCCGGACGGAGGCCGTCTCGATGTCGGCGCCGACGGCTTCATCCGCCAGGACGGCAATCAGGTCGGCGCCCTGGGCGTGTTCGCCTATCAGCCCGGCGCGGACTTCGTCCGCCATGGCTATTCCGGCATTCTGGTCGAGGGCGATCCCCAGCCCGTCGTCGATGCGCCCGATGTGACCATCGTCCAGGGCTATGTCGAGCAGTCCAATGTCGATCCGGTCGAGGAACTGACGCAGCTGATCATGGTGCAGCGCAGCTTCGAGAACGCCAATGCGATGATCCGCGACACCGAAGACTCCATGAAAAAGCTGATCGATGCATTCCACCGCTGATCGCGCTCCCGTCGATCTCGACACGCTGGTCGCCGGGCTCAAGGCCTTGCCGGACCAAGACGCGCTGGTGGCGCATGGCGGCATCGTCACCGCCGTCAGGCCCGACGCCGTGGTGGTCGAAGGCCTGCCGCGCACGGCCTGCATCGGCGACATCGTCCGCTTCGGTCCGGCCGCCCGCCGCGCGCTGGGCGAAATCCTGCACATCGAGGCGGGCGAATTCGTCGTTGCGCCCGTTACCCCGCTCGACCGGCTCTCGGTCGGCGATGTCGCGCTGCATGCCGGCGATGTGGCGCCGGTGCCCGATGCGGGCTGGCTCGGCCGCGTCGTCAACGCGCTCGGCGAGCCGGTCGACCGGCGCGGGCCGTTGCCGTCCGGACGGGCCGCGGCGCCCTTCGTGCCGTTCGGCGCGCTCGGCCGCGCGCGCGTCACCGAACCCTTCAGCACCGGCATCCGGGTCATCGACCTGTTCACGCCGCTTTGCATCGGTCAGCGGTTCGGCATCTTTGCCGGCAGCGGCGTCGGCAAGTCCACGCTTTTGTCGATGCTGGCGCGCGGCGGCGAATTCGACGCCGTGGTCGTCGCGCTGGTCGGCGAACGGTCGCGCGAGGTGCGCGAATTCGTCGAGGACACGCTGGGTGAGGAGACGATGGCGAAATCGCTGATCGTCGTCGCGACCGGCGATGAAAGCGCGATCATGCGACGCCGCGCCGCGCCGCTGGCGATGCGGTTCGCCGAGGCGCTGCGCGACCAGGGCAAGCGCGTCCTGTTCCTGCTCGATTCCGTCACCCGCTTCGCTCACGCGCTGCGCGAGACGGGGATTTCCGCAGGCCAGCCGCCGGTGCAGCGCGGCTACCCGGCGACCGTCTTTTCCGAACTGCCGATGCTGCTCGAACGGGCCGGGCCGGGCGGCGACAATGGCGGCTCGATCACCGCGATCGTAACGGTTCTGATCGATGGCGATGACCACAATGATCCCATCGCCGACACGGTGCGCGGCATTCTGGACGGGCATCTGGTTTTGGAACGGGCGATCGCCGACGGCGGCCGCTACCCGCCGGTCAACGCGCTCGCATCGATCTCGCGGCTGGCGGCCCGCGTCTGGAAACCGCAGGAGGCCGAGCTGGTTGCCGGTCTCCGGGCGATGATGGCGCGCTTTGAGGAAACCCGCGATCTGCGGCTTCTGGGCGGCTGGAAGCCGGGCAACGATCCGCAGCTCGATCAAGCTGTTACCACCGTGCCCCAACTCTACAAGGCGTTGAACCAGACGCCGTCCGATCCGCTGTCGACCGATCCGTTTGCCGAACTTGCTGAGGTGATGCGCAATGAAGCCAGCCGATCGTAAGCCCCGCCGGCGAGGTCCTTTGCGCCGCACATGGCGAACGCTGCGCAAGGCCAGGGCCGGCGACTTCGCCTTCTGGGCTGGCGCGCTGTCGCTGGCGGCCCTGTCGGCCTATCTGCCTTGGGACGTCTATCTCAATCAGGCGCGCTACGGCCCGCCCGAATTCCAGTTCTCGCGCAGCGGCGAAGTGCCCGCCGACGTCGTCGCGCTGCAAGAGGGCAGGGCGCCATTGTTCGACATGGTCGCCGAGACCTATGTCGGCGACCCGCCGCCGCGCCCGCTTGACGACCCCGATGGCGTCGATCCGTTCACGACGGCGGCGATTCCGCTCGACACGGGCGAAGAGGAAGCCGAGCCCCGGCAGCTGCCGCCCGGTGTCGATCCGATCACCACCGCCAGCGTGCCTTCGAGCGGGGGTGCGGCCGCCCACAGCTACACGCTTCTCGATGCCGGGCGCGGCCTCGCGCTGATCGCCGACCAGGACGGCATCTATATTGTCCGGCCCGGCACGCTTTTGCCCGACGGCCGGCGCGTCTCCGCCATTGTCGGGCGCGGCCCGCACGCGCAGATCGTTCCCGACGACGACACCGAAGTCCGGCTGGACTGACCAGCAGATCGCAAGCCACGCGCAAGTCAGCACCGATATCCTCACCAATGGTGAAAGGATGTCATGATGACACCAGTGCAACTGTTCGATCTCGCTTCGCGTCAGGCCGACTGGCTGTCGGTGCGGCAGGCTGCCGTGGCCAGCAACATCGCCAACGCCAACGTCTCTTCCTATCAGGCCAAGGACGTCACGCCCTTCGAGGATCAGATCAAGTTCGCCCAGGTCCGCCTTGAGGCGACCCATGGAACCCATGTCGGCGTTCGCAGGGGTGCGGACGATCCCGGTGCCCCGCCCGGCGCGGAAATGCGGACCGTCGGCGGTCCCGTGGTGCTTGAGACCGAGCTGGCCAAATCCGGCCAGGTCCGTGCCGGCATGGAGCTCAACACGGCCATCGTCTCGGCCTTTCACCGCATGACGCTGATGGTCTCGAAGGGGTAGCCGCATGGATCCGTTGACGACAGCGCTGAAGGTGGCGGGCTCCGGCCTTCATGCGGAATCGTCGCGCCTGCGCGTCGTGTCCGAAAACATCGCCAACGCCAATTCGACCGGCGACACGCCCGGCGCCGATCCCTATGCCCGCAAGACGATCGCCTTCCAGAGCACGGTCGACCGGGCCACGCAGGCCGCCCTTGTCGGCATCAAGGACATCGACACGGACAAGGCTGCGTTCGTCCAGAAATTCGACCCGTCCCACCCGGCCGCGGACCCGGACGGCTATGTGAAGCTGCCGAATGTCAATCCGATCGTCGAAATGGCCGACATGCGCGAGGCCAATCGCAGCTACCAGGCCAATCTTCAGGTGCTCAAACAGGCACGTGAACTGATTTCCATGACCATCGACCTGATGAGGGCGCGCTGATGATCGAGCAGCTTCAAGCGGTCGCCGGTGCCGGTTCCGTCCGCACCGAACTGGCCCGGCAGGCTTCCGGCGCCGAAACCATCGAAATCGCCGGCGCCGGATCGTTCGGCGACATCCTGCGCGATCAGATCGCCGCGACCGTCAATTCGGTCAAGACCGCTGACAGCGCCGCGATGGCCGGCATCAACGGCAAGATGGACACGCGCGCGGTTACCGACGCGGTCATGGAGGCCGAGCGCAGCCTGCAGGCCGCCGTCGCCATCCGCGACAAGATCGTCACCGCCTATCTCGACATGACCCGCATGGCCATCTGAGGAGTATCGCGTATGAAAGCCCTTGCCATCGCCGCCACCGGCATGAACGCGCAGCAGACCAATCTCGAGGTCATTGCCAACAACATCGCCAATGTGAACACGACCGGCTTCAAGCGGGCGCGGGCGGAGTTTTCCGATCTTCTCTACCAGGTCGAGCGGGTGGCCGGCGTGCCGAACCGGGCCAACGAGAACATCGTGCCCGAAGGCAGCCATATCGGTCTTGGCGTGCGCACCGCCGCGATCCGCGAAATCCACCTGCAGGGTGCTTTGAATTCGACCAACAACAAGCTCGACCTGGCGCTGACAGGCGAGGGCTTCTTCCAGATCGAGGGCGCCGGCGGCGTCACCCACTACACGCGCGCCGGCGCGTTCAACACCAACGCCGAGGGCCAGATGGTCACGGTCGATGGTTACACCGTCGAGCCCGAGATCGTCGTTCCGGAAAACGCCGTCGAGATCGTCGTCAATGAGAGCGGCCAGGTCTATGCGCGCATCGCCGATCAGCTCCAGTTGCAGGAGCTCGGTCAGATCACGCTTGCCACCTTCTCCAACAATGCCGGCCTCAAGCCGCTGGGCGGCAATCTCTACGCCGAGACCGAGGCCTCCGGCGCCGCCGTCGTCGGCGTGCCGGGCGATCCCGGCTTCGCGACTGTGCGTCAGGGTTATCTGGAGCAATCCAATGTCGATGCGGTGCGCGAGATCACTGAACTGATCGCCGCCCAGCGCGGATACGAGATGAACTCCAAGGTCATTCAGGCCGCCGACCAGATGATGTCGACCGTCTCCAACGGCTTGAGGTGATGAAACGTGCGACCGGCTGGCTTGATCGCAGCACTGGCATTTTTTCTGCAGGCGGTGGCGCTTCCCGGTGCCGCCGCTGATGCATCGTTCGACTATGCGGTTGTCGAGCGCATCGTCTATCCCGGTCAGACCATCGGCATGGACAATGTCGCCGTGCGCCAGCACACGCGCGCCATCCCCGACGACTACCCGGTCGTGCGCACACGGGCGCAACTGGCCGGCATGGTCGCCACGCGAACCCTCTTGCCCGGCCGCGCCATCGCACCCGACATGCTGCGCGCCCCGTTCGCGATCAAGCAGGGCGAACTGATTTCCGTCAGCCTTCAGGAAGGCCCCCTTTCCATCGTCATGAAGGCGATCGCGCTGCAGGACGGCACGATCGGCGAGACGATCCGCGTGCGCAATGCGCATAATGGCCGCTCGGTCTGCGCCATCGTGCGCTCGCCATCACTTGCCGAGGTGTGCTGATGATCCGCACGCTGGTCTGCGCCCTGTGTCTCGTCGTCGTGGCGGCGGTCGATGCGGCGGCGACATCGCGTATCAAGGACATCGCCATCCTCCAGGGATCGCGCGACAACCAGCTGATCGGCTATGGACTTGTGGTCGGCCTTCAGGGGACCGGCGACAGCCTGCGCAACGCGCCGTTCACCGAACAGTCGATGCGCTCCATGCTTGATACGCTCGGCGTCGCCACGGCCGAGGGCAGGGCGCGGCTCAAGAACATTGCCGCCGTGATGGTCACCGCCAACCTGCCGGCGTTCGCCACCTCAGGCGCACGGATCGATGTCACCGTCTCATCGCTGGGCGACGCCACTTCGCTGGGCGGCGGGCAGTTGGTGATGACGCCGCTGCTGGGGGCCGACGGGCAGATCTATGCGGTTGCACAAGGCTCGGTCTCGATCGCCGGATTTTCCGCCGAAGGGCAGGCCGAAACGGTGAGCCAGGGCACGCCGACTGCCGGCCGCATTGCCGGCGGTGCGATCGTCGAGCGCGAGGTTCCGGTCAATTTCAGCCAGGAAGGCGCCTTCCTTCTGCAGCTGCGCAATCCCGACTTTTCGACCGCCGTCGCCGTCACGGACGCGATCAACGCCCATGCGCGGCAGGCCTTTGGCGCGCCGGTGGCCAAGGAGCTCGATTCGCGCACCGTACGGCTCAACAAGCCCGACGGCATGTCGCCGGCGCGTTTTATAGCCGCGATCGAGAATTTGAGCGTGCAGACCGATCAGCCTGCCCGCGTGGTGCTCGACGAAAAATCCGGCACCGTCGTCATCGGCGCCGATGTGCGTGTCTCGCGCGTCGCCGTCAGCCATGGCGCGCTGACCGTGCGGATCACCGAGGCACCCACCATCATCCAGCCCGCACCCTTTTCCGATGGGGTGACGGCGGTCGAGCCGTCGACCTTCATCGATGTCGACGAAGAGGGCACGCAGATCGGCACGATCGACGGCGTCGACCTTCAGAGCCTTGTCGAGGGGCTGAACCGTCTGGGCGTGCAGCCGCGCGATGTCATCTCGATCCTGCAGGCGATCAAGAGCGCGGGCGCGCTGAACGCGGAACTGGTTGTGCAATGAGGACGCCATGAGAAAGAGACGCCCGGCCAAAGCTGTGCGCACACTGGTCATCGTCTGGGCCGTTGCGGCGCCGGCGGCCATGCCCGTTGCCGTCAACGCCCAGGACAGGGCGCCGGCAGACGTCCAGAACTTCTGTGCCAACATTGTCGATGATGCGCGCGAGCGTCGCTACGCCATCCAGCGCGAGGAATTGGAAACGCTGCGCGCCGATATCGAGGCCAAGATCGTCATCCTGGAAGAACGCCGCGCCGCTTACGAGCTATGGGCGCAAAAGCGCGAGGAGTTCGCCGAAGCGGCCAATGAGGGCCTCGTCGCGGTCTATGCCAACATGCGGCCGGACGCTGCGGCCGTGCGCATGGAGGAACTGCCGGCCGAACTGTCGGCCGCGCTGCTGACCAAACTCAAGCCCCGCGCCTCGGCGGCCATTCTCAACGAGATGTCCACGCAGGACGCCGCGCTGATCACCCAGATCATGGCCGCCGTCGGTGATGTCGGCCTTCCGGATGGGGACGGCTGATGACGATGGCCCGAACCCGTCTGCGCCTGTTCGCCGCCTTGGCCGCGGTGTTTTTGGTCGCCGGCTGCAGCGCCACCAAGGACCTTGGCAGCCCGCCGGCGCTGTCGCCGGTCGGCTCGGGTATCGACAACCAGTTGCCGCCATCGATGATCGAATCCAAATATCCCGGCCGGCCGCTCAACAAATACTCCACCTGGGACGACCGAACCGCGAGCCTTTTCACCGCGCGCAAGGCGCTGACGCGCGGCGACACGCTGACCGTCCTCATCGACATTGCCGACCGCGCGCAGCTTCAAAGCGATTCCGAGCGGTCGCGCAGCTCGTCCCGGTCGTGGAACCTGGGCGCTTCCGGTAACTGGAACGGCACGAGCGGTGCCGCATCCGGCGATGCCAACTTCGGCGGCGACACCGATTTCTCCGGCGAAGGCGCCACGTCGCGATCCGAGCGGATCGATCTGCGCGTTGCCGCAACCGTCGTGGACGTCCTGCAGAACGGCCATCTCGTCATCCGCGGCACGCAGGAAGTGCGCGTCAATGCGGAGGTCCGCATTCTGACCGTGGCGGGCATCGTGCGGCCGTCCGACATCGATCCGTCGAACACGATCGCCTATGACCGCGTTTCCGAGGCGCGCATATCCTACGGCGGCACGGGACATATTTCCGAGGTCCAGCAGCCGGCTTACGGCCAGCAGTTCATCGACCGCATTTCACCGTTCTAGGGCACCAGCAACGTGGCCGACGCTATCGCCGACGACGAACCGGAAGAGGAGGAGAAGGGCTCATCGCCGCTCATGGCGGTGGTGTTCATTCTTGTCGCCGCGCTTCTGGCCGGCGGTGTCGGGTTCGGCGTCGGCCAGACGCTTTTCGCGCCGATGATCGCCGGTGCCGACGCGCCCGTCGCCCAGGAGACCGGGCCGCAAGCTCCCAATGCCGCCGACGGCGGCCAAGGCTCCGATGACGGATATGGCGCCGATGAGGATGGCCACGGCGCGGACAGCGAAACCTCGCTGCGCGGCCTCGACTTTGCCTCGCTCGAAGTGCTCGAACTCGAACCGATAACCACCAACATCGGCGTTCCATCCGACGTTTGGGTGCGCATGGAGCTGTCGTTGGCCATCGAGCCGGTCGACGAGGAGGAAGCCATCGATCCGGTGATGATCGAAGCCATTCATGCCGATTTCCTCGCCTACATGCGCACCACGCGGCTGCAATCTCTGGCCCTTCCCAGCGGGTTCCAGCACATGGTGACCGACCTTGAAAGCCGCGCCGCCCTGCGCAGCGGCGGCATTGTCAAGCGCGTGTTCGTCAAGGCGCTGTTGCTCGAATGATCCGGATCGCGCCCTTTGTGCTGGTCATGCTCGTTGTCCTCGTCCCGGTGCCGGCCGCTGCGCAGGGGCTGGGCGGATTCGGCCTGCCCGACGAGATCGGCGGGCTGACCAGCGCCAACATCATCCAGCTGTTCGGCCTGATCACCGTGCTGGCGATTGCGCCCGGTCTGTTGATCATGGTGACGAGTTTCACGCGCTTCATCATCGTGTTTTCGATCCTGCGCACCGGATTGGGACTGCAATCGACACCCGCCAACATCATTCTGATTTCGCTGGCGCTGTTCATGACCTTCTACGTCATGGCGCCGACCTTCGACCGCGCCTGGCAGAACGGCCTTCAGCCGCTTCTCAACAATGATATCCAGGAAGAGCAGGCGCTGTCGGAGATCGTCGCGCCGTTTCGCGACTTCATGCTGGAGAACACGCGCGACGAGGATCTCGACCTTTTCACCGGGCTCGCGCGCGAACGCGGTCAGGACGTGGTGGTCAACGGCACGATCGACATGCGCGTTCTTATCCCGGCCTTCATGATCTCGGAAATCCGACGCGGCTTCGAGATCGGCTTTCTCGTCGTGCTGCCGTTTTTGGTGATCGATCTGATCGTTGCGACCATCATCATGGCGATGGGCATGATGATGCTCCCGCCCTCGGTCATTTCGTTGCCGTTCAAGATCCTGTTTTTCGTCATGATCGACGGTTGGAACCTTCTGGTCGGCAGTCTGGTGCGCTCCTTCGTCTGACCGGCCGCATCATTGTCCGGCGCGAACCCGCGCCCTGCAAAAATCTGCGGGGCGCGTGTTTCAGCGCTTGTTAAGGTCTGGCGGCATATAACCCCGTCAACAGCAGGCGCCGCCATGCGCGGCCGGCATGATGCCCCCCTGCCGTACCGGCTTGCCCGGAATGTCCCTTGTTTGTTTTGAGTAGAAAGGGACACTCATATGTCCAGCTTGATGACCAACGTATCTGCAATGACGGCGCTGAAGTCGCTGCAGCAGACCAATTCCGCCCTCGAAACCACCCAGTCGCGCATCGCCACCGGCTTCCGCGTCGCCGAGGCTTCCGACAACGCCGCCTACTGGTCGATCGCAACCACCATGCGTTCGGACAACAAGGCTCTTGGAACCGTTCAGGACGCTCTGGGTCTTGGCGCGGCCAAGGTTGACGTCGCCTACACCGGTGTCAACAGCGCCATCGAAGTCGTCGACGAGATCAAGTCCAAGCTCGTTGCGGCCCGCGAGCCGGGCGTTGACCGCGCCAAGGTTCAGGCAGAAATCTCTGAACTGCAGAACCAGCTGACTTCCATCGCTTCGTCGGCCGGCTTCAACGGCGAAAACTGGCTGAACGTCGACTCCAGCGTCGCCGGCTACTCGGCCACCGAAAGCATCGTCGCATCGTTCGACCGCGATGCCGCCGGCGCCGTTTCGGTTGGCACGATCTCTGTCGACAAGTCGACAACGGCTCTGTTCGACGGCAACGCTGCCGCGACCGGTATCCTCGATACCGAATTCACCACGACGGGCGCCGGTGCGGTGACGGTCACGGTCGCCAACCTCGACCTGACCGCTGCCAACGTCGACGAAACCGATATCGACGACATGATCTCGGGCGTCGAAACGGCGCTGCAATCCATGACCACGGCCGCTTCGGACCTTGGTTCTGCCAAGAAGCGCATCGATCTTCAGAGCAACTTCGTCGGCAACCTGATGGATGCCGTCGATCGCGGCATCGGCCAGCTCGTCGATGCGGACATGAGCGCCGAATCGAGCCGCCTGTCGGCCCTGCAGGTCCAGCAGCAGCTCGGCATTCAGGCCATGTCGATCGCAAACGGCAACTCGCAGGCCATCCTGTCGCTGTTCCGCTAACACCAAGCGAGCTCCGCTTGTGGGAGGGCCGCCTTCGGGCGGCCCTTTTATGCTGCGTGCGTGAGCCTCGGCACGTTCATGCCGAGCGGGCGTTCAGCCCATAAGTATCTGAAAAAAAATGACTCTCTGCTGCCGCTGGCCATCTGGCTTGCGGCCGCTTGCGCATGCGCCGTCGCCCTGATTTTCCGCGGGTCGCCCCGTTTAGCTTTTGTTAGCCATTCCTGTTTACCTTAATGAAGTGACAACAGACGTGCGTCGGCATTTCCGAGCCGGCGCGGCATGAGGCTACGTCGTCGTACCGGTCGAAAGCCGGGATGTCGCAATGGTGCGGAGTGTGAGAAGGGGCCTTGTATGTCCAGCTTGATGACCAACGTTTCTGCGATGACGGCGCTGCGCGCCCTGCAGAACACCAACGATTCGATTGAGACGACGCAGGCCCGGATTTCCACGGGTTTTCGCGTCTCCGAGGCGTCCGACAACGCAGCATACTGGTCGATCGCGACGACGATGCGTTCGGACAATTCCGCGCTTTCGACCGTTCAGGACGCGCTCGGCCTCGGCTCGGCCAAGGTCGATATCACCTACACCGCTGTCGATTCGGCCATCAAGGTCGTCGACGAGATCAAGTCCAAGCTGGTGGCGGCCCGCGAGCCCGGCGTCGACCGCTCGAAGATACAGACCGAGATCGACGAACTGCAGAACCAGCTCACCTCGATCGCCACCTCGGCCGCCTTCAACGGCGAGAACTGGCTGAACATCGATTCGAGCGCCGCCGGCTATTCGGCCACTGAAAGCATCGTTTCCTCGTTCAACCGCGACGCGAGCGGCGCGGTTTCCGTCGGCACGCTGACCGTCGACAAATCGACCATTGCGCTGTTCGATGCCAACGCCGCTGCGGACGGCATTCTGGACGATGACTCGGTCACCACCGGTGGCGCCGCCAACGTGGCCGCTTCGGTGTCCAACCTCGACCTGAACACCGCAAACCTGAACGATGCCGACATTGACGGCATGATCACCATCGCCGAGACCGCGCTTCAGGCGATGACGACCGCCGCCTCCGATCTGGGCTCGGCGCAAAAACGCATCAAGCTGCAAAGCGACTTCGTCGGCACCCTGATGGATTCCATCGAGCGCGGCGTCGGTCAGCTGGTGGATGCCGACATGAGCGCCGAATCGACGCGCCTTCAGGCCCTGCAGGTGCAGCAGCAGCTGGGCATCCAGGCGCTGTCGATCGCCAACGGCAACGCCCAGTCGATCCTGTCGCTGTTCCGCGGATAACCGCGCAGCCATCCCACAATCGTCCTGATCGCGGGCCGTCCATGGGGCGGCCCGTTTTCGCTTTCGGTTCCGCAGCCGGTGGGCCCCTCATCACCTTCGCGCAAGTTTGAACCGGTAGGCTGGGCCCAGTCAGTTCCGGGGATGAGCCGTGCCAGAAAACCTCAAGATGCTCGCCGCCAATCTCAGCGCGCTTGGCCCGCGCCGGCTCATGTTGATGGCCGGCGTCTTCGTTCTTGTCCTGATGGCCGTCGGCATCGGCTCGGCATTCCTCAACCGCCCGGCCTACCAGCCGCTCTATGTCGGTCTTGAGCGTGACGATGTCACGCGCATGGGCATGGTGCTTGGTGAGGCGGGCATCGTCTACGACGTCAACGCCGAGGGAACCGCGCTGATGGTGCCGGCCGGCATGACCGGCCGCGCCCGCATGATTCTCGCCGAGAAAGGTCTGCCGTCCAGCGCCGGCGCCGGCTATGAGCTGTTCGACAATCTCGGCTCGCTCGGCCTGACATCCTTCATGCAGGAGGTCACGCGCGTCCGCGCGCTTGAGGGCGAGATCGCCCGTTCGATCCAGACGATCAGCGGCGTCAAGGGCGCCCGCGTCCATATCGTGATGGCCGAGCGCGGCAATTTCCGCCGCGCCGAACAGGTGCCGACCGCCTCGGTCATCATCCGCTTCGATCGCGCCGGTGTTGAAAGCCGGGCCAACGCCGTGCGCCATCTGGTCGCCGCCGCCGTGCCGGGCATGGTCGCCGACAATGTGACGGTGCTCGACTCCGCCGGCCGGCTGCTGGCAGCGGGCGAGGACCCGCTGACCAACTCGGCATCGAGCGCCATCGGCATCGAGGCGACGGTCGAAAACCAGGTTGCCGACGGCATTCACCGCGCGCTCGCCGCAACGCTCGGCGCCGCCAATTTCCGGGTCAGCGTCCAGGCCGACATCAACACCGACCAGCGGCAGATCGAGGAGACGATCTTCGACCCCGACAGCCGCATCGAACGTTCTGTCCAGATCGTGCGCGCCGAGGATGCGGCGACCGAGCAGCTTGCATCCGAGCCGGTGACCGTCGAGCAGGACCTGCCCCAGGACGCGCAGGCCGGCGCCGGCGGCGGCAGCACGAACGAGCGCAGCGAGCGCCGTGAGGAAACGACGAACTATGAGTTGAGTTCGACGAGAACTGCAACCATATCAAACGGTTACAATGTAGACCGGCTGTCGATCGCCGTCGTCGTCAACCGCGCGCGCTTGGTCGATGCCGAGGGTCAGCCGCTCAATCCCGCCGCTGTCGAGGAGCGGCTGGCGCAGATCCGGACGGTCGCGGCCGCAGCGGCGGGCATCGTCGAGGATCGCGGCGACGTGCTCAACATCACCGCGTTCGATTTCGTGGAAGGCGTGGCCGCCGAGGGCTCGTCGGCGCCCGGCGCGATGGCATCGCTCAACGAGCATCTTGGCACGGCCATCAACGCGTTTGCCTTCATCGCCGTCATTCTGGCGGTGATCTTCCTGGCGGTTCGTCCGATGATCAACGTGTTGCGTTCGGGCGAATTCGCCCAGCAGGTGGCGCGGGTCGAGGCAGGCGAAACGCCGCTTCTGGCCAATGAGGGCGCGGGCGGAATTGGCGATGGCAGCGGCGAGGCGCTGGCCGACATGGCCGCCGAATCCATCCGCTTGAAGCCCGCGCCAGAAGAGCGCCTGTCGCGGATCATCGACATGAACGAAGAGCGCGCCGCGCAAATCCTCCGCCGCTGGCTGAACAACGAGGCTGTGTCCAGCGATGCGTGAGGCGTTTCACGCCCTTCTGCCCGATTTCGGCGACAATGCGGTCCCGGCCCATGGCGCGCCGGCCGCCGCGCCGGCCGACGGGTTCGTGCCTTTCATCGGGGCATCGCGGCATCCCGCGGCTTTTGACGCGTTCGATGGACCGCATGTCGATGCGCCGCCGCGGGCACCGTCCCCCGAGTTTGCGGAGCCGGACACGCCGGGTGTGCCCGGCGATGCCGCGGCACTTCAGACCATGCTGTCGGCAGCCTTTTCGGCCGACATGGCGCCGGCGGCGGATGGGGAAACCATCGCCGGGCAGGCGGCGGCGCCGTCCGATACCGTTGTCTTGACGGAGCCGGAAGCGTCTGCCGTCCAGGATGCTCAGGTCGCGCCGCCGGCGGCCGATCCCGAACTTCTTGCCCGTGACGAAAGGATCGCCGAACTGACCGCGCGGATCGAAGCGCTGGAAAGCGCTCATGCGGCGGAAATCGCGCGGCTTGTCGAGCAGGCGGTTCCCGCCATGGCCGACGGAGTGTCCGCGGCCGTCCGGTCATCGCTCGGTTCGGTTCTCGCTCATCCGCTGATGGGCGTCATCGAGAAATCCTCTGTCGATCGTTTCTGTACGGAGCTGGCGACGATGGTGAAAGCCGGCGAGGGGGTTGCCGTACGCCTGAGCGGGCCGGAGCGCCTTCTTGAAGCCGTGCGCGAGGGTTGGCCGGAAGGTCTGGCGGCGCCGCAGATGCAGCCGGCCGAAACGGCCGAACTCGTGGCCATCGCCGACACCGCCGTCTTGTCCACCCGGCTCGAGGAAGCCCGCGCCCTGTTGTTTGGAGGTGGCCGGTGAGCGCCGCGCAGGACCATCAGGAAATCATCATCATCAAGCGCGGTCATGACGATCACGACGATCATCATGGCGGCGCCTGGAAGATCGCCTTCGCCGACTTCATGACGGCCATGTTCTGTCTGTTTCTGGTGCTCTGGCTGGTCAATGCGGCCAACGAGGAGACCAAACAGGCGGTCGCCAGCTATTTCAACCCGGTCAAGCTGGTGGACCGCAACCGGTCGGTGAAGGGCCTTTACGACGCCCAGGGCATCCAGGAGGTTGAAGTCATCGACGCCGAGGGCACCGGCTCGGGGGGCGGCGGCGAGACCGACGCGTCCGGCAGCGGGCAGGCCGAAGAGCAGGGCAACCCCACCGGCGATGCCGCCTTCTTCGCCGATCCCTATGAGGCGCTTGACCAGATTGCCAGCAGCTTCGAGGCGGGCAGCACCAGCGGGCTGGAACCGCAGAGCGGCGCCCGGTCCTGGTCCGCCGAGCAGACCGACGCCTCCATCGAGACCTTCTTCGACCCGTTCGCGCCCGAGCGCTGGTCCGACATGCCGCGCGAACCCTTGTCCGACGCGCCGCTTTCCGAAACCGGCGCGCCGCCGGCGCCCGCGCCCGGCGGGCAGACCGAGACGGCGCTGGCCGATATTGCCGCCGAGACCGAGATGCAGCCGTCCGAACCCGCACCGGAAGGTGCGCTTCAGGCGGAGCCGGAAGTGGCGATGGAAGCGGGCGAGCCGGTCGAGGCGGAACCCGCCACGGCCGAAGCAGCCGAGACGGCCGAATTGGCAGCCGAGACCATGGATTCGCCCCAGGCCGATTCCCTGGAAACCGAAACGCCGGAAACGGTGCCTCCAGCCAGTGAGCAGGCAGCCGAACAGTTGCGTACGGCGCTGACCGAGGTTTTGACAGAGGCGTTCGGCGCCGACAGCGTGCTCGTCGAACAGCTGTCCGTCGAGGCGCAGCCGGACGCGATCCTGATTTCGCTGACCGACAATCTGCAGATCCCGATGTTCGAGATCGGCTCGGCCGTGCCGTCGCCGCCGCTCGTCCTGGCGCTCGAAAAGGTCGGTTCGGTGATCGGCGAAAGGGCTGGCGGACTGCGCATCGAAGGTCATACCGATGCGCGGCCTTTCATCTCGGGCAGTTCCGACAATTGGCAATTGTCGGCGTCCCGGGCGCAGGCGGCCTATTACATGCTCGTGCGCGGCGGCGTCCCGGAAAACCGGTTCCGCGCCGTGACCGGCCGCGCCGACCGCGATCTTGCCGTGCCCGGCGATCCGTTCAGCGCCCGCAACCGGCGCATCGACATCCTGCTGGAGCTTGGCTCGTGATGGCTCTCGGCACGACACGTCCCGCCATGTGCCTGCCGCTGGCGGCCGCGATACTGGCCGGCATCGGTCTTCCGGCCCTTGCCGACCTGCCCACGCGCCCGCTCGGCGCGGTGCGGTCGTTGCACCACATACAGGACCAGATCGCGCGCGGCGATCCGTCCGCATTCCAGCTCCAGTCCAGTACGTTGCGTGTCATCGACGAACTGTTCGCCTCGCTCGACGCCGACGCGCTGGCCGATCCGGCCGAACGCCGCGCGGTGCTCGCCTATGCGGTCAGCGGCGGAAATCCGGCGACGTTCGCCCGGCTCTATGACACGCTGGCCCGGCAGTCAGATGAAGACGAAAAGGCGCTCGCCGCCGCGATTGCCGGAGCGCTGCTGGACAAATCGGTCAGCGACGAGGCGGCCGCCAGCCCGATGGTGCTCGGCGGCATGCTCGGCGCCGGTCTTGCCCTGATCAACGGCATCAACGCCGAAACGCCGCAGGAGCAGATCGGCTATCTCCAACAGGTCACGCTTCTGGCGCCGGGTACGCTGATCGAGGAATCGGCGCTCAGGCGCTTGATGCCGATCTTGTCGCAAGGTCATGATCACAAAGAGTTTTTGACGGCTGCCAGCCGCTATGCGCGAACTTTCGTCAACTCGCCCTACGCATCGGACTTCGCCGTCTCGCTGGTCAATGGCGGCATCGCGCTGACCCGATCGTCGGACCAGATGCGGCTTGCCGAGATCATCCGTTTCATGCCGCCGGCCCATCGGCGCAGCATCGTCGCCCGGCAGATGCGGGCTGCCACGATCGATGGCAATTTCGCACTCGTGCGCTTTCTGGAAGCCGAGTTCGTTGAAGAGATCAAGGCCGGCGAGGCCGCTGCGGCACGCCGCCGGGCGCCTGCCGCCGATCCGGTCGATGCCATGCGCCAGCGTCTTTATGTGCTGATGGCCAACATCGCTTCCGCCGACCACGAGGCGGTCGCCGCCGAACTCGACGCGATCGATGCCGGCCAGTTGTCGCCGGCCGACCGGCAACTGCTGGCCGTTGCACGCAATGTCATCCGCGAAATGACGCGATCCAACCGGCCAGAGCCCGCGCCATCGGCGCCGTCCGGTCAAGATACCGAAACGGCGGCGACAGACACCGATGAGGGCGGCGCGCAAGGCGGCCTCGGCCTGCCGATGCAGCCCGATGAGACCGAGGGCGTCAGAACCGTTCTGCCCGGTTATGGCAGCGCCGCACGGCCCGTCGAGCCGGCCGCGCTTCGGCCGTCGCCCGAGGCCGCGCCGGCGCGCCGCGAGAACGTTGCCGGCGATGCGGCGGCGTCGGGCAATGGTGAAGTCGAGGCGCTGGGCGACGAACATCGTGCGTTCATGTCCAGCACGCGTGACGTATTGCTGGAAATCGATTCAGTCTTGGAAGGAAGCGGCGGGTGACCCAGATTGCTGCCAATGCAAAAGCACCCCTCGATGCGGCGGCGATTGCCGAGCGCCAGGGCAACGCCAGGGGGCGGGACAAGGGCGAGGCCGACGGGGAGTTTGCCAGGCTCGTCAAGGATGCGGGAACCGGAACGCGCAAGCCGGCGCCGGACGCCGCGCACGAAAAGGCCGGGCGCATCGTCCAGAAAACGGGTCAGCCGGAGGGCCATGGGCCCGATGTGAAGACCGCCGGTGCGGTCGGCGCGCGCCCGCGCGAGACCGCCAAAGAAGGCGAACACGTCGCAGCCGACACCGATCGGACAGCGGACGGTCTATCCGGTGCGGGTGGATCCGAGACCGGAAACGGGCAGCCGATCCACGTCCCGCGTCCAGCCGGATCGTCGGCCGCTGCCAGGGAAAGCGAGGCGGCAATAAAACTTCAGGGCTCCGAACAGGCGCCGGAAGCGCAAGCGGCCAGACCGGCTGAGACGAACGGCAATGGACAGACCGACAAGGACGCCGAAACCGTTCAGTCTCCCGCCGCCGGTCCCGCGCCGGTCGTCGCGGTGATGGCCGTTGCACCCTATCTGACGGCGCGCACCATCTCGGCCGATATCGCGGCCAGGCCGGCAGCGCCACAGCCGTCGGCCATCGAGATCGATCGCGTTGCGAGCGCGGAGACCATCGACATGCCGGCGGGCAAGGGGCAGGCGGCATCGTCGAGGGCGGAAACGATCGACATGGCATTCGCCGCCGGCAAGGGCAGCAGGGAGGGCGGCACCGGCTTCGGCAACGCCCGGACCGGCGCCGGTCAGGCGCCCGCGGTCAAGTTGGGCGCGGCGTCCGGCGAAGGCCCCGCCATTCCGCCCGCCGGCAGCGCCGCTGCGCCGGCGGGCGGCGAAGCGCGGCCGTCGCAGCCCGTGGTCGTTCCGCTCGATCTCGGCCGGGCGCTTGCGGGCGAGGGCGATCTGCCCGCATCCATGCGCGAAGCGGTCTCCTCGCACGTCGCCCGCGTGATGGCCGTGCCGGCCGCGGCCGGGCAGCCGGTTTCCGTCTTGCGCATCCAGCTTCAGCCGGCCCATCTGGGCCAGATCAACGTGACAATGCGCATGTCCGGCGAGCAGATGACGGTCACCTTGACGCCCGACAGTGCCTCGGCGGCCCGCGCTCTCGGGTCCGATCAGGAGACGATCGCCACCGTACTTCGAGCGGTTGGCGGCTCGTTCGCGGGCGCCAACATCGAGATTGCCGGCGAAGGACAGATGCGCACCGGTGGCGACGACACCGCGTCGCGCAGCTTCGAGGGCCGTCAGGGCGACCGGTCCGGTGAGGGCGGTCGTGGCTCCGCATCGGGTGGTTCGGGCGGTTCGAGCGACGGCATCGAGACCGGCCCCGCCGGCGCCCACAACGGCGCACACCCGTCAAGCGCCGAGGGCCGAATCATTATCTGATGGTTAACAGCTCGTTAACGCGATCGTTAAGACTTGTCCGAGCCTTGCGGTTCAACGGCCCTTTGCCTTCAGTCAGCCCGTTTTTCGATTCGTTCCTGAAGTGCAATAGGTAAAAAACAGGGGGGTGAGAGGGGTTTCGGCTGGCCATACCAATAAGTCATCGTTTGGGGACTGATTTGGCGGGCAACACACATGATCGTAATTGTCGACGACCGGCGCGCCGTGCTGGACGCGTATCGGAGCATGTTTTCGCGTATTGGGTATTCCGTTTACGGGATGAATTCATCGGAAATACAGGACTGGCTTGAGTCGTCACCTTCGGAAGAAGTGCAGACGATCCAGTCTTTCTTGGTTGGACAAACAAACGACGAAGACACGCTGATCAATGCGCTGCGTGCCAAGACGCGCGTGCCGATCATCGCCATGCTCGAGACCGGCTCCCTTGACGAGACCCTGCAGCGCTTCGACATCGGCGCCGACGATGTGGTGCGCAAGCCCGTCCATGTCCGCGAGATACTCGCGCGCATCTCGGCCATCCGCCGCCGCTCCGAGCAGAGCAAGACCTATATCGACTGCGGCCGGCTGCGCGTCTTCATGGACGGGCGCGATCCGCTCATCGACGGCAAGCCCTTCCCGCTGCCGCGCCGGGAGCGCCGCGTTCTGGAGTATCTGGCCGGCAATGGCGAGCGCCGCGCCTCGCGCACCCAGGTCTACAACGCCGTCTACGGCGTGCTCGAAGACCATGTCGAGGAGTGCGTCATCGAGAGCCACATCTCCAAACTGCGCAAGAAGCTGACCCGCATTCTCGGCGTCAACGTCATCGATTCGCGCCGTTATCTCGGTTACCGGCTTTGCATGGATTCGCTGCGCACGCCGGTGCCGATCGCCCAGCCCGCCGCAGAGCAGCCTCAGGCAAGTTTGGTCGTGTAACCTTTCTCGCACAATCGCGAGAAGGGGGTCCGCCCATGAGTCTTTACGGTATGATGCGCACCGGCGTGTCCGGTATGCAGGGGCAGGCAAGCAAGCTTTCCACGGTCGCCGACAACATCGCCAACTCCGCGACGACGGGATACAAGAAGCTCGGCGTCGAGTTCTCGACGCTGGTCGTCAACAATCTTCCCAACAGCCACAATTCTGGCGGCATCGTCACCAATGTCCGCCAGCACGTCTCCCAGCAGGGCGTGCTGCAGTTCACCAGTTCGGCGCTCGATCTGGCCGTCGATGGCGGCGGCTTCTTCGTTGTCAAGGATCAGAACGGCAGTTCCTTCATGACGCGCGCGGGCGCTTTCGTTCCCGATGCCGAGGGCCGTCTGGTCAATTCGGCCGGCTATTTCCTGGCTGGTTACAGTTACGAGAACGGCGAACCGGCCGTGACCGCCAACAGCCTCGAAGGCACCGAGATCGTCCGCCTGGACAATACGGCAATGGACGCAACTCCATCCCAGTTCGGCACATTCCAGGTGAACTTCCCGTCCGGTGCGCCCGTCGTCACCGGTACGCTGCCGTCGGCCAACGCCGCCACCTCCGAATTCTCGCAGAAAACCTCGATTCTCGCCTATGGCAATCTGGGCGACTCCCAACTGCTCGACGTTTACATGACCAAGACCGCGGCCAATACGTGGGAGATCGCGGTGTTCGATCAGTCCCAGGCGGCCGCCGGCACCAACTTCCCCTATGGCGCCGGCCCGCTGGCGACCCAGACGGTCACCTTCGACGGCACGACCGGTCAGTTGAGCGGCGCGACCAGCTTCACCGTACCGGTCCCCAACGGCCAGCCGCTAGAGTTCGACATGACCAACTCGACGCAGCTTGCCACCGACTTCACGGTCGCCGAAGTCAGTGTTGACGGCAATGCGCCCGCGACCGTCAAGCAGCTCAACATCGGCGCCGATGGCACCGTCTATGCGCAATTCGAGAACGAGACGCTGCGCGCCCTGTTCCGCGTGCCGCTGGCCAATGTCGTCAGCCCCGACCGGCTGACCTCGCTTTCGGGCAACGTTTTTGTCGCCAATCAGGAAAGCGGCGATGTGCGCCTCGGCTTCCCCGGTGAGGACGAGTTGGGCACGCTGGTCTCCGGCGCGCTCGAATCCTCGAACGTCGATATCGCCGAGGAATTGACCGAAATGATCCAGGCGCAACGCAACTACACCGCCAACTCCAAGGTATTTCAGACCGGATCGGAGTTGATGGACGTCTTGTTAACACTCAAGCGTTAACCTTTGGCGTGTCGCGCTTTGTTGCGCGGCTTGCCGGCACATATGCCGCTCAATGATTGGGATGGGACGACGCCCGAACCGGGAATGTCTGGCAGGTAGATGAAATGACGCTGACAGCGGCCATCAAGATTGCGCAGTCATCGCTGTTCAACGTGTCTCAGCAGACACAGCTTGCCTCGCGCAACATCACCGATGCCGGCAACGAGGATTATGTCCGTCGCCAGGCGCATGTGTCGACCGCGCCCTACGGCGCCCGCACCTACTCGATCGGCCGCGCCGAACAGCCGGCCCTGTTCAAGAGTTCGCTCGCCGCCCTGTCCGACAGTGCCGGCCAGGCGGTGATCGGCGATGCCGCCTCTCGGCTCCAGACGGCGGTGAACGGCGTCGACAACCAGAATTCGGCGTCGGTCAAGATCGGCGCGCTGCGCGACGCTCTGCAGATCTACTCCGCCGATGCGTCCAATCCCATTCTCGGGTCATCGGCGATCGATGCCGCCCGCGACCTTGCGCGCTCGATCAGCAGCGCATCGCAGGGCATCCAGTCCTACCGCGCCGAGATCGACCGCGACATCGCCGCCGGCGTCGATGATCTGCGCAGCCTGCTCGACCAGTTCGAAACCGCCAACAGCCTGGTCGTCCAGGGCACCCAGCTTCGCACCGACGTCAACGACGCGCTCGACCAGCGTGATGCGCTGCTCAAGCAGATGTCCGAATATGTATCGATCTCGGTGGTGCAGCGCGACAACAACGACTTCGTGCTCTACGCCGGCCAGGGAATCACGCTGTTCGAAACGGTGCCCAGAAACATCAGTTTCGACCCGCAGACGGCCTATTCGCCGACGACGACCGGCAATCCCTTGCGGATCGATGGGGTTCCGCTGACCGTCGGGCAGGGCGCCAACACCTCCGCTTCCGGCAAGCTGTCCGCGCTGATGCAGGCGCGCGACAGTGTCGCCGTGCAGCAGCAGTCCCAGCTCGACGAGATCGCGCGGGGCCTCGTCGAGACCTTTGCCGAAACCGACCAGATAGGCGGCGGCGCGCCGGCGCAGGCGGGCCTATTCACCTATGCCGGCGGCCCCGGCATCCCGCCGGCGGGCACGCTGGTGCCCGGCATGGCCGCCTCGTTGACCGTCAGCGCCGCCTTCGATCCCGAGCAGGGCGGCGATCCGACGCTTCTGCGCGACGGCGGCGCCAACGGCGCGGCCTATGTCGCCAACACCACCGGCGGCGCGGCCTACTCCGACAATCTGCTGGCCCTTGTGCAGGGTCTCGACACGCCGCGCGCGATCGATGCGACCGCCGGCATTGCCGGAGACCGCTCTGTCAGCGGCTACGCCGATGCGTCGATCGGCTGGGTGGAGAATCTGCGCTCGACCGCGAACATGGCCTCGCAGAGCAAGAAGGCGCTGCACGACAAGCTGTCGGGCGACTATCTGGCCAAGACGGGCGTGTCCATCGACGAGGAGATGACCAAGCTGATCGCGCTCGAACAGTCCTATGAGGCGTCGGCCCGGATCATGAGCGTGGTCGACCGGCTGTTCGACACCTTGTTCGCGGCGGTGAGGTAACCCCATGAAGGTCACGCCGCACGTCGCCACCTATTCAATGTTCAACTCGGTGCGCAACGCAACCGCGTCGATGCAGATCGATCTGGTGCGCCTGCAGCAGGAAGTGGTGACCGGCAAGCTCGCCGACAGCGGGCTGGTCCTGGGTGCCCGCTCGGAGAACCTGGCTTCGTTCAAGTCGGACATTGCCCAGCTCAAGCGCATCATCGACACCAATGGCGTGACCGCTTCGCGCCTCGACATGACGCAGACCGCGCTCAGGCAGCTCAACGCGATCTCCGACGATCTGGTCAACACGCTCGGCCTGTCGCTGGGCGACGAGGCGCAGAAGAACGTCGTGCTGACGGAGTCGCAGAACGCCATCGAACAGATCACCAGCCTGCTCAACACCCAGGTCAACGGCGTGCACATCTTCGGCGGCGTGAACACCGCCAGCGCGCCGATGGCGGCCCATACGGGCGGCGCCGGGGAGGCCGCTTTCGACACCGCCTTCGCAGGCCATTTCGGCTTTGCCAAGACCGATGCCGCCGCTGCCGGCATCACCGCCGCGCAAATGACCGACTTCCTCGAAAACGTGCTCGAGCCGCAATTCATGGGCGCCGGCTGGACGACCGACTATTCGTCCGCCACCGACGAGACGATCAACGCGCGCATCGGCATCGACACGGTGGCCAGCGCTTCGGTCTCGGCCAACGAGGACGGGTTCCGCAAGCTCATGCTGGGCGCGGTCGTCGCCAAGGAGCTTTATGCCGCGCCGCTGTCGCAGGAGGCGCGTGACACGGCGGCCCTGTTCGCCATGTCCAGCGCCAAGACCGGCGGCACGGGCATCACCGGTCTCGAGAGCAGCGTCGGCCTGATGGAGAACCGCATCGACCGGCAGAACAAGACCATGACCAGCCAGATGGATGTGTTGACACGTCTGTCCGACAATCTCGAAGGGGTCGACCAGTATGAGGCGTCGACCGCGCTGACCAATCTTCTGACCCAGATCGAGGCGTCCTACGCCACGACCGCCCGCATCCAGCAGATGAGTATTATGCGCTATCTGTGACAAGAGCCAGGAAGGCCATCATGATCCGAGTAAGTTACGCCGAAATCGAGTCCGATTCCCTTGTTGGTTCGCGTGAGCGGGAACAGCAATTGCTCGACCAGTCCATTGCCCTGATGGATCAGGCGCTCAAGGACGGGCCCAACTCGATGGCGACGGTCGAGGCGATGCATTTCACGATGCGGCTGTGGACCCATCTGATGCAGGACCTGGCCGAACCGGAAAACGAACTGCCCGACGATCTGCGCGCCAGCCTGATCTCGATCGGCATCTGGATCCTCAAGGAGGCCGATGCGGTGCGCATCGGCGAACAGGGATCGATTTCGGAAATCCGCGACATCACGGCCATCATCCGGGACGGGCTGAAATGAAGGGCACGTTCAAACTTTTCCTCAAGGCCAACGAACGCGTCTTCATCAATGGCGCGGTGCTGCGGGCCGACCGCAAGGTCGGCATCGAACTGCTCAACGATGTCGACTTCCTGCTCGAAAACCACGTGCTGCAGGTCGAGGACGCCGACACGCCGCTCAAGCAGCTCTATTTCATCATCCAGATCATGCTGATGTCGCCGTCCGAAAAGCCTGCGGCAGCAAAGCTTTACAAGGATTCGGTCAAGGCGTTGCTGGCGACTTTCGACAGCGCCGAGGTGCTCAACGGCCTCAAGCAGATCGATGTGATGATCGCCGAGGAGCGCACCTTCGAGGCGCTCAAGGCGCTGCGCGCCCTTTTTGAGGTCGAGGCGGGCATTCTTGCACGCAAGCGTGGCGAAAGCCTGGGATGCGATAATCCTGCCCAAGAGGACCGACACGCAGCGGCAGGATGAAGCCATGACCGACGTCAGCGCAGTTACAGGTGTCCAGGGAACGACCGGCACATCGCAGACCGGCAGTGCCCAGACGGTGGACTATGACGCCTTCCTGAAGCTGCTGACGGCGCAGATGCAGAACCAGGACCCCACCGAGCCGATCAGCGACACCGAATACATCGCCCAGCTTGCGTCCTTCTCCAATGTGGAGCAGTCGACCAAGCTCAATGACAAGCTTGACTACCTGATCCAGATGACATCGTTCCAGCAGGCCGGCTCGCTGATCGGGCGGACGGTGACATCCGCCGACGGCCTGACCTCTGGCACCGTGGCCGAGGTGAAGATCCTCAGCCAGGGCACCGTCGCCATTCTCAGCGACGGCACCGAAGTGCCGGTGAGCGCGGGCCTGACCGTCAGCTGACCGCTCTGCGGCCACAAAAGGCATCAAGATGGCCGAGGCCGACGTCATTGAAATCGTCCAGCTTGCGATCTGGACGACGCTGGTCACCGCCGGCCCGTCCGTGTTCGCGGCGATGTTTGTCGGCATTGCGATCGCGCTGTTCCAGGCGCTGACCCAGGTTCAGGAAATCACGCTCACCTTCATCCCCAAGATCGTCGTCATCCTCGTGACGATCTCCTTTTCCGCCGCCTTCATGGGCGCACAGATCGGCCGCATGACAGAGGTGCTCTACGGCCGCATCCAGACCGGCTTCTGAGCCCGGATTTCCGGCTTTTGGGCAGCAGTTGACCGGCTTGCCGCCAGCCCCGTGCAAGCCCCGGATTCGATGATCGCGGATATGACCGGCGCACGGGTCACGCGCGCTGGACCTCTCGGTCTCGGAGACGGCTTTGGCCAACGTGCAAATCCCGGCGGCATCGGCGCCATCGTCCTACGGCAACGACATCACCTTCGCCATCGGCATCATGATGGTGCTGTCGCTTCTGTTCCTGCCGGTCCCGGTCTTCATGATCGATGTCGGACTGGCCGTGTCGCTGGCTTTTTCCGTCCTGATCCTGATGGTCGCGCTGTGGATCCCGCGGCCGCTCGACTTCTCGTCCTTTCCGACGATCCTGCTGATCTCGACCATGCTGCGCCTGTCGCTGAACATCGCGACGACGCGGGCGATCCTGTCGGACGGCCATGAGGGCGTCGATGCCGCCGGCAGCGTCATCGCCGGCTTTTCCAGCTTCGTGATGAGCGGCGATTTCGTCATCGGCTTGGTCGTCTTCCTGATCCTGGTCGTCGTCAACTTCGTCGTCATCACCAAGGGTTCGACCCGCATCGCCGAGGTGGGCGCCCGGTTCACGCTCGACGCCATTCCCGGCAAGCAGATGTCGATCGATGCGGACCTTTCAGCCGGTGTCATCGACGAAGCCGAGGCGCGCCGCCGGCGCAAGGAGCTCGAAGAGGAAAGCTCCTTCTACGGGTCGATGGACGGTGCCTCCAAGTTCGTGCGCGGCGACGCAATCGCCGGCCTTCTGATCACCGCCATCAACATCGTCGGCGGCATCATCATCGGCGTTACCCGCCACAACATGTCGATGGGCGAGGCGGCCGATGTCTTCACCAAACTGTCTGTCGGCGACGGGCTCGTTTCGCAGATCCCCGCACTTGTCGTGTCGCTCGCCGCGGGCCTGCTGGTTTCCAAGGGCGGCAACCAGGGCTCGGCCGACAAGATCGTGTTCGACCAGCTCGGCAACTATCCGCGCGCCCTGTTCGTCGCCGCCGGCCTTCTGACAATCCTCGGCCTGATGCCGGGCCTTCCGGCCGTACCGTTCCTTATGCTCGCCGCCGGCATGACGGCGATCGCCTATCTGCGGCCGCTGTTCCGCTCGGTCGAAGCCCAAAAACAGCAAAAGGTGATCGACGACGAGGAAGAGGCCAAAAAGCGCGAGACCCGCGATTCCGTCAAGAGCTCGCTCGCCGTGCCGGAAATCCAGCTTTCGCTGGGCAAGCAGCTCGCAACGCAGCTTCTGCCCAAGCAGAAGGACATGGCGCACCGGATGAAACAGATGCGCAAGCGCTTCGCTCAGGAGTACGGGTTCGTCGTGCCGGACGTGCAGCTTGTCGACGAATATGACGTGCCGCCCAAGGCCTATCGCATCAAGATTTACGGCACGACCGTGGTCGAGCATGAACTGCGTGTCGGCGAGCTTCTGGCGTTCGCCGATCCGCAGGCGATCCGCGGCATCCCCCACACGGCCGTGCGCGAGCCCGCCTTCGGAGGCGAGGCGCTGTCTGTGATGGAAACCTTCCGTGACGATCTGCGGCGCATGAACATCGCCACCGCCGACAATGTCAGCGTCATCCTGACCCATCTGAGCGAGGTGGTGCGCAACAACCTGCCGCAGCTCTTCTCCTACAAGGCGATGAAGACGCTGATCAACGACATGGAGCCCGAATACCGCAAGCTCGCCGACGAGATCTGCACCACGCATGCCACCTATCCCGGCTTCCAGGCGGTGCTCAAGCTGCTTCTGGCCGAGCGGGTTTCGATCCGCAATCTGCCGCTGATCATCGAGGCCGTGGCCGAGATCGCGCCGACCACGCGCAAATCCGAGACCATTGTCGAGCATGTGCGCGCCCGCATGGCCCAGCAACTGTGCGGGGATCTGACCGTCGACGGCGTGCTCAGCATCGTCCGGCTCGGCAATCGCTGGGAGCTGGCCTTCCGCGAGGCGCTCAAGCGCGACTCCACCGGCGAGATCGCCCAGTTCGACATCGACCCCCGCCAGCTCGAGGAATTCGGCACCGAGATCGGCAGGGAGATCACCGAGCAGAAGGCCCGCCACGACCGGATCGCCATCGTCACCACGCCCGAGGCGCGTCCCTATGTGCGCATGATCGTCGAACGCATGCACCCCGATGTCGCGGTCATGTCGCATCTGGAGATCGGCAAGGGCATCGAGATACGGATCGTGGGCACGCTGTCGTGAACGCGCTGATCGAAGCCAACCTGATGGCGGGCTTCCTTCTGTTCTGCCGCGTCGGCGCCGTCCTGATGATCATTCCGGGCTTTTCGAGCGCCCGCGTGGCGGTTCGGATCCGCCTCCTTGCCGCCGTCGCGCTGACGGTGGCGCTGTTCCCGCTGATGGCGGCCGATCTTCTGGGGCGGGTCGATCCCGACAGTCTCGACAATGTCTCCCGCGCCATTGTCTCCGAACTGATGATCGGCGCGGCCATCGGCCTTGTCGCGCGCATCTACATTCTGGCGCTCGAATTCATCATGTCGGCGGTCGCCATGTCGGTCGGCTATGGCGGCATGCTCGGCCCCAACATCGAGGGGCAGGAACCGCAGGCCGCTTTGACGACGCTGGTCTCGTTTACCGCGCTCCTGATCCTGTTTGCCGCCGACTTCCACCACATCGTCCTGCGCGCGGCGCTCGCCTCCTACGACATCTTCCCGGCGGGAAGCTTTCCCGACCCCGCGGTGCTGCTGGCCGATCTGGTCGACACGCTGGCGGTGACATTCTCGATCGCGCTGCGGCTGGGAAGCCCGTTCATCGGCTTTGCGATCATCGCCAACATGCTGGTCGGCGCGCTCAACAAGCTCGCGGTACAGATCCCGATCTATTTCGTCGCGCTGCCCGCCATGCTGCTGGGCGCGCTGGCAATGCTCTATTTCAACCTGCCATTCATTCTCAGCGTCTTTGGCGGCAATTTCGCCGCGCTCTACACGGGCAACTGACATGAAGCGATCCTCGTCCGACATCAAGCGGCTGATCCGCGCCCAGGAGGCGATGGCCGCCATGGCGCGCGTCGAGCATGCCGCAACCGCCGGCGCCCTCGATGCCAAGTCGGGCGAGATCGCCTCGCTTGAGCGCTGGGCCGCCGAGCCCGACGCGCGTACGCTGCCGCTGCTCGACTTCTATGTCGAGCGGGCCCGGTCGCTGAATGCGGAAAAGGCCGCGCTGGCCAGACGCGAGCAAACGGCTCGCGAACGGCTGGCCGGAGAAACCGCACGCGTCAGGCCGCTCCAGCGCGCGGCCGCCAAGGCGCGCCGGGCCGAAGAGCGCTCGGCGTCCGAAAAGCAGTTGGGCGAGATGCTTGACCGGCAGTTTTCGGCAGCGAATCAAGTTTCCCGCAAGCCTCGCCGTCCATAGTCGACATCATGGATGTTGCTCCCCTGACACCAGCCGCCGCCACCGGCGATGCGGCCCGTCCCGATTCCGCCGCAGCGGCGGTAAGGCAGGCGGCTTCCGCCGGCGATGTGGCGTTCGCCAGGGCGGTCGATCAGGTCGCGGCGCAGGACGCGGCGTCAGGCGCCGAAACGGTTCGTGCGCAGCCGGCGGAAAAACCCGGCTGGAAGCAGCTTGAAACGCTGCTCGTCCAACAGATGCTGCAAAGCGTGATGACCTCCGAGGAGGGCGGCTTCTTCGGCGAGGGGCTTGGCAGCGACTATTACGCATCATTCATGGCCGAACAGTTCGGCGCCCGGATTGCCGAAGGCATCGATCTGGGCATCGCATCACAGCTTGAGGGGCATTATGGATCGGGAGATGGGACATGATCGCTGAACAGGCGGCGCCGGGCGGGGGCGCCGACACCGAGACGGTCCTGCGCATCGTTGCGCGGCTGACCGGGATCATCAGGGGCGAGTGCGCCGCGATCAGGGACAATCCCGCCGCCGACCTGTCGGGGTTCGTCGAGGCCAAGAACCGCTGTCTCTACGAATTGGAGCTTGCGGTTGGCGACGATCGCTCCATTCTCACTCACGCCCATGCCAAGACCGCGTTCGGCCAGTTGCGCGAGGCGGTTGCGCTCAACGAATCGCTGCTCCAGGCGCACATCGTTGCCGTGGGCGACGCGATCGGCGTCGTCGAGGAGCTGTCGGGCGCCATGCCGTCGGACGGAACCTATGGGAATCCGGCGCGCGCCAAACCGGCTGCCTATCTGTGATCGCCCGGTTCGCCGTCGTTGCGGTCGCAACCACCGCCTCGCTCGGCGGGCTCTATGGCGGCGCCACAATGGCGCCGGGCACCGATGGTGCCGTCAACGAAAAACACGCCGAACAGGCCTCGACAACGCTGCGCACCGACCTGATCGCCACGCCGCTGATCCTGCCCGGCCGGATCAACGGCTACATTATCGGCCGTTACGTGATCTCCTATGACGGTGCCATCGTCGACGAACGGCAGCTTCCGCTGACAACGGTGGTCACCCACGCGGCCAACATCTTCTTCTACCGCAACGCTGCCGAGACTTTCTGGGTCGGCGGTCCGATGGGGGTGGACGAACTGGCGGACGGGCTGAAAGTGGCGATCAACGAAACGGCCGGTGCGCCGCTGGTCAGCGCGCTTTCGGTGCGGCAGCTCGACTATCTGCAATCGCCGGAAATCCGGCAGCCGGTGATTTCCTTCGACAATTGATCGGATCGGATCGTCAGGACGCGCCGGGAACGGCACGCACGGTCTGGAAATATTCAGACTTGACGATCGTGTAGGCGTCCGGCGCCTGGTCGAGTTGCGCGGCGCAAAGGGCAGGAACGTCTTCGCCGACAGCCACGACCGACAATTTGCGCAGCATGGAGTCGGCGACGCTGGTGACCGCCATCTGGAAATCTTCATCCGAATAGCCGTTCGGCAGGTCCACCGATGCGGTTACCACGCAATAGCCGACCCGTGCACGGTCTTGATAGATGGGAACCGAGACCGGCGGCAGTTCGACGGTTCGCGTCAGGGCGATGACCGGCGCCGGCGTGCCGCTGTCACCGAACAGATTGTCCCAGAAAGCGCCGAGATAGGCGCCGCCCACTGCGAGAAGGGCAACGGCAATCCCGGTTCCGATCGTGCTGACGGCCTGCATCGCCACTCCGCATCCTTTGACGGTGCGACCATGGCGTACCAGCCTTGCGCGGGGCGGGTGGCGGGAGCGCGCCTCACTCCGCCGCGAGCGGCAGTGCCGACGTGTCCTTCACCGTGTTGAGCACGATCGCGGTCTTGACGTTCTGCACCGCCTCGTGGGCGAGCAGCGTGCGGTTTATGAAGTCGGACAGCGCGTGCAGGTCTTCGGTGACGACCTTGATCGAATAGTCCATCTCGCCGGTCAGCGCGTGCGCTTCCAAAATGTTGGGCGAGGCCCGGACCAGCCGCGCGAAGCGCTCCGCATTGCCCTCGGTATGTGTCGCAAGCGTCACCGATATGATCGAGACCAGCGCAAAGCCCGCGCGCTCCCGGTCGATGACGGCATGATATCCAGAGATCAGGCCGGTCTCCTCGAGCCGTGCGCGGCGCCGCGAGCATTGCGACGGCGACAGCCCGATCTGGTCCGCCAGTTCGTTGTTGGTCAGCCTTCCGTTTTGCTGCAATGCCGCGAGAATTGTGCGGTCTTGGCGATCGAGTGCTGGATCGTTCACGCAATTCCTCCAATTCATGCAAACATCGTGCGTATTCTTATGCCTGGACGCGAAGTTTGCAAGCATCTTGCATCCCGATTGCGGTAGACTGGAGCAAAACAACCATTTGGGAGAAGTGTCATGGGTCCGTTTCCGCACGACGCGCAGACAGCCGAGATCACCGAAAAGAATCCTGCCGGCACGGACGGCTTCGAGTTTGTCGAGTTCGCCCACCCGGAGCCGGCCGAGCTGGAGCGGCTTTTTGCCAGGATGGGCTATCAGCCCGTGGCCCGTCACCGATCCAAGGCGATCACCGTCTGGCGCCAGGGCGACGTCAACTACATCGTCAACGCCGAACCCGGCAGCCACGCCATGCGCTTTGTCGGCGAGCATGGTCCGTGCGCGCCGTCCATGGCCTGGCGCGTGGTCGATGCCGAGCACGCATTCGCGCACGCCGTCAATCTGGGCGCCGAACCCTATAACGGCGCCGACAAGGCGCTCGATGTTCCGGCAATCGTCGGCATCGGCGGCTCGCTGATCTATTTCATCGACCGCTATGGCGACAAGGGTTCGGCCTATGATGCCGAGTTCGAGTGGATCGGCAAGCATGACCCCGCGCCCGAGGGGTTCGGCTTCTATTATCTCGACCACCTGACCCACAATGTCTATCGCGGCAACATGGACAAGTGGTGGGCCTTCTACCGCGACCTGTTCGGCTTCACGCAGATCCACTTCTTCGACATCGAGGGCAAGCTGACGGGGCTTGTCAGCCGCGCGATCACGTCGCCTTGCGGCAAGATCCGCATCCCGCTGAATGAAGGCACGGACGACAAGAGCCAGATCGAGAGCTATCTGCGCAAGTACAAGGGCGAGGGCATCCAGCACATCGCCGTCGGCACCGATGCAATTTACGATGCGACCGACCGGCTGGCCGACAACGGCCTTGAATTCATGCCCGGCCCGCCGGAGACCTATTATGCGATGTCGCAGACCCGCGTGAACGGCCATGACGAGCCGGTCGAGCGGATGAAGAAGCACGGCATCCTGATCGACGGCGAGGGCGTGTTCGACGACGCCAATGGTGACAGGATGACCAAGATCCTCTTGCAGATCTTCTCGAAGACGGTGATCGGTCCGATCTTCTTCGAGTTCATCCAGCGCAAGGGCGACGAGGGCTTCGGCGAGGGCAATTTCCGCGCCTTGTTCGAGTCGATCGAAGCCGAGCAGATCGCGACCGGCGAACTGGCTGTGGAAGCGGCCGAGTAGCGCCCAGGGTCAAACCGCCAGCTCGTTCTCGTCAAAAAAGTGCAGGTGGGCCGGATCGAACGCCAGGCCCACCGTCTTGCCGCGCAGATCGTTGTTGGCGCCGGTGGTGCGCACGACGATCTGCCCGAGTGCGCCGCAATCGACATAGAGGAACGTGTCGGCCCCCAGATATTCGGTCACTTCGACCCGGCCCGTCACGGTGCCTTCGGCGGCCCCGACGACCTGGATGTGCTCTGGCCGCACGCCCATCTTGACCGCGCTTCTGCCCGCCTCGCGCTCGAACGGTCCGGTGCCGTGGCCGTCGAGATGGTACAGATTGCCGTCGGTCTCGCAGTCGAAAACGTTCATCTTGGGCGACCCGATGAATTGGGCGACAAACAGATTGTCCGGCTTCTCGTAGAGGTCGCGAGGCGTGCCCACCTGCTTGATGACGCCGAAATCGAGGACGACGATCTTGTCGGCCAGCGTCATCGCCTCGACCTGGTCGTGCGTGACGTAGATCATCGTCGTGCCGAGCGTCTCGTGCAGCTTGGCGATCTCGAACCGCATCTCGACACGCAGCGCCGCATCGAGGTTCGACAGCGGTTCGTCGAACAGGAAGCCGACCGGCTCGCGCGTGATCGCCCGGCCGATGGCGACGCGCTGGCGCTGGCCGCCCGACAGCGCCTTGGGCTTGCGGTCCAGATAGTCTTCGAGCTTGAGGATGCGGGCCGCCTCTGCAACCTTTTGCCGGATTTCGGCACGCGGGGCGCCTGCCGTCTTCAGGCCGAACCCCATGTTTTCGCCGACCGACATGTGCGGATAGAGCGCATAGGACTGGAACACCATCGACAGCTTGCGCTCGGACGGCAGCCGGGAGGTCACGTCTTCGCCATTGATGAAGACCTGTCCGTGCGACGCCTCCTCAAGGCCTGAAATCAGCCGCAGAAGCGTGGACTTTCCGCATCCGGACGGGCCGACGAAGATGACGAACTCGCCGTCGCCGATCTCAAGGTCCACGCCTTTGATGACCTGCAGTTCGCCGAACCACTTTTCCACCTTGTGCAGCGTGATCGAACCCATGGTGCGTCTCCTATGCCGCCGCGGCCGCGCCGAATTCGTGCTCGAGCGCCAAGTGGATCGCCGCGGTCCAGGTGAACTCGGGCCCGCCCAGCCCTTCGCCCGTCAGCGGGTCGAAATATTCAAAAAAGCCCGACTGCGCGACGAGCTTCCGGCAATCGTGCCGCAGCCGCATCGCCAGATCCTGATGGCCGTTCATGTCCAGACCGGTGGCAATCATCCAGTTCATCATGTTCCAGACGGGCCCGCGCCAGTAGCGGCGGGATTCAAAACTGTCATGGCGCGGATCCCAGCTGGGAAAGGCGAACTGGCAGATGTCGAAAATGGCGCGCGCCTGATCGGCCATCTCATCGCGCTGCTCTCTTGTGCCCGCGCCGGCATACCAGGCCAGCATGGATGCATTGGTGATGGCGGTCGACTTGTACCCGCCATTGCGCAGATCGACCGCCACAAAGCCGCGCGCCTCATCGCTCCACATGGCCTGAGCGCCGTCGAAATCGCGGGCGATCCACTCCCGGATCATCTTCATCGCCCGGCCATGCTCGAACCGTTCGGCCAGCTTGAGCAGATCGCGGTCCGCCCGCATCAGGACGAACTGCACGCACGGATCGGCCATCAGGAACGGGCCGTCGCGCGTGATCTTCTCGTGGTCCCAGCCGCACTCGCGGCCGAATTTGACGATCGTCAGATAGCGGTCATAGGTGATCTTGGTCGGCCGTTCGGACGGATCGACCCAGTCGGTGTCGCGGCGGTGATATTCGCCCAGATCGTCCGGCACCGTGATCCGGTTCATGCCGATGTCCCAGTCCGGGCAGTTGTCGCGGCCTGATTCCCACGGATGGACGATGCCGACCAGCCCCGTGCCGTCGGGATCGCGATAGCGGTGCCACCAGTCATGCCAGGCCAAAAGCCGCTCGAACAGGTCGTGGGCGAGCTTGTCGTCGTCGCGGTCGCCGGTCTCCACGAGCCAGCGCATGACGGTTGCCGCGACCGGCGGCTGAGAGTGGCCCGATGTCTGCGGCACCGTGTCGGACTGCCACACATCGGGGCCGGGAAAATAGCACGGATCATGGTTGCGGAAAATGATGTGCGGCACCATCCCGTCGTCCCATTGCCCCTCAAACAGCGTCTCGATCTCGCGCCACGCCCGGTTCCGGTCGAAGGCGGCAAAGCCGAGCGCCGCGAACGCCGAATCCCAGTTCCACTGATAGGGATAGAGCCCCTTGGTCGGCACGGTGTAGCCGCCCCGGTCGTTGGCGTGGAGGATCGCGATGGCGTGTTCGGAAAGCGNCAGCACCAGCACCGGCACGGTCGCGATCACCGCGCCGGCCATCAGATGCTGGCGCGGCACCTCCGAGGAATCGAGTGAGTAGACGCCGCGCGCCAGCGTGAACAGGTCGATATTGTCGAGGAACATGAAGGCGAACAGGAACTCGTTCCAGGCGATCATGAAGACGTAGAGCGCCACCGAGGCGAGCGCCGGCAGCGACAGCGGCAGGGTGATCTTGCCGATGACGCCGGCGCGCGTCAGCCCGTCCATCAGACCCGCTTCCTCGAGCTCGGACGGAATGCCGCGGAAATAGCCCTGCAGCATGTAGAGCGCGACGGGGATGGTCGTCGCCGGATAGACGATCAGAAGTCCGGTCAGCGTGTTGCGCAACCCAAGCTGCGAGAAGACGGCGTAAAGCGGAATCACCAGCACGATCGCCGGCACCATGTAGATCATCAGGATCGAGCGGGAGAGGAACTCCTGGCCCGGAAAGCGCAGCCGGGCCACCGCATAAGCGCCGGGCACGGCAAAGGCGAGCGTGATGATCACAGTGCCGACCGCGACAATGGCTGTATTCAACAGGAAGGTGCCGAAATTGTAGATGGTGAACAGTTCGATGTAGGAGCGGAACAGCCCGGCAAAGCCTTGGCCCAGGTCAATCGAGAAATCGAGCGGGTTGGCAATCAGTTGCGCCTGGTTCTTCAGGCTCGTCATCACCATCACGTAAAAGGGCAGGGCCACCAGCACCGTGAAGAAGACCAGCCCCAGCCCCTTGGCGAGCCGGATCACGATCACCTCGAACTGGTAGCGGGTCAGCCGTCCGGACGGTTGCCCGTGCACGCTGGAATGAACGCCCAGCCAGGTCAGGCCGACAAAGGCGGCGAACGCGACCAGTTGCGCGATCGGCGCCGTGCCGAGCGGCAGGCCGAGCGGAGCACCGAAGGTGAAAAGGACCAGCACGATCCCGACCGTGGCGATCGCGGCGATCGTCAGCCCCGGCGTGCGTGCATCGGTCCGGAACGCCATGATCAGCGCGCCGCACGCGGCACCCGCCAGCATCGCCGCGCCGACCGGTGGCGCCGTGATCGCTCCGGAGACCAGCATGAAGGTGACCGCGATCACGATCATCCAGACAAGGCCCCAGATGGCGCCCGCCACGAGTCCCGTCAGCGTGCCGAACCCCGGTGCCATCAGCCCTCGTCCTGCGGCGAATATTTGAAGATGATCAGCGAGAAGCACAAAAGGACGAGGAAGACGACCACCGCCACCGCAGCGCCGGCGCCCAGGTTCGAGACCGCAAAGGCCTGCTCATAGACATTGACCGTCATGGTGCGAGTGCCGGCCGCGCCGCCGGTCAGAAGGAAGATGTCGTCGAAATTGTTGAACGTCCAGATGAAACGCAAAAGGAACAGGATGGCCAGAATGCCGACGAGCTGCGGCAGCGAGATGTACCAGAACTGCTGCAGCGGCGTCGCGCCGTCCATCTCGGCTGCTTCGTACATGTCGGACGAAATCGACTGCATCCGCGCCAGGATGAACAGGAAGGCGAGCGGAAAGCTGCGCCACGCTTCGATGCCGATCACCGCCGATAGCGCCACGGGGAAGTTGATCGTCAGGCCGAAGAAATCGAGCGGCACCGCCCGCTGGCCGAGGAAGTTGATCGGCGTTTCCAGCACGCCCATCTGCCGCAATATGGCGTTCAGCGTGCCGGAGAACGGATCGAGCAGCAGCACCCAGGTGAAGGCGACGGCGATCACCGGCGCCACATAGGGGAACAGGAACAGGCCGCGCAGCACGGTGCGCCCCCGGAAGGCGGTGTTGAGCATCTGCGCGGCAAACAGGCCCAGCACCAAAGCGCCGAGCGTGGCGAAGATCGTGTAGTAGATCGTCACGCGCAGCACGTGCCAGAACTCGGCCGCCGAAAACACCTTGGTGAAATTCTCGAACGTGAACTCGAGGCTGGTCAGCACATTGTCCGATGTGGCGCGGCTGGCCGCTTCGCTGTCGCGCGGCCGGACAGGATTGTCCAAGTAGGCTTGCGTCGCCGTCACCTCGATGCGGATCCGGTCGCGAAAGCGCGGTTCCACCTCGCCGAGTGCACAGTCCAAAAGCCGGCCGTCCAGCGTGCATCGCGGATCGAGATCGCCGGTTGGCGCGAGCCCCTCGGGGATCGTGTCGGAAAAGCCGGCATCGCGCAGCGGCGCATCCTGCGACGAGTTGCGGACGCGATATTCCAGCGTCGCCACATCGCCCGCCGCCTCGAGATCGCCGCGCAGGCGCTCATTGACGAACAGGCTTGCGGGCCGCAGATCGCCCAGCCCGACCGGTTTGAAGGATATCCAGAAATTGGCGAGCAGCGGCATGAGCACGACCGCCATCACGATGCCGAAAGTCGGCAGCAGCATCGAATAGGCCAGGTTCCGCTCGCGGCGTGCTAGCGGTCCGAGCGTTTTGGGCGGCGCTGCCGCTGACGATGGCGCTGCGGTCGTCACCTGATCGGCGTGGTTGGTGGTTGCCATGGCTGGGCTGCCGGCGAACGGCCGGGCGGATTCTGGTCCGCCCGGCTTTGAACGCGCTTAGTCGATGGCGCCGAGCTCTTCGTTCATCTGCGCGACGGCGGCCGCGCCGTCGAGCTCGCCGTCGATGTACTGGCGCACGATGCGGTTGATGATTTGGCTGTTGATCATCTTGGACGCGAGCGACAATTGCCCCTCGGTGACGCCCCAGCGCGCCGCGGTTTCAAGTCCGCCGGTGATCCGCGCCACCGTTTCGGCCGGATAGACGTCCGACAGCGGCGCCTTGCGGTCGACGCCGACCGGCAACTGCGCCCAGCCGTCAACGAACTTGTTGGGTTCCTCCGCCGTGCCGGTGCGCACCGGAAACTTGCCCTCGGGCGCGATCGACAGCGTGTCGAGATAGCCTTCGTCCATCGAGAACTTGACGAACTCGGCGGCGACATCGGTGTTTGCGTCGGCCGTCACGCCGAAATAGCGTACGTCGGCCCATGCCGCGCCGTCCGGATTGGACGGGCCGGAGAAGGTCGTCACCACATCGGTTTTGGACGCCAACTCGGCCGAGGTCGGATCGTCGTTGATCGTCGGCGGCGCCGAATCGCGCAGGCCGGCGAGCTCGTCCAGAATGAAGGGCGACCAGATGATCATCGCCGCATTGCCGGAAAAATAGAGTTCGCGCGACTGCTGCCAGAACAGTTCGCCCGGCGGGGAGGCTTCGGCCAGCGCCTTGTAGAAGTCGAGCACTTCCAGCGTCGCCGCCTCATCGAGCGGTGCGAAACCGTCCGCGCCGACCGGCGAGACGCCGTTGGCCAGGAACACATGCTCGAGCACCTGGCTCATGAAGTTCTCGTCCACCTTTGTGGCCGCAACGAAGCCGTACATGTCCGGCGGATTGTGCAGCGCGTCGATGGCCGCCGTGATGTCGGCGTAGGAGTCCGGCGCTTCCAGACCGGCTTCGTCGAACAAATCCTTGCGGTAGACGATCATCTGCGTCCAGCCGTCCACCGGCACGGCGGCGGTGGACCCGTCGAACTGCGCCATCGCAACGGCGCCGGCCTGGAACGTGTCGGCGCCCAGTTCCTGGACGATCTCGTCATTGGTCTCGACGTCCAGAATGCCCGCTTCGGCCCAGGGCAGGACATATTGCAGCGTGTGATAGATCACGTCCGGCAAATCGTTGGCGGCGAAGGCCGCCGTGGCACGGGTGCCCAGCTCGGATTCCGACACCGGAATGACTTCCACCTCATGGCCGGTCTGTTCGGCAAAGGTCGCCGCCATCTGTTCCTGGATCGCCAGCCGTTCGGGCTGCTCCTCGGTCGTCCAGAAGCGGATCGTATCGGCACTCGCCATCGCGGTCATCGAGACCGTGACGAGAAGGGCTCCGGTCAGTGTCGTCAGGTTTCTCATTCGCTTACCTCCCAGTGCGAAAGGCCCGTTCGTCAGCGCAGCAAAAGGCTCTGCCGCGTCTTCGTCGGGGCTGGACAGCTCAAATCGTGGATGCGGGAGAAACATGTGCGGCTCGACCGAACGGCCCGGCAAGGCAGGCAACGGCGCTGCAGCATATTGTCATCCTCCCAGATAGCCATTTTGTATACTTAAAGCGCTTTGGAAATCAAGGTTCGATAGCCCCGATGACCCCGGATCGGGTGGTGAATACCGGTCGTGATCCTTGCCACGTAGCGCTTTGCAGGCGCCCCGAGGCGTGACACAGTGGGCGTGAACCGATGACGAAGAGGCCGCCGATGAATGCCGAAATCCGCGACACGCTCAAGCCCTGGCAGGACAGCCAGCGCGATCTTGTCAATGTCGCCATGGGCCGCAAGCCGGCCGATCTGGTCGTGCGCGACGGGCGCTGGGTGAATGTCCATTCCGGCGAGATCATCGACGGCACGGATCTGGCCGTCATCGACGGGCGTTTTGCCTATTGCGGGCCCGATGCAGGCCATTGCATCGGTGAGGACACGGTCGTGGTCGACGCGGGCGGACGTTATCTGGTGCCTGGCCTGTGCGACGCGCACATGCACATCGAGAGCGGCATGCTGACCGTGACCGAATTCGTCCGCGCCGTGGTCCCGCATGGCACCACGTCCATGTTCGTCGATCCGCACGAGATCGCCAACGTCCTCGGGCTCGACGGCGTGCGCATGATGCATGACGAGGCGCTGGACATGCCGGTCAATGTCTTCGTGCAGATGCCGTCCTGCGTGCCGTCGGCGCCGGGGCTCGAACATGCCGGCGCGTCGCTCGGCCCGCAGGAGATCGCCGAGGCCATGGCATGGCCGAACATCATCGGCCTTGGCGAGGTGATGAACTTTCCCGGCGTCGCCGCCAACGACCAGACCATGGTCGGCGCGATCGCCGCCACCGTCGGCGCGGGCAAGACAGTCGGCGGGCATTACGCTTCGCCCGATCTCGGCATCCCGTTCCACGGCTATGTTGCCGGCGGGCCCGAAGACGATCATGAGGGCACCCGCGCCGAAGACGCCATCGCCCGTGTGCGTCAGGGCATGAAGGCGATGCTGCGGCTTGGCTCGGCCTGGTACGATGTCGCCGAACAGATCAAGGCGGTGACCGAACACGGGATCGATCCGCGCAACGTCATCCTTTGTACCGACGACTGCCATTCGGGCACGCTGGTGCATGAAGGGCACATGGACCGGGTCGTACGCCATGCGATTGCGCAGGGTCTGAACCCTGTCACCGCGATCCAGATGGCGACGCTGAACACGGCGCAGCACTTCCGGCTGGAGCGCGAACTGGGCTCGATCACGCCGGGCCGACGCGCCGATTTCCTGATCGTTTCGAACCTCGCAGACCTGGCGATCGACGAAGTCTGGGCGCGCGGCGTGAAGATGGCTGTGGACGGCAAGCTGGCCGGCGAGATCGCGCCCTACGACTATCCGGCGGCGGCCAGGAACACGGTCCGCCTCGGCAAGGGCCTTTCCGCCGACGACTTTGTCGTCGAGGCGCCCGTCAATGAAGGCGCCGTCGATGTCCGCGTCATCGGGGTCATCGAGAACCAGGCGCCGACGCGGGCGCTCGAAGCCACCCTTCACGTGAAAGGTGGCGTGGTGCAGATGGACCTGCAGAACGATGTCTGCCAGATCGCGCTGGTCGAGCGCCACAGGGGCACCGGCGCGGTCACCAACGCCTTCGTCTCCGGCTTCGGCTATGCGGGCGACTGCGCCATGGCGTCGACCGTCGCCCATGACAGCCATCACATGATCGTCGTCGGCACCAATCATGACGACATGGCGAAAGCCGCCAATGTTCTCGGCGAAGTGGGCGGCGGCGTGGTCATGGTCTCGAAAGGCGAGGTTCTGGCGCTGGTCGAGCTTCCGATCGCCGGCCTGATGAGCGACGAACGCGCCGAGACCGTCGCCGCCAAGGCCGAAAGGCTCGGCGAGGCGATGCGGCAGATGGGCTGCACGCTCAACAACGCCTACATGCAGCATTCCCTGCTGGCGCTCGTGGTTATCCCCGAACTGCGCATCTCCGATGTCGGGCTGGTGGACGTGCGCACGTTCGAAAAGGTGGATGTGTTTGTGTGAGGGTCAATCCCGCCAGAACGCCGGGGACAGCAGCACCAGGACCGTGAACAGTTCCAGCCGGCCCAGCAGCATGCCGAAGGCGAGGATCCATTTGGCGCTGTCTTCGAGCGGGCCGAACGTGCCCGTCGGGCCGATCACGTCGCCCAAGCCGGGGCCGACATTGGAAAGCGCCGTCAGGGCGCCCGAAAAGGCGGTGACCAGATCCGCGCCCGTCATTGCCACCAGCACCGTGCCGATGCCGGCCAGCATGAAGAAGGTGCCGAAATACATCATCGTCACATATTGCGTCTGGTCCGGGATCGAGACCGAGCCCGAGCGCACCGTGCGGATGGCGTGCGGATAGATGAAGGTCTCCAGCGACCGCTTGATGATGCCGAACAGGACGATCCAGCGTGTCGCCTTGATGCCGCCCGTCGTCGAGCCCGCGCAGCCGCCCAGGACGGTCGCCATGAGGATCAACGCCACCGTGAAGGTGTTCCATTCCATGTAATTGTCGACCGCATAGCCCGTCGTCGTGACGATGGAGACGACGGTGAAGACCGCCTTGGTGAACCCCTCCCGGAACTCGATCGTGTCGGAGATGTCGAGCTGCATCGACAACAGGATCGCCAGGAAGAGCGTATAGCCGAGAAAGACCAGCACCTGATTGTCGCGGAACGCATCGAACCGCGCCCGCAATGCCAGAAGGATCAGTGCGGTGAAGGGCAGGGCGGCGATGATCATGAAGACGATCGCGACCCAATGGGTCCATGGGTTGGTGAAAAAGGCGAACGACCTGTCGTGGGTCGAAAAGCCGCCCGACGCCATGGTCGTCATGGCATGGTTGATCGCGTCGAACCCGCTCATGCCGGACCATGCATAGAGCGAAGCGCACAGCAGCGTCAGCGCCGCATAGATGCCCACCACCGAATAGGCATAGGTGGAAAAACGGGCAAACGGCCGGTCGTAGCGGTCGGACGATTCGATCTTGAAGAAGCTGGCGCCGCCGATTTTCAGGAACGGCAGGATGAACAGGCCCAGGACGATCACGCCCAGACCGCCGATCCATTGCAGCATGGACCGCCACAGCAGAATGCCCGGCGGCATCGTGTCGAGGCCGGTCAGGACGGTCGACCCCGACGCCGTGGCGCCGGAGACCGCCTCGAAAAAGGCGTCGGCGATGCTGATGTCGATGGTGGCGAACATGAAGGGCACGGCGGCGGCCGCCGAAAAGGTCAGCCACAACAGGTTGACGACCAGGAATGTGAAGCGCGTCGAGACGACCGGCGGGCTGGAGCGCGTGGCCACGGCGACGAGCGCGGCGATGCCGCCGATCATTGCTGCCGAGGATGCGAAGACCTTCCAGTCCTCATTGTCGTAATAGAGGTCGACCAGGCCGGGGATCAGCATCATGGTCGCCAGATAAAAGGCGAAAATCGCACTCACATGCACCGCGCTGCGCAGCATGTTGGCATTCATTGGGCCGTTTGCTCCCCGGTCCGGTTCCCGCCATGCGCCCCTGCCATTGGCAAAGCGCGTCTGGCGCGTATACACGGTGCGTCGCGCCAATGCCAAAGACTTTCGGCGGCGCACAAAGGGGACAAGGCGCCATGCAGATCGACGACCCGGCCCATTTCGAAAGCGGCGTGCGTGCCGCGCGCGATGCCATGCGCGCATTGTTTCCGCCGACGCCGCTGCAGGAAAACGCCTTCCTGTCGGAGCGCTACGGTGCCCGCATCCTGCTCAAGCGAGAGGACCTGTCGCCGGTACGCTCCTACAAGATCCGGGGTGCGTTCAACTTCCTGCGCAAGCACATGGGCGCCGATGCGCCGTCACGTTTCGTCTGCGCTTCTGCCGGCAACCACGCCCAGGGATTTGCCTATGTCTGCCGCCATTTCGGCCGCCGGGGCACCGTCTTCATGCCGGTCACCACGCCGCAGCAGAAGATCGACAAGACCCGCGCCTTCGGCGGCGATTTCGTCGAGATCGAACTGGTCGGCGACATTTTCGATGTCTGCAACCAGGCCGCGCTCGACTATGCCGATGCCAATGACGCGATCATGGTGCCGCCCTTCGATCATCCCGACATCATCGAGGGGCAGGCGACGGTGGCGCTGGAGATCGTCGAGCAATTGCCGGCAGGCGCGACACTCGACCGCCTTCATGTCGCCGTCGGCGGCGGCGGGCTGGCGAGCGGCATGACGCTGCTGTTCCAAGCCCTGGATGTGGCGCCGAAGATGATGCTGATCGAACCGAAGGGCGCGCCGAGCCTGAAGACGTCCCTCGCGAAGGGCGAACGCGTCCGTCTCCCGCGGATCGACAGTTTCGTCGACGGCGCCGCGGTGGCCGAGATCGGCGCGCATACGCTTGACGTGCTCAAGCGCTACCGGCCGGACGATGTGACGCTCATCGACGAGGACCGGCTGTGCGCGACGATTATACAGATGCTCAATGTCGAGGGCGTGGTTCTCGAGCCGGCCGGCGCGCTTTCCATCGACGCATTGCAGGACGTGCCCGCGCGAGACCTGCGCGGCAAGACGGTGGTCTGCGTGGCATCGGGCGGCAATTTCGACTTCGAGCGGCTGCCGGATGTCAAGGAACGGGCGCTTCGTCACGCGGGGCTGAAGAAATACTTCATCCTGCGCCTGCCGCAGCGGCCGGGCGCGCTGCGTGACTTTCTCGATCTGCTGGGACCCGACGACGATATCAGCCGGTTCGAGTACCTGAAGAAGTCCGCGCGCAATTTCGGCTCGATCCTGATCGGCATCGAGACGCGCGACGCCGTCAATTTCATCGGCCTGATGGCGCGCATGACCGATGCGGGCTTTGTCTGGCAGGACATCACCGACAACGAGTTGGTCGCCGGCGTCCTGGTCTGACCGGGCAGCCTATTCCGCCGCGTCCCGGTCGGGCAGGATCAGATTGTCGCCGGGCGCGCCGGGCTTTCCTTGCACCTCGTCGCGGATCGGCCTGTCGTGGCGCTTGGGCGGAATGCGCCCGTTGCGCGACAACAGCACCGCGACCGGCCGCGTGCCGTCGAACTCCGACAGGATGATGACGAGGATCGCCATGATCGGCACCGACAGGAGCGCGCCCGCAATGCCCCAGAGCGACGCCCAGCTGGCCAGCGACATGAGGATGACGAACGGGCTGAGATTGAGCGAACGGCCCATCAGCGAGGGTTCGAGCACGCTGCCGACGAAGATCTGGCACGCGGTCAGGGCGAGAAAGATGCCCAGAACCGTGCCCCAGTCGCCGAACTGGACGATGGCGATGGCCACCGGCAACAGGACACCGAGAAACGAGCCGACATAGGGCACATAGTTCATCAGCGCGATCAGCACGCCCCAAAAGGCGGCGAAATCGAGCGCCATGAAGGCCATGATGAGGTAGCACATCAATCCAAGGATGAGATTGATCAGCGTCTTCGTCGCCAGATAGTCGCCGATGCGGGCATTGATCACCGAAACGATCTCGACGACGCGGCGCGAATCGTCAGGATTGTCCGTCATCCGCATCGACTTGCGCTCGAAAGCCTGCCGCTCGGCCAGCGCAAAGCCGGTATAGACGAACACCACCATCATCGTGCCGACGAGCACGCCGACCGACGTAACGGTCGAGCCGATCAGCGATTGCAGCGATACCCCGCCCAGAATGTCGCGTCGCAGCGTGTCCCAGGTCGGCTCGGTCTCGAAGCCGAACTCCTCGCCGAAGCTGCGCCACAGTCCCTGGATGATGCCGAGCAGGCGCTCCTGATAGATCGGCGCCAGCGCCAGAAGCTGGTTGATGTTGGAGATGATCAGCCAGACGAATGCGCCGACGATCAGCAGGATGACCAGGATGGAAATCGCAAAGCGAAGCGGCGAGGGGATCAGCGGCCCGATCGCCGGAATACGTTTCATGTATTGGGCGAGTGCCGTGACGATATAGGCCAGAATGATGCTGGCGATGACCGGGATGATGATGTTCTGGCCGATATACAAGATCCAGCCGATCATCAGCGCGAGCGCGAGCCCGAAGACGAAGTTGCGGAACCGGTCGTGGCGTTCTGAGATCATGGATGCTCCTGCACGATCATCTTTCCAGATCGCCGCCTCTTTGTGCAAGTGCACAATCGTATCGCCCGCGCGGCCGCCGCGCGGGCGAACAGGTGGATGCCGCCCTGCGCTTGCCAAGCGCCGGCCAGACCCATAAGGGCGGTGGCTCGCGGTGGGAGGAATGAAGATGGCCGGACTGGCGGCACTGTGTCTTGCCTATGTTTTTTCTCAGTTCTACCGCAGCTTTCTGGCGGTGCTCACACCGGCATTGGGTGCCGATCTTGGCATGACCAAGGCGGACCTGTCGCTGGCGTCGGGCGTCTGGTTCGCGGCGTTCGCGCTGATGCAGTTCGCCGTCGGCGTCGCTCTCGACCGGTTCGGTCCGCGCCGCACCACGGCGCTCTTCATGCTGGTCGCGGCGGCGGGCGTGGCGCTGTTTGCTGTCGCATGGACGCCGACGGCCATCGTCGCGGCCATGGCGCTGATCGGCATCGGCTGCGCGCCGGTCCTGATGGCGTCCTATGTGATCATCGCGCGCGGCTACGATGCGGCGCGATTCGCGCTGATGGCCTCGGTCTTCATCGGTCTTGGCAATCTGGGCAACATCATCGGCGCCGCGCCGATGGCCACAGCCGCCGAGGCGTACGGCTGGCGCCCGGTGGTCGGCCTTCTCGGCGCCGCCACCGTGCTGGTCGCGCTGGCGATCCTTCTTCTGGTGCGTGATCCCGAGCGGATCGACGATCCCGACGGTCCGCCCGGCTTTGCCGGCTTTCTCGCCGTGCTGCGCATCCGTGCACTGTGGTTCATCATCCCGCTGACGCTCGTCTACTACGCCACCGCCGGCGGCATTCGCGGCCTGTGGACCGGTCCGTTTCTCGCCGAAGTCTATGACGCCGACACGATCCTGATCGGTCAGGTCACGCTTGCGATGGCTCTTGCGATGGCGATGGGCAGCTTTGTCTACGGCCCGCTCGACAACTGGCTGAACACGCGCAAATGGGTGCTGTCGGCGGGCGTGATCCTGGCCATCGGCGCCTGCATTTTTCTCGCCGCCGCGCCGCAGAGCGGGCTTGCCGCCGTCACCGCCGCACTGGTGCTGATCGGCGCGGCGTGCGTCGGCTACGGCGTGATGACCGCCCATGCCAAGAGCTTCATCCCGCCGGCGCTGATCGGCCGCGGCGTGACGCTGATGAACTTCTTCTCGATCGGCGGCGTGGCGCTGATGCAGTTCCTGACCGGCACGATCGTCACGGTCACCGCCGATCCTGCGGCGCCCGAGACAGCCTATCAGTGGCTGTTCGGCTTCTACGCGCTCACGCTGGCGCTGGCGCTTGCCGTCTACCTCTTCTCGCGTGATGCCAGGCCGCGCCCGGATGCGGTCACAGCGCGCTGACCCAGCGCGCGATCGTGTCGGCCATCATCTGGTTGTTGGAGGGCGAAAGCGCGTCGCCGGCGATGACGTGGTTGTAAGGGTCGTCCGATTCCGCAACGGCGACGATCTCGGCAGGTCCGCCCCACCGGTCCGCGATCTGGCGCGTCACCGTGTGATCGACCACCCGATCATCGTCCGAGAAGACGAACAGCGCCGGAATGTCGGTGTTCTGGTAGAATTGCGCATTGGCATGGGCCACCGATGCTGCCATCGGCAGCAGCGCGACGGACGGGTAGCGCTCGGTCCAGAACTTGGCATGCAGTTCGTTCTCGGGCTCGAAACTGCGCTCCGCACCGGCGACCAGCGGCACCAGCTGGCGCGCGAACGGCGCGGTCAGGATCTGGCTTCCGCTCGCCTGCACCTTGAAGTTGGGTGATACGAAGACGATGCCGGCGATCCGGTCCTTGAGGTCCGGATGAAGCGCCGCGATGGCCGCGAGCGTTCCGCCGGTCGACGTTCCGATCAGCACCACCCGTTCGCCCAGACGCTCGCCGATCGCAATCGCTTCGGCCACATCGTCGAGCCAGTCCTGAACGGTCGGTTCGGCCATCGCCTCGTCCGAGCGCCCGTGTCCGACGAGCCGCGTGTAGAACAGATTTGCGCCGAGAGCCTCGGCGGCCATGTCCGGCGCGGGCCGGATTTCGCCGGGCGACGCGGAAAAGCCGTGAATGTAAACGAGCGCCACCGGAGTCTTGGCCTTCGATGCGGGAAATGCCCAGATGAGCTGCATCTCGGCGCCCTCGACAATGTCGTCGAACTGGGCTTCATGCGCGGCCATATAGGCGTCGATGTCCTCGCCGATCGTCGCCGGATCGAAACGCAGCGCCGTATCGACCGGTTCGCGCGGGCCGAACACCCAAAGACCGGCCAGAACGATGATCAGGGCGATGATGATGTAAAGCACGGTCTTGATCCGGGAGCGCTTCCTGGGCGGCCTGTCGGCGCGCGGCGCCGGCTGCGGCGTGTCTGTCATGGCGATGCGGCTCCCTTGTACCGGTTTTCGGCTCCGATGTGGTAGCGCCGCGTCCGGCGCTTGGCAATCGCGCCCGGACGGGCGCGGCCCCCGCGTTGACAGCGGCGCTCCGAAACCCGATCTTCGCGCGCAAAGGGAGTGTGAAATGGCGGGTTTGTTCAAGCGCCTGTTCGGCGGCGGCGAAGCGACGGACGATCCGGCGGGCAGGGCGCCCGACGAAGAATACAAGGGCGTCGAGGTCCGTGCCGCGCCGGTCAAGGAAAGCGATGGCCAGTGGCGTATTGCCGGCACGCTGACCCGGACCGCCGACGGCACCACGATCACGCGCCGCTTCCTGCGCGCCGATCTTCTGGCCTCGCGCGATCTGGCGGTGTCATCGACGCTGGCCAAGGCACGGCTGATCATCGACCAGAACGGAGACGATCTGTGGAAGGGCGACACGGGCCGCCCCGCCTGACCGCCGCTTGACGGCACGGGCGCGGGTCCTCAAAAGGACGCCACCCATTCGCTGTGCCATCCGGTTCCGTCCATGCCCGACCATCTCGCCGCCGAACGCCTGACCGTTCACCCCGTGAACGCGCCGCTTGTCGGCCGCGCGGCGGTCCCGGGCTCGAAGTCGATCACCAACCGCGTGCTTCCGCTCGCCGCGCTCGCCAAGGGTGTCAGCACGATCACCGGCGCGCTCAAGAGCGACGATACGCACCATATGGCCACGGCCTTGCGCGCCATGGGCGTGACGGTTGAAGAACCGGATTTAACCTCTTTTCGCGTAACGGGAAATGGCCGCTTGACTGCGCCGCCTCAACCGCTGTTTCTGGGCAATGCCGGCACGGCGACACGGTTTCTGACCGCGCTTGCCGCGTCGGTCGACGGCACGGTCGTCATCGATGGCGATCAGCACATGCGCAAGCGGCCGATCGCCCCGTTGGTCGACGCGCTGCGGTCGATCGGTATCGACGCCGAAGCGTCGACCGGCTGTCCGCCCGTGACGGTGCGCGGACGGGGGATGCTGCCCGGCGGGCGGATCGCTATCGATGGCGGCCTCTCCAGCCAGTATGTCTCGGCGCTTTTGATGGCCGCGCCGCTGGCCGATGCGCCCGTCGACATCGTTCTGACCGGCGATGAGATCGGCGCGCGCGGCTATATCGACCTGACGCTTGCGGCGATGGCTGCCTTCGGCGCCAGCGCGGAACAGATCTCCGAAGGCCATTGGCGCGTCTCACCGACTGGCTATGCGCCAGGCGACCATCATGTCGAACCCGACGCCTCGGCCGCGACCTATCTGTGGGCTGCCGAAGCCTTGACCGGCGGTGCCATCGACATCGGTACGGCGCCGGGTGCCTTCACCCAGCCTGACGCCAAGGCACATGCCGTCATCGCCCGCTTTCCGAACATGCCGGCGGAAATCGACGGATCGCAGATGCAGGACGCGGTGCCGACGCTGGCCGTCCTCGCCGCCTACAATGAAACGCCCGTGCGCTTTGTCGGCATCGGGAATTTGCGCGTGAAGGAGTGCGACCGCACCGCAGCGCTCGCCCAGGGCCTCAATCGTATCAGGTCCGGTCTGGCAACGGAGGAGGGCGACGATCTGATCGTCCATGCCGATCCGTCGCTGCGCGGGGCAACGGTGGCCGCCGGGATCGACAGTTTCGCCGACCATCGCATCGCCATGAGCTTCGCGCTGGCGGGTCTTGTCACCCAAGGGATCACCATCCTCGACCCCGGCTGCGTGGCGAAGACGTTTCCCGCCTATTGGGATGTGCTGGAAGGGCTTGGCGTAACGCTGAGCTAGGGCACCGCAGCTACGCCAGCGCCGGATCGATTCCGACATTGGGCCGGTCGATCACATCGCGCAGCGCGAACGAAGAGTTGATCTTCACCACATGGGGCAGGTTGGACAGCCAGTCCCGGTGGATGCGCTCATAGTCCGCCAGATCCTTGGCGGCGATGCGCAGCATATAGTCGTATTCGCCGCTCATCAGATAGCAGACCAGGACGTTCGGGCAGCGTTTGACCGCATCCTCGAACTCGCGCAGCGTCGTCTGGAACTGGCCCGACAGCGAGATGTGCACGACCGCCGTCATCTGGTGGCCAATCGCCTTGTTGGACAGGCGCGCGTGATAGCCGCGGATTGTGCCGGATTTCTCCAGCGCATCCAACCGCCGCGAACAGGCAGACGGCGACAGGCCCACCTTGTCGGCCAATGCCGCATTGGGCATCCGGCCATCCTGCTGGAGTTCGGTCAGAATCGCACGATCGATCGCATCGAGAGCCATGATTGCAAAAATATCCATTCGAACATCGGTTCGTTTGGATATTATTGCGCGAGCGTTCGCACGTCCAGCACTCTTTGCACGGACATTGCGCAACGTTTCTGCGATGCTTGCATTAACACGAAAATGGGAGGTTTCGCGATGCGTGTCGGCTGCCCGAAGGAAATCAAGAACCACGAATACCGCGTCGGACTGACGCCCGGCTCCGTGCGCGAATACATCGCCCACGGCCATGAGGTGATCGTCGAGACCGGCGCAGGCCTTGGCATCGGCGCCGATGACGGCGCCTATCGGGCGGTCGGCGCCAAGATCGCCGACACCGCCGCCGAAGTGTTCGAAAAGGCCGACATGATCGTCAAGGTCAAGGAGCCGCAGCCGTCGGAGTGGACGCAGCTGCGGGAAGGCCAGATTCTCTACACCTATCTGCATCTGGCGCCCGATCCGGATCAGACCAGGGGCCTGGTGGAAAGCGGCTGCACGGCGATTGCCTACGAGACCGTCACCGACGATCATGGCGGCCTGCCGCTGCTTGCGCCCATGTCCGAGGTCGCCGGCCGTCTGGCGATCCAGGCGTCGGCCACCGCGCTGCAGAAAGCCAATGGCGGCCGCGGCGTCCTGCTCGGCGGCGTGCCCGGCGTCAAGCCGGGCCATGTCACCGTCATCGGCGGCGGCGTCGTCGGCATCAACGCGGCGCGCATGGCGGTCGGCCTTGGCGCCAAGGTCACCATGCTCGACCGGTCGCTGCCGCGCCTGCGCGAACTCGACAACATCTTCCAGGGCCGCGTCGAAACCCGTTACTCGACCGTCGAGGCGCTCGAGGAGAGCGTGTTCGAGGCCGATGCGGTCGTCGGCGCCGTGCTGATACCCGGCGCTGCAGCGCCCAAGCTTGTCACCCGCGAAATGCTCGGCGGCATGAAAAAGGGCGCTGTCCTGTGCGATGTTGCCATCGACCAGGGCGGCTGCTTCGAGACGTCCAAGGCCACCACCCATGCCGAGCCCACATACGAGGTGGACGGCATCATCCATTATTGTGTCGCCAACATGCCCGGTGCCGTGCCGGTCACCTCCGCGCACGCGCTCAACAACGCGACGCTGCGGCAGGGTCTGGCGCTCGCCGACCATGGCCTTGAGGCGCTGACCGACGACCCGCATTTGCGCAACGGGCTCAACGTCCATCGCGGCCGCATCACCAACGGCCCGGTCGCCGAGGCGCTGGGCTACGATCTGGCGGCGCCGGAAAGCGCGCTCAAGGTCGCTTGAGGACAAGCATGATCATCTGCGCCGCGGTTCCTCCCGCCGCGGTGTGAGAAAGGGGCCGGTCACGCCATGCGTGCCGGCCCCGTTTCTTCCGGTTGTTGTCAGTAGCCGATGACGAGATCGGTGACGCGGCGCAGCGTCACGCGCCGGTTGCGCCAGTCGGCGCGCTGGGTCGGCACCAGAAGGTCTTCCTCGCCGTAACCGATCGTCTCAATCGCATTGTTTGGAATGCCGGACCGGGCCAGTTCATCGGCGACCGAGCGCGCCCGCGCCCGCGACAGGCGCAGATTGGCCTCGTTCGAGCCGACCGCATCGGTATGCCCTTCGATCAGGAACAGCTCGCGTCCGCGGCGGCGCAGAAGCTGGCGCATCGCGCTGGCGATCTCGTCGATCTTCCAGATCTCGCGTGGCGGAATGCGGGCCGAACCGAACGCGAAATTGATCGACTGGACATCGACCGACGGCGCGATCCGGCGCAAATCACGCCGGCGGGTGAGTTCGCGCACAGATACGCGTGCGTCCGGCGCGATCACCATGGATGGATCGGCGCCCAGCCGTTCGAGCAGTTCGGCGGCCGTCGGCGTCGATTGTGCCAGCGCCCGGGGCGGGGCGGCGAATGTGGCGGCGCCGCCGGCGAGGATGCCAAGGACGGCGCGGCGATCGAGAATGCGGGTCATGATCGTTCCCTTCACGAAAGACTGTGTCGGGAGCGAATTTCGACCATTGTGGCTGAATTGCCGATGAACGCGCCGTTCAGCCACCGGGCGCGCTAATGCCGTGCTGGGCGGCGAGGGCGGCACGCTCATTGGCCGACATCGGGCGCACGCGTCCCTCCGAGCGCCGGTACGGCCGGAAACCCATCTTCTGGTAGAGCGGCAGCGCGGCAGGATGATCGAGCGTGCACGTGTTGACGGTGACGCTGTCGGGACCGGCCGACCAGGCCGCCTCGACAGCCTGGCCGAGGAACCAACGGCCCAGGCCCAACCCGTGCACATGCGGCATCATGCCGAAATAGGCCAGATCGCTGAGCGTGGCCGTCTTGCGGTTGATCTCGAAGAAGCCGGCCGGCGCGCCGTCCACATGCAGCACGGTGATCTCGCATGTGTCGGCATGGACGGCCTTGCGCAGGTCCTTGTCGTTCATCCGCAGCCGCGCTTCCCAGTTCCAGTGAATGCCGACCTGGAAATAGAGATAGCGATAGAAATGCAGGGGCGGCCTGGGCACCGCGAGCAGCGCCGCATGCACATTGGCGGGTTTTGCCGGGTAGACGGCGGGCGGGCCGTCCATGCGCAGATAGGTGATCGTCGTCTCGAGCGCCTGGTCAGCGTTGCGCAGCGCCGTGCGGCCGGGAGAAAGCCAGCTCATGGGGTCACCCATCCGCCGGGCCGGTGACGACCGGCGTGTCGGGCCTGCCGCCCCATTCGCTCCACGAGCCATCATACAGCCGGTGGTTCTCGGCGCCGACCGAGGCCAGCGCCAGATTGATCACCGCCGCGGTCACGCCCGAGCCGCAACTGGTGACGACCGGCTTTCCCGGATCGATCCCCGCCTCGGCAAGCGCGGCGCGCAACCCGTCCAGGTCCTTGAAATAGCCATTCTCGGACAGTGCGCCGAAAGGCAGGTTGCGGGCGCCGGGCATGTGGCCAGACCGCATGCCGGCGCGCGGTTCGGGCTCCTCACCGGTGAAGCGTCCGGCACCGCGCGCATCGGCGATCTGCGCCGAACCATCGGCGACGATGGCCTGCATCGCATCGAGGGAGACGAGCTGGCCGGGGTCGAAATGCGGCACAAAGGCGGTGCCCGCAATCTTGGTCGGTCTGTCAGTGACCGGCCGGCCATCGGTCTTCCAGTTGTCGAACCCGCCGTCGAGCACGAACACCTTGTCCGCCCCCATGACACGGAACATCCACCAGACGCGCGGCGCGGTGAACATGCCCGGACCGTCATAGACGACGATCGTGTCGGTCCGGCCAATGCCCATCGCGCTGGCATGGCGCTCGAACTCGGTCGGCGAGGGCAGTGTGTGCGGTAGCGCGCTGTCAGGATCGACCACCGCGTCCTGATCGAAGAAGATAGCGCCGGGAATGTGGGCCGCATCATACTCGGCGCGCGCGTCGCGGTTCTGCGCGGGCAGATACCAGGAGGCATCGACCACCGACAGGCCCGGATCGTGCAGATGGGTTTCCAGCCAGTCGGGCGAGACGATGAAGGGGCTCTTTTCGGCCATCAGGCTCCTCGGCGGCGGTCAGGCTTGCGGCGGTGCGCCGAACCTTATCCGGAAGCGCCGGTTCTCGCGACCCTTCTTCTCGATCTTGCCGATATGGATCGACCCGATTTCGCCGGTCGTCTTCACATGGGTGCCGCCGCATGGCTGGCTGTCGATGCTTGCATCGTCGCCGATGCACACCAGCCGGATGCGGCCGGTGCCCGTTGGCGGACGCACATTCTTCGATTTGACAAGGCCCGGATTGGCATCGAGCGCCGCCTCATCGATCCATTGCGCATAGACCGGATGATCGGCTTCGACCATCGTCATGAGGACAGCGGTCACGTCCGCCTTGTCGATCGTTTCGGCCATGTCGAAATCGACGCGGCTTTCGGTTTCGCCGACCGCGGCGCCGGTGATCGGAAACGGGCAGGCGACCGTCAGCAGATGGCAGGCCGTGTGCATGCGCATGAGATTGTACCGGCGCTCCCAGTCGATGGCCAGCGCCACGGTTTCGCCCGTCTCGGGCAGGGCCGAACCTTCAGCCGGCACATGGACGATCTCGTCCTTGGTCTCGCCGGTCACGGTGGTTGCGATCGTGATGGTGCTGCCGTCGGCCCGGCTGAGCGTTCCGCTGTCGCCCGGCTGCCCGCCCGATGTGGCGTAGAAGATCGTCCGGTCGAGCACGATCCCGCCGCGATCGTTGACGTCCAGAACCGTCGCTTCGGCCCCGGTCAGATAGGCATCGTCGCGGAACAGCGCTTCGGTCACCGATGGCACGTCAGGCGTCCTCGAACGGCACGTCGATGTCGGCCGTGCGCTCCATCCATTCGGGCACCGGCAGGCCCTTTTGGCGCAGGAAGGCGGGGTTGTAGACCTTGGACTGGTAGCGGTGGCCATAGTCGCACAGGATCGTCACGATGGTGTGGCCAGGGCCCAGTTCCCGTGCCAGCCGCACCGCGCCGGCAATGTTGATGCCGGTCGAGCCGCCCATGATCATGCCTTCCTCCAGCGCCAGCTTGAAGACCAGGTCGAGCGCCTCGGCATCGGAAATGCGCCATGCAAAGTCCGGGGCAAAGCCTTCCAGATTGGCCGTGATCCGTCCCTGGCCGATGCCTTCGGAGATCGAGCTGCCTTCGGACTTGAACTCCCCGGTCGTGTAATAGGAAAAGAGCGCCGCGCCATGCGGGTCGGCGAGGCCGATCTTGATGTCCGCATTCTTGGCGCGCAGCCCCTCGGCGACACCGGCGATCGTGCCGCCGGAACCGGCCGCGCAGATGAATCCGTCCACCTTGCCGTCCGTGTCGCGCCAGATTTCCGGTGCCGTCGTTTCCACATGCGCCTGCCGGTTGACCGCGTTGTCGAACTGGTTGGCCCAGATCGCCCCGTTCGGCTCGGTTTTGGCGAGTTGCTCGGCGAGGCGGCCCGAAACCCGCACATAATTGTTCGGGTTCCGGTAGGGGACCGCCGGCACTTCGACCAGTTCGGCGCCGCCCAGCCGCAGCGCATCCTTCTTCTCCTGGCTCTGGGTTTCGGGGATCACGATCACGGTCCGGTATCCCAGCGCCTGCGCCACCATGGTCAGCCCGATGCCGGTGTTGCCCGCCGTTCCCTCGACGATCACGCCGCCTGGTTTCAGCGTGCCCCTGCGCTCGGCATCCCGGATGATGGCCAGCGCCGCCCGGTCCTTGACCGATTGGCCCGGGTTGAGAAACTCGGCCTTGCCGAGGATCGTGCAGCCGGTTTCCTCCGATACGCGCCTGAGCTGCACCAAGGGCGTGTTGCCGATGAGATCGATGATCGATGAGTGCATGAAAATAGGCTCCAGTCTTTGCGCAAAGGCTAAAGGCGCGTCTCTGGCCCGGCAAGGTATTTGTGCTTTCGGATCAAGGCGGTTGACGAATTGTTTGCCATAAACCAATGACAATCGAAATTCGGTTTCGCCGGTGATCCGGATTGTGTCAGCCCGCGTAGACATGACACAAGAGTGACACGAAGGCGACGGCGGTCGCCCATTGGGGAATTTGATGTATCAAGGTCAATTCAGTTCGCTGGACGCGCTGGTGAGCGGCTATGTGGCAGGCAGCCTGCCCAAGCCGGTGCACGTGCTGATGGATGCCCATCTGGAACTGTCGCCGGACAACCGGGCCATTGTCGGCGGCCTGGAAGTCGCCGCCGGCGACGCACTGGAACATATCGCACCCGAGGCGATATCGGGCCGCGACGCCGCGCTTGCATCGATCTTTGCCAGCGATCCGGCGCCGCTCTCCGCCGGCGATGCGGTCAGGCGCTGCGGAACCATGCCGCGCGCCCTGCAGGACTTCGTTGGCCACACGGCCGATGATATCCCCTGGAAGACGAAAATGCCGGGCTTTCGCGAGTTCGACATGGACGATGTCGATGGCTGTCACGTCTCGATGTTCTGGATCAAGCCCGGCCGGACGGTGCCCGCCCATACGCACGATGGCATGGAACTGTCGCTGATCATCCAGGGCGCGTTCAGCGACGAACGCGGCCGGTTCGGCCGCGGCGACATCTCCATCGCCGATCCGTCCGTCGACCACCGCCCGACCGCTGAGAACACCGTGCCGTGCATCGGCTTTGCGGTCACCGACGCGCCGCTGCGCCTGACGGGGTCGCTGCGGCAGAGGCTCGGAGACATTCTGTCGATCTGAGCCTTCTTTCGGCTCGAAGGTGTTGCAGGGCAACCGATTGACCCTCTGATGCGTAGTGCATCAGAGGGTTTTTTGTCAGCCGGGCCGTGCTGCCCGGCATCACATGGAAGAAATTGATGGGACTTTACAGGGTCAGAGCCGGCGACGGCGTCGTCTGGATCACCGGCGCGAGCGCGGGCATCGGCAAGGCACTGGCGCTGCAGATGGCGCGCCAGGGCTATGAGGTCGTCGCAACGGCGCGCAGCGCCGACAAGCTCGAAGCGCTGGCGGCCGAAAGCGCGGGCATGGCGGGCACCATCCATGCCCGGCCGTGCGATGTGACCGACCGCGATGCGATGGCCGAGGCTGTCGCCGACATCGAGGCGACGCACGGCCCGATCCGTCTGGCCGTGTTCAATGCCGGCAATTACTGGCCCGCCAGCGGTGCGCGGCTCGAGATCGACAATTTCGCCAAGACCTACGAGATCAACCTGTTCGGCGTGCTCAACGGGCTCGTGCCGGTCGTCGAGCGCATGAAAGATCACGGCCGCGGCCAGCTCGTGCTGGTTGCGTCCGTCTCCGGCTATTCGGGGCTGCCGGCGGCTTCGGCCTATGGCGCCTCCAAGGCCGCCATCAACAACATGGCCGAGTCGCTCAAATTCGACTTCGACCTGATGAACATCCGTATCCAGGTGGTCAATCCGGGCTTCATCGACACGCCCCTGACCGAGAAGAACGACTTCGAGATGCCCGCCCTGATGCCGGTCGACAAGGCTGTCGAACAAATGATCAAGGGCATCGAGGGCGGCGGGTTCGAGATCACCTTCCCGCGCCGCTTCACCTATCTTCTCAAACTCCTGCGCATGCTGCCGCATCCTGTCTATTTCGCGCTGATGAAAAGGGCGACGGGCTGGGACCGCAAGAATTTGAAGACCGGCAAGGCGCCGGACGAGGCCGGGTGATCGGTCAGTCCCGCTCGATCGAGGCGCGCAATTCGGACTGGCGCGTTTCGTCGAGCGGGAAGTTCCACATCAGCGCAATGGCGCCCGATTTCAGCGCAACGGGCACGAGCGCGTAGGTCACCGCCAGCGCGGTCAGCGCGCCAGGGTCTTGCGCCGGCCCGGCGCCAGCCTCGAAACCGAACAGATCGAGCAGCGGGAAGGCGAGGCCGACCGCCAGTGCCAGCGAGAGCTTGGTCGCAAGACTCCAGGCGGCGAAATAGATGCCCGAGCGCTGTTCGCCCGACGCCGCCGTGTCGACATCGATGACGTCGGCCTGCATCGCCGGCGGGATCGCCAGATCGAAGCCGACCAGCAGCCCGGTTGCAGCACAGATGACAGCGAAGGCGGCAATGTCGCCCTCCGACAGGAGCGGCACGGTCGCAAAGATGATGCAGGCGGCGATCATGCCGAGCGCCCAGGCGCGGTGCTTGCCGACGCGCCGCGAGGCCCAGGTGGCAAGCGGAACGCCTGCGACGCCGCAGGCGAAATAGAGAAACAGAAGCGGCCCCTGCAGCGCTTCGGCACCCAGATAGTCGCCGACAAAGAACAGGAACAGCGTCGCCGGGATGCCATTGGCCATCCCGTTCACGAAGAAGGCCGCGATCAGCCGCAGGAAGGGCGTGTTCTGCCGCAGATGGCCCAGCCCGACCCGCCAGTCGACCGCCTCGCGCGTATGCTCGTGCGGCTCGGGCACCGCAAACACCGTGACCGCGCCCAGCGCCGGAAGCGCGATCGCGATCGCAACCCCGAGAAGCGCCAGACCGTGAAAGCCCGACGCATCGTCGAAGCCCAGCGTGAAGGGAAGGGCGATGGCGATCAGCGTGCCGGTCAGCGTGAACCCCTCGCGCCAGCCGGTGATCGTTGACCGGCTGCGATAGTCGCCGGCCATTTCAGCGCCCCAGGCAAAGAACGGGATGACGGCCGCCGTGTAGCCAAGCGACAGCAACATGCCCCAGCCGGCAAGATAGAACGGGCCGGCATCGACGGGCGGCCAGAACAGCATGAAGGCAGCAAGCGCGCAGACCGGCAGCGACAGCGCGAACAGCCGGCGCCTGCGGCCGAACGGTGTGCGCCACTTGTCGGCGACAAGGCCGATCAGCGGATCGTTGACCGCATCGAAGATACGCATGGCGACCAGCGCCGCACCGGTTGCGGCCAGCGAAAGGCCCACCGCCTCGCTGTAGAAGGCCGGCAGCAGGATGTAGAGCGGCAGCGTCAGCGCCGCCAGCGGGATCGCCGGCAGGGCATAGGCAACGACGCGCGCAAGCGGCGTCTTGTCAGAGGTGCCCGACGGGTCCGGCGCGCGCATGGAACAGCTTTCGGCTGGAGGAGCGATATCGGGGTTACGCATCGCCGCGGGCAGCGGTTCAGCACGGCGACTGCGGCGTCAGGCGGCGCGTTGGTAGGTCAGTTGCCGCACATCGATGAACTCTGCCCGGAAACCGGCCTCGCAATAATAAAGATAGAAGTCCCAGAGCCGCTTGAAGCGGTCATCGAAGCCCATCTGGCTGATTTGCGGCCATGCCTGCCAGAACCGTGCGCGCCACTCTGCGAGCGTGCGGGCGTAATCCTGCGGGAAGATACGCTCGCCGAGCAGCGACAGGCCATGCCGCTCGCCCAGATCATGAAGGGTCGAGGGCGGCGGCAGCATGCCGCCGGGGAAAACGTAGCGCTGGATGAAGTCGGGCTGCTTGCGGTAGATCGGAAAGGCCTTGTCCTCGATCGTGATGATCTGCAGGCCGGCCTTTCCGCCAGGTTTCAGGACATCGTGGACCTTGGAAAAATAGGTCTCCCAATACTCCTCGCCGACCGCCTCGAACATTTCGATCGAGACCACCTTGTCATAGGTGTGCTTCTCGTCGCGATAGTCCTGGAACTTGATCGTCACCTTGTCGCCGAGACCGGCCAGCCGGATGCGTTCGCGGGCGAAATCGAGCTGTTCGCGGCTGATCGTCAGGCCGGTCACCTTGCAGCCGATCTCGCGCGCGGCGAACTCGGCGAACCCGCCCCAGCCGCATCCGATCTCCAGCACATGGTCGTCCTTGGTGATGCAGGCTGTCTGCGCCAGCGCGCGGTACTTGGCCGTCTGGGCGCTTTCCAGATCGTTGGCCCCGGTCTGGTAGAGCGCCGACGAATAGGTCATCGAGGGATCGAGCCACAGCCCGTAGAAATCGTTGCCCAGATCGTAGTGCGCGGCGATGTTCTTCTGCGCGCGCGTCTTGGTGTTGCGGTTGAACCAGTGCCGGACGCGCGAAAAGAACCGCATGGTCGCTCCGGCGGTCGCCAGCTTGTGGCCCAGTTCCTCGTTGACGACGAAAAGTTCGAGAAAGGACGTCACGTCCGGGCTGTCCCAGTCGCCGGCTATGTAGCTTTCCGCGGCGCCGATCGTCCCGCCGGAGATGGCCATGCGCGGCAGGTTCCAGTTGTGCAGGATCACCACGCCGTCCGGCCCCGGCGCCTTGCCGTCGATCTTGACGACGCGCTTGTCCGGCAGCCGCAGCGTCAGCGTGCCCTTGGGCAGGTGCAGCGCGGCGCGCAGCGCCAGCCGGGCCTTGAACGGCAGGCCGCGCACATGACGCCCGATATTGTTGGGGGTCAGCGGTTCGGCGGCCGCGATCAAATCGCGCACCAGCTTGCTCGATCCGCCCATCGTGTCCGTGGATGCCATCTTACTCGTCCGCCTCAACAGGGTGCAGGCCATCGGCCTGCGCGCGGGTACCAACTGGCCGGCCGCGCGTTCCGGCCATCATTCGGCGGGGCCGGGCGCTGCGTCTTCATAGGAGACCGGATGCGGCGGCGTGCCCCGCGAGATGAATTTCGCGCCCTTGAGCCATAATTTCAAGGCTTGCCAGTGAATTGCGGCGACAACCCGAAGTGTCATGAACGGCTGACGCGCGATGAGGCCTGCCAGAACCGGTGTCAAAAATGGTTTTGCCGAACCGGCGAATGTCGCCGACAGGAGCGGATCGGCGCCCTCGGTCTCGAGGATGCGCAGCCGCACATTCTCGCCCGGCGGCACGATGCGGAAATGATAGCGCATGCCCAGATCGATGAACGGCGAGACGTAGAAGATCTTGGTGCGTTCCTGCCGCAGGCCGGCCGGGCCGAGCTGTCCGTCCTCGACCGCACAGACATAGGTGTGGCGTTCGCCGAACGTGTTGCGCACCTCGTAGACGGCGGCGGTCAGCGCACCTGCATCGTCATAGCAGAAATACACCGACAGCGGATTGAACACGAAGCCGAACATGCGCGGATAGGCCAGCAGCAGGATGCGGGCGGGCCGGGCAACGCCCGCCTCCTCGGCAAGTGCCGTCGCATGGGCGCGTAGTGTGGTGTGGCTCGCATCCCTCGGCAGATGGTCGGCTTCACGAAATGAAACGAGATTGCGCCGGTTGACGGAAAACAGCGCCGACAGGCGGTCGGCCTCGTCCAACCGGTCGAGATCGAGCAGCGCCGTAAAGACGCGGTAGGTGAAGCGGTGGCCGAAAGGCTTGAGGCGCGCATGCATCACCGTTCCCGGATAGAGCAGGGCAGGTTCTTCCGGCGGCGCGAACATCGGGGCGCCGTCTTCGATATGCCGTTCTCGAACGTGCAATGTCATGGCCAGAGCCTACTCCGCCGCGATGGGCAAGGGCAATTCGTCAGGCCCGGCCGCTTCGTCGCCGCGCCACGGCACGACCGCGCCCAGCGCTTCGGCGGCGTCGAGGCCCGAGCGCAGCCCGTCCTCGTGAAAACCGTACCCGGTCCACGCCCCGGCGAACCATGTGTCGCGCCGGCCCTGGATCAGCGGCAGACGGGCCTGGGCCGAAAAGGCGGCGGCATCATATTGGGGGTGATCGAACGACCATTCGCCGAAGATCGTGCCCGGTGCCGGTTCGCGCGTCGGGTTCAGCGTGACGAACAGCGGATATTGCGGATCGATGTTCTGCAGCCGGTTCATCCAGTATGTGACGCAGATTTCGCTGCCGTCTCCGCTGCCGCTTTCGCGCAGATAGTTCCACGCTGCCCATGCGCCGGGGCGTTTCGGCATGAAGCTGGGGTCGCGATGCAGGATGACGCGGTTCGGCTTGTAGGGGATCGCCGACAGGATATCGGCCTCGTTGGCGTCGGCGTCGGCCAGCATGGCAAGCGTCTGGTCGGAATGGGAGGCAAGGACGACGGCATCGAAATGCTCGGCGGGGCCGCCTTTGGCCTGAACGATCGCCCCGCCGGTCGCCGGCCGCTCGATGCGCGTCACGGGTGCGCCGGTGCGCACATTGTCGCCAAGCGGGGCCATGAGCTTTTCGAGATACGTTCGCGATCCGCCCGACACGGTCTGCCAGACCGGCGGCCGGGTTTCCAGCAGCCGGTGGTTTTCGAAGAACTGGACGAAGGACCGCGCGGGAAAGTCGAGCATCTTGATGCGTGGCGTCGACCAGATCGCGGCTGCCATCGGGATCAGATAGTCGTCCCGGAACCGTCGCGAGAACCGGCGAAATCGCAGATAATCGCCGATCGACAGCCGGTTCAGCACACCCTCGTCACGGTCGATCCTGGCCTGCTTGTTGAACCGGAAGATCTCGCGCAGCATCCACAAAAAGCTCGGAGAGACGAGGTTCCGCTTCTGCGCGAAGACGGTGAGGTAATCCTGCCCGCACCATTCGCGGCGGCCGGCATCGAGCGACATGGAAAAGCTCATGTTCGTGGTTTCGCGGGCAATTCCGAGATGATCGAACAGGGCGCACAGGTCCGGATAGTTGCGCTCGTTGAAGACGATGAAGCCCACATCGACCGGAATATGCGTGCCGTCATGGTCGACATCGACCGTGCAGGTGTGCCCGCCGGCCCGCCCTTCGGCCTCGAACAGGGTGACATCGTGCACCGGTGACAGCGCCCAGGCGGCGGAAACGCCCGACACCCCGCTGCCGACGATTGCCACACGTTTTCTCTGACCGGCGGCTGAAAACTGCCCCGGAGCCGGTTTGATGTTCACGCGGCTTGCCCCTTCATGGTCTGGTAGGCGTCGAGCGCGCGGTTGCGCGCCTGCTGATGATCGACAATAGGCGCCGGATAGGTGCTGCCAAGGCTAACATTCGATTTTTCAAGCACTTTTTCCGGAGCCTCCCAGGGTTTGTGAACGTATTTGTTGGGCAGGCCGGCGAGTTCGGGCACATAGGTGCGGACATAGTCGCCGTCCGGATCGAACTTCTCGCCCTGAAGGATCGGGTTGAAGACGCGGAAATAGGGCGCGGCATCGGCGCCCGACCCGGCCACCCATTGCCAGCTTGCCGTGTTCGAGGCGGGATCGGCATCGACCAGCGTGTCCCAGAACCAGTCTTCGCCTTTGCGCCAATCGGTCATCAAATGCTTGATCAGGAAGGAGGCGACGACCATCCGCACGCGATTGTGCATCCAGCCGGTCTGCCACAATTGCCGCATGCCCGCATCGACGATCGGATAGCCGGTCAGGCCGCGCTGCCACGCCTGAAGCTGCGCATCCGTGCCGGCCCAGGGAAAGGCGTCGAAATCGCCGTTGAAATTCTCGCCGCCCAGGTTCGGAAAATTGACCAGCAGATGATAGGAGAATTCGCGCCAGACCAGTTCCTTGTGGAACTTTTCGAGCTGCTTTTCGGGCACACTGTCTGCATTGGCTGCCGCATGCCAGATGTCGGCCGGCGTGATCTCGCCGAACGCCAGATGCGGCGACAGGCGCGAGGTGCCGTCGATGGCCGGCAGGTCGCGTTGCCGGGCGTAATCGGCCAGCGCTTCGTCGCAAAATGCCTTCAATTGCTGTTGTGCGCCCCTTTCACCGGGCGTCCAGGCTTCGGCCAGCCCGCCGGACCAGTCCGGCTTGGTCGGCAGCAATGCCCAGTCACCCAGATCGTCGCTGTCGNGGCGCGTCCTCCAAGGCGGTCAGCGATCGCGGCACAGGCAGGGGTTCTGCCGGCTCGCCTTCGCCGACGAAGGCGCGCCAGAACGGCGAATAGACCTTGTAGAAGCCGCCAGAACCGGTCTTCAGCTTGGTCGGCTCGTGCATCAGCGCGCCGGCGAAACTGGCGACCGTCAGACCGCGTTCGCCGAGCGACGCCTTGATCTCGCTGTCGAGCGCGATGGCTTCGGGATCGTAGCGGCGGTTCCACAGGACCGAACCCGCGCCCGTCTGTTCNGATGATGTCGTCGAGCACCGCGCGCGGATCACCCCGGCGCAGCACCAGCGGCACGCCGAACTCGTCGAGGTCCTTTTGAAGGGCGGCAAGCGAATGATGCAGCCACCAGCGCCGGGCGCCGCCGAGCGGGCGTCCCGAAGCGCCGGTGTCGTCAAGGACGAACAGGCAGATGACGGGGTGGCCCGCCTCGGCCGCCGCCGTCAGCGCGCCATTGTCGCGCAGACGCAGGTCGGACCGGAACCAAACGATGATCGGGGCATCAGGCAATTGTGTCGGGCGCATGAAGGGGCGTCGGGCACTCAGTTGGATGAAATTTGTGTGGGAAATGAAAGCGATAGTGGGCGGGTCATGTGTCGTGCTACGCGCGCCGGGAACGGTTGGATCAACAGCGGGGCCGATAAATCTTGCGCGTGCCCGTGGAGCCGATACTTATGGCGAAGCAGCACCAAACGCAGGAGGCAAGCGGTGAAGATCGGTATCGTCGGATCGGGCATGGTGGGCAGTGCGGCCGCCTACGCGATGGCGCTTCGCGGCAGCGCCAGCGAGATCGTCCTGGTGGACCGCAATGCGGACCTTGCCTCGGCGCATGCGCAGGATATTTCCCATGCGGTGCCCTTCGCCGATCCCATGGTCGTGCGCGCCGGCGATTATGCCGATCTGGCCGGCGCCGGCATCGTCGTGATTTCCGCCGGCGTCAACCAGCAGCCCGGCGAGACGCGGCTTGCGCTTCTGGGCCGCAACGCGGCGGTCTTTCGCGAGGTCGTCGGCGCGCTGATGAAAGTCGTGCCGGACGCTATCTATCTCGTCGCCTCCAACCCGGTCGATCTGATGACCTATGCGGTGCAGCGCTTTTCGGGCCTGCCGACCGAGCGGGTCATCGGTTCCGGCACGATCCTGGACACGGCGCGCTTTCGGGTGCTTCTGGGCGACTATCTGGGCATCGCGCCGAGCTCGGTGCACGCCTATGTTCTCGGCGAGCACGGCGACAGCGAAGTGGCGGTCTGGTCGAGCGCCATGGCCGGCAACGTGCCGATTGCCGAGTTCGCCACGCAGACCGGGCAGCACCTGACCGACGAAAAGCGGTCGGAGATCACCGACGCCGTGCGCAACGCGGCCTACACCATCATTTCGGGCAAGGGATCGACCTATTACGGCATCGGCGCCGGTTTGGCCCGCATCGTCGAGGCGATCGCCGGCGACGAGCGCGCGGTTCTGAGCGTGTCCACGGTCACCGAAGAGGTTGAGGGCGTCAATGCGGTTCCGCTGTCGCTGCCCCGCATCGTCGGCGCCAAGGGCATCATGGCCGAACTGCGCCCCGATCTCGACGAAGGCGAACGGGCCGCCTTGCGCAAGAGCGCCGAGACGATCGCCGGCCTGAAGGGCGCGATCGACTCGGCCTAGTTTCTATTCGGCTGCGTCCTGGTACTCGGCCACCGGCGGGCAGGTGCATACAAGGTTGCGGTCGCCGTAGGCATTGTCGACGCGGCCGACCGGCGGCCAGTACTTGTCGACCCGGAAGCTGCCGGGCGGGAAACAGCCGACCTCGCGGCTGTAGGGCCGGTCCCACTCGGCGATCAGGTCGGCGGTGGTGTGCGGCGCGTTCTTGAGCGGATTGTTGGCCGCGTCCATCGCACCGCTCTCGATCTGCGCGATCTCGTCGCGGATCGACAGCATCGCTTCGCAGAACCGGTCCAGTTCCGCCTTGGTCTCGCTTTCGGTGGGCTCGACCATCAGCGTGCCCGCCACCGGCCAGCTCATGGTCGGCGCGTGAAAACCCGAATCGATCAGCCGCTTGGCGATGTCGTCGACATTGACCTTGGCGCTGTCGGCAAACGGACGCGTGTCGAGGATGCATTCATGCGCGATCCGCCCGGCCTTGCCCTTGAACAGGATGCCGTAGCCGCGCTCGAGCCGCTTGGCGATGTAGTTGGCGTTCAGGATCGCCACCTTGGTCGCCTGGGTCAGCCCGTCGCCGCCCATCATCTGGATATAGGCCCATGAGATCGGCAGGATCAGCGCCGAGCCGAACGCGGCTGCGCTGACCGCGCCGTCGCCGCCCACCGGATCGCCTGGCAGGAATGGCGCCAGATGCGCCTTGACGCCGATCGGCCCCATGCCCGGCCCGCCGCCGCCATGGGGGATACAGAAGGTCTTGTGCAGGTTGAGGTGGCTGACATCGGCGCCGATCTCGCCGGGCTTGGACAGGCCGACCATCGCGTTCAGATTGGCGCCGTCCAGATAGACCTGCCCGCCATGCTCGTGCGTTATGGCGCAGATTTCGCGCACCGTCTCCTCGAACACGCCATGCGTCGACGGATAGGTGATCATGCAGGCCGCCAGCCGGTCGCCGGCTTCGGTGGCCTTGGCGCGAAAATCGTCAATGTCGATGTCGCCATTCCCGCTCGACTTGACGACGACCACCTCCATGCCGGCCATGTGCGCCGAGGCGGGGTTGGTGCCGTGCGCCGAGATCGGGATCAGGCAGATGTCGCGATCCGTGTCGCCCCGCGACTTGTGCCAGGCGCGGATGGTCATAAGGCCGGCATATTCGCCCTGCGCGCCCGAATTGGGCTGCATCGACATCGCGTCATAGCCGGTGATGACGCACAGCTTTTCGGCCAGATCGCCGATCAGCTCGCGATAGCCCTCGGTCTGATCGGCGGGGGCCAGCGGATGGATGTTGGAAAATTCCGGCCAGGTGACGGCCATCATCTCGGCTGCGGCATTGAGCTTCATCGTGCAAGAGCCGAGCGGGATCATCGCCCGGTCGAGCGCCAGATCCCGGTCGGCGAGCCGCCGCATGTAGCGCATCATCTCGGTTTCGGCGCGGTTGAGGTGGAAAATGGGGTGGGTAAGATAGTCGGTCTGGCGCAACAGCGCGGTCGGCAGGCAGACAGCGCTGTAGGCCGCCAGATCGCCGCCCGTGACGCCGAACGCGCCGAGCAGCCGGTCGATCGTTTCCGGGCGGGTCGTCTCGTCCAGCGTGATGCCGATCCGGCCGCCTTCGATGCGGCGCAGATTGATGCGCCGGTCGCGCGCCGCCTGGATGATAACGCCCTGCATCGCGCCGGCATTGACGGTGATCGTATCGAAAAACGCGTCCTGCTCGACATCGAAGCCAGCCTCGCGCAGCGTGTCGGCGACGAAGGCCGTCTTGCGGTGGATGCGCTGGGCGATGGCCTTGAGGCCCTTGGGTCCGTGGAAGACGGCATAAAAGCTTGCCATCACGGCCAGCAGCGCCTGCGCGGTGCAGACGTTCGAGGTCGCCTTTTCCCGGCGGATATGCTGCTCGCGCGTCTGCAGCGACAGCCGGTAGGCCTGGTTGCCGTGACTGTCGATGGAAACGCCGACGATGCGGCCGGGCAGGGCGCGCTTGAGCGCATCGGTGCAGGCGATGTAGGCGGCGTGCGGTCCGCCAAAGCCCATCGGCACGCCGAAGCGCTGCGTCGAGCCGACGGCGATGTCGGCGCCCATCGCACCCGGCTCCTTGAGCAGCAGGAGCGCCATCGGATCCGCGATGACGATGCCGATTGCCTTGTGCTTGTGCAGCGCGTTCATCTCCACGCCGAAATCGCGCAAATCGCCATATGTGCCCGGATACTGGAAGACCGCGCCGAACACGGTCTCCGCGTCGAGCGCCTCGGGCGGACCGGTGACGATTTCGATGCCGAGCGGCTCGGCCCGCGTGCGGATGACGCTGATGTTCTGGGGATGGCAGTTTTCATCGACGAAGAAGGCGCGCGCCTTCGATTTCGATGTGCGCAGGGCCATCGCCATCGCTTCGGCGGCTGCCGTCGCCTCGTCCAGGAGCGACGCGTTGGCGACCGCAAGGCCCGTCAGGTCGGTCACCATGGTCTGGTAATTGAGCAGCGCCTCCAGCCGGCCCTGGCTGATTTCCGGCTGATAGGGCGTATAGGCGGTGTACCAGGCCGGGTTTTCGAGGATATTGCGCTGGATCGCCGGCGGCGTCACCGTGCCGTGGTAGCCCTGGCCGATCATCGAGGTGAACAACTTGTTCTTCTTGGCGATCTGCCGCAAATGCCACAGAAGCTCGTGCTCGGACTTGGCCGGCCCGAAATCGAGCGGTTCCGACTGGCGTATCGCCTCAGGCACGGTCTCGTCGATCAGCGCATCCAGACTGTCGGCGCCGACCGTCTTGAGCATCTCGACCATTTCCTCGGGCGAGGGGCCGATATGGCGCCGGTTGGCGAAATCATAGGGCTCGTAGTCGGTCAGGCTGAACGGCATCGGTCGGTCCTCAGGAAATCATGGCCTTGTAGGCGGCTTCGTCCATCAGCGCCTCGACGGCGCTCGCATCGTCGATCCGCATCTTGAAGAACCAGCCTTCGCCGAGCGGATCTTCATTGACCAGCGCGGGCGCATCGGCGAGCTTTTCGTTGACCGCGACGATCGTGCCGTCGAGCGGCGCCTTGATGTCGGAGGCCACCTTGACGCTTTCGATGACGACGATCTCGTCATCCTTTTTGACGTCGCTGCCGTCCTCGGGCAGTTCGACGAACACGACATCTCCGAGCTGCTCGGCCGCATATTCCGTGATGCCGACGACGAACACGTCGCCATCGGCGCGCAGCCATTCATGCTCTTCCGTGAATTTCATGGCGCAACTCCTTGATTATCGTTTGAAATTTGCCGGCGTGAAAGGAAGATCGGCGACGGTGACGGGCATTCGCTTGCCGCGCACCTCGCCAAACAGGCGTGTGCCGGTTTCGGCCATGGCGGTCGGTACGTAACCCATCGAAACGGGCCGTTCGACGGTCGGGCCGAACGCGCCGGATGTGACGTGGCCGACCGGTTTGTCCGCCGTTTCGCTGTCGAACAGTGGCGTGCCGTCGCGCATCGGGGCCCGGCCTTCGGGCAGAAGGCCGACGCGGCGCCGGGAGGCGCCATTGTCAAGTTCCGACAGGATGCGCTCGGCGCCGGGAAATCCGCCGGCACGGTCGCCCCCGGTCCGCCGCACCTTCTGGATCGACCAGGACAGGCCGGCCTCCACGGGCGAGGTGCCGGTGTCGATATCGTTGCCATAAAGATAGAGCCCGGCTTCCAGGCGCAGACTGTCGCGGGCACCCAGGCCGACCGGTTCCACATCGTCGCTCGCCAGAAGCGCGCGGGCCAGCGCGACCGCCTGGTCATCGGCCACCGAAACCTCGAACCCGTCCTCGCCCGTATAGCCCGAACGCGAGATCCACACCTCGCCAAACGCGCTGTCGGTCACGATCACGTCCATGAACCGCATGGCGGACACCCCGGGCACGATGTCGGTCAGAACCGCTTCTGCTGCCGGCCCCTGCAATGCCAAGAGAGCCCGGTCGTCCACCACTTCGACCGGGCACGACAGGTTCGCCCGCATGTGTGCGATGTCGGCGTCCTTGCAGGCGGCGTTGACGACGAGGAACAGATGATCGCCGCGATTGGCGATCATCAGATCGTCGAGAATGCCGCCATCATCGTTCGTGAACAGCCCGTAGCGCTGCCGGCTTTCGCCCAGACCGGCAAGACTTGCCGGCACGAGGGTCTCGAGTTGGGCGGCCGCGTCGGCACCGCGCACGATGACCTGGCCCATATGGCTGACATCGAAAAGGCCGGCCGCGCGCCGTGTGTGCAGATGTTCCTTCATCACGCCGGGCGGATATTGGACCGGCATCTCATAGCCCGCGAACGGCACCATTTTGGCGCCAAGCTCCTGGTGAAGCTCGTAAAGGGCGGTGCGTTTCAGGTCCGGCATGCGCGCCTCGTCGGTTCTGCCGGGCACGCCGGCATCATCGTTGGGGCGCGACCCGCGCCCGATGATGCCCTCTCTGTCCGTTTGCCTGAGATCGTTATCCCGTCGGCGGGCCGTAACGGCCTCTCTCCAGAGTCCTATGCCGCGATGGTCCTTGGGCCTGAGAGTTTGCCAGGGCGGTTGCTCCTTCGGCACCGGCAGAGCCGGATTCTCCCAACGCGACGATCCAAGTGCTAGGGCGAATCGGCCATCGCGGTCAAGTTGCAAAGACGGCGCATATCTTGTCCGCCCGCATCAGCGGTCGAGCCTGCGCGGGCCGGCGCCCGTATAGGCGGGCAGAACATCGCGCGGGATCGGGCCCTTGTTGCGCACACCTTCGCCGGTCTGTTCCCAGGCATGGGCGATGATGCCGACCGAGCGCGACAGGCAGAACAGGCCACGGGCCAACGGCGCGGGAAAGCCCAGTTCGGCATAGATGACGGCGGTCGCCCCGTCGATGTTCATCGGAATGCGCTTGCCCTTGCGGCGCATGAGCTCGTCTTCGACGGCCCGGCCGATCTCCGCGAAGCGTCCCGTAACATCGCCATTGGCGGCTGCCTCATCGACCAGTTCGAGAAGCCGAGGCGCGCGCGGATCGACCGGGTGGAACCGGTGGCCGAAGCCAGGCACATGCTTGCCGCCGGCGTCAGTGAAGGCGTCCAGTTCAGCGCGGGTGGCGTCCGGGACATCCGCGCCGTCCTCCACGCGCGCCGCGATCGCCTGATAGTGGGCAACCGCCTGTTCGCCGGCGCCGCCATGCACATCGCCGAGCGTGTTCAGCGCCGAGGCCATCGCATTGTTGAGCCCGACGCCGCAGGTCGCAGCCATGCGGGCAATGGCGATCGAGGGCGCTTGCGGTCCGTGATCGACGGCGGACATCAGCACCGCGTCGAGCAGTGCCGCCTGCGGCTTCGTTGGCAGGTCTCCACGCAGCATCAGCCAGATCATCTCAACAAAGCCGACATTGCCGATCAATTCCTCGATCGCATAGCCGCGATAGCGGATTTCACCGGGCTTCATGTCGATGATCGCGGTCGACCACCACTGGGCGGACTTGTCGTCGCCGGCCGGTCCTTGCTCGCTCATATCGCCCCGTCGCTCCTCAGTTTTGCGATGGTCACCTCATCATAGCCCAGTTCGGCGAGAACGGCGCCGGTGTCGGCGCCCAGTTCCGGCGGCGGCGTTGCCGTGGACGGTGCCTCGCCGTCCAGCTTGATGCCGGTGCGCGCCAGCTTCACATCGCGGCCGACACCGGGCGCATCGGCGAACCCGCCGATCATGCCGCGTTCGGCGATCTGCGGATGGGCCAGAATGTCCGGCACCGAAAAAACCTCGCCCGCCGGCACGCCGGCTGCATTGAGGTCCGCGCGCCATTCGGCGGCGCTCTTGCCGGCAAATGCGGCTTCCAATTCGGCGGTCAGCGCGGCGCGGTTCGCCAGCCGGTCCTGTCGCCTGGCAAAGCGCGGGTCGGCGATGAGATCGGAGCGTCCGGCGGCGCGGCACACCGCCTCGAACTGTTCCTGCTTGTTGGCGGCGATGTTGATCGGCCCGTTGCCGGTCTGGAACGTGCCGGACGGGCTGGCGGTGAAATTGTCGTTGCCCATCGGCACGGGTGTCCGCCCGGCCATCAAATGATTGGAGACGACCCAGCCCATGGTGGCGATCACCGATTCGAGCATGGATACATCGATGAACCGGCCGCAGCTTTCAGAGCGGTCGGCCAGTGCGGCCGAGATGGCGAATGCCGCCGTCAGCCCGCCGATCGTGTCGGCGATTGGGTAGCCGACCCGATAGGGTGCCGTGTCGGGCGCGCCGGTGATCGACATCACACCGCTCATGCCCTGGATGATCTGGTCGTAGGCCGGCAGCGACTTGAGCGGCCCGTCCTGGCCGAAGCCGGAAATGGCGCAGTAAACGAGGTCCGGCCTGATCGCCTTGAGCCGCCCGTAACCGATGCCAAGGCGGTCCATCACGCCGGGCCGGAAGTTCTCGACCACGACATCGGCCGTGGCGACCAGCTTCTCGAACACCGCCTTGCCGGCATCGGATTTGAGATTGACCGTCACCGAACGCTTGCCCGAGTTCTGCGCCAGAAACGATACGCCCATCCGCTTTTCGTTGAGCTCCGGATCGGCGCCGAGCTGGCGGGCAAGATCGCCCGAACCCGGCACCTCGACCTTGATCACCTCGGCGCCCAGATGCGCAAGCTGATGGCAGCAGAACGGGCCCGCCAGCACATTGGTCAGGTCGAGCACGCGATAGCCGGCGAGCGGTGTTGGGTCGCTCATTCGCCCGCATCTCCCGGCGCCGGCCGGACCACGCGCTGCATGGCGAGCGGGATCAGCACTGTCAGGAACAGAAGGCGCGCCACATGGTGTGCGGCGACGAAGGCCGGATTGACGCCGAGCAGAAGCGCCATCGCCGCCATCGCTTCGAGCCCCCCGGGCGCATAGGCGACAAGCGCCTGCACCAGCGGAACGTCGAGCAGCGCCATCGCCACCAGGCCGGCGAGGACGGCGACGGTTCCCGCCAGCGCGGTGAAGGCGAGGGCCGCGCCGGCCGCCTTGCGGATCAGCGCGAGGCTGACGCCGGAAAAGCGCGTTCCGATCAGCGTGCCCATCGTGACGAAGGCGGGAATCGAGAGCCAGAAGGGCACAAGGCCGGGCCCGGCCTCCGTCAGATGGCCCACCGAAGAGGCGAACATGCCGCCGAGAAGGAAGGCGGCCGGCACCCTGAGCCGTTGAAACAGGAGCGCCGCGGCGATGGCAGCCAGCGCGGTGCCGACAAGCACCGGCGCGGTCATCGCCACACCGTCGGGCAGGGCGTCCTGCATGGGGCGGTCGGTGATTGCCGACGCGACGAAGGGCACGGCCAGCGTCAGCACAAGCACGCGCGTCGACTGGATGATCGAGATCGCCGGCAGGTCGGCCTTGACGGTGGAACTCAAGCTCAGAACGAAGCTCAGATGACCCGGCGCCGCGCCCAGAAGCGCTGTGCCGCGATCATAGCCGAAGCCGCGTTCCAGCAGCAGTGCCCCCAGCGCCATGATGACGACCATGGCGACCAGCACGATCAGGATCGAGACCGGCCATTGCGCGGCGGTGGCGACCATGTCCGGTGTCACGCCCGCGCCTATCGTCATGCCGATGATCGTGAAAATCGCGTTGCGCAGGCCGTTGGGGATCGCAAGGCGCAGGCCCGCGAGCGAGGCGAGGGTGACGAACAGGGCCGGGCCGGTGAGCCAGGGTGCGGGGAACGAGGCGGCGAACGCCAGCGCGCCGCCCGCCGCCCCGATTGCCAGGGCAAGTGCCGTTGCCTTCACGCCATCATCCTCAGTCGCCCGATGCCGAAGTCCCTTCCGCCGCTCTGGCCCGGTATTCTCGGATCTTGCCGGTCAGGAACGGCGCGACCAGGCACAGAGCCGCGATGATCAGGATCGTCAGGGTCAGCGGGCGCTCCCACAGGAACGACCAGCTGTCATTGTTGATCAGCAGGGCCCGCCGCAGATTCTCTTCCATCATGCCGCCCAGGATAAAGCCCAGGATCATCGGCGCCATCGGAAAATCGAGGATGCGCAGGATAACGGCGGCGATCGCGAACAGCACCATGAGCTGGATATCGAACGTGTTGAACGAGACGAAATAGACGCCGATCAGCGAGAAGAAGAGAATCAGCGGCAGCAGGAACCGCGACGGGATCGCGAGCACGCGGGCGATGTAGGGGATCAGCGGCAGGTTGAGGATCAGAAGCACGATGTTGCCGATCCACATCGAAACGATCACCGACCAGAAGATTTCGGGCTGGTCGATATAAAGCCGCGGTCCGGGCTGGATGCCGTAGCCTATCAGCGCACCCAGCATGATCGCGGTGGTGCCGGAACCGGGAATACCAAGCGTCAAAAGCGGCACGAAAGAGCCGGTGGCGGCGGCGTTGTTGGCGGTTTCGGGCGCCGCCAGGCCGCGCACCGAGCCCTTGCCGAACTGCTTGCCCTTTTCGGGGCCCGCGAGACGCTGCTCGGTGCCGTAGGCGAGGAAGGAGGCGATCGTCGCGCCAGCGCCGGGCAGCACGCCGATCAGGAAACCGAGGACCGAGGAACGGCCGATCACCGGCGCCATTTCCCTGACCTCGGCCTTGCTGACGGCCATCGAACCGAGGTTTTCCGACGCTTCCTTTTCCTTGAGCCGGTCGGCGTCGTCTTTCGGTTTGAGGATCGCCATCAGCGCTTCGGACAGGGCGAAGGTCGCCATGACCAGAAGCAGGAACGAGATGCCGTCGACCAGATCGATCATGCCGAGCGTAAAGCGCGGCACGCCCTGGGTCTGGTCGGTGCCGACCGTCGACAGCATCAGCCCGATCACCGTCATCAGGAGCGCTTTGGCCATGTCGCCCTTGCCGGCGAAGGCGGCGACGGCGACGAGGCCGAGCACCATCAGCGCGAAGTAGTCGGTCGACTGGAAGGAGAGCGACACGCTGGCCAGGAACGGCGCGGCGACCAGAAGGAACAGCGCGGCGATCACGCCGCCCGAAAAGGATGAGTAGGCGGCGATCGCCAGCGCCTTGCCGGCCTTGCCGCTCTTGGCCATCGGGTAGCCGTCGAAGGAGGTGGCAACCGTCGAGGCGACGCCGGGCGCGTTGATCAGGATGGACGAGGTGGAGCCGCCAAAGATCGCGCCATAATAGACCGCGGCCATCAGGATGATCCCGGCGGAGGGGTCGAGCGTCGCCGCGATCGGGATCATCAGCGCGATCGCCGACATCGGGCCGAGGCCCGGCAGCATGCCGATGAAGGTGCCGGCGAGGCACCCCATCATCACGAACAGAAGGTTCTGGATGGAAAGGGCCGTCGTCAGCCCGATCATGATGCCTTCAAGCATGGCTCAGTTCCCTTCGCGCAGGAAGGTGGGCAGCGGTTCGATGAACACGTCGAGCCCTTGCGTCATCAGCACCCAGAACAGGACGACCAGCGGCACGGCAACGGCGATCAGATAGAGCGGGCGGCGTTCGCCGAGCATCCAGAAGCCGATCATCAGGAAAAGCGACGTGGAGGCTATGAAGCCCATCGGCCGTATGGTCAGCCCGTAGGCGGACATAAGCGCGAGGAACAGCACCACCTTGAGCCAGTCATGACCGGCCAGTTCGACCCGCGCCTTCGAGCCGGGAAATGCGATGACGATCAGCGACAGGCCGATGCCGAGCACCGAAAGTACCTCTGGCATGGTCCGGGCGTGAAAGGCGCTGCTTTCCTGAAACGGCAGCAGGCGGATCTGCTGGCTCAGAAACGCATAAGCGATGCAAAAGGCGAGCAGCAGAAGCCCGCCCAGCCTGTCCTTGGAAATCGGCATGATCGTCCTCCCCGGGGTGCCGCGCGGACGGTTTTGCCCGCGCGGCGTGTTTGCCAAAGGCCGGCGTGAGACCGCCGGCCGTCACCGGGCCGGGATCAGAGGAAGCCCAGTTCGCGCATCAGGCCGCCGATCTGCTCTTCCTGCGCTTCAAGGAACGAGGTGAAGTCATCGCCCCGGTTGAAGATGTCGACCCAGCCGTTGCGGTCGCGCACGGTGGCCCAGTCGTCGGTCTCATACATCGCTTCCAGCGCATCCTGGTAGGCGCTCGCCTGTTCGTCCGAAAGGCCGGGCGCGCCGAAGAAGCCGCGCCAGTTGACGAACTCGGCGCCGCTTGCGCCGGCCTCGTCGCAGGTCGGCGTTTCGGGGGACGCGTCTAGCCGCTCGGTCGCGGTCACGCACAGGATGCGCACCTCGCCCTGGCGGGCCAGTTCGATCGCTTCGCCGAAGCCGGTCGACAGCCCCTTGATCTCGCCCGACAGGAGGCCGGCCATCGCCTTGCCGCCCGCGTCATAGGGGATGTATTTGACCTGGGTGGGATCGGCGCCGGCCGCCTTCATGACGAGCGCGACCACGATATGGTCCATGCCGCCGGCGACCGAGCCGCCGCCGATGGCGACATTGGTCGGATCGGCGTTGTAGGCTTCAAGCAGGCCACCGAAGTCCTGGATGTCGGAATCGGTGTTGACGACCATCGCCGCATAATCGCCGATCGTGCCGGCAATCGGTGTCAGGTCGCGGAACGATTGCGGGAACACGCCCTGCAGCGAGCGGATGACGATCGGCGTCGAATTGACCATCAGCGTGCCGGCATCGTCGGTCTCGATCAGGTGCGCGATGGCCTTGCCGCCGCCGCCGCCGGACATGTTCTCATAGGTCGCCGATCCGACGATGCCGGATTTGGTCAGCGCTTCGCCGGTACCGCGCGCGGTACCGTCCCAGCCGCCGCCGGCGCCGCCGGGGATCAGGAAGTGGACGTCTTCGAGCTTCTGGTGTCCGTCGGCCTGGGCAGCGCCCAGCGTTGCAAACGACAATGCGGCGGCGCCAAGCGCCGCGGTCAGCAGTTTCAGCATATGATCCTCCCAAAATGCTTCGCCGGTGTGACCGGCTGCGGCAAGCTGACCACACCAAGCTGTCAACACGCTGACAGGTTGCCGGCATAGTGACGTGGCGTCAGCGCTGGCTGAGCGTGTCGTTCCAGCGGTCGATGAAGCGGGCTCGCCGCACCTGGTCGAGATAGACCAGAAGGGCAGGGCTGACCGCGATCGGCCGCAGCTTGTCGCCCGCCTCGGCGCGCAGCCCGTCCGCCGTGTTCGCGCCCGTCAGTTGCGGATGCAGTGCCGGCAGCTTGGCTTCGGCCGCCATGATGTCCTGGCCCTGCCGCGACATCATGAAATCGAGAAAGCGCCCGGCCAGATCGGGCGCCTGCGCGGAGGTCGGCACCAGCGCGATGCGCGACATGATGATCGTGTAATCGGTCGGCAGCACGATGCCGAGATCGGGATTGCGCGCCGCCCATGCCGAGGCATAGGAACCCAGAATGTTGTAGCCGATGGCGAACCGGCCGTCCGAAACGCGCTCGAGGATGGACGAGGAGTTGGAGTAGAGCTTGACGCCGGACCGGCCCATCGCGCGCACCAGATCCCAGATGTCGCGATTGTGCTCGGCATCGCGCGCCAGAAACAGGAAGCCGACGCCGGCGCGCTCGATGTCGTAGGTCGCGATCCGGCCGTAGAACGCATCCTGTTCGGCATCGAGGAACGAAATCAGCGCGGCGCGGGTGCGCGGCACGTCGGCGGCCTCAAAACTGGGCTTGTGATAGACCATCACCGCCGGCTCGTAGGTCAGTGCGATCGCCGTATCGCGCCAGTTGGCCCAGCTTGGCCACACACTGCCGTGTGCCAGCGGCACACGGCGCGCATAGCCGTCATTGGCGAGCTTCATCTGCAGGTCCATTGCCGACGAGATCACCAGATCCGCCGTTGCGCCGTCGCCATCGCTCTCATTGAGCACGCGCTCATAGATATCGACGGTCTGGAGTTCGTGATAATTGACGGCGACGCCGGGATTGTCTCTCTGGAAGGCGTCGATCAGCGGTTCCGCCGCGCTCAGATCGAGCGAGGAATAGATCGTCAGCGTCGATGCGCCGGCCGGCTGCAGCGCACCAAACAGCGTCTGCGCCAAGGCGGCCGGCACCATGAACGCCAGCGAGACCACAGCTCCGATCGCGGCGATCCATGTCCTGCGCGTCAAATGCCTCTCCTTGCCGCTGCCGCGCCGGCCTTCACAGCCCGGCTCCCGCGCAGTACCAAGGAGCGCGGGAGGACAGATCATGCGCATTCTCCTTGTCGAGGACAATGCCAAACTGGCGGCCGGCATGGCCGCCGTTCTGAGTGCGGGCGGCTTTCAGGTCGACCGTGTCGCCGACGGCACCGACGCCGAGGCGGCGCTCGCCTCCACGCCTTTCGATCTGGTGGTGCTCGATCTCAGCCTTCCGGGCATGGACGGCCTTGATGTGTTGAAAAACCTGCGCGACCGTCGGCTCGACGTGCCGGTGCTGATCGTCACCGCGCGCGGCGACCTCAACGACCGGGTGCGCGGGCTCGATCTGGGCGCCGACGATTATCTGACCAAGCCGTTCGCTGTCGAGGAGCTGCGGGCGCGGGCGGCAGCGCTGATCCGGCGGGGCGCGGGGCGCGCGCGTCCGACCATCGAATTTGCCGGCCTGACGCTGGATGTCACGGCCAACACGCTGGTGCATGCCGGTGCGCCGATCGAGATTTCGCCGCGCGAACTAGCCGTACTGCGCGTCATGCTGATGTCGAAGTCCGACGTGGTGCCCAAGGCACAGATCGCCGAGTCGCTGTCCACCTTCGATCTGGACGTATCCGACAATGCGGTCGAGCAGACGATCAGCCGCCTGCGCAAGCGGCTTGGCGGCTTTGGCATCGCGATCCGCGCGGCACGCGGCATGGGCTACTTCCTGATGGCGCAAGAGCAGGGCGGTGCCGGCTGATGGGACCGCGCTATTCGCTGCGCCGGCGGCTGTTGATCATGCTTCTGGTGCCCCTTTGCACCATCGGGGTCGTAGCGCTGTTCGACGCCTATCGCACGGCGCGCGAGACCGCCAACCAGGTGTTCGACCGGGTGCTGTCGGGCTCTGCGCTGGCGATTGCCGAACGGGTGGTCATCAATGATGACGACCAGCTCGACGTCGACATTCCCTATGTGGCGCTGGAGATGCTGACCTCGTCGGCGCAGGACCGTGTCTTCTACCGTATCGACCATGCCGACGGCACGCTCGTCACCGGCTATCAGCGTCTGGCGGTGCCCGATGCGCGGGCCGAGGCCGGCGATCCGTTCGCTTTCGCCGACGGCGAATTTCGCGGCGAACCGATCCGCGTGGCGACCTATCGCGGTACGGCATCGACCGGCGAGCGGTCGGTCGCCTTCAGGGTCACCGTGGCCGAGACGACCAATGCCCGCCAGGCGCTGGCCCAGCGCATCCTGCTGCGCACTGCGCTGCGCCAGTTCCTCCTGATCTTCGCAGCCGCCATCATCGTCTGGGTCGCGGTGACGCGCTCGCTGCGCCCGCTCGGCCGGCTCGAACAGGCGATCGGTCGCCGCAGCCCGGAAGATTTGCGGCCCATCGAACACAATGTGCCTCAGGAGGTTGGCGGCCTGGTCGACCGGATCAACGGTTTCATGGCCCGTCTTGACGGGGCGCTGAGCGCATTGCGCCATTTCACCGGCAACGCCAGCCACCAGTTGCGCACGCCTCTCGCCATCGTCCGCACCCAATTGGGCATTGCCGCGCAGGCCGAAACGCTCGGCGAGGCCCGTCACGCCATCGCCGATTGCGATCAGGCCGTCGCCGACGCCGAGCGCACGCTGGCGCAATTGCTGCTTCTGGCGCGGGTGGACGAGACGACGTCGAAGGCCGCCGCGGGTCACTCGGTCGATCTGGACGCGGTGGCACGGGCGACCGCCGGGAGCTTCGTTCTGCCCGCCGCGCGCGCCGGCTTCGATCTGGCATACGAGGGCGGTGTGCCTGTCGGTTGTCGCGGCGATCCGGTACTGTTGCGCGAGATGATCAGCAATCTGATCGACAATGCGATCCGCCATGCCAAAGCCGGCGCCAGCATCGTCGTTGCGGTGCGCACCGATGGCGATACGGCAATCTTGTCGGTCGAGGACGATGGCTGCGGCATTCCCGCCGAGCTGCGCACCGCCGTCATGGAGCGTTACAGCACCACCGCGCCGCGGCCGGGCGGTGTCGGCGGTCTCGGCCTTGCCATCGTCAACGAGATCGCCGCGCTTTTCGAGGGCAGCGTGCGGCTGGCTTCCGGCGCGCGCGAACGCGGCACGCGGGTCGAAGTGCGGTTGCGCGCGGCCCAAATGCCCGCCTGATGCCAGGCCCGAACGACAAAGGGGCCGGCGCGCGCTGCGCCGGCCCCTCGGGTCTGGCTCCCCAGGCAAGATTCGAACTTGCGACCGATCGATTAACAGTCGAGCGCTCTACCGCTGAGCTACTGGGGAAAACTCGAATGTCGGCGGGCTATATCAAACGGACCGTGGTGTTGAAAAGGGGTAAATGTCGGTCGACGCCGACGCTCCCCTCCTTTTTTCGCTGCCGCCGCCTTGAAGTGGGCGGTGCGGGCGCTCACGTCAGGCACGCCGGGCGATCCGCCACCCTGTCGGGTGCCTGCATGGCTGGCAGATGATGAACGGGACCCTCCGATGGACGAACGCAACCGGTTGGCGTTGATGCACGAAACCGACACGGGCGGCAACGGTGAGGACGACGGGCTGAACCATCCGGGCGGCAGGAACGGTCGGGACGAGCGCCCGGTCTACCGTCTGTTCGGGCGCGAGTTTCCCAAACCCGGCTCGCGCGGCGCCCGTCTGACGCTCGGCACCGCGCTGAGCGTTCTGGGCGTGTTCGGCTTTCTGCCGATCCTCGGCTTCTGGATGATCCCGCTCGGCCTGTTCATCCTGTCGCACGAACTGCACCCGTTGCGACGCATCCGGCGGCGGTTTGCCGTGCGGCAGGGGCGCAAGCGTTCGGGCACGCCGCGCAACTGAAAGCGGACATGCGCGGCGCAAGGGTCCATGGCGCGGGCTGCGCTGGTCGAACGGAAGTGCGCGCCGCCCGGTGTCCTGGCCGCAGCAGTGGCAAATCGGCTGCCCGGTTTGACCGCGCCAGGCGGCCTCAATCGGCTTGTCTTGTATCGGTCTGGCTGCGCGCGGCGCGAAGACCAAGCGCGATCAGGTCGGGAATTGCATTGACGAGGCGCCGGCCGCGCTCCGGATCGCTCGCATTGCCTGCCCGGATGCGGGCCGCGACGCCTTCAAGGATGGTTGCCAGACGGAAGGCCGACAGGCTCACCCAGAAATCCAGGGCGTCGATCGACGCGACGCCAAGACGATTGCAGTAATGCTCGATGATCTCGGCTTCGTGCGGCAGGCCGAGCGCGTCCCGGTCATGTCCGGCAAGACCCTTGAACACGCTGTCGCGCGGCAGCTTGTGGTGCAGGAGCACATAGGCGATGTCGGCGAACGGATGGCCGATTGTCGACAATTCCCAGTCGAGAACGGCGCGGACATTGGCCGAACCGGGCGCATAGATCAGATTGTCGATGCGGTAGTCGCCATGAACGATCGAGGCGCGTCCGTCCTCTGCCGGCTGGTTCTCGTGCAGCCAGCCGATCAGTTCTTCCATGTGCGGATCAGTTTTTTCCGCGCTGGCCTGGTACTGCTTCGTCCATCGCGCGATCTGCCGGCCGGCGTAACCGGCGGGCCTTCCATAATCGGCCAGGCCGACCGCCGCCGGGTCGAGACTGTGCAGCCGCGCCAGCGTCTCGATCATGGCCAGGGTCGCCGGGCGGCGCAGGCCCGGTTCGAGATCGGGCAGGGCGGGATCCCAGTGCACGACGCCATCGACGAACCCCATCACATAGAACGCCGAGCCGATCACGGCGTCGTCCTCGCAAAGGTGCAGCGCCGGTGCCACCGGCACATCGGTTTCCGCAAGCGCCGCAATGACCCTGTACTCGCGATCCACCGCGTGCGCCGACGGCAGGATCTTGCCCGGCGGTTTGCGGCGCAGGACATAACGCCCCGAATCGGCTTCGATCAGAAATGTCGGATTGGATTGCCCGCCGGAGAATTTGGTGGCCTTTCGCAACCCGGACAGACCGACGATGCGCGGCGACAAATAGGCTTCGAGCGCTTCCAGATCGAGCGTGTTCATCGGTGGCGGTACGGCTTGAGTTCCGTCCGGGCGATCTGCCGCCTGTGAACCGCGTCCGGTCCGTCGGCGAACCGCAGCGTCCTGGCGGTGATCCACATCGAGGCCAGCGGAGTGTCCTGGCTGATGCCCATTCCGCCATGCATCTGCATGGCTTCGTCGAGCACCGCCGTCGCGACGCGTGGCGCGATCACCTTGATCTGGCTGACCCAGGGTGCGGCATCCTTCGCCGAGGCATTGTCCATCATCCACGCCGCTTTCAGGCACAAAAGACGGGCCTGCTCGATCTGCATCCGGCATTCGGCGATGATGTCGCCATTGGCGCCCAGTTCGGACAATGGCCTGCCGAAGGCCGTGCGGGACAGTGCCCTGCGGCACATCATCTCCAAGGCCCGCTCGGCCTGGCCTATGGCACGCATGCAATGATGGATCCGGCCCGGCCCCAGTCGGCCCTGGGCAATGCGGAAGCCGTCACCTTCCGCCTGCAGGAGGTTTTCTGCCGGCACGCGGACATCGGTGAAGCGCAGATGCATGTGGCCGTGCGGCGCGTCGTCGTGACCGAAGACGTTCATCGGACGCAAAATCTCGACGCCGGGCGTATCGGCCGGCACGAGAATCTGGCTGTGCCTCCTGTGCCGCTCGCCATCGGGATCGGTCAGAACCATCACGATATAGATGGCGCATCGGGGGTCGCCGGCGCCCGAGGCCCACCATTTTTCGCCGTTCAGCACATAGGCGTCACCGTCGCGCACGCACGACATCGAAATGTTGGTCGCATCGGACGACGCCACGTCCGGTTCGGTCATCAGATAGGCGGAGCGGATCGTCCCTGCCATGAGCGGGTCGAGCCAACGGGCCTTCTGCGATTCGCTGCCGAACCGGTGCAGCACATCCATGTTTCCGGTATCCGGGGCCGAGCAGTTGAAGATTTCCGGCGCCAGTCGCGACCAGCCCATCTCCTCGGCCATATAGGCATATTCGACGGTCGTCAGGCCGTGCCCGCCCAGTGCCTTGGAGCGCCACAGGTTCCAAAGGCCCGCATCGCGCGCCTTGTCCTTCAGGCTCTCCCGAATGCTCGCCTGCCGCTCGGTGAAGCTGAAACGGTCGCCATCGCGCCCCACTTCCTGCTCGAACTCGTCGTCAAGCGGCATGATGTCTTTGCGCACCATGGCGCGCACCCGGTCGCGGACGGTTTCCGCCTCTGGCGATAAGCCCAGATCCATTGTCTTTTCTCCCTGCTCAGCGTCCGGCCGCAAACAGATCATCGGCCGATTCCACGCCGATCCCGCCATCGAGCGGCAGGATCGCGCCGGTTACATAGGCGCCGCCGCGTCCGGCCAGGAATAGAACGGCGCCGGCCAGGTCGCCGGGCTGTCCGAGCCGGCCGGCCGGCACGCCCGCCGCAACCGCCTGGCGTGTTTTGGCGTCGCCGGTTACGAATGCCGTCATCCGGCTTTCGAAGGGTCCCGGCGCCAGCGCATTGACCGTGATGTGGCGCGCCGCCAGTTCCTTGGCGAGGATGCGGGTCAGATGGTGAACGGCGGCTTTGGATGCGGCATAGGAATAGGCATGGCCGCCGATCGTGGCCGCGCCCATCACCGATCCCAGATTGATGACCCGCGCCGGGCTGTCGGCGCTGGCGGCACGCTCCAGCAATGGCGTGAGGTCACGGGTGAGGCTGAACAGCCCGGCCACATTCAGGCTCATCACCTTGTCCCAGGCCATGAAGGGGAACGCCTCGTAGCTTTCGCCCCAGCTTCGGCCGGCATTGTTGACGAGTATGTCGAGCCGGTCGGTTCGGTCGGCGACGCGGGCAGCCAGCGCCGTGACGCCGCTTTCGGTCGAGGCGTCGCCTGCGAAACCCTCGGCTTCACCGGGGCCGCCCTCGGCGTTGATCGCCGCGGCCGCTTCGACGCAGGCCTCTCCGTTGCGCGAGGCGATCATCACGCGCGCGCCGGAGCCCACGAAGGCCGAAGCGATCATCCGGCCGATGCCGCTGGAGCCGCCGGTGACCAGAACGGTCTTGCCATGTGCGCCGAAGAGATCCTCCAGCAAGGTCATCGCAACTGCCTCCCTGCCGCCCGGGGCATTGAAAAATGATGCCTTTACCAACAACATACCGAGCAGTATCTTGTCAATCGCGATTTTTCGGTCATGTTTGCGACAATCGCAAAGCCGGGGAGGAGACCAGATGCTTGAAGGCATGATGATGCAACGGGACCTGTCGATCCGGCAGGTGCTCGACTATGCGGCCGACGTTTACCCTGAAACGGGTGTTATATCGTCGACCGTGGAAGGAGACCGCCACCGGCAGACCTACGGCCAGACCCGAAAACGCGTGGCGCGTTTGGCCAAAGCTCTGCTGGAGATGGAGGTCGGCAGGGGCGACCGCGTCGCCACGCTTGCCTGGAACGGCTACCGGCACTTCGAGCTCTATTACGCGATAGCCGGCATCGGCTCTGTGTGCCACACGATCAATCCGCGTCTTTCGGCCGAACAGATCGCCTGGATCGTCAATCACGCCGACGACAAGGTCCTGTTCTTCGACCTGACCTTCGCGCCGCTGGTCGAAAGTCTCAGGCCAAAGCTGCCGCCGTCCATCAAACTGGTGCTGATGACGGACGAGGCGCACGTTCCGGACAACTCGCCCGAAGGCGCGCTGTGCTACGAGACGCTGCTGGAGGGGAAACCGGACCTGTTCGACTGGCCCGATCTGCCCGAAACCACGGCGTCGGGCTTGTGCTACACGTCGGGCACCACCGGCGATCCGAAGGGCGCGCTTTATTCCCACCGGTCGACGCTTCTGCACAGTTTCTCGGTGGTGCTCGGCGCACTGCAGTGTTTCGGCCGCGGGCACCGCGTTCTGCCGGTCGTCCCGCTGTTTCACGTCAATGCCTGGGGGTTGCCGTTCTCGGCGCCGTTGACCGGAACCGACCTGGTCATGCCGGGGCCGCATCTCGACGGCGCCTCGATCTTCGATCTGATGCAAAGCGAGGGCGTGACCTCGGCGTGGGGCGTGCCGACCGTCTGGAACGGATTGATCGCGGAGATGCGCAAGCGCGGCAGCAAGCCGGATGCGCTGTCCACCCTTTTGATCGGCGGCTCCGCCGTCAGCGAAGCGATGATCCGCGCGGCCGAAGAGGAGTTCGGTATCGAAGTGCTTCATGGCTGGGGCATGACCGAGATGAGCCCGGTCGGGACCGTGACCCGTCCCGAGCCCGGCCTGACCGCGGATGAGAACGTGGCCTTGAAGCTGCCGCAGGGCCGTCGCCTGTTCGGCGTGGACATGAAGATCGTCGACGAGGCCGGAGAACCGTTGCCCCACGATGGCGAGCGGTCGGGAGAGCTGTTCGTGCGCGGGCCGACGGTCATTTCCGGCTATTTCAATGCGCCCGAGGCCAGCCAGGCGGTCTTCGATGCCGATGGCTGGTTCAGCACCGGCGACATGGCCAGGATCGGCCCCAACACCGATCTGCTGATCGTCGACCGCACCAAGGACCTGATCAAGTCCGGCGGCGAGTGGATCTCGTCGATCGACCTCGAGAACACCGCTTGCGGATGCGCGGGCGTGGCCCAGGCGGCCGCTGTTGCGATCCCGCATCCCAAATGGGATGAGCGGCCGCTGCTGGTGGTCGTGGCCGAGCAGGGAGCGGATGTCCGCAAGCAGGATGTTCTGGCCCACATTGGCCGACGCATGGCGAAATGGCAGGTGCCGGACGATGTGGTGTTCATGGACGCGCTTCCGATGACGGCCACCGGCAAGATTTCCAAGCTTGAGTTGCGGGCCATCTTGGCTGACTACCGTTTCCCCGACGAGCCGGAGACCTGAGGGCATAAGAATGAACCATCAGTCAGCCGATGCGGAGGTGGCAAGGCCACGGCGCCGTGTGTCGAACGTTGACGAAAGTCGGGCCGTCATCATTTCGGCTGCGGCGGAATGCTTCATGCGCAAGGGGCTCGACAAGGCGACGATCGACGACATCGCCGACGAGGTCGGCTCGACCAAGGGCCGCGTCTACCATCATTTCAGATCCAAGAACGCAATCTTCTTTGCCGTCTACCGGCGCGCGATGGAGCTTTGCTTCGAGGCGGTGGAACCTGTGTTCGCCAGCGATTCGCCCGCCGCTCAGAGGCTTGAGGGGATGGCTCATGCCCACGCCATGGTGATGATGGAGCATTTGCCGTTCCAGCGCGGCATTCGTTCCGGTGTGGAAATGTATCTGCACGGCTCGACCACCGCGGCCGAGCGCGAGACGCTGACCGAACTCATCGGCATAAGGGATGAGTATGAGCGTCTTTTCCGACGGGTGCTTGAAGACGGTGTTGCCGATGCGACGCTTGAGGTCGACGACGTTCCGATCGTCGGGCGGGCGATATTGGGCGCACTGAACGGGCTGACGGACTGGTACCGTCCGAGGACCGGTGAATCCGGTGCCGAGCGTGAGGCGATCGCCCGCAGCCTGACGCGAACAGTCCTCAACGGCGTCGTCCGCCGGTAAGGGTGGCAGCGGGGCCGCCCGTTCCGGCGAGCGTTACTCGCTGGCCGGCCGCTCGCGAACGCCGAGCGCCGCACGCACGCGTTTTGCGGCATCGAGCATCATGTCGAGGTGAGCCGGCCGGTCTCCGATGACCATCTGCGGTGTCAGTCCGGCCATCGACAGGGCACAGATGATCGAACCGTCCTCGGCAAGCACCGGCACGGCCAGTGCCGCAAGACCTTCGGCCACGTCATCGACAGCGAACTCCCACCCGCGCTTTCGGATCTCGGCGAGCCGGGCCCGGAAACCGGCCTTCTCGACGATCACGCTGTCATTGACCGGCGGCAGCGGCTGTTCGGCGAGTATGGCGTCGATGGTCTCCGGCGTCTGATAGGCCAGCAACAGCTTCGGCGCGCCGCCGCTGTTGAAGGGCAGGGTTCCGCCGACGGCCCACCAGCGCACTTCCATCCCCGTCATGTCATGGATTCGGTCCAGACACAGCGCCGAGCGGTCATGAAAAACCGACAGGAACATCGTCATGTGCAGTTCGTGCGCCAGCTCGGTCAGGACAGGCACGGCAACCGACCGCAGGTCGAAATGGTCGACGACGTTCGATGCCAGAACGCGAATGACCCTTCCGAGCCCGTAACGCTGGGTCACGGGGTCCTGAACCACGAACCCGCACCCGATCAGCGTAACCAGGATGCGTCGTGTGGTGCCTTTGTCCAGCCCCGTTGCCGCGGCGATCTCCGCCAGCGATTGCAAAGGCTTGTCCGTGAACGACTGCAAAATGCTGGCTGCACGGACAACGGCCCGTACGTTCATGGCCGAGGGATCGGCCGCTTTTATTTGTGTCACCCTTCAACCCCATTCCTATTCTTGCGCGTTACGGCGCCTCTGTTGACCGGAGACCTTACGGCAAGGTCGCTGTCATCGTCATCCTCGCATAGCGTTTCACAGAATGAAATAGATTTTGGCTGTTGACACGATTTGATGAAGCTGTTTTGCTCAGGCCTGTCGTGACAACCGCCTTGGGAGGGGATTTGTGGCTGGCTGGAGCATCGCAGACGTGACGGTTGAGCGGATCGAGGAGTTTTCCTCGCCCGGCTTCCCGCCGCAGATGCAGTTTCCCGACTACACCCCGGCGATCTTCGACCGTCACCCCGAATTGCGGCAGATCGACCGGATCGACCCCGAGACCGGCAACACGTTCGCGTCCATCCATGCCTGGCTGGTTCGGGCGCACGGCGAGATCATTCTGGTCGACACGGCCAGCGGCAACGCCAAGAGCCGCACCGATCCGAAGTTTGCCCGTTTTCATATGCTCGACACCGATTTCATCGGCCGGCTTGCCGATGCCGGCGTGAAGCCCGAGGACGTCACCTGCGTGATCAACACGCACATGCATGTCGATCACTCGGGCTGGAACACCCGGCTCGAAGACGGGCGCTGGGTTCCGACGTTTCCCAACGCAACCTACGTTTTCGGAGCCGCCGAATACCGCAATTGGCAGCCGGGCGGCGTCACCGCGACCGCTCAGCCCGAGGGCGCTCCCGTCATCGAGGACAGCATCGAGCCGGTCGTCGACGCCGGCCTTGTCCGCTGGGTCGGCGATGGCGACGAACTGCTGCCCGGATTCACGTTTCACGCCGCTCCCGGCCATACCAGCGGCCAGCTTGTCCTGCGGGTGCATTCCGGCGGCCAATCCGGCTGGTTCACAGGCGACGTCATGCATCGCGCCATGCAGGTGTTCGAGCCGGATCTGAACTGTTTTCTGTGCGAGGACAACGATCAGGCGCCGCTCACGCGTGCCCGCCTCCTCGAGGTTCTGGCGTCCGAAGACGCTCTGATCTTTCCCGCTCATTTCGACCGGCCGCATGCCGGCCGCATCGCCCATCGAGGCGATGGCGGCTTCCGTTTCGAGCCGGTTTCGCCGTCCGACAAGAAGGGCCCAATCCAATGAACGAACATGTCGATATCGCCGGCGGGCGCCATCCGGGCGTCGCGGCGCTGCAGGACGCTCTGGGCGGCAAGGTCAGGGCCGATGACCAGACGAGGGACTTCTATGCCAATGACGTCTTCTGGCAGCCCGGCATTCGGCCGCTGGCCATCGTGTTTCCGTCATCGGCCGGCGATGCAGCGACCGCTGTCCGCATCGCGGCCGACAATGGCATCGCCGTCGTGCCCCGCGGTGGCGGCATGTCCTACACCAAGGGTTACCTGCCTGCCGTCGAAGACGCCATCGTCATCGATGCCTGCGATCTCGACAGCGTCATTGAGGTCAACACCGATGACCTCTACGTCACGGTGGAGGCCGGATGCACCTGGGCCGGCCTCGACAAGGCCTTGGAGGGAACCGGTCTGCGTACCGGCTATTGGGGACCGTTGTCCGGCATCAACGCGACGGTCGGCGGCGCCCTGTCACAGAACAGCGCCTTTTTCGGCTCCACGCTCAACGCCACCGTCGCCGAATCGGTGATCGGCCTGTCGGTCGTCTTGCCCGACGGCACGTTGGTGACCACCGGCTCGGGCGGCCGCCGGGACACCAAGCCGTTCACCCGTGAGGGCGGCCCGGACCTGACCGGCCTTTTCCTGGGCGATACCGGCGCGCTGGGTTTCAAGACCGCGGCGACCCTGCGTCTTTGGCCGAAGCCGCTGGCGGTCGGTTTTCTGTCGTTCGGCTTCCGGTCGATGGCGGACATGGCCGGCGCACAAGTGGCCATGGCCCGCGAGCGGCTGGTTTCGGAGGGGTTTGGCATCGACAGGACCAAGGCGTCCCATTCGGCCAGCGTCAACCGCATCTCGGACGGCTTGAAGGTGCTCGGCAACGTCGCCAAGACCGGCAAGACGCTGATGGGCGGCATCAAGGATGCCGCGGCGGTGGCCGCCGGAGGCACGTCGTTTCTCAAGAAGCATGAATTCACGCTGCATCTGGTGCTCGAGGCACGCAACGACGACGAACTCGCAGTCTCCATGGCGCGCGCGCGCGAAATATGCGCCGACGCCGGCACCGAGCTCGACCCGTCCGTGCCGCGCGTCATGCGGTCCAAGCCGTTCGGTCCGGTGCGCGGCATGCTCGGCTTGAACGGCGAGCGCTGGGTGCCGATCCACGCGGTCTTCCCGATGGGTGACTGGCGGAAAGTCGTTGAGGCCAACGACGCCTTCTTCGCCGAAAGGAAGCCGTTCATGGACGAGCACGGCATCGTCTATTCGGTGATGAGCCTGACCGTGGGCAACGAGTTTTTCATCGAGCCTGCCTTCTACTGGCATGACGAGATCACCCCGTTGCACGTCCAGAGCGTCGGCGAGGACATCACCAGGCCCTGGCTGGATCGTCCGGCAAATCCGGCCGCGCGCCAGGCCGTTGCCGAACTGCGGGACGCCACCCAGCAGCTCTACATCAGCCTGGGCGGTGTGAACTGGCAGGTCGCCCGCGATTATCCGTTCCGCTCGGTGCTGAACCCGCCGACATGGGATTTGCTGTCGGCGATCAAGCGGTCGGTCGACCCGAACGGCATCATGAACCCGGGCTCGCTGGGCCTGGCCGATCCGTCGCAATCAAACTGAACAACCGGCTGCGTTGGGAGAGCGGAAGTGGGCTTGACGATCACTGAAAAGATACTGGCACGCGCCGCGGGTCTGGAGAGCGTGCGCGCGGGCGACGAGATCATGGCCAAGCCCGACTTCGTGCTGGCCTATGACTTCCCCGGCTACACCGACGTCTATTTCCAGCAGATGAAGGAAGAGTTCGGCATCGACAAGGTCGCCGAGCCGGAGCGCTACGGGATCTTCATCGACCACATGGTCCCGGTCGCGACGCCCAAGGAAGAAGAACTGCACAAGGGCACGCGCCAATGGTGCGCCGACAATGGCGTCGCGCTCTATGAACGAAAGGGTATCGGCCACCAGGTCGCCGCCGAGGTCGGCTATGCGACCCCCGGCGCCTTCGTCGTCCATTTTGACGGCCATATCAGCCAGCTCGGAACGTTCGGCACGCTGGCGATCGGCATGCGGCGCAATGTCCTTGAGGCATTCGTGCGTGAAAAGGTGTCGATCAAGGTTCCCGAGACGGTGCGCGTCAACCTGCATGGCACGCTGAGGCCCGGCGTCATGGCGCGCGATGTGTTCCACCACATCGTGCGCGTCCTGGGACCCTCCTCATGCCGGTTTCAGGTGCTCGAACTCGGCGGCGACGGGCTCGACGGGCTGACAACCGAAGGCATTCAGTCGATCACCTGTCTGGCCATGTTCACCGGCGCGCTGACCGCGATCGTCAACCCCGAGGGCGAGCGGCTCGACTACGCGCTGGAACGGGCCAAGAAGCAGCTCGAACCCGTTCGCAGCGATCCCGATGCGAACTACTCCGCTGTCCACGAGATCGAACTCGGTGATCTGGAGCCGATCATCGTTGTGCCGCCGACGCCGGCCAACACGCGCAACCTGTCGGAATTTGTCGGGCTGGACGTCCAGTCCGGCTATCTGGGCTCGTGTGCATCCGGTCGCCTCGAAGACATCGAGGTCGCGGCGAAGATCCTCAAGGGCCGTCAGGTTCGCCAGGGGTTCATGCTGCACGTCATTCCCACCAGCCACGAGATCATGGCCGAAGCCGGACGCCGCGGTTACATCTCGACGCTCGCCGAAGCCGGCGCCTACGTCTCAACGTCAAGCTGCGACTTCTGCTACGGCAGGATCGCCACCATGACCGAAGGGCAGCGCGCCGTCTCGACGGGGACGCTGAACGTCAAGGGCCGCATGGGCAGCCCCGATTCCGAAATCTATCTGTGCAACGCCGCCACCGTCGCCGCCTCGGCGATCGAGGGGCGCATTGCCGACCCGCGCAAGTACATGTGAGGCGACCATGGCGTTGAGGAACCTGCATGGCCGCGTTGCCTTCGTCTTCGACGAGGACGATTTCGATGTCGATCAGATCGTCGGCGTCAAGAACATCAAGATCCAGGATCTGGACGAACTCGCCGCGCTCGCCATGACGTCCTACGACCCGGACTTCGCCGCCCGGGTCCGGCCAGGCGATCTGATCGTCGGCGGTCACAATTTCGGTTACGGCCATCCGCACTATCCGCCGATGAAGGCGCTGCGGCATCTGGGGATCGCCGGCGTGATCGCGGAATCGTTTTCGCCCGGCTACTGGCGTGGCGAGATATCGATGGGATTTCCCCAGGTCGGTTGCCCCGGCATCCGCTCATTCGTCGACCGCTGGGACGAGATTGAAGTCGACTGGCGCGCCGTGCGCATTCGCAACATCACCCAGGGCACCGAAACCGGGTTCGAGCCGCTTGCGCACGCCGACGTCGCCATGCTCGAGGCCGGCGGACTGCTTGGATACCTCAAGCGAGAGGCGGAGGAAAACGCGTCATGAACGTCATCAATACGCCAGGCGCGGCACCAACGGATTGGGCCGACCGGGTCAGATCGCAAAAGACGGTTTGGGCGGCCGGCGCATACGACGCCATGTCAGCGCGCCTCATCGAGGAAGCCGGCTTCGATGCCGTGATGACATCGGGCTTCGGTGTTTCGGCGTCTTTCCTTGGCGAACCGGATGCCGAACTCTACACGATGACGGAAAACCTGACCGTCGTGCGCAATGTCGCCGGCGCGATCAATGTGCCGCTTGTTGCCGATATCGACACCGGCTACGGCAACGCCATCAACGTCATGCGCACCGTTCGCGAGTTTGAGGCCGCCGGCGCAAGCGCGGTCATTCTGGAGGATCAGCTCGCGCCCAAGCGCTGTCCGATCTGCGTGGGCGGTGTCGAGGTGATTTCCAGCGAGGAGGCCGAGGCCAAGATCGCCGCCGCCGCAGCCGCGCGGCGCAACCCCGATACGCTGATCGTCGCGCGTACCGACGTCGTCGACCCGGCCGAGGCGATCGCCCGCGGCAAGGCCTATGTGGCCGCCGGCGCCGACATCATTCAGCCTATCTCCAAGTGCTTCAGCTCGATCGACGGCCTGCGGGCCATGCGGGAAGGCTGCGGCGTACCCTTGTCGTTGCAGCTTCTGGGCTGGCTGGAAAAGGACCTGTCGCCAGACGAGGTCGCCGAGGTCGCGGGACTTGCCACATTTCCGCTTGTGCCGCTGATGACCGCCGCCAAGGCGTTGCGCGAGAACCTCGAAGTGCTTGCCCGTGACCGAAGCGCCGCCGCGCTGCCCCGCCCGGTCGTTGCGCACAATGATTTCATCGATTTCATCGGCTTTCCGCAGATCGAGGAACTGCAGATGAAGTATCTCAAAGACAGACCATAACCACTTGATTTACAAGGGAGGAAACCCATGAGACTCCAATCGATCCTTGCCGCCACGACGGCCGCATTCATCGCCGCCGGAACGATGGCCGTTCAGGCCCAGGAGGAGCCCGTCCGCATTGCCGCAATCGCGCCGTTGTCGGGGCCGGGCGCGTTCGACGGCCAACTCGCCGTCGAGGGCATGGAAGCCATGGTCGCCATCGTCAACGAAAATGGCGGTGTGCTGGATGGACGGATGCTCGAACTTGTCACCTATGATGACAAGGGAAGCCCCGAAGAAGGCGTCAGCGCGGCCAAGCGCGCCATCGAACAGGACGATGTCGATGTCATCGTCGGGGGATGGTTCTCGTCGGTGGCCCTGACGATGAAGGAGGTCACGCGGGATCGTATTCTGACCATCATGACCACATCCCAGCATCCCGACACGACGCGCGAAGGTCATGACTGGCTGTTTCGTCTCAATGCAACATCGACCATGATGTCCGGCGCCTATTCGCAATTCATCTGCGACCGGATGGACCTGGAGAGCATCGCCTTCATCACCATCAATGACGACTATGGCCGTCTTGAAGTCGAGAACTATGAAAAGCTGCTCAGCGAATGCGGCATCGAGGTGCTCGGCAATGAGTACTACAACAAGGACGACGCCGATTTCACCACCGCGCTGACCAAGTTGCGTGCCGCCAATCCCGATGCGATCTACGTATCGGCGATCAATACGGCGCAGGGCGCGACCATCTACCGGCAGATCCGCCAGGTCGGCTATCGCGGCACGACCATTGCGTCCGCCGGCAACATGAACCCCAAGCTGGTCGAGCTTTCGGGCCCGGCACTGGAGGGCGTGTACTCGGTTTCGCTGTTTGCCCCCGACAGCCAGGACCCCGAGCTTCTCGCATGGGTCGCCAAATATGAAGAGATGTTCGACAACGAACCCTCCTTCATCGGCTCGATCGGCGCGCAATCCATCGAAGTCCTCGCCGAAGCGATCGATGCGGCCGGGACGGTCCGCGACTATGGCGAACTGGCCGAGACGATCCGCGGCAACGAATGGGACACGCTTTTGGGCAACGTGACATTCGATGATATCGGCCAGGCAGAGCAGAACATCTACCTGATCCAGATTCAGGACGGCAAGATCGCCTCGGTGAACTGACGTTCCTCCCGGCGGGTCCGCGGCATCGCCGCGGGCCCGCATCCATCCATTTGCCGCAGACGGCCATAACCAACAGGAAGATCGGTAACGCCCATGGAGATGGAGCTTGTCCTTCTCACGCAGCAGATCATGAACGGGCTGGTCAACGGGATGACATATGTCCTCATCGCGACCGGCCTGACCCTGGTCTTCGGCGTTTTGCACATCATCAATTTCGCGCATGGCGAGTTCTACATGCTCGGCGCCTTCTTCACCTTCTTTGCCGCAAAGCTTTTGGGTCTCGACTACATATCGGCCGGCATCGTCGCCACGCTGGGTGTGGCGGTGCTCGGCATACTGGCGAACCGCTTCTTCTTCTGGCCGTTGCGCAAGGAGCATGAATTCACTGTCCTGCTCTCGAGCCTTGGCCTTGCGCTTCTGCTGACCAATGGCGGTGAACTGATCTTCGGCGCCGATCCGAAATATGTCGCAAGCCCGTTCGCGGACGGCATCGTTCCCCTGGGGCCGGTGATTGTCACCCAGCAACGCATGCTCATCTTCGCCGTCGGCGCGCTCGTTCTGGTGCTGCTCTACCTGTTCATCCAGAAAACCCGCATGGGCAAGATGATGCGCGCCACGGCGCAAAATCCGGAAGGCGCGGCGCTGACCGGCGTCGACATCCGGCGTGTCTACACCGTCACCTTCATGGTCGCCTGCGGACTGGCCGCCCTTGCCGGAGCACTCGTTGGACCCACGGCGATGATCTTTCCCACGGTTGGCACTTGGGCCGTTCTCAAAGGGTTCATCGTCGTCGTCCTGGGCGGTCTTGGCAGCATACCAGGCGCCCTGATCGGCGGGCTGATCCTCGGCGTCGTCGAGGCGCTGGCCGGCGGTTACATCTCGATGGGCTTCGCGCAGGCGATCGGCTTTTCCATCATCATCGTTGTGCTGCTCTGGCGGCCCAACGGCCTGTTCGGCGCCGCGCGGAGGGCCTGACCATGATGGCGCGTTTTCTTCCCATCCTCGCCGTGGCGGCGGCGCTCGTTCTGCCGCTGGCCACGTCCAACACCTATTTCCACCATCTGCTGGTTCTGTGGATGCTGTATTCGCTGCTGGCGCTCAGCCTCAACATCATCGTCGGCTATATCGGCGAACTGAGCTTCGGCCATGCCGCCTTCTTCGGAATCGGCGCCTATACGGCCGCCATTCTGGGGATGAACTTCGGTTTCCCCGGCTTTCCGGGCCTGCTGATGGCCGGCATCGTCGCCGGCGCGTTCGGCTTCGTCATCGGCTATGTCGCGTTGCGCATCGAGGGCCCGCAATTCGTCATTCTCACGCTCGGGTTCGGCTCGATCATCTTCACGACGACCAACTACTGGGTCGATCTGACGCGCGGCCCGATGGGGATCTCCAACATCGCGCCGCTGGGCGTCGGCGCGGGTTTCGAGCTGTCCTCGGCGCTCGACTATTACTATCTTTCGCTGCTGCTCGTGGTGGCCTTTGCCTACGCATGCCATGCGCTCATGCTGAGCCGCACAGGCAGGGCCTTCATCGCCGTACGCGAGAATGCCCAGCTTGCCGCTTCGCTGGGCGTCGATGTCTTCCGCACCAAGCTGCTGGCATTTGTCGTCGCCACCGCCGTTGCCGGCGTTGCCGGCGCGATCTTCGCCCACTACCTGACGGTCATCACGCCGGAAGTGATGAGCCTGAACTACATGGTCGCGATCCTGATCATGGTGATCGTTGGCGGGCGCGGCACCATCGCCGGGCCCATCCTCGGCGCACTCATCTATGTGGGGCTGCTGGAACTCCTGCGCGCGACGGGTGCATTGCGGATGGTCATTTTCGCAGCGCTGCTGACGGTTTCGGTGATCTTCCTTCCCGGCGGGCTTGTCAGTCTGTGGCGCCGCTTTGCGGACAGGTCCACCGTGCGGACAGCACGCCAGGCACAGGTGGAGGCGGGCGAATGACGATCCTTTCTGTCAACACGCTGACCAAGAAGTTCGGTGGCCTGACCGCCGTTTCCGATGTCGATTTCGAGGTCCAGCCGGGCGAAATCCTGGGCATAATCGGCCCTAATGGGGCCGGCAAGACGACCCTGTTCAACATGCTGGCCGGCTCGATGCAGCCCACATCCGGAACCGTCCACCTCAAGGGGCAGAACATCACCGGAATGCGCGCCGACCGGATTGCCAGGCTGGGCGTCGCACGAACGTTCCAGATCACCAGCCTTTTTCCGGCGCTGTCGGCCCATGACAATGTCCGGGCCGCGACCTATCGCACCAAGAAGACCGGCTGGATGGCGTCGATCTTCAGGACCGCCACCTATCGCGCCGAGGAAGCCGATGTCGACCGGGACGCGATGGCGGCGTTGCACTTCTGCGATCTGGCCGGCCACGCGGACGACAACGCCGAATCGCTGTCCTATGGCGATCAACGCCGGCTGGAAATCGCCATCGCCCTGGCCGCCAAACCGGCCCTTCTTCTGCTGGACGAGCCGGCCGCCGGCATGAACCCCGAGGAGGGACAGCGGCTGGTGAACATGATCCGCAAGATCCGCGACAATGGAACGTCTGTCCTGCTCGTTGAGCATCACATGCGCGTCGTCATGGGCGTCTGCGACCGTGTGGTCGTGCTCGATCATGGTGAGAAGATTGCCGAAGGCACGCCCGCCGCGGTGGTCGACAATCCGGACGTGATCCGCGTCTATCTGGGACGGGAGGCGGTCAGTGCTTGAACTGCGCGACATCAATGTGAGCTATGGCCGCAGGGCGGTCATCCACGATCTCTCCATTACGGTTCCCGATGGCAAAGTGGTCACGCTGGTTGGCTCGAACGGTGCCGGCAAGACGACCGTCCTGAAAACCATATCCGGGCTGGTCCGGCCGACGTCGGGCACGATCATGTTCGATGGCAAGCCCATCGAACGCATGGAGCCGCACGACATCATCTCGACAGGTGTTGTTCAGATTCCCGAAGGGCGACTGCTGTTCAAGGACATGAGCGTGGCCGAGCATATCGAGCTGGGCGGCATCCGTGCCCACAGCGGCGGCCGCACCGAGGCCGAGCGTCTTGCCTGGGTCTACGAGCTTTTTCCGATCCTTCGGGAACGCCGCGAGCAGAAGGCGGGTACGCTGTCGGGCGGCCAGCAGCAGATGCTTGCGATCGCGCGCGGCATCATGGCCAATCCGCGCTGCCTGATGCTCGACGAGCCCTCGCTCGGTCTCGCGCCGATCATGGTCGATCAATTGGCCGATGCGATCCGGGCACTCAACGAGAACGGCATCACCATTTTGTTGGTCGAACAGCGCGTGGACCTGGCGCTCCGCCTTGCCGACCGCGGATATGTTCTCGAAACCGGCCGGATCGTGATCGAGGACGCGGCGGACAGCCTGCTCGAGAACCCGCGCGTCAAGGAGGCCTACCTTGGCGCGTGAGCCCGGTCTCCGGCCGCATTACGTGACGACATCGCGCGGCCAGATAAGGCTTTGGCTCAACGGCGAGGGGCCCAATCTTGTCGTATTGCCCGGCCTGGTCCGGTCGGCGCAATCGGTCGCCAAAACCCTTGCCGACAGCGTTCCGGGCTGGCGGGTGATTGCCGTCGAGATGCCCGGCACCGGCTATTCGTCCGGCGTTGCGCCGCGCACCGTCGAGGACATGGCCGAAAGCGTGGCGGAGGCGTTGGCCTGGCTCGGCGACGAACCCTGCGTTATCGCCGGCCATGATCTTGCCGCACCGGTCTGTGCCCGGCTGCTGAGCCTGGGACAGTTCGATGCGCGCGCCGGCTTCGCCATCGACCGTTCGTCGGCCGATGGCTGGAAGCGCTCGGCACTGATTCCGCCGGATCTTTCACTGCGCGGTGACGGCACGCATCTGATCGCGCTTTGGTCCTTCATCCGGGACCGGCATTTGCTCGTGCCGGACAATCCGTCATTGCCTGCCGCCGACGGCGGACCGGTTCCCGCCGTCGAGGAACTGTCCGACGCGTTCATCGGCGCAGCCCAGCACCCGGAAGGTTATGCGGCGGCGTGGGCCATGTGTGCCGATGCGGTCGAGGAGGCGGACAACCTTGCCGATGTTCGCGACGCGGCCGGCCTTGCCGGAGCGTTGCAAGCACTGCAACTGCCAGACGGCGTGGCGCTCCCGCCGCCGGCCGAGGCGTTGCCGGCACCGTCCATCTGGTATGACTATGTCGAGACGGCGCGCGGCCGCATTCACCTGCGCCGGGCCGGAGCTGAAGGCGACCCGCTCCTGGTCATCCCCACCGGAGGCGGTTCATCGGCGCAGTTCGCACCGGTCATCACCGGGCTTGCGCAAGGCCGGCGGGTTTTTGCCGTCGACTATCCCGGCAACGGGCTTTCAGCCCCGCCCGCCGGCGAGGTGAGCACGGCCACGCTGGCACAAGACATGCTGGCCCTTCTCGATGCGATGGGGATCGACCAGGCGGACGTCTGGGGCTCGCATACCGGATCGCTGGTGGCACTCGAAATGGCGGTGATCGCGCCCGAAAGGGTCGGGCGCATCGTGATGGAAGGGCCGGTCTTCATCGCGCCCGATTTCCAGACCGACCTGTTGACGAACTATTTTCTCGATTTCACGCCGGACAGATGGGGGCAGCACCTGCTGGCCATCTGGAACTGGCGCCGCGACATGTTCATGTTTTGGCCCTGGTACAATGTCGAGCGTTCCGCGGCCAGGAAGCTTGGTGTTCCGGCCTCCGGCGACTTGCATCTTTACGCGCTCGGCATTGTCGAAAGCGGTCCGACTTACGACCGGGCGTACCGGACTGCGTTCAGTTACGATACCCGTGCCAGACTGCCCGAACTCTCCCGCCCGGCTCTTGTCTGCGCCGGGCCGAACGACCAGCTCAAGAATGGATTGACCGAAGCGCGGCCGGTCGCGCCGGTTGGTCTGGTGAGCTACGCCGAGACGCCGACGACGGTCTGGTGGCCCGATCCGGATCCAGACGAGGCGCGACAGACGCTCGCCGTCTACGATCGGTTCCTTCGGGAAGGAGCAGCCGATGACATGGGGCCCGGCGCTTCCTGACCGCGCGTTGAGGGACAGGCAGACTGTTCTGAATGCCGGTTGACCCGCGCACCGAAAACCCATATCGCAGCAACGCGATAGGCGCGTTGGCCGGCCTCGTGGCGGAGTGGTTACGCAGAGGACTGCAAATCCTTGTACCCCGGTTCGATTCCGGGCGAGGCCTCCATCCCTTCCGTGCGCGGCGAACCGTGCCCCTGGGCCGGTGATCCGGCAGGCGGTTGGCGTTCACGCGCGCAATGCCTGAAACGGGACGATTGAGATGGGCCAGGATTTCACCGAACTGCGGCGCGCGATGGTCGACAGCCAGGTCCGGCCGAGCGATGTGACCGACATTGCGATCATCGAGGCGATGCTGACCGTGCCGCGCGAGGCCTTCGTGCCGGCCCGTCAGCGCCCGTTCGCCTATATCGACGACGATATCGAGCTCAATGAGGGCGCCGACGTGCCGCGCTACATGATGGACCCGGCGCCGTTCGCCCGGCTCGTCCAGCTTGCCGATCCGCGGCCGTCGGACCTGGTCCTCGATGTCGGCTGCGGCCTTGGCTATTCATCGGCGATCCTGTCGCGCCTCAGCGGCGCGGTGATTGCGCTTGAAAGCGACGAGGCACTCGCCGCCCGGGCCACCGAAACGCTCGGCGACAACGGTTTTGACAGCGTCGCCGTCGTACCCGGCCCGCTCAATGAAGGGCTTGTCGGCGAGGGACCCTACGATGTGATCTTCATGGCCGGCGCGGTCGATTTCGTTCCTTCCGCGCTGCTCGACCAGCTCAAGCCGGGCGGCCGTCTGGTGGTCGTCGAAGGCCATGGTCCGACCGGCTTCGCGGTGCTGCACATTCGCGACGATGAGGGCGTCCTGTCGCATCGACGGGCTTTCAATGTCTCGGCCAAGCCCTTGCCGGGCTTTGCCAAGGAGCCCGAATTCGCCTTCTGAGCGATTGGGTGACGCGGGCGTTGCCGATCAGCAACAGGGCCCCCAAAAGCCGGAACGTTATATTTTGTTAACTTGCCGGGTCCCGGCCGGCACTTCTAATTGGATGCCGAGTATTTATGTTCGCCAGAGCGGACGTGGGTGGGCCGAGCGCGAACAGGAGACGTTCATGCGTCGAGTTTGGATTACGGGTATGGTGGCGTTGTCCGTTTTGGCGGTGCCCGTGTCCGGTTGGGCGGCCGATACCATCCATGGCGCGCTCGCCAAGGCGTATGAGAACAATGCGCAGCTCAATTCGGCGCGTGCCGGCCTGAGGGCCACCGATGAGGGTGTTCCGCTGGCCAAGTCGGGCATGCGTCCCCGCGTCACGGGCACGTCCGGCATCGTCTATTCGTCGGATTCGCGCGGCGGACCGGCAACCGGTCGCGGCCAGTCGCAGGTCAGCTTCGGCATCGAGATCAATCAGGCGATCTTCGACGGCTTCCAGACCCGCAACAATGTCCAGGCGGCGGAAGCCGGCGTGCGCGCCGAGCGGCAGAACCTGCGCAACACAGAGCAGAACGTGCTGTTCGACACCGCCCAGGCCTATATGGATGTCGTCCAGAACCGCCAGATCGCGTCTCTCAGGGCCCGCAACCTGGAGTTCCTGCAGGAGCAGCTTCGCGCAGCCCGCGCGCGTTTCGAGGTTGGCGAGGGCACGCGCACCGATGTCGCCCAGGCCGAGGCGAGCCTTGCCGGCGCCCGCGCGCAATTGACCGCCGCGCGCGCAGCGGTCGGCTCCAGCGAAGCGGTCTATCGTCAGCTGACCGGGGTCAATCCCGGCGCGCTGTCGCCGGCCCAGCCGCTGTCGCGCCTGCTGCCGGGCTCGCTCGATGGCGCCTATTCGACCGCCTTTGCCCATCATCCGGCGATCAAGGTGCGCGATGCGCTGGTCGATTCCAGCCTCTTCAGCGTCAAGGCCGCCGAAGGCGCCTTCCTGCCGCAGATCGGTGTGAGCGCGTCTCTCTCGCAGGCCACGACTTCGACGAGCCGGGGCAGCACCTCCGGAACCGCCGCCTCGATCGGCGCGCAGCTCACCGTACCCATCTATCAGGGGGGGCAGGCGAGCGCGACCGTGCGTCAGCGCAAGGAACAGCTTGGACAGGCCCGGATCGACATCGACGTGGCGCGCGATCAGGTCCGCGCCGCGGTCGCCTCGGCCTGGACCCAGCTCGAGGCCTCGCGCGCCTCGCTCAGCGCCAACCAGGAATCGGTGCGCGCCTCGCAACTGGCGCTCAACGGCGTCATTGAAGAGCGCAATGTCGGCCAGCGCACGACGCTCGACGTGCTGAACGCCCAGGCGACCGTGCTCGACGCGCAGGTCGCGCAGATCCAGGCGCAGCGCAACCTCGTCGTGTCATCCTATGCGCTGGCGTCCGCCGTCGGCCGCCTGACCGCGTCCCGCCTCGGCCTGAACGTGCGCCAGCACGATCCCGAAGAGCATTACAACGCCGTCAAGGATCTCTGGTACGGCTTGCGCACCCCCGACGGCCGCTGATCGGCGGCTGCGCATTCCTGTGAATGCCGGCGCAATCGCGTGCCCCGGGATTCTCATTGCCGGGACGGTTGGCTAATGTCGGCCCAGTGATTCGCAAATGCGCAGCGGGACGATGAACGACATGGGCCAACCCAATCCCACCAACGACCAGCCTTCGATGGACGACATTCTCTCGTCGATCCGCCGGATCATCGAGCGCAGCGACACACAGGATGCCGCTCAACGGCCGGCACCGGACCCGGCGGCTTCGAAGGCAGCTGTGCCGGACGCCGCCGCCGAAGTGCCGGACGAGGAGACGGGTGCCGGACGGCCGCCGATGAGCCGCTCGGATCTGGATGATTTTGCCGAGGCGCTGGACGCCCGTGCGCCCGGAACGTTCGACGGCCGCGAGAGCGTCGTCGATACGGCAGCCGGCGACGTCAACGTTACCCCGGCCAGAGCCAACGGCAAATATGAGGCGCGCTTCTCAGAAGATGACAGCCGCGCCTTCGCCGAGGTGGCAAGCGTGCTGTCGGCCACAGCCGGTGAATTGCGCTCGGCCGGCCAGCCCGGGCCGGCGGCGGCTCCGGTCATGGTCGAGGTGCAACCGGACGAACCGCCGGCGGCGGGTGTCGTCGATGCGCGCACCGAAAGCGTGGCGGACGCAAGGGCGCTCGAACCGCTGATTTCCAGCGAGGTCAGCCGATCGGTGGAAACCTCTTTCAGCGCGCTGTCGGAGACGCTCAAGGCCCAGGCTGGCCGCGATCTCGAAGCGATGACCGAACAGATGCTGCGTCCGATGCTGGCCGAATGGCTGGACGACAATCTGCCCTCGATGGTCGAGCGGCTGGTGCGCGCCGAAATCGAACGCATCGCGCGTGGCGACCCGCGCCAGGGCTGAGCCAGCCTCCCGCCGAGCGCTTTGTTGACAGGGCCGGGCGCATCCGGTTTACAGCGGCGGGGTTTTCCCCGGCGCCAACGGAACCTTTCTCATGCTGGACAAGACATTTGACGCCTCGCGCGTCGAGCCGCGCATTGCCGAAACGTGGGACGCGGCCAACGCCTTTGCCGCCGGCGCCGGCGCGCGCGATGGCGCCGATCCCTATTGCATCGTCATTCCGCCGCCGAACGTCACCGGCTCGCTGCACATGGGCCATGCGCTCAACAACACGCTGCAGGACGTCCTGATCCGTCACCAACGCATGCTGGGCAACAATGTGCTGTGGCAGCCGGGCATGGACCATGCCGGCATCGCCACGCAAATGGTCGTCGAGCGCCAGCTTGCCGAGAGCGGCGAGAACATGACGCGGCGCGAGATGGGCCGCGAGAAGTTTGTCGAACGCGTCTGGCAGTGGAAGGACGAATCCGGCGGGCAGATCTTCAACCAGCTCAAACGGCTTGGCGCATCGTGCGACTGGTCGCGCGAGCGTTTCACCATGGATGACGGCTTGTCGGAGGCGGTGCTCGAAGTCTTCGTGCGCCTCTACAAGGAAGGGCTGATCTATCGCGGCAAGCGGCTGGTCAACTGGGACCCGAAATTCGAGACCGCGATCTCCGACCTCGAAGTCGAGAACATCGAGGTCGACGGCCATATGTGGCACTTCAAATATCCGCTCGCCGATGGCGCGACCTATGAATATGTCGAAAAGGACGCGGACGGCAACGAGACGCTTCGCGAGACGCGCGACTATATCTCCATCGCCACGACCCGCCCCGAGACGATGCTGGGCGACGGCGCCGTCGCGGTGCATCCGTCCGACGAGCGCTATGCGCCGATCGTCGGCAAACTGTGCGAGATCCCGGTCGGCCCGAAAGAACATCGCCGCCTGATCCCGATCATCACCGACGACTATCCCGACCCCGACTTCGGTTCCGGTGCGGTGAAGATCACCGGCGCCCACGATTTCAACGACTATGACGTGGCAAAGCGCGGCTCCATCCCGATGTACCGGCTGATGGACACGAAAGCCGCCATGCGCGACGACGGCGCGCCCTATGCCGAGGCGGCGGCCATTGCCCAGGCCGTGGCGCGCGGCGAGCGCACGCTCGACGAGGCGGAAGCGGACGCGATCAACCTGGTGCCCGACGATCTGCGCGGGCTCGACCGGTTCGAGGCGCGTCAGCGCGTGATCGACCAGATCACCGGCGAGGGCCTCGCCGTGATGACCACCGACGAGGAGGGCAATGCGATCCCCTTCGTCGAGGCCAAGCGCATCATGCAGCCCTTCGGAGACCGCTCCCACGTGGTCATCGAGCCGATGCTGACCGACCAGTGGTTCGCCGACGCCAAGACGCTGGCCGAGCCTGCCATCGCCTCGGTGCGCGAGGGGCGGACCGAGTTCGTCCCCCGCAACTGGGAGAAGACCTATTTCGACTGGATGGAGAACATCCAGCCCTGGTGCGTGTCGCGCCAGCTCTGGTGGGGGCACCGCATTCCGGCCTGGTACGGGCCGGACGGAACCGTCTTCGTCGAACGCTCGCAGGACGAGGCAGAAGCCGAGGCGCGCGCCCATTACGGCGACGATGTCGATCTGAGGCGCGATCCCGACGTTCTCGACACCTGGTTCTCCTCGGCGCTGTGGCCGTTCTCGACGCTTGGCTGGCCGGAGAAGACCGAGGCGCTCGACACCTGGTATCCGACATCGGTGCTGGTCACCGGCTTCGACATCATCTTCTTCTGGGTCGCCCGGATGATGATGATGGGCCTGCATTTCATGAAGGACGATGAGGGCAGGGGGATCGAACCCTTCCACACCGTCTATGTGCATGCGCTGGTGCGCGACAAGCACGGCGCCAAGATGTCGAAGTCCAAGGGCAACGTCATCGATCCGCTGGAGCTGATCGACGACTATGGCGCGGACGCGCTGCGCTTCACGCTGGCCATCATGGCTGCCCAGGGGCGCGACGTGAAGCTCGATCCGGCGCGCATTGCCGGCTACCGCAATTTCGGCACGAAACTCTGGAACGCCACGCGCTTTGCGCAGATGAACGGCGTCGCCCACGATGCCGGCTTCCGGCCTGCCGACACCAAGCTGACCATCAACCGCTGGATCCTGACCGAGCTTGGCCGGACCATAGGCGAAGTCTCCGACGGGATCGCGACCTACCGCTTCAACGAAGCCGCCGGCGCGCTCTACAAGTTCGTCTGGAACACGTTCTGCGACTGGTATCTCGAATTGCTCAAGCCGGTCTTTGCCGGAGAGGACGAGGACGCCAAGGCCGAGGCGCGCGCCTGCGCCGCGTTTGCGCTCGACGAGATCTACAAGCTGCTGCACCCGTTCATGCCGTTCATGACCGAGGAGTTGTGGGCGCTGACCGGCACGCGCGACGGGCTCCTGTGCCACGCCGCCTGGCCGGAGCCGGCGCTTGAAGACGCGGGCGCCGCCGACGAGATCAACTGGCTGGTTGACCTGGTCTCGGGCATCCGCTCGGTGCGTGCCGAGATGAACGTGCCGCCATCGGCCAAGGCACCGCTTGCCGTCGTCGGCGCAAACCAGACCACGTGCGCAAGGCTGCTCCGCCACGATCCGGCGATCAAGCAGCTTGCCAGGGCCGAGGACATTGTCATCGAGAGCGAAGCCCCCAAGGGCGCCGCCCAGATCGTCGTGCGCGAGGCCACCGTCTGCCTGCCGCTCGGCGGGCTGATCGACATCGAGGCCGAGAAGGCGCGGCTGCAAAAGGCGATCGCCAAGGCGCGCGACGAGATCGCGCGTCTGGACAAGAAGCTGGCGAACGAAAAGTTCGTCGCCAACGCCAAGCCCGAAGTGGTCGAGGCCGAGCGCGACAAACTCGCCGAAGCGAAGCCGGCGCTTGAAAAGCTCGAGGCGGCGCTGGCGCGAATCACCGACATCTGAACCGCCGCGGCGGCGCATTTACGGGCACGTAAGGGTCACTTCGCGAAAAAGGGCAAGATTGTGACGCTTTTGCAACAGTGACCGCAATGCAGGCTTGAACAGCCGCCGAGACCGCGTTTTGCTTGGAAATTCTGCGCTTTTTCGCCATCGGCGCCGGCATCGCCGCAGTTCCGCGCGACGATTTACCCGACAACGGCCGGCTTGGACTTCCGCGCAGACCGGCCGCGGCCGCCCGCTCCGCAATTGTGCTTGATCTGTCCGGCGCGTTTCGGTCAGAACGGGCAAAACACATAAGTTGGAGGGATCCCATGGTTGGGGCAGTCAAGGTTTTTCTTGCCGGTGTTGCGGGCACGGCGCTCATGGTCGCATCGGCCCAGGCCGGCGGCTTTTCGCGCGGCACGGCCGACACGGACATCCTCTTTGAAGAGGGCAATTTCAACATGCGCGCCGGCGCGACGATCGTCTCGCCGCAGCGCGGCTATTCGACGATCAATGGTGTCGCCGCGGCCGACGGCAACTACACCAACAGCTATGTCGTGCCGACCGGCGCGGTGAAGCTGAACCTGACCGACTATGCACGCTGCGCCGGCACCTACACCCAGCCCTATGGCGGCAGCTCGTCCTACGGCCCGCAGGCCATCGCCGCTGGCCTTGCCGATGGCAGCGGCCTTGTCAGCCGGCAGTTCACCACCGACGAATTCGGTCTGACCTGTGCGGCCATGTTCGACAATGTCGGCTCGTTCGGCGAAATGGGCTCCGGCCGCCTGTCGCTGATCGGCGGCGTGTTCATCGAGAACTTCAACTTCGTCGAGACCGTCCAGTTCCAGGGCGCCGTGATCACCGCCGGACTTCTGGCCGCTGGCCAGCCCGCGCTCGTCGCCGGCGCCGTCGGCGGCACGCTCAACGGCACGCAGGGCGCGCTGTCCTTCAATGGCGGATACAATCCGGGCTATCGCATCGGCCTTGCCTATGAGGTTCCCGAAATCGCCGCGCGCGTCCAGCTTCTTTACCGCAGCCAGGTGAATCACACCCCGGCCGGTACCTTCGTCACCGCAGCCGACGCGCTGGCCGGCGGATCCGGCGTCACCCGTGCCGCCGGCACGCTGCCCCAATCGCTCGAACTGCGCGCCCAGACGGGCGTTGCGCCCGGCACGCTGGTCTTCGGCTCGGTCAAATGGACCGACTGGAGCGTGCTGCAGCGGCTCAACTACACCGTCACGGGCGGCCCGCTTCCCGGCGTGCGCAACCTCGAATTCTTCTGGAAGGACGGCTGGACCGTCACCGGCGGCGTCGGCCGCGAGTTCAACGACTGGCTGTCCGGTTCGGTCAGCCTGACCTGGGATCAGGGCGTGTCGACCACCGAGGACGTGTTCACCGATACGTGGACGCTGGCGACCGGCGTCCAGATCAAGGGCGAACGGGCCTCGCTGTCGCTCGGCGGCGCGATCAGCCATCTGGCCGGCGGCGCGGTTGCCGCCGAAGCGGCGGTCGGTGCGGGCGGCCCGGGCGACACCTTCGCCTACACGGTCGGCAGCGACTGGTCCTATGCGATCGGCGGGCGCTTCGCCGTCAACTGGTAAGTGCCGGCCCGGGGGACGGGCCGCTACCTGACCGAACGATCGGCCCCGCGCTCCGGCGCGGGGCTTTTTCGTTGGAGGGGCCGCCCCGCTGCGCTCTACGTGCGCATCGGCCCCCAGCGCAGGGCGCACGTGGGCGTCAGCCCGCGCAAGACCTTGCGCCAGGCTTTTCGGGCGAAGACCGCAAGGCCGACTGGCCGTCCGAGCCTTTGCGAGGCCCATGCGGAGGCGTTCTCCGGCAGGAGAACTGCCGTGAGCTATAGAAACGCGAACAACGGGCGATCCGGTGATCGCCATCGTGCACAAGAACAAATGCGGTCGCCGGACCGCCCGTTCGACGGGCTTGCGGTGATCGTCATGCGCAGCGCCGGCCCGGAAGATGGCTCTTTCGGGGCTGCTGTCCGGAGATGTTGTGGCACCTTCATCTGCCGCGCGGCATGACCGCCGCACCGAGTCTCGGCCATCTCCGGTCGGCCGCATCCGCTCTGGCGCCGGCGGGTCATCGCCGGAACCGCGCATGCGACACGTTCCGCACCTTCATTCCGCCCTGCCGTGGGGGTTCAGCACCCAGCGGCGGAACCGCTTCCGCTACCCGACAGGCCGTCGCCGCCTTCGCAACCCGGCGGGTACACCGGGCCTGTTCCGCAAAGGCAATGGCGGCAAGGATAGGGGAGGTTGAGGGCGGTTGGATAAGTTTTTCGGGGCGGGTCGGGATCTGTGTGATCTTCTGCGCGGTCACATCTCCATTTTTCATCTTGCCCCCCACCCTTCATCCCTCCCCCATGAATGTGGGAGGGAGGACCTCGACGCCCCGGCACACGCCATATGCCTTGAGCCAGGCTCAAAGCCCGGTGCGACGCACATTGCTGGTGTCCTCCCTCCCACGCTTGCGGGGGAGGGATGAAGGGTGGGGGGCAGCTTGCCTCCCCGCGCCATCATCTTCCGCTGATGGCGGAGATTGACGGAGACGGCGGCCTTTGCGCCCAACCTCCCCCTTGAGCGGGGTTCGAAGGACGGGGAGCGACGCGTGGCGCGAGCCCGAGGCGAATGGCGTGCAAAGCGCGACAGAGCCGGGTGGGGGCATTGGTAAGACGTATCGCTTGATTGTTACCCCCACCCGATCAGCTTCCCTTCGGATCAAGTCCGAAGGTCGCTTCTCGTGCCTCCCCTCAAGGGGGAGGCGGGGTGCCTAAACGTTGGCCTCGGGGATGATCGATTGCGGTGCGGGAAAGGGCATGCGGTCTTCGGTCAGCCCGCTGGGGTGGAAGCGCACTCACCGCCGTCATTCCGGGGCTTGTCCCCGGAATCCATTCCTGAGGCTTTGCACCAGGCGGGCACGACAAACCCAGCCATCATCCTTGGGCTTGCCCCAAGGTTCCCTTCTGTTCCGGTAATGGAGCCCACCGGCGCCGCAGAACCCGCTCGTTCGTGGTCTCCGGGCACCCGCCACCCGCTCATTGGAATGGATCCTCGGCTCGGAGGCCGAGGATGACGGAGGAGGGGATGGCCTTGGCGNGTCGACCTCGGTGACGATCGTCTGCGGTTTGGGAACGGGAAGTCCGTCTTCGATCAGGCCGGCCCGGGTGGAAGCCACCTCTCCCCCGTCATTCCGGGGCTTGTCCCCGGAATCCATTCCAGAGGCCGTGGCGGACGTGACGCAGTTGGAATTACATAGGCCGGTTCGGCCATCGCGCCTCGCCGTCCACATCGCGGAATGGATCCTCGGCTCGGCGGCCGAGGATGACGGACGAGGCGATGGCCTTGGCGGCTAAACCTCGACCTCGGTGATGATTGTATGCGGTTTGGGAACGGGCAGTCCGTCTTCNTGTGAAAGCGAATAGCGGCGGCGATTTCGGCCTTGGCCTCATCCGCTGTTGCACCGGTCGCCACGCAACCGGGCAGGTCGGGGACGAAGCTGGAGAAGTTGTGGCCCGCGTTTTCGATAACGATGGCGTATATGGAATCTGGCCGCCTCATCTTCAGAATGGTATCTCGTCATCGAGATTACCCTTAGGCCCTTTGCGAAGCTCAATAGCGTCGAGGTTTTCGTGTATCCAGTCCCAGCCGGTTAGTGTTGGGACGCATACTTCGAACTCCTCGTGGCTATTCCACCCCTGTTCAGTATCTATTTTAATGAAGCCAAGTGAAATGAGCTTCTGAACCGCCAAGTTTCCGGCAAGTCCCGTGAAGCCTGCCTTTTCCATCAATTCCTTAATGCGGTAAACGGACAAGCCATCGCTCGTTCCGTTCACTTCGCTTCCGATTGTAATCAGAGCAGCGATCTCATGATCGGCCAGTCCTGCTCGAGGCTTCGTGGTGGATTCGATTTTGAGTTTTTTAGTGACCTCGTTTCTTTGAGAGACGTGTTTTAAGCGTTCAGTGATGGTTTCCCGGAGTTTCTTGAAGTCGCTGGGAGACTCGCATGAATACCTTGTGATCTTCCGATGCTGGACATCAAAAGGAAATCTCTCTCTATCGTTCGAGCATATCATGACTACCGATTTGCCCGCCGCTACGGCAAAGCCAAGCTCGTACCAGACGTTTGCATTGTTTTCTGTGATCTCGGCCAGACAGATTTCGGCATCTTGGATTTGTTGCTCAATCTCTTCAATTGGAACTTCGACCGCTGGATCTTGATCGACCCTGTATGCATCAAACCCGGCATCTTCGATGGCCGGCCTAAATACGTCGTCGTAACGCTTATCGTAGCGGCCGCCGTCAAATGGTTGAATAACAAAGCACTTCTTGGGCATCTTAATCCATCGCGACAAGCCCCGCCTGTTATGGCGGGGCTATCCAAATCAAAGTACCACTTTGATTTGATGTCAACTACACCCGCTGGTCGCCCCGCACGTGTCGCACTTCAGGCAGGTGCCGTTGCGCACCATGGTGAAGTTGGAGCATTCGCCGCACATGTCGCCGGTATAGCCCTGCATCACCGCCTTCATGCGCCGTTCGGCGGCGATCTGCCTGGCATCGTCCGCATCGGGCTTTTTGGCGGTGTCCGGCGACAGGCCGGTGGCCGCGGCGGCGGCGGCCTGCGCGGCTGCCTGGCGGTCGGCCTGGGCGTCGGTGGAAGCCTCGGCCTCGGTCTCCGCCTTGAAGGTCTCGGCGCGCTCGGCATAGTCGCGGTGGAAGGCCGAGACCTCCTGCTGCTGTTCGAGCACCGGCTTTTGGGCCGTGGCGAGCGCCGCACCGCTTGAGATCGCCGTCACATTGCTCGTGCCGGCGCCGGCCGGCGCGTTCTTGGGCGCATTGCCCGAGACGACCGACAGCTTGTGGCCGCGCGTCCAGCCGGTGGAGACGGGCTGGGTGGTGCCGCCCTCGATGCCCTTGCCGAGCGGGGTGGAGGAGAATTCCGACTGGTCGACATGGGCCAGATCGTGCCGGCCCAGATAGGAGATCGCCAGTTCGCGGAACACATAGTCGAGGATCGAGGTGGCGTTCTTGATCGCATCGTTCCCCTGCACCATGCCGGCGGGCTCGAACTTGGTGAAGACGAAGGCGTCGACATATTCCTCGAGCGGCACGCCATACTGGAGCCCGAGCGACACGGAGATGGCGAAATTGTTGATCAGCGCGCGCAGCGTCGAGCCTTCCTTGTTCATGTCCAGGAAGATTTCGCCCAGCCTGCCATCGTCATATTCGCCGGTGCGCAGGAACACGGTGTGGCCGCCGATCTTGGCCTTCTGGGTGTAGCCCTTGCGGCGCGTGGGCAGCTTTTCCTGCTCGCGCACCCGCTCGATCACCTTTTCGACGATCTTCTCGGTGACCTGCACCGCGCGGGCGGCGGCGGGCGCCTCGACCAGCGCATCGACCGCATCGTCCTCGTCCTCATCGTCCTCGATGATCGCCGAATTGAGCGGTTGCGACAGCTTCGAGCCGTCGCGATAGAGCGCGTTGGCTTTCAAAGCCAGCTTCCAGGACAGCATGTAGGCGTTCTTGCAGTCCTCGACGGTCGCCGCATTGGGCATGTTGATCGTCTTGGAGATCGCGCCCGAGATGAAGGGCTGGGCGGCGGCCATCATGCGGATGTGGCTGTCGACCGACAGGTAGCGCTTGCCGATCTTGCCGCACGGGTTGGCGCAGTCGAAAACGGGCAGGTGCTCGTCTTTGAGGTGCGGCGCACCCTCCAGCGTCATCGCGCCGCAAATGTGGATGTTGGCGGCCTCGATGTCGGCCTTGGAAAAGCCCAGCGCCGGCAGCAGCTCGAAACTGAAATCGTCGAGCTGCTCGTCGGTCAGGCCCAGTGCGTCGCGGCAGAAATCCTCGCCCAGCGTGAACTTGTTGAAGGCGAACTTGATGTCGAAGGCCGAGGCCAGCGCACCGTTCACCGCTTCGATCTTCTCGTCGGTGAAGCCTTTGGCTTTCAGCGATGAGGGGTTGACCGCCGGCGCCTGGTTCAGATTGCCATGGCCCACCGCATAGGCCTCGATCTCGGCGATCTCGGCTTCCGAATAGCCAAGCGTGCGCAGCGCGGCGGGCACGGCGCGGTTGATGATCTTGAAATAGCCGCCGCCGGCCAGCTTCTTGAACTTGACGAGCGCGAAGTCCGGCTCGATGCCGGTCGTGTCGCAATCCATGACGAGACCGATCGTGCCGGTCGGCGCGATGACGGTCGCCTGCGCGTTGCGGTAGCCGTTCTTTTCGCCCAGCGCGATCGCCCGGTCCCAGGCGGCGCGGGCGCGGTCGATCAGCGTGGCATCGGGGCAGTCGGCCGCCTTCAGCGCCACCGGATTGACGGCCAGATCCTCATAGCCCTGGGTTTCGCCATAGGCGGCGCGGCGATGGTTGCGCATCACGCGCAGCATGTTCTTGGCGTTCGGCTTGTAGCCGGGGAAGGGGCCGAGTTCGCCCGCCATTTCCGCCGAGGTCGCATAGGAAACGCCGGTCATGATCGCGGTCAGCGCGCCGGCAATGGCCCGGCCCTCGTCGGAATCATACGGAATGCCCGAGCTCATCAGGAGGCCGCCAATGTTGGCATAGCCGAGACCCAGCGTCCGGTACTTGTAGGACAGTTCGGCGATCTGCCTGGACGGGAACTGCGCCATCATGACGGAAATTTCCAGAACGACCGTCCACAGCCGCACCGTGTGCTCATAGGCGGCAACGTCGATCTTCTTGGTGTCGCGGTCGGCGAACTGCATCAGGTTGAGCGAGGCCAGATTGCAGGCCGTGTCGTCCAGGAACATGTATTCCGAGCACGGGTTGGAGCCGCGAATGCGCCCGCCCGCCGGGCAGGTGTGCCAGTCGTTCATGGTCGTGTTGTAGTGCAGGCCCGGATCGGCCGACGCCCATGCGGCATAGCCGATCTTCTCCCACAGATCGCGCGCCTTGACCGTCTCGGCGACCTTGCCGTCGATGCGGTTGATCAGGTTCCAGTCGCCATCGCTTTCGACCGTGCGCAGGAACTCGTCCGACAGCGAGACCGAATTGTTGGAGTTCTGGCCCGAGACGGTCAGATAGGCGTCCGAATCCCAATCGGTGTCGTAGGTCTTGAATTCGAGGTCCGTATAGCCCTGCCGCGCGAACTGGATGACGCGCTGAATGTAGTTTTCCGGCACCAGCGCCTTCTTGGCGGCTTTGACTTCGCGCTTCAGCGCCGGGTTCTTGTTGGGATCGAAGCAGTCGCTGTCATTGTCGGCCTCGCAATTGACGCAGGCCTTCATGATCGCGCCCATATGCCTGGCGACGGTCTTCGAGCCGGTGACGAGCGCGGCGACCTTCTGCTCCTCGCTCACCTTCCAGTCGATATATTTTTCGATGTCCGGATGGTCGATGTCGACGACCACCATTTTGGCCGCGCGGCGCGTCGTGCCGCCCGACTTGATGGCGCCCGCGGCCCGGTCGCCGATCTTCAAAAAGCTCATCAGGCCCGACGACTTGCCGCCGCCCGACAGCTTCTCGCCTTCGCCGCGCAGGTGGCTGAAATTGGTGCCGGTGCCCGACCCATATTTGAACAGGCGCGCCTCGCGCACCCAAAGGTCCATGATCCCGCCTTCGTTGACCAGATCGTCGCCGACCGACTGGATGAAGCAGGCATGGGGCTGCGGATGCTCGTAGGCCGACTTCGACTTGGTCAGCTTGCCGGTGAACGGGTCGACATAATGGTGCCCTTGGCCGGGGCCGTCGATGCCATAGGCCCAGTGCAGGCCGGTGTTGAACCATTGCGGCGAGTTGGGCGCCACGCGCTGGGTGGCCAGCATGTAGCACAATTCGTCCATGAAGGCGCGGGCATCGACTTCCGTGTCGAAATAGCCGCCCTTCCAGCCCCAATAGGTCCATGTGCCGGCGAGCCGCGTGAACACCTGGCGGGCGTCGGTTTCCGGGCCGTAGCGCTCGTCCTCGGGCAGGTCCGCCAGCGCCGCCTCATCGGCGACCGAGCGCCACAGGAAGGAGGGAACGGAGTTCTCCTCGACCTTTTTCAGGCGCGCGGGCACGCCGGCCTTGCGGAAATATTTCTGCGCCAGGATATCGGCGGCCACCTGCGAAAACTGGTCGGGCACGTCGATGTTTTCGAGCCGGAAGACCACCGAACCGTCCGGGTTCCTGATCTCGCTCGTCGCCTTGCGGAAGGCGATGTCCGCATAGGGTGACTGACCGTCCTTGGTGTAGTGCCGCTCAATGTGCATGTCGTCCCTCGTGCCCTCTATATATAGTGTCTTTTCCACAGGCCGTCACGCGGCCCGCATGATCACAAAATGCTCCCGCCCGCCGGATCGGCTCCGGCGGCCGTATCGGCCCTGTTTCCCTTGGGTTTTCACCGTCGGGCCAAAGGCCATGTCAACCAGAAGAAATGTTCGACGTCCTGCCCGCGCGTGGCGCCGCCTGCGTCGCGACGGCTACCTTATCTTGTGGTTAGTTGGGCCGCAAACGCTAAATATTGTGTTAACAGCCATTTTTTCCCCTCGACCGAATCCCGCACCGATCTGTCCGGCGCACACGAAAACCCCCGCGCGGGTGCGACGGATGGCCGTCACTGCCGCGCCTGAAACGCCAACATGAACGCTGAAAAACCCAAGCGGTTCTGGCCCGCCGGACGTGCTCCCAATGTCGCACGAACGTCATAAAAGGCGACTCGTATCCGATGGTCAAGGGCTAGATTCAGGCAAAAGCGAAAACACAACATATAGCGGTCGTGCGCGCTGAATATCGGGGACAAGTCAGACTTTGTTAACCGGTTCGGAGTCGGGTTTGCCGCGATTCTCCGCCGTCCCGGCAGACGCCGAATGGGCCGCCGGTCAGGCCGCCATTTTCTTCCAGCCGGTGGCAAATGCGTCCAGAAGCACCTTCAGCTCGGCTTCTTCGACCATGCCGGCGGCGTCCGCGGCGGGCACCCATTTGCGCTCGCGCTCGTCCCGTTCGGGCCAGTCCTTGGCCTGACGGGTGACCGCCAGCGCGAACACATGGGTCCGGCAGGCGATCGCCTGACCGTCATCCTCGAGCTTGTCGTAATCGTAGGTGCCGACCGGCTCGCCGGTCACGTTGCCCTCGATGCCGGCTTCTTCCCAGGCTTCACGCGCGGCGGCCTCGCCCATCGATTCGCCGGTTTCGATCCATCCCTTGGGCAGGATCCAGCGACCGGTGCCGCGGCTGGTGATCAGCAGCACCTCGGCCTTCTTCTTGCCGGCCTTGCGCCAGACAAGCGCCGCGACCTGTTCGGCGCGCACGGGATCGGGCTCAGGCGCGGCGCCGATGGCCCGCCTGAGCTGGTTCAATATCCGTGAGAGCGTGCCGTTTTCGGCCATGATGTCCTTTCGGGCGCAGCGTCCCGGTTCGCGATTCGCCTCGATGATATCGCCTATTTTGCCAGATGTGCCTGCCCCCGTACCGATTCAACTGTGAAAAGCCTGGATAAGGACGCAAAAGTCAGCGCGGGCGCGCGCGAACGGCGAGCACAACCGCCAGCGCGAACACGATCGCACCGCCAATGAACCACAGTCCCGGCACATTGACGATCGGATCGACCGACGAGACGTGCGCCAGCACCAGAGAGGCGAACAATGGCCCGATGACGATCGCCATCGCGTTGATCGCCTGCAGCGTGCCCTGAAGCTGGCCCTGCCGGTCGCCATCGACGCTTTTCGAGCAGATCGCCGTCAGCGCCGGCGCGCCCAACCCGTTGCCGATCACATAGAGCGCGATCAGCGGATAGACCATCCAGCCCGTGGTGGCGATGCCGTAGAGCGCCAGGGAAAGGCAGGACACCGCAAAGCCCGTGATCACCGTCGGCCAGTCTCCGATCCGGCGCACGACCGGCCCGACCAGAAACCCCTGTACGATGACATACATCACGCCGACAAAGGCCAGCGACCATGCCGCTTCGCGCAGGCCCCATCCAAAGCGGAACTCGGTGTAGAGCACCCATGTGCCCTCGAGCCCGCGCTGCGCGGTGGCGGTGATCAAAAGCGCGATCAGGAGCGGCATCAGCGCGGGAAAGCGGGCGATCTTGCGCAGGGAGCCGAGCGGATTGGCCTCGCGCCAGTCCGGCCGCGTGCGCCGGCGGTCTTCATCGAGCGATTCGGGCAGGAAGAAGAAGGCGAACACCAGGTTCAGCGCGCCCAGGCACGCCGCCGCGTAGAAGGGCAGGCGGATGTCGATTTCGCCCAGAATGCCGCCGAGCAGCGGGCCCAGAATGAAGCCGGCGCCGAACGCCGCGCCGATCAGTCCGAAGATGCGGGCGCGTTCCTCGGGGGCCGAAATGTCGGTGACATAGGCATTGGCCGTCGTCACCGTCGCGCCGAAAATGCCGCCGACCAGCCGGGCGAAGGCAAGCCAGACAAGCGTCGGGGCGAGGGCGGCGAAGATGTAGTCGACCGTCAGCCCGGCGAGCGTCACCAGCATGACCGGGCGCCGGCCGAATTTGTCGGAGATCATGCCGATCAGCGGCGAGAACAGGAACTGCGCCAGCGCGTAGATGGTGCCGATGATCGCATAGGCGGCGGCGGCATCGGAAACCGTGCCGGACCCCATTGTCTGGATGAGCTTGGGCAGGATCGGCCAGGCCAGCCCGACGCCGATCATGTTGATGACGACGGTCATCAGGATCACCGCAAGCGCCCGGCGTCTGGCCGCGGCCGTCAGGACGGGCTTGGGCGCGGGAGCATCCATGCGGGTGCTGTCAGCCCTTGCCTGCGCCGGCGATCGGTTCCTGATAGGTGAAGCCCATGTCCCAGGGGAAGAATATCCAGGTGTCCTGGCTCACTTCGGTGATGAATGTATCGACCTGGGGCATGCCCTTGGGCTTGGCATAGACGGTGGCGAAATGCGCCTTGGGAATCATCGAGCGCACCAGTTCGGCGGTTTTGCCCGTGTCGGTCAGGTCGTCGATGATCAGCACGCCTTGGCCTTCGTCCGTGAGCAGGTCCGCGCTGATTTTCTTGAGCACATTGATCTGACCCTGCGTGTCATAATCGTGATAGGAGGCGACACAGACCGTCTCGATCACCCGGATTTCCAGTTCGCGGCTGACGATGGCCGCGGGCACGAGCCCGCCGCGCGTGATGGTGACGATCGCCTTCCATTCCTTGCTCACCGACGCGACGCGCCAGGCAAGCGCGCGCGCGTCGCGATGGAACTGGTCCCAGGAAACGGGAAAGGATTTGTCGGGCAGGGCCATGGCGCGCTCCGTGCGGGTGGTTTGGTGGGCGGCAAAAAAGATGGGGTGCGATAGCCGCGCACAGCCGCAATGGCAAGCGCCGGTTGCGGGCCGCGCCCTATTCGCCCCGTGCCAGCGCGTCCAGCATGCCGCGAACATCGGCAAGCGCGGTATCCAGCACGGAGGGGTCGGCGGCGCGCACCACGATCTCGGCCCAGTGCCGTCCGTCCTCATAGCGCGGATAGGAGCCGATGATCGCATCGGGATGCTCGGCCTGGATCGCGCCGAGCGGCGCGCCGATCACCCCTTCGCCGAACGGGCACTCGATGCTGTCCGAAAGGAGCTTGCGGCCCGTGCGCAGGCTCGGCAGCACGTTGTCGAGCATGGCCTGGAAGATTGCCGGCACGCCCGCCAGCACATGCACGTTGCCGATCAGAAAGCCCGGCGCCGTGGTGACCGGATTGTCGATCAGGACAGCCCCCTCGGGCACCCGCGCCATGCGCCGGCGCGCCGCCGTGAACTCCTGTCCGCGCCTGGCGTAATGATCGGTCAGCATCGCCAAGGCGGCCGGATCGGGCTCGACCGGCAAGCCGAACGCGGCGCCGACCGCATCGGCGGTGATGTCGTCATGGGTCGGCCCGATGCCGCCCGAGGTGAACACATAGGTGTATCGCGCGCGCAGCACGTTCACCGCCTCGATGATCGCAGCCTTGTCGTCGCCGACCACGCGGATTTCGCGCAGATCGATGCCGACGCCGGTCAGAACCCGCGCCAGATGGTGCGCGTTGGCCTCGCGCGTGCGCCCCGAAAGGATCTCGTCGCCGATGACGATCATGGCGGCGGTGACGATTGTGTCGCTCATCGTAGCAGGTCCGGCTTTCCATTGGCGTTCTACAGCGCGCGGTCCCCGCCATCAATCGCGCCGTGATGGTGAACGCTGTGTCGCGCGATTGGCGGCTTTCGCGGGCGCGGGTCTTGGGCTTGTGTGCGCCGCAAATGCAACCCGATGGAGACCATCCGATGACCAAGGTTCTGGTGCTGTACTATTCGAGCTGGGGACACATGGAGGCCATGGCGCAGGCGGCGGCCGAAGGCGCGAAGGCCGCCGGCGCCGATGTCGCCGTCAAGCGCGTGCCCGAACTCGTGCCCGAGGAGGTCGCAAAGGCCGCGCACTACAAGCTCGACCAGGACGCGCCGGTCGCCGAGCCGCTGGAGCTCGCCGATTACGACGCGATCATATTCGGCGTCTCGACGCGCTACGGCATGATGGCCGCGCAGCTGAAGAACTTCCTCGACCAGACCGGGCCGCTGTGGATGGAGGGCAAGCTGATCAACAAGGTGGCCTCGGTCATGTCGTCGACCGCCACGCAGCATGGCGGCGCCGAACTGGCGATCCTGACGACGCAGGCCGCGCTGCAGCATCATGGCATGATCATCGTGCCGCTGTCCTATGCCTATCAGGACCAGATGGGCAATGATGTGGTGCGCGGCGGCTCGCCCTACGGCATGACGACGACGTCCAATGGCGACGGTTCGCGCATGCCCTCCGACCAGGAACTCGAAGGCGCCCGCTTCCAGGGACAGCGCGTCGCCGAGATTGCCGCCAAGCTCGCCGGCTGACCGGCCGCGACCGATCCTGCCGTAAACGGAGACACGCGGCCGCGCCCGGGCCCCACGGTCGCCAGGCCATGGACAAACCGGGCGCGGTACGGCAGACCGGCGGCACGCGGCTCCCGCGCGAGCAACCCGAACCGGTACGGCAGGTCATGACATATCAGCAACGGCTCGACTTCGCGCTCGAGGTCGCCCGTGCGGCGGGCGATTTCGCCGCCGGGCATTTCCGGTCCATCGATTCGCTTTCCATCGAAAGCAAGGGGCACCAGGATCTGGTCTCCAACGCCGACAAGGAAACCGAGACGCTGGTGCGCGACGCGATCGAGGCGCGCTGGCCCGATGACGGCATTGTCGGCGAGGAGCATGGCCGAAAGCATGGCACGAGCGGCTTCGACTGGGTGATCGATCCGATCGACGGCACCGCCAATTTCGTGCGCGGTATTCCGCAATGGTGCGTGGCGATCGCCTGCACCGAACATGGCCTGCCGGTCGTCGGCGTCATCAACGAGCCGTCTTCGGGCGAGATGTTCCATGCCGTGCGCGGCGGAGGCGCCTTCGTCAATGGCAAGCCGATGCAGGTGGCTCAGGCCTTCGGACTGTCCGACGGATCGGTCGGCGCCGGCGTCTCCGGCCGCACCGACAGGGCGGTGGCCGTCGCCATGGTCGATCATATCCTCGGGGAGGGCGGGATGTTCTTCCGCAACGCCTCGGGCGCGCTGAGCCTTGCCTATGTCGCCGCCGGACGCCTTCTTGGCTTCATCGAGGATCACATGAATTCATGGGACTGCCTGGCCGGGCTTTTGATGATCGAGGAGGCGGGCGGCACGATCAACGATCTGGACGCCGAAACCGCGCTCGACCACGGCACCAAGGTGATTGCCGGCGGGCCCAACGTCTATCCGCAGTTGGCCGGGATGGCGGACGAATTGTTCGGGGCCTGAAGGTCCCGTACGCGTTACCCGATCAGCCCGTACTGGCGCGCCTTGTTGCGCAGGAATGGAAGGCCGTTCTCCATCACCTCGGCTTCGCCCGAGGCGACGGGACGCCACACCGACAGGCCGTGCGCGATCTCCGGCGGCATGTTGATGAAGCTCTCCATGGCGAGCCCGCCATCGAAGCCGATCGCGCGCAGCGCCCCAAACACCTCGTCCCAGGCGATGTTGCCGGCGCCGGGCGTGCCGCGATCCGATTCCGACAGATGGATGTAGCGCAGATGCTCGCGGGCATCGAGAACGCCCTGCGCGATGCCCTTTTCCTCGATATGCATGTGGTAGGTGTCCAGATGCACGAACATGTTGTCGGCGCCGATCCGCTCGATCATCGCGACGCCTTGCCAGCCGGTGTTGATCAGATGGGTCTCGTAGCGGTTGACCGGCTCGATGCCGAACAGGAGGCCGAGCGATTTCGCATGCCGCGCCGCCGCTTCCAGCGCGCGGGCCACATTGTCCAGTTCGGTTTCGCTCGGCGGCTGACCCGATCGTTCGCCGATGCCGCCATAGACGACCCCGCTGAGCGCCTCGCAGCCCATGGCGGCGGTCTTGTCGAGCGCGACGGTCAGGAACTCGATCGCCTTGTCGGGCTGGCGCGAGGCCCAGCATTCTTCGGGCAGTCCGAGCGAGCAGACCGCGCGCATCTCCGCCGCTTCGAGCACCTGCCGGCTGTGCGCCGCATCGACGGCGGGCGGATCGAGCAGGGCGATCTCCAGAAAGTCCATGCCGTAATCGCGCGCCTTCTGCACCGCCAATTCGCAGCCGTGCCTGTCCCAACTCATCGTCCACATGGAGGTGTGAACCCCAAATCCCCGCATGGATGCCTCCGTTCAGCCCATCGCCAAAAGCTTGCCCGCCAGATGTTCGTCCACGAACAGCCGGTCGGCGAACCCGGCCCGCAAGATCGCCAGCGTCGCCTCGGCCTTGGAAAGCCCGCCCGCAGTGATCGCGACGTCCGTCTTGCGCATGTCCTCGACGCCGATGCACGGCGTGCAGCGGTTCAGACCGGTCTCCGCCAACGTGCCGTCGGGCATGAAGAAATTGCCGCAACAGTCTCCAACGACTCCGCATTTTTTCAGTTCGGCGATCTGTTCGCCGCTCAGAACCCCTGTGTCGAAAAGGATCGCGCCGTCGCGGCATTCGCCGACGCTCATGATCATCCGGTCTGCCCGGCGTGCCGCATCGAGCGCCTCGCGCACCAGCCTTTGCGCCATGATCATCTGACAGGCCTGTTCGCTGTCGGCGACGAACGGCGCGGGCATCAAAAGCGCCTGGCCGCCCGTCTGCGCGGCGAGCCGCACGCACACCTCGGCTGGCGCGGTGCTCGTTGCATGGGTCACCGATCCCATCAGCGACACGAAAGTCAGATCGCGATTTGTCAGGCCGACCAGATTGTCGGCCATCGACGACAGGGTGCGTCCCCAGCCGACCCCGATCGTCTGCGGCGCGTCGCCCTTTCCGACGCGCGCCAGGTAGGAAGCGGCCATGATGCCGACCGCAAGGCGGCAATAATCATCGTCATCGCGCGCCACCGGCACCGGCGCGACCAGCACCTCGCGCAGGCCGAACCGTTCGGTCAGCCGGTCGGCCAGCGCCAGCGTCCGGCTCGTCCGATGTTCGATCGATATGCGCACCATGCCCTGCTCGCGGGCATCGGCCAGCATGCGCAGCACCTTGAAGCGGGAGATGCCGAGCCGTTCGCTGACCTCCTGCTGGCTGAGTCTGCCGACATGATAGAGCCAGGCGGCCTGGACGATGTCGTCGTCATGCCGGCTTCCGGCGACCATGTGCTTTGCCTCCTCCCCGCCGCGGCGTGCGATGATGTCGGGACGTGAGGCACGGACATCAATATGCGCTTGACCGCGATCTTGGCGCCCTTATAGTCACATAGGTGCACTCGTTGCACAAGTGTTGCACAATCGCACACGCGCGCATTTTCCCGAGGCGCGCCAACCGGTTGAACGCTTGCTGCACGGGTTGGGAGGACCTTGTCGCGCCCGTCAGGGCGTTTCGGCCGGCGCTGTCTTCGGAGGAGGGCGCTGTGCCCGAATGCGGCAAGGTTCGATCCGGTGCGGAACACCCGCACCGGTCACGGTTCTTGAAACCCGTCCGCGTTTGGACGGCAAAGGGAGGAAAACGATGAAGACCAGAATCACCCTCATGGCGGCGGCATTGCTGGCCGGTTCCGCGCTCACGGCGACGACCGCCACCGCGGACGAAACGTCGATCGCCACGGTGGTCAAGATCGCCGGCATCCAGTGGTTCAACCGCATGGAAGAGGGCGTCAACCAGTTCGCCGAGGACAATGGCGTCAACGCGTTCCAGGTCGGACCGGCCCAGGCCGATCCGCAGCAGCAGGCGGCGCTGATCGAGGACATGATTGCGCAGGGCGTCGATGCGCTCGCCGTCGTGCCGATGTCGCCCGAGGCGCTCGAGCCCGTGCTCGGCCGCGCCATGGAGCAGGGCATCACCGTCATCACCCATGAGGCGGCTGCCCAGCAGAACACCAACTATGACATCGAAGCGTTCCGGAACGAGGATTTCGGCGCCAACCTGATGGAGCAGCTGGCCACCTGCATGGGCGGTGAGGGCGAATATGCCGTCTTCGTCGGCTCGCTGACCTCGCAGACGCACAATCAGTGGGTCGATGGCGCGATCGCCCATCAGGAAGCCAACTACCCGAACATGACGCTGGTCGGCGACAAGAACGAGACCTTCGACGACGCCCAGAACGCCTACCAGAAGGCGCAGGAAGTGCTGCGCGCCTTCCCCAATGTCAAAGGCATGCAGGGCTCCGCCTCGACGGACGTGGCCGGTATCGGCCTGGCCATCGAGGAACGCGGCATGGAGGACGACACCTGCGTGTTCGGCACTTCGCTGCCCTCCATCGCCGGCCAGTATCTGGAAACCGGCGCGGTCGACGGCATCGGCTTCTGGGACCCGTCCGTGGCCGGCTATGCGATGAACAAGCTCGCCATGATGGTGATGAACGGCGAGGAAGTGACCGACGGCATGGATCTGGGCCTTGAGGGCTATGAGAGCGTCGCGCTCGAAGGCAAGGTCATTTACGGCCAGGCCTGGGTCAATGTGAACAAGGACAACATGGCCGACTATCCGTTCTGATAGAACGGCCTCCCGGGGGAGCGGCGCGTCCAGTCCGCGCCGCTCCTTTTCTTTCATCTCCGATTTTGCTTGAAGTCATTGCATGGCAGCGGCAACCCACGGCGCCCTGGTCGACATGAGGGGCGTGACAAAACGCTACGGCGGCGTCACCGCGCTCGACGGTGTCGACTTCACCGTCAATGCGGGTGAGGCGGTGTGCCTTGCCGGCGAGAACGGGTCGGGCAAGTCGACGCTGATCAAGATCCTGTCGGGCGTCGAACAGCCGACCGCCGGCACGATCTCGATCAACGGCACAAAACGCACCAATCTGAACCCGCGCGTTTCCGCTGCTGCCGGCGTGATGGTGATCTTCCAGGACTTCTCGCTCTTCCCGAACATGTCGGTCGCCGAAAACATCGCCTTTTCGACCCAGCTCGGCGAGAACCGCAGACTGTTCGACCGCGGCCATGCGCGCAGGCTGGCCCAATCGGTGCTCGAGCGCATCGGCGTCGATATCGCGCTCGATGCGCGGGTGGAAAGCCTGCCCGTCGCGCACAAGCAACTCGTCGCCATCTGCCGGGCTTTGGCCTCCGAGGCGCGCCTGATCATCATGGACGAGCCGACCACCGCGCTGACCGAGCGCGAGGTGCGGTCGCTTCTGGCCATCATCCGCCGGCTGAAAGAGGAGGGCGTCGCGGTCCTCTTCGTCAGCCACAAGCTGGCCGAGGTGCTCGAGGTCTGCGAGAAAGTGTTCGTTTTGCGCAACGGCAAGAAAGTCGCCGAAGGGCCGGCGACCGAATTCGATGCCGCTTCCCTGACGCGCCACATGACCGGCCGCGACGTGCCCGAAGCGCCGCCGAGCGCGGTCACCGAAGGCTCGAAAACGCTTCTGGAAGTCGAGCACCTTTCCAAGGACGGCGCGTTCGACGATGTCAGCTTCGCCCTCAAGGCGGGTGAGGTGCTGGGCGTCTCCGGCCTTCTGGGCAGCGGGCGCACATCGCTCGCCAAGGCGCTGTTCGGCCTTGTCGCGCCCGACAGCGGCGCCATCCGGCTCGACGGCGAGGCGTTCGCGCTCGGCGATCCGATCGCCGCCGCATCCGCCGGTATCGGCTATGTTCCGGAAGACCGGTTGACCGAGGGCCTGTTCCTGACCCAGTCGATCGCCCGCAACATCGCCGTCGGCCGGCTCGACGCGCACGAAAGGCGCGGCTTTCTCGATCTTGGCGCGCTGATGGCCGAGGCCAATGACTGGCTGACGCGGCTGAAAGTCAAGGCGCCCGACCCGCAGGCGCCGGTGCGCTCGCTTTCGGGCGGCAACCAGCAGCGTGTCGCGCTGGCCCGCTGGCTGTCGCGGGCGCCGCGCGTGCTGGTGCTCAACGGGCCGAGCGTCGGCGTCGATGTCGGCTCGAAGGCCGACATTCACGACATCATTCGAGATTTGGCCCGCTCGGGCATCGGCGTCATCGTCATTTCCGACGATTTGCCCGAACTTCTGGCCACGTGCCACCGCATCCTCGTCATGAAGGCGGGCAGGGTGGTCGACGAGATCGCCGGCAACTCGGTCACCGAAGACGAACTGGCGCACAGGTTGGCATCATGAGCGGTCTGCTGCCCGAGGGGTTCTGGACCCGCAACGAGACGCTGGTGGCGATCGTCATCGTCCTTTTCTGCGTCCTCGCCACCGCGTCCGATCCGCTGTTCTTTTCGGCGACGACGCTGACCGACCTTCTGCGCGCATCCATCGTGCTCGGCATTCTCGCCGTCGCCGCCATGCTGGTGCTGGTCTCCGGCGGCATCGATGTCAGCTTCACCGCGATTGCGGTCTTTGCCATGTATGCGACGACGGTCCTGACGCTGGCGCTGATGCCGGACCTGCCCTGGTATCTGATCTTCGGCATTTCGATCGGCATCGGCGCGTGCCTTGGCGCGATCAACGGCATCTTCATCGCCGGGTTCGGACTGCCAACGCTGATCGTCACGCTTGGCACGCTGTCGGTGTTTCGCGGGTTCCTGCTGACCTTCGTCGGCTCGCAGCGCATTTCCGCCTTGCCGCCGGAGATGCGCGAATTCTCGCGCATGATGATCACCCGTGGTACCACCGAAGCGGGCAACTTCTACGCCTTGCCCTGGGCGTTCGCCGCGCTGGTCTTCGTCGTCGTCCTGACCTGGTTCATCCTGCACAAGACGATGCTCGGCCGCTCGATCTTCGCCATCGGCGGGTCGGTGGAAAGCGCAAGGCGCATCGGCATCAATGTCCGCGCGACGCAGTTCTTCGTCTATGTCTATGTCGGCGCGCTGGCCGGCCTTGCCGGCATCATCCATGGCGCGATGGGCCGCATGGCCGACCCGTTCTCGCTGGTCGGGCTCGAACTGTCGGTCATCGCCGCGGTCGTTCTCGGCGGCGCGCGGCTGATCGGCGGCTACGGCACCATCACCGGCACGCTTCTGGGCGTCGCGCTGATCGTTCTGGTCCAGAACAGCCTGATCGTCGTCGGCATCCCGTCGACATGGCAGTCGGTGACGATCGGTCTTCTGATCCTTCTGGGCACCGGGCTTCCCGCCTGGCAGGCCAAGCGCGCCGCCGCGCGGGCCGCATGAGGTAATCCGATGTCAGCTTCCAACGCCCGAACCTCCATGACCGCCACGCCCGAGTTCCGCCTCGCGGTGATCGCCATCGTCGTTTTTGCGATGATGTCGATCCTGTCGCCGGACCGGTTCCTGTCGGCCCAGAACCTGACCTCGATGGCCTTTCAGTTCCCCGAATTTGCCATTCTGGCGCTGGCCATGACCATCACAATGATGACCGGCGGCATCGACCTCTCCGTCGTCGGCGTCGCCAATCTGTCTGCCGTTGTCGCCGCGCTCATCCTGACCCAGTTCGCGAGCCCCGACATGGATGTCCAGCAGTCGCTGGTCTGGCTGGTGATCGCCATCGCCGCCGCGCTGACGGTCGGTGCCGCCGCGGGCCTGATGAACGGCGTCCTTGTCGCCTGGTTCGGCCTGCCGCCAATCCTGGCGACACTCGGCTCTGGCCTGGTCTTCACCGGCTTTGCCGTCGCCATGACGGGCGGCAGCGCGGTGATGGGGTTTCCCGATGTGGTCGCATGGCTCGGAAACGAGCGGCTGGTCGGCATTCCGGTGCCGCTGATCGTCTTTGCGCTTCTGGCGCTTGGGCTGCACATCGTCCTGACGCGGACCAGCTTCGGCCTCAAGGCCACCATGTATGGCGCCAACCCGCTCGCCGCCTTCTTCGCGGCCATCGACATCAACAGGCTCCTGATCCGCGTCTATGTCACCGCCGGCATGTTCTCGTCGGTGGCCGGTCTGGTGATCATGAGCCGCGCCAATTCGGCCAAGGCGGACTATGGTTCGAGCTATCTGCTGCTGGCCGTGCTCATCGCCGTTCTGGGCGGCGTGAACCCCTATGGCGGCTATGGCCGCGTGATCGGCGTCGTCCTGGCGGTGCTGTCCATGCAGTTCCTGTCGAGCGGGCTCAACATGCTCCAGGTCTCCAACTTTGCCCGCGAACTGATCTGGGGCGCGCTGCTGATTTTCGTGATGGTCGTCAACACGCGGCAGGGGCCCGGACTGGCGTCCTTTTTCAGAAAGACCAAGCCCACGGGCTGACCGGGAGGAACCGATGAAGAAGATCCTGAACGATCCCAACGCCTATGTCGACGAGATGCTGGCGGGCCTTGTGGCCGCCCATCCCGAGCACTACCGGCTGCATGGCGACAGCGGCAAGGTGATCGCCCGCGCCAAGGACGGCAAGAAGGGCAAGGTCGGCATCGTCACCGGCGGCGGTTCGGGCCATCTGCCGGTCTTCACCGGCTATGTCGGAACCGGGCTTCTGGACGCCTGCGCGATTGGCGACGTGTTCGCTTCGCCCAGCGCCGAGCAGATGGCCGATGCGATCCGCGCCGCCGACCAGGGCGCCGGCGTCCTGCGCCTTTACGGCAATTATGGCGGCGACGTGATGAACTTCGACATGGCCGGCGATCTGGTCGAGTTCGAGGACATCACATGCACGACCGTGCTTCTGGCCGACGATGTCGCCTCGGCGCCGCCCGAGGAAGCCGAAAAGCGCCGCGGTGTGGCCGGCATGGTCTATGCCTTCAAGATGGCGGGCGCCGCCGCCGAGGAGGGCAGGGATCTCGATGCGGTCACCGCCGTTGCGCAGAAGGCCGCCGATGCGTGCCGCTCGATCGGCGCCGCGCTCAGCCCGTGCACCGTGCCGCAGGCGGGCAAGCCGACCTTCGAGATCGGCGACGACGAGATGGAAATGGGCATGGGCATCCATGGCGAACCCGGCGTCTGGCGCGGCAAGCTGCGCACCGCCGACGAGATCGCCGGCGAGATGATGGATCGCCTTCTGGAAGACATGCCGCTCGACAAGGGCGACCGCGTCTCGGTGATGGTCAACTCGCTGGGCGCCACGCCGCCCGAGGAGCTCTACATCCTCTACCGCATCGTCAAGCAGCGGCTGGAAGGCGAGGGCGCCCAGATCGTCATGCCGCTGGTCGGCCGCTATGCCACATCGATGGAGATGGCCGGCGTCTCCTTCACCCTGTGCAAGCTGGACGATGAACTCGAAAAGCTGTTGAACGCGCCCTGCGACTGCGCCTTCTGGAGGGTCGGATGAGCATCGACCGCGCCGCTCTGATCGCCGGTATCGACCGGCTGGCGGCGGCCATGGAGCGCGATTTCGACATGCTCAACACCGCCGACGGCGCGCTCGGCGACGGCGATTTGGGCGTGACGATGACGCGCGGCATGCGGCTGGTCGCCGAAAAGGCGCCCGAACTGCCCGACGATCTCGGCATGGCGCTTCTGCAATGCGCCCAGGCCTTCACCAAATCGTCCGGCTCGTCCTACGGCACGCTTCTGGCGACAGGGCTGATGGCGATCGCCAAGGCGGTCAAGGGAGAGACGGAGCTAAGCGCCGGACGGGTTTCCGAACTGGTGGCCACCGCCCGCGACCAGATGCAGGCGCGCGGCAAGGCCGAACTGGGCGGCAAGACGGTACTCGACAGTCTCGATGCGGTGGCGTCGGCGACCGAAGGCCTCGGCGATCCGGAAGCGGTGGCGGACGCGGCGGCGCGCGCCGCCGGGGAGGCGCTCGATGCGTTTCGCGACAAGAAGGCCACCGTCGGCCGCGCCCGCATCTTCGGCGACAAGAGCATCGGCATGGACGATCCGGGCATGCTCGCCATGAACAGCATCGTCAAGGCGCTGGCCGACCGGCAGGAATGAATCCGCCGGCTGACGGGCCCGGTCAGACCAGCGGGTCGCGCCCGCCATAATGCCGGTCGGGATAATCGGCATGCAGCGCCTGGTCGGCTTCGGTGAACCGGCCGCGCGCAAAATTGTGCTGGTGCCAATAGGGATAGATCAGCGGCAGCCGGCTGGCATCGTTGAGCGTCTGCAGTTCGTCTTCGGTGAGGACCAGGTCGACTGCGCCGAAATTGTCGGTGAACTGGCCGGCATTGCGCCCGCCGACGACGAGCGACGAGATGGCCGGCCGGCTGAGCAGCCATGCGAGCGCCACCTGCGCGCCCGACACGCCGCGTTTTTCGCCGATGCCGACAAGCGCGTCGACGATCCGCCACAGCCGTTCCTCGTCGCGGATCGGCGGCTCGTTCCAGCCCGCCGCCTGGCGCGAGCCTTCCGGCGCATCGGCGCCGCGCCGGTGCTTGCCGGTCAGAAGGCCCGCCGCCAGCGGGCTCCAGACCAGAACGCCAAGGCCCTGGTCGACAGACAGCGGCAGCAGCTCATACTCGGCCTCGCGTGCTTCGAGCGTGTAATGGATCTGCTGGGTCGCGAAACGCGCCCCGCCGGCGCGGTCGGCGGCGGCCAGCGATTTCATCACATGCCATGCCGAATAGTTCGAGCAGCCCGGATAGCGGATCTTGCCCTGCTGCACGAGCGTGTCGAGCGCCGCCATCGTCTCTTCGACCGGCGTCGTGCCGTCCCATTCGTGGATGTAGTAGATGTCGATATGGTCGCGCCGCAACCGCTTGAGCGAGCGTTCGCATTCGCGGATCAGGTGAAAGCGCGAGGCGCCCTCATCGTTCGGCCCGTCGCCGATGCGCATCCGCGCCTTGGAGGTGACCAGAAGATCGTCCTTGTCGGCCCGGCCGTCGAGCACCTCGCCCAAGATCTCCTCGGACGTGCCGGTCGAATACATGTTGGCCGTATCGAACAGGTTGACGCCATTGTCGGCGCACAGCGCCACCAGTTCGCGCGCCTCGGCGACACCCTGCTTGCCAACCATCGCGAACGGGCCTTCGCCGCCGAAGGTGAACGTGCCCATGGTGATGGCCGAGACCTTCAGGCCCGTCCGACCCAGCGTCCTGTACTGCATTTTTTTCCTCCCGCACTGTCCCTCTTGGCCGATGCGGCAGAAGAGCCGCACGCCGGTCTGCGCGCCCTTGTCCATTTGTGCACCATGGCGCCGGTGAGGCCAAGGCTTCGGCAACGATTTATGCTGATTTTTCCGGGGGTTCGCACATGCGCGCCGGGCCGGCGGGGGCTGGGCGCACGGGCAGATGGCATGAACGAGCTTCAAACTCGAACGCTTCCAAGGCCACAAGCGTGGCCCGGGCTTTCGCCCGCCCTCGCGGAGCCGCCGAGCGAAGCAAGGCTGGCGTGAGCGAAAAGATGGTGCCCCCTGCCGGACTCGAACCGGCACGGCCGAAGGCCGAGGGATTTTAAGTCCCTTGCGTCTACCAGTTCCGCCAAGGGGGCACGGCGAAAGACCTAGACCGTTTTGCCGGCCGATGAAACGGGTGGGGCGCCATCGTCGGCCACGGTTCGCCCAACGAAAACGGGCCGCGCAATGCACGGCCCGTTGTCATCATCGAACGGTTTGCGCCGGTCAGCTCAGCGGCACGAGTTGGATTTCGACGCGGCGGTTCTGGGCACGGCCCGCTTCAGTCGCATTGTCGGCCACCGGCCGCGTTTCGCCAAAGCCCGTCACCACCATGCGCTGGCCGTTGACGCCGCGGCCGGTCAGATAGTTGGCGACCGACTGGGCGCGCCGCTGCGACAGGCCCAGATTGTAGCTCTCGTCGCCGGTCGAATCCGTGTGGCCGTAAACGTCGATCAGCGTCTGGTTGTAGCGGTTGAGCACCAGCGCAACCGAATCGAGCGTTGCGAAAAAGGCGGGGATCACCTGGTCCTGGTCGACCGCGAAGGTGACGTTGGAGGGCATGTTCAAGATGATGTTGTTGCCGACGCGCGTCACCGACACGCCGGTGCCCTGAAGCTGGGCGGCCAGTTCGGCCTGCTGGCGGTCCATATAGTTGCCGACCGCGCCGCCGGCCAATGCGCCGATGCCCGCGCCGATCAGCGCGTTGCGGCGGTCGTCGCCGCCGGCCAGAACGCCAAGGCCCGCGCCGGCCAGCGCGCCGGCGCCGGCGCCGATCGCCGTGCGGCTGGTCTGCTGCTGACCCGTGAACGGATCGGTGGTCGTGCAGGCGGCGGTGAATGTCAGCGTCGCCGCAAGCGCAATCAGTGTCTTGGTCTTCATGGAAACCCGTCCTTTCCGGTGAAAATTTCCCGTCCCGCAAGGCGAATGGCGGCAAAAAACGGCCAAAATGCGTTGCCGAGCCCGTATGTGGCCTCACTATGGCACAGCCGCCCTGCGGGCAAGCCGCGGCGGTTCATGCCGGTGCGCCCAGATGCCGGCGGGCAATGTAAAGCGCCAGAACGGCGGCATTGGAGACGTTGAGCGAACGGATCGCGCCGGGCATGTCAAGCCGGGCCAGATCGGTCACGGTGGCGCGGGTTTTTTCCCGCAATCCCTTGCCCTCGGCGCCCAGCACCAGCGCGACCCGGCGGCCCGTCACCGTTTCTTCGAGAGGCTTCGGCCCGTCCGAATCGAGCCCGATCGTCTGGAAGCCGCGATTGTTGAGTTCGCCAATCGCGTTGGCGAGATTGCGCGCATGGATGATCGGCAGGTGTTCGAGCGCGCCGGAGGCGGCCTTCGCCAGAACACCGGACTCTGCCGGACTGTGCCGCGCCGTCGTCACCAGCGCGTCGGCCGCCATCGCCACGCCCGAGCGCATCAGCGCGCCGACATTGTGCGGATCGGTGACCTGGTCGAGCACGATGACGAGCTTTGCCGTGCCCAGATCCTCGAGCGTTTTCGGCGCCAGCGCGTCCGCTTCGATGGCAATGCCCTGATGCACCGCATCGGGACCGGTGAACGCGTCGATCGCCGGCGGACGGACGATCTCGACCGGAAAGGGCAGGGCGCCGATATCGCCGACCGCAAGCCGGGCGAGCGCGTTCTCGGTCGCCAGCATCCGGTGCACTTTGCGCTCGTCATTTTCGAGCGCGGCGCGCACCGTGTGAAGGCCATAGAGGGCCACACGTCCCTCGGGCAAGGCTACCGGGTCGCCGCCTTCGCCGCGCGCCCGCTTGCGGTCGCGGTGATCGCGCCTGAGCCGGGCGTAATGAGCATCCTTGGGGGTCGGGGGCATTTTCCGGGAAGGGGACTTGGGCTGGTCGGACATGGCGCACATATAGACACAAGGGCGTTCAAAGCGAACGCCCAATTGCCCTGCGGCGGAATTTGCCGCCTTATGGCCGTTCGGCGCGCGGCGCGTGTTGACAGCGCCTGTGGCGCGCATCATAAGGCGCGTCGTCGCGGCGCTGTCGCGGCAATGCCCGGCACCCGCCGCCATGGAGGAGTGTCCGAGTGGTTAAAGGAGACGGACTGTAAATCCGTTGGCTATGCCTACGCTGGTTCGAATCCAGCCTCCTCCACCATCGGCGTGCCGGAAGGGCGGACCTGTTCCGCCCAGTGCGGGTATAGCTCAATGGTAGAGCAGCAGCCTTCCAAGCTGAATATGCGGGTTCGATTCCCGCTACCCGCTCCAGTCTTCCGACATCGCTGACTTCCCGTCGGACAGCCGGGCAAGCGCGCGCGCCGTCTCAAACCAGATCATCAATCGAGACGTTCAAAGCTTCGGCCAGCTTCTTGAGTGTCGCCACCGAGCCCTTGCTTCGGCCCGCTTCGATGTCGGCGATCTGCACGCGGTTGACGCCGGAGGCTCTGGACAGCGATGACTGGTTGAAGCCCCGCCATTGCCGGTAAACGCTGAGCGGACTTTCACCGTCGATCAGCCGCTTCATCAACTCGTGCGGCAGGCCCTCTTGCGGGTCGGCCAGATGGTCGGCCACGGCCTGCATGTCTTCATGGTCGTCACGCGCCGCGATCAGCGCCTCATACTCGGCGCGCGGGATGGTGACGGTATCTTTCATATCATCCATGATGGTCCTCATGTGTAGGCCGATCCGCGCGGCGCGATCCTGATCACGTCGATCACCTCGCCGTCGATCATGACCACGCGCCAGTGACCGACCCGCAGCCGGATCGCATCGGTGCCCTTGAGAGCCTTGACATTGTTGGCCTGGGCGGCCGGGTCGATGGCATAAGCTTCGATCTTGCCGACGATACGTTTTGCCGTGTTGGCCGGCATTTTGCGCAGCGCCTTGCGGGCGGCCGACTGGTAGGTGATCGGCATCATGCCCATTATGTAGCAGTAAACTACACTATAGTCAAAAACGACAGTGTGTTCCGGCGCCATCCGGCGGAAATCACCGCGTCAGCTGGAATGGTGCGACGTACCCGCTATCTGCTCCAGATCTTTTCGATTCAAATTGAGGTTGTTGCAGGTATTTCTTCGCCTTTTGCGCGAAGTTGGGGCATCACGCGCGCCGGCTCGTCGCCATCCATGCCCAGATGCATGAAGTCGATGAAGGCGCGCGCCGCTTCGTCCAGTTCCGCGTCGGCGGCCCAGGCAAGACCCACATCCATGCTCGGCACCTGGTCGGCCAGCGCCACCACCTCCACCCGCCGCCCGTCCAGCGACCAGGGCCGGTAGACCATGTCCGACAGGACCGTGACGCCCATGCCGTTTGCCACCATCGAGCGCACCGCCTCCACCGAAGACGTGCGGAAGATGGTCCTGGGGCGGTAGCGCGTGCGGTTCCAGTAGCGCTGCGCGGTGTTGGACGCCTCGTCCACCGTCAGCATGATGTAGGGCTCCTCGGCCACATCCTGAAGCGAGATGGACGGGTTCATCAGAAGCGGGTGCTGCGCGGGCAGCCACAGGCGCCGCCGCGAGCGCAGCAGCGTGTCATAGGCGATCCCCTCCTGGTTGACGATGTTGGAGGTCAGCATCACGGCGAGGTCGAACTGGCCGGTCACCAGCCCTTCCTCGATCTCGCCGCGCGGCGTCTCGGTCATCTTGATGTCGATGTTGGGAAAGTTGCGGGCAAAGCGCGCAACGAAGGGCGGCGCGTAATAGCCGGCCACGGTGTAGGTCGTCGCAAGGCGCAGCGTGCCGGTGACATTGTCGCGCATGCGCGTCGGCAGCCGCACCGCCTCGTCGACGGCGGCTGAAATGTGCACCGCATGTTCGAGAAACAAATTGCCTTCATAGGTCAGCGTCACGCCGGAAGAATGGCGCTCGAACAGGGAGGCGCCGATAATCTCCTCGAGCTGTTTGATGGCCGCCGTCACCGCAGATTGCGACACGTTCAGATCCTTGGCCGCGCGCGAGACCTGGCCGGCATTGGCGACGGCGATGAAATAGCGGATTTGACGCAGAGATGGTTCGATCAATTTTTTCGATTTCCAATATCGATTGATGCGATGATCTATGCCCACCATGTGAGCACGCCTTGCCCTTACAGGAGGCAAGGTTCATCGGGATCATGTCCGCTGATATGTTTAAAATCAAGATAAAACAAGGATTTCATACGAAACCTGATGACGCGAAGCGGTTTTGCTGCGCTTGCTAAGATCGCTGCACAGCAACAAAGCAGGCATCGGAAAATCAGATTTAGGATAGCCGACATTCGTATTTTACAATGCCCCGTGCCGGCCCCTAACGTTTCGGGACCGTCCGGCCTCACCCGGTTTGACGGCCATAGCGGCCCTGCGCCGCCCATCTGACAAACGAAGTGGAGGCGTTTGATGAGCACCAAACTCACAGCCCTATTGTGTTCGGCAGCGATTGCCGTCGCCGCGACCGGCGTTGCGTCGGCCGAAGACTGGTACCCCTATTCCGTCGAAAGCTGGGACCCGCCGTTCGACATGGCGAGCCCGCGCTCCAGCCTTGACTACACGCCGCTCGAGGCGGCTTCCCAGCCCTGGGAGATCTGCGTCTCGTTCCCGCACATGAAAGATGCCTACTGGCTCGGCGTGAACTACGGCGTCTCCGAGGAGGCCAAGCGCCTGGGCGTCAAGATGCAGCTCGTTGAAGCGGGCGGCTATACCGAACTGAACACGCAGATCTCGCAGATCGAGGATTGCGTGGCGGCCGGCGCCGACGCCGTGGTGATCGGCGCGATCTCGTTTGACGGGCTCAACAACATCGTCAGCGAAGTGCGCGGCCGCGACATTCCGGTGATCGACGTCATCAACGGCATGTCGTCTCCCGAACTGTCGGCCAAATCGCTGGTGTCGTTCGGCGAAATGGGTGCCAAGGCCGGTGCGTTCCTCGCCGAACAGCATCCCGAGGGCAGCGACGCGGTCAAGGCGGCCTGGTTCCCCGGTCCCGCCGGCGCGGGCTGGGTCGAAGCGGGCAACACCGGCTTCACCGGCGCCATCGAGGGCAGCGCCATCGAACTGGTCGAGACCAAATATGGCGACACCGGCAAGGAAGCCCAGGCCAAACTGGTCGAGGACACGCTGGAGGCCCATCCGGACCTCAACTATATCGTCGGCACGGCGGTGACCGCCGAAGCGGCGGTGCCGATCCTGCGCGCGCGCGGGCTGACCGACCAGATCAAGATCGTGTCCTATTATTACACGCCGGGCGTCGACCAGGGCATCCGTCGTGGCCAGATCCTGGCGGCACCGACAGACTCGACCGTGATCCAGGGCCGCATCGCCATCGACCAGGCCGTGCGCATCCTCGAAGGCGAGGACTATGAGAAGCATGTCGGTCCGGCGCTCTATGTGGTGACCCAGGACAGCCATGCCGACTTCGATCCGTCCTCGACGCTGGCACCCGACGGTTTCCGTCCGGTCTTCCGCGTCGAATAAGCGGGCAATCGGGGCAACGCCGTGATGAACACCTCCCTGCATCACGACGAGGGCGCGCATGCTCAAGGTGCGCGCCCGCTCATCCAGACGCGCGCCGTCACCAAGGACTATCCGGGCGTCAGGGCGCTCGACGGTGTCGATTTCGAGTTGCGCCCCGGCGAGGTGCATGTGCTGTTCGGCGAGAACGGAGCGGGCAAGTCGACGCTGATCTCGATCCTTGCCGGTGCCAACCAGCCCTCGTCGGGCACGATTCTTGTGCGCGGCGAGGAGACCCATCTGGGCTCGGTGCACGAGGCGCGCGAACTGGGCATTTCGGCGGTCTTTCAGGAATTCTCCCTGATCCCGCAAATGACGGTGGCCGAGAACCTGTTCCTGGGCGCCGAACATGCGCGCTACGGCTTTCTCGACAACAAGCGCCTGCGCCGCGAGGCCGAGACTATCCTCGATGAGCTGGGCTTTCACATCGCGCCCGACCAGACGGTCGATCATCTGACCCGCGCCGAACAGCAGATGGTCGAGATCGCCAAGGCGTTCCGCGACGAACTGTCGGTGCTGATCCTCGACGAGCCGACCGCATCGCTGACCAATCACGAGACCGACCAGCTCTTCAAACTGATCGGCGAATTGACCGCGCGCGGTGTCGGCATCGTCTACATCACCCACCGCATGGCCGAAATCCGCCGCATCGGCGACCGCATCACCGTGCTGCGCGACGGCCGCTACATCGATACGGTCGACGCCAAGACGACATCCGAGGATGAACTCGTCCGCCTGATGACCGGCCGCATGGTCGGCGCCATCTTCCCCAAGATCAGCTTTTCGCCGGGCGAGGAAGTGCTGCGTGTCGACAGGCTGACGACGCCGGACGATGCGGTCCGCGACGTCTCGCTGACGGTCCGCGCCGGCGAGATCGTCGGATTTGCCGGCCTCGTCGGCTCGGGCAAGTCGGAGACCATGCAGGCCTGTTTCGGCGCCCGGCCGGCCAGCGCCGGGACCGTGACCTACAAGGGCCAGCCGATCGGCGGCTCGTCGCCCGGCGCCAACATTCGCCGCGGCTTTCTCTACCTGCCCGCCGACCGCCGCACCGAGGGGCTGATGATGATGCGCTCGGTGCGCGAGAACATGTCGCTCGCCGCGCTGGACGCAAAGCAGGTGCGCAACGGACCGTTTCTGAGTCGCGCCGGCGAGGTGGCGATGGTCAGCGAACTGGCCGACCGGCTCAACCTGTCGCCCAACCGCATCGAGCGTGCCGTCGACCATTTTTCCGGCGGCAACCAGCAAAAGGCCATGCTGGCCCGCTCGCTGACGCGCGATTTCGACCTGATCGTCTTCGACGAGCCGACCGTCGGCGTCGATGTCGGCACGCGCGCCTCGATCTACGAATTCATTGCCGGACTGGCCGGACAGGGGGTCGCCGTCGTGCTGATCTCGTCCGACCTTCCGGAAATCCTGCACATGTCGAACCGCGCCTATGTGTTCTATCGCGGCGCCGTTCAGGCCGAACTGCCGGCCAGCGAACTGACGGAGGAAAACGTCTTGTCCCACTTCTTCGAGCGGGAGGCCGCGTGATGGCCGACAGTGCCACGACGACCGCGCCGCGCCGCAGCGCCTCGGACATGCTCAAGCGCCTGTTCGTGCGGCTGGGCATCCTGCCGTTCCTGCTGGTGATCGCCATTGTCGTCTTCACGCTGATGTCTGACAACTTCCTGACCGGCCGCAATTTGATGAACGTACTGCGCCAGTCGGTCTATCTGATGATCGTTTCGCTCGGCCAGATGCTGGCGCTTTTGACCGGCGGGTTCGACCTGTCGGTCGGCACGATCCTCGCCATCAGTTCGGTCGTCGGCGCGATGACGATGGCGTCCGTTTACGCGATGGCGCCCGACATGGTGTGGCTGGCGATCCTTCTGGGGTGCTTGGGCGGTGTCACCGCCGGCACGCTGATCGGTGTGGTCAACGGCGTCGGCGTTGCCTTCTTCAACGTCTCGCCCTTCATGATGTCGCTCGGCATGGCCTCGGTCGGCTTCGGCATCGCGCTCTATCTGACGGGCGGCGTTCCGGTCTATGGCATGCCCGTGGCGTTCGGCGACGTGTTCGGCTTCGGCACGCTTTTGGGCATTCCCGCGCCGGTCTGGGTCGCGGCCGGGCTCGTGGTCGCGCTTTACGTCTTTCTCTACCAGACCCCCTATGGCCGCTACTTCTACGCGGTCGGCGGCAACCTGAAGGCGGCGTCCCTGTCAGGCATCAACACCAAGGCGACGCTGTTCTTCACCTATGTGCTGTGCGCCGCCTTCGCCGCCATCGCGGGCATGCTGCTGACGGCGCGCCTCGACACGGGCGAAGCCAATATCGGCGCCTCGATGCCGCTTGAATCGATCGCGGCCTGCGTGATCGCCGGCGTCAGCCTGCGCGGCGGGGTGGGGCGTCTTGAAAACGTCGTGCTGGGCGCGCTGTTCATCGGCCTTGTGCAGAACGGCATGAACCTTGCCCGCATCGAATCCTATTTGCAGACCGTGGTGCTCGGGGCGCTGCTGATCCTGGCGGTCATCGCCGACCAGATCCGCCTGCGCTACGTCGCCTCGCTGAAAGACTGACCGGGGGAGACCGATGAGCGTCGATATCAATTGCGACATGGGCGAGAGCTTCGGCCTCTACAAGATGGGCGACGATGAAGGCATCATGCCGTTCATCACCCAGGCCAACGTCGCCTGCGGCTTCCATGGCTCCGATCCCAACCACATGCGCTCGACCGTCGAGCTTGCCAAGCGCCACGATGTGCGCGTCGGCGCCCATGTCTCGCTGCCCGACCTGCCCGGCTTCGGCCGGCGCGAGATGAAGATCGAGCGCGGCGAGATGGCCAACATCATCATCTACCAGATCGGCGCCCTGAACGGCTTTCTGCGTGTCGCCGGCATGGGGCTGAGCCACATCAAGCCGCATGGCGCGCTCTATGGCATGGCCGCGCGCGAGCGGCACATCGCCGATGCTGTCGCCGATGCCGCGCAGGCCTTCGGCGTACCGATCCTGGGGCTGGCCGGCACGCTGCATGAGGAGGTGTTCGGCGAGCGGGGCCTTGAGTTCCAGGCCGAGTTCTTCGCCGATCTCGACTATGCCGATGACGGACGCCTGATCATCACCCGCGAGCACGAGGCGGTCGAGCCGTCCGTCGCCGCCGAACGCGCGATCAATGCCGTGCGCGACGGCGTCAACGTCACCGTCGGCGGCAAGCGACTGCCGGTGCGCGCCGAGACGATCTGCGTCCATTCCGACACGCCCAACGCGGTGGCCATCGCCAAGGCCGTCCGCGACGCGCTATCAACCCTCAAGGCGGCCTGACCGCGAAAATCCAGGGAGACATCCATGGCCAAACACGAAATCCGCTCACCGATCCCCGGCACCTTCTACCGCAAGCCGGCGCCCGACCAGCCCTCGTTCAAGGAAGTCGGCGACACGGTTGCCAAGGGCGACACGATCGGGCTGGTCGAGGTGATGAAGACGTTCCACGAGGTGAAATCCGACGCCGATGGCACGATCACGGCTTTCGTGCTCGACAATGAAGAGCCGGTGATGGCCGGCCAGCCGCTCGCGGAGCTCGACTGACCGATGCCGATCAAAAGGCTTCTCATCGCCAACAGGGGCGAGATCGCGGTGCGGATCATCCGCGCGGCGCGTGAACTGGGCATCGAGACGGTGCAGGTGCACAGCGCCGCCGATGCCGACAGCCGCGCCGTGCAGCTTGCCGACCGGGCGATCGATATCGGCCCGCCCCAGGCGGCCAAATCCTATCTCAATGTCGATGCGATCCTCGAGGCCGCCAGATCGGCGGGCGCCGACGCGATCCACCCGGGCTATGGTTTCCTCGCGGAAAACGCCGACTTCGCCGATGCGGTCGTCGCCGCCGGCATGGCCTTTGTCGGACCCTCCGGCGACACGATCCGGCTGATGGGCGACAAGGCCGCCGCGCGCCGGCAGGCGCAACAGGCCGGCGTGCCGACCGTTCCGGGCAGCGATGGCGTGATCGAAGACATGGACGCTGCCAAGGCGCTGGCCGTCGATCTCGGCTTCCCGGTCATGATCAAGGCGGCCGCCGGCGGCGGCGGGCGCGGCATCCGCATCGCCCACAGCGCCGACGAGTTCGCAACGCTCGCCCCGCAGGCCTCGTCCGAGGCGCTCGCCGCGTTCGGCGATGGCGGCATCTATGTCGAAAAGGTCATCGAGCGGGCCCGGCATATCGAGGTGCAGGTGCTCGGCGACGGGACCGATGTCGTCCATTGCTATGAGCGCGAATGCTCGCTGCAGCGCCGGCGCCAGAAGGTCTGGGAGGAGGCGCCGTCGGTCGCTCTCAAGCCCGAGGTGCGCGAAGGGCTGTGCACGTCCGCCGTCGCGCTTGCCAAATCGGTCGGCTATTCGGGCGCCGGCACGATCGAATATCTCTATGACGATGCGACGGGCGACTATTACTTCATCGAGATGAACACGCGCATCCAGGTCGAGCACCCGGTCACCGAGATGATCTGCGGCGTCGATCTGGTCGCCGAGATGATCCGCATCGCGGGCGGCGAAAAGCTGCGGCTTGCCCAGGCCGGTCTGCGCGCCAGCGGCCATGCCATCGAGGTGCGGCTGAACGCCGAGGACCCGGCCAACAATTTCATGCCGTTCCCCGGCCAGATCGCCGAACTGACGCTGCCGGACGGACCCGGCGTGCGGTTCGACCACATGCTCTATCGCGGCTACCAGATCCCGCCCTTCTACGATTCGCTGCTCGGCAAGCTGATCGTCTGGGGCGAGGATCGCGAGCACGCCATGGCCCGGCTCGGCCGGGCGCTGGGCGAATTGTCGGTGACCGGTTTGCCGACCACCGCGCCCCTGTTTCAGGCGCTGCTCGCCAGCGACGACGTTCGCGCCAGTGCGGTGCACACGCGCTGGCTCGAGCCTTGGCTCGAGGAAAACCAACACATGATCATGGACAGGGGAGGCGCCGCAGCATGAGTTGCCGTTACACATTTGGCGGGGATGAGCACATCTTCGTCGAGGTCGATGAGGCCATGTCGCTGGAGGCGTTCTTTACCAGCCTCTCCATGACAAACGCGGTCCGCGAGGCGAAGATCAAGGGCGTGACGGAAATCTGTCCGGCCAACGCCTCCTTCCAGATCAAGTTCAATCCGGACGAGATCCATCCCGACGACATGATGGCCGAACTCAAGCGGCTCGAGGCAACCGCCGAGAGCGCCGAGGCCAAGCTCGACACGCGGATCGTCGAAATCCCGGTCTATTATCAGGACCCCTGGACGCACGAGACGCTGATGCGTTTTCGCGAGCGCCATCAGGACCCCAACGCGTCCGACATCGAATATGCCGCGCGCATCAATGGCTATGACAGCGTCGAGGACTTCATCAAGGCGCATTCGGGCGCGCCCTGGTTCGTCTCGATGGTCGGCTTCGTCTCCGGCCTGCCGTTCCTCTACCAGATGGTCGACCGGCAGCGGCAGATCCAGGTGCCGAAATACCTGCGCCCCCGCACCGACACGCCCAAACTGACGGTCGGCTATGGCGGCTCGTTCTCCTGCATCTATTCGGTGCGCGGCGCGGGCGGCTACCAGATGTTCGGGATCACGCCTATGCCGATCTTCGATCCCCAGCAGCAGGTGTCGTACCTGAAGGACTTCATGGTGTTCTTCAAGCCCGGCGACATCGTCAAATGGAAGCCGATCAGCCGCGAGGAATACGACGCCGACGTCGCGGCCGTCGAAGCCGGCACCTTCATGCCGCGCATGGCCGAGGTCACCTTCTCGCTCGACGATTTCAACGCCGATATCGACGGCACCAACGCCAAGCTGATGGAGGCCCTCAATGCCGGTTAACGTCATCTCCGCGGGCATCGCCACCACCATCCAGGACCTTGGCCGGCCCGGCTATTATCATCTCGGCATCCCGATGGGCGGCGCGATGGACCGTCTCGCCCTGCGCGCGGCCAACATGCTGGTCGGCAATGACGAGGGCGCCGCCGCTCTCGAGGCCGTCTTTGTCGGGCCCGAGCTCGAATTCACCGAGGACGCCATCGTCGCTGTCACCGGCGCCGAACTGCCGCCCAAGCTCGATGGCCAGATCCAGCCGACATGGACAGGCTTCGAGGTCAAGGCCGGGCAGACGCTCTCGTTCGACTTCCTGAAGAACGGCGCGCGCGCCTATATCGCCATCTCCGGCGGCATCGATACGCCGCCGGCGCTCGGCAGCCGCTCGACTTATGCGATCGGCGCGCTCGGCGGTGTCGAGGGCAGGGGCCTCCAGCCCGGCGACGCCCTGCCGCTTGGCGCGCAGCCTGTGGGCGCCAGCGCCGGCAAGTCGGTGCCCGACGAGATGCGCCGCATGCCGGGCAAGCCGGCCGAACTGCGCGTCCTGCCGGGGCTTTACTGGCACCGCATCACCGAGGCGGCGCAGAAAGGCTTTTTCGAGGACACCTGGAAGGTCGCCAATGAGGCCGACCGGATGGGTTACCGCTTTCAGGGCGGGCGCGTGCTCGAATTCGTCGAGCGCGAGCAGCCGTTTGGCGCCGGTGCCGATCCGTCCAACATCACCGATGCCTGCTATCCCTACGGTTCGGTTCAGGTGCCGAGCGGCACCGAGCCGATCGTGCTGCACCGCGATGCGGTCTCCGGCGGCGGCTATTTCATGATCGGCACGGTGATTTCCGCCGACATGGACCTGATCGGCCAGCTTCAGCCGCACACGCCGACCCGCTTCATCAAGGTCGACATGGACACCGCGCTGGCGGCGCGCAGGGAACGGGCCGAAACGCTCGATGCCATCCGTCAGACGCTGGCCTGAGAGGACACGCGCCATAACGACAAGACCAGCATTGAAATGACCTCGTGCCGCCGGTCCCGTGCCGGCGGCCCTTTTTTGTCTGGGGAGACGATCCATGTGTTCAGATGCCGCTCAAGGCACCGCCATCGGCACGGTGCTGATCGACAATGACCGGACCCGCGTCACCGAGTGGCGGTTCCGCGAAAAGGGCGCCAACACCGGCTGGCACACGCATGCTTATGACTATGTCGTGGTGCCGATGTTCACCGGCCAGCTCGAACTGCACGAGCCCGGCGGCACGCGGCGTCTGGCCGACCTGACCGAGGGTGTGCCTTACTTCCGCGAGGCCGGCGTCGAGCATGACGTCATCAACGCCAACGATGCCGAGGTCGCCTTCATCGAGGTGGAGTTCGTGCGTTAGCGCCCGTCAGAGTTTGGCCAGACGTTCCAGCGCGCGCTTCAGCAGCGCCTGTTCCTCGGCGCTGAACGGCGCCAGCAACTGCGCATCATAGGTGCCCGCCACCGCGCACAGATCGGCATAGACCTTGCGTCCCGCCGCGGTCAGCGTCAGCTTTTCGTGGCGCCGGTCGCTTTCCACCTTCTGGCGTGTCAAATAGCGCTTTTGCTCAAGCGCGGCGACGGCCCGGCTGATCTTGGTCTTGTGCATCTTGGCGCGCGTGCCGATCGCGTTGGCGGTCATGGCGCCATACCGGCCCAGATGGAACAGCACCCGCCATTCGGTGCGCAGCATGCCGTAGCGCTGCTTGTAATGGTGCTGGAAGGCAAGGCTGGATTCCTCCGCCGCCTGGTTCAGGAGGTATGGCAGGAAGGAGCGGATGTCGAAATCGGGCTGGTCGGTCATACCCCCAGATTGGCGCTTGTTAGTTACAAATTCAACTATTAGGGCTGGCCGCAGACGACAGGGAGGCAGTCATGAACCGCCAGACATCGACCCGCACCATGCAGCAGGGCGCAACGCCCGTGGGCACCCATGAGGGCTACATGCCCGGTTTCGGCAACGATTTCGAGACCGAGGCGCTGCCCGGCGCGCTGCCGCAAGGCATGAACTCGCCGCAGAAATGCAATTACGGCCTTTACGGCGAGCAGCTGACCGGCACGGCGTTCACCGCGCCAAGCCACCAGAACGAGCGGACCTGGTGCTACCGCATCCGCCCGTCGGTCAAACACTCGCACCGCTACGAAAAGATCGATCTGCCCTATTGGAAATCGGCGCCGAACATCGATCCCGATGTGATCAGCCTTGGCCAGTATCGCTGGAATCCGGTGCCGCACAGCGGCGAAGCGCTGACATTCGTCAGCGGCATGCGGACCATGACGACGGCCGGCGACGTCAACACCCAGGTCGGCATGGCAACGCACATCTATCTCGCCACCCAATCGATGGTGGACGACTATTTCTTCTCGGCCGATTCCGAGCTTCTGGTCGTGCCGCAGGAAGGCCGGCTGCGCTTTTGCACCGAGCTTGGCATCATAGACATCGAGCCCAAGGAGATCGCCATCATCCCGCGCGGCCTGGTCTATCGGGTCGAGGTGCTGGAAGGACCGGCGCGCGGCTTTGTCTGCGAGAATTACGGCCAGAAGTTCGAGCTGCCGGGCAGGGGGCCGATCGGCGCCAATTGCATGGCCAACCGGCGCGACTTCAAGACGCCGATTGCCGCGTTCGAGGATCGGGAAGTGCCGTCGACGCTGACCGTGAAATGGTGCGGCCAGTTCCACCGCACCCAGATCGGCCAGTCGCCGCTCGATGTCGTGGCCTGGCACGGCAATTACGCTCCCTGCAAATACGATCTGCGCAACTATTGCCCGGTCGGGGCGATCCTGTTCGACCACCCCGATCCGTCGATCTTCACGGTCCTGACCGCGCCGTCCGGCCAGCCGGGCACCGCCAACATCGATTTCGTGCTGTTCCGTGAGCGGTGGATGGTGATGGAGGATACGTTCCGCCCGCCCTGGTACCACAAGAACATCATGAGCGAGCTGATGGGCAACATTTACGGCCAGTATGACGCCAAGCCCGAAGGCTTCGTGCCGGGCGGCGTGTCGCTGCACAACATGATGCTGCCGCACGGGCCGGACAAGAACGCCTTTGAAGGCGCGTCCAATGCCGACCTGAAGCCCGAAAAGCTCGACAACACGATGAGCTTCATGTTCGAGACGCGCTTCCCGCAGCATCTGACCGAATTTGCCGCCAAGGAAGCGCCCCTGCAGGACGACTATATCGACTGCTGGACCGACCTTGAAAAGAAATTCGACGGCACGCCGGGCAAGAAGTAGGCTGTTGCCGTCATGATCGATATCATCAAGACTCTTTCTGTCGATCCGGTCGGCGGTTATCGGCTTCAGGTGCGCTTTTCGAACGGCCGGGAAGGCATCTGCGATCTTTCCGGAATGGTCGGGCAGGACAGGCCGATGCTGAAGCCGCTCGCCGATCCGGAGTTCTTCGCCCGCGCCTTTGTCCAGACGGGTACGATCGCATGGCCGAACGGCTTCGACATCGACGCCATCGCGCTGCATGACGAGATGCTGAAATCAGGCCAGTTGGAGCCGGCGCTCGGCGGCGCGTGAGGATAAACAAAAAAGTTGGGACACCATGAAACTTGCCACCATCAAGGACGGCACGCGGGACGGGCGCCTCGTCGTCGTCTCGGACGATCTGACGCAATGCTCCGATGTCGGCCACATCGCCCGCACACTGCAGGCCGCGCTCGACGATTGGGCAACGGTTGCGCCGCGGCTTGAGCGGGTCGCCGAAGGCATTGCCGGCGGCTGGCAGCCGGTGCAGCGCTTCCACGAGCATGAATGCGAAAGTCCGTTGCCGCGCGCTTACCAATGGGCGGACGGCTCGGCCTACGTCAATCACGTCGAACTGGTCCGCAAGGCGCGGGGCGCCGAGATGCCGGACAGCTTCTGGCACGATCCGCTCATGTATCAGGGCGGCTCTGACGCCTTTATCGGCCCGCGCGCGCCGATCCGTTTTCCGAGCGACGCCACCGAGTGGGGCATCGACATGGAAGGCGAGGTGGCGGTGATCACCGGCGACGTGCCGATGGGTGCGAGCCGGGACGAGGCGCTCGACGCCATTCGCCTTGTCATGCTGGTCAACGACGTGTCGCTGCGCGGCCTGATCCCCGGCGAACTGGCCAAGGGCTTCGGCTTCTTCCAGTCCAAGCCCGCCAGCGCCTTTTCGCCCTGCGCCGTCACGCCCGATCAGTTGGGCGACGCCTTCCTGGACGGAAAGCTGCATTTGCCGCTCGAGGTCGACCTGAACGGCCAGCCGTTCGGCCGGGCGGAAGCGGGGGAAGACATGGTTTTCGACTTCGGCACGCTGATCGCCCACGCCGCCAAGACACGGGCGCTCGCCGCCGGCACGATCATCGGCTCGGGCACGGTCTCCAACAAGGACCCGGACGGCTCGCCCGGCCGGCCCGTCTCGGACGGCGGCAAGGGCTATTCCTGCATCGCCGAAATCCGGATGATCGAGACGATCGATGACGGCGCGCCCAGGACACCGTTCATGGGCAATGGCGACACGGTGCGCATCGACATGAAGGATGCGTCCGGCCACTCCATCTTCGGCGCCATCGACCAGACCGTGGAGCTTGGCTGATGACCGGCCCCGGCGCGGCCTTGGCGGAAATGAGCGACGGCACGGCGATAGCCGCCGGTTTCTCGCTGACACCGCCGCCGCCCGGCTTCATCGACGATCCGTTCCCGGTCTATCGGGCGCTGCGTGAGAACGCGCCGGTCAAGCAGATCGGCGACAATGCCTGGTTCCTGACCCGCCACGCCGATCTGGCGCGTGTCTACAAGGACACGACGCTCTTTTCATCCGACAAGAAGGCCGAGTTCGCGCCCAAGTTCGGCGATGGCTATCTGTTCCGCCACCACACGACGAGTCTCGTCTTCAACGATCCGCCGCTGCATACGCGCGTCCGCCGCATCTTGGCCGGTGCGCTCACCCCGCGCGCCGTTCAGGCGCTGGAACCGGATGTCATCGCGCTGGTCGACCGGTTGCTCGATGAGATGGAGAAGACGGGCGGCACCGTCGACCTGATCGAGGATTTCGCCGCCGCGATCCCGGTTGAAGTCATCGGCAATCTGCTCGACGTCCCCCATGACGAGCGCGGCCCCTTGCGCGACTGGTCGTTGGCGATCCTGGGCGCGCTGGAGCCGGCGCTCACGCAAGAGCAGCTTCAAGCCGGCGAAGACGCCGTGCGCGATTTCCTCGCCTATCTGGAAACGCTGGTCGCGCGGCGCCGCGCCAATCCCGGCGACCCCGATCGCGACATGCTGACCCGGCTTCTGGCCGGAGAATCCGATGGCGGGCGCCTCAGCGAAGAGGAACTGCTGCAGAACTGCGTCTTCATCCTCAATGCCGGCCATGAAACCACAACCAACCTGATCGGCAATGCGCTGGAACTGCTCGACCGGTTTCCCGACGAGCGGGCGCGGCTTCTGGCGGACCCGGGCCTTGTGCCGTCGGCGGTCGAGGAAGCGCTGCGTTTTGAAAGCTCCAACCAGCTCGGCAACCGGCGCACCGCTGTGCCCGTCGAGATCGGTGGGGTTCAACTGCCCGAAGGCAGCAGCCTGACGCTGTGCATCGGCGCCGCCAACCGCGATCCCGCCGTGTTTGACGATCCGGAGCGCTTCGATATCGGCCGCAAGCCCAACCGGCACTTTGCGTTCGCCTCCGGGCCGCATCAGTGCATCGGCATGGCCGTGGCGCGCCTTGAAGGCCGCATCGCCATCGAACGTTTCCTGTCGCGCTTCCCGCGCTATCGGCTCGAAGGGACGCCCGTCCGCTCGCAGCGCATCCGCTTTCGCGGCTTCACCTCCATTCCCGCACGCCTTGAAAGGTAGACCATGACCAAGCAATTCGCCTCCGCCGGCGACATGACCGAAAAAGAAATCTCCTTCTCCGAGATCGGCCGCGACCTGTGGGCCTTCACCGCCGAGGGCGATCCGAATTCGGGCATCATCATCGGCGACGAGAGCGTCATGGTGATCGAGGCGCAGGCGACGCCGCAGCTGGCCCGCAAGGTGATCGAGCGCGTCCGCGCCGTCACCGACAAGCCGATCAGCCATCTGGTGTTGACCCATTATCACGCCGTGCGCGTGCTCGGCGCCTCGGCCTACGAAGCGCCGCAGGTGATCATGTCGGACACCGCCCGCGCCATGGTTGCCGAGCGCGGCGCCGAGGATTGGGCCAGCGAATTCGAGCGCTTTCCGCGCCTGTTCGACGGCCATGGCGAGATCACCGGCCTGACCTGGCCGACGACGACCTTTTCGGACCGGATGACGGTCTATCTGGGCAATCGCCGCGTCGATTTGATGAAGCTCGGGCGCGCCCATACGGCCGGCGACATCGTCATCCATGTGCCCGATGAAAATGTGATGTTCACCGGCGACATCGTCGAATTTCATTCGGCCTGCTATTGCGGCGATGGCCACTTCAAAGACTGGCCGCAAACCCTTGAGAAGATTCGCGCCTTCGATCTGGCCGCCATCGCGCCGGGTAGGGGCGATGCGCTTGTCGGCGCGGACATGGTCAATGCGGCGCTGACCAATACGGCCGATTTCGTTCGCTCCACATACGATCCCGTCGCCAGGGTCGCCGCGCGCGGCGGCTCGCTCAAGGAGGCATGGGACGTCTGCCGTGCCGCCTGCGATCCGAAGTTCGCCGATTACGCGATCTATGAGCACTGTCTGCCGTTCAACGTCGCCCGCGCTTTCGATGAGGCGCAGGGCATCGACACGCCGCGCATCTGGACGGCCGCGCGCGACAAGGACATGTGGAACGCCCTTCAGGGCTGACCGGGGCAGGGAGCAGCGCCATGAACAAGATATTCGAGGTCCCGCTCTATCCCTATGCGCGGGTCGCCGATCAGGATGCGGACGCGCCCGTGCGGCACGCCGTGATCGTCGTCGGCGCCGGCCCGGTCGGCTTGGCAGCGGCGATCGATCTGGCACAGGCCGGCCATCAGGTCGTCGTGCTCGACGACAATGACAAGGTGAGCTGGGGCAGCCGCGCGGTCTGCTATGCCAAGCGGCCGCTCGAAATCCTCGACCGGCTCGGCTGCGGCCAACCGATGGTTGACAAGGGGGTGGTCTGGAATCGTGGCCGGGTCTTCTATGACGAACGCGAGGTCTATGATTTCGATCTGCTGCCCGAAGAGGGCCACCGCCGGCCCGCCTTCATCAATCTGCAGCAATATTATTTCGAGCAACATCTTGTCGACCGCGCGCGGGCGCTGGAAGCCGACGGCGCCCCAATCGAATTGCGCGGCGGCAACAAGGTGGCGTCGATCGATGCCGGCGCCGATCGCGTTACCCTTCAGGTGGAAACGCCCGATGGAGCCTACACCGTGCAGGCCGACTGGGTGATCGCCTGCGACGGCGCGGCGTCCCCGATTCGCGCCATGATGGGGCTCGATTTCGTCGGCCGTGTCTTCGAGGACAATTTCCTGATCGCCGACGTCGTGATGGAGGCGGGCTTTCCCACCGAGCGCTGGTTCTGGTTCGATCCGCCCTTCAACCGCGGCCAGTCGGCGCTGTTGCACAAGCAGCCCGACAATGTCTGGCGCATCGACCTGCAACTGGGCTGGGACATCGACAAGGAGGAGGAGAAAAAGCCCGAAAACGTCATCCCGCGCCTCAAGGCGATGCTCGGCGAGGACGCGCAGTTCGAACTGGAATGGGTGTCGATCTACACCTTCCAGTGCCGCCGCATGGAAAAGTTCCGCCATGGCCGGGTGCTGTTTGCGGGCGATGCGGCCCACCAGGTCTCGCCCTTTGGCGCGCGCGGCGCCAATTCCGGCCTTCAGGACACCGACAATCTGTGCTGGAAACTGGGTCTTGTCATGGACGGCAAGGCGCCTGAAAGCCTGCTCGACAGCTATGATGAGGAGCGCATTCGCGGCGCTGACGAGAACATCCTCAATTCCACCCGCTCGACCGATTTCATCACCCCGAAATCGGACATGAGCCGCATCTTCCGCAACGCGGTGCTCGATCTGTCCGAGCATTACGCCTTCGCCCGACCGTTGGTGAATTCAGGCCGGCTGTCGGTGCCATGCGTCTATGACGGCTCATCGTTGAACGGTGCGGATGCGCTGGACGGTGGACCGGACCGGTCGCGTCCGGGCGCGCCTTGCCCCGACGCGCCGCTCGGCAACGGCTTTCTGCTGGATCGGCTGGGCGGTGGATTTGCGCTTCTGACGATCGATGTTGACGCCCCCGAAACGATCGATATGCATGGCATCACGAGCAATCGCGTTGCGATGTCGGCCAGAGACGATCCGTCCGGTGCGCTGGCGGAGCGTTATCTCGGTTCGGCGTCGGGCGCGGTCTATCTGATCCGGCCGGACCAGCATGTCGCCGCCCGCTGGCCATCCTATGACGAGGCCGCCGTCAAGGCTGCCATCACAAGCGCCACGGGGAGGGCATGAGCATGGGCGAACTCAACACCGAACCGGCGATCGACGCGCCCGACGATTTTTATGCAGAGCTGCTGGCGATGCATGAGGGCCTGAGCAAGGACGAAAGCGACGCCATCAATGCGAGGCTGATCCTGATCCTGATGAACCAGATCGCCGACCGCGAGGTGCTGGGCCAGGCCATGGCCGCCGCCCGCACGCCCGGGACCGTTTGACCGCCGGACGATTGCCGCGCAACGGCGCTGCAATTGTCGGAAGCGAAGGTGGCATACTGCTCAAGACGCGGTTCGATGTGGCTCGAACCGGCCTGCATTAAGCGTGTCAGCGCTCCCAACTGGACAAATGGCTCAATCTGTCATAGGCCAGACGGCGCCGGCTGGAACGCCCGGGCACCGTGTGCGGATGACGGGCCGACGAGGCGGCAAGTGAACAGTCGGCGCACGTGCTGTTTCATCTTCTCGATGGCAGCGGCGAGCGTGTGATTGGTGACCCCGGGGCTTCGGAGGGTCGGAACTTGGCCGGAATGAATCGCAGTAAATGGACGGATCCCGCCGTTTGGCCGCGCTGGCTGAAGAAGGCGCTGGTCCTTGGCGCCGACGCCCTGCTGATCCCGGTCAGCCTCTACATGGCCTTTGCGCTGCGCATCGGCACGTTGACGCCGCATCAGTATGCGCAATTGTCGCCGGCCTATTTTGCGATCACGTTTGTCGTCGGTGTCGCCGTCCTGTGGGCGATGCGGCTCCATCGCCTGAAACTGCATGCGTTCGACATGCATGCGGTTGCGCGGATCGGCGCCTATGCGGCCACGCTGACTTTCCTTGCTATTTCGGTCAGTTACTTTTTCGACCTCTGGGCACCGCGTTCGGTGCCGCTGATCTTTGGCGCGGTGTTTTTTCTCAATGCCGTGGCGATCCGCATGGTCGTCCTTGCCGTCATCACGCAGATCAACCGTGCTGTCGGCAGTCGCGTGCCCGTGGCCATCTATGGAGCGGGTGCGGCGGGAACCCAACTGGCCAATGCGCTGCGCCAGTCCCAAGAGTTGCGACCGGTCATATTTGTCGATGACAATTCCGCGCTGCACGGCATCATAATCGGTGGCGTCCGGGTCGGGCGCCCGGACGAGCTCGATCAGTTGGCGCGCTCCGGGCAGATCGAACGCGTCCTGATCGCCATTCCTTCCATGACCATCGGCCAGCGGGAAAGGCTGACCAAGACCCTTGAGACGCTGCCCTGCGAGGTGCAGTCCATACCCTCCTATGTCGATCTGGTCTCGGGCAAGAGCTGGGTCGACGATCTGCGCCCGGTCTCGCCCGACGAACTGCTCGAGCGCGAAAAAGTCGATCTGGACATTCCTGAAGTGGCCAAGGCCTATGCCGGGCGTTCCGTGATGGTGACCGGCGCGGGCGGTTCGATCGGATCGGAACTCTGCCGGCAGCTCATCGATTGTCGCCCCAGCCGTATCGTTCTGTTCGAGCGCAGCGAGTTCGCCCTTTACGAAATCGAGCGGACACTGCGCCCGTCCGCCGAGCAGGCGGGCATCGCTTTGGTGGCGACGCTGGGCTCGGTGATCGACCGCCCGTCGGTCGATGCGGTGATCGAGACCGAAAAGGTCGACATCATCCTGCACGCGGCTGCCTACAAGCATGTCCCGCTGGTCGAGAGCAACGAACTGGAGGGCGTTCGGAACAATGTCCTTGGAACGCGAACCGTTGCCGAGGCCGCGCGTGACGCACGGATCGAGCGCTTCATCCTGGTATCGACCGACAAGGCCGTGCGTCCCACCAACATCATGGGCGCGACCAAGAGGCTGGCGGAACTGATCGTCCAGGACGTTCAGGGCCGCGGTGCCGTCACGCGATTCTCGATGGTCCGCTTCGGCAATGTTCTGGGCTCATCGGGATCGGTTGTGCCGCTCTTTCAACAGCAGATCCGCCGCGGCGGTCCGGTCACCGTCACCCATGCGGACGTCACACGCTACTTCATGACAATCCCCGAAGCGGCCCGTCTTGTCCTGCTCGCCGGCGCCTATTCGGAGGGCGGCGACCTGTTCGTGCTCGACATGGGGTCGCCGGTGAAGATCGTCGATCTCGCCCGTCGTATGATCGGTCTGGCCAACCGCACGGTGCGCGACGAGGCCAACCCCGACGGTGACATCGAAATCGTCTTCACCGGTTTGCGGCCGGGCGAAAAGCTCTTCGAGGAGTTGCTGATCGACGATGACAGTCTGGTTCATACGCCGCATGAGAAGATCCTGAGAGCCAATGAGATTGGGCTTTCCGAGATCGAGGTCGCCGGAATGGTCAGGCAGATCGACACCGCCTTGATGTCGCGTGACCGTGAAGCTGTCCGGCAGATTATCGTCCGATTCGTCGATGGTTACAGCGCTGCGCGGAAAATGGGCGCTCCGACTGCCGACGGCACGGCCTGACCAAAAGCGATTGGTTGGGTCCCTTCTGGCCCATTGGCTTACGGCAGGTTGGTTCGCGCGACCATCGCAGTTGTCTCTTACGAGTGCCCACTGGCAGATGTTTCCGCCCTGCTGCCCGCGAGCAAAGCGCACGCGACAGCGATCAAATGGACGAACAACATGTCATGAATGTCATGGCCGAGCATCAGGTTCGCCAGCCCATTCAGCCCATAGATGGCCAAAACCGATAGTATCAGTACTATGGCATAGCGAGCGTCGGAATCGCGCCAATAGCGCCAGCACCAATAAAACGGAACAAGCAGGAGTGCGACGGTGGCGGAGATCTCAACGAGCCCGCCGAAGGCCGCGGCGGTCGCGATTGCGTTGTGGAAGTGCGAATACACAATTGGCTGACCTACCAGCGCGTTCGTACACTCGCCCATGTATTGATACGCGCCGCTGCGTCCGAGGCCCAAAAGCGGAGCCTCCATCAAGGCCTGGCCTGCGCAATGCCAGAGCGCGATGCGTTCGCCGATCGAGTTCGCGGCTGTTGGCGAAAAACCTGAAAAGTTGGCCATCGTGAGAAGGTGTCCCAGGCGCGACATGAGCACGACGCTGCCCACAGACACCAGCAAGACCGCCGACGCTGCGAAGGCCCACATGGCGCCCCGTTTGGCCAGGCGCTGCCTCGCCTCCGGCCAGGTGATGAACAACAGCACCGGAAGAACGATCAGAGCGGGATAGACGGTCCGCATGCCCGACATGATCAGCCCGAACGCCGCGCACAGGCTGGCGGCAACAAACAGGGGGCGTCTTGTCCGCCCGGCTCTGAACGAGGCGAGCAGGCAGCAGGCGAAGAGCACGGCGGCTGTCGTTGCGTAGGGGCCCGGATTGCCGGGGGCGCCATGGGCCCGAAAACTGATCGTCTCCAGCGGATAAACGGCCCATTCGACCATGGCCCAGGTCGCAACTCCCGCGGCACCGAGCGCGGCGCCGATCTCCAGGCTGTCACGCAAGCTCTCACGGTCCATGAGAGATATCTGCAGATAAAGGGGCAAGAAACCCAGAAAGATCAGCCGTTCAACGGCCAAAGTGTAGTTGGCGGCGTCGGCCGGATTGGCGGCAATAATCAGCAGTCCACTTCCGAAGTAGGCCAGTCCCGCAACGGCCACCGACAGTATCATGGGCTGCCGCGTCATCGTCAGGCGTCCGAGGAAAATCTTGGCCGCTGAAAAGACGGCGGCTCCGACCGCCATGATCGAGAAGACGGAGCCGCCCATGCCAAGCGCGGCATACATGACGATCATATAGTAGCGGTTGAGCGTGCTGTTGGAGGGCATTTCGATCTTTGCTGAGGAGGGTCCGGCGGGCCGCCGTGGTCATGGGCGACCTCTATAGACGCTCCCAATCAGGAAGCAACATGGGACGTTGGTGCCAGATCTTTCCGGCCAGCGCGATCGTGCGAGGGGTCGCATCGGAGGTCGGTATGGTCGGATGCAATGCGCACATACCGTCTGTGCAAGCCGGTGCGTTCTCGAACATCGCTTCATTTCCAGACCGAGGGCTTACGATCGCTTGCGAGTTCTCATTGCCTCAACTAAGGAGCGGTCGATTGGAATTCCGGGGATAAGCGCTTTGTCAGACAACGAGCCTAAAGGCATTGGAACCTCTGTAGAGGATTGGCTCTCGGCGATCGGAGAGCGAAATGTGCATGTCGGGGTTATCGGACTGGGCTATGTCGGCCTGCCTTTGGCTGTTGCGGCTTTGCGATCCGGCTTTCGGGTCACCGGCTTCGATGTCAACGAATCGCATGTTGAAAGGCTGGCAGCGGGTCAATCGTCGATCGGTCGCGTCACCGGCGAAGAAGTCATGGAGTTCTGTCAATCCGGCTGTTTTCGACCGACCACGCAATGGGACGACATGCGCGGATGCGATGCTGTCATCATCTGCGTTCCGACACCCCTAGACAAGCATCGTGAGCCCGATCTTTCTTATGTCGAGGGAACCAGCCGACTGATCGCCGGCACCTTGCGACCCGGTCAACTCGTGGTTTTGGAGTCAACCACCTATCCGGGAACGACGACAGGTGTCGTGCGTCCTATTCTCGAGGAAACCGGGCTGTCGTCGGGCCGGGACTTTTTTCTCGCCTTCTCCCCGGAGCGAGAAGATCCGGGCAACCAGCAATTCGAGACATCGACAATAGCGAAGATCGTCGGGGGAGACGGTCCCGAAGCCACGGAAGTCGCAACAGCGCTTTATGGAGCGATCGTTCGCAAAGTGGTTCCGGTCAGCTCGAGCGAGGTGGCCGAGGCCACCAAGCTCATGGAGAACATTTTCCGCGCTGTGAACATTGCGCTCGTGAACGAGCTGAAGATCATCTACGGTCGTATGGGCATCGACATCTGGGAAGTCATCGAGGCAGCCAAGACGAAGCCGTTTGGCTATATGCCATTCTATCCGGGGCCGGGACTGGGCGGGCATTGTATCCCGATCGATCCGTTTTACCTCACTTGGAAGGCACGCGAGTTCGATGTCTCGACGCGCTTCATCGAACTGGCTGGAGAGGTCAACACGCGCGCACCCTATCACGTGATCGAGAGCCTGGTGGAGGCTTTGTCCACACGAAAGCAGAAAGCGGTGGCTGGCTCGAGAATCCTGTTGTTCGGCCTGGCCTACAAGAAGAATGTCGAGGATGTCCGCGAGAGCCCCGCATTCACGCTCATCAAGCTGCTGGAGGAACGGGGAGCAAAAGTCGATTTCCACGATCCTTTCGTTCCCGAGGTCCCGATGACGCGCGAGCACATGGAGTTGGCGGGCCGCAGAAGCGTCAACTTCGATCCGGCGGTTCTGCAAAGCTACGACGCCGGCCTGATTTGCACCGACCACAGCAATGTGGACTATGCTGGCATTGTCGCGTCCATGGATCTGGTAATCGACACCCGCAACGCGACCAAGGACATCATCGACCGTTCCAACGTGGTTTTGGCCTGACCGATGACCGGTTCGCTCAGGATCTGGCTGGTGCAGACCGGCGAGGAGATGCCCGATGATCCCGGGCCGCCGCGCCTGCTCCGCACGGCGCTTCTGGCGCGCCAACTCACCGAGCGCGGGCACGACGTCACGTTCTGGAACGCGACCTTCAATCACCAGCAAAAGGTGCAGCGTTTCGACAAGAGCACCGTCCAGAAGTCGCGGGACGGCTATACGATCCAATATCTGGCCGGCCGGCCCTACAACCGCAATATCTCCGGTGATCGCGTGCTGAGCCAGATGGCAAATGCGCGCGAATTCGCGCGCATCGCCCCCGGCTTGCCCAGGCCGGACGTCATTCTCAGCGGCCTGCCGACACTGGAGCTTTGCGCGGCTGTCGCCGATTTCGCCGTCCCTCGCGGCATTCCTTTCGCGCTCGATTGCCGCGACCTGTGGCCGGATATTTTCGAGGACCACCTGTCCGGCGTGAAGGCGTTGGCCGGCTGGCCCGCGATGGCCTGGTGGCGCCGCCTGAAGCGCAGCTCACTGTCGCGCGCCACGGCCGTGACGGGCGTGACGAGCGCTTTCGTCGCCTGGGGCGTCGATGCCGCCGGCCGGCCTGCCGGTCCGCTGGACCGCGCGTTTCATCTTGCCGTTCCCGGAGCACTGCCGTCATCGGAGGCGATGCAGCAGGCTGACAGTGGTTGGGATGAACTGATCGGGCCGCGCGACGACGACATGGTGGTCGCCTGCTATCCGGGAACCTTCAGCAGGCGTCTCGATATTCCCGCCTTCATCGAGGGGCTGTCGCGCGTCGATGAACCGACGCGAAAGCAGTTTCGGATGGTCATCTGTGGCAAGGGTGACCTTGAGGACCACATCCGTTCGCGGACGGCCCGCATGGAGCATGCCCATTTCGCCGGATGGCGCGGCGCGGCCGATCTGAGGACGCTGATGAACCGCTCGACGTTCGGCGTCCTGCCGTATGCCCGCACACCGGATTTCCGCCGCCATTTCGTCAACAAGGTCGGAGAATACCTGGCCGCGGGATTGCCGATCATGACCGGTCTTGATGGGCTGACGGGCGACCTTCTGGAGCGCACCGGGCTTGGCATCCCTTACGAGGTAGGCAATCCGGACAGCGTTGCGCGCGCCATCGAGACAGCCGTCGCCGACAAGGAGCGGCTGCGTTCGCTGAAAGATGACGCGCGGGATGTCTACATGGACATGTTCGATCCGGATGTGATCTACGCCCAGTTCTGCGATTATCTCGAGGAATTGGCGGCCATCACGCCCGGCCAAGATGGCGCAGTGGCCGTGTGAGGGAAGCGATGGGAACCGAGCAGTTCGTCTCCGTCACCGAGATGGCCGGCCAGAAAGTGTCGGCCGAACAGCTGTTGCGCACCTGCCACCGCTACTACTGGGCGCGTCCCTTCGTCGAGGGTGGCGACATTGCAGAGGTCGCCTGTGGAGCCGGGCCTGGGCTGGGCTATCTGGCAACGGTGGCGAAGTCGGTGAGGGGAGGCGATCTCTCGCCGGAGGTGCTCGACCGGGCCCGGCAGGTCTACGGCGACAATTATGAACTTGAAGTGTTCGATGCCGCCTCCATGCCCTATCCGGACCGATCGCTCGACGCGCTGCTGCTGTTCGAAGCCATCTACTATCTGCCGGACGCCGATGCGTTCATGCAGGAGGTCGGCCGTGTGCTGCGCCCGGGCGGTTGGCTGTTGATCGTGACGGCCAACAAGGACCTCTACGATTTCACCCCGAGCCCCCACTCGACACGCTATTTCGGCGCAGTGGAACTGGGCGAACTTTGCCAAAAGCATGGCTTCGATCCATCGCTTTGGGGTTATCTCGACACGACCAAGGTCTCGCTTCGGCAGCGCGTGCTGCGACCCGTGAAGCTCGTCGCCTCGCGCCTGAACCTGATCCCCGGCTCCATGGCCGGCAAGGTTTGGCTCAAGAAGCTCTTTTTTGGCTCGATGACCGAGATGCCGGGCTCGATCCTCGACACGCCGCACGACTATCAGGCGCCGGCGGCTGTCAACTCTGACGAACCTGACCGACGCCACAAGGTTATCTATTGCGCGGCGCGGCTTTCCGAAATCTGAGGGCTGTGGCGCTGGACCGCGCGAGGGCTCTTGCAATTCGGGCGATGGTGCTTGATACCGCACCGCAGCTAAACGAGGCTTGGCCAGTGGCGCCGATTCACGGACGGTGCCGCTTCAGTCCGCCAGGTCACGTTTCGCCGACGCCGCAGCAACGCTTCTATTGAGGTTTTCCATGTCCTCGCAATCCAGCGGAACTTCGATCACGGCCGCCGCCAATCGGAGAGTGCCCTTTTTCGACTATCCGGGTCTTTTCGCCGAGCATGAGACCGAGTTCATGGAGACGATCCATGACGTGCTCGGCCGCGGCGCATACATCATGCAAAAAGACCTCACCCATTTCGAGGAAGCCTTGGCCCGGTTCATCGGCGTCAAGCATGTGCTCGGCGTTGCCGACGGCACGATTGCGCTGACGCTGGCGCTCAAGCTGGCAGGCGTCGGCCCCGGCGACGAGGTCATTTTGCCCTCGCATACGTTCATCGCGACGGCGGCCGCTGTCAACCATTGCGGCGCGACGCCGGTGCTTTGTGACTGCGGACCCGATCACATGATCGACGTGGCCAGCGCCGAATCGCTGGTGACGCCACGCACCAAGGCGATCATGCCGGTCCAACTTAACGGCCGAACCTGCGATATGGATGCGGTAGCCGCCTTCGCCGAAAAGCATGGACTGGAGATTGTCGAGGACTCATGCCAGGCGCTGGGCGCTACCTATCGCGGCCGCGTGGCTGGCACGTTCGGCGTTGCGGGCAGCTTCTCGTTCTTCCCGGCAAAGGTTCTCGGTTGCTTCGGCGATGGTGGCGCGATCATCGTCGACGATGACGAAAAGGCCGAGATCCTTCGTCAGTACCGTGATCACGGCCGCGACCCGGTTTCCGGCAAAGTGACCCGCTTCGGCTACAACTGCCGCCTCGACAACGTCCAGGCGGCGGTCATGCTGGTCAAGTTCCAGTACTACAAGCGTGACTTGGAACGCCGGCGCGATATTGCCCGCATCTATCAGGATCGCCTCGGCGCTATCGATGCCTTGCTCTTGCCGCCGGCGCCCGACAGCGACAATCTGCGCTACGACATCTTCCAGAATTACGAGATCGAGGCCGAGAACCGCGACGCGCTTCGTGAACACCTCGCGGCGCGCGGCATCGGCACGATCATGCAGTGGGGCGGTCACATGATCCACCAGTTCGAGCAGCTCGGGCTTCGATCAAACGCACCTTACGCAGAGCAGATGTCGGCACGATACATGCTCTTGCCGATGCACCATCTCCTCAAGGATGACGATGTGCATCATATCTGCGACTCCGTCATCGCGTTCTATCGGGGATAATCATGACTTCGGATCAGATTGGCGTCTCAGGCGGCCTGCGCACGAGCGCGGAACGTGAAGAAGCCCCACGCAACCGCGCGTGTTTCGACAAGAACCCCACCACTTGGGAAACCAAGATGGAGAACTTCCCGAAATATGTGCGCCGTCAGAACATTACGCGGTTTCTGGCGCTCTACGAGATTTTCAAGCGTGTCATCAACGTCAAGGGTTCGGTGATCGAATGCGGTGTGAACCACGGCTTCGGCGTCATGACATGGGCCAAGCTCTCCTCGATCCTCGAGCCGGTCAATCTGACGCGGCGGATTTATGGTTTCGACACCTTCGAGGGCTTCCCGGGCCTGTCGGAAGCCGACATGTCGGCAGCGTCTTCGCACGTGAAAACCGGCGACCTCGCCGCCGATTCCTATGAGGAGCTCAACGAACTCGTTGAGATCTACGACTCCACCCGGTTTCTCGGGCACGTCAACAAGGTGCAACTGGTCAAGGGCGACGCGACCCAGACGATGCCGCAGTTCGTCGAGGACAATCCCCATCTCGTCGTCAGTCTTCTGTTCTTGGACTTTGACATTTACGAGCCGACCAGGATCGCATTGGAGACGTTCTTGCCGCGCATGCCGGCCGGAGCGGTGCTTGCGTTCGACGAGCTCGACAATCCTCTGTGGCCGGGCGAAACGCTGGCCATGCTCGAGACCCTGGCAAAGCGGCGCCTGCGCATCGAGCGGCTTGATTTCGATCCCTATATCGGTTTCGCGGTGCTCGATTGATGACGCTCAGAAACGACCCGTCAGCCGATCCGGTGATCCTCGCCCATCGCATCCGGAAGCACGCGTTGGAGATGACGAGTCGCGGCAAGAGCAGCCATATCGGTTCGGTCCTCTCGATGGCCGAAATTCTCGCCGTTCTCTACGCCCGCATCCTGAATGTCGATCCCGGCGCGCCGGACGATCCGGAGCGCGACCGGGTCATCCTTTCAAAGGGGCATGGCGGGGCGGGTATCTATGCGGTGCTGGCGGAGCGGGGCTTCTTTGAGACCGAGAAGCTGAAGGATCACTACCAGAACGGCTCGATCTTCTCTGGCCATGTCAGCCACAAGGGCGTGCCGGGCGTTGACCTGTCGACAGGGTCTCTGGGTCACGGTCTGGGTGTGGCAACCGGCATGGCGCTTGCGGCAAAGCGTGCGCATCAGGACTGGCGCGCTTTCGTGGTCATGAGCGACGGCGAGTGCGATGAGGGCTCGGTCTGGGAAGCCGCCATGTTTGCCGGACACCATCGTCTGTCGAACCTCATTGCCGTCATTGACTACAACAAGATCCAGAGCCTGGCCCCCGTGGCGGAGACATTGGCGCTGGAGCCGTTTGCCGACAAATGGCGTGCTTTCGGCTGGACCGTTCACGAGGTGGACGGGCACGATACTGCTGCCCTGGAAGGGGCTTTGAAGACGCTTCCGGACGATGAGAACCGCCCGACGGTCGTGATTGCGCACACCACGAAGGGCAAGGGCGTGTCCTTCATGGAGAACACGGTTCTGTGGCACTACCGTACAGCACAGGGAGACGAACTGGAGGCCGCACGCGCCGAACTGGCGGCGTGCGACCCGGAGGTGCGTGATGCGTGATGCCTTCATCGCAAAGCTCACCGACCTTGCACGAAACGATCCCCGCGTGGTTCTGATCACCGGTGATCTGGGGTTCGGCGTTCTGACGAAATTCGCCGAGGACCTGCCTTCGCAATACGTCAATGCCGGCGTGGCCGAGCAGAACATGACGGCGATCGCCGCGGGCATGGCTATGAGCGGCTGGAAAGCCTACACCTATTCGATCGCCAATTTCACGACGCTGCGCTGCCTCGAGCAGCTTCGCAATGACGTCTGCTATCATGACGCTCCCGTCACCGTCGTCTCGGTCGGCGGCGGCTTCTCCTACGGCCAATTGGGCATGTCGCACTTTGCGACCGAGGATCTGGCCATACTGCGCGCCATTCCCAACATGCGTGTCGTCGCGCCGTCCGAGACCTGGGAGACAGAGGATCTGACGGCGGAACTGGCCGCGGCACCGGGCCCGACCTACTTGCGGCTCGACAAGGGGCAGGGCGGCGTGGGCCGACGGGACGGCGAGGTTGCCCGGCTTGGCAAGGCGCGCCTCGTGCGCGACGGCAGCGACGTAACCCTCATATCGATCGGCGCGATCTTGAAGGAATGCATCGCCGCGGCCGACGAACTTGCGCAGAAGGGTGTGCAGGCGCGTGTCCTGTCTGTCTCCAGCCTCAAGCCGTTCGACGCCGATGCGGTCCTTTCCGCCGCGCGGGATACCGGCGGTATCGTCACGGTCGAGGAGCACACGGTCCTTGGCGGGCTTGGCGGCACCGTTGCCGAAACGCTTCTCGAAGGCGGCGTGCATCCCGGCTTCTTCCGGCGCATCGGCCTGACCGACGAATACCCGACCGTGGTCGGCGATCAGGCCTATCTGCGCACAGTCTACGGCATGGACGCAGCGGCAATCGCGGCAACCGTGCGCAGTGCACTTTGAGGGGCCCGCTTCGGTGAAGCGTCTGTTCGATGTAGTGGCTTCGCTGGCCGGGCTGGTGCTTCTGAGCCCCGTGTTGCTTGTCCTGATGTTCCTGGTTTGGCGACAGGACGGGCACTCGCCTATCTATCAGGGGGTGCGCGCGGCGAGGAACGGCGGGACGTTCAAGATGAACAAGCTCCGGTCGATGGTCGTCCACGCGGACAAGACCGGCGTGGAATCGACGGGCGCCGCCGACACCCGCATCACGCCGCTTGGCCATTTCATCCGTCGCTGGAAGATAGACGAGTTCACGCAGCTCTGGAACGTGCTCAAGGGTGACATGAGCCTGGTCGGCCCGCGGCCGAACACCGTCAAGGCGGTCGAAGGCTACACCGAGCGCGAGCGGGGCCTCTTGGCGGTGCGTCCCGGCATCACCGACTTCGCATCCATCGTCTTTTCCGATGAGGGCGAGATCATCAAGGATGCTGACGACCCCGACGCGGCCTATGACAAGCTGATCCGCCCTTGGAAGGGCCGGCTCGGCCTGATCTATGCGGAACATGTCAATGTCCTTCTGGACATCAAACTGATCTGGCTGACAATCGTCGCCATCATCGACAAACCCGCCGCGCTGAAGGGCGTCGAGCGCGAGTTGCGCCGCCTCGGTGTCGACCAGGAGGTGATCGCGGTGTCGCGCCGCGACCGACCGCTGGTTCCCGCCGCGCCGCTCTCCTGAACTGAGCCGATCAAGCCGCCGAGGTCCTATACGAAGTCCGGGCAGTTTCATCGGCTCGGCGGACCTTACGTTGCGGCATTTCCGCGGGGTGGGCGACGGGTACCGGAGAAGGCTCTGACACCTGTCCTGTGGGAAGTCCAGGTGCGGCCACGGATGCTCGTTGATCCCTTTTGACATGGGTTCTGATCGGCGATACAGACCGTCCGGAAGAAGCCTTCGGCCAAGCTGTCCATCCCCGCAAACCGACCCCAGGGATTGCAATGAGTGCGAGCTACCAAGAAAGCGTGGTTACGCTGCGTTCCAAGATCGACGAGATCCGGACGATCACCAACAGCGAATGGATCGACTCGCTGGAGGACCGCAAGCGCAAGGAGCTCGAGTTCCACGATCGCGACCGGGATCGTCAGAACGACATCCAGGAAGGCAGCGATACGTACGAAAAGTTCTACGGAAACCGGAAGTATTATGTCGCCACGGCGTCATCGCGCCAATACACGGCCGACTGGATCGCCAAACATGCCAAGGGAAAGGTCTTTCTCGACTATGCCTGCGGCAATGGCGCCAACGCCATAGCCGCGGCCAAGGCAGGGGCCGAATTGGCTCTGGGTCTCGATATCAGCCCGGTCTCGGTAGCCAACGCAACGCAGGATGCGGCCGAGGCCGGCGTGGCCGAAACGACCGAGTTCTTTCAGGCCGATTGCGAGAACACCAAGCTGCCCGACGAAAGCGTCGACACGATCATCTGCTCGGGCATGCTGCATCACCTCGACCTGTCGTTCGCCTTCCCGGAGATGCGCCGTATCCTCAAGCCGGGCGGCCGCATTCTGGCGGTCGAGGCCCTCGACTACAATCCGGCCATCAAGCTTTACCGCATGATGACGCCGGACATGCGGACGGAGTGGGAAAAGGCGCACATCCTGTCGCTCGCCGACGTGCGCTTTGCCAAGCGCTTCTTCGATCTCGGCGAGGTTCGCTACTGGCACATTCTGGGTATCGCCGCTGCCAAGGCCGGGCCTCTGGCGCCGCTGCTGCACAAGGCCGACGACATTCTGGTGCGGGTTCCCGGCGTGCAACTGATGGCCTGGATCTTCACCTTCGAACTGAAGAAGCCGGAGGCAAATTAGTGTGCGTTTCCGCCGAAGCGTTGCTGGCAACCGGCTCGGACGTCGCAGTTGTGCGGCATACACGGCCTGACTGATCGTTTCGGCTTCGATCGAGCGCTGGAGAAGGAATTGGCTGAGACGAGCTTTTCTGGAATCGTTTCGAGGCGCGGCGAGGTGCTTCGGCTAGCCACATTGCTGTTTATCACGCTTGCCATGTTGGTTGGACAGGCTGGTCTGCAACGGTTTTTTCCAGCGTCTCCGGCAGATATCGACCTCAAACACCTCTTTCTGGCGGTTGCGGCGATGCTGCTGATGGTCAGGCACGGACAAGGTCTTGAAGTGGCTCCGGCCCGCGCTCCAGCCGTCGTTTGGGCTGTGTTGGGTCTTTCTGCCGTCACGTTCGCGTTAAGCGCGGTTCATGGCGATTGGTGGGCCGATGATGCGGTAGCTGACTCAGTGTTCATCGTGGCGCTCTCCTATCTTGCCTTCCTGGCTATCCGGCAGATGCGGGATCTCGAAGACTTCATGCTTCTGACCGCGCTGGTCGGTGCGGGGGTCTTGGCTGGCGACTACCTTGCCCGCGTCGCCTATGGAGCTGTGCTCGTCACCAACATATCGACCGCGCGAATATCTCTGGTCGCGGTGGCCGCTGTGATGTTCTTGATCCTGAGAGGGCGGTATCTGACGATCGCCTTTGTCCTGCTTTTTGTCTGTTCCTTCGCCACATTCTCCAATTCGCTCAAGATGGGCATCTTGGCGGCAGGACTGCTTCTGATTCTCTCGTTCGGATTGATCGTGTACCAGCGCAAGTTCCTGCATTCATTCTTGGCGGTCGTTCTCGTGCTTGCCGGTGCCGTCGCGGTGAAGTTGATGGGTGGAACCGAGCAATTGGCCAACCGCATGTCACATTTCGCGCAATCAACTGCGGTCGTTGGAGTTCATCGGGAAGACGCGATCGACAACGCTATACCGTTGGCAGAGCAACAGATGCAGGACATCGCTGAAGCTCTTTGCAAAGACGCCGTAAAGTATGAGTTTTGCGTTTCAGACGAGGTTGTGCTCACAGACTCGACACAGCGTTTGCGGATGTGGCTCTACTCTCTCGAGCTTTTCCGGTCCAACCCCGTGGTTGGAGTTGGACGGGAAGGGTATCGGCTTACACTGTTCTATGCCGGCGACGGCAATCCCCGTGTCGAAACATATACATACGCGCACAACGTTCTGTTTGAGTACGCTGCGATGTATGGCCTCGCAGGGTTGCTGGCGCTGGCTTTGGCGTTTGCCGTCGCCGCGGGCACCTATGTGCGAGCCGCCTTCTCGGCTCACGCGGTGGCTGTGCTATTGGCTTTGGCTTTGTCGCTGCTAATGAGTGCAATGACGGGGGGCAACTTGTTTGATATCAGGTACATATTCGTGCTGGCGGCTGCGGTCGCATTCCTGAATGACCGTACGGAAGTGAAGTGAACACTTTCATGGCTTCGCTCTAACGATCTGCCGTTTCGCTACCGCGTTCGATGCAGTTGATCTTCTCTTCGCATGGCCTATCGGTTTCTTTATGGGTATGCTGGTCTTTGCACGGGCCCAGCCGCGCGCGGCTCGGCGCGATCTGTGGTCGCTGATGACAAGTGATTTGCGCTGCGTACTGCCTGGCGGCATTCCCAAACAACGCCCCTGAACGTTGTACCCAAATCGGTTGTTGTAATGACAAGGCACTATCTGGCTATGGTCCGCCTCCATTGAAGTCGCGACATGCGGTGAACGCCTGGCGCTGCGCATCGCCCGGCCAGCTTGGCAGCACCCTCGATCGCCCGTTGGCATGGGGCGGACAGTCTGTTAGCGGTCTTGCCGGTTGATCGCGACGGATATTCACAATGCCATGGGGATGAGCGTTTGAGCACGAAGAGGCCTCCCAGTGCCGTTCGCGGGCTTTTGGCATTGGGAGGTGGGTCGGCGGGGGGATATGCGCTGACGCTCGCACTATCACCGATCCTCACTCGGCTTTATTCCCCTGAGCTCTTTGGTCTTTTCGGCGTGTTCAGCGCAATCGTCGCCATCTTCTCGATCTTCGCGACGCTCAGTCTGGAGCTGGGGATTCTTGGTGCCGACCGCCGCAGCGAGAGCCTCCGCTTTGCCACCGGCGGACTTGCGGCGGCATTGTTCGCCACCGCCATCGCCTTGCCCGCTGCCATCTTCATTGGCGGATCGGCTCCGTTCGGTCAGCTTCCCATTTGGGCGGTCTGCGCGGCGTTGGCCGTCTGTTTGACAACGGTTCTGCAACTGACGGCGACGAACTGGGCAATACGCACGGACCGCAACAATCGCGCCGCCCGCGCCACCTTCGCGGGTTTGGCGGGGCGCAGCCTGCTGCAGGTCGGCTTCGGCTTCTGGTTCGGTGGCCTTGGCGGCCTGATCGCGGGCGAGTGGCTGGGGCGCGTGGCGGGCTGGCTGACCGCCGAGGCGGGGACGGCGAGGGCGGCGCTGCGCCGCATCACGTCAGCGCCCCGCCGGATCGTGGCCCACCTGTCCCGGAACCGGCGCTATCCGTTCTACGTGACCCCTGCCGTGTCCATCGAGGTGGCACTTGTCTGGTTGCCGGCGCCGTTTTTCGCGATCGCCTACGGTCCGGATGTTGGCGGCTTCGTGGCGCTCATACAGCGCCTTGGCTCTGCGCCGTTGACCATCGTGAACCAATCGCTGGGGCAGCTCGTTCACCGCCACGCCGGGGACATGATCAGGGTCAATCCGCGCCGCGTCCTGACGCTGACGTCCGGCCTGGTGCTGGCCACCCTGCCATTGCTTGCCGTTCTGATGGCCGTGCTCTGGTTCTATGGAGAGCAGATCGCCGGGGCGGTCTTCGGAACCGCCTGGCGCCAGGCCGGCCTTGTCGCGCTCATCTTTGCGCCGCTCTACTACGTGCAGTTCCTGTCTCTTGTCACCAACCGGCTGATCCTCGTCCTCGACCGGATGCGCCTGAAGCTGGCGGCCTCGGGCCTGCACCTTGTTGTCCTGGTTGCCTCGCTCCCGGCTGCCCGCCTTGCCGGCCTCGACTGGCTTGGAGCCATGGCGCTCTTGGTGACATTGCTGACGCTTTCATATGCCGCTGTCTTTGCGTTCGTCCTGTGGTTGGTGGATGCGCGGCGTCGCTCGGTTCACCCATAGCAAGGCCGGCACACGGTAAAATGTGCTGGCAGGCTGGGTCCATCGCGCCAGGAGCGATGGCAACTGCGGCAACTTTTGGGGGATCGCTTTTTTCACAATTGCTGCCATCGACACCAAAGCCCAGGCAGCCACAAAAGCGAACGCGATCGAGCCTGAAAGCTCACATCGCGTGATCCTGTTTGAACATGGCCATGATGAGAACGTCGTCCCAGCGGCCGTCGATGAAGTAATGGCTCCTCATGTCGCCTTCTTTGACAAAGCCGAGCTTCTCGTAGAGGCGGCACGCGTCAGCGTTCGACTTGTTGACGTGAACATAGATCTTGCGCAGGTTCAGATCGTCAAATCCGAATTTCAAGATCTCGTTCATCGCGGATTTGCCCAATCCCTTGCCGCGCTCTTGCGGATTGCCAATGTAGATGCCGAGCGCGGCATGGCGGTGGATCGGATCGATCCGATCGAGTTGGGCAATGCCCGCCAGGCCGCCAGCGTCATTCTGGATTGCAAACAACGCCTTGGTCGGCGGTGCTTTGACGACGTTGGCGTCATACCAGGCGCGATCCATTTCCATGCTGACGGGAAAACGGAAACCGTGCGTGTCGTTTCGGAGCGCCCGATTGCCACGCCATGAATTCAGTGTTACGAGGTCGCCCACTTCCAATGGTCTTAGCGTCCCCATCCGTGTGCCTCGGCTATGTCAGACTCATTCAGGCGTCACGCTACAGCCCAAGGTGACACCTGTCCTGATATCGAACTGAGCATCGTTATTCCAGTCTACAACAATGCTGGAACACTCGAGGAGCTGATTGCACGCGTGTCGGCGGCATGCAATGACGTCGATGGTGCCTCCGAGATCATTCTGGTCGATGACGGCAGCAGGGACGACAGCTGGCCGATCGTTGCAGGCTCGGAGAGTCCCCATGTCCGCGCGCTGCGCCTGTCGCGCAATTTCGGCCAGCAAGCCGCATTGAAGGCGGGATTTGCCGAAGCGACTGGCCGATACGTCATCATGATGGACGCCGACCTTGAAGACGATCCGGCGATGATTCCAGTCATCCACCGCGAGCTTCGGGGACCGGTCGACATCTGTTACACCGCCTATCCGGACAAGAACAAACGCAACGCCCGGCGGACGTCCCGGCTTTTCCACCGCGCCGTGGCATCGATCGCCAAGGCCGACCATACACCCAACATCGCAACAATGCGCGGGTTCAGCCGAAAAGTGCTCGACGCAATCCTAAGATACCGCGAGCGCAGACCGGTCTACGGTCCGCTGATGGTCGGAATGGGTTTTCCATCAACGACCATTGAGGTGGAAATGCCCGACCGAAAGGGGATAAACTCAAACTACAATCTGGCCAAGCGGGTGCGCTTGGCGATGGATTATCTCGTAGGATACACGAACCTGCCGGCCGTCTTCTTCATGGTAGCCAGCGGTATCTCGTTCCTTGCGACAACCGCATACTCGGCCTCGATCATCATTCAGTATCTGATCATGGGTAACCAACTTCCACCCGGCATTTCGTTGCTTATGGTTGTCATACTTTTGCTTTTCTCGATGCTTTTTTTCGGCATTGGAATAGTTGGCCTTTACCTGCATCGCCTACTCGACGAGAGTCTCGACAGACCTCTTTATCTGATCGCCGAACGCAAGCAGAGCACGGCCTGCGCGCCGGTCGATATCCAATCCAAAGGGGACCTTCATGTCCGACGTGATTGACGCGAACATTGCCGTGCACAGTGCACTCGCCGAAACCTACAATACTGACGAGCCGCATTTCAGGCCGGAGAACAAGGCCAAAGTCTCGAAGCGTTTGGCCGAGCTACAGGCGATGACCGGCGGCGACAGACTCCTCGATCTCGGCTGCGGAACGGGCTTCATCATCGATCTCGCACGTCCATACTTCAACGAGATTCACGGAATCGATATCACTCCGGCCATGCTGTCGCAGGTCGACGCCGACGGCCACGACATTACGATTCATCAGGGTCAGGTTGAACAGTTGCCATTCGACGACGGTTCGTTCGATGCAGCCTCCGCCTATTCGTTTCTCGACCATCTCGAAGACACTTCGAAGATGGTTGCAGAGGCCGCCAGAGTGCTGCGCCCGGGCGGCGCTCTCTACATCGATCTGGTGCCCAACAGGTTCTACTGGACCCGGATTGGTGATGCCACTTTGCATCCTCAGTTCGAGTTGTCGGCGTTCGCGCGGCGCGAGTTCGACATGGTGACCGAAAACGACAAACGGATCGAGGAGAAGTACGGTGTCGACGCCACCACGTTCCGGAAGGCGGAACCGGCAAAGGAGGCCCGGGGTGTCGATCCGTTTGCCTTCAAGGAAGTGGCGTTGGCCAACGGGTTTGCAGGCTGCGATATCCGGTTTGACTGGTTCTTGGGCAACGCCAAGGTCCTGCACCAGCAATCGGTCGAGGACGCCGCCATCATCGACCGCTATCTTCAAGAAAGTCTGCCGTATTCGCTCGATCTGTTCAAATACGTTTGGTTCGTTCTGAAGAAGGAAGCCCGAAGTGACGATTGAAGACCTGCCGCCGAAGATGGAAGAGTATTTTCGCGAAGGCNGCGGCTCAGGACCGGGCCTGGGGGGACAACCCGCATTACATCGATGCCGGCATGGTTCACAATCCGATGGTGCATGATCCGGTGTTTCTCGAGATCTTCTCCAATGACCGCATCAACGGCTTCCTCGAAGCCGCCCTCGACGAACATTGCATCTTGTACGCCTGCACGAGTTCGAGCATGCCGCCCCACGGCACGAACTACTCGGGGCGGATACATGTGGATTGTCCCAGGGTGATCCCGGGCTACCCGACCAATATCGGGTTTCTCATCGCGTTCGATGATTTCACCCGGGAGAACGGCGCGACCTATTTTCTGCCGCGATCATTCGAACGGACCGATCCGCCGGACGATGCCGAGTTCTTCGACAACGCCGCGCGGCCGCTGCCGCGTGCCGGAGACGCCATCCTGTTCAATGCGCGGACATGGCACATGGGTGGCCAGAACAAAACCGATCGCTATCGCCACGCCTTTACGATGAATGTCTGTCGATCCTACATGCGCCAGCGTTTCGATTATCCGCGGCTGCTCGGAGAGGGCTTGCTGGAGACACTGGACGAGCGGGCTCTCAAGCGTCTGGGCTACCGGGTGCGCGTGCCGGTCGATCTGGATGAGTACTATGTGCCGCCGGAGCAGAGACTGTACCTGGGTGGGCAAGGCTAGGTGATCAGCGCAATGCAACAGCTGCCCTGCGGCCGATGATGAATTACCTCATCCTGATCATCGCCGTGTTTTTGATTTCCGGCGTGCAAATCGTCATCAAGCTCCGGCTGTCCGCCGTGCATGGTGAATTGCCTTCTTCAGGCGCTGCGCTCCCTGCATTTTTTTCCGGTGCGCTGCGCGATCCGTGGCTCTGGCTTGCCGGCATCGCTTTGCTGACAGCTGCCTATCTGTGGTATTTTGCAGTATCCCGCATGTCGCTCGGCGTCGCCTTCACCTTTGCATCACTGAGCTATCCCATGGTCATGGCTGGAAGCTATGCGTTCCTGGGCGAGCAATTCAGTGGCTACCAGTATGCCGGATGTGCCCTGATCATTGTCGGCGTTTGGCTGATTGCCGCCTGAAGAAGCGCCAACGGCAATCCGGCAGCGATCACCGGTGGCGGAATGTGAACACCATGGGCGTGACCAGGCGCGCCGGGGCGAACTTCAGCAAACCCAGAAGGCCGGTGGCCGAAAGCGCTCTATAGATGGCCATGACGATCCCGCTGCGGTGTCGCCGGGCAAACGCTTCATCGGTGCCCAGCCTCGATACGGCATCATAGAGCGTACCCGGCTGGAACGTGACGACGGCTCCGTTGTCGCGCGCCATGCGCCTGACTTTGGCACTCGTGACAAAATTGAGCGTCTCCCAAACGTCGGGCTCAGCTTCGATCTTGTTGGCGAAGACGCGCCGGCTTAGCCGAGGCGCAAACGGTATCAGCGGGATCGAGTAGTGCGGCTCGTAGGGAAAGGTGTAGTTGGGGCAGGTGTTCACGCAAAGGCCTTCTGGCGCGAGGACACCGATCATCGCGGCAATAGCGTCCTCAAGCGCGGCGATGTGCTCGATTACGTTAATCGAAAAGATGAAATCGAAGGTCCCGTCCACTTCGGTGTCCAGCGTTTCTGCTCCGCGCTCCAGCAGACGCGGCAAGACGGCACGCTTTTTGTCCCAGATGACCGACTTGGTCGCCTCAAAGATGTCGAAGGACGGAGCGCCTGGTTCGAGTGCCGTGACGTCGTGGCCCTTCGACTGAAGATAGATCGAGATGAGGCCAAGCCCTGCGCCGACTTCGAGAATGCGTTGTCGACGCCTCGGCAAATGCTCAGCGACGAACGCAAATCCGTGACGCATCTCGGTCAGGTATCGATCGAGCGAGGCCGAGACCTCCTCTGCGTCACCGCCGGATACCGCATGGACCGCCGCCGCAAACTGCGGGCTCTCATACTGCTCAAGAAAGGCATCGAATTCGCATTCGGTACCGATCCAGTCTTTGTTTTTACGCGGCGCTTCGGTCACTCAGGCAATCCTTCCGCGCGCCCGACGCGCGTTGCGAACCGGCTCGACCACAGCTATGGCGGCCATGGCGCCTAGCCCCTCGATCCGCGCAGGATGCAGTGCGAATAGGGCACCCGCATCAGGTCGGTGACGATTTCGGTCTGTATCTGGCCAAATGCCGGGTCCATCAGGCCGCGGTACCCAGCCTCCGTTCGAATGTTGCGCCCGCTGTCGCAAAATTTGAGCAGCTTGGCGATCGGATTCTGTCGCGGGTGGTAGACGGGCTCCAGGCCGATGAAATGACCTGTCGGGGTGAGCAAGGTTGCGATCCGTTGCATAACGCGATCAGCGATTTCATCGTCTAGGTGATGGAGTATCCCGATCCCCACGACGATGTCGAAGAGTGAGTCGTTCGGAATTGTGGCGGGGTCGTTCAGGTCGCCACATATGAAGCGGGTCGTCTCTCGTCCGAAATTCCGTTTCGCCAGCTCGATGTGAGCCGGATTCCAATCCACGCCCAGATAGGCGCGCGCAGAGGCGAGGTAGGGCGCCCAGGTTCCCGGCCCGCAGCCGACCTCAAGAACCGATTTCCCTTCCGCATCCGCGAACAGCCGCCGGGCAACGCCAATCCGGGCCTGCGGCCCGCCGAGCGCACGCTGAATGGCATCGTAGACCGCTGGAATGGTCACGATGCGATGCAGGCCTCTTGTCCACTCGGCCATGCTGTACCGACCTCCGATCGAGCGTTGCGCCGCCTATTATCCATTCGCGTCACCCCGGTCCACACGTAATTGTTTCGGTACGGTCCGGCGGGCGCAATGAACCCCTTGTTGCACATTGGTAATTTGCGTCAGATCGGCTAAGGACGCTTCGTCGCCGGCTTCGGCTTGGCCCAGAACGAAGTTTCAGGAGCGGGATCAGTTGCAATGACAGGAGAGCGCCGCGACGCGGTATCGCGACCGGCTCGCAAAGGCATCGTGCTTGCCGGCGGCTACGGCAGCCGGCTGTTCCCGTTGACGTTCGGCGTTTCCAAGCAATTGATGCCCATCTATGACAAGCCGCTCATTTATTATCCGATCGCCACGCAGATCATGGCGGGTGTGCGCGAGATCCTCTTCATCACCACGCCGGAGGACCGTGCTGCCTTCCAGCGACTGCTCGGGGACGGATCGCAATGGGGCATGGCGTTCAGCTATGCCGTACAGGATCATCCGCGCGGATTGGCCGATGCCTATCGCATTGGCCGCAGTTTCCTCAACGGCGCCCCAAGTGTGTTGATCCTAGGCGACAACATCTTCTTCGGGCATGGCCTGCAGGCGCTGCTCGACGAAGCGGCCGGGCAGCCCGGCGCAACCGTGTTTGCCAGCATGGTTAGCGATCCCTCCCGGTTCGGCGTTGTAGAGATCGACGCCGCGCAGCGGCCGGTCACGATCGAAGAAAAGCCCGTCGCGCCGCGTTCCCGTTGGGCCATCACCGGCCTCTATTTCATGGACGGTCGCGCGTGCGATATTGCCGATGAGGTCGAGCCGTCGGCGCGTGGTGAGATCGAGATCGTGTCCGTCCTGCAGCGCTATCTCGATGAGAACAGCCTGTCGGTGGAAAGGCTGCACCGCGGCTTTGCCTGGCTTGATGCCGGGACCCATGAGAGCCTTCACCAAGCCGGCGAATTCGTGAAGACCCTGCAGAATCGGCAGGGCCTTTTGGTTTCGTCACCGGAAGAACTCGCCTATCGCCACGGCTTGATATCACTGGACGGACTGGCTGAACTCGCTGACCGGCAGAAACAATCGTCCTATGGCGCCGCTCTGGCAGACCTGGTGGCCCACGAGCAGGGAAATGGCTGAGATCCCCTTCACCAGGCCGCATCTCACCGGCGGTGAACTGGCCTCGATCGCCGAGGCTATTGACGGGCGCAGGCTCGGTGGAGCGGGTCGCTTTACCCAAACGTGCGAATCGTGGCTGGAAAGGCGCCTCGGGTGCGCCCGGGTTAGCCTCACCCACTCCTGCACCGCCGCGCTCGAGATGGCCGCGCTTCTCATCGGGATCGAGCCGGGCGACGAGGTGATCATGCCGTCCTATACGTTCTCGTCCACGGCCAACGCGGTGGTCCTGCGAGGGGCAACGCCGGTCTTCGCCGACTGTGTATCCGACACCATGAACATTGACGTCGACGACATAGAAGCGCTGATTACGCCGGCCACCAAGGCGATCATGCCGGTGCACTATGCGGGCCGGCCGCCGGATATGGACCGCATCAACGCGATTGCCGACGCACATGGGCTGATCGTTATCGAAGACGCGGCCCAGTCGCTGGGGTCGACGTACAAAGGCGCCCCGGCCGGAACCCACTCGCATTTGGCCGCAATCAGCTTTCATGAAACCAAGAACGTCGTCTCCGGCGAAGGCGGCGCTCTGATCATCAGTGATCCGTGCTATGTCGAGCGCGCCGCCATACTGCGCGAAAAAGGAACCAACAGGGCCGCCTTCATGGACGGGTTGGTCGACAAATACACCTGGGTCGATGTTGGCTCCTCCTACCTTCCTTCGGAGTTGGTGGCAGCGTTTCTCGCGCAGCAGTTAGAGGCAACGGATTCGATCACCAAGGATCGGCTGAGATTGTGGAGGGCCTATCGCGACGCCCTGGGAGAGGCGGCGGACACGCACGGCTTGATTCTTCCAGCTCGGATCGACGCGGACGCTGTGCCAAACGGCCATATCTTCCACGTCCTGCTGGCAAACGCGGACCAGCGTGCGCCGTTCCTGAACCGGATGAAAGAGCACGGAATTCAATGCAGTTTTCACTATGTGCCGTTGCACACGGCGCCAGCCGGAAAGCGGTTCGGGCGGGCGCCGTTGGGTTGCCCGACAACGGAAGACGCGGCAGCCCGTCTGGTCCGCCTGCCACTTTTTGCCGGGATGGGTGAGGCGGAGTCGGGCCGGGTCGTTGAGGCCACGCTAGAAACGCTCAAAGAAATCGGCGCATGAGTTCGGCACATTCACCAATGCGGCTTATCGTGACAGGCGGTGCCGGCTTCATCGGCTCCGCCGTCTGCCGGCATTTCGTCGCCGCCGGGCATCAGGTGCTCAACGTCGACAAGCTCACCTATGCGGCGAATCTGGACAGCCTGCGCTCGATCGCCAACAGGCCGAACTACCGGTTCGAGCATCACGACATTTGCGACAAACAAGCCATGTCGGCGCTCTTTGCGGAGTTCCGGCCGAACGCCGTCATGCATCTTGCTGCGGAAAGCCACGTCGATCGGTCGATCGACGCGCCGTCGGTCTTCATCGAAACGAACGTCGCTGGCACGGTGAACCTGCTGGAAGTTGCACTCGACTATTGGACCGGCGTCGGCCGCCCTTCCGATTTCCGTTTCCACCATGTCTCGACGGACGAGGTCTATGGCGATCTGCCGCTCGATGGCGGCAAGTTCACTGAGTCGACGCCCTACAACCCTTCATCGCCTTACTCCGCCTCCAAGGCGGCGAGCGACTTCATGGTAACAAGCTGGTACCGGACATACGGCTTGCCGGTGGTCATCTCGAATTGCTCCAACAATTACGGCCCGTTCCAGAACCCCGAAAAGCTCATACCGCACATGATCGTCAAGGCGCTTGCCGGTCAACATCTGCCCGTCTATGGGACGGGTTCGAATGTGCGCGACTGGCTGCACGTCGACGACCACGTTGCGGCGCTGGAGCGCGTGCTAACCGCCGGCCAGGTCGCAGAACGCTACAATGTCGGGGGCTGCAACGAATGGAAGAACATCGATGTCGTGCGGCTGATTTGCCGGTTGCTGGACGAACGGCGGCCCCGGTCGGATGGCCGCAGCTACGCCGATCAGATCGCCTTCGTGAACGATCGGCCGGGTCACGATCTGCGCTATGCGATCGACGCGCAGAAGGTCGCCGATGAGTTAGGTTGGTCGCCGTCGTACGATTTCGAGAGCGGCTTGGCGCAGACAGTCGAATGGTATCTGAGCAATGAATGGTGGTGGTCGGGCAATGGCTGAAGGAGCACAGCCGACGATCTATCGCGTTGGCCGGTTCAACGTGAGCGCGCGGCGGGTCGCAGAGGCCGCTGGCCTTTCGGTGACATTCATCTCCTTCGGCGTCATCCTCGCCATGTTCGTCCTCAATTTCGGCAAGGGCGTCGGATTGACCGACGAGGCGTTCTATCTCCTTCTGGCCCGGTATCCTGAGGCCGCTGCATTCTCGGTGACGGGGTTCGGTTACTTCACGGGCATTTTGCTCGATTTTGCCGGCGGATCGCTGTTCTGGTTCCGCTTGTTCGGCGTCGGCGTACTGCTGTCCTGCGCGGCCGTTTTTGCCGTTGGGCTCGAAGCCTATCTGGGCGGCAAAGCGCGGTTTGAGTCAGGCATGGTTTTGCGGTTTGGCGCAGTTTTGACCTTCTCGCTGACCTACTACTTCGCCTGGATTGTGACACCGTCATACAATTGGCTCACCCTGGTTTCACTGCTGGCGGCGACCGGGAGCACCTACCTGGCCGCAGCAAGCGACAACCGGGCCAGTCGTATCGCGTGGTTGCTGCTTGTTGGCCTTGGCGGGGCCGTCGCCTTCATCTCGAANTTTCCTGGCAACGATCCTGCCGGCCGCCGTATCGGTTCTGGTGCTGACCGGCTTCATTTTGGTTGAGGGTGGGCTCGCGGCCACGATCACCAAGGCGGCCAATGGCCTGGATCTTGTGGCCACCCTCGGCGGTGGCCACGCTGTGTCGCTGGCCGAGTACCTGACACCGAACCGGACAGTTGTCGGCTTTCTAGGCCCCGTCTTGGTGCTTGTTGCAGTCTTTGCGATTGCGGGGCGTCTCGGCGTTCGATTGCCGCCATGGATCATCAGTTATCCCGCCGCGATCCTGCTTGTTGCAGCGGCGGCGGTATTCGCAGCGCAAGGCTATTTCAACGGCGGCGAAATTGGGTATCGACGTTTCACTGTGCCGGTCATCCTGATGGCGGCCGGGGGCTGGCTGGCCGCGGCAGCGTCCCGGTTTCTTTCTGCCGAACCCAACGACTCCAAACGGTTTGCCCGGTACCTCATTGCCTCCGGTTTCGGCGTCTCGGTCATGATCGCTTTTGCCATCGGTTCGGCGGTTCCTCTTGTGACGAACATGGCAGGCATCCTCGTGATACCTGCGGCCTTGCTCGTGCAAGGGGCCTATTTCGTCGACCGTTCCGCAGCCGGAGCCTTTCTGGCAACCTCTGCCAGCGTCATGTGCCTTGTTGCCACATACATGTTGTACACGGCACTCCAGGATCCGTTCGTGGTGACAAGACCGATGGATGAACAGACCGAAACGGTTGAGCTGTTCGGCAAACCACACAGGGTTGATCCGGTGCTCGCAACGACGATTTCCGATCTGAAGCGGCAGGCGGACGCCGCTGGCTGGCAGCCTGGCACACCGCTGATCAACCTGACCGGTAACTCGCCGTTGACGACTGTCCTGTTGGATGGGCGTTTTGTTTCCGGCTCATGGTTGCTCGGCGGTTTTCCGGGGTCTGCAGAGTTCGCGCAAAAAGCACTCTCGTTCGTTGATCCGGAGTTGGTGCGCCAAGCCTGGCTTGTCGTGACCCCCGTTGGGGAGCGGCCGATCTCGCCGGAAATCGTTAAGCAGTTCGGCATGCGCTTTCCCGAGGACTATGAGCGCGTCGGGGAAGCCGTCATGGAATTCAAGGCCGTACCGGTTCAAGGCATCGAACGATGGACCGAGACACAGGTCTTGTGGAAGCCCAAGCCTGTCACCGACCAGACCGGCCGATGACAAGGATCGCGATCGTCCAGTCCGCCTACATTCCATGGCGTGGCTATTTCGACATGATCGGCTCGGTGGATGCGTTCATCCTCTACGACGATGTGCAGTACACCACGGGCGATTGGAGAAACCGGAACAGGATCAGGACCAGCAACGGACCGAAGTGGCTGACGCTGCCGGTCCAGAAGAAGCACCGACTGCAACGCCGCATCTGCGATGTGGAGGTTTCCGATGCCGGCTGGGGCGGGGACCATTGGAACAAGCTGGAGCAGAGCTACCGGAAGGCCCCGGCGTTCGAGGAGACGGCCAGATGGTTGAGACCGCTCTACGAAACCGAAGAGACCAATCTGTCGCGGATCAACTGCAGTTTCTTGACCGCGATATGCAGCTTTCTCGGGATCAAGACGCCGCTTGGCTGGTCGTGGGACTATGAAAAGTCAGGTGACAGATCGGAACGTGTCCTCGCGCTGTGCCGGGCGGCGGGCGCCGACACGTATGTCAGCGGACCGGCGGCCAAGGGCTATCTTGACGTCGGATTGTTCGAATCCGCCGGCGTGAGCGTAGAGTGGTTTTCCTATGATCGGCTTGAGCCCTATCCGCAAATCCACGGCGGCTTTGAGCAGGCGGTGTCCATTGTCGACCTGTTGTTCAATTGCGGGCCCCAAGCGCGTGACCACCTACCCAGCCTGCGCCGGACAGAAGTCTAGCCAGCTTGCGCGGCTCCCGCCTGCGATGCGACCAGAGCCATCCATGGTCTGGCGCGGTAAGGGCCCGGAGCGCTAGCTCCAACTGGATACCGAAGCAATCAGGCCCGTATCGGGGTCGATCCGCGCGATGCCGGGGGCAAGGGCGGGGCAGGCCAGCTGGAACCGGTTGCCGGCACTCGGCACATAGACGTCCAGCGTCGCCGGAATGTAGCCGAAGCTGGTGCGCGGCGGCTGCAGGTCCTGGATCATCACCGCCTGCCACCCGTCGGCCGGATCGAGCCGCACCGCGCCCGGTTGCGGCGCCCCGCCGACATGGATCGTCTGGCCCGCGGCCTTCCGGAACAGGATTGGGGCATCGAGCGCCCGCAGATAGCCGTGGAAGGTCATCGCCGGCATCCGGATCATCTGCGCGTTGAAGAACGCTTCATATCCCGTCACGCCGTCATGGCTGAAGGGCCCCGCCGTTCCCGCGCCCGCCGCGATCTCGGCCACCCAGAACTCGTTGCCATAGCGCCGGTAGCTGCCGGGCTCCCGGATCTGCGCGATCAGCTCGGCGACCGATGCGGTCAGCGATCCGGCGGATCCGCCATGGTCCGTATTGTTGTGAATGAACTTGCCGTGGCCGGTCACCGTCGCGCCGTTGTAGAGCGTCAGATAGCTCGGAAAGACGAACCCGCCGACCGTCACGCCCGTCTGGCCGTTGCCGGCCATCCGCCCGCTGTCCTGATAGAGGTTCACGACCATGTCGGATGGCAGGTTCGTGGCGGGAAAGGAAACGGCGCCCGTCTGGCGGTCGATCGTCAGCGCATCGACGAAATTGGTGCCGTCGGCGCTGACCTTGAAGGCGAAATCGTCGCTGCCGGTCAGGCCCATCTCGGCCCGTCCCGACCAGCCGGACTGGAAGACGAGACTTGCCGTGTCCGCGGTTTGCGCCTTGTTGATGACCATCCGGTGGTCGCCCGCACTGTCGTGGGAAAAAAGGCTCGCATCGGAGCCGACCGCGAGCCGGTTGACGCTGTCGGCCGTGGCGTTGATGCCCAATTGGTCCGGATTGCCCGGCAGCCCGCCCGAACCGGCATGCTGCTGCCAGTCGCTGCCGTCAAAGTGGAGCCAGCCGGTTTCGCCCGTGCACCAGGCGGTCCATCCCTCGGCGGGGGCGTAGAACGCCCATGTGCCGTCCTGGAAGGCGGCAACGGCGCCGTCCCGGCCTTCCCATGCGCCGGTCGCCGGCGCCGCGACGATGTGGCGGTCGCCATCGGCGGGCGCGGGCGGCGGCTCGGTCCGCGTCCGGTCGATGACCGCCAGACGCGTCAGGCAGTCGAGCCTGCGGATCGCTTCATTGTGCGTCACGTGGGACTGCGCCTGAAGCGGCATGATGTAGGGCAGGGCGAGGTTGGGGCTGGTTTGCATGGCTTGGCTCTCTGGCTGGAGGTCCCGCCATGGTAACCGCGCCCGATCGCCGGTTGGATAAGTCCGGGTTGCCGCGCCTGGCGACCCGATCGCCGCCTCGCCTCGCCGGCCCTTGCGCATATGCTGACAAAGCCTTATGTGCCGCGCTCGTACAGGGGCGAGGCCCGCAAAATTGGACGGACAGGACACCGAAAATGGCCAAGGAAAAGTTTGAGCGCAACAAGCCGCATGTGAACATTGGCACGATTGGTCACGTTGACC
>NZ_QFWV02000008.1:0-590594 GCF_003149475.2 Oceaniradius stylonematis
ACATCGTGGGTCGAGCCGTCCCCGCGGTGCCGCGTCGCACGCGGAAAACACCCGCGCTGGCGCTCAAGCTCCGCAAAAACACGGTAGTTGCCTCCATCGTGCAAACCGGAGAGCGCCCTTTCAAAATGCTGCTCGAAATTGTCCATGACGGTTCCCCTTTCAACCCGTGGCCGGCGCTGCGCTTTTGGCAACGCGGCCGTCTTCTTGTGATGATTGCAATTGCTTGGCGGCGCCCTGGCCGCGGCGGATGAAGCCCGATCCGGTGCGCCCCGTCGCCCAGCTCCAGAGCGCGGCGTCGCGCACCGGAAGGACCAGGAACAGATGTTCGACCAGACCCAGAAACGCGAACGCCGCCATCAGCGACCATCCTGTGATCGCCGCCGGATCGGCGGAAGTGGCGGCCATATAGACGCTCGCCGTCAGCAGCCCCGTGACGATGACGACCGATACGATGAAGAATGCGTGCACCCGGTCGGTGCGGAAATAGCTGGTCAGATAGGNCCATGCGCGCCGGCAGGATCTCGCTGACCGCGTTCGGCGCGCCCAGAAAGACGTTCAGCTTGGTCAGAAGACGCATGACCCACATCAGCGCGAAGACCATCCAGCAAAACGGATTGGCAGCGCCCCACAGCACCGCCAAGAGCACCGCGCCGGTGGCGAACAGCGCCAGTTCGTGATCGCGCACCGCCGCCCAGGCCAGGCGGAAGCGATGTCGGCCACGCGTTCCGACGGGCAATCGCGTCTTGCGTGGCCCCGTCACATGGCCCGTCAGGAAACTGATTTCGTGAAACGCCCAGATCAACAGCGCGGCGAAAAAGGCGCCATAGACCGCCGCGACCGAAAGGCTGGATGCGGTCGCAAGCGCAATCGCGATCCCGGCAACGCCAAGCGCCGACGCCGGGATCAGCATGTAGAGCGGGTCGGGCACCGGCCGGCGCGCCGCCACGATGACCGCGCCGGTGGCGAGCCACCAGGCGGTCACGGCAACGGCGAATGCGGCAAGTGCCAGACCCATCGTCGCCCCCTACCAGACCGGCTGCAGCCGGCTGGTTGCCGGGATCTCGTTGGACAGCGTCGGGATCATGTAGAGCCGGGCGAAATTGACCCCGGCGCGCAGCCCGTGCCAGCCCTTCTTGATCCGGCCGGCCACCCCGCCCTGCGCATGCGCCCTTGCCATCGCATCGTTGATGGCAACCATGCGCTTGAAGCCGGCGACCAGAGCGGGATTGTCCAGATCGAGCATGACCGGGAAGACCTGCTTTGAAATCTCCGTCGTCAGGCGGAAGACCTTCCAGTCGTAATCGTCGATATCGACACCGAGCGCCTCGTGGAACGCCGGGCGCTGATAGTCGCGCACATGCATGGTCACGAAGACCGCCAGCAGGAAGAACTTGATCCACAGCTTGTTGCGGCCTTCCAGCAGCTTCGGATCGGCCCGCATCAGAAGCGAGAACGCCTCGCCATGGCGGAACTCGTCGTTGCACCATTCCTCGAACCATTTGAAGATCGGATGGAAGCGCTTGTCGGGGTGCTTTTCCAGATGCCGGAAGATGGTGATGTAACGCGCATAGCCGATCTTCTCGGACAGGTATGTCGCGTAATAGATGAACTTCGGCCGGAAATAGGTGTACTTCTTGGCCTTGGCCAGAAAGCCCATATTGACCCCGATATTGAACTCCTTGAGCGCGTCGTTGATGAAGCCGGCATGGCGGCTTTCGTCACGGCTCATATGGCCGAACAACTCGCAGATTTCCTTGTTCGTGCCGCGCCGCTTCATCTCCTTGTAGAGCACGCAGCCGGAAAACTCGGCGGTCAGCGAGGAGACGAGGAAGTCGATGAACTCCTTGCGCAGTTCATCGGGCAGCGCATCGATGTCGATGTCGTCCCAGTCCTCATTGCGCTTGAAATGGCCCTTGTTGGGGTCCGAGCGCAACTCGTCCATCAGCGCGTCCCATTCGGCGCGCACCGGCGTGACGTCGATCCTGTCCATCTCGTCGAAATCGGTGGTGTAGAAGCGCGGATTGAGCATGGTCGTCTCGTGCGCCATGCGGGTGGTCTCGTTCTGCGCCTCGAGCGGCGCGGCGGCCTTCTTGCCGGCGATCGGCGTATCGACATGGGTGTTCATAGCGCAGCCTCCTCGGAGAAGCTGAACTCGCACAGCTCCATGAATTCGAAATCGCCCGTCGCGCGGGTCCATGCCCGTTCAAGGGCGCTGGCGCGGGTAATGGTGGCGGTGCGTTCGAACGTGGCGGTCTCGCCATAGGGCACCGAGACCGGCGCGCCATGCACGAGCACCTCGTCGCCGGGTTCGACGCCCACGCCATTGTCGAAACGCAGATGCGCGCCCAACTGCTCGAACGTGTTGTTGATTTCGACCGTACACGGCACATCTTCCCGCGTCCGGGCGATCAGACCGATCAAACTCATTTCTGTCCTCCATTGTGCGCGGCGACACGCTCGGCCAAGGCCAGCGATTCCGCGCGGTTGAACGCATTCAGGCTGATGCGGTCGCCGGTCTTTGTGTCCTCCAGGAAGACCGAGCCGCTGCCGATGCGCAGCACCGCAAAGGTGCGGGTGCTTTCTTCACTCGCCGGGCCGCGCATCCGCTGAAGGGAGCGCAGCGCGCCGGCAAGAAACTGGTCGCGTGCCTTCGGGTAGGACGCGATGGTCGTGTCCGTCGCCGGGTCGACGACATGGATGGTGCCGGACACATCGCGCCGGACCATGACATGGCCCGTGTCGACGATCGCATTGGCGCCCGTGTGAACGACGCCATGCCCGGTCAGATTGGCGAAGGTGACCGAGATGAGCGTGAACGCAACCAGACCGGCACCCATCAACAGGGGAACCCACTTGACTGCCGTTCCGTGCTGGTGCCGATGGTCGCTGGCCGGGATACCGCTCATCTCAGTCTCCTATTCCGCCGCCTGCGGGAAGGCGGAAAGACCGCCCTCGACCGTTGCGACCGGAGCCTCGTCGACCGCATGCGTGCGCGCCAGATGGGCGTGGAGCTGCGTCGACAGCAGGTCCGTCACCTCGGACACATCGTCGAGGCCGATCATCTGCGGCTCGGGGCGGCCCATGCGCAGGCCGCGCACATGCGGCCAGAAGACAAGCCATGCCAGCCGCACATCGGGCTTGAAGCGCAGCGCGATGTCCCCGCTGCCGCCGGCCCGCTTGCGCACGTCGACGGCCTCGATCTCCGAGAAAGGCAGGTTGAACGCCGTCGGCAGGGCCACGCCGAACTTCATAACGATGCGCCGGGTCGTGATCGTGTAGATCGTCGTCCTGTGGACGCCCCAGGCGTACCATTCGAATAGCCCGACAACGATCGCGCCGGCCGCCGCCATGATCACGAGCGAGACGACGATATCGTCCGCGGCACGGCCGAAATAGAAGCCGGTGATCAGCAGCCATGCCAGCATCACGCCGAAATAGGCGGCGATCCAGCGCGTCTTCATCACATGGCGGCCCACTGCACGGGCGTTCGGACGGCCCTGCCAGATGATATGCTCGCCGGCGGGCAGCGGCCCCGGAAGGCCGTTATTGGCGCCTTCGTCGAACTCTGGAGCGATGAAGCCTGTCATATGTAGGCCTCCTGACGCTCCGGCGTCGCATAGAGCAGACCGGCGCCGAAATAGGCCATGATCTTCTCTTCCTCGAGCAGCGTGATCTCTTTCTTCTTTTTGGTGCCCGGCACCATGGCGAACTGTTCGCCGGTGATCGCATGCACGTAAAAGACCTTCTCGCGGTCGCGCGGGGTTTTGACGACGACGAAGTTCATCGGCACCAGCACGCGCCGCGGCGCGTCGCCGACTTCCGTCTCGATCTCAAGGAACCGGATCATGTGCTCCATCCGGTCGACCCAGACATCGGTGACCCGGCCGGCGACGATGCTGTCGCAGCCGACGACGCGCAGGCCGCGCGGATCCATGTCGCCCTCAGCGATGGTGATCGTCGCGTCCTCGCGCATCGGCACGATCTTCGGAGCGCCATTGTGCAGCATGTCGGGCACGTTCGCCCGCGCGGTCCAGGCGCCGGGGCCGATGCCGTCGAGCATCGGCATGTCGTTTTCAGGCTGCCACGGCGCGCCGGAGAACTGGCCGACCTGCGCGCCTTTCAGATTGGCCGGGTCCGCATTGGCATCGCCCCGGCCGTTGGGCGCGTGCACGACGCCATGGCCATGGGCAAGATGGAATGCCTTGGGCGCCGGGGTGAACAGCCAGGAATCGCCGTCCTTTTTGCCNCGCATCGTCTTCCAGCGGGAAGCCCTCGCGGCGGCTCTCACGCTGCAGGTAGAAGATGAGGCCGGCAAAGAACACCCAGAACACGTAGAGCGTCACTTGCGCGACATCGATGTACCCTGTGATTTCAACCATGGTTGTTCTCCTGGTTCATGGTTCATCCGGGCAGTTCGGCGATGCCGAACCGGCGGATTGGTTGATGGTCCGTGCTGCGGCGGCGTGCACGCCCGACCAGCGGGCCGAGCGCCACGAGGCTCGCAAACAACAGACCGATTTCGATGTGATAGACGACGCCGTAACCGGCGGCCGGTGCCGAAAGCGCCGATCCGGTCATGCCCGCCTCGACGGCGAAATTGACCGCGTCGCGGATGAAACCGCCAAGCGCCAGGCCGACCCCGATCGCGGTCGCCTGCACCGCGCCCCAGGCGCCGATGGCAATCCCGCTGTCGGTGGTGTCGGAAACCTCCATCGCCGCCAGCATGGTGCAGACGGCGAACAGGCCACCGCCCAGCCCGATCAGCGCGGTGCCGATGCGGAACAGCGTCGGCGATTGCAGCGGCTCGGCGAAAACGACGGCGGAAAAGGCGACGACCCCGATCATCGCGCCAAGCCCGGCCAGACGGTACATGTCGCGGCCCATGGCCAGCCAGCGGCCTGCCAACGCGAAGCCGACGAGTGTGCCGGCAGCCCATATCGCGGTCAAAAGCGTGGTCGCCGAGACCGAAAGGCCCAGCACCTCGCCGCCATAGGGCTCGAGCAGAACGTCCTGCATGGCAAAGCCGGCGGCGCCCAGCGCCACGGCCACCAGAAGGCGCACGGTGCGGTCGTCCTTGCAATAGCCGGTGAAGGCTTCGCGGAAGGTGGGAACGGCACGGTCGGCGCGGGTCAGCTCGGCGTTGCGCGGCTCCTGCTTCCACAGCGCGATGCCGTTGATGACAAGCGTTGCGACCGCCGCGCCCTGCACCACGCGGATCAGCGTGATCGCGTCGAAGTCGGCCAGCATCCAGCCGAACGCAACCGCGCTGACCATCATGCCGACCAGCAGCATCACATAGGCCAGCGCGACGACGCGCGGCCGGTTGTCGGGCGCGGCAAGATCGGTGGCGAGCGCAAGCCCCGCGGTCTGCGTCATGTGCATGCCGATGCCTGTCAGAAGGAAGGCGAGCGCGGCACCGGCGGGCCCGGCCCATTCGGGGCCGGTGGTCTGCGATTGCAGCAACAGCAGCGCGAACGGCATGATGGCGAGGCCGCCGAACTGCAGCATCGAACCCAGCCAGATATAGGGAACCCGGCGCCAGCCCAGCACCGACTTGAACGTGTCCGACCGGTAGCCGATCAGGACGCGGAACGGTGCGGCAAGGACCGGAATGGCGATCATCGCCGCCACAAGGCTGGTGGCGACGCCCAGTTCGACGATCATCACCCGGTTCAGAGTGCCTGTCAGCAGCACCGTGGCCATGCCGACGGAGATCTGGAACATGCAAAGACGCAGCAGCCGGCCGAGCGGCAGATCCTCGGTGGCGGCATCGGCGAACGGCAGCCATCGCGGGCCGACATTCTGCCACATCGACCAGGCCGAACGCTTCCTGCGCGGATAATGGATGCCGCCAAACGCCATCAGCGCCGCACCTCCATTGCCTGCGAAATGTAAAAGCCGCTTGAAATGCGCGTGGTGCGCCCCATGCGCCAGCCTGCCATGTCGTCGCGCGCCTCGAGCATGCCCGACAGCCGGTCGGGCCGCACCGGCTCGATGCCCGGCGAGCGGTCGCTGCGCGGAAACATCTGCCCGATGGCGTGCATGGCGGCCAGCATCGGCGTGCGCGGCGCGATCGTGAACACCATGGCCCGCTCTGTGCGCTGGCCGAGCGCGGCGATGGCCGCGACCGCGTCGTCGGTGCGGTAATGAATCAGCGAATCCATCGCGAACACCGCATCGAAGCGGCCATGGTCGGCCGACAGCATGTCGCCGGCCACAAATCGCGCTGTCCCGGCCACAGGCTCCTTGCGCTCGATCTCGGCAAGACGGTCGCGCGCAAATCCGACCATCTGTTCGGACAGATCGATGCCGAGCACATCGGCGCCGCGCCGCGCCAGTTCGAACGAGGCGACGCCCGAGCCGCATCCCGCATCGAGCACGCGCCAGCCGGAAAGATCGTCCGGCAGACAGGACAGAAGCGTTGCGCGCATCCGGTCCCGGCCCTCGCGCACCGTCTGGCGGATGCGGCTGACCTTTTCGTCGGTCACCAGCTTCTTCCAGCCATCGACCGCCGTCCGGTCGAAATAGACCTCCAGCTCGCCACGCCGCTTGGCGTATGTTCCGCTATGGACGTCCGCGGTCGTCATCTCAGTCGAACCCCAGAAAATCGAAAATGTCGCGGTCCTTCATCGGCTCGGCCTTCAATTCGTCCGTGCCGGCCCAGAGCTGTTCGGCCAGTTGCAGATATTCGTCCTGGATCGCCTTGATCTCCGGATGATCGCCCATCTCGAACAGGGTCGACTTCTTCAGGCGCGATTTGCGCACCTCGTCGCTGTCGGGGATGTGCGCCAGGCGCTTGAGGCCGATCGCGTCGTTGTAACGGTCGATCTGGTCGGTCTCGCGCGACCGGTTGGCGATCACGCCGCCGAGCCGGACATCGTAATTCTTCGACTTGGCCTTGATGGCGGCGACGATCCGGTTCATCGCGAAGATGGAATCGAAGTCGTTGGCGGCGACGACCAGCGCCCGCTCGGCATGCTGGAGCGGCGAGGCGAAGCCGCCGCAGACCACATCGCCAAGAACGTCGAAGATGACGACGTCGGTGTCTTCGAGCAGATGATGCTCCTTCAACAGCTTGACCGTCTGGCCGACCACATAGCCGCCGCAGCCGGTGCCGGCCGGCGGTCCGCCCGCCTCGACGCATTGCACGCCATTATAGCCCTCAAAGACGAAATCCTCCGGCCGCAGCTCCTCGGGGTGGAAGTCGACTTCTTCGAGAATGTCGATCACCGTCGGGATCAGGCTCTTGGTCAGCGTGAAGGTGGAATCGTGCTTGGGATCGCAGCCGATCTGAAGGACGCGCTTGCCGATCTTGGAGAACGCAACCGAAAGGTTCGACGATGTCGTCGACTTGCCGATGCCGCCCTTGCCGTAAATGGCGAACACCTTGGCGCCGTCGATCTCCATGGTCGGGTCCAGATGCACCTGGACGCTGCCCTCGCCGTCCTCGCCCTTTTCCGCCCTGCCGGCGGCCTTGGCCAGCGCGCGGGCATCCCGCTCGGCGGTCTTTGGATGGGTAAACACGTTCATGCGGCCACTCCCACGGTGTTGATTCCCTCGACGCGGTCTTCCAGCTCTTCGCTGGCCGCGCACAGGGCTTGCCAGGTTTCTTCGTCCGGCTGCCAATAGTCGCGCTCCGACGCCTCGATCAGCCGCCCGGCCAGCTTGGCGCTGGCCTTCGGGTTCAAATCGGCGAGCCGCTTGCGCATTTCCGCGTCGAGCACGAAGGTTTCGGCGATGTTCTTGTAGACCCAGGGTGCGACCTTGCCGGTCGTCGCCGACCACCCCAGCGTGTTGGTCACCTGGCTTTCGATCTGCCGGACGCCCTCATAGCCATGGTCGAGCAGCGCCTCGTAGAATTTCGGGTTCAGCGTGCGCGTGCGCGTTTCCAGCGAAACCTGTTCGTCGAGCGTGCGCACCTTGCCCTTGCCCGAGGTCTGGTCGCCCACATAGACCTGCGCGTCGCCGCCGCCGGCCTTCCTGATCGCCCGCGAAATGCCGCCGAGCGTATCGAAATAATGGTCGATCGAGGTGATGCCGAGCTCCACGGACTCGATGTTCTGGTAGGCCGCGTCGACATCCTTGAGGATCGTGCCCAGCATCTCGGCGCGCTGCACCGGCTTGCCGTCCTTGCCATATGCGAAGCTCTTGCGGCGCGTATAAGTGTCGGCGATCTCGTCCTCCTCATCCCAGGCACCCGAATCGATCAGCATGTTGACGTTCGAGCCATAGGCGCCGGCCGCATTGGAGAAGACCCGCAGCGCCGCGGTTTCCATGTCGCAGTCGTGCTGCTCGGCATAGGTCAGCGCATGCGCCCGGATCGGGTTGAGATCGAGCGGTTCGTCGGCCATCGCCGCCTGCAGGCTGGCATCGGCCAGAAGGCGCGTCTGCAGCGGCATCAGATCGCGGAAGATGCCCGAAAGCGTCATCACAACGTCGATGCGGGCGCGGCCCAATTCGTCGAGCGGCATCAGATCGGCGCCGGCCAGCCGGCCGAACCCGTCGAACCGCGGCACCGCGCCGATCAGCGCCAGCGCCTGTGCGATCGGTGCCCCCTCCGACTTGAGGTTGTCCGTGCCCCAAAGCACCATGGCGACCGATTTCGGCAGGTCGCCGCCATTGTCGGCGGCAAAGCGCGCGACCAGCAATTCGGCCTGCTTGCGCCCGTCCTGCACCGCATAGGCGCTCGGCAGGCGGAACGGGTCGAACCCGTGCACGTTGCGGCCCGTCGGCACGATCGCCGGCGAGCGGACGATATCGCCGCCTGACACGGGGTGGACGTAGCCGCCATCGAGCGCATGGACCAGCGCCGGCAGTTCATGGTCCGACCGCAGATCGTGATCGAGCCGCGCCAGGGTCTGCACCGCTTCGGATGCCCGTCCGCCCTGCTGCTGATAGGCTTCCAGCGCCCCGTCGATGCCCAGATCGCCGACGCCGTTTTCGCCCATCGCGACATTGACCGCTTCGAGCAGGTCGCGGCGTTCATCGTCGGAAACCGGCTCGCCGACGACATGAAGACCATGCGGAATCAAAGTCTCTTCGAACTCGGCCAAATCCTTTATCAGGCTTGGGATTTCGGCATGGCCTCCCTCGCCCCATTCGGCGTCTTCGGCCACCAGATCGAGCGCGGTGGCCTGCGCCTTGATGGCGATCGCAAGCTCGTTGCGCTCGGTGACCGCCTGCGGTTCGAGCCCGCGCCACCGATCGATGGTGGATTTGAGATCCGCCAGACCCTTGTAGAGCCCGGCATGGGCGACCGGCGGCGTCAGATGGCTGATCAGCGTCGCCGCCGACCGGCGCCGCGCGATCGCGCCCTCGGACGGGTTGTTGGCCGCATAAAGATAGAGATTGGGCAGATCGCCGATCAGCCGGTCCGGCCAGCAATCGCCGGACAGGCCCGCATGCTTGCCCGGCATGAATTCGAGCGCGCCATGGGTGCCGAAATGCAGCACCGCATCGGCGCAGAAATCATCTTTCAGATAGCGGTAGAAGGCGGCGAACGCGTGGGTCGGCGCAAAGCCCTTCTCGAACAGAAGGCGCATCGGGTCGCCCTCATAGCCAAAGGCCGGCTGGACCCCGACGAAGACATTGCCGAAATGGTGGCCCATCACGAAGATGTCGCGGCCATCGGTCTGCTGCCGGCCCGGCGCCGGGCCCCACTGCGCCTCGATCTCGGCGAGGAACGGCTCGCGCCGCACATGGGTGTCCGCATCGATCCGCGCGGCGACATTGGCCGGCGTGCCGTGGCTGTCGGCATTTCCGCCCAGGATCATGTCACGTAGCGCGTCGGCGCTTTCAGGCACCTCGACGCTGTAGCCCTCGGCCTTCAGCGTCTTGAGCGTGTTGTGCAGCGAGCGGAAGACCGACAGATAGGCAGCCGTGCCCGTCGCTCCGCCATTGGGCGGGAAATTGTAGATGATCGCGGCGATCTTGCGGTCGGCCCGCGCGCGCCGGCGCAGCGCGACGATCTTTGCGACCCGGTCGGCCAGCATCTCGGCCCGGTCGGGGCAGCACTGCATGTCGCGGCCATTGATCCGGTTGTCGAAGGTGCAGCGCCGCGAACAGCCGGCGCACGGGCCCGACCCGTCATTGCGCCCGCCATAAAGGATCGGTCCGGTGGCGCCGTCGATCTCGGGCAGCGAGACCATGATGGTCGCCTCGATCGGCGTCAGCCCCTGTTCGCCGCCGCCCCATTGCTGCAGGCTCTGGAACTCGCTGGCAAAGGCCGAGATGTAGGGCACGTCGAGCCTGCCCAGCAGCTCCTCGGCGGCCACCGCGTCATTGTAGGCCGGACCGCCGACCAACGAGAATCCGGTCAGGGAGATCACGCTGTCGACGGCGGCCCGGCCATCTCTCATGAAGTATTTTTCGATTGCCGGCCGCGCATCGAGCCCGGAGGCGAACGCGGTGACGACCTTCAGGCCCTTGGCCTGCAAGGCGTCGATGACGCCTTCATAATGCGCGGTGTTGTCGGCCAGGACATAGGAGCGCATCACCAGAAGGCCGACAGTGCCGGCCTTGCCCTTGCGGCCCGCGGCGCGCTCATAGGCGGCCAGATCGTCGGTCACGCGGCCTTTCAGCTTGGGGTGGTAGAGCCCGACATCGGGATAGATCGCCGGATCGGCGGGCTTGACGATCGTGCGCAGCACCTCGCGCGGACCCTTGGCGTAGCGCGATATCAGGAACCGGACCAAGTTTGCGATGTTGTCGTCGGAGCCGGCCAGCATGTACTGCATGGTCAGGAAGTAGGCCCGTACATCCTGCGCCTTGCCCGGAATGAAGCGCAGCAGCTTGGGGATCTGCCGCAGCATCTTCATCTGCCCGGCGCCGGCCGAACCGGATTTCGTCTTCTTGCCGCGCAGGCGCTTGAGCAGGCCCAGCATGCCGCCGGTCGGGTTGGCCATGTTGAACTCGCCGAGCCTGGTCAGCTTGACGATCTCGGCCGCCGACAGCGTGCCGACCATGACGTCGTTGGTCTCGCGGGCCTCTTCCAGCCATGGCTGGATCATCTTGATGTGGTCTTCGAGGAAAACCATGTTGGCGATGACGATGTCGGCGGCCGCGATGTCCTCGCGGGCTCGCGCCATCGCGTCCTCGTCGCCCGCCCATTCGGTCACCGCATGAAGGCTCAGCGAAAGCCCCGGCAGCTCGCGGCGCAGGATCGCCCGCGCGCGCTCGACGGTCGACGCCATGTGGCTGTCGAGGGTGACGATGGTGATCCGGATCGGTGTCGCCGCAGGTGATGCGGCGGCCCGACCGACCTCATCGGCCGAAATGGGCTTTTGCATCATAGAGCGTCTCGATCGTGATCGGGTTCACGCCTTTTTCGGTCGCGAACAGTTCGGTGTTCCTACGCGCTTTTCCGCGCACGAAGAACGGGATTTTCCTCAGCTCTTGTTCGGCATCGCTTGTCCAGGACAGGGACCCGAAGCTCGCCGCCATGCCTTCATTCGCCACAAGATCCTGCGTTTTATCATCAGGCGCGGTCCGGGCTTCGGGTATCTCGATGGTCTCATGGTTCGCCCCGGCATGCAATGCCGCCAGATGCGAGGCCTGCGCACCGTCGTTGAATTCGAAGTCCTCGCGGAACATGCCCAGCAGATGCTCTTCCAGCCCCATGACCAGCGGGTGCACGAAACTGTCGAACATCACGTTCGCACCCTCGAACCCCATGAAGGGCGAATAGCGCGCCGGGAAATCCTGGACATGGACGGGCGCCGAGATCACTGCGCAGCCGATCCTCAGGCGCTTGGCGATGTGCCGTTCCATCTGCGTGCCGAGCACCAGCTCGGGCTGGGCGGCAACGATCGCGTCCTCGACCTCCAGATGATCGTCGGTGATGAGCGCTTCGACACCGTACTGCTGAGCCGCAGCGCGAACGTCGCGCGCGAACTCGCGGCTGTAGGTGCCAAGGCCGCAGACCTTGAAGCCCAGCTCGTGTTCGGCAACCCGGGCGGCGGCAATCGCATGGGTGGCATCGCCGAAGATGAAGACCCGCTTGCCCGTCAGATAGTTGGAATCGATCGACCGCGAGTACCAGGAAAACCGTTCGTCCGCCTCGGCGATCACCGGCTCGGGATCGGTGTCGGTGAGCGCGGCCACCTCGCGGACGAATTCGCGAGTCGCGTTGACGCCCATCGGCACCGTCTCGACGACGGGCTGCCGATAGGTCCGCTTGAGCCATTGCGCCGCTGTTCCGGCGATTTCGGGATAGAGCACGACGTTGAAGTCGGCGTTCGGCAGCCGGGTCAGATCGTGCGGCGTCGCGCCCATCGGCGCGACCACATTGACCGCAACGCCCAGCGCACCCAAAAGCCGCGTGATCTCGGTGACATCGTCGCGATGGCGGAAGCCGAGCGCGGTCGGCCCCAAAATGTTGCACGACTTCGGCGCGCCTTCGGGCTTTGGTTCGGGCGTACGCCCGCCGGCCAGCCCGCGCACGAGCTGGAAGAAGGTTTCCGCCGCGCCCCAGTTTTCCTTCTTCTGGTAGGACGGCAGTTCGAGCGGGATCACCGGGACGTTCAGGTCGAGCGTCTTGGCGAGCCCGCCCGGATCGTCCTGGATCAGTTCGGCCGTGCACGATGCGCCGACGATGATCGCCTGCGGGTCGAACCGCTCGACGGCCTCCCTGCAGGCGGTCTTGAAAATCTCGGCGGTGTCGGCGCCCAGATCGCGCGCCTGGAAGGTCGTGTAGGTGACCGGCGGGCGTTCCTTGCGCCGCTCGATCATCGTGAACAGAAGATCGGCATAGGTGTCGCCCTGCGGCGCGTGCAGAACGTAATGCAGCCCCTTCATGCCGGTGGCGACGCGCATCGCCCCCACATGCGGCGGTCCCTCATAGGTCCAGACGGTCAGCTGCATGTCAGACCTCCACCTGAAGGAGATCGCGGCGGCGGATCGGCCGGGCAAACAGTTCGGCCAGATCGCCCGCCTGCTCGTAGCCCTGGATCGGCGTGAAGGCGAATTCGATCGACCATTTGGTGGTGCGGCCCTCGGCCTCGAACGGATTGCCAAGACCCATGCCGCAAATGATCAAATCGGGATCGTCGGCGCGGCAGCGGTCGATCTGCTTGTCGACATCCTGCCCCTCGGCAAGCCGCACCGTATCGGGCAGCAGCGCCAGATCGGGCGCCATGTGGCCCTTGTTCAGATAGGGCGTGCCCACTTCGAGGATGTCGGCGCCGGCCTCGCGCGACAGGAAACGCGCCAGCGACGGCTCCATCTGGCTGTCGGGGAAGAAGAAGACGCGCTTGCCTTCGAGCCGTTCACGATAGAGCGAGACCGCCTTGGCGGCGCGCTCACGGCCGGCACCGGTGATCGCATCGAACCGGTCGCCCGGCACGTCGAACGCGTCCGCCGCCGCCCTGAGCCAGGCGGTCGTGCCCTCTTCGCCCAGCGGAAACGGCGCGATCAAGACGTCGGCGCCCCTGCGGGCTAGCAGCTTGGCGGTCTCGGTCAGATAGGGCTGTGCCATCAGCACGGTCGTATTGGCGCCGATCGGCGGAACCTCGCCAGCCGCACGCGCCGGCAGGAAATGCACATTGTCGATGCCAAGACCGTTGAAGATGCGCGTGAACTGGTCCTCGACGACATCGGCGAGGCACCCGGCAACCAGCAACTGGCGCGGAGCGTCCGGCGCGGCCTTCGGCGTCGCCTCGACCAGAGCATGCAGGAAATTGTCCTCGCCCTGGGTGAAGGTCGTTTCGATGCCCGAACCCGAATAGGACAGGACCCGCACATGGGGCGCCATGCGCGCATTGAGCTTTTGCGCGGCGCGGCCCAGATCGAGCTTGATCACCTCGGACGGGCACGAGCCCACAAGCACGAGCATGCGGATATCGGGCCGCCGCGCGATCAGCCGATCGACGACCTTGTCGAGTTCCTCATACATGTCGGCCATGCCGGACAGGTCGCGATCGTCGATGATCGCGGTGCCGAATCGCGGCTCGGCGAAGATCATGACGCCCGCCGCCGACTGCATCAGATGGGCGCAGGTGCGCGAGCCGACGATCAGGAAGAAAGCGTCCTGCACCTTGCGGTGCAGCCAGATGATCGAGGTCAGCCCACAGAAGACTTCATGCTGGCCGCGCTGCTTGATCGGCGCAACGTCGGTGCAGCCGGCGGCGCCTTCCCCGTTCGCACGAGCTTCGGCGGCGGCGATGTGCGGGGGAACGTGCCGGTTCATGACGCCGCCCCCATCGGCAGGCCGCCGGTCTTGCCCGCCTGAATTCTCGGGTCGCCGAGCCGAGCCTGGCGCAGTTTCCACACAAATTGTGCCGCGTTGACCACATAGGCGGCATAGGCCGCCAGCGCGAGCGCCATCAGCGGCACCGGGGCCAGCAGACCGCCCAGCGTGGCAATCAGATAGGCGGTGTGCAGCGCCAGAACCGCCATGGAAAACACATCTTCCCAGAAGAAGGCCGGCGCGAACAGATAGCGGCCGAATACGACCTTCTCCCAGATCGCGCCGGTGATCATGATGGCGTAGAGCACCATCGTCTTGACGATGATCGATACATCGGCGGCCCAAAGCCCCTCGCCCGTCCAAAGATAGCGAAGGATGAGGATCAGGCTGACCGCGAAGACAGCGAACTGAACGGGCGCGAGTATGCCCTGCACCAGCGTCCAGCGCGAATTGTCGCGGCGCACGCGCTGTTCGGGCGTATACAATTGGAATGCAGCGCTGTTTCGGGTTCGGCGCGTCATCGTCGCAACGGCTTCAAGCCATCCTCCCTGACCTGGGAAGAAATCTAGACCGCCATTTTGCAAAGTGTCAACTTTAATTGACGTTTATTTTTGTTTACAATCGCGCATCGCTGTTCCATCCTTGATCCGTTGGGGTTGGTCGCACGAGCGCAAAGCCGGGTGCCGGCCAATAACCGGTCGCCGTCCCTGGCAGGAAAATCGGGGCCCGCGTAGCGTGGCCATCTTCATGCGCGATCGGGAACGCGGCACGCCGCGTAACAAGCCATGACGGAAGAACGAGACGACGTTTCGGGGTTCGACGAACACCCCATGCCCATCGATGCCGACCGGGTCGGCGCCCATGTGCATGCCGGCACGCGAATCGATCTTTACAGCGGTTCGCGCGGCTCGGCGCTGAACGGGACCGACCGGCACCGGTTCCACCGGATCATCGGCACCGCGATATTCGAACGGACCAGCCGCCGGTTCGGCAATCCGCAGCGCGCCGACGGCGCCGACGCGGAGACCGACGCAGCCCTCATCGACAGCATCAAGACCGCCCTCTACGAGCGTGGCGATGTCGCGGCCGATCCCGCCGTCCGGCGTCTTCTGCGCAAGGAAGCCGCGGCGCGGCCCAAGCTGATGCTCTTCGAGCGCGTTGCCCGGTCGCTCGGCGATGACTGGTGCGACGACACGCGCAGCTTTTGGGCGGTAACGATGGCGATGGGCCGTCTCCAGGTACTGCTGCGCACGACCCTGGCGACCGCGCCGCGCCCCACCGACGGCAACGAGACCGGCCATGCCCTTCTGACCTTTCCGGCGGGCGAGGACCACCATTTCGGCCATTGCGTGCTCGACGAGATGTTCCGGTCACGCGGTTGGGTGACCCGCATGCTCCAGCAGGAAACGCCGTCGGACCTGGCCGGCCACCTGACGCGCCATCGCTACGATCTGGTCTGCCTGTCCTGGTCGACCGGCGCACTCGACCGGATGGCCGCCGCGGCCATGTCGGCGATCGATGCCATGCCGGCCGCCGAGCGCCCGGCCGTCATCGCCGGCGGCGTTGCCAGCACCGCAAACCGGCGCTGGATGGTGCGTCTGGGAGTTGATCAAGTGTGCGACACGGCCTATGGCGCGATCGGCATTGCGGAATCCCTGCTGGCCGACCGGCGTGTCCGGACGGCATTACCGGACCGCGAAACGAAAAAAGAGCCTATCGAAAGGGCCGGATGAGCGCTGATGGAAAAGCAGGTCTCCCGTCACAATCATCGCATTTTCGGCCGGTCCGCCCGGCTTTTCGACCAAGCCGGTCCTGAAGCGAGTGCGTTTCTCGCCTCCGTCGGCGCCGACGTGTCATTGCTCCTGTCGGCCGAGGGCGACATTATCGATGTTGCCTATCGCGACCCATCGCTCGAACGTTACGGCATCGACGACTGGATCGGCCGCGCCTGGCGCGACACGGTGACCGTCGAATGCGTCGACAAGATCGACGCGCTGATCGAGGAAAACGCCAAGACCGGCACGACAAGGCGCCGTCAGGTCAACCATCCCGCATCCGGCATGCAGGATCTGCCCGTCGACTACACGCTTCTGACCGTCGAAGGCATGCCGTGGCGGCTGGCGCTGGGCGAGGACATGCGAAAGCTGTCCGAACTGCAGCAGCAGCTCGTGCGGACCCAGGCCGAACTGGAGACCGAGTATCGCAAGATCAGGGACGCCGAGAGCCGCTACCGGACCATCTTCCACAAGACCGCGCAGGCGATCATCGTCATCGACGGCGAAAGCCACGCGGTCATCGACATCAATCTGACCGGCGCCAACCTTCTGCACCAGCCTGCCGAACGCATCATCGACAAGCCGGTGCTGCAGCTGATCGAGCGTGAGGACCGCGCGAAACTGACCGATGCGCTGAATGCGGCGCGCCACGGCGGCACCCGGCAGAACCTGACGCTCCGAGCTGCCGGCCATCCCGAACCGCTGCTCGGCGTCATCGAACCCTATCGCGAAAGCGGCCGCGGCAACCTCATGCTGTCGCTGGTCCCCGCCGCCGCGGCCAGCGCCCATGCAGCCCCCGAGGGCGCCGACACCGCTCTGCTGGACAGCTTCCCGGAGGCGCTGGTGCTGATCGACCGCAAAGGCATGATCAGCATCGCCAACGACCCGTTCCTCGACCTCATCCACGTCCTCAACAAGTCGTTGGTGGTCGACCGCAATCTCAACAACTGGCTCGGCGCCTCCTCGGTCGATCTGCAGGTGCTCCTGTCGCGGGTCCGCGAGGAAGGCCAAGTCCGCCAGTTCTCCACCGTCATCCGCGACGAGCTGGGCACCACCCGAACCGTTGCCGTGTCCGCCGCGCGCATGAGCGGCGATGCCGACGATCAGCGCATCGGCGTCGTCATCACCGAAGCGAGCCGGCGCGACAGCCAGTTCGCCGTGCCCGCGCCCGGCGTCGAGAGCGGATCGTCCGACTTTGCAGAACTGGTCGGCCGCGTGCCGCTCAAGGACCTGATCCGCGAGGCGGTCGATGTCATCGAGAAGATGTGCATCGAGGCGGCCCTGCGCCAGACCGACAACAATCGGGCCTCGGCCGCCGACATGCTCGGCCTGTCGCGCCAGAGCCTTTACATCAAGCTTCGCCGCCACGGTCTCGAGGATTTCGGCAACGCATCCAGCTAGGCATTGCATCCGCGTCAACTGGCGCGCATTTTTGACAGTTCATACTGTCAATTCTGATTGACACTTTCGCCTGTCAGACTTAGCGTTCCGGCATGGACGCGACCACCGCACCCCAGACACGGCCCGCCTTTCCCGCGCCGAGCGCGGTGCTGGCGCTGCTCAAGCCCATCACATGGTTTCCCCCCATGTGGGCCTATGCCTGCGGCACGGTTTCGGTCGGCGCCGTCAGCCCCGAACGCTGGCCCTACATCATTGGCGGCATCATCCTGGCCGGCCCGCTGATCTGCGGCGGCAGCCAGGCGATCAACGACTGGTTCGACCGCCATGTCGACGCGATCAACGAGCCCGACCGGGTGATCCCGTCGGGCCGCATGCCCGGCCGCTGGGGGCTTTACATCGCGCTGATATGGACCGTCCTTTCATTTGCCGTGGCGGCGTTGCTCGGCCCGTGGGTCCTGGTCGCGGCGACGATCGGAATCGCGTTCGCCTGGGCCTATTCCATGCCGCCCTTCCGCCTGAAGCTGAATGGCTGGTGGGGCAACGGCGCGGTCGGCTTTTCCTATGAGAGCCTGCCCTGGATGACGGCAGCCGCCGCCGCGCTCGGAACGCTCCCGCCCGGCCCGGTGCTCGTGGTCGCGCTCCTCTATGGCCTTGGCGCGCACGGCATCATGACGATCAACGATTTCAAGGCGATCGAGGGCGACACGCAGATGGGCGTGCGCAGCCTGCCCGTACAGTTGGGCGCAAAGCGCGCCGCGCTTGTCGCAAGCCTCGTTATGGCGGTTCCACAAGCCATTGTGATCGCCATCCTTTTCGCGCTTGCCATGCCATGGCACGCCGCGGCGATTGCCGTGCTGCTGCTGGTCCAGGCCGGCGCCATGGTCCGCTTCGTGGGCAACCCGCTCAAATTCGATGTCTGGTTCAGCGCCATCGGCGTGGGCCTTTACGTCACCGGCATGATGATCGCCGCGTTCGCCTTGCGGGCGGCGACAGCTCCAACGGTCTGAGGAGGCACGACAAGATGTTCCAGACCCGCGCCCTGTTCCTGACACGCACGCCGGGCCTTTCCTGGGTTGCCATCGTCCGGCTCGGCCTCGTTCAGGCGGCGCTCGGCTCGATCGTCGTCCTGACCACCTCGACGCTCAACCGCGTGATGGTCGTCGAACTCTCGCTCGCCGCGGTCGTTCCCGGCATGCTGGTCGGCCTGCATTATGCGGTGCAGCTCGGACGGCCCCTGTGGGGTCATGCCTCCGACAGGGGCGGCAGCCGCACACGCTGGATTCTCGGCGGCCTCGCGCTGCTGGCGATTGCCGGCACGGGGGCGGCGGCAACGACGCTCCTGTTCGAACAGGGTTTCTGGCTCGGCATGACCGCCGCGCTCGTCGCCTTCACATTCATCGGCTTTGGCATCGGCGCGTCCGGCACGTCGCTTCTGGCGCTTCTGGCAAGCCGCACCGCGCCCGAGCGGCGGCCCGCGGCGGCGACGCTCGTCTGGATGATGATGATCGCCGGCATCGTGATCACCGCGATCGTCTCGTCGGTCTTCCTCGACCCCTATTCGCACATGCGGCTGGTCATCATCACCGCGATATCCGGCACAATCGCCTTGTCCATCGCCGCGCTTGCCGTCCTCGGCATCGAGCGGACCACCGCCGAGATCCGCGATCCCGGCGAAGCGGACCGGCACAGCGCGACCTTCGGCGAGGCGCTGCGCGAGATCTGGCACGATCCGGCCGCTCGGATCTTCACCGTTTTCGTCTTCGTCTCGATGCTCGCCTACCAGACGCAGGACCTCATACTGGAGCCGTTCGCGGGGCTCCTGTTCGGCCACACGCCCGGCGAATCCACCGCGCTTGGCGGCATGCACCACGCCGGCGTGTTCCTCGGCATGGCCTTTGTCGGCATCATCGGCAGCCTGTTTTCCGCGCGCCGGCCGGGTCTTTTGAAACTGTTCACCGTGGCCGGCTGCCTCGGCTCCGGCCTGGCGCTTGGCTTTCTGGCCGTTGCAGCGGGCGCCGCCCCCGCCTGGCCGCTTGAAGCCAACGTCTTCGCGCTCGGTTTTGCCAACGGCATGTTCGCCGTTGCCGCCATCGGCACGATGATGACGCTGGCCGGCCAGGGCCGCAAATCGCGCGAGGGCATCCGCATGGGGGTCTGGGGCGCCGCGCAGGCGATCGCCTTCGGCCTTGGCGGGTTCGTCGGCACCGTCGCCATCGACGTCACGCGCTGGCTGACGGGCGACGTCGCCCTGTCGTTTGCCGTCGTCTTCACCGGCGAGGCGGTGCTGTTCCTGATCTCGGCGATGATCGCCACATCCATCGGCGTCGCCACCGCCAACCGGCGGCAACCGGCCGGCCACGCGCCGCTCGCGCCGGCCGAATAGGAAGGAAAGACCCCATGTCCGACCATATCCACGATGTCATCGTCATTGGCGGCGGCCCCGGCGGGGCGACCGCAGCGCACGATCTTGCTGTTCAGGGTCACGACGTGGTGCTCGTCGACAAGGAAGGCCGCATCAAGCCGTGCGGCGGCGCGATCCCGACCAAGGCGATCAGCGAGTTCGCCATCCCGCAGGAGCAACTCGTCTCCAAGGCTCATGCCGCCCGCATCATCGCGCCCTCGGGCAAGTCTGTGGACATGACGATCGGCAATATCGGCTATGTCGGCATGGTCGATCGCGACAAGTTCGACCCCTGGCTGCGCGAGCGCGCCCGGCAGGCCGGCGCCGACTACATTGTCGGGTCGTTCAAGGGCCTCGACCAGAACGCCGACGGCACGGTCACCGCGCACATTGCCGACAAGGCGGACAAATCGAAGACCCACCGGATCACCGCGCGCATGCTGATCGGCGCCGATGGCGCCAACTCCGCCGTGCGTCGGACCGCGTTCGACAAGGCCAGGCAGCCGCCTTACGTCTTCGCCTACCACGAGATCGTCAAATCCCCGGCGACACCCGATCCGGCGAAGTTCCGCGCCGACCGCTGCGATGTCATTTATGACGGCCGCATCTCGCCGGATTTTTACGGCTGGGTGTTCCCGCATGGCGAACACACCTCGGTCGGCACCGGTTCGGCCGTGAAAGGCCATTCGCTCAAGGAAGCGACGCGCAAGCTGCGCGAGGATGCCGGGCTTGCCGACTGCGAGACGGTGCGCGAGGAAGGCGCGCCGCTGCCGCTCAAGCCGATGCGGTGCTGGGACAATGGCAAGAACATCGTCCTGGCGGGTGATGCGGCCGGTGTCGTCGCCCCCTCTTCCGGCGAAGGCATCTATTACGCGATGCTGACCGGGCGCCTGTGCGCCGACGCCGCCCTGGAGGCGATCGCAACGCAGCGGGCGACCGCGCTGAAGTCGGCCCGCAAGCGCTTCATGAAGGACCATGGCAAGGTCTTCTTCGTGCTCGGGATGATGCAGTATTTCTGGTATTCCTCCGACAAGCGCCGCGAGAAGTTCGTCACCATGTGCGCCGACCCGGACGTTCAGCGCCTGACCTGGGAAGGCTATCTGAACAAGAAGCTGGTGCGCCGCGACCCGCTCGCCCACCTCAAGATCATGGTCAAGGACACCGCCCAGCTTCTCGGCCTCGCCCGCACGACCTGAGCGCTCCGTGACCCTCGTCACCGATTGGCTGGCCGAAATTGCCGCGTCCGGCCGGCTGGCCGAGATCGCCATGGCGGTTCTGCTGTTGGAGCTGGCGGTTTTTCTGTTCGTCTACCGCACGCCCGCCGCGCGGCGCACGCTGATCTTCAACACGCTTTCGGGGCTGGCGCTGATGGCGGCGTTGCGCTCGGCCCTGATCGGCCATGGCGCTCTTGCGATCGCCGGCTTCCTGTCGCTGGGCTTTGTGATGCATCTGGCGGAACTGTGGTTCCGCCACCGCGCCTTCAGACGCGTGTCGGCACAGCGTCCGGATTGAGATCCAGCACCCGTTTGTTGAGCGCGAACGCGACGCTCACCCAGACCAGATACGGCACGAACAAAAGCGCCGCGGTGGTCGAGACCGGCCAAGCCAGAACGATGAAGGCGGCAATTGTCAGCCACATGGCCCCCGAATCGATCAGCGCCCAGTCCATGCGCCTGATGCCGAAGAAAAGGTAGGACCACAGCGCATTGAAGACGAGCTGCGCCAGCCAAAGCACCGTGACGATACCGAAGCCCTCGAGCCGCCACACGATCCAGCCGGCCGCCCCCATCATCAGGTACAGGATCGTCCAGACGACCGGGAACGCCCAGTTCGGCGGCGTCCAGCCGGGCTTGTCGAGCTTCTCGTACCATTCGCCGGGCTTGAAGATGCCGCCCGAGGCCGCGGCCACGGTGACCAGAAGGGCATAGACGATGGCGCTGATCATGGCGTTCTCCGGACGCTTGCTGCGCCGCACATAGTTTGCCACAGCCAGGCCGCAAGAGCGAGGCCGCTTACGCGCCGGTGTCCTTGACCGCCTCCATCGACACATAGGTCGAGGTGTTGGCGACATGCGGCAGCGCCGAGATCTTCTCGCCCAGCACCCGGCGATAGGAGGCAATATCGCGCGTGCGTACCTTCAAAAGATAGTCGAACGGCCCGGCGATCATGTGGCACTGCTCGATCTCGGTCAGCGCCGCCACCGCCTTGTTGAACGCCGTCAGCGCCGCCTCGGTCGTGTCGTTCAGCTTGACCTCGACAAAGGCGACATGCTCGCGCCCGATGCGGCGCGGATCGACCACCGCGCGGAAGCCGCGGATCACGCCGCTGTCGATCAGCCGCTTGAGCCGCGTCTGGCAGGGCGTCTTGGTCAGGCCGACCCGGCCGGCCAGCGTCGTCACCGGCATGCGCCCGTCCCGGCTCAGTTCCTCGACGATCCGGCGATCGAAACGGTCCAGATCGGCTTCAATCGCATGGTTCATCGGCAAAACTCCTGTTTGTCAGGCGATTTTCCATTCATATTGCCTTCCAGTTGCCGATCAAGGGGCAACATGCCTCGCTGCTGTGAGCTAGACTGGCGAAATGAACGACGCACCGCTCCCCCCATCCGATGCGTTGGCGTCCCATCGCCAACGCATCGCCCGCCTGCACCTGGCCGACGAGGCCGAGCCGCTGGCCGACATGGCATCCGCCGCGCCGATCGGTGACGAAGCGCGCAAGAACGCCCATCTCCGGGCCTCGGCGCTGGTGCGCGACATCCGCAAGATGGACACGCCCGGCCTGATGGAGGTGTTTCTGGCTGAATACGGGCTTTCGACCGACGAGGGCATCGCGCTGATGTGCCTTGCCGAGTCCCTGCTCAGGGTTCCCGACGCCGACACGATGGATGCGCTGATCGAGGACAAGATCGCCCCATCGGCCTGGGGCGAGCATCTGGGCCGGTCGGCTTCCTCGCTGGTCAACGCCTCGACCTGGGCGCTGATGCTGACGGGCAATGTGCTGCGCGATCCGCCCAAAGGCGGGTTCGCCTCGGTCATGCACGGCGCAGTGAAGCGGCTGGGCGAGCCGGTGATCCGCACCGCCGTCAAGCAGGCGATGCGCGAACTGGGCCGGCAATTCGTGCTCGGCCAGTCGATCGGCGAGGCCATGGAACGCGCGGCGGGGATGGAAGCCAGGGGCTTCACCTATTCCTACGACATGCTGGGCGAAGCGGCGCTGACCATGCGCGACGCCGACACCTATTACACGGCCTATATGGCGGCGATCAACGCCATCGGAAAGGCCGCAACGCATGGCGCGGTCAAGGACAATCCGGGCATATCCATCAAGCTCTCCGCCCTGCATCCGCGCTATGAGGAGCCGCAGCGCGGGCGTGTCCTCGCCGAACTCGTGCCGCGCGCGGCACAACTCGCGCGCCTTGCCGCCCGGGCCGGCATCGGACTGAACATCGATGCCGAAGAAGCGGCACGGCTCGAGCTGTCCCTCGATGTCATCGAACAGGTGATCGCCGATCCGGACCTTGCCGGCTGGGACGGGTTCGGCGTGGTCGTCCAGGCCTATGGCAAACGGGCGATGGCGGTGATCGACTGGCTTCATGCACTGGCCGAACGCCATGACCGGCGGATCATGGTGCGTCTGGTCAAGGGCGCCTATTGGGACAGCGAGATCAAATGGGCGCAGATGGCCGGGCTCGAAGGCTTTCCCGTCTTCACCCGCAAACCGGCGACCGATGCCGCCTGGCTGCACTGCGCGCGGCATCTGTTGAACCTGACGGACCGCATCTATCCTCAGTTCGCCACACACAACGCCCATTCGGTCGCGTCCGTCCTCGAAATGGGCGCGGACCCGAAGACATACGAGTTCCAGCGTCTGCACGGCATGGGCGAAAGCCTGCACACGCGCGTACTTCAAACTGAAGGAACGCGCTGCCGAATCTATGCGCCGGTCGGCGCGCACAAGGACCTTCTGGCCTATCTGGTTCGCCGGCTTCTGGAGAACGGCGCCAATTCCTCCTTCGTCAACCAGATCGTCGACAAGGCCGTCCCGCCCGAGACGGTTGCCGCCGACCCCTTCGACGCGCTCGCCAACGCCCCGGACCGGCAGGTGCGCCGGCCCGCCGACCTCTTCGCGCCCGAACGCGCCAACTCAAAGGGTTTCGACCTTTACGATCCGGCCGACATCGCCCGCATCGAAGACGCGCGGTCGCCATGGCGCGACCGCCAATGGGCCGCCGCGCCGTTGCTCGCAGAAGACCGCGACGACCCCGACCGCAAACCGGCGTCCGTCGTCAATCCGGCCAATGGCGACGATCATGTCGGCACGGTGCATGAAGCGACGCAAGCCGACATCGAGGCCGCACTTGGCGCGGCCCGACCATGGAATGCCGCGGTCGCCGACCGCGCCGCGGTCCTGAACGCCGCCGCCGGTCTTTACGAAGACAATTTCGGCGAACTGTTCGCCATCCTGACGCGCGAAGCGGGCAAGATCACCGAGGACGCCATCGCCGAACTGCGCGAGGCGGTCGATTTCCTCCGCTATTATGCGGCCGAGGCGCGGAAGGCGCCGGATGCCGAACCGGTCGGCACGTTTGCCTGCATCTCGCCCTGGAACTTCCCGCTTGCCATCTTCACGGGGCAAATTTCGGCGGCGCTGGCCGCAGGCAACGCCGTGATCGCCAAGCCCGCCGAAGCCACCGCGCTGATCGCGCACCGCGCCGTCGGACTTCTGCACCAGGCCGGCGTGCCGCGCACCGCGCTGCAATTGCTGCCGGGAAGGGGCGGCACCGTTGGCGCGGCGATCACCTCGGATCGGCGCGTCGGCGGCGTCTGCTTCACCGGCTCGACCGCGACGGCACAGACGATCAACCGCGCCATGGCCGGCAACCTCGCGCCGTCCGCGCCGCTGATCGCCGAGACCGGCGGCATCAATGCGATGATCGTCGATTCGACCGCCCTGCCCGAACAGGCGGTGCGCGACATCATCGTCTCAAGCTTCCGCTCGGCCGGTCAGCGCTGCTCGGCGCTGCGCGTTCTCTATCTGCAGGAAGATATCGCCGAGCCGTTCCTGAAAATGCTGTTCGGCGCCATGGACGAACTGGCCGTTGCCGACCCCTGGACCCTTTCGACCGACATCGGCCCGGTAATCGACGCCGCCGCACGCGACCAAATCCGCGCCTATATCGATGCCGCAGAAAAGACCGGCAACCTTCTGAAACGACTCGCCATTCCGGACCGCGGCACCTTCGTTTCGCCGTCGGTCATTCGCGTGTCCGGCATCGAGGAGGTCACGCGCGAGGTGTTCGGCCCGGTCCTGCATGTGGCGACCTTCGCCGCCGGCGATATCGACCATGGCGTGGCGGCGATCAATGCGACCGGCTACGGCCTGACCTTCGGCATGCACACGCGCATCGACGACCGCGTCGAGCAGATCGCTTCGGCGATCCATGCTGGCAACATCTACGTCAACCGCAACCAGATCGGCGCCATTGTCGGCTCGCAGCCATTCGGCGGCGAAGGGCTTTCAGGCACCGGCCCGAAGGCCGGCGGCCCGCATTATCTGCCGCGCTTTGGAAAACAGGCGGCCATTGCGGCCGAACCGGCGGCGGGACGGCCGGCAGCCGGATCGACCGTCCAGCAGCGGCTGGACCGCGTGCGCGGCGAGATCGCCACCGGGGCGCGCGAGACGCGCGACCTGCCCGGCCCCACAGGCGAGTCGAATCGCTGGTCGACCCATCCGCGCGGGCTGGTCCTGTGCCTGGGCCCGTCGCTCGACGACGCCCACGAACAGGCTCGCCAGGCGATGGCGGCAGGATGCGGGGCCCTGATGGTAGCGCCGGGCGCCTGCGGCGCCAATGTTGTCGATGGTGTGCTCGACCCCGACGACCTGGCCAGACTGGGCGGTTTCGACGCGGTCGCCTTCTGGGGCGATGAGGCGGCGGCCCGCGCCATGCGCCGGGCGCTGGCGGGCCGCGACGGGCCGATCGTGCCGCTGGCGACCGCGCGCGACATCACGCCCTGGTGCCTGATCGAACGGCATGTGTGCATCGACACCACCGCCGCCGGCGGCAATGCCTCGCTTCTCGCCGAGATGAGTTGAAACCGACGGTCAGCCCGCCGTCCAGCCGCCATCGACCAGAAGCGAGGTGCCGGTGACCAGCGCCGAGGCGTCCGACGCCAGGAACACCACCGCGCCCATAATGTCCTCGACCTCGCCGACCCGGCCGAGCTTGATCTTGTCGGCGATCCAGGCGACCCGGTCGGGATTGTCGAATGTTGCCTGCGTCAGCGGCGTGCGGATGAAGGTCGGACAGACCGTGTTGACGCGAATCCCGTGCGCGCCCCATTCGATCGCCATCGCCTTGGTCATGCCCTCGACCGCGTGCTTTGAAGCGCAATAGACCGCGCGGTCGATGCCGCCGACATGGCCCATCTGCGAGGACACGGTGATGATCGATCCGCCCTTCTCCGCCGCGGCCATGCCCCGCGCCACTTCGGTGGCAAGAAAATAGGCGCCCTTGAGATTGGCATCCATCACCGCGTCATAGTCGTCCTCGGTGGTCTCAAGCGCCGGCGCGTGCCGCGCCAGGCCCGCCGAATTGACCACCACGTCGAACGGTTTCTGTCCGGCAAGCGCCAGCCGCATGCCCCCGATATCGGCGACATCGAACGTCATGGCTTCTGCCGAAAAACCCGCCTCTCGGACCGCTTCGACGGCGGCGTCCAGCTTTTCGCGCCCGCGCGCGGCCATCACCACATGCGCTCCGGCTTCGGCCAGCGCGACCGCGCAGCCCAGCCCGATGCCGCTCGATGCGCCGGCGACCAGCGCGCGCCGTCCCTCCAGCCGGAATGAGGGCGTTTTGGGGAGATCGGTCATGATCGCGGCTCCTGTTGGGCGGCTCCGCGCTTAGCCCGATCCGCCAAGCCGATCAACGCGGCTCCAGACCGCAACAGCAGGTTAGACTTTCGTCTGCGACACTTGGCTTGGCGCGGGCCGATTGCATCGGAGAAAAAACGGGCGCCATATGCGATCGGTCGCTGCTGAACAAGGGCCGCGATACGGTTGAATCGAGGCAATAATTTCGGACCATTCAAACCCATGAAGACCCTTGCAGCTTGCCCGACGCAGAAAAAACACAAAAAAATCAGTTGTTTGCGGCATACACACTGATTTCACAAATAAAAACTAAAGCCGCGCGGTAAGTTTGCGCAATCCCAAGTGTCACGTTATGTTGACACTATTGGGACATCGGGAGAGCGAACGTGCAAAGCAACAAGGACGCAGCGCGCAAGACCCCTCGTCTCGACGTTCACAATTCCGACGTCCCGCTGGTCTGCCGTGCCTGCGAATCGCGGCACAAGGGCGTGTGTGGATCGCTGACGCCCGACCAGCTCGTGCAGCTGTCCAAGCACACGACCAAACATGTCTATCGCAGCCAGTCCGAACTGATCACTGTCGGCGACGATGTGCACACCTACTCCAACATCCTGTCGGGCGTGGTCAAACTGACCAAGCTGATGGCCGACGGCCGCCAGCAGATCGTCGGGCTGCAGTTCGCGCCCGATTTCCTGGGCCGCATCTTCTCGTCGCAATCGAGCTATTCGGCGGAGGCGGCGACCGATGTGCGCGTGTGTTCCTTCCCCAAATCCGTGATCGAGGATCTCGCGCGCTCGGCGCCGAACATGGAACATGCGCTGCACGAGCAGACGCTCAAGGAACTGGACGAAGCGCGCGAATGGATGCTGACGCTCGGCCGCAAGACCGCGACCGAAAAGGTTGCGAGCTTTCTCTACCTGATCGCCTCCAACATCGACCCCGAACTGGACGATGACGAGCACACGATCCGATTCGAACTGCCGCTCAAGCGTCTTGAGATCGCCGACTTCCTCGGCCTGACCATCGAGACGGTCAGCCGGCAGATCACCAAGCTGCGCAAGTCCGGCATTATCGAGCTGGAAAACAACCGCACGGTGATCGTGCCATCGCTGGCCCGCCTGCAGGGCGCTTGCGAGAACGAGCAGTAGCGGCGGCTAGACCGCCTTCGAATAGCGGAAATCTGAGCCCTTGAGATGCGCGTCGAACCGTGCGGCGACCAGCCGCGTGAACGGACGCGCCGTATCGGGCACGAAGAAGCCGTCCGGATCGGCGCCGCAGACAAAGTCGGCATCGGCCTCGGCCAGCGCCACAGCCTCGTTGACATAGGGCTCGGCCGCATCGCCGAACCGGGCCTCCAAATCGTCGAAAGATATCCGGAAGTCGCACATCAGGCGCTCGATCATGTGGGCGCGGATGCGGTCGTCCGCTGTCATGCGGTAGCCCTTGGCCGCAGCGCTCCGGCCCGACCGCACGGCCTCCTGGTACTGGCCCGTGGCGACGATGTTCTGCACATAGCCGCCTTCGAATGCGCCGATCGACGAGGCGCCGAACGGGATCAGCGCATGGCACCGGTCGGTCGTGTAACCCTGGAAGTTGCGCCGCAGATGCCCGCTGCGCGCCGCCACCGCAAGACCGTCGCCGGGTTTGGCGAAATGGTCGATGCCGATCGTGTCATAGCCGGCCTCGGCCAGTGCGGCACCCGCCGCCAGCGCCTGCTGGAAGCGCTCGTGCATGTCCGGCAGATGCTCGTCCTTGATCATCTTCTGGTGCTTCTTGACCCACGGCACATGGGCATAGCCGAACAGCGCAATCCGGTCGGGATCGAGCGAGACGACCTGATCAATCGTCCGCATCAGTCGCGGCCGGGTCTGCAGCGGCAGGCCGTAAAGCGCATCGATGTTGACCGAGCCGACCCCGGCGGCGCGCATCGCCGCGATGACATCGCGCGTCTGCTCGAATGTCTGCGGCCGGTTGATGGCGCGCTGCACCAGCGGATCGAAATCCTGAACGCCGACGCTGGCCCGCGTAACGCCCAGATCGCCCAGCCCGCGCAGTGTCTCTTCGGTGACATCGGACGGATCGATCTCGACGCTGATCTCGGTCTGCGGGCCGACGACAAACGCCTCGCGCAGGGCCGCGCCGATCCGCCCCATATCCCCGGCCGACAGGATCGACGGCGAGCCGCCTCCGAAATGCACCTGCCCCGCGCGCGGCCGGAACCCGAGCGACTTGCCGAAACCGGCAATCTCGTCGAGCAGCGCATCCACATAGGTGCGCACCGGTTCATATTTCAGCGTGTGCTTGGTGTTGCAGCCGCAAAACCAGCACAAACGGTCGCAGAACGGGACGTGCAGATAGACCGAGACCGGATCGGTCTCGTCGAGCGCCGCGCACAGTTCGGCCTGCATCGCCGGTCCCAGACCGGCCTCGAAATGCGGCGCGGTGGGATAGCTCGTATAGCGCGGCACGGCGCCGCCGCGCTGCGACAGAAGCGCCGTGACATCATGCTTGACGGCGAGATTCATCGACCATCCTCCAGCGCTTCGACCATCGGCAGCAAATGCTCGCGCTCGAAGGCCAGGTGGCGACGCAGGCCCACGAAGAAGCCCCGCAGCATGTAGCTGAGCTTTTCGACATTGATTTGGGAGCGGTCGGCGGCGAACGCCACCAGCTCGTGGTGCACCTCCTCGGCGAAGGCTTCGTCCTCCCAGTGCTCGCCATGCAGGCGATCCAGCGTATCGCCGAGATCGGGCACGTCGGCGCACTGTGCCTTCAGGAACGGAAACAGCGTCTGTTCCTCGAACACATGGCTGCGGTGCACGATCGGATAGACGCTGCGGGCCAGCGCCAGACAGTCGTCGTTGCGGACATCGGCGGGCAGCTTGTCGGCCAAGGCCTCCAGCGCGCTGCACAGATTGTGCTGCACATTCATGTGGTGCTTGAGCGTCCCTGCGATCGCGACGACGGAAGCACCATTGCCGTTCGCGGCTTGGTCGATGCCCTTCCGGCGCGCCTCTTCGTCCGCGCCCTTGCCGACGATGCGCAAAGCGGCGCCCCCATTGCCTGCATCGCTCGCGCCCGCACCGTTGTTGGTCGGCAAATTCATCCGGCATGCCCCGAGGTTGCGCTTTCCGATGCAGCCGAAAGTAGACGTGCTACCTCAGTCGGGTCCTTGATCAAGATCAAAGCACGCATACCGGCCCTCGGGCAGAGACGGTCATGACCCGGCATGGCCGGGCCGCAATTGCACGCCGACGTGCGGGGGCACGCCATCGTGTACATGCAAGTGCGAGAGGACAATCAATGAGAAACGCAAGCTGGGTCGTGCTGGTGGGAGCAGGCGCCTTTTTGGCGCTGCTCGGAGCGGCGCTCGGCCAGGATCAACTGTTCAGGGTGCACATGGGCATCCTGACCGTCGTGCTGCTCGGCTCGACCGCCGTGCTGCTGCGCACCGCCAAATTCGCACCCGCCGGCGGCGATGCCGCCAGCGAATCGCAATATTTCGACAGTGTCGTCCGCTACGGCGCCATCGCCACGGTGGCCTGGGGCATTGTCGGCTTCCTGGTCGGTGTCGTCGTCGCCGCCCAGCTTGCCTGGCCGCAGCTCAACATCGAGCCGTGGTTCAACTTCGGCCGCATGCGCCCGCTGCACACATCGGCGGTGATCTTCGCCTTTGGCGGCAACGCGCTGCTGGCAACCTCCTTCTATGTCGTTCAGCGCACCTGCCGCGCCCGCCTGTTCGGCGGCGACCTGGCCTGGTTCGTCTTCTGGGGCTACCAGCTGTTCATCGTCATGGCCGCAACCGGCTATCTGCTGGGCGGCAGCGCCGGCCGCGAATATGCCGAGCCGGAATGGTATGTCGACCTGTGGCTGACGATCGTCTGGGTCGCCTATCTGCTGGTCTTCATGGGCACGCTGATGAAGCGCAAGGAGCCGCACATCTATGTGGCCAACTGGTTCTACCTCGCCTTCATCATCACCATTGCGATGCTGCACGTGGTCAACAATCTGGCCATGCCGGTCTCGTTCCTGGGCGCGAAGAGCTATTCGCTGTTCTCCGGCGTTCAGGACGCGCTGACGCAGTGGTGGTACGGCCACAACGCCGTCGGCTTCTTCCTGACCGCGGGCTTCCTGGGCATGATGTACTATTTCGTTCCCAAGCAGGCCGGCCGGCCGGTCTATTCCTACCGGCTGTCGATCATCCACTTCTGGGCGCTGATCTTCCTGTACATCTGGGCCGGTCCGCACCACCTGCACTACACCGCCCTGCCCGACTGGGCGCAGACGCTGGGAATGGTCTTCTCGATCATGCTGTGGATGCCCTCCTGGGGCGGCATGATCAACGGCCTGATGACGCTCTCGGGCGCCTGGGACAAGCTGCGCACCGACCCGATCCTGCGCATGATGGTGATCGCCGTAGCCTTCTACGGCATGTCGACCTTCGAAGGCCCGATGATGTCGATCAAGGCGGTCAACTCGCTCAGCCACTACACCGACTGGACCATCGGCCACGTGCATTCGGGCGCGCTGGGATGGGTCGGCATGATCTCGTTCGGCGCGGTCTACTTCCTGGTGCCCAAGCTGTGGGGCCGCCAGCGGCTCTACTCGCTGCGCATGGTCAACTGGCACTTCTGGCTCGCAACGCTGGGCATCGTCGTCTACGCCGCCGTCATGTGGGTGGCCGGCATCCAGCAGGGCCTGATGTGGCGCGAGTACAACGATCAGGGCTTCCTGGTGTATTCGTTCGCCGAATCGGTGGCCGCCATGCACCCCTACTACGTGCTGCGCACGCTGGGCGGGCTGCTCTATCTGGTCGGCGGCCTGATCATGGGCTTCAACATCTACATGACGATCCGCGGCAAGCTGCGCGACGAGGTGCCCATGGGCGAAGAAGCCCCGCAACCCGTCGCCCAGCCGGCTGAATAAGGAGGCCCCGGGAAATGGCTCTTATCGACAAACACTCCATTCTGGAAAAGAACGCGACGCTGCTTCTGGTCAGTTCGCTGGTGGTCGTCTCCATCGGCGGCATCGTCGAGATCGCGCCGCTGTTCTATCTGGAAAACACCATCGAGGAAGTGGAAGGGATGCGTCCCTATTCGCCCCTCGAACTGGCCGGACGGAACATCTACATCCGCGAGGGCTGCTATGTCTGCCACTCGCAGATGATCCGCCCGTTCCGCGACGAGGTCGAGCGCTACGGCCATTATTCGCTGGCCGCCGAATCGATGTACGACCATCCGTTCCAGTGGGGATCGAAACGCACCGGGCCCGATCTGGCCCGGGTCGGCGGCCGCTACTCCAACGAGTGGCAGGTTCAGCACCTGATCGACCCGCAGTCGGTCGTGCCCGAATCGATCATGCCGTCCTATGCGTTCCTGGCCACCACGGATCTGACCATCGAGAACGTATCGGGTCATCTGATCGCCAACCGGCGTGTCGGCGTGCCCTACACCGACGAGATGGTCGAGAACGCCGAGGCCGATCTCGCCGCGCAGGCCGATCCCGACGCCGATTGGTCGGGCATCGAGGAACGCTATCCCAAGGCCGTCACCGGCGACTTCGATGGCGATCCCGCTCGGCTGACCGAGATGGATGCGCTCGTCGCCTACCTGCAAATGCTCGGAACCCTGGTCGACTTCACCGTCTACCAGCCCGAAGAGAACTTCCGCTAGGAGTTGGCACGATGGACTTTGACTACCAAGCCATGCGCACCTTCGCCGACAGTTGGGGACTGGTCTACCTGATGGCGATCTTCCTGTTCGTCGTCTTCTGGATCTTCCGGCCCGGCTCCCAGAAGCACGTCGACGACGCCGCACAAATCCCCTTCAAGGAGGACTGAACAAATGGCCGATGACAAGAAAGACATCGATGCAGTCTCGGGCGTCGAAACCACCGGCCATGAGTGGGACGGCATCAAGGAGTTGAACAACCCGCTGCCGCGCTGGTGGCTGTGGACCTTCTACGCCACGATCGTCTGGACGATCGGTTACACCATCGCCTACCCGGCATGGCCCGGCATCACCGGCGCCACCGCCGGCGTTCTGGGCTGGTCCTCGCGCGGCCAGTTGGCCGAGGAGATGGACGCGGCGCGGGCCGAACAGGCGGTCTATCTGAGCCGCATCGAACAGGCCGATGTCAACGCGATCGCGGCCGATCCGGAACTGGTCCAGTTCGCCGTGGCCGGCGGTTCGTCCGCCTTCAAGGTCTACTGCGTGCAGTGTCACGGTTCGGGTGCCGCCGGCGGCGAGGGCTATCCCAACCTCAACGACGATGACTGGATCTGGGGCGGTACGCTCGAGGACATCGCCTGGACCATCCGCCACGGCATCCGCCACGAGCCCGATCTCGACACGCGCTTCAACGACATGCCGGCCTATGGCCGCGACCAGATTCTCGATCGCGACCAGATCTCGGATGTCGCCTGGTATGTGCGCCAGATGTCCGGCCAGGAATATGACGAGGAGGCCGCCGCGCGCGGCGCCGAGACGTTCGAGATCGAATGCTCGGCCTGTCACGGCATCGACGGCGAAGGCGTGCCCGAACTGGGCGGACCGCGCCTCAACGACGCGATCTGGCTCTATGGCGGCAGCCATGCCGAGATCGTCGCCCAGATCAACAATCCGCAGCAGGGCGTCATGCCCGCCTGGGGCGACCGCCTGGGCGAGACGACGGTCAAGCAGCTCGCGGTCTACGTGCACCAACTCGGCGGCGGCCAGTAGGCCACCCATTCTCCCGCGAACTGGTCGACGAACGGCGCCTCCGGGCGCCGTTTTTCGTGGCCCCCGGTTCACCGGCAAAAATCGCCGCCCGCCCCTGACAAGCTGTCGCACCCACGGCACGGGCCCGGTTGACCCAAATCAACGACCGGTTGCGACCTTCCATTTACAGCTTTGGATATTGCCGGGGGACGCATGCGTTCCCCGGTTCCGTACAAGCCCGTTAAAGAGGCATAGTGTGTTGGATCAGACCGCCGTCGAAAAGCTTGACGTTGAAGCCGTCAACAAGGGCGCGAAACAAAACGCGCAACCGCTTTACGCAGCCCGCCAGAAAGTCCACCCCAAGCGCGCCGAAGGCACATATCGCCGCCTGAAATGGATCATCATGGCGGTCACGCTGGGCATCTATTACATCACGCCCTGGCTGCGCTGGGATCGCGGACCGCATGCGCCCGACCAGGCTGTCCTGATCGACATGGCCAACCGGCGCTTCTACTTCTTCTTCGTCGAGATCTGGCCGCAGGAGTTCATCTACATCGCCGGCCTTCTGGTGATGGCGGGCGTTGGCCTGTTCCTGATCACCTCGGTGGTCGGCCGCGCCTGGTGCGGCTACACCTGCCCGCAAACCGTCTGGACCGACCTGTTTCTGGTCATCGAGCGCTTTTTCGAGGGCGACCGCAACGCCCGTATCCGGCTCGACAAGGAACCCTGGACCGGTTCGAAAATCGCCAAGAAGCTGGCCAAGCACGCGACATGGCTGGTCATCGCGGTGGCCACCGGCGGCGCCTGGATCTTCTATTTCGCGGACGCACCCACCCTGGCCTACAATTTCGCCACCGGACAGGCGCCGTTCATCGCCTACGCCACGGTCGCCGTCCTGACGGCCACCACCTATGTTTTTGGTGGCATCATGCGCGAACAGGTCTGCATCTACATGTGCCCCTGGCCGCGCATCCAGGCGGCCATGCTCGACGAGAACTCGCTGGTCGTCACCTACAATGACTGGCGCGGCGAGCCGCGCATGCGCGGCCAGAAGAAGGCAAAGGCGCAAGGGCTGTTGCCCGGCGATTGCGTCGACTGCAACGCCTGCGTCGCCGTCTGCCCCACAGGCATCGACATTCGCGACGGCCAGCAGCTCGAATGCATCACCTGCGCGCTGTGCATCGACGCCTGCGACGCGGTGATGGACAAGGTCGGCCATGAGCGCGGCCTGATCTCCTACGCCACGCTTGCCGACTACAATCATAACATGCGGGTCGCCATGGGCGGCGAGAACTCCGGCGCCATCGATCCGTCCAACGTCCGCGACCAGAACGGCAATTTCGTCGATGCGATCCGCGGCTTCAAATGGCGCGAGATGCTGCGCCTGCGCACGATCATCTACACCGCCGCGTGGGCTGCTATTGGCATCGCGCTTCTCATCGCGCTCGGCACCCGCGACCGGCTCGAAGTCAACGTCCTGCACGACCGCAACCCGGTCTTCACCACCCTGTCGGACGGTTCGATCCGCAACGGTTACACGGTCAAGATCCTCAACATGGTCGCCGAACCGCGCACCATCACGCTGACGCTCGACGGCCTGCCCGGCGCTGTCATGGCCATCAACGGCATTGACGCCGAACCCGGCACGACATTTGACATCCCCGTCGAGCCCGACAAGCTGCGTCCGCTGCGCGTGTTCGTTTCCCAGCCGCGCGACATGGTCGCACCCGGTTCGACACCCTTCTCCTTCATCGTCGAGGAAGGCGAAGCCGGCGAGACCGACATCTACAACGCCAATTTCGAAGCGCCGGAGTGATCGCCATGCTGCAACGCATCTTCGCACCCAACCCGTTCACCGGCTGGCATTTTCTGGCCATCATACTCGCCTTCTTCTGCGTCATCATCTCGGTCAACCTGTTCATGGCATGGAACGCCACCAACAGCTGGACCGGGCTGGTGGTCAAGAACTCCTATGTCGCCAGCCAGCACTTCAACGAGGTGACCGCAGAAAAGCGCCGGCAACTGGCGATGGGCTGGAAGGCGGTGCCCGAATACAGCGAGGGCGTCCTGACGCTGATCATGCACGATGCCGCCCAGGAGCCGATCGAGGATGCGATCATCACCGCCAGGCTTGGCCGGCCCTCCTTTGAGGCACAGGACCACACGGTGCAGTTCGCCGAGGGCGAAGCCGGTACCTACGCGGGATCGACCGATCTGGCCAGCGGGGTCTGGAACGCCGACGTGACCGTGACCGGCGCCGGCGGCGATGTCTGGACGCGCACGCTGCGCTTCACCGTTCAATGACCTGCTGCGGTGGCAACATCGCCGCCGACGGTGCGGTGGGCGTCAGCGCATCGGCCGATTTCTCGCGCGCCGAGGAACTGCTCCACGCCGGGCGCGAGCGCAACGACGGCACGGTCGAGTACGTCTTTTCGGCACCCGACATCCACTGCGGCGCCTGCATCTCCTCGATCGAACGCGCCATCCGGCCGATGCATGGCGTCGCCTATGTGCGGGTCAATCTCTCGCTGCGCCGGGTCACGGTTCATCTCGATCCGGCCGTAACCGGGCCCATCGAGGTGGCCGGCGCTCTTGCCGCGCTCGGCTTTCCCGCCCGGCCGGTCGATCTGGGCGATCTCGACGAACTCGAGCGCAAGCGCCGCGATTCCGAACTGCTCAAATCGCTGGCCGTCGCCGGGTTCGCCTCGGCCAACATCATGCTTCTGTCGGTGTCGGTCTGGTCGGGCGCCGAGGGCGCGACACGCGACCTGTTCCACCTGATCTCGGCGCTGATCGCCATTCCCGCCGTCTTCTACGCCGGCCGGGTCTTCTTCCGTTCGGCCTGGGGCGCGCTCAGGAACGGCCGCGTCAACATGGACGTGCCGATCTCGCTGGCGATTTCGCTGGCCACCGGCATGAGCCTGTTCGAGGCGCTGACCGGCGGAGACAAGACCTACTTCGAAGCGGCGACCATGCTGCTCTTCTTCCTCCTGATCGGCCGCTATCTCGACCAGCGCATGCGCGAGCGCGTGCGCACCGCCGTCGTCCAGCTCAGCCGTCTTTCGGCCAAGGGCGCCAACGTGCTCACGGGCGATGGTGAGATGCGCTATCTGCCGCTCGACGAGATCGAGCCGGGCATGACGGTGCGCGTTTTTGCCGGCGAGCGCCTGCCGGTCGACGGCACGGTCGAGAACGGTCTTTCGGACGTCGACCGCTCGCTGGTCACCGGCGAGAGCCTGCCGGTCACCGCCGAAGCTGGAACCGCGCTCGAAGCGGGCGCCATGAACCTGACCGGCGTCCTTGATATCGAAGTCACAAACACCGCCGACAAATCGTTCCTTGCCGAGGTGCGGGCGATGATGGAAGCGGCCGAGAACGGACGCGGCGCCTATGTCCGCGCCGCCGACCGGGCCGCACGGCTTTACGCGCCCTTCGTCCACTCGCTGGCCGCCATTGCCTTTGTCGCCTGGATGGTCATCACCGGCGGCGACTGGCACACATCGCTCTATATCGCCATCGCGCTTCTGATCATCACCTGCCCCTGCGCGCTGGGCCTGGCCGTGCCCGTCGTCCACGTCATCGGCGCGACACGGCTTTTCGAGAACGGCATCCTTATGAAGGACGGCGCGGCGCTTGAACGGCTGGCCGAAGCCGACGAAGCGGTGTTCGACAAGACCGGCACACTGACAACCGGCACGCCGACGGTCATCGGCTGTGCCATCGAACGCCCGTCCGACATCGCGATTGCGCGCGCGCTCGCCGCCTCCTCCGGCCATCCCGCGTCACGCGCGCTGCTGACCCATCTGGACGCCGGCGCCACGGCGCGCGGCACCGATATCGCCGAGCATCCCGGCCTTGGCGTCGAGGGAGCCTTTTCCGGCGGGCGGGCGCGGCTTGGCCGCAGGGCGTGGGTCGCCGAGATCGCCGAAGACATGTCCGACAGCGATAGATCAGGCGGTCTGGCCTTTGCCGTCGAGGGCGGACCGCTTCTGGCAGTCGAACTGGGCGAACATGTCCGTGACGGCGCGGCGGCAGCCATAGAAGCCCTTCACAATGCGGGGATCGGCACGCGGATCGTTTCCGGCGATGCCGCCGCGCAGGTCGCCCGCCTCGCCGACCGGCTCGGCGTGACCGAATGGCACGCCGACCAGTCGCCGGCCGACAAGATCGCCCGCATCGAGGCGCTCCGCGCCGAAGGCAAGAAAGTGCTGTTCGTCGGCGATGGCATCAACGATGCGCCGGCGCTGGCCGCCGGACATGTCTCGATGGCGCCCGCCTCGGGCTCCGATGTCGGGCGCACCGCGGCCGACTTCGTCTTCACCCGCGACAGCCTCGAAGCGGTCACCGCCGCGCGCGGCATCGCGCTGCGCGCCCAGGCGCTGGTCAAGCAGAATTTCGGGCTCGCCTTCGCCTACAACGTGATCGCCGTGCCGATCGCCATGGCCGGCATGGTCACGCCGCTGGTCGCGGCGATTGCCATGTCCGCCTCCTCGATCGTCGTCGTGCTCAACTCGATGCGCCTGACGCGCGGCGATCCGGCGCCGGCGGCCAACCGCCCGGCGCGGTCCGCACTTGCGGTCGGCACCGGTTCCATGGAAGCTGCCGAATAATGACGCTTTTGACCGTTCTCATACCCATCGCGCTTTTTCTCGGACTTCTGGGCCTAGGCGCCTTCATCTGGAGCCTGAATTCGGGCCAGTACGAGGATCTGGACGGCGCGGCGGCGCGCATCCTCGAGGACGACGAGGACTAGGTCAGCCGGCAATTGCGGGTTGACCGCGCACGGGCGCAGGCATAGCGTCCCGGGCATGGATCAGGCGGCGTTCGTCAGCGCCGCCTTACCTCTTTGCAGGAGTGCCGGCCATGCTCGACAAACCCGTTTCGCGCCCCAACGACCTCTCCGCCTACTGGATGCCGTTCACGGCAAACCGGCAGTTCAAGCGCGCCCCGCGCATGATCACCGGCGCGGACGGCATGCATTATGTCACCGATGACGGCCGGCAGGTGCTCGACGGCATTGCCGGTCTGTGGTGCGTCAATGCGGGCCACAACCGGCCGAAGATCGTCGAGGCGATCCAGACCCAGGCCGCGACGCTCGACTATGCCCCCTCCTTTCAGATGGCGCACCCGCGCGCGTTCGAACTGGCGACGCGCCTTGCCGACCTGTCGCCGGACGGTCTCGACCATGTCTTCTTCACCAATTCCGGCTCGGAATCGGTCGAAACGGCGCTGAAGATGGCACTCGCCTATCACCGGGCGAAGGGCGATGGCGGCCGTTTCCGCCTGATCGGCCGCGAGCGCGGCTATCACGGCGTCAATTTCGGCGGCATCTCGGTCGGCGGCATCGTCGCCAACCGCAAGATGTTCGGCACGCTGCTGACCGGCGTCGATCACATGCGCCACACCCATGACCTGTCGCGCAACGCCTTCGCCCGCGGCGAGCCCGAGCACGGCATCGAACTGGCCGACGACCTGTTGCGCATCGCCCAGTTGCACGACCCGTCGACCATCGCCGCTGTCATCGTCGAACCCGTCGCCGGCTCGGCCGGTGTGCTGCTGCCGCCGAAGGGTTATCTCAAGCGCCTGCGCGAGATTTGCGACGAGCACGGCATCCTTCTGATCTTTGACGAGGTGATCACCGGCTACGGGCGCCTGGGCACGAATTTCGGCGCCGACTATTTTGGCGTCAAACCGGACCTGATGACGACCGCCAAGGGCCTGACCAACGGCACCGTGCCGATGGGCGCGGTCTTCGCGGCCAACCACATCCACGACGCCTTCATGTCCGGCCCCGACCACATGATCGAGTTCTTCCACGGCTACACCTATTCGGCCCATCCGCTCGCCTGCGCGGCGGCGCTCGGCACGCTGGACACCTATGCCGAAGAGGGCCTTCTGAGCCGCGGCGCGGAGATGGCGGACTATTGGGCCGACGCGATCCACTCGCTCAAGGGCCTGCCGCATGTCATCGACACCCGCAATCTGGGCCTGATCGGCGCGGTCGAACTCGAACCGATCGCCGGCGCGCCGACCAAGCGCGCCTTCTCGGCCTTCCTCGACGCCTATCACAATCATGACCTTCTGATCCGCACGACAGGCGACATCATCGCCTTCTCGCCGCCGCTGATCATCGAGAAGGAACATGTCGACCAGATCGTCGACCGTATGACCAAGGTCCTGACCGCGCTCGACTGACCCGCGCAGGCCGGCAGAACCGTCCATCTCGCGGCCGCCCGGGCGTTTGACCGGGCGGCTGATTTTTGACCGAAAGGTCAAAACGGTTTGATTTTTCGCTGGATTTGCATCACGCGCTCTGTCTAGACTTTGGGCTCATGTCCGCGCGTTTTGCGGACACGCTAATCGGGAGAAATTCATGCATATCAAAACCAAGATGATCGGCGCGGCGCTGACGGCTGCACTGCTTGCGGGCACCAGCGTCATGGCCAGCGCCGAAACGCTGCGCTGGGCGCGCGCCGGCGATTCGCTGACGCTCGATCCTCATTCGCAAAACGAAGGCCCGACCCATGCTCTTGCCCAGCAGATCTACGAACCGCTGATCTCGCCGGACATGGAAGCCAAGCCGATCCCCGCGCTGGCCACCGAATGGTCGGTCAAGGAAGGCAACCCCAACGTGTGGGTCTTCAAGCTGCGTGAGGGCGTCACCTTCCACGAGGGCCAGGACTTCACCGCCGAAGATGTCGTCTTCTCGTTCAACCGGGCCAAGCTGGAAAGCTCGGACATGAAGGAGCTGCTGGTCACCATCACGGAAGTTCGTGCGGTCGATGACTACACGGTCGAGATGGAGACCGAAGGCCCCAACCCGATCCTGCCCAACAACCTCACCAACCTGTTCATCATGGACAAGGGCTGGGCCGAGGAAAACAACGTGACCGAGCCGGCCGAGTTCGATGACGGCGAAGAGACCTACGCCGTGCGCAACGCCAACGGAACCGGCGCCTTCAAGCTTGTCAGCCGCGAGCCCGACACCAAGACCGTGCTGGCCCGCAACGACGACTATTGGGGCATCGACGAGTTCCCGATGGAAATCACCGAGATCATCTACACGCCGATCCAGAACGCTGCGACCCGCGTCGCCGCGCTCCTGTCGGGTGAAGTCGACCTGATCCAGGACGTACCGGTTGAGGATCTGCAGCGTGTCGCCGACACCGATGGGCTGAAGGTCGAAAACGCGCCGCAGAACCGGACGATCTTCTTCGGCATCAACTCCGGCGATGACGATCTCGAGAACGACACCGTCGAAGGCGCCAACCCGTTTGCCGACGTCCGTGTCCGGCAGGCCATGAACATGGCGATCAACCGCGAGGCGATCCAGCAGGTCGTCATGCGCGGCCAGTCGGCGCCGACCGGGGTGATCATTCCGCCCTTCGTCAATGGCTGGAACGAGGAACTCGACCGGTATCCGGCGGCAGATGTCGAAGGCGCCAAGGCGCTGATGGCGGAAGCCGGCTATGAGGACGGCTTCGAGGTCACCCTGCACTGCCCGAACGACCGCTACATCAACGACGAGGCAATCTGCCAGGCGGTCGTCGGCATGATGGGCCAGATCGGCATCACGGTGAACCTGGTCGCCCAGACCAAGGCGAACCACTTCCCGTTGATCTCGGGCAAGCAGACCGACTTCTACCTGCTTGGCTGGGGCGTTCCGACATTCGATTCGGAATATGTGTTCAACTTCCTGGTCCATTCGACCACCGAAGATCGCGGTTCGTGGAACGGTTCGCGCTTCTCCGATCCCGAAGTGGACGCGATGATCCAGTCGCTCGGCTCGGAGGTCGATCTGGAGGTCCGCAACCAGACCATCGCGGACATCTGGCAGAAGGTTCAGGACGAGGTCATCTACCTGCCGATCCACAACCAGGTGCTGAACTGGGGCATGAAGGAAAACATCGACTTTGCGGTGCAGCCTGAAGACCAGCCGCACTTCAAGTTCCTTCAGTTCAACTAAGCGTGACCGCGCTTTGACGCGACAGGGGTTGGGGGCATCGCGCCCCCGACCTACCCTGCCCGCCCGGCGGGCATCGTCACCGCCCCGCCACACAGGGGAGACGTCATGAACAAGCACACCATTCTGGTCGCGGCCGCGCTGGCGCTCGGCGCCGGAACGGCCCATGCCGAAACGTTCAAATGGGCGGCACAGACCGACCCGCAGACCATGGACCCGCATGCCGTCAACTCGGCGCCGGTCCTGGGTTTTCTCAACAATGTCTATGAGGGCCTTGTCCGGCGCGGCAAGGACATGAGCGTGGAGCCGGCGCTGGCCGAAAGCTGGGAGCCGCTCGGCGGCAATGGCTGGCGCTTCAACTTGCGCCGCGGCGTCACCTTCCACGATGGCGCGGCCTTCACCGCCGACGACGTCCTGTTCTCCTACGAGCGCGCCTCCTCGGAAGCCGCCGACACTGCATCGTGGTTCGCGCCCGTCTCCGACGTCACGGTCGTCGATGATTTCACCATCGACTTTCTGACCATTGCGCCCAATCCGATCTTCCCGGATTCGATCGCCAACTTCATGATCATGGACAAGGGCTGGGCCGAGGCCAACGGCGTCGAACTGCCCGCCAAGGACGCCGAGAACTTCGCAACGCTCAACGCCAACGGCACCGCCGCCTTCCGCCTTGCCGAGCGCCAGCCGGGCCTGACGACCGTGCTCGAACCGTTCGAGGGCTGGTGGGGCGAGGTCGAACACAACATCACCCGCGCCGAATTCACCCCGGTGCAGAACTCCGCGACCGCCGTTGCCGCGCTCCTGTCCGGCGAAGTGGACATGATCAATCCGGTTCCCGTGCAGGATGCCGGCCGCGTCGCCGAGCGCGACGGGGTTGGCGTGATCACCGGCATCGAGGCGCGCGTCATCATGTTCGGCTTCGCCCACCAGGCCGAAACGATCAAATATTCGGACGATGCCGGCGAACCCAACCCGTTCCGCGACGCCCGCGTGCGCAAGGCCGTCGCCCACGCGATCAATGTCGATGCGATCCTGCAGACCATCATGCGCGGTGCCGCCGAGCCGGCCTCGCAACTGGTCAGCCCGGCCATGCGCGGCTATACGCCGGCGCTCGCCGAACGGCCGGCCTACGATCCCGATGCGGCCCGGGCGCTGCTGGCCGAAGCCGGACATCCGGACGGTTTCTCGTTCGGTCTCAAATGCCCCAACGACCGTTATCTGAACGATGAATCGGTGTGTCAGGCCGCCGTCTCGATGCTGGCGCAGATCGGCCTGCGCGCCGAGCTCGACGCCATGCCGGTGCGCACCTACTGGCCCGAACTGCGCGAAGACAATTTCGACATGTACCTGCTCGGCTGGTCGCCGGGCACGTTCGACGCCGAACACCCGATCCGCTTCCTTGCCGCCACGCCCAACGAGGAAAAACGCCTTGGCAGCTGGAATTTCGGGGACTTTTCCAACGCGCGCGTTGACGAATTGCTGCCGATGATTCAATCGGAGATCGACGATGCCGCGCGGCAGACCATGCTCGATGAGGTGGCCGGGATCCTGCAGGACGAACAGGCCTATGTGCCGCTCTACGTCCAGCCGCTGATCTGGGGCGTGCGCGACGGCATCGAACTGACCCAGAGGCCCGACAATTTCTTCATCCTGCGCTGGGTGACAGTCAACGAATAGAAAGCACCTGAATGCTCGCATTCATCATCAGACGTGTCCTGCAATCGGTGGTCGTGCTGCTGGTTGTCGGGCTCGTCGCCTTCTCGCTGTTCCGCTTCGTCGGCGATCCGGTCGACAATCTGCTCGGCCAGGAACGCACCATCGAGGACATTGACCGGGTCCGCTCGGAACTGGGGCTCGACCAGCCCTTTCCGGTCCAGTATTTCCGCTTCCTGCAGGGCGTAACGCAGGGCAATTTCGGCGTCTCGTTCCGCCAGGGCCGGCCCGTCGCCGACATTCTGGCCGAACGCGCGCCCGCCACGCTGGAACTGGCCGCGGTCTCGGCGCTGTTTGCCATCGTTCTGGGCATCACGCTTGGGGTCTATACGGCGATCCGGCGCGATGGCTGGCTGTCCAACTTCATCATGACGTCATCGCTGATCGGGGTCTCGCTGCCAACCTTCCTCATAGGCATATTGCTGATCTATGTGTTTGCGGTCGAACTGGGCTGGCTGCCCAGTTTCGGCCGCGGCGAGACGGTGCAGATCGGCTGGTGGACCACGGGGCTTCTGACCGAGTCCGGCCTCAAGGCCATCATCCTGCCGGCGATCACGCTCGGCCTCTACCAGATGACGCTGATCATGCGGCTGGTGCGCGCCGAGATGCTCGAAGTGCTGCGCTCGGACTATGTCAAGTTCGCCCGCGCGCGCGGCCTCTCCCAGCGTTCGGTCTATTTCCGCCACGCGCTGAAGAACACGCTGGTGCCGGTCATCACGATCACCGGCCTGCAGCTCGGCTCGATCATCGCCTTCGCGATCATCACCGAGACGGTGTTCCAGTGGCCCGGCGTCGGGCTTTTGTTCATCAACTCGATCCAGTTCGTCGATATCCCGGTCATGGCCTCGTACCTGATGCTGATCTCGGTGATGTTCGTCGTCATCAATCTGATCGTTGATCTTCTGTACTTTGCGATCGATCCGCGCCTGTCGGCATCGCGCGGTGGAGGGCACTGAGATGGAAGCGATTGCCCGCGCCCTCGACTCCGATCTGGCCTACCGGTTCCGCCGCTCGCCCGTTGCGATGTTGGCCGCGCTCGTCGTCGTCCTTTTGATCGGCAGTTCGGTCTTTGCGCCGCTGATCACCTCGCAGAACCCGTTCGATCCCGGTTCGCTCAACCTGATGAACGGCTTCTCCGAGCCGATGCAGCCCAACCAGTTCACCGGCGAGACCTTCGTTCTGGGCACCGACGACCAGGGCCGCGACGTGTTCGCGACCATCCTTTACGGCATGCGGATTTCGCTGTTCGTCGGCTTTTCGGCGGTGATCTTCGCGATGGTCCTGGGCGTCACGCTCGGCCTGCTCTCGGGCTATGTCGGCGGGCGCACCGACACGATCATCATGCGCATTGCCGACATCCAGCTCACCTTCCCCGCCATTCTGGTCGCGCTTTTGATCTTCGGGGTCGCCAAGGGGATCACCCCGCCCGACCGGCGCGACGAGGTGGCGATCTGGGTGCTGATCATCGCCATCGGCCTGTCCGAATGGGTGCAGTTCGCCCGCGTCGTGCGCGGCGCGACATTGGTCGAAAAGAGCAAGGAATATGTGCAGGCCGCCCGGCTGATCGGCCGTTCGCCGGTCGCCATCATGGTGCGCCACATTTTGCCCAACACGCTGTCGCCTGTCCTCGTCATCGCCACCATCTCGCTGGCGCTGGCGATCATCGCCGAAGCGACCCTGTCGTTTCTGGGCGTCGGCGCGCCGCCCACCCAGCCCTCGCTCGGCACGCTGATCCGCATCGGTCAGGAATTCCTGTTCTCGGGCGAATGGTGGATCCTGTTCTTCCCCGCCATGACGCTTCTCGCGCTCGCTTTGTCGGTCAACCTTTTGGGCGACTGGCTGCGCGACGCGCTCAACCCGAAGCTGAGGTGACCGCCATGGATGACGTGCTTCTTTCCGTGCGCGATCTGGTCGTGCAGTTTCCCACCCGCGGCGGCATCCTGACCGCGCTCGACGGCATCTCGTTTGACATCAAGCGCGGCGAGGTGCTCGGCGTCGTCGGCGAATCGGGCGCCGGCAAGTCGATGACGGGCGCCGCCATCATCGGCCTGATCGAGCCGCCGGGACGCATCGCCGGCGGCCAGATCCATCTCGACGGCGAGCGCATCGACAATCTGTCGATGGACGATATGCGCGCCATCCGCGGCCGACGCATCGCCATGGTCTTCCAGGACCCGCTGACTTCGCTCAACCCGCTCTTCACCATCGCCGAGCAGCTCGTTGAGACGATCCAGACCCATATGGCCGTTTCGGCCAGGGAGGCACGCGAGCGGTCGATAGCACTTCTCGACGATGTCGGCATTCCCGCCGCCAGCCGCCGCATCGACGACTATCCGCACCAGTTCTCGGGCGGCATGCGCCAGCGCGTGGTGATCGCTCTCGCCCTTGCCGCCGAACCCGATCTCGTCATCGCGGACGAGCCGACCACCGCGCTCGACGTGTCGGTGCAGGCGCAGATCATCGACGTGCTCAAGCGCCTGTGCTCGGAGCGCGGCGCCTCGGTCATGCTGATCACCCATGACATGGGCGTCATCGCCGAGACGGCCGACCGCGTGGCCGTGCTCTATGCGGGCCGGCTCGCCGAGATCGGCCCGGTGCGCGACGTGATCAAGGACGCGCTGCATCCCTACACGCACGGGCTGATGGGCTCGATCCCGACGCTGGCGCAGGAGGACGACCGGCTGGTGCAGATCCCCGGCTCGATGCCGCGCCTGACCGATATCCCTCAGGGCTGCGCCTTCAACCCGCGCTGCGACCGCGTCTTCGACCGCTGCCGCATCGAGCGCCCCGAACCGATCCCGCACGGCACGCGGCAGGTCGCCTGCTGGCTCTACGACGAACAACAGATCAAGGCCGCCGAATGAGCGATGTCCTCCTCGAGGTAAAGAACCTCACCCGCACCTTCGATGTGTCCCTGCCCTGGCTCAACCGCGTCATCGAGCGACAGGAGCGCCAGTTCCTGCGCGCCGTCGACGATGTGAGCTTCGAGATCCGGCGCGGCGAGACTTTCGCACTCGTCGGCGAAAGCGGCTCGGGAAAATCGACCATCGCCAAGATGGTCGTCGGTCTGCTCAAGGCGTCCGACGGCGAAATACACTTCGATGGCACGCCCATGGACGTCAATTCGAGCGCGGCGATGACGCAACTGCGCTCGCGCTTCCAGATGATCTTCCAGAGCCCGTTTGCCAGCCTCAACCCGCGCTGGCGCGTGCGCGACGTGATCGCCGAGCCGATGAAGGCGTTCGGCACCGTCGACGGCAAGGCCGCCATCGACAAGCGTGTCGACGAACTGCTCGATCTGGTCGGGCTTGGCGCGTCCGATGCCGGCAAGTTTCCGCACGAATTCTCCGGAGGCCAGCGCCAGCGCATCGCCATCGCCCGCGCGCTGTCGTCAAACCCCGAATTCATCGTCTGCGACGAGCCCACTTCGGCGCTCGACGTGTCGGTGCAGGCACAGATCCTCAACCTGATGCGCGACCTTCAGGACGAGTTGGGCCTGACATATCTGTTCATCAGCCATGATCTGTCGGTGGTGCGCCACATGGCCAACCGGATCGGCGTTCTTTATCTCGGTGCGCTGGTCGAAACCGCAGACGGCAAGGAACTGTTCAACGCGCCGCGCCATCCCTATACGCGCATGCTGCTCGAGGCTGTGCCTGATCTCGACATGACCGGCAAGGAGCACACCGTCGTCAAGGGCGAGATTCCGAACCCGATCAGCCCGCCGCCGGGCTGCACCTTTCACCCGCGCTGCCAATATGTCGCCGATCGCTGCCGCAGCGAGATTCCGGTGCCGGTGCCCACGCCGACCGGCGAAGCCAAGTGCTTTGCGGTGGAAGAAGGACGGATCTGATATCTTCCTCGCCCCGCTTGCGGGGAAAGGGAACAGACGCCCTACGCCCTACCCCTTGCCCAGATCGGCCAGGCCCGCCACGCCGCGCTCGCGCGTGAAGCCAAGCCAGCGCCCGTCTGCCGAAAAGCTCAGCGCGTTCACCGCACCGGCCTCATGTTCGGTGGCGATGTCCATGAACTGCTGCGTCTTGCGGTCAAACAGCGCGACCGAACCGTCCACATAGCCGATGGCGATCTGCTGTGAATTGGGCCGTGCCGCGACGGTTCGCGACAGCAGATCCTGCTCGCGCGAAAAAACGCCCGCCTGCTGGCCGATCGGACCGTCGGCGCCGAAGAACGGCCACAGCACCAGCACCTCGGCACCCGCCGTCGCCAGATAGCGCCCGTCGGCGGTCCAGTCGTAAGAGACCGGTTTGGCCGGATAGCCGCCCATCTTGCCGTGCTTTTCCTCGGGCTTGTCGATCCGCCAGACATGCAGCGCATTCTCGAGCATCGACGTCACGCAAAAGCGCCCGTCCGGCGAAAAGCCGATCGCATTGTGTGCGCCCTGCCAAGAAAGCATCGCGGTCTCGGACGGTTTGGAAAGGCGGATGAGGAACGCACCGCCATAGACCGCCGCGCCCAGCCATTTGCCGTCGGGCGAAAAGGAAAGCGCACTGATCGAGGACGCAGCGCTCGCCTCGACGGGGTTATCCGCTCCCTTGGGCAGCAGATAGATCGTCTTGCCGGCCGACCAGGCGACATGCCCGCGCGGCGAAGCGGCCACCGTGTCGACCCATTTGCGCCCGTCATGCAGCGTTTCGGGCTCGCCATCGGGCCGGATGCGGATTGCCTTGCCGTCATCGCCCGCCGTGATGATGGCGCCCGATTTCTCGTCGGTCGCGACGGCAAGAATCGCGCCCTCATGCAGCTTGCGCGCGGCAACCGAACCGTCGAAGCCGCACACATGCACATGGCCGTCGCCATCGGCGACAGCATAGGCCCGGCCGGCAAACCCGCCGCCCGTCAGCGGCGCGCCCGCCTCCAATGTCTTCAGCGTCATGCTCATGCCGGAACGGGTTGCGCCGCCCGGCACTTCATGAAGCCGTCCTCGATGATGTCGCGCGGCAAATTGCGGCCGATGAAAACCATGCGGCTGACGCGTGGCTCGTCGTCGCGCCATTCGCGACTGTGGTCGCCTTCCAGCATCATGTGCACGGCCTGCGCCACATAGCGCTTGGGGTCGTCCTTGAAGGCGAGGATGCCCTTCATGCGCAACAGATCGATGCCGAATTCCTGGCTGATCATCTGCACCCAGGGGAAGAACTTTTCGGGGTCGAGCGGCGCCTCGGTGACCAGCGAGAACGAACCGACATGCGCGTCGTGCCGGCTCGCATCCTCATGGTGGTGGTCGTGGTCGTGATGATGATCGTGGCCATGGTCACGCCCGTGATCGTCATGTCCAAGGAAATCCGGCACGTTTTCGAGGATGCGCTCCAGATCGAAGGCATGCCGGCCCAAAATCGTCTCGAGCGGCACGTCGGCGCGCATCGTGCGCACGATCTGCGCGGTCGGATTGATGCGGCGGATGCGCGCTTCGACGCCGACGAGATCGTCCTCGGTGACGAGATCGGTCTTGTTGAGCAGCACGATGTCGCCGAAGGCGATCTGCTCCTGCGCCTCGGGCGCCCGGTCCAGTTCGCCCGTCAGGTGCATCGCGTCGGCGACGGTGACGATCGCATCGAGCCGTGTGCGGGCCGAAATGTCCTCGTCGACGAAAAATGTCTGCGCCACCGGCGCCGGATCGGCCAGTCCGGTCGTCTCCACCAGAATGCNTACAGCCATTGTTCATCTCGAAGATTTCTTCGTCGGCATCCACGACCAGATCGTTGTCGATGCCCACCTCGCCGAACTCGTTGACGATGACGGCGTATTTCTTGCCGTGATCCTCGGTCAGGATGCGGTTCAGAAGCGTCGTCTTGCCGGCGCCCAGATAGCCGGTCAGCACGGTGACGGGCGTCTTGTCGGTTGCCATGTCCATGGGGAAAGCCTTCCTGCCCTGCGGGCGAAACATCTGGCCGCAGATGTGCGACGAAGCCGGTCACAATTCAAGGGCGCCGCCGAGCCGCCTAAAAGGCCAGCATCTTGTCGCGCACACGCGCCAGAAACGCCGCGCGGCTTTGGGGCGTCGACACATCCATCAGATAGTGCGCCATGAAGACGGTCTTGCAGCGCTTGTGAAACAGCGCCCGCATGCCTCGGCTCAGTGTGCGTCTGCCCGGATGGCCGACCATGTGGGACCACCATTTCGGCGCGCCGCAGGTCGTCACGATGCCGAGTTTTCGGATGTGCGTCATTTTCGGGCTGATCCGGCCTGTATCCTTTGCGATGTCGAAGGTGATCTCCGGCGTCCAGACCCGGTCCAGCCAGCCTTTGAGCATCGCCGGCAGCCCGTACCACCAGGTCGGATAGACGAACACCATCGCATCGGCCCATTTGAGGTGTTCGGCATGGTCGGGCAGCGGATGCGGATTGCCGTCATCATTGTAGGTCCGCCGCTCATCGCACCCCATGACGGGATCGAACCCCATATCGTAGAGATCGAGCAGCCGCGTCTCATGGCCCGCCTCGCCGAGCGCCGCCATCACCGTGTCGCGCAGCGCCGCACAGAAGCTTTCCGGCACCGGGTGGCTGTAGATGACCAGAACGCGCATCAGAACCGGTCCATCGCCTGGCCGACCCGGTGCATGAACCGCCGGCGCGTTTCATCGGTCGAGCGGTTCATGTCGTAATGGGCAAGGTAGGAGAACGGCGCGCCGGGCTTGACGATCACCCGCAGCACCCGGTTGGCCAGCTTGCGCGGCGGATCGCCCATCAGGATGGCACGGGTGCGCGAGCCGCCATAGGTGGTGATCACCGCCACCTTGCCGATATTGTGCAGGCACGGTCGCACCTGGCCCTGATCCATCGTGAACGAGACGCCCGGCAGGAACACGCGGTCGAAATAGCCCTTGAGCATCGCCGGATAGCCGAAATTCCAGACCGGATAGCACAGCACCAATGCGTCGGCGGCGCGCAGCCGGTCGACATGGCCCTGGACCGGCGCCGTGTTTGCCCCGATGTCGTGATAACCGAGCCGCTCTTCACGCGTCAGCCGCGGATCGAAATCCTCGGCATAAAGGTTGCAATCGTCCACATCATGGCCCGCCGCCTCTAGTCGCTCGACGGCCCGCCTGTGCAGCGCGCCGTTGAAGCTCTCGGAGACCGGATGCGCATGCAGCACGAGGACGCGCATTCAACCGGCCTTCTGCAATCCCTTGAACAGCCAGACACCGCCTGAATCGAAATCATAATCCGGATCGTCCCAGGCGATCATCTTGCCCGGATTGAGCAGGCCCTTGGGGTCAGCCTCGCGCTTGAAGGCGAGTTGCACCGCATCGGTCTGCTTCATGCCGCCCTCTTCGAGCGTGTAGCGGTGCGGGTTGAAGATCGGCGCGCCGGTGGCGTTGAAGATGTCCATGATCTCCTCGAGCCGTTCTTCGGTCGAATAGCGCACCATGGGCAGGCCAAAGCAGGTCACATCGCCGTCGAACCGCACGAATTCGAGATGGTCGATCACCTCGCCTTCGAACCGGGTGTGCAACTCCTCGACCAACGCAAGCTGGTTGGGGAACGGATAGAGCACCTGCAGATAGGTGATCGCCGGATCGACTCGAAGTCCGCGCAGCGTGGTGTGGTTCCACGCCAGTTCATAGGCCGGCGGCAGGCCCTTCAGATCGTCGGCGCTCGTCTCCGACTGGTTGAAGGCGATGCGTCCGCCATGATCGCCGGCAAAGGCCAGAAACGCATCCAGCGACTGCGGCGCCACCATGACGAGCACGGTGTTCTCGCCTTGCTTCAGAAACTTCCGGTGCCGCTTGAAATAGTCGTACGGCGCGGGCGCGGCGACCACTGCATTGAGTTTGAGCAGGATGCCGTCCTGCCGGCCCAGTTCGTTGGCGAACCGCGCCGCCTCCATGAAATCGTCGAAGGCGACGATCACGTCGGCCCAATCATAGGCCGTTGTCAACGGCATCTCGACTTCGGTGATGATGCCGTTGGTGCCGTAGGCATGGGTAACCTTGTGCAGATCCGCGCCTGTCAGTTCGAGCACGCGCGGCTCGGCTTCCATCGTCACGACACGCAGCCGGATGACATTGCCCCAGTCGCGCAGGCCACCCCAGCGGATCGAGCCAACCCCGCCCGACCCGCCGGCAATGAAGCCGCCAATGGTCGCTGTGTGGGCGGTTGAAGGGTGCATCCGAAGCTCCTGATTGGATTCGGCTTTTGCCGCCTTGTCGAGGTCCGAGCAGATAACGCCCGGCCCGCACACCACCCGGCCCGGCGCGATCTCCTTGATTTCGTTCATGTCGGCAAGCGAGAGCACCACCCCGCCCGACAGCGGCATGGCCTGGCCGTAATTGCCGGTGCCCGTGCCGCGCGGCGTCACCGGCACGTCATGGGCAAAACAGGCCTTCAGGACGCGGATCAGTTCGTCCTCGTCCTTCGGCGAGACGATCAGATCGCCCGTCACATGGTCGAGCCGCTCCTTGAGCACGGGCGAATACCAGTAGAAGTCCCGGCTCTTCTGCTGGACGATCTTCTCATTGTCCTCGATCCTGATCCCGTCGATCGCAGCGCGCAGCGCATCCAGATTGCCCATGGTCTACTCCATCAGATGGTCGAGTTCGTCGTAGGCCGGAATGGTGCGGTCGATCAACGCGCCATTGCGAATGACCATGCGATTGGCCTCGGGCCGCGACAGGAGTTCGGTCCATGACCGCCCTTCATAGAGGATCAGGTCGGCGGGCTCGCCCACCGCGATCCGGCCATGGGCGGCGTCGAGCCCCATCGCTGCGGCGGGGTTGGCGAAAACCGTCTTCGGCCAGTCGCCGACCGGATGGTCGAAATGGCAGATGCGCGTCGCCATCCGGTAGACTTCGAGCATGTCGAGATCGCCATAGGCGTAGAACGGATCGCGCGTATTGTCCGAGGCGACGGCGACATTGATGCCGCGTGCGGCCATCTCGTGCAGCAGCGTGACCCCGCGCCAGCGCGGCGTCGTGCCGTCCGTGCGGCGGTCCTGCAGATAGAGATTGCACATGGGCAGCGAGACGACCGAGATGTTCTGCGCCGCCACCGCGTCGAGCGTCGCCAGAACCTCGGCGTCCGGCTGGCGCGCCAGCGAACAGCAATGGCCGACAAGGATCTGGCCGTCAAAACGGTGCCGCGCTGCTGCATCGGCAATGTGCCGCAGCGCGCGCGCATCCACATCGCCGGTCTCGTCGGCGTGAAAATCGAGGTCGAGGCCATGCTCTATGGCGGCAGCGAAGATGCGGTCGAGCAGCGCGTCCAGATCGGGCACCATATAGGCAACCGCGCCCAGCATGCCGCCGGCAGCCGCCACCCGGCTGGCGAGCGTTGCGAACCAGTCCGCATCGCGGACCCCCTCGATCCCCAGCAGGCACGCGCCCTGCAGCTCGATCCGCCCGGCCCAGCGCTCCCGCATCGCCTCGAACACCGGCCAGGAAATCGCATCCTGCGGCGAAATCGAATCGAGGTGCGTCCGAACCGCGCGCGTGCCATGGGCGTAAGCGCATCTGAGGCCGAACTCCATGCGCGCTTCGACATCGCCCGCCGACCAGTGGGCGACGCGATCCTCGCCGACGCTTTCAAGCGCGCCCATGAACGTGCCGTCCGGATTGGGACGGCGCGGCCAGATGTGACCCTTGTCCAGATGGGTGTGGCAATCGGTGAAGCACGGCGAAACGATCCGCCCGGCCATGTCGTTTTCGGCCCGGCGCACATCTGCCGCCGCCGGCACGATCGAGCCGATCCGGCCGTCGACGATCTCGATATCGTAAAGGCCGAACCCGTCCGTGTCGTGGCTGGCCGACGGCGCGGCAAGCCACGAAGCGTGCAGGCGCACGCGGCTCAGCGAGAAGCCGAAATTTCGCGTAACCAGTTCCTTGGCCACCTAATGCTCCTGGCTCAGCGCGCTCTCGTGCCAGCGCCGCAGGATGCGGTTGGACAGCCAGCTCAGCGCCAGGAAGATCACGATGCCGGTAAACGAGATCAGGATCAGCGCGGCGAACAGGCGCGGCGCGTTGAGCCGGTAGCCCGCCTCGATGATGCGGCTGGCGAGGCCGGACGACTGGCCGGCCGATCCCGCGACGAATTCGGCGACCACCGCGCCGATCAGGGCCAGCCCGCCGGCGATCTTCAGCCCGCCCAGGAAATAGGGCATCGCGGCAGGCAGCCGCAGATGCCAAAGCGTCTGCCAGCGCGTCGCGCCGTTCAGCTTGAACAGGTCGAGCAGGTTGCGGTCGACGGAATTGAGCCCGAGCGTGGTGTTCGACAGGATCGGGAAGAAGGCGACGATCCATGCGCACAGCAGGAGCTTGGCCGTCTGGTTCTCCACATAGATGTTGATCAGCGGGAAGATGGCGACGATCGGCGTGACCTGAAGGATCACCGCGAACGGAAAAAAGCTCATCTCCACCCATTTCGACTGGGTGAACAGCACCGACAGGCCGACCCCGCCGGCCACCGCCAGCAAGAGCGACAGGAAGGTGATCTTCAGCGTCACCCAGAGCGAGGAGAACAAAAGCCCCGCATCGGCGACCAGCGTTTCCAGCACGACGCCTGGCCGCGGCAGGATGAAATGCGGAATGTCGTTCCACACGCAGATGCGGTCCCAAAGCCAGATCGCGGTGACCATGATCATCAGGGGCAGCGCCCAACGGCCGATCTTCTCGAACCGCCTTTGACGCCGGCGGGCCAACTCCTCCGCATCGGCGCCGGCCAGCGCATCGGCCTGCATCGGCGCGGGCGCCTCAATGGTCGACATGGCCACCCTCCACCGGATCGAGCCCCATCGCCGCGCGCAGCATTGTCGATGCGCTGCGCATCACATGGGCATAGCCTTCGGACGTGCGGAAAGACTCGCTGCGCGGATAAGGCGCGTCGACCGCCATCTGGTCGAACACCCGGCCCGGATTGGCGGCCATCACCACGATCCGGCTCGCCAGATAGACGCTCTCGAACACCGAATGGGTGACGAAGATCACCGTGAAGCGCTCCTTTTCCCACAATGCCAGAAGGTCGTTGTTGAGCTGGTTGCGGGTGATCTCGTCGAGCGCCGCGAACGGTTCGTCCATCAACAGGACGCGCGGCCGCGTCACCAGCGCGCGGGCGATCGAGGTGCGCATCTTCATGCCGCCCGACAGTTCGCGCGGCACCGCCTCCTCAAAGCCCGTCAGATTGACCTGTTCGAGCACCGCCGCGACCCGGTCGCGCGCCGCATCGCGCGACACGCCCTGCAGGCGCAGCGGCAGCCAGACATTGTCGTAAACCGTCGCCCAGGGCATCAGCGTCGGCTCCTGAAAGACAAAGCCGACATCGGTCTTGCCCATGGGCGGGCCGAACCATTCGAGCCGGCCGGCGCTGGGCGCCGAAAGCCCGGCAATCAGCCTCAGGGCCGTCGACTTGCCGCAGCCCGACGGCCCCAGAAGCGACAGGAAATCGCCCTGGTTGATGGTCATGTCGACATCGCGCAGCGCGACGACATCGCCGAATGCCTTGCCGACGCCGCGCAACACCAGTTGCGTGTCGCCGGTTTCGGCCTCGATTGATGGCGCCGCGCTCACCGCGTGCTCGTCCGGTCAGGGCTTGAGATCAAGCCCGAGCCCCTGATTGACATAGTCGAGCGTATAGGCCGCCGAGATATCGATGCCTTCGGCCGCAACGCCCGCCGAAACCATCTTCTCGTAGAAGCTCTGCATGCGTTCGTCGGTCATCGCGCCGATGCCCATCGTTTCGGTGTCGCCCGAATCGACGATGCCATACTCTTTCAGCTTGTTGATCGAAAAGGCGATCTGCTCGTCGCTCATGTCGGGATTGTCGGCCTGGATCAGCGCGTTGGCGGCGGCGTTGTCGCCATAAAGGTAGTTGTACCAGCCCAGGATCGAGCCCTCGACGAAGCATTTGACCGCCTCGGGCTTCTCGTCGATCGACGCCTGCATCACCTCGATCGTCGTCGAATAGGTGTCGAAGCCGAAATCGGCGACCAGGAACAGGTTCGGCACGAACCCGCCTTCCCGCTCGACGGCGAACGGCTCCGATGTGATGTAGCCCTGCTGCACGGAGCGCGGATTGGCGATGAACGGAGCGGGATTGAACGTGTAGGGCACGCGCTTGGACGCATCGAACCCGAATTCGGTGATCATCCATTGATAGTAGCTCTGAAAGCCCTGATCGCCGAGGATGAACTCGTCCGCTTCCTTGAGGTCCTCGAAACTGTCGAAGCCCTGGTCCGGATGGGTCATCAGCACCTGCGGTTCCTTCTGGAACGAGGCCGCGACGACCACCACCGGAATGTCCTGTTCGACCGCCGAGAAGGCTTCGAGCATGTTGCCGCCCATATGCGCGTCGATCCGGCCGGCGAGCAGCAGCGCGCGATTGTTGACCTGCGGTCCGCCCTGCTGGATTTCGACATCGAGGCCGCACGCCTCGTAGGTGCCGTCGGCCACCGATTGGTAGAAGCCGCCATGTTCCGGCTGGGCCAGCCAGTTGGTGCCGAACACGAACTTGTCCGCGGCGTGCGCGCCCGATGCGGCAAAGGCCAGTGCGGTCGTGGCAAGAAGGATGCGTTTCATCGATGACACCTTTTTTGTTGGCATGGCGGCGCGGCGTGAGGCACCGGCCCGGCCATGCTTGTCCGATGCCGATGAGGATGCAAGCCCCGTGCCAGCGCGGCAGCGTTGAAGACCGCCACGCTTTTGCATCCCTGTCGAGGGGCCGGACGCGATGATCACAGGCAATCGGCGATGCTGGCGGCATGTGATGCCTTGTCATCGCGCCGCGCATTTGCATGATCGGCCCGATCCACCGGGGACCAGACCGAATGCTCATTCACCGCACGCCGGACACGATCCGCGCACCCTTCGCCAAATACAGCCATGCGGTCGAAGTCCCGCCGGGCACGCGTCTCCTGTTCTGCTCCGGCCAGCTCGGCATCGCGCCGGACGACGAGGTGCCGGCCGGCACCGAACCGCAGACCCGGCTTTGCTTTTCCAACATCGACGCGATCCTGCGCGATGCGGGCATGAGCCTTGAGAACATCGTGCGCATCAATGCGTTCGTCACGGGCCGCGAGCATCTGGCGCCCTATATGAAGGTGCGCGATGAACTGTTCGGCGACCCCGCGCCGGCTTCGACGCTGATGATCGTGTCGGGCTTTGCGCGGCCCGAATTCACCGTCGAGATCGAGGCGATCGCCGCCGCGCGCGCAGGAGACACTCCATGACCCGCAAGCTCTGGTGGGGCGATTTCACCGCCCGGCAGTTCGAGGGCCTCGACCCCGAGCGGACCATCGCCGTCCTGCCCGTCGCGGCAACCGAACAGCACGGCCCGCACCTGCCGGTCGCCACCGACCATGCGATCATGGAAGGCATGCTGGAGACCGTCTTCCCCCTGGTGCCCGACGATCTCGACGTGCGGTTCCTGCCGATCCAGTGCGCCGGCAAGTCCAACGAGCACATCCGCGTGCCGGGAACGCTGACCATCGGCGCGACGACGCTGATCGGCCATTGGAGCGATCTGGGCGATTCGATCGCCCGCGCCGGCATCAAAAAACTGGTGATCGTCAATTCGCACGGCGGAAACGAGGAGATCATGGGGATCGTCGCCCGCGAGATGCGCGTCCGCCACGACATGCTTGCCGTCAAGACGAGCTGGATGCGCTTTGGCTTTCCCGACGGGCTCTATTCGGACACCGAGCGCCAGTTCGGCATCCATGGCGGCGACGCCGAGACCTCCCTGATGCTGCATTTCCGGCCCGAAACCGTCGACATGGCCAAGGCGCGGGATTTTGCGTCCCGCACCGTCGAGGCCCGCGACACGTTCGACCATATCGCACCGCAGGGCACCCACGCCTGGGCATGGATCGCGTCGGACCTGCACCCCGAGGGCGTCGTCGGCGAAGCGACCCGCGCCACGGCCGAAAAGGGCGCGGCAACCGCAAGGCATCAGGCAGAGGGATTTGTCGGCTTGCTGGCCGATGTGGGCAAGGCGAAGCTGGCCGACTGGCTGCACGGCTGACCAGGGAACGGGCACTCGCCGCCCAAAATTTCAGCAGATTGCGCGGGTCTTGCAGCCTTTCCCGGCGCGCGTCGCCGGTCTAGCATCGGTTCAAAGACGATGCTCCGGGGACATGGCATGCAACTGACACCACGCGAAAAGGATAAGCTGCTCGTCGCCATGGCCGCCGAAGTGGCGCGCAAGCGGCTGGCGCGCGGCGTCAGGCTCAACCACCCCGAAGCGATCGCGCTGATCACCGACTTCGTGGTCGAGGGCGCGCGCGACGGCCGCACCGTCGCCGACCTGATGGCCGCCGGCGCCCATGTGATCACGCGCGACCAGTGCATGGAGGGCGTGCCCGAAATGATCCACGACATCCAGGTCGAGGCGACCTTTCCCGACGGCACCAAGCTGGTGACCGTCCACGAGCCGATCCGATGAACGAGCATGAGTACCCCTACAGCCTGATTATCCTTTGGGTTTCAATGCCACTCGGATTCTGGCTGAGCCGCTGGTTCCGTGACGACTGGCGGTTCTATCCAGTGAGTTTGGCACCGTTGGCCGTCGCCCTCATCAGTCGCTACAGCGGTCTTTTCGATTTCGCGCCGCTCAACCATCCCCTGCCCGATCTTGGCAATATGGGTAACTCGGTTGTTTATGTTGGCGTCGCGGTCGCGCTCTCGGTGTGGCTGGGGATGCGCGTTCGAGACAGCAGACAAAAGGACGAGCAATGATCCCCGGTGAAGTCACCACACCCGACACCGATATCGAGCTCAATGCCGGCGTGGAGACAATCACGCTGACCGTCGCCAACACCGGCGACCGGCCCGTGCAGGTGGGTTCGCACTATCATTTCTTCGAGACCAATCCGGCGCTCGAGTTCGACCGTGAGGCCGCACGCGGCTGCCGGCTGGACATTGCCGCCGGCACCGCCGTCCGCTTCGAGCCCGGCCAGACTCGCGACGTCACGCTGATCCATATCGGCGGCAATCACGAGGTCTATGGCTTCCGCAAGATGATCATGGGGAGCCTGTGATGCGCCTGCCGGTCGCCGTCGCGCTGTGCCTTGCCGCCCTGCCCGCCGCGGCGCAGGACTGGGACTGCGACAAACCGGCCGACCTGCCCCAACAAGGCATGAATTGGTGCGCATATCAGGACTGGCAGCGTGCGGACCGGGCGCTGAACGTCGCCTGGCCGCTGGTGGTCGAAAAGGCCAAGGCGCTGGACGAGATCAACCGCGAATATCATCCCGAACAGGCCAATTTTCACGACAATCTGCTCAAGGCCCAACGCGCATGGATCGACTATCGCGATGGCCATTGCGGCGCCGAGGGCGCGCAATATACCGGCGGCTCCATCCGCCCGCTGATCGAGAATTCCTGCAAGGCGCAGATGACGCGCATGCGGACCGAAGAACTGTTGCTGCTGCTGGAGGAGGGGTGACGGGTGTTCTTGACGCCACGCATCGGGTGCCTTACTTTTTATAAGAAATGTAAGGAGTTTGAATGACCGTATCTGCGAAGATCACATCCAAAGGCCAGGTCACGCTGCCGGTGGAATTGCGCCGGTCGCTGGGCTTGAAGCCCGGCGATCAGGTCGATTTCCGACGGACTTCAGAAGGCAACTACGAACTGGTTGCACGGACGAAGTCGTTCGAGGATCTGCATGGGATCATCGAGGTGGACGGCCGGCCACCAACAGCTGATGATATCGTCGACATCGTTCATCGGGCACGCATCGATCGTGCCGAGCACATTGTCTCGCGCCTGAAAGACGACCAGTGACCGGCCTTGATACGAACGTGCTGCTCGGCTGGCTGCTGAACCGCCGGTCGAAATTGCCAGGCGGCGGTCCCTTTCGGATCAGCCTGATCGTTCTTGTCGAGCTTGTCTGGGTTTTGCAGAGCCAGTTCCGCAACTCTCGTTCCGAGATTGCGTCGATCATTGAAACGCTCCTCCAGATTCCGGACGTTGACGTTGCCGGCCGCGACGCCGTCAAAGCCGCGCTGGACGATTTCCGCGACGGTGGCGCGGATTTTGCCGACTATTTGATCGGCCACGACAACGCACTGTCCGGCTGCGAGACGACGTGGACCTGTGACCGGAAAGCCGGCCGAAACCCTCGCTTCACCCTCCTCCAAATGGAAAACTGACATGCCCGCCCGCATTTCCCGCGCCGCCTATGCCGACATGTTCGGCCCCACCACAGGCGACAAGGTGCGCCTGGCCGACACCGAACTGTTCATCGAGGTGGAAAACGACTTCACCACCTATGGCGAAGAGGTGAAGTTCGGCGGCGGCAAGGTGATCCGCGACGGTATGGGGCAATCGCAGGTGACCCGTCATGACGGTGCGGTCGACACCGTCATCACCAACGCGCTGATCGTCGATGTCACCGGCATCTACAAGGCCGATGTCGGCCTGAAGGACGGGCGCATCGCCGCCATCGGCAAGGCCGGCAATCCCGACACCCAGTCGGGCGTCGACATCATCATCGGCCCGGGCACCGAGGCGATCGCCGGCGAAGGCAGAATATTGACCGCCGGCGGGTTCGACAGCCACATCCATTTCATCTGCCCGCAGCAGATCGACGATGCGCTGATGTCTGGCGTGACGACCATGCTCGGCGGTGGCACCGGCCCCGCGCACGGCTCGCTCGCCACCACCTGCACGCCCGGGCCCTGGCACATCGGCCGGATGATCCAGTCCGCCGATGCTTTCCCGATGAACCTTGCCTTTGCCGGCAAGGGCAACGCCTCCCTGCCAGCGGCCCTTGAGGAACAGGTGCTGGGCGGCGCCTGCGCGCTGAAGCTGCACGAGGATTGGGGCACGACGCCGGCCGCCATCGATTGCTGCCTGAAGGTGGCCGACGCGTTCGACGTGCAGGTCATGATCCACACCGACACGCTGAACGAGAGCGGATTTGTGGAATCCACCATCGAGGCGATCCATGGCCGCACCATCCATGCCTTCCACACCGAGGGCGCCGGCGGCGGGCACGCGCCGGACATCATCAAGATCTGCGGCCTGCCGAACGTGCTGCCGTCCTCGACCAACCCGACGCGGCCCTACACGGTCAACACGATCGATGAGCATCTCGACATGCTCATGGTCTGCCATCACCTCGACAACAACATTCCCGAAGATGTGGCGTTCGCCGAGAGCCGCATCCGCAAGGAGACCATCGCCGCCGAGGACATTCTGCATGATATGGGCGCGTTCTCCATCATCGCGTCCGACAGCCAGGCGATGGGCCGCGTCGGCGAAGTGGTCATCCGCACCTGGCAGACCGCCGACAAGATGAAGCGCCAGCGCGGCGCCCTGCCCGAGGAGCAGGGCGACAACGACAATTTCCGCGTCCGGCGCTACATCGCCAAATACACGATCAACCCGGCCATCGCGCATGGTATCTCGAACGAGATCGGCTCCATCGAAGTCGGCAAGCGCGCCGATCTGGTGCTGTGGGACACGGCATTCTTCGGCGTCAAGCCGGCGATGATCCTGCTCGGCGGCTCGATCGTCGCCGCCCCCATGGGCGATCCGAACGCCTCGATCCCGACGCCTCAGCCGGTCCATTACCGGCCGATGTTCGGCGCCTTCGGCAAGGCGCTGACCAATTCCTCGGTGACCTTCGTTTCCAAGGCGGCGATCGAGGACGGCCTTGCCCACAAGCTGGAAACGGCAAAGGAAATGGTCGCGGTCGATAATGTGCGCGGCGGCATTTCCAAGGCCGATCTCAGGCTCAACGATGCAACGCCGACGGTCGAAGTTGACCCGGAAACCTACGAGGTCCGCGCGGACGGCGAGTTGCTCACCTGCGAGCCGGCGGGCGTTTTGCCCATGGCGCAGCGATATTTCCTGTTCTGAGGGAGCGCGCGCTGACCAATTCCCAACCGACCCCGGTTGCGATAGAATGAGGCATGAACAAGCACGCCCGTCTCGAAAAGCCTCGCGCCTATGATGCGGACTATTACGGCTGGACCCTGGACCAGGCGGCGGCCGTGCGCGCCGGGCGTTTCGACCTGGTGGACCGCGAGAACCTTGCCGAGGAGATCGAAAGCTTGGGCAAGAGCGAAAAACGCGAAATCGAAAACCGGCTGGTATTGGTCCTCCTTCATCTTCTCAAATGGCAGTTCCAACCGGAGAAACGAAAAGGCGGATGGGAAGCGAGCATCCAGATTCAGCGCAAGAGCCTCAGCAAGCTTTTGCAAGAGAATCCGAGCCTCAGGCACTATCCGGGCGAGGAGCTGGATGACAGCTATGTAAAGGCCCGCCTTGCCGCCGAAAAGGAAACCGGAATCGCCTATGAAGCCTTCCCGGACGACTGCCCGTACACGGTCGAACAGGTCCTCGACGACGCGTTCCTGCCCGACGGGGCCTGAATCCTGAGAAAAACTCGGCGCCCACCGCCGCAACCTTCGCATCTACAAGGCGTTTAGAACCCGTTCGAAGGAGGCTTCCGATGACAGACAAGATCACGCTCAAGCACGACGGATGGCTGGTCGTCGCCGATGGCGAAAAGGCGCTGTTCCTGCGTAACGAAGGCGACGAGAAGTTCCCCAACCTCGAAGTCTTCCGCGAGAAGGAGCAGGACAATCCGCCCAATCGCGAGCAGGCGGCCAACAGGCGGGGACGGTTCAATGACGGCCCCAATGTCCACCGCAGCGCCGTCGACGACACGGACTGGCACCAGTTGGGCAAGGACCGGTTCGCCGCCGAACTGGCCGATATCCTCTACAAGCAGGCCCACAAGGGCCGGTTCGAGCAGCTTATCCTTGTCGCCGCGCCAGGCGTATTGGGCCAGATGCGCAAGGAACTGCATCAGGAGGTCACCGGCCGCATCGTCGGCGAAGTGGACAAGGATCTGACCAACCACCCGGTCGGCGAAATCGAGAAGCTGGTGCTGCACTCGGAAGGCTAGGAAAAGCGCGCCGGACCGCTTATGCCGGAACCATGTCCGTGCGCTTTGCCTCCCGCGATCATGCCTTCGACGGCTACCCTTGGCTGGCGCACCATGTCCACGCCTGGCAAAGCCAGGCCCTCGATCCCTCGGCCGACCGGTTCGAGCCGGGCGACGAGGTCTTCATGGAGCTGGACGACGAAGACGCGACCGTCCTCACCGAGGCCCTCGCCAGCCAGCTCAACCGGGAGCACGAAGCGCAACTGGCCGCACTGCGCGACGATTTTCGCGGCCCGCTGCGCGACGGCAAAAGCATCGCGTTCACCGTCGCCGAACCGCCCGGCGCAACGCCCGAACAAAGCGCTGCCATGGCCGGACCGGCGCTCAGCGACCTGTGCCGGGCGCTTGGGTGCGACGAAGTCGCGATCCTGCCCATGACGCGCAGGCCCATCCTCGTGCAGCGGAACAAAGCCAGCGAGACCGCCCACGAAACGCTGCAGGCATTGGGACTGAAGCCGGATTTCGATGGCGCCATGATCGGCGCCCCCGATGCCATCGCCCCGTTCGTCGGCCCGCTTTTCCGGATCGCGCGTTGCAATGCATCCGCGCCCTATATCGCCTTCGGCATGAAGGGATTGGCGGTCGCCGGCGCCTTCTGCAAACATGTCAATTTTCACTTCGACAGCTACGATCGGGGCGACGCGGACCGTCTGTCGCATGCGCTCGCCGGATGCGGCTTTGCCGTGCCCGATGACGGCATATGCGGCGAACGGTTCTCGGAAACCGGCGCCATCGAAGGCCGGCGGCTGGATCTGAACCCTTAGACAATCCGGCCACCGCCGCCGCCGCGCCGCAAGGATGTCTTCGACCATGCGTTTTGCGCATGGCAGACCTGCGCCGGCGATCCTTGCTGCGATGCAGCAACATGCCTATCTGTCTGGCATAGAAAGGAAAAGTCCATGCCGAGCCCAAATGCCCGTTCGTTCTTCCATCCCGTCGGACGCTTCATGCGCGGTGCCGCTGAGACCATCGAGTTCGCACGCAAGGCCCACGCCATCACACAGACCCCTGACGATGTTTTCGCCGCCCGCGGCACCACCCGGCAGGCTGCCCTGCGCGAGCTGATCGACCAGTAACGGCAATTGATCGTCTGGACGCCCGTGGCGATCTGGTGTTGTCTCGTGCCATGACCGAGGCCCCTTCTTCTTTGCCCACCTGCTGGTCCATCGCCCGAACCTTCGACAATCCCGCCGGCACCATCACGCTCGATGAGACCGCGCGCCACCGGCGGCGCGTGAAGATGGTGGCCGACAATGGCGTGGCGTTCCTGCTCGACCTGCCCGTAGCGCGGCTCCTGCGCCATGGCGACGGTCTGGTTCTGGACGATGGCCGCATCATCGAGGTGCGCGCCGAAGCCGAACCGCTGATCGAGGTGCGCGGCCGCGATCCGCGCCATCTTCTGGCGCTCGCCTGGCAGATCGGCAACCGGCATCTGGCCGCGCAGATCGAGCCTGACCGCATCCTGATCCGCCATGATCATGTGATCGCCGAGATGCTGGCAGGCCTTGGCGCAACGCTCACCGAGGTGAGCGAACCGTTCGATCCCGAAGGCGGCGCCTATGGCGATGCGCACGCATCGCACCATCACCATCATCACGGCGATCACGATCATGGCCACAGCCATGACTGACACCACCGCCCTGATCCGGCTGATGAGCTGGCTTTCACCGGTCTTTCCGACCGGTGGATTTGCCTATTCGGCCGGGCTCGAACAGGCCGTCGCCGACGGCGCGGTAACGAACGCCGCGTCGCTCCATGGCTGGATCGCCACCACGCTCGTCCACGGCGCGCCATGGAACGACGCGGTCCTTCTCGCCGAAGCCCATCGCGCGTCGGACAATCTCGACGACATCGCGGACCTCGCCGAACTGGGCCGCGCGCTCTGCGTCTCCGCCGAACGCCGCCGTGAAACCGTCGACCAGGGCGCCGCCTTCCTCGATGCCGCCGCGCACTGGTTCGGTCCCGGCGCCCTGCCGCCGCGCGAAACGCCCCTGCCCGTCGCCATTGGCGCAGCGGCCGGCCTTGCCGGCATCGATGCCGAAGCCGCCCTTGCCGCCTTTCTCAACACGCTGGTCACCAACCAGCTCCAATGCGCCATCCGGCTTTCGGTCACGGGCCAGACCGGCGCGGCCCAGATCCTTGCCGCGCTCGAGCCGTCAGTCGCCGACATGGCGCGCCGCGCCGCTGCTGCGACAACGGATGATCTTGGCGGCAGCGCGTTTGGCGCCGATATTGCATCCATGACCCACGAAACACTTCAACCGCGGCTGTTCCTGTCATGACATCCTCCCACGGCCCGTTGCGCGTCGGCATTGGCGGGCCGGTTGGCACCGGCAAGACAACGCTGACCGCGCGCCTGTGCGAGGCGATGCGCGACACCCATTCGGTCGCCGTCATCACCAACGACATCTATACGCGCGAGGATGCCGAGGCGCTGACACGCATGCAGGCGCTGCCCGCCGACCGGGTGCTGGGCGTCGAGACCGGCGGCTGCCCGCACACCGCCATCCGCGAAGACGCCTCGATCAATCTGCGCGCCATCGAGCAGATGACCGGCCGCCATCCCGATCTGGACGTGATCTTCATCGAATCGGGCGGCGACAATCTCGCCGCCACCTTCTCGCCCGATCTGGCGGACCTCTCCCTTTACGTCATCTCGGTCTGCCAAGGCGGCGACATTCCGCGCAAGGGCGGCCCGGCCATCACCCGCTCGGACCTGCTGATCATCAACAAGGCCGATCTGGCGCCCCATGTCGGCGTCGATCTCGACCGGATGGACGCCGACGCCCGCGCCAACCGACAGGGCCGGCCGCACCTGTTCACCGATCTCAGGGGCGGTGAGGGTGTCGAGGCGATCGTCGGCTTTTTGAGCGACCAGGGCGGGCTCGCCTAGGCAATTGCCCACAGATTATGCACAGTCGTTTTGCGCTTGATATTTGTGCAACCGCTGGTGCACTCTTCCGGCAAGGCGCTTGACGCGCCGCACAACAGGGAAGAACAAACATGCGCACATTTCTGGGAGCCACTCTGTCGGGGGCTTTGGCGGCGCTGGCGCTGACCGCCACGACCGCCTTTGCCGAAACCGACCTGAAATTCACCCTCGACTGGAAGTTCGAGGCGCCGTCGGCGCCCTTCTTCATCGCGCTGGACGAGGGCTATTTCGCCGAGGAAGGCCTGAACGTCACCATCGATTCGGGCGCGGGCAGCCGCGAGAGCATCCCGCGCGTCGCCACCGGCGCCTATGACATGGGCTTTGGCGACGTCAACGCGCTGATCAAGTTCATCGAGGAAAACCCCGAGCAGAAAGTGACAGCCGTGATGATGGCCTATGAACGGCCGCCCTTCGCGGTGATCGGCCTCAGAAGCCAGGGCATTACCGAAGATCCCGCTTCGCTCGAAGGCAAGACGCTCGGCGCCCCGCCGCCGGACGCCGCCTTCGGCCAGTGGCCGGCCTTCGTCGAGGCCGCCGGCATCGACACGTCGGACATCACCATCGAAAATGTCGGCTTTCCGGTGCGCGAGCCGATGCTGGCCCAGGGCCAGGTCGACGCGATCTTCGGCTTTTCCTTCTCGTCGGTGATCAATCTGAAGGCCCAAGGCGTCTCCGAGGATGACATCGTGCCGATCATGATGGGCGAAAACGGGCTCGACCTTTACGGCAATGTGGTCATGGTCAACCCCGGCTTTGCCGAGGAAAACCCCGACGCGGTCAAGGGCTTCCTGCGCGCGCTGATCAAGGGATATCGCGACACCATCGCCGATCCGGAAGGCGCGATGGACCATGTGCTCGAGCGCAACGGCGTCCTCAGCAAGGAAGTCGAAATCGACCGTATCAACATGGCGATCGAGCAATCCATCCTGACACCGGCCGTGCAGGAAAACGGCTTCGGCGATGTCGACATGGAAAAGCTTGCCAAGACCATGGAATGGCTCGCCATCTCCATGGATGTTCAGAACCCGCCCGCGCCGGAAGATGTGTTCGACCCGTCCTTCCTGCCGCCCAAGGAAGAGCGCATGCTGCAATAGGCAGCGCGTCCCGCAAACCAAAGCGGCGCCGGATGTGGACATTGACCGCATCCGGCGTTTGACTGGATGGACCGAACCGAAGGGCAGGACGTGACCAGCCATCTCGTCACCATCGACAATGTGGACATGCGCTATGGCGGCCCCGGCGGCACGCTTGCCGTCTCCGGCCTGACGCTGCATGTCGAAAAGGGCGAGTTCACCGCCGTCGTTGGCCCGTCCGGCTGCGGCAAGTCGACATTGATGAAGCTGGTGACCGGGCTCTACATCCCGCAGGTCGGTGCGATCACCGTCGCCGGCAAGGAGGTGACCGAGCCGGTCTCCATCGTCGGCATGGCGTTCCAGAACCCGACACTGCTGCCGTGGCGAACGACGCTCGACAACATTTTGCTGCCGCTCGAAATCGTCCAGAAACACCGCCGGCGCCTGCGCGCCAACAAGGCTGAATATGTCGAAAAGGCCGAGCATCTTCTCGAAACGGTCGGCCTCAAGGGCTTCGGCGACAAGTTCCCCTGGCAGCTTTCCGGCGGGATGCAGCAGCGGGCGAACCTCTGCCGCGCGCTGATCCACGAGCCCGACCTGTTGATGCTCGACGAGCCGTTCGGCGCGCTCGACGCCTTCACCCGCGAGGAACTGTGGTGCGTCATCCGCGACCTGCATCACGAGACCGACGTGACGATCCAGCTCGTCACCCACGATCTGCGCGAGGCGGTGTTCCTGGCCGACCGTATCTTCGTGATGAGCGCCCGCCCGGGCCGCATCATCGACACCCACGCCGTGCCGTTCGAGCGGCCCCGCGATCTTGAAATCATGTACACGCCCGAATTCACCGATCTTGTGCACGATCTGCGCGGCCAGATCGCCCAGGCGCGCACCGAGCAGCTGGAGGCCGCCCAATGAGCGCGCCGGCCGGCAGCAAGCCCGCCGAGCCACCGGCGGACACGGTTGCGGCCCCGCCCGCGCCAAGGCAGTTCCCGTGGATCAAGGCGGCGCCATGGCTCTACACGATCGCGCTGTTCGCGATCTGGGAAGCGAGCGTTCACCTGTTCGCGCTGCCGCAATACGTGCTGCCCGCGCCCTCGGTGATCCTCGGCGCCATCATCCAGTACTGGCCGACCATCTGGACCAACTCGGTCCAGACGCTCTACACGACGCTCGTCGGCTTTGCGATGGCGGTCGCCGGCGGGCTCGCTCTGGGTCTGCTCGTTGGCTGGTCGCGCTTCATCTATGCCGGGCTCTACCCGCTGATGATCGGCTTCAACGCCATCCCCAAGGTCGCGGTCGTGCCGATCCTCGTCATCTGGTTCGGCATTGGCGACGTGCCGGCGATCCTGACCGCCTTCCTGATCGCCTTCTTCCCGATCGTGGTGAATGTCGCCACCGGCCTTGCCACCATCGAGCCGGAGATGGAGGACGTGCTGCGCGCGCTCGGCGCCAAGAAGATGGACGTCATGCTCAAGGTCGGCATCCCGCGTTCGATGCCCTACTTTTTCGGCTCGCTGAAGATCGCGATCACGCTGGCTTTCGTCGGCTCGGTGATCTCCGAGACCATCGCCGCCAATTCGGGCCTCGGCCACATGATGCTGGCCGCCCAGAGCCAGTTCAACGTGCCGCTGGTCTTTGCCGGGCTGATCATGCTGGCGATCGAGGGCATCGCCATGTACGCGCTGATGGCCTGGATCGAAAAGCGCACCACCGGCTGGGCGCACCGCTCGGGCATGGCGCAGGGGGATTGAGTTCAGACCTCCGGCGGATATTTCAGACGACCGTGAAGAATGCGCTCCACGTCGATGAAATAGGCGTCGGGAACCGTGTAGACGATGATGAATGGCGTACGCGGCACGATCAGTTCTCGAGTGCCGTCAACACGGCCGTCCTTGCCCAGCAGAGGGAACAGCTCAAGTTGCCCGATTGTCGTGAATATGGCGGACAGCACGCGCTGGAGACCCTGCGGGCTCCGCGGTTCGAGATAGTCACGGATGGTATGGAGATCCGTCTCGGCGTCTTCACTGAGACGAGCGTGCATTGAAACCGAAGGACTGCATCACGTCGTCGAGCGTGCGGTAACCGAGCTTGCCTGACTTCTTTTTGGCAAGCGTCTTGTCGATCTCGGCCCTCAGCCAAGCATCGTGCTCGTCGGAAACGTCTCCGCCTTGCAAGGGTTCAAGCCAGTGATCGGCTGATTTGGTGTCCAACTCACGCATGGCGCCAGTCTACACCGATTTGACCCATCATCAAACGCCGATCGCCATCCCGTCGCGGCCGATATGCAGCGGGCCTTCATAGCCGCCTGCACGGACCGCTTTCTCCCAGACCGTATCGGTGATGGCCGGATCGTCGACCGGCAGCAGATGGTTGAGCGCCAGCGCCTTCACCCCCGCCTCCGCTGCCAGCCTTCCGACATCTTCGGCATCGGAATGGCTGGCCTCCAGATGCTGTTTCAGGCGCGCCCCATTGCCGACGCGCGCCGCCAGCCGGTCGACTCCTTCGGCGATCATCGCCTCATGCACGAGCAGATCGGCGCCGCGGGCAAAACCGGCGAACCCGTCGAACGGCGCCGTGTCGCCGGACACGACCACAGTCTTGCCGCCGGCCTCGAACTTCAGGGCATAGCTTTCATTGATCGGCGGATGCCGGTTGAGCAGCGCCGAGACCTGCACCGGGCCGATCCGCGCGAAACCGCCCTCGCCCATCGGCGCGATCCAGACGAGCGAATCGATATCCGGGCGCCCCTCGTCGGCGATCCGTGTTTCGATGTCGAACGCCATCGAGCGCTGGAAGGCGTGCCAATAGGCGCTCAGCCCCGCCGGCCCGTGGACGCTGACGGGCGTCTTCAAGCCCGCCGTCCAGGCAGTGTGGATCAGCGGTCCCAGTTCGAGATAATGGTCCGAATGCAGATGGGTGACGATGATCGACGACAGGTCCGGCAGGCGCATGCCGGCCTCGACCAGACCGCGCGTGACGCCGAGCCCGCAATCGACGACGATACGCTGCCCGGCCAGCTCGATTAGCGTTGCCGTCGGCATCCGCATGTCCGGACCCGGGTAGATCGCCGGCCCGCCCTTGGTGCCCAGCAGCGTGATCGTGTCGCCCAATCTCAGCGCTCCGACAGCGTGCGCGATACCGCATCGTCCCAGCCGGCGATCTTGCGGGCGCGCTCGTCCGCATCCATCTGCGGCTCGAACCGCCGGTCGCGCGCCCATGTCGCCGCAAATCCGTCGCGGTCGGGCCAGACGCCGGCCCGGCTGCCGGCCAGCCAGGCCGCGCCCAGGGCCGTGGTCTCAAGCACCGTCGGCCGGTCGACCGGCGCGTCCAGCAGGTCGGCCAGGCGCTGCATCGTCCAGTCCGAGGCGACCATGCCGCCATCGACGCGCAGCGTCGTCTCGGCGCCGGACGCCTCCGGCCAATCCTTGTGCATCGCTTCGAGCAGATCGCGCGTCTGGTAGCAGACCGCTTCCAGCGTCGCCTTGGCGATCTCGTTGGGGCCGGTCGCACGGGTCAGGCCGAACATGGCGCCGCGCGCCTCGGCATCCCAGTGCGGCGCGCCAAGGCCGACAAAGGCCGGCACCAGATAGACATCCTGTTCGGGATCGGCGGCGTCCGCCATCTCGCCGCTGCGCGCAGCCGTGTCGATGATCTTCAGCCCGTCGCGCAACCATTGCACGGTGGCGCCGGCCATGAAGATCGAGCCCTCCAGCGCATAAATCGTCTTGCCGTCCAGCCGGTAGGCGATGGTCGTCAGAAGCCGGTTCTGCGATGCCACCGCGTCTTCGCCCGTGTTCAAAAGCGCGAAACAGCCGGTGCCATAGGTCGATTTCAACATGCCCGGCTGAAAGCACGCATTGCCGATGGTGGCCGCCTGCTGGTCGCCGGCAACGCCGTAGATCGGGATCTCGGCGCCGAAAATGTCCGCCTTCGCCGTGCCGAAATCGGCGGCGCAGTCCAGCACCTCCGGCAGCATCGCCGCCGGCACATCGAGAATCGACAAAAGCTCATCGTCCCAGCGGTTCTCGCGGATGTTGTACATCAGCGTGCGCGCCGCATTGGTCGCGTCGGTCACGTGGCGGGCGCCGCCCGTCAGCCGCCAGATCACGAACGTGTCGATCGTGCCGAAGGCGATCTCGCCGGCCTTGGAGCGGGCGCGCAGCCCGTCCACCTCGTCGAGCATCCATTTGACCTTGGTGCCCGAAAAATAGGGATCGAGCAGCAGCCCGGTGCGCTCGGTGAACAGCGCCTCGTGCCCGTCCGCCTTCAGCGCGTCGCAGATCGCCGATGTGCGCCGGTCCTGCCAGACGATCGCCTTGCCGGCCGGCTCGCCCGTCGCCCGGTCCCACAGGGCCACCGTCTCGCGCTGGTTGGTGATGCCGATGGCGGCAATGTCGGATGCGGCGATGCCGGCATCGGCGATGGCGCCCTTGCAGGTCTCGACCACCGTGCGCCAGATGTCCTCGAGATTGTGCTCGACCCAGCCGGATTTCGGAAAATGCTGGGCGAACTCCTGCTGGTCTATGCCGGCAATCGTCTGGTCCTTGGCGAAGACGATCGCCCGCGTCGATGTCGTGCCCTGGTCGATGGCCAGAATGTAGTCGCCCATGATGTCCTCCCGTCCGGTCGTCGTTTCCGGCTGTTTAAACCGGTTCAGGATCGGATGGAAACGGGGCGCGACGCTTTTTCAGCCGGTCTTTTCGGCATCGGCCGAAAACAGCCAGCGCGCCACGATTACCGCGCAGGCGGCGCCGATCAGCTGCATGACGATGAACAGCGGCACGTCGGCTGGGCGGATGCCGGCAAACGTGTCGGACAAACCGCGCGCGATGGTCACCGCCGGGTTGGCGAACGAGGTCGAGGCGGTGAACCAGTAAGCCGAGGTGATGTAGAGGCCGACCGCCATCGGCACCGCCTCGGCGCGCACCTTCAGCGTCGCAAGGATGGTGAAGACAAGCCCGAAACAGGCCACCCATTCGGAAAACCACTGCGCCCCGCCTGTGCGCACCGTCGTGGAGAACTGCAACAGATCGTCGGCGAACATCAGATGCGCCGCCCAGACGCCGATCACGCCGCCGGCGATCTGCGCCAGGACGAACAGGCCCGCCTCGCCGGCCGCGATCTCGCGGCGCATCAGGAAGGCGAGCGTCACGGCGGGATTGAAATGGGCGCCCGAGACCGGCCCCAGCATGGTGATCAAAACGACGAGGATGGCGCCCGTGGCGATCGTGTTGGCCAGAAGAGCGACGGCAACGTTTCCGCCCGCCAGCGTGTCGCCCATGATGCCCGAGCCGACAACGGCGGCGAGCAGAAAGGCCGTGCCGACGAACTCGGCGCCCAGGCGCTGCGCGGGTGAGGACATGAGACGCTCCGGATCGCCATACATCAATACATCATGAATTATTGATGTTTTGGCCAGGCGTCAACGCCATCGGTTGCAGGCTGGCAGAGCGTGGGCTTGTCAGGCCGACCCCGGCCGGCTGCTTGTCGGGGGGCCGGCCTCGATCATCGAAAGAAGATTGATCACCGCCGCGCTCGGCTTGGCCAGATCGGCAACCGTGTATCTGTCGAGAACCGCCAGAAATGCCTCCAGCGCCTCGCGCAGGGCGCTGGTCAGCCGGCACGTTTCGATCAACGGACAGTCCGCATCATCGGGCTCGAAACATTCGGCCATCGTGAAATTGTCCTCGGTCAGCCGCACCACTTCGGCGAGCGTTATCTCGCTGGCCGGCCGCGCCAGCCGGATGCCGCCATTGCGCCCGCGCACGGTGTGCACCAGACCGCCCTCGACCAGCGGATGCAGGATCTTGAAGAGAAACGGCTCGGACGCGCCATAGACACGCGAAATGTCGGCCACGCGGCTCAGCCGGTCGCCGCCGGCGGCGCAGAACATCAGGATGCGGAACGCATAATCGGTCTGTTTGGTCAGTTTCATCGGGTCATCAATAGCATGGGCGCCCGGTTGCCGGAACGCATTTTGCGGCACCCACGCATTTCTCGATCAGTTTGGAATCGTTCCAGAAAAAACTTCCAAAAATCGTCAACTTTATGGCCGGCGACGGATTGACATGGTGGAAGCGCTTCTACAAAACATGATCGCCATTATCAAGTTAAGGAGTGCTCCCATGCCGCCCCTCAAGACAATGACGATTGCGCTGCTGGCGACGACCATGGCCGTGCCCGCCGGGACAGCCGCGTTCGCCGAAGGTGAACTGAACCTTTACTCCTCACGTCACTACGACACCGACGAACGGCTCTACTCCGATTTCGAGGAACTGACCGGCATCACCATCAACCGCATCGAGGGCAAGGCCGACGAGCTGATCGCCCGCATGGAAGCCGAAGGCGCCAACAGCCCCGCCGACGTGTTCCTGACGGTCGACACGGTGCGCCTGTCGCGCGCCAAGGATCTGGGACTGCTGCAATCGGTCGAAAGCGACGTGCTGGAACGGCAGATTCCCGCCTATCTGCAGGACGACGACAATCAGTGGTTCGGCTTCTCGCAGCGTTCGCGCATCCTGTTCTACGACAAGGAGGATGTCGCCAACCCGCCGCAGACCTATCAGGACCTCGCCAACGCCGAGTATGAGGGCATGGTCTGCATCCGCTCGTCGACCAACGTCTACACGCAGAACATCGTGGCGGCGCTGATCGCGCACATGGATCAGGACACCGTTCAGCAATGGGCAAACGGCGTGGTGGCCAACTTCGCCCGCGCCCCGCAGGGCGGCGATACCGACCAGCTGCGCGGCATCGTTTCGGGCGAGTGCGACATCGCCATGTCGAACACCTATTATTTCGCCCGCGCCATCCGCAAGCCGGTGGACGGCCTGTCTGACAGCCTCGATACGATCGGCTGGGTGTTCCCCAACCAGAACGATATCGGCGCCCACATGAACATTTCGGGCGGCGGCGTTGCCGTCAACGCGCCCAACCGCGACAACGCCGTCCGGTTCCTGGAATATCTGGCCTCCGAGCAGGCCCAGGAATATTTCTCCGCCGGCAATGACGAATATCCGGCCGTCCCCGGCGTCGGCCTGAGCCCGTCGGTGGCCGAACTCGGCATCTTCCGGCCCGACACGATCAACCTGGCCGACATCGCCGGCAATATCGACGCCGCCATCGACGTGCTCGTCGAGGCCGGCTGGGAGTAACCGTTCCTCCGGGTGGCCGGTTTCTCCCCGAGCCCGGCCAGTGGTCTTCAAGACCTTCCCGACTTGCCCGCACGCGCTCCGGCCGTGCGGGCTTTTTCGTTCTTTCGCCCCACAAACAACCGGTCGTCATTCCGGGGCCGCGCAGTGGAACCCGGAATCCGGAGCCTGTTGGAGGCAGGTGTTCGCTATGGTTAGGCGTTCGACACCCCCACCCTTCATCCCTCCCATGATTGCGAGGAAGGGATGAAGGGTGGGGGCACAGGCCGTCCGCTAAACCGCCCGCTGCGCTTCGGGTTCGGGCGCCGCATAGGGGTCGGCCAGCGCGGCAGGTACTTCCGAATGGTGCCTGGGCCGCTCCCTGGCGATGGCGCGCATCATGATGATGACCGGCAAGAGCCCGAAGGCGACGATGATCAGCGAGGGCACGCCGGCCTGGTCCAGCCGCTCGTCTGACGCGAGCCGATAGGCCTGCACGGCCAGCGTGTCGAAGTTGAACGGCCGCAGAATCATGGTTGCCGGCAATTCCTTCATCACATCGACGAAGACGATCAGGAAGCCTGTCAGAAGGCTCGCCTTCATCAGCGGCAGATGCACGCGGCCCAGCATCCGGCCGGTGGATGCGCCCAGCGTCCGAGACACCGCGTCCATGTTGGGCTTGATCTGGCTCATGCCGGTGTCGAACGAGGACAGCGCCACCGCCATGAAGCGGACCATGTAGGCAAAGACCAGCACGGCCATCGACCCGGTCACCAGAAGGCCGGTCGAGATGCCGAACCGCGCTTCCATGAACGCATCCAGCGCATTGTCGAACCCGGCCATCGGCACCAGAACGCCGACCGCGATCACGCCGCCGGGAATGGCGTATCCCATGCCGGCCACCGTCTTGATGAAGGTCGGACCCCGGCCGGGCTTCAGCCGCACCAGATAGCCGATGATCACCGCTCCGCCCATCGTCACCAGCGCGGCGACGAAAGAGACGGTCAGCGAATTGGTGATGAAGCCGACATAGCGGGCAGAGAACGGGTTCTGTTCGGACGACACCGCCATTTCGAACAGAACGGCAACCGGGACCGCAAAGCCGACCAGAACCGGCAGCGAACAGAAGGCGACGGCGCCTGCCGCCCGCCAGCCCTTCAGCGCGTGCGGCGCGATCGCCTCGATCCGCCGGCCCGCTTCATGGTGCCGGCGCGCTCCGCGCTCGATGCGTTCGATGAAGACCAGAAACAGCGCCACGATCATCAGGCAGAAGGCGAGTTGGGCCGCCGCCGCCCGGTCGCCCATCGCGAACCAGGCCTGATAGATACCGGTTGCGAATGTGTGCACGCCGAAATGGGACACCGTGCCGAAATCGGCGATCGTTTCCATCAGCGCCAGCACGACGCCGCCGGCAATCGCCGGCCGGGCCATCGGAATGGAGACGCGCAGAAACGCGCTCCATGGCGAGTGGCCCAGCGTGCGCGCCGCGAAATAGGCGGTCGGAGACTGGCGCAGGAACGCCGCGCGGGCGAGCAGATAGACGTAAGGGTAGAGCACGCAGATCAGCATGATCGCCGCGCCGCCCACCGAGCGGATTTCCGGAAACCAGTAGTCGCGCGGACCCCAGCCCATCACCGCGCGCAGCGTGGTCTGCACCGCCCCGGGATGATCGAGCAGATCCGTATAGGCATAGGCCAGCACATAGGCCGGAAAGGCCAGCGGCAGTGCCAGCAGAACCTCGAAGAGGCGCCGTCCGGGAAACTGGCAGACCGTGACAAGCCATGCCGCGCCCGTGCCGATGATCGCGGCGCCTGCCCCGACCATCACGACCAGCTGCACCGTCGTCCATGTGTAGCGCCAGAGAACGGTTTCGGCGAGCCGCGCCCAGGTCTCGAGGCTGCCGCCGAGCGCCGACACCGCCACCGCGGCGATCGGCAGGATGCACAGCGCCGCGACGACCCATGCGGCTGACAGCAGGAGACGGTGGGACAAGTGCCGGATCCGCATCGTGAACAATGAAAAGTGGAGTATGGCAACCGACTTTACCGGTCAACCATTGTCGTCTTGAACGCTTTTAGGAATGAGTTGCAAAAACCCTTGACTTACGCATGCGGGAGCGACATGTGTTGCAAATCGTTCCTAACAGCGTATGGAGAGACGCAATGCACCCTGCCCGACGATGGACGACCCTTGCGCGCACCGCGATCGCGACCGGCCTGGCCGCGACGATCGCTGCCGGCGCCACGACGGCCGCCTTCGCCGACGACAAGTTCAAGGCCGTCACCACCTTCACGGTGATCGCCGACATGGCCCGCAACGTGGCCGGCGACGCGGCGATCGTTGAATCGATCACCAAGCCCGGCGCCGAAATCCACGGCTACCAGCCGACGCCGCGCGATCTGGTCCGGGCGCAGGATGCCGATCTGATCATGTGGAACGGAATGAACCTCGAACTGTGGTTCGAGCAGTTCTTCGACAATCTCGACGATGTGCCGAGCGTCACCGTCAGCGACGGGATCGAGCCGATCGACATCCGTTCGGGCTCCTATGAGGGCATGCCGAACCCGCACGCCTGGATGGGCCTCGAAAGCGCGCTGATCTATGTCGAGAACATCCGCGACGCGTTCATCGCCCACGATCCGGACAATGCCGAGACCTATGCGGCCAACGCCGCCGCCTACAAGGACGAGATCCGCGCAGCGATCGAGCCGCTCAAGGCGATGGTCGAGGCTGTGCCCGAGGACAGGCGCTGGCTGGTCACCTGCGAGGGCGCGTTCTCCTATCTGGCGCGCGACTTCGGCATGAAGGAGCTCTATCTGTGGCCGATGAACGCCGACGCCACGGGTACGCCGCAGCAGGTCCGTTCGGTCATTGACGGCGTGCGCGAAAACGACATTCCGGTCGTCTTCTGCGAAAGCACGGTCAACACCGATCCGGCCGAGCAGGTCGCCCGCGAAACGGGCGCCAAATATGGCGGCGTGCTGTATGTCGATTCGCTGACCGATGCCGACGGTCCCGTGCCGACCTATCTCGACCTTCTGCGGGTGACCTCGGAGACGGTCGCGACCAACCTTTCGGCCGCGGTCAACTGATCGCAGCCGGCAGCCGCCCATTTCGGCGGAGTGCTGAAACCGGGGCATTCGCGGTCCGCCGCGAATGCCGTCATTTGTGAAGACGAGCCGCACCTTTCGCGGCGAAAGGGATATTGAACGTGCTCAATCCGCAACGCGTCGAAAGCGCGTCCGACGACGGTGCGCTGGCCGGCGAAGGCCTCGCTGCCCGCGACATCACGGTCACCTACCGCAACGGCCACACGGCCCTGCGCGATGCCAGCTTCGAAATCCCGCGCGGCACGATCACCGCCCTGGTCGGCGTCAACGGTTCGGGCAAGTCCACCCTGTTCAAGGCGATCATGGGCTTCGTGCCGACCGCGCGCGGCGAGATTTCCGTTCTCGGCATGAGCGTCGCCGACGCGCTGAAGCGCAACGTCGTCGCCTACGTGCCACAGGCCGAGGAGGTGGACTGGTCGTTTCCCGTGCTGGTCGAGGACGTCGTCATGATGGGCCGTTACGGCCATATGGGCTTCTTGCGCCGACCGTCGGCGACCGACCGCAAGATGGTCGACCAGGCGCTCGAACGCGTCAACATGACCGCCTTCCGCAAGCGCCAGATCGGCGAACTGTCGGGCGGGCAGAAAAAGCGTGTCTTCCTCGCCCGGGCACTCGCCCAGGACGGCCAGGTCATCCTGCTCGACGAACCCTTCACCGGCGTCGACGTCAAGACCGAGGACCAGATCATCGACCTTCTGCGCGACCTGCGCGCCGAGGGCCGCGTCATGCTGGTCTCGACGCACAATCTGGGTTCGGTGCCCGAATTCTGCGACCGCACCGTCCTGATCAAGGGCACGGTCCTGGCCCACGGCCCCACCGAAACGGTCTTCACGCCGCGCAATCTCGAAAGGGCGTTCGGCGGCGTGCTGCGCCACTTCGTGCTCGGCGGCAAGGACCTGCACGACGATGACGACGAACGCGCGCTGACCATCCTGACCGACGATGAGCGCCCGCTGGTCGTCTATGACGACGAGACCAAGAAGGCCCAGCCCGACGACGGACAGTCCGAAGCCGGAGACAAGGGCTGATGGCAGCGCTGCTCGAGCCGTTCCAGTACGGCTACATGGTCAACGCGATGTGGGTGTCCGCGCTGATCGGCGCGGTCTGCGCGTTCCTGTCGGCCTATCTGATGCTCAAGGGCTGGTCGCTGATCGGCAACGCGCTGAGCCACTCCATCGTGCCCGGCGTCGCCGGCGCCTACATGCTCGGCCTGCCCTTCTCGCTCGGCGCGTTTGTCGCCGGCGGCCTCGCGGCGGGGTCGATGCTGTTTCTCAACGAGCGCAGCGGCCTGAAGGAAGACACGATCATCGGCCTGGTCTTCACCTCCTTTTTCGGCCTCGGCCTGTTCATGATCTCGGTCTCGCCCACCTCGGTCGACGTGCAGACCATCGTGATGGGCAACATCCTCGCCATCACTCCGTCCGACACACTCCAGGTCGCGCTGATCGGACTCTTCTCTCTCGCCGTGCTGCTGCTCAAATGGAAGGATTTGATGGTCACCTTCTTCGACGAGAACCATGCGCGTTCGATCGGCATCAACACCTATGCGCTGAAAGTGGTCTTCTTCACGCTGCTGTCGGCCTGTTGCGTCGCCGCGCTGCAGACCGTCGGCGCGTTCCTCGTCATCGCTCTTGTCGTCACGCCAGGCGCCACGGCCTATCTTCTGACCGACCGCTTCCCGAGGCTGGTGGTCATCTCGGTCGTCATCGGCGCGGCAACCAGCTTCGCCGGCGCCTATATCAGCTATTTCCTGGACGGCGCGACCGGCGGCGTAATCGTCACGCTGCAGACGCTGGTCTTCCTGGTCGCATTTTTCTTCGCGCCAAAGCATGGCTGGCTCGCCGCCCGCCGCCGCGCGGCCGAAGCGATCGCGGGCCGCCCGGGCACGCCTGCGGAGGCCCGGCCATGACCGGGACGCTGCTCATGCCGTTCCAGTTCGCGTTCATGCAGAACGCCTTCTGGATCTCGCTGGTCATCGCAGTGCCATGCGCATTGCTGTCCTGCTATCTGGTGCTCAAGGGTTGGGCGCTGATGGGCGATGCGGTCGCTCACGCGGTCCTTCCCGGCATCGTCATCGCCTATGTGATCCAGTTGCCATTGGCGATCGGCGCCTTCGCCTCGGGCCTGTTCTGCGCGCTCGCAACCGGCTTTTTGAAGAACAACTCCCGCGTCAAGCACGACACGGTCATGGGCGTCGTCTTTTCGGGCATGTTCGGCCTCGGCATCGTCATGTACACCAAGGTCAATGCGTCGGTGCATCTCGACCACATCCTGTTCGGCAACATGCTCGGCGTCGGCACGCAGGATCTGGTCGTCTCCGGCCTGATCTCGGCACTGGTGACCGGCATCATCGCGGTCAAATGGCGCGATATCCTGCTGCACGCCTTCGATCCGCAACAGGCGCGCGCCGCCGGCCTGCCCGTCAACCTGATCCATTACGGTCTTCTGGCGATCCTGTCGGCGACCATCGTCGCAACGCTGACCGCCGTCGGCCTGATCCTCGCCGTCGGGCTTCTGATCGCGCCGGGCGCCATCGCCTTCCTGATCACCAAACGCTTCGGCGCCATGCTGCTGATCGCCGTCGGCGTGACGGTCGCATCCATGCTCGCCGGCGTCTATGCGAGCTTCTTCCTCGACAGCGCGCCGGCGCCGACCATCATCCTGATCCTGACAGCGGTGTTCTGCGGTGCCTTCGTCCACCGCCTGCTGGCCACCCGCGCCGCCTCGCGCGCCACGGCACCGGCCCAGTGACAGCGCGCCTGATCGCGCGCATGTCGCATTCAGGCATTCCCGTTGCGCGCGCCTTGACCGATCCTGACCGTCACAGCCGCATCGGGAGGGCCGGCCATGACGATCATGCCGCCGCAGCACGATCACGACATCGGCGCCGTGCTTCAGCCGGTCGACCGGGCGCGCGGCCTGCCCAACCGCTTCTACACATCGGCTGACACTTTCGAGCGCGAAAAGGATGCGGTCTTTGCACGCAACTGGGCCGGCATCGGCTTTGCCAAGGATTTGCCCGAACCGGGCCATGCCCGGCCGGTCGAGTTTGCCGGCCAGCCGCTCCTGATGGTGCGCGACCGCGCCGGCACGGTGCGTGTCTTCGACAATGTGTGCCGCCACCGCGGCATGATCCTGGTCGAACAGGCCGGGCCTATCCGTGGCGCCATCCGCTGTCCCTACCATTCCTGGTGCTACGATCTGGACGGCGCGCTCAAGGCGACGCCCCATGTCGGCGGGCCCGGCCACAACGCGCATGAAGGCATCGACCGCGCCACGCTCGGCCTGCGCGAGGTGCGGTCACACATCTGGCGCGACATCGTCTTCGTCAACCTGTCGGGCACCGCGCCCGATTTCGCCGACGCCCATGCGGCGCTGATCGCGCGATGGGCCGACTTCGACCATCCGCTGACCTTCGCCGGCCCCGACAGCGCTTTCTCGCTGGACATCGCGACCAACTGGAAGCTGGCCGTCGAGAACTATTGCGAGAGCTATCACCTGCCCTGGGTGCATCCCGGGCTGAACGCCTATTCGCGGCTCGAAGACCATTACAACATCGAGCAGCCGGGCGCCTTTTCCGGCCAGGGCACCCATGTCTACCGCCAGCTTGAGGGCGCTGGCGGCCAACGGTTCGGCGACGCGCCCGGCCTGCCCGGCAAATGGGATACGGCGGCTGAATATATCGCGCTCTATCCCAACGTGCTGCTGGGCGTGCACCGCGACCATTCGTTCGCGATCCTGCTCGAGCCGCACGGGCCCGAACGCACGGTCGAGCATGTCGCGCTCTACTATCACGATGCGGCCGATGCCGGTGAAGAGCGTGCCGAACTGCGCGAGAAGAACGCGGCGCAGTGGAAGACCGTCTTCGAGGAGGACATCTTCGTCGTCGAGGGCATGCAGCGGGGCCGGCGCGCCGCTGGTTTCGACGGCGGCCGATTCTCGCCCGTCATGGACAGCCCGACCCACCTGTTCCACCACTGGATCGCCAGCCAGTTCGCCGATGCGGCCGGTTGACCGAAGCGCGCTTGACGCATCGCTGATCGCCGCTCATGCGGATGGCGATTCCGCGCAACTCAGCGGCCTTTACGATCGGGTGGCCAGCGCGCTGATGCGGGCAGGCGACACCGATGCCGCCTGCTTCTTCCTCACCCAGGCCTATGTGTTTGCGCTGGAAGCCGGCGCGTCCGATGCCGAGCGCCTGAGGCGCCTTCTGGCCGCGCACGGCCGGATCTGACCGGGGCCGTCACGCGGTGGCGCGCACCGGTTGCGCGCCGAATTCATGCACCGAATGCACATCGAACGGCGCACCGGACTCGCGCTCGACGAACAGCGTCAGCCGGTCCACCGAAAGCTCCTGCTCGGGCAACGTGCCGAAATGGCGCCGCAGCGCGATCTCCACCCGGTCACGCTCATGCTCCTCCACATGGCCGGTGAGCGTCATGTGGAAGCGGAACGCGTCGAACACGTAAGGATAGCCCCAATTGTACAGATTGCGCAGTTCGGCGCGCGACAGCCGTTCGGGCCGGCGGCGTTCGAGCTCGGCATCGCTCAACGGCGCGCGAAACCTGTCGAAACCGGCGACCACACGGTTGGCCAGATCGTTCAGCCGGCCGTTTTCACGCGCCGGCACCAGCGCGAAGAACCCGCCCAGAAGGCCGATTGCCAGGTCGGGCAGCGGGACCGGCGCCATCGTGGCGCAGAATTCGCCCAACGCCCTCAGCAAATCGCCTTCGCGCGCATGCGATGCCAGCCGGAACGGCGCCTTGAGCGTGCCGTGAAACCCGTATCGGCGCGGCGCGGCGGTGTAATAGGCCTGCGCGCCGGCTCCCAGCGCGCCAAGCCCGGTCGCCGGGATCGGCAGGCCGGAAAAGGCGTCGCGGCCCAGCCACTGCGCGGCGGCGACCGTCAAATCATGGTCGCGCGGCGGACTGAAATAGATGGCATAACGCATGGTTTCGAATCACCCGAGCGTTTCGGTGCGCCCTTGCTAGTGTGCTCATGTGACAATTCGGCGAATCTCCGGTCGTTTTTTCCGCTCCGTCCGGCCGGCGCCAAACGCTTGAAAAATTCCGCCCGCGAACCGTTTGCGGCATACAACCAAAGCAGTACACAGGCCAGTAGCCGGGCCAGCCATTCCGCCTTTAAATAACTGTATTTTAACACTTTTTTCATTGCGGCCCGAACCCTCGCTCAATGGCTTAGCATTAAGTAGTGTTGAGAAAACCGCCCCACTGCCATGTTATGCCGCTCAGCCTCACCATGCCGTCGCGTAACGTTTTGGCATGTGGCACCGGCGGGCATGGCGCGAGGCCGACCCGCATTTCACGGAGGGGTCAGGGAGGATCCCGCACGGCTTATTCCGGCGCGTCCGCTTGCGGGCGGTCCAACGGTGTCGTGCGCGCTTCTCCCCGGTTCGTTTTTGACATGCACTCGAGGGAGGACAACTCAATGAGTGACAACCAAGGTTCAGCGGACAACTACTGGACCAAGAACCTGCGGCTGATCGGCCTCTGCCTGGTGATCTGGGCATTGGCATCGTTCGGTTTCGCAATTTTGCTGCGTCCGCTGGTGTCGGGCATTGCGGTCGGCGGCACCGATCTGGGCTTCTGGTTTGCCCAGCAGGGCTCGATCCTGGTGTTCCTGGTCCTGATCTTTTTCTACGCATGGCGCATGAACGCGATCGATCGCGAATTCGGCGTCGACGAAGAGTAGGGCGGGACAGACATCATGGATCAAACAACGCTCAATTTCATCGTCGTCGGCCTGTCGTTCGCGCTGTATTTCGGCATCGCGATCTGGGCCCGCGCCGGTTCCACCTCCGAGTTCTATGCCGCCGGCCGCGGCGTGAACCCGGTCCTCAACGGCATGGCCACCGCAGCGGACTGGATGTCCGCCGCATCGTTCATTTCGATGGCCGGCCTGATTGCCTTTGTCGGTTACAACAACTCCCTGTTCCTGATGGGCTGGACCGGCGGCTACGTGCTGATGGCCATGCTGCTTGCGCCCTATCTGCGCAAGTTCGGCAAGTTCACGGTGCCCGAGTTCGTCGGCGACCGTTACTATTCCAACGCCGCGCGCGTGGTGGCCGTCATCTGCCTCATCGTCATCTCCGTGACCTACGTGATCGGCCAGATGCGCGGCGCGGGCATCGCCTTCTCCCGCTTCCTGGAGATCGACATCTTCTGGGGTCTGATCACCGCGGGTGCGGTCGTCTTCGTCTACGCCGTTCTGGGCGGCATGAAGGGCATCACCTACACCCAGGTGGCGCAGTACTGCGTGCTCATCGTCGCCTACACCATCCCGGCGATCTTCATCTCGCTGAACCTGACCGGCAACCCGATCCCGGGCCTGGGCCTGTTCTCGACGATGTCGGAAGGCAATGCGGGCGAAGGTCAGTATTTGCTGGTCACGCTTGACCAGTTGCTGACCGATCTCGGCTTCAGGGAGTATACGGCGACGACCAATCCATGGCTGATGGCGCTCTACACGCTGTCGCTGATGATCGGTACCGCCGGTCTGCCGCACGTCATCATCCGCTTCTTCACCGTTCCGAAGGTGGCCGATGCGCGCTGGTCTGCCGGCTGGGCGCTGGTGTTCATCGCGCTTCTGTACCTGACGGCTCCCGCCGTTGGTGCGATGGCACGCCTGAACATCACCACCACCATGTGGCCTGCTGGTATCGAGGGCGAAGCGGTGGCGGTCGAAGAACTGCCCGACTGGTTCGAGACGTGGCAGGTCACCGGCCTGCTGGGCGTCGAGGACAAGAACGGCGACGGCCGCATCCAGTACTACAACGACGCCAACCCGGACATGCAGGCCATCGCGGCCGAACGCGGCTGGGAAGGCAACGAGCTGGTCACCTTCAACCGTGACATTCTCGTCCTCGCCAACCCCGAGATCGCGCAATTGCCCGGCTGGGTGATCGCACTGATCGCGGCGGGCGGTATCGCGGCGGCACTGTCCACGGCGGCGGGTCTGCTGTTGGCGATCTCGTCGGCGATCAGCCACGATCTGATCAAGTCGGTCTTCAATCCGAACATCTCGGAGAGAGGCGAACTGCTCGCGGCGCGCATATCGATGGCCGTGGCGATCGTCGTGGCGGTCTGGCTGGGTCTGAACCCGCCCGGATTTGCGGCGCAGGTCGTGGCGCTGGCCTTTGGTCTGGCGGCGGCAACGCTGTTCCCGACGCTGATGATGGGCATCTTCTCCAAGCGGATGAACTCCGCCGGCGCGACGGCAGGCATGCTGGCCGGTCTGATCACGACCTGTCTGTACCTGTTCCTGTATCTGGGCTGGTTCTTCATCCCGGGAACTGCGCTGCTGGACAGCTCCCAGTATCTGTTCGGCATCCCGCCAACCCACTTCGGCCCGATCGGCGCGGTGTTCAACTTCGCTGTGGCCTATGCGGTTGCCCAGGCTACCGCAGCTCCGCCCCAGCACATCCAGGATCTGGTCGAAAGCGTCCGGATTCCCCGGGGCGCCGGCGCTGCCGTCGACCACTGATCGAGCGCGGCGGGACATTCCGGTGTCCCGCCGCCCCCACCCGAACACGCAAGGCCCCGCCTTTTTTCACAAGGCGGGGCTTTTTGCATCGCACCAAACCTTCTATGACGCCGGACGAGACCGACCAGACCAATGACGGTTGAACCGATGACAGACAGAGCCCGGGCCTTTGCGGCCTTTGCCGAAGGGCGCGCGCCGTTCCGGGCGCTCAACCCCGACCATTTCTCCGCGCTGACGCGGAACGCGACCGAGCACAGCGCCGCCGCCGAAGAGCTGGTCTGCGCGATCGGCGATCCGATCGCCGGGCTGCATGTGATCACCGCCGGCACGATGCAGCTGATCTCCGCCGAGGGCGAAGTGCTCGCCGACATGCACGCCGGCGACGTGTTCGGCCACCGCGCCCTGTTGCGCGAAGGCAGGGCGATCCTGCGCGTCGAAGCGCGCACCGATGCCGACTATGTGGTCATAGCGGCCCCGACCTTTCTTTCGATCATGGACGCCGATCCGGTCTTCGCCTCCTTTTTCAGGCGCCGTGCCGATGCGCCGGCAACGGCCGCGCCGCGCGCGGCGCCAGCCGTCAACATGGTCGCCACGCGCCTCGGCGACCTGATGACCGAAAAGCCCATGGCGCTGCCTGAAACATCCAGCGTCCGGCAGGCCGCCGAAGCCATGTGGGAGCGGCACATTTCCTGCACGCTCGTTACCGGAGAGGGTGGAAAGCTGGTCGGCATCGTCACCGCCGGCGATCTGGTCGGAAACGTGATCGCCCGCGGCATGGACGCCGAAACCCCGCTGACCGAGGTTATGGCCCGCGATCCGGTCGCGCTCAGCCCCGATGCGACCATGCTCGACGCCGTCATGGTGATGACCGAAAAGCGTATCGGCCACCTGCCGGTCGTCGGCGCCGACGGCACGCCGCAGGGCATCGTCACGCAGACCGATCTGGTGCGCCGGAACTCCAATTCGCTGATCTACATGATCGCCGACATCAACCGCCGCGAGACCTATGATGGGCTCGCCGAGGTCGTTGCGCGCAACCCGCAAATGCTGGTCGAGCTGGTTGCGAGCGGCCTCGAGGGCCATCAGGTCGGCCGGATGATGACCGGCATCACCGATGCGGTGACCCGACGCCTCATCGCGCTTGCCGAGCAAAAGCTCGGCCCCGCGCCCGTGCCGTGGCTGTGGCTCGCCTGCGGCAGCCAGGGACGCATGGAACAGACCGGCGTCTCCGATCAGGACAACTGCCTGTTCCTGTCCGACGATTACGACGAAGACGCCCATGGCGGGTATTTCGCCGAGTTCGCCAGGTTCGTCTCCGACGGGCTGGACGCGGTGGGCTATTTCTACTGCCCCGGCGACATGATGGCGACCAATCCCAAATGGCGTCAGCCGGTGCGGGTCTGGCGCCGCTATTTCGACAACTGGATCGCCAAGCCCGACCCGATGGCGCAAATGCTGGCGAGCGTCATGTTCGACCTGCGGCCGATCGCGGGCGACGAAACGCTGTTCGGCGATCTCAATGTGCGCACGCTCGAAAAAGCGAGCAAGGATTCCATCTTCCGCGCCCACATGATCGCCAACTCGCTGACCCACACCCCGCCGCTCGGCCTGTTCGGCGGGCTCAGCTATGTACGCGGCGGCGAACACAAGAACGCGATCGACATGAAGCTCTCCGGCGTCGTGCCGATCACCGATCTTGGCCGCGCCTATGCGCTGGAAGGCCGCATCGAGGCCGTCAACACGCGCCAGCGGCTGATCACGGCCCGCGACATGGACGGCATCCTGTCCAAGACCGGCGGCAGCGACCTGATCGACGCCTACGACCTGATCGTCGAGCTGCGCCTCAAGCACCAGACCGCGCAGATCCGCGCCGGCGGCAAGCCCGACAACTTCATGGTGCCCGACACGCTGTCCGCGCTCGAACGCAACCATCTCAAGGACGCGTTTTCCGTGGTCAAGACGCTGCAATCGGCGATTGGCCAGGGCGGCGCGCGGCGCTAGTCTCGACAGGGGATCCAAGTCATGCTGCTCACATTCATTGGCGCCATTGTTCTGGCCATCGGCTGCGTCGGTATGGTGTCCCTGGCGTTCCGCGCCACCGGGCGCAAGACGCCCAAGGGCGTGCTGCCGCTGACCGCCGGCGTCGCGATGATCGCCTTCATCGCCTATATCGAGAACTCCTGGTACAGCCGGATCGTCGCCGACCTGCCCGAAAGCCATGTCGTCGTGGCCACCGGCGAACCCTTTTCCAACTTCATCCAGCCCTGGACGCTGATCTTCCCGCGCATCAATCGCTTCATGCTGGTCGATACCGCCACCGTCCGCGTCAACCAGGCCGATCCGTCGCTGCGCCTTGCCGAAGTGATCCTCGTCCAGCGCTATGCGCGCACCATCGTCACCCGTCAGGTGATCGATTGCGAAAACGCCCGCCGCGCAGACCTGACCGACGACATTGCACTGGATGAAGACGGCCTGCCGCAGATCGAGACCTGGATCGACGTGCCCGCCGACGGCGAATTGCTCGGCACGGTGTGCAACGCGCCGGTCACCGGCGTGGAAACCGGCGCTGGCACCAACCCCTCATAGGCCCAAAGACGGGCTGGTTTCCCGGTCCCCGACGGCTCAAACTCCACCCGTCAATCGGGCACTTGTCCGCGCGGTGTTTGCGTGCGGCCTGTGCTGCGCCGACATTCGGGATCGGGAGGTCCGCAACATGCACTGGGTGGAGCGCCTCAGCCTGCGCGCCCGCATTGCCCTGTTCTTTGCGCTGATCGGTGCGGTCAGCGTGGCGCTGCTGGTCGCCGCGATCGTCTGGCTGTCGATCCGCCTTGGCGCCGAGGCGGCCGACCATATCGTGCTGATCGTCGGCGGTTCCGCCTTTGCCATCGCCGGTCTGATCGCCTGGGTGGCGCTCAAGTTCGACGAGAACCTCGCCAAGCCGCTGATGGCCATCGCCGCCGATCTCAAGACCATAGCCCACAGCGACGGCAAGGCGATGAAGCTCGACAGCGAGGGCGAATATCTGGGCATGATCGCGCCCGCCGCGCGCGAAGTGTCGAGCGCGCTGATCGAGGCGCGCGAGCGCACCGATGCAGCCATCGAAACCGCGATGCGCGACGCCGCGCGCCAGAAGGCGGCGCTGGAGGCGCTGTTGCGCGACCTGCATCAGGGCCTTGTCGTGTGCACCATGACCGGCCGCGTCACGCTCTACAATCATCGCGCCGTCGAAATCCTCCATGTCGAGGAATTCCGGCGTGACGACCCCGCCTCGACCGACGTGATGATCGGGTCGCTCGGCCTTGGCCGCGATTTCTTCAACATTGTCGATGCGGCGCCATTCAGCGCAGCGCTCAGCGCCTTCGAGGCGCCGGCCGACCCGTCCAACCCGCTGCCGATCGAGGGGCTCGGATCGTTCCCGATCGTCTTTTCGACCTGCGACGGCGCCGTGACGATGCGCGGCCAGGTCGCGCTGCGCCTCAACGAGGCGGGCAACGCGCCGGCCGGCTTCATCACCGTCTTCGACGATATCACCACCGAACTGGCCGCAGGCCTCGAACGCGACCGGGTACTGCGCGAGGCGATCGACGGCATCCGCACGGCGATCGATGACAGCGGCGAAACGCCGGCATCTGCACCGTTGACCACAGCGCTCAAGCGCCTCGAACTGGCATCGAACAACATCATCGCCTCGGCCTGGCCGATGGCCGATGTGGCTGCAGGCCGGCTGTTCGGCGCCGTGCGCAAGACACTTTCAGGAAGCGCCGTCGCCGTCGAAACCGCCGGAAATGGCGAACTCATCCATGCCGACAGCGCCACGCTGATCGCCCTGCTGCGCAACCTCGCCGACGGGCTGGCCGAACGCGGCGATGTCGAAAAACTCGCTCTGAAGGCGAGCGGCTTGGGCCATGCGCGGCAGATCGCCATCACCGTGACCGGCGCGCCGCCCGGCGCGGCATGGCTGGAGGCGCGCCTGTCGGAAAACGCCGATGCCGGCACCGCCTTCCTGTCGGGCCGCTCGATCCTCGAACGCCATTGCGCGACGGCGACCGTGAAGGGCGATACCATCCTGATCGATTTCCCCGTCAACACCGGCGCACGCGGAACGACCGGCAAGGACACCGCGCCGGTGCTCGATGCGCGGCCCGAATTTTACGATTTCGACCTGTTCGAGCGCGACACGTCCAAAGACCTGCTCGACGTGCCCCTCAGCGAACTGCATGCCGTGGTCTTCGACTGCGAGATGACCGGGCTCGATCCGCGCCGCGGCGACGAGATCGTCTCGATCGCCGGCGCGCGCGTGGTCAACGGGCGGGTGTTGAGCGGCGAGATCTTCGATCTTTTCGTCAATCCCGGACGGACCATCCCGGCGGCCTCGACCAACATCCATCACATCACCGACGCCATGGTCGCCGATGCGCCCTTGATCCCCTCCGCGCTCAAGCGCTTTCACGCCTTTGCCAAGGACCAGGTGCTTGTGGCCCACAATGCCGCCTTCGACATGGCGTTCCTGGCCAAGGGCGAGAAGGCGGCCGGTGTCAAGTTCGACAATGTCGTGCTCGACACGGTTCTGCTCGCCGCGCACCTGCAGGGTGCCGAGAGCGAATTGTCGCTGGACGGGCTGGCCGAGCGGTTCAATGTCGAGATCGCGGAGCACGACCGCCACACGGCGCGCGGCGACGCGATCGCCACGGCTCATGTCTTCGTCAAGCTGATCCGGCTGCTCGAGGCGAGCGGCGTCGTCACGCTGGGCGACGCGCTGCGCGTTTCCGAGGACCAGACGGCAATCCGCCGCCGCCAGGCAGCCTACGGATAAGGATGGCCGTTGCGCTGTTGCGCACGGCGTATTAGCGTGCCGCCGAGGAGATATCAGATGACGAAAATGTCAATCGTACTGCAATCATACAGGTGCACGGGACCCTAGCGGGAACCCGATCGTTTGGTCATGCGCCCCCGAACACTGTTCGGGGGCTTTTTTGTTTATAAGGAACGGAAAAGCCATGCGGACTTCGCTCTCGCCGCCCGCCCCGACGACCTTGTTCATGCTGGCCGCCCTTCCGCCATTGACGTTGAACATGATCGTGCCGTCGCTGACCAACATCGCTGCGGACCTGAAGGCCGACTATGCTGCCGTCAGCCTTGCACTCGGCGGCTACCTGGCGGTGACGGCACTGGCCGAACTGGCCATAGGTCCGGTCGCCGATCGCATCGGCCGCCGTCCGGTCCTGCTNTTTCAGAATGCTTCAGGCCGGCGCAATTGCCGGCTTCGTCCTGTCGCTGGCCATCGTGCGTGACCTGGCAGACGGCCCGGACGTCGCGCGGCGGCTCGGCCGAATCAGCATGGTCATGGCAATCGCCCCAATGCTCGGTCCTATCCTCGGCAGCTTGCTCGATGTCGCGGTCGGCTGGCGGGCCGTGTTTGCGCTCTATGCTGTCTTGGGCGCTGGCCTCTTGCTGCGTGTCTGGACCGACCTTGGTGAGACCCTGCCCCACGCATCGGGCGTTGAAGACCCGCATGCCCGGAAGGCGTCGCGGCTCCTCGGCGAACCCCTCTTCTGGTGCTACGCGCTCTGCACCGCCTTTTCGACCGGTGCGTTTTTTGTTTTCATCGCCGGCGCGCCGCTGATCGCGGTCACCGCGTTCGGGATCACGACGGCGCAATTGGGTGCCATCGTCGGCTCGATCACTGCCGGCTTTTTGATCGGCAGCTTTCTCACCACCCGTTTGGTTCTGCGCTTCGCCCCCGACATGGTGATGCTTGCAGGACGCATCGTCGCATGCGTGGGAATGCTGTCGGGTCTTGCCATCCTGGGAGCCGGTATCGCCACACCCTTCACCTTTTTCGGCTGCACCGTTTTCGTTGGATTGGGCAACGGGCTGACGATGCCCAACGCCAACGCGGGCGCCATGTCAGTCCGGCCGCATCTGGCCGGCAGCGCGGCGGGCGTCACCGGCGCGCTGACACTGGCCGGCGGCGCAGCGCTAACCAGCCTGACCGGTTTTGTGCTGACACCCGACGCGGCGGCCGCGTTGCTAGCCCTGATGTTGCTGACATCCTTAGCCGGGCTCGTCGCCGCAACCGGCGTGCTGGTCCTGAAAAAGCGGCAGCGTCGGCTTGCCGCGGCCCGCGCGGCGTGAGGCAACCGGCCCCGCCCTACTCGGCGGCTTCGGTCGGATAGTTGCGGCGGCGTTCGCGCTCGTCGAGCAGGTCGAGCAGGTTCTCGGCCGCTTTCAGAATGTCGGTTCCGGGCCCGAAGATCGCCGCCACGCCCGCCTGCCGGAGAAAATCGTAATCCTGCGCCGGGATCACGCCTCCCACGATCACCGCCTTGTCGGCCGCATCGCGCGCCGCCAGTTCCTTGACGAGAATCGGCGCCAGCGTCTTGTGGCCCGCCGCATGCGAACTCATGCCGACAAGCTCCACATCATGGTCGACAGCCATCTGCGCCGCCTCGTCCGGCGTCTGGAACAGCGGGCCGACATGGACGTCGAACCCCATGTCGCCAAACGCCGTGGCGATCACCTTGGCGCCCCGGTCGTGCCCGTCCTGCCCCATCTTGGCGATGAAGATCGACGGCGGCTTGCCGGCGCGATCCTTGCGCGCCTCGATCCGCGCCCGCACGCCGGCGAACCGCTCGTCGCCCGCATAGGCTTCGCCATAGACGCCCTTGATGGTGATCACATCGGCCACGTGCCGGCCGAACGCCGTTTCCATCGCCGATGATATCTCGCCGACGGTGGCGCGCTTGCGGGCTGCGTCCACGGCGAGTTCGAGCAGATTGCCCTCACCCGATTTCGCGGCCTCGGTCATCGCGGAAAGCGCGGCCTGGCATGCCGTCTCGTCGCGGCTCGCCCGGATGCGCTTGAGCCGCGCCACCTGGCTGGCCCGCACCGCCGTGTTGTCGATGTCCAGAATGTCGATCTCGTCTTCTTTTTCGAGCCGGAACCTGTTGACGCCGACAATCACCTCCTCGCCCCGGTCGACGGCGGCCTGACGCCGGGCGGCGGCCTCCTCGATCAGCCGCTTGGGCAGCCCATCCTGCACCGCCCGGGTCATGCCGCCGAGCGCTTCGACTTCCTCGATCAGCGCCCAGGCCTTGTCGGCCATCTCTTTCGTCAGGCTCTCGACATAGTAGGAGCCGGCCAGCGGATCGACGGTCCTGGTCACGCCGGTCTCGTTCTGCAGGATGAGCTGCGTGTTCCGCGCGATGCGCGCGGAGAATTCCGTTGGCAAGGCAATGGCTTCGTCAAAGGAGTTCGTGTGCAGCGATTGCGTGCCGCCGAGCGCCGCCGCCATCGCCTCATATGCCGTGCGCACTATGTTGTTGTAGGGGTCCTGCTCCTGCAGCGACACGCCGGACGTCTGGCAGTGCGTGCGCAGCATCGACGATTGCGGCTTTTTCGGCTCGAACTCGTCCATGATCTTCGCCCACAAGAGGCGTGCGGCGCGCAGCTTGGCCGCCTCCATGAAAAAATTCATGCCAATGCAGAAGAAGAAGGACAGCCGCCCGGCGAACGCGTCGACATCCATGCCTTTCTTGAGCGCCGCGCGGACATATTCGCGCCCGTCGGCCAGCGTGAAGGCCAGTTCCTGCACCAGCGTCGCGCCCGCCTCCTGCATGTGATAGCCGGAGATCGAGATGGAATTGTACTTCGGCATCTCCGCCGCCGTGTATTCGATGATGTCGGCGACGATCCGCATCGAGGCTTCGGGCGGGTAGATGTAGGTGTTGCGGACCATGAACTCCTTCAAAATGTCGTTCTGGATGGTTCCGGACAGTTTCGCCCGGTCGACGCCCTGCTCCTCGCCGGCGACGATGAACATCGCCAGCACCGGGATGACGGCGCCGTTCATCGTCATCGACACGCTCATTTCCTCAAGCGGAATGCCGTCGAACAGGATCTTCATGTCCTCGACCGAATCGATCGCGACACCCGCCTTGCCGACATCGCCGACGACACGGTCATGGTCGGAATCATAGCCCCGGTGGGTGGCCAGATCGAAGGCGACCGACAGGCCCTTCTGGCCGGCGGCCAGCGCCTTGCGGTAGAACGCGTTGGAATCCTCGGCCGTCGAAAAGCCGGCATATTGCCGGATCGTCCAGGGCCGGCCGGCATACATCGTCGCGCGCGGACCGCGTGTGAAGGGCGCCATGCCCGGCAGGCCGCCCAGATGGTCCGCGCCCTCCAGATCGGCCTCGGTATAGAGAGGCTTGACGGCGATGCCCTCGGGTGTCTTCCAGACCAGATCGTCCGGCGACATGCCCTTCAACTCGCGCTCGGCAAGCGCGCGCCAATCGTCCAGTGTCGGCTTTTCCCTGTCTGCCATGGCGCGTCTCCATCCCGTGATCGATGCCCGTTCATAATGCGCCCGCCAGCGCCCGCAATGCAACGAATGTATGGACGTCCCCGGCGCGCGCCGCTATCAGCCGCCCATGCGCGTGGTCTCCATCGGCGAATGCATGATCGAACTGTCCGGCCGCTCCGGTGCGAGCTGGCAGCAGGGCTTTGCCGGCGACACGCTGAACACGCTGTGGTATCTGCGTGCGCTTTTGCCCGATGAGGCGGTCACCGACTATGTCACCGCTTTTGGCGACGACCCGTTCTCGGCCGAGCAGATCGCTTTTCTGGCGGACAACCGCATCGGCATCGCCGAAAGCCCGACGGTCGCCGGCAAGGCGCCGGGGCTTTACGCGATCGCGCTGGACGCAGCCGGCGAACGCTCCTTCACCTATTGGCGCAGCGAGGCCGCCGCCCGTCACCTGGCCGACGATGCGGCCGCGCTGGGGCAAAGCCTTGCCGGCGCCGATCTCGTCTATGTCTCCGGTATCACGCTCGCCATTCTCGATGCCGACGCCCGCCAACGCCTGACGGACGCGCTGGAGGTCGCGCGCGACGCCGGCGCCATGATCGCCTTCGACCCCAATTACCGCCCCCGCCTTTGGCCCGATGAACAACAGGCGCAAACCGCCATCGAAGCCGGCTATCGGACGAGCACGATCGTGCTGCCGACCTTCGACGACGAAGCCATGCTTTTCGGCGACGCATCGCCCGAAGCAACCGCCGGGCGGATCGCCGCCCACGGCCCCGAGACGATCATCGTCAAATGCGGCGCCGCCGCCGCGCTTGTCCATCATGACGGCACACCCGAAACGGTCGCCCCAGAAGCAGGAATTGTTCCCGTCGATACGACCGGCGCCGGCGACAGCTTCAACGGCGGCTGGCTCGCCGCTCATCTTGCCGGTCGCGGCCCGGCCGATGCGACGCGTTTCGCCCATCGCGTTGCCGGCCGCGTCATCGGCCATCACGGCGCGCTTTTGCCGATGGGTGACCTTGACGATCTGCGGCGGGCGAACACCGGCGCCGGCTGACCAAAACGGCCTTTTCCTTCGCGCCCAAACCGGATAGACACGCGCTCGAACAAAGGCCGGGCGAAAGGCCCGCGCGCCGCAACGCGCAAGAACAAAGGACACCGAAAGTGGCCACCACGTTTGACAAAGTCGCCGACATCATCGCCGAGACCAGCGAGATCGACCGCGAAACCATCACGCCCGAAAGCCACACGATCGACGATCTGGGCATCGACAGCCTCGATTTCCTCGACATCGTTTTTGCGATCGACAAGGAGTTCGGCATCAAGATTCCGCTCGAGCAGTGGACCCAGGATGTCAATGACGGCAAGGTTCCCACCGAGGAATATTTCGTCATCAGCAATCTGTGCGGCAAGATCGACGGGCTGGTCGCCGCCAAGGCCGCCTGACATCCCCCACACCGGAGGCAACCGGACATAGTGGCCCATTCCGCCGTCATCACCGGCATCGGCATCGTCACCGCCATGGGCGTCGGCCTAGAGGCCAACTGGCAGGCGCTGACCGATGGTTCCGCTCCGGTGGTCGATGCCGACCGCTTTGCGCCCTATCCGGTGCATCCGGCGCCAGAGATCGACTGGTCCGAACAGATCCCCAAGCGCGGCGACCAGCGCCAGATGGAGGCCTGGCAGCGCCTTGGCACCTATGCGGCGGGCCTCGCGCTCGACGATGCCGGCATCAAGGGCGACGAAGCCCTGACCGGCACGATGGACATGATCGTTGCCGCTGCCGGCGGCGAGCGCGATGTGGCTGTCGACGCCATGATCCTCGCCGAGGCCGCTGCGGGCCGCAACGACATCGGTGTCCTGATCAATGAAAAGCTGACCACCGAACTGCGCCCGACGCTGTTCCTGGCGCAATTGTCCAACCTTCTGGCCGGCAACATTTCGATCGTCCACAAGGTCACCGGCTCGTCGCGCACCTTCATGGGCGAGGAAGGCGCGGCCATGTCGGCGGTGCAAACCGCCGTCGCGCGCATCCGCGCCGGCCAGTCCACCCACGCGCTGGTCGGTGCCGCCTTCAACGCCGAACATCCCGACATGCTGCTCGGCTACGAGATGAACCGGCATCTGGCGCGCGGGCCGTGGAAACCGGTCGCCGAACGCGCATCCGGTGAAGGCGGCGGTCTCGTCGCCGGCTCCGGCGGTGTCTTTCTGGTCATCGAGGAGGCCCGCCACGCGGCCGCGCGCGGCGCGGCGGTCCATGCCGCCATCGGCCCGGTCACCGTCGATGCGGGCGATGCCGACGGCACGCCATCGCGCCTCGAACGGCTCGCCAACGAGACCGGCCTCGACGACGCCGACATGATCGTCTCGGCCAATTCCGGCGCCCTTGCCCGCAATGCCGCCGAGGCCGCACTTGCCGCCGCGCGCTGGCCCGAAAGGCCCGTGCGCGCCATTGCCAACAAGACCGGCCATCTGCGCGAGGCGCAGTTTCCGCTCGCCATCGCCGTTGCGGCCCTGTCGATCGCCAAGGGCCGGCCGGTGGCGCCGCTCGAAGCCGCCGAAGCGTCCGCCGGCGGCCCGCCCGGCACCATCGGCGTGGTCGCGCTCGGCCATCAGGTTGCCGAGGCGATGGTCCGCATATCCACACCGGAGCAGGCAAGATGAGCGCCGTCACCGACAAGGCCGGCCGGCCGCTGATCGCCATCACCGGCGCGGGCATCGTCTCGCCGCTCGGACGCGGCAAGACCGACAATTGGGCGGCACTGACCGCTGGCCGCTCGGGCATTCACCGCATCGCCCGCTTTCCCACCGACCATTTGCGCACGACCATCGCCGGCACCGTCGATTTCATGACCGCGCCCGAGGATGGCTCCACTGCCCTCACCTACGCACTGGCCGAAGCCGCCGCGCTCGAAGCACTTGAGGAAGCTGGCTTTTCGAGTGATTTCGGCGGACCCTTGTTCGTCGCCGCCCCTCCGGTCGAACTGGAATGGCACCAGCGGCTGTCGCTCGATGCGGAAGGAGCGGCGCTGGGCGAAGGCGATGCGGGCTATGACCGGATCCTGGCCGCGGCCCGCGCAACGCCCCACCCGCAGCATTCCGGCAATGTCTATTTCGGCTCGACGGCATTGCGGCTGAAGGAAAAGACCGGCGCGCGCGGCCTTCCGGTGACGCTGTCGACCGCCTGCGCGTCGGGCGCGACCGCCATCCAGCTTGGCGCCGAGGCGATCCGGCGCGGCGAGGCCGAGCGCGCTCTCAGCGTCGGCACCGACGGGTCGGTCACCGCCGAGGCGCTGATCCGCTTCTCGCTCCTGTCCGCCCTTTCGACCCAGAACGACGTGCCGGAACAGGCCTCCAAGCCCTTTTCCAAGGACCGAGACGGCTTCGTGATGGCCGAGGGCGCCGGCGCGTTCGTCATGGAAACGCTGGAGAGCGCCCGCGCCCGTGGCGCGACCGTTCTGGGCATCCTGGAAGGCTGCGGCGAAAAGGCCGACGATTTCCACCGCACCCGCTCCAAGCCTGACGGTTCGCCCGCCATCGCCGCCGTCAACGCCGCGCTTGGCGATGCCGGCGTTGCCCCTTCCGATATCGGCTACATCAACGCGCACGGCACCTCGACGCCGGAAAACGACAAGATGGAATGCCTGTCGCTGACAGAAGTCTTCGGCGAGGGGCTGGGCGGCGTGCCGATCTCGTCCAACAAGTCGATGATCGGCCACACGCTGACCGCCGCCGGTGCCATCGAGGCCGTTTTTTCGCTGATGACGATCCGGACCGGAACGCTGCCGCCGACGATCAACCACGCCAACCCCGATCCGGCGCTGGCGCTTGACTGCGTGCCCAACGAGAAACGCGATGCGGCGGTGACGCGTGTCCTGTCCAATTCGTTCGGTTTCGGCGGCCAGAACACCTGCCTTGTCATCGCGGCCGAACCCGCTTAGAGCGGGCGCACTCGCAATCCGTCCGGCAAGGATCCTGCATGCGCGCGCTTCAGCTCGTTGAAGACCGGAAAGTCGAACGTGTCACCATCGGCCCGCCGCCGCCCCCCGGCCAGGGCGAGGTCCGCCTGCGCGTGCAGGCCGTCGCGCTGAACCATATCGATGTGTGGGGCTGGCGCGGCATGGCGTTCGCCAAGCGCAAACTGCCGCTGACGATCGGCGCGGAGGCGAGCGCGGTCGTCGATGCGGTCGGCGCCGGCGTCTCCAACCTTCTGCCCGGTCAACTCGTCTCCATCTTCGGCGCGCGGACCTGCGGCCTTTGCCGCGCCTGCCGGCAGGGCCGGGACAATCTGTGCGAGCATGTCGGCGGCGTGCACGGCTTTCATCTGGACGGCTTTGCCGCCGAGATCGTCACCATGCCGGCGCGCAACTGCGTGCCCGCCCCGCCCGGCGTCGATGCCGTCGGTGCGGCGCTCGCGCCGATCACCTTCGGCACGGTCGAACACATGCTGTTCGACAACGCAAAGCTGGAACCGGGCGAGACGATCCTCGTCCATGCCGGCGGCTCGGGCATCGGCTCCGCCGCCATCCAGCTTGCCAAAAGCCATGGCTGCACGGTCATCACCACCGTCGGCTCGGACGCCAAGATCGAACCGGCCAAGGCGCTCGGCGCCGACCATGTGATCAACTATCGCGAGGACCGGTTCGAGGGCGCCGTCCGCAAGCTGACCAAGAAGCGCGGCGTCGATGTCGTCTTCGAGCATGTTGGCGCCGACACCTGGGCCGGCTCCATGCTGTCGCTCAAACGCGGCGGGCGGCTCGTCACCTGCGGCTCGACCTCCGGCGTTTCAGCGCCGACCAATCTGATGATGCTGTTCCAGCAGCAATTGCGGCTGATCGGCTCGTTCGGCTGCACGATGGCCAACATGGCCGACGCCATGGAGAAGATGGCGCGCGGGCTGGCCGCGCCCGTGATCGACACCGAGGTCGGCTTCGACGGCATCGACGCGGCGCTGGCGCGCATGGAGACGCGCGACGTCTTCGGCAAGATCGTTCTGCGGATGGATGGCTGAGCGACGGCCATGACGCCCGCCCAGGTCCGACTGCTGAAGCTGACCCAGCGGGCCAAGCGCGCGCGCTACTGGCTCGAAGCCCATCTGACCTTTGCCATTCTGGCCGTCCTGAAACTGCTGCCGGCCGATGCCGCGATAAACGCGCTGGCGGCCCTGCTTTCGCGGGTCGGTCCGCTGCTGCCGCGCCAGCGGGTGGTCCTCGACAATCTGGACAAGGCGATGCCGGAACTGTCCGGCGACGAGCGCCGCGCCATCGCCCGGCGCATGTGGGGCAATATGGGCCGCCAGGTGGCCGAATATGTCGTATTGGACAAGCTTTTCGATTTCGACCCCGATGCCGACCAGGACGGCCGCATCGAGGTGCGCGGCAAGGACATCTTCATTCGCCTTCACGAGGCCGGAAAGCCGGTGATCTTCTTCACCGGCCATACCGGCAATTTCGAACTGCTGCCCATCTGCGCGGCGACCTTCGATCTCGAGGTGACCGCCCTGTTCCGCCCGCCCAACAATCCCTACGTGGCAAAGCGCGTGCTGGCGGCGCGCAAGACGACGATGGGCCAGCTCGTACCGTCCAAGACAGGCGCCGCCGCCGGTCTCGCCCGCGCACTGTCGGACGGCAGGTCGGTCGGCGTGCTGGTCGACCAGAAGTTCCACCGCGGCCGGCTCGGCACATTTTTCGGACAGCCCGTGCGCACCAATCCGCTGCTGCCCAAGCTGGTGCGCCAGTTCGACTGTCCGGTCCATCCGGCGCGCTGTGTGCGCCTGCCCGGCAACCGCTTCCGGCTGGAACTGGAAGAAGCGATCGAACTGCCGCGCGACGGCGACGGCAAGATCGATCTGGATGGATCGACGCAGGTGCTCAACGATGTGGTCGAGCGCTGGGTGCGGGAGTACCCCGACCAGTGGATGTGGATGCACCGGCGCTGGGATCCCAAGACGCTGGCCGATCCCCGATCCCGCAACTGAAAACGGCGCCCGGAAGGCGCCGCCGTCGACCCATCGCTCAGTGGCGGATGCGCACCCGCATGTTGCTCGGCCCGACCTGGCGTGTCAGGTCGTAAAGACGCTTGGCATTGGCTGTGTGCAGCCGCACGCAACCGGCCGAGGCCGGACGGCCAAGCCGCGACACCGCGCCGGTGCCATGGATTGCGTAGGGCCCGCGGAAGAAGATCGAATACGGCATGTTCGACCCGTAAATGGTCGAACGCCATTTGCGGTGCATGCGCTGCGGCCGGAACGTGCCGATCGGCGTCACCTTGCCCGGGCGGGCGGTGGAAACCGGCCATCGGTAGAGTACGCGGCCATCCTTGCGCACCGTCATGGTCTGACTGGAAATATCGACATCGGCGACCAGCCGTGCGGCAACCGCATCGCCCGCCGTCGGAAACGCGATGGCGACCGCCAGCGCAAAGATCAGAAGAAACTGTTTCATCGGCCTCGCCCCCGAATGAACGCAAAACTAAAAGAACCGGCCTCAGCGTACTGCCAACGCCGGCAGGCGTCAAAGTCCGCCCGCCATCCTTCTGCCGTTAGTCTTAATGGCGGTCTGTGCGCGGGCGCACAGACGGCACCGCCGCGCACAGGGGCCAAACCCCGAAAATCGCTTGCAAAACAGCCGGGCGCGCGCACTATGCCGGCCATGTCCGAGCATCTGCGCAAGGCCGTCGAGGACCGGCGCGACGAGGTCGTCGCGCTGACGCAGGCACTTGTCCGCTTCCCCACCGTCAACCCGCCGGGCGATGCCTACGGGCCATGCGCCGAGTTCATCGCAAAGCGCCTGCATCGGTCCGGCTATGAGACACGGCTGATCGTCGCCGAGGGCGAGCCGGGCCACACCGACCGCTTTCCGCGCGTCAATGTCATCGCCCGGCGCGAAGGCCGCGCGCCCGGCAAGACCGTCCATTTCAACTCCCATATCGATGTCGTCGAGGCCGGCCATGGCTGGTCCGTCGATCCGTTCGAAGGCGTGATCCGGGACGGCAAGGTGTTCGGGCGCGGCACCTGCGACATGAAGGGCGGTCTCGCCACCTCCATCATCGCCGCCGACGCCTTCATCGAAACCTTTCCGGACTATTCCGGCGCCATCGAGATTTCCGGCACGGTGGACGAGGAATCGGGCGGCTATGCCGGCGTCGGCCATCTGGCCAAACAGGGCCTGTTCTCGCGCCCGCGCGTCGACCACGTCATCATCCCCGAGCCGCTCAACAAGGACCGTATCTGCCTGGGCCATCGCGGCGTCTGGTGGGCCGAGATCGAAACCCATGGCCGCATCGCGCACGGTTCCATGCCCTTTCTGGGCGATTGCGCCGTGCGCCACATGGGCGCGGTGCTCGCCGCCTTCGAGCACGACCTGTTTCCGGCGCTCGCCGCCCGGCGCACCGACATGCGCGTCGTGCCCGATGGCGCCCGCGCCTCCACCCTCAACATCAATGCCATCCATGGCGGGCAGACCGACGACCATACCGGTCTGCCCTCTCCCAACGTGCCCGACCGCTGCGCCATGACCATCGACCGCCGCTTCCTGCTCGAGGAAAGCCTCGACGATGTGAAGGCGGAAGTGGTCGCCATCCTCGACCGGCTCAGGCGTGAGCGGCCCGGCTTCGCCTATGCCATCCGCGATGTGATGGAGGTGCTGCCGACCATGACCGAACGCGACGCGCCGGTCGTCACAGCCGTCGCCGCAGCCATCGAGGCCGAATTCGGCCGCGCGCCCGATTACGTCATCTCACCGGGCACATACGACCAGAAGCACATTGCCCGCATCGGCCATCTGCATGACTGCATCGCCTATGGCCCCGGCATTTTGGACCTCGCCCACCAGCCCGACGAATGGATCGGCATCGACGACATGGTGCAAAGCGCCCATGTGATGGCCGCCGCAATCCATGGTTTGCTGACAGGGGCCGCCGAACCTGCTTAACTGACGACGGATTTCACGGGAGGCATTCCGCCATGATCGCACGTTTCGCCCTGGCCGCCACGGCCGCCTTCGCCATGACCGTTTCGGCCCATGCCGAGCGCACGGACCTGACCATCGGCGTGGTGCTCGAGCCGCCCCATCTCGACCCGACCGCCGGCGCAGCCGCGGCGATCGACGAGGTGGTCTATGCCAACGTCTTCGAGGGACTGACACGCATCGGCCGCGACGGCGCCGTGCAACCTGGCCTTGCGGAAAACTGGATCATCTCCGACGACGGGCTAACCTACACGTTCGAGCTGCGCGAAGGCGTCACCTTCCATGACGGCACCGCGCTCGACGCCGGAGACGTGGTCTTCTCGCTCGACAGGGCGCGTGGCGAGGACTCCGTCAACGCCCAGAAGGGCCTGTTCGACGCCATCGAAAGCGTCGCCCAGATGGACGAGCTGACGGTCGAAGTGACGCTGTCGCGGCCCGCCGGCGATTTTCTCTACAATATGGGCTGGGGCGATGCGGTGATCGTCGCGCCCGAAAGCGCCGAGACCAACAAGGAAAACCCCGTCGGCACCGGCCCGTTCACCTTCGTCGAATGGCAAAAGGGCGCCGCCGTCACGCTCCAGCGCAACGACGCCTATTGGGGCGATGCGCCCGCGCTGACCGAAGTGACCTTCCGTTTCATCCCCGACCCGGCCGCCGCCACAGCCGCGCTTCTGGCCGGCGACGTGCAGGCCTATCCGAACCTGCCGGCGCCCGAATCGATCCCCGTGTTCGAGGCCGATCCGCGCTTCACCGTCGCCATCGGCTCGACCGAGGGCGAAACCATCCTGTCGACCAACAACGCCAAGCCGCCCTTCGACGATGTCCGCGTGCGCCAGGCGATCGCCCACGCGATCGACCGGCAGGCGATCATCGACGGCGCCATGTTCGGCCTTGGCACCCCGATCGGCTCGCATTTCGCCCCGCACCACCCCGCCTATGTCGAACTGTCGGAAACCTATCCCTACGATCCCGACCGCGCCCGCGAACTTCTCGCCGAAGCAGGCCATGGCGACGGCATCACCGGCACGCTGAAACTGCCGCCGCCCTCCTATGCGCGCCGCGGCGGCGAGATCATCGCCGCGCAACTGCGCGAAGTGGGCATCGACCTGGAAATCGAGCCGGTCGAATGGGCGCAGTGGCTCGAACAGGTCTTCACCAACAAGGATTACGACCTGACCATCGTCTCGCACACCGAGCCCAACGATATCGGCATCTACGCGCGCGACGATTACTACTTCCAGTACGAAAACCCCGACTTCAACGCCGTGATCGAAGAGCTGTCGGTGACCGCCGGCGAAGACGCCCGCTATGAGCTCTTCCGCCAGGCCCAGCAGATTTTGGCCGAAGACGCGGTCAACGGCTTCCTCTTCCAACTCGCCAAGAACGGCATCTGGGACGCAAAGCTGGAAGGCATGTGGGAGAATTCGCCGGTCCAGGCCAACGATGTGACCGGGGTCAGGTGGACGGAGTGAGGGGGCTTGTCGTCACTGACGCCTGACCCCGTTGGTCGACCGACCGCTCTGCGGACGGAGCTGACGTGGATGGAACGCATCTCAATGGCCGCTTCTGAGAAGTTATCCATCGACGCGAGGGTGGGGCAAGCGTCGTGACGGTGTGGAGCGTAGGGCTCACCGAAAAGATGCGGTTCGATGCGCTGGATCCCTGCCTTCCACGGGGCACCACGAACCCAATCCCGCGTACGCGATCGTTCAAGACCGGGAAGCCTGGTTCGTGCACGACTTACTTCTATGCGTCCCAGGGGTGATATCGGATTTCTCCCGATGAGACGGACGTAATCCAGGCGAGATGGAGATGGACATCGAGGGAGAAGCACCGCGCACTGTGTAAGCGGGCGAGCTTTTCATTGTTCCGAAGGGTGTTGTACATCGACCGAGAGCAAACGAGGAAGTCGAGGTTCTTCTGATTGAGCCGAAAGGCGAGCCGAACTCCGGCGATTCCGAACGCGAACCAGCGCCGAAGCCACGCATCTAATCGAGGCACATATCCAGCTAAGAGTCCGAAGGTCCGTTTTCGTCGGCCATAATCGGCGGGACGTGCAGTGAGAAGTCGAGCGAGATGGGCGGTTGGGGATGGACATGAAAAGATCGAGCGGGACGACAAGGCGCGGTTCGTCAGCAGAGATCAAGGTTCGGAACTTGGAGACCGCCGATCGCCGGCGATGGGAAGATCTGTGGGCCGACTACAACGCCTTCTACGGCCGTAAGGGCGAGACAGCATTGGAGCCCGCAATTGTCGACGCCACTTGGACGCGCCTGCTCGACGATACCGAGCCCGTCCATGGACTGCTCGCCCTGAAAGATAACATCCCAGTCGGGCTGGCTCACGTCGTGCTCCATCCCAATCTGATCCAACGCGAGCTCACCTGCTACATGCAGGATCTATACACCTGTACGGAGGCGCGGGGCACCGGGGTTGCACGTCGCCTCATCGAAGCGGTATGCGATCACTGCCGCGCCGAGGGTGTCGCCGACGTGTATTGGCATACCCACGAAAGCAACGAGATCGCACGCCGGCTCTACGACCGGGTCGCGCGGAACACCGGCTTCCTCGTCTATCGGATCAAACCGCTATCGAGCGAGGATGGGGCATGAGCGGAGTATGAAAACCATGGCGTTGGCCAGCCGCTTCCGAGATTCGGAACAGATGTGGCGAGCGTTCCATCGGCACCTGCGCACCTCGCCCGCCAGCGATGTTCCGCGAAAGCTGATGTTCATGCGATATGCAGCATTTGGCAGGTGCGGGTTCTAAGCGGACATTCGAACCGCAGAAACTTATCCAACCGCCTCGCCCCTCCCCCATACTCCCTCCACCGCGCCCATCGGAACGCCGGATAGCGACTACCTTCGGCGCGCGCGGCGGAACCAGCCAATCCGCATGTCACGACAGGGCGCGACGCCGACGGCGGTTTGGCGGCCGCGTATGAATTTATTGCAGGACGAAGCGGGCGCGATGATGCGACGTCAGGAACTCGCGCATCTCGCGATAGGCCAGCGCTTCCAGTTCCCGGTGCAGGCGAATGCGGCCGGAAGCCTGCAGGCGGTCGTAATCGGCCTCGAGCGCGTCGATGGCGGCAAGATACCAGGCCATGCGCAACGCATCGTCGCCATACCGAAGACCTTCTTCGAGCGTGCGAAATGCCGCAACGCCAGCCGCGCAGGAAGCTGCCAATGCGATCAACGCGCGGTCCCAGCCTTCAAGGCCGAACAGCAGCGACAGCGCAAGCAGAAGCGAGGCGATCAGCATCGCTACGGTCAACGCGTCCGCGCCGCGATGCAGCCAGGTCGAGCGCACACCGGGCGCGTTGAAATGCTCCTGGACCGCAATGATCGCATAGTGCCGCTGAACGCCGAAACGCAGGCGCCGCAGGGCGTCAAGAAGTTCGCCGATCTCCGATGCGGGAAGGGCCTTGCCGGAGGGCGGAGCAGCCGACCAGCGCGCATCCTGCCAGACATGCTGTGCGGTGCTGTCGCGCAGCACATCGAAAAGCGCGGCCGGGGATTTGGGGTTCAGCCGATCGGCGAAACTCTTCAGCGCTTCGGCGCGCTTGGCGTGCAGTTCCTCAAGCGCGGCCGGATCGGTCATGGCACGGACNGAGCCAATCGCTGCGGTCTCGGCCAAAAAGCAGAGGCAGAAGGCCGAGGCACACTCCACCGACCAGCAACAGGGTGGACACGATACCAAAAAGGACAGCCGCAGCGCTGCCCGGCGCCGCGAGCCAGGTGGCAAACGCTGCGAGCACAAGGCCGGACGTGGCGATCCAGACAGCGAGAACCCCCTGGCTGCGGACCTTTCTCTTGGCTGCGATCGCGTCTTGATCGATCTCCTTGAAGAGCGTCCGCATCTCGGGCCAATCGACAATCGGGAAGGCACGCGGACGGTCCTTCCTGACCTGGTTGCGCGTCTCCTCATCGAGCAGCAGGTCGTCATTCTTCCATTGCGCCAGCGGATTGCGCACGAAGCCGGTTTCGTCGGGCTGGGTCTCGGCCATGTCAACTCGAAGCGCGCAAAGGATCGCCTGCTCGGGACAGCCAAGCGCAACAGGTTCCGCCGCCGATTCCGCAACGGAAGAGTTGCGAACCTGGCAAGTCCCTGCGAGGATGGCAAAAAATCAAGCGGCGCGCCCCGTCAGCCATTCCTCGAAGTCCCGTTCCGACTGCTCGACATTGTTTCTGACCAGACGGTCGATCTCCTGGCTGACCAGCTGATAGACCGGTATGTCGTAATCGTCCTCCGCGCTCCTGGCAGGGGCATCGATGCAGTGGTGGGAGTCCAGAGGTTCCTGACTGAACCGCATCGTGAGCAGCAGCCGCCTTTCTGTCAGCGTCGCGCGAAAGGGGAGCTGGCGCTGCTCGGAGCGGATCAGGCGGAACGACCCCGAGGGTTCAACGCCCCGCTGCTCCGCTATACGCTGCTGCGCTTCGATGCCCTCGCGGAGCGTGTTCCAGGCCCGGAACGAGCGGGCGAGTTCATCGCGAAAANGTAACGTCAACGCCGTCCCCGAGAACTTTCTCGGTGATGATTTCATCGATATGGGCCGGAGCGCCGTGCCGGTCGGAGAACTTCCGCGTTCTGATCTTCATCCCTTTCGGCAAAACCAGGACAAGGTGTTTTTCGGCCTCGTTCATCATGTGCGACCAGTCCGACATCTCGATCGCTTTCGAGAAGCGGTCATAGGTCCTGATCGATCCGTAGGAGGTGGTGGTCTCGGGCAGGAAATCGGGCTTGCTGCGCCGGCCACGCCGATTGATGCCGACGATCCGTTCGGCGATCTCTTTCGACTTGGGCGTCGGATCCGCCCCGTCCTCGCGCAGGGCTTCGGCGCGGCTCACCGCGACATGTTCGATGTCTTTCAGATCGGAGGGCTTTTCGGCGCCGTCGAGCACGATCAAAATGGGGCTCATCCACAGCCCGTAGGCAAGGCCCAGTTCCAGATAGGCGTTCGGGCTGGATGTATAGATCACCGCGATCACGGTCTCGGCGGATTCGATATCGCTGCCGATCTTGTTCCAGATACCCTTTTCCTGCTTCCGGTCGCGGCCCTCGACGATCTGGATGGCAAGCCCCGCTTCCAGGCAGACCCGCTCGACCGGCCGCAGAACGTTCTCGATGAGCCCATCGATGACCTTGGCGTGTTCCTTCTGCTCGTCGGTGCCCTCGGGATCGCCATAAGGCGTGATGACGAAACAAGTCTTCTTACGGCTCGCCCCCGGTGCCATAACACGTCTCCGCGCGAAATCGTCTTCAGTAAAATTATAGTTAACTTTTCATTAATTGTTGTCAACGCATCCTTTCTTCATCTGCAGGGGATGAAGAATGGCCGATATCTTGGAGTTCCGGATCGGGGATAGCTGTGAGCGGGATCGATCGACCGGGCCCGGCGAAGTCATACCCATGAAGCATGTCGATCTAGACGTCGTGTTGCGCATGGTCGTCATGCTGAGGCGCATGGACAATCCGGCATATCTCGACGACTTCAACCGTCGCACCGAGATCAATGAGCCTGTCGCGCCCGGGCGCACAAATCGTTGCTCGGCGATCTGATCGGGAACGCCGCGGCGCCCGATGCGGCGCGGAACCGGCCGCCGACAGTACCGGCCATCGCCCGAACGCCACCCCGTCAGCCGAGAAGTCCCCTGGCATAGGCCGCCGAGATCATGGCGGACGCGGCGACAGCCGTATTAAGGCTCGGCATGCCCTGCCGCGCAATTCGCGCGGCTCGTTCGGAATCGATTGGATCGAAGGACTCCGGCTTCGGGAAATGGCCCGGCGGCATCGGAATTGTGACGCTTGCATGGCTGGCCGCCGCCAAATCCTGCGGGACCCCGTCATACTCGTTGCCGATCAGAAGACTGTCACCGGCCTGCCATTCGAACGCCAGATGGCTCTGCGCGCCAGCGACGGTGTCGGAACGGACAAGACGGCCGCGCAGGTCTGAAACGCTGAGGGTCTTCACGATGCTTGGCGGGTGACGCTGCAGCGCACCGCAACCGAAGTCGCTTATCGTCCTCACCTTTCCCTTGTCCGAAAACACGCCGTAAGCGTCGTGGATCAGCACTGCCACCCTGTAGATCTCGGCAGAGCGCAAGATCATGCCGATATTGATGGGCGACTGGACACCGCAGAGAACAAGACGCATATTTGATTAAACCTTGATCTATCTGTCCCGTCGATGACGGCAACGCGCGATTGGAGTTTCGTCACAATGGTGGTTCTGCCATTTGGACTCAAGTCATCGGCCCAGCAGGACACAAGCGCCGAAATTGGTGCCGACCGACGCAACGAACTGATCTTCAGCTCCGATCCGTTTTCGGCGAAGGCCACACTTCCCGGAGATCCGCGTTTTTATGTCCGGACGGAGACGAAGTCCGACGGCACCGTCATGTTCACCGACTTCAATGGCGGCGCCGAACCTCCGTCAGTGCTTGGCGCCGCCATTGCGCGTCTGCTGGACAGCGTGGACACATCCGGACGCCTGCTGTTCCGGGACATCTACCCCGACTGGCAAAGCGATCCGACCGGCAGGATCGAAGTCGAGCGACGCATCCGGTTCCTGAAAGAGGCCGTCAACGATTTGCCGCACGACGTGACGCGCGGTCGGACGCTGCAGATCTGGGAAGAGGCTGGAAAGATCTGTGCTTCGTTGGAGCCATGCGGCCAGAAATCCTGATTTCGGTCCGGTCCGGTTCATCGGCACCCCGGTTTGGGTATTGGAATCGGAGCTCCGGCACCAGCACCCGCAATTGACAATCGCCGCCTGCGCACGGGACGAGCGGTTGGGCCGCCGCGACGGGCGAAACGTCGGACCCCGGCATTCCGGGCCGTTCCTGCTTCTGGGTTTCGTTGCATGCGCCGGGCCGTGATCCGGGGTGCGGTGTATCGGGCGCACCGCACCCTTCATCCCTGCCTGCAAGCGTCGAAGCGACGACCGTTCTCCGAGATTTTGGAAATGGAATGAAGGATGTGGGCGGAACTGCGGCTGCCCGGCCGATCCGGGGCCGGCGGCCCGCCGCATAGCGCTGAATTCCTTGACAAAACGGTCTTTTCATGTGTCCGGTCGATCCACCGGGGGACACACTGAAAAGGCGGCCTGACATGCGATCGACCATCTGGACCATCGGCGAGGGGTTTGCCGCGCTTGGGCGCGTTGCGGCGCTTGGCATCCTGCTTGGCTTTGTCTCGGCGTGTCAGACCGCGGACGTGACGGCCCAGCCGGACTATTTCACGCAAATCCGGCTCGCCCAGGTGGATGTCGATTTCTCCGGCGCCCAGCGGCCGCTTCTGGTCGCCGACATCGACGGTCAGGTCAGCGCGCAGGCCGCCGGCGGAACCGGCGCCGGCGCGCTCGGCACTCGCCTTGGTCTGGTCAACCAGCAGGGCCGCCAATCCGCCCTTGAAGCTGCGATTGCCGAAACCGTGCGGGCCCATGTCGACGATGCGCTGCGGCCCATGTTCACCGGGACCCGCCCGGTGCGCGCCGTCGTCTCGGTCAGGTCGGTGTTCATCAGGAGCCGCGCGAGCCTGCAGCAGCTGACCGGAGCCGCGGTGACCGTCAATGGTCAAAGGCGGCCGGACCATGCCCAGTTCGTCGCCGAACTGACCCTTTATGATCTCGAAACGGGCATTCCCGTCCAGAACGTCCAGCCGATCACCCGCACCGACGATGGCACGATCGCGCTTGCCGGCGGCGGTCCGCGCGGGCCGGTCTACGGCCGCTCGCCGCGCCTCAGCCAGCTGGTCTTCGAATATGCCCAGGCGGCGGCCAATGCACTCAGACGCGGCGGCTCCGGCTCGGACTTCAGCATCCCCGCCGACCAGGCCGACATGACGACCATCTTCGATCGCCGGACCGTCACGACGTTCTGAGCCACCGGCTCACGCCCCGCCCGCTTCCCCATTCCGGCGATCCGGGCTAACCCTTGCCCATGCTCGCCTACACCGCGCGTCGCCTGCTGATCGTCCTCGTCACGCTGCTCGTGGCCAGCGCTATCGTGTTTTTCGTCCTGGAGATCGTGCCCGGCGACCCGGCGCGGCTGATGCTCGGCCTCAACGCCACCGAGGATGCGGTGCGGGCGCTGCGCGAGCAGATGGGCCTCAACGAGCCGGTGCTGACCCGCTATCTGTCTTGGCTTTCCGGCATGGCGCGCGGCGATTTCGGCGAAAGCCTGACCTATTCGGTGCCGGTGACCGAGCTGATCGCCGACCGCATCGTCGTCTCGCTGCCGCTGGCGCTGCTCGCGCTTGGCCTGTCGACGGCGATTGCCATTCCGGTCGGCATCTTCACCGCCGCCCGCCGCGGCACCCGCGCCGACACCGCCGCCATGGCCGGCACGCAACTGGGCATCGCGATCCCCAATTTCTGGTTCGCGCTGCTGCTTGTCTATGTCTTCGCCGTGACGCTGCAATGGGTGCCCGCCGGCGGCTTTCCGGGCTGGGACGAGGGCCTCTGGCCGGGCCTGAGGGCGCTGATCCTGCCGGCCATCGCGCTGGCGCTGCCGCAGGCGGCGATCCTCGCCCGCGTCGCCCGTTCGGCGCTGCTCGAGACGCTGGCCGAGGATTACATCCGCACCGCCCGCGCCAAGGGCCTGCCCGCGAACATCGTCCTGTGGCGCCATGCGCTGCGCAACGCGATGATACCGGTCTTGACCATCCTCGGCCTGCAGTTCGCCTTCCTGCTCGCCGGCACGATCATCATCGAGAACGTCTTCTTCCTGCCCGGCCTCGGCCAGCTTGTCTTCCAGGCGATCAACCAGCGCGACCTGATCGTCGTCGAGGGGGTCGTCGTCTTGTTGGTGGGCACCGTGGTGATCGTCAACTTCCTTGTCGATCTCGCCTATGCCTGGGCCGACCCGAGGCTTCGCCGCCGATGACCGATCATCTCGTCGCCGCCGAACATGAGGACTGGCGCCTGTTCCTGAAAAAGGCGCGGGCCAACCGCTCGTTTCAGGCGGGCGCGGCGATCACACTTCTCATCGTCTTCATCGCCGCGGTCTCGCTCATCTGGACGCCCTATGACGTCGCCAAGCTGTCGATCCCCGACCGGCTGCAGGGGCCGTCATGGAGCCACTGGTTCGGCACCGACCATTTCGGCCGCGACATCTTCTCCATGATCATGGAAGGCAGCCGGAACTCCATCGCCGTTGCGCTGATTGCGGTCGGCATCGGCATCGGCATCGGCGTGCCGCTGGGCTGTTGGGCGGCGGCCAGGCGCGGCTGGATCGACGAAGTCTTCATGCGGACCTCCGACATCATCTTCGCCTTCCCCGCGCTTTTGTCCGCCGTCATGATCACGGCGATCTTCGGCCCCGGCGCTGTCAACGCGATCATCGCCATCGGCATCTTCAACATTCCGGTGTTCGCGCGCGTCGCGCGTGGCGCGGCGCTGTCGCTCTGGCCGCGCGAATTCATCCTCGCAGCCCGCGCGTCGGGCAAAGGCCCGGCCCGCATCACCGCCGAACACATACTGCCGAACATCGCCAATCTCTTGCTGGTGCAAGGCACGATCCAGTTTTCGCTCGGCATCCTGGCCGAAGCCGGGCTCTCCTATGTCGGCCTTGGCGCCCAGCCGCCGGCGACGAGCTGGGGCCGGATGCTGGCCGAAGCGCAGACCATGATGGCCATCGCGCCGCAAATGGCCATCGCGCCGGGCATCGCGATCATCGTCACCGTGCTCGGCCTCAACCTTCTGGGCGACGGTCTGCGCGACGTGCTCGACCCAAAGCTGCGGCGCGAACGATGACGGCGCCTATCCTGACCATCGACAAGCTCGATCTGGCGATCGGCGGCGTGCCGATCCTCAGGAGCATCGACATGGTGGTCGAGGCAGGCAAGGTGCATGCGCTGGTCGGCGAAAGCGGCTCCGGCAAGTCGATGACCGCGCTGACGGCGATGCGGCTTCTGCCCCATGGCGCGGACGCCGCAGGCACGCTGCGCTTTGGCGACGAGGATCTGCTGACGGCGACCGAGGAGCGCATGTGCGCGCTGCGCGGCGACGATATCGGCATGGTGTTCCAGGAGCCGATGACGGCGCTCAACCCGGTCAAGACGATCGGCGAGCAGGTCGCCGAGGGCATCCGGTGGCACACCGGCGCCAACCGGCCGGACGCGGAGGCTCGCGCCGCGCATATGCTCGAGCGGGTCGGCTTGCCGCGCGCGCGTTTTCCGCTCGACCGCTATCCGCACGAACTGTCGGGCGGACAGAGACAGCGCGTCGTCATCGCCATCGCCTGTGCGCTGCGGCCCAAGCTGCTGATCGCCGACGAGCCGACCACCGCTCTGGACGTGGTGCTGCAGGCGCAGATCCTCGACCTTTTGCGCGAACTGGTCGCCGAGGACGGCATGGGTCTTGTGCTGATAAGCCACGATCTGGGCGTCGTTGCCGGCATGGCCGACGACATCACCATATTGCGCCGTGGCGAGGTGCAGGAGGCCGGCCACGCGGTCGGCGTGCTGCGTCAGCAAAAACACCCTTATACGCAACAACTGGCCGAAGCATCGGCGCATGTGCCGCAATGGGCCGGCCGCACGAAACCGGCGGACCATTGGGGCCTTCTCGAGGTGCAGAGCCTCGTCAGGGATTATCCCGGCCCGCGCACGGGACTGTTCTCGCGCGGCGAGCCGTTCCGTGCCGTCGACAATGTCTCCTTTTCGGTCCCGCCCGGGCGCTCTGTCGGGCTTGTCGGCCAGTCAGGATGCGGCAAATCCACCCTCGCGCGCATCGTGCTGGCGCTCGACAAGCCGACCGCAGGCATCGTTTCGTTTGACGGCATGGAGACGTCCAGGCTCAACGACCATGATGCGCAGATGGCGCTGGCGCGGCGCGAGATGCAGGTGGTCTTTCAGGACCCTTACGGCTCCTTCAACCCGCGCCAGACCGTCGAGCGGCTGGTTGCCGAGCCGCTGCATCTGGAAGAAAAGCCCTTGAGCCGTACGGAGCGGCGCGAGCGCATCGCATTCGCGCTGGAAGAGGTGGGCATGCCGGCCGATGCCATGCGCCGCTATCCGCATGAATTTTCCGGCGGGCAGAGGCAAAGGCTGGCCATTGCCCGCGCCATCATCACGCGGCCCAAGCTGGTCGTCTGCGACGAGCCTGTCTCGGCACTCGATGTGTCGATCCGCGCGCAGATCCTCGACCTGTTCGCCAAGCTCAACGATGAACTCGGTCTCGCCTACCTCTTCATCACCCACGATCTGACCGTCGCCCGCGCCATCACCCATGAGGTGATGGTGATGGACCATGGCCGGATCGTCGAACGCGGCCCGACAGGCGAATTGCTCGACAATCCGCAGACCGAAGCGGCGCAAAGGCTGGTCGCCGCGGCGCCGGATCTGAACAGGGCGATCGAGGCGCGGATTGGAAACACAATGCTTCACCTCCCCCTTGAGGGGAGGTCGGCGACTGCTGAGCCCCGCAAGGCAAAGCCGGGTGCGGGGTAACGGTGGTGGGCATCGATAACCCCCACCCGGATCAGCTTCGCTTCGCTCGCCTCTCCGACCTCCCCTCAAGGGGGAGGTGGAACGCCTCTCACCCCGCCAAGACCGCCAACGCACCGACCAACGCCGTCAGCGCGGTCATCGCCCGCCAGAAGACACCGAGCGCCGCGTCGATGTCATCCGGCCCGGTGTCCTTGCGCCCCTCGTCATTCATGAAAGGCTCATCGGCCATATCGCCGCGGTAAACGCGCGGTCCGCCAAGCGCGAGGCCGCTCACGGCTGCCATGGCACTTTCAGGCCACCCGGCATTGGGCGAACGGTGCAGCCGCGCATCGCGCATGACGGTGCGGATGCGGTCCCGCCACCGGTCCAATCCGCCGGCTGCGACGATCAGCAGCGCCGTCAGCCGTGCCGGCAGCCAGTTGGCGAAATCGTCCAACCGCGCCGACGCGCGGCCGAAGGCGCGATGACGATCGGTTTTGTGGCCGATCATCGAGTCGGCGGTGTTCAGCATCTTGTACGCCAGAAGGCCGGGCAGGCCGAACACGGCATACCAGAAGGCCGGCGCGACGACCCCGTCGGATGCGTTTTCGGCGAGGCTCTCGACCGCGGCGCGGCAAATGCCCGCTTCGTCCAGCGTGTGGGGATCGCGCCCGACGATCATCGACACCGCGCGCCGCCCGCCATCGATGCCGCCGGCGCGCAGACCTTGCGCCACCGCACCCACATGATCGGCCAGCGACTTCTGCGCTAAGAAAACCGCCACCAGCACCGCTTCGAGCACAAAACCAGCGCCGCCCAGCGCGTCGAACAGATCGCCGAGAAACGTTCCGGCAACGATCGCGCCGATCATCAGCACGGCGATCGTCGCAAACCCGTTTTTCTCACGCCGTGTTTCCGATGCGCCATTATCGTTGAAGCGGGTATCGGCCCACCCGATCAGCTTTCCGAAAAAGACCACGGGATGCGGCACGCGGCGCCACAGCCAGTCCGGATCGCCGATGAGGCGATCGAGGATCAGCGCGGCAAACAGGATGACGAGCGTTTCGGCCATTCCCGCGTGATGGGCCGATCAGACCGCCTGCGCAAGCGCCTTTTCGAGCCGCGCGAACGCCGCATCGTCTCCCGGCAGGCCGAAGCGCAGCCAGGCGGCATCCTTGTCGAAAGATCGCACCCAGATGCGTGCCCGGGCGAGTGCCGCGGCAATGCCCGGCGCGCGGTCATGAACGGCGAGCACGAACAGGTCGGTATGGCCTGCAATCGCAAAACCGTGCCGTTCGAGCAGCCCGGTCAGCCGCTGCCGGTCGCGCATCAGCCGCGTGCGGGTCTCGGCGATCCAGGCGATGTCGCGCAGCGCGCGGCCGCCAACAAAAAGCGCCGGTCCGGGCACCGCCCATGGGCCGAGCAGGCGGCGCAGCCGCGCCATGTCGCCCGGCGGGCCGATGGCGAAGCCGAGCCTGATGCCGGCAAGGCCAAAGAACTTGCCGAACGAGCGCAGCACGATCAGCCCATCGTTTCCCGTATCGGGCACATAGGACGCTTCAGGCGCCACATCGGCGAACGCCTCGTCGACGATCACCGTGCCGCTGTGGGCCAGAAGAGCGGCCACCGCCGTGCGGTCGGTCTCGCCGGCGTGTCGTGCGCCGTCGGGATTGTTCGGATTGCCGAAGACGACCCCGTCATAGCCGTCCTCATAGGCCGGGATCGCGCGGACCGTCCCGACCACCCGGTCGGGCGTTGCGAGGCACCAGTCATACTCGCCGTAGGTTGGCGTGACGATACCGATGCGCCGGTTGGTCCCGATGAGATCGCCAAGCCGCTGGATGATCGCCTGCGTGCCCGGCGCTGCAACGATCGCGGCGCCCTCGGGCACGCTGTAATAGGCGCGCGCCGCATCGAGGCAATAATCCTCGAGACTGTGCTCGGGCAGCCGTTCCCATATTTCGGCCGGAATGGGCGGCACCGGCCATGGAACGGGATTGATGCCGGTCGACAGATCGAGCCAGTCGGCATGCGCGCCGCCAAATTCGGCGACGGCACGATCGAGCGACCCGCCATGACGCGGAGGACGTGACATCACTCAACCCTGTCGATCACGTGGCACCAGGACCCGGACACGGTGCCGACTCGGCGCCCATAATGCCCCAGATCGGCGCCCTGCGCATCGCGCACCGCAAAAAGCGCTTCGGCGTCGCCCTCGCGCGTGACGGTTGCGTAGTGGAACTCGTGCGCGGTCAGCGGCATCGGCCAGGGCGCCCCGGCCATCGGATCGAGCCGGCGGTAGCCCAGATGGCGCGTGCGGGTGGCAAAGCTGGTCTCGACCGGCAACAGACCAAGCATGGCATGGCGGACGCCATCGGCACCGGTCAGCCCTTCGCCGAGAACCATGTATCCGCCGCACTCGCCATAGATCGCAGCGTTCCGGTCACGCGCGGCCTTCATGCCCGTCTTGAACCGCGTTGCGCCGGCGATCGTCTCCGGATGCAGTTCGGGATAACCGCCCGGCAAAAACACCGCGTCCGCATCGGATGCCGGCGCTTCGTCGGCCAGCGGGGAGAAGAAGGAAAGCTCTGCCCCCTGCCCGCGCCATCCCTCGAGCAAATGCGGATAGCAAAAGGCAAAGGCGATATCGCGGGCAATCGCCATGCGTTGACCAAGAGGCGGCAGGCGCGGAACGGACGCCTTGCCTGAAGCCCGTGGAAGGCCCATTGCGGCCAGCGCCTCCAGATCGCAGCCGCGTGCCATCACGGTGCCGGCATGGGCGATGAAGGCTTCGAGCGCCGCATGCTCGCCGGCCTGCACGAGACCGAGATGGCGCTCGGGAAGAGCGAGCGCCGTGTCGCCGGGCACCACGCCGAGCACGGGGACACCGAGCGGGTCGAGCGCGGCGCGCAGCATGGCCTCGTGCCGGGCGCTGCCGACCCGGTTGAGGATGACACCAGCAAAATCAACATCCTTGCGATGGCTGCGGTAGCCGGACACCAGCGCTGCAATTGATTGGGCCATGCGCGAGGCATCGACGACGAAGACGATCGAAAGGCCCAGAAGGGCGGCAAGATCGGCCGCGCTTCCGGTTCCATCTGCCGCGCCGTCGAACAGACCCATCATCGCCTCGGTGACCAGAAGCCTGTCAGCGCCGTGGTCCGGCGCCAGCGCCCGCAACAGGTCCGGCCGCATCGCCCATGGGTCGAGATTGATGCAAGCCTCGCCGCTCGCCGCCGCATGGAAGGCCGGATCGATATAGTCCGGTCCGGCCTTGGCTGGCGCCAGCGCATGGCCCGCATCGCGCAGCGCCCGCAAAAGCCCGAGCGTGACCACCGTCTTGCCGCTGCCCGAATGGGGCGCGGCGACGAGAAATCCGTTCATCCGGTTTCGTCCCGGCGGCGCGCGCCCAGCGGATCGGGATCGAGCACCCGGCCCGACGACAAGGCGCCCAGCCAGTCGAGCCCGGAACGAAGGCGCACCACTTCGCCGACAACGACGATCGCCGGCGGCTGGAGCCCGGATTCGGCGACATCGGCTTCGGCGCGCCCAAGCGTCGTCTCCAGGACCTGCTGCCGGTCGGTCGCCGCGTTACAGACAAAGGCGACCGGTTCATTGGGCGCACGGCCCTCGGCGATCAGCCGCCCGGCGATCGCGCCGATATGCTTCATTGCCATGTACATGACGATCACCGGAGCCCCCTTGGCGACATGGTGCCAATCGATCGCATCGGGCATGACGCCGCCCGAATCATGGCCCGTGAGGAAGGTGACGGCATGGTTGGTGTCGCGATGGGTCGCCGGAATGCCGGCATAGGCGAGGCCACCGATGCCCGCCGTTACGCCCGGCACGATGCGGAACGGCACGTTATGGGCGGCCAGCGTCAGCGCCTCTTCCCCGCCCCGCCCGAAAACGAACGGGTCGCCGCCCTTCAGCCGCAGTACACGCTTGCCCGAGCGGGCCAGTTCGACGAGGCGAAGCGAGATGTCGCGCTGTTTGGCGGACGGCTTGCCGCCGCGTTTTCCCGCATATTCGAGCGTTGCGCCCGGCCGTGCCAGTTCGAGGCATCGCGGATCGACCAGCGCGTCATGGACGATCACATCGGCATTCCCCAGCGCGTGCGCCGCATGCAGCGTCAAAAGACCCGGATCGCCGGGCCCCGCGCCCACGAGCCAGACATGGCCGGGCACGAAGTCCGGTGCCGTCTCGGGCCAAATGCTCTTGGGTGCGATGGGTTCGGTCATCGGCGGCACGTCATCTTCAAGTCATCTTCATGTCGCGTCACCCCTCACCTATAAGGCAGTGATGAGCGCCACGCCACCATCTCAGGCCGAGCCCGACGCCGGAGCGCGCAAGCCCGGCGGCCCGCTGAGGCGCGGATGGACGACGGGCGCCTGCGCCACCGCCGCCGCCAAGGCCGCGCTGACCGCGCTGCTGACGGACGCGTTCCCCGATCCGGTGACGATCACCCTGCCCAAGGGCGAAACGCCCGCCTTTGCGCTCGCGCATGAAAAGCGCGGCGACGGCTTCGCCGAAGCCGGTATCGTCAAGGACGCGGGCGATGATCCGGACGTGACCCATGGCGCCATGGTGATCGCGCGGGTCGGATGGGGCGAGCCGGAAAGCGGCATAACCTTTCATGCCGGCGACGGTGTGGGCACCGTGACAAAGCCGGGCCTGCCCATCGGGCCGGGGCAAGCGGCGATAAACCCCGTGCCGCGCCGGATGATGGCCGAAATCATTGGCGAGGTGTGCGCCGAACATGGCATTGCGCCCGACATTGCCGTGACGATCTGTGTGCCCGATGGCGCCGCGATTGCCGAACGGACGTGGAACCCGCGCCTTGGCATCGTTGGCGGCATATCGATCCTCGGCACGACGGGAATCGTCCACCCCTTTTCCTGCGCGGCATGGATTCACTCCATCCATCGCGGAATCGACGTGGCGCGCGCGGCCGGGCTCGACCACGTGCTCGGCTCGACCGGCTCCACCTCGGAGGCTGCCGCTCAGGCGCTCTACAATCTGCCTCAGATCGCGCTTCTCGACATGGGCGATTTCGCCGGCGGACTGATCAAATATCTGCGGGCACACCCGGTGCCGAAACTGACGATAGCCGGCGGCTTCGCCAAGATCACCAAACTCGCCCAGGGCGCACTCGACCTGCATTCCGCGCGCAGCCAGGTGGACATGGCTTTCCTAGCCGATCTTGCCGGAAACGGCTTGAATCAGGACATGAAGGCGCGGATTCTATCCGCCAACACCGCAGCGCAAGTGGTTGAAATCATGAGCGATACGAAAATCGATATCGCGGCGGACGTGGCCGGTCTGGCCTTGGCAACGGTCATGGACACGCTGCGCGGCGCGCCCGTCCAGGCCGAGATCGTCATCGTCGACCGCACGGGTGCGATCATCGCCCGCACGGGGTTTTCGTGACCGAAACTGTCCTCATTCTGGGCGGCACCAGAGAGGCGGCGACGCTGGCCAGACGACTCGTCGACGCCCATCCGGACTGGCGGGTCGTCACCTCACTGGCCGGCCGGACGGCCGAGCCCGCGCCGGTCGCCGGAGAGATACGCACCGGCGGATTTGGCGGCATCGCCGGCCTCGCCGACTTCCTGCGGCGCGAACGGATCACGCGGATGATCGACGCGACCCATCCCTATGCGCGGCAGATCTCGGCGAACGCGGCCGAAGCCGCAGCGCTTGCCGGCGTGAAGCTGGATGTCCACACGCGTCCGCCATGGGACCGGCAGCCCGGTGACGACTGGCGGGAGGTCGCTTCGGAAGCCGACGCAGCCGCAGCGATTCCGCCCGGCGCGCGCGTCTTTCTGGCACTCGGCAGCCAGCATCTCGCGCCGTTCGAGGCGCGGCGCGATGTCCACTTCATCGTGCGCATGATCGACCCGCCCGCATCGCCGCTGCCGCTTGCCAGCCACACGATCGTCACCGGCAAGCCGGGCCCGGCCGCCGAGGAGGAGCGTGTGCTCCGGGACCATGCCATCACCTGCATCGTCTGCCGCAATTCGGGCGGCGACGGCGCCTATGGCAAGATCGAAGCCGCACGCACGATCGGCATTCCCGTCATCATGATTGCCCGCCCGGCCTGATCAGGCAGGCGATCACCGCGCCGTGGGCAAGGCTGAAGCGCTCATGCCAAGGGCGGCGCTTGCATCTATTTAGCATTTATGTTAATTAACTGATATGCTAAATAATTCAGACCCCCAAATGCTCGATGCAACCTTCGCCGCCCTGGCCGATCCGACACGGCGCGCGGTCCTTGCGCAACTGGCCGACAAGGGCGAAGCGACCGTCACCGAACTTGCCGAACCGTTCGACATGTCGCTGCCCGGTTTTTCGCGCCACCTGAAGGTCCTGGAGAAGGCCGGCCTGATCGAGCGTTCCCGACAGGCCCAGTTCCGCCCCTGCACCATCAATCCCGAGCCGCTGAAGGAAGCGTCCGACTGGCTCGCCGATTACCGCAAGCTATGGGAGGCGCGCTTCGACCGGCTCGATGCGCTGCTTGCCGAACTGCAGTCCGACCCGACCCAGACCGCAAAGGAGGATCATGGTGACCCATCCAAATGAATCCGCCAGCGCGCCGGATGACGACAGCTCCGCGACCGCCTTCACCATCGACCGCGTCTTCGACGCGCCGGTGGACCTGGTCTGGCGATGCTTCACGGAAAAGGCGCATGTCGACGTCTGGATGCTGCCCGAACGCTTCGCTCTGATCGAGCAGGACGCCGATGTCTCGGTGGGCGGAAAATGGTGGTCGAAAATGCGCGATCAGTCCGACGGCGCCGAATGGCATGTGGGCGGCACCTATCGCGAGGTGGTGCAAAACCAACGCCTCGTTTTCACCCATCGCTGGACCAAAACGCCGTCGGGCGGCGGCGGCAGCGAACATCTGATCGCCATCGACTTCGAGGCGCGCCATGGCAAGACGCATATGCGCTTTGTCATGTCCGGCCTGCCCGACACGGGCAGCCGCGACGGCCACCGCGAAGGTTGGGCCCAGACGCTTGGCCACCTCGAACAACATCTCGCAACGCTGGCGGAGGCAGCCCGATGACCGTCGCCCACGAAAAGATCGAGATCGAGCGCATATTCGAGGCGCCGGTTGCGCTGGTCTGGCGCGCCTGGTCGGACCCCGCGCTACGCGAGCGATGGCAAAACCCGTCGTCAAGCTGGACCATGGTGTTCGAGAACTATGACCAGCGCTCCGGCGGCACGGAGGTCTGCCATTGCGGACCGGGCGATGAGATGACGGTGCACTTCACATCGCATTATCCCGAAGTGGTGCCCGAAAAGCGCATCGTCTTCACCACCGTCACCGCCGACAATGAAAACGTCGCCTCGGTCGCCGCGACCAGCGTCGAGTTCGAGGAAACGGGCGGCAAGACGCAGATGCGCTTTGTCGAATCGATCGCCTTCATCGACGGGCGCGAAAACCTCGCCGACCGGACCATGGGTCCCAAGGCCTCCATCGACAAGCTCGCCGAGGTGATCGAGGCCGAAACCGCAAAGGAGCCGCGCCATGCCGGTTGAAACGATCCTCGAAACGCCCGGCAGCGACATTGTTCTGATCCGCGAGTTCGACGCGCCGCCCGAGCTGCTGTGGCGCGTTTGGATGGAGGCGGACCTGCTCGCGCGCTGGTTCGGGCCGGAGGGTTTCACCAATCACGACTGCGTCGTGGAGCCCAAGGTCGGCGGCCGCTGGCAGGCGATCATGCGCGGGCCGAAGGGGACCGAATTCGATCAGGACTATCCGATCAAATCGACGATCGTCGCGCTCGATCCGCCACACCGGCTGGTCGCCGCCGGCGGCAGCGAGGAGTATCCGGACGACTGGATGGAGCAGTACAACAGCTTCATGGCGGCCGACGAGCGGGAAACAAGCGTCGACATCGTCATGGAAGTGACGCTTGAGCCGCTCCCCGGCGGACGCACCCGCCAGACCATGCGCCAGACGTTCAAATCGCCCGAAGCGCGCGACGCGGCATTGAAAATGGGCGCCGAACAGGGCTGGTCCGGCAGCTTCACCAAGCTGGATGGTCTGCTCGAAACCCAGCCCCGGTGACACATGCCCCAGAAGCGAGACCGATGATGAGCGTAATTCCCGCCAACCGGATTTGCCTGATGTTCGACGGCGAGGCGCAGGAAGCGGCGCGCTTTTATGCCGAGACCTTTCCCGACAGTTGGGTGGGCGCCGTCCAGCGCGCGCCGAGCGACAACCCCTCTGGCAGCGAAGGCGATGTCCTGGTGGTCGAATTCACGGTGCTCGGCATCCCGTGCATCGGCGTCAATGGCGGCGCTTACTTCAGGCACGGCGAAGCCTTCTCCTTCCAGATCGCCACAACCGACCAGAAGGAAACCGATCGCTACTGGAACGCCATTGTCGGCAATGGCGGTGCGGAGAGCCAATGCGGCTGGTGCACGGACAAATGGGGCGTCTGCTGGCAGATCACCCCGCGCACGCTGACCGAGGCGATGGCCAATGGCGGCGCCGAGGCCAAGCGCGCCTTCGACGCCATGCTGACGATGAAGAAGATCGATGTGGCCGCCATCGACGCCGCCCGGCGCGGCGACCGGTCGCCAAGCTAGAGCCCTCAGCCCGCCTTGGCCTTCTTGCCCCTGTTGCGCAGCACATGGGCGAAATCGGCATTGTAGAGATCGCTGTCGCGGAACTCTGTCTTGCCGAACACCGGGCCGACCAGCACCAGCGCCGTCCGCGTGATCTTTGCCGCGCGCACCTGCGCCTTCATCCCGGCCAGCGTGGTGCGGATATAGAGTTCGTCCGGCCAGGTCGCGCGATAGGCGATCACCACGGGACAGTCCGCGCCGTAGTGCGGCTCCAGCGCCCGGCGGATGTAATCGAGATTGCGGATCGACAGATGGATGGCGAGCGTCGCGCCCGACTGGCCGAGGACGTCAAGCTGCTCGCCCTCGGGCATGGACGACGCTTTCATGCCAGTGCGCGTCGCGATCACGGTCTGGGCGATTTCGGGCAGGGTCAACTCGGTCTTCAGCGCAGCCGCGGCAGCCGCGAACGCAGGCACGCCGGGCACCACTTCATAAGGGATCGACAGCGCCTCCAGCCGCCGCATCTGTTCGGCCGTCGCGCCATAGATGGACGGATCGCCCGAATGCACGCGCGCCACGTCCTTCCCCTCTGCATGGGCCGCTTCGATCTCGGCGACGATCTGGTCGAGATGCATAGGCGCCGTGTCGAGGACACGCGCGCCCTCCGGGGCGGCCGCAACGATCTCGGGCGGCACCAGCGATCCGGCATATAGGCAGACCGGGCAGCGTTCGATCAGCCTCAGCCCGCGTACGGTGATCAGATCGGGCGCGCCCGGCCCCGCGCCGATGAAATGGACGGTCATTGGCCGATGTCTCCTGCAATCTGCGTGCCGCGCTTGCCCGCATAGCCGCGCGGCGTATAGGCCCAACGGCGCCCGTCGCCCGTGCCGACCGTGCGCGTATCGGACGAGCCGACGATCACCACGGTCAGCATGTCCACATCGTCCACCTGCAATTCGGCGAGCGGCACCATGCGCACGGCTTCGCCGGGGCGCCCCAGATTGGTCGCCAGGATGACCGGCGTATCCGCCGGCCGATGACGCAGCAGTTCGTCGCGCGCCCAGGCAAGCTGGGTGCGCCGCTTCTTCGAGACGGGATTGTAGAAGGCGACGACGAAATCGCCCTCGCCCGCCGCGCGCACCCGGCGCTGAATGTCCTCCCACGGCGTCAGAAGGTCCGACAGCGAGATGGTGCAGAAATCATGGCCGAGCGGCGCGCCGGCGCGCGCCGCCGCACCCTGAAGAGCCGAGATGCCGGGCGCGACATCAATTCCGATGCGCGTCGCGCCGTCGCTCAGTCCGCCCCGGTCGAGCAGTTCGAAGACCAGTGTCGCCATCGCATAGATGCCTGCATCGCCGGAGCAGACCAGCGCCACGTCGCGGCCCTGCCCGGCCAGTTCCATCGCGTGGCGGACGCGATCCTCCTCGCGGCCAAGATCGAAATCGTGCCGCGCCTTGCCATCCGCCAGCGTGCCGAGCAGGTCCAGATAGAGCGAATAGCCCACCAGATCGGTCGCACGGCGCACCATGGCGGTGACCTCGGGCGACCGCCAGCCATCGCTGCCCGGCCCGATGCCGACGACGGCCAAATGGCCCCTCGCCCGTCCTGGCATGCGATTGTCGGTGAACACGTCCGGCGACCTGCCGACCGCACATGTCGCCCGTGCGCTCTTGCGCTTTTCGACCACAAGCGCGCCGTCAGGCCCCACGGCAGCGAGCGCGGCGCCCTCGGCCACGCCGTGGCAGCCCACCTCGGCAAAGACGATGTCCGAGGGATTGGCCAGTCTCGGCGTCTCCGCGTCGAGCGTGGCCGCGTCGAAGAACCGCGCCGGAATGCCGAAATGGCCGGCCACCGCGTGCACCGCCGCCTCGTCCGCCTTCACATCGAGCGAGACGATCACGCCCACCGAGGCTTCTGCAAAGCCGGCCCCGGCAAGTGTAGCGCGCGCCAGCGACAGGGCTTCGTCGGGATCGCAGCCGCGCTCGCAGCCGATTCCCAGCGCCAGATGCCTTGGATGATAGACAAGGCGGTCCGCGGCGCCCGGATCCGCCTTGTCGGTAACGGCGATGCGCCGGTCGGCATCGGACGCGAAGGGCAGACCAGAGCCGGTCAGCCAGTCCGCCGCGCCGTCCAGCGCCACGCTGTGACCCGCCACCAGATCGGCCATGAACCCGGCTGCATGCGCCGGGTTGGCCAGCACATAACCCTCGGGCGGCGCATCGAGCGCGACGCCGAACCGGACATCGCCCGCCGTCGTGATCGCGGCCTTGATGCCGAGCGCATCGGCCGCCTTGCGCGCCAGATCGTTGGCGCCGCGATGCCCGCCCAGAAGCGGCACGACCGCACTGCCATCGTCGGCAATGGCGATCACCGGCGGCTCCGCCTTCTTGTCCGCAAGCACCGGTGCCAGCAGCCGCACCAGCGCCCCGGCGGCCATCACCGCGACAAGCGGCCGGCTATCGCGATAAAGCGCGCGCAGATGATCGCCCGCATCGTCGAAAAGCAGATCGGCCCTGTCGGCGCGCACGCGCTTGCGCGCGCCATGCACCGCGCCGCCGACAGATTCGGCAACCCTGCGCGCGACCGGCAACCCCGCTTCGCTCAGGACCACAATGACGGGTTCTGACGCGCTCAAGAGCCTGTCTCCAGCACCGGCGACGGCCAGGCCTCGTCGCCCTTGTAGACGAGGATCATCGAGAAATAGGGCGCCGCATCGCCCGGCATGTCGTCGAGCCGGGCCAGCTTCTGGGTCTCGAGCGTCAGCCGCTCGGCATAGCAGCTTTGCGCGGTCAGCCCGCAGCGGTCGAGCAGCGCCCTCATGCGGCCGAGATGCCGTCCGACCTTGATTATCGCGGCGGCATCGCACGCGGCAAGCTGCGCTTCGATCCGGCCATCGTCGAGCGGCGCCGGGATCACGCTGAACACCTCATTGCGTGCCGCCAGCGGCCGGGCGATAGCCGCCCCGCCCGCCATCACCGAGGACACACCCGGTACGATCTCAAACGGATAGCGGTCCGACAGGCGCTGGAACAGATACATGAACGAGCCGAAAAAGAACGGGTCTCCCTCGCACAGGACCGCCACGTCGCGGCCGGCATCGAGGTGGGCGGCGATCTCGACAGCCGCGGCGTCATAGACCTCGGCCGCCGGAAAACGCTCGGTGCGCATCGGCACGCGGATCGGGATCTCGACATGATCGGCACGGATGCAGCCGGCGACGATGGATCGGGCGAAGCTGTCGCCATCGCCCGGCGCCGGCCAGGCGATCACCGGAACCCCGGTCAAAAGCCGCCAGGCGCGTAGCGTGATCAGGTCTGGCGCGCCGGGGCCGACGCCGACGCCGTAGAGCGTGCCCGTCGTCATGGCTTCTTGACCCACGACCATTGCGTGACCGGCATGGCCGGCTTCCAGCCCTCGAACGGGCCGACCGGCGACGCGGTCTCCACCGATATGCGCTGCAATTCGCCCGAAAACTGGCCATAGGCCGCCTGCAAAACCGCTTCGCTCTCCAGCGTCACCGCATGGGCGACGAGCCGGCCCAGCGGCTTGAGCGCGACCATGCAGGCGCCGATCGTCTGCCGCGACACGCCGCCGCCGACGAACACCGCATCGGGCGGGTCCAGCGCTTCAAGCGCAGCCGGCGCCTCGCCGTCGACCAGTTCGAGCTTGGGCGTGCCGAGCGTCAGCGCGTTTTGTGCCGCCATCGCACGCCGCTCGGCCTTGGGTTCGATGCCGATCGCACGCGCTTCGGGCGCCGCGCGCATCCATTCGATGCCGATCGAGCCGCACCCCGCGCCCACATCCCACAAAAGCGCGCCCCGATGCGGCGCCAGCTTGGCCAGCGCCAGTGCCCGCGCGGTGCGCTTGGTCATCTTGCCGTCATGGGCAAAGGCATCGTCCGGCAGGCCCGTGCGCGGATGGATCACCGCATCCGGCCCGGCAATGCATTCGATGGCAAGCGTATGAAAATCCGGCACGCCCTTCGGCGGATGCTCGGCGGAACCATGCATGATTGCCTCGTCCGGACCGCCCATCGCGGCGAGCGCCGTCATGGTCGAGGCGCCATAGCCGCGCTCGGCCAGAAGCGCCGCGATGGTACCGGGCGATGTCGCATCCTTGGTCAGGACCAGCAGCCGCGATCCCGGCGCGAAGAACGGCACGATCTGTTCCGCCGCCCTTCCGTGCACGGTCAGCGTCTCGACATCGGGGATCGACCAGACCATGCGGCAGGCGGCAAGCTGGAACGCCGACAATTGCGGGTGAAAGACGATCTCGGACGCATCGATCGCCTTCAGAAGCCGCGCACCGACCGAGTACCAGAGCGGATCGCCGGTCACGAGCACGGCGACCCGCTTGCCCTTCTGCCCGCGGATCGTCTCGATCATCGCGTCGAACGGCGACGGCCAGGAAATCCGCTGGGCCAGATTGTTGAAGATCAGATCATGATGCCGGTCGCCGCCGATGATCACCTCGGCATCCTCGACCAGGCGCCGCGCCGCCGGCGACAGCCCGTCCATGCCATCCTCGCCGATGCCGATCACCTGCAGCCACGCGCGTCCGGACGTTTGATCGCTCATGTCGCAAGCCCGCCGGCCAGCCCGTTGACCGCGGCTTGCGCCATCGCCGTGCCGCCGCGCTTGCCGCAAAGCGTCAGATAGGCCATGCCGCGCGGGTCGCGCACCAGTTCATCCTTGCTTTCGGCGGCGCCGACGAACCCGACCGGAAACGCGATCACCGCGGCTGGCCGGCCCACGGCACCCCGGTCGATCAGTTCCATGAGCCGGAACAGGGTCGTCGGCGCATTGCCGATCGCCATGACCTGGCCTTCCAGCCGGTCACCCCACAGATCGACCTGTGCGCCGGCGCGGGTCATCTTGTGCTGCCTTGCATGGGCTGCAACGTCCGGCGCCGATATCCGGCAATGCAACGCGCAGCCATCGGGCAGAAGGTGCCGCATGACGCCATGGCGCAGCGTTTCCACATCGCAATAGATGTCCGCACCCGCATCCAGCGCCGCGCGCGTCCGCTCGACCATGTCGTCGCTGAAGCGCAGATCGTCGAGCACGTCGGGCATGCCGCAGGCATGAACGATGCGCGTGGCGACGGGACGGATGTCCTCGGGCAGCGCCGCAAGCGCATCGATCCGCGAAATCTCCGCGAACGAGCGCTCATAGATGGCCTCGGGCGCCCGGACATAGTCGATCATCGGCCCGCCTTCGCCTGATCCATGCTCTTGGGGCCAAGCGGATGATCCGCCTGCGGATAGGGATGGTGATGATGGTCATGGTGATGATCGTGGCCGTGATCGTGGTCATGACCGTGCGCGTGGCTGTGGGAATGATCGCGGCTGTGCACCGGCGTCCAGGGCAGGCCATGCTCCTTGCAGAACGCCTCGTCGCGGCACCGCGCATCGCAATCGCCATTGCACGGACAGTTTTCCGGCGCGCCGCCGACCCCTTCGACGTGATGATGGTGGCTTTCCTGCGCCAGCCCCACTTCCGCCTCGAACCCCAGAACCTGTTCGCGATATTTGCACATCTGGCAGTTCATGTTGTTGGTGCCTTCGACGATCTCGCGTACCCGCTCGACCATCGTGTCGATCACCAACCCATGATCGTTCAGATAGCCCGCCTTGATGAACTCGATCTCCGGATGAGCGGCGGCCACCGCATCGGTATGGCTGTAGATGCGCTTGACCAGAACGCCGGTGAACAGGAAATAGGGAAAGACGACAATGCGCCGGTAGCCGAGCTTGGCCGCATGGTCGAGCGCCGGCTGGACGAGCGGGAACGTCACGCCCGAATAGGCTGTCTCTCCCCAGCCGAACCCCATGCCTTCCCAGAGCATGCGCATCACCTTGGCGACGTTGGAGTTGGCGTCGGGGTCCGACGCGCCACGGCCGACAACGACCAGCATCGTGTCGTGCAGCGGATCGCCCTTTTGCCAGCCATGGGCGGCAAGCGCTTCTTCGATCCGCGCGCCGGCGGCCCGGATCATGCGCAGATCGATGCCCAGTTCGCGGCCGTAATCGACAACGATGTCGCGGTTCTGCGCCTGATAGGTGTTCAGAACCGACGGGATGTCGTTCTTGGCGTGACCGGCGGCGAACAGCATGCCCGGCACGGCGAGCACATGGTTGACGCCGCGCGCCTTGAGCGCGTCGAGCCCCTGATGGATCACCGGGTTGGCGAATTCCAGATAACCGTAATCGACCGGCGTGTCGGGAAAGCGCTCGCGCATCCGCTCGGCAAGCCGGGCGAACTGGCCGACCGCATTCTGGTTGCGGCTGCCATGGCCGCAGATCATGATGCCGTAGCGCTTGCCCGCGGGGGCACCTTCGAACATCAGCGGTTGCGCCGCAAGACGGCGCGATAGCCGAGAACCAGCGCGCCGGCGACGACCAGCAGCGCGGCGGCGGCCGCGCCCCAGCCGAGCCAGTGCGTATGGCCGGCCACTTCCTCGACGTGGCCCGGATGGCCGAATGCGGCGGTGGCGGCAAGCGAAAATGCGGCGGCGAGGGGCAGGCGGATGCGGGTCATGGATCGGTCTCCTGTCGGTTCGAGCGTTCGTCACCAACAGGTCCGACCCGGCACCGAGCGACGGGCGATCCACGCGGCAGTCCCGCCCTGGCGCTCCCGGATTGGGTCGGCGCGGACGGACACCGTTCGGCCACGCACGCGTGGCACTGCCGGCAACGGCGCGACGTTAGGGTCAAGCACCGTGCCGGTCAATCGGCGCGGCGGCACAGATCACGCCAAATGCGCCATCACTCGGCGGTGGGCGTGCCCTTGAGATCGAAGTCGAGCATGTCGGCGGTGCGTTCCAGAAGCCGCATTTCCTTCTGGTCGATCGCATGGTCCGCTTCGGCGATGGCGATCATGTGGTCGAGCAGCGCCTTGCGGCGCTCCAGCGGCAGATCGAGAAACACCGCCGAGGATTGGATGTCGCTGGTCTCGTAGGCATAATCGTGAAGATACTGGTAGACACCGTCCATCGCCTCCGGATCGAGCCCGAACGCCTCGCTGCAGATGCGTTTGAACGTATCAAGCTCCTCGCCGGTGACGGTGCCATCGGCGAGGATCATGCGGAACAAGAGCAGCAGTTCGGCCGTCAGCGCCGGGTCGCTCGCCACCAGCCGCACATTGCGCTCGCGGTCCAGCATGGACCGGATCGTGTCGATTATTCCCCCTGCCATCGCCCCCTCCAACTCGGCACATCGCATAGTTTACCGGGATTCGCCGCAAGGCCCAACGCCGTTCACGAAAAACGCCCTGCCCGATAGGGCACGGGATCGAAGTCCGGCGATTGGCCGGTCATCATTGCGGCCACCAGACGGCCCGCAACGGGACCGAGCGTGAAGCCCTGATGGCCATGGCCGAAATTCAGCCAAAGGCCCGGCAGTCCCGGCGCCTCGCCCATCACCGGCAGCATGTCGGGAAAGACCGGCCGCGCTCCCATCCAGGCTTCGTCGTCGACCGCTTCGTCCAGATCGAACAGCGCGCGGGCGTGGGGCATCGCCCGGTCCAGTTGCACCGGCGTCGGCGGCGCATCGTGCCGGGCGAACTCGGCGCCCGAGGTCACGCGCACACCGCGCGCCATCGGCGCCATGACGAATCCATGTTCGTCGTCGACAATGGTGCGCGTCAGATAGCCGTTTCCGGCCGGCGCGTAATGGCGGTGATAGCCGCGCTTGATGCCCATCGGCAGATTGAGACCGAGCGGCTCGAGCAACGCTTTCGACCAGGGCCCGGCGGCAAGAACGGCGGCCCCGGCCGCAACCGGGCCATGGTCGGTTTCGACACGCCACCCGTCCCCGTCGCGCCCCAGTCCGGCCACGTTGCGCTCGACGGTTTCGCCGCCGAGCCGTTCGAACAGGCGGGCATAGGCGCCGGTCAGGGCGCCCGGGTCCGAACAGGTCCACGGGTCTTCATAATGGACGGCGCCGGCCAGCCGGTCGGTCTTCAGATGCGGCTCGAGCGCAGCAAGCGCCGCTGCGTCGGGCGTCGAGACGGACAGGCCCAACCCTTCAAGCTCGGCCAGTTCGCCGGCAACCGCGCGCAGCGCCGCGTCCGATCGGAACACGCGCAGCCAGCCCTTTTTCGCGATGAGCTCTTCCGCACCGGCCTCGGCCGCAAGATCGGCATGGGCGTCGAGGCAACCGCCGAAGAGCGGAATGTTGGCTTCATAGGTGCGCCGCGCCGATCCGGGATTCGAAGCCCGGAAGTAGCGCCACAGGAACGGCGCGACCGCCGGCAGCGACGACAGGTGATAATGCGCTTCGGTGCGCCGGTTCAGCGCGTAGGCGATCAGTTTCGAAAGGCTGCGCGGGAACAGGTAGGGGTGAACGCCCTCGCGCTGAATCACGCCGGCATTGCCGAAGCTCGTCTCCCGGCCCGGCGCCCGGCGGTCGATCAGCACCACATCGGCGCCTCGCCGAGCCAGGGCAATCGCCGTCGAGACGCCGACCATGCCTGCGCCGATGACGGCGACGTCGGCCTTCACGACACGACTACCGGGTGATGATTGTGCAAATCAGTTGGCGCCCGCAGATGTTCGGCCCGCCTCGTCCGGACCCTGCTCCAAAACACGCAATATGTCGTCACGCGTCGACGCATCGTCCACCGGCATGCCGAGAAGCTTCATGCCCCGCAACAATTGCTGGCGCGACAATTGCTGCGCCAATCCCGGCGTCAAAAGGACATGTCTGATCGACTTGCGCGAACTTGTCTTCTCAGCCACAGCGTTTTCCATCATTCACCCTGCTGTTCTTCGGGCGGCCCGTTGAAACCAAGGTCCGTACTAAAATAGGTGTCGTAGATCGCATTGACAAGTTCGGGATACCCGCCCGGCAATTGCTCAAGACGCAACTCATCGATGATAAGGTCGAGATAGCGGACGCCTGCCGTCACCGACGCGCTGTTGGGTTGCCCGTCCGGCCCGCTTGCAAGGATAAGGTCGAGTGCCTCCTTGTAGCGCTGCAAATACCACCGGCGCAATTCGTTCAAGCGTCGTTCCTCGGCGATGGCCCGCGAACGATCGGCAATCGTGGCGCGCCATATGGCAAGCGCGAATCCGCCGACCGCGGTCGCGATCAGGGCAAATGTCCGCACATGATCGAGCGTCACGTCCGGAAGCGCCGTCAGGCCCGCAAGCACGCCGATACAAATGGCAATGACGAGCATGATCATTGCGATCACGAACTCGACCCAATATCGGTCTGCCGAGCCCGAAGGCCGGGCCATGCGTCCGGCGGGATCGACCAAGCCTACCACTCCACCCCGATCTGCGCTTTGACGCCGGAGCGGAACGGATGCTTGACCAGTTCCATTTCGGTGACGAGGTCGGCGAGATCGATCAGCTCGTCCTTGGCGTTGCGCCCGGTCAGAACGACATGGGTCATGGGCGGCTTTTCCTCCCGCAGGAACTCGACCACCTCCTCAACCGGCACATAGTCATAGCGCATGGCGATGTTGATCTCGTCGAGCAGCACCATCTTGTTGTCCGGATCGCGGATCAGCTCCTTCGCCTTCTTCCAGGCCGCGCGCGCCATCTCGATGTCGCGCTTCTTGTCCTGGGTTTCCCAGGTGAACCCCTCGCCCATCGTGTAAAATTCGCACAGATCGCCGAAATGGCGACCGATCAGGTCGCGCTCGCCGGTCTCCATGCCGCCCTTTATGAACTGGACCACCGCGCATTTACGGCCATGGGCGATGTGCCGGAAGATCATGCCGAAGGCCGCCGTCGACTTGCCCTTGCCCTTGCCGGTATGGACGATGACCAGCCCCTTCTCGTCGGTCTTGGTGGCCATGATCTTGTCGCGCGCCGCCTTCTTCTTGGCCATCTTGGCATTATGGCGGACAGCATCGTCCTCGTGATCGTCAACCTGGTTCATGGTCACTCATCCTCGTGCTTGGGCAAGTCGTCGACCACATTCAGCCATGCAACGCGTTCGTTCCAGAAATCGTGCCGCCCGGCCACGAAATCGGAATGGTCGTCGAGGCTGGTGGAGTACAGATGGACTTCCCCGGGCTTGCCGTCCCATTCATAGGCAACAGGCGAGCCGCAGGTCCGGCAGAACCGGCGCATGACGTTGGGCGACGAGCGATAGGCGCCCGGCTCGTCGCCGGTGAAAGAAAACCCGTCCCTTGGAACGGCGAAAAAGCTGGTGACCGGCGACGACGTCGCGCGCCGGCAGCTCTCGCAATGACAATGCCCCGTCCAGATGATCTCGCCGGCAAAGGCGTAGCGCACCGCGCCGCAAAGGCAGCGTCCCGTCTTGCTTGTCATGGCGTCACGGTTCCTCCGGCGAGAGCCTCAAGATCAAACTGCGCCGAATTGGACTTCGGTGTCCACAGGCCCCGTGCAATCGCTTCGGCGAGGCGGTTGGCCATCTCGGCCAGCGCATCGGGGTTCTTGTCCGCAATGAAGCTGCGCACCTCGTCGTCGACCAGATAGGCCTGGTAGACGGCGTCGAAATGATGGTCGCGAACCGCGCCAGTTGTGGCCGCAAAGGCGAACATGTAATCGACCGTCGCCGCCATCTCGAACGCGCCCTTGTAGCCGTGGCGCATCACGCCGGCGATCCATTTGGGATTGACGACGCGGGCGCGCACCACCCGGCCGATCTCGTCTTCAAGGGTACGGATGACCGGGCGCTCGGGCCGGGAATGGTCGTTGTGATAGACCGCCGGGCGACTGCCCGTCAGTGTCTCGACAGCCGCTGTCATGCCGCCCTCGAACTGGTAGTAATCGTCTGAATCCAGCAGATCGTGCTCGCGATTGTCCTGATTCTGGACGACAGCCTCGAGCGACGACAGGCGCGTTTCGAAAAGGCCGCGCTCGCGCGCTCCTTCCGCCCCGGCGCCATAGGCATAAGAGCCCCAGACCAGATAGGCTTCTGCCAGGTCGGCCTTGTCGTTCCAGCCCTTTTCGTCGATCAGCGCCTGCAGCCCCGCGCCGTAGGCGCCGGGCCTGGAGCCGAACACGCGAAAGCCCGCGCGGCGGTCCGCTTCCGCGTCGGTGATGCCCTCCGCAACCAGTTTTGCGCGTTCTGCCCGCATCCGCGCTCCGATCGGATTATCGGCTTCGTCTTCGCCGAGCGCGCCCACAGCGCGCACGGCCTTGTCGAAAAGCGCGATCTGGTCGGGAAAGGCATCGCGGAAGAAACCGGAAATGCGCAGCGTGACATCGACGCGCGGCCGGCCGAGCGTTGCCAGCGGGATGATCTCGTAGCCGGTCACGCGCCGCGACGCACCGTCCCAGACCGGCTTGGCGCCGATCAGCGCCAACGCCTGGGCGATGTCGTCGCCGCCCGTGCGCATGTTCGAGGTGCCCCATGCGGTGAGCCCCAGCGACGTGGGCCACTCGCCATGGTCCTGCACGTGGCGCGTAACCAGAAGGTCGGCGGACTTGCGGCCCAGTTCCCACGCGGTTTCCGTGGGGACGGCGCGGCTGTCGACGGAAAAGAAGTTGCGGCCTGTCGGCAAGACGTCCGGCCGCCCGCGCGTCGGCGCGCCGGACGGGCCGGGCGCGACGAAACGTCCGTCGAGCGCGGTCAGCATGCCCTCGATCTCGGCCGGCCCGCAGGCGGTGACCGAAGGTTGCAGCGCAAAACGTACATGGTCGAGGGCACCGCGCGTCCGTGCCCAATCGGCGGGGCAGTCGATCTCGCCTCCGACCAGCTTCGCGGCGAGCAGCTCGATCCGCTCCACCGTGTCGCCATTGGTCCGCCATGCATCGTCGGACAGCGTTCGCATGACGTCGGGCCTCGGACCGGTCCAAGGCTCGCCCATGGCGCAATCGAGCGGGTCGAAGGTCGCCGCTTCCACCTCCCCCTTGAGGGGAGGTCGGCGAGCCGCAGGCGAGCCGGGTGGGGGTTTGCCACCGATTTTACGCCCACCCGGATCAGCGTCGCTGCGCTCGCTTCTCCGACCTCCCCTCAAGGGGGAGGTTTGGGGCGAACGCACCAGATCCGCATCGGCCGCGATCGCCCGATGAAGGCTGTCCTGATCGGCCGATGGGACCCTTGCCAGCGCCACGGTCAGATCGGTCAGAAGCCGGCCTTCCGGCGCTTTGCCGAAGACATGCAGCCCGTCGCGAATCTGCATCTCTTTCAGATCGCACAGATAGGCGTCGAGCTTTTCGAGCGCCGCATCGTCGGTCTCATCCGCCCCGATGCCCGCGTCATGGTCGAGCCCGATGTCACGCACGAGATCGAGAATGCGCGTCTTCAACAGCCGCAGCCGGCGCGGATCGTTGCCCGCCGCCTCGTAATATTCGTCGACCAGCGCTTCGAGGTCCTTGAGCGGACCGTAGCTCTCGGCACGTGTCAAAGGCGGGGTCAGATGATCGATGATCACCGCCGATGTCCGGCGCTTGGCCTGGCTCCCCTCGCCCGGATCGTTGACGATGAACGGATAGATGTGCGGCACGGGGCCGAGTGCCGCTTCCGGAAAACAGGTCTGCGACAGTGCCAGCGCCTTGCCCGGCAGCCATTCCAGATTGCCATGCTTGCCCATATGGGCGATGGCATGGACACCGGCCTGCCGGCGCAGGAAGGCGTAAAATGCCAGATAACCGTGCGGCGGCACGAGATCGGGCGAGTGGTAGTTTTCCTTGGGATCGATATTGTAGCCGCGCGCCGGCTGGATGCCGACAAACGCATTGCCCAAGCGGGTCAGGGGCAGCGCGAATTCTCCGTCCACAAAGAACGGATCGTCCTCCGGCGCGCCCCAGCGCTCAGTGACTTGAATCTGATTCTCAACCGGAAGCGTTTCGAAGAAGGTCTTGTATTCGCTCAAGGAAATCGTGTCGCCGACCTCCCGGCCTTCCGTTGCCGCATTGGTCGGCCCGGCCTTGAGATGGTCGATCAGCGCATCGCCATCGGCGGGAAAATCGCCGACATCGTAACCCGCCCCTTTCATCGCCCTGAGCACTTCCACCGTGCCCGCCGGCGTATCGAGGCCGACACCGTTGGCAAGCCGGCCGTCCCGGTTGGGATAGTTGGCGAGCACCAGCGCGACGCGCCGTTCGGCCGGCTGCGTGCGCCTGAGCCGCGCCCAGTTGGCGGCAAGATCGGCGACGAAACCGACCCTGTCGGCGACCGGCCTGTGCCGGACGACGTTGCATTGCGTCGCCTCGTCGAACGTCTCGGCGGCCTTGAACGCCACTGCCCGCGACAGGACGCGGCCATCGACTTCGGGCAGCGCGACATTCATGGCCAGATCCCGTGCGCCAAGCCCCTGGCTGGACTCGGTCCAAGTCTCTGCGGAACCGCCCGCCAGCACCGCCTGCAGCACGGGAGCGCCGGTCGCTTCGAGAACGGTCGGCACCCGCTGCGCGCCCGGCGTCGAGACTGCAAAACCGGTCATGTTGACGACGATGTCCGGCGGGTCTGTCTCGAACAGCCGCGCGACCGTTGCCGCCGACACCTCGTCCTTGAGGCTGGACACGAAGATCGGCGTCACCGCCATGCCGCGTGCCGCAAGCGCCTCGGCCATCGCTTCGACCGGCGCCGTCTGGCCGGACTGGACCAGCGCCCGGTAGAAGATGATGGCGGCGCGGCCCTGCACGCTTTTTTGGGGAGGATCGACGCGCGGCGTCGGGTCGGACATCGCTTCGAAGCCACCCCCCTCTGTCCCTTCGGGACATCTCCCCCACATGGGGGGAGAACGAGGACCTGCCTCGACTTCAGTGTTTTGCCCGACGATGCGTGAGCCGACCGACGATGAAGCGAACCCACTCTCCCCCCTTGTGGGGGAGATGTTGGCGAAGTCAACAGAGGGGGGTATGTCCAACACCCCTGCCTTCAATAGCGGCACAGCCTCGGTGGCGACCGCGCGCCCCGCGACCAGATCGTGGCAGGCATCGAGAAACCCGCGCGCATTGGCCGGGCCGCCTTCGCGCAGCAGCGCCCAGAGCCGTGTCCGGTCCTGGGCACCCACCGTGCAATAGGGATCGAGCTGCGGGTCGGGGCGGTCGTCGCCAGGCAACAGCGCCAGCGCGAAGCCGTGCCGGTCCGCCGCCGCACGCAGCGCTTCGACCGCATAGCCCCAATAGGATTGCCCGCCCAGAAGCCGCGCAACGACCAATCTGGCATGCCGGCCGGTGCGCTCGATCCACGTGTCGACGCTCATTGCATGGCGAAGCTGCATCAGATTGACGAGGCGCAGCGACGATGCGCCGCCGCGCGCGGCATGAGCCGCCGCAAGGCTCGCAAGCTCCGTGTCCGCCGCCGACAGGACGCAGATGTCGCCGGGCGTCTGGCCGAGATCGACCGCTTCGTCCTCGCCCTCGCCGACCGAACCCTTCTGTGCCAGCAGCAGATGCATTCAGCCATGCACCCCCGATAGCATCCACACCCCCCTTTGTCGGCCATGCCGACATCTCCCCCACAAGGGGGGAGAGTGGATGCCAAACCGAGCCGCTTGCGCCTGCTCTCCCCCCTCGTGGGGGAGATGTCCCGGAGGGACAGAGGGCGGTGTGCCAAAAACCCTGGTCACTCGGCCGCCGCCACGGTTGGCAGCGTCGCCGCCGCAATCGCCGCTTCGATCGCGGATCGCTCCATGCCGTGCAGGCCGATGACGACCAGCCGCGTTGACGGCGTTTCGTCCGGCGCCCAGGGCCGGTCGAAATAGGTGTCGATGCGCCCGCCGACCGCTTGGATGACCAGCCGCATCGGTTTGCCCGGCACGGCGCAAAAGCCCTTGAGGCGCAAAATGTCATGATCGGCGATCACGCTTTTCAGCCCGCCGACGAACCCCTCCGGATTGCCCACCGCGCCGGTCTCGACGACGAAACTGTCGAAATCGTCGTGATCATGATCGTGCGCGTGACCGTCCGCATGGTGCATCTCATGATGCGATTTGCGCATGCCGATATGATCCTCGGCCGCCGCCCCAAGGCCGAGCAGCACCGCGACCGGCAGATCGCCGTGGCTCGCATGGATCACCTTGAGCGGCCGGTCGACCTGTCCGGCCACGTTTGAGCGCACCGCCTCGAGACGCGCTTCATCCACGAGGTCCGCCTTGTTGAGCACCACCATGTCGGCGGCGCGGATCTGGTCTTCGAACAGTTCCTCAAGCGGGCTTTCATGATCGAGGCTGTCATCGGCGGCGCGCTGCGCATCGAGCGCGTCATGGTCGCTCGCAAAGCGCCCTTCGGCGACGGCGGCCGCATCGATCACGGTCACCACGCCGTCGACGGTCACCTGCGTCTTGATGTCCGGCCAGTTGAAGGCCGCCACCAGCGGCTGCGGCAGCGCCAGCCCGGACGTCTCGATGACGATATGGTCGGGCCTCTGCTCGCGTTCGAGCAGCGCGGTCATGGTCGGCACGAAATCGTCGGCCACCGTGCAGCAGATGCAGCCATTGGTGAGTTCGACAATGTCGTCCTCGGTGCAGGTTTCGATGCCGCAGCCTTTCAGCACGTCGCCATCGACGCCCAGATCGCCGAACTCGTTGATGATCAGCGCGATCCGCTTGCCGCCGGCATTCTGCAGCATGTTGCGGATCATCGTCGTCTTGCCGGCGCCCAGAAATCCGGTGATCACCGTGGCCGGTATCTTCGCGTTGAGCATGTCTCACCCCTTGAGTGTCAGCGGCAGCCCGGCTGCCAGAAAATGGACCGTGTCGGCATGGGCGGCGATCTCCTGGTTCAGCCGCCCGGCATGATCGCGGAAGTCGCGCGCCATCTTGTTGTCCGGCACGATGCCCAGGCCCACCTCGTTGGCAACCAGCACGACCGGACCCGCGCACGCGCCAAGCGCGTCGAGCAGTGCAAACGACCGCGCGCGGATGTCGGCTTCGGCGAGCATCAGGTTCGTGACCCAGAGCGTCAGGCAATCGACCAGCACCGCCTGACCTGCAATCGCCTCCCGCAACAGCACGGATTCGAGCGCGTCATGCTCTTCGACAAGCCGCCATTCGGCGCCGCGCAGCGCCCGGTGATGGACGATCCGCTCGCGCATTTCCTCATCGAAAATCTGGGCCGTGGCGACATAGACGGGGTCAAGGCCCGAGCCGGCGACGAGGCGCTCGGCAAACCCCGACTTGCCCGAGCGCGCGCCGCCGAGCACCAGTGTCACACCGTCCCTGAGAGCCGGTTCGCCGGTCAAATGTCAGCCTCGCCCGTTGCGGGACCGGCGTTCGGGTGAACAGTGCCGTCGCGGTGGGCCGCAGGAGGATCGCATTGATCCGCATGGGGTCGCGCAGCGCCTGTCCGGGAACGCCCGCCCCGTGAGGTTTCGTTGCGATCGGCAGGTCTCCTGGCTCATGGCGACCGGGCAGTGCCCGGATCGGAGCGCCCCGCCTTCCCGGATTTCTCCAGTGGCCGCCGCACGAAGCGGCGATGGACGTCCGCGCATTCTACAGTCGCGGGGTCGGCTGCGATGAGGGCGCCCTGTTTGGGTCCGCCCGCCGCATTCCCTTTTCATCCGCCGCACATATGCTTGGCGGAACCGGTCATCGGCACGACGTTAGGCGGCGCGGCAAATCAAAGTCAACGCAAATCGGAACGGCATCGCACCGGCCGTGCCGCCTCCAGCAACGCATCGGCGGCAACCACCGTTTCCAGTTCGTCGGCGATCGCATCCACGGCGGCCTCGATCCGCGCGCGATGGTCGACCGCCTCGGCTCCAATTCCGAAACCGGCCAGAAAGGCGCGCCGGAACCCGCCCGCGTCGAACAGGCCGTGCAGATAGGTGCCCATCACCCGGCCGTCGGCGGAGATCGCGCCATCGGGACGGCCGTCGATGATCGCGACCGGACGCGCGCAATCGGGACCGATGGTTTCGCCCAGATGGATTTCATAACCCGTCAGCGGCACATCGTGCACGACGGACCGGGCCGACGCGTTGTGGACGGTCTTGGCCGGATGCATCACCGTCTCGATGTCCAGAAGACCCAGACCCTCGGCCTCGCCCGGCGCGCCTTCGATGCCCTTCGGGTCGCGCACCACACGGCCCAGCATCTGATAGCCACCGCAGAGCCCCACCACATGGCCGCCACGCCGCGCATGGTCGACGATCTGCCGGCGCCAGCCATTCCGGTCGAGCGCCTTGAGATCGGAGACGGTGGACTTGCTTCCCGGAATGACGATCAGATGCGCATCGCCGGGAATCGGATCGCCCGGCGGCACCATGACGACATTGACGCCCTCTTCGGCGGCCAGCGGATCGAGATCGTCGAAATTGGCGATCCGCCCAAGCAGCGGCACGGCCACCTTCAGCATGCCGGAACGGTTCGCGCCGCCGAACATTTCGACACCGACCGAATCCTCGGCCGGCAGACGCCTTGCATCGGCTAGCCATGGCACGACGCCGAAAGAGGGCCAGNTAGCCGACGACCATCGCCCGGTCCTCGGGCGAAAGGATCGCGTGGGTCCCGGCCAGCGATGCGATCACCCCGCCCCGGTCGATGTCGCCGATCAGGACGACCGGAACGCCGGCGCGCGTCGCAAAGCCCATATTGGCGATGTCGCCGGCGCGCAGATTGATTTCGGCGGGCGAACCGGCGCCCTCGACCAGAACCAGATCGGCCTCGGCGGCGATGGTCCGGAAACTGTGCAGCACCGCATCGAGCAATTGCGGCTTCTTGCGCTTGTAGTCGGCGCCGCGCGCCGTGCCGGCCACCTTGCCATGCACGACGATCTGGCTGCCCGTGTCGCTCTGCGGCTTGAGCAGCACCGGGTTCATGTGCACCGAGGGTGGCACGCCGCAGGCCAGCGCCTGCAGCCATTGCGCGCGGCCGATCTCGCCGCCATCGTCGGCGACCGCCGCATTGTTGGACATGTTCTGCGGCTTGAACGGACGAACGGCCAGGCCGCGCCGGGCATAAAGGCGGCAGAGCCCGGCGACCAGCACCGACTTGCCGACATCCGAGCCTGTTCCCTGAAACATCAGCGCGCGCGTCATCGGCCTTGGTTAGACCGGTTGGGGCGGCGTTGAAAAGCGGTTTCGCCGATCGCGCGGCAAGAGGCTTTGGCGCAATGAAAAACCGCGTCGATCGTCATGATCGTCCGCGGCTTTGCATCACACCACACACATCCCCGAAACGCCGGGGAAAACAGGAGCTCCGGTACGCAGTACCTGATCCGGAGGCCGTGAGGCCGTGTTGTCGCCTCGGGACACAGCTTTAGGGGAACAACGTTACCAGCAGGTTGATGAGACCTTAGCAAAAGCTGAACATCGGTCTTTTCGGCGCCGTTCCGGCAAGAAAATTGCCCGCTCCGACCCGTGGAATTTTGGGGGGACTGCTCTTTTTTGCAGATGGGCGGCGCATGGCCTGCGGCAATTTCCGTGTTCAGATCGGCCGCCGAACGGTCTATAGTGCGCCATGGTCAATAAACCGAAACGGTCCGGCTAATGCGGCTGCAGCGAATGCTCCTGACCGGCTTTGTGGCGCTGGCGCTTACGGCCTGCACCAGCACCGCCTCCAACGTGACCACCGAATATTATCTGGTTTCGGGCACGACGAGCGAGGCCCTTGACCGCGACATCCGCCGCAAGGGACCGATGCAGGGCCATGCGCTGGCCGTCGCGGCGATCCGTTTCGTGCCGGTGTCCGTCCAGCAGGAACAGACCGATGCCGGCTGCACCTTCACGGAGGCCCTGTTCCGGATCGATGCCAACATCACGCTTCCGCGCTGGAAGGAGCGGGCGACGAGCCGCGATCGCGAACTGCGCGCGGCCTGGGATTCGCTGGCCCGCTATGCCAGGGCCCATGAGGATATGCATGTTCAGATCGCCGAACGCTATGCCCGGGAGCTGGGCAAGGCGATCGAGGCGCTGCCGCCGCGCGAGAGCTGCGAGGCGCTCGACAAATCCGCCGAGCGCGTCGTCAAGCGCATGGCGCGCCGGCACCAGGCCGAACAGCTCGCCTTCGACCGTGCCGAACATGAACGGCTCGAACAGCTTCTTCGGAAGGCCAGCAACGGCGACAGCTGATCAGCGCTGCGGCGCGGTGCGCTTGCGGCCATCGGCGCGCAGGCGACGATAATTGGCCCGGACACGCCGCGCATGCGGTTCGATGCTCGCATCGGCCAGATCGGTCAGCGAGCGCGACAGCCGATCCGGATCGGGCATGGCACCGGAGAAGGCGTCGATCCAGAAAAGTGCAGCCGAGCGGGCCATTTCCGCCTGCGCGGCCCCATAGCTCTCGACGACAGCCGCCGCCTTCTCGAACACGGCCCGATGCCCTTCGGGCCGCCCGCGGCGGGCGGAGAATTGCGGCGTCGACAGTTCCCACAAGACCATGGGCAGACGCATCGCCATGACCATCGGCGACAGCATCAAAAGCTCGGCGCCGGGGGGCAGCCGGTCGTAAAAGGCCTTCGAGGCCACCATGTGCCGGATCGGCCGCGTGCCGCGCCCCTTGCGTGCCTGTGTCATCTGATGCCTTTCATTGTGCGCTGCACCATAGCATAGTGCAGCGCACAACAACAGCGAAAATCCGGAACGCGACCGGGCTCAGCGCAGGTCCTTTGCAGCCTTGTCGAGCGCGGCGCGAATCCGGTCGACGGCCGTGTCGATCGTCTCCCGCGTCCAGATCAGCGGCGGCGACAGAATCATCGTGTCCATCACCGCGCGCATCATCAGACCGCCCTCGATCGCGTGATCGCGGACAACGGACGCGGCATGCCCCTCGGGCTCGAAGCGGGCGCGCGTGTCGCGGTCCTTGACGATCTCGATGCCAGCCAGGAGGCCGAACGTGCGCACCTCGCCGACCAGCGGATGATCGCCGATCCCGGCCGTCAGCGCTTCGCCCAGATAGGGGCCGGTGTCCTCGCGCACCCGGTCGATCAGCCCCTCGCGCTCGATGATCTCGAGGTTGGCCAGCGCCACCGCGCAGGCCACCGGATGACCCGAATAGGTGTAGCCGTGATAGAACTCGCCGCCCTTGTCGACCAGCGTCTTGGCAATCCGGTCGCCGACCAGCAGTGCCGACAGGGGCTGATAGCCCGATGTCAGGCCCTTGGCCGTTGTGATCGTGTCCGGCGCGATGTCCATCGACTGGGCCGCGAACCATTCTCCCGTGCGGCCATAGCCCGTGATCACCTCGTCCAGCATCAGGAGCACGTCGTACCTGTCGCAGATGCGCTGGATTTCCGGCCAGTAGCTGGCCGGCGGGATCTTCACGCCGCCCGCGCCCTGGATTGGCTCGCCGATGAAGGCGGCGACATTGTCCGGACCGGCCTCGACGATCGCGTCCTCGACGGCCTTGGCCGCGCGCAGTCCGAAATCGTGATCGCTCTCGCCCGGTTCGGCCAGTTCGAACGCGTAGGGGCACATGACATGGCGGATGTTCGGCACCGCGCCATAAAGCTGCTCGTGCATCGCCGCCATGCCGCCGAGCGATGTCGCCGCGATGGTCGAGCCGTGATAGGCCCAGTCGCGCGAGATGACGATATTCTTCTCCGGCCGGCCTTCCAGCGCCCAGTAATGGCGCACCAGCCTGAGCGCGGTATCGTTGGCCTCCGATCCGGACGAACCGAAAAAGACCTGGTTGATGTGGTCGGGCGCGATCCGCGCCAGCCGGTCGGCGAGCAGCGCCGGCGTCGGCGTCGTGCAGCGGAAGAAGGAATTGTAGTAGGGCAACTCCTCCAGCTGCGCGGTGGCCGCGTCCACCAGCTCCTTTCGGCCATAGCCGGCATTGACGCACCAAAGGCCCGCCATCGCGTCGAGGATCTCGTTGCCCAGCGCGTCATAGACATAAGGACCGTCGGCGCGGGTGATGATGCGGCTGCCCGCCGCGCGCAGGTCGGCATGGTCGGTGAAGGGGTGCAGATGGTGCGCGGCATCCATCGCCTGCATCTGCTCGCGGGAAAAGTTCTGATAGCTCATGGAAATGCTCCTGTCGGATGTGATCGTGGCCCGTTGCGGGCCGGCGGGATCAGCGTCCGGCAGGCGGCGAATAGCCGATGCGCGCGCACAGCATCAGCAGGTCGAAATGCAGCGAATGGCTGGTTTCCAGAACGGTCATGACGCCATGCTACCGGCCAGAAGGGGTGGTGATCAACCCGTATCGTCCATGCCGGGCGGCCGGGTCCATACCCCTTACGGTCGGGCCGGCGCCTGCGGCAGGCGCAGCACATTGGCGACCGACGCGCCAAGTGTGTTCCAGTCGTCGGCCGCCGCCTCCAGCGCGCGGGCGTCGGACCGGCCGAGCGATGTGCGTACCCGCTCCGCATCGCGGATCATCGCGATCACCAGCGGCGAGGAGGCAAAGCGCGTATGTTCGCCGCGCAGGTCGCGGCCGCCCACCGTGGTCAGATCGATCACCGCGATGCCCAGCCGGTTGAGCTCGTCCACATCCGATCCGCTGCCGACCCGGGGCGCTCCGCCGCGCAGGCGCGACGACGCCCGCAGCGCCGGATCGCGGCGCGACACGAAGATCAGCCATGCCGGCGGTTTGGGCGCGATGGCGTGGTATTGCCGCTTGAACAGATCGACATCGATGTCGGGCGAGGCAAGGACGACGACGCCGATGCGGCCCAGCGTTTCGGTGTCGCCCGTCAGGCTGAGCTGCCGCAGCGCCTCCATGACCAGAACGCCGCCCATCGAATGGCCCATCACCGCGACCTCTGTCGCCGCGCTGCGGGCGACGATGCGCAGCGTCTCGACCAGATCGTCGCGGGCGATCTGCGCGCTTTCTCGGTCGAACAGATAGGCCGGCGGCATGCCCGCCGACGCCCATGAGAAATTGACCGACGTGCCGGGCACCTCGAAATCGTGCGCGATCTGCGCCTGCAGGAACACGCCCTCGGCGAAATCGGTGTTGTAGCCGTGCACGAAGACGAAAACGCCGCGTTCGCCAGCCGGAAGCGCCGAAAGCCGCTCGTTCAGCCGCTCTTCGAACGCCGTGCGGTCGAGACCCGTCTCGACACCGGCCGCGACGAAATCGCGGCGGGGATCCACATTGCGGCGCGGATAGTTCAGATCGCCCGGCTCCCGGTCCGGCGGGATCGAGACCCGCACATCGGCAAACGACAGCGCGGCCGAGCGCGAGGTCGCATAGCCGAGCGCGCCCTCCGCCGACGGCGCCCGGGTGGTGGCGACCAGCAGCGGTTCGATCACCGCGCCTTCGGGCACGGCCGAAACCGGGGCGAACGATGTCGGGCCGGTCGCGCAGCCCGCGACGGCCAGGGCAGTGACGGCCAAAATGACATTGCGGCAAAGCACGCTGCGACCCCGCTCCGATACCGCGGGCGACCATAGTGCCCTGCCCCGCGCCTGCAAGTTACAAATGGGTCACACGCCCGGACACCAGCAGGCGCGCGTCGTCCTCGCCGTGCCCTCGCAGGGCCGGTGCATGAAAGGCTGGAACAACGGGCGATCCGGAAAGCTTGCAGGCGATTTGAAAGTGGCGTTTGGAGCCTTTCCGCAGCATCATAGATGCTGCGGGGCCAAACGCGCTTGAGGGTTCATCACCCAGCCCCGCACCTCTGCGGCACCAGCCACGCCACCGTCCCTCTCCCGAACAGCCGGGCGCATATCCGGGCTCCACGAAAGGGATCGCAGGAAGGATGAGGGCGGGCGGAGGATGGGGGATAAGTCTTTTTGGGGTGAACGTCGGCTTTGAGCCCAGTGTGAAGGATGCTGCGAACTACATGAACGACTGATATCGGGGTGGGCGGGGTTGTTCTCAACGTCTGAATTCGACTTACAATCGTTGCAGACGAGATACGCGCAAGATGGATTGAATCTTGCGCGCAGCCGTCGGATCAGCCTGTAATCGCCATCGCCATAACCAGTAGGCCACCCAAGCTTGCAATCCAGGCAAAGGTGCGCAGATACGGGACGCCGGTCAGATAAAGCGGGACGTAAATGATCCGTGCGCAAACGAAGATAATCGCGCCGAGCGCAGCACCGTCGGCAGCCTGCAACAGGAGAGCCAATGGAATGAACAGAATCATGGCCTCGGTTACATTGGCCAATGCGCGGTCGGCGCGGCCACAGACGAGGGATGCCTCCGGCATTTCGTCACGCGATTTCATCGCTTCCGGACTCCCTTTGAAGCGAAATGCGACTGGCAGCAGGGTTTGGACGAAGTAGAGGCCCAAGGCCATCAGAATCCAAAAGGTCATGTGTCATGCTCCACGTTGATATGTCGCGAACCTGCGCGTCGGTTGATCCCATATCAATTCCCTGCCACGGAATGGTCTGAACGGCCGGTTGTTGGTAGGCAGGTGTATGAAGAGCGGATCTGCCTCACCCCATTTCGGTGATCTCTTGCGTTCCTGGCGCGCCGATCGGCAACTCTCGCAGGCCGAACTGGCGTTATCGGTCGAGACGCCATCGCGTCACATCAGCTTCCTGGAAACAGGCAGGTCCAAGCCGTCGCGTGATATGGTATTTCGCCTTTCGGTAGCGCTGCAAATCCCATTGCGTGATCGAAACCTGTTGCTGCGCGCTGCCGGTTTGGCGGATGCCTACGCCGTGGGCGACATTGCAAGCGATGACATGTCCCCGATTCATGGAGCCGTCATCCGCCTGATGACGGCGCATGACCCCAATCCATCGTTTGCGATCGATCGGTCCTGGGACATCGTAGAGATGAACGCGTCAGCGCGGTTTTTGGTCAGCCAACTGATTGGTGGAACTGCAGCAAGCCTGAACATTCTGGATCTTGCCTTCAGCCCTGACGGACTACGGCCTCATGTTCAAAACTGGGAAGACTTCGCGCGACAAACGGTGCAGCGCATTCACCGCGAGGCTCTTGGACCGACCGATTTGAGAAATGCCTTGGACAGGATCAAGAGGCATCCAGCTCTGCCCGACAGGTGGTGGAACTTTGACGTAAGATACGCGCCCAATCCTGTCTTTCCGGTCCGCCTCAACATCGGTGGTGCGAAACTCGAACTGTTCTCGGTCATTGCCTCAATAGCGATGCCGACAAATGCGCTGGCACAGGAACTGCGCGTGGAGACTTTCTTCCCAGTCGATGAAGATTCCGAGGCTTTTTTGAAGCGGCTCGTTGACGGTAGTCAATAGGCTCCAAGGCAATGCGTCAGTGCGACGTGGTTGAATGGGCAAAGCAGACGCTTGAGCTTTCGATGGCAAGGGCGGTTTCGTCGGCATAACAGACGTCCCTCACCCCTCGCCCATCCGCCAGACCTCGTCATGGATGAGGTTGCCGACCCGTCTGCGCCCGCCTGTCTCCCTGGCTGAAGCGGGTTCGCTTCAGCCGAAGGCGTCGGGCATCGACTCTTTCTTCTGCGCGATGAAGGCCAGAAGCGCCTCGTCGATCGCCGGATCCAGATCGGGAGGCTGGTAGGAGGCCAGCCAGTCCCGGCACAGCGCGTTGGCGCGTTCCTCGACGCGCTTGCCGCCCTCGGCCAGCCATTGCTCGAACGAATTGTTGTCGGCGACGGTCGAGCGGTAAAAGGCCGTCTGGAAATTGGCCTGGGTGTGGGCGCATCCCAGATAATGGCTGCCTGGCCCCACCTCGGCGATCGCATCCATCGCCTGGCCGTTGTCGCTCAGGTCGATCCCCTGACTCATTGCCTGCATCACGCCGAGCTGATCGACGTCGATCATGAACTTCTCATAGGACGAGACGAGCCCGCCTTCGAGCCAGCCGGCCGAATGCAGCGCGAAGTTCGTGCCGGCCAGAAGCGTCATGTTGATCGTGTTGGCGCTCTCATGGGCGGCCTGCGCGTCCGGCAGCTTCGCCCCGCACAGCGAACCGCCGGTGCGGAACGGCAGGCCGGCGCGCCGCGCCAGCTGCGCCGCGCCGTAGGAGACGAGCGAGGGTTCGGGCGTGCCAAAGGTCGGCGCTCCCGATTGCATGGAGATCGAGGCCGCGAACGTGCCGAACAGCACCGGGGCGCCCGGCCGGCACAATTGGGTGAACGCAGCGCCCGCGAGCACCTCGGCCAAAACCTGCGTCAGCGTGCCCGCCACCGTGACCGGGCTCATCGCGCCGGCCAGGATGAAGGGCGAGACGATGCAGGCCTGGTTCGCCCGTGCATAGACCTTGGCGGCGCCCAGCATGGTGCCGTCGAACACCAAGGGCGAATTGGCGTTGATCAGATTGATCAGCACGCAATTGTCGTCGACGAAATCGTCGCCGAAGACCAGCTTGGCCATCGCCACCGAATCCTCGGCGCGCTCGGGCGCTGTCACCGACCCCATGAACGGTTTGTCCGAATAGCGGATATGGCTGTAGACCATGTCCAGATGGCGCTTGTTGACCGCGATGTCGACCGGTTCGCACACCGTGCCGCCCGAATGGTGGATCGACGGCGCCAGATAGGCCAGCTTCACGAAATTGCGGAAATCCTCGATCGTCGCATAGCGCCGCTCGCCTTCAAGATCGCGCACGAAGGGCGGACCGTAGACCGGCGCGAAGACGGTGGCGTCGCCGCCGATCTGCACCGACCGCGCCGGGTTGCGCGCATGCTGGGTGAAGACCGGCGGCGCCGTCTTCAGAAGCTCGCGGCACAGGCCCTTGGGGAAGTGCACGCGCTCGCCCTTGACGTCGGCGCCGGCCTGTTTCCACAGCGCCAGCGCCTCTTCGTCCTCGCGGAACTCGATGCCGGTTTCTTCGAGCACCCGGTCGGCATTGGCCTCGATCAGCGCCAGCCCCTCCTCGCCCAGCACTTCATAGACCGGAATCTTGCGGGTGATGTAGGTCAGTTGCGGGCCAGCGCCGCCGCCCGTGCGCGAAGCACGCCGCGCCGCCGCACCGCCCGATGCGCGGCGTCCGCGCCGCTCGCCGGCCGGCGCCGCCGTCTCCCCTGCGGGCTCTGCCATCTGATCCTGATCCATCTGCCCTTCCCGTCCAATGCAGCGCAGCCGTCATGCCGGCGGCCAAATCGTATGTCCGAACAGTGCCATGTCACGATACCATGTGCGTCCTCGGCTGGTTCGGCGGCGACACGCAACCGCTGTCGTACGGCTCTTGCAAACGAAACAAATAACGATATAAAGATGTTGTTATGTGTTCTATGTCGTAGGTCGGGCCGTTCGCCGCGGCCGCGATGCCGGAGGCGTTTGTCGTATTCGTTTCACCACGAGTCGCAGTCGCCTCATTTGACAATCGGCAAAAACGCGTAGCATGTCGCGAAACTGCCGGCCGGTTGGGAGACCGCACACATGTCAGACGAAGACGAGATCATCCTGTCGGAACTGTCGGACGACGAGCTTGTCCAGCAGATGCATGACGACCTTTATGACGGTCTGAAGGACGAGATCACCGAGGGCACGCAGATCCTGCTCGATCGCGGCTGGGCGCCCTATGACGTGCTCACCAAGGCTCTGGTCGAGGGTATGCGCATCGTCGGCGAGGATTTCCGCGACGGCATCCTGTTCGTGCCCGAGGTGCTGCTGTCGGCCAATGCGATGAAGGCCGGCATGGCGATCCTGCGCCCGCTGCTTGTCGAGACCGGCGCGCCCAAGCTGGGCAAGATGGTGATCGGCACCGTCAAGGGCGACATTCACGACATCGGCAAGAACCTGGTCGGCATGATGATGGAAGGCGCCGGCTTCGACGTGATCGATCTGGGCATCAACAATCCGGTCGAGAACTATCTCGAGGCGATCGAGAAGGAACAGCCCGACATTGTCGGCATGAGCGCCCTTCTGACGACGACCATGCCCTACATGAAGGTCGTCATCGACACGATGAAGGAAAAGGGCATCCGCGACGATTACGTGGTGCTGGTCGGCGGCGCGCCGCTCAACGAGGAGTTCGGCCGGGCGATCGGCGCCGACGCCTATTGCCGGGACGCCGCGGTTGCCGTCGAGACGGCCAAGATGTTCATGAAGCGCCGCCACAACCAGATGGAAAACGCCTGACCTTCGCCGGGCTTTGGCGCAGTGCTCGAGCGGCTCCGGACCATCGTTTCCCGTGATTTTCTCGCCGATACGACGGCACTCGTGGTGTTCTTCACCATTGCGGGCATCATCAACGAGCGGTTCGTCGCCGGAATGGCCTGGGATGAGGTTGCCCGTTCGCGCGCGATCGGCGCGCCGCTGATGGTGCTGACGGCGCGGCCCTACGGCATCTGGCGGGACTGGGTCATGGCACGCGCCGAAACGTCCGGCCGCATCAGCCGCTTCGCCCACGACGTCGTCGCCCTGCTGCTGTTCCAGGTGCCGATCTACGTTGCGATCATCTATGCGGGCGGCGCGACCGGTGATGCGCTCTGGCGCGGCGCCCTGGGGGCCGCCGTCTACATGCTGGTGCTTGGACGGCCCTATGGCCTGTGGCTGGACGTGGTGCGGCGATGGTTCGGTCTGAAGGGACCTGGCCAGAAGCCCATGTCGTTGGGCGGCTGAACTCAGCCGTCGCGCCAGGTCACCAGCTTGGTGACGGCGAAGTTGAACAGCGCGCTCATCACCGCGCCCGACAGGCCCGCCAGCCAGACCGGCGCACCGAACTCGAATATGCGTTCGGCGACGGCCAGATTGCCCAGCGCGCCGATCGAGCAGATGGCATAGAAGGTCGCCAGCCCGCGCCAGAACCGCAGTCCGGCGAGCTTGCGGTGGGCGAAGGTGACCTCGTTGTTGAACGCGAAGTTCGTCGTCATCGCGATATAGGTGGCGATCGTCTGCGACAGGGTGAAGTTCATCCCGGATGCCGACAGGCCGTAAAGCGATGCCATGTGGACCACAAGACCCGACGTGCCGACCAGCGCGAACAGCAGGAACTGCGCCGGCACAAGCCCGCCCGTATAGCGCGAAACGAGAAGGCCCAGAAACTGCACCGTCACCAGAAAGCCAAGCTTGCTCTCGCCGGCCACCCGTTCGCGGAACTCGAACGGCACCTCGCGTATGTCCAGCTCTGCGCCGCGGCGGCTGACAATGTCGAACAGGATCTTGAACCCCTCGCGCGACACCGTGCCCGCGACCGTGTCGGCGACGTCGCGCCGCAGCATGAAGAACCCGCTCATCGGGTCGGTCGTGTAGCTGCCGGTGATCATGTTGGCGAGCGACGTGGCAAGCTCGCTGCCCTTGGCCCGCGATTTCTTGTGGAAGCCGCCGCCGGCCCGGGTTCCGTCGACATAGCGCGAGCCGATCACCAGATCCGCCCCGTCGGCGATCTGGGCAAGCATGACCGGCAGCCGCGTCTCGTCATGCTGCATGTCCGCATCCATGACGGCAACGACCGGCGCGTTGGCCGCCATCATCCCTTCAAGGCAAGCGCCCGAAAGGCCGCGCCGTCCGACCCGGCGGATGCAGCGCACATGGGGATGCGATTTGGCAACCGCGCGGGTGACCGCCGCGGTCCCGTCCGGACTGTCGTCGTCGACGACGATGACCTCATGCGCGATCCCGCCCATCGCATCGGCGATCTTGCCGACGATGACGGGAATGTTCTCGGCTTCATTGTAGGTGGGCAGCACGACCGTCAGTTCCGGCGCCGCTGTCGGCAGGCGCGGATCGCTGTCCAGGTTCGGAGAAATCGTCTGGTGCTTCAAGCGCTGATTCTCGTTTTGCCGTGCCCGCCGGTCCTACACCGGATGACGCAAAGGCGGCAATCGGCTAGGAGATTACAGTTTCGCAATCCTATCGCGCGCCGTGATGCCAAACAGTAAACGACAACCCGCCGCCCAACCCGTCCGCGTCATCGGCTGCGGCATGATCGCGCGCGAAATCCTCGACGTGTGCCGCGCCAACGGGCTCGATCACGTCTCGCTGACCTGTCTGCCGGCCGACTTCCATCACCATCCCGAGCGCATCGCTCCTGCCGTCGATACGGCGATCCAAAGGGCGCGCAATGAGGGCTTCGAGCAGATCTTCGTCGGCTATGCCGATTGCGGCACCGGCGGCGACCTCGACCGTGTCTGCGAAAGACACGGCGTCGAGCGGATCGCCGGTCCGCATTGCTTTTCCTTCTATATCGGCAACGCCGCCTTCGCCGACGCCGATGAAGACGATTACCTGACCACCTTCTTCATGACCGACTTTCTTGCCCGCCATTTCGACACGTTCCTGATACGCCCGCTCGGTCTCGACCGGCATCCCGAATTGCGCGACATGTATTTTGCCCATTACACCCGGCTGCTCTATATCGCCCAGACGGACGACGCCGACCTGACCGAAAAGGCACGGCACGCCGCGGACCGCCTTGGCCTTGCCTTCGAGCGCCGCCTGACCGGCTATGGTGACCTCGCCCCGGCCCTGGTTGCCGCGGCATCGCCGACAGACAAAAGTCTGTAAAGAAAATCGTGTCATGATGGGGCACGAAACGGGATTGACGCCCATGGTGCCAACAACCAGCCATGACCCAACGGCCGATGTTTGATCAGACCCCCATCGCCGGCGCGGCGGTCGATACGCCGGTCCTGCCGCCATACCGGCCGCGGCCGCTGTCCGTCGTGCTGCGCGAACTGGCCGCGCGCGAACAGGGCGACGTGACGGTGCGCTGCATCCGCAACGCCCTCGCCGACCGTTCGTTCGCCACCTTCCTGGTGTTCACATGCGTGATCAACATGCTGCCCTTCCCGCCCGGCTCCACGGTCGTTCTGGGCGTGCCGATCGTCCTGGTGGCCCTTCAGATGGTCGCCGCCCGCGATACGGTCTGGCTGCCGGAGTTCTTTTTGAAGCGTTCGATGAGCCATGAGAGCTTCGGCCGGATGACCCGCCGCGTCATTCCGCTTCTCGAAAAGCTCGAAACCTGGATTCGTCCACGCCGCTGGCCCTTCTCCAGCCACCGCGCCGCCGAACGGATCGTCGGCCTTTATGCGCTGATCCTGGGCGTGGCGGTGATCATCCCGGTGCCCTTCGGCAACTGGCTGCCGGCCTTTGCCTGCGCCATTTGCGGGCTGGCGCTGTCCGAGCGCGACGGCAGATGGCTGTGGATCGGCATCATTATCGGTGCCATATCCATCCTTGTCATTTTCACGGTCGTTTTCACGGCAGGCGCTTTTGCCCTGCACTGGATGGGCGGCTAGATGCCAGCTTCCATCGCCGTCCTGACCGCCGGCGGCCAGGCGCCGGCGATGATCGTCAACGCGCTCCGCGCGCACTATCGCGACCTCATCGTTTTCAGGGAACCGCCCGAATCGCGCGGCGCGTTCCTCAAGCGCCGCGCCCGCAAACTGGGCTGGCTCCAGATCGCGGGACAATTTCCGGTCATGGTCGGCTCGCGCCTCTCAAAGAAGATACTCGACGCCCGCTTCGCCGAACTCGAAACCCGGTACGGCGTGTCGATGACGCTGCCGGATGCGCTGGACGTGCGCCCTGTTCCGTCCGGCAACGATCCCGCCTTCATTCAGGCTCTTGAAGCGGCCGCACCCGACCTCTTGTTTCTGGTCGGCGCCCGGATGCTCAAGCGGTCGACGCTCGACGCCATCGCCTGTCCGGTCGTCAACTTCCATGCCGGCATTACGCCGCACTATCGCGGTCTGAACGGCGGCTACTGGGCGCTGGCCGAGGGCCGGCCGGATCTCTACGGCGGCACCATTCACCGCGTCGATGCGGGCGTCGATACCGGAGCGGTCATCGCCCAGAAGGTTTGCGAGCCCGGGCCTTCGGACACCATATTCACGCACCAGCATGTCATCACAGCGCAATGCGCCGAACTTTGCGCGGCGGCTGTCGACGAAGCGCTGGCGGGCCGCGTGATGGATCCGCAGCCGGCAGGCCCGTCGCGGCAATACTACCATCCGACCCTTTGGGGCTGGATCGGCACGGGTCTGCGACGCGGCGTGTGGTAGGTGCGACAGCCTGTCGCTTTTGGATTTGAGCGCGTCGCCCGCAAGGAAGCCGCGCACCGTGATCTCCAACATTGTCATCGCTGAAAGGACTTCGAATTGGCTGACCGGATCATCGTCTACTGGCGCGACATTCCTGCCCAGGTGATTGTGAAGAAACGGCGCGACGCCGCGAAGCGCGAACTGCCGCTGCGTTTTACCGAGGCGATCGACATGTGCGCCATGCGCGTCGGCGCAAGGGATAGCGATGCCTATCTCGCCGAGTGGCGCAAGGGCGATCCCGAAAAGGTCAGCGACGATCTGGAGGCCGAGGCCGACAAGGCGGCCAGGACTCTTGAAGACGACTATACGCCCGAACGTCTGAAGGCCCTGATCAAGGCCGAGGGGTTCGAGACCGACAACGCCGCATAGCGGCACAACGGAACCGGTGCCATGAACCAGCCGCGCATACCCGCCTCGATCGAGGTCGCTCCCAAACAGGCCATCGAATCGGCCGACCTGCCCGGCCTGTTTCCGCCCGGCACGCGCGTCTACATCACCGATGTCGGCTCCGACCCCTCTCCCACGCTCGTCCGCGCGGCACGGCGCGTGCGCGAGCTTGGATACGAGCCGGTGCCGCATTTCGCATCGCGCCGGCTGACCACCCGCACCGCGCTCGATGAGCGCGTCAGGGCGACCGTCGCCGAAGCGGGCGTCACCGACATTCTGGTGATCGGCGGCGGCCTGGAAAGACCTGCAGGCGCCTTCACCTCGACGATGGAAGTGCTGGAGACCGGCATTTTCGACGCCAACGGCATCACCGATATCGGCATAGCCGGCCATCCCGAAGGATCGCCCGATTTCAACGAACAGGTGGCGCTGGAAGCGCTGCGCCTGAAGAAGAATTTCGGCGAGCGCACCGGCGCGCGGATGCGCATCGTCACCCAGTTCGGCTTCGATGGCGAGAGATTTGCGCGCTGGGCCAACGGCTTGCGTGACAATGGCATCGACATGCCGGTGCATCTGGGCGTCGCCGGGCCGGCCAAGGTAACAACGCTGATCAAGTTCGCCGCCATGTGCGGCGTCGGCAATTCGCTGAGCTTCTTCAAGCGCAACACGCGCTCGATCGCCACGCTGGCCACCTCCCATTCGCCCGAAAGCGTCGTCGGCCCGATCGAACGGGCCTGGCACGACAATCCCACCGGCGCCATCCGCCAGATCCACGTTTTTCCGTTCGGCGGCATCAAAAAAGCCGCAGAGTGGCTTGATCAGCGCGGCTCATGGGATATAAAGACATCTTTATATCCTCATGTTCAATCGAACGGCCACTGACAAACGTCACGCGTTGGGACTCACATCATCATGACACGCACCGTTGTCGCCTCCGCGACCAAGGAAACCATCATCGGCTTCGACCAGCCCTTTTGCGTGATCGGCGAGCGGATCAATCCGACCGGCCGCAAGGTGCTCAATGAGGAGCTGGAGCGCGACGACTTTTCGCGCGTGGAAGCCGATGCGATTGCGCAGGTGGCAGCGGGTGCAACCGTGCTCGACATCAATTCCGGCGCGGTCTTCTCCGGCAAGATGGCCGAGGACCCGCGCTACGCCGACAACAATTTCGTCGAACCGATGCTGATGCCCAAGCTCATCGAGGTCGTCCAGAACGTCACCGACTGCCCCTTGTGCATCGATTCCTCGGTGCCCGGCGCGCTGGAAAACGGTCTGAAGGCCGCCAAGGGCCGCCCGCTTCTCAATTCGGTCACCGGCGAGGAAGAGCGGCTGGAACTCGTCCTGCCGCTGGTCAAGAAATACGATGTGCCGGTCGTTGCGATCTCCAACGACGACACCGGCATTTCCGAGGATCCGGACGTGCGCTTCGCCGTTGCCAAGAAAATCGTCGAGCGCGCCGCCGATTACGGCATTCCTGCCCACGACATCGTCGTCGACCCGCTCGTCATGCCGATCGGCGCCATGGCGACCGCCGGCCATCAGGTGTTCACGCTGGTGCGCCGCCTGCGCGAGGAACTGGGCGTCAACACCACCTGCGGCGCGTCCAACATCTCGTTCGGTCTTCCCAACCGGCACGGCATCAACAACGCGTTCCTGCCCATGGCGTTCGCCGCCGGCATGACCAGCGCGATCATGAACCCCGTCGCGCTGCCGGTCGGCCCGACGAAAATCGCCGAAAAGCGGGCCGAAGTCGAAGCCGCCGGCATCGTTCTGCCGCCGGACATGGACGACGAGACCTTTGTCCGGCTGTTCGGCCTCGGCTCGACCAAGCCCCGCCCGGGCAAGGAGATGGAGGCCATCCGCGCCGCCAACTTCCTGCTCAATCACGATGATGGCGGCGGCGACTGGATCAAGTTCAACAAGCCCGCCTCCGCCTCGGCGGCCAACACCAATGCCCGCGCCGGCGGCCGTCGTGGTGGCCGCGCCGCACGTGCGCGGGGGTGAACCCGGTTCTTCCCTCCCCCTTGAGGGGGGAGGGATGTGAGCACATCGGGGTTAGGAAAAACTCGGAAGCCAGCACCCTCATCCTGAGGTGCGAGCGCAGCGAGCCTCGAAGGGCGAGGGTGCGATACAGGGAACTAACACGTGACCACCCAAGACCCCCTCGTCCTGTTCATGCCCTCCGGCCGCCGCGGGCGCTTTCCCAAGGGAACGCCGGTGCTCGACGCCGCGCGTGACCTCGGCGTCTATGTGGAATCGGTCTGTGGCGGGCGTGGCATTTGCGGGCGCTGCCAGGTGGAAGTGGCCGAAGGGCGGTTCGCCAAGCACGGCATCACATCGTCAAGCGATCACATCTCCGCCTTCGGCGCCAAGGAACAGCGCTATGCCGAAAAGCGCGACCTGAAGGACGGCCGGCGCCTGTCCTGCTCGGCGACCGTTCAGGGCGATCTTGTCATCGACGTGCCCGCCGATGCGCAGGTCAACACGCAGATCGTCCGCAAGGCTGCCGACACCAAGGTCTTCCCGCGCAATCCCGCGCTCCAGCTCTGTTATGTCGAGGTCGAAGAACCCGACATGCACAAGCCGCTGGGCGATCTCGACCGGCTGTTCGCCGCGCTGCGCGACCAATGGGGCTTTGACGCCCTCAACGCCGACCCGCATTTGCTACCGCAGGTGCAATCGATCCTGCGCAAGGGCCAGTGGCAGGTCACCGCCGCCGTCCACCAGCCCGAAACGGACGGCCCGGCTACCCTCGTGGCCGTCTATCCCGGGTTGAAGAACGAAGCCTACGGCATTGCCTGCGACATCGGCTCGACGACCATCGCACTGCATCTGGTCTCGCTGCTCTCGGGGCTGACGATTGCCTCATCGGGAACGTCAAACCCGCAGATCCGCTTCGGCGAGGACCTGATGAGCCGCGTCTCCTACGTGATGATGAACCCGGACGGCCGTGAAGCGATGACCAAGGCCGTGCGCGACGCGGTCAACGAACTGGTCGCCGAAACGGTCGAGACATCGGGAATCGACCGGGCCGACATTCTCGATGCGGTGTTCGTCGGCAATCCGATCATGCATCATCTGTTCCTCGGCATCGATCCGACCGAACTGGGCGGTGCGCCCTTCGCGCTGGCCGTTTCCGATGCGGTCGCGATGCCGGCCCGCGCCAACGGGCTCGATCTGGGCGAAGGCGCCCGGCTCTACATGCTGCCCTGCATCGCCGGCCATGTCGGCGCCGACGCTGCCGCGGCCACCCTCTCGGAAGGTCCGCATCGCTCCGACGACATCATGCTGCTGGTCGATGTCGGCACCAATGCCGAGATCGTGCTCGGCAACAAGGACCACACGGTCGCCGCCTCCTCCCCCACCGGCCCTGCGTTCGAGGGCGCGGAGATCTCGTCCGGCCAGCGCGCCGCGCCCGGCGCCATCGAGCGCGTCCGCATCGATCCGGTGACCTTCGAGCCGCGCTTCCGCGTCATCGGCGTCGATGTCTGGTCCGACGAGCCCGGCTTTGCCGACGCCGCCGAAACCTCCGGCGTCACCGGCATTTGCGGCTCGGGCATCATCGAGGTCGTCGCCGAGATGTTCCTTGCGGGCATCATCTCCGAGGATGGCGTCATCGACGGCACGCTGGCGCCCAAATCGCCGCGCATCATCGCCGACGGCCGCACCTTCTCCTACGTGCTGCACGAGGGCGCGCAGACGATCACCGTGACCCAGAACGACATTCGCGCCATCCAGCTCGCCAAGGCGGCGCTTTATGCCGGCATCAAGCTTCTGATGGACAGGATGGGGCTGACCACCATCGACCGGATCCGCTTTGCCGGCGCGTTCGGCACTTTCATCGACCCGAAATATGCGATGGTGCTCGGCCTGATCCCCGATTGCGATCTCGAAAACGTCAAGGCGGTCGGCAACGCGGCGGGCACCGGCGCGCGCANCGCTGGAGGCGAAGTTCCAGGACCATTTCGTCGCCGCCATGGCCCTGCCCAACAAGCAAGATGCGTTTCCGCGCCTGTCCCAGGCCGTCAAGCTGCCGGCGAAAAAGCCGCAGGCGGCCAATGACGAGCCGGGCGGCAACACGCCGCGCCGCCGCGGCGGCCGACGCCGGCGGGGGTGATGGCCTTCACAAGTCCGCGTGGAATTCCTCGATCAGATGCGTGACGACGGCGCGGGTGATCGCGTCGGGATCGTCGGACCGGGCCTGTTCACGCGCGGCACGCTGGCGCGAGGCGCTGGTGCCGGTCAGCATGATGTCGCGCAACACGTCCATCTGCCGCATCGTGCCGAGCACGGCCAGGTCCGGCGTGACCAGGTCGATCAGCTCGTCGAGCAATTGTGCGCAGGGCACAACCTCGCCCTTGCCATAGTCGATCAGCCCTTCGGTGATGCCGTAACGCTGCGCCCGCCAGCGGTTTTCGCTGATCAGGAACCGGTCATAGACCCGCCAGCGCATGTTCTGCTGGCGCAGCCGCCAAAGCATGCGCGTGATCGCCTGCACGAGCGCTGCGATCGCGATCGTGTGGTCAAGCCTTGGCGACATGTCGCAAATGCGCGTTTCCAACGTGGGAAAACGGCATGAGGGCCGCAGATCCCACCAGACCTTCGATGTGTCCTCGATCAGGCCCGCCTTGATCAGAACGCCGGTGGTGCGCTCATATTCGCCGAAACTGCCGAAATGCGGCGGCAGGCCGGTGCGCGGCAGATTGTCGAAGACCCCGAGCCGGTAGGAGGCAAGGCCCGTATCCTGCCCCTGCCAGAAGGGCGACGAGGTCGACAGCGCAAGAAGGTGCGGCAGGAAATAGCAAAGCTGCGCCATCAGATCGACGCGCAGCGCATCGTCGTCGATGCCCACATGCACATGCATGCCGCAGATCAGCAGCCGGCGGGCCATCGCCGCCATCTCGACGCGCAGATCGTTGTAGCGCTCCTTGTCCGTGTGGTGCTGCTTGTTCCACTCCGCAGAGGGATGGCAGGAGACCGCAATCGGCACCCGATTGAACTCGGCCGCCCGCCGCGCCACCGTGCTGCGCAGGCGGCGCAGGTCGTCGCGCGCCTCGCCGGCGGTCCCGCAGACACGCGTGCCCACTTCCACCTGGCACTGAAGATATTCCGGGCTGACCTGCTTTTGCAGGTCCTTCTGGAGCACGTCCATCAGCGCATCGGGCGCTTCGGCCAGTGTCAGCGTATCCGCATCGACCAGCAGATACTCTTCCTCGATCCCGATGGTGAAGCTCGGCGTGTTCAACAGCTATGACGTCCCTCTCCGCGCCCCGCACCATAACCAAGCCTTGGCCCGATGCAAAAGCCGATAAATGCGGCAGACCTTTACCGCCACGGCCAACGCGCCATGGATCAAATGGTTCAGAAAAATTCGTTTCGCCGATTGGGTTTCAGCGGCTAGGGCAGGCCGATGCGCCGACTGTTCTCATCGCCCCTGTTTCTGGTTCTCGCGCTCTGGCTGGCCGGCCTTGGCTGCGCGGCCCAGTTCGCCAAGATGGCCGTGATCCTGCCCGCGCTTCAGGACCATTATGGCGAGACCGGCGTGGCCTCGGGCTTTCTGGTCTCGCTGATCGCGCTGATGGGAATCGTGCTGGGGCTCGTCGCCGGTGTCCTTGCCATCCGCATCGGGCTGCGGCGGCTGCTCCTGACCGGGATCGTGCTCGGCGCTGTCGTTTCCTTCATCCAGGCCACTATGCCGCCCTTTTCATGGATGCTGGCGATCCGGTTCGTGGAGGGCCTGTCGCACCTCGCCATCGTCGTCGCCACGCCGACATTGATCGCGCAGATCACGCCGGCCCGGCATCAGGGCGCGGCACTGACGTTGTGGGGCACGTTCTTCGGTGTCGCATTCGCAGCCGCCGCGCTCATCGCGCCCGCCCTTGTGAGCGCCGGCGGTCCGGGTGCGGTCTTTTTGGCGCACGGCGTCTATATGGCCGTCTTCGCCGTGCTGCTGGCCCTCGTGCTGCCGCGCCCTGCCCCGCTCGCCGTGGCCGCGCCGCCGCTCGGCCCGCGCCAACTCATTGCCCGTCACATCGACATCTACACATCGCCGACGATCGGCGCGCCGGCGATCGGCTGGGTGTTCTACACACTGACCTTTGTGGCCCTGCTCGCCGTTCTGCCGCCATTCATCGATGCTGAGCAGCGCGTCCTTGCGACGGCGCTGATGCCGCTTGCCAGCATCGTCTCCTCGATGACGCTGGGCGTCTTCCTGCTGCGTTTCGTGCCGGCCACCACCGTGGTTCAGATCGGCTTCGTGGCGGCGGCGGTCTTCGGCGCGCTTTTCGCTGTTGCCGGGCCGGCGGCATGGCTGGCGGTGGCGCTGTTTGCCTGCCTGGGCCTCGTGCAGGGCGCCAGCTTCGCCGCTGTGCCGCAACTCAACGCCGGCACGGCCGACCGGGCGCTGGCCAATGGCGGGCTGGCCCAGACCGGCAATCTGGGCAACACGACCGGAACGCCGCTTCTGATCGCCATCATCGCCGTCACCGGATTTGCCGGCGTGCCCTGGTTCCTGCTTGGCTGCTATCTGATCGCCATCGGCGCCAATGCCGCATTGGCACGGCGCCGGCGCCAGGCAGGTTCAGGGGCTGTTTCTTAACGCCCTGTTTACCCTTGCCGAACGGCGGCGTTCGGGTGGCGCAAAATTCATATCCGACTTCGCATTTGTCATCGCAATTCCGTCACACAAGGCCCATATGCGGGCCATGAGCCGCCCCAACGGGGACGTCGATATCGGGTCGGACCCAACCGCCCGACAAGCGTCCTGATAATAGCCGGCGGGTTCCTGCCAAACGACGGGTCCAAACCGTCGTCGGAACCGTCCGGTCGCGCCAAGGCTGCTCCGTGTGAAATGGCAAACCGCATGGAGTGATGAAATGTCCATTTTTGCGAAATTCTTCCGCGTCGGCACCCTGACCGCCTACGCTCCCACCAACGGCGCAAACCTGACCACCGCGTTCGAACGCAATCGCCTGGGCCGCACCATGCCCGGCGAGACCGCTGCGCGCGCCGGCTCGCGCTACGGCCTGTTCGTCTGACGGGACCATGATCGCCGCTCACAGCCGGTCGCGTCGGGCTTGACGCGGCCGGCTTCCGCATGCCTTGACACATCATGATCAGGGCTGCGCTTTTCGATGTCTACGGCACCTGTGTGGACTGGCATACCGGCATGCGAACCGCTGCCGAACGCATGCTCGCCGAAAAGGGCCTCGATACCGGCGCGGGACGCGCCATCGCCGAAGGCTGGCGGCGGCGCTATCAGCCATCGATGGACCGCGTCCGCTCCGGGCGCGACCCCTACCGCCCGCTCGACGCGATCCAGATCGAAACACTCGACGACGTGCTGGACGAGATGAACCTGTCGCATCATGTCGATGCCGGCGACCGCGCCGCCCTCAACGCGGCATGGGATGCCCTGCCCGCATGGCCGGACACAGCGGAAAGCCTGCGAAGACTGGCAAGCGTGATGCCGGTTGCCGCCTGCTCGAACGGATCACGGGCGATGATGGCGCGCCTTGCCGATCATGCCGGCCTGACATGGACGACGATTGCGGGCGCCGAACTGGCGCGGACCTTCAAGCCCGAACCGGCCGTCTATCTCAAATCCTGCGCGGCGCTGGGGACAAGCCCGGCCGAAACGGTGATGGTGGCCTGCCATGACGACGATCTGGACGCGGCCGCCGCGTGCGGGCTCGCCACCGCCTTTGTGCCGCGTCCGGCCGAGTGGGGCGCTGACGCCTCGCCCGAGCCGGTCGATACCGGCCGATTCACCTTCCACGCCGATACGCTCTGCGCGCTGGTGGACCGCATCGCGCGCGCTTCGGCGTGAAAAAACGTTGCGCGGCGCGCCGGTGGCTGATTGTGTGTCGGCCAGATGACATTGTCCACGTACGCCCTGCGCGTGCGGCCTGATGGGAGCCGGGTCATGGACGAAAGCAAGCCGGGCACACGGGCGCCGACGCGCACCATCGTGTTCTTCCTCGTGCCGGAATTCACGATGATCGCCTTCACGTCGGCCGTCGAGGCATTGCGCTCGGCCAACCGCATGCTGGGCTATGACGCCTATGTGTGGCGACTGGCGAGCGAGACAGGCGAACCGGTCACCGCTTCGAACGGCGTCCAGGTGTCCGTGCACGCCGCCATCGAGGACGAGCGGCGCATGATCTCCAAACCCGACCGGGCGTCGCTGTTCCTGGTTTGCGGCGGCGTCAATGTGGAAAGCCACACCACCAAGGCGGCGACGGGCATCGTGCGCGAGATGCATGCGCGAGGCATCGGCGTCGGCGGCCTTTGCACCGGCGCCCACGTGATCGCGTCCGCCGGGCTGCTCAGCGGGCGCCGCTGCGCCATTCACTGGGAGAACCTTCCGGGTTTTTCGGAAAAATTCCCCAAGGCCGAGGTCTATGCCGACCTGTTCGAGGTCGACGGCAACATCTACACCTGCGCCGGAGGCACCGCCGCTCTGGACATGATGCTGTCGCTGATCGCCGAGGATTTCGACGACGATCTGGTCAACCGCGTCTGCGAACAGATGCTGACCGACCGCGTGCGCGCGGCAACCGATCGCCAGCGCCTGCCGCTGCGCGCCCGGCTCGGCGTGCAGAACGCGCGCGTCCTGTCCATCATCGAACTGATGGAAGCCAATCTCTCCGAGCCGCTGTCGCTTCTGGAGATCGCCGACCATGTCGGCCTGTCGCGCCGGCAGATCGAACGGCTTTTCCGGCAGGAGATGGGCCGTTCGCCCGCGCGCTATTATCTGGAAATACGGCTCGATCGCGCCCGCCATCTCCTGGTCCAGTCGACAATGCCCGTCGTCGAGGTGGCGATTGCCTGCGGTTTCGTCTCCGCGTCGCATTTCTCAAAGTGCTATCGCGAACTTTATGCCAAGTCGCCGCAACAGGAACGGGCCGAGCGCAAGCAACTGCTCGTCGCCTGATCCACGGTCCCGACCCCCGGAGCGATGATGTCCGCATATCTGCGTTTCGCCGCCGTCCTTCTTCTGGCGCTGTTCGCCATCGCCCCCGCCAACGCGGCGGAGAAGCGTTTCCTTCTGGCCACCACCACTTCGACCGAGAATTCCGGCCTTCTGGATGCGATCATCCCGCAATTTGCAGCCGAAACGGGCATTGCCATCGATGTCGTCGCGGTCGGCACCGGGCAGGCGCTTGAGATGGGCCGGCGCGGCGATGCCGCCGCCATCCTGGTTCACGACCGGATCGGCGAGGACACGTTCGTCGCCGCCGGTCACGGCTCCGACCGCCGCGACGTCATGTACAATGATTTCGTCATCATCGGCCCTCGGGACGACCCCGCCGATCTGGCCGGAGCGTCGGACACGGCGCAGGCCATGACGAGGATTGCCGACAGCGGCGCGGTGTTCGTCTCCCGCGGCGACGACAGCGGCACCCACCGCAAGGAACTGCGCCTGTGGGCCGAGGCGGCGCTCGATCCGGCCACGTTCGGCGCCTGGTATCGCGAGGCGGGTGCCGGCATGGGCCAGACCATCCTGACGACCACGCAGATGGGCGGCTACACCATGACCGACCGGGCGACCTGGGTGAAGTTCGGCCGCAAGGACGGTCATGTGATCGTCTTCGAGGAAGACCCGCCCCTGTTCAATCCCTATGCCTCGATCGTCGTTACCAACGAAGCGGTTCCCGCCGACGAAACCAGATGGGCCACCCGATGGCACGAATGGCTGACCAGCGAGACCGGCCGCGATGCGATCCGGGCCTACACCGTCGATGGCCAGCAGCTCTTCTTCATCGCCGGCGACGAAGAGGCGGGCTGACCGCTTCGCCCGGGTTCATGCGGTATTGGTCCGCTGCCCGCGCTCGCGTGTCACCCACCATGTCAGGACCGTGACAAGAAACGAAATCGCAACCAAAATCACGCCCAGCGCCACGGCGACGTTGAAATTGCCCTGCCGGGTTTCGAGCGTGATCGCCGTCGTCATCACGCGGGTCGATCCGCGAATGTTGCCGCCGACGATCATCACCGCGCCCACTTCCGAGATCGCCCGGCCGAACGCCACCAGAAAGGCGGTGACCAGCCCGGCCCGCGCCATGCGCATCAGTTCGGTCACCTGACGCCAGCGCGCCCTGATGTCGAGGCGGATCTGGTCGCCATGCTCGGCCCATTGGCCGGCGCATGCCCGGTGCGAGAACACCGTGATCACCGGCAGCGTGATGATGACCTGGGCGATGACGATGGCCGTCGGGGTGAACAGGATGTCGAGCCAGCCCAGCGGGCCCGATCGCGACAGCAGGATGTAGACGATCAGGCCGACCACCACCGTCGGGACCGCCAGAAGCGCCGAGAAGATGGCCAGCCAGATGCGCCGTGCCCGCCCGCGCAGCGTGCATATCCAGCCGCCCAGCGGCGCGCCGATCGCCATGCCGATCAGCGACGCGGTCAGGCTGACCTGAACCGACAAGACGACAATGCCGAAGATTTCGCGCCCGTCTCCCATACCGGCACGCTTAACGGGAATCGTCGGCGGTGCAAATGCACTTGGCAGGCTCAGAGGCCCTACCGCAGTTCCCTGATCCCGCGCAGCCGTTCGCCGATCGTGCAGTCGACCGGGCCGTCATTGACCAGATGGACCGGCATTGCCCGGACGACGGCCTTGTCGTCGGGCGGCGTCTTGCCCGCCAGTTCGAGCACGATCTTGCGGCGCACCGCCTCGGCAAATTCGTCCCAGTCCCGGACCGGCAGCAGGAACGCGCCCGGCCCGCCGATCACGCAGTCGCGGTAGTAGACGTCGAGACCCGAAATGTTGAAACCCAGCCCGCCCATCCAGGGCTCGGCCATGATCGGCAGGCCGTTGATGACGATGCCGCGATCGACCGCCTCGTCGCGCGCCAGATCGACCCGTCCGCCCTGATTGTTCGGGCCGTCGCCGGAAATATCGATGACACGGCGCAGGCCTTCGAACGCATTCTCCTCGATGGCGGCGATGCCGTAGAGGATCGCGCCGGTAATCGACGTGTTGCGCATGTTGGCGATCGGCGCCTGTTCGAGACGGTCGGCGAACGCGTTGGCGCCCTGCGCATCGCTGATCACCGTCCAGGGCACGATGACGCGTTGAAGGTCGACGCGCGCCCATTCCACATAGGTAACCGCCACTTCCCCGATCAGCCCGCCGGCGATCGCATCGTGGACCGCCTTGGTCCGGAACGCTTCGGCATAGCCGCGCCGCTGAAGCGCCAGTTCGTGATCGCGCATCGAACCGGAGACATCGACGGCGAGCACCAGCTCGACATCGACCTGACGATCCTGCGCCCAAACCTGACCGGCCGCCGGAACCAGCAGCATCGCCAGAGCGACGAATCGCGACAGGAACGCTTTCATGGACCCATGATACGTCATCGCCATCATTGAAGAAGCCAATCGCGGTAACGATATGGCGAGGCGCTTTCGCCGCCACGGGGCTTGACGGCTTTTTGGCCGCGCGCCCGACATCTCTCCGTCGCAGGCAGGACAGGGCGTTGACGCGGCATTTCCGATAAGGCTGGAATGAAGCGGTCCGGCCATGAGCCCGGATGCAAACGATGCGCGGAGACCGAGCCATGGCAGCCTTTCCCGAACAGGCCAAAATCGTCATCATCGGTATTGGCGGCATTGTCGGCGCCTCGGTCGCCCACCATCTGATCGAACGCGGCTGGGACGGCATCGTCGGCATCGACAAATCGGCCGTGCCCACCGATATCGGCTCGACGTCGCACGCCTCGGACTTCTGCTATGCGACCAGCCACGACCAGCTCTCCTGCTGGACGACGGCCTATTCGATCGATTTCTACGAGAAGATGGGCCGCTACGCGCGCGTCGGCGGGCTCGAAGTGGCGCGGGTCGGCGACGACGAACGCATGGCCGAGCTCAAGCGCAAGGTCGCCTCGGGCAAGGCGTTCGGCACCCGCGCGACGATGATCTCGGCCGCCGAGGCCAAGGCGAAATTCCCGCTTCTCGAAGAGGAGATGATCCAGGGCGCGCTTTGGGACCCCGATGCGGGTCTCGTCACGCCACGCAGCCAGGTCGTTACCGGCGAACTCGTCGAGAACGCCGAAAAGAGCGGCAAGCTGACGACGTTCGCCAACCTGCCGGCCACCGATCTGGTTATCGAGGACGGCCGCATTGCCGGCGTCGTCACGCGCCGCGGCACGATCAGGGCAAACCATGTGATCGTCTGCGCCGGTCTCTGGGGCCGGCTGATCGCCGAAATGGCGGGCGAGGACCTGCCGGTGATGCCCATCGACCACCCGCTCCTGTGGTTCGGGCCTTACGACGAGTTCGCCGGCACCGGCAAGGAGATCGGCTGGCCGCTGCTGCGCGACCAGGGCAATTCGGCCTATATGCGCGACACGGGCGATCCCAAGTCGACCGAGGGCGGGATGATCGAATGGGGATATTACGAGGAAACCGAGCCGCGCCTGGTCCATCCGCGCGACATCCTTGAGAAGGAACAGGCGCGCCTGTCCCCCTCCCAGCGCGATCTGGAGATGGAGCAGGTCATCGAGCCGCTCGAAAAGGCGATGGAGCTGACCCCGATCCTCGCCAAGCTCGGCTATGAGGAAAAGCGCTCCTTCAACGGGCTTTTGCAGGTGACGACCGATGGCGGCGCGTCGCTGGGCGAAAGCCAGAAGGTGCGCGGCCTATGGTACGCCGTCGCCATTTGGGTCAAGGACGGCCCCGGTGTCGGCAAGCTGATCGCCGACTGGATGACCGACGGCCGCACACCGATCGACATCCACGCCGCAGATTATGCCCGCTTCTATCCGCACCAGACCGAAGAAGGCTTCATCCGCGACCGCTGCACCGAAACCGCGATGAAGGTCTACAATCCGGCCGTCCACCCGCGCGAACCCTTCTCCAAGGGCCGCAACATCCGGCGCTCGCCTTTTTACGAGCGCGAAGTGGAACTGGGCGGCCATTTCATGGAACTGGGCGGCTGGGAGCGCGCCCATGGCTATGCGGCCAACGAGCATCTGCTCGACAAATGGGGCGACAGGGTTCCGGTCCGCCAAGACGAATGGGACAACCGCCACTTCTGGCGCGTCTCCAATGCCGAGCATCTCGAGATGAGCGACAATGTCGGCATGGTGAACCTGTCGCATTTCGCCATCTACGATGTCGAAGGACCCGGCCATGTGGACCTGATGGAATGGCTGTGCGTCGCCAAGATCGGCGGCGAGAACATGGTCGGCAAGGGCATCTACACCCATTTCCTCGAAGACGATGGCGGCGTGCGCGCGGACCTGACCGTCATCCGCATGCAAGACCGCTGCCGTGTCATCGACGGCGCCGATGCCGGCCCGCGCGATTTCAACTTCATGAAACGTGTCGCCGCCGACATGGGGTTCGATGTCGCCATCACCGATGTGACCGAGGACTTCACCACCATCGGCCTTTGGGGGCCGAACGCGCGCGCCACGCTGCAGAAGCTGGTCGCCGACCCGGACACGCTGGAGCACGAGAACTTCCCGTTCGCCACGCTCAGGCAGATCGAGATCGCCGGCAAGGCGGTGACGGCCTTCCGCATCTCTTATGTCGGCGAGCAGGGCTGGGAACTGCACATGCGCTACGAGGACGGGCTGGCCGTCTGGGACGCGATCCGCGACCTGGGCGTCATGGCGTTCGGCGTCGAGACCTATGCAAACTCGCGGCGCATGGAAAAGAGCCTGCGCCTTCAGAACGCCGACCTTCTGACCGAATACAATCTGCTCGAAGCCGATCTTGCCCGCCCGAAGGTCAAACAGGCCGATTTCCGCGGCAAGGCCGCCTATCTCGAGCAGCGCGCCCGCAACCACCAGCCGGCGACGCTGTGCACGCTGGTCATGACCGACAATGTGGATTCGCACGGCGTCGCCCGCTATCCGGTCGGCATCTGCCCGGTGATGGATGAGGCCACCGGCGAAGTACTCATCGACGAGCTGGGGCGGCGATCCTTCACGACCTCGATCGCCTATGGCCCCTCGATCGGCAAGAACATCGCGCTGGCCTACCTGCCGCACGACCGCGCCAAGAAGGGCAACGGGCTGATGATCGAATATTTCGGCGAGCGGTTTCCCGTCGAGGTTGCCGGCATCGGCTATGCGCCGCTCTACGACCCCGAGAACCTCAAACCGCGCTCGTGACGCAACGGAACGGCCGTAACCTTAACGACAATTGAACGGCCGGCATTAACCTGCCGGGCAGGCCGGCACGCTATGATGGGCCGACGACGCGCGCGTGCGTCAAGTGCCGTCTTGCAAGAGTGCCTGCCCATGAGTGTCACCACGCTCGATCAATCCGCTGCAATGCCCCGTCTCGGGCTGGCCGGTCTTGTCTGGCTGGTCATGGGCGCTCTCGTCGCGCTGATCGCCGCCGGTCTGCTGCTGCCGCTGCGCGCGCCGCTCGGCTCGATGTACTGGGACAGTTTCCTCTATCTCGATGCCGCCAATCGCCTTGGCCAGGGCCAAATGCCCAATGTCGATTTCTTCACGCCCGTCGGCCCGCTCGAATATTATCTGAGCACCTGGACGATGGCGCTGTTTGCCGACGCGCAACCCATGTACGCCGCCAACTGGTCGATCGCGATCGTCACCATTCCGCTGATGGCGCTCATCCTTTGGGACGTGGCGCGCCGCAACCCGCTCATCGCGCTGGCGCTGGCGGTGCCCTTCGCGCTGTTCACGCTGCTGCCGTTCAACACCACCGAATATTACAATTATCCCGGCTCGGACGGTTTCGGCATCTACAACCGCCATGCCAGCCAACTTCTCTACGTTCTGGCGGCGGCGCTGATGTTTGTGCGCAACCGCTCGCTTCTTGTCGCCCTGGTCGCAGCGCTGATGCTGGTGCTGTTCCTGGTCAAGATCACCGGTTTCGTGGCGGCGGGGCTGCTGTGTCTGGCCGCCCTGGCGGCCGGCCGAATCCGGCTTTTCGGCGCTATCGCCAGCGCCGTCATCTTCGCCGCCGCGCTGGGCGGTCTCGAACTGGCGACGGGCATGATCTCGGCCTATCTGGCCGACATCGTCGCGCTTTTGGACATCAATGATTCCAGCCTTGCCTCGCGGCTGATCCAGGGCGCATCGCGCACCGGCGGCACGGTCATCTTCGCCGGGCTTCTGGGCGCGCTTCTGATCGTCGTACTTCCCGCCCGTACTGCTGCAGGTCAGCCGCTCTGGCGCGCGGTCTGCGACCATCCGTCCATCTGGCTCGGCGCCGCCCTTGCCGGCGGCATCTTCTTTGAAAGCCAGAACACCGGCAGCCAGGAGCACATCGCTCTGTGGCCGGTCGCCATCCTCGCGCTTGCGCGCATGTTCGCGGCGGACGGCAGCAACGGCGCCAAGGCGGCCGCCGCGCTTGTGGCCGCCTGTACGGTCCTGCCGCCGGCGGTCCAGACCATCCAGCACGCGACCAGGGCCAATCTGGCGATGATCCGGCAGGTGCCGCTGGAACATGAAAACCTCGGCGCGATGGGGCAGGTAACGGTCCGGCCGCGCAAGCTGGAGCGCTACGAGCGCATGCGCGCCCACTACATCGAATACCCGGAGGCGACTCGCGCGATCGCCATGCGCCGCGAACTGCCCGCTTTCGTGCTGTACTCCGAACACGATTTCCAGATCGGCCTGATGAAGGACGCCGACGAACTGGTCGGCGAACTCAAGCGTCTCGAAGCCGCCGGCCTGCGATACGAGACGATCATGACGCTCGACTTCGCCAACCCGTTCCCGTGGCTTCTCGGCAAGTCCGGCCCGCGCCACATCGCCATCGGCGCCGATCCCTATCGCGCCGTGCCCAAGCCGGACGCGGACGTCTACGACGCGGTCGCCGACGCCGACATCGTGCTGGAACCGCAATGCCCCTATCGGGACAATGGCCGCCAGCTCTACGGTATCTATGCGCCGGCGCTGACCGGCCACGTCAAGGTCCGGCTGACCGATTGCTATGCGGCCTATGTCAGGCCGCAGATCGCGGCCCGGCTTGGCGGCTGATGTCGCGGGGGCCGGGCAGGAAACGCAGATCGCGCAGCGCGCAGATCAGCACCAGGCCGAACACGATCAGATAGGGCAGATGGAACCGCGTTTCGTGCAGCGGGAACACCACCATCTTGGCGCCCATCGCCAGAAGCGTCGCGACGAGAACCGTCGTCTCGCGCCGCGAGAAGCCGAAGCCGCGCAGCGTCATCTGCCACCATGCAAAGCAACCCAGCAGCAGAACGGCCAGCCAGGTTTCCTCGACCAGTGAGCGGACGATGACGCGCACCACCGCATAGGCATAGACGGCCAGCGAAAAGTCCGGATCGAACCCTTCCAGAGTCGGCACGAACTCGACATGGGTGAACCAGAAATGGACCCACCAGCCCGGATGGCCGCCGGCCTGCGTCATCGGAACATAGACGATCGCGGCGGCGGCAAACGCGACGAACGCGCCCCAGGAAAAGGTTCGCGTGAAGACCGAAACGAACCACAGAACGCCGATATAGGCCGCATGGTCGGGACGCGCCAGAAAAGCGGTGAAAAGGAGAATCGCCACCAGCGCTTCGCGCCTGGCCATGAAGGCCAGCATGGCCGCAACGAACAGCATGGTCGACAGCGCATCGGGCGTTCCCGAGCGGGCGCGCTCGCCGAAGGCGCAGACCAGAAGCAGGGCAATCGCCAGCGGCGCCAGATGAAGCGCCCGCTCCCGCGCCAGCCACCATGCCACCAGCCCGACCGTCAGTGCCGCCGGGACGACCGACAGAAGCCGCACGGCAATGTACGGATCGACGAAATCCGAAAGCCAGCCCAGCAGCTCCACATAGAGGAACTTCACCCGGTAAAAGCCGAGCATGGTGAAGAAGGCTTCCGGGTCGGCATATTGGCGCACGCGATAGTCGCGGTCCTGGGTCAGGACAATGAAGTCACCCGCCGGCGCGTTCTGTCGCATCGTCTCATAGGCATGCCGATGCAGCGCTTCGACCGAAATGCCGGGCGCTTCATGCGCGGCGGCCAGATAGGCGAACATGTCCCAATTGTAGATGGGAAAAACCCAGCCGGCGGCGGCGATCGTGGCGGCCAGCGCCAGCAGCAGCACAAGACCCAACGTGCCGGCAAACGGCGCTAGCCGCCGGGCCAGCCATTCGCCGGTCGCCAGAATGCGGATGTTGATGTCCTCGATCACGACGCTTGTTCCGTTGCGTCATCTGATCAAACACGATGCCCCTTGCGCCGGGCTGGCGGCGCAAAGGGCAGGCGTTCGGGGTCCTTTGCCGACAGGGCTGTGTCAGCTCACCTGGCTTTTGACGAAATCGCGCACGATGGCGACGATTCCGCGTCCGAGCAGCGCGTCGAACCCGGCGATGAACCGGTCGACGTGGCTGCGCTCGCAGATGAGCGGCGGCTCCAGCCGGATGACGTTGCGGTTGTATTCGGTGAAGGCGACCAGAATGTCGTGATCGCGCAGCAAAAGCGCACCGATAAAGCCCGAAAGCGAGCCCTTCAGCTTGTCGTCCAGCATCGCCACGGCCGGCCTCAGCACCGCAGGCAGCGTCTGCGAAAAATCGTGGAATTCCAGGCCCACCATCAAGCCCTGGCCGCGCACATCCTTGATGATCTGCGGATATTTGGCCTGCAGCCGTTCGAGTTCGGAGATCAGATAGGCGCCCGTGTCGGCCGCATTGTCGATCAGGCCTTCCTCATAGAGGACGTTGATCGTCTCGAGCGCGGTGACCGACGCTTCGCCGATGCCGCCGAAGGTGGCCTGGGCGTGGATCATCGCCGTCTTCGGCGTGCCGTAGGCCTTCATGTAGATGTCGCGCCGGGCGATCATCGCCGCCATGGCGCACTTGCCGCCGCCCAGCGATTTGGCAAGCGCCGTGACGTCGGGAACGACGCCGTGATGCTCGAACGCGTAGAACCGGCCGGTGCGGCCAAGCCCGCATTGCACTTCGTCGGCCACCCAGATGACGTCATGTTCGTCGCACAGATCGCGCAGCTTGTGCCAAAAGGCGCTGTCGGCGCCGATGATGCCGCCGCCGCCCTGCACCGTCTCAAGGCAGATCACACCGATCTCCGGATGCGCCTTGAACGCGGCTTCGACCGCTTCGATGTCGCCGAACGGAACTTTCACACCATTGTCGAGCAGTTTGAACTCGCCCCGGTAGAGCGGCCCGTCGGTGATCGACAGGACACCCTTGGTCTTGCCGTGGAACGAATTCTCCGCATAGACGACGAGCGGACGCTCAGGGCCGGCGGCGCGCTCGGCAACCTTCAGCGCCGCTTCCATCGCCTCGGAACCGGACGATCCCAGAAACACCATGTCGAGGTCTTCGGGCGAGCAGGCCGCGATGTTGTGCGCCAGCGCCGCCGCATATTGCGACATGAACGCCATGGCGATCTCGTGGCGCTTTTCCTCCTGGAACACCTTGCGGGTTTCGAGGATGCGCGGATGATTATGGCCGAGCGCGAGAGAGCCAAAACCTCCGAAGAAGTCGAGGATCTTCCGACCGTTCTGGTCGGTGTAATACATCCCCTCGGCGCTCTCGATCTTGATCTTGTGAAAACCCAGCAGCTTCATGAAGTGAAGCTGGCCGGGGTTCAGATGCGCCTTGAACAGTTCGGTCATCGCCGGAACGCCCATCGCCTTGGCGTCGGCCACCGACATCAGGTCCGGCTTGTCCAATTGTGCGTGTGCGGCGCCTTCCGGCATCGGCGTCTGCATGGCGGGCGCCTCGACGACCGGTTTTTTCTTGGTCAGGAAATCAAGCATTTTCGGTGTCCTCACTCTGCCGCCACGACGGTCGAATTGCCGACCGCAAGGCCGCTGTCCCTGGCCTTGCGGTATTCCGCATAGGCCGCCTGCAACATGTCCTCGTCGCGATATTTCGGCGCCCAGCCAAAATCGCGCTTGGCCGCCTCCGTGTCGCGCACGCAATATTCGTCGGCGATCAGATATTGCTCGGGGTCCATGAGCGGCATGTTCAGCTGGTCGAGCGCGGCAAGCGTCCATTTGACGGCAAAGCCGGGCGTCGGCAGCAGGATGGATTTCGAACCGGCCGAGCGGATCAGGTCGCCCAAGAGCTTCCTGACCGGCGGCGGATTGTCCGACCCCAGATTGTAGGCCTTGTTGGGCACGCCATGTTCCCAGGCAAGGCGCGCCACCTCGGCGCAGTCATAGACCGAGATGAACTGGTAGGGGTTCTTGCCCGCGCCGATCATCGGCACCGGCAGGTTCATGTCGATCAGCTTGAACAGCTTGCCCAGAATGCCGAGGCGCCCGGGCCCGATGATCAGGCGCGGCCGCACGATGGTGATCTTCAGGCCGCGCATGCGCCAATCGTCGGCGATCGCTTCGGTCTCGGCTTTCGAACCGCCATAATGGCCGAGCGGCGATATCGGATGGCTCTCGTCCTGCGGCGTCTTGACCGTTTTGCCGTAGACCATGTCGGTCGTGTACTGGACGAGTTGGGACGCGCCCGATGCAGCGGTGTGCGCCATGATGTTGGCGGCGCCGAACGTGTTGACCGGATAGAAGAACGGATAGCGGTCGATGCGCTTCTGGATCGGCGACAGCATCATCGCCGACAGGTTGTAGACCATGTCGTCGCCATCGACCGGCACGCCGGAGACGGACGCCGAATTGGTCACGTCGCAGTGTACGTGATCGACGGTGGCGTAGTGCGGCAGGTCCGATTTGTTGATGTCGGCGACCAGTACCTTTTCGCCGCGTTCGGCGAGATCCTTGGCGAGAAAGCGGCCGACGAAACCGTCGCCGCCGAAGATCACATGTTTCATGACTGTGCTTCGTCCGTAATGGCGGTTGCGGGTGAGGAATGGGTCGTGCGCGGCGTGTCCGACAGCGGCGAACCCGATTGCGCGACGAGGACCGTGCCGACGCAGATGAAAGCGATGCCGGCGATCTTGTAGGCGCCCAGATCCTCGCCGAAGAGCTGCCAGGCCAGAACCGCCACCGCCACATAGGCGAGCGACAGGAACGGATAGGCAAAGCTCAGATCGACCTTGGACAGGACGAACATGTGCGAGGCCATCGAAATGACGAACGTCGCCAGTCCGAAGAACACCCAGGGCTGGAAGATGATCAGCAGCGTCTTGAAGATCAGGTTCGGCTGTCCGAGGACCGCCGGCGACAGCGTCATCATGCCCTGCTTGAGCATGAGTTGCGCCGCTGCGTTGGTCGCGACCGTGAACAATATGAACGGTATGTATTTCATTGTCTGCGCCCGGCCCTCATCCGGTTTCTGTCTTAGGAGACCTTCGTTAGAGTTTGCTGAAGATCGTCGGTCGCAATTGACCCATTCCCGTTTTTGGACAGCATCAGCGCCGTCCGCCGCCAGAAATCCGAGCAAAGCGCGGGGTCGCGCAGTGCCTCAAGTTGGTGCCAATGCGGAAAGCAGGCGGCGAACGTCTCCGCGCCCATGCGGGCATCCTTGTAGGGATTGACGCGTCCGCCCGCCTCCACCGTGATCCGGTCGAGTTCGTCCAGAAGCGCCAGCGTCTTCGGTCCCCGGTTGGGAAAATCGAGCGTCAGCGTGTAGCCCGGCACCGGAAAGCTCATCACGCCGGGCGATGCGATGTCGCCGAACCGCTTGAGAACGGTCAGGAACGAGGCCTGCCCCGCCCTGCGCGATGCGGCCAGCATGGCCGGGATCGCCGCGCGCGCCGTCTCGAACGGTATGGCGCTCTGGTGCTGGAACAGGCCCGCCGGCCCGTAAAGCCGGTTCCAGTTGCCGACCGCATCGAGCGGATAGAAGAAACCGGCAAAACCGGTGACGCGGTCGCGTCCGGCCTTGCGCGCCTTGGCGAAATGGAACGCCGCATTGAAGGCTCGGAGGCTGAAATGGTTGAGCGCCGAGAGCGGCAGTTCGAACGGTACCGACAGGCGCGGCGCGTGAACGGCGGTGCGGTAGTCGCCATCATCGGCGTGGTTCGCCGTCATCAGGACGCCGCGTTCGCCGTTCAGCTGATCGAGCCAGGCGACCGCATATTCGTTGGCCGCATCGGCCGCATCGGCCTCGTCGAAATAGGCGTCGAGCGTCGCAAAGGGCTGCAGCCGCTCGATGAGGTTGAGCGAACCGACCTTCATCATTTTCAGGCGCACGCGCGTGATGATCCCGGTCAGCCCCATGCCGCCGATCGTCGCGGCGAACAGTGCCGGGTTCGCGGTGCGCGACAGCGTGTGGGTGCCGTCCGAGCGGACCAGTTCGATCTGCTCGACATGCCGGCCCAGCGTGCCGCGGACATGATGGTTCTTGCCGTGCACATCGTTGGCCACCGCGCCGCCCAGCGTGACGAAGCGGGTGCCCGGCGTCACGGGCAGGAAGAAGCCGTAGGACGCGCAATAATCGATGATCCGATGCAGCATCACGCCGGCTTCGGCTTCCAGAACGCCGCTGTCCGGGTTGAACGCGACGATCCGCGCCGAACCGCGCATGTCAGCGAGTGTGCCGGCATCGTTGTGGCAGGTATCGCCATAGGAGCGGCCATTGCCGTACGGCAGAAGTGAGCCGGGCGCCGCATCGCGCAGCGCCTCGGCGGTCAGCGGGCCGGCAACCGCCGCACGCCTGGCCGGACGGACCCGGCCGAACCCGTCATAGACCGAGCGCATGGAAATCGACCGCGCCGGCGGCGAACATCAGAGCGGCGCCGAAGACGATCATCAACTGGCTGCGCCAGTCGGTCGCGATGAAAACGACCGGGTCGTCGTTGAACTCGCGCCGCTTGGCCAGAATCCAGATGCGCATGATCAGATAGAGGACCAGCGGGCAGATCGGCCAGATCATCCAGGGATGGTCGTAGAGCTGGTAGACCGCCGGGCTGTCGAGATAGAGTGCCAAAACGACGATCGCCGAAAAACCCGACGCCATGCCGGCCTGGGCGATGACTTCCTTGTCCTCGGGACGATAGCCGCGGCCCGACAGCCGCTGTCTTTCCGAGATCTTGGCCAGATCGAGTTCGACATAGCGTTTGACCAGCGCCAGCGACAAAAAGAAGAAGATCGAAAAGGCCAGAAGCCAATAGGACGGCTCGGCGCCAACCGCCGCCATGCCGGCAATGATGCGCACCGTATAAAGGCCGGCCAGCGTCAGCACATCGAGCAGCAGCCAGCGCTTGACCTTCAGCGAATAGGCGGTCGTGGCGACGAAATAGAGCGCCAGCACGATGCCGAACAAGGGCGGCAGCGTCATCGTGATCAGCACCGAAAACGCCATCAGACCGAAGGCGATCTTGATGCCGGTCGCCGGATCGATGCGCCCGGCGGCCAGGGGCCGCTTGCACTTGGTCGGATGGCGGCGGTCCATCGACAGGTCGAACAGGTCGTTGAAGACGTAGACCGCCGACGCCAGGAAGCTGAACGCGAAGAAGGCGCCGATCAGATGCACCAGCGTCACCGGCTCGAAAACCGTATGCGCCAGCACGGCCGGCACGGCGATCAGCACGTTCTTGGCCCATTGATGGACGCGCAGCATCCTGACCACGTCGGTCAGGCTGGTCTGGCCGTGATCGACAAGGATCGCGCCGCCATGGGCATCCGACCAGGCGCGCGCCTCGCGGTCGGGCGCCACCACATAGGACCGGCGCGCGGCTTCGAAGACGGCCACATCGTCTCGGCTGTTGCCGACATAGTCAAAGCCCGCATCGCCATAGTCGGCGACGAGGCGCGCCCTCTTGGCGGCCGATTTGAGATTGGTGTCCGGCGTCGATCCGATCACCCGGTCGAACAGGCCGAGATGGGCGGCGATCCGTCCGGCATGGTCCTGGGCGCTGGCCGTCGCCAGTATCAGAACGCGACCGCGTTCCTTTTCCGCTTCCAGAAAGCGCAGCACTTCGGGCCGATAGCCAAGGCTGGCAGGATCGACGCTGACCCGGGAGAACACCTCATGTTTGAAGCGCGCCTTGCCGCCGAGCAGCCAGACCGGCAGCATCAGCGCGAAAAGCGGATTGGCGCGCACGAGGCGGAACACGCATTCCCACAGAAGATCGCCGGAAATCAGCGTCCCGTCGAGATCCACCGCAAGAGCGATTGCTGTGTCGTCAACGCGCGCATCCATGTCCGGCCCCTTGAAATTTCCCTTGGGTTAGGCGGACAAATTACCGGATCGGCGCGAAAAATGCGGTGAACGGCTTGGGTTAATGGGGGTTGAAGCGCCGCTTATCGGCGGTGATGGTTAGCGCATGCTGAATGCCTGCGAAGGCATTATCGTCAAATGCTGCCTATTGGCTGATGATGGCATCCGAGCCGAGCAATTCGACGGATTCGGAGCCGGCCAGCGCGGCGCGATCGCCATTGGGCAAGGTGATGAAACAGCCCGCGGCGCAGAATGACACCGTCTGCCCCGCGCCGATAACCAGTTCCGATTTCACCCCGTTTTCCGTGACGACAAGCGTGCGTGGCTCGCTGTCCTGATTGGTCAGCGAAGCGGCCAGAGCCGGCGATGCGATTTGGACGGACACCGCCAGAACGGTTATCGCCCGGAAAACATGTCGCTTTTCAGACATGGCGCCAACCTAGAACCGAAACGGCAATCGTTCAACTGTCATCGGGCCGGCGTGCTTCGCCCGCTTCGATCTCACCGAACGGCTCCTGCGGCAGCTCGACCGGAACGTCCGCCTCGGGCTGCACCATGCGCAGATTGACATCGCGCTGCGGGAACGGGATTTCGATGCCCGCCGCCTTGAAGCGCTCGAAGATCGCCATGCGCAGTTCGGTGCGAACCGTCAGCCCGTAGCCGATGTCGGACAGGAAACCGTACAGCGTGAAATCCAGCGAGGACGCCCCGAAATCGTCGAACGAGACGAACGGTTCGGGATTGCCCAGAATGCGCGGATGGTCGGCGGCGATCTCCAGCAGCAGATCGTGCACCTGTTGCGGGTCGCTGCCATAGGAGACGCCGACCGAAACCGTGACGCGCCCGAACGTGTTGCGGTGCATCCAGTTGGACACCGCTGAATTGATCAGTTCCGAATTGGGCAGGATCAGCGTCTTGCGGTCGAAGAGCTGGATCTCGGTCGCCCGCACCGAAATGTTGGTGACCGTGCCGGTATAGCCGCCCGCCTCGATGATGTCGCCGGACTTGAAGGGCCGTTCGGCCAGAAGGATGAGGCCCGAGACGAAGTTGGAGACGATGTTCTGCAAGCCGAAACCGATGCCCAGCGACAGGGCGCCGGCGACGAGTGCCAGCTGGCTGAGGTCCAGCCCGGCGGCCGAAACGCCGATCAGCGCGGCGACGGCGATCCCCGCATAGCCGATTGCGGTTCGGATGGAGTTGCGCACGCCCGGCTCGACCCGGCTGCGCTCGAGCACGCTGCCGTCGAGCCAGCGCTGGAAACGCTTGGTCACCAGATAGCCGACAAAGAACAGCACGACGCCGGCGGCGATCGAGGTGAGCGAAATGGAGATCGAACCGACCGGAATGTCGGTGAAGAAGCGCGCGCCGAAGGCGCGGATTTCAGGCCAGCGAAAACCCCATTGCAGCGCCAGAACCGGAAGCCCGACGAGGAAGACGATCGCCGACAGCGCCATGCCGAGCACCAGCGCCAACTGGTCGACGGAGGTTTCCGAAAGCGACAGTCTCCGGGTGAGTGCCGTGCCCAGCCGCGACTGCCCAAAGGCATGGTCCTGCGCGATCGCCTGCGCCGCCCGGTGACCCAGATAGACCGTCGCAAGGATGGCGCCCGTGATGACGATCTGCTGGGCGGCGAAGCGGGCAAAGCCGATATAGCCGGCCAGGGCCGCGCCGATCAGCAGCAGGCCCGACGCCACCAGCGGCCATTTAACCCAGCCCGGCCATGGGCGGGCCGCGGCATCGGCGGCCACATCGTCCGACACCGCGCCGGCATGGGGCGGGAACGGGCGAAGAAAGGCGATCACGACGAGCAGCGCGCCCACGGCGAGGCTGGTGATCAGGCTGCGCGCCACCGTGATCGGCAGCGATGCGCCGACGATCGTGTTGACCTGTTCGATGACGGTATCGATGACCGTCACCGTCGCCATGGCGACAAAGAACGCCTTGAGCGAACGGGCGGCCTTGTCGGTCACGCCGATCAGCCGCCAGTTGGGCTTCGACGGCGCGAAGACCGCTTCGGACAGGCGCCAGACCAGAACGACCGCCGCAACGCCGACCAGCAATCGCGTCAGTATGAACAGGATATCCGGCCGCATCAGGCCGGCCTGGTCGAGACCCAGAAGCGAGATCGCCAGGAACGCCCAGAACGCCAGCGTCGGCATCAGCGTGTACCAGAAGGCGTTGGTCATCCGCGCGAAATAGGTCGGCGGATCGTCGCCCTCGGCCCGCTCGATCCAGATGACGATGGTCCTGCGCGAGGCCCGGATCGCCACCAACGCCAGAGCAAGGATCATGAACACGCTTGCCAGAACGGTGTTCTGCTTGGTGCGCCAGGTGAAGCTGGCCCATGACGCAACCCGCCTTTCCAGCGCCGCACTGCGTTCGGCCAGATCGGCGATGAGCTGCGGACTGAATGCGCTGGTGATGTCGTATCGGCGCGAAAGCGTGTCGGTGAACAAGGTCCGCCGGCGCTCGGCGATCCGGTCGACGCCGTTGCGCGCCCGGATCGATTGGGCCTCCAACTGCCCGATCAGATCGTTGATCAGCGCCCGCTCGGCGGTCAGCGCATCACGCTCGTCCAGCCTGTCGGGGGCTTCGGCCGGCTCGCTTTCCGGCGGCGCAGGACCGAGCTGGTCGAGGCGGCCCCGCACGGTGGAAAGGCGCGGCGTCAGCGCGACACCCGCCGCAAGCAGATCGTCCTGCAAGGCGGTCAGTTCGGTCGCGATCTCCGCCAGCCGCGCATCGTCGTTCGCGCTCTCCTCGATATCGTTGATCAGCCGCTCGACGTCGCGGGTGAGCGCGACGACCGGCGTTTCGGCTCCGCTGCCGACGGGCTGGGCCTGCACCGGAATGACCAGGATCGAAAGAGAAAGGCAGAGGAGAAAAGTGCGCAACCAGATCATGCGCACACGCATATCACATCTGGAAGGAGTCGAAAGATGGCTTGACGGTCAATGACCGTCGCGGGAACGTCATCGGACGGCGAATTTGTATCATGCACGAAACGCCGCGCTGATGCAGATTGCGGGCGGCGTGCCGAAAGGTCCTTCATCCATGGCGGAATATTCTGCCCTCTCCATCGTGAAGAACGCTCTGACCGGAAACCGTGACTGGAAGCCGGCCTGGCGCAAGCCCGAACCAAAGCCGGCCTATGACGTGATCATCATCGGCGGCGGCGGGCACGGGCTGTCGACGGCCTATTATCTGGCCAGCGAGTTCGGCATCCGCAACGTCGCCGTTCTCGAAAAGGGATGGGTCGGCTCCGGCAATATCGGCCGCAACACCACCATCGTGCGCTCGAACTACCTGCTGCCCGGCAACACGCCTTTCTACGAGCATTCGATGAAGCTGTGGGAGAACCTCTCGCACGAACTCAACTACAATGTGATGTTCTCCCAGCGCGGCATCATCAACCTGTTCCACACGCCGGCCCAGGAAGACGACCATGCCCGGCGCGGCAATGCGATGATCCTGCAGGGCGTCGATGCGCGCTTCGTGCGGCCGCCCGAACTCAAGCGCCGCGTGCCGGCGCTGAACCTGTCGGGCTCGTCGCGCTTTCCGGTCCTTGGCGGGCTCGAACAGCCGCGCGCCGGAACGGCCCGGCACGATGCCGTCGCCTGGGGCTATGCGCGCGGCGCCGACCGGCGTGGCGTCGACATCATCGAAAACTGCGAAGTGACGGGCTTTGTCCGCGAGGGCGATCAGGTCACCGGCGTAGAGACGAGCCGCGGCCGCATTCACGCGCGCAAGGTGGCTGCCGCCGTCGCCGGCTCGACATCGCGCGTCATGGCGTTGGCCGGCATCAACCGGCTGCCGATCGAAAGCCATGTGCTGCAGGCGTTTGTCACCGAAAGCGTCAAGCCCTGCCTCGACACGGTGGTCACCTATGGCGGCGGGCACCTCTACATTTCGCAGTCCGACAAGGGCTCGCTCGTCTTTGGCGGCGACATTGACGGCTACAATTCCTACGCACAGCGCGGCAACCTGCCGATCGTCGAAGACGTGATGAGCGAGGTGCTGGAGCTGTTCCCGGCATTTGCGAAACTCCGCCTGCTGCGCTCATGGGGCGGCATCATGGACATGTCGATGGACGGCTCGCCCATCATCGCCAAGGGCCCCCTGCCCGGCCTCTATCTGAACGCCGGCTGGTGCTATGGCGGTTTCAAGGCAACGCCCGCCTCGGGCTGGTGCTTCGCCCACACGATCGCCCGGGACGAGCCGCACGAATTCAATGCCCCCTTCACGCTCGACCGCTTCCACCGCGGCTATGTCATCGACGAAAAGGGCCAGGGAGCGACACCGTGGAAGCATTGAGCATGTCGACGATTCCTCTCCCTCGTCCTTCGAGGTTCGCATCCCATCCCCTCATCCTGAGGTGCGAGCGCAGCGAGCCTCGAAGGGCGAGGGATGGGATGCTCGCACCTCAGGATGAGGGAAAGACATGATCATCCCCTGCCCCTTCTGCGGTCCGCGCGATCTGAGCGAATTCGCCTATTGCGGCGATGCGGACAATCTCGCTGCACGGCCCGATCCGGCGGCATCCGATCAGTCGTCCTGGAACGCTTTTGTCTATGACCGCACCAACCCCGCCGGCGATCATGCCGAAATCTGGCAGCATGCCGGCGGCTGCCGCCGGCATCTGCGCATTGTCCGGAACACGGTGACGCACGCGATATCTGACGTGACCATGCCGGGGGCGAAGGCATGAGTTCTCCGATTGACCTCGCCCCCACCCTTCATCCCTCCCCCGCAAGCGTGGGAGGGAAGACCTCGGCCCTACCGCCTTCTCGGCCAGAACCATCGCCCGGCTCAGAAATCGGCAATGCGTGTGCGATGACCACGCCCCCCCTCCCACATTTATGGGGGAGGGGTAAGGGGTGGGGGCTCGCCGCCGCCACACGCGAGGCCGCCCCATGACCAGCCATCGGTGCGCAGAAGGCGGAACGGCCATCGACCGAACCGACACGGTCGGCTTCACCGTCGATGGCCGGCAATATTTCGGCCTTGCCGGCGACACGCTCGCCTCCGCGCTGCTGGCCAATGGCGTGCGCGTGATGGGCCGCTCGTTCAAATATCATCGCCCGCGCGGGCTGATGGCCTTCGGCGTCGATGAGCCGAACGCGCTGTTCACGGTCACCACGGACGGCGTGCGCGAGCCGAACGTGCGCGCCACCGAGATCGAGATTTTCGACGGGCTTGCGGTCGAAAGCCAGAACCGGTGGCCCTCGCTCGACAACGATCTGATGGCGATCAACCAGCTCGGCGGCAAGGCGCTCGCCGCCGGGTTCTACTACAAGACCTTCATGGGTCCGGTGATCGGCCCGCTGAAGGGAACGCGTTTCTGGATGATGTGCGAGCATGTCATCCGCCGCGCGGCAGGGCTTGGCCGGCCGGGCACGGCGCCCGACAAGAGCCGCTATGAGCGCATCAACGCCTTCTGCGACGTGCTTGTCATCGGCGGTGGCCTCGCCGGACTTAAACAAGCGCATGAAGCGGCCGAGACCGGCAGGCACGTCATCGTCTGCGAACTGGAGCCGCGATGGGGCGGCGCGGCCGATGGCAAAAAAGAGTCTGAAATCAGACAGATCGTCGAATCGCTTGAATCACGACCCAATGTCACGCTGCTCACGCGCACGACGGTTTGGGGCTGGTATGACGGCAACATGTTGGCCGCGACCGAGCGCGTCAGCGACCATCTGAAGACGGCGCCCGAAGGCGCGCCGCGCCAGCGTCACTGGGTGATCCGCGCGGAGCACGTCGCGCTGGCGACAGGCGCGCTGGAACGCCCCATCGTCTTCCCCGGTAACGACCGGCCCGGCGTGATGCTGGCCGACGCGGGCCGGCGCTATACGGAGACGTTCGGCGTGCTGCCCGGCCAGCATCTGGCGGTCTTTGCCAACAATGACAGCGCCTATGCGACCGCCGCGGCCCTGCGCCATGCGGGCGCCAACGTTCGCGCCATCGTCGATGTCCGGCCGGAGATCGGCGCCGCAGCGCAACGGTTGGCCGACCGCGCCGGCGGCGCCCTGAAGCTCGGCCACGCGGTGGTCGGCACGAGCGGTGCCAAGGGGCTCAAGTCGATCTCTGTCGCCCGTTACAATCACGAGACGCGAAGCTTTTCGGGCGGCGCCGAGGAGATCGAGACCGATTGCCTGCTCGTCTCGGGCGGCTGGTCGCCGGTCGTCCATCTGGCGAGCCAGGCCGGCGCCAATCCGGTTTGGGATGATGCCCTGCAAGCCTTCCTGCCGCCCAAGCCTGACGCACACTGGTCGGTCCATGGCGCGGCCGCCGGCGATCTGGATTTCGATCACGATCTCTCCCCTGCCCCAGCCCCGGTCTTCGAGATAGGGCATCCGGGCAAGGCGTTCGTCGACTTCCAGCACGATGTGACCGCCGACGATGTGCGCCTCGCCCATCGCGAGGGCTTCCGCTCGGTCGAGCATCTCAAGCGCTACACGACGCTCGGCATGGCGACCGACCAGGGCAAGACCTCCAACGTGCCGGGCCTGGCCATCATGGCCGACGCGCTCGGCAAGCCGATCCCGGACGTGGGGACCACGCGCTTCCGCCCGCCCTATACCGCTGCGTCCCTGGGCTCGATCGCCGCGGAACGCTATGGCGATCTGTTCCCGCACCGGCTGACACCAATGCACGACTGGCATGGAGACCATGGCGCGCGCATGTATGCCGCCGGCCACTGGGAGCGGCCCGAAAGCTACAACCGGCCCGGCGAGACCGTCGAACAGGCCTATGTGCGCGAGGCGAAGACCGTGCGATCCGGTGCAGGCCTCGTCGATGTGTCGACGCTGGGCAAGATCGACATTCAGGGGCCTGACGCGGCGGACTTCCTCAACCGCGTCTACACCAACGGCTTTGCAAAGCTCCCCGTCAACAAGGCGCGCTACGGATTGATGCTGCGCGAGGACGGGTTCGCCATGGACGACGGCACCACGTGGCGCCTCGCCGAGAACCGTTTCCTGATAACCACCACCACGGCCAATGCCGGCAAGGTGATGAGCCATCTCGAACTGTGCCTCGATGTCCACTGGCCGGACATGCGCGTCCATGTCACCTCGGTGACCGACCAGTGGGCCGGCGCGGCGATCGCAGGGCCGAAATCGCGCGACGTGCTGGCCGCATGCGTCACCGGGACCGATGTCGGCAACGACGCCCTGCCCTTCATGGGCATTGTCCACGGCGCGGTTTCCGGCGTGCCGGTGATGATCTGCCGCCTCTCATTCTCCGGCGAACTGGCCTATGAGGTCTATTGCGGCGCCCATCACGGCACCCATGTCTGGGAAGCGCTGATGGCGGCCGGCGAACCTTTCGCCATCGCACCCTACGGGCTCGAGGCGCTGGGCACGCTGCGCATCGAAAAGGGCCATGTCACCGCCGCCGAGATCGACGGACGCACCACGGCGCGCGATCTGCATCTCGACTGGATGCTGTCATCGAAAAAGCCGTTCGTCGGCTCGGCCATGATGAACCGCGAGGGCCTGACGGACCAAAGCCGCTGGACGCTGGTCGGCGTCGTCTCGCGCTCGGGTGAAAAGCTGCACGGCGGCTCCCATGTGGTCGCCGGCGACCGCGACGGACCGGGCCCCGGCCTTGGCCATCTGACCGCGATGGCCTTCTCGCCCGAGATCAACGCCTATGTGGGTCTCGCGCTGGTCGAGGATGGCGGCAACAGGATCGGCCAGCATCTTTACGCGACCGATCCGGTGCGCTCGGGCACGCACATCCCGATCGAGATCGTCAGCCAACACATGGTCGACCCGAAGGGGGAGCGGATGCATGGCTGAACCCTTCGTCTCGACCCCGGTCATCACCGATGCCGCCGAAAGCCCGCTCGCCGGCCACTATGAGCAGGGCGAGTTCGGCAATCTCGATCGCGGCGCCCGGGTCACGCTCACCGAACGCTTTGCGTTGGCCATCTGCGATGTCTGCGCGTGGCCAGGCAGCGAAACCAAGGCGGCAAACGCCATCAAGCGCGCATCCGGTGCGTCTGTCACCAAGACGAAGGACGCCATTGCCGAAGACGCGCAGGCGTTCCAGCACGCGCCGGGGCGCTGGAGCGTGGTCGCCCAAAATCCCGCCCTGCCCGAAGCGCTGGCCAAGGCGGTGGGTGAGAACGGCACCGTCGTCGACCTGTCGCATGGCCGCACGGTGTTGCGCATCGACGGGAGGCAATCACGCCGGGCGCTGTCGAAGCTCTTTCCGATCGATTTCAGGTCGGACGCTTTCCCGCTGGAAAAGGGCCTGGCGACCAGGCACCACGAGATCTTCGCGCAGATCCAGCGCGTCGGCGAGGATGCCTTCGACATCATCGTCTTCCGCTCCTACGCCCGCGCCTTCTGGCACGCACTTCGAAAGGCCAGCGAGGAAGTGGGCTACGCGGTGGCGTGAGCCCGGCCGGGCCTAGTGGCAGTGAACAGAGCCAGCGCGGTTGTCCATATGACAGCATTGGCCGGGGGGTGAGCTCTTTCTGCAGCCGCCGCCGTGAGCATTGGCGAGCGTGGGCGCGAAAACGCTCAGCGCAACAAGAATAACAAGAAACCTAATCATCACGTCCTCCTCCAACTGAACGATCAATAGTTGTATTGCAAGGTATCGCACAACATTGACGTGAATCAAGCGGGCGAGAGAAACCCGACCAAAATCAGTCAAGAAGCATCGGCCGGGCGACGTCCGCCGATTAGATGCTCTAGCAACCGCTCTTCACATAGGCGTCCGGAACCGCCTCGGTCCAGGCAACGGACTGCGCCGCTTCGCGATGACCGTAGGGACCATCCACCAGACAGAAGAAACCGTTGCGGAAGTTCGGATAGTCGCCGGTGTCGATGACGTCCAATCCCGCCCCGCCGCCGGCCATCGGGCCGCCCCAATAGTTCATCCGGTCGACGAGGGCCGACCGGTCCTGGCCGCACCCGAGAACGACATACCAGCCGCAACCGCGAAACGAAGCCTGTTCCACGTGGTCGGGCGTGCCGATCTGATTGGCGCCCGCAGCGCCTGCAGCGCCCGCCGATGCCAGAAGTGTCGCCGCGACAGTCCAGTGCCGTGCCATGTCAAGAACCTCAACCGATCAACCACAATGGTGCGAGACTGCCAAAGCCCTGCAACGGCGTCACGTCAGTCACGGCCCGCGGGCCGTCCCGCCACATAGGCCGCCGTCACCGCCCGGTCGTCGCCGAGCGTCTGCAGGACGAACAGTTCCTCTGCCAGCGTCTCGACTGTTTCCATGCGCAACGCCATCGCTTCGGTCGCCCGTGCATCGAGCACGATGAAATCGGCTTCGGTGCCCGCGTCGAGCGTCCCGATCCTGTCCGCCATGCCGATGGCTTCCGCATTGCCCAGCGTCGCCTGCCAAAAGGCACGCATCGGATGATAGCGATGGCCCTGGAGGTTCAGCACCTTGTAGCCTTCGTCGAGTGTCTTCAGCAGCGACCATGATGTGCCGCCGCCAATGTCCGTGGCGATCGCATGCCGCACGCCGTCGCCCTTGATGCGGTCGAGATCGAACAGGCCGCTGCCCAGGAACAGATTGGAGGTCGGGCAGAACACCGCTACCGCACCGGTCTCGGCCATGCGCCCGATCTCGCGCGCGCTCAGGTGAATGCAGTGGCCCATCAGGCTTTTGCCGGTCAGAAGGCCGAAGCGCTCATAGACATCGGTATAGTCGGCAGCGTCGGGAAACAGCGCCTCCACCGCTTCGATCTCGCTATGGTTTTCGGACAGATGCGTCTGGATCAGGCATTCGGGATGCTCACGCGCCAGCGCCCCGGCCGCCTCCATTTGCGCATCCGTCGAGGTCAGCGCGAAACGCGGACTGATCGCGACTTCCAGCCGTGCTTCGCCGTGCCAGTCGGCGATCAGCGCCTTGGTGTCGTCATAGCCGGACTGGGCGGTGTCGGTCAGCGCCTCGGGCGCGTTGCGGTCCATCATCACCTTGCCGGTGACCAACCGCATGTTGCGCGTTGCCGCTTCGGCCAGAAGCGCGGTCGCCGACCCCTTGTGCACCGAGCCGAAGGCAACGCATGTCGTCGTCCCGTGCGCCAGCAGCATGTCGCAAAAGCGTTTGGCCATCGTGGCGGCGAAGCGCGGATCGCCATATCTCTGCTCTTCGATGAAGGTGTATGTGTTCAGCCATTCCAGGAGCGAGCCGGCATAGGAAGCCACCACCTGACCCTGCGGGAAGTGGATGTGCGGATCGATGAAGCCCGGCACGATCAGGTGCGGACGATGGTCGGCATAATCCGCGCCGCGATGGTCGGCCGGCAGGTCGGACCAGTCGCCCACCCAGGCGATGCGGCCGTTGCGGCAGACCAGCCCGCCATCCTCGATCAGGATGAAGGACGCTTCGTCGTCGGCACCCAGCGGCTCGTGGTGAAACCACAACAGCCGCCCGCGCACGATGGTGATGGTCCCGCCCTGCGTGCCAGATGCCATGTCCCGTTCCTTCCGGCCAAACGAGTCGACTATGGGCGAGATATGGGGCGGTTGGAAGGGTCGCGCTGCGACTTGGGCGGCAAGGCGGTTCGGCGGACGGTTAGCGGTTTTGCATGGGCGCGAAACCGCCTATGCTGGCGGCCCGGACACGGCGAACGCAAAGGCCCGCACCCATGACTTCCTGGCCCGACATGCAAGACATCACCATCGCGGACTTCGAGGCGCGCCGGCAAAGCGCGGTGAAACTCGTCGCCGAAGGCGAGTCGATGCCGCTCGAGATCGCCGAGATCAACCCGATGGGCCAATCGCAGCGCGAGGGCGGCGCCTTTTCGGTGGTGCTGCGCGGCCCGCGCGAACCGGTGGTCGACCAGGCGACGCACCATCTGGTGTTCGAGGATGACGGGCCGATCGACCTGTTCCTGGTGCCCGTCGGCGAGGACGCCTCGGGCATGCTCTATGAGGCGGTGTTCACCTGACGGCGAGCTTCGTCGCCGCTCAGTCGGCGTCCCTGCGCATCAGCCAGTAAACGCCCTTGTCCTCGCGCGGCGTGAAGCCGAGGCGCTCGTAAAGCCGCATCGCCGGATTGTTCTTTTCGACATGGATGCCGACGCCGAGGCCGCCGGCGCCGGCCAGCGAGATGACGTCCTCCATCATGGCGCGGCCGAGCCCCTGCCCGCGAACATCGGGCATCAGGGCGATGTCGATGACCCGGATCTCCGAGGGCCAGCGCTCCAGATAGAGCCGGCCGGCCGGCGCGCCGCCGCGCTCGGCGATCAGCCAGTCGGCATCCGGATAGTGCTCCATATAGTGGGCGTGCTGGGCTTGGAATTGCTGGTCGAGGAATGCCGCCTTCTGCGCATCGCTCCACGGGAGCGGCGCGACCTCCTCGGCGCGGGTGGCGGCATAGAGCGCGGACAGAAACCCCATGTCGGCGTCGGCGATGCGGCGGAAGGCCAGGCCGTTTGCGGCGGCGCGCGGCAGATGCGGCAGCGTCCGCGCGGCGGGCGCCCCGCCGGCCGCCGGCGCATGTGTCGGCATGTCAGTTCGTCTCGGGGGGTGTCAGGTCGCGCACGACGCCATAGGTGAAGATGCCATTGTCGGCCAGCATCGACCATCCGGCGGACCAGCTCGTCGAATCGGTGACGAACTGGGTGACGATCTTCAGGCTGTTGGTCTTGCTCATGCCCTGGAAATAGGTCAGCCGGCCATCGGCATTGTAGTCCATCTTCATCAGGCCGAAATCCTCGACCTTGCCGACCTGCTCCCAGGCCGTCCATTGCTGCAGCAGCGAATCGACCTGCTGCTTGTAATAGAGCTGCGCATGCTCGCCGACGGCCATCAGCGAAATGTGCCCGTCACCGTCGATCGCCGAGGTGACATTGAAGATGACGCCGCCCGTCATGCCGGGCCGCACCCATTCGCTCCAGCCCTCACCACCGGGAGGATCCTGCCGGATCTGCACCACTTCGGCCAGATTGCCGACCATGAAGATGTTGACCGCGCCCTGCCGGTCGAGAACGGCGGTCGGCACCGAACCGGCGCCGCCGCTCATCGCGTCATCGATCCGGACCCAGCCGGTCCAGTCGCCGGCCGCCAGCGCCGTGCCGGTCTTTTGCTGGTTGACATAGACCGCGCGGTCCTTGGGATCCTGCCCCAGCCCGATCACAAGAACGCGGCCATCGGCGTTGTTGGTGACGGCGATGGACGACACGTGCTCACCGGGCAACGGAATCCAGGCGCTCCACGGCTCGTCGGGCGGCTCGGCCACCTTGACATGCACGGTGATCGGTTCGGTCTGGCCGGGCGGCGTGATCTGCTCGGTCTTGTCGACGATCTTGGGCGGGTTCTGATAGATCCACCAGACATTGCCGCCGGAATCGTCGACACCGAAAATCTCGATCCGCCCGTCGGCGTCGCGCGTCATCGCGAGCACATGAAACCCGGCAAGCCCGTCCGGCATGCCAAGGCTCACAGGCGCGTTCCAGCGCTCGGCGCCGCCGGGCCCCTGCGGCGCCTCGTCGATATAGTGCACCGCAAGCGGCGCATCCTTGGTCTGCGCGACAAAAGCCACACGGCCATCGGTGGTCGAGCCGGTGCCGAGCACGATATAGGCGTTATCGTTGATCGTCGCCCATGTGCCGCTCCACGGCCCGTTCGGCGCGGTCTGCGCGGTCCACATGGGCTTGTTGCCCTGATTGACGTCGAGCCCGACCACCATCAGCCGCGACAGTTCGGCGAACGGCGTCTCTTCCAGTTCGCCAGCGGCCGGCAGGCCGGTTTCGTCTTCAAGGTCGATTTCGGTGCGTTCGGCGTCGCTCATGGTCGCGCTCCCTGATGTCCGTCTTGTCGGTCGGCTAGCCGCGCGACGGGTAAAGCCCGACCAGCGCGATGATGAAGTTCATCACCAGAAAGGGCTGCAAATTGTTGTGGGCCTGACTGCCGCCGGCATTTGGCAGCGCCGCCATCGGCACGAGATTTGCCGATGTGTTCGACTGGTAAAGCGAACCGCCCCTTGACCTTGCCAAGGCAACATTGGCCGCCAGCGTGCCCTGTTCACCATTTTCGCCCGACGCGCGCATCGTGTGGTTGTGGTTGGGCATTTGCGCTTCGCTCAGCGTCACCATCTCGGTGCCGCCGCGCTGGCCCAGGCGCCGCGATGTCAGCCCCGGCCCGCGGCCGGGATGCATCGGCGCACGCCCCTGCATGTTCGGCAGTGCGGTGGTCGACCGGCCGTCACCGCCATAGGTGGTGCCGATCAGCGAAAACAGGGCCGTGTTCTGCGAAATCGGCAGCAGCTGGCCGTTGCAGAACGCCCAGCCGCGCGGCGCGAAATTGCCGGCAAAGATGCGAATCTCGGCGGTGAACGGTTCGGACATGGTGCGTCTCCCTCAGTGCCGGCTCGGATAGATGCCGAACAGCGCGATGATGAAATGGACGCACAGATACGGCATCAGATTCGTGTGCGATTGGCTCCCACCGGTCCGGGAGACCGCCGTCGCGGCCATGTTCACGTCAAGCGCCTCTGTCGCGCTGAAAGGTTCGAGCACCGTACTGGTGCCAAGTCGGTTGCCGGAAGGATCGGGCAAGTTGGCGTTGCTGGTCGTTCCCTGCTCGGGATGGGTATGGCTTGGCAGTTGGTTGACCGTAAGCGTGACCTTCTCGGCGCCACCTTTCGCGCCCAGCCGGCGTTCCGAAAGGCCCGGCCCGTGGCCGGCGTGGATCGGCAGCCGCCCGCGCATGTCCGGCAAGCCGAAGGTGGTGCGGCCATCGCCGCCATAGATGGTGCCCAGAAGCGAGAACAGCGCATCGTTCTGCGACACGGCCAAAAGCTGGCCATCGCAAAAGGCCCAGCCGCGCGGGGCAAAATTGCCCGCAAACATCCGGATTTCTCCGACGAAAGGTTCGGACATGTTCGCGGCCCTCCCAAGCCCTTGGTAACGTACTGGCGCCGATCAGTTGCGCGAGGGAAACAGGCCCTGCAGGGCGATGCAGAAATTGACGGCGATGTAGGGCTGCATGTTTTCGTGCGACTGGCCGCCGCCCACGTTTGCGATGGTGCCGGATCGCAGGTTTGCCAGATTGCTCGCCGACGCGGAGTATGGCCCGCCGACCTCTCGCGCGAGAACGGCGCCGGTCGTGTTGATCGAGTTTCCGTCGGTCGACGACGCCTCAACATTGTGCGTGTGTTGCGGCATCTCGTTGGCCGCAAGCGCGTGGGTTTCCTCACCGCTCTTCTGCCCCTCGGTGTGGAACTGGCCGCCATTGGAGCGGCCGGTATGCATCGGCGTGCGTCCGCGCAGATCGGGCAGAGCGAAACTCGTTCGCCCGTCGCCGCCATAGGTGGTGCCCAAAAGAGAATAGAGCGACTGGTTCTGATTGATCGGCAGAATCTGCCCATCGCAGAAAGCCCAGCCTCGAGGCGGAAAGTTGAACGCCATTATGCGAACTTCGGCAAGGAACGGTTCGGACATTCGGAAACCCCTCGGCGAAACTGGTCAGCCAAGCCTACTTGTCAGCATTATGTCATTTTTTACTGGCTGTCTTTTTTGAAGGCTGCATGACAATCGCCCTTACTGTCAATGAAATATTTGAAGATTATTTGTTGCACTGCAATGACTTGTCGCCTTTGCCGGGTATCGGAACACTCTTCTATCGGAAGGTGCAACGCACCCTGCGGGGGATGCCGGCCAACGCGGATACACCGCGACCACGAGCGTCTCGCATTGCCGAGCTTTCAGGCGTCGACAAGGCAAGGCGCCCGCCGGCGCCAGGATGACACGGGGCGGAGCCGGCGTGTTGGCCTACGGTCCGTGTCGGCCTCTACGGCCTATGGCAGCGCACAGGGTGCCACACCGAAACTGATCGTGCCGGCGGTCTGCCGCAGGCGCATGACGCCGGTTGTGGCGTTGAACGGCGTATCGCCTCGGATTGTGCCGAAGAAGGCATTGCCGGAAAAGTTGGGCAGACCGTCGCGCCTATGGCAATGTGCAGGCAGCACTGCCGAAGTTGATTGTGCCAGTAACCGTTACAATACCGGTTCCGCCATTCACAGCCTGTATATTGGCACCGCTTGTCTGAACAGAGTTATGCGTACCTGCAGTCTGTCGAACTCGAATGATGCGGGAACCTGCACCAAAGGGTGCTCCATCAATTGTTCCGGAGAATGAATTACCGGAAATATTGGAGCATGTTGTACCGCCTGCAATTGTGTTGGCAACCTGGATCGGCCGGTCGAAGTCATGTTCCCTGAAGACGTTGTTGGTGATGGTGATGTTGCTGGTTCCCGCCATCACGTTGTTAGAGGCGAACACGCCTTCAAAACTTGCGATCTCCTGAATCGTGTTGTTGTTGATGTTGACGGTCATGGTGCTGCCGCCCTCGTTGCCGACACGGATGCCGCTGCCCAGTTGCGATCCCGACCCGGCCGTCCCGAGCGTGCCGATCGTGTTGTCGGTGATCGTGGCGCGGAGTGTGCCGACACCGGGCCCAAGCGTGCCGTTGGTGAACAGGTTGATCGCATTGGAGCGGATGCCGGTAATGGTGTTGCCAGCCCCTCCCGCATCGGCGCCATCGCGGATGTTGACCGTAAGCTGTGGCCCGGCGCCGACGCCATCTGAATCCAGGGTACCGGAGATTGCGACATTCATGCCATTGAACGTGCTGTCCTCGACGGTCAGCGTGCCGACATGGCCACGACCGACGTCCAGTTCCAGGCCGGTGCCCTGCAGACCGCCGGCAGCCCCCGACGCTGTGCCGTTGCCGAATATGGACGTGTTGACCGAGACATTCGTCGTTCCGGCATTGCTTGTGTTCACGCGGAGACCACCCGCTCCCACACCGGCCAATGTTTCCTGGAAGGTCGATCCGGTCACCGTCATGGTCAGGTTGCCACCGGCGGCGGTTCCCCCATCGCCGGTATTGTCGATGGCAAACAGATCGCTGCCCGTATCCCGGTTGATGAGGTTGGTGATGGTCACAGTGCCCGTCAGGCCCTGGAACTGGATGTTGTCCTCTCCAGCCGCATTGCCGAAGGCCTCGACGGTCGTATCGGTGATCGTCAACCCGGAAACAGATTGACCGGAAATGCCCACCTGACCGGCATTGTTGTTGCCATTGATATCAAGATTGTTGAGCGTCAGATTGGCAACGTTGGTCAGCTTCACTCCCGCATTGTAGTTCGCGATGTTGCCGCCGAACACGGATGAACCCGCGCCTTGCGTCGTTGCCACATTGGTCAGGTTCATGTTGCGCAGGTCGACATTGCTGGCGTTGGTCAGCTGAATGGCGTTGCCCGTTACGTTCTGGATCGTGCCGCCCGAGCCGTCCGTTGTGCCCGTTCCCGTCACCGTAAACCCGCCCGCACCCGTATTGTTCAGCACGATGGCGTTGGTTCCGCCATTTTGGGTCACGCTCTGGAACGTCACGCCCGCCGCGCCGATCGTCGTCCCGGAGATCGTGATGCTCGTCCCGCCCGTCGAATTCACTGTGTTGCCGGCATCCTGAACCGTCACCGTGCCGCCGCCGGTGGCGCTGAAACCCGTGCCGGAAGTGGTGTCGATATCCAGCGCGCCATTGGTGAAATTGACCGTGCCGTTGGTATTGCCGGTGACGACGACACCCGCGTTCGTGACCGTATTGACCTGCTTGGTGGTGCCCGAAAAGGTCACCGTCGCGGCCGTACCATTGTTGATGCCGCTGACAAGCAGGCCGCCCCCAGTGGCGTTGTTGTCGGTGAAATTGCCCGAAAGCGTGACCGAACCGCCCGTCAGTTCGGCCACTTCGGCGGCCAGACCGGTCGCGCCGGACGAGTTGACGTTCGTTGCGATGTTGATCGTCGCGTTGCCGCCGCTGGTGTTCGACCCGGCAGAACCAATCCTGATGGCCTGGAAGTTGCCCGTATTCGTGATCGTGCCGCCTTGAACGGTCAGACTTCCGGAGACGGTTTGCAGGTCGATGGCGCGATCGCCGCTGATGGCACTCACGTTCACGCTGGCGAATGTGGCGTTGAGCGCAGCATTGAAATAGCCGCCGATGGCCATTCCGCTCGTCGTCTGGATCGTGTTGCCCAGGCCCGAGACATTGACAGTGCCGCCGCCGGCCGCCCGGAACGCCCTGCCGACGGTCGTCGTGATGGCCAGTCCGCCATTGGTGAAATTGATGGTCGACGTGCCATTGTCTCCAACCGCCACGGCCGCGCCGGCCGCGCCGGTCGCACCGGTCCTGTTGACCACCTTGCTGGCGCCCGAGAAGGTATAGGTGCCTGCGGTGTTGGCTGCGACCGAAATCGCGGCATTGGCACCGGACAGGTTCAGGTTGCCCTGGAAATCGACGGTGCCGGCAGTGTTGCTGCCGGCGCTGATTCCACTGCTCGTTCCCGTCGTCGTCACTGAACCGCTAATGGTGACATTACCGCCACTGCGGTTGATCACGTTCGCGCCGGCGCCAGAAGCGCCGCTATGGGTCACGTTCGCGGCGATATTGACGGTGGTGTCGCCACCATTGATGAGAAGAGCGCTATTTGACTGGGTGGCGGTTGCGCCGAATGTGCCGCCATTGATGTTAACCGTGCCTGTCGGCGCGAAGCCACCGGTTTCGCCGACAAAAAGACCGAATCCACCGCCGTCGATGTCCACGGTTGTGAAGGTTACGGTTCCCGCCGGATCGAGAATTCTGATGCCTATTCCGCTTGCATTGTCGATCGTCGCCGATGCAAAGCTCATATTGGAGGTCGAACCTCCGGTTATCTCGATGGCGTCGCGCGTGCCGCCACCGGTCGTCCCGGCGCTGGTCACCGCACCGCCGCTCAAAGCGCCGCCATCCACATCCGACAGGAAGATCGCGTCGCCCGCCACCGAGCCGCTGTTCTGCAACGTGTCGAAATTGACCCCGGTGCCGATTGTGACCTGATTGAGGTTCAAGATCTGGCCCGTCGTCGTGTTGATCGTCTCGGTGCCGGCATTGGCGACGTTGAGCGTCAGCGAGCCGCCGGAACCGTCAGCGATGAAACCGGTGCCGGTCGTCGTGTCGATGTCGAGACCGCCGGTGAAGCTGACTGTCCGGTTGCCGGCACCGTCGATCTGAACACCACCGCCGGCAGTGCCCGTATTGTCGATGACCGTGTTGCCGAAACTGATCGTACCGTCCGAGGCGTTGACGTGAATGCCGGCGTTGGTCGAGTTGGTGATGGTCGTTGTGCCCGTGACCGTGAAAGTGGAGCCGGCGCTGCCCAGATCGATCTCGACGCCTGAGTCGGTCGAATTGGTCGAGGTCACGTTCTGCAGCGTGATGTTTGTGACCGTCGGGTTGATGAACACCGCCGTGCCGTTGTTGGAGGTGATCTGGTTGGTGCCACCCGGATCGTTGACGGTCACCGTACCCGAGTCGGTCGCACGGAAACCGAACGCGCCGACGCCGTTCACGGTGATGTCGACGCCGTTGAACGTGTAGGTGCCGGTGTTCGCGCCGCCTGCGCTGGTGCCCAGATCGACGCCGTCGCCATCGAAGCCGACGGCATTGCTGATCGTCGTCGTGCCGCCGAATGTGACATTGCCGGCCGAATTCTCGATCCGGATGCCGTCCAGCACCGCATTGTCGATGGTCGTTGTGCCCGTCACGCCGACCGCGGCGCCGGCAATATCCACATTGTCCACCCAGAAGCCGGTCCGGGCCTGGTTTGTGGTCAGCGACGCGAAATCGGTGCCGAAGCCGGTTGCGCCGGCACCGACACCGCTGACGAGAACGCCGAGCGTCGTGGTGGTTCCGCCCAGCCCTATTCGGGTGGCGCCGAAATCGATATCGACGCCGGTGCCGCCGATGCTGTCGATCACGATGCCGCGACCGGTTGCCTGGGCCGCCGTCCGGTTGATGTCGGTGGCGGCGAAATCGATGTCCTGATTGTTGCTGCCCAGGTTCGTGATCTGGATGCCGGCATCGGTGTAATTGTCGATCGTGGTCGTGCCCGTGACGGCGAAGCTCGAGTTGGCGGCAAGATTGAAAAGCACGACCCCGTCGGCGACGGTGCCGCTGCCATTGGCCGTGATCGAGGTCAGGGCGAAATTGAGCGCCCGAACGCTGCTCAAATTGACCGCCGGGCCACCGGTGATGTTGAAGTCGCCGGAGGTCGCAGACACGGACAGTCCTGCGCCGCTGGCGGTAAGTCCCGCGCCGTTGGCCGTGGCGACGTCGAGGTCGGCAAATGTCACCGAACCGGTGCTGCCGCCGGGGCCGGTCAGCTCGATCGCAGTGTCCGTGCCGCCATTGCCGTAGCCGGTGATCGCCACATTGCCGAAGGTCAGCGTGCCAGCGCTGTGGGCAGTCACTTCGATAACGCTCTCACCGGTCGCATTGGCCGATGTCACCGCGCCGAACTGGATGGCGCCGCCCGATTGGCTGGCAATGTCGATCACATTGTCGACGTTGTTCGCCGCGTTGATGGCCGCGTTGAACGTGACATTGCGCGCGCCCGCGCCGATGGAGACGACGGTGCCGGTCGTGCCGTCAATGTCGGATGCCGCGTCCACCGTGATTGCGCCGGTCGATGCGCCCGTGGCATCGATGGAAAGCGCGCGGCCGACATTGGCGGCGACCTGCGCGGTCAGATCGACATCGGTCAGCGCGACGCCACCTGCATTGTTGTTGAGCGCGATGCCCGTTCCGCTCGGCGTGATATTGGTGATCTCGACATTGTTGATGGTCACCGCATTGGCGGCGCCATTGACCGAGATCGCCGCATCGCCCGCGCCCAGACCCACCCCGTCGAACACCGTGTTGCGGATGGTCGAATTGCCTGCACCTGCCGCCGTCGCGACGATCGAGGTCGCTCCGCCATTGGAGTTGCTGGCGATGACCGTGTTCTGCGTGACAGTGCCGCCGGTGGCGCCCAGATTGCCCTCCACATTGGCCGGCTGCGTGGTGCCGAACGCGATCACGCGGCCGTCGTCGAAGCCGTCGAGCGACTGGCCGTCCTTCAGCGTGAAACCGTCCGCGCCGCCGCCGGTGACATCGATCGTCCCTCCAGCCGTGTGCGCGACAAACACGAACGTCTGGTCCGCATCGGCAAGCGCTTCTGCCGCAGCGACCGTGATCGTGTTCAGGCCGCCGCCGGTCGAAACGTTGAGCCCGTGCGTGCCGGCGGCGATCACGCCGCCCGTCTGGCTGACGAACACCGCCGACCCAGCCGCGCCGGGCAGGTTGGCGCTGTCGCCGGCGCCGAACATCACATCGTTGAAATCGAAGCTGGAAGCCGCCAGCGTGCCGCCGCCCACATCGACGGTGAAGGCGCCGGCCTGGCCGTTGACGTTGATCGACGATCCGGTGTCGCTGCCGCTCTCGCCGTCGCCGAAGGTGAACTGGACCGCGGCCGTGTTGTCGATGACCACGCCGCGATGCAAGTCGGTGATCGAACTGGACGGGCCACCGGCCGGGTCGATCTGGCTGCCCAGATTGACGATCTGGTTGCCCAGCACGCCGGTCAGATCGACGCCGATGGAACTGGTCGACGTGTCGGGTCCCGAAATGGCGACGGATTGGAAACTGACCGTGCCGCCCAGCGTCGCCGTTGAAAAATCGATGCCCTTCTGGTTTGCCGCGGCGCCCACATTGGTGATCGTGGTGACACCGAAGGTCACCGTGCCCGGCGTTCCGGCGATCGAGATCGCATCGGCGTTCGCAGCCCCGGCTGCCATCTCGATATCGACCTGGCCGAAACTGACATTGGCATTGGCGTTGACCAGCGCAATGCCGCCGGCGCCGGCATTGTTGATGTCGACCGCGCCGTTGAAGGCGATCGCACCGGCATTGTCCGACAGGTTGATGCCGGTATTGGCGGGACTATTCAGCGTGACCGTTGTTCCGGCGGAAAAGGCGACGTTGGCGCCAGCGGCCACGTTGGCGATCTGTATGCCGATGGTATCGGTAATGGTCGCGCCGGTGAAGCTGACCGTGCCGCCTGTCACGGTGTTGATGTCGATCGCGCGTCCGCCGGTCGTGTTGGCGATCGTGCCCGACACGGTGATGTTGCCGGTCGTGCCGCCCCGGATCGAGACCGCGTCGCCGCCATTGGAGGTGTGGCTGATGTTGGCGCCGAAATTGACGGTCATCGCGCCGCCATTGATGTCAAGCGCCTCGCCGGTTCCGCCCTTGGTCACCGTGCCGCCGGTGGCGGTGAAAGAACCGCCGCCATTGTTCTCGATCAGCACCGCGGTGCCCGTGGTGCCGCTGACATTCAGAGTGCCCAGATTGACCGCCGCGGTGGAATTGACCACACGCACGCCCTGGGTCGTCGAACCGGTGACCGATGTCGTGCCGGTGACCGTGAAGGTGCCGGCGATCGTATCCAGATTGACGCCGCGCCCGGCGCTGTTGGCCGACGACAGATTGTCGAAACTGACGCCGGCCGCGCCGATGGTCACGCCGTTGAGGTTGATGGCCTGGCCGGCGGTCGTCGTCACGCTCTCGTCGCCGCCGGTCGCGGCCACGGAGATCGTGCCGCTCAAGGCCTCGAAGCCGGTCCCGTTGACGGAGTCGATATCCAGCCCGCCGGTGAAATCGAAGGTGCCGCCCGCATTGGAATTGGCGATGGACACGCCGGTGCCCGCGCCGGTCACATCGATGTCGACAAGCCCGGCGAATGTCGCGGTGCCGCCGGTGGTGGTATCGATGTTGATCGCACCGGCATTGTTGGAACCGGTGCCGGTGATCGTGCCGTTGAAGGTGACATTGCCGCCGGTGTTGTTTTGCAGCGAGACCGCGCCGGTGGCGCTGGTCACCGTGCCGCCCACCGTGATCGCGCCAGACGCGCCGTTGCGGTTGGCGACCTGCACCGCGTAACCGGCGTTCTCGGAGATGTTGGCGTCGATCTGGACGGTGCCCGCGCCGGTGCCGTTGATCCGCGCGCCGTTGGCGATCGTGCCGCCCGAGACCACGACATTGGACGTGCGGGCATTGCCCGAGATGTCGAGGCCGGTGGTGACCGCCGTGCCGTCGATGTTGACGCTGGCCAGCGTGATCGTGCCGCCCATTGCGTCATTGATGTCGATGCCGCTGCCGGTCGAGGTGCCCGCCGTCGTCGCCTGATCGAAATTGATGCCGCCGGCCGCAACCGTCACACCATCGAGATTGAGCGCCGTACCCGTCCCCGTGGCGACAAGCCGCTCCGTACCCGCATTGGCGACACCAACCGTGCCGCCACCGGTGGCATTGAAGCCGATACCGTCTGCGGTCGTCACATCAAGCCCGCCGGTGAAATTGGCCGTGGTGTTGAGCAGGTCGACACCGTTGCCCGCTGTCGTCGCGACCGTCGTGTTGTTGAACGTGACCGTGCCGGTGACATTGTCCAGATCGATGCCCTGGCCGCCGGTGATGTTGCGGATCGTCAGGCCGGTGGATGTGATGCCGATGGCACCGGTGCCGGCCAGCCCGTCGCCGCCGGCCGTGTTCTCGATGATGAAATCCTGGGTCGTCACCGCGCCCAGCGCGGTCAGCGTGTCGCCGGCGCCGGTGTTGGTCAGCGTGGCCGCGCCGTTGCCGGTCGGATCGTTGATAACGGCCCCAGCGCCGGGCACGCCGGTGAAGTTGGCCGGAATGATCAGGCCGCTGGAGGCGAAGGTGCGGCCGTTGCCGAACGAGGCCATCGTCTGGTTATTGTGCAGCGTGAAGCCGTCGACATCGTCGATCGCAGCGCCGTCATTGATCAGTACGAATGTCGTGTTGGCGGTGATGATCGCGTCGGCGGTGATGACATTGGCGCGGTTGTTGACGTCCGAACCCGAGCCGTCGCCGGTGGCCGTCGCGGCGACGAAGACGAGGCCGTTGCCGCCGGCAGCGTTGAAATCGAGCGTGCCGGTGAAGATCACATCGTCGAAATCGTAAGAGCCGTTCGTCACCGCCGAACCGTTGGCGATCGCGGTGGTTCCGGCAATCGTCGAGCCCTGGTCGGTCGGGCTTTCGCCGTCGCCGAAAATGAAGGTTGCGTTGGACGCGGCGCTGAACTGCACGCCGACATTGACGCCGGCGATCGATGCGCTCTGTCCCGCGACATTGCTGTCGCCCAGCTGGACGGTGCCGGTGCCCGACGTGCCGGACAGATCGACGCCGGTCGTGCCGACGGCGGTGGTCGATGTCACATCGAAATCGGTGGCCGTCACATTGGCGTTTATCGTTGCGCCATTGAGGTCGAACGCGGTGCCATTGGCACCGGAGAGCGCGATGTCGAGATCGGCGAAGGTCACGGCGCCGCCGGTCGTGCCCTGGAAATCGACGCCCGTGCCTGCGCCCGCCACATCCACCTGCGTCATGGCGCCGAAACTGACCGGCGCCGTGTTGCCGTTCAGGTCGATGCCCGTGCCGGTGGTCGTGTCGATATCGAGATTGCCGGTAAAGGCGATCGTGCCGGCATTGTTCTGGAGATTGATGCCGGTCGCCGTGCCTGTGTTTGCGGTGACCGGGCCGCCGAAGGTGACGGTGCCGCCCGTCCGGTTGCGGATGTCGATGGCGCTGGCGGCACCTGTCTGGGTGACCGCGCCGTCATGGCTGATCGCGCCGTTGCCGCCCTCGATGCGGAACCCGCCGCCGGCGCTCGTGACCGTGCTGCCGGTCATCGAGAACGTGCCGGTGAGATTGGTCAGCGCAACCCCGATGCCCGCGCCGCCATCGAACATCGAATTGGAGACGTTGATCGTCGCGCCCGTGTTCTGGAACGCCAGACCGCCATTGGTGCTGCGCACGTCGTCGATGGTGGCGATACCGGTGAAACCGTTGCCGCCGATGCCAGCCGCCCCGTTGGTGGCGATGCCGCGCACGAAGGGGTCGGCATTGGCGCCGAAATCGACGCTCGCCACCGTCGGCCGGCCGCCAAGCCCGCCCAGCGTCAGCACCGACTGCAGCGCATCGGTCAGCGGCACGCTTAGCGTGCCCGTGTCTCCTGCGCCGACGACCCGCTGGTTGGCCGCGTTCAGCGCAAAGGCCGATGCGATGTCGCCAGCGACATCGACGGCGACGAACGTGTCGCCCGCACCGGCCAGCGACTGCGCGACGGTGAAGGTACAGGCATTCTGGACGCTCGAACAATCGCCCGTGCCCTGGGCGGTCTGCGCCACATGGAAGACCTGCAACGTCTGGCCGGTCGCCGCGTCGGTCACCGGTCCCATGTCCTCGACCGGCCCGTCCACTTCCGGCGCCACGACATTGTCGAAGCGCTGCACCGGCCGCACCATCAGATCGTCGATGTCGCCGAAACCCGCGCCCTCGTCGCCGCCATTGCGCGATATGCCCAGCGGCATGCGGAAGCGCAGCGTCGCATTGCCGTGCGTGCCGTTGTAATTGTCGTTGCGAAGTTCGCCGCCAATGCTCAGGCTGGCGCCGTCGAAGCCGAACGGATCGTCGAACTGCAGTTCGGCGCGGGCCAGCCCGCCCTCGACCCTGGTGCCGCCGCGCGCAAACCGGTAATAGCCGGCATTGACCCGGAACGTCGTGTCGGGATCGAGCTCGAAACGCAGGCCGGCCTCGACATCGAAGCCGGGAAGCGCCTGCTCCTGCCGCGAGGTGCCCGTCAGCACCACATTGGTGCCCTGCAAGGTGATGCCGCTGGTGGTCGTTCCGGCAACCGTGTAGGTGCGCGAGCCCGGCAGATAGCCATTGATGCGCACTTCAAACCGCTCGGTAATCAGTTCGGCGCCGATCGTGCCCTGGACGAAGCTGTTGCCATTGCTCGAATTGCGGAAATCGACAAAGCCGTAAACGCCCAGGATCGTGTCCTGGCCGAAGATGAAATCGGGCACGATGTGCCGCACGCCGCCGCCCAGTCCTGCTTCCTGGGAGGGCTCGCTGGTCAGGGTGCCGCGGGCATTGAGGAAAACCAGCCAGTCGTCGGCCTGCGCGACCGGCACGAAAAGATCGACCGTACCCGTCGAGCTGGGCGTGCCCGGGCGGGCGATGAAGTCGATATAGGGGCCCCATTTGGGTCCGGTCGATAGCGGGTCCGACGTTGCGCCGAATGCGTTGAGAATGCGCTCGCCGGCCGTCAGCGCGTAAGTCTCGGTATCGTGCCCGGACGGACCGGCGGCGGCCGTACCGACGTCGGCATCGCGGTCGCCGCTGAACGCGGCCCCGATCCGCTGGTCGATCGTCGCACTGCCGGAAGGTGAATCGAGAAAATAGTCGTGCGTCGCGTCTGTCCCGACCGGCACCATGGCCGGCTGGGCACCGGCGGATTGGATGGATGCATCTCCGGACGTCGGATCAAGACCGTCCAGCAATCCCGAAGCCAATGTGTCGCCGATACCGGCTGCGACCGCGAGCGCCGTCAGCGAAGCCGTCGCTGCAAGCCTGTGCCGGACTGCCTCGGGAACACGAAGGTGCTGCGACTCCGCCACGTCGAAACCGAAGGCGCCAGCCCGACCAACATGCAACATCCTGTCCACCCCCAACCAGGGCCCATAGCTCATCGCGGAATCGCGTCGATCCGCACAGCCATTGTTAGCCCGCCTGCCTTGCGCAGACCTGCCTTGCTAGGTCCTTGGCGGCATTGGAATTCTTCAATGCAGACTTGGCCGGGCCAGCAAGACACTTTCCCCTGGGAAATCGTTAACTGATGTTGCGCTTGTACGCCATGCGTTTGAAAACTCTATTCTTCCGATTGTTGCCATTTCGACACAGCCTTTTTGAGAAAAACGACCGAATGCGTTCAGTGAAAGGCCCCAAAAACAACCTATGGACGCTGAATTGACTATGTGCAGGCCAAACGTGCAGTCGGTCGGGCTGGACAGGACCCACACCGGTTGCCGATAGAGGATGCCGGCGCCGACACGTCCGACGGCGAAGGATGAGACTGCCGTGCACACAGGAAACACAGCCATGACTGGCCGCAACCGCCTCGCCCACAATACCGCGGTTGCGCTTCTTTTTGCCCTGTGGCCGCAGGCACAGGCCAACGCACAGACGCTCGCCGAACCGCATGGCGACTGGGTCGTGCAGTGCGCCGACCCTGGCAACCGGGCGTCGCGATGCCAGATGGCCCAGACTCTGACCGCCGACGGCACGGGCCAGCATGTCATGACGATGATCGTTCGGCCCGCCGATGGCGCCGCCGGCCTGACCGCGCTCGTCCGGCTGCCGCACGGGCTTTATCTGCCCGGCGGCATCGCGCTGCGGGTCGACGGCGGCGCGCCGGTGACGGCCCTCATCCAGACCAGCGATGCCGGCGGCGTCTATGCGTCCGTCCCGCTGCCCGCCGCGCTTGTCGATGCCATGAAAGCCGGCCGGTCGATGACGGTTGCCATGCAGTCGGTCAAGCGCGAGCCGATCGCGCTGACCGTGTCTCTGGCCGGTTTCACGGCGGCATCGGGCGCCCTCGCCGCCCGTTCAGGGGGAGATTGAGGCCATGACCGTCCATGAAGGCCGGAGCTTCAACAATGCGCGCATCGATCTCGATGGCGCTGCGTTCCGCAATTGCCGCTTCACCGGTTGCGAGATGGTCTATTCGGGCGGGCAGCCGCCGGAAATCACCGGGTGCCATTTCGACGATTGCAGCTGGTCGTTCGGCGGCAGCGCCGCGCTGACGCTCGGTTTTCTGTCGGCCATGCATGGCGGGGGCTTCGCGGATCTGGTGGAACGCACGTTCGAGATGGCGCGCCAGGGCCGGTTCGCCGACCTGCCGGCATCCGCCGCCGGCAGCGCGACGCCGGCCGGATCCGTCGAAAAATCAGACGCCGCCGACCGGGATCATCCGCTGATGTTCCGGATTCCAAGAGTGCTCAAACGGCCTCTGCGGCGGTAAACGGCCTGTCACGTCGGGGAATGGTGGGTGAGCAGGGACTCGAACCCTGGACCCGCTGATTAAGAGTCAGCTGCTCTACCATCTGAGCTACACACCCGGCCGGAGCGTTATCTAGGCCCGTGGCCGGGCTGTGTAAAGGGAGCGCGGCCCGCCGCAGGTCCGCACCAACAGGCCCGGTCAGCCCCCGTCAAACCGTCAGCCGTCCTTCGGCCACCTTGACGGCATGGCCGCCGATGCGCGCGGCATCGATGGCGCCGTCGCGTCCGGTGATCTCCAGCCTGATGCGCGACGGCCGGCCCATCTCGACGCCCTGCTCGATCCACAGCGCGTTCGGCCCTTCGGCAAGCCCGTCGAAATGGTGGACGGCGCCGGCGAACGCGGCCGCCGCCGAGCCGGTTGCCGGGTCTTCCGGTATGCCGTGATGGGGCCCGAACATGCGCGCGTGGAAGGCCGCATCGTGGGCGACCGTGTCCCGGCAGTACAGATAGGGACAGATGACGTCGAGCGGGTCCTGGCCGGGAAAGTGGGCGAGCCAGGCGGCCATGTCGAACCGGGCCCGCGCCATCGCGTCGAGCCCGGCGAGCGGCACGCACAGGAAGGGATTGCCCGCGCTCCACTGGCTGACGCGGTGGTTCTCGAACCCGATGTCACTGGGTGCCAGGCCCAGCGCAACCGCCACCGCGCCCTCGTCCAGGACCGCCTGCTGCGCCTCGGGCAGGCGCGGCAGGTCGAATTCGGCATAGGGCACCTCGCCGCCATGCAGCGCCACGCGCACCGGGCCTATGGCTTCCTCGATCACCATCAGCCGGTCATCGGGCCCGCCATCGCGCTCGGCCAGCGCGATCGCTCCGCCAACGGTCGGATGGCCGGCGAACGGCAACTCGCCGCCCGGCATGAAGATGCGCGCCGCGGCGGTGTGCGTCCGGCTGACGGCGGCGGAAAAGAAGATCGTTTCCGACAGGTTGAATTCGCGCGCGATCGCAGCCATCGCCGCGTCGTCGAGCATGTCGGCGTCGAACACGACCGCCAGCGGATTGCCCGCAAAGCGCTGGTCGGTGAACACGTCGTAGACCGCATAGGCAAGGCTCATCGCCCCTCTCCCCTCTCCACATCGTCAAAGTGCCACAGGGCCAGCGCCCGCGCATAGGGACGCAGCCGGTCGGTATCGTCGCGCGATCGGATGGCGATGAGCTCGGCCAGCTCGTCGTCGCCGGTCGCCGCCTGATGGGCACGCACCCGCGCTTCGCATTCGGCAAAGCTCAGCGCAAGCCGGCAGCGCCGCGCCACATACCAGGCATGATCGATGGACGCAGCGACCATCGCCGGATCGAAATCGGCCAGCGGCGGTTCAAGCCCGGTCTCCTCGGCCAGCTCGCGGCGGATGTTGCCGGTGATGTCGATCCGGCCGCCTGCGACATCGCCGGGATCGAGCGAGCCGGCGGGAAAATAGATCTGGCCGGCATTGGCCGTATGGTCGGCCATGCGCGCGGCGATGATCGCGCCATCTGTGGTCACGCCCAGCGAAGCGCCGGTGATGTGGACCGCGCTGCCATCGCGCCGATGATCGCGCCAGAAAAGGAAGGCGGCATAATCGGTACGGTGCGCCGTGCCGTGCAGAACGCCGCCATGGACCCTGACATCGGTGAACAGGAATTGCGGCCCGTTCCAAAGGCGTGGTTGCGCGGCGACCCGCCGGTTCCAATGGGCGGCGATCGCGTCCGCATGGCGCTCGACGAATGCCAGCGGCGCTTCCGTCACGGTCAATTGCGTCGAATCAAGCCGTACCAGCATGGGCGGGCCTTAGCATGATCGTTGCGGCCGGCGCAGCGGCACAACAGCACTTGCGGCTTGATCTCGATCAATTATATAAATGATCATCAATATAAAAGATATCCCATATTCCAATGGAGGTTCACCGATGTCGAACGCATCATCCCAACCGGCTCCGGCCTGGCAGCCGCTCTACTTCCTGGCGGCGCTGGGCGCAGGCGGCCTTGCCGTTTCCTTCTTCATGTATCTGATGTGGATGACGCCGCATGCCGGCCAGCCCATCCCGTCTTTCACCACGCTGCTCGCCGCCTTCAGTGACGGCACGCTGGCGATGAAGGCGCTGATCGCCGTCGGCGTGGCCGGCATCGCCGTCTTCACCGCGCTCTATGTGCGCCTGCTGATCTGGAACGTCGTCCGGTTCCGCGACTGGCATCCGTCGGAAGCGGCCATCACCATGCGCCGCACCAACACCGGCTCGTCCATCATGGCCGCGCCGCTGACCTATGCGATGGGCATCAATGTCGGATTCATCGTCGGCGCCGTGTTCGTGCCCGGTCTTTGGGAACGCGCCGAACTCCTGTTCCCGTTCGCGCTTTTGGGCTTTGCGGCGATCGGCGTCTACGCGCTCAAACTGTTTTCCGGCTTCATGACGCAGATGATCGTCGAGGGCGGGTTCGACTGCGCCAAGAACAACTCGCTTTCACAGATGCTGTCGGTCTTCGCCTTCGCCATGGTCGGCGTCGGCTTTTCGGCGGCTGCGGCCATGAGCCACAACCAGATCGTCTCGGTGATCGGCTTCATGGGCGCGAGCTTCTTCGTCGTCGCCGCGATCATCTTCGGAGCGATGTTCCTCGTCATGGGCTTCCGTTCGATGCTCGAGAACACGGCCAATCCGGAGACGGTTCCGACGCTGTGGATCATCATCCCGTTCGTCACCGTCGTCGGCATCGCGCTCTACCGCATGAACATGGCGCTCGACCACAATTTCGGCGTCGAGTGGCTGGCCGGCGACCGTTTCGCCTTCCTGACCACGCTGTTTGCCATCCAGATCCTGTTCGGTGTTCTGGGCTACGCGGTGATGAAGCGCACGCGCTATTTCGAGACCTACGTCTCGGGCCCTGCCAAGTCGCCCGGCTCGTTCGCGCTGATCTGCCCCGGCGTCGCGCTGTTCGTCTTCGCAAACTTTGTGATCAATCCCGGCCTTGTCGGTCTGGGCGTGATGGACAAGTTCTCGATCGGCTATTTCATTGCCTACGCGCCGCTGGTTGCGCTGCAGGTGCTGACGATCCGGACCTTCTTCCGCCTGTCGGGCAAGCTGATCACCACCGACCGGGCCGCACCGGCCGCCGCTGTCCCCGCCGAATAAGACACGAGGCGCAAACGCATTTCCGAGCCGCCGGCACCCTGCCGGCGGCTTTTTGCCGTTGTCGCTCTTCTCAATCCGGCGGCGCGCGATCCGTCGAACCGTTCTCGTCTGCGCGGCGCACCGGCTGCGGCAGGATGCGGCCGATCGCGGCCTCGCGGTCGCGCGCGCCGCCCACCGCCTGCCTTTGCCGCTCGAGCCGCGCCCGGTCGCGCTCGCGCGCCGTACGCACGGCCTGTACCCGCGCCTCCGCATCGTGGCCAAGCAGCGCCAACGCGCGGGCGCCCATCTCCATCCCCGACGCAGCCGTCTCGCGGACCACATCATCGACGCCGCGGTCGAGCAGCTGGATCGCGTGAATGCGGTCATAGGCCCGCACGATCAGCCGCGCCTGGGGAAACTCGCGCATGACAAGATCGGCGATCGCATCGGTCGCACCCTGCCCGTTTGTGCACACGGCGATCAGTTCCGCAGAACCGGCGCCGGCTGCGGCCAGCACATCGCGCCGCGCCCCGTCGCCGAAATAGACGCGCGTGCCGAACCGGCCCGCCTCACGCACCCGGTCCGCATCGCTGTCCAGATAGGTCAGCGGCACGTTCCGGACGAGCAGCGGCTGCGCCACCATCTGGCCGAACCGGCCAAAGCCGATGATCAGCGCGGTACCGCCCGCATCGGCGAAATCCTCGTCCATGGTGGCGGTCCTGGCGGGCGGCTGCAGCCACGCCAGCAGCCGCTCGTTCTGCGAGGACAGCGCCATCGAAATGGTGACGATGGAGACCATCACCGCCGCCAGTTCCGCGTCGATCACCTGTGCGGACGCCGCCGCCGCAAACAGGACGAAGCCGAATTCGCCGTGCTGGGCCAGCGCAAAGCCGAGCCGCATCGCCTTGTCGTGCTCGGTGCCGAACAGCCGGTTGACCAGATAGACGACAACGCCCTTGACCGTAACCAGCACCGGCACCGCCAAAACGATCAAAAGCCAGTTGCGCGCCACCGCCGACAGGTCCAGCGACATGCCGACCGCAACGAAGAACAGGCCCAGAAACAGCCCCCGGAACGGCTCGATGTCGGCCTCGACCTGGTGGCGATAGGAGGATTCGGCCAGCAGCACGCCGGCAATGAACGCGCCCATCGCATAGGACAAGCCGGCAAGCGCCATGATGAGAGATGCGAAGATGACGACGCCGAGGGCTGCGGCGGTCATCAGTTCGGGCGCGCGCGTCCGCGCCAGCACGTTGAACATCGGATCGAGCGCGTAGCGCGCCACGCCGATCAGGAGCACGATGGCGGCGATGCCGGTCAGGACGGCGGTGATGTTGGACGCAGCGGTCGCCTCGGCGCCGGCGACGGGCGCCAGCAGCGCAACCAGCAAAAGGAGCGGCACGATCGACAGGTCCTCGAACAGGAGCACGCCGATCGTCGTCTGGCCGAAGGGCGTTGCCCGGTCGCCGGCTTCGTCGAGCGCCTTGACCACCAGCGCCGTCGACGACAGGCCCAGCCCGAGACCGACAATGATCGCCGCGGTGAGGTCCAGCCCATAGGCGTAGACGACGAGGAAAAGCGCCGTGCTGGTCGCCGCAAGCTGGACAAGGCCCCGCCCGAAAATGGTGCCGCGCATCGCCCACAGCCGCGCCGGCCGGAATTCGAGCCCGATGACGAACAGGAACAGCACAACCCCGAACTCGGCAAAGCGCAACAACGCCTGGGGGTCCTCGGTAAACGACAGGGTCAGCGCGACGCCCGCCGTGATGCCCGACAGCAGATAGCCGATCACCGTGCCAAGGCCGAGCCGGCGCGACAGCGGCACGAACAGGCAGGCCAGCGTGATCAGCGCCAGCGCTTCGGTGAAACGCCATTCCAGCGGCGTCAGTCCGAACGGTGTGGCAACATCCTGCGCCAGCGCATCGCCGCCAAGCGACAGCCACACGGCGATGCCGGCAAGGGCAAACCGCGCCATGGCGAAAATGATCGTCATCTCTGGTGCCTTCGGACCATCATTGCGGGAAGATCGCAGCCGGCAGGCCGCGCCTTGCGCGCAAGCCGGCCCGCCGACTATGAAGGGCGCACGCCAACCCGACAAGTGGGCCAACCGGCCAGCAAGACCGGCCCGATGCACGCCAGTTCGACACCAGATGAACATCCCGCCAGCCGCCGGCCAACCCTGTCGGTGTTCGCGCTCGCCGTAGGCATCGTCTTCTTCGCCTTTTCGCTGACGCCGTCGCTGATCCCGCGCGATTATGTGCTGCAGGGCGTGCTCGGCGGCGTGGTGATGGCACTTGGCTACGGGCTCGGTCAGTTCAGCCTGCTGCTGTGGCGCTATGTCGCACTGCCCCTCGCCCGCGACAGGCTCGGCCGCGTGCTCAACGGCCTCGCCCTGGGCGCCGCGCTGATCCTCGCCATTGCCTTTCTGGGAGAAACGGCGGACTGGCAGAATTCCATCCGCGCCCGTGTCGGCATGGCGCCCGTCGATGCCGCTCATCCCGCCTATGTCGCGCTGATCGCGATCATCGTCTTCACGCCGCTGTGGATCGCCGGCTGGGCGTTCCAGTTGCTGATGGACACGCTGCGCCGCCAGTTGCGGCGGGTGATTCCCGTTCGGCTGGCCAATCTGTTGGGTCTGGCGCTCGCCGCCTATCTCGCCTGGGCGCTGATCGACGGCTTCGTGATCCAGCGCTTTCTGGCGTTTGCCGACGATGCCTATGGCCAGGCCTCGGCCCTTTTCGATCCCGACATCGCCCGGCCCGAGGCCGAACTGGCATCGGGAGGGCCCGTATCGCTCATCGACTGGAACGATATGGGCCGCTGGGGCCGCAACTTCGCCGCAACCGGTCCGGATGCCGATGCGATCAGCGCCTTCACCGGCCGGCCTGCCAAGGAGCCCATCCGCCTCTATGTCGGCCGCAACTCGGCGTCGACGCCGGCGGAGCGGACCGAGATCGCCTTTGCCGAGATGCTGCGCACCGGCGCTTTCGAGCGCAAGGTGCTGGTGATCGCCATGCCTGTCGGCTCGGGCTGGCTCGATGCGGGCTCGCACGATCCGCTGGAGATCATGCACGATGGCGACATCGCCACCGTTGCGGTGCAATATTCCTATCTGACAAGCTGGATCTCGCTGGTCTTCGAGACCGATGCCGGCCTCGACCAGGCGCAGACGCTGTTCGACCGGGTCTACCGGCACTGGCGTTCACTGCCCGAAGACCGCCGCCCGGAACTCTACCTGCACGGGCTGAGCCAGGGCGCGCTCGTCTCCCAGTCCTCGGTCGATCTGCTGACACTGATGGCAGCGCCGATCGACGGCGCGCTGTGGGCCGGCCCGCCCTTCGCCAGCGGGCTGTGGGGCCGCATAACCCGCGCCCGCGCGCCCGACAGCCCCTACTGGCTGCCGCAGGTCAATGACGGCGAAGTGGTCCGCTTCGTCAATCAGGACACCGACCTTCTCGATGATGCCGCGCACCGGTGGGGACAGGTGCGGATCGTCTTTCTGCAGTATGGCAGCGACCCGATCGTCTTCTTCGATCCGTTGTCGGCGCTGCGGCGGCCGGTCTGGATGAACGAAGAACCAGCGCCCGACGTCTCGCCCGAGCTCAGATGGTACCCGTTCGTCACCCTGTTCCAGCTTGCGCTCGACATGGCCTTGTCGCTGAACATCGAACGCGGCCACGGCCACAAATACATCGCCGAGGACTATATCCCCGCCTGGGTCGCCGTAACCCGCCCCGATGGGTGGACCGATGAAGACACACAGCGGCTGATCGAGCGGTTCCGGGGTTTCGATGCGGGGTGAGTCACATCCGGGCGACGAACGGCGAACCTCTGTCCGCCGTTTGCCATTTCACCATTCGCCTGCCGTCAGTTCTTTTCCTTGTCGACAAGCGCGTTCGACTTGATCCACGGCATCATGCCGCGCAGCTTTTCGCCCACTTCCTCGATCTGGTGCCCGTCATTGACCCGGCGGATGCCCTTGAAGCGCGCCGCGCCCGACCGGTACTCCTGCATCCACTCGGAGGTGAACTTGCCGGTCTGAATGTCGGTCAGCACCCGCTTCATCTCCGCCTTGGTCTCCTCGGTGATGATGCGCGGACCTGAGACATATTCGCCCCATTCGGCGGTGTTGGAGATCGAATAGTTCATGTTGGCGATGCCGCCTTCATAGATCAGGTCGACGATCAGCTTCACTTCGTGCAGGCACTCGAAATAGGCCATTTCCGGCGCGTAGCCGGCCTCGACCAGCGTTTCGAAACCGGCGCGGATCAGTTCGACCAGACCGCCGCACAGCACGACCTGCTCGCCGAACAGATCGGTCTCGCACTCTTCCTTGAAGTTGGTCTCGATGACGCCCGAGCGGCCGCCGCCGACGCCGCATGCATAGGACAGCGCCATGTCGTGCGCATTGCCCGATGCATCCTGATGAACGGCGATGAGGCACGGCACGCCGCCGCCCTTCATGTATTCGCCGCGCACCGTGTGGCCCGGACCTTTCGGTGCGACCATCAGCACGTCGACGCTCGATTTGGGTTCGATCAGGCCGAAATGCACGTTCAGCCCGTGCGCGAAGGCGATCGCCGCGCCGTCGCGGATGTTGGGCGCGATGTGGTCGCGATAGATGTCGGCCTGCAGTTCGTCGGGCGTCGCCATCATCATCAGGTCGGCCCAGGCCGCGCCTTCGGCAACGTTCATGACGGCGAAACCGTCGGCTTCGGCCTTGAGCGCCGTCGTCGAGCCTTCGCGCAGGGCGATGCGGACGTTCTCGGCGCCCGAATCCTTGAGGTTCATCGCATGGGCGCGGCCCTGCGATCCGTAGCCGACGATCAGCACCTTCTTGCCCTTGATCAGGTTCAGGTCCGCGTCGCGGTCGTAATACACACGCATGATTGTCTCCGTTGGATTTGTGTGGGTCAGGATTGCGCATCCGCCCCGTAAAGGCGGAAGAACTGGTCGACGGCCCTGGCGACGTGGGTTGCCATGGCCCGGTCGGAATTGGTGGCGGGAACATGTTCACCGAGCATCAGGCGTACATGCATGTCGCGCAGGATCAGCCCGTACAGCGTCTCGAAAGCGTCCAGGGTGTCCTCGAACCGCAAATGGCCGGCGCGCCTGCCCGCTTCGAGCAGCGCCTTGGCGCGCGACGACACGGCGCGGCGCCCCCGCGCCACCAGAAGGTCGCCGAGCCGGGAGCCCTCGCGGCTCGCCTGACCTATGGCGAGCCGGTTGAGCGCCAGCGACGCCGGTCCGGACAGAACGGTCAGAAGATCGACGCCGAACCCTTCAAGGTCGGCGCGGTATGTGTCGGCGGGACGCTGCGGGCCGGAACCGCCGACGGCAACGCGCACCTTGGACGCCTGATAGGCGATCATCGCCGCCAGCACCCCGTCGCGGTCGCCGAACCATTTGTAGAGGCTTTCCTTGGAGCAATTGGCCGCACGCGCAAGGCCGGCGGTGGTGATCGCCCGCTCGCCGCCCTCCACCAGAAGGCCAAGCGCCGCTTCGAGCACCTCCTCCTGGCGCGGCGTGAACGCCTCGTCCAGCGGCGCGCCCTCCATGTCGGCATCGTGATGCGCATTGTGGTGGTGATGGTCCATCTTGCCTCCCACCCGTCCGTACCGTACCGTTCGGTACGGTGTCAAGAGACAGGGCGGCGCCTCTTTCCGGCATGACCCGACAGGTGCCATAAGACGGCCATGACCGCGCACCCCCCGATTCCCGTCCGCGCCACGGAAGCCGCCGACATCGCCGCGCTGGCGGCGATCATCAACGCGATCATCGCCATCGGCGGAACGACGGCCTACGAGGACCCGTTCACCGAGGATCGGTTGGCGGCCCTCCTGCTCGACGATCCGCGCCTGATCTGCTGCCACACCGCGGTCGATCCTGCCGACGGAATGCCGGCCGGCTATCAGGTGCTCAAGCGCCATCCCGATCTGCCGCCGCACTGGGGCGACATCGCCACGTTCGCGCGGGTCGAGCCGAAACTGCCAGGCGTCGGCCGGGCGCTGTTCGCCGCAACCGCCGACGTTGCCCGCAAGGCTGGCTTGGTCGCCATCAACGCGACCATCCGGGCCGACAATGAAAGCGGGCTGGGCTATTATGGCAGAATGGGCTTTGAGAACCATGCCGTCACACGGGCCGTCCCGCTCAAGGACGGCACGCCCGTCGACCGGGTGTCGAAGCGGTTCCGGGTCGATGCATTGGCTGCTAAGGGCCCGCAATGACGGCATGTTGCCAGCCCGAAGACGGTTCGGCCATCTGCTCAACCGCAGCGCGATCAATGCCAGCCGCGGCGGTGACCGATCGAGCTACCGGCCGGGAAAGCTGATCGACGTCACATCGGCCTTGAAGAACGGAAAGTAATCGTCCGTGCCGAACCAGTTGCCGCCCTCGATGCGGGTCGGCAGCCGGTAGCCGCCGAACTCGCGAAAGTCTGATGTCGTGCCGCCAAACGGCTGGACCTGATACACCTTGTCGGCATTGACATCGCTCCAGCGCGCAATGACGACGCTGGTCGGCTGGCCCTGCGAATCGACAATTATGTCCACGCTCTGTTCGAGGCCGGCAAAAGACACGATGGCGCGCGCGCTGTCCGCATCAAGCGCCTCCCAACGCACGTTCGGACCGGGCAGCAGCGCGGCCGGCGTCCAGAACGCGGCCTCGGCCACGGTTCGTCCGAACGCCGAACGGAAATGGTCGGCATCACCGCTGATCCTTACCACCGGCACGAGGCCGAACAGCCAGAACCGCGTCCACGAAATGTCGGGCGTGGCAGCGTCCGATCCGCGGATCGCACCCGCCCGGACCTGCCAGACAAATCCATGTGGCGGCGCGAGAACCTGACACGCCTGCATCGGATCGAAGTGCGACCGGTTACTGTCTCCCCGCCCCAACTGCCCTTCCATCTCGATGATGGTGATCGTTCGAAGCGGCGTGCCTTCGGCAATCGTATAGAGAAAATACCGCTGTGCCGGCTCGGGCAGGCCGGCGACCATATCCGGCGAAAACGATCCGGACTGGATCGGGCGTATCTCCAGCAGCGCCCGCCAGGCCGCCGCGTCGGCCCGCCGATCCGCATGTCGCCAGCCGAAGAGCGCCACGACCGCAACGACCGCGATGACGCCGACGCAGACGAAAAAGACCGTCACTGCGTGCGCCATTGTTCCGTCCTCTCGCCGTTCCTGTCGTGAGCAACGGTGGCACGGCCAGGCTCCGGCGACAACGCGCGGCCTGCTTCAGGACGGCCGTTCTGTGAGGGCACCGAGGAACCGCATCACCGCGCCCGCCATGCCGAATTCGAGCGCTTCGGCGGTCAGCCCGTGGCCGATCGACACTTCGGCCAGATCGGGCACGCGCGCGACAAGCGCCGGCAGGTTGGCGACCGTCAGATCGTGGCCGGCATTGACGCCGAGCCCTGCCGCGCGCGCCGCGTCCGCCGTCTCGCCGAGGATCGCGATCTGCCGTTCGGCCTCGGCCGCATTGTCGTGGCAGGCGCCATAAGGTCCGGTGAACAGTTCGACCCGGTCGGTGCCGGTCGCCCTTGCCGCCGCAATGCCCGCCTCGCCCGCGTCGGGGTCGCAGAACAGCGATACCCGCATGCCGCCATCTTTCAGACGCTGCACGCAGTCGCGCAGGAAATTGCCCTGCCCTGAAAAATCCCAGCCATGGTCCGACGTCGCCTGGTTCGGATCGTCGGGCACCAGCGTGACCTGTTCGGGCTGGTTGGCTTCCACCAGCGCCAGGAAATCCTCGGACGGATAGCCCTCCACATTGAACTCGGCCTCCGGAAATGCGTCGTCGATCAGCGCCCGCAGCTCCGGCAGATCGGAAAAGCGCACATGCCGCTCGTCCGGTCTTGGATGGACGGTCAGCCCGTACGCGCCCGCCTCCAGCGCCATCCGGCCCAGATGCGTCACCGACGGCCAGGGCAGATCGCGCCGNGCAATTTCCGGCTTGATATAGCGCAATGCCGCACCGTGCCAGTCATAGGAGTTTTTCCGGGCAATCATTGTCCATGGCACCTGTTCGGAGCGCCCGATGATCGAAGTTGAAACCCTGCCCGGCGGAATCGTCTCGATCGACGTGACCGGCAAGCTCGACAAGGCCGACATCGAACACGTCATCACCGAACTCGAGGCTGCGCGCGAGGCGCACGGCAAGATCAGTGTCATTGTCGACCTGACCGGCTTTGCGGGCATGACCGCCGAGGCGCTGATCGCGGACCTGCGCTACGGCTTTTCCCATCTTTCGGAACTGGACCATTATGAGCGCATCGCGGTTCTGACGGGACACGACTGGATCGAAACGCTCGTCCGGCTCGAAGGCAGGGTTTTCCGGCGGGTCGACATTCGCTGCTTCAAGCCCGAAGAGCGCCAGCGGGCCCGCGCTTTCGCCAACGGCATGGATGTGGCGCCCGCCGAAACCACGCCGGGCATCGTCCGCGTGCCCACCGATCGCGGCAACATGCTTGCCTTCCGGATCACCGACACGGTCCGCGCCGCCGACGCCAAGGCCGTGATGGGTTTTCTGAACGACACCTATGCGCGGCACGACAAGATCGACCTGATTGTGATCATCGATGAGTTCGAGGGATTCGACCCGGCGATCCTGTTCGACACCGGCACATGGAGCACAAAGGCCAAGAGCCTCTCCCATGTCGGCCGCTATGCCATCGTCGGCGGCCCCGGCCATGTGCGCAACACGGCTTCGTTCCTCGGCGCATTCATGCCGGTGGAGATCAAGGCGTTCGCGCGCGACGAGGAAGACGAGGCCTGGGCCTGGCTGAACGCGGGCCCGCTTCTGGAAGTCTGACGGCGCTTGTCCGGGCCGTCCAGACGCACGTGTCGTGCAGAGGTTAAGCCCGAGGGTTACGGCGGTGGAAGCGTCCGCTTGCCGGCCTGATCACTTGACGATGGTCAGCCGCTCGGCGGCGCGGGTGATCGCCGTGTAAAGCCAGCGGTCGCGCATGTCGCGGAACGCAAAGCTCTCGTCGAACAGCATCACATTGTCCCATTGCGAGCCCTGCGCCTTGTGCACGGTCAGCGCATAACCATAGTCGAAATCGTCGAACCGCCGCTTGAGCTGCCAGCCCACGTCCTCGTCGGGATTGTCGAAGGCGGCCTTCAGCAGTTTGATCTTCGCAACGCCCCGGTCGGTGTCGCCATCGTCCGGCGAGACCAGAAGGTTGATGCCGGGCTTGGAGCCGGGCGCCGACGCGGTCATCACCTTCCACAGCGACCCGTTCAAGAGCCCCTTGGCCGGATCGTTGCGCAGGCACACCAGCTTGTCGCCGGCCTGCGGATAACGCGCGTCGAACCCGGCCAGTTGCCGCAGGCGCTGATTGTAGCGCCGCCGCGTCCGGTTGATGCCGACCAGCACCTGGTCCGCCTCGGTGACCATCGCCGTGTCGAGGTCGCCCTTGCCGATGATCTGCGCGGTGCCATAATCGCCATGCATGATCTCGCGTCCCTCGCGCACATCCATGGCGAGCCGCACGATCGGGTTTTCCGCCGCCTGGCGGTGGATTTCGGTCAACAGGAAATCGGGCTCGGCGTCGGTGAAGAAACCGCCGCCGGAGATCGGCGGCAACTGGCCGGGATCGCCCAGCACCAGCACCGGCGTGCCGAAGCTCAGAAGATCGCGCCCCAGTTCCTCGCCGACCATCGAGCATTCGTCGACGATGACCAGCTTGGCCTTGGCGATGTCCGACTGGCGGTTGAGCGCGAATGTCGGCGCTATGCCGGTCTTGCCGGTGACCTCGTCCGTCACCTCCTCCTCGCCGCGCGGCCGGTAGATCAGCGAATGGATGGTCTTGGCGTTCGAGGCGCCCTTGGCGCGCATCACCTGCGCGGCCTTGCCGGTGAAGGCGGCGAACTGGACGGTGCCATCGACGCCTTCGGCGAAGTGCTTGGCGAGCGTCGTCTTGCCCGTGCCCGCATAGCCGAACAGGCGGAACAACTGACTGTCGTCGCGCTTGAGCCAGTCGGCGACGGCGACCAGCGCATCGTCCTGTTGCGGGGAAAACTGCATTCGAAGGACTTAGGGGATTCGGCCGGTAGAGGAAAACGGAAAAGGCGCTACCTCCAACCGGCAGATGTCCACCTCGTGCCAATCATACGTCGTAACCGTCCCGTTTTCGGTGTCGCATTCCGGTTGGCCGTCCCGCCAACTCAACTCGACAAGCGAAAACACCATCCCGCTAGGCTAGCGCCCACCAAAGCTGTTTTCCGCATTTGTGCGAACGGCTTCTATGGCAGACGCCGTCGTCGCGAAGGTTTCTTCCAGCTTTCGAAACTCTTCGTTCTCCCGCTCCAGCTGGTCCAGCAAGTCGATCAGGTTATCAGTGTCGTTCCGCTCGCGGTTCTGGGCTTTCCTGCCAGCGATCCTTGCCACTGCGGCGCCCCATCTGGCTGCGCGTCTGACTTGTGCGACGTCAGCAGCTTCCTCGGCCATAGCTTCGCTCACTTCCTCAATCGCCTTCCACATCAGCTCCGTCGCTTCGTCTTTGGATGCCTTTGCGCTTTCTCGCTTGGCCCGCTGCAATCGCTCGCGCCACGAGAAAGAAAGATGTTGCTTCCGAAAATCCAATAGGCGCCGGCGACGTCCCTTTAGAAGCTCCGTCGCCTGCCACAGACTTCGCTCCGCCTGCATCTCCAATTCGGTGGCATTACTGAGAGCAGCGACGTAGTTTTCGTTGAGGCGTTTCCTGGCCGCTCTGATATTTGCCAGTTCCTCACGCGCGCTCGCGAGCGGCGAATTTCTGCTCGCCGTGATCGGCTTGCCCATTGCGCGAACGGGTGTCGCCATCACTTCGATGGCCAAGGTTTCCTGTGCCAGCTTGAGGTGCAAAGACATCGTCGCGATAGAACTCATCACCAAGGCGGCTGCGCGATCAAAGTTGCTCAGCATTTGTCGGGTTTGCTGAGCCCATTCGCGGACGCGGTCGCTCTTGCCCCACTTTTTCTCAAAAAAGCCCTCGAGAAATTCAATCGTGATCTGTTGGCCGTCTCGACGGACGTCCTCAAGATAGTCGTCGATCTCTGCGGTACAGGCGTCAGTAGCCGTTCGTCGGCGGGATGCTATGGCTGTGAAACGAGCAAACAGCTCCTCAGACTGGCTGACAAGCTCATTTTCCGGCAGTTCTTCCTTGCTTGTCATCGTCCCAAGATTCATCCCGTTGTATTGCCAAGTTTTCAGTCTTCCTCGAAAAGCAAACTGCGCGAAACTCTATTTGATGGCAATGCCACTGTCAGACCGGCCTGCCCGGTGGATCGACTCACTCTCTCTTCTCGAAAGTCGGGCACCGATTCGTGATCCAAAAAGCGAACTCTGGCTTCAAAGCGTGTGTGGCTCCAAACTAGGAGTGCCAGCCAAACCAACACCCCCCGCCCTGTGACCATTCGCACGGCGACGCCGACTGATGGCGCTCATGATGGCTCCCAATCGCGCGGTGGCACGCGCCGCCGCGTCCCACATCCAGCATTGGAGCGAACCATGAACCGCTATCTCTTCCCCCTTCTTGCATCCGCCCTTGCCCTCGCCGCCGTTCCGGCGACGGCACAGGAAATCGACGGCGTCTCGGTCGAAATCCGCACCGGCGGCGACGATCTGCGCGGCAATGACGACAACGCCTTTGCCTCGATCTGGTCCTACCGGGCCGACGGCCGCCAGCGCGGCATTCGCCGGCAGGTCAATCCCCGCGACCGCAGGATCAAGGACCACACGACGACGCACCTTTATTTCGATACGCCCGATGGCACCGAGGCGGACGACATCACCCTGTTCATCCTGAATGTGGAGGGGTTCTCGGGCGGCTTTGACGGCGACAACTGGAACGTCGATGCCATCCGCATCACCGGCATCAAGGACGGCATCACCGTCAAGGAATACATGAACGAGTTCGCCAACCCGCTGATCCGATTCACCGGCGACGTTCACACGTTCAGCCGAGACCTGCGCGTGCGATAGGCCAGCGGGCGCGGCAATTGCGGGCGCCACAACGGCGCCCGCCCGTCGCCTCGTCTTTCACTGTCGGCCGGCGCCGCATCACAGGGCGGCTGAACGCAAGAGCCTCCCCGGCACGATGGCCGGCAGCGTGCCGGCGTGCCCGAACATCTGCCAGGCAAGGGCGAGATTGCTGGTGACGACCGGCAGGCCAAGACGCTCCTCGACATCGTCGACGATGTCGAGCGTGCGCAGGTTCGTGCACGAGACGAAAACGGCGTCGACGTCCGCCCTGCCGCCGACGGCCAGCGCGGCCTGCCGGATCGATTCCGGATCGATCCGCGCCACCCGCGCTTCGACCTGTTCGCCAAACGACAAGATGGCCGGCACGTCCAGCCCCGCCGCCACGAGCGCTTCGCGGATGGGCCCGGCAACGCTGTCGATATAGGGCGAGACCAGCCCGATCCGGCGGACGCCAAGCGCCTGCAGCGCTTCGATGGTGGCCGTCAGCGGGTCGGCCACCGCCCTGGTCCGGGTCGCGCCACGGACGAGTTGGGCGACCCGATCGGCGCCGATCAATGTTGCGCCCGACGTGCAGGCATAGCCGACGCTGTCAAAGGCCGCGGCTGGCGGCAACAGGCTTGCGGACTGCGGCAGGGCAGCCTCCATCGTCGCGATCGTCTCGGGCGTCAGATCGTCGCCGGAAGCGATCCGCGTGACGTGCAGCGCGATGTCGGGCGCCGCGCACAGCCGCCGGAAATCGTGTTCGACAGTCTCGTCCACGCGAAGCGCGATCAGCCCGAACGTGGCGCGTGTTCCGATTGGCCCCGACAGCCGGTAGGACGCGCCCGTCACGGCACGAGCTCCGGCAACTCGGCGGGCGCACGCTTTGACAGAAGTTCCGGCCCGCCGGCCCGCAGCACGATGTTTTCCTCATGCACCATGAACCGGCCGGGAACGACCTCGGCGCCGGGCTCCAGTGTCAGCACCATGCCTTCGCGCAGGATCGTCTCGTCCTTTGGCGAAATCGATGGCCACTCCGTCAGCGAAATGCCCAGACCGTGACCGAACCGGCCCGGTGCGGGCGTTGCTCCGTGCGCGCGCAGCGAGGCGCTCAAAAGCCCGTGGACGGCTCGGGCGGACATGCCCGGGCGAACCGCGTCGAGCGCCGTATCGGTTGCGGCGAACAGGGCCGCATGCGCCCGAAGGACCGCGTCGGTGGGCCGGCCGACCGCATAGTTGCGGTCGAAGTCGCAGAAATAGCCGTCCTTGACCGCGCCCGTGTCGAGCATCAGCACCTCGCCGCGTTGCAAGGGCCGCTCCTCGGCGGGCGAGATGACATCGCCATAGCCGTCCCTTCCAGCGCCGCCGGCGAGATAGCTGACCCAGTCGGCGCCGGCCGCGAGCAGCGCGGCCTGGAACGACCGGAACAGGCCGGCAAGCGTTCCGGCACCATGCGCAATCTCGGGCACGCGGGCAAACGCCGCGTCCGCGACGGCACAGACTGCGCGGATGCGCTCGATCTCCGGCTCGGACTTGATCTCGCGCACCCGCCGCACGGGCTCGGTCGCATCGACAAAGCGTCGCGGCCCGATGCGGCCCGAGACGGCGTCATAGGTGGCAAGCGGCATCCGCAAATGGGTTTCCTCGCCCATCGGGACGCCGATCCGCCCACCTTCGGGCACCATCTCGCAAAGCGCCTCGGCCAGCAGGCTTACGCCGTCGTCGTCCGGATCGGGCGCATCCCACGACCGGATATCGCGGACCCAGCTCCGCCCCATCAGCGCGGCACCGATGGCCGGGATCACCGCAACGGGATCGCCGGACGCCGGTACGATCACGAACCACGGCCTTGCCGGGCTTTCCCAGAACCGCGTCAGGAACCCGGTGACATAGAAGATGTCGGCCGGTGTCGTCAGGAGCAGCGCGTTCAGTTCCGCGTCATCCATCTGCGCCTGCAGCCCCGCGACACGCCGTCGGAACTCCGCTGCCGGAAAGACCAGCGAGCGCTCAACCATCTTCGGGGCCTTCGCTGAGAAAGGCGAGAACGCGTGTCGCAAGGTCAACGCCGACCGCGCCCGTCAACAAGGCTGCCACGCCCGCGGCACCGGACGGCGTCGTGGCAAACCCTGCACGCCCGAGCGCCGCGACACCCGCCGCGGCCTCCGCCTCGGTGATCGTGACGAACAGGTCGGCGTCGCGCGCCAGGCCGGCCAGCGCGATCATCGAGGGCGTCTTGCAGTCGAGCCGGCCCATCGAGGACACCGGCCCGTCCGTATCGATCACCCTGCCGGCGCGGATGCTGTCGATCAGCGCAGGCGCGGCTTCCGGTTCGACGACGACGATCCGCGGACCATCGCCCCAGACCGACCTTGCATGGGCCGCGACCGCCGCCGCCATGCCGCCAACCCCGGCCTGCAACAGGATGACGCCGGGCGGGTCGCCGATCTGCCCGGCGGCCTCGCTCGCCATCTGCAGATAGCCCTCCATCACGCGATACGGCATCTCGGTGTAGCCGGGCCAGGAACTGTCGGACAGCAGCGTTGCGTCGGTGGCGGCGGCGGCTTCGGCGGCAGCCATGCTCTCCTCATAGGTGGCGCCTGCACGCCGAACCTGCGCACCCTTGGCCCGCAGCCGCTCGGCGAACGTCTCGGGCACGGTTTCGGCCAGGTAGACCACGGCGTCGGCGCCGAAAAGCCGCGCGCCTACGGCAACCGACAGGCCGTGATTGCCCGCACTGGCCGTCACGAAGGTGCGCCCGGCGAGCGCGTCCGACCAATTGTCTCCCTGACGCGCATCGGCGGCCTGGCGGGCAATGGCATATGCCGCGCCAAGGGCCTTGAAAGAGCCAAGCCCCATTCTCGACCGCTCGTCCTTGAGCATCAACTGGCCGACGCCGGCCTTTTCGGCCAGCCCCGGCGCATCCGCGAGCGGCGTCGGCGCGTGGGCCGGGCACAGGTCCAGAAGGTCGGCGACCGCCCGCCCATCATGGGCGGGCAAGGGCGAAACAAGGTCTGGCAGACCCGCGCCGCGGTGGGGGTTGATCAGGCGGTCGGCCAACGACCGTCTCCCCTTTTCGGTCTGCGACGCCGGCCGTGCACGCTCACATCACCTCGCGGCCCCGCCGCATGGCCGCGACGCCCGTGCGGCAGACCTCGACCAGGCCCAGCGGCGCCATGATGGCGATGAACTGCTCGACCTTGTTGGTCCGGCCGGTCAGCTCAAAGACGAAATGATCGACATTGGCGTCGATCACATTGGCCTTGAACGCATCGGCCAGCCGCAGCGCCTCGAGCCGGTTTTCCCCCGCACCGCGCACCTTGATCAGCGCCAGTTCCCGCTCCAGCGGCTTCTCGTAGCCTTCATGATGGGCGATGACGGTCAGGTCCGTCACCTTGTGCACCGGCACGATCCGTTCGAGCTGGGTATGGATCTGCTCCATCACCTGCGGCGTGCCGCTGGTGACGATGGTGATGCGCGACAGGTGCTTTTCGTGCTCGGTCTCGGAAACCGTCAGGCTCTCGATGTTGTAGCCGCGGCCGGAGAAAAGGCCGATCACCCGCGCCAGCACACCCGGTTCATTGTCGACCAGGATCGACAATGTGTGGCTTTCGGGCGCCGACGTGTCCTTGGTGATGAAATAGGCCGAGGCCGGTTCGGATTGCGGTTCGTTCATGGTCTGGGACTTTCATTGACGGGTGAGGAACGGGCAGCCGGCTTGAGGCGGGCGACCACCACGCCGGACACGATGATGACGAGCGCCGCCAGCGCGTTCAGGCCCGGCCGCTCGCCGGCGAACATGACGCCGACCAGAACCCCGGCCAACGGCACAAGAAGGTTGATCTGGCCGAAAAACGAAGCGCCCTGCCGCTCGATGATGGCGAACATGAACAGCGCGCCGACAGCGGAGGGGAAAACGCCCAGTGCGACAAGCGCCAGCACCGACGACTGCGTCGGCGTCGCGGCGAAGGGCTGCTCGAACAGGAACGTGAGCGGAACGAGGATCACCAGCGTCCACAGCGTGATATAGGTCATCAGCACCATGGGCGGATGACGCACGAGCTGCTTGACCGACAGCGCGTTGACGCCATAGGCCGTCGCCGCGCCGAGCACGGCGAGCTGGCGCCACACATCCCTGCCGAACCCTTCGACCAGCGCCGGCCAGAACAGGATGGCAAGGCCGATCAGGCCGAGCACGACGCCGGCCACCTTCGGCACCGTCAGCTTCTCGTCGCGCGTCAGGAAATGCGCCAGCACCAGCACGACCAGCGGCATGAAGCCCATCAGGATCGCCGCCAGCCCGCTGTCGATCACCGCAACGCCCCAATTGATGGCGGTGAACGGGATCACCGTGCCGGTCGCCGCGCAGACGATCATGAACAGCTGGTCGCGCCGCGTCGGCCGGAACAATGGCCGGCGCAGCGCCAGAACGATGCCGCCCAGAAGCAGTACGGCAAGCACCTGCCGGACGAGCGTGATCGTCAGCGGTGCGAAGTCGGCCACCGCGATCTTCGACAAAAGGAACGCGCTGCCCCAGATCAGCGAAAGCGTGACGAGCAGACCGTAGTCGGCAACGCCGGGAGCGGATCGGTTCATCTGCCGGCGCCGCGCAGGGGATCACACAAGCGCCTTGCCTTCGGCGCCGATCGCATTGGCGACCGCCTCGTCGGTCGCTTCGTCCGGCAGAAGCATCTCATTGTGTGCCTTGCCCGACGGGATCATCGGGAAACAGTTGGCCAGCGCCGCCACCCGGCAGTCGAAGATGACCGGCCCGTCGATCTCGATCATTTCGGCCAGCGCATCGTCGAGCTTGCCGGGCTTGTCGCAATAGATGCCATGGGCCCCATAGGCCTCCGCCAGCTTGACGAAATCGGGCATCGCCTCGGTGTAGGAGTGCGAGCGGCGATTGCCGTGCAGCAATTGCTGCCACTGGCGCACCATGCCCATATACTGGTTGTTGAGGATGAAGATCTTGATCGGCGTGCCGTACTGGATCGCCGTCGACATTTCCTGGATGTTCATCTGGATCGAGGCGTCGCCGGCAATGTCGATGACCAGCGCGTCGGGATGGGCGATCTGCACGCCCAGCGCCGCCGGCAGGCCGTAGCCCATCGTGCCCAGCCCGCCCGATGTCATCCAGCGATTGGGCTTGTCGAAACCGAAATATTGCGCCGCCCACATCTGGTGCTGGCCCACTTCCGTGGTGATGAACGTGTCCTTGCCGCTCGCCCTGGACGCCTCGTAGAGCCGCTGGATCGCATATTGCGGCATGATCACGTCGCCCGATGGCGAATAGGCCAGCGAGTCGCGTGCCTTCCACTTGCCGATCTGCTCCCACCAGGGCGCATGCTTTTTCCTGTCGGGCCTGTGGCCGGCCGATCGCCACGCGTCCAGCAGCGCCTCGAGCGCATGGGCCACATCGGCGACGATGCCGACTTCGGTGTGGACGACCTTGTTGATCGACGAGGGATCGATATCGATGTGGATCTTGCGCGAGTTCGGCGAGAACGCGTCGATCCGGCCGGTGATGCGGTCGTCGAAGCGCGCACCGATATTGATCATCACGTCGCAATCATGCATCGCCATGTTCGCTTCATAGGTGCCGTGCATGCCCAGCATGCCGATCCAGTTTTCGCCCGAGGCCGGATAGGCGCCCAGGCCCATCAGCGTTGAGGTGATCGGAAAGCCGGTCTCGGCCACCAGTTCGCGCAACAGCTCGCTGCCGCGATCGCCGGAATTGATCACGCCGCCGCCCGAATAGATGATCGGCTTCCTGGCTGACGCCATCAGCGCGACGGCGCGGCGGATCGCATCGGCGTCCGGGTCCATGACGGGCCGGTAGCTGACACGCTCCTGGGCAACGTGCGGCCCCTCATAGATGCCCGAGGCGAACTGGACATCCTTGGGTATGTCGACGACGACCGGACCCGGACGGCCCGTCTGGGCGACATGGAATGCCTCGTGCAGGATGCGCGGCAGGTCGGCGACCGATTTGACCAGCCAGTTGTACTTGGTGCAGGGCCGCGTGATGCCGACCGTGTCGCACTCCTGAAACGCGTCCGAACCGATCAGCGTCGTCGGCACCTGGCCGGTGATGCACACCAGCGGGATCGAATCCATCAACGCGTCCTGCAGCGCGGTGACGCAGTTGGTCGCACCCGGCCCCGACGTTGCCAGCACGACGCCGACCTTGCCGGTCGACCGCGCATAGCCTTCGGCCGCATGGCCGGCGCCCTGCTCGTGCCGCACCAGAATGTGCTCGATCGCGTCCTGCTGGAACAGTTCGTCATAGATCGGCAGCACCGCGCCGCCCGGATAGCCGAATATGTGCCGGACGCCATTGTCCTTCAGCGCTTCCAGCACCATCTCGGCGCCCGTCATTTCCTGGCCCGCTTTCGTGTCCGCCTTGGCATCCATTGTCTTCATCCCGTCCGGCTCTCTGGCCTGTGCACAAATTTTCGTCGTTTGCTTGCTGAAAGGCAATAAAAAAGGCTCCTCGAAGGGGAGCCTGTCATCGCGCATGGGTGGATCGTGCCCGGTGGCTACGCCACCTTGCCCATGCGCGGTCCTACTACGATAAGCATCGTCGTCATCATCATTGCGGTGTCATAGTCCCGGTATCGGAGCCGGTCAAGCCGTCCGCTGCGGTAGCGTTTCCTTAACCACGATCCCATAGCCTCGTGCGGCAACAGGTCCGGCTCCATGTACCGAAAAGAACAACCCGATCCGGGCGAGGCCCAACTGGCCAAGGAGCGCGCGCCGCTGCCGCGGCGCAACCGCACCGAAGGCCATGTCATCGAGTGCGACGGCAACCGTGCCGTCATCAGCGCGGATGTCGAGCCGGGCGGTGCGGTTTCGGAGGACTACTGGTCGGTCGGCACGCTGATCACCATCCGCGCCGACTCCAGGCGCACGGTCGGCATGCTCTACCAGATCGAGAGCGTCGAGCAGTTCTGGCAGTCCAAGACGCCCAACAAGGTGCGCCTTCATGTCGAACTGGTTGGCGAGATCGGCGACGATGCCGATGGCCGGCCGGTCTTCAATGGCGGCCTGTCGAGCTATCCGCATCTGGGCGCCGCAGCCCACCGCATCCGCAACGCCGACCTGCAGGCGATCTTTGCCAACACCGATCCGTCGGCTGTCTCTGTCGGCGCGTTGTCGCAAAGCCGCGACATTGACGCGATGGTGTCGATCAATTCGATGATCTCCCGCCATTTCGCCGTCGTTGGCACGACCGGCGTCGGCAAGTCGACCACCGTTTCGCTGCTCGTGCGCAAGCTCGTCGCCACCCGTTCGGATGTCGGCATACTGGTCCTCGACCCGCACAATGAGTTCGCCAGCGCGTTTCCCGACATTTCGGTGAAGATCGACGACACCAATCTCGACCTGCCGTTCTGGCTCTTCCGGCTCGAAGAATTCGTCGAAGTGCTGTTCCGCGGCCGGCCGGCCGAGCCCGAGGAGGTCGACATTCTGCGCGACCTCATTCCCGAGGCCAAACAGAAATTCAAGGCCGGCGGCACGGGCCGCGGCGCACGCAAACCCGGCGCTCACGGCAACATCACCGCAGACACGCCGATTCCCTACCGCGTGTCCGATCTTCTGGCGCTGATCGACCACCGCATGGGCAAGCTCGACGGTCGAGAGGCCCGCAGCGCGCTCAAGTCGCTGGCCGCGCGGATCAATGCTGCGGTCCACGATCCGCGCTATCGCTTCATGTTCGCCCACAAGACCATCGTCGACAATCTCGCCGAGGTTCTGTCGCACATCTATCGCGTGCCGGCGGATGGAAAGCCGGTCACCATCTTCCAGCTCAACGGCATCCCCTCCGAAGTCGTCAACGCCGTGGTCAGCGTGCTGTGCCGGCTGGCATTCGAGATGTCCGTCTGGAGCAAGGCGCGCATCAAGACAGTCGTCCTGTGCGAGGAAGCGCACCGCTACATTCCCGCCGACGTCGGCGCCGGCTTCGGCCCGACCCGCGCCGCCATCGCGCGCATCGCCAAGGAAGGCCGCAAATATGGCGTCAGCCTGGGCATCATCACGCAGCGGCCCAGTGAACTGGATCCGACAATCCTGTCGCAGTGCAACACAATGTTCGCCATGCGGCTGGGCAACGATGCCGACCAGCAGATCATGCGCAAGGCGATCACCGGAGCCTCGCGCTCCTACATCAATTTCCTGCCATCGCTGGCCAACCGCGAGGCGATCGCGTTCGGCCAGGGCGTCAGCACGCCGATGCGGCTGATGGTCGAGGCCGTTGCCGACGACTGCCTGCCGGGCAACGAGCTGCGCAGCCACACCGAGGTCGAGGCAGATGGCGGGGGCGCGGTCGACATGGCGGCCCTGCTGCAGACAATCCGCGATCCCGCGGAGGCGCTGACCGATGCCGAAGCGGGCGACGGGCTTGCCGTCTATGCCGAAACGGCGGCGGTGGGCGAGCAACGGCCCTCCGTCAGCGCTCGCCATTCAGCGGCCGGAACGCGCGAACCCATGCCCGCCGGACCTATGCCCGCCGAACCGGTGATCGGTGCCGGCGACGCCCATGCCGGCCTTTTTACCTATGAAGGACCGTTGCGCCGCGATCGCGACAAGCCCGCACACCGCCGCTCCGACCCGCCATCCTCTCCGAAGCGGCCCGAGAAGTCCGGATCGTCGCGCGACCTGATCAGCCGGTTCCGCACAAGGGACAAGTACTGACGGCGCCGAGTGAACCGCTTCAGGGCATCGTCGCCGGCGCGACGGCTTCGCCGGCATCGACCCTCTGCCACTCATCGCCCAACTGATTTCGGAACCAGGTCATCTGGCGCTTGGCATATTGACGGGTAGCGGTCTTGGCGCGGACGATCGCCGCGTCCTCTTTCATCGAACCGTCCAGGACCGCGCCCAGTTCGCGCACACCGATCGCCTTCATCGCCGGCATGTCAGGCGGCAGGCCGAGCGCGCGCAGCCGACGCACCTCGTCCAGAGCGCCGGCGGCGATCATCGCATCGAAACGCGCCTCGATCCGCCCGTAAAGCGCGACCCTGTCCGGCAGCACAACCCACCGCTCGGTGATGGAGTCGGGACCAAGCACCGGCTCGGCGGCCTGACCCTGCCAGTCAGCCAGCGGACGACCCGACGCTTTGAGAACCTCCAGCGCCCTCACGATGCGCTGGCCGTCGCCCGGTTCGAGCATGGATGCGCCCGCCGGATCGCACGCCGCCAGCTCCGCGTGCAAGGCCGGCGCGCCTTCGGCCGCAAGCCTGGCGCGCAAGTCGGAGCGGACCGCGTCCGGCACGTCCGGCATAGGCGACAGGCCCTCTGTCAGCGCGCGGAAGTAGAGCCCCGTTCCTCCGACGAAGATCAGCGGCGCGTCCGCCGGCAACCGTTTAAGCAAGGCCCGCACGTCACGCGCCCATGCGCCGGTCGAATAGGCAACCGCCGGCGCGACATGACCGTAAAGATGGTGCGGCACCGTCGCCATCTCGCGCGCCGCCGGACGCGCGGTGAGGATGCGCAATCCGTCATAGACCTGCATGGAATCGGCGTTGACGATGTGACCGCCGTGCCGCGCCGCAAGGTCGAGCGCCAGCGCCGACTTGCCGCTTGCGGTGGGGCCGGCTATCAGCGTGATCGTTCGTTCCATCTGTCCGTGGCTCTACCGGGCCGCATCTGCGCTCATGTCCCATATCATCACGCTGATTGCCAATCCTGCAACGCGCGCGCTCGATCCCGCGCTGGCCGAAAGCGCGGCGACAGCCGTCGGCGCACACGCGGTGACATGGCTCGGCGAGAGTCTGGCGGCCGATCTCGCCGTCGATCGGGCCGAGGGACATGCGGCAGCGCTTGCCGATGTCATCGGGAACGCTCCGATCGACCATGTCGTCCAGACCGATGAGGGGCCCGACGCGCGGCGCAGGGCGATCCTGCTCGCCGACATGGATTCGACCATGATCCGGCAGGAGTGCATCGACGAACTGGCCGCCGAGGCCGGCATCAAGGACAAGGTCGCGGCGATCACCGCCCGCGCCATGAATGGCGAGATCGAATTTGAAGGCGCGCTGCGCGAGCGCGTGGCGCTGCTCGAAGGTCTGCCTCTTGATGTGATCGACACAGTCATCGCCGAGCGGATCGAACTGACCCCGGGCGGGCGCGAACTGGTCCGCACCATGGCCGCCAACGGCGCCCATTGCGCGCTGGTTTCAGGCGGCTTCACCCATTTCACCGCACGGATCGCCGATATGGTCGGCTTTCACGAGCACCGCGCCAACCGCCTGATCCACGAGGACGGCAAGCTGACGGGCAAGGTGGCCGAACCGATCCTGGGCAAAAAGGCCAAGGCCGATGCGCTGACCGAAATCGCCGCCCGGCTGGGCGTCGGTACCGGCCGGGCGATCGCGGTGGGCGACGGCGCCAATGATCTGGCGATGCTCGAAATGGCCGGCGCCGGTGTTGCCCTGCACGCCAAGCCGGCGGTTGCCGAAAAGGCCGGCATGCGCATCGACCATGGCGACCTGACCGCGCTGCTGTTCATCCAGGGCTACCGCGAAGACGAGATCGTGCGCTGAAGCTGCGGCGCCACCACGCCTCGCCCTTCGAGGCTTGCCAACATCCCTCATCCTGAGGTGCGAGCATGGCGAGCCTCGAAGGGCGAGGGATGTTGGCGCCCACCTCAGGATGAGGGCGTGGCGGAGCAGATCCTCAGTCGATCCGGATGGTCACGAAGCGCAGCGCGCCGTCGGTGCCCGCAAGCATCAGCAGCGCATTGCGTCGATCGCTCTCCTGCAGCGCGGTGATCGCCTCTTCGACATCGGCGGGCGTCGATACGCTTTCCTGCGCGATCTCGACGATCACGTCGCCGGCCGCGACTCCCCGGTTTGCGGCGGCCGAACCCTCTTCGACCGCCGTGACGACGACACCGCCGGACACCTCGTCGGAAATGCCGAATTGCTCGCGCTGCGCATCGCCGAGTTCCGCGAGCGTCATGCCGAACAGTTCGACCGTCTCCACGGCTTCGCCGCCATCCTCGCCGGCCGGTTCGGCGGTCAGCGCAAGCTGCTCGCCATCCTCGAGCCTGCCCAGCGTGACCTGGACGGTCTGCTCCTCGCCATCGCGCAGCACGACGACATCGACTTCCTTGCCGACCGGCGATTCGGCGACGATCCGCGGCAGTTCGCGCATCGTCTCGACGGGCTTGCCATCGAAGGTGATGATCACATCGCCGGGCTCGATCGAGCCATCATCGACGGGCCCTCCTTCGATCACGCCGGCAACCAGCGCGCCCATCGTCTGGTCCATTCCCAGGCTTTCTGCGATATCGTCGGTGACCTGCTGGATGCGCACGCCGAGCCAGCCGCGCCGGGTCTCGCCGAACTCGCGCAACTGCTCGATCACGCCGATGGCCAGATCGGTCGGAATGGCAAAGCCGATGCCGATCGAACCGCCGGACGGTGAGATGATCGCCGTGTTGATGCCGATCACCTCGCCATTCATGTTGAACAGCGGACCGCCGGAATTGCCGCGGTTGATGGCGGCGTCCGTCTGGATGAAATTGTCGTAGGGGCCCGAATTGATGTCGCGTCCGAAAGCCGAGACGATGCCCACCGACACCGAGCCCCCAAGGCCGAACGGGTTGCCGATCGCCAGCACCCAGTCGCCGACCCGCATCGCCTCGGAATCGCCGAGCGGCACCGCCTGCATGTCGGGGTTTTCCGACGGATCGATCTTCAGGACCGCGAGATCCGTCTTGGGGTCCGTGCCGATGATTTCGGCCGTGATCGAACTGCCATCGTTGAAATTGGCGACCACCTCGTCGGCGTCCGCGATCACATGGTTGTTGGTGACGATGATGCCTTCCTCGGCATCGATGACGAAACCCGATCCCAGCGACTGCACGCTGCGCTCGCCGCGTCCCGGGCCCTCGCCGTCAGGCAGGCTGTCGAAGAACTCGTCGAAGAATTCCTGGAATGGCGATCCTTCCGGCAGGCGCGGCCGCGGCACGTTGCGTTCACCGCCGCTGACGCGCTGCGAGGTCGAGATGTTGACGACCGAATCGATCAGCCGGTCGGACAGGTCCGCCAGCGATTGGGGCCCTTCCTGGGCATGCGCAATGCCGCCCTGACCAAGCGGCACGGGTACCGGCTGCACCGCCGTCAGCGCGGCGATGCCGAGCGTTGCCAGAACCATTTTCGCGCGCGGCGCGGTCGAGCCAGAACCCATTGGCGCTTTCCTCCAAAGGCTGTGCCCTTGCGGGCGGAACAATGCCGACCGGACATCATCCGGACATGCGGTCGAAAATAAGGCCGCCTGGTTGTGATGCAAGCGCGGCGCGGGTCGGCGCCGCCCATGTCACGTCTTCGTGACGCGGACCCTCACAGAAAGGTCCGCGCCAGCCAGACGATTCCCACCCCGATCGCCGCCGAGACGAGCCCGGCGATGCGCAGCTGGTCCGCCGGCGCGGTGCGCAGGAACTCGCCGATCCGCCGCCCCAGGTCGGGAAAGGCGCCATAGACGATGCCCTCGATCACGAGAACCAGCCCGAGCGCGGTGACAAGGTCGGCCATGTCGGGCCGTCGTGCCGCTTACGGTGCCCGCCTCGGCGCCGGCGGCCGGCCTTCGGCATCCTGGAAGAACTGGAAGAACTCCGAATCGGGCGAAAGCACCATCGTCGTGCCGCCATCCTGCATGGCCCGCTCATAAGCGATCATCGACCGGTAGAACTCGAAGAAGTCCGGATCGCGCGTGAACGCCTCGGCGAATATGCGGTTGCGTTCCGCGTCGCCCTCACCGCGCAGGATCTCCGATTCGCGCCGCGCCTCGGACAGGATCTCCACGACCTGGCGGTCGGCCACGGCGCGGATGCGCTGGGCGTTCTCACGGCCGCGCGCACGAAGCCGCTCGGCTTCGGCAAGGCGCTCGGCGCTCATCCGGTCGAAGGTCTGCTGCGAGACCTCTGCGGTCAGGTCGGTGCGCACGATGCGCACATCGTCGATCGTCAGGCCGAGTTGCTGGGCGTCCGGACGCAGCAGGTCGCGCACCTCGCGCATCATCTCGGTCCGCTCCTCGGACAGCGCCGCCTCGAAGCCGCGCAGACCGTAGACCCGGCGCAGAGCCGCATCGAAACGGGTGCGCAGACGGGCCGCCGCCGAATTGAGATCACCGGAGACCTGCTCGCGGAAGCGCCGCGCATCGGTGATCTGGAACGTCAGGAAGGCGTCGACTTCATAGAAGCGGCCGCCGGACACCTGCACGGGCGGCGAATCGACCAGATCGAGCCGCAGCAGGCGGTCCTCGATAATCTGCACCGTGTCGAAGCCGGCAAAGGCGAACGGCGCCTTGAAGTAGAGGCCCGGCTCGGTCTTGACGTCCTGGATTTCGCCGAAGCGCAGCACGATCGCCTGTTCGCGCTCATTGACGACGAAGATCGACGCATAAACCAGAACGAGGATCAGGCCGAGAACAAAGGCGATGATCGGGATACGGTTGCCTGAAAACATTACTGGTTCACTCCATCCTGCGCGGTGGTCTGCCGGCGGTTCTGGATCTCGGGCAGCGGCAGATAGGGCACGACGCCCGAGCCTCCGCCTTCCTCGTCGAGGATCACCTTGTTGGAATTGCCAAGCACGCCTTCCATCGTCTCGAGGAACAGGCGCTTGCGCGTCACGTCCGGCGCCAGGCGATACTGGTCGTAGATCGAGATGAAGCGCTGTGCCTCACCCTCGGCTTCCTGCACGACCTGGGTCGCGTAGGCCGCCGCGTCTTCGCGGATCTGCGCCGCTTCACCCCGGGCCTGACCGAGCTGCTGGTTCGAATACTGGTTGGCTTCCTCGCGGAAGCGGTCCTCGTCCTGCTCGGCACGCTGGACTTCCTCGAACGCGTCGGCCACTTCGCGCGGCGGCGCGGCGTCCTCGATGGAGACCGTGTTGATCTGGATGCCGGCGCCATAGCTGTCCAGCGTCGCCTGCATGGAGGTGCGCACCTCGTCGGCGATCGCCGCACGGTTGTCGCGGAAAACGTCCTGTGCAGGACGGCGGCCGACGATCTCGCGCATGGCGCTTTCGGCCACCTGGCGAACCGCATCGTCGGGACCGGCCACGTTGAACAGGTAAGAGCGCGGGTCGATCACCGAATAAAGGACCGAGAACTGCACATCGACAATGTTCTGGTCGCCCGACAGCATCAGCCCGTTGGAACCGCCCCGCCCCGTGCCCGAGCCGACCTGGATCTGCTTTTCGACGATCTGAACCTTTTCTACCGTCTCGACCGGCCAGAAATGGAAGTGAAGACCCGGCGCCGACAGTTCGGCCTTGGGCTTGCCGAACAGAAGTTCGACCGCGCGCTCGTCGGTATCGACCTGGTAGAAGGCCTGCAGCCCGTAGAGCACCAGCGCACCGACGACGAGCAGGCCGATCAGGGCGCGGCCGCCGCCGCCACCGCCACCCGGAAGGGCGCGTTTGAGCCGGTCCTGGCCCTGACGGATGATGTCCTCGAGATCCGGCGGCTGGCCGCCGCCGCCCGGACGGTTGGGGCCGCGCGGCCCCTGCCCCCACGGGCCGCCGCCATTGCCGCCGCCACCGCCCCAGGGGCCGCCATTCTTGTCGCCGCCGCCGCCCCAGGGGCCGCCGCCGCCATTCTGATTGCTCCAGGGCATCCAAAACCTCTCGATACGAAAAAACAAGGCGTTGAGCCGAAAGGCCGAACGCACTCCGTAGAGGGGTTATAGGAACGCGCCCCTGCCCTTTCAACGAAAACCGGAGCGAAATCGGCATGGCCCGGTGCGGCCAAATTGCCGCGCGGGCATCCATCGGCGCCTGCCGGGCCGCCGCCCGCACGAACCGAAAATCCGTGACTTGCACGGCGACCGGGCCATATAGTGGTCGGTGCGCGCTGCGCGCGCTGTGTCAATTGGGAGGTAGGCATGACATTCATTTCACGCAGAACGTTCGTTTCGGCCACGCTCGCCGCGGGGCTCGCGCTCGGCTCGGCGAGCGGCGTGTTTGCGCAGGAAGCGCGCAATTACATCCTGGCGACCGCATCGACCGGCGGCACCTATTATCCGGTCGGCGTCGCCATCTCGACGCTCACCAAGGTGCGGCTCGAGCCCAAGGAAAAGATCGGCATGAGCGCCATCTCCTCGGCCGGCTCGGGCGAGAATGTCCGGCTTATCCGCGAGGGCGAGGCGCAGTTTGCGATCCTTCAGGGCCTGTTCGGCTATTACGCGGCGACCGGCACCGGCCCGGTCGAAGCGGACGGTCCGCAGGAGCATCTGCGCTCGGTCTCCATGCTGTGGCAGAATGTCGAGCACTTCATCATCGCCTCGGACCGCGTCGAAAGCGGAACCGTATCCGACGTACTGGCGCTCAAGGGCGAGGCGATGGCGATGGGCCGGCAGAATTCCGGCACGATCGGCTCCAACCGCACCATCCTGTCGGGCTTCGGCGTCGACATGGACAATGAGTATGAACTGGTTTTCGGCGGCTACGGCCCCAGCGCGGAAGCCGTCCAGAACGGACAGGCCGTCGGCATGTCGACGCCCGCCGGCGTGCCCGTCGGCGCGGTCACGCAGCTCTTTTCGGCCGCCGGCGACCGGGTGACGCTCCTGTCGTTCACGCCCGAGGAAATCGAAATGGCCGATGGCGGCCGCGGCCTGTGGACCGAATATGTCATCCCCGCCGGCACCTATCCGGGCGTCGATGAGGACGTGACGACCATCGCGCAGCCCAACTTCCTGGCGACCCATGCCGACATCCCCGAGGAGGATGTCTACCAGATCACCAAGACCATGTATGAGAACCTGCCCTTCCTGCAGGCGATCCACCCGGCGACCAAGGCGATGGCGCTGGAGCGGGCGATTGCCGGCCTGCCGGTGCCGCTGCATCCCGGCGCGGCCCGCTACTATCAGGAACAGGGTCTGGAAATCCCCGACAATCTGATGGCGCAGTAATGGCGCTTGCGGCGGGCGCGACCGTGCCCGCCGCGCTTTCTTCCTGACCGGCCGGTAAATCCATGCGCGCCGACACCATCCAGCAGACGCGCAGCCCCTCGCTGTTCGACCGGCGCGGGCTTTCGCTCGCCGCGCTGATCGTCGGCGTCACCATTTCGCTCGCCCATATCTGGATGAACTCGTTCGGCAACGTGTCGACCATCCACCAGAACGGCTTTCACTTCGCCGGTTTCGTGCTTTTGTGCGTGCTGGTCACGCCGCTGGTGAAGAAGGGCTGGGCCGAGCGCCCGCTGTTCCGCGCCTTCGACATCGCCTTCGGCGCCATGGTCGCCTTTGCCGCGCTCTGGGTCGTCAACGCCGAAAGCGCCATCTACGACCGCGGCGTGCGCCTGATCTGGTCGGACTGGCTGGCCGGGAGCCTGTGCATCATCGGCGTCCTCGAATTCACACGCCGCACCACCGGCTGGATCATCCCCTTCCTGATCGTCGCCTCGCTCACCTACATCGTCTGGTGGGGGCAATATGTGCCCGGCGTCTTCCGCTTCGGCGGCCTGTCGCCCGAAACGATCATGTTCCGCGCCATGTATGGCGACGACGCCATGTTCGGCACGATCGCCCGCATCTCGTCGACCTTCGTCTTCATGTTCATCCTGTTCGGCGCGTTCCTTCTGAAATCCGGCGCCGGCGATTTCATCGTCGATGTCTCCCGCGTCGTCGCCGGCCGCTTCATCGGCGGTCCGGGCTTCGTCGCGGTGATGGCGTCGGGGCTGACCGGCACGATCTCCGGCTCGGCCGTCGCCAACACCTCATCCACCGGCGTGATCACCATCCCGCTGATGAAGCGGGCGGGTTTCCCGAAATACTTTGCCGGCGGCGTCGAGGCCGCCTCGTCCACCGGCGGTCAGCTCATGCCGCCCATCATGGGCGCCGGCGCCTTCGTCATGGCGTCGTTTACCCAGATCCCCTACACGACCATCGTCACCGTCTCGATCCTGCCGGCGATCCTCTATTTCGCGACCGTGGGCTTTTTCGTGCGCATCGAGGCCAAGCGTTCCAATGCGACGGCCTTGGCCGAAGAGGACGGGCCGGGCTTCTGGGAAGTGTTCCGCCGCGGCGGGCCGCCCTTCATCCTGCCGGTCGGCCTTCTGATCGGGCTTCTGGTCTATGGCTACACGCCCACCTATGCGGCCGGCTTTGCGATCCTGACCTGCATCGCCGCCTCCTGGCTGACGCCGAACCGCATGGGCCCGGTGAAGATCATCGAGGCGCTGGAACTGGGCGCCCGCAACATGATCATGACGGGCATCCTGCTGTGCGGCGTCGGGCTGATCGTCAACGTCATCACCACGGCGGGCATCGGCAACACCTTCTCGTTGATGATCGCGCAATGGTCGGACGGCTCGATGCTGATCGCACTGGTGCTGGTGGCACTCGCCTCGCTCGTGCTCGGCATGGGTCTGCCGGTCACCGCCGCCTACATCGTCCTTGGAACATTGTCGGCACCGGCACTCAACCAGCTCATTCTGGAAGGCCAGACGGTCGAACTGATCGCCGCCGGCCAATTGCCCGAAACGGCGAAGGCCATGTTCATGATTGCCGTGCCCGACCAGATCGCCGCGCTCGCCGCGCCCATGTCGATGGCCGAGGCGCGCGCCATCGTCGATGCCCTGCCGCCCGAACTGATGCTGCAGGTCTACGATCTGGCGTTCGATCCGGCGGCGCTGACATTGGCGCTTCTGTCGGCGCACATGATCATCTTCTGGCTGAGCCAGGATTCAAACGTCACCCCGCCCGTGTGCCTCGCCGCCTTCACCGCCGCGGCGATCGCCGAGTCGCCGCCCATGAAGACCGGCGTCGCCGCCTGGAAGGTGGCCAAGGGGCTCTATTTCGTCCCGCTCCTGTTCGCCTATACGCCCTTCCTGTCGGGCAACTGGCCGGAAATGCTGGAGATTTTCGCCTTCGCCCTGCCCGGCCTCTGGGCTGTTTCCGCCGCCATTCAGGGCCATTGGGAAAACCGGCTCCATCCGATCGAGCGCGTTCTCGTCCTTGCTGTCGGCGCAACGCTGATGTGGCCCATCGGCGGGCTGGTGCATCTGGTCGCGCTTGCGGCGTTTGTGGGGTTGTTCTGGTGGAATGTCAGGAAGGGGCGGACGGCGGCGGCATGAGCGTTGGTGCAGCGCTCTCCATCCTCCGTCATCCCGAACCTACCCTCCGTCATTCCTGTGCTTGTCACAGGGATCCATTCCTGAGACCTTCGCGGGCATGCGCAAGGCTACGTGTACATCATGGCGTCGAAGAAGGGCGGAACGCTCTATGTCGGCGTGACATCCGACCTCGCCCAACGCGTTTGGGAGCATGAGAACGGCATCGGCTCCAAGTTCACCGCCAAACATGGCTGCAAGCGTTTGGTCTGGTTCGAAGAACATGACCTGGTCACACGTGCCATCACCCGCGAAAAGACGATCAAGAAGTGGCCACGCCCATGGAAGATCAATGCGATCGAGGCGATCAATCCCGAGTGGAACGATCTGCGGCCATGGTTGCTATAGTGCCTGCTCGCCAAGGCCTCCGGAATGGATCCCTGTGACAAGCACAGGGATGACGGCGGATCGGAGACGCCTCGGCGCGTTGTTCTGCCCAAACGGAGCGACACTCGACCGCCTTTGGCGCCCGTCTGATGCGGCCCATCGGCGGTCTGGTGCATCTGGTGGCACTGCGCGCGTTTGTCGGGTGTTGTGGTGGAATATGCGGAAAGCCAGACGCAGTAAAATGCCGTTCTGCGGACTTGGCTGCCGTTCATCTTGGCACGGCGAAAGTCTGCTACAGGTTTTGCCGTGACACTGTCATTTCAGGCCAAGGTGTCACCCGTTCCGGCAATCAAGCGGCGTAACATCGAGGCGAACTGATCCACCTCTTCATCCTCCCACCGATCGCCGAAAAGATAGCCTGCCCGCTTCGAAAACGTTGAAAGCGCTTCAGATAGCTTTTTTCGCCCGGTATCCGTAGCTACCACGAACACCAGCCGTGCATCCCGCTCATCGAGCTCTCGATCAACGAGACCGATTTTTTCCATTGGCGCGGCCATTCGCGTGATGGTGGATGCGCTGACATGCATGCGTTTCGCCAAATCAACACGGGACAGTTTGTTCGCCGCTGAGCGCTCAAGATGAAGCATCAAAAGAAACTCGTTCACAGATATTCCGTGAACTGCTGAAAATTCGCCGCTTAGCCCGGCCCGGAAGTCGTCAGCGACCTGAAGCAGACGCAGCGCATTGGTTGTGTGTGAATCGGTCATATGACATATCTATTGCAAATCGCTTGCTTGTGCAAGCATATTGCAAGATATAGAGCGCAACTTTTCCACATGAAAGGCAACTCCCACCATGGACTTTGAAACCTCATTCTCAATCGCTGGGATTCTCGCAATGATCGGATGGTTATCTCTGCTGATCTCACCGCTCATTCCGAAATGGTCGGACTGGATCGCAGGGACGATCATGCCAATGATCCTATCATTGGGCTACGTCATCCTGCTGATTATGCCGTCCTCGGGCAGTGGCGGTGGCTTCGGCTCGCTGGCCGATGTGATGGCGCTGTTCTCCTATGAGCAAGCCGCGCTTGCGGGTTGGGTTCACTTTCTCGCCTTTGATCTTGTCATCGGCGCATGGGTCTGTCGCACAGCTCGTGCGGAAGGCGTGAGCTTCTGGCTGGTTGCTCCCTGCCTGCCGGTGATCTTTCTATTTGGCCCTGCCGGGCTCCTCGCGTTTCAAGCCGTCCGCGCCGTTCGTATTCGAACAACGCAGGCGCAAGTATCTGTGTAAGCCGTCATTCGTACACAGCGCGGGATTGATCGGTTTGGGCTCAGAGCCCCCGCTCCCACACAACATAGCGCGTGGGGTGGCTGTCTCTTTCCCCCGCCGGCACACCTTCTTCGTGCATCGCCTTCCACACATCCGGGTCGATGTCGGGAAACACCGTGTCCCCTTCGATCTCGGCATCGACATGGGTGACGTGGAGCACATCGGCCAAAGCCATGGCCTGCGCGTAGATCTGGCCGCCGCCAGCGATGAAGATCGTATCCGGGGGCTCGGCGTCGGGATCGTCCGGGTCCGGCTCGAAGCTTTCCAGATGTGCTTTCGCCAGTTCCAGCGCCGCGCCGAGCGAGGAGACAGCCACCGTGCCGTCGGCGTGCCAGTCATGATCGCGGGTGACGACGATGTTGAGCCGGCCCGGCAGCGGCTTGCCGACGCTTTCGAACGTCTTGCGGCCCATGATCACCGGATGGCCTGTTGTCAGCGCCTTGAAGCGTTTGAGATCCGTCGACAGGCGCCAGGGCATCGCGCCGTCCCGGCCGATCACGCCGTTCTTCGACACCGCTACGATGACGGCGATGACCGGCGCGTCCGCCGCCATCACCGGTTGGCAACGATGAACAGCACGTCGAGATCGCGCTCCGGCCAGAAATCGTCCTTGACCATCTCGAACGTCGTCGGCCCGGTCTTGCTGACGCCCTCGCCGCAGAACGAGACCAGATTGCCGGTCGAGCCCTTGTCGACGACCAGCCGGAAGCGCTTGATCGGCCCGGCCCAGTTGGCGCCCGTCGTCAGCACATAGGAGAGCCAGGACTCGGTGTAGTAGGGCCCGCTGTCGGCGTCGGCCGATTCGAGCCGCCGCTTGGCCCCGTTCACGAAGGGCGCATCGATGCAGTAGCGCTTTTCATAGTCCGCATAGAGCGCGCTGCCCGCGCCCTCCATCAGGAAGAAGACGCCGGCCGCGCCGCCGACCGCCGGCGTATAGGTGTGGCGGACCTTCACCTCGGCATTGGCAGGGAAGGTCATGGTCCAATGGTAGGCCGATTCCACCGTCCAGCGCGGATAGGCCATGCCGGTCGGCGTGGTGCCGTCCGTGGCGACGGCCATTTCCACCGCGCCCGCCGCCTTCATGGTCGCGAGGTCCGCCGGCGCAACGCCGGACATGTCGATCTCATAGGCGTCATAGGGCGCAATGGGGACGCCCGCCCCGGTCAGAAGGCCGGTAATGTCGATCCCGCCGGCGCTCACCGCCCGCTGCTGAAGTTCGGGCGTCACCGGCATACCATCCACCTCCACGGTGAAGCCCAGGAAATTGTCGTCTTCGACCGGGATCGAGTTGCCCTCATACGGATTGAACGCGATGTCGGGCATCGGGAAGGCGACGATCGTCTCGACATCGTCAGCCGAATTGTTGCGGAACAGATAGTCGACCCGCACCTGGTCCATCGAGAGGTACAGCGTCTCGCTTTCGATGGAAACGACGTCCGACCGGCCGAGCACCAGCCCGCCCGCGCCGATCTCGGCCACCGAATCGTTCGCCGTCGCGCCACCGGTCGAACCCGCCAGCAGCCCGAACGCCAGAAGATATCGCAACATCTGCATCACACCGCCACCTTGGCCTTGATGTGCGGGTGGGGATTGTAACCGGAGATTTCGAAATCCTCGAACGCAAAATCGAAGATCGACGGCACGGCGCGCGTGATCTTGAGCGTCGGCAGCGGCCTCGGTTCGCGCGCAAGCTGGGTTTCGACCTGCTCGAAATGGTTGGCATAGATGTGCGCGTCGCCGAATGTGTGCACGAAATCGCCGACCTCGAGATCGCACACATGGGCGATCATGTGCGTCAAAAGCGCATAGGAGGCGATGTTGAACGGCACGCCGAGGAAGATGTCCGCCGAGCGCTGGTAGAGCTGGCAGGAGAGCCTGCCGTCGGCGACGTAGAACTGGAACAGGCAGTGGCAGGGCGGCAGCGCCATGTCATCGACCAGTGCCGGGTTCCAGGCCGAGACGATGTGCCGGCGCGAATCGGGATTGGTCCGGATGCCCTCGACCAGCTTTTCGATCTGGTCGATCGTTTTCCCGCCGCCCGCCGGCCAGGATCGCCACTGCGCGCCATAGACCGGGCCGAGATCGCCGTTCGCGTCGGCCCATTCGTCCCAGATCGAAACGCCGTTTTCCTTGAGCCAGGCGATGTTGGTGTCGCCGCGCAGGAACCACAGAAGCTCGATGACGATCGAGCGGATGTGCAGCTTCTTGGTGGTCACCAGCGGAAAGCCATCGGCGAGATCGAAACGCATCTGGTGGCCGAAGACCGACCGCGTGCCCGTGCCCGTCCGGTCGGCCCGGTCGGTGCCATTGTCCATCACCAGCCGCATCAGGTCGTGATATTGGCGCATGCGCCCTTATGGGCCGATTCCGGCGCAGGCGTCCATCCGCGCACCGCGCTTGCCCCAAGGAAAAGCCCCCGAACCGCGTGGCCGGGGGCTTTCGAAATTCGCGATGACGGGGCGGCTAGAGGTCGCCGAGCTTGCCCAGATGTTTGGCCACCAGGTAATAGAAGGTCACGCGCGCCTTCGAGCGGTCGCCCTTCATCTCCTCGCACACCTTGGCGACCACCTCGTCGCCGGCAGCCTGATCGGTCACGCCCAGCTTCTTGGCGCACCATTTCTCGCGCACCCGCTCCAGTTCGGACGGATCGGAGCAGGAAACGAGCGATGCGTCGCGCGAGCGCAATGCGATGCCCAGATGCTTGACGATCTTGTTGACGGTCGCCTCGTCGGCGCCCGCATCATATTTCTTCACATCGGCGAGATAGTCGGTCATGGGCATTCCCCCTCCAGTNCCATTGTCAACCGGCAAACAGGCGTTCGGCCTTTGAATCGTCGCGGCTTTCATCCTATATTGGGCGTGCCGGTTCGCCGGCTATGGCAATAAACGGGCGGTACAATAAGCCATTCGGACCCGGGGGCGGTACCCGGCGCCTCCACCAGGAACGCTGCTGCAGCCGATCGCAGCGCTGCTGATGGGGGCGAAACAGGATCGACGAGGGTGTAAAAACCGTACTTTTGCCCGGCATGATACCACCGTTATCGGGTCAAATTGTTAGTTGCAAACGACAACTACGCAGAGGCACGTCTCGCTGCCTAATGGCGGTGCGACAGCTTCACCTGAACTCCTAGCCGGTTTGCTCGGCTAGGCGGGGTCCGGAGGCACCTGGCAACAGAAGCCTCCACTTCTCCCCCTGCCCGCATTCGCCCTTCACGCCCGATCCGATGCGGCTTCCGTCCGCCCGACAGCCATGCCGGCCACTTGACCTGCGCGCGGCGACAGCGCACATCTACGCCATCTTGGCAACGGTGGGAAAACCGGCTGATGAGCGAAGACATTATCCGATATGACATCCTGGTGCAGAACGCGCTTCGCGGCGTGATCCGCAAGGTGTTGTCGGAGGTGGAGAAAACCGGCCTGCCAGGCAACCACCATTTCTTCATCACCTTCGTGACGACCGCACCCGGCGTGCGCATTTCCAACCGCATCCGCGAGCAATATCCCGAGCAGATGACGATCGTGCTGCAGCACCAGTTCTGGGATCTTGAGATCGGCGAAACCGGCTTCGGCATCGGCCTGTCCTTCTCCGACGTGCCCGAAAAGCTCTATGTGCCCTATGCGGCGGTGCGCGGCTTCTACGATCCTTCGGTCAATTTCGAGCTGGAGTTCGACGTCGCCGACGGCGACGCGGACGCGGTCGACGAAGGGGCCGCCAATGCCGACGATCCGTCCGGCGCGAGCCCGATGCCGGCCGAATCGGAAACCGTCAAGGAAGGTCCCGCCGCCAAAGGCGAGGACGAAGACGGGACCGCCGACGTCGTCTCGCTCGACGCGTTCCGCAAGAAGAAATAGCGCCGCTGAAATGGCCGTCCGCAAGCGCTCGGTCTCCATTTCCGGTCACCGCACCAGCTATTCCGTCGAGGACCCGTTCCAGGACGCGCTGCAGGCGCTGGCGGAAGATGAAGGCCTGTCGCTCGCCAGGCTGATCGCCCGCATCGATGCGCAAAAACCGACCGATTCCAACCTGTCCTCTGCGCTGCGGCTATTCGTGCTGGATGCGGCGATTGCCGGCCGGCTTACTGGCCCAATCCCTCGATCAGCGAACGAACCGCGTCCTCGCTGAAGTCGATGCCGGGCGCGGGTGCGGCCGGCTCCCCGGAAACGGGCGGCAGCGGCGCGCGCACCACGCCGTCGCCGTCTATGGTCCCGGGCGCCGGCATGGCGGTATCGGCAGGCTGGACGGTCTCTTCGGGCGCGCTTTCGGCCGTCGGCGTTTCAGGCGGCTCGGCGAGAAGCGGCGCGGGCGGCGGCGCCGGCGCATTGATCCGCTCGATTGCCGCAGCTTCCGCTTCGGCGGCCCGCCGCGCCTCGATCGCCGCAAGACGCTCGTCGGCGATGGCGCGCAGCCGGCTCTCCTCGCGCATTGCATTGTCCTCGGCGCGCAGATAGCGCGCATATCGCAATTCGCGCCGCATGCGCTGGCGCTCAAGAAGGCGTGCCTGCAGCCGCTCGATTCGCGCCTGTTCGATTTCGAGCGCGCGCTGCGTCACATAGGCGGTCACCGGCTGATAGCCGATCTCGGCGGCAAGCGTGTCCGCTTCGCCCGGGCCGAACGACAGATCGACCGCCGGCGCCATGCCGGCGATCGCCTCGGCGCCCGGATCGAGCGTCACGGTCAGCGCGCCGGCCGGCGCCCGTTCGATGAGATCGAGTGTCACATCGCCGGTCAGCCGCAGCCTGCCGTCTTGGTCGCCGATAGAGAGATTGGCGGCGCGCGCCACACCGCCGGTGACCGTCAGCGGGGCTTCGGCCGCGCCCAGCCCGGTCTGCCCTGCAAACAGCGCCTCGCGCACGACCGCTTCGATCTGCGCCGGCGTGATGCCGAATCCGATCGCGTCGGCGCGTGCAACGATCGCCGAAAACGCGTCGGGGTCGAGCCCCTCCACCATGATATTGTCCACGGCGACGACGCCCGTCCCGGTCAGCGATCGCCCTAGATCCCAGAACGTGCGGCCGCCACCGGTCAGCGACAGCGCCAGATCGGCCGTACCGGTAACCGGCACAGGCACCGCCACCAGATCGCCGAGCGCAAACGCCGCAAGCTCCACCTCCCCGCCGAGGCTCACCGCGCCGCCGGCATTCTGCACACGCATCGTCGCTGCGAACTGGCTGTCCTTGCCTGAAAGCGCGGTCATGTCCTGCACCGTGGCCATCCCGCCGTTCATCACCAGCGTGCCGTCGGCCTGTTCGAGCGTCAGGGGGCCGGCGAACAGCCGGTCCGCCGACCAGTCCAGATTGACCGCGACGCCGTCATAGATCGGCGCGCCGAAGCCCGTATCGGCCCCGATCGCATCGACGTGACCGGTCAGAAGCCCGGCAAGCAGCATCGCATCGAATGCGCCCAGATCGAGCCGTCCGCGCAGCGACCGGCCAAGCAGCGCGTCGTCCAAAAAGGTCAGTGCGCCGGCCATCCCGGTGCCCGCGACGGCGCCTTCCAGTTCATCGAATTGCCATTGCGTACCGGCCCGGCCGATGGTGGCGGAAAGATCGAGCGGCGTGCCAAGCCCGGTGCCCGGCAGCACATGGCCAAGCGCCGACAGCCACGGTTCGGCATCGGACAGCGCGAGCACCGCATCGCCGGCGAAATCGGCGCCGTCGCGCGTGCCGTTAAAGTCCAGCCGGTCGGCGCCGGAGGTCGCGGTCAGCGACACCAGATCGTCGCCTCCCCCGGCGCGCCGCAGGGTGATCGCCACCTGACCGGAGGCGCCAAGACCCACCGTCGCGCCATCGGCGACCGCGGGCACGATGCCGGCAAGCGGCAAAAGACGCAGCGCGTCGTCATGAGCCACCGAACCGTCGACGGCCAGCCGGTCGATCCCTTCGGTCGCGCCGGTGTCGGCCAGATTGGCCTGGGCGAACAGATTTGCGCCGCCCAACATGCCTGAAAGGCTTGCCGATGCCTCGGTTCGGGCGCCGCCGTCGGCGGTGCGGGCCGAGCCGACCAGCGTCAGTTGCATGTCGGCAACCGCCGCCGGATCGCGTTCGGCGACGCCGGCCAGATGATCGAGCAGTTCGTGGCCGGTGAACCGGCCAGCAATGCCGGTGAAGAACGGTGCGCCGCGCGCGCCGATCACGCTGACATCGAAAGCCGCCGCCAGATCGCCTGCGCCCAACCGCTCGACGGAACCGGCCCCCGTCACCGACGCGCCGAAGACGCCGGTCGCGACCAGCCGGTCGATCTCCGTGCGGAGGCCGCGCGTGCGGATCGCGGTGTCGAGCTGCTCCAGCGTGACCCCGCCGGCATCGACGTCGCGCAGGTCGAGCAACAGGTCGACATCGTGCCCGGCAAGACCGCCCCCGCCCTGCCCCGCGCCGAACACGCTCGCCATCGCATCGAGCGTCGGCCGGCCGATCGTCTCGCCAGCCAAGGTGACCGACAGATAGGGCGTCGACAGCGCGCCGCCGCGCCGTGCGATGCGTCCCGTCAGCTGCGTGCCGCCGATGATCAACTCGACATTTTCGGCAAGCTGGCGCTCGGCGCCCAGCGTCACCCGAGCGCTCAACCCCGCGCCCGGCAATTGCCGGATCGCCTCGTCCACATCGCCTGCCAGCCAGCGCGCAAGGCCGGAAGGCTGGCGTGAGGCAACCACCAGATTGCCGGCGAACGATGCTGTCTCCATCGTCTCGCCCGGGCGCGGCAGCGTCAAAACGCCGTCGGCTTCCAGCGCGGTGCGGCCCGGAAACTGGGCGTCGAGCCGGTCGATTCGCCAGCGCCGCCGGTCCGCATCGCGCGGCTCGGGCCGGGCAAGCACCTGAACGTCGCGAATTGTCGTTTCGCCGGCAACGATCGCCGGCAGGTCGAGATTGATCGTGCCGGGCACTGCGGGCAGCGGCAGGCCGGCCAACATCGCGTTGATCGCCGCCATCCGCTCGGCGAGCCCAGCCGCATCGCCTTCCGCGGCTTCCGCACCGGTGGGCACGTTGACCTGGGTGCCGCGCGCGGTCAGCGTGTAGCCCGGCTCGGCGCCGCCGAACACCGATGCGGTACCGCTTATCACATAGGGGTCGGCCGGATCGCCGAACGCTGCGCGATATTCGGCGACATCGAGCCGCCGCGCCGTGGCGGCGAAATCGCCGTCGACGCGATAGGTCTGGTCGATGCCGTGGGGCAGCAGCGTCAGCCCGCCCGCATAGACCATCTCGCCGCTGTCGGCGTCCGGTGCGATGCGCCCCTCGGTGACGATGCGCACTAGCTGGTCTGGCAGGTTGGCGGCAACCCGCAGCGAAAACCCGTCGCGTTCGAGCGTCCCGGTTCCGATGGTGAATTGCGTGTTCAGCGTATCGATGCGCGCGGTGCCCTCGGCGCGCCAGGGCCCGAAAAAGCTGTTGGCCGAGACCGCCATGTCGATGCCCGAGACGGTCCAGCGCCGCTCGTCGAACGGGTCGAGCACGACCAGCCGGCCATTGCTGATCGCCGCGTTTTCAAGCGTGATCTGCGCCGGATCGATCGGGCCTGTCTCGGGCAATGGCCAGATCGGCGCGCCGGTCTCGTCCAGCGTGACGGTCATGACGGGGTCGGCGACACGCAGATCGAAGATCAGCACTTCGCCGGACAGAAACGGCGCCAGTTCCGCATCGAAGGAGAATTCGGCGGCGGTGATCAGTGGCGCCTCGGGCGGGCCGACCTCGACATCGGAAAAGCTGACCGAGGGAAAGGGCAGGATGCGCGCGCTCGCCTCGCCGGCCACGCGCACCGGCTGGCCCAGCAGCCGTGACGCCTCTGCCTCGAAGCGCCCCTTATAGTCGGACCAGTTGACGAACAGCGGCGCCAGAAGCGCGGCGAACAGCACCGCGACGATCAGCCCTCCGATCACAACGAAAAGGCGCAAAGTGCCGTTTCTCCTGCGCTTTCAAGCCAGCGTGCCCCGGGGTCAGGGCGGCATGCGCCTGTTGTCGGGCCTCAAAGCGACAAGATCAAGACGCAGGGCGCGCCGTCACAGACGCAATATCTTGCCGGGGTTCATGATGTTGTCTGGATCGAGCGTCCGCTTGATCGACCGCATCACGTCGACCGCGCCGCCCATCTCCATCTCGAGGAAAGCCATCTTGCCCTGGCCGATCCCATGCTCGCCCGTGCAGGTGCCGCCCATGGCCAGCGCCCGCAGGTTGAGCCGCTCGACGAAACTTTCCGCGGCGGCGATCTCCTCCCGGCTGGTATCGTCGATCAGCAGCAGCACATGGAAATTGCCGTCGCCCGCATGGCCGACGATGGGCGCCACCAGATCGTGCTCGGCAATGTCGGTCTCGGTATCCACGATGCAGTCGGCAAGCTGCGAGATCGGCACGCACACATCGGTGGAAATGCCCTTGGCACCCGGTCTCAGCGTCAGCGCCGCCCAATAGGCATCGTGGCGCGCCTGCCACAGCCTGGAGCGGTCCTCCTCGTGCGCCGACCAGATGAACGGTCCGCCGCCCAGATCGCCGGCGATCTCGCCGAAGGTTTCGGACTGTTCGGCAACGCCCCGTTCGGTGCCGTGGAACTCCAGGAACAGGCAGGGACCGACCGGCAGATCGAGCGAGGCATAGTCGATGATCGCCTGCATCTGCAGCGTGTTGGCCAGTTCGATGCGCGCCACGGGCAGGCCCATCTGGATGGTCGTGATCACCGCCTGGACCGCCGCCTCCAGCGTCGGAAACGGACAGACGCCGCCGGTGATCGCCTCGGGCTGTCCGGCGAGCCGCAACGTCAGCTGCGTGATGATGCCGAGCGTGCCTTCCGAGCCGATCATCAGCCGCGTCAGGTCGTAGCCGGCCGAACTCTTGCGCGCCCGCTTGGCGGTGGTGATCTTGCGGCCACTGGGCAACACGACATCCAGCGAGATCACATTGTCGCGCATCGTGCCGTAGCGCACCGCATTGGTGCCCGAGGCGCGCGTCGCCGCCATGCCGCCAAGGCTGGCATCGGCACCCGGATCGATCGGGAAGAACAGGCCGGTGTCGCGCAGATGGGTGTTGAGCTGCTTGCGCGTGACGCCCGGTTCGACCACGCAGTCGAGATCCTCGGCATGCACTTCGATGATGCGGTTCATCTGGCTGACATCGATCGAAATGCCGCCGCCGGGCGCGTTTACCTGGCCTTCGAGCGATGTGCCCGTGCCGAACGGAATGATCGGCACCCGGTGTGCCGCGCACACTTCGACCGCCGCCTGCACATCGTCGGCCGATTGCGCGAACAGCACGCCGTCGGGCATCTGCGCGGGAATGTAGGTCGTCGTGTGCGCATGCTGGCCGCGCAGCGCCGTGCCGGTCTGGAACCGCTCGCCGAAGCGCTGCTTGAGGATGCCCAGCACCAGCGCGATGCCGTCATCGTTGCGCGCCACCCGCGCCAGATCCTTCAACGCCATGTCCGTGCTCCCAGAACGTCCGTGCGTCAGGTGACAGCTTGGCCATGGCCTTGTCAAACCGGTCGCCGTCGGCGTGACGCCGCAGCGTGGCGGCAACCAGCGCGATCGAACCATGCGGCGCGAAATTGTGGTCGGCACGCAGCGCGCGCACCTCCGCCTCCAGCGCATCGCGCGCCGGAAAGCCGGCGCTGTGTTCGCTTGCCGTCCAGCCGGCAACGAAGATCGCCCGCAAAACGGCTGGCAGCGCGTCGGCGAAGACGAGCACCTCGTCGGGCCCGAGACGACGGCGAAATGCGAGCAGAACCGCCTGGACGACGGTGTAGGTCTGGTTGCGCGTCGCAAGGCCGAGCGCATCGCCCGAATCGGCCAGGAACGCATCGAAGCGCTGCGTGGCGAGCTGGTATTCCTGCGGCATGGGCATTGTCGGGCAACGGGCTCGTGTTAACGGTCTGCATCAAATTTGGGCAGATCACCTTGCCGCGATGCGCTGAGACCGTAATGTGGGAGCCGGTCGCAAACAAGCGGCCCGAGTCGCAGGAGGCGGCCGGAAGTCGCGGTGGGCAACGCAGACAGTCACACAACGCAGTTCATCAGTCCGGTAGCGGGTATCGAGCCCGGCTGGATCGACTATAACGGCCATCTGAACATGGCCTACTATCTGGTCCTGTTCGACAGAGGCTATGACGTCGTCGCCGACCATCTTGGCATGGGCGCCGAATATGCGCGAACCCGCCGGATGACCACCTATACGGGCGATGCGCGGATCGCCTATCTCAACGAGGTGCACCGGGACGCCGATCTGGTCACCACCTACCAGATCCTCGATCACGACGAAAAGCGCATCCATGCGTTCCAGGAACTGCGCCATGCCGGCGACGGCAAGGTTGCCGCCACCTGCGAAACGCTGACGCTGCATATCGACATGGGAGGGCCGAAAGTCTGCCCCTTTCCGGCCGACGTGATGGAACGCGTTGCAGCGCTGGCGGCCAGCCATGCCGGCTTGCCGGTCCCCGACGGCGTCGGCCGGCCGATCGGCATAAGGCGCCGGCCGAAGGTGGCGCCATGACGCCCGTCGAGCGCCTGCGCTTCTGGGCCGATGTGATGTGGCGCTGGGTGCGGCCGAACCTGCGCACCTTCCGGGAAACCCGTACGCCGAAACTGTGGCTCTTGTCGCTGGTCATCGGCGCGGCCGTGGCGGTCGCCGCCGTCATGTTCCGCGAGGCGATCGGTCTTGTGCAATATTGGTGGCTGCGCAACACCACCGAACAGACGCTCACGGCGGCGCAGAATGTCGGCTGGTACTGGGTGCTGGCCGCGCCCATCGTCGGCGGTCTGGTGGTCGGCCGGTTGCTGGAGCGGGTTTCGGCGCGCCGCGCCGGCAATGTCGCCGACGTGATCGAGGCGCGCGCGCTGACAGGCAGGCCGCTCGGCCTGCGCGACGGGCTCTGGTCCGCGGCGATTTCGGCGATCTCGCTGGGTTCGGGCGCCAGCGCCGGCCGCGAAGGACCCGTCATCCATCTGGGCGCGACGCTCGCCTCGGTCATCGCATCTCGCCGCAAACTGCCCGAATGGTGCGCGCGCACGCTTCTGGCCTCGGGCGTCGCAGCGGCGATCTCCGCCTCGTTCAACGCCCCGATTGCCGGCGTCCTGTTCGCCCATGAGGTGATCCTGCAGCACTATTCGATGCGGTCCTTCGTGCCGATCGTCATCGCCTCGGCCGTCGGCTCGGTGATCTCGCGCATCTGGTTCGGCGAGGCGAGCGCCTTCATCATCCCGGACTACCAGATCACCTCCTATTGGGAGTTTCCCGCCTTCGCGCTTCTGGGCGTCGTCGCCGCGCTCGTTGCGATCGCATTCCAGTTCGCGCTGTTTTCGGCCGACTATGTCGCCCGCTCCGTCACCATTCCGCTGCGCTACAAGCCGGTTGTCGGCGGCGCGATCATCGGCGTGATGGGCATCTTCTTTCCGCACATTCTGGGCGTCGGCTACGAAGTCACCGACAAGGTGCTGTGGAACCAGCTGCCGCTGTCGCTTCTGATCATGCTGATCGTCATGAAGACGGCGGCGACCGCGATCACGCTGGCGGCGCGGTTTGGCGGCGGCATCTTCTCGCCGGCCATCTATCTGGGCGCGCTGACCGGCGGCGCCTTCGGGCTGATTGCCGGCTCGGCCTTCCCGGACATGGCCTCGTCCGAGGGGCTTTACGCGATCCTTGGCATGGGCGCGGTGGCCGGCGCGGTGCTGGGCGCGCCGATCTCGACGACGGTGATCGTCTTCGAACTGACCGGCGGCTACGCGCTTTCGATCGCGCTCCTGCTGACGGTGGCCATTGCGCACGGCGTCAACCAGGCGGTGCACGGCCATTCCTATTTCCACTGGCAGCTCGAAATGCGCGGCCTGTTCGACCATCAGGGGCCGCACCGGCAATTGATGCGCACGAAGAAAGTCATGGACTTCATGGATGTCGTCGCCGGGGACGCCGGACGCGAAACCATCGATCCCGACAAGGACACGCCGGCGCTCAAGCCCGGAGACACGCTCGAACATGCGCTGCGCCAGTTCGATTCCGGCGGCCATGCGCGCCTGCCGGTGGTCGATCCGCGCGATCCGACGACGATCATCGCCTGGGCGACCCAGGTGCGCGCCCTCAGCTATTTCAACAAGGCGCTGATCAAGGCGAGCGAGGAAGAGCATAAGTAAGGGCCCCCGCCTCCCCCTTGAGGGGAAGCACACGAGACCAAGCGGAGCGCTGGTCGAGTGGGTGGGGGTGTCAATTGTCCGAGGCATCCGAACAAGACCCCACCGGGCTCTGTCTCGCTTGGCTCGCCAGTCGCCGACCTCCCCTCAAGGGGGAGGTGGAGACCAGCGCCGCTTCCTTTCGCCCCCCAAATCCCTACATTGCGAATCAATGAGCAATCCGTTCGACGACATTCCCTTCGACGACGCCCACGGCGCGGCGCCCGCGCCAAAACCGGCAGGCGGCGGCTCGGGCATCGCCGCGCGCGCCATGGGCGCCCGGCAGCAGCCGGACTATCTGACAGGCCTGAACCCCGAGCAGCGCCGCGCCGTCGAAACCACCGAAGGCCCTGTTCTGGTGCTTGCCGGCGCGGGCACCGGCAAGACGCGCGTCCTGACCACACGCATCGCCCATATTCTCGCCCAGGGGCTCGCCTGGCCAAGCCAGGTGCTGGCCGTCACCTTCACCAACAAGGCCGCCCGCGAGATGAAGGCGCGCATCGGCCTTCTGGTCGGCGGCGCGGTCGAGGGCATGCCGTGGCTCGGCACGTTCCATTCGATCGGCGTGAAGATGCTGCGCCGCCACGCCGAACTGGCGGGGCTGAAATCGGATTTCACCATCCTCGACACGGACGACCAGATCCGGCTTCTCAAACAGCTCATCCAGGCCGAGGGGCTGGACGACAAGCGCTGGCCGGCGCGCCAGTTCGCGATGATGATCGACGGCTGGAAGAACAAGGGTTTCGGCCCCGCCGACATTCCCGAGGGCGACGCGCGCGCTTTCGCCAACGGCAAGGGCCGGGAACTCTACACCGCCTACCAGAACCGCCTGAAGACACTGAACGCCTGCGATTTCGGCGACCTTCTGTGCCATCCGATCCGCGTCCTGAAGGCCAATCCCGACGTGCTCGCCGAGTATCAGCAAAAGTTCCGCTACATCCTCGTCGACGAGTATCAGGACACCAACACCGCGCAATATCTGTGGCTGCGGCTTCTGGCGCAGCGGCGGGTGAGCGCCCCCACCTCCCCCTTGAGGGGAGGTCGGAGAAGCGAGCAAAGCGAAGCTGATCCGGGTGGGGGTGACATCGGTGCCGATACCCCCACCCGGCTCGACACTGTCTCGCCGACCTCCCCTCAAGGGGGAGGTGGAAACGCTGCACCGCCGAATATTTGCTGCGTCGGCGACGACGACCAGTCGATCTATGGCTGGCGCGGGGCCGACGTCGACAACATTCTGCGCTTCGAAAAGGATTTTCCGGGCGCCACCGTCGTCAAGCTGGAACGCAACTACCGCTCGACCGCTCATATCCTCGGCGCCGCCTCCCACCTGATCGGCCACAATGAAGGCCGGCTCGGCAAAACCCTGTTCACCGACGCAGCCGACCCGGACGACCCCAAGGTCAATGTGCATGCCGCCTGGGACTCCGAGGAGGAAGCGCGCGCCGTCGGCGAGACGATCGAGCGCCACCAGCGCGACGGCAACAATCTCAACGACATGGCGATCCTCGTGCGCGCCTCCTTCCAGATGCGCGAATTCGAGGACCGCTTCGTCACGCTGGGGCTCAACTATCGCGTCATTGGGGGCCCGCGCTTTTACGAGCGCATGGAGGTGCGCGACGCGATGGCCTATTTCCGCGTCGTCTGCCAGCCTGCCGACGATCTGGCCTTCGAGCGCATCGTCAACACGCCCAAGCGGGGCCTCGGCGATGCCTCGGTGCGTCTCGTGCACGATTACGCGCGCAGGAAGGGCATGCCCATGCTGGCCGCCGCCGCCGAGATCGTCGCCACCGAGGAAATGAAGCCCAAGCCGCGCGCCGCCCTGCGCGGCGTCGTCGAGAACTTTGCCCGCTGGCAGGAACGGCTCGACAGCACGCCCCACGCCGAACTGGCCGAGACCATCCTCGAGGAAAGCGGCTACACCGCCATGTGGCAGGCCGATCGCTCCGCGGACGCGCCAGGGCGGCTCGAAAACCTGAAAGAGCTCATCCGCTCGATGGAGGAGTTCGAATCCATGCGCGCCTTCCTCGAACATGTCTCGCTCGTCATGGATGCCGAGCAGAACGAGGACCTGGACGCGGTGTCGATCATGACGCTGCATGCGGCCAAGGGGCTCGAATTCGACACGGTGTTCCTGCCCGGCTGGGAGGAAGGCCTGTTTCCGCATCAGCGCGCGCTCGACGAGGGCGGCCGGTCGGGCCTCGAGGAAGAGCGGCGCCTTGCCTATGTCGGGCTCACCCGCGCCAAGCGCAACTGCCACATCTGGTTCGTCTCCAACCGGCGCATTCACGGTCTGTGGCAGTCGACCATTCCCTCGCGCTTTCTCGACGAACTGCCGACGGACCATGTGGACGTTGCCGAACCGCCCACCTCCTATGGCGGTCATGGCGGCTACGGCCAGTCGCGCTTTGACCGCGCCGATACGTTCTCGACCAGGCGCGAATCGCCCGGCTGGCGCCGCGCGCAGGCCAACCAGACCGAGGCGACGCGCGGCAATTGGGGCTCGCGCTCGGGCATCGCCGTGGAGCGCATCGGCTATGGCGAGACGGATTCAGGCTTCGGCGCCGGCAAGGGTTCGGTCAAGGGCCGGGTGATCGAGGGCGAGCTGATCGCCAAATCCGTCGCCGACGAGCCCTCCGCCTTTGCCGTTGGCGACCGGGTGTTCCACCTCAAGTTCGGCAATGGCAACATCACCGCCATCGAGGGCAACAAGCTGACCATCGCCTTCGACAAGGCCGGCGAGAAGAAGGTGCTGGACGGGTTCGTGGAGATGGTGTGAGGGTCACTCGCTGTCACTGTGAAACTGTGATACTGTGTCGACATGAAGAATGTGACCATATCGCTGGACGATGATCTCTACCGCCGCGCCCGCATCCTTGCCGCCGAGGAGGACACGACGGTGACCGCTATGGTGCGCGCCTATCTGGAGGAGAAAACGCGGCAGAAGGATGAGTTCGAGCGGTTGTTGAAGTTGCAGGAAGACCTGCTGGCCACCGAGACAGGCCTCGACCCCGCCGAAAACCTCAGCCGCGACGAAATCTATAGCGAAAAGGGTGATGCCCGCTTTCGTTGACACCAATGTGCTGATCTACGCCATTGTCGGCGAGGAACATGAGCGGGCAAAAAGGCATATCGCCAGAGACATGCTTCGCCGTGACGATCTCGTGTTGTCCTACCAGGTCCTGACCGAGTTCTGTCACCAGGCGACGCGCCGAAACCGGTCAGGGGCGCTGACACCGGAAAGAGCGTCGCAATATGTACGGGCGTTTTCGCGCTTCCACATTGTGCCGGGAACGACAGACCTCGTGCTCACCGGCCTCGAACTGCGCCGCACCACCAACTATTCCATGTGGGACTGCATGATCATCGCTGCGGCGAAAGCCGGCGGCTGCGACACGCTGCTGAGCGAAGACATGGATCACAAACGCAACGTCGCTGGCGTCACTGTCGTCAACCCGTTTGCGTGACGCCCGGCGGCACCTCCGGCGCCAGCACCTCCAGGGCCCCCGGATCGATCCGGATGTCGACCGGGCTGCGCATTTTCACCAGTTCGCCATCGATTGCGGCACGGATCGTCCCGCGCCGGGTCAGCCTCAGCGCCGTCGCCGTCGTTTCCGAAACAAACGGCAGCTCCTGCCAGCTGCCCGTCTGGATCGCCGCGGCCAGCCTTGCAACATGCGCCGAACCGCGTGACCGGATGGCGTAAACGCCAAGCACGCCCTCATCGAGCCGGTCGGCGAACGGCAGATGCCCCGGCCCGAGCCGGTTGTTGGAGACAAACAAGGCGGCCATCGCGACCGGCCGCTCCACACCGTCCTGGTCGAGCCAGAGCCGCACGCGCGGCGGCCTTGCGATCAGGCGCAGCGCGGCGCGCGCCGTACCCACCAGCTTGCCCAGCCGGGAGCCGTACTTCACCCGGTCGCGGTCGGCGATCAGCTCTGGATGAAGACCCAGCGAGAATTCGTGGATGAACGGCCGGTCGTTGGCATAAGCGATGTCGACTTTGCGCACATCGCAGCCCGACAGCGCTTCGGCGGCGGCAAACGGATCGACCGGCAGGCCCAGCGAGCGGGCAAACAAGTTCATGTTGCCGCCCGGCACCACCGCCAGCGCCTTGCCGTGGCGGACGGCAAGCCCCGCCGCGAGCGATACCGTGCCGTCGCCGCCGGCCGCCAGCAGCCCGTCGGTCGTGCGGTCGGCGGCTGCCTCGCGCAACGCCTTGGCGGCATCCTTGTCCTGATCGCTGAAATCGATCCGGTGGCCCTGCGCCGCCAGCGCCTCGGCGATCCGCGCCTTCAGGGCGTCGATCTCCACGGACTTGAGCGTCGACGCGCCCGGATTGATCACGCCGGCGAAGGACAAGTCCCTCATCGCTGCGTCTACTCCGGCGCGCCGTTGGCCCAGGTCACGTCCTGACCGTAGAGCGGAACGGTCGACAGGTTCATCTTGGCCGAGCCTTCCTGCACCTGGCGTGAATGGGACAGGTAGATCAGCGTTTCGTTCTGCGCGTCATAGATGCGCTTGACGACGAGCTGCTTCCAGATGATCGAGCGGCCCTCGCGGAAAACCTCCTCGCCATCCTCGTCCAGCGCGATGTCGCCGATGGCGATCGGGCCGGTCTGCCGGCAGGCGATCGACGAGTTGGACGGGTCCTCGAACCAGTTGCCCTGCTGCAGCCGGTCGATCAGGCCGCGCTCGAAATAGGAGATGTGGCAGGTCACGCCCTGAACATCGGGATCGTTGATCGCGTCGATGATGATGTCGTTGCCGAACCAGTCGACGCCCACCTCGCCGACCTGTTCGGCTGCGGCCGGCGCCATGGAGGCGACCGCCGCTGCAAGAACGGCCCCGCATGACAGGGCAACAATCTGCGGACGAAAGAACATGGCAAACCTCTTTGTCATCTGTGGCAAACGCCACGGTCAGATGGAGGGTTCCCCGCGCCGGTTCAATGCCCGCTTTCTATTGCACCGCCTTCTTGTAGATGTGCCATGTGGCGTGGCCGAGCACCGGCAGAGCCACCAGAAGCCCCAGGAACACCGGGATCATCGCGGCGATCACCATCAGCGTGACGATGACGCCCCAGCCCAGCATGACCATGGGGCTTGCCGCCACTGTCTTCACCGAAGTGATCATCGCTGTGACGAAATCGACGTTGCGGTCGAGCAGCATCGGGATCGACACCACCGTCACCGAAAACAGCACCAGCGCCAGCACGGCGCCGACCACATGGCCGATGGCGAGAAACAGCCAGCCCTCAGGCGTCGTGAAGACGACATCGGTGAACCGCTCGAGCGTCGAAAACGACATGCGTCCCAGGATCAGCGCGATCAGCAGCCGCACCTGGTACATCCAGATCCAGAAGATGAACAGGACGACGAACGCCATGAACGCCAGTTCGCGCTTGGACTGAAAGCGGATGACCGACAGGATTTCGTTCCAGGCCAGAGGCTCGCCCGCAGAAAGGCGCCGGCTGACTTCATAGAGCCCGACGGCGGCAAACGGCGCGATCAGCGGAAAGCCGATCGCCACCGGATAGATCATCCAGGGCATGTCCCAGACGAACAGCGACTGGGCGATCAGAAGGCCGCCGATGACGTAGACGCCGGAAAAGAAAAAGCCGAACAGAGGCGCTTTCAGAAAATCGGCATAACCGGCATTGAAGGCTTCGCGAATGTCCTTGGCGGTCAACGTGTTGACGGCCGGCATCGTGCCGGCAACGCCGTTGCCATTGTCCGTTTTCGTGGTCGACATGGCGTCCTCCCTGCCAGTCTGTGGATCGTAGGTCTCCCAACCGACCGACCCGGGTCCGATCATGCCCGCCCTCGCCTGCCGAAATCAAGCATAACCGGCGCCCGCCGCCGATTTGCGCGCAATCCCCGCCGCCCGCGCTGGCCATTCCGGTCTCGTCTTGCTAGTCTGGAGCCATGGACGCAACCGCCCCCAGCCGGCCCAAGACCGCCCTTTTCGCCCCGGTCGCCATCACCGCCGCCATCCTCGCGGCGGGGCTTTCGGGTGTTTACGCGGTTTCGGACCGGGGCGCGGCGCTTTTCGTCGCGCTGATCGAAACCGGAATGGCGTGGTGCTTCTGACGCCTCACGGTCGGAATTGACGCCGCCGCCTGCGCGCAAATGCGCAGGTGAAATCGGGGCGCCGCGTGCGTAAAAGGACGGCATCCATCCCCGAACATGGACCCGTCCGATGCGTTATCTGTTCGCCGCCCTTGTCGTTGCCCTTGGCATCGCGCTGTTTGCGCTGACCTTCTCGATCGTCAACCAGCGCGAACCCGATGCCGCCTATGGCGTGCCGTTCGCGCTCGTGGACCAGGACGGCGCGCCGATCACCGAGGCCGCCTTCAGGGGGCAGCCGACCGCGCTCTTTTTCGGCTTCACCCACTGTCCGGAAATCTGCCCGACCACGCTTTACGAACTGGACGGCTGGTTCGCGCAGCTGGGCGAGGAGGGCGCCGACATCGACGCCTATTTCGTCACCATCGACCCCGAGCGCGACACGCCCGAACTGCTGGGCGACTATGTGGCCTCGGTCACCGACCGGGTGCGCGGCATCAGCGGCGATCCCGATGCGGTGCGCGAGATGGCGCGCGGCTTCGGCGTCTATTTCAAGCGCGTCGAACTGGACGATGGCGACTATACGATGGACCACACCGCCTCGATCTTCCTGCTCGATTCGGCTGGCGCCTTCCGCAAGACGATCGCCTATGGCGAAAACCCCGATACGGCAGTCGAAAAGCTGCGCGACCTTGCCGGAACCTGAGCTTTGTGCAGGCTCCAGGGAACCGACAGGCCTCTGGGCGGTTGACGTTGGCGCACAAGCTGCCATGTGATTGGCTGGCGCCACGCTGCGCGGAAGGGACATCCGCTTGGAACTGATCGCGATGAAGATCGCCGCCATCGGCGCGGCAGGCATTGCCGCCCAGTGGCTGGCTTGGCGGCTGCAACTGCCGGCCATCGTGCTGCTTCTGGCCGCCGGATTTGCAATGGGGCCGGCCACCGGTCTCATCGATCCGGTCCGCGACTTCGGCGAGATCTACAAGCCCGCGGTCGGGCTCGCCGTCGCGATCATCCTGTTCGAGGGCGGGTTGACGCTCAACTTCCGCGAGATCAGGGAAACCTCCCAGACCGTCCGGCGTGTGATCTTCCCCGGCGGGCTGTTCGTCTGGATCGGCGCGGCGCTGGCCGCCCACTATGCCGGCGGGCTGAGCTGGCCGGCCGCCATCATCCTGGGCGCGGTGCTGGTCGTCACCGGCCCAACCGTCATCATGCCGCTCCTGCGCTCGGCCAAGCTCAAATCCCGTCCGGGCGCGATCCTGCGCTGGGAAGCGATCATCAACGACCCGATCGGCGCGCTCTACGCCGTCGTCGCCTTCGAAGTGTTCCTGGTCTGGCAGGGCGCCACCAGCGCCGCGCAGATCGCCGTCGACATCGCGGTGGCCTTCGCCTTTGCCATCATCGCCGGATACGGGCTCGGGCGGGCGCTGGCCTGGGCATTCGGACGCGGCCATGTGCCCGACTACCTCAAGGCGCCGGTGCTGTTTGCCACCGTCATCGCCCTTTTTGCCCTGTCCAACCTGCTGCTGGAGGAATCCGGACTGCTGACGGTCACCATCATGGGCATCACGCTGGCCAACTCCAGGATTGCATCCCTTACCGAAGTGCGCCGCTTCAAGGAAACCGTGACGATCCTGCTGGTCTCGGGCCTGTTCATTCTCCTGACCGCAGCGCTCGACTGGCCGACGATCCGGAGCCTCGACTGGGGCGCGGCGGCCTTCGTCGCCCTGCTTCTGTTCGTCGTGCGCCCGCTGGCCGTCTTCATCGCCACCATCGGCAGTCCGCTGAGCTGGCAGGAACGCCTGCTGGTCGGCTGGATCGCGCCGCGCGGCATCGTCGCCGTTGCCGTGATCGGCCTGTTCGGCACCTCGCTCGTCAATCTGGGGATCGAGGACGGCACCAAGATGATCGCCTTCACCTTCGCGGTCGTCGTCGCCTCGATCATCCTGCACGGCTTCTCGCTCGGCCCCCTCGCCCGCCGGCTCGGTCTGCGCTCGACCGAGGAGCCCGGCCTTTTGATCGTCGGCGGCTCGCGCTGGACGACCGCGCTTGCCGGCAAGCTGCACGAGATGGACGTGCCGGTCCGGATCTCCGATCCCAACTGGAACCATCTGAGCGAAGCCCGCTTTGCCTCGATCCCCGTCCATTACGGCGAGATCCTGTCGGAGCACGCCCACCACCATCTCGACCTGAACCGCTATGGCGCCCTGCTCGCGGCGACCGATAACGACGCCTACAACGCGCTTGTCTGTACCGATTTCGGACCCGACATCGGCCGCACCAACATCTTCCAGATCGGCGACCACAGCCAGCGCACCGAGCGCCAGACGCTCAGCTTCACGCTGGGCGGCAAGCAGCTCTTTTCGCCCGGCCTCGAAATTCACGAACTCGACCGGCGTGTCAGGCAGGGCTGGACCTTCCAGTCGACCCGGCTGACCGACGAGTTCACCCATGACGATTTCGTCGGCACCCGGTCGGTCGACACCCGCGTGATCCTGTGGCGCAAGCCCGGCGGCCGGCTTGTCTTTGCCGCTGCGGCCGCCGACCAGAAGCCGCAGAAAAACGACGTCATCCTGTCGTTTGCCCCGCCGCGCCCGAAAAAGGATGTGCCGGCGGCCAGTACGGCCAAGCCCGTTCCCGATCTTCCCGACGCGTGACCCCAGCCCCGATGAGCCAGGTCCGCGTCCACTTCACCGCCGCAAAGGCCGTCGCCGAACCGATGTTCGCGGCGATCGAGGCGGCACTCGAGGATGAGGGTTGGCCGGTCGCCATCTCCGAAACAGGCGAAGACAGCGGAGTGTTCGAGGTGTCCGTCTATGTCGAAGCCGACCGGGCCGAGGCCGCACGAACGGCCATCGCCGGCTGTTTTGGCGCCGATGCGGCAACGCCCGACTTCGGCATGGAGGAACTGGGCGATATCGATTGGGTGCAGAAATCGCTCGAATGCCTGCCGGCGGTCGAAGCCGGCCGCTTCATCGTGCATGGCGGCCACCAGCGCGATGCGGTTCGCGCCGGCACGATCGGCATCGAGATCGAGGCGGGACAGGCCTTCGGCACCGGCCACCACGGCACGACGAGCGGCTGCCTGATCATGCTCGACCGGCTGATCGCCCGGCGCAAACCCGAAATCAGTCTCGATCTGGGCGCCGGCAGCGCGGTCTTGGCGATCGCCATCGCCAGGCTGGCGCGCGCGCCGGTGCTGGCGACCGATATCGATCCGGTGGCGACCCGCGTCGCCGCCGAAAATGCGCGGCTCAACGGCGTCCACGCGCTGGTGCGCTGCGAGACTGCGACGGGATTCGGCCACCGCGCCTTCGCCGAAACCGGCCCGTTCGACCTGATCGTTGCCAACATTCTGGCCCGGCCGCTCATGGTCATGGCGCCCGACATTGCCCGCCATCTGTCACCCGGCGGCGACGTCATCGTGTCGGGCATTCTCACCGAACAACGGTGGAAAGTGCTGGCCGCGTTCCGTCAGGCGGGGCTTTTTCACTGCCGCACGATCGAGCGCGCCGGCTGGGTGACGCTGCACCTGCGCTAGCGAAGTCCAGTCTCAGCCCTCTTCGATTGCTTTTTTGAGTGCGTCGTCGATCCGCGACTGCCATCCGGCGCCCGTCGCGCGAAAATGCTCAACCACGTCGGCACTTAGCCGGATCGAGACCGGAACCTTTTTGGGCGTTTTTTGCGGTCCGCGCGTCTTTGGGAAAGCGTCGCGCACTTTCGGCGGCAGTTCGGCAGCAGGTTTGGCGCGCACAAAATCGGCGTCGGTCCATTCCTTCTCGGCCCAATCGTCGTTTTTGGTTTTAGGATCGGCTGGCAACATATCACCCGATCTCCTTTTCATGCGCGCGGCGCAGCATAATCACTCTGGCGCGGTCGCCGCGCATCGTGAAGGCCAATGCGTGGTAGACACCATCAAGCAGGCCCCAAGCACGATATCGCGTTTCGCCATAGTCGAACCGCGTGTCCTCGATGAATGCCCGAATCTCGAAATCGACTGCCCGAGCCAATGAAATGTCGTGCTTTTCGAGATTACGACGATCCTTCTCAGGGTCGAACTCGATCTCCACTTCAGAAACCTAGCACGGATCAAGCGACAACGAAAGCAAATTGCATATACAATAAAAACGCAAACCAAACAAAAAGGCAGCCCCGGGACGCACCCTGCGGACTGCCTTGATGGNGTTCGCCTTCAGCGTTTCATCGTCCAGCATCAGAAGCGTGCCGTTCACATATCCGGCCACCTGGCGCGAACGCGCTTCGATCATTGCGTCGAGCGCGGAGCGAAAGAAGCTTTTGCGGTTCTGGTTGGCCATGTCGTGTCTCCTTTGGAGCGTTGTGACACCGCCAAGATGGGCCATGCCGGTGCTCTCCGGTAGGCCGGAAAACGCAGGGCGGCCATGCGTTTTTCGCATATGCGAACAATCGATTTTGCAACGCAATATTCATGTTTGCGGCCGGACGCCCGTTGAAGAAGCGGCGGCGGGCGGCTAGCGTCCGGCGGCAACACACGAGCCCCGGGTTTCATGTTTCAGTCCTTCAAAACGCCATCCGATCCATCGACCGGCAAACCGCGCCTGAAGGCGGTGCGCGAGCGCATGGCCGCGATGGACGTGGACGTGTTTCTGGTGCCGCATGCCGACGCGCACCAGAGCGAATATCTGCCGCCCCACGCAGAACGGCTGGCCTGGCTGACCGGTTTCACCGGGTCGGCGGGCATCGCCGTTATTCTGCGCAATGCGGCCCATGTCTTCGTCGACGGCCGCTACACGCTGCAGGTGCGCAATCAGGTCGATACCGGCCTGTTCGCGCCCGAAAGCCTCGTCGATACGCCGCCGCACGAATGGCTGGCCGACAATCTCAAGGCCGGCACACGCGTCGGGATCGATCCGTGGCTGCACACCATCGCCGATACGCGGCGATTGGACAAAGCCTGTGACACGGCGGGCGCGACGCTGGTCCGCTGCGCGGTCAACCCTGTCGATGCCGCCTGGCAGGATGCGCCGCCCCCGCCGGCGACGCCGATCCGTGTCCACCGGCCCGAACATGCCGGTCGCAGCGCGAAGGCAAAGCTGCGCGATCTCGCCAGGGCCGTGCGCGACAAGGGTGCGTCCGCCACCGTGCTCACCGATCCGGCCTCGGTCTGCTGGGCGTTCAACATTCGCGGCTCCGACGTGGTGCACACGCCGCTCACCATGGCATGGGCGATCATCCCGGCGCGCGGGCGGCCCACGCTTTTCGTCGATCCGCGCAAGCATTCCGGCGATGTCACCGCCTATCTGCGGAACCACGCGAACCTGGCCGCCCCCGACACCTTGGAGGAGGCGCTCGCCGAACTCGGGCGTTCGGTCAAAAAGCCCGTCATGCTCGATGCGGCGCGTGCCAACGCCGCCATCGCCGACGCCATCGAAGCGGCTGGCGGAAGCACCGTCGCCGGCACCGACCCGGCCATCCTGCCGCGCGCCATCAAGAACCGTGTGGAGCGCAAGGGCGCCATCGAGGCGCAGCGCCGCGACGGCGCCGCCATGGTCGCCTTTCTCGCCTGGCTGGACGCACAGGATCCGGCCAAACTGGACGAGATCGCCATCGTCAAGCGCCTGGAAACGATCCGCGTCGAGACCGCCGGGCGCCTGGGCATGCCCATGCGGGAGATTTCGTTCGACACGATCTGCGGCACCGGCCCCAACGGCGCCATCGTTCATTACCGGGTCGATGAAAGCAGCAACCGCAAGGTCACGCCGGGCGAGCTGATCCTGATCGATTCGGGCGCGCAATATGATGACGGCACCACCGACATCACGCGCGTGGTGCCCACCGGCGCGCCGTCGGACGCACATCGCCGCCATTTCACGCTGGTGCTCAAGGGCATGATCGCCATCTCGCTCGCCCGTTTTCCCGAGGGCACGCGCGGCGTCGATCTGGATGTTCTGGCGCGCCGCGCGCTGTGGGCGGCGGGCCTCGACTACGGCCATGGCACGGGCCACGGCGTCGGCTCCTATCTGGGCGTCCATGAAGGTCCGCAGAACATCTCACGGCGCGGCATGGCGGCGCTGAAAGCCGGCATGATCGTCTCCAACGAACCGGGCTACTACGCCGAGGGCAGCCACGGCATTCGCATCGAAAACCTCGTCATGGTCGAACCGGCCAAGGTGCCGGAGGGCGGCGACATCGCGGTGCACGGGCTGAAGACGCTGACACTGTGTCCGATCGACCGGCGGCTGATCGAGACCAAAATGCTCGAACCGCCCGAACGGCGGTGGCTGAACCGCTATCATGCGCGCGTCCGCCGCGAACTGTCGCCGTTGATCGACGACCGGGCGGTTCTCGACTGGCTTGAGCAGGCAACCGCGCCCGTGCGCTGAACTTGCAGGACCGCGTCGAACGCCCCCCACCCTTCATTCCTCCCCCGCAAGCGTGGGAGGGAGGACATCAACCGCCGCCACTCTCTCCAAGGGTCGGGCCGGGTTCAAAAACCGCAGGTACGCTGCGCCGCCGAGGTCTTCCCTTCCACATTCATGGGGGAGGGATGAAGGGTGGGGGCAACACTTAGCGGCAGCTAGATCGCCTGCCGCAGCAGCCAGACCAGTGCCCAGCAAATGCCCAGCATGGCAAGCGTCGGCAGGCGCAGGGCCAGCACGATGGCGGCGGCGATGGTGATCGCCTCGGCAAGGCCGAAGAACACCGCGTAGGGCGCGACGATAGCCGTCAGGACGGCTGCCGGCACCGCGTTCAGCGCCGCCTCGACACGCGGCGGGATACGCTCGAAGCGCGACAGCACGGCGTGGCCGCCCACACGCGTTAGATAGGTCGCAACCGCGCCCGCAAGGATCACCCAGGCCGTCGCCGAGAGCACCATCGCCTCACACCACCAGCTTGTGGCCGGGCCTGACGCCGATGATGGCGGCAACCGCAACGCCGGCCAGCCCGCCAAGGCTGACATGCCACGGGCTGCCGACGAAATGATAGGCGGCGACCGAGGCGACTGCGCTGGCTGCCACCACCGGCAGCCAGTTGGCGCGGCCGCGAAAGCCCATCACCATGCCAAGAAAGTAAAGCGGCAGCAGGAAATCGATCGCATAGGCGGCCGGATCGTCGATCAGGCTGCCGAACACCGCGCCCAGCCAGGCTTCTGCCACCCATAGCGCATAAACCGGCAGCGCAAGCCCCAGATACCAGGCAAAGGGCGTCGCAATGCCCTTCTCCGCCTTCTGTTCGGTCGTCGCGAATTGCGGATCGGTCATCAGCGCGAAGGCCAGCGCCTTCTGCATCCGCGAATAGGCGCCGATCGTCTGACCCATCGTCGCCGAATAGAGAACATGCCGGAAATTCACCGCCAGAATCGAGAAGACGACGATCCACGGCGCGATGTCGGCGCCGAACAGCTCGATGCCGACCATCTGGCTGGCGCCGGCATAGACGGTCGCGCTCATCAAGGTGGCCTCGAACGGCGTCAGCCCGTTCTCGGCGGCCAGCGCGCCGAACAGGAGGCCGAACGGCGCCACCGCGATCATGATGGGCACCGCGTCGCGCACGCCGCGCCAAAAGTCCGACTGAGTCGCTGTCATGAAGATCTCCGATCCTCCGGTTAGCGCGCGGCGGGCCGGGGTGTCACGTCAGTTTTTGTCACCGCGACAATCAGCGTGGCTGAAAGGCGGTCTCCGCCGCGTCGCATCGGCCGTCGCAAACGGCGAAGCGCGGGCCGGACGGCCGCGATAGGGTTCACGGTGAAGCGAGACCGCCATGACGCATCATCTCAGTGACGACGCCGACCTGTTCTACCTGCTCCGCGAATTCGATGTGGCCTATCGCTACGCGCCCCATGGCGGCAGCGCGGCGATCCGCGCCCACATGCGCCGGGTCCGCGAGCGTATCAGCCGGGTGCTGAAGGACAATCCGGCCGTCGAATTCACCGTACCGTCGCGCGTGCCGGTCAACGCGCACATGACCCGTGCGCTCGACAATGGCCAGCAGGACGCCGCCGAGGGTTTCGTGCGCGCCACCGCCAAGATGGCCGACCGGTTCGCCTGGCAACACGGCTATGAGAAGATGCCGGCGGCGCTGGCGCGCAAATACGGCTATGCGGACATTCTGGGTCCGGGCGGGCTGGTGCGGGCAGAAGACATCGCGCTCGGCTTCGTCCTGTTCGGGCCCGGCTGCGTTTATCCCTCGCACAAGCATGACGGCATCACCGAGAGCTACATCGTCTTGTCGGGCGCCTGTTCGCAGAACGACATCGGCGTCTTCCGCGCGCCCTCGATGATCTTCAACGCGCCGGGCACGACGCACACCATCCGTACCTCGGCGAACGAGCCCTGCCTGCTCGCCTATGCCTGGACCGCCGAACCGCAGGACATGGGCGCCCACAAGATGCGTTTCAGCCGCACACGGCGCCCGAAGGACGCGCCCGGTCGGTCGTGACCGGACATCGACGCCCGGCGCCGCTCACAGCCCTTCAGTGCGGTTGAACCACTCGTCCTCGTCGATCACCTCGATGCCCAGTTCCGTCGCCTTTTTCAGCTTGGAGCCGGCACCCGGCCCGGCCACGACCAGATCGGTCTTGGACGAAACCGAGCCGGACGCCTTGGCGCCCAGCCTGTCGGCCATCGCCTTGGCCTCGTCGCGGCTCATCCGTTCGAGCGATCCCGTAAAGACGATGGTCTTGCCGGCGAACGGGCTTTCCGTGGCGGGCCGCTCGGCGTCCTCGACAGTGAGCTGGCCGACAAGATCCCCGACCATCTGGAGATTGTGGTCCTCGCCGAAATAGCGCGCCACCGCATCCACCACCGCGCCGCCAATATCCTCGATGGCATCCATGTCCTCGCGCGCGCCTTCATCGCCCGCCGCGATCTTGCGTGCGGCCGCATCGAACTCGGCCCATGAGCCATAGGCGCGTGCCAGCGTCCGCGCCGTCGTCTCGCCGACATGGCGGATGCCGAGGCCGAAGATCAGCCGTTCGAGCGGGATCGTCCGCCGCGCCTCGATCGCGTCGAACAGGTTCCTGGCCGAGACCTCGCCATAGCCGTCGCGGTTCTTCAGCGCGGTCAGTTCGGCGGCATCGTCGCGCGCCCTGAGCGTGAAGATGTCCGCCGGCGCGCGGATGCGCAGCGGGTCGTCCTCGGGCAGATCGTGGAAATAGTCGATCTGCTTGTCGCCGAGGCCGTCAATGTCGAACGCCTTGCGGGAGACAAAGAGCTTGAGATGCTCCTTGCGCTGGAACGGACAGGCAAACTCGCCGGAACAGCGCCGCACGACCCCCTCGCTGCCGCCGGCCGTCGCCTCGCGCACGATCGGCGTCTTGAGCGGACACGGACATGTCTCGGGAAAGGCGAAATCGGCGGCATCGGCCGGCCGCTTCTCTGGCACGAACCCGAGGATCTGCGGGATCACGTCGCCAGCGCGTTGAACGATGACGGTGTCGCCGATCTTGATTCCGAGCCGGGCGATCTCCTCGGCATTGTGGAGCGTCGCGTTTTCGACCACCACACCGCCGACGGTCACCGGTTCGAGCCGCGCCACCGGCGTCAGCGCCCCCGTGCGTCCGACCTGGATGTCGATGGCGTTCAGCACCGTCATCGCCTTTTCGGCGGGAAACTTGTGCGCGATCGCCCAACGCGGCGAGCGCGAGACGAAACCGAGCCTTTGCTGCAGCGCCAGATCGTTGACCTTGTAGACCACGCCGTCGATGTCATAGGGCAGTTCGCCCCGCTCCAGCTCGACCCGCCGGTAGTGGGCGAGCAGCGCCTCGACATCGTCGAACACGCCCATCAGCGGATTGGTGACGAAGCCGTATTCGTCGAACTTTTCCACCATGCCCATCTGCGTGTCCGACGGCATGGCGCTGACTTCGCCCCACGCATAGGCGAAGAATTTCAGCGGGCGGGACGCGGTGATCGACGCGTCGAGCTGGCGCAGCGAGCCGGCCGCCGTGTTGCGCGGGTTCACATAGACCGGCTTGCCCGCCTCCTCCTGCCGGCGGTTCAGTTCGGCGAAATCGTCCTTGGTCAGATAGACTTCGCCCCGCACCTCGAACACCGCTGGCGGGTCGCCGGCGAGCGTTTCGGGAATGTCGGCGATGGTGCGCGCATTGGCGGTCACGTTCTCGCCGACCGCGCCATTGCCGCGCGTCGCCGCATAGGCGAGCCGGCCATCCTCATAGCGCAGCGACAGCGACAGACCGTCGATCTTCGGCTCGGCGGTCAGCGCCAGCGGCGTGTCCTCGCCCATTTTCAGGAAGCGCCGCACCCGCGCAGCGAAGTCGTGGACGTCCTGATCGGAAAACGCATTGTCCAGCGACAGCATCGGCACGCGGTGGGCGATCTTCTCGAACTTCTCCGACACCGCCGCGCCGACCTGTTCGCTCGGGCTGTCGGCACGCTTGAGGTGCGGAAACCGGGCTTCGATCGCCGTGTTGCGCTGCTTGAGCGCATCATAGTCTGCGTCCGAAATGAACGGCGCATCCTCGCCATGATAGGCGACATCGTGCCGCGCGATCTCACCCGCCAGCCGTGCCAGTTCGGCCGCCGCTTCGGCTTCGGTCAGGGCGTCGACGGATTTGGTTTCGGCCGTCATGGCAGTGTCCGCTGTAGATACGACAGCGCAGGATTAGCGGGATTTGCCGGGCGCGGAAAGGCCCGTCGCGCACCCACCTCCCCCTTGAGGGGAGGTCGGAGAAGCAAGCGAAGCGAAGCTGATCCGGGTGGGGGTATCAACTCTCCCGGCCGTTGCAGAAACACCCCCTCCCGGCTCTGCGTCATTGCATTCGGCAGTCGCCGACCTCCCCTCAAGGGGGAGGTGGCACGTTCAACTACCCAGCCCCCGCAAGAAGCTGCTCGGCCGCCGCGCGGGCTTCGGCGGTGATCTCTGCGCCGGCCAGCATCCGCGCGATTTCCTCGCGCCGCGCATCGCGGTCCATCTCGGTGACCGAGGTCACGACGCCGCTGCCGTTTCCGCCGCTCTTTTCGATCAGGAAATGGTGCGCGGCGCGCGCGGCCACCTGCGGCGCGTGCGTCACGGACAGCACCTGCACGCCGTCCGACAACCGTCTCAACCGCCCGCCGATGGCATCGGCCACCGCGCCGCCGACGCCCGTGTCGATCTCGTCGAAGACCAGTGTCGGCGCCGAGCCCCGGTCGGCCAGCGCGACCTTGAGCGCCAGCAAAAAGCGCGACAGTTCGCCCCCCGAGGCGACCTTCATCATCGGGCCGGCGCGGGTGCCCGGATTGGTGCGGACCCAGAACTCGACCTCATCGATGCCCGCCGGCGTGCGGCGGTCGGCGTCCGTCGTGCGGTGGACGATGAACTCGGCCTTGTCGAGCTTGAGATCGGGCAGTTCGGCCATCACGGCGCCGGTCAGCGCCTCTGCGGTCTCGGCGCGCCGGGCCGACAGGTCGGCCGCCGCCCGGTCATAGGCGACAAGCGCCTCGCGCGCTTCCCGTTCGAGGCCCGAAAGCGCCGCTTCGCCGGCATCGAGATCGGCAAGCTGGTCGGCCATCGTCACGGCCAGCGCCGGCAGATCGTCGACCGCGCAATCATATTTGCGGGCCGCCGCGCGCAGGCCGAACAGCCGCTCCTCGGTGCGTTCGAGCGCCTGCGGATCGTGGTCGCTGTCGGCGATCGCCTGCTCGATGCGGTTCTGCGCCTCGGCAAGATGATCCAGCGCTGCGGCCAGATGCTCGTTGACATCGTCGAGCAGCCCCGGAACTTCGGGCGCCTTGCGCTCCAGCCGCCGCAGCAGCCCGGCAATCTCCGGCACCGACGAGGCTGGCCCGCCCAGCGTTTCGTTCGCATCGTTGAGATCGCCGGCCACCTTTTCGGCGGCCATCATCGCGGAGCGCTTTTCCGCAAGCGCCTCTTCCTCGCCCGCTTCCGGCGCGAGCTTTGTCAGTTCATCGACCGAGGCGCGCAGGAAATCGGCCTCCCGCGCCGCCGCCTCGATGCGCGCGCGCTGCCGGGCAAGCGTCGCTTCCGCGTCCTTCCACGTCCGGTGCAGGCTCGCCACATGGGCAGCATCAGATGCAAGGCCGCCAAAGGCGTCCAGCAGATCGCGGTGGGACGCGGTGTCGACCAGCGCCCGGTCGTCATGCTGGCCGTGAATTTCGACAAGCTGCCGGCCGGCGTCGCGCAGGATGGCAACGCTGACCGTCTGATCGTTGACGAAGGCGCGCGTGCGCCCGTCGGCGCTCTGCACCCGGCGGAAGATCACCGGTTCCCCCGGCTCCACGGCGACGCCCGCATCCTCGAACAGGCCATGCAGCGGATGGCTGGCGGCCAGATCGAACACCGCCGTCACCTGTCCGTCTTTCGCGCCCTGGCGCACCAGACCGGCATCGCCGCGCCCGCCAAGGGCCAGCGAAAGCGCATCGAGAAGGATGGATTTGCCGGCGCCCGTCTCGCCGGTCAGAACCGCAAGGCCCGCCTCGAAGCGGATCGCCAGCCTTTCGATCAGCACGATATCGCGGATCGACAGCTCGCTGAGCATTGCAAGATGTCCGGGTCAGCCGCCGGCCGGGCGGACCAGCACGTTCTGCGTCGCACGGGAAATCCACGAGCCGGCGTTTTGACGCGGCTCCAGGCCGCCGGTCGCCAGCAGCGCGTAGGAATCGGCATACCACTGGCTGTCGGGGAAGTTGTGGCCCAGGATCGCCGCCGCAGTCTGCGCCTCGGAAGCAAGGCCCATGGCGAAATAGGTCTCGGTCAGCCGCGCCAGCGCTTCTTCGACGTGGCGTGTATTGCCATATTCCTCGACCACCAGCCGGAAGCGCGGCAGCGCGGCGGCAAATTCGCGCCGTTCGAGGTAATAGCGGCCGACCTGCATTTCCTTGCCGGCGAGCTGGTCGCGCGCGGCACGGATCTTCGCCTTGGCGTCTTCCTCGTAGATCGAGCCCGGATAGCTCTCCAGCAGCCGGTTGAAATTCTGGATCGCCAGCTGCGTGTCGCGCTGGTCGCGCGTCACTTCGGGCATCTGGTTGAAATAGGAAAGCCCGATAATGTACTGCGCGTAGGCCGCGTCTTCATGGGTTGGATAGAGATTGACGAAGCGCCGCGAGGCCGCGATCGCTTCGTCGAACCGGCCCATCCGGTAGGATGTGAAGGCGGCCATCACGTTCGATTTGCGGGCGAATTCCGAATAGGGATGCTGCCGGTCGACGGCCTGGAACTTGCGCTGCGCCTCGCGCAGCCGGCCCGTGTTCAGATTGGCCAGACCCTGATTGTAGAGCACGTCGGCGGGCTCGATCGTGTCGACATAGCTCGACAGATCGACGGAGTCGTTGTCGCGGGCACACCCGCTGACGCCCGTCGCGGCCAGCGCGACAAGGGCCATCATCGTGCCGATGCGCACGGTGCGCGATGCTGATACTCGATTGGCGCTCATGAACCAGCCCGTCTCCTACTGCGCGCAGCAGGTTTTCCCCGCCGCGCGAACACCCGCCCGTTTACCCGTTCGGGAACCCTGCGGCAACGCCTGCAAAGGAATTGGCGCGATTTTGTGGCGGTTGCCGTTAACGGCGCCTGCCGCCGCCCGTCAAACCGCCCAAGGCGCGTAGACCTGGCCGGTCACGGCGACCAGATCGCCGGCATAGACGATGGCGTGCGGCACCGGGGTTTCGACGATCTCGTAAGCGGCCGGATCGGCCAGCAGCGCGCGCAGCGCGATCGCGTTCAGCCGGTGGCCGCCGCGATAGGACGAAAAACAGCCGATGAAATTGGCGCCGGCGAGCGCCAGATCGCCGACCGCATCGAGCGTCTTGTGCCGCACGAACTCGTCGGCATAGCGCAGGCCTTCGCAATTGACGATCGTATGATCATCGCCGATGACGACAGAATTGCCCAGCGACGATCCGAGCGCATGGCCCGAGGCCCAGAGCCGCTCGACGTCCTTCATGAAGCCGAAGGTGCGCGCATCGGCCAGCTCGGCGCAGAAAACGTCACCATCGATCTCGTCGCGGAATTCCTGCCGCCCGATCGCCTTGCTTTCGAAATCGATGACGATCTCGTAGCGCGTGCCCTCATGCGGGCGGAACTCGGCCCAGGAACCGCCATGCTCGACACGCACGGTCTTCTTGACGCGGATATAGCGGCGCTTGACCAGATGGTGCTCGATGCCCGCTTCCTCGATCGCGGCAATGAAGATACGCGCGCTGCCGTCCATGATCGGCACCTCCGACGCGTCGATCTCGACGATCACATTGTCGAGCCCCAGCGCCGAGAAGGCGGCCATGATGTGTTCGATGGTGGAAACGTGGACGCCGGCGGGGTCGCCGAGCATGGTGCACAGATCGGTGGCGCCGACCTGCGAAACCACTGCGGGAAGATCGACCTTGGAGCCGTCATCGAGAATGCGCCGGAAGACGACGCCGGTATTGGGCTCGGCGGGATGCAGCGTGATCGACACTTCCGCGCCCGTATGCACCCCGATTCCCGACAGGCTTACCGCTTTGCGCAGTGATGCCTGATAGGCCCGCAGATCAGTCCCCATGAGCTATCCCTGCTCTTATTGTTGTGCGAAACGTCCCGTTCCCCGGACCTGTTTCGTAGCGTCTGACGAAGGGACACCCTCTCCACTTCGCGCCGCACATTAGTCGCGAGTCGGCGAAACGGCCAAATCACGGATGGTTACCATATGTAACGCGCATGGCCCGCCGGTTATGTACATTCACGAGTACAATCAGTGGTTTAACAATTGGCGAACGGGGCGCTTGCGGCGCCCCGTGAGCAGGTTGGCGACGAGCCGGCGGCCGGAGCCGAAGTCAGTTGGCCTGGCGCCGCAGGAAGGCAGGGATTTCCAGCTGGTCGTCGCTGTCGGCCACCGGCGACGGCGCCTGGGCGCGGCCATGGTCGTCGAGATGGCCCTTGCGCGGCGCATACAGCGCCGCATCGGCACCGAGCGTGCGGCGCGGCTGGCCGGCTCCGTGCTCGATCGACCCGGCCGGGCGCAGGCGCGGCGGCTCGGGCGCATCCATCTCGTCCTTGCGCGACAGGCCGTGCGTCAGCCGCTTGAGCAGGCCCAGGGGACCGCGCTCGTCATGGGCGTCGTGATCGTCATGCGCGGTGTCGCGGGCTTCCACTTCCGCCTGTACCATGGGCGGAAAATCCTCCACCTGCGGCATGCGCGGCTGCGGTGCAGGCGCTTCGGCCGTCGGTGCTTCGGGCATCGGTGCCGGCCGGGCCGGCGCACTGGCGGCTGCGGACGCTGGCAGGTCGGTTGCCGGGCGGGCCGGCATCGGCTGCGGCGGGGACTGGAACAGCCGGCTCTGCGGCCGGAATTCGCTGTCGGCCTGCGCCGGGGCGGCGGCGCCGGTCGTCGTGGACGCCATCTCGAAGGCCGCCATGTCGCGCTCGGTCTCGGCGATCACGTCGTCGCTGACAGACGGAGCCGGTGCCGCCGGCGCGGCCGCAGGGGTCGAAACGGTGGTCTGCACCGGAGCCGGCTGGCTGCGCGCGGCGGGCCGCAGCACCGACGGCTTGTCGGCACCGCTGTCGGGCTTTGCGGCGGGCGCTGCCGCACCGGTCACCGCGCGCGGGATCGACGAGGGCGCCGGTCGCGCAGCAGCCGCAACACCCGATTCGATGCCGGTCGCGACGACCGATACGCGGATCAGCCCTTCCAGCGACTCGTCGAATGTCGCGCCCAGGATGATGTTGGCGTCCTGGTCGACCTCTTCGCGGATGCGCGTTGCCGCCTCATCCACCTCGAACAGGGTCATGTCGCGACCGCCGGTGATCGAGATCAGAAGGCCGCCCGCGCCCTTCATCGAGGTTTCGTCAAGCAGCGGGTTGGCGATCGCAGCTTCTGCGGCGGTCATGGCCCGGCCTTCGCCGGACGCTTCACCCGTGCCCATCATCGCCTTGCCCATGTCGCGCATCACCGAGCGCACATCGGCAAAATCGAGGTTGATCAGCCCTTCCTTGACCATCAGGTCGGTGATGCAGGCAACGCCGGAATAGAGCACCTGGTCGGCCATGCCGAACGCGTCGGCAAAGGTGGTCTTGTCGTTGGCGATGCGGAACAGGTTCTGGTTCGGGATGACGATCAGCGTGTCGACATTGGCCTGCAACTCCTCGATGCCGTCATCGGCGGTGCGCATCCGGCGCTGGCCTTCGAAGTGGAACGGCTTGGTGACGACGCCCACCGTCAGGATGCCGCGCTCGCGCGCCGCGCGGGCGACGACCGGCGCCGCGCCGGTGCCGGTGCCGCCGCCCATGCCGGCGGTGACGAAGCACATATGCGTCGAATTGAGGTGATCGTTGATCTCGTCGATGCATTCCTCGGCCGCCGCGCGGCCGACATCGGGCTGCGAGCCGGCGCCCAGCCCTTCGGTGACGCCCATGCCCAGCTGGATGATCCGGCCCGCCTTGTTCATCGACAGGGCCTGCGCATCGGTGTTGGCAACCACGAACTCGACGCCGTCGAGCCCGCCGGTGATCATGTTGTTGACCGCGTTGCCGCCGCCGCCGCCCACGCCGAACACGGTGATCCGCGGCTTGAGCTCGGTGATGTCCGGCTTTTGGAGATTGATTGTCATGGTTTCATCCTCTGTGTGTGCCAGACCGGCCTGCGGCGCTGGGGCCTTGTTGCCTTCGTCCGTGTCTAGAAGCTCTCTTTTATCCATTGTGTCATCCGCCCGAGCGGCCCTTCTGTTCCGGTCAGCCTGACCGACGCGGTTCCACGAAAACGTTCGCTTGAGTGATCATTGGCCGCCACCTGCGGATAGACCATCAGGCCGACGGCGGCGGCAAAGGCCGGACCCTTGGCGGCGGCCGGCAGCCCGCGCACGCCCAAGGGCCGGCCGATCCGCACATTGCGCCCCAATATCCTGCGCGCCATGTCGGTCAGCCCGCCCAGTTGCGCCGCGCCGCCCGTCAGCACGACACGCTTGCCGACCACCGACGAATAGCCGGACGCATTGATGCGCTCGCGCAGCATTTCCAGCGTCTCCTCGACGCGCGCGGCGATGATGCGGTTCAAAAGGCTGCGCGGGATCTGGTGTCCGCCCTCGTCGCCATCCTCGCCCATCGCCGGCACCTGGATGATGTCGCGGTCGTCGACCGAGGTGGCGATCACCGAGCCCTGCATGACCTTGAGCCGTTCGGCATCCTCGAGCCGGCAGTTGAGCCCGCGCGCAACGTCCATCGTCACGTGATGGCCGCCCAGCGGGATCGACTCGGCATGCACGAAACGGCGTTCGGAGAAGATCGCGATCGAGGTGGTGCCGCCGCCCATGTCGACGCAGGCGCAGCCCAGTTCCAGTTCGTCATCGACCAGCGTCGCAAGGCCGCTCGCATAGGGCGTGGCCACCAGCGTCTCGATGGTCAGATGGGCGCGGTTGATCGCCAGTTCGAGGTTGCGCACCGGCGCCGCATCGGCCGTCAGAAGGTGCATGTTCAGCGCCAGTTCGTTGCCGATCATGCCGCGCGGATCGACGATGCCGCGCTCGCCGTCGAGCATGTGGTCGATCGGCAGAAGGTGGACGACGTGGCGGTCGACGCGCGCCGCCCGCGCGATCGCCGCGCGCAGCACCTGTTCAATTTCACGCGGCGAGACCGGCTTGTCCTTGAGCGGCAGTGTCGCCGTGCAGGTCGATGATTTCGGCCGCCCTGCGCTCAGATTGACGATCATCGAATCGACGGTGACGCCGGCCATCCGTTCGGCGGCTTCGACCGCATGGCGGATCGCCCGTTCGGCGGCGTCCAGATCGACCAGAACGCCCGACTTGATGCCGAGCGAACGGGTGTGGCCGATGCCGATCACTTCGCCCTGATGGGTGCGGCCCGACAGGAAACGACCGGTCTCGGACGGCATCATCCTGGCGATCATGCAGACCGTCTTGGTGCTGCCCAGATCGAGCACCGTGACGGTCGCCGTCCGGCGGCTGCGCTTGCCGGTTTCCTGGGTGCGGGCGGGCGCCATCAGATGCGGTTCCCCCGCCGTGCCTGTTCGCGGGCCGCATCGCGCGCCTCGATCAGCGCCTGACGCGCTTCAAGGGCGTTGCCGGTCAGCGCAAAAAGGGTGCGATCCTCCAGCCGCATGTCGATGGCGGCCAGATCGCGGCCGAACACGTCCAGTTCGTCTTGCATGGTGACGAGACGCTCGAGCGCCCGCTCGACGCCCGTCTCGGGCAGGCGGACGGTGATGCCGTTGTCGAGCCTGAGATCCCAGCGCCGCTGGCCGACGCGAATATGGGCGCGCACGCGGTCGGCGACGATCGGGTATTGCTGCACGGTGGCGACAAAGCCCGCGCCGGTCTCGGCGGCGCCCTTGCCGACCAGAAGCGGCAGCGCGGCAAGGCGCGGATGGGCCGCATAGCCGCCGATCACCGCGCCGTCCTGCTCGATCACCGACAGGGCCTCGCCGGTCTGCCACACCGCGAACGGCGACCGTTCGCCCACTTCGACGACGAGCTTGGAGGGATAGACCTTGGCGATGCGGGCGCTGGCGATCCAAGGCAGGTCGGTCAGCGCGGAGCGTGCGGCGGCCGGCTCGATCGAGACCAGCGACCGCCGTCCGTCGAGCCCGAGCGCGGCAAAGACGTCGTCGACCGGCGTATAGGTGTTGCCGGACAGTTCGATCTCTTCGACGGCAAAGCCCATCGCCGCGGTCGTCTGCTCGACAGCCTGGCCGAACTGGCCGCCAAGAACCGATCCATAAAGGATCGCCCCGCCGATCACCGCGCCGAACAGCATGGTTTCGGTGCGCGGCGGCACGCTGACATCGCCGGAGACCAGACGCTGGATGAACCGGACGGGTCGGCGCAGCGCGCGCGGCAGCACGCGGGTGCGTGACCCGCGCTTCGCCGAGGCCGCGCCGGCTCCCGCTCCGATCCGATCTGACGTCAACGCATGCAAGTTGCGTCCTCCACCATCCACTCAAGCAATTCACCGAACGAATGACCGGCATGAAGGGCGATCTCCGGAACCAGCGAAGTCGCCGTCATCCCCGGTTGCGTGTTGATTTCCAGCCAGATCAGCTCCCCGTCGGCGGAGAACCGGTCATCGTAGCGAAAATCCGAACGCGTCACGCCCCGGCACCCGAACGCCTGATGTGCTTTCAGCGCCAGTTTCGTTATCGTTTGGTAAATATTTGGTGAAATTTCCGCCGGGCAGACATGTTTTGAACCGCCTGAAACATATTTTGAATCATAGTCGTAGAACTGGTGGCCGACCGGTATGATTTCGGTCACGCCCAGCGCCACATCGCCCATAACGGCACAGGTCAGTTCGCGTCCGTGAATGTAGCGCTCGACCATCAACCGGTCGCCATAGGCCCATTCGTCGGAGGTGATGATCTGCGGCGGATGGGCCTGGTCGGCTTGGACGATGACGACGCCGAAGCTCGACCCTTCGGACACCGGCTTGACCACATAGGGCGGCTGCATGGGGTGCTTGGAGGTGAAGGCATGCCGGTCCATGACCTTGGATTCGGCGACCGGAATGCCGTGCGTCTTCGCCAGCCGCTTGGACATTTCCTTGTCCATGGCGAGCGCCGTCGCCAGAACGCCCGAATGGGTGTAGGGGATTTCGAGATATTCGAGAATCCCCTGGATCGTGCCGTCCTCGCCGAACGGGCCGTGCAGCGCGTTGAAGGCAACGTCGGGCTTCAGATCGGCCAGTGTCTGGGCCACGTTACGGTCGACATCGACGCGCGTGACGCGATAGCCGACCTTTTCCAGTTCGTCCGCGCAGGCATTGCCGGAATCAAGGCTCACAGGCCGTTCGGAGGAAAATCCGCCCAAAAGGACGGCGACGTGTTTGTTGGGCATGGTCTCTCCGGTCTTGCGCGCACCGCCGGCGCACGGCACCGGACGGCGCAATCATAGGCTGCGAAACTTGACGCACGCTGGAATGGCGGGACCGCTGAATGCCTGCCGTCAAAGGCCGATATTGGGCCGCAGCGCGAAAAAGCGGTGGCTGAGAAGGATCGCCGCGACCAGAAGGCCGAGCGCCATGCCGACCCAGACGCCGACGCCGCCGAACCCGAGCGGAAAGGCGAGCAGCCAGCCCAGGAACAGACCGACCGGCCAATAGGCGAAGACCGCGATGATCATCGGCACGCGCGTGTCCCTGAGCCCGCGCAGCAGCGCGGCGGCGATCGCCTGGGCGCTGTCGACAAGCTGGAAGCAGGCACCGACGAACAGCAGCGGCACCGCATAGGCCAGAACCGCCGCCGTGTCCGGGTTGCTCTGGTCCAGAAACAGCGCGATCAGCGTTTCGGGAATGGTGAAGAACAGGAGCGCGCTGGTCGCGGCGAAGGCCAGGCACATGGCCATGACGGTCTTCGCCGCCCGGTCGAGCCCAAGCGCATCGCCACGGCCGTGATAGTGGCCGACGCGCGCGGTCGCCGCCTGCGCCATGCCCATCGGCACCATGAAGGCGAGCGAGGCAAGCTGCAGCGCGATGCCGTGCGCGGCGAGCGCGACGACGCTGATCCAGCCCATGAAGATCGACGAGAAGATGAACAGGCCCGTCTCGGCGGTGATCATCGTTCCGATCGGCAGGCCGATGCGGAACACTTCGCCGAAGGCCGGCCAGTCTGGCCGCCAGAACCGCACGAACAGTTCATAGGGCCGCGCCCGCTCGTTGAGCGCCGCATAGGCGACCAGCAGCCCGAAGACGAGAAGATTGGTGCCCAGCGTCGCGATCGCCGCGCCGCGCATGCCCAGTTCCGGCGCGCCCCAATTGCCGAAGATGAACGCCCAGTTCAAAAGCGCGTTGAGCACGACGCCGGCCATCGTCGCCCAGAAGACGATCCGCGTGCGCTCGATCACCGTCAGAAAGCCGCGCAGCGTCCACCACAAAAGAAGCGGGAAGATCGACCATTGCGCGATGCGCATATAGACGCGCGACAGTTCGGCGACCGCCGTGTCCTGGCCGAGCGCCAGCATGATCGGCTCGATGAACCACAGGACCGGCATCACGGCCAGGCAATAGAGCGCGCCGACCCACAGCCCCATGCGCACCGAGCGGCGCACCTGGCGCTGATCGCCCTGCCCCTCGGCGGCAGCCGCCATGGGCAGCACCGCATAGGCAAAGCCGGCGCCGAACATCATGATGGTGAAGAGGATCTGCGTTGCGATCGAGCCGGCCGCCAGTTCGGTGACGCCGTACCAGCCCAGCATCACCGTGTCGGTGGTGTTCATCGCCATGCCGCCAAGCTGCGAACCCACCAGCGGCACGCCGAGCGCCAGCGTCGCCCGCGCGTGGGCGGACCAGCTCATCGGCGCGGGCGCCGAGCCGAGGCTGTGCGATGCTGTGCTCATCGCCCGCCTCTACGCCCGCCGCCGTGCCCTGCCAAGCCAATTGTTGTGACCGGGACAAAGATTGGCAGGGCCGCTCAAGCAAGAAAACCCCGCCGATGACGGGGCTTATTGTTGGTGCTTGGCGCTCTGATCGATCGATGCTTGAAGTCCGCAAGAACTTGCCCCGGTGGGCGTTCACTCCGCCGTCAGTTGGGCGACAACCGACGTCCAGTCTTCAAGATGATAGGTCAGAACAATGCGGCCATTTTCGACGGTCAGTATGTCGATTGACATGGCTTCGAAGCTCTTGCCCGTAGCCGGGTCAACACCGAAGAACGGACCTACAGGCGTCCCCCGGAACAGGCTGCGCACGACGAACCGCCCGTCATCGAGATCGATGATTTCCTGTGGTTCCCACACCAAATCCGGCACCACCTGGCCAAGAAAGGCGATGGTGTTCAGCATGCCCTGCGCGCCCTCGCCGCCGGGCGGTGCGGGAATTGAGACAACGTCGGGCGAGAACAGCTCGTAGTACCGCTCTTCCGTGGTCCCGGCCGGGTCGGTGAGCACATCGGTATAGAATGCGCGTACGGTTTCCTGGTCGGATGCCAGGGCCGGGCTGCCGAGGGCGGCGAAGACAAGGGCGGCGGCAAGAGTCATTCTCATGGTAAAGGTCCTTTCAGATCGGTTGGCTGGCCGAAATGTGGGCCGCGCCCGTGGTTAGACAATTTGTTACCAATAGGTACGAAAAAGTGGCACACGACGTCAAGAAAAAAATACCGGATGGTATAAAAATGACTGGAGACGGTACGAAACGCGGCAGGGGCCGCCCAAAAAGTCTGAGCAGGCAAGAGGTGATTGACCTCGCCATGAACGCCTATTGGCGCGAGGGACCGGCAGAGGTTTCCCTTAACTCGATCTGCCAGCGCGCCGGCGTTGCGAAACCGTCGCTCTACCGTGAGTTTGGTGATGAGGATGGACTGACCGCTGCGGTCCTTCAGGCCTACGCGGACGCCGTGCTGAGCCAGGTGCTGAGGATCGTCACGGGCCCGGAAAGCTTCGACCAAAAAGTCGAGGATCTCATCCGTTACGCGAGCGAAGACGCACTCTCGGACAATGGCTGCCTCTATGTGAAGATGCAGGCCGCCACCCACCGCTTCGGGGAAAAAACGCAAGCGCTGATTGCCGCAATAGATGCCGGCGCCGAGGAAGCCTACGCTGCCCTTCTGACGGATGCCCGGCGCACGGGCCATGCACCCGAGTCGATCCCGACTCGGCTGGGGGCCCGCTACATGATGTCGCAAATCACCCTTGCACTCGTCTTGCGGGCGGCAGGCGAAGAGCCGCTGCTCGTCAGGGACCTGTTGACGCTTGCCCTGTCGGTTTTCCCGTCGGACAAACAAGACCGGCACTGACGGGCGCGCCGCCAAGACAATCAACCGAAGGCCAAACTCGAGCCCCCCGGGGACCTGTCATTGGAAAGGTCGACAGGTCACGGCCGCAGCGCGCTGCGGTCGTGCCGTTCCTTGATGCCGGCGATCTCGCGCAGCATCACCGAAAGATCCTCGATCGCGTGCCGTTCCTCCTCGGTCAGTTCGTCTACCGGCTTGAAGTGCCTGAGAAGGACCGTCAGCACATCGCCCATCCGCCCCAGCTGCTTGCCGTAGGAGCCCACCTCGTCAAGCACCGCCTGCTCGACTTCCGGCGCGCTCGACCGGCCGAAATTGACGTTGATCAGACCGACCTGGCTGCCGGTCGCGGTGAACATCGAGTTCCATTGTTCGAACCATTGCGAGACGTCTCCGGACGGAAACTCGATTTTGATGGGACGATAGACTTCGTTCATGGCGCGCTTCCATTGGCTATGCTTGCGATGCTGCATTGCAGCATAAAATGACATGTCGGGGAAGGAGGGGGGTATTGGGCGATGGTTTGGGTAGACCCATCCTGCAACCATCGCGGAGCGCAGAGAGGCCGGCTCTGCGGACAAAGCGGACCATCGACCTGCGAAGTCAAATGACGAGCCGAGACATTCGTCCATTCAAGAAGTCGATCTCCAATCACGCCATAGCCTTCCAAGTCCGATTCTGCCATAATATTACATGATCAGCACTTACCGGGGGATTCGAGATGAAAAAGACGATTTTTCTTACAACTTTGTGCTTGTCGTTCTCTATAGCATCCTACCCTTTTGCTCAAGAATTGACCGCCCCCCAAAAAAATGCTGTCAGATATGCAAATAGCTATCTGAGCTTTAAAGGTTTCTCGAAGGAGGGTCTTATCGAGCAACTATCGTCTCCCTACGGAGACAAGTACCGCGTTGAAGATGCAAGAGCAGCAGTCGAAAGCCTCTCCGTTGATTGGAATGCGCAGGCGGTCAGATCAGCCCAAGATTACCTCGATATGATGGGCTTCTCTTGCGACGGCCTGATTGAACAACTGTCGTCGGAATTCGGAGACAAGTTCACGAGAGATCAAGCTGCCTTTGGCGCGAGGCAAGCGGGGGCTTGCTGAGAAGGGGCCGCAAGCCTCTCTTTCGCTTAGTCCCAAGCGCAGCCGCTTCGCCGGGACGAAGTCTGGTAGGGTCGTCCGCAAAAGGCCCGGACCAGACCTCGACCAGCCCCAGTCCACACCCCTACCCCAACAACCTTTCCTCAAACGGATAGCTGGACAAATTCTCGAACCCCGTTTCGGTGATCAGAACCTGGTCTTCGAGCTTGACGCCGCAGCTGCCGCCCACCTTGCCGGCATAGACATCGACGCACAGCGCCATGCCCGGCTCGAGCGGATAGTCGAACGCGCCCTCGACAAAGTCTTCGGGGTAGTAGATCGACGGAAACTCGTCGCACAGGCCCACACCGTGCATGAAGACGCCATAGCGCTGCGCGCGGTAGGCTTCGGGCAGATGCACGCATTGCGCCGTCAGCTCCGAAAAGGTCACGCCCGGTTTCAGCAGGTCCATATTGGCGAACATGTGGTCGTGGGCGACGCGGTAGGCGTCGCGCTGCTCGGCATTCGGTTCGCCATCGCCGACGAACCAGGTCCGGCTCATGTCGCAGCACATGCCATAGGGGCCGATCAGGTCGGTGTCGAAGGCCAGAAGATCGCCCTCAAGCAGCCGGCGCGGCCCCGCCTCCTGGAACCAGGGATTGGTGCGCGGGCCTGAACTCAAAATCCGCGTTTCGATCCATTCGCCGCCGCGCTTGATGTTCTCGGCGTGCAGGATCGCCCAGAGTTCGGTCTCGGCAATGCCCGGTTCGCACGCCTTTTCCATCTCGGCCATGGCGATCTCGCAGGTGGCGATCGCACAGCGCATGGCGTTGATCTCGTCTTCGGACTTGATCAGCCGCGCATGCTCCATCACCTGCTGGCCCGAGCCGATCGCAAGCCCCCGCGCGGTCAGGGCGCGCGCGCCGTGCAGTTCCATCTTGTCGATGGCCAGCCGCCGCGAGCCATTGCCGTGAGCCCGCATCAGATCGTCGATCTGCGCGGCGAACTCGGCGGCGATCGCGTCCTCCTGGTCGCCGGCGACGAAATAGAACATGCCCGCGCCGACGCGCACCTCGTTGACCAGCGGCAGATGCGCCGACAAATGCTCGCAGCGCTTGTAGTCCCAGACCACCATGTGGCCGTCGGCGCCGACAAAGCAGGCGCGCGCCCAATTGTGCAGGATCCACACATGCATGTTGGAACTGTCGGACGCATAGCGGATGTTGAGCGGATCGAACATCAGGCAGCCGCCATAGCCGCGCCTGTTGATCTCGGCGACGGTGCGGTCGAGCCGCACCTTGCGCATCCGCTCGACGTTCGGCGGCGTGATTCCCAGCGCCTCCCATTCGGCAAAGGCGACATCGGTCGGCCCGATTTCGAGCCGGTCGGGGTCGAGCGGCGTGCCGTCCGGCTTGAACAAGTGCGTCGCGCGCCGCCGCGACGGGTCGATCTTGCGGTTCGACGAGGAAAAGGGCTGTTCGACGTTCATGGGCCACCCGGAAGCACATGCGGGCAGAAGCATCCGCATCGGCCCATCAGGCTGCCGAATTGCGATTTTGTCGATTTCAGAAAGCGGCGTTCAAGGTCGCTTTTCGGGCAGGCTACAAAAGCCGCCCCAGGAACGGCTGCACGGGTTCTTCGCCATCGGCATATTCGCCGATCCGCTTGATCTCCCAGTCGAGCCGGATGCCGGAATGGTCGAGGACGCGCGTGCGCACCGTCTCGCCCAGCATCTCGAGGTCATGGCTGGATGCGCTGCCGGTGTTGATCATGAAGTTGCAGTGCATCGGCGACATCTGCGCGCCGCCGATGGTCAGCCCGCGGCAGCCGGCCTTGTCCACTTCCTTCCAGGCCGAACTGCCCGGCGGGTTCTTGAAGGTCGAGCCGCCGGTCTTTTCCCGGATCGGCTGGACGGTCTCGCGGTGCTCCTGCACCTCGTCCATCATCTTTGTGATGACCGCCTTGTCCTCGGCATAGCCCTGGAAGATCGCCTCGGTGAAGATCAGGTCCGCCGGCGCGGAGGAATGGCGATAGGCATAGCCCATGTCTTCATTTGTCAGCACATGTTGGCGGCCCTGACGGTCCACCGCGTGCACCTCGACGACCCGCTCCTGCGTTTCAACGCCATTGGCGCCCGCATTCATGCGCAACGCGCCGCCAACCGAGCCGGGAATGCCGTGATAATGGTGAAACCCGCCAATGCCCGCATCGCGCGCGGCGGCGGCCAGGCGCTTGTCGGGCACCGCCGCACCGGCACGGATGCGGTTGTCGTCCAGCACGTCGATCCGGCCGAACCCCTTGGCCGACAGGCGAATGACCACCCCCCTGACCCCGCCGTCGCGCACCAGAAGGTTCGAGCCGACGCCGACCACAAGCACCGGGACATCGGCGGGCACCGCGGCCAGAAAGGCGGCCAGATCGTCCGCATCGGCTGGCTGGAACAGGAGTTCGGCCGGCCCGCCGGTGCGGAACCAGGTGATCTCGCTCATCGGCGCGTTGGCCTTCAGCCGGCCGCGCAGATCGGGCATCAGCGGCTCGAGCCGCGCCAGCAGCGCCGCACCGTCGACCGTGCTCATGCGGCCGCCTCGCCGGCCAGTTCGCCGGGCAGCGCATGGGCCCATTGCGTGATGTTGCCGGCGCCCAGATAAAGCACATAGTCGCCGTCCCTTGCCTCCGCGCGGACGATCGGCGCCACATCCTGGGGGCCGGCGATGGTGCGCGCATCGCGATGCCCGCCGGCCTTCATGCGGCTGACAAGCTCGTCGGAATCGACGCCTTCAATGGGCGTCTCGCCGGCCGGATAGACCGGTGCGACCAGCGCTGTGTCGGCCTGGTTGAAACAGGCGGCGAACTCGTCGAACAGGTCGCGAAGGCGCGTGTAGCGATGCGGCTGCATGACGGCGATGACGCGGCCCGTGCCGGCTGCCTGCCGCGCCGCCTCCAGCACCGCCTCGATTTCGACGGGGTGGTGCCCGTAGTCGTCGAAGATCCGCACGCCGTTCCAGTCGCCCGTATGGGTGAAGCGGCGCCTGACGCCGCCAAAAGCCAAAAGCCCCTCCTTGATCGCTGCCGGCGTCAGGCCGAGCTCATGGGCGACCGCAATCGCCGCAGTGGCGTTGGAGACATTGTGCGCGCCCGGCATCGGCAGGCGCAGCCCGTCGAGCGCGATCGTCCTGCCGCTCTTGCGGTCGCGGATCTCGACGTCGAACAGCGAGGTCGCGCCATCCATGCCGCGCGGCGTAAAGCGCACATCGGCCTGCGGATTGCGGCCATAGGTGACGAGCCGCCGGTCGGTGACGCGGGAGACCAGCGCCTGGACCTCGGGATGGTCGATGCAGCAGACGCCGAAACCATAGAACGGGACGTTCTCGACGAACTGCCGGAAGGCCGCGCGCGCCGCATCGAATGTGCCGTAGAAATCCAGATGTTCCGGATCGATGTTGGTGATCACGGCGACATCGGCCGGCAGTTTCAGGAACGTGCCGTCGCTTTCGTCCGCCTCGACGACCATCCAGTCACCCTCGCCCATGCGGGCGTTGGTGCCATAGGCGTTGATGATGCCGCCATTGATGACGGTCGGATCGAGCCCGCCCGCGTCGAGAAGCGTCGCGACCATGGAGGTGGTCGTCGTCTTGCCGTGCGTTCCGCCGATGGCGATCGCGTTGCGGAACCGCATGATCTCGGCCAGCATCTCGGCGCGGCGCACGATCGGCAGCAGCGTTTCGCGGGCGGCGATGAGTTCGGGATTGTCGGGCTTGATGGCGGTGGACACGACCACGACTTCGGCATCGCCCAGATTGGCCGCGTCATGGCCGACAAAGACCTTTATCCCCTTGTCGCGCAGGCGCTGCTGGTTGGCACCATCGGCCTGGTCGGAGCCCTGGACCGAATAGCCCAGATTGTGCAGCACCTCTGCGATGCCGCTCATGCCGATACCGCCAATGCCGACAAAGTGCACCGTTCCGATGTTTTGCGGCATTTTCATCAGCGTTGTTCCTGTCGTGTTTCACCCGTGCCGGGCTCGAAAGTCGGCCGGCGACTGACCTTCCGCAATAGCCTCGGTCAGATCGGCAAGCAAGGCGGCCGCATCGGCGTGCCCCGCCGCTTTCGCCCTGGCCGCCATCTCCGAAAGTCCCGGCGGATCGCCCAGAAGCTCTGCGAAAAGGTCTGCGATGACCTGCGGCGTCAGCTCCGACTGGCGCCGGACCAGCGCGCCGCCGGCATCGGCCAGGGCCTCGGCATTGGCCGCCTGATCGTGATCGAGCGCGTAAGGATAGGGCACGAAGATCGCCGGCCGGCCGATGGCGGCGATCTCGGAGACGGTCGAGGCGCCCGAACGCGCCATCACCAGATGCGCGGCGCCGATCCGCGCCGGCAGATCGGCAAAGAACGGCGACACATCGGCCTTCACGCCGAGCGCCTCATAGGCGGACATGGCGTCGCGCTCATCCTCGGGCCGTGCCTGCTGGGTGATCTCGATGCGAGCGCGCAGCTCTTCGGGCAAAAGGGCAAGCGCGGCGGGAATCGCCTCGGAGAAAAAGCGCGCGCCCTGGCTGCCGCCGAAGACGACGAGCCGGACCGGACCATCCGCGTCCGGTGCATCATAGGGCATTGCGGCCGCCTCGATCACCGGCGGGCGGACCGGATTGCCGGTCACGACGATCTTGTCGGCCATCGGGCCATCGGCCTTCAAAAACCCGCCGGCGATGGCCGTCACCCGGCCGGCCAGCATCCTGTTGGCCCGGCCCATCACCGCGTTCTGCTCGTGGATCATCGTCGGGAATGTCCCGGCAGCCACGAATACGGGCGGCACCGTGGGATAACCGCCAAAGCCGACCACCGCGCCGGGCTTGAGTTCGGCCAGCAGGCGGCGCGACTGCCGCATGCCGGCAAAAAGCGAGAGCCCCGCGCCGATCAGCCTGAGCGGGTTCTTGCCCGAAGGCGTGTCGGAACGGATGACGTGCATCGGGCCCGGGAAACGGCCGGCATATTTCTCGGCGCGGGCGTCGGTCGCAAGATGGACGGACCAGCCGCGCGCGATCAACTCGTGCGCCAGCGCTTCGGCGGGAAACAGATGCCCACCCGTGCCGCCCGCCGACAGAAGGACCGTGCCGCCGACCACCGCCATCTATTCGGCGGCCTGCATCGCGGTATCGCCGGAAAAGCGCACGTGGCCGAACCGGGTCGCCGGCCGGCGCCGTGTCAGCGCGAGCACGAAGCCCGCGGTGATCGCCACCGCCAGCATGGACGACCCGCCATAGGAGACGAACGGCAGCGTCATCCCCTTGGCCGGCAGCAATTGCAGATTGACCATGATGTTGATCATCGATTGCAGGCCGATCAGCGTGACGAGACCGGCAACGGCAAGCCGCCGGAAATGGTCGTCCTCGCGGAAGGAGCGTGTCAGGCCGCGCAGGACAATCAGCGCGAACACGGCCACCAGAACCATGCACAAGAGGATGCCGAATTCCTCGGCCAGAACTGCGAAGACGAAATCGGTGTGGCTGTCGGGCAGGACCCGCTTGATCGTGCCCTCGCCCGGCCCCTGGCCGAACCAGCCGCCGCGCACGATCGCCTCGCGCCCGGTGTCCACCTGGAACGTGTCGCCGGCGCCGGACAGGAACCCGTCGATCCGGCTGGCCACGTGGGGCAGCGTCAGATAGGCGCCGGCGAGGCCCAGTATGCCGATGCTGCCAAGGACGACGATCCACAGCCAGCTCATGCCGGCCATGAAGAACATCGCTCCCCAGGTGGCGGCGACCAGAACGGTCTGACCCAGATCGGGCTGCGCGACCAGCAGCGCCGCGATCGCCGCGAACAGAACGCCGGCAAGCAGGTTTCCGGGTATGTCGGGGCGCCGCAAATGCTCCGAGAACAGCCAGGCACAGATGATCACGAAGGCCGGCTTCATGAATTCCGACGGCTGAATGGATACGCCGGCCAGACGGACCCAGCGGCGCGATCCCTTCACCTCGACGCCAAAGAACAGCGTCGCCACCATGAGCGCCATCGATCCCAGGAGCACGACCAAGGCCACACGGCGCACCTGCCGGTCTTCGAGAAAGGAAATTCCGATCATCACCGCGATCGCCGGTATGATGAACATGGCGTGCCGCTCGACGAAGTGGAACGTGTCCAGACCGATGCGCTGGGCGACATCGGGGCTGGCCGCGAACGACAGGACGATGCCGAAGGCGATCAGCGCGAAAAACGAGAACAGGAACCAGCGGTCCACCGTGCGCCACCATTCCGTGACCGGCCGTCTGTCGCTGCGTCGGTGCATCACTGTCCTCCCTGCGCGGCGCGCGCCGGCGCGGCATCGGTTTCAAGCGCCTCGACCGCCACGGTGAACGCAGCGCCGCGCTTTTCGAAATTGGCGAACTGGTCGAAACTGGCCGCCGCAGGCGCCAGCAGCACGACCGGTTCGGGTGCCTTGCTTTGCGCCGCATCGGCAGCGGCATGACGCACGGCGACATCGATGGTCGCGGCGATCTCGAACGGCACATGGCTGCCGAGCGTGGCGGCGAAAGCGGGCGCCGCCTCGCCGATCAGATAAGCCTTTGCGATCCGGCCAAACAGCGGCGCAAGCGGCGCGATGCCGCCTTCCTTGGCCAGGCCGCCGGCAATCCAGTGGATCGCATCGAAGCTGGCGAGCGACCGCGCCGCCGCGTCGGCATTGGTGGCCTTTGAATCGTTGACGAACAGCACCTTGCCCTTTTGCGCGACGATCTGCATCCGGTGCGCGAGCCCGCCGAAAGAGGCCATCCCGGCCATGATCTCTTCATCATCGAGACCGAGCATGCGGCAGGCGTGCAACGCGGCCAGCGCGTTTTGCAGATTGTGGTCGCCGCGCAGCGCTGGCGCGCCGGACAGATCGACCGCATCGCGATCCGTCGCGACACTGATCCGCGTCACGTCCCGGCCGTCCTTTTCCAGAAGGTTGGCGATCGACGCGCACCAGACATCGTCCGTGCCGATGATCGCCGTGTCGGCGCGCTTGACGAGCTGCTTCTTGACCAGCGCGTAGTTCTCCATCGACCCGTGCCGGTCCAGATGGTCGGGCGACAGGTTCAAAAGGATGCCGATGCCGGGATCGAGACCCGGCGCCAGATCGATCTGGTAGGACGACACCTCGACGATATGGATGCGGGTCGCGGCGGGCGGTTCGAGTTCGAGCACCGGCACGCCGATATTGCCGCCCATCTGCACATCGCGGCCCGCTTCGCGCAATATGTGCGCGATCAGCGCCGTGGTCGTCGATTTGCCGTTGGTGCCGGTGATCGCAACGAACGGGGCGCCGGGCGCGATCCGGTCGCGCTGCCGGCAGAACAGTTCGATGTCGCCGATCACCGGAACCGCATGGGCCCTGGCCTTGTCCACGGTCCAGTGCGGTTCGGGGTGGGTCAGCGGCACGCCCGGCGCCAGCACCAGCGCGTCGAACGCCGCCCAGTCGGCCGATGCGAGGTCGCCTGTTTCAATGCCCGCATCCGCCGCCTTGGCGACCGTGTCGGGATTGTCGTCCCATGCGGTGACTCGCGCCCCGCCCGCCACGAGCGCGCGCGCGGTCGCCATGCCCGAGCCGCCGAGCCCGAACAGCGCGCAGTGCATGCCCTCAAATGCGGTCACCGGGATCATCGGCCTACCTGAGCTTCAGCGTCGACAGGCCGACCAGCGCCANGAATGGGCGCCATCAGGAAGACGCGGCGCCCCGTCATCTTGAAATAGGCGACCTGGATGATCACCGACATGGCTTCCAGGACGAACAGCCCGCCAATGATGATCATGACGATCTCGTGCTTGGTGGCGACCGCGACCGCGCCGATCAGCCCGCCCAGCGCCAGCGAGCCGGTGTCGCCCATGAAGATCGCCGCCGGCGGCGCGTTGAACCACAAAAAGCCGAGCCCGGCGCCGATCACCGCGCCCAGAACCACCGCAAGTTCGCCGGTGCCGGGCACGAAATGGATCTGCAGATAGTCGGCGAAGATCGCATTGCCCGACAGGTAGGCGATGACGCCGAACGATGAGGCCGCGATCATGATCGGAACGATCGCCAGCCCGTCCAGCCCGTCGGTCAGGTTCACCGCATTGCCCGCCGATACCATCACGAAGGCGGCGAACGGGATGAAGAAGATGCCCAGATTGATCAGGAAATCCTTGAAGAAGGGAAAGGCCAGCGACGAGGAAAACGGCGTCGCGCCCGCCCGCATGATCACATAGGCCGCAAGCCCCGCGATCACGAACTCGATCGCCAGCCGGGCGCGGCCGGAAAAGCCCTTGTCGGTCTGCTTGGTGACCTTCAGATAATCGTCGTAAAAGCCGATCGCGCCAAAACCGAGCGTCACCGCGACGACCACCCAGACGTATGGATTGGTCAGATTGCCCCACAGGAGCGTCGCGCCGATGATGCCGAACAGCATCATCAGCCCGCCCATCGTCGGCGTTCCGGCCTTCTTGAAATGGGTCTGCGGCCCGTCGGCGCGGATCGGCTGTCCCTTGCCCTGGCGCAGGCGCAGCGCATCGATGATGCGCGGTCCGGCCAGGAAGACGATGAAGGCCGAGGTCAGAAGCGCCCCGCCCGTCCGGAACGTGATGTAGCGGAACAGATTGAAGAACTGGACCTGATCGGAAAATTGCGTCAGCCAGTGAAGCATATGGTCGGTTCCCTCAGGTCGGGCCGCTCAGGCGCGCGGCTTGGCGTTCTCGAACATCGACACCAGCCGCGAAAAGCCGATCCCGTTGGATGATTTGATCATGACGACATCGCCGGCCGATACGTCGCTCCGCAGCGCTGCGGCAAGCGCGTCGACATCGTCGAAATGGTCGGTGACCGGCCCGTCCTGGCCGATTGCGGCGGCCAGCGCGCGCATTTCCTCGCCCGCCAGGTAGAGCCGGTCGATCCCGGCCTTGCCGACCGGTTCGGCAAGCCCTTCATGCAGACGCGCCGAATGGCTGCCCAGCTCCAGCATGTCGCCCAGAACGGCGATCCGCCGCCCGCCCGACTTGGGTTCCAGCGCGGCCAGAAGTTCGAGCGCGGCGGCAACCGACGCCGGATTGGCGTTGTAGCTCTCGTCGATCAGCGTGAACGGCCCGTCGCCCGCCTCGAACGCATACTGCCGGCCGCGGCCGTCCGGCGCCTGCAAGTCCGCCAGCGCATGGGCAACCGTGGTCATGTCCGCGCCCATCAGATGGCAGGCGGCGAGGACGCCCATCATGTTCTGCACCACGTGGCGTCCCGGAAGGCCGACCTTGAAGGCGACTTCCTCGCCGAAGACCCTGGCCGTTACGGTCGAACAGTCGGCGTGATATTTGGCGTTGACCAGCCGCGCATCGGCCTTCTTGTCGGCGCCATAGCCGATGATCTTGTTGACGCCGGCCTGCCCGGCAAGGTCGGCAAGCAGCTTGAACCGCTTGTCGTCGCGGTTGATCAGCGCCGTGCCGCCGCGCACCACGCCGGCAAAGATTTCCGCCTTGGCGTGCGCGATGCCGTCCAGATTCTTGAAATTGCCCAGATGGGCGGCGGCGATCAGCGTGATCATGCCGATATGCGGCCGCACCAGCTTGACCAGCGGCGTGATCTCGCCGGCATGGTTCATGCCGATCTCGAAGACGCCATAATCGGTGTCGGCTGGCATCCGGGCCAGTGTCAGCGGCACGCCCCAATGATTGTTGTAGGAGGCGACAGAGGCATGCACCTTGCCGCAGCGGCCGAGCACATGGCGCAGCGCATCCTTGGTGGTCGTCTTTCCGGCCGATCCCGTCACTGCGATGATCTGCGCCTTGGTGCGCGCGCGCGCCGCCCGGCCAAGCTGGCGCAAGCCTTCCAGAACGTCCGGCACGACCAGCAGCGGCACCGTCAGCCCGCCGAGCGCGGCCAGCTTGCCCTCCTGCACCACAAGGCACGATGCGCCGGCCGCCACCGCCTTGGATGCAAAGGCATGGCCGTCATGCACATCGCCCTGAATGGCAAAGAACGCGTCGCCCGGCTGGAGCGTGCGCGTGTCGATGGAGATGCCGGTGACGGCATCGGCAACACCGCCGACCGGCCGGCCGTCCATCGCGTCCAGCATGTCCTGGCCGGTCCACAGCGGGGTTGGTTCTATCTCCGCGCTCATGCGGCCACCTCGGACAGGGCCGCCCGCGCCTCTTCATGGTCGGAGAAGTGCCGTGTGACGCCGCCCGTGGTCTGGCCGGTCTCGTGGCCCTTGCCGGCGATCACCAGCGTGTCGCCGGTCGAAAGCGCCGCCACCGCCGTGCGGATCGCCGCGCGCCGGTCGCCGATCTCGGTGGCGCCGGGCACGGCTGCCATGATCGCCGCGCGGATCGCCGCCGGATCTTCAGAGCGCGGATTGTCGTCGGTGACATAGACGAGATCGGCCAGCCGGGAGGCGATCTCACCCATGATCGGCCGTTTGCCGGGATCGCGGTCGCCGCCGCAGCCGAAAACGACGGCGACCTTGCCGGTCGTAAAGGGCCGCACGGCCTCAAGCACCTGTTCGAGCGCTTCGGGCTTGTGCGCATAGTCGACATAGACCACCGCGCCGTTCCTTGCGGTGCCGATCAGGTCGAGCCGGCCCGGCGCGCCCTCGATGTGCTCGAGCGCGCCGAAAGCGGTCTTCGGCGCGACGCCGGCGGCGATCGCCAGCCCCGCCGAGACCAGCGCGTTGGCGACCTGGAAGTCGCCGGCGAGCGGCAGCACGATGCGGTGGGTTTCGCCGTCATGGGTCAGTTCGACCACCTGCTTGTGCTGTTCGTGTTCGACACGCTTGAGCGTGATGAACGCGCCCTTGCGGCCGACCGTGAGAACGTCGCAGCCGGCGGCCTGCGCGGCGTCGATGGCACGCGCCGACCAGGCATCGTCGGCGAAGATGACGGCCGGTTTGCCGGCGCCGAGCAGCGTGTCGAACAGGCGCATCTTGGAGGCGAAATAGCTCTCCATGTCCGGATGGTAGTCGAGATGGTCGCGGCCCAGATTGGTGAAACCGGCTGCCGCGAGTTCGACGCCGTCGAGGCGCCGCTGGTCGAGCCCGTGGCTGGATGCTTCCATCGCGCCGTGGGTGATGCCCGCTACCGACAGGTCGGCGAGAATGCGGTGCAGCTTGACCGGGTCGGGGGTCGTCAGCGCGCCCTCGATGGAAACGCCCGGCGCGATCACGCCGGTCGTGCCGATCGCGGCGGCCTTCAGGCCCGCTTGTGCGAAGATCTGCCGCGTGAAGGCGGCGACCGAGGTCTTGCCGGCGGTGCCCGTCACCGCGACCATGGTTTCGGGCTGCGGGCCGTACAGCTTCGCCGCGATCAGCGCCAGCGCGCGGCGCGGGTCTTCGGCGCGGATGACGGGCACGTCTACGGACACTTCGGCGTCCGGGCTGCACAGGACGGCGACCGCGCCCTTGACGGCGGCATCGGCGGCAAAGGCGGCGCCATCGGTCGTCGACCCGGGCAGCGCCACGAACAGGTCGCCTGCCGCCACGAGCCGCGAATCCGCCGTCACGCCGGAAAACCCGCCTTCGGGCAGGGCATCCGGTGCAAGGCCGGCGACGGCGGTCAAATCGGAGAATCTCATATGCCGTTCCGTCAGAATCGGGCTCCTTGTTAGCGCCTAATACGACACAAGCAAGGCGTCACGGTCCGCCTCGTAACGCGGCGTCAGCCCCAGAAGCGGCACCGCGCGGCGGATCACCCGGCCGACCGTGGGCGCCGCGTTGAGGCCGGCCGTCGCGCTCGGCTGGCCCTCCTCGGGCTTGGGTTCATCGATGATCACCAGCACCACATATTGCGGGTCGTCCATCGGAACGGCGCCGAGAAACGCGTTGAACCGGTGATCGCTCGAATAGCGGCCATTGATCACCTTTTCGGCGGTGCCGGTCTTGCCGCCGACGAAGAAGCCGTCCACCTCGGCGCGCCGGCCAGACCCGTTTTCGACATTGAGCCGGAACAGATAGCGCATCATCGCGCTGGTCTCGGGCTTGATCACCTGGGCGGCGACGGCGTTGGCCTGCGCCTGGGACCTTGGCAGGAAGCTCGGCGGGATCAGCTTGCCGCCATTGACGAGCGCGGCGGCGGCGACGGCGGTCTGCAGCGGCGTCGTCGACACGCCATGGCCGAAAGAGATGGTGATCGAGTTGAGCTGCTTCCATTCGGACGGCTCGGTCGGCCGCGCCACCTCGGGCAATTGCGTGTCCATCCGGTCCAGAAGGCCGAGCCGGGCAAGGAACTCCCGGTGCCCCTCAATGCCCACCACCTCGGCCATCTTCGCCGTGGCGATGTTGGACGAGTAGATGAAGGTTTCCGGCACCGACAGGATGCGCCGCTTGGCGTGGAAATCATCGATCGTGAAGCGGCCGTATCGGATCGGATTGCGCGCGTCGAACCGGCTTTGAAGATTGACCCGGCCGCTGTCGAGCGCCATCGCGGTGGTGAACGCCTTGAAGGTCGAGCCCATCTCGAACGTGCCCGCCGACATGCGGTTGAGCCGGTCCTTGTCGTGCGCGTTGAACGGATTGTTGGGATCGTAATCGGGCAGCGAGACCATGGCGACGACTTCGCCCGTCTTTGCATTGAGGATCACCCCGCCCGCCGCGATCGCCTGGTAGCGCTGCATCGCCTGCACCAGTTCGTCGCGCAGGACATGCTGGACGCCCGTGTCGATGGAAAGCCGCACCGGTTCCAGGGCGTCGGACTGGTCGAGACCCAGATCCTGCAGCGTGCCCAGCCCCTGATCGTCGACATATTTCTCGATGCCCGCCGTGCCGGCATTGTCGACATTGACCAGACCGACAATGTGCGAGGCGGTTGCCCCGCCGGGGTAAAAGCGCCGCGTCTCGTTGCGGAAGCCGATGCCCGGAATGCCGAGCGCCATCACGTCGGCCTGCTGTTTGGGCGTGATCTCGCGCCGCAGCCAGACGAAGCCCGCGCCCGAGGACAGTTTGCGGTGCCAGTCCTGATAGTCGACATCCGGCAGGACGCTGGCAAGCGCCTCGACGGCCTCGTCGGGATCGATGACGCGGCGCGGTTCGCCGTAAAGCGCGGGCACGCGAATATCGGTCGCCATCAGCTTGCCGCGCCTGTCGATCAGGTCGGGCCGCGCGGCGAGGATACGGTCGTTGACGCCATAGTTTCGGGCGTGGTCCAGATCGGTCAGCCCATACTGGACGAGCCGGCCTCCGATCACCGCATAGACGGCGACGAAACAGACGATCGCGATGCCGAGCCGGCCGCGCCCCATGCGCAAAAGCGCATCGCTGCGCCGCAGCGGCGGCCGTGCCGGGCCACCGCCGAAACCGCCGAACCGCAAACGGGGAAGCGTCAGCGCCATTCTCACCGCTCCCCGCCGATCGAGCCGGTCGTCAGCGCGTCATCCGGTTCACCGGCAATGATGTCGCCGACCGCGTCGCCGGGATCGAATTGCGGCGGACCGGGCAGTTCGCTGGCCGTGATGAACTGGCTGGCATCCGGCGTTTCGAGGCCGAGCTCTTCGGAGTAGCGCTCGGCCAGCGCCTGCAGGCGCTGCGGGTGGCTCAAATGCGCCCAGTCGGCGCGCAACAGGTCGATCGTCTCATGTTCCAGCGCGATCAGCCGTTCGAGCTTGCGGATTTCGGCCAGCCGCTGCTCGGATTCGTGCTTGACCGAATAGGTCCAGGTGGCGGTCGCGATCACCAGCGCGATGAGCGCGATGTTGACAAGACGCATCATGCGGTCGGCTTTCCCTGTTCGCAATCGCCCGGCCAGGGCAGGTCGGGCAGGCCGAAGATCGCCATGTCGGCGTCGCGGGCCGGCGCTTCGGTGCGGGTGGCCGCGCGCAACTTGGCCGAGCGCGCGCGGGGATTGACCTCGACCTCCGCGGGCCCCGCCGCCACCATCGCCTTGCCCCTGACCTCGAATGTCAGAGCACGCGGCTCCGCCGCCGGCAGATGGCGCGAGCCCGATGCCTGGCTGGTCCGGTCGGCGATGAAGCGCTTGACGATCCGGTCTTCCAGCGAATGGAAGGTGACCACGACGAGCCTCCCGCCCGGTTTCAGGCAGGTCTCGGCGGCAAACAGCGCCCGGGCCAGCTCCCGCAGTTCGTCATTGACGAAGATGCGCAGGCCCTGGAACGTCCGCGTCGCCGGATGGATGGTGTCTTTCGCCTTGCGCGGCTGCGCCTTTTCGATGAGCGCGGCGAGCTGGCCGGTCGTCTCGAAGGGCGCTTCCTCTCGTGCGCGGACGATGGCGTGGGCGATCCTCGGCGCGTTGCGCTCCTCGCCCAGAATGCCGATGATCCGGATCAGATCCTTGACGCCGAAATTGTTGACGATGTCGGCGGCGCTCGGCCCGGACTGCGCCATGCGCATGTCGAGCGGACCGTCCTGGCGGAACGAAAAGCCACGCCCGGCCTGATCGAGTTGCATGGACGAGACGCCGATATCGAGCACCAGCCCGTCGAGCGAGGCCGGCGCGACATGATCGGCAATGGTGGAAAACGGCGCTTCGACCAGCCGCAGCCGGCCGTCGCTGGCGTCAACCAGCGCATGTCCGGCGGCAATGGCATCGGGATCGCGATCGAACGCGACAACGTCGGCCCCGGCATCGACAATGGCCCGCGTGTAGCCGCCCGCGCCGAACGTGCCGTCGGCCATGGTCTCGCCGTGCGCCGGATTGAGCGCGGCCAGAACCTCGGCCAGCATGACGGGAATGTGCGGCGCGTCGGCGCTCACGGCGATTGCGTCCCGGCCTGCGCCTCGCGTTGAGCCAGAAGCCGCGCCCGGACGGTCTTGCGATGCTCGGCAAAGCGCTCGGGCGACCACATCTGAAAGAACTGGCCGCGCCCGACGAAATGGACCTCGTCCGAAATGCCCGTATGTTCGCGGATGAAATCGGTGACCGTGATCCGGCCCGTGCCATCGAGCTTCAGGAACGCCCCATCGCCATGCACATAAAACGACATGTCGTCGGACGCGCGCATGAACGGATCGTCGTCCGCCAGCCGCTGCTCGAACCGTTCCAGAAGGTCCATGCCGCCCGCATCGATCGCCGCCATGTCGATCGATTGCAGTGCGTACAGATCCGTCAGCCCCCTGGCCTGCAGCACGGAGCGGAAATGCGCCGGAACGGACACCCGCCCCTTCGCATCGATCCGGTTCACCGCATTCGACAGAAACCGCTCCACGCACGACACCCGCTGTTTCCGTCCGGCCAAGAGCCCTGCCACGAGCCATTGCCAAACCTGTCCCCTTCACCGCGGATCCCGATCCGCCGGCGGCCCCGCCGGCCGCTGCAACGGCATCGTTCCGTTGCGCCTTTTGCTGTGATGCACCTGCGCGTTCGCGCACGCCCGGGGTCTCCGGACATGGGCTGCATGCCGCATCACAAAACGCTGAAAGAACGAATACGCCGTTGCTGCTTGGGGTAACATGGGCTGGCATGGGCGTCAACGGGATCAAGCAACCCGGAAGCGGGTACGAGCCGCGCGAACGGGCGCTTCGGCGCAACCGCACCGTTTATCCACGGTTAACCTTAAGGAATGGTTGAAGTGCGGACGGCGGCCCGCGCGGCAAGCGATCCGGCGTTTACGGTTCGCCGCGCAGCGAAACGATCTCCGCCATCTCCCAATCGTCAAGCTCTTTGCGGATCTCCGGCAGATACTGTTCCACATCCCAGCGGATCGCCGCAAAATCGCAGACCAGCCCACGCACGTTGCGGATGGCGTACCAGACATCCTGCGACAACACCGTCGCGGCATCCTTCAGGCGCTCGGGGTTTCCGGAATTGCCCAGTGTCCATGAGCCGGTGACGCAGAGCTTGTGTCCGGTGAAGTCATGGTCCGGGTCCCGCAACTGCTCATTGTACTCGGCCGGCGAGAAATATCGGAACACGATCCGGCTGTCCTCGGCATGGGCGACCGGCGCCGCGGCCACAAGCAGGACCGCCGCAATGAGCGCTGTCGTTTTTCGCATGGCCATTCCCCTCCGGTTCAATTGCCGTCCGCTCGCGGCCGACACGACGCACCAAGCCGTGGGCACGGCACTATCGGGCAGGCGCGGGGCAATGGCAACGGCGGCGCCATGGAGCGCCGAAGCCCGCCTTGGCGAGGGAAACATTGCCAGCCGGCCTGTAAGCCGGGTTCTGTGAGCCGCAAAGCGGCCCGGCAGCCATTCATCTGGGACGGCCATCGCTGACCGCCTCATGCAACCCACCCGGACGACTGGTGCGGAGCCACCGGGCCAAGGCCCGCGCCGTCCCTATTCGGTCTTGCTCCCGGTGGGGTTTACCCTGCCATGACCGTTACCGGCCACGCGGTGGGCTCTTACCCCACCCTTTCACCCTTACCTCAGCAACTTGCGCAGCAAATGCGAAGGCGGTTTGCTTTCTGTGGCACTTTCCCTGGGGTCGCCCCCGCCGGACGTTATCCGGCACCGTTGCTCCCTGGAGCCCGGACTTTCCTCGACGCCCGCCTTTCGGCATTGGAACGCCGCGGCTGCCCGGCCGACTGGCAATGATCGTATGTAGTTGAACCAACGCCCGACCGCAACGCGCCCGAACGGTCAGAGCGCGCTCTGCATCGCATAGCGCCCGCCATGGTCGGCAAGGCAGTTGAGCGCGAGCGCGGCCTCGGTGACATGCAGCGCCTCGGCGGCAAGCCGCGTGCGCCCTTCCCCGCCGGCCGCGATGCAATCGGCGATCGCGGCGATCCCCGCACAAAAGTCGATCTGCGACGGATAGGCCGGAAGATGGGATCGGTTGGCTGGCGCGCGATAGACGAGCTTTCGCCCGGCCGCCAGCCGGAGCGGCAGCGGCCGCCCCAATTGCCGTTCGAGCCGCCGGACGATACGATGGCCGAACGCGGCCTTCTTTCCGGCCGCCTCGAGATGGATCGCCGCGCGATTGTCCCACAGATCGGCGACGGTCAGCGTGCCGGTTTCGCCCATCACGGTCAGCGCCCGGTCGCGCGGCGCGGCAAGGCCCGAGGTCAGCCGTGCCATCACGCCATTGTCGAACTCCAGCAGCGCGCAGGAGAAATCCGGCGCCATCTCATTGGCCGGAATGCCGGCGCCCTTGTCGAAGAAGAACGTGCCGGACTGGCCCGTGATGCGCCGCACCGGGCCGAACAGGCCGATCAGCCAGGTCAGCGCGTAGCCCGCATGTTCGAGCGTGCAGCCGATGCGGAACTCGTGCGCGCCCGGCCATGGCGCGCCGGAGACCGAACGCCAGTCGCGCCAGTTGAGGCGGAACACCGGCCCGTCCTCCATCTCGGCATAGACGAGCTTGGGCGCACCGATTGCACCAGCGTTCAGTGTCGATTGCATCAGCGCGAACGCGTCCGACCGTGCATTGGCCGGCGCGCCGGCCAGAACGAGCCCGGCCTTTCCGGCCATCCCGGCCAGTGTCCGCGCATCGTCGAAGGACATCGCCAACGGCTTTTCGCAGTAAAGATGCTTGCCGGCGCCGAGCACGGCCATGCCGATCTCGAAATGGCTTTCGGGATTGGTCAGGACCGCGACCGTTTCGACCGTTTCGTCCGCCAGAAGCGCGGCCTGCGACCCAAACGCCGGCACATTCCAGTGGGCGCAGAACTGCGCCAGCCGCGCATCGTCGCGGTCCCACACGCCGGCCAGGTCGAGGCCGGGATGGTTGGCAAGCGTCGTCATGTAATAGTCGGCGACGAACCCCGTGCCGATGATCGCAAAGCGCATGAACCGGTCCCCAGATCAGGACCGAAGGCTAGCGCCGATCAGCGAAAAAACCGTTTACGGCTGCGGATCGGCCGAGCCGGACGGCACGTCCTCGTCCTCATCGTCGCGCGCCGGGATCACATAGGCCCCCGACAGCCAGCGGTTGAGGTCGACATTCTTGCAGCGCGTCGAGCAGAACGGATAGGTCTCGCGCGACGAGGGTTGGCCGCATTCGGGGCATTTGCGCTTCGGGCGCAGCGGTTCGACGGTGGCGGACATGGCTCAAACGCCCCCCGACAGCCAGTTGAAATGCACCCGGTAGCCCTCGCCTGTCAGAAGCGCGACGGTCTCGGCCAGCGGCAGTCCGACGACATTGGTGTAGGAGCCGACCAGCTTGACGACGAACGTGCCGGCAAAGCCCTGAATGGCATAGCCGCCCGCCTTGCCCTTCCATTCGCCCGACGCCAGATAGCTCTCCAGTTCCTCGCGGGTCAGCCGCTTGAAGCGGACCCGCGTCTCGACGACGCGCTGGCGCATCTGGCCCCTGGGCGTGACCAGCGCCAGCCCGGTATAGACGCGGTGCGCCCGGCCCGACAGCATGCGCAGGCATTGCGAGGCTTCGTCCAGAAGTTCGGCCTTCGGCATGATGTTGCTGCCGACGGCGACCACCGTGTCGGCGGCCAGCACATAGGGCGCAGCACCGCGCTCGTCTTCGGGCAGCGCCTTGCGCTCTTCGTCGATCAGCGCGCGCGCCTTGTGCGCCTTCTCGCCGGAAAGCCGGCGCGCCAGCGAGCGCGGATGCTCCGATTTGAAGGGCGTTTCGTCGATGTTGGCGGGCAAAAGCCGCTCGGGCTCGATGCCGGCCTGTGCCAGAAGTTCCACGCGCCGCGGCGAGCCCGAGGCCAGAACCAGTGTCTGCGGCGCATCCATGGCGGGTCTGGTTACTTGAAGCGGTAGGTGATGCGGCCCTTGGTCAGGTCATAGGGCGTCATTTCGACCAGCACCTTGTCGCCGGTCAGCACGCGAATGCGGTTCTTGCGCATCTTGCCGGCGGTGTGGGCGATGATTTCGTGCTCGTTTTCCAACTGTACGCGGAAGGTGGCGTTGGGCAAAAGCTCCGTAACGACACCGGGAAACTCCAAAAGTTCTTCTTTCGCCATGCGATCCTGTTCGATCCCTGTTCATGTGGCTGGAGGGGAATGCCCGGCGGCGGCCGGACCCCGCCGCCCGGATGGGCGGGTCTTTAGCGCAAAGATGGTGATTTGAACAGCGGCTTTGAAGGGGCGGCGCAATCGGGCTTTCCGGGACTGGCGCGTTGCCCGGCCATCAGTACGGCACGCCCGCATCGGACCGCGCCAGAAGCCGCGGCAAGGCCGGATGGGGATATTTGCGCGGCGCGGTGACCGCATAGAACGGCTCGACGATGTCGAGCGCGAACGGCGCGGTCTTCACGCGGCCCGTCCGGATCTCGTCGGCCAGCACGACCGAGGGCGCCACCGCAAGGCCCGCATCCTCGCGCGCCAGCAGGCGGACCATCGCCATGTCGTCGACAAGGGCGGCGATGCGCGGCGTCACGCCGTGCCTTGCGAACAGCCCTTCGAGCTGCTGGCGGATGTCGCCGCCCGTCGGCACGATGAGCGGTTCGTTGGCCAGAAGGTCGGTCAGCGTGGCATGCCGGTCGACACGGGCGGGCGCGCCGTGCACGCGCACAGGCTGCTCGTCGAGCCGCTGCACGGCGAACCCGGCATCGTCCTCGCCGACCGGCGCCTGGGTGGTCAGAACGACGTCGAGCGACAATGTCTTCAACCCATCCAGCAGCACCGGCAGGCTGCCCGACCGCAGGACGATATCGACGCCGCCCTGCGCCATGGCCGGCCTCAGGAAGGCGATCTGGAAGTTGCGCGACAGGGTCGACAGCGCCCCGACGCGCAGCGGCGGCTCGGCCGAACCCGACCGGTCGAGCGTTGCCAAGAGCTCCTCGCCGACGCCGAAAATGCGATCGGCATGGTCGAGCGTGATGCGCCCCACTTCGGTCAGGACCAGCGTCCGGCCGATGCGCTCGAACAGGGCATGGCCAAGACGGGCTTCCAGTGTCCTGATCTGGCTGGACAGCGCCGACTGGGCCACGTTCAGCCGTTCGGCCGCGCGGCTGAGATTGCCCTCATGGGCGACCTCCCGAAAATAGCGCAGATGGTGATAGTTGAGCCGGTCCATGTTCTTAAAAATAGAACGAAATGTGAAAAAAGATATGTTTTTCTGAGGAAATCGCGGCCTGTATCCGAAGCGGCGTCAACAAATGGAGGGACGCCGCATGGAAACCGTGTCGGACATCGCATCATCGATCCTCAACCAGTTCCAGAAGCCCACGCTCGCCTTTCTGATCGGCGGCATGGTGCTGGCCGCGGCGCGCAGCCGGCTGGAAGTGCCCGAGGCGATCTACAAGTTCATCGTCGCGCTGCTGTTGCTGAAGGTCGGCATGTCCGCCGGCATGTCGGTGCGCAGCGCCGATCTGATGGCGCTGCTCGTCCCGGCGGTCATGGCGATCGCCGTCGGCGTCGGCATCGTGCTGCTTGGCACCGTAACGCTGACGCGGATTCGCGGCGTCGCGCCCATCGACGGCTATGCGACGGCGGGCCTGTTCGGCGCGGTCTCCGCCTCGACGCTGGCCGCCGGCATGGCGGTGCTGGAGACCGAGGGGATCGCCTATGAGGGCTTCATCGGCGCACTCTACCCCTTCATGGATGTCGCCGCGCTGATCACCGCGATCGTGCTGGCGCGCATGGCGACAGCGCGGCGGGTGGCCGCCGCCGGCGTCTCGCCGGACGGCACGATGGTGCTTGGCGGCGGACGGCCGGCGGCTGCGCCGGGCCAGCCGGGCAAACCCGGTCTTCTGAAGACCATTCTTCTGGACACGGTGCGCAGCCCGGCCATTTCGGCGCTTTTCCTTGGCCTCGCGATCGGCCTGCTGTCGAAACCCGAAAGCGTCTATCAGAGCTTCTACGAGCCGCTCTTCCGGGGGCTGTTGTCCATCCTCATGCTGATCATGGGCATGGAGGCCTGGGCCCGGCTGTCGGAATTGCGCAAGGTTGCCCACGCCTATCTGGTCTACGGCCTTTCGGCGCCGATCATTCACGGGCTCGTCGGCTTCGGCGCGGGGCTGATCGCCCACCATCTGACCGGGTTTTCGCCCGGCGGCGTGATCCTTCTGTCGGTGATGGCCGCATCGAGCTCGGACATTTCGGGCCCGCCCACGCTGCGCGGCGCACTGCCCGAGGCAAACCCGTCCGCCTATGTGGGAACGTCGACCGGCATCGGAACGCCGATCGCCATCCTGTCGATCCCACTGTGGGTGGCGCTTGCCGATCTCACCATCGGGCTCGGCTGAAACGGACGAGGCGTCCGCCCCTCGCAGGCGGGCGCTTGCGGTGCGGTTCAAAGATCCGAGTATTGTTAGCTGGACTGTCCAGTTGCCAGATCGAACAAAAACTGCTCGCTCGGGACGCCGTTACTCAACTGCTCAGCAATATCCGGATTGCCCGACGCGGCGTAAAACAGCGTATCAGCGTTGAGCGCACGCCATTGTGGGCTGGTGCCCACAGCCGAACCCACTGCCGCGGCAGTTATCGCCGCGTCAGTTGTGCCTTCCGAAAAGAGGAAATAGTCCGCATGCCCCGAACCCGACATAGCATCGGTGACAAACTGTCCTCTGGACGCAGCGCGCGCAAAATCGTGCAAAGCAACGGCTAACCGATCAGACGTATAGGTCTTGAAACGGTCGATGTTCTCGGGCGACACGTTCACAACAATGTTGTCAGGCGACTTTACACCCAACCTGCCAGCAAGTGCTGCCAGCTCGCTCTCATATTCAAGAGAGCGGTCACCCGAGCTTGCTCGCGCAAGCAAACCTGCAAACGCGCGCTGGGCCCCGCCTTCGCCCAAGATGGAGGCAAGCTCGCGACGGTAAGCATCAATCGCAAGGTCGTAGGCAGCAGCCGCCACGGCAAGATCACCGCCAGCTTCAAGAGAAACCGCTCGGTTCAAAATCTCCGGCGCCGGCAGGTCCGCCCATTGCCTGCTCAGAAACTCGGCGATCATGATGCTTGCGTACTGACCAATTTCTCGCTCTTCCGCAGCTTTGATGAGGGGGCATGAAAGCAACTCTCTATCGAGTCGACTGATAGAGTCTTTCAGCTTCATCTCTCTGATGGCCGTCACCCACTCAATGTTGGATACGCTGCCATCCTGGAAAAGCATGGCAATTTCGCGCCGCTCGATCGAATTGCCGCTGGAATGACTGACCAGTCTCTCGACGAAACTCGACACATCATTCTCCAAGCGGAATACGTTTATCAGTCGATCCTCATAGCGATACATGGGATGAACCAACGCTTGACCCGAACCCATCTGCCGCAACACCAGTCCTATGACGTTGCCATTGCGCAGAAAGACGGGCCCGCCACTGTCTCCACCGTCAACCGATGCCGCAATCCTGTAGACGCCCTCTTCGAGCCGGGCCAAATCCCATTCGCTGTTGTCGATTATGCGCGGCGCCACGNCGGATGGCCAGTTCCAGCGGATTGGCGTCGGCAGGAAGCTCAAAATCGATCAGCCTCAAAAGCGCTAGGTCATCAACCTGATATGCAAGCTGCCCGTCATCCGAACTCTGGCCGCCGGCAAACACATCGACGAGTTCAAGCTTGAGGCGCCCTTCGCCAACGAGCGGGTTGCGCGCGAAGACAAAAGGAGCTTGACCGTTGGCACGTCTTTGCTCCACGCGCTTCATGACGACATGCGCAGCAGTCAGATACAAGCCGTCGGCATCGATAAGGAAAGCGGTCCCTCGGGCATCATTGTCATTTATATATAGAAGTGATTTTTCGTAACGCTGCTCCATCTCAGATGGGCTCAAATCGCGCTTACCGAAGAAGAAGGCGCATTCGTCGGCATGCGCATCATTACTTGTGAAAAAAAATGCAACAAGAAGATATGGCAAAAAAGAGAATCTGGAAAAAAATGATCTCATGACCATTTTCTAACATTCACTAGAGCAAAATTTCAAATGAATCTCATGAGTTTTTACACTCGAAACTCCGCCTGATACATCAACCGTCAGCGGGAGAATTTTGAATCCGGCGCCAGCAGTCCCGTCTAGCTCGACGATGAACTTCAACGTGGACTCTATGCTGTCCAGCCGGAGCGGCGGGTCGCTCAGTTCGGCCGATGCAACCGCACCATGCGCTTCGATAATTGCCTGTGCCAACGCATCGCCGACATCGGCAACCGGTATGTCGTCACCCGAAGCCGGCGGGCGCAAATTCATGACCAATGACTGAGTGCTGGCTTCCTCAACCGAGCCGCCAGCCGACACGACCCAAAGAGACAGCTTGCCGCCAGCTTCCTGCCGGTAGACGGTCGATAAACTCAGGCGCGCATTCGTTAACCGCAGACCATCATTGGTGCCCTCACGAACGCGAATAAGCGTGTCGCGAACCTGATAGAGCAATGAATCAACAAGAACACCTGTCTCTCCATTGCTTCGTTCCGCCGCAACGGCCGAACTCACAGTTAAACCGCCAGCTGCAAGAGCAGACACCGCGCAAATCACAAAGGCTCTTGAGAAATTTGCAAACATGGCAAAAAATTCCAGAAGCTCCGGACCACCATCATTGTAGACAATTTTCCGGAAAACTCCAGTTATTCGTTCCAAGTCGCAGAACAGATAAACGAAAGACGAGAATCCAATGGCGTTCGATCTGCGCGAGTCGACAAGGCGCCTGCCATCCAACTCTGGCCAAGCCGGTAAATGACAACTGCTCGCGATCGATTGGCGCTTGTGTTTGTCGATGATCGGTATTGGGGCGTTGATTGTCCCGCCCCAGCGGAAATCCGCCCCTCACCCCTTCCAGTGCAGCACGCAGACCAGCGTGAAGAGGCGCCGGGCGGTGTCGAAATCGATGGCGATCTTGCCGTCGAGCCGGTCCATCAGCGTTTCCGAACCGTCATTGTGAACGCCGCGCCGTGCCATGTCGATCGTCTCGATCTGGCTCGTCGTCGCGCTCTTGATCGCCTCGTAATAGCTCTCGCAGATCATGTAATAGTCCTTGACGATCTTGCGGAACGGGCCGAGCGACAGGATGTGCGTGGCAACGTCCTCGCCACCCTCGCGCCTGACGGCGAAGACCAGCTTTCCCTCGATCACCGACAGATGCAGCGTGTAGGGGCCATTGCCCGCATCGCCCACCGGCTTGAACCGGTTTTCCTCGATCAGGTCGAAGATCGCGACGGCGCGCTCATGCTCCACATCGGGCGTCGACCTGCCGATCGAATCGTCCAGCGTCAGATCGCTCAGCCGGTCGTCCGGCGCAAAATCGGTCTCATCCGCCATCGGGCCCTCCCGGGTTCATGCGGATGGCGACCGAGCGCGCATGGGCGCCAAGACCCTCGGCCTCGGCGAGCCGGATCGCGGCGGGGCCGAGCGCGCGAAGCTGGTCCGGGCCGAGTTTCAGGATCGAGGTGCGCTTGACGAAATCGAGCACCGAAAGTCCCGACGAAAAACGCGCCGACCGGGCCGTCGGCAGCACATGGTTGGAGCCGCCCACATAGTCGCCGATCACTTCGGGCGTGTGCCGGCCGACGAAGATCGCGCCCGCATTGGTGACCCGGTTCGCCAGATCGTCGGCGTTCTCGCAGGCGAGCTCCAGATGTTCGGCGGCGATGCGGTCGATCAGCGCGAGCGTGTCGCCGGAATGGATGTCGTCGACCGTGACGATGCCGCCGAAATCGCGCCAGCTCGCCGCCGCGGTCTCGCCGCGCGCCAGCGTGGTCAATTGCCGCTCGACCGCGCCGGCCACCGCGTCGGCAAAGCCCGCATCGTCGGTGATCAGGATCGATTGCGCGTTTGCGTCATGCTCGGCCTGGGCCAGAAGGTCGGCGGCGATCCAGTCGGGGTCGTTGTCGCCGTCGGCGACGACCAGCACTTCGGAGGGGCCGGCGATCATGTCGATGCCGACCGTGCCGAAAACGGCGCGCTTGGCCGCCGCCACATAGGCGTTACCCGGTCCGACGATCTTGGCAACGGGTGGAATCGTCTCCGTGCCATGGGCCAGCGCGGCCACCGCCTGCGCCCCGCCGATCCGGTAGATCTCGGTGACGCCGGCCAGATCGGCCGCCGCCAGCACCAGCGGGTTGAGCACACCGTCGGGCGACGGCACGACCATGACGATGCGCCCGACGCCGGCGACGACCGCTGGCACCGCGTTCATCAACACAGACGAGGGATAGGCCGCCGTCCCGCCGGGAACGTAGAGCCCGACCGCCTCGACGGCCGTCCAGCGGCCGCCAAGCGTCACGCCGATCGCGTCGGTGTAGATGTCGTCCTTGGGCATCTGCCGGCCATGGTGCGACCGGATGCGGTCGCGCGCCAGGGTCAGCGCCTCCAGCGTTTCGGCGTCGATCCCGGCGACGGCTTCAGCCACCTCGTCGGCGCCGACGCGCATCGGCACCGCACTCAAATCCAGCCGGTCGAACTTCTTGGTCAGCCGCGCCAGCGCTTCATCGCCGTTCTGGCGCACATCGTCGATGATCGCGCGCACTGTCGCTTCGACATCGGCCGACACTTCCCGCTTCAGCCCCAGAAATGCACCGAAACGGGCGGGAAAATCGCGGTCTGCGCTGTCGAGAAAATGCGGCACGGCGAACGATCCTGTTGTCAGCCGGCCGGGTGGCGGGGTTTGAAGCGTGTCTCCCACGCAGCGCCCAGATCGGCCATCTGCGCCTCAATCACCTCGACATCGAGCCGGATCGCCGCGTCGTCGGCAAAGATCAGTTCGATCGTGCCGGCCGGCGCCTCGCCGGGATGAAAGCGGATCGCCAGAAGCGACAGCGCCTGGCTGTCATCGCCGCGCCGGATGCCGATGGTTCGGACACCGGTGACGCGGGCGAAGGAAAGCGCGGTCTTGCGCCGCTCGTGCGTGGTTGAGCGGGCGCCGTATTCGGCGTCCCAGGCAAACCGGTTGGCGACGATGGTCAACCGCTTTGCGCCCGGCGCGTAGTCGATCTGGTCGGGCTTGGTGATCGCGTCCTGCATCTGCGCGGAGATCACCGTCAGATCGGACGCGTCCAGCGCCATCAGTTTCAAGCCGTCCATCGGTCCGTCACGCGCCTGCCGGTCGGGGAAAAGGGTCTGATCGACTGCTACGCCTTTCGCTTTCGCGGTGCAACAGGAGCGCTGCCGCAATCAGCCCGAAACGCGGGCGATTTCCGCGCCGCAGGCGCCGAGCTTCTCTTCCAGGCGCTCAAAACCCCGGTCCAGATGGTAGACCCGGTTGACACGGGTTTCGCCTTCGGCGGCAAGGCCGGCAATGACCAGCGACACCGAAGCGCGCAGATCGGTCGCCATCACCGGCGCGCCCTTGAGCACCGGAACGCCGGTCACGGTCGCCGTCTGGCCGTTCAGCGTGATGTCGGCACCCAGCCGCGCCAGCTCCTGAACATGCATGAACCGGTTCTCGAAGATCGTCTCGGTGATGTGCGAGACGCCGTTCGCCTTGGTCATCAGCCCCATGAACTGCGCCTGCAGATCGGTCGGAAAGCCCGGAAAGGGCTCGGTCGTCACATCGGCCGCCTTCAGCCCGTTGCCGTTGCGGTAGACGCGCAGGCCGTCCTCTTCGGCCGTGATGTCGATCCCGGTCTCGCCCAGAACGTCGACGGCCGTCTGCCAGCTCGACGCTTCGGCGCCCTTGAGCAGCACGTTGCCCCCGGTCATGCCGACCGCCATCGCATAGGTGCCGGTTTCGATCCGGTCGGCGATCACCCGGTGCCGCGCCCCCGAAAGCGAGGTGACGCCGTCGATGGTGATGGTGCGCGTGCCGGCGCCTTCGATCTTCGCGCCCATGGCGTTCAGGCATTCGGCGAGGCACACCACTTCGGGCTCGCAGGCCGCATTGTCGATCACCGTCTGGCCGTTGGCGAGCGAAGCCGCCATCAGCGCCACATGGGTCGCGCCGACCGAAACCTTGGGGAAGCGGTAATGCGCGCCGGTCAGCCCGCTGCCCGCCGTCGCATGCACATAGCCGTTTTCGATCTCGATCTGCGCGCCGAGCGCCTCGAGCACCTCGATGAACAGATCGACCGGCCGGGTGCCGATGGCGCAGCCGCCCGGCAGCGACACGCGCGCCTCGCCCATCCGCGCCAGAAGCGGCCCGATCACCCAGAAGCTGGCGCGCATCTTCGAGACAAGCTCGTAGGGCGCGGTGATGTCGACGATGTCGCGCGCGGTGAAATCGACCGTGCGGGCATAGCCCTGCCCCTCGGCCCGGCGCCGGCCCTTCACCGCATAGTCGACGCCATGATTGCTCAGAATGCGGATCAGCTGCTCGACATCGGCCAGATGCGGCACGTTCTCCAGCGTCAGCGTATCGTCGGTCAGGAGCGAGGCGATCATCAGCGGCAGCGCCGCGTTCTTGGCGCCCGAAATCGGAATTGTGCCGTTCAGTTCATGGCCGCCGACGATGCGAATGCTGTCCATCTGGAAACTGGTCCCCTTGCTGCGTGCGCCCCTTCACCGGAACCCGCCGGTCCGCGGCATCGGCGCCCTCTAGACGATGATCGGGGCCGGTTCAAGGCAGGCGCCCCTGCGCCGCCAAAGCCGCCATGGCGGTCAACACGGCGGGCGGACGCGAACCCTTTGTGTGCCAAACAGGATTGAAGGGATGGTTAACGCATGGTTGACCGCAACGGCCGCATTTGACGGAACCGGCCATCCGGACGGCTCTGCGGCAGCGGCGGCGCCGCCCGACGCCCGCCTCGCGCGCCGCGCTAGCCGCCCTCGCCGCCTTCGGCGCCCGGCTTGGTGTCCTTGGCGGCGGCAATGCCCTCGTCACGGCAATCGGCATCGCCCGCCCGGCGGGCGCGCGCCTGGGCCTTGCGCTTTTGCAGATTGGCGCGCAGTTCCGCCGCCAGCCGTTCCTGCCGCGCCCTGGCGCTTTCGTTCTTTGCCATCGGCCTTCGCCTCCTTGCCGCCAGCGCCGCGCGGCGCATCGGTCCGCCGCTTCGCTCCGGACATGCGCCGGACTGGCCATCCGCCGCCCATGATGTCCGTATCGCGCATGTGGTCAATATCGCTTGACGCGGGCAATTGACGCCTTGATATGCGAAATGGGCTGTGGCACAAGCCGCCCGTCGCGGACACCGCCGCCAATGCTGCTATAGCTCAGGGGTAGAGCACTCCCTTGGTAAGGGAGAGGCCGTGAGTTCAAATCTCACTAGCAGCACCATTTTTCAGCATCATAGCGCACGTGGGCGCCATCGCTTGGCAAGCCCGTTTACGGGAGCGGCCGCCACGGGCGGCCGCTCCCGCGCCCCATCGCTCCGATCATTCGTCGACGCAGTGGTAGGAATGGTTGGTCCGGGTGCCGTCGGGCAGTTCGTCATACATCACGAAGACATTGCCGGCGCCGCCGCAGGCCTCGAACGCCTTGCCCGGCGTCGGATAGCCGTCGGCGGCCGACCCGCCTCCGGCCTTGGCAGCCAGCTGCATGGTGCCGGCGGCGGCAATGCCGTGGCGCTTCATGCCGGCATGGCCGGCGGTGGTGGCCGCCGTGGCGATCAGCGCGGCGCCGGCGGCAAGGGCGGCAAACTTGGAAAGACGGGTCATGGCAAAAATCCTCTGTGCTGTGCGGCGCGTCCGGTGCGCCCTCAACCGCAACGCTAGCGCTGCACGGCCCGCGGCCCTGTGCACTTGCGCACATGCCGCAACACCATTGGCGCGAAAACCCGGCCAGGGCGGCATCCAGTGCGATTTTCACCGGAATCCATCGGCTTGGCCCGATGGTGATCTGGACTTTTACACCGCTGTCACATTGGGTTGTTAGCCGCGCCCTGTCTCCCACCCATCAGAGGACCTCACCCATGCGCACGCTTCTGTCCGCCCTTGCCATCGCCACCATGCTCTCCGGCCCGGCCCTTGCCGCCTCGGGCAAGCTGGTGCTCTACACCTCCCAGCCCAACGAGGACGCCCAGGAAACAGTGGACGCCTTCACCGCCAAGCACCCCGATGTCGAGGTCGAGTGGATCCGCGACGGCACGACAAAGGTCATGGCCAAGCTCGCCGCCGAGTTCGAGGCCGGCGCGCCGCAGCCCGACGTGCTGTTGATCGCCGACATGGTCACCATGGAAGGGCTGAAGGCCGAAGGCCGGCTGATGGCCCATGAAGGCGCCGACATCTCCGCCTACGACCCGGCCATCATGGACGACGAGAAATTCTATTTCTCCACCAAGCTGATCACCACCGGCATCGTCTACAACACCGCCGCCGAGATGGTCCCCACCTCCTACACGGACCTGCTGGACGAGGCGGCGAAAGACAGGATCGCCATGCCTTCGCCACTGACCTCGGGCGCCGCGACCATCCACATGGCGGCGCTGACCGCCAACCCCGATCTCGGCTGGGCCTATTATGAGGGTCTGGCCGACCAGGGCGCCAACCCGCAGGGCGGCAATGGCGGCACCTACCGGGCGATCGCCGGCGGCGAAAAGCTGTACGGCTTCGTCGTCGACTTCCTGCCGATCCGCGAAAAGGCCAACGGCGCGCCGGTGGAGTTCGTCTTCCCCGAGGAGGGCGTCTCCGCGGTCACCGAGCCGGTCGCCATCCTGTCGACCGCGCAGAACCCGGAAGCCGCCAAGGCCTTTGTCGACTTCCTCCTGTCGCCCGAAGGCCAGCAACTCGCCGCCGACCAGGGCTATCTGGCCGCCCATCCGGACATTGCGCCGCCCGAAGGCTTTCCGGCCCGCGACCAGATCAAGCTGATGGACTTCGATCCCGCCGCAGCCCTTGAAAACGATGCCGCAAACAAGGAACGGTTCGTCGACATTTTCGGCGGCTGACCCTTGAGCGAACGCATCCTGCCAAGACCCGATGGCGAGGGGCTGACCCTCGCCATCGTCATTGCGGTGGCGCTGGTCCTGTTCGTCATGCCGCTGGCGCTTCTGGCGCGCGCCGGGCTGACGCTGGACGGCGCCGTGACGCTCCAGCCCATCCTCGATGCGCTCGACAGCCGCTCGGTGCCGCGCGCGCTGATCAATTCGCTCGACAGCGCTTTCTTCTCCGGCCTGATCGCGCTGGTCCTGGGCACGATGATCGCGCTGGTCATCGGGCTGACGGACGTGCGCGCCAAGGGCATCTTCACCTTCCTCTTGCTGATCCCGATGATGGTGCCGCCGCATGTGACGGCTATCGCGTGGATCCAGGCGATGGGGCCGTCGAGCCCGCTGCTGCAAATGCTCGGCATCGCGCCCGAACCGGGTTCCACCCATCCGCTCTATTCGCGCGGGGGCGTGATCGCGCTCCTGTCGATCCAGCACATGCCGCTGGTCTTCCTCGTCGTGCTGGCCGCACTGCGCGCCCTGCCGCGCGAGATGATCGAGGCGGCGCGGATCGCGGGCGCAAGGCCGCTCGCCGTCTTGCGCCGCATCGTGCTGCCGCTGCTTGCGCCGATCCTGATCTCGGCCTTCGCGCTCGCCTTCGTCTCGGCGCTGGGCAATTTCGGCATCCCGGCGCTGCTCGGCATTCCGGCGCGCTACACCACGCTGCCGGTGCTGCTGTGGCAGCGCCTTGCCAGTTTCGGCCCCGATGTCCTGACCTCGGTCGCGGCGATCGCCGCGCTTCTGGCCGCCATCGCGATCGCCATCATCGCCGTCCAGATGACGCTTCTGGCGCGCACCCGCAGCCCGCTGATCGGCCCGCCCCAGCCGCCGCTCGCAATCCGGCTCGGCGCGCAGCGCCCGCTGGTCGAGACGCTGCTAGCCCTTCTGGTCGCCGCAACGCTGGTCCTGCCGGTTGTCGCGCTGACGACCACGGCACTGATCCCGACCTATGGCGTGCCGTTCAACCTGACGACCATCACCTTTGCGAACTTTGCCGAGGTGCTGTTCCGCCAGCAGGTCACGCTCAGGGCCTTCGCCAATTCGACGCTCGTCGCCGGTCTTGCCGGGCTGATGCTCGCGGTGATCGCCATGGCCGTCGGCCATTTTCTCAATGCGCGGCAGAAGGGCTACCGGCGCGCCGGAACCGCGCTCGCGACCCTTGCCGAGACGACCTATGCCATTCCCGGCCTCGTCATCTCGATCGCCTTCATCCTCGCCTTCATCCGGCCGATCCCTGTCATCGACGTGTCGATCTACAACACGCTGATCATCATCGGCCTTGCCTATGTCTGCGCGTTCCTGTCGATCGCGCTCAAACCGGTGACGGCCGCCTGCGCCCAGCTCGACCCGGCGCTCGACGAGGCCGCGCGCATATCCGGCGCACGCTTTTTCATGCGCATGCGCCGCATCTTCGCGCCGCTGATCGCGCCGGCCGCCGCCTCCGGCGCCATCCTCGTCTTCCTGACCGCCTACAATGAGATCACCGTCTCGGCGCTTTTGTGGTCGACAGGCAACGAGACCATAGGCACCACGATCTACAATTACGAGGATGGCGGCTACACGACGCTGGCCGCAGCCATGTCGGCGGTAACGGTTGTTGCCACGATCGCGCTGATGGTGGCGCTCGACCGCTTCGGCAAGCGCCTGCCGCCGGGTGTGGTGCCCTGGCGGATTTAAGCCGGCAGCACCCACGCCTTGTCGAACGCCACGCGCACCGGCTCGCCGGCCGCCAGCGGCTCCGTGCTCGTCGCCTGAACCGGAGGCTCGATCCCCGGCAGCAGCACCGTCGCCTCCCAGTGCCCGCCCCGATAGAGTGCAGCGCCGACACGCCCCTCCATGCCGCCCGCATTGCCGAGCGTCACATGTTCGGGCCGGATGAAGGCCGTCGCCGGCCCGTCGGCAGGCTCTCCGTCAACCGCGACCGAATGCCCGTTCACCGTGGCGCGGCCGCCATCGACCGTGACCGGCACCAGCGTCCCGCGCCCGATGAAGCGCGCCACCGCCGCATTGGCCGGCCGCTCGTAAATCTCGCGCGGCGTGCCGACCTGTAGGAATCGACCCTTTTCCATCACGGCCACCCGGTCGGCGACAGCCATCGCCTCGCGCTGGTCATGGGTGATGTAGACGGTGGTCACGCCCGAGGCGCGGTGAAAGCGCGTCAGCTCCTCTTCCATCACCGCGCGCAGATGCGGGTCGAGATTGGCGAGCGGCTCGTCCATCAGGATCGTGCGGGCGCCGCCGGCAAGACACCGCGCCAGCGCCACGCGCTGCCGCTGCCCGCCCGAAAGGGCCGCCGGCTTGCGGTCGGCGAACCCGGTCAGCGACACGGTTTCAAGATGGTCCATCGCCTGCCGGCGCGCCTCGGCCTTGCCAAGCCCCTGCGCTTCTCCGGGAAAGGCGACATTGTCGCGCACGGACAGATGCGGCCATAGTGCATAGGACTGGAAGACGAAGCCGGTCCGGCGATCCTCCGGCGGTACATGCCGGTCCGGACCGGACATGGTTTGGCCGCCGAGCGCGATCCGGCCCTGATCGGCCATTTCCAGCCCGGCGATCAGCCGAAGAAGCGTTGATTTTCCGCAACCCGAAGCACCCAGGACGCAGAAGAATTCGCCCGTCGCGATCTCGGCATCAACGCCGGCGACCGCCCGGTCGGCGCCGAAGCTCTTGTGCACATTTTCAAGAACGACGGACATTGATACACGCGGCGGGTTGGCAACGGCCCGATCCATAGGGCGCTCCGGCCGCCGGCACAAGCACGTCCGGCTTTCGCGCGGCCCGGCCTTGGGTGCGGCGCACAAAAAGTGTTAGCCTTGTCGCATCCCTGTAACAGAGTTGCGTTTGTTCACCGCCATGCCCGCCGCCGCGCCCGACCGCCCGCTCATCGTGTTCTCCGATCTGGACGGGACGCTGCTCGACCATGAGAGCTATGACTGGCGGCCGGCGGAACCGGCGCTCGCCGCCCTGCGTGAGCGCGCCATCCCGCTCATCCTCGCCTCATCGAAGACCGCCGCCGAGATCGCGCCGCTGCGGGCCGGGCTGGGCTTTGCGCATTGCCCGGCCGTCGTTGAGAACGGCGCCGGCATCCTGCCCGCCGAGGGCGAAGACGCTGGCGACGGGCAAGCCCGCTATGCGGAGCTGCGCGCTGCGCTCGACCGCGTGCCGGCCAGGTTGCGCCGGCATTTTTCCGGCTTCGGCGATCTGGGCACCGTCGGCATCGCCGCCGCGACCGGGCTCGACGACCGCAGCGCGCGGCTGGCCGCCGAACGCCGCTTTTCCGAGCCGGGCCTCTGGGCGGGAACGGACGGCGACAAGGCGCGTTTCGTCGAAGCGCTGGCGGAAATGGGGGTCAAGGCCCGGTCCGGCGGCCGCTTCCTGACGCTCTCCTTCGGGGGCACCAAGGCCGAACGCATGACCGAGATCACCGCCGCCCTGTTCGGCGCCCGCCTGCCGTTCATCGTCGCGCTCGGCGATGCGCCCAACGACACCGAGATGCTTCAGGCGGCCGACCGCGCCTTCATCGTCGCCAACCCGCACGGCACGCCTCTGCCGCACCTTGCCGGCGAGACAGATGGCACCATCAGCCGCACCGCCGAACCCGGCCCCGCCGGTTGGAATGACGCCGTGCTGCCGCTAGTGTCGGCCTGGCCCCAGGCGGGCGGCGCCTGAACAATGCAAGTGTAACCGGAGTGCGATCGGACCCATGGCAGATTTTCACCAGAACGGCGCCGTCGCCACGCTTCACAATCTGCGCACCCGCACGCCCGAGGATCTCGAGCGCGAACTGATCACCATCACCGGCCGCCAGAAGGTGACGCTGATCCTGCCCTCGCTCTATTCCGAACTCGAAGGCCCCGCCCTGCCCGCCATTCTGGACGAACTCAACACGGTCAAGTTCGTCCACCATGTGGTGATCGGCCTCGATCGCGCGACCAGGAAGGAATACAAGGCCGCGCGCAAGTTCTTCGACCGGCTCGAACTGCCCCACTCGGTTCTGTGGAACGACGGGCCGCGCCTGCGCGCCATCGACGAGCGCCTGGCCAGCGCCGGCCTGTCGCCGACCGAGCCCGGCAAGGGCCGCAATGTCTGGTATTGCATCGGATACACGCTGGCGCGCGCCGAAAGCGACGTGATCGCGCTGCACGATTGCGACATCCTCACCTATTCCAAGGAGATGCTGGCGCGGCTGGTCTATCCGGTCGCCAACCCCGAATTCGCCTACCAGTTCTGCAAGGGCTATTACCCCCGCACCGCCGACGGCAAGATGAACGGCCGCGTCAGCCGGCTTCTGGTCGCACCGCTGCTTGAAGCCATGCGCAAGACCATCGGCGAACGCGACTATCTCGATTATCTGCGCTCGTTCCGCTATCCGCTCGCCGGCGAATTCGCCATGCGCACCTCGATCCTGCCGGCCATGCGCATCCCGTCCGACTGGGGGCTGGAGATCGGCACGCTGTCCGAAGCATGGCGCAATCTCGCCCCGCGGGCGGTCTGTCAGGTGGAGATTTCCGACGCCTATGACCACAAGCACCAGCCTTTGTCCGAGGACGATGCCAAGAAGGGCCTGTCGCGCATGTCGACCGACATCTGCAAGGCGCTCTACCGGAAGCTGGCGACCGACGGCACGGTGTTCTCCAAGGAGACCTTCCGCGCGCTCAAGGCGAGCTACTACCGCACCGCGCTCGACTTCGTCGAAGCCTATTACAACGACGCCCGCATGAACGGCCTGCATGTCGACCGGCACAAGGAGGAGCGCGCGGTCGAGCTGTTCGCCGGCAACATCGTCGATGCGGGCAAGACCTTCCTCGACAACCCGATGGAGACGCCCTTCATTCCCGCCTGGTCGCGCGTCCAGGCCGCCGACCCGGACCTGGTGCGGGATCTGTTCGAGGCGGTGCAGGCGGACGATGAGGAGTTCGGATAGGGGCGCCCGACCTCTACACAGACAACCCGCCGCGGTCTGACCCGGTATCGGCGGCCAACACGGTCAATCGCGCTTAAAGGACCGTTCAGCGTTTTTGGCTGGCCGAAACGGCTGTTCAATGCTCGGTAACGGCAGCCAAAGCCTGACAATCCGGGAGTGCCGCTCATGTCCGTGCTCGACCTGCCCAACCGTTTCCTACATCGCGGCGCCAGCATCGCCTGGGGTCGCCTCGGCGAGGGGCCGCCATTGGTGCTGGTTCACGGCACGCCCTTTTCCTCGCAGGTCTGGCGCCGAATCGCACCGCTTCTGGCGCGGCACCGGACGGTCTACTGGTTCGACCTGATCGGCTATGGTGCCTCGGACAAGGGCGCCGGCCTCGATGTTTCCCTCGGCGTGCAGAACGGCCTCATGGCGGCACTGTTCGGCGAATGGCAACTCGACCGTCCGGACGTGCTGGCCCACGATTTCGGCGGCGCGACGGCGCTGCGCGCGCACTATCTCGACGGATTGGCCTACCGGACGCTGACGCTCGTCGATCCCGTCGCCGTCGCGCCGTGGGGCTCGCCCTTCGTCTCCCATGTCCGGCAACATGAAGCCGCCTTTGCCGGACTGCCCGCCTATGCCCATGAAGCGCTGCTGGCCACCTACATTGCCGGCGCCGCCCATCGGCCGCTCGACGAAGACGCGCTGGCCGTCCACATGGCGCCCTGGCTCGGCAAGGCCGGACAAGCGGCCTTCTACAGCCAGATCGCCCAGATGGACCGGCGTTTCACCGACGAGGTCGAGCCGCGCTACGGCCCCGCCGGTTTTCCGGTCACGCTGCTCTGGGGCGAGCAGGACACATGGATCCCGATCGAACGCGGTCATGCGCTGGCCGAAAGGCTGACAGGCGGCCGGCTGGTCGCCGTGCCCGAGGCGGGCCACCTGGTACAGGAAGATGCGCCCGAAGCCATCGTCGCGGCCATGGTCGCGATCTTCGCCGACCGGGCGTGATGCGTTGACCGGCATGCCCCTGTCGGCATCCTTCGCCGTGGCAAGGACGCGCCGCATGCCTGGCCGGAAAATCCGCGCTCGGCAAAGCGCCTGTCGCGGCAATGCGACCGCCAGGGCAGCAACCGCGTCAGTCAACGAACAAGGGCACGCCCGCTCTGAATGACCAACCGGCGCCACCCCTCCCCAAAAACCTTCCCGCCAAACTCAAAAATAAGTTGCGCAAATCTCGGTTGATGCTCCACCTTCGCGGGTTCACGGCCAAAAGACCGTGCAACGGGAGCAATATTGGGGAGGAACATGGCTCAACCGGACAGGCCGTGGACGGCATTTTACGGACCTGGCGTCCGCACCGACATCGAGGCCGCATCCTATCGCAACCTGCCGGATCTGATTCGCTCGGTCGCCGAGACCTATGGCAACGCCAAGGCGTTTACCTGCTGCCTGCCCAACGGCATGAACGGCACGCTCACCTTTGCCCAGGTCGACGAGATGTCCGATGCGCTGGCCGTCTATCTGCGCGAGGTGGCCGGGCTTCAGGCCGGCGACCGCGTCGCCGTGCAGATGCCCAACTGCCTGAGCTTTCCGGTCGCCGTGTTCGGTATCCTGAAGGCCGGCTGCGTTCTGGTGAACGTCAACCCGCTCTACACCGCCGAGGAGATGGAGCGGCAGTTCACCGACGCCGAGCCCCACGCGCTGATCATCGTCGACATGTTCGCCGACAAGATCCCCGCCGCCACCCGCGGCCACCCGATCCCCAACGTGATCGTCACCCGCATCGCCGAATTCTTCCCGGTCATGCCGCGCGGCATTGTCGGTCTCGTGCAGAAATATTGGGACCAGTCGGTCAAGCCCGTCGAGGTCGCCCATCTGCGCCTGCCCGACGCGCTCGACGCCGGCCGCAGCCACATCGCCAGGGACCATGTCGAGGTCGATGCCTACCATCAGCCGGTCACCCACGACGACATCGCCGTGCTGCAATATACCGGCGGCACGACCGGCGTCGCCAAGGGCGCCATGCTCACCCACGGCAATCTGATCCTCAACATGGAACAGGCCATGGAGCTTCTGGGCGGCGATCTGAAAAAGGGCGAGGAAGTGGTGCTGACGGCGCTGCCGCTCTATCACATCTTCGCCTTCACGGTGAATTTGCTGGCGTTCTACTGGCTTGGCGGGCGCAACATTCTGATCCCCAATCCGCGACCCCTGTCCAATTTGAAGCGCGCCTTCGAGAACTACAAGGTAACCTGGATGAGCGGCGTGAACACGCTCTTCAACGGGCTCACCAACGAGATCTGGTTCCGCGACACGCCGCCCCGGCACCTGAAATTCGCCGGCGCCGGCGGCATGGCGCTGCAATCCTCGGTCGCCGCCCGCTGGCGCGAGATCACCGGCACCGAGGTTCTGCAGGGCTACGGGCTGACCGAGACCTCGCCGGTGCTGACGTTCGAACCCTTGGGCAAGGCGCGCGAGGGCACGATCGGCATTCCCGTGCCATCGACCGAGATCGCCTGCTTCGACGACAACGGCAAGCGCCTGCCGATCGGCGAAACCGGCGAGATCGGCGCGCGCGGACCGCAAATCATGAAGGGCTACTGGAAGAAACCCGACGAGACCGAAAAGGTCATGGCCGGCGACTGGTTCCTGACCGGCGATATCGGCGTGATCGATGAGGACGGCTATGTCCGCATCGTCGACCGCAAGAAGGACATGGTCGTCGTCTCCGGCTTCAACGTCTATCCCAACGAGATCGAGGACGTGCTTGCCGGCCATCCGGCCGTGCTGGAAGCGGCGGTGATCGGCGTGCCCGACGATGCGGCGGGCGAAGCGGTCAAGGCGTTCATCGTCCGCGCCGATCCGGGCCTCGACACCGACGCCGTGCGCGCCTTCTGCAAGGAACATTTGACCGCCTACAAGGTGCCCAAGCTGGTCGAATTCCGCGACGAACTGCCGAAATCCAATGTCGGCAAGATCCTTCGAAAAGAACTGCGCGCCGAACAGATGGCGCAACTGGCAGCGGAGTAAGCCCAAATGGTCGATGAGTTCACGCAAACGCTGCTCGGCCTGATGGTCGCCATCATCATGCTCGGCATGGGCGCCTCGCTGACGCCGCGCGACTTCTATCTGGCGCTGCGCCGCCCCTATGGCCTCGCCATCGGCGTCATCAGCCAGTACGGCATCATGCCGCTTCTGGGCTTCGTCCTGGCGCTGACGCTGGCCGTGCCCGAAACCATCGCCATCGGCATCCTGATCATGGCCTGCATGCCCGGCGGCACCACCTCCAACATCTTCACCTATTTCTCCAAGGGCAATCTGGCGCTGAGCGTCCTGATGACGGTCACCTCGACCGTCGCGGGCGTCGTGATGATCCCGCTGATCCTTCTTCTCTATGCGGCCGCGCTCGACCTGCAAATCCCGCGCGAGGACATCGTCGCCGTGCTGATCGTTCTGCTGGTTCCGGTCGCCATCGGCATGGGCATCCGCAAGCTGAACGCCAATGCCGGCGCCGTCATCGAGTTTTGCGGCTCGATCCTGGCGGCGTTCTTCATCGTCTTCATCATGGCGACCTGGGTGCCGCAGAACTGGCAGTTCCTGCGCGACACGACGCCATCGACCTATGTCGCGGCGATCGGCCTGGGCCTTGTCGGCATCACGATCGGCTATTTCTTCGCCAAGGCGCTCAGGCTGCATCCGCGCAATGCGCGCACCGTGGCGCTGGAGACCGGCATCCAGAACGGGCCGCTGGCGATCGCCATCGTCATCTTCTCGTTTCCGGCCGAACAGCAGCAGGCGGTCATGGCCGTGCCGGCGCTCTATTCGCTGTTCATCGTGATCGTGTCGACCTTCGTCACGCTGGTCTTCCGCCGCGCCAACACCGCGGCGGAGCAGAAGATGCCGGACAGTTTGCTGTGAGGGAGTGGGGCCGGCCCTTGGTGGCCCACCCCCCCCCGCTTGCCGCGATGCCGCCCAACCGCTAGCGTCTCAAGATGGTCCCGGCGGCAGGAGGGCGATGTGCGGCACGCGGCGACAATGACGGGATGGGCCCTGGGCCTGTCGGCGATGGCAATGACGGCCCTGGCGCAGGAGGCGCCGCCGCCGGACGATCTTCTGACGCTCGCCAAGGGCGCGGTTCTGGTCTCCGCCTCGGTCGATCCCAACGCCGCGCTGGCGCTGACCGACGGAAATCCGGCGAGCAACTGGAGCACCGGCACGGCGAAGAACCCGCCGCCCTATACGTTCGTCTTCGAACTGGTCGCCCCCGCCACGATAGAAGCGGTCGGCATCCATGGCGCCGGCGAGCGGCCCGGCGGCGTCGCCGGCGGCTCGGCCGGCCCTGTCCGTGTCGAAGCCTCGGCGGAAGGCCCGGGCACCGGGTTCGCGCCCATGGCGACCCTTGAGGCAGGGCCGGAAGGCGCAACCATGGCGGCGAGCACGATCGATACGCCCGTGCGCTGGCTGCGCTTCACCGTCGACGGCCCGATCGGCGCCGACGCCGCCTGGGTCTATTTTGCCGAAGCCATCGCCCATGGCGCGGTCACCCCACCGGACGAAGAGGGCCGCTTCACCGGCATCTTCCAGAGCGGCCGCGCCGATTTCATCGAGCTTCGGCAGGACGGCAGCTCGGTCAGCGGTTGCTATCTGGACAATGGCGGCCGCACCAACGGCACGCTGTCGGGCGCGGTCGACGAAGGCGTCGCGCGGCTCAACTGGACCTCCGACCAGGGCATCACCGGCACCGCGCTCGCCACCATCGACAGCACCGGCGCGCTCGCCGGCGTGCGCTACCGTCAGCGCAGCCGCAGCGCCTGGGGCGGACCGCCCGCCCCGGACGGAACCACGACGCCCTGCAGCGCCACGGAACCCGCCAACCCGATCGTCACCGCGCTTGAGGAAACCGGCGAGGCGCGCATTTACGGCATCCATTTCGACCATGACAGCGATGTGCCCAAATCGTCCGCCGCCGCCGCGCTCGAACAGCTTGCCGAGGCGCTCGAAAGCGCGCCCGAACTGAACGTCGTCATCGAGGGCCACACGGACGCTGACGGCGAGGACAGCTACAATCTCGACCTGTCGGACCGGCGCGCGCGCTCGGTGGTTGCATGGCTCACCGAACGCGGCATCGATGCGGATCGTCTGACGCCGCAGGGCATCGGCGAGGCTGAGCCCGTCGCCAGCAACGACACCGCCGACGGCAAGGCGCTCAACCGCCGCGTCGACGTGGTGGCGCGGTAGAAAGACGGCGCCTCAGGCCCGGTTGGAGATCCAGCGGCACTGATAGGGCGCAAAACCGATGTCGCCCTTGGAGCGCGCCCGGTCGCCGGCCAGAACGTCGGTGCCGTGCGCGCGCACATGTTCTCCCGACAACAGGTCCGTCCAGTGGTCGCCGCCGATCAGATTGATCGCGCCGACCGGGATCGTCACCTTTTCGGCGCTGACATTGTGGATGGCGAAGATCGACTGGTCGCGGTCCAGCGATTGCCGCCAGAAGCCGAACAGTTTCGGCCCGAACTGCATGGTGAACTGCGTCGCATTGGGGTGGAAGGCCGGCTGCGCGCAGCGGATGCGGATGCGCGCCGAAAGCCGTTCGAGAATGCGCGCATGGACGTTGTCGCCCTCGCGCCGGTCGAGCAGCGCCCGCAGTTCCGGATAGTCCCAGCGCTTGCGGTTCAGCGCCCGGTTCTGGCCGGTCTTTTCGAACCCGGCCTGATCGTTGTGCGTGGCGATCAGCGAATGGATGTAGAAGGCCGGCATGCCTTCGAGGGCCATCTGGATGGTCTGGCTGCACAGGAAGCGCTCTTCCTGCCACTGGTCGGGGCCGGCGAACGTGCCGGCCATCGCGTCGAAGAAGGTGATGTTGAGTTCATAGGGCCGGCGCGTGCCGTCTGGCATCGCTCGCATCGACACCTTGCCGCCGAACGCCTCGACCGTCTCGGTCATCCGTTCGAGGTCCGGCTCGGTGATCAGTCCCTCGCCGCCGCGCACGCCGATCCCGTCATGGGAGGCGGTGAAATTGAGGTATGCGCAGCCCAGCGGCGCCGGCGGCATCGCCATCTGCCAGCGGTTCAAGAGCTCGGACGAGCCGCACCACATGGCGTGCAGGACCAAGGGCGGCAGAGGGAAATTATAGACCGCGTGTGCCTCGTTGCGGTTGCCGAAATAGGAAAGGTTCTCCGTGTTCGGCACGTTCGTCTCGGTCAGGAGCACGATGGGCTCGGCGGCATAATCGGCCAGAACCCGCATCAGCCGGACGATCGCATGGGTCTGCGGCATGTGGATCGACGGCGTGCCCACCTGCTTCCAGATGAAGGCGACCGCGTCGAGCCGGATGATCCGCACGCCATTGTCGACATGCAGCCGCATGATCCGGATGAATTCGAGCAGCACCTCTGGATTGGCGAAATCGAGATCCACCTGGTCGTGCGAGAAGGTGCACCAGACGTGGCGCGTGCCTTTGGCGGTCTCCACCTCGCGCAACAGATCGTGGGCGCGCGGCCGCACCACCTGGCTCAGATCGTCCTCGGGCGAGGCTTCCACGAAAAAGCCGTCATAGGGCTCGTGCCCCTGCAGATATTCGTTGAACCATGCGCTCTGGCTGGAGACATGGTTGAGCACCAGATCCGACATCAGCGAGAAATCGGCGGCGATGCGGCGGATATCGTCCCAGTCGCCGAGCGCCGAATTGACCGCGCGGTAGTCGGTCACCGCGAACCCGTCATCGGAAGTGAACGGAAAGAACGGCAGGATATGCACGCCATTGACCGTGCCGCTCATGTAACGGTGCATGAAATCGTTCAGCAGGTCGAGCGGCTTGTGCGTGCCGTCGACGAAGCTGTTGCCGTAGGCGATGACGATCGCGTCCTCTTCCGACCACAGCGTGTTGCCCGGCTGGCGGCCGCGCTGGCGCGATTTGAGATTGTCCGGCCAGAACGCGTCGCACATGGACTGCACCAGCGCATCGGCGTCCTCGTCGGGATAGACGAAGGCGACAAGGCTTCTCAGCTTGGCGCGCAACTGCGCGTTCTTGCCGCGCGTCGGTCCGCGCCGCGGCACCCGCGCCAGCGGAAGCCGCTGCCATGCGTCCCGGTCGATCTCCGTCCTGTCCATCCGGTCCCGTTGCCCACTGTTTCGGCCGTCCATTCGCGACACCCTACAGATCGCTGCATACCGTTCAATTAACAAGTCCGGCACGGACGGCCGGTCATTGTTGCGGTGCGAACACCTCGGTCGGCCCGTCAATGCCGCGCAGATTTACCGTTGCGACCCGCCGCATGGCCCCGCTCGCCGCCCCCGCGCAGGCCGGCCCGGCCAGCACCGGTTCGCCAAGCTGCTTGCACTGCTGTTCGAGCCGCGACACCATGTTCACCGCCGGCCCGATGGCGGTGAAATCGACGCGGTCGGCGGTGCCCATATTGCCGACCGAGCAGGTGCCGGTCTCGACCGCGGCGACCACCGACAGCGCCGGCAGGCCCTTTGTGGTGAGTGATGCGTTCTCGCGTTCGACCCGCGCGACGATGGCCTGCGCCGCCTCAAGCGCCAGATCGGCATGGCCGGGCTGTTCCACCGGTGCGTTCCAGAAGGCGAGCACCGCGTCGCCGAGATATTTGTCGATCGTTCCGTTGCGCGCGAAGATCTCCGCATTGGCGATGGCGAGGAAATGGTTGAGCGCGGCGACCGTCTTGTCCGCCGGCCAGCTCCCGGTGAGCGCGGTGAAGCCGCGAATGTCGACCATCATCACCGTGATCGGCCGGTCCTCGACGGCCAGCGCGGCGCGCGCGTCGGTTTCGGCCAGCCGCCGCACGATCTCCGGCGACAGGAACTGCGCGAACTGGGTCTGCAGCGTCCGGCGGCGGCGCTCGGCCTGCCGGTAGAGCCCGTATCCACCGGCCAGCGCGACGAAAAAAAGCCCCGCCGACGGCTGGGTCCAATCGATCAGCAGCCCGTTCGCATAGGCGGCGAAACCGATCGCCGGCGGCAGGGCAATCATGCCCAGCGCGGTCAGGGCGGCCAGCGCAGGCCGTCGCGCGAGAAACGCCAATGCCAGCAAAATGGCGAGCCCGCCAACCGCCAGAAGCGCGAACTCGGCCAGCCGCGCGCCGGGCATTTCGAGCAGGAACCGGCCCGCCAGCATCTGGCTGACCGCGATGGCATGAAGATCGGCGCCAAGCCGCAACTCGCCGCGCGCGGTCAGATGGTAGCGGTCGAGCCCGGCCGCATCGACCGCCAGCACGACGATCCGGCCGTCCAATGCCGAGTCGGTGCCATTGGCGAGAAGGTCGGCGGCGGACACGCGCATCGGCGAAGCCGGCACGTCGATCAGCCGCAACCGCCCGTCGCCGAGCGGCACGATGGCGCCGCCGACCCGCAACGCATCGTCGCCCGCGCCGCCCATGCGCACCGCGAGACCCGCTTCGCCCTGCGCGACGCGCAGCATCTCCACCGAAAAGGCCGGCCAATGGCGCAGCGGCGCCCCCGGCCCCTGTTCGGCCCAGACGAGCGGGATAGCCCGCATCCGCCCGTCCGCATCGGCAAAGGAGCGTATGACGCCGAGGCCGCCTGCGGCGTCCGCGAGCGGCGCGATCGGTGCAACGCCGCCGCCATAGCCCCGATCGAACGCGTCCGCGCCCGCGCCGATGAACGAAAAGCCCGCCTTGGGTTCGGCGCGCACCGGCGGCGCATCGGCGGCGAGCGTCATCGCCAGCACGGATGGTGTCCGCGTCAGGGCTTGGGCGAACGCCGCATCGCTGGCAGCGCCATCGGCAGAAGCGTCCGGCTCGGGGAACAAGAGATCGAGCCCGATCGCCGCCGCACCGCTTTCGGCAATGGTCTCGACCAACATGCCGATCCGCGCGCGCGGCCACGGCCAGCGCCCCTCGGCGGCAAGGCTCGCCTCGTCGATGGCGACGATCGCCACCCGGTCGAGCGGCACGTCGCCCGGCCACAGCGTCTGGTAGAGATCGAACCCGCGCTCGCGCAGCGCACCGAACGGCGCCATGGCGGCGAGGACGACCGCCAGGGCGAGCGCGGCGACCGCAACGGGATGGCTCAGCCGGACTGACCCCATCTCCGCTCAGGGACCGCAGGTCGCCGTCTGGGTATCCCAGAACCCGCCCGCCGCGATGCAGTCGGCAACCGGATCGGCGGTCGTTTGCCCCGGCGGCGGGGGCGGCGGCGGAGGAGGTGGCGGGGGCGGCGGATCGGGCTGGTCCGGCTCCGGCGGAGGTGGCGGGGGCTCGGGCGGCGGGGGCGGAGACCCGCCCGGCGCGCCGCCGGCCGACGATGCGCCGAAACCCGATTGCGGGCCGGGAAGTCGGCCGTCCCGCGTCGCGCAGGCCGGCGAACCCATGCCCGCCTCAGAGGCGCAATGGTTCGACACCGTCCGCGAACCGCTACCGCCCTGCCCGCCCGCCGGATCGACAAACTGGTTGTCGCCGCCGCCAAGCCGGACGGTCTGCACGCCCGATCCGTCCGACACGCACGAAAAGCCCGGATTGGTCACCGTACGGCGCTCGCCGCCCGCTTCGCACGTCATCGTGCCAGCGAGCAGCGTCCCCGACGAGCCGCCGGGCCCGACGGTCACGTCGGCGATGCCGCCGCGCAGACCGAGCACGATATGCGGCGTGCGCACCTCGGACCGGCCGCGCTTGGATATCTGGCCGCCGAAGATGCGCGCCGTGCCGCCGCGCTGCAACAGGCGCACCGTGCCGTTCCGGCGCTGCGGATCGTAGACGAAACTGTCGATCGTCAGGTCGGCATTTGGGCCGAGCCGGGCGCTCGATTCGTCCTGGAAGACGATGATCCCCTCGCCCGACGCATTGCTGCGCAGCCGGTCGCCCAGCGCGATCGGATCGCCCGCCCGCACCCGTCCGCCATCGCGGGTCACCGCCGCGCGTTCGGCGGTCATCGTGCCGACCGTCTGCGCCGCCGCGGGCATCGCCGCGCACGCTGCCAGGGCGGCGAGGCCGGCGGCAATCGTGCGCGAATGTGGTCTCATGGCGGGCATCCTAGTCGAACCGGTACGTGTAGCGCAGCCGGCCGGTCCATGCGTCTGTCCGGGAACCGGTGCCGCCCGGCCCGATGCGTTCGTGATGATAGCCTACCCCGAAACGCAGGCGCCCCTGTGCGCTCAATTGCACAGTGTGATCCCAATCGACGCGCCAGACCTGCCGGCCCTTGACCAGCGCGCCGCGCCCGGCGCCGACCGCGCCATAATCGAGGATCGTGTCGTCGGCATAGCTGGCCGCAAGCGTCTGGAACCAGGCGCGACCGTCCTCGAACACATGCAGAAGATGGGTCAGCGCCGCCCCGCCCTCGGTTCCGTCCGTCCGGTAGCCGAATGCGGTGCCGCCGAGCACCGCCGCCGGCACCGTGCCGCGCCGCTGGTAGTGCCGCACGAACCCGTCCGCCGTCCAGCCCGGCGCGATGCGATAGCGCGCGCCGACCCCCACCGACCATTGGTCGTCGGCGAACAGCGCGCGCGATTCGCCCAGCCAGCCATAGGACGCATCCAGATAGATCTGCGTCTCGACGCTCGGCCGGAAGCCGATGCGCGTGCGCACGCCCAGTTCGCGCTTGTCGCGGCCACCGCCCAGAGCCTCATAGTCGCCGAACAGCGTCAGATCGGCGCGCAGCGTGTCGATGGCGTCCGGCAGACCCTTGGACAGGGTCAGCGCGCCATGGCCGGCAAGCGCGGTGAAGCCGTCGCCCGTGCCGTTGAAATCGGTGTCGAGAAACGGCCGGTCGACCGATATTCCCGCATCCAGCAGGACGAGGTCGCGGGTCGCCGTGTCCGGATCGAAGACGACCCGCCCGTCGATCATCGCATAGCCGCCGACATTGGTCTGGCTCGTGCCGGCCGCAAAGCCGGTCGGGAAGGCCGCGCGCCGATGCACGATCTGCCCGCCGGCGGTCACGTCCAGATGGGCGCGCACCGGCTGGCGGGCCCGTTCGATGCGTGCCTTGAGCTGTCGGAGCGAGACCTCCAGCGACGGCACGCCCAGCGCCAGCGCCTCGTTGACATGGCCCATCGCCAGATCGAACGAGCCGACATGGAAATAAAGGCGCGCCAGCGTCAGCCGCGCGCCGGCATCGCCCGGGTCCTGGAATATGACCTGTTCGAGCGTCGAGATCGCCTGGTCGTACTGGCCGGTGCGGACGGCTTGGCCGACGAAGGCGCCCAGCGTTGCCGGGTCGGCATAGTCGGTCAGGCGGGCCTTAAAGGCGCGGTCGTAGAGGCTGTCGGCCCGCGCCGGCGCGAAACCGGCCAGCACGATGAACACGGCAAACGCCGCCAGTGCACGCGCTGTCATCGCTGTACCGACCATCTTCAATGCGCCCGTCTGTGCCAACGTATTAGCCCGTCCGACCTTAGACCGGCCCGGCGCGGTCATGCCAGTGCAGGCCGGCAACACTGGCCGCATTCGGCCCGCGTAACAGGTGTCGTGTAACCGGTTGTAACCTGCTGATACCTGACCATGCGGCCCGCCAGCCAGTAACAGGAAGACGCGCGGCGGGGGATCACCATGATCGATGGGGCGCTGATCCTCTCAGCCAGCCGCGCCAATCACAACATAAAAAAGACCGAACGGCAGCGTGCTCGCCGCACGCTGCCGTTCCTCGTTCCAAAGCGCTGTGAATGCGTCCTGCCCGATCAGGTGCAGGCCGCGCAAAAACGCTGGATGCGCTCGCAGGCTTCCGTCAGCGCCTCGGTCGAGGTCGCATAGGAGATGCGGAAGTTCGGCCCCAGCCCGAACGCCGAACCGTGCACCACCGCCACGCCCTCGGCCTCCAGAAGCGCGGTGACGAAGTCCTCGTCGGTTTCCATCTTTGTGCCGTTCGGCGCGGTCTTGCCCATCAGCCCGGCGCAGGACGGATAGACATAGAACGCGCCCTCGGGCATCGGGCATTGGATGCCGTTCGCCTGGTTGAGCATCGAGACGACCAGATCGCGCCGCTCCTCGAACACCGCGCGCCGTTCGGCGATGAAGTCCTGCGGCCCGTTCAGCGCCTCGACCGCCGCCCATTGCGCGATCGAGCATGTGCCGGACGTCTGCTGGCCCTGCACCTTGGTCATCGCCTTGATCAGCTCGACCGGGCCGCCGGCATAGCCGATCCGCCAGCCGGTCATCGCATAGGCTTTCGACACGCCGTTCATCGTCAGCGTGCGCTCGTAGAGCGCGGGCTCCACCTGCGCCGGCGTCGTGAAGGTGAAGTCGCCGTAGCAAAGATGCTCATACATGTCGTCGGTGAGCACCCAGACATGCGGATGCCTCATCAGCACATCGGTCAGCGCCGTGAGTTCGTCGCGCGTATAGGCGGCGCCCGACGGGTTGGACGGCGAGTTGAAGATCAGCCATTTGGTCTTCGGCGTGATCGCCGCTTCCAGCGCCGCGGCGGTCAGCTTGAAGCCGTCCTCGAGCGTGGTTTCGACGAACACGGGCTCGCCGCCGTTGAGCAGCACCATGTCGGGATAGCTGACCCAGTAGGGTGCCGGGATCAGCACCTCGTCGCCGGGATTCAGTGTCGCCGCAAACGCGTTGTAGAGCACCTGCTTGCCGCCGGTCGCAACGATGATCTGGTCGGGCGTGTAGTCCAGCCCGTTCTCGCGCTTGAACTTGCCGCAGATCGCCTCGCGCAGTTCGATGATGCCGGGCACCGCGGTGTATTTGGTCTCGCCGCGATTGATCGCCTCGACCGCCGCCGCCTTGATGTTGTCGGGCGTGTCGAAGTCCGGTTCGCCCGCGCCCAGGCCGATCACGTCGCGGCCGGCCGCCTTCAACTCGCGCGCCTTGCTGGAAACCGCGATCGTCGCCGAAGGCTTCACGCGCGCAAGCGTATCGGAAAGAAAGGCCATGTCATCACTCCGTTGGGCAGCCCGGCGCGAGGCGGCGCGGGCGGCGCACTTATTGCGCCATCGACGCGCATGCGCAAGCCGGTCGCGGCGACGATCGCGTTAACCATATCGGCCGATCGCGCAATACTCCGTTAACCACGTCCGTTAATAATGCTTACCTTGACATGATGGCGCCCCGGAGACGGCACTGATGACGACGAAACAGAACGACGGCACCGCCGGGGCACGCCGCACGGTTCGCAATGAAGACGGCACGCTCAACGCGGTCGACGGCATGGTGCTCGTCCGCTCGGCGTTCCAGCCCGTCTTCCGCTGCCACGGCGATCGCATCGTACCGGTCGCCTTCGAGGCGCTGGCCCGTCCGTTTCGCGGTGACACGCCGCTTCTGCCCGACAGCTATTTCAGCCAGATCGCGCCCGCCGACCTGCGCAGCGTCGAGGCGCTCATCCGCCACGTCCACGTCCAGAACGCCAGGTTCCTGCCGCACGGCGCAAGGCGCCTGTTCCTGAACTTCCATCCCGCCGCGATCGACGCGCCGGCCACCTTCGAGCCCGCGCTCGCGGCCCTCGGCGAGGATCTGCGTCAGGCGGACATCTCGCCGCGCGATCTGGTCTGTGAGTTCACCGAGCATGAAGCGACCGCGCCCGACGCGTTGCGCCATTTCGTTTATGCGCTGCGGGCCCGCGGCTTTCTGATCGCGGTCGACGATTTCGGCGCCGCCTTTTCCGATCCCGACCGCATCGCCCGGCTGACGCCCGACATCGTCAAGCTGGACGGCGCGCTCGCCCGCCGCCATCTGCACTCAGAGGACGGCTTCAATGAACTGTCGCGCATTGTCGATACGTTCCGCCGCCAGGGCATTCGCTGCGTCATCGAGGGCCTGGAGACGATGCGCCAGGTGGAGCTGGCCCGGCGCACCGGCGCGCATTTCCTGCAAGGGTTCGCACTGGCCCCGCCGCAGGCCGCGCCCGGCGACTTCACCGCGCTGATCGCCGCCAGCCGCGACGAACCGTACACCGGACGCATCGCCGCCTGGAACTGAGCGCGCCGGTTCAACGCGGTTGAACGCCGCTTCACCAAAACTGCTTTGACAGGGTCGCCGCCCGCGACTACGCAACGCGCATGCTGACTCTCTGGTCGATGCCCTCCTCCGGCAACTCCTACAAGGTGCGCCTGCTTCTGGCGCATCTGGGCCTGCCGTTCCGCCATGTGCCGGCCGAACAGGGCTCGGGCGTGACCACGAGCGCCGAATTCCGTGCGATCAACCCGGCCGGCAAGGTGCCGCTGCTGGTTCTGGAAGACGGCCGGACGATCCGCGAATCGAACGCCATCCTGCTTTATCTCGGCGACGGCACGCGCTTCGTGCCGGACGACCGCTACGCCCGCGCGCTCGTCCATCAATGGATGTTCTTCGAGCAATACAGCCACGAGCCGGCGATTGCCGTGCGCGCCGGCATCCTGACCTATGACGACCGCGCTCATCTGCGCACGCCGGACGTGCTCGACCCGCTTCTCGAAAAGGGCCATGCGGCGCTCGGCCTGATGGAGCGGCAACTGGAAGCCACGCCATTTCTTGCCGGGGACCCCCTGTCGGTCGCCGATATCTGCCTTTACGCCTACACCCATTCGGCCGGCGACAAGGGCGGGTTCGAGATGGAGCGTTTCCCGGCGGTCAACCGCTGGATCGAGCGGGTTGCGGCCGAACCGGGCCATGTGCCGCTGGAGTGGCTGCCGGACGCGGTCTGAGCGCAAAAACAGGCGTGTTGCCACGAAATCGCCGCACTTTTTCCCCGTGCGCGGCCCAATCCGATCCACATCGTGCCCCAAAGCGCAACTATCCGTGACCATAGCAGTTTCGGACAACGCCCCGCCGGGAGCACGGACCATGTTCATGGACTACACCGCACGGCGCGCCCAATGGCGCCAATCGAGCGCCAAGGCGTTCGCCGCGATCGCCGGCGTCTTTGCGTTCGCGACCGTGATCGCCCTGTTCGGCCTGTCGTCGGCGGCACACGCCGCCACCTACACCTCGTCGCTCGACGCAGCGGCGCTGGCGACCATGCTGGCCGCGCCGCAACTGACCCTGCCCGCCCCGCTCTTCGGCCGCGAGGCCTTGCTGGCCCTGATGAGCCTCGGCCTGGTCGGCATGAGCGCTGGCGCGTTCGCCTTCTGGCGCGGGCTCTCCGCCGATTGGCAGAACGCGCCGGTCCGCCGCACCCGCTGACGCAAGGCTGCCACGCACCCTTTTTCCGGGCTGCCGCCCTTGGTCCGGCAGGCATGCGGCCTACATGATCGGCAGAGCCTCAACGCCCGGAGAAATCATGCGCCCGAACCTCTTGTCCGCCGCCCTCCTCGCCGCCGCGACCGCGCTGACGGCCACTGCCGCCGCCGCGCAGGAACGCACCGCCACCACCGCCGACGGCATATCGCTTCGCACCGAAACCCTCGCAACCGGGCTTTCGAGCCCATGGGCTGTCGAGATCCTGCCCGACGGCGCGCTTCTGGTCACCGAACGGCCCGGCACGATGCGGATCGTCCGCGACGGCACGCTGTCGGCGCCGGTCTCCGGCCTGCCCGACATCGCCGCCGGGGGCCAGGGCGGGCTTCTCGATGTGGCGTTGGCGCCCGATTTCGCCGAAACGCGCGAGGTCTTCTTCACTTTCTCCGAACCCGGTCCGGGCGGTTCGGGCACGGCGCTGGCCAAAGGCGTCCTGACCGGCGAGACGACGGGCAACCCGGCGCTCGAGGGAACCGAGACGATCTTTTCGATGAACGTCAAATCCTCGGGCGGACGCCATTTCGGCTCGCGCACCGGTTTCTGGCCCGACGGCACGGTCTATGTGACGACCGGCGACCGCGGCGAACGGCCCCGCGCCCAGGTGATGGGCGATCATGCCGGCGCGGTGATCCGCATCAATCGCGACGGCACCATTCCCGCCGACAATCCGTTCGTCGGCCAGCCGGGCGCTGCGCCCGAACTCTGGTCCAAGGGCCATCGCAACATTCAGGGCGCCGACATCGATCCCGAGACCGGCCTTTTGTGGACGGTCGAACACGGCGCGCGCGGCGGCGATGAGATCAACCGGCCCGAAGCCGGGCTCAATTATGGCTGGCCGGAAATCTCCTATGGCCGCCACTATTCGGGCATGCGCATCGGCCAGGGCACCGCGGCGCCGGGCTTCGAGCAGCCGCTCCATTATTGGGACCCGTCGATCGCACCGTCGGGCCTCGCCGTCTATCGGGGCGAAATGTTTCCCGAATGGGAGGGCGACCTTCTGGTCGGCGCATTGCGGGCCCAGCTTCTGTCGCGGCTCGACCGCGACGAAAGCGGCGCGATCATCGGCGAGGAGCAGCTGTTCGAGGGTGATCTTGGGCGCATCCGCGACGTCGAGATCGCACCGGACGGCTCGCTGCTGGTGGCCATTGACGCCGATCCCGGCCGGATCGTAAGGATCGTGCGCGATCCCGCATCCTAATCACTCCCGATCCCGGACAATTTGCCATGAACTGGTTCGTCGGCCTTTTGCTGCTGATCGTCGCGCTCGCCATCGTGGCGACCGGCGCATTCCTCCTGATCGGTCGCGAGCAGACCTGGCAGATGGTCGCCGGCGATCCCGATCTGGGCCCGTTCGACCTGGCCGCGCCGCAGCGCGCCGGCCGGCCCAACGACGCGCTCCTGTGCTCGCCCGGCCTGTGCGACGGCGTCAAGACCGACGGCGAACTGCCGGTCTATGCCATGACGCCCGAGGCGTTGATCGCAGCGCTGGGCACCGCCATCGAGACGCAGCCCGAGCGCAAAGAGCGCGTCGATGACGGCGCCGACCCGCGCGCGCTGCGCTATGTCACCTGGACCGACACGATGCGCTTTCCCGACACCAACCAGTTCCTGGCCGTCGATCTCGGCGACGGCACCAGCGGCCTTGTCGCCTATGCCCGCGCGCAGGTCGGCTATTCCGATGCCGGCAACAACCGCGCACGCCTCACCCGCTGGACCGGCGCGATCGAGTGAGCGCTTTTCCCTGTCCCCACAAGCGGGGAGAGGGTTGACCTCCTACCCCGTCCACGCCTTGCGGCCGTCGGCCAGGGCCTCGGTCTCCGCATCGATCAGCGCCCGGATTTCGGCGAGCAGCGGATGGGCGTCGGTGCGCGCCTTGCCGTAGGCGAGATTGAACCGGTAATCGAAATCGGGCGCGTTGGCCCCTTGCGTGTGCTGCAGGATGGTCTCGAGCTTGTCGAACCCCTTGGCGAGCACCGCCTCGGGCGTCCCGGCGGCGGCATATTCGTCGTAGAGCGCGCGGAACTCGTCGCGCAGCGCGGCCGGCAGCACGGCCGTCAGCTTGTGGAAATCGGCCCGCTCGCGCGCATCGCGCCCATCGTCCGCATTCTGGTGGATCGCCGGCACATCGCCCTCATAGATCTCGCCCAGATCGTGAATGATGGCCAGCTTGAGCAGTTTGAGCCGGTCGATCTCCGCCGGCAGCAGATCGGCGAAGGAAAGGATCGTCACGCACAGCCGCCAGGAATGCTCGGCAACGCTCTCGGCGCGCCCCGATGCCGTGATGCCCGAGCGCAGCGTGTCCTTGATCCGCTCCACCTCGCGCACGAACGCCAGCCGCGCGCCGATGTCGCCTGTCACGACTTGTCGCCGGCCGCCGGCCAGACCCGCTCCCAGCTTTCCAGCGTCTCGTCGAAGACGCCGTCGCACTCGTCCTTGACGCGCATTTCGGCGAGCACGAAGCCATAGCCGAAGCCGACCTCGCCGACGTTCCAACTGGTGACGGTGCCGCAATCGCCGATGCCGCGTCCCTTGAAGAAGGATGTGACCTGCCGCGCCTCGGCGTCCCAGATCGCGTTCCAGGCGACCATCACCGCGCCGGGGCCGTCATCGGTCATCACCGGCAGCGGCAGCCTGTAATAGGTCCCGTCGATCTCGGTCCAGAAGGCGAACGGCGCGTTGTAGGCCCCGCCCGAGCCGCAGCGCAGGCCGACAAGCCGCACCTCGTCGTCGATATCGGCGGAAAAGCCGCCCAGCGGATCGGGCACGGTGCCGTCAAAATCGGCGCATGGCGCGCCTTCGCCCTCATAATAGCGGCGCAACCCGGCGGGCACGGCATCCATCGCCGCCATCTGGCCTTCGTCGGCCGGCGCCGGCACCGCGCCGATCGCAGCCAGCGCGTCCTCGCGGCCGACCCGGCCCTGCACCTCGTCCATGAAGATCGCCCCGGCGACGACGCCCGAAAGCGAATAGGGCGCGGTCGACTGGCCCGAGCGGGTGCGGAACGTCACCTGAAGCCGCTCGCCGGCCTTGGTGGCCCCGAACAGCGCGCGCACCTCGTCCTGGTTGGCATAGGAATATTCGGAGATCGCGGCGCGATAGGAAAAGGCGCCTGAAGGCACCGTCAGCACCTCGGCGCCGTCGATCGAAAAGCGCACGTCCGATCCGGCGGCCAGCGGCTCGCGCATCGTCATGTAAAGCGCGACCGGCGCATCGAATGCCGCGGCCCGGCGGAAGCCGACGGTGAACAGCGTGACGCGCGCATTGGTGATGAACAGGTCGCAACGCAGTGCATCGTTGCACGATACGTTGACGTCGCGGATGCGCTTGAACTGGCTGGCGTCCGCCGGCAGCGGCATGGCGGTTGCCAGAAGGCCGGCCAGGGCCATGCAAAGGCAGGCAAGAGCGCCGAACGGCGATCGGATGGGCTGCTGACGCAAGGGTGAACTCCCGTTCGTTTGTTCCTGGCCCTAACATAGGCTGCACGTCGGCCATGATAAGAGCCATTGACCGCGCAATCCCGTGATCGGCGGAAATGTGCCGCGCGCCCGGGGCGTTGGCAAGCTTGTCACGGTGACATGTTTGCCGCTTGCCCGGCCGGCGCCGCCGTGGCACGGGCGCACCATGCAGCGCGCGACCGCCAACGCCCTTTTGCTCGTCACCGGTGCCGTTTGGGGCATGGGCTTCGTCGCCCAGTCGACGGCGATGGACCCGATCGGGCCGGTCTTCTTCACCGGCGTGCGCTTCTTTGCCGCGGCGCTGGCTGTCGCGCCTCTGGCCTTGTGGGAGGCCCGGCGCGCAAGGGCCGCAGGCAGCCCGCCGCTGACACCGCGACAATGGGGCAGCTTCGGCGTTCTGGGCACATTGCTGTTTGCCTCGCTCGCCGCCCAGCAGATCGGCCTTCTGACGACGACGGTCACCAATTCGGGGTTTCTGACCGGCACCTATGTCGTGTTCGTGCCGGTGCTGGTCGTGCTGGCGCTGCGCGAGTTTCCCCATCCGGTGGTCTGGCCCGCCGCCGTGCTGACGCTCGGCGGCATCTGGCTCCTGTCGGGCGGCGCGCTGTCCGGGCTCACCGAGGGCGATCTGTGGACGCTTTTGTGCGCGGTCCTGTGGGCCTGCCACGTCATCGCTCTCGGCCGCTTCGTCAAGGGCGCGCCGCGCCCCTTCACGCTGGCCTTCACGCAATTTGCGGTCTGCGGCGTGATCGGCTGCACCATCGCACCGTTCATCGAGCCCGTATCGCTGGACCTGATCGTTGCCGCCGCGCCCGAGATCGCCTTTGCCGGCATCGTCTCGGGCGGTATCGCCTTCACCATCCAGGCCGTCGCCCAGCGCCACACCACCGCGCCCCAAGCGGCGATCTTCATGTCGACAGAAGCGCCCTTTGCGGCACTGTTCGGCGCGCTGTTCCTTGCCGAACGCATTCCGGCGATCGGCATTGTCGGCTGCGCGCTGATCTTCACGGCGATTCTCGCCGTCGAACTGGTGCCGATGCTCCGCCCGGCCCGCCGCTCGACCGTTCACGAACCCTGACAGCGATCAAATTCGCCTCCCGGCCAAAGGCGCGTTACCGCGCCCGCCACGGCGCGCCGCAAGGCCTGCCCCATTCGGTGCCCGCAGCGCTTTCGAAAAAAGACTGGCCGAACCGCCACTTGGATTGCGCCCGAACGCGATTGTGGCATGCGCCGGCCAATCATGGCCGAATTATGTCGTTGTTTTTGCTGACTTTTGGCAACCGAACGTGAATTGCGCCGCCACCGCCGGCTCGCCAGTTTCAGCCCGTCACCAGCGCCGGCACGCCGCGCAAACGGCACCTTCCCCGCCGGCGCCGGTGGCACCAACGGGAGACAGAAAGGGATACGATCCATGACCAACAAACTGACCGCAGCACTGGCAGGTGGCGCCCTGCTCGCCTCGACCATCTTCGCCATCGCCGGCGAGGGACAGGGCGTGATCGCCTCGATCGATCCGGAAACCCGGATGATCGTCCTGGAGGACGGTTCGAGCTGGCTCGCCGCCGACGAGGTCGAACTGGCGGGCCTTGCGCCCGGCGACACGATCAGCGTCGTCTACACCGACGGCACCACCACGCTGACCGAGGTCACCAAGGTCGAGTAAGGCCGGACGGGCCAAGGGACGGCTCCGGACGGGCGGCAAAAAGCCCGTCCGGAGCCGCGGCGACCGCGCCGGCGCGATGGGCTTGGCGCCACGCCGCGCCATCGCCGGAGAGCTGGCAGAACCGGTCCGCCACAATCGCCGGGCGGGATTCGGGGACGGCAAATTTCAATGAATGATTTCAGAGACTTGCGTCGTCGCATACGGCGTCGAATCCGCTTGCTCCGCCACATTTGCCCGCATACTGATTCATGGCCCGGCAGCGCTGACGGTTTGCGCCGCAGCCTCCTGAGACCGGGTGCACCAATGGAAGTCATGAACATGAAGAAACTCTTCATTGCCCTTGCGGCCGGTCTGGCCGCGACTGCCGGCGCCTTCGCCGCTCAGATGGAAGCCGTGATCCAGAGCGTCGATGCCGACAGCCGGCTCGTTGTCCTGGAGGACGATTCGGAACTGACCGTGGCCGAAGGCGTCGATCTGAGCGCGCTTGAAGAAGGCGCAGCGGTGATGATCACCGTCGATGATGCAACCAACGAGATCACCGAGATCGTCGTCCAGTAAGTCATGAGCGCGCGGCGGAGCATGCCTCCGCCGCGCCGTCCCTGAACGTCCGTCACGGGCGCACCGGTGCATCCTCCATCACCAGATGCAGGTCCGGCCCCTCATAGGGATGCGCGCGGGCGACATCCTCGTTCAGGGCCACGCCGAGGCCCGGCCCGGTCGGCACCAGCGTATCGCCATCCTCGAGCACCAGCGGCCTGTCGAGAAGATCGGCATGAAAGCCGGTCCAGTCCATGATCGCTTCGAGAATGAGGAAGTTCGGCAGCGTCGCGGCAAGCTGGATGTTGGCCGCCGCCGCGATCGGCCCGCAATAGCAGTGCGGCGCGACCAGCGCGTGATGTGTTTCGGCGATCGCCGCGATCTTCTTGGTCTCCAGAATGCCGCCCGAACGGCCGAGGTCGGGCTGGACGATCTGCGCGGCCCCGAGCGCCAGCAGCCGCGCGAACTCGTATTTGGTCGTCAGCCGCTCGCCGGTCGCGACGGGGATCGTGGTTTTCGCCGCAAACTGCGCCATCGCCTCGGGCATGTCGGGCGGCACGGGTTCCTCGAACCACAGCGGATCATAGGGTTCGATGGCTTTCGCCATGCGTGCCGCGCCCGAAGGCGTGAACTGGCCGTGCGTGCCGAACAAGATGTCCGCCCGCGCGCCGACCGCTTCGCGCACCGCGGCCACCATCGCCGCCGAGCGCTCTATGTCGGCCAGAAGCGGCTGGTGCGGATCGTGGATCGTATAGGGCCCGGCCGGGTCGAACTTGACCGCGGTGAAGCCGCGCTCGACCCATTGCAGCGCCGCCTCGGCGGCCATGTCGGGATCGTTGTAGACGTTCCGGCCGTCTGTCTCGGCCGGATAGATCGAGCCGGTGGCCGGGTAGAGATAGGTGTAGGAGCGCAGCCGGGTCTGCACCGCGCCGCCGATCAGCCGGTGCACGGGCTGGCCCGCATGCTTGCCTACAATGTCCCAGCAGGCCATCTCCAGCGCCGAGAAACAGCCCATCATCGAAACGTCCGGCCGCTGCGTGAAGCCGGACGAATAGCAGCGCCGGAACAGCGCCTCGATATTGTGCGGATCGCGGCCCAACAGATGCCGTTCGGCGGCGTCGGCGATCATCGCCGCCATGGTCTTGGGGCCGAAGGTCGCGCCATAGGCTTCGCCGTAGCCGACGACGCCGTCCGAATCGGTCAGCTTGACGAAGATGAAGTAGCGCCCGCCCGGCGTGCCCTCCGGCGTACCGACGATGAAGGTCTCGATGTCGGTGATCGTTGGCATGGTCAGAACACGATCACATTGCGCAGGCCCTGGCCAGCCCTGGTCGCCGCGATCGCCTCGTTGATCTGATCGAGCGTGTAGCGGGCGGTAACCAGCCAATCGAGTTGCAGCACCCCGTCGCCATAAAGCCCGGCCAGATGCGGCACGTCGCGGCACACGCAGGCCGAGCCCATTTTCGAGCCGAGGATGCGCTGGCCCCAGCTTGCCACATTGGAGGGGTTGTAGCCGATCGTGACATCGCTGTGGGGCATGCCGACGATCACCACAGTTCCCGCCTTGCCGACATAGCTGGCCGCGCTTTCAAGCGCGGCGGGCGCGCCCGAGGCGACGAACACGAAGTCGGCGCCGCGCCCGCCGGTCGCCGCCAGCACCTTGTCGACGGCATCCTCGTGGATCGGGTCGATGGTGGCCGTCGCGCCAAGCCGTTCTGCGGCATCGAGTTTCTCGCGCGACAGGTCGATGGCGATGATCGAGGCGGCACCGGCGATGCGCGCGCCCTGCACCGCGTTCAGCCCCACCCCGCCGCAGCCGATCACCGCCGCATGGGCGCCCCGGGGCATCTTCGCGGTATTGGTCACCGCGCCGACGCCGGTAATCGCACCGCAGGCAAGAAGGCTCGCCGACTCGAAGGGAATGGCCGGATCGACGCGCGCCAGCTGGCTTTTCTCGACGACGAGCTTTTCGGCGAACGCACCGGTGCGCAGGCCATGGCCGAGCGGTGCGCCCGATGCGTCGGTCAACGGCGAACGCCGGTCGAGATCGAAGACCGTCTCGCACAGATAGTCCCGGCCGGCGCTGCAATAATGGCAGGCGCCGCAGGCGCGGATCAGCGTGACGACCACCGTATCGCCCGGCCTGACATGGCTGACATTGTCGCCCACGGCCTCGACCAGACCCGCCGCCTCATGGCCGAGCACCAGAGGCAGATCGCCGCCCCAGCCCCCGTCGGCATAGGTGATGTCGGAATGGCAGATGGCGCACGCCTTGACGGCGACCAGCACCTCGTCCGGCCCCGGATCGGCGAGCGTGACATCTTCGATGCGCATCGGTTCGCCGAAGGCGCGGCAGACGGCGGCACGGATTGTCTGCGGCATGGCCTGTCCTCCCCCGGCATGGCATCAGGCCGCCATCTAAACGCGCCTCCGGCCGCGGAAAATTCTGCCGATGCGACATGCCGCGTCGGCTTTTTGAAAACCGGTGGCGGCAAGCGTGACAAAGCGGCGGCAATCGGCCAAAAGCCGGCAAGGGAGATTGCGATGAATGACACCGATCCGTCCGCGCCGGCGGGCACGCCGACGCTCAGGACGCTGGCCATGCCGGGCGATGCCAATGCGGCGGGCGACATTTTCGGCGGCTGGGTGATGGCGCAGATGGATCTGGCCGCCGGCATCGCCGCCGCCGAACGCGCGCGCGGGCGCGTGGTCACCGCGGCCGTCAACGAGATGGCGTTCCGCAGCCCGGTGCGGATCGGCGACACGCTGTCGATCCACGCCCGCGTGGAAAGCGTCCGGCGCACCTCCATGGTGCTCTATATCGAGGCTTGGGCGCAGCGCTATCTGAGCGAGGACACCGAGCGCGTCACCTTTGCGCGCTTCACCATGGTCGCGCTCGACGGCAGCGGAAAGCCGACCGCCATCCCGCCCGAGACCTGATCGCGATCAGTCGCAGTGGCGATAGCCGGTGCGGCGCTGGCGCAAATCGAAATGGAAATGATCGGCATGGTCGGCATCGCTGCCCGGCCCGAGCACCGTCGAGAACTCGTCGCACGCGCCAGCCCGCGCCGCATGCAGGAAGCCGCGTGCCCGCATCGCGAAAAGGCTCTGCCGCGACACGTCGATCACATGGCCGTTCTTCAGCGTGAACGAGCCGATATCGAGCGCATTGCCCCTGGAATGCTCGGACCAGCGGCTGGTCCCGCGTATCCGCCGGCACGAATAGGACGACATGTTGTTCACTTCGGCGATGCCGGTCAGATAGCGCTTGCGCGCGGCAGGGCCCACATCCTTTTGCAGCCATTCGGCGGCGGCCAGCGCCGTCTGGCAGTTCAACGTCGCCGCCGGCTTGAGCGTGACCCCGCGCGCCAGCGTCGATACGCGCACCGGATGGTCGATGCCGCAGGCGGCCGAATCGCGGATCGGCGCCAGATCGGTGAATTCGACGCCGCGCCGCCTGAGCGCGGCCCGGCACTGGCGTTCGCTCGCCGACATCACGCCGCCGCGCCCGCCGAGCCCGAGGCCGGGAAAGCCCATCCGCGGCAGCGAGAAGACCGAGCGCGTCGGCGAGGGATCGACGGCGGTCGGCGGCGCTTTCGACCCGCCGCCCATGAAGCCCCAGTCGAGAAAGCTGCACGACGCCAAAGCCAGGCCGCCGGCAACCACGGCCGCCAGCCGCACGCCGGTGCGCCAAGGCGCCGATCCGCCAATCGGTTCGTGTTTGTCGCTCATCGCACCACTCCGTCCTCGGACGTCCGCTCCCGCAGCGAGGCTACGCCGGCAAGGTGAACGGGCCGTTCGGAGAAGTGGTTAAGCGCCGGTAAACGGACGCGACGGCCAACATGACCCAGATTTAACGTGCCCGGCCTTGTGAGCCGTGGTACCGGGTCGTACAAATCGGCGGCACGGGCGAATGCCTCGCGGCACATCCCCGGCCGCCAGGATCGAAGTCAAGACGAGACCGATGGCCGACACCGACACGAAAAAGCCGGCGGACGCCCCGGCAGGCGAAATCATTCTGCCGCTCGAAGTGATCGACCGGGCGCCGGACGCGGACAGGAAACGGCCCCGACGCCGCTTCCGCCCCATTTTCCTTTTGCCGCTCGTCCTGCTGCTGATCCCGACGGGTGGCGTTCTGGGCATGTATTTCCAGCCGACCGGCCTGCAGCGCTTCTTCCAGACCTTCGGCCTGACGCCCGGCGGCGGCACCGAAACGCCGATCGCGATCGCGGTCGAGCGCCCGCCCGAAGGTGACGCGGCAGCGCCGGTGCCGATGGTCGTCGGGCTTGGCCGGCTGGTACCGCAGACCGACATCCGCACGCTGGCGCCGCCGTTCGGCGCCGGCGATGCGCGCATTGCCGAACTCAATGTGCGCGAAGGCGACCAGGTGGCGAGCGGCGACGTTCTGGCCGTGCTCGACAATCGCGGCGCGCTCGAACAGGCGGTCGCCACCGCCCGCGCCAATGTCGAGGTGCGCACGGCGACGCTCGCCCAGACCCGGCGCAACACCGAAAGCGCAGCCGCCGAAGCCGAGGCGGGCCTGCAAAAGGCGCAGGCCGCGCTGACCAATGCGCAGGCCGAGTTCGACCGCTACCAGACCCTGTTCGAACGCGGCATCGTCACGCGCGCAGCGCTCGACCAGCGCCGGTCTACACTCGATCAGGCGACACAGGAGGTCGAGCGCGCGGCCGCCACGGCAAGCCGCTACGAGCGCAACGGCACCGACGATCAGGTTGATGTCACCGTCGCCAAGCGCAATCTGGACGCCGCGCTGGCCGATCTCGAGCGCGCCCGCGCCGATCTCGAAAAGGCGTTCATCCGCGCGCCCGCCGACGGCACGGTCATCGCCATCCATGTGCGCGAGGGCGAAAAGCCGGGCACGTCGGGCGTGCTCGATCTGGGCGACATTTCCGCCATGACGGCAGAGGTCGAGATCTACCAGTCCGACATCCGCCGCGTCAGCCTTGGTCAAAGCGTCATCGTGACCGCCGACGCGTTCGAAGGCGAACTGACCGGCACGGTCGCCGACATCGGCCTCGAAGTCGGCCGCCAGACCATCGTCGGCGACGATCCGGCGGCGAACACCGATGCGCGCGTCATCACCGTCAATGTCGATCTCGACGAGGAATCCTCGCAGATCGCCGCCCGCTTCATCAATCTTGAAGTGCTGGCGCGCATCGAAACGGACGCGCGGGCCACGCCATGACCGCTCTTCTGGGCGCGCTCATCGGCCGTCTGCCGATCGGCTGGCTGCAGCTGATCCACTCCAGAACGCGCCTTGCGGCGGCGATGGCGGGCGTCGCCTTCGCCAACATATTGGTGCTGGTCCAGCTCGGCATCATGGGCTCGCTCAACAATTCGATCCTGATCTCCTACGGGCTTTTGAACGCCGACATCATGATCTCGGCCGAAAACGCCAACACGCTGACCGAAGGCGACAATGTCGCCCGCCAGCGCATGTTCCAGGCGCTCGGCGTGCCCGGCGTCCAGAGCGCCATGCCGTTCTATGTCGCGACCGCCGACTGGGAGCGCGCCGACGGGACTTCGACGGCGTTCGTCACCTTCGGCATCGACCCCGAAAAGGGCGACTATCTCGATGCCGGGCTTGCGCCCTTCGCCCCGCGCCTCAGGCTGCGCGACAGCGCCGTGGTCGACCGCCTCGCCCGCAACATGGATGCCTCGGCGCTCGAAACGCTGGGGCCGGACGATCCGCTGCGGTTCGAGGTGCGCGGCGTGACCCTGAGTGCCATCGACAGCTTCGCCGCGGGCGGCGGATTTGCCGGCGACGGCTACATGCTGGTCTCCGACCAGACCTTCCACCGCATCTTCCCGAACCGCTCCACCGGCGCGCCCGACCACATCCTGATCAAGATCGCCCCGGACGCCGACCCCGGTGTCGTGCTCGCCGCGCTTCAGGCGCAATTCGACGGCACCGGCCTGCGCGTGCGCAGCTTCGCGGACGCCGCGCTCGAGGATCAGGATTACCAGACCACCGAACGCCCGACCGGCCTCATCTTCGGCTTCGGCGTCGTCATCGGCGTGCTCGTCGGCATCGTCATCGTCTACCAGATCCTGTCGACCGACGTGGCGGACCATCTGGCCGAATATGCCACCTTCAAGGCGATGGGATACGGCCAGTCCATGTTCCTGGGAATCGTGCTGGAGCAGGCGGTGATCCTCGGCATTCTGGGCTTCGTGCCCGGCATCGCCGTCTCCTGGCTGCTTTACGAAATGCTTGGCGCGATGACCGGCCTGCCGGTCGAACTGACCTTTGCGACCACCGCCGCCGTGTTCGTCGGGACCATCATCGCCTGTCTGGTCTCGGGCGCCATCGCCACGCGCCGCCTGGCGGCCGCGGATCCGGCGGACCTTTTCTGAGATGAATGCGCCGGCCAGAAATCCCGCCCTGCCCGCCGTTGCCGAAGTGCCGGCGATCCGCGTTGCCGGGCTGAACCACTGGTTCGGCGAGGGCGAAGCGCGCAAGCAGGCCCTGTTCGACGTCGACCTGACGGTGCGCCCTGGCAGCCTGACCGTGCTGATGGGGCCGTCCGGCTCGGGCAAGACGACGGTGCTGACGCTGATGGGCTGCCTGCGCGAGGTGCAGGACGGCTCGGTCGAACTTCTGGGTCATGAACTGAACGGCGCACGCGAGGCCGATCTCGTGCTCTATCGCCGCCGGCTGGGCTTCATCTTCCAGGCCCACAATCTGCATGGCAGCCTGACGGCGCGGCAGAACGTCATGATGGGGCTGCAGGTGCACGGCCACAGGGACGAAGCCACCCAGCGCAAGGCTGCCGCGCACATTCTGGGCGCGCTGGGCCTGGGCGACCGGCTCGACTATCTGCCCGGCAATCTGTCGGGCGGCCAGAAACAGCGCGTCGCCGTCGCCCGTGCGCTTGTCGGCAATCCGGCGGTCGTCTTCGCCGACGAGCCGACCGCCGCGCTCGACAAGGAAAGCGGCATGACCGTGGTGCGGATGCTCAAGGAACTGGGCCGCCAGCGCGGCACGACCACCATGATGGTCACCCATGACAACCGCATCCTGGAACTGGCCGACAGGATCGTGACCATGGAAGACGGCCGCACTGTCAAAGACACGGCGCCCTGAGAAGGGGCACCGTGTCTTCGCGCGCATCGATTGACTGGAGGGGTGCGCTTATTCCGCGTAGGCGGCGAAATCCTCGGTCACCGGCTCCTGCGTGGCCAGGACCGCCATCGTCATCGTCAGGCCGACCTCGGCACCGTCGAATTGGACTGCATCTACCGGCACATAGACCGGGTGGGCCAGCGCGGTTCCCGGCGCGGGCGTGATGATCACCTCGTCGATCGAACCGTCGGGATTGACGAAAGCGTCGCTGACATAGCCGGCGACCACGCCATCGGCGGTCACCGCGTTCAGGCCCATCCACGCATCGTTCAGCGGGTGGCCGTCATGGGCGTCATGGTTTTCGAGGCCGCGCTGCCCGGCGAACGGGTCCGCGAAGCGCTCGGGCGCCGGCTCGGCATAGGCAAGGACGGCCGGCTCGCCACTGTCCAGCGCATCCAGATCGCCCGCCTGGGCCGTCACGGTTCCGGCGACCAGCCAGATGAGGGCGGCGACGGCGGCCAGTTGGGCGGCGAGGACTGCGATGGCGTCGCGGCGGCGCGGTGCCCGCCGCGCCTGCATGGCCAGTTCCGTCAGGGGCGTCGTCTGCGAAACGGGCGAACCCGAAATGTGCGAGCCATTGTACATCATGTGCTTTCCGGAAGTCATCATGTCTTCCGCCTCCTTGCGATCACCCTATCGCCGCTGCCGGCGCGGGCTTGTGCGCTTGGTCACACCGCATGCGGTGGTGCAGGAAGAAGTCGCCAACGGCCCGAAAGTTCCATATCGTGGTCGACATTGGGGCGCGCGCGACATCTCATTGCGACACAAGGAACCAGTCAAATGCTTCTTCGGACAACGGTTTTCGCCGCCATCATGGCGGGTACGGCATCGCTCGCCCTCGCCCAGGGCACCGGCTCGGAAGGCTATTTCGAGGTCTACAACAACACCGGCGGCAACGTCGTCGTCGGCTTTTACACCAATGACGGATCCGGCTGGAGCGACAACTGGCTGCAGGATGCCGTCGACCCCGGCCAAAGCGCCACGGCAAGGTTCACCGCCGACACCGGTCCGTGCGACCAGGTTTTCCAGGTCGGCTGGCTTGGCACCGACGGGGGCGAGGTGCTCGACGAGCCGATCAGCATCGACATTTGCGCGGCGAGCAATATCTATCTGGACGACAACGAAATCTATTATGACTGACGGCACCAGTGCGGCAAGGCGCCTGCACGCTGCGCCGCATTGATCGCCCGCCCTTTGCCGATTAACGTCGGAAGCACGAGACAAACCGGAATTGACCATGCTTGCCAGAACCGGCCGGACGGCCATCCTGATCGCCGCACTCGCGCTGCCCGCGGGCTGCAACGCCGTTTCCGATCTCAATCCGTTCGATCGCGGGTCGACCGAACCGCTGCCGCCCGTCCAGGGCAATGTGATCGCCACCTCGTCGAGCCGCACGCTGGCAACCCGCATCGGCACCACCAACCCCGCCGCTCTGCCCGGCGATCCCGCCGCGCCGACGATCACCGGTCAGGCCGGCACGAGCGTCGAGGAATGCCGGCAGATCAACCAAACGCCGGGCGCGCCCGGAGCGCCGCCCCTGCCCGACGGCGCCGAGCCGGAAAACTGCGTGCGCGGCACCATCTCGACCAACTGACCGGTTCGGCGCGTTCGGGTCCGCCGATCGTTGCCCCGCGCCGCGCGCTCCCCATATGAAGGGCGAACGGCGGCAATGACGCGCGCCGGAAGTCTTCGGGAGATCGCGCGCAGGTGGCGCTTTTGGGCATCATCGCACTGGTCCTGATCGGCGCCGTGGTCGTGCTGCCGCAACTGTGGGTGCGGCGGACGATGCAGCGCCACGGCACGCCGCGCCCCGATTTTCCCGGTACCGGCGGCGAACTGGCAGAGCATCTGATCGCGCACTACCGTCTCGACGGCGTCGGCGTCGAGCAGACCGCCAAGGGCGATCATTACGATCCCGCCGCGCGCGTGGTGCGCCTGTCGCCCGAAACCCATGGCACCCCGTCCCTGACGGCGGTCGCCATCGCCGCCCACGAGGTCGGCCATGCGCTGCAGCACCATCGCGGCGAGCGCGGCCTGAAGCTGCGTCAGACGCTGGTGCGCATCGCCGGCGTCACCGACTTGTTCGCCGGCCTGTTCTTCATCGCCGCTCCGGTGCTGGCCGTCATCGCCCGCACCCCCGGCGCGTTTCTGGCGCTGGCCGCCACCGGCATCGCCCTTCTGGCGATCCGCGTCCTGGTCCATCTGGTCACGCTGCCGGTCGAATATGACGCCAGCTTCGGCAAGGCGCTGCCGATCCTCAAGGAAGGCGGCTATCTGCAAGACGGCGATCTGGCCGGCGCCCGCTCGGTGCTCAAGGCCGCCGCCTTCACCTATGTCGCCGCCGCGCTGATGGGCCTTGTCGACCTTGCGCGGTGGGTGAGGATGTTGCGGTAGGTGGGCAGAGGCGTTTGACAATTTCGACGTGCAATGTCTGTCATGGACCAACAGCGAATGCCGTTCTCATCTGATCACTGTAAACTGGAAAATGTCGAACAACGGAACAGACTGGACCGACGATGAGGTGGAAGCTTGCGTGGCTGCATACTTCGAGCATCTTGCGTTGGACGTGAGCGGTGAGCGCTTCAACAAGGCGCATCTCTACAGGGAATTGACCAGTTTGATCCCGCGCACCGAAAAAGCCATCGAGTTCAAATTCCAGAATATCTCAGCCGTTCTCGATCAGATGGGTGTCGAGTGGATTCGCGGTTTGGCACCGCGCAATAACTTCCAACGTGCTTTGGCAGATGCCGTTGATAGAAGGCTGCCGCATTTTCTAGCGCTGGATTTGTCGCAGCCCGAAACCGGCATGAGCGACCCAGCCGGACTCTACATTGAGCCGGCGCCCGAACGAGCCACCAAACCTAACCCTCTCCCAACATACATAGAACGATTAATCCGAAAGTTCGATCCCATCGAGCGCGACCAGAAGAATCGAGCATTGGGAGAAGCCGGGGAAGAACTGATACTTCATTTCGAGCGGCATTCCCTTGAAGGGCACCAACGAGACGATCTTGCACGGAAAGTGCGCTGGGTTTCAAAGGAGGACGGTGACGGCGCCGGATATGACATCCTGAGCTTCGAACCCGACGGGCGGGAGAAGTTCGTGGAAGTGAAAACCACTGCTGGCAGCAGCCGAACACCGTTCTTCATCAGCCGCAACGAAACGGAGTTCTCTCGTGAAAGCGGCGATCGCTTTCGGCTCATGCGCCTGTACGATTTTCGGCGCGACCCAAGAGCGTTCGAAATGGCCGGCTCGATCGACAAACATGTTCGACTAACGGCCGAGCACTACCGGGCCGACTTTGAAGCGTAGGCCATATTTGCGGTGAAATGCTGCGCTTTCAGCGCGTCAGTTCACCGCGCCGGCGACATTGCCGGCGGCCTGCTGGGTGGCGTTGACGGCGTTGGCTGTGTCCTGGCCGACGCCGCGGATCGTGTTGGCGCAGCCGGCAAGGGCAACGAGGATTGCGGCAACCGTCACAAGTCTGATGGGGTTCATGGGTTGGCTCCTGCTGTTCGGGACACATGGTGATGCACAATGCCGCCGGGGTCCAGATATTCCGGCGGGCCGGCAGCCGCGGCGCACGGTGCCGTGACGCCCGCGATGACGCCGATCACGCATCCTGCCAGTTGATGCGCCGCCACCGCGCCTCGATCAGCGAATAGAGCGCAAAGGCAATCAGGCCCAGCCCCATCGCCGTCAGAAGAAGCGGCCCCGCCGGCAGCCCCGCGATGAAGGCCAGCGCATCGGACAGGCCGGGCGGGTCGTCCGCGCCGCCGCCGGCGGTCAGGAACCTGTAGAAGGTAAGCAGGGCTAGAATGACGAACACGCCGCCGCGCGCGCACAGCCCGGTGATGGAGATCGGATGGATCCACGCCATCGCCTCCTCGCTGGCCTGGAAGTGGTCGGCATATTTGCGTTTGATCGCCTTGACGAAATGGGCGATCGCCACCGCCAGGAAGACGAGACACAGGATCAGCGCGACCCAACGGTCCGCGACGAAGCTTTCCAGCCACCTCGCCGCACCGCCCCCGCTGCCGCCCGAACTGCCCGCATTGCCGAACACGCCGAGCAGGGAGAGCGTATACTGGCCGAGCGCGCCATAGGTGACGGCACTGGCGAGCAAACCGGCTCGAACGCCAAGGCCCTTGATGCTGGTGCCATGGTCGTCGGTGTCGAAGATCGCCTGGACAAGCCGCCATGCCACATAGCCTGCAAGACCGATCACCAGAAGCCACAGGATGAACGTGCCGAACGGCTGCTCGCGCAAGGTCCGCACCGCATCGCGCGTCGCCGATCCCCCTTCTCCGACGCCCGCGCCGATGACGATCAGAACACCGATGACAAGGTAAACGACGCCCCGCGCGCCATACCCGAACCGGGCCAGATATTCGATCCAATGTCCGTGTTGCCTGAGCGTCACCGGCCCGCCTCCTCTGGCTGAAGGGATATTGGTGCGGCCTCGCCGGGCCGGAGAAGATCGGCCATCAGCCAGCACAGCACGGCCCATGCGGCGCCCAGGCACCAGCCGGCCAGCACGTCGGACGGCCAGTGGACGCCGAGATAGACACGGCTGATGCCGACAATGAGCGACAAAGCGAGCCCGGTGGCGACGATATAGACCCGGAAGGCGGGACGTTCGACGGCGCGCAGAAGGGCCAGTGCCAGGGCCAGATAGGCAACCATGCTCACGGTCGCGTGGGCACTGGGAAAGGACGACGTCATCGTGCGGTCGAGATGGTCGACGAGATCGGGCCGGGCCCTGTCGAATGCGGCTTTTGCCAGTTGCGCGACGGCGGTGCCCGATGTCAGCGTCAGGGCGAAGAACAGCGCGGCCGCGCCCTGCCCCACGGCGGCGAGGCCGACGGCCAGCACCACGGCCAGCGTGACGAGGAATGTGTAGCCGCCCAGCACGGTGTAGTCGAACATGATGTCCTCGAACCATGGCGGGCCCCACGGGTCGGCCAGATCGGCGGGCGAGCGCAGCGCCCGGACGATGGCCTCGTCGAAAGCGGCGGTCCAACCCTGGCTCACCGCCACCGCGACCAGCACAAAGACGGTCATGCATCCGATGATGACGACAACGGCCCACCATCGCCCCCCGCGCGGACCGCTTGCCGCCCGTGCGGCGGGCGTGTTGGCAGGGCTGGATTGCAGCAGAAGGTCAGGCGAGGACATGGTCCGTCCGTGAATGGCGGTGGCAGCCGGGTCGCCGGCCTTCGCGCCGCCCGTCCTGCCGATGGTTGTCGACTGTGTTGGCGGTCAACGCCGACATGGCCGCGATGGTTCCCGCTGCGGCTGACGCGATTGGAGGGCGCCCTGGCTCATGACACCCTCCTGTCAGCAGCAGCGGATCAAAGGCGCGCGTCGGCCTTCCTTTTGCCCCGCCTTTTTCCCATATTGGGCGCATGGCCAGACAACAAAAGAAATCCGGCAAGCCCGCCGCCATGGAAGGGTTTGAAGAGGCGCCCCAGCGTGACCTGGAAGGTGCCCCCGTTTCCGGCGGCTCGATCGAGGATTGGGTGCGGCAGCTCGAGGACGACGCCGCGCGCGAACAGCGCGACGCCGAGATGCGCGATATCCGGTCGCGAGCCGGCAAGCATCGGAAGAAAGCCGAGAGATCGAGCGACGGCCCGAAGGACCGAAAGGGTGGCCGCACCAGCGACAGTCGCACGTTGACCCCCGGCGAAAGCGGGGGGAAGCGCAAGACCGGCGCCAGGGAAAAGACCGACCGAGTTTACGAGGTCGGCGACAAGCGCACCGGCGGTGGCGTCTCCATCGGCGGCACCAACGATCCCAAGGAACGCGCCGCGGCGGGCCTGAACCCGGTGGCGGGTCTCGATGTGGGGCTGGAAGAGGCCGAAGAACTTCTCGCGCGCGCGCGCGCCGCATCGCACGTGGCGCGCAGCGCCGCGCAAGAATCGGCGCCATCGGAAGGTGGTGTCACGGCGACGGTCGAGGCGCTCAAGAGCCTGATCGACAGCGGCAATCCGCTGTTCAAGGACGGCAAGATGTGGGTGCCGCACCGTCCCGAACGGCCGGAGAAATCCGAGGGCGGCATCCCGCTCAAGATGGTGACCGAGTACGAACCCGCCGGCGACCAGCCGACGGCGATCAGGGATCTGGTGGAGGGGTTGGGCGAGTTCGCTCCCCTCTCCCCCCTTGTGGGGGAGATGTTGGCGCAGCCGACCGAGGGGGGTATCGAGGGCGACCGCACGCAAGTGCTGCCATCCGAAACGCACGTTGACCGAGCGGCCAGCGAGGGAAGCGCAAGTTTCGGATCACTGGAGAATCAGCCCGAAAGGACGCAAGTCCTTTTGGGCGTCACCGGCTCGGGCAAGACCTTCACCATGGCCAAGGTGATCGAGGAAACCCAGCGCCCGGCGATCATCCTGGCGCCGAACAAGACGCTCGCCGCCCAGCTCTATGGCGAGATGAAATCGTTCTTTCCGGACAATGCGGTCGAGTATTTCGTCTCCTATTACGACTACTACCAGCCCGAGGCCTATGTGCCCCGCACGGACACCTACATCGAGAAGGAATCGACCATCAACGAGCAGATCGACCGGATGCGCCATTCGGCGACCCGCGCTCTGCTCGAGCGCGACGACGTGATCATCGTCGCCTCGGTCTCCTGCATCTACGGTATCGGCTCGGTCGAGACCTATACGGCGATGACCTTCGAGATGACGATCGGCGACCGGCTCGACCAGCGCCAGCTTCTCGCCGATCTGGTCGCCCAGCAATACAAGCGCCAGGACATCAACTTCGTGCGCGGCTCGTTCCGGGTGCGCGGCGACACGATCGAGATCTTTCCGGCCCACCTTGAGGACCGCGCCTGGCGCATCTCGCTGTTCGGCGACGAGATCGAGCAGATCACCGAGTTCGACCCGCTGACCGGCCACAAGACCGATGAGCTCAAGTCGGTGAAGATCTACGCCAACTCGCACTATGTGACGCCGCGCCCGACACTCAACCAGGCGCAAAAGGCGATCAAGGAAGAATTGAAGCACCGGCTTACCGAGCTTGAGAAAGCGGGCCGGCTGCTGGAGGCGCAGCGCCTCGAACAGCGCACGCGCTACGATCTGGAAATGCTTGAAGCCACCGGCTCCTGCCAGGGCATCGAGAACTATTCGCGCTATCTGACCGGCCGCAATCCGGGCGAGCCGCCGCCGACGCTGTTCGAATACATCCCCGACGACGCCATCGTCTTCATCGACGAGAGCCATGTGACCGTGCCGCAGATCGGCGCCATGTATCGCGGCGACTTCCGCCGCAAGGCGACGCTCGCCGAATATGGCTTCCGCCTGCCGTCCTGCATGGACAACCGGCCGCTCAGGTTCGAGGAATGGGACGCCATGCGCCCGCAGACCATCGCCGTGTCGGCAACGCCCGGCGGCTGGGAACTGGACCAGTCCGGCGGCGTCTTCGCCGAACAGGTGATCCGCCCCACCGGGCTGATCGATCCGCCCGTCGAGATCCGGCCCGCCACGAACCAGGTCGACGATGTGCTCGGCGAGATCCGCGCCACCGCGCAGGCCGGCTACCGGACGCTGTGCACGGTGCTGACCAAGCGCATGGCCGAGGATCTGACCGAATATCTGCACGAGCAGGGCGTCCGGGTAAGGTACATGCATTCGGACATCGACACGATCGAGCGCATCGAGATCATCCGCGATTTGCGGCTCGGCGCGTTCGACTGCCTGGTCGGCATCAACCTCTTGCGCGAGGGCCTGGACATTCCCGAATGCGGGTTCGTCGCCATCCTCGACGCGGACAAGGAGGGCTTCCTGCGCTCGGAAACCTCGCTGATCCAGACAATTGGCAGGGCAGCACGCAACGTCGACGGCAAGGTGATCCTCTATGCCGACCGGGAGACCGGCTCGATGCAGCGCGCGCTGGCCGAGACCGGCCGCCGCCGGCAAAAGCAGCTCGAATACAATGAAGAGCACGGCATCACGCCGCAATCGGTCAAGGCCAACATCGCCGACATTCTCGACTCGGTCTACGAGAAGGACCATGTGCGCGCCGACATCACCGGCAAGGGCGGCAAGGGGCTGGCGGCCGACGAGGGCGCGCTGGTCGGCAACAATCTGGCCGCCCATCTCGAGGCGCTCGAAAAGCAGATGCGCGACGCCGCCGCCGACCTCGATTTCGAGACCGCCGCGCGCCTGCGCGACGAGATCAAGCGCCTGCGCGAGCAGGAACTGGCCGTGTTGGACGACCCGCTGGCGCGCGACGCGGGGATCGAGAGTGAGAAGCGGTTTGCGAAGCAGAGAAGACGATCCGGCGAATCGTCTTCAGCGACGAACGCCCGGAGCCCTAGCGGAGGGCCGCGGAAGGAGGGCGTCAAGGAAGAAAACTCCTACTTCCGCAAGAACACGCTCGACGAGATGACCGTCGGCCGCACGGAGAAACCCAAACGGTGACGGCCCCCGCGCCCGTCCCCGCCCCTGCGCGCCGGGCTGCCCTCGCCCTGATCGCGCTCGCCCTGACGGCACTGCCCGCCCGCGCGCTAGACTGGACCGCCAGCGAGAGAACCGTCCACTACGCCATCGACGGGTCGACTGGCATGGCGCTCTACCGGTCGATCGGCGCCAACGGGCCGGTGGTCAGCCTCAGGCGCGCCATCGCGCTCACCGAATATGAGCTTTTGTGGGGCCGCGACTATGTGCCCGACGGCACCGCCTGCCGGCTCGCCGAAGTGCGCCCGTTCCTGACCATCACCTACCGCCTGCCCCGCCCGCGCGCCGCACTCGACGGCGGAACACAGGCCAAATGGTCCACCTTCATCGCCGGCATCACCGCCCATGAGCATGTGCATGGCGCGCTGATGCGCGGCATGGTCGACGACATTATCGGTGAGACGCTGGGGCTGGTGGTGACGGACGATCCGGGCTGCCAGAAAATCCGCGCCGAGGTGGAGCGGCGGGTCATCGCCGCCCATGCGCGCTACAAGGCCAAGAACCGCGCGTTCGAGCAAAGCGAAATGGCGCCGGGCGGCAATGTGCAGCGGCTGGTGCTGGGGTTGGTGAAGTAGGCGGCTGCGCCTCCCCTTCTCCCCGCCATCCAATCCTGCGTCATCCTCGGGCTTGACCCGAGGATCCATTCCGTGATGCCTAGGCATCCTCGATGCCGGAAACATGGCGCCGCACCCCCACCCTTCATCCCTCCCCACAAGGGGGAGGGACGACGTCCGCACACCACCCTTGTCGTCAACATTCGAGCCAGGCTTGGAATCCCATCCGGTGGGTGCGATGCCAAGGCCTTCCCTCCCCCTTGTGGGGAGGGATGAAGGGTGGGGGTTTCTGGGCCCGGAGCCGACCGTTGGATGCCCCTCACCCGACTGCGACCGGCGCTTGCACCGCTCGCGCGGTCTCGTATCCCTCTCCCCGCGCGCGGGGAGAAGGAAAGCCTACTCCTCCGGCTCCGCCGCGAACGTCAGCGGAAAGCCGGCGGCCTTGCCCGCATCGGTCGCGCGCCCGGCCTTGGTCTCGGCGACATCGCGGGTGAAGACGGCGACGACGCACGACCCCTGCCGGTGCGCGGTGATCATGATGCGGGTGGCCTGGTCGCCGGTCACCCGGGACTAGGCCTTAAGCACAGCTGCGACGAATAAGTATGCAAACGCTAGATCGAACGTTCGTCAGCGGATTTGACAGGCCTGTGTGATGCCACATCACGCACATATATTGGGATGTGAAAGAATTGACACTCGCGACCCAATATGAGCGGCTCAAACGCAAAAAGCCCGTAAAGCAAGGGAAACTGGATATGCAAATTGGCAGTAAGGATTGGTTTGAGTTCAGCACCGAGCTTAAGCGCCGCTACAAAAACGCGACGTGGATCCCACTCCGAGCGTGTTTGACCAATTCCAACGAAGTCAGGCTAAACCAAGTCGGCCTTATCGAGGATGGAATATACGTCGGCACGGCGGCCTTTCCTCCCGACAGAATGGCCGAAGCCGAGCATTGCGGATGGCACGAGATAGGCATTGGCACGACGCCAAGCCCTTTCGCCTATGAAGATGGGCAATACAAGCGGGCAGATGAGTTTCAGTACAACGAAAAACAAACAATCGGATCCAATCTTGTATTCGAACGCCGCATCAGTGCCATTGGAAAGAGAAATTGGATCATCGATCCGGATCTAACGCTCGCGCTCAAACTTTTTCCTGATGGAGACAATTGGATCGCGCCGGACGAGAATTTCACTATAGCCGTACGGACAAAACAAGATCATGACGGAAATTCAACTTTAGTCGAGATAAGGAAGGATTTTCTCCTCGATTACTTAGCAGCAAGAAATCTCAATCTTCGGATGTCAATCTATCGTCAGCGGGTTATGACCGTAAATGCACTAAGCGAAACGCCCTATGATTCTGTGGGTACCCTAGATGAACAACGAGACGGTGCTCGCTTTTCACTGCTTATTCGCACGCTCGACCAAATCTACGGCGGAGAGGCCGCTGTTTTTCACGTCTGGCACGAAGATTTTGATCATCGTCAAGACTCACCAAAACTAGATGCCAGTTCTGGGAAAAGAACAGGTGGAGCGAGCAAAACAGTAAAGGGGCGAGCGTACTCCGGGTTTCGCATTGAAGGAGAATTCTGGCGTGACGAGTGGATCGAACACAACGGATATAGTCCGCGGGTAAGGTTCGATGAACCAAACGTTTATCCTCAGTTCGTCGTTGAAAACGACGGCACAAAAATGGCTTCGAACAATCTAGCACACGAAGACATAGGGCGATGGCTTTGGTTTAGAACGCAGGTCATCCAGTCGCTCTTGTCCAACAAAGGATTCTTTTTGAAGTGGTATACAGATGACACTGCTGGCGTGTTCTCGCCGTCCGGCCAAAATGTTCATTTCGGATTGAATGAGCATAACCTAATCGTAGCTTACGCGTATGAAGTTGCGCGGCTACCCGTATGGCAACAGGAGATTTGGGCTGCCTACTCGGTAGAGCCGGAAGGTGGACTTGGCGACGAGCTCGCCGCTTCACATGTCAGGGCTGCTCCGGCCCACACTAAAGCCCCAGAGGAGAAACTACTGGGCTGTATAGAGTTGCTTAATGCGTCGTTTGCGAAAAAATTCGGATCAGAGCTGTATGCTCACACGGAAGAGGTGCAGAACAAAGCGCGCCCAATCTCACGTTATTCCGTTTTCAGCGACGCAGATCTTCTGAGATTGGCCAAAGAGCTTCACCGAACGGTGATCGAGCCGATTAGAATTGGCGTCCTGCGATCTGCTCTGAACCAACCGGATTCGAAGCTAGGCTCGCTGAAGTTGATAGAACAAATTCTGACCGACTTAGTTGGTCAAGATCCAGCGCACAATCTCATGGGTGTTTTGCACGGAGTGTATCAGCTGAGAATCGCAGATTCTCATTTGACTAGTGCGGCGATCGAACCAGCATTTCAGCTGGCTCAGATCGATCGCGGCGTTCATCATGTGCGGCAAGCAAAACAGCTGATTGACAACTTTGCCCGTTCTCTATGGGAAATCGCCGGATCAATTGATTCGAGGTAGCTCAGAGGAACGCCATCCCTGAAGGCAACCTGCAAAACTTATCCCCCTTCCCTCACCCTCCCCCATACTCCCCTCACCCCTTTCGCGAAGGCTCGGGTCTAGAACCGACCATCCGGGGAAAGGGGCGGCGGCGTGGTCGGCCGGGCAGAGGTGTCCGGCTGGAGGATGACTCCCCAGATCACGGCGGAATGAAGGTGGCTCCGGATCGCGGGCGTTCCCCGCAATTCACCGCCGCACCCTGTCGAGCGACAAGCGAGACAGAAAGGTCTGCGGCGGCNGATAGAGCCATGCCGATCACCGCAAGCCCGCCGAACGGGCGGTCGCAAGATCGCACATAACTCAAGAACGGCTCGCGCTCTTCCGACCGCCCGTTCCTTCGGTCTTTCAAGCTGGCGCAAGGACTTGCGCGGGCCAAGGCCCACGTGCGCCTTGCGCCGGGTTGCGGGGCACGCCCGCCCGACGCCGGAGGAAAGGCTCGGACGCGCTCGCCCAAAGCGCACGTTGACCCTCGGGCCAGGCCCGAGGGGAAGCGCAAGCTTTGGGCCGAAAAAGGAGCACCGAGGCGCCGGATCGCGGGCGTCCCCCGCAACCACCGCCGCACCCTGTCGAGCGACAAGCGAGACAGAAAGGTCTGCGGCGGCATCAAAGAAAGGAACCACCANTGACAGATCCCGAACCCGACCTTAATGCTCAACTCGACACCCTTCTCGGCCCCGATCCGGAGGCCGATGCCCGCGCCGAGGCCGACACAGTGGCGCTCGCCGCCCGCGCCGCGCAGTTCGTTGCCAACCGCGCGCGCCGCTGGAAAACCTGCCCGAAGCGCGCCTGCCGCCGCGCCCGGGCCTGCACCGGCGAGGGGCCGCCGGCGGCGCTGCCGCCCTGTGGCGCGGAAGGCGACTGGCGGGCGATCAACGGTCTCGCCCTGTTCGCCGTCCTCGAGCGTCTGCACGCGATCAGGCGGGATTTGAGGGCGCAAGCGATCGAGGGACCGGAATTGGCGGACCGGGAGTTTCATGACGAGATGGCCGGCGCGGCGCCGTTCAGCCAGCGTTCAGGTGCGCGGCGCTAGACCATGGCAAGGGCAACGATTGCCGAAGGAGACAGCCATGAAGGCCATCCGCACCGCGCTTGGCGCGCTCGCCGTCGCCGCGACCGCGCTGACCGGCCTGCCGGGCGCCACCGCGCCGGCCCATGCCGAGAGCGAGAACGTGACGATCTATCATTCCGACGGACGGGTCAGCCATTGCGGCCCGCTGGGCAACTGCAACCAGGTGCAGCGCGTGCGCCCGCGCCAGTGGCACGGCCAGCGCGGCTACCAGCACCGCCCGCGCCATCACTACCGCCATGGCGGCCGCGTCGATGACGGCACCGCGGCGGCGATCCTGGGCATCACGGGGCTTGCCATTGTCGGCGGCGCGCTGGCCCACCAGAACCGCACGCTGCCCAGCCATGCGGACCCCGCCTACCGGCACCGGTCGCCGCGCGGCGGCGGCGCCTACTATCCGCCGGCGCCCTCGGGCCCGAACGTGATCACCTATGAGAGCGGGCTCGAGCCCTGGTCGCCGGGCTGGTACCAATGGTGCGACCGGCGCTACCGCTCGTTCGATCCCCGGCGCGGCACCTTTCGCGGCTATGACGGCCGGGACCATTTCTGCGTGCCGCGCTGATCGCGCGGCCCGCCGGGGGCGTCATGCCGCCATGCCATTCCGCCATGCCATCGGCGCCGCCAGGGGCGACCGGCGCGGCATGGCGGACGGTCTGGACCCGAGGGGATCTAGACTTGGCCGGCGAGGAACGGATTGGTCCGCCGTTCCTCGCCGAGCCTGCCGCCAGGCCCGTGCCCGCAGATGAAGCCGAAATCGTCGCCCAGCGGCATCAGCTTGTCGCGGATCGAGGCCAAAAGCGTCTGATGGTCGCCGCCGGGCAGGTCCGTGCGGCCGATCGAGCCGGCAAACAGGACGTCGCCCACATGGGCGAACTGCGCCGCCCGGTTGACGAACACCACATGGCCCGGCGCATGGCCGGGGCAATGCAGCACCTCGAATGTGTGGCCACCCAGATCGAGCGTGTCGCCCTCGGCGAGCCAGCGGTCCGGCGTGACGTTGCGCACGGCCGTGTCCAGGCCGAACATCGCCGCCTGCTGTTCCAGCGCGCCCAGCAGCGGTTCGTCGTCGCGGTGCGGGCCGATGATCTCGATGCCGAGCCGGTCCTTCAGGTCCATCGCCCCGCCGGCATGGTCGATATGGCCGTGCGTCAGCCAGATCGCGCCGATCGTCAGCCCGTGCCCGTCGGCGGCCTCGATGATGCGGTCGATGTCACCGCCCGGATCGACGACGACGGCTGCCTTGCTGTCGCCGTCGAACAGGAGCGTGCAGTTCTGCTGAAATCCCGTTACCGGGACGATGATCGCCTGAAGCGCGCCGGACATGATGGTCAACCTCTGTGGGAACGGACCGCGCATCCATAGGCGCCGCGCCCGCCCCATGCAATCGCCGGACGTCCATTCGGCACGAGGGCGGTCGGCGCGCCTTACTCGGCGGCGACGGCCGTCGCCGGCATCACCTCGGCCTCGTAGTCCGCCATCAGCGTCCTGGCGATCTCGCCGACGGCGAAGCTGTAGGGGCCAATCTCGGAGACCGGCGTCACCTCGGCGGCGGTGCCGGTCAGGAAGCACTGCTCGAACCCGGCCATCTCCTCGGGCATGATCACCCGCTCGTTGACGATCAGTCCGCGCCGCTTGGCCAGATCGATCACCGTGCGCCGCGTGATGCCGTCAAGGAAGCAGTCGGGCACCGGCGTGTGCAGTTCGCCGTCCTTGACGAAGAACACGTTGGCGCCGGTGGCCTCGGCGACGCGCCCGCGCCAGTCCAGCATCAGCGCATCGGCATAACCCTTGGCCTCGGCGGCATGCTTGGAGATGGTGCAGATCATGTAAAGGCCGGCAGCCTTGGACTTGGACGGCGCGGTCGCCGGATCGGGCCGGCGGTACTCGGCCATGTCCAGGCGGATGCCCTTGAGCTTTTCGGCGGGGTCGAAATAGCTCGGCCATTCCCACACGGCGATCGCAAGATTGATCCGGTTCTTCTGCGCCGAAACGCCCATCATCTCCGAACCGCGCCAGGCGACGGGACGGACATAGGCATNAGCCCAGGATGCGCGCCGATTCCACCAGCCGCTCGGAATGTTCGGTCAGCTTGAAGATCCGGCCGCCATAGGCGCGCTCGCCCTCGAATACCGAGCTTGCATAGTGCAGGCCATGCGTCAGCACGTGAATCTTTGCATCCGCCCACGGCACGAACGCGCCGTTCATCCAGATGTCGCCGTCAAGCTGATCGAAGGGAACTGCTGCCATGGCCGGATCCTCGCCTTGCCGGTTCGCGGGTCGTCATCGGCGATGCGCCCGGACCGTTTATTGTGTGCGCTGCATCATCGCCCGGCGGCGGCGCAGCGNTGTCAGACCCCGGCGCCGACACAGACACGCTGATCGAACTGCTGTTTTTCGCCTATCGCGATTTCATCGCCGATCCCGACGCGATCCTCGCCGAACTCGATTTCGGCCGCGCGCACCATCGCGTGCTGCACTTCATCGACCGCAAACCGGGGCTGACGGTCGCCGAACTGCTCGATTTTCTCGGCATCACCAAACAGAGTCTGGCCCGCGTGCTCAAGCAGCTCGTCGATGGCGGCTTTGTGCGTCAGGATGCCGGCCATGGCGACCGGCGCCGGCGCGAACTGCATCTGACGCCGAAGGGCGCCGATCTGATCGCCCGGCTGCGCGAGCCACAGTCTCGCCGCATCCACGCGGCATTGACCGAGTCCGGCCAATCGCCGGACGAGATGGCCCGTTTCCTGCGCGCGATGACCGATGCGCAGGGACGTGCCCAGATCGAGGCGCTGACGTGACCACGGGACCGGCGGCGACGCAGCCAAGGGAGGCAGCCATGGCGCAACCGCAGCACACCGACCGACCGGTGCCCGAACCGCCGGACGATCAGGCGCCGCACATTCTCATCGTCGATGACGACACACGCATCCGCCAGCTCCTGACGCAATATCTGTCGCAGAACGGCTATCGCGTCACCGCCGCCGAGGACGCCGCCGATGCCCGCCGCAAGATGGAGGGGCTGGCCTTCGATCTGATGGTGCTCGACGTGATGATGCCCGGCGAGAACGGCGTGTCGCTGGCGCGCTCCCTGCGCGGTGCCGAAAGCGATGTGCCGATCCTGATGCTGACCGCGCGCAGCGAAACCGATCAGCGCATCGAGGGGCTGGACGCCGGCGCCGACGATTATCTGGGCAAGCCGTTCGATCCGCGCGAACTGCTGCTCCGCATCGGCAATATCGTGCGGCGCCGCATCCCCGAGGATATCGGCCTTGTCGAGCAGATCGTCTTCGGACCGTTCATCTTTCTGATCGGCAAGCGAGAGCTGAAGAAGAGCGGCGAGGTGGTCAAGCTGACCGACCGCGAGCGCGACATTCTGGTGCGCTTTGCCCGCAATCCCGGCGAAACCATCGCCCGCCACGCCCTGGTCGACGACGATGCCGAGATCGGCGAACGCACGATCGACGTGCAGATCAACCGCCTCCGCCGCAAGCTGGAAGCCGACCCCGCCAATCCGCGTTATCTTCAAACGGTGCGCGGAATGGGCTACCGTCTGTCGATCGAGTGACGGTGGCGCTGCCACCGCCAGGGCGGAGATGACGGGCGGCCGGGCGCAATGACACTGGCACACAATGACGGCGCCAGGGCCGGCGCCCCGCAGCGGCGCAGCCTGCGCCGGCGTCTGGCGCGCGCCAGCCGCTACACGGCGCTCAAATGGCGCCAGTGGATTTCGCGCGCCACGCTCACCCTGCCGCGCGGCCTTTATGCGCGTTCGCTGATCATCATCATCGCGCCGATGGTGCTGCTGCAATCGGTGATCGCCTTCGTCTTCATGGAGCGGCACTGGCAGACCGTCACCCAGCGCCTTTCGACCGCCGTCACGCGCGACATCGCCGCGATCATCGATGTGATCGAAACCTACCCGCAGGACCAGACCTACGCGGAAGTGACGCGCATCGCCCGCGAGCGGCTCGCGCTGAACGTCGCCATCCTGCCGCCCGATCCGCTGCCCGCGCCGGCGCCCAAACCGTTCTTCTCGATCCTCGACCAGATCCTGTCCGAAGAAATCACCCGGCAGATCGGCCGGCCCTTCTGGATCGACACGGTCGGCAATTCCAACCTGGTGGAAATCCGCATCCGGATGGAAGACAAGGTGCTGCGCGTCTTCGCCCGGCGCAGCCAGGCCTATGCCTCCAACACCCACATCTTCCTGTTGTGGATGGTCGGCACGTCGCTCGTCCTCTTGTTCATCGCCATCCTGTTCCTGCGCAACCAGATCAGGCCTATCCAGAAGCTCGCCGAGGCAGCCGAGGGCTTCGGCAAGGGCCATGCGCTTCCCGACAGTTTCCGGCCGCGCGGCGCCATCGAGGTGCGCCAGGCGAGCCTTGCCTTCATCCGGATGCGCGAACGCATCGAAAAGCAGATCGAGCAGCGCACCGAGATGCTGGCCGGCGTCAGCCACGACCTGCGCACCATCCTGACGCGCTTCAAGCTGCAACTGGCGATGAGCGAGCCGTCGGACGACATTGCCGCGATGGAAAAGGACATCGACGACATGCAGTCGATGCTGGAGGGCTATCTCGATTTCGCCAAGGGCGATGTCGAGGAGGAGACCGGCGAACTCGACCTGCGCGAGGCGCTTGACGAGATCGCCGCCCAGGGCCGGCTGCACGATCGCGAGGTCGTCGTCAGCGTCCTGGGACGGCGCGACATCGTTGTCCGGCCCGTCGCCTTCCGGCGGCTTCTGGCCAACATCGCCTCGAACGCCTTCCGCCATGCCGAGCGGCTCGAAGTGGTGGCTCAGGTTTCTCGCGGCCGGCTGACGCTGACGATGGACGATAACGGCCCGGGCATTCCCGAGGACGAGCGCGACGACGTGTTCCGGCCCTTCTACCGGATCGACGATGCGCGCAATCTGGACAAGAGCGGCACGGGCCTGGGCCTGTCGATCGCCCGGGACGTCGCCCGCAAGCATGGCGGCGACATCGTGCTCGACGATTCGCCGCTTGGCGGTTTGCGCGTGACCGTGCGCCTGCCGGTCTAAGGGATTGGCATCGTCCACCTCCCCTTGAGGGGAGGTCGGCGAATGGCGAGCAAAGCGAGGCAGAGCCGGGCGGGGGTAATCGCCAGCCCATACATCTGACTGTCACCCCCACCCGCTCGCCCGACGCAAAGCTTGGTCTCGCGTGCCTCGCCTCAAGGGGGAGGCTGGCAGGCGCCTACATCAGCCGCTGGCCGTTCTTGACGGGCTTGTCGATGGCGGCCAGCACGACCGCGCCGTCTTCGTCCTCAAACCCCAGGGTCAGCACCTCCGAGCGCATCGGCCCGATCTGGCGCGGCGGAAAGTTCACGACCGCCATCACCTGCCGGCCGACCAGTTCCTCGGGCGTGTAGTGCACGGTGATCTGCGCCGAGGATTTCTTGATGCCGATCTCCGGTCCGAAATCGATCTTCATCCTGATCGCCGGCTTGCGCGCCTCTGGGAAGGGCTCGGCCTCGACGATCGTGCCGGTGCGGATGTCGACCTTCAGAAAGTCGTCGAACGCGATAAAGTCGTCGCTCATCGGTCACGCCTCGCCGACGGTCTCGAACATCGCATGGTCGAGCGCGACGCGCGCATTGACGCCCGACCAGACGACCGACTGGAACGCCTGGAAGTAGCTCTCGCACGTCTCGATCGCGCTCGAGAGCATCACCTCCACCTGCGCTTCGGTGGGCTCGGCCCCGCCAGCCAGGATCAGCGAATGACGGAACATCACCGCCCCTTCCTGCTCCCAGAAGTCGAAATGGCCGATCAGCAATTGCTCGTTGATCAGCGACAGGAGCCGGGTGAGTTCCACCATCCGGTTCTTCTGCACCGTCACGTCGAACGCGCAGGCAAAATGCAGCGATTCAAAATCCGGCATCCAGGCATAGGAGATGTGGTAATTGGTCCAGTTGCCGGCCACCGCGACCGCGATCTCGTCATCGCCGGTGCGCTCGAAATTCCAGTCGCGCGCATAGGCGACATGCTCGATCACATCGACCGGGTGGGCGATCCTGTCATCGTCCAGTTCAAGAAGGCTCATCAACGCATCCAAGGCTAGGCCGGAACGGTCCGGCGTGCAGGGTGCTTGGGCACCGCTGCGAATCACTCAATAATTTCAGTGTATTGATGAGAGGGCGCGGGGAAAGCCCCGGCGGGGCGTCATCGATCAAACAGATGTGGACGGCCGGTTTTGCCCACAGATTCGACCGTAGCGTAAGCGACTCTCGCCAAAGGGCTTTTTGAAGGCGCGGACTCGGTTCGTTCCTGTGGAAAAAAACCGTTGTACAACGGTCATCAAAGCCGCGCAGGCGGCCCGATTACGTGTCTTCGAGCTTGGCGACCCGCGCTTCCAGCGCATCGACGCGCTCTGCGAGCGCTTCGGCCCGGGCGCTGGCGGAAAGCGCGGCTTCCTTCATCGCCTCGAACTCCTCGCGCTGGACAAGATCCATCGAGGCAAGAAACTTTTCCGCCTGCGCCTGGAACATCGTCTCGGCCTCGCGCCGCATGCCCTGCGCCGCGCCGGCGGCATCGGTCATCAGCTTGGCGAAATCGTCAAATATCCGGTTGGGGCCTGTTGTCATGTCGCTATCTCCACTATGGCACCTTACCTATGAGACCGCGCCGTCACAGACAAGGCGCCAACCGAATCAGGACCTGCGAAAGCCGCGCGCATGGACGTTTTCACCCCCGCCCTTCTCACACAGACCGCTCTCGCCTTTCCCGACATCGACCCGGTGCTGATCCAGATCGGCCCGGTGGCGATCCGATGGTATTCGCTGGGGTACATTGTCGGCATCGTCATCGGCTGGGTGCTGGCCCGCCGCATGGTGCACAACGAGCGCCTCTGGGGCGGCCCTGCGCCGATCCAGCCGGTCGACATCGATGATTTCCTCCTCTGGGCGACGATCGGCATCATCGCCGGCGGACGGATCGGCTATGTGCTGTTTTACGATCTGGGCACCTTCCTCGCCGAACCGCTGCGCATCTTCACGGTGTGGCAGGGCGGCATGTCCTTCCACGGCGGGCTGATCGGCACGACGCTGGCCATGCTCTTTTTCGCCCGCTCGCGCGGCATCGATCCCTGGCGCCTGTTCGATGTCATCGCCGCCGTCGCTCCCATCGGCATCGGTCTCGTGCGCATCGCCAATTTCATCAACGCCGAACTCTATGGCCGCCCGTCGGACGTCGGCTGGGCGATGGTCTTCCCGACCGATCCCGAGCGCCTGCCGCGCCATCCCAGCCAGCTCTACGAGGCGTTTCTGGAAGGGCTGGTCCTGTTCATCCTGCTTTGGGTCGCCGTCCACATCTGGCTCAAGCTGAGAAACCCGCGCTTCGTCACCGGCCTGTTCGTCGGCGGCTATGGGGCGGCGCGCACCTTCGTCGAGTTCTTCCGCGAGCCGGACCCGCAACTGGGCTTCCTGCTCGGCACCGAATGGCTGACCATGGGCATGGTGCTGTCGATCCCCATGGCGCTTTTGGGTCTGGCGCTTGTGCTGTCGGCCCGGCCGGCCAAACCGGTCCCCGCCGCCACCGACGAAACAAAATGACCACGCCGCTCGCCGCGATCCTTGCCGCGCGCATCGCCGCGGCGGGGCCGATGACCGTCGCCGCCTATATGGCCGAATGCCTGCTGCACCCCGAGCACGGCTATTACGCCTCGCGGGAACCGTTCGGCGCGAAGGGTGATTTCGTCACCGCGCCGGAGATCAGCCAGCTCTTCGGCGAGATCGTCGGCGCGGTCCTCGTCAATGCGTGGCGACAGGCCGGGCGTCCCGCGCCCTTCCTTCTCGCCGAAGCCGGCCCCGGACGCGGCACGCTGATGGCCGACATTGTCCGAACCGGGCGGATCGATCCCGCCTTTTCGGCCGCCGCGCGCATCGTTCTGGTGGAAGCGAGCGCCCGCCTGCGCGACGTGCAGCGCAAAACGCTCGGTACCGATGCGCGCCGCGCCACGTGGGTGGACCGGTTGGACGATCTGCCGGACCTTCCGCTCTTTCTGGCCGCCAACGAATTTTTCGACGCGCTGCCGTTCCGGCAATTCGTCAAGACGACCAATGGCTGGCGCGAACGCATGGTCGGGCTCTGCAACGACAGCGCCCTCACCTTCACCGCCGGCGCCTCCGTGCTTCCGGACGGCGAACGCCCGCCCGGTCATGCCGATGCGCCGGACGGGTCCGTCTTCGAGATCGCGCCGGCGCGCGAGGCCGCCGCAGCCACGGTCGGCGCACATCTCGCCGCGCATGGCGGGCTGGCCGTGCTGATCGACTACGGCCATCTTCAGACCGGCATTGGCGACACGTTCCAGGCGATGCGCGGCCATGACTTTGCCGACCCGCTCGCCGAACCGGGCCTTGCCGACCTGACCAGCCATGTCGACTTCGAGTCGCTCGCTCGTGCCGCCGCTTCCGAAGGCGCGCGTGCCCTGCCGGCGATGACGCAAGGCGCGTTCCTGCTCGGCGGCGGCATCGTCGAACGGGCCGGCGCGCTGGGTGCCGGAAAGGATGCGTCCGCACAGGATGCGATCCGCGCCGACGTTACCCGCCTGTGCGGTGATGGCGACGGCCAGATGGGGGCCCTCTTCAAGGTTTTGGGCCTGACCGGACCCGGCCTTGAAGGTCCCGTCCCGCCCTTTCAAGCCGGTTGACAGCGCGGTGCCCATCCCACACCGTCGCCCCGCGATGAACAGGTCATGCACGCATGAATGAGCACGGACCGCCGCCGCTTCAACCGGTGATTTCGAACGCGTTCGGCGCTGGCCGCGCCATCCGGCACGGCTTCTTCACGCGGGCGGGCGGGGTTTCCGAAGGTCTTTATGCCGGTCTCAACGCGGGGCTGGGCTCGGCGGACGATCAGGACCATGTGCGCGAAAACCGCCGCCGCATCGCCGGCTGGTTCGGCGTCGGAGAAATCGCCCTCAGCGGCTGCCATCAGATCCATTCCGCCGATGTCGTCACCATCGACGCGCCGATCCCGCTGGACGGCCGCCCCAAGGCCGATGCGCTGGTCACCGCAACGCCCGGCATTCCGATCGGCGTTTTGACCGCCGATTGCGCGCCGGTCCTGTTCGCCGACTCGGACGCGCCGGTCGTCGGCGCCGCCCATGCCGGCTGGAAGGGCGCGCTGACCGGCGTTCTTGAAAATACCGTCGATGCGATGGTCGCCCTGGGCGCCGAAAGGGCGCGCATCGCCGCCATCGTCGGCCCGTCGATCAGCCAGCCCAACTATGAGGTCGGCCCGGAATTCGCCGAGCGCTTCATGACCGCCCATCCGGACAATGCCGGCTGGTTCCGGCCAAGCGGCCGACCGGGCCATCATCTGTTCGACCTTGCCGGCTATTGCGTTGCCCGGCTTCAGGGGGCCGGCGTCACCGCCTCGGCCACCGGCGAATGCACCTATGCCGACGAGGCACGCTTTTTCTCCTACCGCCGCACCACCCATCGCGGCGAATCCGATTATGGCCGGCAGATGTCGGCCATCATGATCGTCTGACGCCCACCACCGAGGAGAGTGCCGATGGCCCTGCATTTCGACGATGACGAGTTCGCCGCGCGAAAAGGGCGTCTTCTGGCTGCCATGGCCGAGGACAAGCTCGACGCGATGCTGCTCTTCGCCCAGGAGAGCATGTACTGGCTGACCGGCTACGACACGTTCGGTTTTTGCTTCTTCCAGTGCATGATCGTCGAAAAGAACGGCGATGTGGCGCTTCTGACCCGCTCGGCCGACCTGCGGCAGGCGCGCCACACCTCCAATGTGGAGACGATCGTCGTCTGGGAGGATCGCAGCCATGCCAACCCGGCCAAGGATCTCAAGGAGCTTCTCGCCGACCGCGATCTGGTCGGCGCCCGTATCGGCGTCGAATATGACAGCGCCGGGCTGAACGCCCATTACGGCCGGCTGCTGGACGACCAGTTGGCAAGCTTTGCCGACATGCGCGACGCCTCGCGCCTGGTGTCCCGTCTTCGCGCGGTCAAGAGCGCCGCCGAGATCGCCTGCGTGCGCAAGGCCGCCGAACTGGCCGACGACGCTTTCGACGCGGCGATGAAGAAGGTGCGCGCGGGCGCCGACGAGGCGGCGATCCTGGCCGCGTTGCAGGGGCATATCCTTGCCAAGGGCGGCGACTATCCGGGCAACGAGTTCATCATCGGCTCCGGCCGCGACGCGCTGTTGTGCCGCTACAAGTCCGGCCGGCGCACGCTCGACGAAAACGACCAGCTGACCCTGGAGTGGGCCGGCGCCTGGCGCCGCTACCATGCCGCGCTGATGCGCACGGTGATCATCGGCAAGCCCACCGACCGCCATGTGGAGATGCACGCCGCCGCGTCCGCTGCGCTCGAGGCCGTCGAGGGCGCGATGCGCCCAGGCAGCACGTTCGGCGACGTGTTCGACGCCCATGCCCATGCGCTCGAGGATGCCGGCATGACCCGCCACCGGCTGAACGCCTGCGGCTATTCGCTGGGCGCCCACTTCACGCCGTGCTGGATGGACCGGCCGATGTTCTATGCGGGAAATCCCGAAACCGTGGCCGAAAACATGACGCTCTTCGCCCATATGATCGTCATGGATTCCGACAGCGGCACCGCCATGACGCTGGGCCGCACCTATCTGACCACCGAAGGGGCGCCCGAGCCGCTGTCGCGGCTGGGCCTTGATTTGACCGTCGCATGAGGTAAAGGCTCTGTAACAAAGGGTGAAAGGTCCATGCAGACACAGCGCACCGTTGCGACCGGTCGAAATGCGCCAGCCCGCCTGGCCGCTTTGGCGACCCTTCTTGTACTGACACTTGCCGCAGCCGCCTGCACGACGCCCGACGATGGCTCCAACACCGTCGAAAACGCGCTCAGTGTCGAGAGCACGCCCGGCGCCGCGGTCGCCGTCGATCCGAACGCGGCCACGACCACCGGTGAAGCGCTGATCTCCGGCTCCGAGACTGCCGCCGCGCCGCAGGCCTTTGCGGCCAACGCCGCGCGCGTGCACTTTGCGCCGATCGTCGGCGCGCCGGTGGACCGCGTCGCCGCCCTGTCGCGCCGCCTGTCGGCATCGGGCGCCCGGAACAACATCAGCATCCTGCCGTCGGCGTCCTCGGGCGTCGATCACGAAATTCGCGGCTACTTCTCCGCCCTGTCCGAAAACGGGCAGACGACGGTGATCCATGTCTGGGACGTGTTCACCCCGTCGGGCCAGCGCGTCCACCGCATCCAGGGCCAGGAACGGGTGCCAGGCACCAATGCCGATCCGTGGCAGGCCGTGCCCGCATCGGCGATGGAGCGCATCGCCGACACGATGCTGTCGGACTACAATGCCTGGCGCGGACGGGCCGCCTGAACGGCGTTTGCGTTGCCGGTTTCGGCGCCTGCGGCAATTGCGCCGTGTGAAACATTGATGACAGCTTGCAATAGCCCCCGTGACCGCTAAAAGGCGGGCCAACCGATACGGCGAACGCGGGGCGGCCCATGAAACTCTTTGCTGGCAATTCCAACCGGCAATTGGCCGATTCGGTCGCCAAATATCTCGGCATGAGCGTCGGGCGCGCCAATGTGCGCCGTTTCGCCGATGACGAGATCTTCGTCGAGCTGCAGGAGAATGTGCGCGGCGAGGATGTCTTCATCCTGCAGTCGACCTCGCGGCCGGCCAACGATCATCTGATGGAAATGCTGATCATGATCGACGCGTTCCGGCGATCGTCGGCGCGGCGGGTCACGGCGGTGCTGCCCTATTTCGGCTATGCGCGGCAGGACCGGCGGGCACAGGGACGCACCCCTATCTCGGCCAAGCTGGTTGCCAACCTGATCACCGAGGCCGGCGCCAACCGCGTTCTGACGCTCGACCTGCACGCCGGCCAGATCCAGGGCTTCTTCGATATTCCGACCGACAATCTCTACGCCGTGCCGGTGATGGCGCGCGACATTCGCATGCACCACAAGGACATGTCGTCGGTCATGGTGGTCTCGCCTGATGTCGGCGGCGTGGTACGGGCGCGCGCGCTCGCCAAGCGGCTCGACGATTCGCTTCTCGCCATCGTCGACAAGCGGCGCGAGCGGCCCGGCGAATCCGAGGTGATGAACGTGATCGGCGACGTGACCGGCAAGGACTGTTTCCTGATCGACGACATCGTCGATTCCGGCGGCACGCTGTGCAACGCCGCCGACGCCATTCTTTCCAAGGGCGCCAAGAGCGTGACCGCCTATATCACCCATGGCGTCCTGTCGGGCGGAGCCGTCGCGCGGATCGAGGCGTCGGCGCTGACCGAACTGGTCACCACCGATTCCATCCAGCCGACCCCCGAGGTCAACGCGGCCAAGAAGATCCGTGTCATGTCGATCACCGACCTTATCGGCGAAGCCATCGCCCGCACCGCGCACGAGCAATCGGTGTCCAGCCTGTTCGACTGATCAGACCATCATCGTCGCCAAGACGCCGGCCACCGCCGCCGCGCCGAGGACGGCAAACAGGCCAAGCTTGAAGCGGATCAGCGCGACCGCCGCCGCGATCCCGATCGCCGCGGCCACCCGGTCGAAGCCGGCCCAGTCGATGTCCGGCACGAAGAACGGTCCCGTGCGGACATTTTCGAACGCGCCGAACAGCACATTGAGGCCGAACCAGACCGCCAGATTGGCGATGACGCCGACGACGGCCGCCGTGATCGCCGCGAGCGACGCGGCCAGCCAGCGCACATTGCGCAGCGCCTCGACATAGGGCGCGCCGGCGAAGATCCACAAGAAGCAGGGCACGAAGGTGAAGAAGGCGGCGACCAGCCCGCCCAGCAATCCGCCGACAAGCGGCTCCATGCCTCCGAGCGACGCGCCGCCGACAAAGCCGACAAAGACCAGCACCAGAACCAGCGGTCCGAGCGTGGTTTCGGCAAGGCCCAGTCCCGCCAGCATCTCGCCGGGCGTCAGCCAGCCATGGAGGTCGACCGCCTGCTGGCCGACATAGGCGAGCACCGCATAAGCCCCGCCAAAGGTGACGATGGCGGTCTGCGAGAAGAACAGCGCCGCATCGGCAAACACGTCGCCCCGCCCGAGAAGCACCAGCAGCGCGGCGAGCGGCACCAGCCATATCGCCAGCCACAGCACGGTGGTGCGGGCCACTGCGCCATGGTCCTGTCCGCGCACGGTGATGCTTGATGCGTGCGCTTCATCGCTGCCCTTTGCGGCGGGCAGAAGATGCGGCGCGGCCATGTGCAGCACAGCGCCGGTCAGCGCGGCCAGCGCGATGATCAGCGGGAACGGCAGCCGCAGCAGCGCGATGCCGACGAACGCCGCAATCGCGATGACGATCATCGCCGCCGAGCCGAGCGCCCGCCCCGACACCTTGATCAGTGCCTGGACGACGACGGCGAGAACCGCTGCCTTCAGCCCGTACAAAAGCCCGGCCACCACCGGGACGTCGCCGGCGACGACGAACACTGCAGACAGGGCGAGCATCATCACAAGTCCCGGCGCGATGAACAACAGACCCGCGATCAGACCGCCGCGAACGCCATGCATCAGCCAGCCCGCATAGGTGGCAAGCTGCATCGCCTCGGGCCCGGGCAGCAGCATGCAGAAATTGAGCGCGTGCAGGAACTGTTTTTCGGTCAGCCAGCCCTTTTCCTCGACAAGGATGCGATGCATTACCGCGATCTGCGCCGCCGGCCCGCCGAACGACAACAGTCCGATCCGGGCAAAGGCGCGGGTCGCCTCGGCCGGCGGCACGTCGAGCGGGGCATGGGGGTTGGAGATGTCTGTCATTGCGGGTCCGGCGCGCGTGCTGTGCCCGGCTCATGTGACAAACAGATGTCGGCCGTCAATCACCAGTCGATCGGCTTGCCGTCGCGGAAAAAGCCCCCCGTCGGCCCGTCATCGGGCAGCGTCGCCGCCCAGACGATGCCGCGCGCGCCCTCGGGCACCGGGCGCCCGCCGCCGCCCATGTCGGTCGCCGTCCACCCCGGACAGACCGCGTTGACCAGGATGCCGTCGCGCCGGAACTCGCTGGCCATCATGCGCGTCAGGCCGTTCAGGCCCAGCTTCGACAGCGAATAGGCCGGCGTCGTCCCGGTCATCGACGACCAGGCGCCCGATTCCGAGGACACGTTGACGATGCGCGGCGCCTCCGAGCGCCTGAGCAGCGGCAGCGCCGCCACCGCCATCCGCCAGGCGCCGACCGTGTTGACCGCCAGCGCCTCCTCGACGATGGCGAAGTCCGGCGCCCCGACGCGCTGGTGCGTGTCGTAATGGACCGCCGCATTGTTGATCAGGACATCGAGTTGGCCGGCCGAATGCCAGATGGTATCGGCGGCCGCCTCGATCGTTTCGGGCGCGCGCATGTCCAGTTCGACGAAATCGGCGGCGATGCCGGCACCGCGCAACAAAGCCTCGGCGCGCCGGCCCGCTTCCGGATTGCGAACGCCGGCGAACACGTGAAAACCCTTCTCGCCAAGCTGGTGCGCCGCCTCCAGCCCCAGCCCGCGGTTGGCTCCCGTGATCAGCACAGTCTTCATCGCCGCCTCCTGCAACAGATCCGACATGACCGAAGCTTAACTTGCACCTCGGCGCCACTGCCGCCATGCTTTTCTTGGGATGATGCCTTTCGCAAAAGGATTTCGCCATGAAGAAATTTTGCATCACCACAATGGCCGTCATCGCTGCATCGGCAACCGCTGCAACGGCGCTTGCCCATGACAATCATGTCTCCATCGAACAGACCGGCGACCAGATCTGCATCACCTCGAACGGACTGCCGAACCATGCGACCGGCACATTCCCCAATCGCGGCAACCCGCATTCCATCTCCGAACAGCGGCTGCGCCATTGCGTCAGCGCCAATCCGGTCAAGGGCAGCCGCAAGACCGACATTACCCGCGGGCCGGTCGGCATCGGGCTCAACGGCATCCTGTTCCGGCCCGAAACGGCGGACTATTACGATCCGTCCTCGCCGCGCGGCTTCTCGCGCGACCGGTCTTCGGGCTGGAACCTCGAGGGCATGGGCGCCGCGGAGTTGCTCGGCATGGACCAGCACAACGCCCATGTCGACAATCGCGGCATCTACCACTATCACGGCAAGCCCGAAGGCTTGGTCGCCTCGGTCTCCAGCACCCATATCGGCTATGCCGCCGACGGCCACGAGATCCACTATGTCGGCTCCGCCGCGCAATCCGGCTGGACGCTGAAGTCGGGCACCCGGCAGGGCGGCCCGGGCGGGCGCCACGACGGCACCTATGTGGAAGACTGGGAATATGCCGGCGCCGGCAATCTCGATGAGTGCAATGGCGGCACGCTGGATGGCCGGTATGTCTATTTCGCCACCGACACCTTCCCGTTCTACCCGCGCTGCTTCTGGGGCGATGTGAGCAGCGACTTCCGGTAGCGATGACGCCGACCGGTAACGGCGAACCTGACCCGCTAGAGCCGGCCCGCCAAACGACGCATCAGGTCCATCCGCTCGTGAAACAGTGCGATGATGATGGCCTCATCATCGCCTCTCAAGAAGAAGATGACATGGTGCTGGCATCGATGGGAATGAACCCCCTCAGCGCCAGGCACAACCCGGCCCGGCGCAGTACCGGCAGAAATCCTGGCACTGCAATCAAACAATGCCTCGACATACCGGTCGGCTTGGTCTTCGCCCCAGGTTTCTTCCGTGTACAACCAGATGTCCGCCAAATCTTCACGTGCGCCGGGCGTGAAGAGATAGCCTGCCATGTCAGGCTCTACGGCGCGCCTTTGCCCGGCTTTTGACATCGGAAAGCGTCACGCCGACGGCCTCTCCGGCATCCGCTTCCGCGATTCGGGGCGCAAGAAGCTGCTTGAGCGCGCCGAGTGCCTCCTCGTCCGTCATTGTCTCGGCATCCGGCATATCCACAAGCGCGCGCGAAAGGACATAGTCCTTGATTGACTGCCCCTTCAGGGCTGCCATGGCCTTCAGTTGCTGATGCTGGCGTTGATCGAGTTCGATCGACAATCGCGGCATTATGCTCTCCAACGTTGGCGGCACACTAGCTGCAAACACCAACGGCGACAACAATTGTTGTCAATGGGGTGGGCCAACCACTGCTCATTGCACCGGAAGCGGCCGATACAAGTCGCTCGTCACGCCGAAATAGGAATCCCAGGCGAACCAGTAGGCCATGTGCCCGGCCACACGGTCGAGCCGGGTACCGTCGGGGCCGACAAGCGCGGTCTCGGTGATCCGCCAGGGTTCGCCGTCGCGCGTCAGCGTATCGGTCGACGCGCCCTGTTCAAATTCCCGGTCGCCGCGCTCATAGGCCCGCACGGTGCCGACATCGGCATCGCCGACCAGTACCAGCGCCCGGTCGCCGATCGCGTCGTTGATCACCGGCTCGGCGGCGAAGGCGGCGATCGGCCAGGCCTTCTGGATGCCGACATCGCGCACGCCGAACACCCGGTCCTTGCGCGCAACCACGCTCTCGTCGCGCACATTGACGGGAAACATGAGGTCGGGGCTGGCGAAATAGTCCGCATAGGCCGCGCCCTCGCCATAGTCGCGCAGATGGCCCGTGTTCGGCGACAGGACCGTCGTGTCCGGATGTCTGGCGAGCCATTCGCCCCATGTGGTCAGCACGATCGGCCGCACCTTCAGCCGGAGCCCCGAGAAGGCCAGCGGCCCGGTGACCGGCTCGCCGGAAAACTGGTTCCACAAACTATCGGTCTGCCGGTCGTACATCAGCTTGTTGGACCGGTAGAGAAGGCCCGACGTGCCGAAGGTGAAGGGCTCGTCGAACCCGTCGACATCGGTCTCGTACAATATGCCCGCGCCGCACAGCGTGCAGAAGGCCAGCGAGACCGGCACATCGCCGATGATCGCATTTGCCATTTCGTGCCAGGCGAGGATGCGCAGAGGATACGCCCGCGTGTCGCCATTGATCGACACGCCGAAAACCAGATTGCCGTCGGCCATGAAGGTGGCGTTCTCCGGCAGCCACATGATCGGATCGTCCAGCGTAGGAATGTCGCCGATCATCACGCCGCCCCAGACGATCTCGTCGAGCCGGATGCGCATCTTGTCCGGCATCGACCGCTCACCGCCGAGAAAGCGCATGAAACGGGCGTCGCGGCGCATGAAGACGCGCAGCCGGATCTCGCGCGCCGCCGGATGGGCCCTGACCTGCGGATTGCGCTCCTGCCAGAGCATCGCATCGTGCCAATTGTTGATCGGCTCGCCGGCCAGCTGCGTGAGCGCGATCCGCACCTCGTCGTCGATCACCACATGGCGCATGCCGACGATCAGCGCCGCGATTGCGTCCTTTGCGTCGCGTTCGACCAGAGCTTCGAGCGCGGCGTGCCGTTCCGCCTTCCAGCCGAAGACTGCCGTGCGGATCAGTTCGGCATGGGCGGCATCGTCCTCCGACACGGGTTCATGGAAGACAGGCGCATCCATCGGGTCGTCCGCATAGGCGGGCAGCAGCGTCAGGCCAAGAACGACAATCAGCGAAACGGAAACGAGGGTGATGAAACGCGGCATGGTCGGCTCCGGAACGGAACGCCAGACTAGCCGCGCCCCGGCGGTCCCGGTAGCGCCGGTCACCGGCTTGTGTTCAGACGTGAAGGGCACCGGCCACCGGCGCTTGCGCGCGCGGGCCTTTTCCGTTATGGCACCGCCACCCGCGCGGACACCCTTGGAGGCAGCGCGGCGGGCCGCGCAGCGGCCGGAGCGATGCTCCACCTCTCCTATGCCCTCGAAAGGACAATGCCATGAGCGACAGCTACGTGCTCACGGCCGAGGCGCGCGACCGGGTCGGTAAGGGGTCCGCCCGGGCCATTCGGCGCCAAGGCAAAATTCCAGCCGTGATCTACGGCGACAGCAAGCCCCCCATGACGGTAACCCTGCCGCGCAAGGACGTCTTCATGCATATGCAGGCCGGCGGTTTCATGACCACGGTCGGCGAAATCGATGTCGACGGCACCAGGCACAAGGTGCTCGCCAAGGACTACCAGCTCGATCCGGTCAAGGATGTCGTGCTGCATGTCGACTTCCTGCGCATCTCGGCCAAGACGACCGTGACGGTCAACATTCCGGTGCACTTCGAGAACGAGGACATCTGCCCGGGCATCAAGCAGGGCGGCGTCTTGAACATCGTGCGCCACGATGTCGAAGTGAACTGCCCGGCCGACTCCATCCCCGAGGCGTTCACGCTGGATCTGGCCACCGCCGAGGTGGGCGACGCGCTGAAGATTTCGTCGATCACGCTGCCCAAGGGCGTCGAGCCGACCATCACCGACCGTGACTTCACGATCGCGACGATCGCGGCCCCCGGCGGCGGCGTTCAGGATGATGATGAGGCCGAGGCCGAAGTGGCGCCCGACGAGGTGGAAGCCACCGAGCAGAAGGCCGAAGGCGAAGAGGACAAGGGCGAGGAGTAAGCCCTGGTCCGGACAGGCGGAGCGGCCGGCATGCAGATCATCGCAGGTCTTGGCAATCCCGGCCCCCGCTACGCCGAAAACCGGCACAATATCGGCTTCATGGCGGCGGACGCGATCGTTCGCCGCCATTCTTCGTTCGGCCCCTGGCAGAAGAAGTGGAACGCCGAGATCGCCGAGGGCCGGATCGGCAGCGAAAAGGTCCTCGTCATCAAGCCGCAGACCTTCATGAACCTTTCCGGTCAGGCGGTCGGCGAGGCGATGCGCTTCTACAAGCTCGGCCCGGAGGACCTCACCGTCCTTTACGATGAACTCGACCTGGCGCCAGGCAAGGTGCGCATCAAGCGCGGCGGCGGCTCGGGCGGCCACAATGGCATCAAGTCGCTCGACGCCCATTGCGGCAAGGATTATCGCCGCGTGCGCCTGGGCATCGGCCATCCGGGCGACAAGGCCCGGGTGCAGGCCCATGTATTGGGCGATTTCGCCAAGGCCGACCAGCAATGGCTGGAGCCGCTGCTCGACGCGCTGGCCGACAATGTCGACCTGCTCGTCGCCGGCGACGAATCGGGCTTCATGAACAGGCTGGCGCTGGCCGTCGGCGACAAGGCGAAAGGCGCCATCGGCGCCCCCGCCGGCAAGGAACCGGCCGCGAAATCATCATCCAAGCCCGCCTCCAAACCCCAAAGCCACATCCGTCAGGCGCGGCAATCAACGCAGGACGCCAAGCCGACCGGGCCGATGGCGGAGATGTTGAAGCGGTTGTTGGGGAAGTAGGGGGCGCGCGTCGGCCTTCACGTGCGGTTGGACTCCCATCGCTATCCTATGCGGTCCCACGATTGGGCTTGCCGCCGTCAGTTACGACCGGCGGGCGCTGCAGCAGGTCCTCGATGAAGAGCGAGACGAACTGCCCGCGATTGGAGACCCGCGCCTTGCCGTAGACGCTGGCAAGCTGCGCCCGCACGGTTCCCTCTGCCGCACCGCGCACCGCCGCGATCTCCGAGATGTCGAGGCCCTTGAGCGTCAACAGCGCCACGTCGGTCTCCGCCGGCGTCAGACGCCAGTCGCGAAACTGTGCCTCGATGAATTCGAAGAATGCGCCGGACGCGGCCAGGATCCCGGTTTCGGCATAGCGCAGCTGCTGCAGCATGCGGCGCATCTGCACGGCGCCGAACATCGTGCCAACCACCAATGCCACGGCCACGAGCGCCTCGAGCCCCGAATGCGCGGTCAGACCGCCCCATTGCAGGTCGCGCGAGACGTCGGCCATGAAGAAGACGGCCGCCAACGCCTGTGTCGCGAGGACTGCCGCGAGTATCCTGACCTGCCAGCGCTTCGCTCCGACCCGTTCAAAGGTCACGTTGCGGTCCTTCGCGTTAAGACCTGCGGCCCGTGATCATCGCCGCAATCAGGTTCTGACCCGAAAGGCGCGACTCGGCGAACGCACCGATCACATGCAGGGCCGCCAGCAACAATAGCAGATTTGCCGCCGCCTCGTGCACCTCTTCGATCGCCTCACCGGCCTCGCTCTCGCCTCCCCACTCCTGTTCGACATGTTCGTAGCGCTCCTGATGCGTTTCCTGCGGAAACGGATCGCTTTGCATGAGGACGCCCGTCGCCGCCACGATCAGGAGCGTGGCCCACAGGGCATACACCATGAGCGCCCCGAGAGGATTGTGAGACCGGTGGCGGATGTGCCTGCCGGCGATCAGAGAGCGCACATGCGCGAGTGCACCACCGAGGCTCGGCGGAAACGCGCTGAAGCGCGCACTCTCTGTGCCGATGAGACCCCAGAACAGCCGCAGCAGGAGAAGTGCGAGCGCGCCATAGCCGATCCAGATGTGCGCAATGTCGCCGTCGCGGAGAAGGACGCCATTGATCAGCACGGCCAGTGCGATACCCCAGTGGGTCAGCCGGACGAGCGGGTCCCAGACCCGCACGCCGACCGATCGGCTTGCCAGGTCGCTCATCATCCCTCGGCCTCCACGCTGAGGACCTCGCCGGTTCCGGGGTGAACCTCGATCTCCCAAAGGCGGCCATCCTTCTTGGCGTAGACCTCGATTTTCCGCCTTTCGCGCTCGAAGGTCACGATCTCGTAGCCCTGGCCGGCCAGCATCGTGCGGACCTGTTCCTCGCTTACGCCGGGCAGCGGCGACGGCCCGCGGCGCGTCGTGCTTTCCACGCGGGTGATTTTGCCAGTCACCACATCGATGTAGACCTCGTGACGGACATCGCCCTTGACCGCGTAGACTTCAATCGTGTCGGCGCTCTTGTCGTAGCGGATGATCTCGAATCCGTTTTCGGACAGTTCGCCCGAAATGGCAGCGATGCCCGTTCCCAACCGGGTGCCGGGAACCAGATCGAGGGCATAGGCCGCCCCGGACACAAGGGCGGCGGCAAGGGCCAGAAAAAGAGCTTGGTTCTTCATGACAGTCTCCTCGATTGACGAGCAGGCGCCTTCAGCGACGCTGCTGGACTAAAGATGCGACCGTTGATCCCACGACTGCCATAGGTGATGGGCTTATGCGGCGTAATTAAGCGCCTGCTTATGAGCCATGATCCGCTTTGGTTCGCGGCCATCGCGTCGCGACCACTCACAGCCGATCAGGAGAAGGGCGCGTCCCGCTTCACCGCCTTGAGCACATCGGGCACGGTCCAACTGACCAGATCGTCCAGCCGGCGTCCGACCGCCTGCTTCCAGCCCGGCTTGGCCGCGATATCGGCTTGCACCGGCGTCTCGCCATAGCCTTTCGGGATCTGCAGATTGCCGCCTGACAGAAGCTTGGGTGTGTCGGCCAGGAGGCGAATGTAGCATGTGGGGCGGTGTCGATCATCAGCGCCGTCATCCGGCACGGCACGCCTCCCCCTTGAGGGGAGGCACGAGAAGCAACCTTCGGGCTTGACCCGAAGGGCAGCTGATCGGGTGGGGGTGTCGATTGGAAACGACCAGCGGTTCTTACCCCCACCCGGCTCTGCCTCTCTGTGTTCGGCAATCGCCGACCTCCCCTCAAGGGGGAGGTTGGGCGGCCGTCCTTGAAAAACTTATCCAACCGTTTTCCGCCTCGCCTACAATCCCTGCCACCGCGCCCATCGGAACGTCGGATGGCCACCACCTTCGGCGGGCGCGGCGGTGGCCTGCCGGGTGATGCGAGAGGTCGCATGGCTGGATGCTGAATCCCCACGGCAGGGCGGAACGAAGGTGTGCGGCGTCCATCCGCGCCTGACCCCGGCCAGACCCGGCCGGCGGCCAGGATCGGACGGGGCCGGAGGATGGTCTCATCGCGTCGCGGGTCTGCGGCGGATGGAACCCATCCAAAGGCCACGGCAGGGCGCGAGCCTCGCGCCGGCGCCGCACATGACGATCACCGCAAGCCCGCCGGACGGGCGGTTTGGCGATCGCAACATACAAACTACGGATCGCGGCTCTCCAAACCGCCCGTTGTTCTGTTTCGGCAGCAAGCTCTCGACTTCGAAAGGAAGTGCGGCGTCGATCATGCACGCCCGCCTCCCCCTTGAGGGGGTGAGCCTGCGAACGGCGATTGGTCCAGCGAAGCCGGGCCAGAGCGGGTGGGGGTGGCAAATAAGCGCGAGGTGAGCCACGACCCCCACCCGGCTCTGTCTCGTTTACACTCGCCACTCGCCGACCTCCCCTCAAGGGGGAAGTGGGTCGGCTTGTACATCGCACGTCCCGAACCCCTTGACCCCTCACCCCGCTTGCCCGAAAAGCCGGGCGACAGATGCGAAGGACCAATCCCCATGGGTTTCAAATGCGGCATTGTCGGCCTGCCCAATGTCGGCAAGTCGACCCTCTTCAATGCGCTGACCAAGACCGCCGCCGCCCAGGCGGCCAACTATCCGTTCTGCACGATCGAGCCCAACACCGGCGAGGTGGCCGTGCCCGACCCGCGCCTGGCGCAGATCGCGCAGATCGCCCGGTCGAAGGAAATCGTGCCGACGCGCATCTCCTTTGTCGACATTGCCGGCCTGGTGCGCGGTGCGTCCAAGGGCGAGGGGCTCGGCAACCAGTTCCTCGCCAACATTCGCGAGGTGGACGCGATCGTCCATGTGCTGCGCTGCTTCGAGGACGACGACGTCACCCATGTCGAGGGCCGCATCGATCCGGTCGCCGACGCCGAGACGGTCGAGACCGAACTGATGCTGTCGGACCTTGAGAGCCTGGAGCGCCGCATCGCGGGGGTACGCAAGAAGGCAACCGGCAAGGACAAGGAAGCGCTCACCGTGCTGCCGATGATGGAACAGGCGCTGGCGCTGCTGCAGGATTCAAAGCCCGTGCGGCTTTTGCTGGACGGTATCGCCGCCGAAGACCTCGCCATCCTCAAGGGGCTGAACCTTCTGACCTCCAAACCCGTCCTTTACGTCTGCAACGTCGCCGAGGACGAGGCCGCGACCGGCAACGCGCATGCCGAGGCCGTCGCCGCCATGGCCGCCGAACAGGGTGCGTCCACCGTCACCATCTCCGCGGCGATCGAGGCGGAAATCGCGCAGCTGGATGCGGACGAGGCGCGCGAGTTTCTCGACACGCTCGGCCTTGAGGAAGCCGGTCTCGACCGGCTGATCCGCGAGGGCTACGACCTGCTCGACCTGATCACCTTCTTCACCGCCGGCCCGAAGGAATCGCGCGCCTGGACGGTCAGGAAGGGGTCGCGCGCGCCGCAGGCCGCCGGCGAGATCCACACCGATTTCGAAAAGGGCTTCATCCGCGCCCAAACCATCGCCTTCGACGACTATGTCGGCCTTGGCGGGGAAAACGCGGCCAAGGAAGCCGGCAAGGCGCGCGACGAGGGCAAGGACTATGTGGTGCAGGATGGCGACGTGATGCTGTTCAAGTTCAACGTCTGAGCTGCGCTCAAGGCGCCGCCGCCGGGCCCTGCAATCGTCCACAACCGCGTCACGCCGCCTTGTCGCCGCGCGTGTTGATGCCGAGCAGTGAATAGAGCGCGCACCGCGACATGATGCCCGTCGCCAGCATCACGACGCCGACCAGCGCGACAATCCAGCCCCATGCACCCAGTTCGACGAAGAAGAACAGGGCCAAAAGAACGGCACCCGCCACAATGCGGATCATGCGGTCGGTGCTGCCAACATTTACGTCAAACATCTTTGCCTCCAATGTCATTGACCGGATCATTCCGGTCCTGAAGATCGAGGATACACGGAAACGCCGACGAATGTCTGTGACCATGTCACCAAGAAGCGATGCGGCCGGTCATGTACCCGCGATCGCCGCCAGCCGTGCGCGGTCGCGGATCAGGATCTCCTTGCGCCCGCCTTCCACGATGCCCTCGTCGGACAGCTTCTCGACATGGCGGGACACGACCTCGCGGGCGCTCCCGATCGCCGTCGCGATCTCCGCGTGGGATGCCGCGGCCCTGCCGCCATCATCGGCATTGTCGAGCAGCCAGCGTGCCAGCCGGATTTCGATCTTCTGGAAGGCCACCATCTCCAACAGCGCCGTCATCTCGCCGATCCGCTCGGCAAAAGCGCGAAAGACGAACTGCCGGAACCGGTCGGACCCGTCCATCAGCTCGCGAAAGGCCTTGAACGGCACAATCGCGGCGACGACATCGGTGTCGGCAATCGCCTCGCCCGAATAGGGCTGGGCGCCAAGCAGCGCCAGTGTCGTCATCAGGCAGGTCTCTCCCGGCTCGATGGAATAAAGGCGCAGCTCGCGGCCTGTCCGGCTGTTGAGATAGACGTTGATCCGGCCGGACAGGACCAGGGCAAAGCCGCCGGGCGCTTCGCCGGGCCGGAACAAGATCGTGCCCTTGGGCACCAACCCGGGCGTCAGCCGGCCCAAGGCCTCCATGGTCGGCGCATCGAAGGCGGTTTCGAGTACGGTTCCCTTGAGCCAGTCAACGGCCATCGGAGGTTGCTCCTTCGCCTGTCATGCGGACCACACCCGACGACAGGGCGAGGCCCGACAAAATCAGCGCTCCGCCGGCAAAGACGGCGAAACCGGGCCGTTCGCCCAGGAACACGATACTCGCCACCACCGAAACCGCCGGCATCAGCATGACGAAGGGTGTCACCTGCGACACCGGATTGCGGCGCATCAGGTCGAACCAGATCACATAGGCCAGAGCAAAGGCAACCAGCGCGATGAATGCCAGGCCGGCCCAGGCGGCGGGCGAGCCCGTGGTCAGCGCGGTCCACTGGCCGTCCTCGAAAAGAAGGGTGAACAGGATGAGCTGTGCCGCGCCGTGCAGGGCCACACGCTTGAGCAGGACCGCGCCATCGTCGCGGCCGAGCTTGGCGATCAGGGCCTGGCCCAACCCCCAGACCGCCCCGCCGGCGATCATCAGCGCAACGAAGCCTGGCGCCGGACGGTCCGCGGGAAGGCCGGCAATGATCATCACGCCGCAAAGGGCGATCACGAACGCGACAAGCTTGGAGGGCTGGAACGGCTCGGTGCGCAGCAGCCATGCCCACAGCACCGCCAGCGGCACCTGGAACTGGGCTATGATCACGCCCGTGGAGGCTTCGAGGCCGGACAGTGCCGTGAAGATCAGCGCGGCCTGTCCCGAAACCGCGAAAAGCGCGATGCAGGCCGCCGCCAGATGCCCGGTGGCCGGCCTTCGCCGCTCAAAGGCCATCAACAGCAGCGCGGTGGCCGTGAAGCTGACCGCCATGATCAGGATCGGCGGGAACTGCGCCATCGTGGGCTTGAGGACGGTGAACCCCAGCCCCCACATGGAGACGACGAAAACGGCCAGCGCGATGTCGCGTGGCGACACGGGTTCAGTCGCCCTCGAATTCGATCAGCGTGCGCACCGGAACGCCCAGCGCCTCGATCTTGGCGCGGCCGCCCAGATCGGGCAGATCGATCACGAAACAGGCCGCAACGACGTCCGCGCCCATCTGCTGGAGAAGCTTGACGGCGCCCTCTGCGGTGCCGCCGGTGGCGATCAGATCGTCGACCAGGATCACCTTGTCGCCGGGCTTGACGGCGTCCCTGTGCATCTCCATCTCGTCGACGCCATATTCGAGACTGTAGGCAATGCGGACCGTGTCGTGCGGCAGCTTGCCTTTCTTGCGGATCGGCACGAAGCCGGCGGAAAGCTGGTGCGACATGGCCCCGCCGAGGATGAAGCCGCGCGCTTCGACGCCGGCGATCTTTTCGATCTTGGTGCCGGCATAGGGATGGACGAGTTCGTCCACCGACCGGCGGAACGCCGATGCGTCGCCCAGAAGCGTCGTGATGTCCCGGAACATGATGCCCGGCTTGGGATAGTCGGGAATCGTGCGAATGGCGGTCTCAAGCGTTTCATGCAGCGTCATCGTCGGGTCCCGGCACAGAGCAAACGCGCCTTTGATAGCCAGCCACCAGCCAAACGGCAAAGGAAAAGGGCGCCCGGAGGCGCCCTTTCAAATGTCACACCCTGTGCCGACGCGTCTCAGTGCTCGACGCGCGCCCAGACCTGCTTCTTGGACAGGTACAGGAGCGCCGCGAAGATCAGCAGGAACACCATCACGCGGAAGCCGAGCTGCTTGCGCTCGTCCATGTGCGGTTCGGCTGTCCACATCAGGAATGCGGCAACGTCCTTGGCCATGTTCGAGACGGTGGCCTCGGTGCCGTCGTCGAACTCATGCATGCCTTCGAACAGCGGCGGCGCCATCGCAAGCGCCGTACCGCTCGCGAAATAGGGGTTGTACCACAGGCCCTCGGGCACCGAGACGTCCTCGGGCACCTCATCCTTGTAGCCGGTCAGAAGCGAATAGATGTAGTCGGGCCCGTTTTCCGCATAGTTGCGGAACGGGTCGATCACGAAGGCGGGAAAGCCGCGGATCGGCGCCCGCGCCTTGGCGATCAGCGACAGGTCCGGCGGATAGGCGCCGCCATTGGCCGCGCGTGCCGCTTCCTTGTTGGGGAACGGCGAGGGAAACGCGTCCGCCGCCGTGGCCGGGCGGAAGAACATGTCTCCGAAATCGTCGGGACCGTCCTCGACCTCGTAATTGGCCGCGAACGCCTTGATCTGTTCGTCCGAGTAGCCAAGGTCGGCCAGATTGCGGAAGTTGACACGGCTGAGCGCGTGGCAGGCCGAGCAGTTCTCCGCGTAGATCTTCAGGCCGCGCTGCAGCTGCGCCTGATCGTACATGCCGAACGGTCCGGCGAACGACCAGTCCTGCTCGCGCGGCTTGTTCTTGGGATAGGCGCTGGCAGCCCACGCCCCGGTCGCCATCACCGTTGCGGCGATGGCGGCGGCTCCGAGTTTAACAACAAGGTTTTTCATCATCGATTCCATCGTCTGTTCGAGGCCGGGCCGTCAGGACTTGTCGGCGGACGCTGTCGCATCGCCCAGTTGCGGTGATCCGCCGCCGGTCTTGGCCGATCGTTCGAGCACCGCCTCGGTGATCGAATTGGGCAGCCGCCGTGGTTTTTCGACCAGCCCCAGAACCGGCATGACGATCAGGAAGAAGCCGAAATAGATCGCCGTCGAGAGCTGGGCGAGCGCCACATAGACGCCTTCCGCAGGCTGCGAGCCGAGCCAGCCCAGGAACACCGAGTTGATCACGAACAGCCAGAAGGCCAGCTTGTACCAGGGACGGTAGACCGCCGAGCGCACCTTGGACGTATCGAGCCAAGGCACGACGAACAGCACCAGAACCGCGCTGAACATGGCGATGACGCCGCCCAGCTTGGCCGTGATCGGGCCGATGTCGAACGTGATGGCGCGCAGGATCGCGTAAAACGGCAGGAAGTACCATTCGGGCACGATGTGCGCCGGCGTCACCATGGGATCGGCCGGGATGTAGTTGTCGGCGTGGCCCAGGAAGTTCGGCATGTAGAAGACGAAATAGGCATAGAGCGCCAGAAACAAGATCAGCGCGAACGCGTCCTTGATAGTCGCGTACGGCGTGAACGGCACCGTGTCTGTCTTCGACTTCACCTCGATGCCGGTCGGGTTCGTCTGCCCCGTCACATGCAGAGCCCAGACGTGCAGGATGACGACGCCGGCGATCATGAACGGCAGCAGATAGTGCAGCGAGAAGAAGCGGTTCAGCGTCGGATCGCCGACCGCGAACCCGCCGAGCAGCAGCTCCTGGATCGGAACGCCGATGACCGGGAAGGCGGTGAAGAAGCCGGTGATCACCGTGGCGCCCCAGAAGGACATCTGGCCCCAGGGCAGGACGTAACCCATGAAGGCGGTGGCCATCATCAACAGGTAGATGATGCAGCCCAGGATCCACAGAAGCTCGCGCGGCGCCTTGTAGGAGCCGTAATAGAGCCCGCGGAATATGTGCAGATAGACCGCCAGGAAGAAGAAGTGGGCGCCATTCTGGTGCATGTAGCGCATCAGCCAGCCCGAGTTCACGTCGCGCATGATGTGCTCGACGCTGTCGAACGCCTTGGTCGCGTCCGGCACGTAATGCATTGCAAGAACGATGCCGGTCACGATCTGGATGACAAGGAAGATCGAGAGGATGCCGCCGAACGTGTAGGCATAATTAAGGTTGCGCGGCACCGGATAGGCCACGAAGCTGTCATACATCAGCCGCGGTAGCGGCATGCGCGCATCGATCCATTTGCCGACGCCGCTGGTCGGCGTGTAGGTGCCGTGATGCTCGAGTTTGCTCATCGGGCGGCCTCCTAGACCTGGTCGGAGCCGACGATCAGGGTCGACTCATCGGCAAAAACATAGGGCGGAAGCGGCAGGTTGGTCGCCGCCGGGCCGCGCAAGATGCGGCCGACCATGTCGAACACCGAGCCGTGGCACGGGCAGAACCAGCCCTCCGGCGCGTTGTCGACGATGTTGGGCACGCAGCCCAGATGGGTACAGGTGGCCGATACGATCACCCAGTTGCGGGTTTCGGCGCCGTCAGGACCGGCGATGCGTTCGGCGGCCGGCTGGTATTCCTTCATGTCGCCCTCGCCCAGCGTGTCGGCGGCGGCGATCTCGTCGTCCAGCAGCTGCCGGATGAAATAGGGCTTGGAGCGCCAGGTGACGACAATGGTGCCGCCCGGCTCGATGGCGCTCAGATCGACCTCGATCGGCAGGCCGGCGGCGCGAACCGCCGCATCGGGGCGCATCTGGTCGATGAACGGCCAGGCAGCCGCAGCGGCGCCGACAACGCCCATCATCCCGGTGGCCACATAGATGAAATCCCGGCGGGTGGGCAGTTCGCCTTCCGGCTCCTGGGTCGCGTCTGTCACGGCGACGTCCTTTCCTTGCCAAAAATATTCGTCAAAAACTCAGGAATAATGCACGTCCCCGAGCGCAATCCGGCGCGTTAATAATGCCGGCTCACCGCCATTGTCTACCCCAGACCAAGGCATGATGACACTGTGTCGCGCACTATTCGGCAGCCTCGGCGAAGCTGAGGAAGCCGCCCGACTGGCGCGTCCACATCCGGGCGTAGAGACCGCCCTTGTCGCGCAGCAATTCGTCGTGCCGCCCGGTCTGGACGATACGGCCATTGTCGACGACGACCAGCCGGTCCATCGCGGCGATCGTCGACAGGCGGTGGGCTATGGCGATTACCGTCTTGCCGTCCATCAGCGTCGCCAGATTGTCCTGGATCGCCGCCTCGATCTCCGAATCGAGCGCCGACGTCGCCTCGTCGAGGATCAGGATCGGCGCATCCTTGAGCATGACCCGCGCAATCGCCACCCGTTGCCGCTGGCCGCCCGACAGCTTGATGCCGCGCTCGCCGACATGGGCGTCATAGCCCGACCGCCCCTTGGGATCGCGCGCGTCGAGGATGAAATCATGGGCCTTGGCCTTCTTGGCCGCCGCCTCGATCATCGCCCGCGTCGGATCGGCGGCGCCATAGGCGATGTTGTCCCTGAGCGACCTGTGCAGCAGCGACGGTTCCTGACTGACGACGCCGAACTGCCGCCGGAGCGAGGTCTGCGTGACCGACGCGATGTCGGTGCCGTCGATCGCGATCCGGCCGGTTTCCGGTTCGAACAGGCGCAGCATCAGCGACACGATGGTGGACTTGCCGGCACCCGACGGGCCGACAAGGCCGACCTTCTCGCCCGGCTTGATGTCGAGATCGAGCCCGTCGAACAGGCCGATATCGCCCTTGCCGTAATTGAAGCGGACATCCTCGAACCGGATATGGCCCGATACGGGCGCCATGTCCGGCGCATCGGGCCGGTCACGGATCACCGGCTCGACGGAAATCGTCTCGATGGCGTCCTGAACGGTCGAAAAGGCGCGGATCAGCCCGTTGATGTTGAACATCATCCAGCCCGACATCTGGTTGAGCCGGAAAACGAGACCCATCGTTGCCGCGATCGCGCCGGTCGAGATCGTGCCGGCCATCCAGCCCGAAACGGCGAGCACCGCGACCGCGCTCATCATCAGCCCGTTCAGCACCGCGACCGAGGTGCGCACCAGGGTGATCATCCGCGTCAGATGCGTGACCGCGCCCAGATAGTTGCCCATCGCCTGCTTGACGTCGCCGTGCTCCCGGCGCCCGGTGTCGAACAGCTTGACCGTCAATATGTTGGTGAAGATGTCGACCAGCCGGCCATTGAGGACCGAGCGCTCATTGGCGTTGTTCTTACCCGCCGCCCGCAGCTGCGGCAGCAGGTAATGCACCACCGCGCCATAGCCGAGCCCCCAGACGGCGACGACCACGCCCATGCGCCAGTCGAGCGTTGAAAGGACGATGAACGTCAGCGCGATGAAGGTCAGGAACGACCAGAGCGACTGCAGCGAGGTGATGATGAAGTCGCCGACCGATTCGCCCGCCTGCGCGATCTTGGTGGCGATGCGGCCGGCGAAATCGTCCTGGAAGAAGGCATAGGGCTGCTCGATCACCCGGCGGAACGACTGCCAGCGCACCATGGTGTAAAAGCGCGGCACGATCACCTGCTGCTCGATCAGCGCGGCGCCGACCATCACCAAGGCCCGCACGATCAGCAGCAGCGACAGAAGGCCGGCCAGCTCCCAGCCATGATCGGCCAGAAGCGTCGCCGGGGTCGAGCTGTCCAGAATGTCGATCAGCCAGCCGACGCCCCAGTAAAGCGCCGCATCGACCGCCCCGACCAGACCGCCGACGAGGAGCAACACGATGAACGGCCCGCGTGCCTGCCGCGCGAAATAGGCGATGAACTGTCAGGCGTTCTGCGGCAGCACCTCGCGGTCGGTGTCCCCGAACGGTTCGATGAACCGCTCCACCCGGTTCCACACCGGGTGTTCGGTCCGCCGGTAGGCCGGATCGGGGTCCTGGCCGGTGCTGCCGTAACGCGCCATCTACTCCGCCGCCTCCGCCTTGGCGTCGACGCCGATGAACCCGCCGGACTGGCGCGACCAGAGCTGGGCATAAAGCCCGCCTGCCGCGGCCAATTCGTCATGGCTGCCCTCCTCGATGATCGCGCCCTTGTCGAGCACGACGAGCCGGTCGAGATTGGCGATCGTCGACAGGCGGTGGGCGATGGCGATCACGGTCTTGCCTTCCATCAGCGCGTTCAGATTGTCCTGGATCGCAGCTTCCACTTCCGAATCGAGCGCCGACGTCGCTTCGTCCAGCACCAGGATCGGCGCGTTTTTGAGGAACACGCGGGCGATGGCGATGCGCTGGCGCTGGCCGCCGGACAGTTTCACGCCACGTTCGCCGACATGGGCGTCATAGCCGGTGCGGCCCTCAAGATCGACCAGATCCATGATGTAATCGTGGGCATTGGCGCGCTTGGCCGCCTCGATCACCTGCGCGTCGGTGGCCTCGGGGTTGCCATAGGCGATGTTGTCGCGCACCGAACGATGCAGCAGCGAAGTGTCCTGCGTGACGACACCGATCCGGCTGCGCAGGCTGTCCTGCGTCACTTGGGCGATGTCCTGCCCATCGACACGGATCACCCCGCCTTCCAGGTCGTAGAGCCGCAACAGCACATTCATCAGCGTCGACTTGCCGGCGCCGGACCGGCCGACCAAACCGACCTTTTCGCCCGGACGGACCGTCAGCGACAGATCGTCGATCACACCGCCTTCCTTGCCGTAATGGAAGCGGATGCGGTCGAACTCGATTTCGCCGCGTTCGACAACCAACGTCTTGGTACTGTCCGTGTCGGTCACCACCTGCGGCCGGGCGATCGTGTGCATGCCGTCCTCGGCCATGCCGATGTTCTCGAACAGGCCGGCCAGTTCCCACATCACCCAGTAGGACATGCCTTCAAGGCGCAGCACCAGGCCGACGGCCACCGCCAGCGCACCGACGGTGGCGTTGCCCGCCGTCCAGCCCCAGATGCCGATCGCCGCCACCGAGAACAGCAGCAGCGCATTGGCAATGTCGAGGCTGACATTGAGCGTCGTGACAAGCCGCATCTGCGGATGAACGGTCTTGAGGAAGTCGTCCATCGCCTCGCGCGCATAGCCTTCCTCGCGGCCCGCATGGGCGAACAGCTTGACCGTCATGATGTTGGTGTAGCTGTCGACGACGCGGCCGGTCATCGTCGAGCGCGCATCGGACTGCCGTTCCGAGATGACCCGCATCTTCGGCAGATAATGCCACATCAGGAGAATGTAGGTGCCCAGCCAGACCAGGAACGGCACCATCAGCCACGCCTGAAGTGTCGCCACCAGAATGACGGCACCGCCGAAATAGACGCCCACATAGATGAAGATATCGACGATCTTGGTGACCGATTCGCGCACGCCGAGCGCCGCCTGCATCACCTTGGTGGCGACGCGGCCGGCGAACTCGTCCTGATAGAAGCCGAAGGACTGGCCCAGCATGTAGCGGTGCGCCTTCCAGCGGATCACCATCGGGAAGTTGCCGAAGATGGTCTGGTGCATGATCAGCGAGTGGAACAGGCCGGTCAGCGGCAGGCCGACCACGATGATCGCGGCCATCCAGAACAGCGACCAGCCTTCATCGGCCAGGAAGGTTTCCGGATTGGCGCCGGTCAGCCAGTCGACGATGTTGCCAAGAAAGCTGAAGATCAGAACCTGCAGGATGCTGATCAGCGCCGTCAGGACGGACGTGACCGCAAGCCACGGCCAGATATCCCTGGTGTAATGCCAGCAAAAGGCGAACAGCGTTGCCGGCGGTTGGACGGGCCGCTCGGGCGGAAACGGATTGATGCGATTTTCAAACCAGGCAAACATTTTTGGCCTCGAAGCGTAAGGATGTAGAGCCGCAAAACGCGAGCGCCAGCACCGGCACCGTGACCGGCGCGGTTTCATCAGGGGCGCGCGACGCGCGAAGGGCTGCAGACAGAATCATGGTCGTGAACCGTTTGGCGGAACCAAACCGGCGGTCACGACGCGATGTCTTGAATGGAAGGTGTCGGAACCGCTGGTGCTAGAAGTCGGACGGGGCCGTGCAGAAACGCGGCAGGCCGATCCGGGGCGCGAACAGGATGTTCGAGCTGACAAACATCATAATTTTCATGCCTGCCTCCTGTTCGGTGAGCACCAACGCGTCTGGCCATAGCGCAACGGGGCGCCTAAAGCAACGCACACTCGACCAAACCGGCACCCATACCGACATGACGCTGTCATCATCACCGCGCCCCGAACGCCTCTCCATCGCCCTCTACCAGCCGGACATTGCCGGCAATGCCGGCACGATTCTGCGCACCGCGGCGTGCCTCGACTTTGCCGTCCACATCATCGAACCGGCCGGGTTCGATCTGTCCGACCGTGCATTGAAACGCGCCGGCATGGACTATCTGGAGATGGCGGCGCTGATCCGGCACGTGACGTGGGATGCCTTCGAACAGTGGCGACGGCGTCAAGGATTGCGGCTGGTGCTGCTGACGACCAAGGCCGACACGCCCTACACCGCCCACCGGTTCACATCCGATGACATCCTGCTGTTCGGGTCGGAATCGGCGGGCGTGCCGGAGACCGTACACAGTGTGGCGGACGAACGCCTGGCCATCACGATGGCCGAAGGCGCCCGCTCGCTCAATCTGGCCGTCTCCGTCGGCATCGCCGCCGCCGAGGCGATCCGGCAGATCAGCGTCCATAGCTGACCACTTCGAACTCGATGCCGTTCTCGTCCTTGAAATAAAAGCGCCGCCCGGGCTCGTAATCGTCATGGCTGTAAGGCTCGTGGCCCTCGGCCTTCACTCTCGCCTCCGTTGCGTCGAGATCGTCCACCACGACGCCGACATGGTTCAGATGCCCGGTGCGCATCTTGTCGAACGAAGCGGCATTCGGCTCCGCCGGCGGCGTGAAGACGGCCAGATAGCTCACCTGGTTGCCGACATGGACAGTGTGGCCATTGCCAAGCGCCGGACCCTCCCATCGCACATGCCAGCCAAACAGGCGGCAGAGCATGGCGGCCGTGGCCTTGGCATCGGGAACCGTCAGGTTGACGTGCTCGAGGCGGGCGACATTGGCGTCGGACATGGTGGTCTCCTTCTTGATGATTGGCTCGCCGGGAGTCATACTTTCTCAAGTCAACTTGAGATCAAGGAGAAAATCGTTTGCCGCGCAAGAGCCCTTTCCTGACCATCGGCGAGGTGGCCGCACGCACCGGTCTCGCGGTCTCCGCGATCCGCTACTATGCCGACGAGGGCCTGATCACGGCGCTGCGCAGCGAAGGCGGCAACCGCCGCTTCACGCGCTCCGAAATCCGCAAAGTGTCGTTCATCGCGATATCGCAGCGCCTGGGCTTCTCGCTGGCCGAGATCAGGGGCCAACTGGACCGGCTTCCCGGCGACCGCCCGCCCACCAAGGCCGACTGGGCGCGGATCAGCACCGGCTTCCGGGACGCGATCGATGAACGGATGGCGCAGCTCGAACGCCTGCGCGACCGGCTCGACGGATGCATCGGCTGCGGCTGCCTCTCGCTCGACACCTGCGCGATCTACAATGGCGACGACAAGGCCGCCGCGCTCGGTCCCGGCGCCAACTGGGTGGAAAAGCGTGAATCGGACCTGGGCCGGCCGGTCAGGCCCCAGCCGGCGGGATGACCGGCGCCTGCATGTCCCGGTGCGGGATGCCCGCATCCATATAGACGCCGGAGCAGACCGAAAAGCCGAGCTTTTCGTAGAACGGCAGGGCATGCACCTGGCTCGACAGAAAGAAAGTGCGACCGGCCGCCTCGGCCTCGTTGGCCAGATCGGCCATCATGAAGCGCATCAGCGCCGCGCCAAGGCCGGTGCCCCGCGCCCGGGGCAGCACCGCGACGCGCTGGATTTTGTAGCGGTCTTCGAGCGGCATAACGCGGCCGGTGCCGACCGGCCCGTCGGCGCCCAAGGCCAGATAATGGATGCAGTCGCCGTCGCGGCCGTCGCGCTCCAGCGCTTCATCCACGCATTGCTCGCGCACGAACACCTGATGGCGGATCGCCACGCAGGCCGTCATGTCGTCTTCTCCCTGCGCCCGGCGCAGCGTCCAGTCATTGTCGAGTGTCATGGGTCAGTCCGCGGTCGGCAGGCGGCGCATGGTGAATTCGATGACATCGCCGTCGAGCACGCGCCAGCTCTCGACCTGCGTCCAATAGGCGGCCTTGGGGTATTGATCGAACCATTCGCGCGCCTTGCGCCGCGCTTCGGGCCGGCTCAGCCGGTAGGTCTCCCGCACAAAGCCCGACGGGCCGCTCGAGCGGCTGGCTTCCAAATGGCGATTGACGAGCGCGCGCGGCGGCCTGGGCGGAGCCATCTGATACCTCCGCGTCAGACGATACCATATCGTTCCCGCGCGCCAAGTCCCCATCTGAAAGGTCACTGCTTGGCAAGGCCGGCGATGCGCGATAGGCACGACCCGATCGGGCACAAAGGGCAACGGGTTTGAAACATGGTTGAGCGGCCACAGCTGCCGGCGGGACTGCCGGCGGACATCGAGCACAAGAAGCGGCAGGCCAGCGCCTGGTTCGAGGAACTTCGCGACCGCATCTGCGCCGCTTTCGAGAAGATCGAGGACGATGTCACCGGCCCGTTCGCCGAATATGTGCCCGGCCGGTTCACCAGATCGCCCTGGGAACGCGACGACGGCAAGGGTGGAGGCGGCGTCATGTCGATGATGCATGGCCGCGTTTTCGAAAAGGTCGGCGTGCACACATCGACCGTGCATGGGGAGTTTTCCGAGGAGTTCCGCAAGCAGATCCCCGGCGCCGACGCCGACCCGCGTTTCTGGGCGTCCGGCATCTCGCTGATCGCCCATCCGCAAAACCCCAACGTGCCGGCCGTGCACATGAACACGCGCTTCGTCGTCACCACCTCCTGGTGGTTCGGCGGCGGCGCCGACCTGACGCCGGTGCTCGATGCGCGCCGCACCCAGGACGATCCCGACAGCGTCGCCTTCCACAAATCGTTCGAACTGGCCTGCTCCAAACACGCCGTCGCCGAATACCCCAAATTCAAGGACTGGTGCGACGAATACTTCCACCTTGCCCATCGCAACGAGCCGCGCGGCATTGGCGGCATCTTCTACGACTGGCAGCATTCGGACGATGCCGCCGGCGGCTGGGAGGCGGACTTCGCCCTGACCCAGGATGTCGGGCGCACTTTTCTGGTGGTCTATCCGCATCTCGTCCGGCGCAATTTCAACGACAACTGGACCGACGCCCAGCGTGAGGAGCAGCTGGTCCGCCGCGGCCGTTATGTCGAGTTCAACCTGCTCTACGATCGCGGCACCATTTTCGGCCTGAAGACCGGCGGCAATGTGGATTCGATCCTCTCATCCATGCCTCCGGCGGTGAAATGGCCATGACGCCCTGTCCGTTCGCCACTTAACCTCAGGCAAGGCGCACCGGCACAAAATCGTCAAAACTGCCCGTCATGATGACTTGGCGTCACCAGAGGAGGTGGATGATGAAGGAATTCAAGTGCGGCCAGCTTGTGCCGGGATGCCACTGGCACACCCATGATGACGACGAGGCCGAAATCGTCCGGCGCGCCGCCGAGCATCTGCGCTCGGCCCATGGCGAGGCGCGTCTGCGCGAGACCATGGTCGAAGAGATCAAAAAGCGCGTGCACGAGGTGCCCGCCTGACAAGAGCGGCCCCAAGGGTTACTCCGGCGCGGGCACGTCGGCCAAAAGCCTATCGCGGTCGAGCGAAAACCCGCTGTCGATCCAGCGCTTCTCGAGGGTCCGCAGGGCGTCGCCAAGCGCCGGCCCGCTGTCAAATCCCAGCGCCATCAGGTCGCGGCCGCTCAATGGAAAGGACGGTCGCGTCCATGAACCGGCATGATCGAGAAGGCGCACAAGGGATTGCGCGCCAACGTCGTCAGTGCCCAAAGCGGCGATGTCGAGCCGCATCCGGTCGGTGATCGCCTGCGGGTTACCCTGATACAACAGCCGTTCGAAATCGCCGGTCGCCATGTCCGGCGCAACGCCATGCGCCTGGCTGACGGCGACCAACCGGTCGCGCACGCGGCTCCCCAGCTTCCAGCGCTCCGCAAGTCCCTGCACGACCTCCTTGCGCAGCGGGATCAGCACCATCAGCCGCAGCACCGCGTCCGCTGGCCAGCCAAGGGCCTGTTCCGCCGCCATCAGCCCGTGAATGCCGTCAATGCCCCACTTCTCGCTCTCCGGCAGCACCAGCGACAGGACACCCGCCTGCCGCATCCACAACAGCGCACGCGACGGGTCGGGCGCCGCAAGAAGCTTGCGCATTTCCGTCCATATCCGCTCGGCGGAAAGCCCGGCCAGGCCCTCTTTGAGCCGCGCGCACGCCTTCAGCCCGTCCGCGTCGGGCCGGCCATGGCCATACCAGGCAAAGAAGCGGAAAAACCGCAGGATGCGCAGATAATCCTCGCGGATGCGCTGCTCGGGATCGCCGATGAACCGCACCAGCCGCCCCTCGATGTCAGCACGTCCGCCGACGGGGTCACGAAGCGTGCCATCGGCATCGGCATAAAGCGCGTTGATCGTGAAGTCGCGCCGCTCGGCATCGTGCTGCCAGCTGCGCCCGAACCGAACCACCGCCCGCCGGCCGTCGGTCTCGGTATCCTCGCGCAGCGTCGTGATCTCATAGCCGTGCCCGTCGATGACCGCCGTCACCGTGCCGTGCTCCATGCCCGTGTCGACCGCCTTGACGCCGGCCGCCTGAAGCCGCCGCATCGTCTCGCCCGGCTCGCTTGTGGTGGCGATGTCGATGTCCGTCACCGGCTGTCCCAGAAGCGTGTTGCGGATTGCGCCGCCGACGATGCGCGCCTCCTCGCCATCGGCGCCAAGCAGCGCCAGAAGCCGCTGCAGGCCGGCATCGTTCAGCCAGGAGGCCTCCAGTCGTCCCGCGCTCAAGCGTAGAGCCCTTCATAAACCGTGCGGATGATGCCCGCCGTCACGCCCCAGATGCGATGTTCGCCATAGGGCATTTCGAGGAAATAGCGGCGCTTGCCGTTCCAGACGACGCTGCCTTTTCGGTGATTGTCGCGGTTCATCAGAAACGCCATCGGCACCTCGAAAACGCTTTCAACCTCGTCCGGGTTCGGCCGCACCGGCGGGTCGCCCTCGATCACCGCCAGCACCGGGTGGATGCGAAAGCCCGATCCGCTCAGATAGACCGGCAGCCGTCCAACCGTCCGCACCGCGTCCCGCGGAATGCCGGTCTCTTCTTCGCATTCGCGCAGCGCCGCCGCCTCCGGCGTCAAGTCGTCAGGATCGATCCGTCCGCCGGGCAGCGCGATCTGCCCCGAATGGGTGCGCAGCGCCTCGGTGCGCTTGGTCAGCACCATGTGGGCGCCGTCGCCGCGCTCGATCACGCTGACCAGAACGGCGGCATCCTTGCGCGCCATCGCGCGGATGGCATCGGTCGCATCGGGATTGTAGCGGAAATCGCCGGCTTCGGGACCGGACCCGTCGCCGCGGCGGACGGCCCGGTCGGAAAAGTCGGCGACGCCGAACGGTGCGGAACGCATGTCCACCGTCACGATGCCGCCTCGGCCAGCGCCGCCTCGAGATCGGCGCTCTTCATGACCGGGAACGCCTGCCCGCCCGAATGGACGACGAACATCGGCGTGCCGTCGATCTCCTCGTGTGAGCCGAGCGCGATCAGATCGTACATCACCGCGCGTGTCACCAGCGCCTCAAGCCGGCCGCGCACATGCACATAGGGTTTGACGCCCATCGTCTCCGGCTCGATCTCAAAGCGAAGCGGATGGTCTTCACCCGCCTCGACGACATCGCCCACATGGGTGCGGAACGTTAGCACCTGCGCGCCGTCGCGCGCGCCCACATGCATCTCGACGGCCAGAAACGGCGCATCGGCAACGCGGATGCCGACCTTTTCGACCGGCGTGACCAGGTATGTCTTGCCGTCCTCGTCCTTGCGCAACACGCTCGAAAACAGCTTGACCAGCGCCGGGCGGCCGATCGGCGTGCCCATATAGAACCAGGTGCCGTCGGCGGCGATCTCCATATCCAGATTGCCGCAAAAGGGCGGGTTCCACTGCTCGACCGGCGGCGTGCCGCGCCCCTCGCCGGCACGCGCGACCAGCGCTTCGAGCCCTTTGAGGTCCGCCGGTGCCGCCGCCTTTGATTCGCCGTTTTCCGCCATTCACCTTCCCGGAGCCTGTTCGCGGCCAAATGCTGTGAAGTCACGAAATAGTCACCCCCGGCGCACTTGTCAGCACCCGGCCTTGATTTACCTTCGGTCGGGCAACCCTGTGCGAAGCGCGTGCCACGGGTCGATGGGAGATTGAGATGAGCGTTCATGCCACCACCGAGACCGTCGATGAGGCCGCTATCGTCGCCCAGGCGGAAACCGCGCTCGGCGATATCGCCAACATCAAAAGCGAGATCGGCAACGTCATCTTCGGTCAGGAAGACGTCATCCAGAACGCGATCGTTGCCATCCTGTCGGGCGGCCACGCGCTGCTGGTCGGCGTGCCCGGTCTTGCCAAGACCAAGCTGGTCGACACGCTTGGCACGGTTCTGGGGCTCGACAGCGGCCGCATCCAGTTCACGCCCGACCTGATGCCTGCCGACATCCTTGGATCGGAAGTGCTCGAGGAAGCCGACGACGGCAAGCGCCATTTCCGCTTCGTCAAGGGGCCGATCTTCACCCAGCTCCTGATGGCCGACGAGATCAACCGCGCCAGCCCGCGCACCCAGTCGGCCCTCTTGCAGGCCATGCAGGAATACCACGTGACCGTCGCCGGCCAGCATTACGATCTGCCCGCCCCGTTCCACGTTCTGGCGACGCAGAACCCGCTCGAGCAGGAGGGCACCTATCCCCTGCCCGAGGCACAGCTCGACCGGTTCCTGATGCAGATCGACATCACCTATCCCGAAGTGGAGGCCGAGCGCCGCATCCTGATCGACACGACCGGCATCGACGCGGCGGTGGCAAATCCGGTGGTCACCGCGCAACGCCTGCAGGAGTTGCAGACGCTGGTGCGCCGCATGCCGGTGCCCGAAAGCGTGGTCGAAGCGATCCTCAGGCTGGTCCGCTCGGCGCGTCCGGGCACCGGAACCGACGCCACCGACCGCCACGTGGCATGGGGCCCCGGACCGCGCGCCAGCCAGTCGCTGATGCTGTGTGCCCGCGCCCGCGCGCTTTACGAAGGCCGGTTTGCGCCGTCCGTCGACGATGTGCGCGCCCTTGCCGAGCCGATCCTCCAGCACCGCATGGCGCTGACCTTTGCCGCCCGCGCCGAGGGCATGAGCGTCGGCACGGTGATCGCCGGTCTCGTGGACGCACTGGAGTAGCCGGCCCCGCATGGCGACCATCGGACAAAGAAGCGAACGGGCCAGCCAGGCGCACACCCTGCAAAGGGCCCGCCACCGCGCCTCGCTGGTGCCCGATCTTCTGGTCGATGCCCGCCGCATCGCCAACACGGTGATGGCCGGCTGGCACGGACGCCGCCGGCGCGGCATCGGTGAGACCTTCTGGCAGTACCGGCCCTATCAGGCAGGCGAGACGCTGGCCCGCATCGACTGGCGCCGTTCGGCCCGCGACGACCAAACCTATGTCCGCGATCTGGAATGGGAAGCGGCGCACACGGTCTGGATCTGGGTCGACCTGTCACCCTCCATGCTGTTCCAGTCGCGCGGTGCGCGCACATCGAAAGAAGAACGCGCGCTGATCGTCGCCATCGCCATGGCGGACCTCCTATCCCATGCCGGCGAACGCGTCGGCTATCCGGGACTGTTGCGGCCGCGGGCCTCGCGCAACGGCGCCGAGCGGCTCGCCACCGCGCTGATGGGCGATCTTGGCCATCCCAACGATGACTGGCCGCCGCTGACCATGGTGCGCCGCTTTTCCGAGATGCTCATCGTCAGCGACTTCCTGCGCCCGGTCGAAGAGTGCGAAGCCTTTCTCAACGACGTGGCCCAGCACGGACCGCGCCCGCATCTGGTCGAGGTGGCCGACCCGGCCGAAGAGGATTTTCCCTACAAGGGCCGCACCGAGTTCCTCGATCCGGAGACCGGCGAACGTATCACCTCCGGCCGCGCCCAGGACTGGCAGTCCGACTATACCGAATTGCGCGCCGCGCGCCGCGATGCGCTGCGCCAGCGCGCCCATGCGCTCGGCGGCAGTTTCACCGTCAGCCGCACCGACCGGCTGGCCTCGGAGACGCTGGTGCGCCTGCACGGCCTGATGACCGGCAATCCCGAAGAAGTCGCCGCGACCGACGCACCAGGTGATTCGCCATGATCGGTGCGATCGGCTTCACCTTTCCCGCTGTGCTCGCCGCATTGGCGCTGCTGCCGCTGATCTGGTGGCTGCTGCGGCTGATCCCGCCGCGCCCGCAGACCGAACTGTTCCCGCCTCTCAGGATCCTTGCGCGCCTCGTCAAGAAAGAGGAGACGCCGGCCAAGAGCCCCTGGTGGCTGACGGCGCTGCGCCTTGGTTTGACCGCGCTCGTCATCCTCGCGCTCGCCCGACCGATCCTGAACCCGCAGAGCGAACTGGCTTCGGGCGACGGCCCGTTGCTGATCCTCATCGACAATGACTGGTCCGCGGCCCCCGACTGGGACGATCGGGTCCGGACGGCGCAGGCGCTCATCGCCCAGGCCGGCGATCAGGGCCGCCCGGTGGCCTTGGCCCCGACGGTGGCCGGACCGGCAGCGACCGTTCAGCTCACCGACGCGGGCGCCGCCGCCGACATGCTGGGCGCGATCGAGCCGATTGCCGGACGCGCCGACCGCGACGCGACATTGGCGCGGCTGCTGGCCGCCACAGAGACCGCCGACGCGCCGCCGGTCCTCGCCATGATCGACACCGGGCTCGCCGAACCGGACGGCGAAGCGCTGAACGACCGGCTCGCCGGTGCCGGCCTGGATGGCCTGTTGCGCTTTTCAGCCACCGACCGGGACCTCGTTGCGATCACCGCCGCCGACAACCGCACCGACGGTTTCGCCTTGAGCCTTGCGCGCACGCCGGCAGCCGCCGAAACCGCGAGCGTTGCACTCTACGACAGCCGCGAGCGGCTTCTGGGCCGGGGCGAAACCACGTTCGAAGCCGGTGCCGCCGAAACCATTATCACCTTCGACATCCCGTTCGAGCTGCGCAACGACATCGCCACGGCGCGGATCGACGGCGCGCCCCATGCCGGCGCGGCGTTCCTTCTGGACGAGAACAATCGCCGCCGCCGCGTCGCGCTTCTGACCGGTCTTGCCGGCGACGAGGCGCAGCCGCTGCTGTCGCCGCTTTTCTACATTTCGCGGGCACTCGCCCCGTTTGCCGACCTGATCGAGCCGCGCACCGGCGATCTGAGCGTCGACGTTCCCGAGATGATCGACCAGGGCCCGGCGATGATCGTCATGGCCGATATCGGCGTTCTGCCTGCGGCGGCCGCCGACCGGATCGATGAATGGCTGGCCGCCGGCGGAACGCTTGTCCGCTTCGCGGGTCCGCGCCTTGCCGCCTCGGCCCAAGACGATCCCTACCTGCCCGTGACGCTCCGAGCCGGCGAGCGCGCCCTTGGCGGAGCCCTCTCGTGGAGCGAGCCGCAGGCGGTCGCCGCCTTTGCCGCCGAAAGCCCGTTCGCCGGGCTCGAAGCGCCGCGCGATGTGACCGTGACACGCCAGATCCTTGCCCAGCCCGATGCCGACCTCGCCGACCGCACATGGGCGAGCCTCGCCGACGGCACGCCGCTTGTCACCGGCGTCCGGCGCGGCGAGGGTGCGATCGTCCTGTTCCATGTCACCGCCGAGGCGACCTGGTCGAACCTGCCGATCAGCGGCACCTTCGTCGACATGCTCCGGCGGATCACCGATTTCGCGCGCAACACTGAACCGGGTCAGGCGCCGGTGACCGCTGCGGCCGAGAGCACGGCCGCCCTGCCCCCGCTGCGCATCCTGCGCGCCGACGGCACGCTCGCCATTCCGCCCGCCCATGTCCGCCCGCTCGACGCCGAAGCCGACGCCCGGCCCGGTTTCGAGAACCCCGCGGGCCTTTACGGCACGCCTGAGGGTTTCGTTGCACGCAACGTGCTTGCCCGCGACGAGACGCTGACGGCGTTTGCACCCGCGCCACCCGGCCTGGACGTGGCCGAGCAATCGCTGGTCGCCGAGGACGAGGCCGATTTGAGCGGCTGGCTGTTCCTCGCCGCCTTCGTCCTGCTGATCGCCGACACGCTCGCGGTCCTGTGGATCAATGGCCGCCTGTCGTTCGGCACCGCGCCGCGCCGGCGCGCGCCGGCAAGCGCCGCCATCGCGCTTGCCGCCGGCCTCGTCGTCATATTCGGCGCCGGCACGTCGCGGGCCGACGACACGCGGCCCGGCGACGATCTGATTCTCGATGCGCTGGAGACGACCCGCATCGCCTATGTGCTGACAGGCGACCGGACCGTCGACGAGACGACCCGCGCCGGCATTGACGGGCTGACCCGCTTTCTGGCCTCGCGCACGGCATTCGAGCCCGGCGCGCCGGTCGGCCTCGATATCGAGGCGGACGAACTGGCCTTCTATCCGCTGATCTATTTTCCGATGAGCGCGCAAGGCGACATGCCGTCCGAAACCGCCGTGGCGCGGCTCGACGCCTACATGCAGAACGGCGGCACCATCCTGTTCGACACGCGCGACCAGCTCACCGGATCGTTCACCGACGGCGCGACACCCGAAACAGAACGGCTGCGCGACATTCTCGGCGGCCTCAACGTGCCGCCGCTCGAGCCCGTCCCGCCCGACCATGTGCTGACCAAGGCGTTCTACATCCTCGACAATTTCCCCGGCCGCTATGCCGGCTCGCCGCTCTGGGTCGAGGCGTCGGCGCTCGATGACGGACGCGCAGACCGCCCCGTGCGCACCGGCGACGGCGTCACGCCGATCATGATCACCGGCAACGATCTGGCCGCCGCATGGGCACTCGACGATGCCGGCCGGCCGCTGCACGCCATCGCCACGGGCGATCCGCTGCAGCGCATCTATGCGTTCCGGTCGGGGGTCAACATCATGATGTACATGCTGACCGGCAATTACAAAGCCGATCAGGTGCACATTCCCGCCCTTCTCGAAAGGCTGGGGCAGTAGATGGAAACCAACACGCTTTCGCTGACCTTCGAGCCGTTCCTCGCCTGGCCGCTGATCGCCGTGGCGGCGCTGCTGGCGGCGGCGCTTTGCGCGACGATCATCGTCATGGGCCTGCGCGGCGCGTGGCTGCGGACGCTCGCCGCCGCCTGCCTTGTCCTCGCGCTCGCCAATCCCGTGATCCTCAACGAGGAGCGCGCCGCGCTGCCGACGACGGTCGCCATGGTGCTCGACACCTCGCAAAGCCAGCGGCTCGGCGAGCGGCTCGACCAGACAGATGCGGCAGCAAGCGAGCTCGAACGGGCATTCGAACGGTTCGGCCAATTCGATCTGCGCATCGTCGAGACCGGCGCGGCGGCGACGGGAACGGCCACCGAAACCCGCCTGTTCGACGCGCTGCGTTCGGCCCTGCGCGACGTGCCGCCCGCGCAGGTCGGCGGTGCCGTGATGATCACGGACGGCCAGATCCACGATCTTCCCGAGACGCTCGCCGAACTGGGGTTCGATGCGCCGGTTCACGGGCTGATCACCGGGCGCGACGATGAGTTCGACCGCAAGATCGAACTGGTCGAAGCGCCGCGCTTTGCCATCGTCGGCACGCCGGTCGAGATGAGCTACCGCGTCACCGATCAGGGCGCGATGCCCGCCGCCGGCCAGGTGGTCAATGTCGAACTTTTCCTCAACGGCGAACTGCATGCGACGGCGCAGGCGGTGCCCGGACAGGTCTATCCGATCGACATCGAGCTGGACCGGGGCGGCGCCAACATCGTCGAATTGCGCGTCGCCGAACTGGACGGCGAACTGACCGGTAACAACAACCGCGCCATCATGCGCATGGAGGGCATTCGCGAGAACCTGCGCGTGCTTCTGGTTTCGGGCGAACCCCATTCGGGCGAACGCACCTGGCGCAATCTCTTGAAGTCCGACGCCTCGGTCGATCTGGTCCACTTCACCATTCTGCGCCCGCCCGAAAAGCAGGACGGCACGCCGATCAACGAACTGTCGCTGATCGCCTTTCCGACGCGCGAACTGTTCGTCGAAAGGATCGACGATTTCGACCTGATCATCTTCGACCGCTACCAGAACCGCAACGTGCTGCCGACGCTCTACTACGATTTCATCGCCCAATATGTGCGTGGCGGCGGCGCGCTGCTCGTTGCCTCGGGCCCCGAATATGCGGGCCCGAACTCGGTCGCCCGCACGCCGCTCGTCAGCGCGCTGCCCGCCGCGCCGACCGGCGGTGTCGTCCAGGCGGGGTTCTATCCGAGGCTGACCGACGACGGCGCGCGCCACCCTGTGACCCGCGATCTGGAAGGCGCCGGCAGCGAGCCGCCGCAATGGGGCCGTTGGTTCCGCAATGTCGGCGTCACCGACATCGAGGGTACCACGGTGATGCAGGCCGGCGGCGACGCGCCGCTTCTGGTGCTCAACACTTACGAGGAAGGCCGCGTCGGGCTGATGCTGTCGGACCATGGCTGGCTGTGGGCGCGCGGCTTCGAGGGTGGCGGCCCCCATGTCGGCCTTTACCGGCGCCTCGCCCACTGGCTGATGAAGGAACCCGAACTGGAAGAGGAGGCGCTGACGGCGACCTCCGAGGGCGACCGCCTCTCCATCCGCCGCCAGACCATGGCCGAGACCGCCGGGCCGGTGACCGTGACCACGCCATCGGGCGATGTGCTGACGCTCGATCTGGTCGAGCGCGCACCGGGCCTGTTTGAAGCGGAACTGCAGACCGACGAGATCGGCCTTTTCAACCTGGAAGATGGCGACCTGACTGCGCTGGCCCATGTCGGCCGCACCGATGCGCCCGAGTTCCGCGACATGATCTCGACCGTCGAACCGCTGGCCGAAGCCGTGCGCGAATCGGGCGGAACTGTCCGGCGCCTTGGCAACGATATCGACGTGCCGTCCATCCTGCCCGTGCGCTCGACCGCCGATGCCAGCGGCCGCGACTTCATGGGGTTCAGGACCTCGGCGGAAACCGAACTGCGCGGCGTCGGCCGTCAGGCGCTGTTCGGCGGGTTTCTCGGGCTCGGGCTGATGATCCTCGTCATCGCCTCGATGTGGTACCGCGAAGGCCGGTAGGTTCTAGTTCGCCCTACTCGGCCGCCACCGGCAACGCGTCGCGGCCGGCAAAGGCGCGGATTTCGGCAATCACGCGGTCCTGATCGGCTTCGCTCAGATAAGGGTGCATCGGCAGGCACAGGATCGTCGCGGGCTTGGCCTCGGTGACCGGCAGCCCGCCCGGCGCAACCGGAAAACGGTCATAGGCGGCCTGCTGATGCAGCGGCTTGACGTAATAGACGACCGAGGGGATCTGCTTGTCGGCCAGATGCGCCTTAAGCGCATCGCGCTCGCTGCTCTCGATGGCATATTGCGCCCAGGCCGAGCGCATGCCGTCGGGATTGCGCGCGGTCTTCACCACATCCTTCAGCCCATCATGATAGCGCTGCGCCACGCGCTGGCGCGCTTCCATCTCGTCTTCGAGAATGTCCAGTTTGAGGTTCAGGATCGCCGCCTGGATCGTGTCCAGCCGCGAGGTCAGGCCGATCCGCACATTGTCGTACTGGTTTTCGCCCTTGCCGTGGAAGGCGACCGACCGCATCACCTCGGCCAGATCGTCATCGTCGGTCATCACCGCGCCGCCATCGCCGTAACAGCCCAGCGGCTTGGCCGGATAAAAGCTGGTGGTCGCCACATCGCCGAAGGCGCCGCAGAACGCGCCATCCTTCTTGGCGCCCGCCGCCTGGGCGGCATCGGAAATCACCTTGAGCCCGTGCGCCCGCGCAACCGGCATGATCGCGTCATAATCGGCCACCATGCCGAACAAATCGACCGGAATGACCGCGCGCGGCGTCAGCCGGCCTTCGGCCTCGATCATCGCGATCGCGCTTTCCAGCGACCGAACATCCATCAGGTAGGTTTCCGGATCGATGTCGACGAAGACAGGCTCGGCGCCCAGAAGCGCTACCACTTCGGCGGTCGACGCGAAGGTGAAGGAGGGCACGAACACCGCGTCGCCGGGACCCACACCCCACGCCATCAGCGGGATCTGCAGCGCGTCCGTGCCACTGGCGCAGCCGATCACATGCTTGACGCCCAGATAGTCGGCGAACCGTTTTTCGAACTCGGCGACCTGCGGCCCAAGAATGTAGGCGCCGCCATGCACCGCCGTGCTGACGGCCTCGTCCAGCGCCGAGCCCAAACGTGTGCGCTGCGCTGCCAAATCGATAAACTGCATCCGAACCCCATGCCCCCGGGACAATTGTTGTTGTGAACGCGCCCCGTTCAGCCCTAGCCTGACCTATCGCCACCGCCCATTGAAATAAAGTATACGTCCGGTCACACATGCGCCCGGCCTGTAACCGGCGGTGATCGCTTGGTTTTCCGGGCTCACGGCGCCGTCGAGAGGATGCGGACCACGTCGAGCCCCTGCATGCCTGACGAGAGCGGCGTCGCGCCGGTGCGCACGCAATCGAGGAAATGGACCAACTCGTCGGTCAGCGCCATGCCGGGCTCGACGGCGACAGGCTGCGCCTCGCCCTTGTCCTGCTGCCAGCGCCCATCGTCGCCGCGCCGCACCGTGTGGGGCACCAGATGCAGCTTGTCGGGCCAGTCGGCCAGATCGTCCCAGACCAGCGTACCGGTTTCCCCCGTCGCCGCAAAGCGCCGCTCGCCATAGGCGGAATGGCGCGAAACGAAGATGTGCGCCGTCGGTCCGCCGGCGAAATCGAGGTGCACATGGGCCATGTCCGTCTGACCGCCGGTGACCGACACGGGCCGCACATCGACCGACCGCGGCGCCCCCTCGGCCAGGCTGAGCACCAGCGACAGGTCGTGCGGCGCGAGATCCCACAGCGCGTCGAACCGGTCATAGAATTTGCCGAAGCCGAGCCGGTGGCTCTGAATGTGCCGGACCTTGCCGATCCGGCCGGCTTCGATTGCCCCGACCAGCGCACGGAACGCGTTGTGATAGCGCAGGACATGACCGACCATCAGCACCCGGCCGCAATCGCGCGCGGCGGCGACCATCTTCTCGGCATCGGCGACGGTCAGCGCGATCGGCTTTTCGACCAGCACATGCTTGCCCGCCTCCAGCGCCGCACAGGCAAGCGCGGCATTTTCTTCGGCCGGCAGCGCCAGAACCAGCGCTTTCACCGCCCTGTCGGCGACGAGCGCCTCGACCGGAGCCGCATGCGCGCCGTGCTCTTGGGCAAGCGCTGCCGCGCGCTCCGGATGCCGGTCGGCGACGGCGGCGAGCGCGCCCAGCCCGGCCAGCGTTCGCACATGGTTTCGGCCCCATTGGCCGCAGCCGATGACGGCGACGGATTGTTGGTCTGACACGAGTGGCGGAACTCCTGATCGCGAAACTGGCGCGGTGGTAGCGGCGCCGGTGCGCCGGCGCAAGCCGCATGATCTGCGAACCTGCGCGCAAGACGTCGGGCGGGGCCGGCGCCTCCGGTCGCCGATTGCGCCCCGTGACCGCCTTTGCGGCAAGCGATTGTGCGCCCCCCGAACGGCACCGGAAACCGGCACAAAAACCCAGGGCCTGCTCGCTTGACAGCGCAAAGGCCCGGCCCTTATATCCGCCACGCTTCAGATGGGCACAAGCGCCCCTTTGGCGGAGTAGCTCAGTCGGTTAGAGCAGTGGAATCATAATCCATGTGTCGGGGGTTCGAGTCCCTCCTCCGCTACCATCAATCCACACATCCGTTTGACACCGTCTGGATAGGCGCGTTCGCCAAGGATCGTGTGGCGCGCCCGCAGCTTCTGGAAATTTTGCCCTTGGCATTTGGACACCAACTCGAGGCGCCCGCTCCACACGCTGCATGGATAGCCCCACCTATTGACCGTCCTCGAACCGCTCGATGCGCTCAAACCGCGTCGTGAAGCCGGGGTCTCGGAGCGAGCCCGACAATGTCAGGCTCTGTTCTTCGAAACAGTCCGGCCCATCAGGGGTCCGGAACAGGGTCGCGTCGAACCTCACGCGATCGCCACGGGACAGCTGCGCAAGCCGATCGAACATGGGATTGGTTGGCTCGATGAGCGTCGCGTCGAACGTATCGGAGAACGCGTTGTTCCAGGTCTTCAAGACCGCATCGCCACCAATCGCGACGCCCAGCACACCCTTGCCCTCGCCGTTCGTCGTCAGCGTCCGGATCGTCCCGGTCCAGCCCCGAACCGCGGAGCCGGAAACCACCGCGCACATGGCCGCCTTTCGATCCCGGCGCGCAGCGCCCCTTTGGAGGTCGTTCTCGGCTTCACGTGCGGTCGCGGCGGCAGCCGTGACAGCCTCGACGAACCTGCGTTGATCGTCAGGCACCGAATAGAAGGCATCACGTTCAGCCGCCTGGGCCACTTCGATCTCGGCCTGGCGTGCGGCTTCTGCTTCCTGTTGGGCACGCGCGGCCGCTGCCGCCTCGGCCGCCTCGGCGGCCTCCTGATCCCGGCGTGCCTGGTCGGCGGCTTCGCTTTCGGCCCGACGCGCCGCCTCGGCCTGACGCTCGGCCAGAACGGCGGCCCATTGAGCCGGATCGTCAATGCCGGCATCTCGTGCCGCTCTGTAGCTTGCCGCATCTGCAAAACCGGCCTCCAGGGCCAGCTGACTGTCCTGGTTGCCGATCAAAAACCCGAACGCGCCGAACGACACGATCATTGCAAGAAGGGCGAGCAGAAACCGGGATCGGAACGCCTTCTTGCGCTCTTTCCTGACAAACAGCCAACGCAGCAAAAACCAAACCGTCGCAAGCAATGCGACCAGCACAATCAACGCCAAAGCAATATCCATGGTCGTCCCATCCCAAATCAGCCAAGTACATCAGACAGCAGCGCCCATCGAACGTCAATTGGTCCGACCAGGTCAGCTTCTACGTCCGATGTCACATCTGCGGCGTGCCGGCCGGAAGCAGCTGAATGCCGCAATTGACGCTGCCGCGGGACGTGCAACGAAGCTTGTGCGCCAGATCGCGGTGCATGCATCCGTGATTGCGGCCAAAACGGGTTATCATGGGCTCCAGATCGATCTCGGCGGAGTGATAGCAGGACGGATCGCGATAGACGGTCACGGTTTCGACCAGCACCGGTGTTTGCTTCTGCGCATTCCTGATCGCCTGAACGGATGCCTGCCGCCAATGCGCGCTGCAGGTTTTCGAGCAGCTCTTCATGACGTTTCAGGATGGCGGGATGCGGTGATACGACCTGCAAGGCGCGTCGGACCTTCTCCGGTTCTGCAAGAACCGCCTCGCGTTCATGAAAGAGATCCGTCGAGCGGAAACCGATCGCGTACGGATCGCCAATACCGTTGGCGAGGCGATCGATCAGCCGGTCGATCTCGCGCTTGAGCTGATCGGAAGGGCGTTCAAACCGCATTCGATTGGCACCGGCCTCGGCCGGCGGTGGCGGTGCATGGCGGAGATTGGCCGACGCGCAATTGCTCGCCGCCCCGGCAAGACATCATCGCCGCAAGGCGGCGCATTTCAGCCGATGTCTGGAAATCGCGAAACGGATGGGGCCCGCTCAGGTCCCATTGCCGCGACATGCGCTCGGCAACGGTGTCTTCCGACACAGTCGGCCGGTGATTGCTCCGCATTTTCGGGTGCCCGGAATGCGGCGATGGAGACATTGCCCGCGCCGTGGCGAATTGACATCCGTCAAGGAAGGCAGCGCGCCCTTGCTTTACCTTGCCATCATGTCACCCAGCCACCACGGCACCGAGCCTGTTTTTGACGTTACCGGGGTCACCAAGGTCTACACGTCGGGCGAGGTCGAGGTGCGTGCACTCGCCGGCATCGATCTCCAGCTCTTTGCGGGTGAGATCGCCGTCCTTCTGGGACCGTCCGGCAGCGGCAAGTCGACACTGCTGAACATAATCGGCGGTCTGGACCGCGCCACCTCGGGATCGGTTCTGTTCAACGGCCGCGACCTGACCGACTTCAGCGATCGCCAACTGACCCGCTTTCGCCGAGATCACATCGGCTTCGTGTTCCAGTTCTACAATCTCATCCCGAGCCTGACGGCCTGGGAGAACGTCTCTCTGGTCACCGAGGTCGCGCGTGATCCGATGACGCCCGACGAAGCGCTGGCCATGGTGAACTTGACAGATCGAATGTCGCATTTTCCCGCGCAGCTGTCGGGAGGAGAGCAGCAGCGCGTGGCAATAGCGCGCGCGATTGCCAAACGCCCCGAAGTGCTCCTTTGCGACGAGCCGACCGGCGCGCTGGATTCAAAGACCGGCGTGATCGTCCTCGAAGCGCTCACCCGGATCAACACCGAATTCGGCACGACCACCGCGATCATCACCCACAATGCCGGGATCCAGCAGATCGCCCACCGCGTCTTCCAGTTCCTCGACGGACGCATTGCATCAATGCATGTCAACGAAGCACGGATTGCGGCGACGGAGGTCGAATGGTGAAATGCTGAGCGCACTCGACCGCAAACTCGTCCGCGACCTGACGCGCCTCTGGGCGCAGGTGCTTGCGGTCGGGCTCGTCATTGCCTGCGGCGTCATGACGATTGTGCTGTTCGTCGGTGCGACCCGGTCACTCGATGAGACCCGGTCCGCCTTCTACGAACGCTACCGGTTCGCGAGCGTTTTCGCGTCGGCCAATCGCGCACCGGAGCGGCTCAAGCGTGATCTGGCCGCCATAGAAGGGGTAGCGGCCGTTGAAACGCGGATCGTCAAGGATCTGATTCTCGATATTGACGGCATGATAGAGCCGGCCGCCGGCATCGCCGTGTCGCTGCCGGACGCAGGCGAGGCACGCGTCAACAGGCTTTACCTGCGTCAGGGCAGGCTGCCGGAACCGGACCGGTCTGACGAAGTCGCGGTGGTCGAGACATTTGCATCCGCGCACGGCTTCCGCCCGGGTGACCGCTTCCGCGCCCAGATAAACGGCAAGAGCCGGGAGCTGACGATAACGGGCGTCGTTCTGTCGCCTGAGTTCATCTACGCGATCGGGCCCGGAGACATGGTTCCCGACCAGCGCCGATACGGAATCTTGTTCATGCCGCGCAAGACGCTTGCCGCCGCATTCGACATGACCGGATCGTTCAACAGCGCGGTCCTGACAACATTGCGCAATGCCGATGTCGAGGTCATCACGGAAGCCGTTGACGACCTGCTTCGGCACTATGGCGGCACCGGTGCGTATGGACGCGAAGACCAGACGTCGCATGCCTTTCTCGATGCCGAATTGACGCAGCTCGAGGCCATGGCGGGCGTCATTCCGCCGATTTTCCTGTTTGTTTCCGCCTTCCTGGTCAACATGATCCTGTCGCGCCTGATCGCCCTGGAACGCGAACAAATCGGCCTGCTCAAGGCAAGCGGCTACACAAGTGTCGGCGTTGCCTGGCACTACGCGAAGATGGTGCTCGCCATCGTCCTCGTCGGGCTCGTGATCGGCAGTGTCGCGGGCGCATGGCTGGGCGGATCGCTGGCGCGCCTCTACGCCCAGTTCTTCTCGTTTCCGTTCCTTGTCTTTGCCGGCAGCGCCGATCTCTATGTCATTGCGGCCGTCGTATCGGTGATCGCGGCGCTCGCCGGCGCTGCGAGCGCCATACGAACCGTTGTCGCCTTGCCGCCTGCAGTCGCAATGCGGCCGCCGGCGCCGGCGAACTACAGGAGCCTCGGTCTCGATCTTGGCATTCTGCATTCCGTTTTTTCACAGCTGACGACGATGGCGCTGCGCCACCTGTGGCGGAACCCGGTGCGCACCGGCCTCACCGCGTTGGGTACATCGTTCTCGGTGGCACTGCTTGTGACGGCGCTGTTTTCATTCGACTCCATTGACCACATGATCGACCAGATCTTCTTCCAGACCTCGCGCGAGGACGCGGTCATTGCTTTCGCCGGCGACCGGCACCCCGATGCCTTGCGTGCGGTGCGCCGCATGCCGGGCATTCTTGCCGCCGAGCCCTACCGGCAGGTACCCGTCACGATGTCCAACCGCCACATCGAAGAGCGGCTGGTCCTCGAGGGCCTGCCGTCGATGACGGATCTGACGCGTGTGCTGGACCGGGATCAGCTTCCGCTTGCCCTTCCGTCGAACGGAATCGTGCTCTCTGATCGCGTCGCCGAGCGGCTTGACCTGCGGGTGGGCGACCTCGCGTCCATCGAGGTCATGCAGCAAGATGACAGGATCGTCCACGTTCCCGTCGCCGGTACGATCCAGAGCCTCGTCGGTCTGACCGCATATATGGACCTCGAAGCCTTGAACAGGCTTGTGCGCGACGGCGACCGCATCAGCGGCGCCCGCGTCAAGCTCGATGCAGACCGGCTCGGCCAGACCTACGCGGCAGTCAAGGAAACACCCGGCATTTCCTCGATCGCACTGACCAACCTGTCGCGCGCGAATTTCCGCGCGACCATCGAAGAGAACATCGTCATCAGTATCACCATCTATACCGTGCTCGCGGTGATCATCACCTTCGGCGTGATCTACAACTCCGCACGTATCCAGCTTTCCGAACGCGGCAGGGAGCTTGCCAGCCTCAGGGTCTTTGGCTTCACGCGCGGCGAAGTCTCCTCGATTCTGATGATCGAACTGGGGGTCGTTGTCCTCTTTGCCCAGCCTCTCGGCTGGGCGCTCGGATACGGCTTCGCATGGTCGGTAGCGCAGGGATTTGAAAGCGATCTCTACAGGATTCCATTGGTGGTGGAGCAGTCGACCTATACGACCGCGAGCCTGGTCGTGACCGCAGCGGCCGTCGTCTCTGCGCTGGCCGTGCGCAGGCGCATCGATCGTCTCGACCTTATCGAAGTACTCAAGACACGGGAATAGTCTGATGAAAGGCACCTGGTCGAAATGGTTGTTTGGTCTTATCGTGATCGGCGTGATCGCTTACGGTGCGTTCCTTTCGCTGCGCGAGCGACCGGTGCTCGTCGATCTGGGGCAGGTCACCCGCGGACAGATGGTCGTCTTCGTTGACGAGGAAGGCGTAACCAGGGTGCGGGACGTTTATGCCGTCTCGTCCACGCTTGCCGGACATCTCGACCGCATCGATCTTGAGGAAGGCGATCTTGTCTCAAAGGGTGACGTCATCGCCACGATCCACCCGCTCGCTCCGCCGTTCATCGACGAGCGCACCAGAACCGAACTCGAGGCCGCGATCGAAGCCTCACGCGCCGCCGTGGCGCTGGCCAATGTCGAACATGCGCGCGCGCAGACCGCACTCCGGCTGGCGCAATCCGCATACGATCGTGCGTCACAACTCGCCAAGACGAGAATCGTCTCCGACAGCGATCTTGAGCGGGCCTATGGCGAACTCCAGATCAAGCAGGCCGAGGTTGAGAGCGCAATGGCGGGCATCAACCTGCGCCTGGCAGAGCTTGCCAGCGCCCAGGCCCGCCTCGCCCAGCCGGTCGACATGGCCGGAACCGGTGAAAACGGCCGATGCTGCGTCTCATTGCTCGCACCGATCGACGGCGTCACGCTTGCCATCAAGGTTCGCAGCGAACAGGCGGTCGCGGTTGGCACTGTCGTGGCCGAATTCGGGCGCCCCGACAATCTCGAGATCGCCGTCGATCTGCTGTCTTCAGATGCCGTTCGCATCGGTCCGGGCACCGAGGCCGTCATTTCGGACTGGGGTGGCGACCAGGACCTGCATGCCACCGTCCGGAAGATCGAGCCGGCCGCGTTCACGCAAGTGTCGGCGCTGGGCATTGAGGAACAGCGTGTCAATGCGGTTCTCGACATCGACGAGGTACCGGAAGGACTTGGCCATGGCTACCGCATCGTGGCGCGGCTTGCCCTCTGGCGGGGCGAAGACGTGCTTCAGGTTCCCATCAGCGCACTGTACCGTGACCAGGGCGAATGGGCGGTCTTCGTCGCCGAGAACGGGCGCGCGCGTATCAGGAGCGTTGAACTTGGACATCTGAACGATAGCGCTGCCCAGGTCTTGTCGGGACTGTCGGAGGGAGACGCGGTTATCCTGTTTCCGAGCGATGTATTGGCCGACGGCCGCGTGATTGCCGACCGGGCAAGCGAAGGCCGCTGACAACCGAGGGCGGCCTTGCGCGTTTGCTTGCCCGGTCTGTGTGCTTTTCCGGCAGCGAAACGGCTCTATCCGTGGCGCACGGCGTCGAAGACGGCTTCGTGCAATCGACGGTTTCGGAAACCGCTGGTTATACCGCTGGAGACTCCCCCGGGATATCGGAGGCACGGACTGAGCGGCCCGTTCAAAGCGGGAGACTTCGTTTTGCTCGCGTCGACAATCGCTCCTGACTGTCGGACATCGCCCGCCGCAATTTGGTCCGGTCGAGTTGATTGCCAGCATCTGCGAGGGCGGCAGTGCGATTCAAGATGATCTCTTCGGGTTCGTATCGCATCGCGCGCACGCCGTTTGTGCCTCGAACAAGCCAATCTGTCACTCGAGGTGGCTGCGTTCAAAAGGGTACGGGTCACGGCAGCGTGGCTTGGGACCGGATCAGAGCCCCCCGGCGTCCGGAGGCACTGCAACGGTTACGTCCGACGGCAGCCGCGCCGCGATGATCCGGCGCGCGTTTGCGAGGTCGTTGCCCTCGGCCCGGGCGCGTGCCGCCTCGGGCGTGTGATCATGCGCCAGCCAACGTTCGACGGTGCGCTTAAGCACCAGTTCCTCGGGTGTATCGATCCAGATCGACAGATCCCACAGCGGGGCAAGCGCATTCCATGGCGGTTCGTCGAACAGCAGATAGTTGCCTTCGACAATCGCCAGATCGCAGTCGGGCCCCACCCTGCCCGCTCCCGCCACCGCCAGATCCCGGCCACGGTCGAACAGCGGAAAGCAGGCCTCTTCCTCGGACTTCAGGCGGCGCATCATTGCGACGAACCCGCCCGCATCGAATGTCTCGGGCGCGCCCTTGCGGGCGCGCAGACCGGCCTCGTCCAATAGGCGGTTGTCGAGGTGAAAACCGTCCATCGGGACGTTCGCACTTGTGTGGCCGGCCTGCGCCAGGTGTTCCGTGAGTGCCGCGGCCAGGGTCGACTTGCCGCTTGCCGGCGCGCCGGCGATAGCCACCAGCCGACGCCGTCCCTTCAAGGGCAGGGCGGCGATGCGCTCCACAAGTTGCGCCGGCGGCTTGAGCGAATGTGACGCCAATAGCACGGTCATCGGCTATCCGCTCACGCCCGTGCCCGCGCGCCCCGAAGTCACGGAGGCGTGTCCGACGTAGCACTCAAGCGCCGCTTCACACCCGTCCGACCAGATCAGGCCGAGCCACCGGGCAAAGCTCTCGCGTAAGCCTTCATTGCCAGCCAGATCGCCGTAGAACTGCCGCTGTTCGAGCCATGCCGCCGGCCGGTCCCTGGCAGCCCTGGCGGCACCGACAAGTTCGTCCCAGAACGGATCGTTGGGCGCGATCGCCGAACCGTCCTCACGCGTGCCGTCACACATGCGGGCCCAGAGGGCCTCGACCAACGCCAAGCCCTCAATCGGCGCGCCTGCGGCGAGGGCATCGCGGACGATCGGCAGGACAAAGCCGGTGTGCCGCGACGACCCATCGAACGCGACACGCCGGGTCGTGTCGACGACGGCCGTGTTGCTGAAGCGCCGCTCGACCAAATCGATGTAGGCCGCGGGCGTCATGTTGGGAACGGCGGCCACGTGGGGCGCGATCTCCTCTCGCTGAACCTTGTGGAACAGCGACGAAACCAGGGGGTGGGCCATGCATTCGGCGATCGTTCCGATTGCCAGGATCTCGCCCGCGTTGGCGATCACCTGATGCCCCGCATTGAGAATGCGCAGTTTCATCGTCTCGTAGGCGTGCACATCGTCCGAAAAGGTCACCCCGACGCGATGCAGATCGGGCCGGCCGGCGCAGAAGTCGTCCTCCACCACCCACTGGCGGAAATCTTCGTGGGTCACCGGTGCGTCGTCCTCGATACCGAACGCTTGGACCAGCGCGATCTCCTGCGTTCCCGTTGCCGGGACAATGCAATCGACCATGGAGTTCGGGAATGTGCAGTGCGTGTCGATCCAGTCCGCCAGATCCGGGTCGGACAGGCGGGCCAATGACACGACGGTCCGGCGCAACACCCGGCCGTTTTCCTGAAGGTTGTCGCAGCTCAGTCCGGTGAACGGGCCGTCGCCCGCTGCCCGACGGCGCGCGAGGGCCGCGACCATCGCGCCAAAGGCGGTTCGGGGCCGATCCGGGTTGGCTGCGTCATGGCGGATGTCGGGATGGCCGGCATCGAAGCCCTGGCTGACCGGGTCGACGTAGTAGCCGCCTTCGGTGACGGTCAAAGCGACGATGCGGATGCCCGGATCGGCCAGTTGATCGATGAGCGGCCCGTTGCCGTCCTCGATCGGCAGATAATCGATCATCGGTCCGATGACTTCCGCCGATTTCCCCGACGGATCGAGCTCGATCAGCGTCGTCAGACAGTCCTGCGCCAGCAGTTTCTCGCGCATCTGCGCGTCATAGGGCCGAACCCCCGCGCCGATGATCGCCCAATCGAGCGCTTCGCCCTGCTGCATCAGCCGGTGCAGATACCAGGCCTGATGCGCCCGGTGAAAATTCCCGACGCCGATGTGGACGATGCCGGGGCGGAGCGCGCCCCGGTCGTAATGCGGGCGCGCGACGGAGGCCGGCAATTGGCCAAGTGTCGCCTGCGATAGCCGCATCAGTTCATCCAGTTCCCGCCATCGACATTGTAGGTCTGGGCGACGATGTAGTCGGCCTCGTCCGTGGCCAGAAAGATCGCCATCCCGGTCAGGTCGTCGGCCCGCCCCATCCGGCCAAAGGGAACCGCTTCGCCGACTTCCTTCTTCTTCTGGCCAAGCGGCTTGTTCTCATACCTGGAAAAAAACGCATCGACGCCATCCCAATGCTCGCCATCCACCACACCAGGCGCGATGGCGTTCACATTGATCCCGTGCCGGATCAGGTTGAGCCCGGCCGACTGGGTCAGGCTGATGACCGCGGCCTTCGTCGCGCAATAGACGGCGACGAGCGGCTCGCCCCGGCGGCCGGCCTGGCTGGCCATATTGATGATCTTGCCGCCTGCGCCGCCTTCGATCATGTGCCGTGCGACCGCCTGCAGCGTGAACAGCGTCCCGGCCACGTTGATGTCGAAGGCGCGCGCATAGTCCTCGCGGGTGATCTCGACGATCGGCGCGGCGGTGAAGATGGCCGCGTTGTTGATCAGGATGTCGATGCGGCCGAGTGCGGCCACGGTTTCGGCGACGGCCGTGTCGATGCTGTCCTGCCGCGTGACATCCATTTCGATTGCCACTGCCGCATCGCCCAATGCTTGAGCGGAGGAACGTGCGCGCCCGATGTCGATGTCGGCGATCGCCACCCGCGCCCCTTCGCGCGCATAGGCTTCGGCAAGTGCAAGACCGATCCCCCGCGCTGCGCCGGTGATCAGGGCAGTCTTCCCCTCAAGGCGCATCAGTCGATCCTCAGCCCTTGTGCGTCGAACCGGTGCATGTGCTCGCGTCGGGGCGTCAGATGCACGTCCGCCCCGTAACTCAGGGCCCGCTCGCCAGGCGCCCGCACCGTCAACGGCTCGGCCAAGCCGTCACACTGCACATGAAAAAACGTGTCGGATCCGAGGTGTTCCGACACGCCGATCGTGCCCTTCCACGCCCCATCGGTCTCCGAGATGTCGATGTGCTCGGGCCGGATGCCGATCGTGGTGGCGTCGTGCTTGGCCGCTTCCGGCCCGCAGATGAGGTTCATCTTCGGCGAGCCGATGAAGCCGGCGACAAACGTGTTGCGTGGACGCCGGTAGAGCTCGAGCGGCGATCCCACCTGTTCGATCACGCCGGCCTGCAGAACGACGATCTTGTCGGCCATGGTCATCGCCTCCACCTGATCGTGGGTGACATAGATCATCGTGGTCTTCAGGCGCTTGTGCAGTTCGGAGATTTCCAGCCGCATGCCAACGCGCAGCGCGGCATCGAGGTTCGACAGCGGCTCGTCAAACAGAAATGCGGACGGCTCCCGCACGATCGCGCGGCCGATCGCGACACGCTGGCGCTGACCGCCGGAGAGCTGGCCCGGCCGGCGGTCGAGATAGTCCGTCAGGTTGAGCACCTCGGCCGCCTGCTCCACGCGGCGCTTCTGTTCGGCGGGGGCGAGCCGGGCCATGCGCAGCGGGAATGCGATGTTCTTGCGCACGCTCATATGCGGATAAAGCGCATAGGACTGGAACACCATGGCCAAGCCCCGCCTGGCGGGCGGCACCTCGGTCGCGTCGGTGCCGTCGATGACGATCTTGCCGTCGGTCACGTCTTCGAGTCCGGCGATCAGGCGCAACAGGGTCGACTTGCCGCAGCCTGAAGGGCCGACAAAAACGACAAACTCCCCGTCCTCGATTTCGAGGTCCAGCTCCGGGATGACGGTGACATCACCGAACCTCTTCTTCACCTGGTCGAGCACAATGCGTCCCATGGTGGGTCCCCTTACTTCACCGCGCCGAATGTCAGGCCGCGGACGAGTTGTTTCTGGCTGAACCAGCCGAGCACCAGGATCGGCGCGATCGCCATGGTCGAGGCGGCGCTGAGCTTGGCGAAGAACAGACCCTCGGGGCTGGAATAGCTGGCGATGAAGGCCGTCAGCGGCCCGGCTTTGGCCGCGGTCAGGTTGAGGGTCCAAAAGGCCTCGTTCCAGGCGAGGATGAAGTTCAAAAGGATGGTCGAGGCGATGCCCGGAACGGCCATCGGCGTCAGGATGTAGAGGATCTCTTCGCGCAGCGACGCCCCGTCCATCCGCGCCGCCTCGAGGATCTCGACCGGGATTTCCTTGAAGTAGGTGTAAAGCATCCAGACGATGATCGGCAGGTTGATCAGCATCAGCACCACGACAAGGCCGATGCGCGTGTCGAGCAGGTTGAACTGCACGAAGATGAGGGAGATCGGATAGAGCACGCCGACTGCGGGCAGCATCTTGGTCGACAGCATCCAGAGCAGGATGTCCTTGGTGCGCTTGGACGGCACGAAGGCCATCGACCACGCCGCCGGCACCGCGACGAGAATGCCCAGAAGCGTGGACCCGCCGGCAAGGACTACCGAGTTCCACAAGAAGCGCATATAGTCCGACCGCTCCTGCACGATGGCGTAGTTTTCCAGCGTCCAGTCGAAGAAGAAGAACAGCGGCGGGTCGTTGATCGCCTGGGCTTCCGTCTTGAAGCTGGTCAGGATCGTCCAGTAGATCGGGAAGAAGATCAGCAGTCCGATCGCCCATGCGACGGCGGTTGTGATGACCTTGCGGCGTGTTGTGGTTGCCCGTGCCATGTCTTCGCCCTACCGATCGAGGTTCTTGCCGACGATGCGCATCAGGAAGATGGCGATGATGTTGGCGAGGATGATGGCGTAGACGCCGCCGGCCGAACCAAGGCCGATGTTCTGACTGTCGACGACGCGCTGGAAGATCAGATAGGTGAGCGTCCGTGTGCCGAAGGACCCGCCGGTCGTCACGAAGATTTCCGCGAAGATCGACAACAGGAAGATCGTCTGGATCAGGATCACGATGGTGATCGCCCGCGCCAGATGCGGCAGGATGATGAAACCGAACCGCGCGAACGCCGGCGCGCCATCCATCTCGGCCGCCTCGAGCTGTTCGCTGTCGAGCGATTGAACCGCGGTCAGGAGAATGAGCGTCGCGAACGGCAGCCACTGCCAGGACACGATCAGGATGATCGATTGCAGCGAGGCGTCCGAGAGCCACGACACCGGCTCGGCGCCGAAGAAGCGCCACAGATGTGCAAGAATCCCGTTGACCGGATCCATGAACATGTTCTTCCAGACCAGCGCGGACACGGTCGGCATCACGAAGAAAGGCGCGATCACCAGGATGCGGACGATCCCCTGACCCCAGAATGGCTGATCCAGCAGCAAAGCGAGCAGAACGCCGAGCACGACGGTAACCACGAGCACGCCGCCGACGATGACCAGCGTCGCCTGGACGCTGGGCCAGAAGGAACTCGAACTCAGGAACCGTGCATAGTTCTCGAAACCGACCCAGTCGAGACCCCGCTCGAGGGAGTCGCCGCGCAGCGGAAGATATCGCTTGAACGAGAAGAACAGTGTCATCGTCAGCGGCACCAGCATCCAGCCCAGAAGCAGGATCACGGCCGGTGCCATCATCAATCTGGCTGCGGAACGCGAATGCTGGGTTGCCATGGATGCATCTCCCCCGTTGACGGTCCAAGCCCGTCTCAGACGATGCGACGATTAAAGGTGTTTGAGCGCCGGGGGGCAACGTGCGGCCGCCCCCCGGGAAATGCGGCGGAAGGGCCTAGCGGTAGCCGGCGGCTTCCATCGCGTCGTTGGTGATTGCCTGCGCCTTTTCCAGCGCTTCCTCGACCGATTGCTGGCCGGCATAGACAGCCGAGAACTCCTGGCTGACCTCTGTGGCGATACCGGCAAACTCCGGAATGGCGACGAACTGGATGCCGACATAGGGCACGGGTTTGACGGTCGGGTTGGTCGGATCGGCCGCGTTGATGGAGTCAAGCGTCATCTGGGCGAACGGCACGGCCTGATATTCCGGATTCTCGTAGAGCGAGGTCCGGGCGCCGGGCGGCACGTTGGCCCAGCCCTCGTTCGCGGCCACGAGCTCGATGTACTCCTTCGAGGTCGCCCATTCGATGAACTGCTTGGCTTCGGCCTCCTTCTGCGTGCCCGCCGGGATTGCCAGCGCCCAGGCCCACAGCCAGTTGGAGCGTTTGCCCATGCCCGTGTCGGGCGCCAGCGCGAAACCGACCGAGTCGGCCACGGTGGAGTCATCGGGATTGGTCACGAAGGACGCCGCAACCGTGGCATCGATCCACATGCCGCATTTGCCCTGCTGGAACAGCGACAGGTTCTCGTTGAAGCCGTTGGTGGAGTATCCGGGAGGGCCGGCCTCGGCCATCAGGTCAACGAAGAAGTTGAGCGCGTTGGCCCACTCCGGCTGATCGAACTGGGCGTTCCAGTCCTCGTCGAACCAGCGCGCGCCGAACGAGTTCGCCGTGACCGTGATGAAGGCACCGCCCTCACCCCATCCGGCCTTGCCACGCAGGCAGATGCCGTTGATGTCGTTCTCGCGGTCGGTCATCGCAATCGCCGCTTCACGAATGAACTCCCAGGTCGGCGCCTCGGGCATTTCGAGCCCGGCGGCTTCCATCAGGTCGGTGCGGTACATGACCATGGAGCTTTCGCCATAGAACGGCGCGGCATAGAGCGTGCCATCGTGGGAAAGGCCACCGCGCATCGCCGGCAGGATATCGTCCACATCGTACTCGGCGGACAAATCGTCCAGCGGGATCAGCCAGCCGTTTGCGCCCCAGATCGGCGTCTCGTACATGCCGATGGTCATGATGTCGAACTGGCCGCCCTTGGTGGTGATGTCGGTCGTGACGCGCTGGCGCAGGACGTTCTCTTCCAGTGTCACCCACTCGACGCCGATGCCGGTCGCCTCGGTGAATTGATCCGTATAGCCCTGCATCCGGATCATGTCGCCATTGTTGACGGTGGCGACGGTGATGGTGGAGTGGTTATCAGCAAAGGCGCTGCCGGCCGCAAAGACCGAAAGCGCGGTTGCCGCACAAAGTGCGTTCTTTCTCAACATCCTCTTCCTCCCTGACATGGATGTGGTCGGGAGGTTAGCCATCAAAATTGTCTGGCGTCAAGAAAAGTTTTTCGCGCGTAAATTTTTGGATCGCGTCATGCGGAGGCTCTCAGCACGAGGCGCGCAGCAAAAAGCGTCTCCGTGCGCTTCTGGAACCGTCCGCCCGCCTCGATCAGATCGTTCAGTGTCCCGATCGCGCAATTGGCCACCGCATCATAATCGTGTGCGGCGGTTGTCAGCGACGGACAGGTGAAGCGCGAGAACGGATGATCGTCATGCGAGGCGACACGCAGCGCGCAGCCCTCGCCGCGTCCGACCCGGAAGCCCCGTTCGTAGCATGCCGACAGCAGCCCGATCGCCAGACGGTCGTTGCTGCACAGAACGATGTTCGTGGGGAAACCGCCGGCGTCGAGGATCCGCAGCGCACCCTGGCGCCCGATCTCTTCGAAGGCCCATCCTTCACCCTCGATCTTGATGACATGCGGTTCAAGCCCGAGGCGCTCCATCATTTCAAGATAGGCCAGACGCCGCTTGTTGGCGTTCGGATTTGCCGGTGTCATCATCTCGAAGAAGCAGGGCGGGTCGCCCGTGCGGGTCAGATACTCCACCGTCTGCGACACGAAGCTGAAATTGTCCGAACCGACAAAGGCTTCGCCGACACCTTCGATGTTGCTGTCGAACAGGACCGTCGGCACATCCGCACAAAAGCTCTCGACCGTCTTGCGGTCCGAGGCGCGGCCAAGCGGCGCCAAAAGGACGCCGGCGGGCTTGAGCGACCGGAGGCTGTCGAGAATGTCGTTTTCCAGGTCCTGCTGGCCATGGGCGCTGAAAAGGGTCGGCCGGAACCCGGCTTCGATGCAGCGCTGCTCCAGCTGACGCGCGATTTCGGCGAAGAACGGATCGGCCAGATAAGGAACCACGATGCCGACATTCTTGGTCAGCTTCCGGTTCTGGTTCATCGCGAAAATGTTTGGACGGTAATCGTACGTTTCGAGCGCCCGCTCAATTCGCTCGCGCGTCGATGGCCGGACACTGTCGGGATCATGGAAATATTTGGAGATCGTCGGACGCGAAATGCCGCTCACCGCGGCAAACTCCTCCATGTTCCGGATCTTCGTGTCTGACATGCTGCTCCGCCGAGCGCCCAACTCGGCACAGGATCGGTACCATTACAGAAACTTACCATTTCTTATCGCGCGCAAATTTTCAACCATTTCGTCCACCGGCAGCCGGCGGCAGTCCGTAGGCAACGCCCCGGTGCAGTTCCCAGGAGCCCGCAGGCCTTCCATTTCCATGCGGTATATCCGGACAGTCCTTCGGGATCGCGGAAGACCGGAGCGCGCGCCGCGATGGGACCTGCCGATGTTCTGGAAGCGCTCTGTCCGCTCCCGCTTCAGCGCGGGAGATCGCCGCGCCTATGGGACGAGCAGCCATGCAATCGGGCGGCGCGCACGCGGCATCCGGTCGAACTCGACGGTCCCGCCGCAAAGGCCGACATGCCGGACCTGACGGACGACGCCGGAATTGCAGCCGACAGAGCAAGAGGCCCGCACAAGGCGGGCCCTCCAAATTCCGGACCAGGCCGGCACGGATCAGCAAGCCGGCACGGATCAGAATGCCGGCACGGATCAGAATGCCGGCTCGACACTGTCGACATTCGCCTTCGTCACGACGGTGAGCGGGATCGGCAGGCGGGCGCCGACCTCCTGACCGTCGAGGATCCGGGCCATGGTCTCGATCGCAAGCTTGCCGTCTTCCACCGGCGACTGGACGATCGTCGAATACATCTCGCCGGACTTGATCGACTCGAAGGCATCCCTCTGGCCGTTGATCCCGACGATCGGCGGCATCGGCTCGCCGGGCCTGGCTTCCTTCCATGCGTCGATGAAACCGCGCGCCATCGTGTCGTCATTGGCGTAGACGCCGTCGATACCGTCGCCGAAGCGGGTGATCAGGTCGCGGCTGACGACGAGCGCCTTCTGCTGATCGAAGTCCGCGTTCACCGTATCGAGCACCTCGATCTTGCTGTCGATCTCGGCCAGCCGGTCGACGAAGCCGCCGACGCGGCCGATTGTGGTGCCATTGCCCGCCTGTCCGGCGATCACGACGACCGAGCCCTCGCCGCCCAAAACGTCGGTGAGCGAGTCGGCGGCCATCCCGCCTTGCTCGTAGACATCGGGGCCGGTGAAAGACAGGATGAACTGGTTGGCCTGCTCGTCCATCGGCGAGTTGATCAGGATGGCCGGGATCTCGGCCTGCTGGGCCCTTGCCAGGCCGGGGATGTAGGCCTGCGGGTCAAGCGGCCACAGGATGATGCCGTCGGCGTTGCGCGCGATGCAGGTGTTGAGCTGCTGCGTGCCGGTCTGCACGTCGAAATTCTGGCTCAGCGTGATGACTTCGATGCCGAGTTCCTCGGCGCGTGCCTCCAGAGCCTCGTTGGCCGGGGTGGCATAGGCGTGCGCGTCGGCAGCGGTAACGTAGCAGACCGTCCTTGCCTCCGCCCAGCCAACAGAGGCGAGCAGCGCCAGCGCGCTGACGATCGTTCCGGTTTTCGCTTTGGTCATGGTTTCCTCCTGGTGATTGTGGGATTTCAGCCCGGGACGCCTGCCGCCGCATGTGTGCGCGGGCCCGGCCGCACGGTACGGTCGAGAACGACAAGCAGAATGAGAATGAGGCCGACGACGACCTGCTGGATGTAGGCGGGCACCGACTGGAACTCCATCGCGGTCGTCAGCGCGGCGATCGTCAGCACGCCGCCCAGCGTGCCGAGCGCGGAGCCGCGCCCGCCCTCGATGCGCGTCCCGCCGACCACCACCGCCGCGATCACGGTGACGATCAGCTCGGCGCCGAAAACGGGCGAGCCCGTATTGGTCGTCAGGCTCTGGAGCACACCGGCCACGCCGGCCAGCGTTCCGGCGAAGACGAAGGCCAGGAACACGGTCCGGCCGGGCGCGATGCCGCTTGCCTCGGCCGCATCGGCATTGGAGCCGACCGCGAACAGGTTGCGTCCCGCCACCGTGCGCGTCAGCCAGAAATGAAGCAGCAGGATCGAGCCGACGAACAGCGCGCTGCGCAGCGTGAAAATCTCAAGATGGACCGTCGACAGAGCCAGCGACAGCATGATGTCGGTGCCGGGAACGGGCTGGCTGTCGGTCAGCCAGTGCGCGACCGAACGGAAGATCAGCATGGTGGCAAGCGTGGCCACCAGCGCATTGACCCTGAAGACAACCGAGAGCAGCCCGTTGAAGGCGCCCGCCGCCGCCCCTGCCAGCACGCCGGCAAGGGCGGCTGGCCAGATGCCGATGACGGGCTGAAGCATGATGGCGGTGATGCCGGCCAGCGCAAAGGTCGAGCCGACCGAAAGATCGATCTGGCGCGCGATGAGCAGCACCGTCATGCCGATCGCGATGATGCCGATCGTCGCGCTGCGGTCGAGCCCCAGGCCGAGCGTGGTGACGCTCGGAAATCCCGAAACCGTCAGCGAGGCGATCAGCAGCGTCAGGCCGAGAATGACGGCGACGCGATAGCGGACGAGCCGCACAAGCACTGTCATAACGCCCCTCCTGCCCGCCGGCGAAGGGCGACATCGAGGGCGACCGCGATCGCGATCAGCAGACCGAGCGCAAAGCCCTGCACCGGCGTGCGCACGCCCTGCAGCACCATCACATTGGTCAGCAGCTGAACGAACACCAGTCCGGCTATCGCGCGCGGCACCGAGCCGAAGCCGCCCATGATCGAAACCCCGCCGACCACAACCGCCGTGATGGCGCTGAACTCGTAGCCCGTGCCCACCAGCGGCCGGGCGCTTTGCAGCGTCAATCCCAACAGCGCACCGCTCAAGCCCGCGCAGAGCCCTGTGATCACGAAGGCGCCGGCCTTGACCGCGCGCACCGGCACCGCACTCGCTTCCGCGGCGGCGTAGTTGCCGCCGGTCGCGATGGTCCACCGGCCCCAGTAGGAACGCGACAGCGCGAAGTGGCCGACCACCGCCACCGCCATGAAAATCAGCACGATGGCGGGTATGCCGAAAAGGCGGCTCTTGACCAGCGCGGCCGTGTCCGGGTTCGTGCCGTAGACGATCACGCCGCCCACCGCCGCCTGCACGATGCCCAGCACGATCGTGCCGACGCCAAGCGTGGCGACAATCGGGTTGATGCCGACATAGCCGATCAAAAGGCCGCTCATCAGCCCGCAGAAACCGGCAAGTGCAATCGCCGCCGCGAAGGCCGGCACCGGGCCGATGACCGGTTGCAGGGCGAGCGAGAGAATCGCTCCGCACGCAATCGTCGCGGGCACCGACAGATCGGCAAGCCCGCCCACCACGAGCACGAAGGTCATGCCCACCACGACGATGCCGACGATCGCCATCGAGGTCAGCACGTTGACGAAGTTTCCCGCGGTAAAGAACACGGGGCTGGCCAGAGAGCCGTAGATCAGCACCGCCAGGATTGCGATCGCAAGCCCGCCGCGCGACAAAAGATCGAACAGCGGACCGCCGCTCCGGAAGCGTTCGTTCGCCGTGCCTTGCTGCATCTGTATCGGCACGTCCGTCACGCCGCCTCCTCCCCGGTGGCAAGCGCCATGATCCTCGCCTCGCTCAGCGCCGCGCGCTCGACCGGCGCGGAGGCATGACCGTCGCGCATCACGACGACGCGGTCGCACACGCCCAGCACCTCGGACAGTTCCGACGAAATCATCACCACCGCCATGCCGCCGGCGACCAGCTCGCCGATGATGCGGTGAATTTCCGCCTTCGCGCCGACGTCGACGCCTCGCGTCGGCTCATCGAGAATGAGCACCGACGGGTTGGTGGAAAGCCATTTGGAGATAACCGCCTTTTGCTGGTTTCCACCCGAAAGAAGGCTGATGCGCCGCTCCGGGTCCGGCGGAACGATGGAGAAATCCTTGGTGTAGCTTTCGGCCAGCTTGCGGTCCGCGCTCATGCTCACCCTGCCGAAGCGGGACAGCTTGCGCAGCACCGGCAGGCTGATGTTCTCCCTCACGCTCAAAGAGGGTACGATGCCGTCGTCCTTGCGGTCCTCGGGCACATAGGCGATGCCGGCGCGCACGGCAGCCGCTGGTGAATTGATCGCAACCGGCTTTCCGCCGATTTCGACCCGGCCTTCGGTGACGCGCGCCATGCCGAAGACCGCCCTGGCCAATTCGGTGCGCCCTGCCCCGACAAGCCCGGTGAGGCCGAGAATCTCGCCCGCCCGCACCTCGAAGCTCACATCGCGGAAGTTGTAGCCGTCGCCGAGGCCCGCGACCTTCAGCACCGGAGCGCCGATTTCCGACGGCGTCTTGGGAAAGACATTGGTGACCTCGCGCCCCACCATCAGGCGGATCATCTCGGCAGCCGTTATTCCGTCTGCCGGGCGCGTGTCGATCATGCTGCCGTCGCGCAGGATGGTCACGTCGTCGGCGATCTCCAGCACCTCCTTGAGGCGGTGGCTGATGTAGACGATCGCAATGCCTTCCTGCTTCATCTTGCGCAGGATGCGGAACAGGGCCGCGGTCTCGTGCTCGCTCAGGCTGGAGGTCGGCTCGTCCAGAACGATGATGCGGGGCCCGGCCGCATAGGCCTTTGCAATCTCGACGAGCTGCTGCTGGCTGATCGACAGGTCGCCGAGCCGTGCCTTCGGATCGATCGCGGCGCCAAGCTCGTCGAGGATGGCGGCGGCATCGCGGACCATTTTCGCCTTGTCGGCAAGACCCCACTTGCGCGGCATGCGGCCGAGATAGACGTTTTCGGCAACGGTGAGGTCCGGAACCAGATTGAGTTCCTGATGAACCATGCGGATGCCAAGTCTCTGCGCGTCGGCGGGCTTGCGCATGCGCACTTCGACACCGGCGATATCGGTCGTCCCCGTCGTCGGCAGATAGGTGCCGCTGAGCACCTTCATCAGCGTCGACTTGCCGGCGCCGTTTTCGCCGACGATCGCATGAACGCGACCGAAATCGACCGTCAGATTGACGTTCGAAAGCGCCTTCACGCCCGGAAAAGTCTTGCTGATCCCCCGCATGCGGAGAGCTGTTGCCACAGCCGACATACCCTTCCTCCCGACGGCACACCCCTGCCCCTCATTCCGGCATGGGATATGCATTGTTCTATTACACTAATATAATAGACGACGCAAGCGACGCCCTCCGGCTTTCTCGGCGGCCTACAGAGCAAGGTCGTAGAAGCGTAACGCGTTCAGGCCGTAGACCGCATCCCTTGCCGCTTCCGTGAGGCGCCCGTCGAGGATCGCCCGAAGCGCCTGCAGGGCCTCGGCATAGCTGCCCGCCTGAAGGCATACCGGCCAGTCGCTCCCGAACATCAGCCGGTCGGGGCCAAACAGCCCGACGACATGATCCAAATAAGGTTCCAGGTCCTTCGGCCTCCACAGCCGATGGTCGGCCTCGGTGATCATGCCCGAGAGCTTGCAATGCACATTCGGGAAGGAAGCGACGCTTGCCACGTTCACGGCCCATCCGTCGAACGCACCGGACGCGATGTCCGGCTTGGCGATATGATCGATGACGGCTTTCAGGCCCGGCACCGCTTCCAGCGCGCGAACGACATGCGGCAGGTGTCGGGGACAAGCCAGAATGTCGAAAGCGATGCCGCGCTCCGCCAGCAGCTTGAGATTGGCAAGCACCGCGGGTCGCACAATGTAGGCGTCGTCCGCCAGATCCTGCAGCATCGGCCGCAGGCCGACGAATTTGGGTTGCCGCGCCAGCAGATCGAGCTTGGCGCCGAAGCCGGCCTCGTCCATGTCGAGCCAGCCGACGACGCCGGCGACGAACGGCGTTTGCGCCGCCAGCTCCAGCAGGAATGCGGTCTCCGCCTCGGTTTGCGCCGCCTGCACGACCACCGTCGCGTCCACGCCGGCCTTGCGCAGCAGCGGGGCAAGGTCTTCCGGCATGAAGTCGCGATGGAGCGGCTCGCCCATCCCGGGCGCCATCCAGTGATAGTCGCCGCGCCGGACCTGCCAGAAGTGATGATGGGCGTCGATGACGGGCGCGGCTGCCATCTGCCTGTCCTACCCGTCCGCGTGGAACGTCTGCCTTTGGCTTCCCAGCCCTTCTATGCCGAGTTCGACGACATCGCCGTCTCTGAGATAGCGCGGCGGCTTCATGCCCATGCCGACGCCGGGCGGCGTGCCGGTCGAGATGATGTCGCCGGGCAGCAGCGACATGAACTGCGACAGGTAGGCGACCAGATGCGCCACGCCGTAGACCATCGTCCTCGTCGAACCGTCCTGCATGGTCTCGCCGTTCACCTTCAGCCACATGCCGAGGTTCTGCGGATCGGCGATCTCGTCTCGTGTGACCAGCCAGGGACCGACGGGACCGAACGTGTCGCAGCTCTTGCCCTTCGTCCACTGGCCTTGCCGTTCCGCCTGGAAGGCGCGCTCGGAAACGTCATGCGTCACGCAATAGCCGGCCACATGATCCATCGCATCGGCTTCGGCGACGTATTTCGCCGGCTTGCCGATCACCACGCCGAGTTCGACCTCCCAGTCGGTCTTTTCCGACCCGCGCGGGATCAGAACGTCGTCGTCCGGGCCGGCGATCGCCGAGGACGCCTTCATGAAGATCACCGGCTCGGAGGGCACCTCCATGCCCGACTCGGCGGCATGGTCGGCATAGTTGAGGCCGATACAGATGAACTTGCCCGTCCCTGCAACGCACGGGCCGATGCGCGGCTTGCCGGAGACAAGCGGCAGGCTTTGCGGATCGGTTCGCGACAGCGCCGTCAGGGCGTCGGGGTGCAGATGCTCGCCCGCAATGTCGGCGATGACGCCGGAAAGATCGCGGATCTCCCCGTCGGCATCGATCAGGCCCGGCTTCTCGGCACCGGCATCGCCAAAACGAACAAGCTTCATGACTATCTCCCGAATGAAACGATCAGTATGTGGCGCGGCCGCCGGAAAGGTCGAAGACCGACGCGGTGGTGAAGCTGTTTTCCTTTGTAACCAGCCAGGCCACCATGTTCGCCGCCTCATCCACCTCAAGGAAACGCGCGCGCGGAATCTTCGACAGCATGTAGTCGATATGCTCCTGCTTCATCTGGTCGAAGATCGGCGTGCGGGCGGCGGCCGGCGTAACGCAATTGACCGCGATGTCGAAGCCGGCCAATTCCTTGCCCAGCGATTTCGTCAGGCCGATCACCGCCGCCTTGGATGCGGAATAGGCCGAAGCGTTGGGGTTGCCTTCCTTGCCGGCGACCGAGGCGACGTTGACGATACGCCCATAGTTCCGCGCCTTCATCGAAGGCACAACGGCCCGGTTCACGTAGAACGTGCCGTTCAGGTTGATGTCGACCACGCGCCGCCAGTCGTCAAGCGGATAGTCCTCGAGCGTATGGTTGGGACCGGCAATGCCCGCCGAGTTGATCAGAATGGAAACCGGGCCGAGGCGCTCTTCGGTCTCCTTGCGGGCTGCCGCGACTGCCTCGGCGTCGGCGATATCCACGACCGCCATATCGGCGCCCGCACCGAGTTCCGCCTTTGCAGCCGCCAGCCGTTCGCCGCCAATGTCCCAAAGACAGACCCTTGCGCCGGAGGCCAGAACACGCCTGGCAAAGGCAAACCCCAGCCCCTGTGCGCCGCCGGTGATGACCGCAACCTGGCCTTCAAGATCCAACTTGTTGATTGCTCCATCCTCCCCGATCGATGTCCTGCGGGCCGTGCACAGCTCATTCCGCGCAACGGCATTTCCGGCATTGCCCTTGCATATTACACTAGTATAATGCAAGCCTCGTGAAGCCGGAAACGGCCTTCACACAGCCTGCCGGCACGGGGGTATCGCCCGTGCCCGACGTGACCGCAAACTGCCGTGAGGACGGGACAATGATTTCAAGATCACCCGACCAGACCAGCGAAGACCGCCTGTCGGCCTTTCTCGGCGGCGTTGCTCTCAACAGGGCGATCCCGCTGCGCGATCAGGTCTACTCGCTCGTCCGCAGGGCCATCGTCACCGGCAAGCTTGCGCCCGGCGCGCCCATCAATGAGATCGACATCGCGACCCGACTGGGCATCTCGCGCACCCCCGTGCGCGAAGCGGTCAAGAAGGTTAGCGACGAGGGCCTCGTCAGGGTCTTCGCGCAGCACGGCACCTTTGTCGCCGACATCAGGCGCGAGCAGGTCGAAGAATCATACATCATCCGCATCGCGCTCGAAATGGAAAGCATCAAGCGTGCTGCCCCGCGCATCACGCCTTCCCACGTCCAGGACCTCGAAGACATCGTCAATGCGCATGAGACCGCGGTGAAGCGCTCGCGATATGACGAGGCGATTGCGCGCGACGACGACTTTCACCGCTACATCGCCGAGGTCAACGGACTGCACATGCTGTGGAAGGTGGTCGACATATCCAAGGCCCAGATGGATCGCTGCCGGCTGCTGGCCCTGCCGAGCCCCGGCGCCGGCCAGGAGACGATCGCCCAGCACCGCGCCATCCTCGAAGCGCTGGCAAAACGCGATCAGGAGGCCTCGATGCGGGCCCTGGAAAACCATCTCCAGACGTCGCTCGACAACACGCTTGCCTATCTCGACGCGAACGCCGGCGAGCGCGAGCCCTGACCCGAGCGGCCCGGCGCTGCGTTGCGGGCCCACGCAAAACAAGGCAAATGACCGGAGGAACGCAGGTGAAGGTAGCGCAACGCAGGGCCGTGAAGCGGGCCGGTCTGGAGTTGACAGCGCTGGGACTGGGCTGCGCCGCGTTCGGCGGGCTCTACCGGTCCATCACCGCGAGCGACGCACTGGCTGCACTGCGGACGGCCTGGCAGGCGGGCATCCGCCATTTCGATACGGCGCCGATGTACGGGCTCGGGCGGGCCGAGCATCTTCTCGGGCACTTCCTGCGCGAAGGAAACATTGCCCCCGGGGAGGCTGTCATCAGCACCAAGGTCGGCCGGCTGATGGCCCTGCCCCGCCCGGGCCGCGAACTGCCGCCCGAACCACCGAAGAACCCGTTCGATACCGGCTGGAACAACGGCCTTCGGTTCCGCGAGGTCTTCGACTACAGCTATGACGGCCTGATGCGCAGTTTCGACGACAGCCAGCAGCGCCTCGGCCTGCCGGACATCGATTTGCTGTTCGTGCACGACATCGGCCGCGTCACCCACGGCGAACGGCACGATCGGACATGGAGGGATCTGACCGGCGGCGGCTTCCGGGCACTGCGCGAATTGAAGGCGGCGGGCCTGATCAAGGGCTTCGGCCTCGGGGTCAACGAGACCCGGGCGATCGACGAGGCGATGAACGAGACCGACATCGATTGCTGTCTTCTTGCCGGACGCTACACGCTGCTCGACCGGTCGGGCGAGGCGCTTCTGGCCAAGGCGAAGTCGCGCGATGTCGCGATCGTGGCGGGCGGCGTCTACAACTCCGGCATCCTCGCGGCAGGCAATGCGGGCGACCGCAAGTTCGACTATCGCGACGCCCCGCCGGAGATCGTCGGCAAGGTCGATCGTCTCGCCGCCACCTGCGCCCGCTTCGACGTGCCTTTGGGTGCTGCCGCACTCCAGTTTCCGATGCGCAACGAAGCCGTCACGTCGGTGCTTGTCGGCGCCAGAACCGCCGAAGATGTGGCGTCCAGCGTCGACTGGTTCGAGCGCGCGATACCCGATGCGTTGTGGAGCGAACTCGACGCTGCCGCCTGACGCGGCGGCGCGGCCCTACATGGTCGCCCCGACCGACCATGGAACGAATTCGCTGTCTCCGTAGCCGAGTTGTTCGGACTTGGTCCGCTCGCCCGACGCGACCGCCAGAACCCGCTGCAGGATTTCCTCACCCTTCTGCGCCAGCGAGACCCCATCGAGGACATCGCCGCAGTTGATGTCCATGTCCTCGTTCATCTGCTCGTAGATGTACGAGTTGGAAGCCAGCTTCAGCGAAGGCGTCGGCTTGCAACCGAAGGCCGAACCGCGCCCCGTGGTGAAGCAGAGCACGTTGGCGCCGCCGGCCACCTGCCCCGTCGCCGAGACCGGGTCGTAGCCGGGCGTGTCCATGAACACCAACCCCTTTGCCGTGACCGGATCGGCATAGTCGAAGACACCGTTGAGGTTGGTCGAGCCACCCTTCGCCGCCGCTCCCAGAGACTTTTCAAGGATCGTCGTCAGCCCGCCCGCCTTGTTGCCGGGCGACGGATTGTTGTTCATCTCCATGTTGTGGCGCGCGGTATAGTCCTCCCACCAGCGGATGCGCTCCGCCAGCTTCTCGCCCACCTGCGTGCTACCGGCACGGTGCATCAGAAGGTGTTCGGCACCGTAGATCTCCGGCGTCTCCGACAGGATTGCGGTGCCGCCTTCGGCCACCAGCAGATCGACCGCCACGCCCAGCGCAGGGTTGGCCGTGATGCCCGAATAGCCATCGGAGCCGCCGCACTGAAGCGCGAGCATCAGTTCCGAAGCCGGCGCCTCGCCGCGTGTCGCCTCGTTGACGATCGGCAGCATCTCTTCGACCGCGCGCACCCCCGCCTCCACCGTCTTGCGCGTGCCGCCCACTTCCTGGATCGTCAGCGTTCGAAAGGTCGCGTCCTCGCTGATGCCATAGGACCGCATCCAGCGCGGGATCTGGAACGCCTCGCACCCCAGGCCCACCATCAGCACGCCGCCGACGTTGGGATTTGTCGCAAAGCCCCACTGCGTGCGCTTGAGAAGCTCGTAGGCCTCGCCATGCGTGTCCAGCCCGCAGCCGGTGCCGTGCACCAGCGAAATGACACCGTCGACATTGGGATAGTCGGCAAGGATACCGGACCTCGTCACGTGGTCGGCGATGAAGCGCGCGGCACTCGCCGAGCAGTTCACCGACGTCAGCACGGCGACATAGTTGCGGGTGCCGTACTTGCCGTTGGCCCTGCGGAAGCCCTGGAATGTGCGCCTTCGTTCCGGCGTGACGAACGCGGTGGGCTTGGTTTCGGTGCCGAAAGCGTAATCGCGATCGAAGCTGTGAAGATAGACATTGTGCTCGTGCACCCAGCTTCCCGGCGCGATGTCTTCCCTGGCGAAGCCGATCACCTGCCCATACTTGACCACGGCCGCATCGCGCGCGATTGCCTCCACCGCCATCTTGTGGCCTCGCGGCACGCGTTGCGAAGCCGTGACGCCGGCGAACGTGTCGCCGGCGCTGAACGGCTCGATCGCCACGACGATGTTATCGGCATCGGTAAGTCTGAGTGCGCGCGCTGTCGGTGCCGTCAACATGGTCTGAAAATCGCCTGAAAAACGGTGTTGCAACTCGATGGGAATATAAGAATACTAATATAACAGTCGATACGGGTCAAGGCGGCACGCCGGCCGGCCGATGCGGGAAGGACACGAAAATGCAACGTATGGGTTTATGCATCGGCCTGAAGGCGGATCAGGTCGAACGGTATCGCGAACTGCACACCGACGTATGGCCGGACGTGCTGGCTGCCATTTCGGCAGCAAACATCCGCAACTATTCGATCTTCCTCAAGCAGCCCGAGAACCTGTTGTTCGCCTACTGGGAATATGTCGGTTCCGATTTCGGGCGCGACATGGCGATCATGCGCGACAAGCCTGCAATGCAGGAATGGTGGAAAATCTGCGACCCGCTGCAACAGCCCTTCGAAACGCGTCGCGACGGTGAATGGTGGGCGTCGATGGAACGCGTGTTCTGGCTTCCGTGAAATGAACGGCCAGGGCAGCAAACCGTCCCGGCCCATGGCAGCCGCGAGCGACGTGCACAAAGGGTCGGCGAAGGTCCCTGCCGTTGGAGACAAATCAGGCCAGATGCGCCGTCGCTTCGATCTCGATCAGCGCATCGTCCTCGATCAGCCCGCTGACGACGACCACCGACATCGCCGGGAAGTGCTTGCCGAACACAGCGCGGTAGGCAGCGCCCACCTCCTTCTGCCGGGCGACATAGGCCCGTTTGTCGGTGATGAACCAGGTCAGCCTGGTAATGTCCGTCACCTTGCCGCCGGCGGCCTCGACAATCGCGGCGATGTTGCGCAGCGTCTGCTCCAACTGCCCGACAAAATCGTGCGTCTCGAACACCTGGTCCTTGTTCCAGCCGATCTGCCCGCCGATCTGCAGCGTGCCGTCCGGCGTCAGCATGCCATTGGCATATCCCCGGGCGGGCGCCCAATCGTCCGGCTGTATCGTCTTGGTGGTCATGATCGTTGGTCCATAATCTGTTCGGCCTTCAGCGGTCATCTGCCGGGCAGGTGCCCCGGTGGATAACCGCATCAGACCCCCACATATTTCTCGGTCACGTCGTTGGTCAGCGCCGCCATCTCACCCCGCCAGACGGTTCGGCCGCGCTCGATGATCGTCGCCCGGTCGCAGATCGCCCGCAATTCCTTCAGCGACTTGTCGATCATCAGGATCGACAGACCCGCTTCGGTCTTCAGCCGGGCGATCGCCGCCCAGATCTCCTGCTTGATGATCGGCGCCAGGCCCTCGGTCGCCTCGTCCAGGATCAGCAGCTTCGGGTTGGTCATCAGCGCCCGGCCGATCGCCAGCATCTGCTGCTCGCCGCCCGAAAGCGAGGCCGATATCTGGTTGCGCCGCTCGCCCAGCCGCGGAAACAGTTCGACGACACGCTCATGGGTCCAATAGCCCGGCCGCGCCGCAGCAATCAGGTTCTCGTATACGGTCAGACCGGCAAAGCAGCGCCGGCCCTCCGGCACGAGCCCCAGCCCCAGACGGGCAGCCTTGTGGCTTGGCAGCCGGCCCAGATCATGGCCGCTGAAGGTGATCGAGCCTTTGAAGGGCAGCATGCCGCAGATGCATTTGACGGTGGTCGTCTTGCCCATGCCGTTACGGCCCATCAGCGCGACGACTTCGCCCTCGGCAATCTGAAGATCGACGCCGAACAGGGCCTGGCTGGCACCATAGGTGGCCGAGATGTTGGAAACCGACAGAAGGCTCACGCGTCTTCTCCAAGATAGGCTTCCCGGACCTGCCTGTCCGACTGGATCTCATCGATGCTGCCGCTGGCGATCACCTTGCCGTAGACAAGAACGCTGATCCGGTCGGCGAGCGTGAACACCGCGTCCATGTCATGCTCGACCAAAAGGATCGGCGCCTCATGACGCAATTCGTCGAGAAACCCCGTCAGCCGTTTCGATCCTTCCGAACCCAGACCCGCCATGGGCTCGTCCATGACGAAAACGCTGGGCTCCAGCGTCAGCGCGACGGCCACTTCCAGTTGCCGCCGCTGGCCGTGGCTGAGTTCGGCGGTTCGCGTCGCCGCATGGTCCTGAAGGCCGACGCGCTCCAGCGCCGCCTCGGCGCGGGCGCGCAGATCTGCGTCCTCGAGCGCCGGAGACAGGAAGCGCCATGGCCGGCCAGATGCGCCCAGCGCGCCAAGAACCGCGTTCTGAAGCACGGTGTCCTGCATCGCCAGCGCCGATATCTGGAAGGTGCGGCCAAGCCCCGCCTTGGCGCGCGCGCGCGTGCTTTGCTGCGTGACGTCGCGACCGAGCAGATGCACGCTGCCGGCGTCCGGCATCAGCGTGCCGCAAATCTGCGCGATCAGCGTCGACTTTCCAGCGCCATTGGGCCCGATAATGGCATGGATCTCGCCCGGCCGAAGGTCGATCGAAACGTCGTCGCTGGCTTTCAGGGCGCCGAAGCTCTTGGAAATGCCATGTGTCGCGAGCACGGGATCAGCCATGCGCTTTCTCCCGGCCGGACACGATGCCGATCAACCCGCCGCGGCCGAACAGGACGATCAGCAGCAGCAACGCGCCAAGATAGACCAGCCAGTAATCGCTCAGGCCGCCGAGGAAATGCTCGAGCGCCACGAAGACCAGCGCGCCGGCGACCGGCCCGAACAACCGCGCCACGCCTCCGATGATGATGAACACCATGATCTCGCCGCTCATCTGCCAGGAAAACATGGTCGGGCTGACGAACCGGTTGAGATCGGCGAACAGCGCGCCGGCCAGTCCCGTGATCGCGCCGGAGATCACGAAGGCGACCAGCTTGAGCCGCGTCGCATTCAGCCCCACGGTTTCGACCCGCTGCGGCACCTGGCGCGCCGCGTTGAGCGCCAGCCCGAACGGCGATCTGGCCAGCCGGCTGGTGAACCAAAGCACCGCGCACAGGATCGCCAGGCACAAGCCGTAGAACTGGATCGGTTGCAGCGTGTTCAGCCCGGGAAAGTCGTTGCGCACCCAGATCGACAGCCCGTCCTCGCCGCCATAAGCCGACCAGCTGATCGAGAAGAAGAAGAACATCTGGCCGAACGCCAGCGTGATCATGATGAAATAGACGCCCGACGTGCGCAGCGACAAATGCCCGATCACCAGCGCCGCCAGCGCCGACAGGACGATCGCGGTCAGCCAGATGACGGGCATCGATTTGGTGCCCTCGATGACAAACGGCCATTCCATCACCGGCGTGACGGTCTGGGCATGAAAAGCGAGGATACCCATGGCGTAGCCGCCAATGCCGAAGAATGCCGCATGGCCCAGGCTCACCAGCCCGCCCAGTCCGAGCGCGACGTTCAGGCCGACCGCCGCCAGTGCGAAGATCGCCGCCCGCGTCATCAGCGTGATCGTGAACGGCTCATTGGCCCACCAGGCCCATGCCGGCACGACGAAGAAGATCGCCAGGATCGCGGCGTTCAGATAGCGCTCGGCGATCATGACTTCGCTCCGAACAGGCCGGTCGGCCGCCAGATCAGGATCGCACCCATCAGGATGTAGATCGCCATCGACGCCAGCGACGAACCGACCGAGGTGGCGGTCGCCGGATCGGTGAAAAGCTTGAGCAGTTCGGGCAGGAAGATGCCGCCGAGCGTGTCGGTGAGCCCGACGAGGATGGCGCCGATCAGCGCACCCTTCATCGAGCCGATCCCGCCAATGACGATGACCACGAAGGCGAGGATCAGCACCGGCTCGCCCATGCCGACCTGCACCGACTGGATCGCGCCCACCAGCGCGCCGGCGATGCCGGCGAGCCCCGCGCCCAATGCGAAGACCAGCGTGTAAAGGCGCGAAATGTCGATGCCGAGCGCGGCGATCATCTCGCGATCGTTCTCGCCGGCACGGATCTGGATGCCGATCCGTGTTTTCGTGATCAGGGCGCCGAGACCAAGCGCGATCAGAAGGCCAACCACGATCAGGAACAGCCTGTAGAGCGGATATTGGATGCCGCCGGGCAGCGTCACCGGTCCCGACAGATAGTCCGGAATGTCGAGAAACAGCGGAAACGAGCCGAACAGCCAGCGCGTGCCTTCCGAAAAGATCAGGATCAGCGCAAAGGTCGCCAGCACCTGATCGAGATGATCCTTGTCGTAGAGCCTTCGGATCACGACCAGCTCGACGATGGCGCCGACGATCGCGGCCGCAGCAAGCGCCGCCGCGAGCGCCAGCACGAACGATCCGGTGTAGCCGGCCACCGTTGCGGCGGCGAAGGCGCCGATCATGTAGAGCGATCCATGCGCCAGATTGATCAGCCCCATGACGCCGAAGATCAGCGTCAGGCCAGCCGCCATCAGGAACAGCATGATGCCGAACTGCAGACCGTTAAGGATCTGCTCGACAAGGAGGATGAAGGACATGGGAAAGGGTTCCAATGGCCGGCTCCATGGGAAGGAGCCGGCCGAACGGGTTACATCTGGCAGTCGCCCGCATAAGCGTCGGCATGGTTCTCGAGCGCCGGGCCGATCAGCTTGTTGGTGTACACATCGCCTTCCTTGATGACCTCGCGCGCGTAGATCGTCTGGATCGGGTGATGGTTCGGGCCGAATTCGAAATCGCCGCGCGTGCTGTCGAAATCGGCGGCCCGCAGCGCGTCGCGGAATGCGTCGGCATTGGAGACGTCGGCCTTCTCAAGCGCCGAGATCAAGAGGTTGGCGGTATCGAAACCCTGGCTGGCATAGAGCGAGGGCAGACGGCCATATTCGGCCTGAAAGCTCTCGACAAAGGCCGCATTGGTCGGGTTGTCGATATCCTTGCTCCATTGCGAGGTGTTGACCACGCCGAGCGCCGCATCGCCGACCGCCTGCAAGATGCCCTGATCGAACGAGAAGGCCGGACCGACGACGGGGATGTCGATGCCCGAATCCCGATACTGTTTCAGGAAGGCGATGCCCATGCCGCCGGGCAGGAAGAAGAACACGCTGTCGGCATCCGAAGCGCGGATCTGCGCGATTTCGGCCGCATAGTCGGTCTGGCCGAGCGTCGTGTAGATCTCGCCCGCCAATTCGCCCTCGAAGAAGCGCTTGTAGCCGGTCAGCGCATCCTGTCCGGCCGGATAATTGGGCGCCAGGATGAACGATTTGCTGTAGCCTGCGCTGTTGGCATACGCGCCGGCCGCCTCGTGCAGATTGTCGTTCTGCCAGGCGACGTTGAAATAGTTGGGATGGCAGCCCGCGCCCGCGAGTGCCGAAGGTCCCGCGTTGGGCGACAGGTAGAACTTGCCCTGCGCGGTTACCGACGGCACCACGGCCATCGCCAAGTTGGACCAGATGATACCGGTCAGCACGTCGACCTGTTCGGCCTGGACCATCTTGTCGGCCAGTTGAACCGCGACGTCCGGCTTGCGCTGATCGTCCTCGACAATGACCTCTATGTCGTCACGGCCGGACTGCTTGATCGCCAAAAGGAATCCGTCGCGCACGTCGATGCCAAGACCCGCGCCGCCGCCGGACAGCGTGGTGATCATGCCGACCTTGGTTTCCGCGATTGCGCTGGCCGGCAGGACCACCGCGGCGGCCATGGCCGCCATCATAAGGCTTTTCAGTTTCATGTTTCTCTCCCTGTTTGATGGTTCTTGCAAACGTCAGAACGCCCTGAATGTCAGCGTCGTCAGCGACCGTTCAATCCCGTCAATGTCCAGCAGCCTGTCATTGATGAAACGGCCGATATCCTCCTCCTCGGGGATGTAGAGCTTGGCCAGAAGGTCGTACTCGCCACTCGTCGAATAGAGCTCGGAATGGATCTCCCGCCGCGCGATCTCATCGGCCACATCGTAGGTGGTGCCTGGACGACATCTGAACTGAACGAAAACACACTTCATGACGACCTCTTCAGTGACGGGGTGACGGCTTCAGCCGGAATCGCTGCACCTTGCCGGTCTGCGTCTTCGGCAGGGCGTCCACGAAGACGATGCTGCGCGGATATTTGTACGGCGCAATCGTCGCCTTGACGTGGTCCTGAAGCGTCTTGACCAGTGCCTCGTCGGGCGATGCGTCCGGACCGACAACGACATGGGCCTGGACGATCGCCCCACGCTCTTCATCCGGTGCGCCGATGACGGCGCATTCGGCCACATCGGGGTGAGCAAGCAGTGCCGCCTCCACTTCCGGCCCGGCGATGTTGTAGCCGGCCGACACGATGATGTCGTCATTGCGCGCGGCGAAATGGAAATAACCGTCGTCATCGACCCGGAACGTGTCGCCCGTGATGTTCCATCCGTCCATGACGTATTTGGCCTGGTTCTCGCCACGCAGATATCGGCAGCCGGTCGGCCCGCGCACGGCCAGCCGTCCCATCTCTCCGGCCGCGACGATGTCGCCCTTTTCGTCCACCACTTTCGCCTCGTATCCGGTCACCGGCTTGCCCGTACAGGCGGGCTTGTGATCATCAAACCGGTTGGAGATGAAAATGTGAAGCAATTCCGTCGCCCCGATACCGTCGAGCATCGGTTTGCCGGTTTTTTCCCGCCACTCCTCATAGACCGGCGCCGGCAGGGTTTCGCCCGCCGAGACCGCCGCACGCAGCGAAGACAGGTCGGCACCCTCCTCCATGCCGCGCAGCATGGCGCGATAGGCGGTGGGCGCGGTGAAGCAGACGGTCGCTTTGTACTTCTCGATGATCTCGATCATGTTGGGCGGGCTGGCATTTTCCAGCAGCGTCGCGGTCGCGCCGAAACGCAGCGGAAAGATGGCCAGTCCGCCCAGCCCGAACGTGAAGGCAAGCGGCGGCGAGCCGACGAAGACATCGTCGGGCGTCACGCCCAACACCTCGGCTGCATAGCCGTCGGCGATGATCATCAGATCGCGGTGGAAATGCATCGTCGCCTTGGGTTCGCCCGTCGATCCCGACGTGAAGCCGAGCAGCGCGACATCGTCCTGCGCAGTCTGGACGGCATCGAACCGGACCGGCTTTTCAAGCGCCAGCTGGTCCAGTTCCGCGTCATGGTTGGAGGTGCCGTCAAAGCCGACGACACGTTTGAGGAACGCGTTTGTAGCGGCACAGGCCGCCATTTCGTCCATCAGCCGCGTGTCGCACAGCGCAAAGGCGATCTCGGCCTTGTCGATATATTTGGACAGCTCCGCCGCGCGCAGCATCGGCATCGAATTGACGACGACGGCGCCGGCCTTGGTCGCCGCCAGCCAGCAGGCGACCATCGCCGGATTGTTGGCCGAGCGGATCAGCACCCGGTTGCCCGGCTTGACGCCGATATCGTCGACCAGCGCATGCGCCAGCCGGTTGGTCCAGTCGGTCAGTTCCTTGTAGGTCCGCCGCCGGCCATTGCCGATAAGCGCAGTGTGGTCGCCAAAACCCTTGCCGACCATCGCATCGGTCAGTTCGACCGCCGCGTTCAACCGTTCGGGATAGTCGAAGCCGTCCAGCAGCAGATCCGGCCACTGGTCGAGCGGCGGCAGGTTGTCACGCGTAAAGGTATCGGTATGGGCGGAGGGAGCGGGCATGGCTCACTCATTGGCTTCCGGTGGCAGGAAATCGACATCGTGCTCGGCCGAGACTTTCACGACGGCCTCGACATCGGTCATGTTGTGCAGTTCTTCGAAGAGCTCTTTCAGCTTGCCCGCCGGCGAGACCCAGAACAGCGCCCGGCACGGCTTGTCCGACTTGTTGAAATAGCCATGCGGAATGCCGCGGGGCATGCGCACCAGATCGCCTTCACGCGCCTTGGTCCATTTGCCGTCGAGCTTGAGGTCCAGTTCGCCTTCCTGCACGAGAATGAACTCGTCCTGCGTCGGGTGGATGTGCACGGGCACGGCATCGCCGGGAGCCGAGTTCGTTTCAAAGGCGAATGTGCTCTCGCAAACCGCCTTCGGATAATAGGTCTGGCCGAGAATGTTCCAGGTCGTTTCCTTGTAGCCGACACCGTTTTCGGTGATGCCCTTTTCCAGCTCTTTCATTGCAGTTCTCCTCCTTTTTCAGCCGCCGAGCGTCTGGCGGGCTATGACGACTTTCTGAACGTCCGATGCACCCTCGTAAATGCGCAGTGCCCGGATTTCGCGGTAGAGCGTCTCGACGGCATGGCCCGACCGGACGCCGTCGGCGCCATGAAGCTGGACGGCCTTGTCGATCACCTCTTGCGCCCGGTCGGTGGCGAAAAGCTTGGCCATCGCCGCCTCGCGGGTGATGCGCGGCGCACCCATGTCCTTGGTCCACGCGGCGCGGTAGATCAGAAGCGCCGCCGCATCCACATCGAGCGCCATGTCGGCGATATGGCCCTGGACCATCTGCAGATCGGACAGCGGCGCGCCCTGCACATGACGTTTTGCAACCCGGCCGATCGACTCATCGAGCGCCCGGCGCGCGAAGCCGAGCGCGGCTGCGCCGACGGTCGGGCGGAAGATGTCGAGCACCGACATGGCGATCCTGAACCCCTCGCCGGGATTGCCGATCATCGACGAAGCCGGGATCTTGCAGGCGGAAAAACGCAACGTCGCCAGCGGATGGGGCGCGATCGTCTCCAGCCGTTCGGTGACCTCGAAACCGTCGATGCCGGCGGGAACGATGAACGCCGAAAGGCCCTTGGCGCCCGGCGCTTCGCCGGTCCGCGCAAAGACCGTGTAGACGTCGGCGATGCCGCCATTGGAGATCCAGGTCTTTTCGCCATCGAGCACGAAGGCGTCGCCATCGCGTGTGGCGGTCATCGTGCTGTTGGCGACATCGGAGCCCGATTGCGGCTCGGTGAGCGCGAAGGCGGCAATCGCCTTGCCCGAGCGGGAAAGCGGCAGCCATTGCGCTTTCTGGTCGGACGACCCGAACAGCGAGATGGCGCCGGTACCGAGCCCCTGCATGGCAAACGCGAAATCGGCCAGCCCCTCATGGCGCGCCAGCGTTTCACGGATCAGGCACAGCGTCCTCACATCGAGCTTGCCGTCCTCTGCGCCGGTGTGCTCCAGGAACCCCGCCGCGCCGAGATCCGAGACCAGTGTGCGGCAGGCCGCATCCACGTCCGCATGATCGACGCCGCCCAGATGCCCGGCCGCCCACCCATCGATTTCGTCCGCAAGCGCGCGATGCCGATCGTCGAAAAAGGGCCAGTCGAGGAAGCTCCGGTCCGCCATCAATCGCCCTCGAAGACCGGTTTCTTCTTCGCCGCGAACGCCTCATAGGCGCGGCGGAAGTCGTTGCCCTGCATGCAGATGGCCTGCGCCTGCGCTTCGGCTTCGATCGCCTGATCGAGGGACATCGACCATTCCTGCGCCAGCATCGTCTTGGTCATGGCATTGGCGAATGTCGGCCCCGCACAGATGCGTTCGGCCAGTTCCATGGCCACCGATTCCAGTTCGGCCGCGTCCGACAGGCGATTGAAAAACCCCCAGGCATGGCCCTCTTCGGCACTCATGGACCGGCCCAGATACAGAAGCTCATTGGCCCGGCCCTGCCCGATGATGCGCGGCAGCATGGCGCAGGCGCCCATGTCGCAGCCGGCAAGGCCGACCCGGTTGAATAGGAAGGCAACCTTGGCGTCCGGCGTTGCAACCCGCAGGTCCGACGCCATGGCGATGATCGCGCCGGCGCCCGCGCAAATCCCTTCGACGGCGGCGATGATCGGCTTGCCGCAATGGATCATCGCCTTGACCAGATCGCCCGTCATCCGGGTGAAGGCCAGAAGCTCCTTCATGCTCATCTGCGTCAGCGGCCCGATAATGTCGTGCACGTCACCGCCGGAACTGAAATTGCCGCCATTAGGCAGGAAAACCACGGCGTGCACCTCATCATCATAGTGAAGGTCGCGGAACCAGTCGCGCAGTTCCGCATAGCTCTCGAAGGTCAGCGGGTTCTTGCGTTCGGGACGGTTCAGCGCGATGCGTGCCACCGGCCCGTCGATCGTGCACTTGAAATGCTGTGTGTCGCTGCGCATGGCCCTAGTCTCCGCCTTCGCCAAGATGTTCGGACACGCCGTCGAGCAATTCGCCAAAGCCGTCCAGTTCGTCCGGACCGAGGCCGCCGAGCATCTCGTCGAGCCAGGCCTCATGGGCTTGCGCCAGTTCGGCGAAGGCCGACTGGCCCGCCGGCGTCAGCCGCACCAGTTGCGCCCGGCGGTCGCCGGGCACCGCAACCCGAAGCGCCAGCCCGTCCTGCGTCAGACGGTCGACGATGCCGGTGACATTGCCGTTGGACACTTTCAGAAGGCCGGAGATTTCGCTCATCTTCAGACCGTCGGGAAACCGGGCCAGCGCCGACATGACATCGAAACGCGGCAGGGTGGACCCGTATTGGTCGCGCAGCCGCCGCCGGATCTCGGCTTCGATCGAGCTTTGCGCCTTCAAAAACCGCAGCCACAGACGCAGCCTCTGCTTGGAGAGCGGTTCGCTGGTCGGGTGGGTCTTGGGCATCATATCTCGCCCCCGGATATGCTCAGCGCGTGGCCGTTGACGGACCGGGCGGCGTCGCTGGCCAGCCACAGCGCGGTCTGCGCCACCTCGTCGGGCTGGATGAAACGTCCCTGCGGGTTGCCGGCACGCAGCGATTTTGCGGCCTCTTCGGCGCTCTTGCCGGTTTTCGCCACGATCGTTTCGATGGACCGATCCAGAAGCGGTGTCTCGATGAAGCCGGGGCAGATGGCATTCACGGTGATGCCGGTGCGCGCCAGTTCGATCGCCAGCGCCCGCGTCAGCCCGACGACGCCGTGCTTGGCGGCGCAATAGCCCGACACATAGCCATAACCCTTCAGCCCGGCTGTCGAGGCGGTGGCGATCATGCGTCCCCAGCCAAGCGCCTGCATGTCGGCAAGCGCGGCCTTGTAGGCGTTGAAGACGCCCGTGACGTTGACCGCAAGCATGACATCGAGATCGATCGCCTGCATCGCCGCGAACGGTTTGGACGCGGCGTCGCCGGCATTGGCGACAACGATCGACACCGGCCCGCAGGCGTCCCGCGCAGCCTCGAAGGCCTTTGTCACCGCGTCGGCGTCGGTGACATCGCATAGCTGGTAGCCGATCCTTTCATGTTCGGCCTGCGCGCGTAGCGGCTCTTCGCGCCGGCCCATCACGGTGACCACCGCGCCGGCATCGGCGAAGGCGCGCGCGGTCGCCGCCCCGACGCCAGAGCCACCGCCCGTTATCACCGCATGCCGGCCATCGAGCGTCATACGCGCACCGCCATGTCCGCCTCGCGGTCGGCCAGCCGCCAAAGCTGGTCGCGGCCGGCGAGATAGGGATCGGGCCATTTCTCGTGGCGGTCGCCGATCGCGGCGCCGGCGTGAACGGTCCAGTAGGGATCGGCCAGATGCGGCCGTGCCAGGCAGACCAGATCGGCGCGTCCCGCCATCAGGATCGAATTGACGTGATCGGCTTCGTAGATGTTGCCGACCGCCATGGTGGCGACCCCGGTCTCGTTGCGGATGCGGTCGGAGAACGGCGTCTGGAACATGCGGCCATAGACCGGCCGGGCATCGGTCGAGGTCTGGCCGGCCGAAACATCGATGATATCGGCGCCGGCCTGCTCGAACATGCGCGCGATCTCGACCGCTTCATCCGGCGTCACGCCTTCCTCGCCGACCCAGTCGTGCGCGGAAATCCGCACCGACATCGGCTTGTCGGCGGGCCATGCCGCGCGCATCGCCGCGAACAGTTCCAGCGGCCAGCGCATCCGGTTTTCGAGGCTGCCGCCATACGCGTCGCTGCGCCGGTTGGACAATGGCGAGATGAAGGACGAGACCAGATAGCCGTGCGCCGCGTGCAGCTCGATCATGTCGAAGCCGGCCCGGTCCGCCATTTCGGCCGCGGCGACGAACTGGTCGCGCACCATGTCCATGTCGGCCCGGCTCATCTCGCGCGGCGCCGGGTTGCGGTCCGACCACGGGATCGGTGACGCCGAGACGGTTTCCCAATTGCCGTCGGGCAACGGCGCGTCCATTTCCTCCCACCCAAGCTGGGTCGAGCCCTTGCGGCCCGAATGGCCGATCTGGCAGCAGATTTTCGCGTCGGTCTCGGCGTGAACGAACTCGGTCAGCCGGCGCCAGGCGGCTTCATGGTCGGGCGCGTAAAGTCCCGGGCAGCCGGGCGTGATCCGCCCTTCGGGAGAGACGCAGGTCATCTCGGTATAGACGAGCCCCGCCCCGCCCTTGGCGCGCTCCGCGTAATGGACGAAATGCCAGTCGGTCGGACAACCGTCGACGGCCTTATACTGGGCCATGGGCGAAACGACGACGCGGTTCTTGAGGTCCATGCGGCGCAGCCTGAACGGCGCGAACATCGGCGCGCGCACCGGCGCGTTGGCGCCAACGCCCGCCTTTTCCTGAAACCATTTCTCCGCCGAGCGCAGCCAGTCGGGATCGCGCAGGCGCAGATTTTCATGGCTGATCCGCTGCGACCGGGTCAGCATCGAATAGTAGAACTGCACCGGATCGAGATGCAGATAGCGATCGACATGCTCGAACCATTCCAGCGAGTTGCGCGCCGCCGATTGCAGCCGCAGCACTTCCAGCCGCCGTTCGTCCTCATATTTGGCGAACGCCGCCGTCATATCGGCCTCGGTGTGCAGATATTCGGCGAGCGCGATGGCGGATTCGAACGCCAGCTTGGTGCCCGACCCGATGGAGAAATGCGCGGTCGCCGCCGCATCGCCCAGCAGAACGACGTTCTCGTGGCTCCACTTTTCGCACAGCACCCGGGGAAAACGCAGCCAGGCCGAACCGCGAATGTGGTTGGCGTTGGTCATCAGACTGTGACCGCCCAGATGATCCTTGAAGATCGCCTCGCAGACGGCGATGCTCTCTTCTTGGCTCATCTGCCCGAAGCCGAACGCGTCGAACGTGTCCTGCGCGCACTCGACGATGAACGTCGCGGTGTCGTCATCGAACTGGTAGGCGTGGGCCCAGACCCAGCCATGTTCGGTCTGCTCGAATATGAAGGTGAAGGCGTCGGCGAAGGTCTGGCGCGTGCCGAGCCAGACGAACTGGCACAGCCGCTGCTCGATGTCCGGCTTGAACGTGTCGGCGTAGAGCGTCCGCGTCTTGGAGTTCAGCCCGTCGCTGGCGACGACAAGATCGAAGTCGCGCCGGTAATCCTCGGCGCTCTCGATCTCGGTCTCAAAGCGCATCTCGATGCCCAGTTCGCGGGCGCGATCCTGCAGCAGCTCCAGCAGCTTCATGCGGCCGATGCCGCAAAAGCCGTGCCCGGTGGAGACCAGCCGCTGCCCCTGGAAATGAAGCGCGATATCGTCCCAATAGGCGAAGTTCGCGCCGATTGCCCTGGCGCTGGCCGGGTCGTTGTCCGCCAGATTCTCCAGCGTCTCGTCGGACAGAACCACGCCCCATCCGAACGTGTCGTCCGGCCGGTTGCGCTCGATGACGACGATGTCGTGCGACGGATCCCGAAGCTTCATCGAGATCGCGAAATACAGGCCTGCCGGCCCTCCTCCCAGGCATGCGATGCGCATCTGCCTCTCCCTGCCTCTGGGATCGAAGCGTGGCACGAGGTTCAATCTATTTCAAGCATAAAATTTCTTGCTTGAAACATATCGCTCGGAACGATAGCCTCCGCGCACCGCAGCAAAGGGAGATCGCCGATGGCCGATGCAGCGACGCATGTGGGGCAGACGCCCGAAACCGCCCGCGCCCGCCCGGCACGGCTGAACTGGGAGGACCCGTTTCTCATCGACGACCAGTTGACCGACGAGGAACGGATGATCCGCGACAGCGCCGCGGCCTATTGTCAGGATCGGCTGTCGTCGCGCGTCGTCGAAGCCAACCGGCACGAAGTGTTCCATCGCGAAATCATGAATGAAATGGGCGAGTTGGGCCTGCTCGGCTCGACCATCCCCGAGGAGTATGGCGGCGTCGGCGCCAACTATGTCGGCTACGGCCTGGTCGCCCGCGAGGTCGAGCGCATCGATTCGGGTTACCGCTCGGCCCTGTCGGTCCAGTCCAGCCTCGTCATGCACCCGATCTTCGCTTATGGCACCGATTCCCAGCGGTCGAAATTTCTGCCCAGGCTGGCAAGCGGCGAATGGGTCGGCTGCTTCGGCCTGACCGAGCCCGATCACGGCTCCGACCCCGGCGGCATGACCACCCGCGCCAAACCGGTCGATGGCGGTTACCGGCTGTCGGGCGCCAAGAACTGGATCACCAACAGCCCGATCGCAGATGTCTTCATCGTGTGGGCCAAGTCCGATGCACATGACAACGCCATCAAGGGGTTCATTCTTGAGCGCGGAATGGACGGGCTGGAAACACCGAAGATCGAGGGCAAGTTCAGCCTGCGCGCCTCGACCACCGGCATGATCCAGATGGACGAGGTCTTCGTGCCCCAGGACAATCTGCTGCCGCACGCCGAGGGCCTGGCCGGCCCGTTCGGCTGCCTCAACCGCGCCCGCTACGGCATCGCCTGGGGCGCGATGGGCGCCGCCGAAGCCTGCTGGTTTGCGGCGCGCGACTATACGATGGACCGCAAGCAGTTCGGCAAGCCGCTTGCGGCCACCCAGCTGATCCAGAAGAAGCTGGCCGACATGCAGACCGATATCAGCCTGGGCCTTCTGGGCGCGCTCAGGCTGGGCCGGATGATCGACGATCACACGGCTTCAGCCGAACTGATCAGCCTGATGAAGCGGAACAATTGCGGCAGGGCGCTGGCGATCGCGCGCGAGGCGCGCGACATGCATGGCGGCAACGGCATTTCGGACGAATATGGCGTCATCCGGCACGTGATGAACCTCGAGGCGGTCAACACCTATGAGGGCACGCACGACGTGCACGCGCTGATCCTCGGCCGCGGCCAGACCGGCCTGCAGGCGTTCCAGTAAGCCATGGCCGTCACGCTTGAACGGGACGGCGATTGCGCCGTCGTCACGATCGACAACCCGCCGGTGAATGCGGCGTCACACGCCGTCCGCCAGGGGTTGATGGAAGCCGTTGCTACCTGCGACGCCGACCCGGCCGTCCGCACCGTCATCCTGCGCTGCACGGGCCGGACATTCGTCGCCGGCGCCGATATTCGCGAGTTCGGCCAGCCGCCGAAGGAACCGCATCTGCCCGACGTGGTCGCGGCGATCGAGACAGCCGACACGCCATGGATCGCCGCGATCCACGGCACCGCGCTTGGAGGCGGGCTCGAACTGGCCATGGCATGCCGCGCGCGGATTGCCGCCGACGACGCAAAATTGGGTCTGCCGGAAGTCAATCTCGGCCTGATCCCCGGTGCCGGCGGCACAGTGCGGTTGCCGCGTCTGGTGCCGGCAGAGACCGCGCTGACGATGGTCGCCGGCGGAAAGCCGGTCGGCGCGGCGCAGGCGCATCGCGCCGGGCTGGTTGATGAAGTCGCCGAAGGCGACCTTCTGGCCGCCGCACGGGACATGGCGCGATCGACGACCGGCGACGAGCCGCGAACGCTTGAACGTCCGGTCCGGCACCCGGCGGATGCGGACTCCTTCGCCGCCCAGAAGGCCAAGCTGATTGCCAAGGCGCGCGGGCAGCAATCGATCGAAGCGGCCGTGCACGCCGTCGCACGCGCTCTCGAATTGCCGGCCGACGAGGCTCTGGCCGCCGAGCGCGATGCTTTCCTTGAATTGAAAGCCTCCGATCAGTCGGCGGCGCTGCGGCACATCTTCATGGCGGAACGGGCGACGCTGTCCGATCCGCGCTGCAAGGGCAGACCGCACCCGTTCGGCACTGTCGGCGTGATCGGCGGCGGCACCATGGGCGCAGGCATCGCTGCGGCCTGCCTTCTGTCCGGTCTGACCGTGATCCTCGTCGAGCGCGACGGCGAAGCCGCGCAGGCCGCACACGAACGCGTGTCGTCGATCCTCGATCAAAGCGCCAGGCGCGGCATCGTCGATGAGACGATGCGCGCCGCTATCGGCAACCGCTTTTCGGCCCATGACGGCTATGCCCCGCTGTCGCGGGCCGATCTGGTCATCGAGGCGATCTTCGAGGAGATGGACGTCAAGAAAGCCGTTTTCGCCACCCTCGACACTGTCACAAAGGCCGATGCGATCCTGGCGACCAACACTTCCTATCTCGACGTCAACGCCATCGCGTCCACTGTCGCCGATCCCTCGCGTGTCATCGGTCTGCACTTCTTTTCGCCGGCCCACATCATGAAGCTTCTGGAAATCGTCGTGCCGGACCGCGTCGCCGACGATGTCGTGGCCACCGCCGCGGCATTCGCAAAGCGCCTGAGAAAAACCGCGGTCCTGTCCGGTGTGTGCGACGGTTTTATCGCAAACCGCATCATGTCCGCCTATCGGCGGGAGGCCGATTACCTGATCGAGGACGGCGCACTGCCCGCAGATGTCGACCGCGCCATGCGCGACTTCGGCTTTCCCATGGGCGTCTTCGAGATGCAGGATCTGGCCGGCCTCGACATCGCCTGGGCGATGCGCAAGCGGCGCGCCGCCACCCGCGATCCAAACGAACGCTATGTGGCGATCGCCGACAAGCTCTGCGAACAGGGCCGCTTCGGCCGCAAGACCGGCGCCGGCTGGTATCGCTACGAAGACGCAAAGCCGGTTGCCGATCCCGAGGTGACCGCGCTGATCGACGCCGAACGCGCACGCAAGGGCATCGAGCCCGCCAGTCTGCCGGACGACGCGATCATGGACCGCATCGTGTCGGCCATGCAGAGCGAGGCGCAAAAGGTTCTCGACGAAGGCATTGCGTCCGGGCCGGGCGATATCGATGTCGTCATGACCAGCGGCTACGGGTTTCCGCGCTGGCGCGGCGGGCCGATGTTCATGAAGGCGCGGCAGGACGCCGGGGAGCGCGCCTAGCGCAGGTCAGGTCACCCGCCCGCGCGCCCGATAGGCCGGATCGTCCCACAGACTCCGATCCAGAACGTCGGCCAGAACATCGACGGCACCGCGCACATCGTCCTCGTCGATATAGAGCGGCGTGAAGCCGAAACGCATGATGTCCGGCGACCGGAAGTCGCCGATCACGTTGCGCGCGATCAGCGCCTGCATCGCCGCATAGCCGTGTTCGAACGCAAACGAGACCTGGCTGCCGCGCATGGCGGCGTCGCGCGGGCTGGCGAGCGTCAGGTCCGGGCAGCGCGCCTCGACCTCGGCGATGAACGTCTCGCACAACGCGATGCTCGCCGCGCGCACATCGTTGATGTCGATATCGTCCCAGACCTTGAGCGCTTCGTCGAGCGCGGCGATCTGTATGATCGGCGGCGTGCCCACCCGCATCCGCTCGATGCCCGATGCCGGCCGATAGTGCGGCTCGAAGGCGAACGGCGCGTCATGGCCCAGCCAGCCGCTCAACGCCGGCTCGACATCGTCGACAATGTCCGGATGCACCTGAATGAAGGCCGGCGCGCCGGGCCCGCCATTGAGATATTTGTAGGTGCAACCGACGGCAAATTCAGCCCCGCAGGCCGTCACGTCGACCGGCACGGCGCCGGCACTGTGAGCGAGATCCCAGATCATCACCGCGCCGGCCTCATGGGCAAGCCGGGTGATCGCATCCATGTCGTGCATGCGCCCGGTGCGGTAATCGACATGGGTGAGCATCACCGCCGCCACCTCTTCGGTGATGGCACCAGCGACCGCCTCGGGATCGACAACGCGCAGTTCGTGCCCCTTGTCCAGCTGCCGGATCAGGCCCTCGGCCATATAGAGATCGGTCGGGAAATTGCCGCTGTCGGACAGGATCACACGACGGCCGGGCCGCATCGCAAGGGCCGCCGACAAGGCCTGATGGACCTTGATCGACAGCGTGTCGCCGAGCACCACCGTGCCTTCCGGCGCACCGATCAGACGGCCGATCCGGTCGGCGACCGCGACCGGCTGCGCCATCCAGTCATCGACGTTCCAGCCCTTGATCAGGTGTTCGCCCCATTCGTGCCCGACCATCGATGCAAGACGATCGGGAACCGTGCGCGGCAGCGGGCCGAGCGAATTGCCGTCAAGATAGATCATCCCGTCGGGCAGGTTGAACCGCTGCTTGACGGGAAGCGCTGTCATCGCGCTTTGCACGCTCGTCGCTCCGCTCACAATTGCCCCCTCACGTTCCACAGTTCGGGAAACAGTTCGACCTCCAGCATCCGGCGCAGGTACTTCACGCCGGACGTGCCGCCGGTGCCGCGCTTGAAGCCGATGATCCGCTCGACCGTTGTGACATGGTTGAACCGCCAGCGCCGGAAATAGTCTTCCAGATCGACCAGCTTTTCCGCCAGTTCGTAAAGCGACCAGTGGCGGCGCGGATCGGTGTAGATCTCGGCCCACGCCGCCATCACGGCATCATCGGCCCGGTGCGGCGCGTCCATGCGATAGATGCCTGGCGGCAAATCCCGCTCCAGATGGGCGGAGAGTTGGTCGAGCGCGACATGATAGAGCGACTTTTGCGCCAGTTCCGCGGTCAGCCTGGCATGCAGTTCGGGCCGGTGTTCATGCACCTTCATCATCGCCGGATTGCGGTTGCCGAGCACGAATTCGATCAGGCGGTATTGATGCGACTGGAACCCGGACGATGCGCCGAGGTCCTCGCGGAACGCGGTGTACTCGCTCGGCGTCATCGTGCGCAAAACGTCCCAGGCGCCGTTCAACTGCTCGAAGATGCGGGCAACGCGCGTCAGCATCTTGAAGACGGGCTGGAAGTCGCCCTTGGCCAGCGCATCGCGCGCCGCGTTCAATTCGTGCAGCGCCAGCCGCATCCAGAGTTCCGAGGTCTGATGCTGAATGATGAACAGCATCTCGTCATGGGCATCGGACAGCGGGCTTTGCGCGGTCAGGATCGGATCGAGCGACAGATAATCGCCATAGCTCATATCCGCGGCAAACGACGTCTTGGCGCCTTCATCGGTCGGATCGTAGGCCTCGGTCAAAATGCGACCTCCCCATCTCTTGGTGCCAAGCGCAACATGCCGGTGCCCGGCACCAACCAGGCAAATGCGGTGCCGTCGAACCCTATATGAACCGGCCTAGCCGACAAACTACCCGACAAACATGCGCGTGATCGCGCTGTCGGGGGCTCGCAGCCCTTCGATCACGGTGAAATGATTGTGATCGCCATCGACCAGACACGCTGTATGCGCATCGAGCCCTTCCCAGACAGTGGCCAGAATGCGCGCCTGACGGATGAATTCCGGGCGCTCGCCACCGCCGACCCATGCGGTGACGCGCGGCTCGCCGGCCGGCAGGTGCAGAACGGCGCTTTCCGCCGCCGCTTCCGCCGCGTCCAGTTGCAGCGTGTCGTTCATGGCCGTGTGCATCAACGGCCGCAGATCGTGCAGCCCGCTGATCGACAGCGTGTGTTCGATGCGCGCCAGAACGTCCGGCGGCAAGGGCGTGTCGTCGCAGATCATGCGGGTGACCAGATGTCCGCCCGCCGAATGGCCCGACAGGCGGATGGGGCCGGCGACACGGTCGGCGGCGACCGCCAGCGCGCGGCCGATCTGCGCGGTGATCGCGGCGATGCGCGCCTCCGGCGTCAGCGTGTAGCTGGGCAGCGCCACCGCCCATCCCCTGGCGCGTGCGCCTTCGGCATAGTGCGTCCAGTCCGATTTCGACAACCGCATCCAGTAGCCGCCATGCACGAAGACGGCCAGCCCTTTCGGCGTTTCGTCCGGCCAGACAATGTCCAGACGTTCACGTGGGGCATCGCCATAGGCGATGTCGGCCTCCACCTTCACCCCGCCGGCGCGATAGGCGGCGGCATCGGCCGCCCACCGGCCCGGAAGTTCGCCGGAGCCCGGCACGTGGGCCATGTTGGCGAACGCATCGTCCCAGTCTTTCATGTCGGCATCACCCCGCCTGATAATCCGGTGTCGTTGACAGGAATGTGCCGTAGGCGCGCGCGTCGGGATAGCTGAAATTTTCGACCAGCGGATTGGACCGCTTCCACTGCCGCGCGCCCATGTCCTGCATCAGCTCGTCGAAATGCTTGAAATGGAACGGCGCCGAGCAGAGCCCGCCATAGATTTTCGCTGCCGGCCGCTCATTGCGCTTCCAGTCGAGCATGTCGCCGATATTGGCCTCCATCTCGGCGCGGCTGGGCTGGTTGGCAAGCTTGCCGTCGGCATAGCGCACCAGCCAGTTGGCGATGATCTCGGCCGAAAGCACGGTGCAGAAGCTGGAGTTGAAGCCGACAAACCCCATGTCGGGCAGGTCCGGGTTCACCGCCAGGCGATAAACGCGATACTGGCCGTCCTGCTCGATCAGCTTGTCGCGGTATTCCTGCGGCAGATAGGGCACGCCCAGCTTCCAGCCGACGGCCAGGATCGCAACGTCGCAATCGACGGTTTCGCCATTGGTCAGATGCAGCCGGCTGCCCTCATAGCGGTCGAAGGTGCCGATCACTGGCTTGATCTTGCCCTCGTTCAGATATTCGAACAGCCCCGGCGTGACGATCGGGATCGAACAGGAAATGTCCTTTTCGATAGGAACGTCGGGGACCATGTTGTGCTTCTTCAGGCCCAGCTGCAGCTTGAGCAGCGTTTCCAGTGCGCGGAAATTGGCCCAGACAAGCGGCTTTGTGATCGCCGCAAGGGTGCGCGCGACAGCACCCCTGCCCCATGCGTTGAACTGCATTTCCTGCGCCCGCATGTAGAGCAGCCGCTTGAAGTTGATGCCGCCGACGAAATATGGGATCCGCCAGGCATTTTCGAGATAGACGAGCGCGACCGATTTGGCGCCGCTTTTCACCGCATTGACCGCGATATCGGTCGCCGATTTCGAGCCGCCCAGAATGACCACGTTCTTGCCCGCACAGACGGCGGGATCGGTATATTCGGACGAATGCAACACCTGCCCGCCCTGGGCGATGAAATCCTCCTGCCCCGGATGGCTGATGATGTTCTTTTCCGAGAACTGGCCGGTGCAGATGGCGACGAAGTCGAAATCCTCGGTCCAGCGCTGATTGCCGGCCTCAAGTGTCAGTGTCCAGCCGGGCTCGCCATCCGCACGGCGATCCATCGAGGCGACCGCCGTGTTGAGACAGAACAGCCGGCCGAGCCGGTGCTTGTCGGCATAGGAATGCAGATAGGCGTGCACCTGCGGGCCCTTCGGCCATTCGGGATAATCATCCGGCATGGGATGATCGGTGAAACAGTAGAGGTCCTTTGGCGATTGGGTCTGCACGTCCGGATAGGAGCGCGACAGTTCCCACACACCGCCGAAATCGTGGCTGCGTTCGAACCCGCAGACCCGGTGACCCTTTTCGTCGAATGCCTTGGCGGCTGCAAGACCACTGACCCCGCCGCCAATGACGGCAACCTTCTTCCGCTTGACCATGATGTGTCCTCGCCGCTCAGGCCGCATCCGGCGGCGGCAGGAAGTCGACCTCGTGCAGCGCCGAAAGCCGCACCAGTTCCTCAGGATCGGTCACGCCGTCGAGCGCGACGAAAAGATCGAACAGCTTGCGCGCCGGCGCCACGCCGAAAACGCAGGTGGCGGCGGCACCCGAGCGGTTGAAAATGCCGTGCGCGACGCCTTTTGGCATGCGGATCGTGTCGCCGGGGCCCGCCTTGTGGACATCGCCGCCGAACTCCACCTCGAGCGCACCCTCGAGCATGATGATCCACTCGTCCTGCGTCGGATGGACATGCGGCGGAACGAACGTGCCTTCGGGAATGGCGGCGTGCCACAAAAACGCATTTGGGCTGTGCAGCTTGGGCGTATAGGTGTGGCCGACGACGTTCCAGCTCGTGCCGTCAAGGCCGTCCGACGCCGGTGTGATGCCCTGTTCCATGGTTTCCTCCCTCGAACATGTCGCATTGGCATCGATCACCATGCACCGGTTCGGCGCGTCGGCTTATCCAGATTGCGAATCCAATTCGTGTATCGATATTTTGAGCTTGAAATAAATCGGCCCCACGCTAGTCTCGGTCCATGGAGCAAACGACCGGGTCGGACGGACTGTTGGCTGCGCACGGGGTTTTGCGCACCAACGATCTTGACGCCGCCCGCCATGCCGTGGCCGGCCGATTCTGCGATCACCGGCTGACATTGACCGCGGGCCACAGCGTGTCGGTGCGCCACAATCATGTCGGCGGCCAGCACATCTCGCTGAACGTGCTCGGCTATGGCGGCGACGTTGCGATCGATCCCGGCATGCTGGGTGACTTCTACCTGCTGCAGATTCCGCTGACCGGCGAGGCACTGATCGCCCATCGGGGCGAAGAGGTCTGCGCCAGCCCGGAAAGGGCATCCATTCTCAACCCGGACCGCCCGACGCGGATGCGATGGCGTGCCGATTGCCGCAAGCTGCTGGTTCAGATCGAAGAGCGGTTTCTGCACAGCGTGGCGGAAGACGCCGCCGGCGCCGCCCTGCCCGGCCCGGTCCGGTTCGACCCGGCGGTCGATCTGCGCGGCAGACCGGGACGCAGGCTCCGGGCGCTGGCGCTGACCATGGCTCAGGCCGTCGATGCGGGCCGGCTCTATACCGGAAAACCCGGACTGCGCGAGATGGCGGCCGAGCGCGAACTGGCGCGCCAACTCCTGGCGCTGCAGCCCAGCAACGTGTCGCACATGGTGCGGGCCGATACCGGCGCGGCCCGGCCGGTGCATCTGCGCCGGGCGGTCGAGTTCATCCACAGCCACTATGCCGAGCCGATCGGCCTTGACGATATCGCGGCCAGGGCCGGCGTGCACCCGCGCAACCTTCAGATCGGTTTCAAAAGGGCATTCGGCCGGTCGCCGATCTCCTACCTGCGCGACGTCCGGCTCGATGCGGCACGGTATCACCTGTCGGCCCGTCAGAACCGCGACAGCGTCACTGAAACCGCTTTCGCCTGCGGCTTTTCCCATCTGGGGCGCTTTTCGCGCGACTACCGCGCCCGTTTCGGCCAATTGCCCAGCCAGGGCTGACTGATCGCATCGGCGTTCTTGACCGCACGCCATGGTCCGGCCCTGTTAGGTCTGCGCTGTCGGCGCCGGTTTCCGGCGCCGGCCCTGCCCGCAAAGGTCACGATCCGGCCGCCAGCGGCAAAGTCCGGCCGAATTCGTGGCTCTCGACTGTGCCGGTGACGAAAATCCGGGCGCGGCCAAGCGCTCGGCATGCAGGCGTAACACGCAGGCCGCCTGCCTCGGCAACCGGTCATGGCGCTCGGGCACGAACACCGCCCCCTTCGGCCCGACCCGGTTGAAGCGTCCGGTCCGTGGTGGCCCGGGGCACCACTTCAAAACCCAGATCGACGACCGGCTGGCTTGTCTCTTCGCCGCGCAAGGCCGCACCCAGCAATGACATTGCCTGCCGCCCCATCTCGTGGCGAAAGGTGAGCACGCTGGTAATCGAAGGATGTGCGGCTGCCATCATCTCAAGATCGTTGAAGCCGCAAATCCCCATCTGTCCGGGCACGGCGATGCGCCGTCGCTGGCATTCGAACAGCGCCCCGACGGCCAAATCGTCATTGTTGCAGAAAACGGCATCGGTGTCGGGCGCGGTGGACAGCAGATCGGCCATCAGGTGTCCGCCAAGCGTGACCGATGAAGGCTGCGGGGTGGTCACGATGCGGGCCTCATCCAGCAGTCCGGCGGGCGACAGACACACCCTGAAGCCTTCCAGGCGGCGCTGCGTCCTGGGATCGAGCCGGGCGCCCAGAAAGCCGATCCTGCGATAGCCCGCGTCCAACAGGTGTCGCGTGGCGGCCCCGGCGGCCTCGCGGTGTGAAAAACCGACCATCATGTCGAACGGGTCCGGCCCGGTTTCCATGATCTGCACGATGCGGCATGGCGCCGAACGCAGCAGTCCGGCCGTCGCCTCGGACTGGTCTATGCCCGATATGATCAGGCCGGCCGGCTTCTGGCTGAGGAACGTCCGCACGAGGTCTTCCTCGGCGATCGGCGAATAGCGCGAATTGCCCAGTTGCACCTGCCAGGGCGTGCCTTCCGCCGCATCGTAGATGCCGCGCATGACATCGGCGAAGACGTTGTTGGTCACCGAAGGCACGATCACGCCGATCACGTTGGTGCGCCCGGCGGCAAGCGCGCGCGCCGCCGGATCGGGCACATAGCCCAGCCGTTCGATGACGGCCTGGATGGCATCGCGGGACCTGGCCGACACGCGGTCGGGATTGCGTAGGGCCCGGGAGACGGTCATAGCGCTAACACCAGCTTCGCGTGCAACGTCGGCGAGCGTGACGCCGCTTCTGCCCCTGTTTTTCATCGGTTTTCCCTTGATGGACGCCCATCGTGACGATAACGGAATTTTCCAAGTTGACAAATGTTAGCGCTATCATTCACATTGATGGCATGGAGGATTTCGATATTGCAAGTGGCGACGACCAACCTGGTAGCGGTGGTGATGGGTCCGTGCGGTGTCGGCAAAAGCGCCGTTGCGGCCGAAGCGGCGCGCCGAATGGGAGGCGGTTTCGTCGAGGCGGACGACCACCACACGGCACATGCCAAGGCACGCATGGCCGCCGGCGACGCCTTGACGGACGATGCAAGAATGCCGTGGCTGGACCGTGTCGGCGAGGCCGCGCGGCAGGCCGAACGGCCAACCATCGTCGCCTGCTCGGCGCTCAAGCGCCAATATCGCGACCGGCTGCGGCATGTGTTGGGATCGGTCCTGTTCGTCCACCTGACCGCACCGCGCCAGGTGATCGCCGAGCGGCTGGCCGCGCGCCGGGGCCATTTCGCGGGTGCCGAACTTCTGGACAGCCAGCTTGCGACGCTCGAACCGCTCGGCCCCGACGAGGCCGGGATCACGCTTGACGTCCGGGCGCCGCTCGCCTCTGTTTGCGAGACGGTGCTGGACTTCATGGCCGCCCAAGCGGTGGCAAACTTCAAACAGGATGACGGCGGCGCAACGTCGAACGTCATCCGCCAGCACATGCAAGGGAGGTAATCCGCATGTTCAAGACACTCACCAAATTGGCCCTCGCCTCATTGGTCGGCGCCGCGCTCGGCATCTCGGCCCATGCCCAGGAGATGACGCTGAAGTTCCAGTCGTCCGATCCGGCCGGCAACCCCAACTTCATCCTGCAGCAGGGCTGGGCCGAGAGCGTCAGCGAAAAGACCGGCGGCCGGCTGGCGATCGAGCTTCTGCCCGTGGAATCCATCGTCGCGCACAATGAAACCCAGGACGCCATCGCTGCCGGCATTCTCGACGGCCACGTGACCGATACGTCCTATTTCGCCGGCAAGGATCCGGCCTTCGGTCTGATCGCCAACCCCGTGGGCGCATGGTCGGCGCCGCAGGAAATGTTCGACTTCATGAGCGATGGCGGCGGCAAGGAGCTGATGAACGAGTTGCTCGAGCCCTACGGACTGCGCTTCATCGGAGCGACCACGCCGGGTCTTGAGGCGTTCGTCTCGAAGGTGCCGCTCACCGGCGTCGACGACCTTCAGGGCCTGAAGATGCGTGCGCCCGAAGGGCTCGTGCAGCAGGTGTTCGCCGCAGCCGGTGCCGCACCGGTGAACCTGCCCGGTTCGGAAGTGTTCACCTCGCTGGACAAGGGCGTGATCGATGCCGCCGACTATTCGGTGTTTTCCACCAACCAGGCCCAGGGCATGCACGACGTTGCGCCCAACCCGGTCTATCCCGGCTTCCACTCCATGCCGCTCGTCGAAATCTCGATGAACAAGGCCAAGTGGGATGCTCTGCCCGAAGACATGCAAGCTGCGCTTGAGGAGAGCGTCGCCGAGTTCGCCCTGTCGCAGGTCGCCGCTCTCGCCGCCAAGGATGAGGAAGCTGTCGCGGCGGCAAAGGCCGGCGGCGAGGTGACCGTTCATGACTGGCCGGCCGAGGAGCGCGCCAAGTTCCGCACGATCGCGACCGGCGAGTGGGCCAAGGTGGCCGAGCGCTCCGAGAACGCCCAGCGGGTCTACGAAGTCCTGACCGGATACCTCAAAGAAAACGGCATGATGAACTGAGGCGAGAGCCGTCATGTGCATGACCGGGCGGCTTGCCGCCCGGTTTTCTCTGGGAGGGGATCACCATGGAAACACCTGAGCACACGCCGGTCGAGCGGCCCGCCGGATCGATCCCCGAGGCTGGCTGGCTCGGGCGCTGGATCGACCGGGGCGGACTGGTCTTCGCCACGGGCATCGTCCTGTCGGTGCTCATCCTCATGAATGAGGTGATCCTGCGCTATGTCTTCAACGCGCCGACCATCTGGGCGCACGAGACCGTCATCTTCCTGTGCGGCATCGCCTTCGTCTATGGGGGGCTATACTGCTGCGCCCAGGACCGGCACATCCGCGTCGTGCTGATCTACGACGCTATTCCGCGCCGCATCAAACGCATCTTCGACACGATCATCTCGATCATCTGCGCCGCCGCCAGCGCCATGTTCGCCTGGGCCGCCTGGCTGATGGTCCAGCGCGCCGCGTTCCGGCCGGACGGCACGTTCCGGCTCGAACGCACCGGCAGCGCCTGGGACCCGGTCTATCCCGGTCTGCTGAAGGTCTTCCTTCTGATCGTCCTCACGGTGATGGCGGTGCAGTTCATCATCCTCGCATGGAACTATGCTCGGGGCCGGAAGTGATGGAATTGTTCGGTTCCTTCCAGGCCCTGGGCATCGAGGGTGGCACGCTCCTGATGTTCGCCATGTTGCTGGGGCTTCTCGTCACCGGCATCCCGCTGGCCTATGTGACATTGCTGGTCGCGCTGATCTTCGCGCTGGGCTGGTTCGGCCCGATGGCCGTCCCGCTGATCACCAGCCGCGTCTATTCGTTCGTCTCGTCCTTCGTGTTCGTCTCGGTGCCGATGTTCGTTCTGATGGCGGCGATCCTCGACCGCTCGGGCATCGCACGCGATCTGTTCGACGCGATGAAGCTCGTCGGCGGCCGGCTGCGCGGCGGCGTGGCGATCCAGACCATCTTCGTCGCGGTGATCCTTGCGGCGATGAGCGGCATCATCGGCGGCGAGGTGGTGCTGCTGGGGCTTGTCGCGCTGCCGCAGATGCTGCGGCTTGGCTATGACAAGCATCTGGCGATCGGCGTCGTCTGCGCCGGCGGCGCCCTCGGCACCATGGTGCCCCCTTCGATTGTCCTGATCATCTATGGTCTGACGGCGAACGTCTCGGTGGGCGATCTGTTCACGGCCGCCTTCATCCCGGGCCTGATGCTTGCCGGCTTCTACATCGCCTATATCCTGATCCGCGCCTATCTGAACCCCGAGATCGCGCCGATCCCCGAAGGCCCGGACGTGCCGATGAGCGAAAAACTGCGCCTGCTCAAGGGGCTGATCCTGCCGCTGCTGGTCGTCGCCGGCGTCCTGGGCTCGATCTATGGCGGCATCGCCAGCGTGACCGAGGCGTCGGCGGTTGGCGTGGCGGGCGTCCTGCTGTCCACCGTCATCCGCGGCGAGTTCACGCTAGAACTGCTCAAGGGCGCCGCCCTCCAGACCCTGCGCACCGTCGGCATGATCGTCTGGATCGGCATCGGTGCTTCGGCCCTGGTCGGTGTGTTCAACCTGATGGGCGGCATCAATTTCGTCTCCCAGCTGATCACCGGCATCTCCGAGAACCCGCTGATCATCCTGCTGTTCATGATGCTGATCCTGTTCGTCCTGGGCATGTTCCTCGACTGGGTCGGCATCGCGCTTCTGACCATGCCGATCTTCGTGCCGATCATCACGCAGCTCGGCTATGATCCGGTCTGGTTCGGCGTCCTGTTCTGCATGAACATGCAGGTCTCCTTCCTGTCGCCGCCATTCGGACCGGCCGCCTTCTATCTCAAGAGCGTTGCGCCGCCGGACATCTCGCTGGCGACGATCTTCCGCTCGCTGCTGCCGTTCATCTGCCTGCAAGTGCTGGCGCTTGCCGTGCTGATCGCCTTCCCCGGCATCACCGGGCGGTAGCATGAAGATCACCGAAGTAAGGACGCTGCGGCTCGACGAATTTCCGAACCTGGTCTGGGTGCAGATCGGGACCGACGAAGGTCTCAGCGGGCTGGGAGAGACCTTCTTCGGCGCCTCGGCGGTCGAGGCATACATCCATGACTGGTGCGCGCCGCGCCTGATCGGCAAGAACCCGCTGCACCTGCAGGCCCGCGTCAATGAGCTGTCCGACTATATCGGCTGGCGCGGCGCAGGCGTTGAAACGCGGGCCTATTCGGCGCTGGACATCGCGCTGTGGGATCTGTTCGCCAAGGCGCGTGCCATGCCGCTCGCGGACGCGCTCGGCGGGCGGTCGCGGGACCGCATCCGCACCTACAACACCTGCGCGGGCTACAAATATGTGCGCGACCGGCGCGGTCAGACTGTCGACAACTGGCATACCGGCGATGCGGAAGGCCCCTACGAGGATCTGGACGCCTTTCTCACCGATGCGGGCGCGCTGGCCCGATCGCTTCTGGCGCAGGGCATCACGGCGATGAAGATCTGGCCGTTCGACATCGCCGCAGAGCGCTCGGGCGGGCTCGATATCACGCCCGACGAACTGCGCACCGCGCTCCGTCCGTTCGAGCAGATCCGCGAAGCGGTCGGCGATGCGATGGACATCATGGTCGAGTTCCACTCGCTCTGGTCGCTGCCCATGGCGAAAAGGCTCGCGCGCGAACTCGCACCCTTCAACACCTACTGGCATGAAGACCCGTTTCGGCTCGACACGCCGTCGGACCTCAAACACTATGCCGAGGCGTGCGAAACATGGATCTGCGCCTCCGAGACGCTCAACGGAACGCCCGCGTTCCGCGCCTATCTTCAGACGGGCGTCGCAGGCGTCGTCATGCTCGACCTGTCATGGTGCGGCGGCGTCACCGAGGCGCGCAAGATCGCCGGCATGGCCGAGGCCTTCAAGGTGCCGGTGGCACCGCATGATTGCACCGGGCCGGTCGTCTACGGCGCATCCTGTCACCTCTCCATGCATCTGAAGAACGCGCTGATCCAGGAAAGCGTGCGCGCCTTCTACACTGGCTGGTACCGGGAGCTTGCCCAAGGGCTGCCAGACGTCACCGATGGCATGATCGAACTGAAAGATGCACCCGGCCACGGCATCACACTCGATGAAGGGCTGTGGCGCCGCGCCGACGCGACGGTGCGCATCAGCAGCCGGTCCGACATTTGAAGCCGCGCATGGCCTCGGTGTTTCGGCGTCGGGCAGGATCGGCACGGCACACCGGCGGTATGCGGGTCGCCGCTGGCGCTTCGACCCGGCGTCTCGGCAATGCCATCGCTGTCGGTGTCATCGCTGTCGGTGCACTTGGCTTCAGGTTCGTGCCCTTCCCTTACCGAAAGCCGCTTTGGCACGATCGCCATGGTCTTCCCGACCATCATCGGGATCGGCCGTGAGCGCCAGGCGATGACGGTGCAGGAGATCTGTCACCTCCCGATCGTCGACCTGGCCGAAGTCGCGATAATGGCTGCCCACGGACAAGAACGGTTCGGGTTGATGGAGGCAGACAATGGCGTCGGCCTCTGCGCCCAGTTCGGCGAGGCTGGATGCGGGGGCAACAGGCAAGGCGACAATGATCTGTTTGGGCCGCCGCTGCCGGACCAGGCGAAGCGCCGCGCGGGCGGTCGCCCCGGTTGCCACCCCGTCATCGACCACGATGGCCGTCCGGCCCGCCAGAGGTTCGGGCGCAAGATCACCGAAATATAGGTTCCGGCGACGCTCGAGCTCCGGCAGTTCCCGCCTGGCCAGCGCAACGATATCCTCGTGCGACAGTTTCAGATTGTCGGCAATGTCTTGGTTGACGGTGATCTGCATGTCCTGGCCGTCCGAGACAGCGCCCACGGCGAGTTCGCGTTGACCCGGCACCCCGACCTTGCGGATCAGCAGCACATCGATCGGAAGGCGGAAACGCGCGGCAATCGGAGCGGCGACGGGCAAGCCGCCGCGCGGCAGCGCTACGACCACCGCATCGCCGAGGTCGAACGCAGCCAGACGCTGCGCCAACTGCTGACCCGCATCCTGCCGATCTTCGAACAACCACATGGCAAGACCATGCCCGGACGCGGGCATCGGCGCCTTAACTTCGATCAACGCCACCGCGCGTGGCATTCGCTAGGCTTTCATCACGCAATCGAGGACATCGGGAGGACAGTCCAATGGAGTCGATCATCCGCAAGGATGATGCGGATCGGGCGGCTGCCGCCTTGGCAGATCCCGACGCGGCGCGGGCATGCTTCGACTGGCAGGAGGCGCGGGCGCTGCTGACGGGGCTGCCGGGCGGCGCGCTGAACATCGGCTATGAGGCGGTCGACCGGCATGTCGCGCAAGGCCATGGCAGCGAAGTCGCCGTCCGCTGGATCGGCAAGGACGACACCCGCCGCGAACTGACCTATGCGGACATGGCAGACCTGTCGTCGCGCTTCGCCAATGTGCTGGCGGCCCATGGGCTGACGCAGGGCGACAGGCTGTTCGCACTCATGGGCCGGACGCCGGAGCTCTATGGCGCCGCCATCGGCACGCTCAAGGCCGGTCTTGTCTTCACACCGCTGTTTTCCGCGTTCGGCCCGGAGCCGATCCGGACCCGAATGGAGATCGGCGAGGCAAACGTCCTGCTGACGACGGCATCGATCTACCGGCGCAAGATCGCTGCCTGGCGCGACGAAATCCCCTCGCTGAAGCTCGTGCTCATCGCAGGCGACGAGGCGCCCGAGAGGTGCGTCGCGCTGGCGCCGGCACTGGCCGCCGCATCGGAGACGTTCGAGGTCGCTCAAACGGAGCCCGAAGACAGGGCGCTGATCCACTTCACCTCCGGCACCACGGGCAAGCCCAAGGGCGCCGTCCATGTGCACCAGGCGGTGCTCTATCACGCCTATTCGGGGCGCAACGCGCTCGAATTGACGCCGGGCACGATCTACTGGTGCACGGCCGATCCGGGCTGGGTGACCGGGACGTCCTACGGCATCATCGCGCCATTGGTGAATCGCGTCACGATGATCGTCGACGAGGCCGAATTCGACGTCGAACGCTGGTATGGGATCATCGAACGGGAAAAGGTCGAGGTCTGGTACTCGGCGCCGACCGCGATCCGCATGATGATGCGTGCCGGTGCCGGGGCGGCGGCGGCGTTCGACTTTTCATCGCTGAAGTTCCTCGCCAGTGTCGGCGAGCCGCTCAACCCCGAAGCGGTCACCTGGAGCCATCAGGTCTTCGGCCGGCCGTTCCACGACAATTGGTGGCAGACCGAGACCGGCGGCATCATGATCGCCAACACCAGGGCGATGGACGTGCATCCCGGCTCGATGGGCAAGCCGCTGCCGGGGATCGAAGCGGCCATTGTCGAGCGCGAGGACGGCACGCTGCGCCAGTGCAAGGCCGGCAAGATCGGCGAACTGGCGCTCAGACCCGGCTGGCCGTCGATGATGCGGACCTATCTTCATGAGCAGGCGCGCTACGACAAGTGTTTCGTCGGCGGCTGGTATCTGTCCGGCGACCTCGCCATGCAGGACGCCGATGGCTATTTCTGGTTCGTCGGCCGCGCCGACGATCTGATCAAGTCGTCCGGCCATCTGATCGGTCCGTTCGAGGTCGAAAGCGCCCTGATCGAACATGACGCGATCGCCGAAGCGGGCGTCATCGGCATTCCCGACGAGACCGCCGGCGAGATCGTCAAGGCGTACGTGACGCTCAATGCGGGGTACGAGGCGTCGGAAGACCTCGAACGCGACGTGCGCGGCCATGCACGCAAGAGGCTGGGCCCGGCCGTCGCGCCACGCCAGATCGTCTTCCGCAAGACCCTTCCCAAGACGCGCTCCGGCAAGATCATGCGCCGCCTGCTCAAGGCGCGCGAACTGGGCCTGCCGGACGGCGACATTTCCACACTGGAGACCGACGAGACATGAGTGTGATCGACAAGCCGCGCCTCGACCATGCGCACATGCTCTCGCTGCTCGAAAGCATGATCCGTATCCGCCGCTTCGAGGACAAGTGCGCCGAACTCTACACGCAGCAGAAGATCCGCGGCTTCCTGCACCTTTATGACGGCGAGGAGGCGATCGCATCGGGCGTCATTCCGGTGCTCACGCCCGACGACCGGATCGTCGCCACATATCGCGAGCACGGGCATGCGCTGGTGCGCGGCGTCCCGATGACCGCCGTCATGGCCGAGATGTACGGCAAGGCCGAGGGCTGTTCGGGGGGCCGCGGCGGCTCGATGCACCTGTTCGATTCGGCGACCAACTTCTATGGAGGCAACGCGATCGTCGGCGGCGGTCTGCCGCTCGCCGGCGGGTTGGCGCTGGCCGACAGGATGCAGGGCACCGACAGCGTCTCCGCCTGCTTCTTCGGTGAGGGCGCGGTGGCCGAGGGCGAATTCCACGAAACGCTGAACCTGTGCAAACTCTGGAGCCTGCCCGTCCTTTTCGTGTGCGAGAACAACGGTTACGCGATGGGTTCGGCGCTGGCCCGCACGGAGGCGGAGACTGACATCCACAAGAAGGCCGCCGTCTACGGCATGCATGCCGAGGTGGTCGACGGAATGGATGTCGTCGCCGTCGAGGCAGCGGCGCGGCGTGGCATTCAGAGGATTCGCGAGACGGGCGGGCCGGTCTTCCTTGAATGCCGGACCTACCGCTTCCGCGCCCATTCCATGTTCGATGCCCAGCTCTATCGGGACAAGGACGAGGTGGAGCAATGGCGCGGCAAGGGACCGATCGTCCGCTTCAAGGGCTGGCTGTTGGAGAACGGTCTTGTCGATGAAGCCGACGTGGCCGCCATCGAGACCCGGGCCGACGCGGAGATCGCCGAAGCGGTGGCCTTCGCGGAAGCCGGGACGTGGGAGCCGGTCGAGGATCTGGAAAAGCATGTGCTCGGCGAACAGCCGCCACCGCCCGCGCCCGCCAAGCCGTCAGGCGAGACCGAGGAGATCAGCTACAGGGAGGCGGTCAAACGGGCGATCCGGGAAGCGATCGAGCGCGACGATCGCGTGTTCCTGATGGGTGAGGATGTCGGCGCCTATGGCGGCTGCTACGCCGTGACAAAGGGGCTGATGGCGGAACTGGGCGAGGACCGCATCCGCGACACGCCGCTTTCCGAATCCGGTTTCACCGGCGCCGGCATCGGCGCGGCAGCCGCCGGCATGCGGCCGATCGTCGAACTGATGACCGTCAATTTCAGCCTGTTGGCGCTCGACCAGATCCTCAACACGGCGGCGACCATGCGCCACATGTCGGGCAATGCGTTCGGCGTGCCGCTGGTAATCCGCATGGCGACCGGTGCCGGCAAGCAGCTTGCCGCCCAGCACTCTCATTCGCTCGAGGGCTGGTATGCCCACATTCCCGGCCTCAAGGTGCTCGCGCCGGCAACGATTGAGGACGCGCGCGGCATGCTCTGGACGGCGCTCGAAGACCCCGACCCGGTGCTGATCTTCGAAAACGTCATGCTCTACAACCAAACCGGCACGATCGACATCAATGCGGGCGCGGTGCCGATCACCGGCGCTGCGGTCCGGCGTCCCGGCACCGATATCTCGCTGATCACCTATGGCGGCTCGCTGTACAAGGTGATGGAGGCGGCAGACCAACTGGCTGGCGAGGGAATCGAGGCCGAGGTCGTCGATCTGCGCGCGTTGCGGCCACTGGACGACGAGACGATCATGGCGTCCGTTGCGCGCACGCGGCGCGCATTGATCGTCGACGAGGGCTGGCGGACCGGGTCGCTGGCGGCCGAAGTGTCGGCGCGGATCATGGAACAGGGATTCTGGAACCTCGATGCACCGGTCGGCCGCGTCTGCTCTGCCGAAGTCCCGATCCCCTATCCCAAGCACCTCGAGGACGCCGCGATCCCGCATGTCGAGAGCATCGTCGCCGGCGCCAGGGCCGTGATGGGGCGCTGAGATGGGCATTTTCTCCATGCCATCGCTGGGCGCCGACATGGAAGACGGCACGCTTGTCGAGTGGATGATCAAGCCCGGCGACACGGTCAAGCGCGGCGATGTGGCCGCGGTGGTCGAAACCCAAAAGGGCGCCATCGAAATCGAAGTGTTCGAAGAAGGCACGGTGCATCAATTGACCGCGGAACTCGGCCAGAAGCTGCCCGTCGGGGCGCCGCTTGCGCTGATCCTGGGTCAAGGAGAGGCCGCACCGGACACGCCGCCGGCGCCACCGGAGCCAGTGCCCGCGCCGCCTTCGGCTCCGTCATCGCCGGCCCCGACGGTCGAGCCAACGGTCGCCGAAGCCCCGCCACGACCGGCGGCGGCGCCAACGCCCGTCGCCCGACCGCCTCAAGATGTTGCGGCGTCACCGGCGGCGCGGCGGCGTGCCGCCGAGCTGGGCGTCGATCTGGCAACCGTCGCCGGCACCGGGCTGGGCGGGGCGATCCAACTGGCCGATGTCGAAGGCGCGGTCGGTGCCGCACCGGCCAAGACCGGAACCGCCGCCGTGCCGGCACATGAGGCCGTCAAACCGTCGCCCATGGCCGAAATGCGAAAGGCGATCGCCGCGGCAATGAGCCGGTCCAAACGCGAAATCCCGCATTTCTACGTAAGCCAGACGATCGACCTGACGCCGGCCGCCCAATGGCTGGAAGCCGCCAATGCGGATCGCCGTCCATCCGAGCGGCTGCTGATGGGTGCGCTGTTCGTGCGCGCTTCGGCGCTGGCGGCGGCCAGGATCAAAGCCGTCAACGGACATTACACAAATGACGCCCACGTTTCATCGGACACCGTACATGCCGGTGTCGCTGTCGCGCTGCGCGGCGGCGGCCTCGTGGCCCCGCCCGTGTTCGATGCCCAGGACAAAACAGTGGATGAGACCATGGCGGCAATGCGCGATCTGGTCACCCGTGCGCGGGCCGGCCGACTGCGCGGTTCGGAGCTGACCATGGGCACCATCACGATTTCGGCGCTGGGCGACACTGGTGCCGAGGCGATGAGCGGCGTCATCTTTCCGCCGCAGGTGGCGCTGGTCGGGATCGGCGCCCCGCAAAAACGGCCTTGGGTGACAGGCGATCGGGTGGTGCCGCGCAAGACCGTGACCGTGACGCTTTCGGTGGACCATCGGGTCTGTGACGGGCGGCAGGCGGCGAGATTTCTGGCCGCGTTCGATGATCTCATGCAATCCCCGGAGGCGCTATGACACCGCAGGAACTCAAGGCCGCATTCATCGAGGAACTGATCAAGGTGGCGCCTGACATCGAGGCCGACATGGTGGGCGATGACGATCACATCCAGGACGATCTCGAACTGGATTCGATGGACGTGCTCAATCTGGTCACCGCGCTGCACGCGCGCTTTGGTGTCGACATCCCCGAAAGCGACTATCCGCAGATCGCCACCCCGGCCTTGGCGGTCGCTTACCTGGCTAAGTCAGGCTGAACCAGCCCTGCCCCGCGCCGCCTGGCGCAGGCAGGCGATCGTCTCTCATGAGCTCGCGTCGGCTGCTTTCGTCAGCCGGGCACCTGCCGGAATGGCGAGCAGAAGCTGGCCGAAGGCAAGCGGAACAAAGCTCATCGCCGCCGACAATGCGAGCCCTTGCAGGCCGGGCCATGGAAGGCCCAGCAGGTTCGACAGCCAGGGCAGCCCGAGCGCTGCGCCGATCAGGCAGAGGCACAGCGCCAGTGCGCCCCAGACATAGCCGTTGCCGGTGACATCGTTGAGCAGGAGACTGCTGCCCCGTGTCCGCATGTTGAACACGTTCCAGAGCTGGGCCAACGCAAGCGTCAGGAACGCGACCGTGACGGCCGGGCCCGGCTCGAGCCGCATCCAGAACAGGGCGAGCGCGAACGATGCCAACGTGGCACATGTGATCGCCCCGCCCAGCAGGCCGATCAGGGTCCAGCGCGGCCGATCGACGATCGGCTCCTTGGGATCACGCGGCGGCTGTCGCATGATGTCTTCGTCGCCACGGCCGAACCCGAGGGCAAAGGCCGGGAAGACGTCGGTGATCAGATTGAGGAACAGGATCTGCAGCGGCAGGAGCGGGACCGGCAAGCCGGCGCCCACGGCAAGACCGACGACCAGCACTTCGCTGACATTGCAGCTCAGCAGATAGACGACGAACTTGCGGATGTTGTCGAAGATCACTCTGCCCTGGTGCATTGCCGCGATGATCGTCTCGAACGCGTCGTCCTTCAGCACCATGTCCGCGGCTTCGCGGGCAACGTCGGTTCCTCTCCGGCCCATGGCGATGCCGATGTCGGCCTTTTTTAGGGCCGGCGCGTCGTTGACACCGTCGCCGGTCATCGCGACCACGTGACCCGCGTCCTGATAGAGCGCGGCCAGCTTCAGCTTCGCCTCCGGCGACACGCGCGCGAAGACGTCGCCGGTGAGCAGCCGCTGTTTTTCCCTGCTGGAGGCGGTTTCAGGATCGAAAAGCTCCAGTTCGCGCCCATCTATGACGATCATCCGTTCGTCCGCAATGCGCGCATCGAGCGCGATCTTGCTGGCGGTTCCCGCATGGTCGCCGGTCAGCATCACCACGCGCACGCCGGCCGCAAGACTGCTTTCGATCGCGCTCGGCACGTCGGCGCGCAGCGGATCGATGAAACAAACCATGCCGACAAGCATCAGCTCGCCGAACGGGTCGGCAAACGGCGTATCGCCCTGGCCCTTGGCAAGCGCCAGAAGGCGGAGACCGTCGGCCGCGGCCGCCGAGTTGCGGTCGGTCCACACGCGCCGGCCCTCATCGTCGAGCGCCTGGGCCCCATCGGCGGTCAGGACCGTGTTGCAGGCGGCGATCACCGCTTCCGGTGCGCCCTTGACCGCGAAAAGATAGCCGGTGCCGTCACGATGGACCGTTGTCATCGATTTGCGGTCGGAGTCGAAGGGATGCTGATGGACGCGCTCGTAGCGGTCGCGCAGGGACGCCCGGTCGCCGGTTGCTTCGGCGACAGCCAGCAGCGCCGTTTCCATGGGATCGCCCGAGACGCTGTCGTCCGACCCGTCGCCAAGTTCGGCATTGTTGCACAGCGCGCCGATAGTGACCGCGCACGCAAGAGCACCGTGCTCGCCGGGATCGAGGCGCCTTTGATCCAGCATGAACACTGCCTGATCGTCCTGCCTCTCGATCTCGATATCGCCTTCCGCCAAAAGATACCGGACCGCCGTCATGCGGTTTTCGGTCAAGGTGCCGGTCTTGTCGGTCAGAACGATGGTGGTCGCGCCGAGCGTCTCGACCGAGGAAAGCTGCGTGATCAGTGCGTTGCGCGCCGCCATGCGCCACATGCCGCGGGCAAGGCAGAGCGTTGCAACCACCGGCAAACCCTCGGGCACGGCGGCAACCGCCAGCGCGACGCCGGTCTGGATCATCTCGGTCAGGTCATGCCCCCTGAGCACGCCGGCGCCAATCGTCAGCGCCGCCAACAGGAGCGCCAGCCAGACCATCCGCTGACCCAGCCGATTGAGGCGACGCTCGAGCGGCGAGGCTTCGCCTTCCGCCGCCTGGGCCATCGCACTGATCAGTCCGATTTCAGTGTGCATTCCGGTCGCAACGACGATTCCCTCGCCGGCACCCCTTGTTATGGCGGTGCCCTTGAAGGCCATGTTGGTGCGATCACCGACCGGCATGGGATCGCTACCCAGCGTCTCGGTCTGTTTGGCGACGGGCACGGATTCGCCCGTCAGGATGGACTCGTCGCTTTGCAGGTTGAACGCCTTGCACAGACGCAGATCGGCAGTGACGATGTCACCGGCTTCCAGGACAACGATATCGCCAGGAACCAGATCGTGCGCATCGACCGAACGCACGATGCCCGAGCGCCGCACGCGCGTGCGCACATCGGCGATGCGCAGCAGCGCTTCCATGGAGCGTGCGGCACGCAGCTCGGTGAAGAAGCCGATCGCCCCGTTGATGATCAGCACCGCGAAGATCGCCGCGCCCTCGGCGACATCGCCGATCACGATCGAGAATACCGCAGCCGCGCCCAGCAGCCATACGATGATCGATCGAAACTGGCCAAGCAGTATGGACAGCGCGCTTCGTGTCGCCTGGCGGTGCAGCTGATTGGGTCCCCAGATCCGCAGCCGCCGCGCAGCTTCTGCGTCGTCCAGCCCGCGATCGATGTCGGTGTCCAGACGCTCGGCGACCGAACGTTCCGATCGGGCAAAGGCGCTCTCGATCCTTTGCTCGGTCATGGCCATCCCCTCGTTCGCCTTCCGCTTGCACCTGCGGCCGGTGCAGGCGAGGAAATCGCGGTCCGGGCAATCGTGCACCCGCGCCTTGGCATGCGGACGCGCCCGGCCGCCTTAACGCCCGTCAATCGGAACGCGGCGCCCGATGGCGATGCCGCCCGGTCGCGGTGGGCTGTGGTCATTGTCGACGGCTCCAGTGAGATTGAAACCAAATTGCACGGACCGACCCGGTCGGGCGGCTGCCGCATTCCCATAAAGGCCGGCTCTTCTTGACCGGTGTTAATGCGGCGCGGGCATCCGTACGGCAAGCCGGTAGCGAACCCAAATCCTGTTTTGATTGCCAACCGGCCAGGAGGAGAGCCGATGATTGAGAAAACCGATACCGCTCCCGAAAAAACCGATGGCGATGAAGCTCGTGCTGTGACCGAACGTTCGTCTGCGCCGCTGTGGACCCTGCGGGAGGAGATCGATGACCTGTTCGAGGACTTTTTCGCCGGAAACCGCTTCGGTCCGTTTCGCGGCCGGCGGTTCGGCTGGCCGCGCCAGCGTGCCGGAAGCGGGTTTTCCTGGGGCATGCCGACCGTCGATGTCATAGACAAGCAAGACGCCGTCAAGATTTGCGCGGAACTTCCCGGAATGGCCGAGGATGATATCGATGTCCATGTCACCGACAGCGCGCTGGTGCTGAGCGGCGAAAAAAAGGAGGAGCGCGAAGAAGGTGACAAGGAAGGCGAGCGATATCTTGCCGAACGCCGCTACGGCTCTTTCAGCCGGACCATTGCCATTCCCGAAGGCATCGATCACGACAAGATCGAAGCCAAATTCAAAAATGGTGTGCTGACCGTGCATCTTCCGAAAAGGCCTGAGGCTCAAAAACCGAGCAAGAAGATCAAGGTCCGAGCCGACGCATGAGCGCTTCCCGGGACTGGTTCGGCAGCACGCGCAGATCGAATGAATTTCGATCCGATGGCGCGGCGTTTGCCGCGCTGACCATACTCCCTGTTCCGTGTTCCACTGTCGCAAAGACCAATCCAGAAAACCGGGGGCCGCGATGACACCGAAGACGATCCTTTTTCCGCTGCGGATCGAGCAGCCGGTCGCCGAGCTTGAAGCGGCCGTCGATTTCTGTCGAAACAACGACGCCCATTTGAGCGTTTTGCTCATCGGCCTTGCGCCGCCGCCGCCGGTCGCAACCGACACGGTTGTCATATCGGACAATTGGGCGGCGCAATCCGAAGCCGCCAAGCAGGAACTGCACGAGCGCGGCAGCGAGATCGAGCAACATCTGGCCAAGGCCGGGATCTCGGCGGAAATCAAGCGATGGCTGATGATGGAGCATTCCATTGAGGCGGGTACGGCCGAGCACGCCTTGTTTGCCGACGTGACGTTCCTGTCGCGGACATTTCCGCAGGAGCGCGGTTTTGCGCGCCAGGTCGTTTCGGGCGTCGTGTTCGGAGCCGGCAGACCGATCATCGTTGCCGATCCCGCACAGTTCGGCACGCTTTCGTGGGGAACGATCCTGATAGGCTGGGACAATGAAAAGCCGGCCGCCCGGGCTGTTGCCGAAGCGTTGCCTTTGCTGGCGGCGGCCGACAACGTGCACATTCTCTGCGTCGATCCCGATGCCGTGCCGCAACGCGATGGCGAAGCTCCGGGCTGGGATCTGGCGACCTACCTTGCCCGGCACGGCGTCCAGACCACGGTCCACACCCAGCCAAGCGGCGGTCACCCGGTGGCGACGGTTCTCGCCGATTTCGCCGAGGATCTGGGTGCCGACGGCCTGGTGATGGGCGCCTATGGCCATTCGCGGCTGCGCCAGAGACTGCTCGGCGGCACGACGCGCAGCCTGATCGAAACCGGCAAACTGCCGATCCTGATGGCCCATTGAAGTCGATGGCAATGAAGGCGCACTTTGCCTGCGGTTAATGCAGCGCGCGCCCGGCGTCCTAGCATTGAAACCAAAGAAGAGCGCCTGTTCGGCTGTGGAAGCGGGCTGGCCGGCGTTGGCCGGTTGCGGCATTGGCCGGACAATCGGAGCGGTTTCATGAGGCGGCCTTGCTGCCCGGAAGGCATCTGGCAGGCGCTTTTGCAAGATCGGAGCATCAGACATGCAGGTCCACCAGATCATGTCCAGCCCCGCACAGACCATCGGATCCGACCAGACGATCGGTGCCGCCACCTTGCTCATGAAGCAGTTCGACATCGGTTCACTGCCGGTCCTGCAATCGGGCGGCAGGGTCGTCGGCATGATCACGGACCGCGACATCGTCCTGGGGCTGGCGAAGAACGCCTCGGCGCAGCTGTCGATGGAAGTCGGCCAGATGATGACCCGCAGCGTCCTGCGCTGCTATGCCGATCAGTCCATTGAGACGATCGCCGTCATCATGAGCGACAATCAGGTGCGGCGATTGCCGGTCATGGATCGTTTCGAGCGGCTGGTCGGCGTCGTTTCGGTTGGCGACATAGCCGAAGATGCCTCGGAACGGCTTGCGGGAGAAATCCTCGGCGAAATCGTGGAAACGCGATGAGCGTCAGCCAGGGCCGGTCATGACACGAGGGGTCTGGGCAAAATCTCCGCCCGAAGACAGTCAATATCGACCTTTGCGATTTCCGCCAGCTGGACGGCGTCTCTGACGCGAACGTCCATGTGATCGGCCACATCGATGATGCCGTTTCGCTCCAGCCGCCGCATTGTCCGGCAGACATGAACGGATGACAGGCCCATGAACTCACCCAGCTGCTGCTGGGTCAGCGGAATATGGAATGCTTGGTCGGTTCCTTCTCCCAGAGCGCGAAGCCGGATGCACAACTCCAGCAGCGCATAGGCAATCCGCATTTGTGCGGTTCCCTTTCCCAATCGGAGCATCCGTTCGGCGATCCGGGCCCGGGTCGCGCCGGACAGAACCGTCCGGACCGACTCCATCTCGGGCACCTGGGCGATCAGTTGTTTCCATTGAGTATGGGAATGGCGTGCAAGCAGCGTGTCCGTCAGCGCCTGGACCTCCAGCGCGGCCATCGACGCATCCGCCGATGCAGCGAATATGAACTCGCCGGGCAATGCGAAATCGATGATCTGTCGGTCGCCATTGCGCAGCGACTTCGACAGCGCGATCCAGCCATCCACCAAGGCAATGAGATACGGAACCTTATCGCCCTCATGGACGACGAGCGTACCGGCGCTGACCGCCGTCACCCGTGGCCGCAGGGCTTCCACCAGACGCTGGCTCTGAACGATGCCGTGTCGCGACGCTTGGGTCGCGACGTGCCTGACAAACCTGTCACTGGTGTTCCCGGCGGTCATCAGATCGGCGTGCATGGCGTTCTCCGAAGCAGAGCCGCACAGCCGACGAGAGCATTTCGGCCAATCGATCGGCGTTCCGTGTCTTGTCAGGACACCGCCGCCGTTGGCCACCTCTTCGCCGGCCTCGCCCCCGGCAGGATTGAATTTCCTTTCAGACGTTATCACGCACCGCTCGACTTGACCAATGTTAATGCGCGGTTGTCGCGGCCGTCGGACCCTGGAGAGACCGTGCAGACAAGCATCCGCTCTCTCGGACGCCCTCTCGCCACGCTGCCAAGCGCCTCGGATGAACGTGTCTTTGCTTTTGCCCGGTTGACGATCAATGGAGGAGATGATGAGCCCCACGATCCGGACTTTGAAATATGCAGCCATTGCAACAGCATTGGTACTGGGGTCGGCCACTTCGGCACTGGCATTCAGCGCCTGCCAGGTGACCGACACCGGCGGCATTGACGACAACAGCTTCAACCAGACGGCCTGGAAAGGCATCCAGGACGCGCAGGAACAACTCGGCATCGAGCCGCGCTTTCTGGAATCGCAGGCCGAAACGGACTACATGCCGAACATCAATTCGCTGCTTGGCGGGCAGTGCGATCTGATCATAACCGTCGGGTTCCTTTTGGGCGACGCCACGCAGGAAGCCGCCGAGGCCAATCCCGGCCAGAAGTTCTCGATCGTCGATTTCGCCTACGACCCGGCCATTCCGAACGTGGTCGGCCAGGTGTTTGCGACCGACCAGGCCGCCTTTCTCGCCGGCTATCTGGCGGCGGGCATGACCGAGACCGGCATCATCGGCACGTTCGGCGGCATCAATATTCCGCCGGTGACGATCTTCATGGACGGCTTCGTGCGCGGGGCCGACTACCACAACGCGCAGAAGGGCACCGAGGTCACGGTTCTGGGTTGGGACCTGGACAGCCGCGAGGGCCTGTTCACCAACAATTTCGAATCCCTGGACGACGGCCGTGCCTTCGCCCAGAACCTCTACGATGAGGGCGCGGACATCGTGCTGCCGGTGGCCGGCCCGGTCGGCCTCGGTTCGGCCGCGCTGGCCGACGAGTTGGGCACGGATGCGCTGAAGATCATCGGCGTGGATGCCGATCTGTACGTCACCGACCCCGAAAAGCGCCATGTCTATCTCACCTCGATCCTCAAGCGCATGGATTCGACCGTCTTCCAGGTCATCGAAGCGGCGATGAACGACACCTTCGAGGGCGGTGTCACGGTCGGCACGCTCGAAAATGGCGGCGTCGGCCTTGCGCCATTCCATGACATGGATGCGCTGGTCCCCGACGAACTCAAGGCGGAGATCGAAGCGATCCGCCAGGGGATCATCGACGGCTCAATCGACGTTTCCGGCTAGCATCGCACCGGCCTTCCCGAACCGGCTCCGGTCGGCGAGGAATGCCTGATCGGAGACCGCATCGCCATGGACATAGAGCTGCGCGGCATCACCAAACGGTTCGGACCGGTGGTCGCCAATGCCGGGGTCGATCTACATGTCCGCGCCGGCGAGGTTCTGGGCCTTCTGGGCGAGAACGGTGCGGGCAAGTCGACACTGATGAACGTGTTGTGCGGCCTTTATGCGCCCGACGAAGGCGAGATCGTCATCGACGGCCGGCCCGTCACGTTCGACGGGCCAAGCGATGCGATCGCGGCCGGCATCGGAATGGTCCATCAGCATTTCATGCTGGTACCGGTCTTCACGGTTGCCGAAAACGTCATCCTCGGCATCGAGCCGACCGGCCAGCTGGACTTTCTCGATCGAGCGGCGGCCCGCCGGCAGGTGCGCGAGATCGGCGACCAGTACGGCCTGCGCGTCGACCCCGACGCGCTGATAGAGGAACTGCCGGTCGGGGTGCAGCAGCGGGTCGAGATCATCAAGGTGCTTTTCCGGTCCGCCGACGTCCTCATCCTCGACGAGCCGACCGCCGTGCTCACACCGCAGGAGGTCGAGGAATTCTTCGGCATCGTCAGGGCACTGCGCGATGCCGGCAAGGCCATCATCTTCATCACCCACAAACTCGATGAGATTCTGGAGATATCCGATCGCATCACGGTTCTTCGCGGAGGCCGCGTTGCCGGACAGGGCGATCCCGAAACGCTCACCACCCGGCAGCTGGCAGAGATGATGGTCGGCCGGCCGGTCAGCTTCGACGTCGAAAAGGCCGCCTACGCGCCTGGCGATGTTCTGCTGGAGGTGCGGGAACTGACGGTCTTGCGCAACAATGACGAGATTGCCGTCGACGATGTGTCACTGGCCGTTCGCAGCGGAGAGATCGTCGGCATCGCGGGCGTCCAGGGCAACGGCCAGACGGCGCTCATCGAGGCCATCACCGGTCTGCGCCACCCCGCCGGCGGCTCGATAATCTACGATGGTCGGGACATAACCCACAGCTCGGTCCGCGCCCGCCACGCCATGGGGATCGCCCACATTCCCGAGGACCGGCAACGCACCGGCATCATCGGCGATTTCACGATCGCCGAGAACATGGTTCTCAACAGCTACTATGACGACCGCTATGCATCGGGGCCATCGATCCGGTGGCCCGAGGTCATGCAGCATGCGGCCCGCTACGCCGCCGATTTCGACGTTCGGACACCGTCGGTGCACGCCAAGGCGTTTCAGCTGTCGGGCGGCAATCAGCAGAAGCTCGTCGTCGCCCGCGAACTGACACGCGACACCAAGCTCCTGATCGCCGCCCAGCCCACGCGCGGCCTCGATGTCGGCTCGGTCGAATACATCCACAAGCGCATCGTCGAGGCCCGCGACGAGGGTGACGGCGTGTTGATCATGTCGTCCGAGCTCGATGAGATCGTGGCGCTTTCCGATCGGATTGTCGTCATGTTCAAAGGCCGGATCGTCGCCGAATTCGACGCTTTCAGGGGCCCTGTCGACCGCAACGCGGTCGGACTGGCAATGGCCGGATCGGTATCGGAGGCCGCCGCATGACCGATCAAACGGCGTCCGACCCGCTCACCCAGAAATTGCTGGAACGCGCCGCCCCAAGCCGGGCGGAGTTCGAAGACTTGGTCATCGTGCCGATCTTCGCCGTGATCGTGGCGCTTGCCGTCGGTGCGCTGGTGATGCTTGCGACCGCGGTCGACCTGCCGACGATCGGACAATCCTATGTGGCGCTCGTCCGGGGTTCCGTCGGTTCACTCAATGCGCTGTCGGAAACCCTGACCGCCGCGGCTCCCCTGGTGCTGGCCGGTCTCGGTCTGGCGCTCGGCTTCCGCGCCGGCCTGTTCAATATCGGCGCCGAAGGCCAGATCGTCATTGGCGGTCTTGTCGCCGTGATTGTCGGCTTCTCCTTTGCCGGGCTGCCCTGGGCGATCCATTTGCCGCTGGCCCTGTTCGCCGGGGCGCTCGCCGGCGCGCTTTATGCCTCGATCGCCGGCTGGCTGCGCGCCGCAACCGGCGCGCATGAGGTGATCACGACCATCATGCTCAACCTGATCTCCTATCGCATCCTCGATTATGTCTTGCGTCAGCCCTTCGTGCAGCGCGAGGGGCGCGCCGATCCGATTTCGCGCTCGGTGCTCGACAGTGCCCAGTTGCCGGGACTGCTCACCTGGATCGACCCCAATCTGCGTGTCCATGCCGGCGTCTTCCTCGTCGTCTTGGCGGTCATCGTCGTCTACTGGCTGCTGTTTCGGACCAAGGTCGGCTTCGAATTCCGGGCGAGCGGCAAGAACCCCGATGCCGCCCGCTACGCGGGCATCCGCGCCTCGTTCATCATCGTCGCGGCCATGGCCTGTGCCGGTGCGCTCGCCGGACTTGCCGGCGCAAACCAGGTGCTGGGTGTGCTCGACCGCGCGTCCCCGGGCTTTTCGGCCGGCATCGGGTTCGACGCAATCTCGGTTGCTCTTCTCGGCCGGTCGCACCCGGTCGGCGTTCTGTTCGCCGGCCTCCTGTTCGGCGCGCTGGAAGCCGGCGGGCGGCAGATGCAGGTCGATGCCGGTGTGTCCGTCGATCTGATCGGCATCATCCAGGCGTTGATCATCGTGTTCATCGCCGCGCCATTGCTGGTGCGGGCCATTTTTCCATGGGGCTTCCGCAAGTCCGAAGCGGGACGCAATGAGTGAGCGGCCATGGTAGCGGCGCAGGACATCTCCCATTCGCAGCGGATCGGAACCCCGGCCGACCGGCGGGCCCGCATCACCGGAGTGGTGCTGATCGGGCTTGCCTTGTTCGTCGCGGGCGTCTTCAGCATCGGCGTGACGGGCGACGCGACGTTCCGGCTGTCACGGCCAAACGATGTCTGGGCCATACCCAACCTTGTGCTGCCCGCGGCACCCTTCAACTACATCATCGCCGCGGTGCTGGCTTTTCTCGGCGCCCGCCAGTTCCTGCGCGGCGGCGGCCGCTGGACGACGCTGTCGCTGGGCATCGGTCTGGCGCTCGCTGTCGCTGCGTTTCTCGTCTGGGCGACCGCCGGCAAGGCGTTTTCCCTCACCGGCATGCTGCAGGCGACGATGGTGCGCGCGGTGCCGCTGGTGCTCGGCGCCATAACCGGCATGATGTGCGAGCGCGTCGGCGTCGTGAACATCGCGATCGAAGGCATGCTGCTGGCCGGCGCGTTCACCGGCGCCCTGATGGGGTCCCTGCTGGGCGGGGTCGGCGGATTGATCGCCGCGATCGGGATCGGCGGCCTTTTCGGCTTCATTCTGGCGGCGCTCGTCGTCACCTACCGCATGGACCAGATCATCGCCGGCGTCGTGATCAACCTGTTTGTGCTCGGCCTGACATCCTACGTGTCCAGCCAGGTCTTCGCCGAGCACCGGTTTTTGAACAATGCGCCCGTGTTCCGCGCCTACAAGGTGCCCATCCTTGGCGACATACCGGTCATCGGTCCGATGTTCTTCAATCAGAACCTGTTCGTTTACGGCGCGCTGGTGATGGTGGGTGTGGCCACCTACTACCTGTTCTACACGCGCATGGGCCTGCGCGCCCGGTCGGTCGGTGAGCATCCGCGCGCCGCCGACACGCTGGGCATCAACGTCTACCGGACCCGCTACATCAACGTGACCGTGGCCGGCATGATCGCCGGATTTGGCGGCGCCTGGTTCACGCTTGGTTCGGTCGGCCGTTTCGATGAAAACATGACCGGCGGCCGGGGGTTCATCGCGCTCGCGGCCATGCTGTTCGGCCGCTATCATCCGGTCGGCGCGCTGATGGCCGCGCTGGTCTTCGGCTTTGCCGATTCCATGCAGCAGAAACTGGCTTTGCTGCAGACGCCGATCCCGTCCGAGTTCCTTTCGATGGCCCCCTACATCGCGACGATCATCGTGGTCGCCGGCGTGGTCGGCCGAACGCGCACGCCGGCTGCCGGCGGCAAGCCATACATCAAGGAGTAGGCCGATGAAGGTTACCGGGATAACGACGCTCGATCACGCTCCCCATGACGTCAACGCCTGGCTCAAACATGTGTGCGACGCGCTTGGCTGGCAGGAGAAGGGGCGCGCCTACCTGCTGCTGCGAACGGTCCTGCACGCGGTGCGCGACTGGCTGACGGCCGACGAAGCCGCCCAGCTCGCCGCGCAACTGCCGATCCTGTTGCGGGGCATTTACTATGAGGGCTGGGACCCGTCCGACACGCCGGTGCACCCGCGCGCCAGGTCCGACTTCGTCGCCCGCGTCGATCACATGTTCACCAAGGAGCCACTGGACGACACCGAAGCGGCGATCACGGCTGTGCTCGGCGTTCTCGAGCAACATGTCTCATCGGGCGAGATCGAACAGGTCAAGCACGCCATGCGCGCCAGCATTCGCGACCTTTGGCCCTGAGCCGATCGGGGCCGCAGATCACGCCGCCGGTACCGGACCCGACAACATCGCCGTCGGTCCGCCTCGGCGCCCTTGTCGCCGGTCTCGCCTATCTCCTGATGACCGTGCTCGCGATTGCGACCGCCTTCGATACCGACGCGCTGTCGCGTCTCGCCCGGTCGTGGATCGATGGCGAGGCATGGCCGGCGGATGTCACGAGCCGCCTGTTGATCATGGTGATCGGGTTCGCTGTCATCGCCCTGCTCGATGTTGCGATTGCCTGGGGTCTGTATCGTCTGTTCAAGCACCGCCGGCGGCGTCTCGCGCTTGCCATGTCGGGAATGCGGATCATTTACGCCGTCCTTTTCCTCCACGCATTGACCCATGTTGCCGGCGCGCTGGAAATCACGCGGTCCGCGCCATTTGACGCGGGCACGCTGGCAGTCGCCATGGGCGGACTTGAGCGCTTCGAACGCGCCTGGGACATCGCGTTTTTCTTCTTCAGCACCCATCTCATCCTTCTGGGCTATCTCGTCTACGCACGCACCCTTGTGCACCGAACCCTTTCGGTCATGCTGGTCATCGCAGGTCTGGGCTATCTCGCCGACAGCACGATCGGTTTGGCCATGAACAAGGCACCGTTCGTGTTCGCGCCCTTCACCTTTGTTGGCGAGATGGCGCTGATGATCTGGCTTCTTGCCGTGGCCGCCAGGCCCGGTGTTGCAGGAGACGATCGACAGCATTCCGCACGGTCCGCTGTACGGCCATGAGAATTGCCGATGGACCGGGCTTCGAAACCCGCCGAAAGGCTGCAGCCTTTGGCCCTGGTGCGTCTTCCGGGGCCCGGCGTTGACCGGTGTTAAGGCGGCCTCGTGCGGCCGCGTTAGGGTCGATTGCATCGCGGATGGCACGCGGCGTGAAACAAGGAGGCACTCATGGGTTTGGTTGATGGTAAGGTGGCCATGGTAACGGGCGCGGCGGCTGGCATCGGTCGGGCCACCGCACTGAAGTTCGCCGGGGAAGGCGCCCGGGTGGTCGTCTCCGACATCGATATCGAGGGCGGCGAAGAAACCGCCAGGATGATCGCCGATGCGGGCGGTCAGGCCTTGTTCGTCGCGTGCGACACGTCCGACGCGGACCAGATCGACGCGCTGGTCGCCAAGACCGTCGACACCTATGGTCAACTCGACTGCGCCTGCAACAATGCCGGTATCGAGGGCAAGATCATGCCGCTCGTCGATCAGACCATGGACAATTACGATCGGATCATGGCGGTCAATGCGCGCGGCACGTTTCTGTGCATGAAGGCCGAGATCGCCCAGATGCTGAAGACCGGCGGCGGCGCCATCGTCAATCTCGCCTCCGTCGCCGGACTGATCGGATTTCCGGGGCTTTCGCCCTATGTCGCCTCAAAGCACGCGGTCAACGGCATGACCAAGAACGCGGCGCTGGAATATGGAAAGGCAGGCATCCGCATCAACTCGGTCTGCCCGGGCGGCATCGATACCCGGATGCTCGATTCGCTCGCCGAACAGGCTACGCAAGGCGCCCAGGACTCGCACGAGATGCTCGATCCGTTGCACCCGATCGGCCGCATCGGCGTACCCGACGAGGTGGCCGGGGCGATCGTCTGGCTTTCTTCGCCGGCAGCGTCCTTCGTCACCGGAATCAACATGCCCGTCGATGGCGGCTTCGTCGCGCAATGATGCGCCGTGGGAGCGATGCCGTCGAGAACCGCGCCTGACCAATGGCCTGACGGTCGGGACAACGCGCTGAAGAACATCGAACGCCGGACGTCGGTTCCAGGCACTGCCGCACCCGATTGCGCGGGGCGCCGACCATTTCAGGCCGCTGTGGGCGCCGGGCGTGGCGTCGCCGTTGAAACGGACCGCAAAGAGATGACGAAACAACAGCAATGCACGGATGCCAGGTCCGTTTCGCCTCGAATTGCGACGGAGAACGGTTCATCGCCGGTTGCCGACCCGCATCCGCATCGCATGCTCGACCGCACCGCGCGGGCGACGCTGGCAAGGATGACGGGCGGGGTTTCGCCCCATTCGATCTTCGCGGCCTGGAGCGACTGGGCGCTGCATCTGGGCCGATCGCCCGGCCGTCAGCTGGAGCTGATGGAGCGGGCGCAGACCAATGCCGTCAGGCTTGTTGCGGAGATCCTTGCGGAAGGGCCGGAACCGTTCAGGCCGAGAGTTCACGACCACCGCTTCTCACACCCGTCTTGGAACAAGCCTCCCTTCAATGCGTGGGCGCAGTGTTTTCTGGCGATCCAGGACTGGTGGGATGCGGCGACCGATGAGATGCCCGGCCTCGCCAAAGGCGACGCCGACCGCACACGGTTCCAGGCCCGCCAGGCGCTCGACATGATATCGCCATCGAATTTTCCCTGGTCGAATCCCGAAATCATCGAAGAAACCGTCACGCAAAAAGGGCAAAACCTGATCGACGGCGCGCGCCACCTCACCGAGGATGTGATCCAAACGCTCACGCAGGCGCATAAGCCCGCCCCGCCCGGGTTCGAGGTCGGCGAGCACCTGGCCTGCACGCCGGGTGAGGTCGTGTTTCGCAACGACCTTTTCGAGCTCATTCAATATGCGCCGCAGACCGGTCGGGTTCATCCCGAACCGGTTCTTTTCGTCCCGGCCTGGATCATGAAGTACTACGTGCTCGATCTGTCGCCGGATAACTCGATGGTCGCATTTCTGGTGCGCCAGGGTTTCACGGTCTTCATGATCTCCTGGTGCAATCCGACGGCCGATCAGTCGGAACTGTCGCTGGAGGACTATCGCCGGCGCGGCGTGATGGCAGCCCTCGATGTGGTCGACGACATCGTGCCCGGCGCAAAGGTCCATGCCAACGGCTATTGCCTTGGCGGCACGCTTCTGGCGATTGCCGCTGCCGTCATGGCGCGGGACGGCGACGATCGCCTCGCCTCCATCACCTTGATGGCTGCGCAGGTCGACTTTGCCGAGGCCGGGGAATTGCTGATGTTCGTCGACGAGAGCCAGGTCGCCTTCATCGAGGACCTGATGTGGATCCAGGGCTATCTGGACCGGCCTCAGATGGCCCGGACCTTCGCATCGATCCGGGCCGAGGACCTGATCTATACCCGCGCCGTGAACCGCTATTTTCTCGCTCGCGAGGACCTGCCCTCGGACCTTCTGGTGTGGAACGGCGACACCACGCGGATGCCGGCGCGAATGCACTCGGAGTATCTGCGCGGGCTGTTTCTGGAAAACCGGTTGAGTGCGGGGCGGTTCGCGGTCGAGGGCCGGGTGATCGCGCTAAAGGACATAGAAGTGCCGATCTTCGTCGTCGGCACCGAAACCGACCACATCGCGCCATGGCGGTCGGTCTACAAGACCCAACTGTTTACCGACAGCGAGTTGACATTCGTCCTGACCAGGGGCGGGCACAATGGCGGGATCCTGAGCGAACCGGGCCACAAGGGTCGCCACTACAGGATCGGGCACCGGCCTGCGGGCGCGCTGTATGCGGGCCCCGATGCGTGGCTCGCCCGGCACGAGCCGACCGAGGGCTCCTGGTGGCCGGAAATGGCGGACTGGCTGACTTGTCGATCCGGAGAGCCGGGGCCGCCGCCTTCGATGGGCCGGTCCGGTGGCGATGGGCCGACACTGGGCCCGGCGCCCGGCTCCTACGTGCATCAGATTTGATATCGCAGCGTTCGCAGCCGGTCTCCGGCCCGTGCCGCGAGCCATCAGGACCGCTTCGGATTGATCATGCACATGAACGGCTGGGCGCCGTCCTTCTCGAAATGCAGCTGGCCGAGAACCGTGACAACCTCGGCGCTCTCGTTCTTGAGCGCCGCATTGGCTTCATACCGGATATGGCCGATATGCGCATGCTCCTCGACATGATCCATCAGCGCACGCATGACATCGAGCGGTGTTCGATCGAAAAGGTCGGGCGGGCCCGAGAACTCGTACCGGCCTTCGCCGCCGCGCGTTCCATGCATGATTACCGCCTGATATGTCGCCATAGCTCGTCCTCCTGGCCTTGCCATCAGGATTAAGCCTCGTTGATGACAGTTTTGCTGTGGCTGACCTCGAAGCGGGCCGCTCCGGCAAAGACTTGGCCATTCAGTGCCCGGACGCCTCGTCATCGGCCCCGTCCGAGTAGCGCGGCACGTCGAAAACCGTCCGCCGGGAGCCGACAAGCCGGACGTTCTGGCGAAAAGCGACGCGCGGCGCGGCGCGCTCATGCTCCGTCCGGTCTGTCGTTGCCTTCGGTTTCCGAAAGTGCCGTCGGCAGCACGACCAGACCCTGCGCGCTGTCGGCCCGGTGGATTTCGACGCCATAGACCGTCCGCATCAACTCATCGGTCAACACCGTGGCCGGCGGTCCGTCGGCGACGATCCGGCCCTCGTTGAGAACGACGATACGATCGCACCAGCGCGCCGCCAAGGAAATCTCGTGAAGACAGGCGACGACGCTGCGCCCTTCGCGCGCCAGATCGGAAAACGTCGCCATCAGCGCGATCTGGTGCGACGGATCGAGCCCGGCGGTCGGCTCGTCCGCAAGCAGCAGCGGCGTGTCCTGCGCCAGCGCCCGGGCGATCAGCACCCGCGCCCGTTCTCCGCCGGACAATTCGGTCGCGCGGCGGTGGCGCAGCCCGGTCACGGCCATGCGTTCCATCGCCGCCTCGATCAGGGCCTGGTCCTTCGCCGACGGCGCCGCCACGGCGCTTCGGCCAAAGGCCCGGCCCAGCCCGACAAGCACTTCGACGCTCACCGGCCAGTGCACCTCGCGTTCCTGCGGCAGATAGGCGGCGATCCGCGCCCGTTCGAGAGCGCTCATGGTCCGGCTTTCAGCATCGCCAAGCCTTATGTCTCCCGCACCCGGGGCCTGGCCGAGGATGGCTTTGAGAAAGGTCGACTTGCCCGCGCCGTTGGGCCCGATCAGGCCGACGCATTCGCCCGACTCGACGGTCAGATCGATTCCGTTCAGCACGGCCCGCTTGCCGAGAGCCACCGAAAGGTCCCGGACCGCAAGAAGGCTCATACCAATGTCCTCCGGTAGCGGAAGACGAGCCAGAGAAAGAACGGCGCGCCGATCAGCGCGGTCAGGACGCCGATCTTCAGGTCCCGGGCCGGCGCGACGATCCGCACTGCAATGTCGGCGGCCAGCAGCAGCGCCGCGCCGCCCAGCGCGCTCGCCGGCAAAAGGCGCGAGGGCCGCGCGCCGACCAGCGGGCGCAGGACGTGCGGCACGATCAGGCCGACAAAGCCGATTGCGCCTGCAACGGCGGTTGCTGCACCGACCGACGCCGCCGTTCCGAACACCGCCAGAAAACGCACGCGGCCCATGTCGACACCCATGGATTGGGCCGCCTGTTCACCGAGCGTCAGAACGTCGAGCGGTCGGGCCAGCGCGGCCAGCATCGCCCAGCCCACGATCATGACGGGCAGCGACAGCCAGACATGGGTCATCGACCGGTCGTTGAGCGAGCCCAGCATCCAGAAGACGATCTCGAGCGCAGCGAAGGGATTGGGCGACAAGTTGAGCGCCAGCGACGTCATCGCGCCGGCAAAGCTGGAGACGGCGACACCTGCCAGGATGATCGTCAGCACGTTGCCCGACAGGCCCGCCAGCGCCTGCACGATGAGCACAGCGACCACCGCGCCGGCAAGCGCGGCAAGCGGCAGACCGAGCGGAAACGCGGCGGCAAAGCCCGTATAGAGCGCCAGAACCGCGCCAAGCGAAGCCGAAGCGCTGATGCCGAGCAAACCCGGCTCGGCGAGCGGATTGCGCAGATAGCCCTGCAGCGCCGCGCCCGAAAGGCCCAGCGTCGCGCCGATCGCCGCCGCCAGAATCGCCCGCGGCAGCCGGATTTCCTGCATGATCAGGGCGAGCGTTCCGCGATCGTCTGAAAAAAGGCCGGCGAACGCATCGAAAAAGCCGGTCGCCGCGGGACCGGTCAAAAGCGACAGGCCGAACAGCAAAAGGACGACAAGCGCCAAAACGCCAATCAGGAGATGAAAGCGCGTCCTCTCACTCATCGGCCGCGGCAAGGTCGGCATGGGCAGCCAGGCGCCGTGCCGCTTCCAGTGTCAGGGGTGTGCCACAGAGCCAGTATGTGCTGTCCATGACGATGCCGCGCCCGGCGCCGGCAACGGCGCGATAGGCCGGGTGACGGAACGCTTCCTGTGCCCGCGCCGGCCGGCCGAAATCGCGCCCGCCGCCGGCGACCAGTTCGGGCTCGGCGTTGACGAGCATTTCCAGCGGCAACTTCACCGTGCCCTCATAGCCCATCTCCCGGCCCAGATTTTTCAGCCCGGAGGCTTCGACAACGGCGTCGGCGAGCGTTCCGCCGCCGGACGTATAGCTGTTGGCAAAATAGAGCGCGAGCATCTGGTCGCTTGGCGGAGAGGCCCTTAGCGCAGCGAGATCCGCATCGAAACGCGCGACCAGCGCTCCGGCACGCGACGGATTGCCGAGCAGGTCCCCCATGCGGACGATGTTGGCACGAATGTCCGCAAGGGAGGCAGCCGGCGCGAACTGCTCGACCCGGAAGCCGAGACGCTGAAGCAAGGTCACTGTGGCACGTGTGGAGAACGTACCGGCGATGACGAGATCGGGCTTCATCAGGAAGATCTCCTCGGCCAGGCCGCGATTCAGCCGCAGCCCTTCAGCCTCGTTGGCCAGAACCGACATGGCGGGATCGGCGGCCAGCCATGACACCGAATGAAGCTGGCCCGGCCTGGCGACCAGCAAGGCAAGCTGGTCGGTGCACACGTTCATCGACACGACACGCGCCGGCGGCTCTGCGGCCGGCACGGCCAATGCCCCACCGAGCCACACCAGGGCGCCGAGCAACAGCGATCGCGACGCCCGCCACATGGTCAGAACCGCGCCTTGACGCCGGCAAAGGCGGCGCGCCCCTGCGTGTTGTAGCCGAACACCTCCTCATAGCGCTCGTCCAACAGGTTCTCGACGCGGCCGTAAACCTCCACCGTCTCGTTGACCTTGAAGCTGCCGCCGATATTGACCAGCACATAGTCGGTCAGCGTCACGCGGGTCTGCGGCGTCGCATTGATGAATTCCAGATCGTCCATCGCCCCATTGTAGATGACTTCGCCGAAAAGCTGCGCCCGACCTTGATAAAACGTGTAGGCCGCCGAAAGCGATGCGCTGTGCATCGGCCGGCGCACCTCACGCATGCCGTTGGGGTCTGTGGCGTCGGTATAGGTGTACATCGCCGTCGTCGAAAAACCGTCGAACAGTTCGGCCGTCGCGGACAATTCGACGCCCTGCCTGTGCGATGTCCCGTTGAGGTTGCGCACCGTCTGCCCGAAGCCCTGGATCTCGTTTTCCAGATTTTGGTCGAACCATGTGACGTCGACGACGACCAGCCCGTCCCAGAGGCTTTGCTCGATGCCGATATCCCAGCCAAGGCTTTCCTCGGGCCGCAAATCGGGATTGCCCCGGAAGCTGCCCGGCACGAAGCCGAACTGCTCGAAGAAGGTCGGGTTCTTGACGCCGGTTCCGACCGAGGCGTGAAGGCGCGTGCCGGTGCCAGGCACGGCCCAGGCGCCGGCCACGCTGTAGGTCGTCGCATCCTTGAACGGGTCGTTCATATCGTGGCGCACGGCGGCGTTCAGATAGAATTGGCCGGCGAACTCGCCGCGATATTCGGCGACGAAGGATTGCGTCACGCGCTCCTGCGTCGCGGTCTGCCAGAACCGCTCCTGCTCCCATTCATAAGCGCCGGTGACCGTATGGACGGCATCGAGCAGCGCAGGCGTTTCGAACATATAGCTCGACTGAACCTCCGCCTTCAGGCGATTGCCCTTGTTGGTCGAGGTAACGACACCGCCGCGTGCGCTGTCGCGCTCGTCGCCGCTCCCCGAAAACCGGGCGCCGTGCGTCCACGCACCATCGAGCGAGGTCCATGTGGCGCCGATCGCGCCGGAAAGCTCCTGCACATCCGACGTGTCGTCGCTGTCGATGACGAGCCCTTGCGTCGGCGTTGCGGGAAAGGCGAAATCCTGTCGGTCGGTCTCGACGAACCGGTCGACCATGCGGCCATTGGCGTCGATCACCAGATTGTCGTTGACGTCGAGCGTGAAGCGCCCGGTCAGTGTCAGGTTCTCGTCACCGTCCTTCTCGGTCCCGAAGTCCGAAAGGTTGAACCCGTCCGTGCGACGGAACCGCGCGGACACGGCCGCATCGAACCACTCCGTCCCGCCGCGCACGGCGACGCCGCCCAGAAACGTGCCATCGGTTCCGGTCTCGCTTTGAAGCAGCGCTTCGAACCCGTCGCGCGGCCCCCTTTTGGTGATGACGTTGATGACGCCGGCAAGCGCGTCCGATCCGTAAAGCGCGCTCTGCGGGCCGCGCAGCACCTCGATGCGGTCGACATCGCCGACCTGCAGGCCGCCAAAGTCGAACTCGCCCTGGCTGACCGACGACACTTCGACGCCGTCGATCAGAACCAGCACATGATTGCCCTCGGAGCCGCGCACGCGCACCTGGGTCGGCGCGCCGAACGAACCGGCACGCGAGACATGAAAGCCGGGCACCCGGCGCAGGGCGTCTGCGAGATAGCGTGTCTGGCTGCGCTCGAGCTCTTCCCCGGTAATCACCGTGAAGGCACGCCCGGACGCTTCCTGCTCGACCGGCGTCCGACCGGCGGTGATCAGAAGGGTCGGCAGGACCGTCGCGCCGTCGTCAGTGCCCTCTTGGGCTTGAACGGGCTGCGGCAGCGACAACGCCGCCCAGGCGGCTGTGGCAAGAAGAATGGTTCGGATCACGGTAGTCCCCCAAATGTCCGTGTGGCCCGCACAAGGACCACGTGTTTGAACCCGGCGTTTGCCGGACCGGCCATTCTGATGGAGGAAAGCCACCCGACGGACGCTCCGCGCAAAGACGCATCTTTCGATGTCACCTCTGCGGAACAGACCGTGCCTTGCCACACCCCGTGGCCCGGCTGGGTGACCGTTCAAGGCAGGTTTCCTGGCTTCCGTTTCAGCGCCGCGCCTTGCCTTCCCATCCGTGCGGACAGTGGCGTGATCAGGCGGGCTCCACGGTTACAGTTGCGGGGGCAGCCATGGTCTTGGTCCCTTGCGGGTACGCCGCACCATGTTCCCTTTTAACGACCCGTCGGGTCGCACCTTGAAGCGGGCGAAACAAAACGTGGCGGGCGCCAAGAGTCAATCCTGAAACCGGAAAGACGGGCTTTGCCGCCTTGGCGCCTGCGCGGCTTCATTCCTCGAGTACGGCCTCAAAGCCCTCGAACTGCGGATGGCCCGCATACATGCCCTTGGTGTCGCCGGCATTGGCGTGGGCCTGGCGGAAATGGTCGGATCTGGTCCAGGCGACGAAATCGTCCCGGCTGCCCCAGATCGTGTGCGACGCATAGAGTGTGGTGCGGCTGTCTTGGTCGAAATCGCCCTTGAGCAGATGAAAGGTGTGAAATCCGGGCACCTGCTTGAGGCGCGAATCGCGGTTGCGCCAGACCTCCTCGAAAGCCGCCTCATGGCCTTCATTGATCTTGAAACGGTTCATCGCGACGAACATGGCTGGATCTCCTGTGGGGTTCTGGAATGGCGGCTTCCGGTTTGTGCAGATGCGTGCGCGACAGGCGTGTGAAGAACCGAACGCCGGCTGGCCCGGCCCGATCACCGGCGTATCTCGATCGGGATGACGAAGCGTCGCTGCGCGCCGGGCGGCGGCGCCGGAAACGGCGCGGCCCGTCGGATGTGGTCGACGGCCGCGCGGTCGACGGCGGCCGAGCCGGAACTGGCGGCGACGGAGACGCCGGCAAGCCCGCCGCCGCCTCCGATCGAGAAGCTGACGCGCACCGTTCCGCTCCCGCCGGCGGCACGCTGCCGGGTGCGGCGTATCTTGGCGTACACCTTGCCGGGATAGTTCGAAGCCGCCGCATTGCCGGCCTCCCGCGCCGGCTGATCGCCCTGGCTTGTATTGGCGCTACGGCCCTGCGCCTGCCCGTCGGCGCGTCCGGCCCGCGCGTTGCGATCGGCCCGCCCCTGCTCTGTGCCGCGCGCCTGCTGGCGCGTCGCACGCTGCTGCTCGGCACGCCGTTGCCGCTCCGCCTGGCGCTGGCGTTCGGCGGCACGGGCGGCACGCCGCTGCTCCTCGGCCCGCGCGCGATCCACATCGATCTGCCGGAACGGACGGGCCAGCGGGACCGGCAGGACCGGTTCGTCCGGCCGCGCCTCGACCACATCGCTCGTCTCCACCGGTGCCACGGCGGCGATTTCGGGCGCTTGCGCCACCGGCAACGGTTCGGCCGAATCGCTGGGCGGCGAAACCGGCGCGACGACCGATCGGGTGCTCGCCGGCGCCGGTCCGGCGCTGGCATTGTCCGTGGGCGCAATGGCCTCGGTTTCCGCATCCACCGGGCTCAGCCGGTTGCCCGCCGCGACCAGTGATTCGAAGCCCGAGCCCAGCGCGGCGGCTTGGATGACCTCGCCGCCGGCCTCGATTTCCGGTTGCGTCGACGTATCGATGGATGCGCCGCCAAGGTGAACCCCGACCGAGGCGGTGAGCGCAAGCATGGCCGCGCCGGCAAAGGCAAGCCCGCGCCCGCTCATGGCCCCGCCAGGCTCCGCTCGGTGACGATGAAGACGCGTTCGACCCCGAGCGCCCTGAGTTCATCGCCGATTTCGATCAGCCGCGTTGCGGACAGATAGCGGTCGGGCACCAGACGTAATTCTGCGAGCGCCGGCGCACCCACTCGCTTGAGCGCCACATACTGCGCCGGCGTCAGTGTCGCACCGCGATAGGACAGTTGCCCGTCGGCAGCGATCACCAGCGCGTCCGGCGGTTCGCGGCTGTCGAGATCGCGCGTCGAGACGAGAGCGACATCGCCATCCAGCGGCGGCGCGACCTGCGCGGCGACAAGAAAGAAGATCAGCATCAGGAAGACGATGTTGATCAGCGCGATGGCCGGCTCGGACCGCCGGCCCGCCGCATCGTGATGGTCTGTCGCCTCAATGCGCATCGCAATCGGCCCTCAACGCACGATCTGCAGCGGCGGGCCGCCCGAAGCGCCCACCGCCGCGATCACATCGACCAGTTGCTGCGATGTCGCCCCGTCGCGGACCGACAGGATGACGACATCGGCGCGTCCCGCTTCGCGCAGCACAAGGAGCCGCTCGCCCAGCTGTGACACGTCCAGCGGCTCGGCATTCAGTGACAGCCCGTCTGCATGCAATTGCAGAAAGACCGGCGTCTGGTCGGCAAGCTGCGACGCCCCTCCGCCGGTCGACAGCTCGACATCGGCGAACCGCGAAAAGGTCGCCGTCAGCATGAAAAAGAGCAGCAGCAGGAAGATGACGTCGATCAGCGACGTCAGCGAGATGCGCCGCACGCGGCCATATGCACCCGCCTCAATGCGCATTGGCGGCACTGGCCCCGATCGGCCGCTCGCCGGCCCGTTCGGCTGCGGCAGAACCGGTCCGAACCGGGTTGAAGACGGCCGTCAGCGCCTCCTCGATGGCCAGTCGGTGGCGCGCGACCCGGCTTTCGAAAAAGCTCAGGCAGATCGCCGTCGGCATCGCCACCGCAAGGCCGACGGCGGTCGTCAGCAGGGCCACCCAGATGCCGCCGGCCAGAAGCGACGGATCGACCGCATTGCCCGCGCCCTGCAATTGCCGGAACGCCTCGATCATCCCCAGGACGGTGCCGAACAGGCCGATCAGCGGCGCGATCTGGGCAATCGATTCCAGCGCGCGGAAGCCGCTCTGCAACCGCTGCAACTGCCGCGCCGCGACGATCGCGAAATGATCCTCGAGATCGCTTCGCGCGACATGGCCGCCGGTCTGCCCGGCCTGGCCCATCGCCTCGCGGACCAGTTCGGCGAGCGCCGTCTTCCGATCGGCAAGATGTGATCGCGCCGCCGCCCGATCGCCGGCCCGCCACAGGCGTACCGCCTCGTCCACATGCCGGTCGGTGCCCGTGCCCCGCCGCACATATTGCGCCATCTTGTAGATCACGATGGCCAGCGCGATCACCGACAGGACCAGCAAAAGTGCGACCACCGGGCCGCCCAGAGCGATCAGACCGGCGGCGCGGTCGATCGGGTTGGCAAGGCCGAAAATCATCCCGCAATCTCCATGCCGATGCGGCTGGTTGCGTCGAGGTGTTCGATGCACTCGCCGCCGGTCAGCCCTTCGCCCTTGCATGCCGATGCCCCGTTGATCAGCACCTTGCCGATATCGGAACATTGCGTGTCGGGCAGATCGAACTGCCGCACCCGCATCTTGCCGGCCGGCACCTCGCGAAAGTCGAACAGGGTGAACCGGTCGACACCGCCTTCGGTGTCGAACAGGACGGTCTCCAGCGACAGTTCCGCCAGATCGGCCCCCAGCCCGTTATGCGTCATGAAGACCAGCCGGCATGTCGCTTCGAGCTGCTCGGCCTTGTTGATCTCGATCGCAAGGGACCGGACCGGCGTCTGCCCTTCGGCCGACACCGGACCCGTCGCCGCGAGCACGAACGCGTGCAGGAGGATCAGCTTCGTCGAGAGGGCGTTGCGCATCGCCGGGGCCAGCATCTGTCTCTCCCAGAAAGTGAGTGTTCTTGCGACCGACGTTTGAAGGTCCGGCCCTTGACGGGTCCCGCCGTCCGCAGGTTTTCTTGGTACCTTTCGCCGGCACCGTTATCAACGAGGCTGACGACTTCGAAGCCGAAAAGCGGACACTGTGCTCCGGTATCTTGCCACCGATCATCAGAAGCGCCTCGTCGGATGCGATCGATGTCGGCGGCCGGTTGCGGAAGTACGCGGCGCGGCGTGACCACACCGGGCCGGAAGAGCGCCGTGCCCGCCGGTGCCGGCTTGCGCCTGTCCGCGCCCAATCCGCCGATGATGGTCAGCGGGTCCGCACAGATGAATTCGTTCTGCACCAATGCGCCGAACCGCATCGTCGCGGAGTCGAGGCCCGGCCATGAGACCGGCGCCCGGCGGGATTCGTGGCACGACCTCGTGCCGCAAGCCCGCGGCGGCCGCCCTTGACATCCAAAAGGGAATACAACATCATTCGTAATTGCGAAATATATTCCATTATAAGGGAGGTCTAGAATGTCGATTTCGCGCACTTGGATGACTTCGGCGGCGGCAATCGCTATCGGACTGTCCGCTTATTCCGTGCCCGCCTGGGCCGACAACACGCTGGACGTGGCAATCATCGGCGAAGCGGACACGCTGGACCCGATGCTGTCGACCAAGGATGTGGTCTCGATCGTCACCCAGCATTTCGTCGAAACGCTCTACACGTTCGACGCCAACTGGAACGTCGCGCCGCTGCTGGCGGTCGATCTTCCCGAAATCTCCGACGACGGCCGGACGTACCGGATCGCATTGCGCCAGGGCATCACCTTCCATGACGGCTCGTCGATGGATTCGGCCGACGTGGTCGCCTCGCTGCAGCGCTGGACCGAAATGGCCTCGCGCGGAAAGGCCGTCGCCGACCGCATCGAGGCCATCGAGGCGGTCGACGCCAACACCGTCGAAATCCGGATGACGGAGCCCTATTCGCCGCTTCTGTCGCTGCTCGCCTTCTCCAACTCGGCCGCCGCGATCTATCCCGAAGAGGTGCTGGGCGAAGCGCTCAGCGCCATCGTGGGCACCGGCCCCTACAAGATCATCGAACATGTGCCGGATCAGTATCTGCAACTGGGGCGGTTCGAGGGCTACCAAGCCCGCGACGAGGAGCCGAACGGCCCCGCCGGCGGCCGTCTGCAGCTTGCCGACGAGATCCGCTTCATCCCCGTGCCCGATCCGAACACGCGCGTGGAGGGTCTCCTGTCCGGCCAGTATGACTTCGCCGACGGCCTGCCCGCCGAATCCTATGCCCGCATCGCCGAAAGCGAGGCGGCAGAACCGGTTCTGCTGCGCCCGTTCGGCTGGCCGATTTTCGCCATCAACCACAAGGACGGGCTTCTGACCGATCTCAATGTGCGCAAGGCATTGCAGGCCGCCCTGCCCCACGACGACATGATGTTCGCCGCCTTCGGCGACGACAATTTCTTCATCGTCGACGCGCCCATGTATCCGGAGGGATGGACGTGGCGCAACGATGCCGGCACCGAGCTCTACAACCAGAACGACCAGGCCCGGGCGGCCGAACTGCTCGATGCCGCCGGTTATGAAGGCACCCCGCTGCGCATCCTGACCTCGCGCCAGTACGAGTTCCATTTCAAGATGGCCGAGGTTGCCAAGATGGCGCTCGAAGCGGCCGGCTTTGCCGTTCAGATGGATGTCGTCGACTGGGCAACGCTCGGCCAGCGCCGCAACGATCCGGCGCTCTGGGACATCTACATCACCCACTCGCCGTTCCTCCCCGAGCCGGCTCTGACCAGCCTCTATTCCGCCACCTCGCGGCTGGGCTGGGCAGAGCCGGACAAGGAGGCGACGCTGGCGGCCTTCACCACGGCCACCGACCAGGCCGAGCGCGAGGCGCTGTTCGCCGATCTCCAGAAGGCGGTGTTCGAGGATGTCGGCTTCATCAAGATCGGCGGCTTCAACGCGCTGCAGGGCCAGCGTGCAGGCATGACCGGCGTCAATCCCTCGCCCTGGCCCTATTTCTGGAACGCCAAGGCCGAGTAGGATCGCATCCGTGGGAGGCGGCCTGCTGCGGGCCTCGATGGTCCGCAGCTTACAGAGTGTGATGCAGTGACCCGGTACATCGTTCAACGCATGGTCGGCATGCTGGTGGTCGTCCTTCTGGTCCTGACCATCGCATTCGTCATCGTCCGGCTGGCGCCCGGCGATCCGGCGGCGCTCATGCTCGGTCCCGAAGCGACCCCGGCCGAAGCGGCCGAACTGCGCGAGCGGCTGGGTCTGAACGAACCGATCCCCATCCAGTATCTGAGCTTTGTCGGCAACGCCTTGCGCGGCGATCTGGGCACGTCGATCTTCTTCAACCAGCCGGTCACCCGGGTGCTGCTCGCCCGTGCGGAGCCCACTGTCTATCTGGCGCTTTTCTCGCTGATCATCGCGCTGATCATCGCCGTGCCGATCGGCATCTATGCCGCCTACCGGCGCGGGTCCTGGCTGGACCAAACCGCCATTTCGACGGCCATGCTCGCCGCCTCGGTGCCCAGCTTCTGGACCGGCCTGATGTTCCAGCGTTATCTGGCGACCGAACTGGGCTGGTTTCCGGCGGCCGGCTATGGCGGCCCCGATGCCGACTTCTGGGTCCGCATGGGCCATCTCGTGCTGCCGTCGATCGTTCTGGGGATCGTCAATTCCGCGCTGATCCTGCGCTTCACGCGTGCCTCCATGCTCGACGTTCTGGGCGAGGACTATGTGCGCACGGCCCGGTCCAAGGGCATGACGGAATGGCGCGTCGTTCTGCGGCACGCGCTCAAGAACGCGGCCATACCGATCATCACCGTCATCGGTCTGACATTCGCCCTTCTGGTATCCGGCGCGGTCGTCACCGAACGTGTGTTCAACATTCCCGGAATGGGCAATCTGGTGGTCAGCGCCGTGCTGCGGCGCGACTATCCGGTCATCCAGGGCACACTGATCGTCGTGGCGACGCTCTATGTGTTCATCAATCTTCTGACGGACCTGCTCTATCTGCTCGTCGACAAGCGGGTGAGGTACTGATCGATGTCCGCATCCGCGCTTGCCGACGAACCCGGTTTCCTCGAAGCGCTGTTTGCGCGGCGCGCCGTGCTCGTCTCGCTGATCGTGTTTCTTGTCATCCTCGCCGCCGTGATCCTGGCACCGCTGATCGCGCCGGCCGACCCGTCCGCGATGAGCGTACGCAACCGGCTGGCCGCGCCCGGCGGTGACTACTGGCTCGGCGCCGACGCGTTCGGCCGCGATGTCCTGTCGCGCCTTCTCTATGCCGGCCAGGTCTCGCTGACGATCGGCTGCGGCGTGGCGCTTGTCGCCTCGGTCGTCGGCATCGTCTTCGGGCTGGTCGCCGGCTTCTTCCGGCGGCTGGACGGTCCGGTCTCGCGCATCGTCGACGCGATGATGGCGTTTCCCGACATTCTGCTGGCGATCGCGCTGGTGGCGATTCTGGGCGGATCGATGATCAACGTCATCATCGCCCTTTCGATCGTCTATGCGCCGCGGATCGCGCGCATCGTCCGCGCATCGACCCTGGTCATCCGGGAGTTGCCCTTTGTCGAGGCCGCGCAGGCGCTCGGCAGTTCCACCGGCTTCATCATGATCAACCATGTGCTGCGCAACATCGTCTCGCCGATCATCGTCCAGGCGACCTTCATCTTCGCCTATGCGATGCTGGCCGAAGCCGGCCTGTCCTTCCTGGGCGTCGGTGTCGATCCCTCGACCCCGACATGGGGCACCATGATCAATGAGGGGCGGCAATATATCGACCAGGCCGCTTTCCTGATCTTCTTTCCCGGCATTGCGATTTCCGTCTCGGTCCTGTGCCTGCAACTGATCGGCGACGGCCTGCGCGATGCGCTCGATCCCCGGATCGCAAAGGAACTCTGAAATGGCGCTTACCCTGACCAATTTCGAGGCCGTCGGCTTTGACGGCACCGCGCCTCGAACGATCGCGATATCGGACGATGGCACGATCGCCCGCGATGCGCTGCCCGGCGCCGAAACGATCGATTGCAAGGGTGCCCGCCTGTCGCCGGGATGGACCGATCTTCACGTCCATGTCTGGCATGGCGGGACCGATATCTCCGTGCGGGCCAGCCAGGCCGGCCGCGCAACGGGCGTCACCGCCATGGCCGATGCGGGTTCGGCGGGCGAAGCCAATTTCCACGGCTTGCGCGAATATGTCATCGAACCGCATACCGAGACGATCAAGGCGTTCCTGAACATCGGCTCGATCGGGCTTGTCGCCTGCAACCGCGTCTCCGAACTGATCGACATGCGCTCGATCGACATCGACCGGACGCTTGAGGTCATCGAGGCCAACCGCGACGTGGTCTGCGGCATCAAGGTGCGCGCCAGCGGCGTCATCGTCGGCACCTGGGGCATCACGCCGGCCAGGATAGCAAAGCGCGTCGCCGAGATCGCCGGCCTTCCCGTCATGGTCCATATCGGCGAGCCGCCGCCGCTGATCGACGAGATTTTCGACATCTTGACCCCCGGCGACATCGTCACCCACTGCTTCAACGGCAAGAAGGCCGGTTCCGTGCTCGACACGCCGCAGGTCTATGCCAAAGCCAGGGATCTGGCCCGGCGCGGCGTTCTGATGGACATCGGCCATGGCGTCGCCTCGTTCGACTTCGGCGTCGCGCGACAGGCGGTCGCCGACGGCTTCCTGCCATTTTCGATTTCCACCGATCTGCACCTGCGCAACATTGGCGGGCCGGTGCACGACATGGCGACGACGCTCTCCAAGATGCTGGCCATCGGCCTGCCGCTCGAAGCATGCATCGACGCCGTCGCCGCCAGCCCGCGCGGCTTTCTGGGCCTTTCCGCCGGCGACGGACTGGCCCCCGGAACCAAGGCCGATTTCACGATCTTCGACATTGTCGACGGCGACCTCGACGCCGTCGACAGCCAGGGCAATCACCTGACCATCGATCGCGTCTTCGAACCGCGATGGACCGTCCTTGGCGCGTCGATCGAACCGGCCGCGCGACGCGTGCCGCATGAGGAGAGCCCCGAATGAGCGGCGACACCATCCTCAAGGTCAGCGATCTGCGCGTCGAGTTTGCCGGCCGGCGCAGCAGCACCGCGGCGGTCCGAGATGTCAGCTTTTCGCTCGGCACCGGCAAGACGCTTGCCCTTGTCGGCGAGTCGGGCTCGGGCAAGTCGGTCACGTCGCTGGCCATCATGGGGCTGTTGCCGCGCGCGGGGCGGATCGCCAGGGGCACCGTCCGCTATCGCGGCCGCGATCGCGAAGCGGTCGATCTGGCCAGGCTTTCCGAAAAAGCGATGCGCCGCATGCGCGGCGCCGAAATCGCCATGATCTTCCAGGAGCCGATGTCCTCGCTCAATCCGCTGTTCACCATCGGCGACCAGATCGGAGAGATGCTGAAGCTGCACGGCGATCCGGGCCCGGCCGAGCGGCGAAAGCGCGTTCTGGAGATGCTCGAACTGGTGGAGATTCCGGCCGCCGCCCGACGCATCGACAACTATCCGCACGAACTGTCGGGCGGCATGCGCCAGCGCGTGATGATCGCGCTGGCCATGATCTGCAAGCCGGCGCTTCTGATTGCCGACGAGCCCACCACCGCGCTCGATGTCACCATCCAGGCACAGATTCTGGACTTGATGCGCCGGCTGCAGGGCGAGCTGGGCATGTCCATCCTGTTCATCACCCACGATATGGGCGTCGTTGCCGAGATGGCCGACGATGTGGCCGTGATGTATTCGGGCGAGATCGTTGAACAATCGGCCACCCGCCCGCTTTTCGCACGTCCTTCACATCCCTATACGCAGGGTCTCCTCGTCTCGATCCCGCAGCCCGGCCGGCCAGAAGGCGAACGGCTGGTGCCGATCCCCGGCACGGTGCCGCCGCCGCATTCCATGCCGCCCGGTTGTGCCTTTTCCCCGCGCTGCCGCTACGCAAGCCAGCGATGCGACGTCCCGGTCGCGCTGGTCGAGGCCCGCGCGGGGCACATGGTGCGCTGCATCAAGACAGCGGAGATCGCCGCCCATGCATGAGACCGCCGCCGCACCGCCGCTGATCTCCATCCGGAACCTGTCCAAGCGGTTCGAGACGCCGCGCGGCACGGTTCATGCGGTGCGCGATGTCAGCTTCGACATTCCGCGCGGTTCGATCACCGGGCTGGTCGGCGAGTCCGGCTCGGGCAAGACGACGCTCGGCCGCGCCCTGCTCCGGCTGATCGAGCCGTCGGACGGACAGACCTTTTTCGACGGCATCGATCTGAACACGCTCGGTGCCGGCGCCATGCGCGCCATGCGGCGCCGCATGCAGATCATCTTTCAGGACCCCGTCTCCTCGCTCAATCCGCGCATGCGCGTGCACGAGATCATCGGCGAGGGCCTGCGGGCGCACGGGCTGGGCGATCGCCGCAAGCGGCGCGACATGGTCGCCGGCCTTTTGGCGGAAGTGGGCCTGCAGCCCGATCACATGTCGCGCTATCCACACGAGTTCTCCGGCGGCCAGCGCCAACGGATCGGCATCGCGCGTGCGCTCGCGCTGGAACCGGAATTCATCGTCGCCGACGAAAGCGTGTCGGCGCTGGATGTGTCGATCCAGGCCCAGGTGCTCAACCTGCTTCTCGAAATCCGCGACAAGCGCAATCTGACGATGCTGTTCATCGCGCACGATCTGTCGGTGGTGGAATATCTGTGCGACAAGATCGTGGTCATGTATCTGGGCCGCGCCGTCGAAATCGGCGATGCCGGACCGGTCTATCGCGCCCCCGCACACCCTTACACACGCGCGCTGCTGTCGGCCATTCCCATTCCGGACCCCGAACGACAGGCGAACCGCGAGATACTGGCCGGCGACATTCCCAGTCCGCTGTCACCGCCATCGGGCTGCGTCTTCCGCACACGATGCGCGCACGCGCTGGAGACCTGCGCACGGGGCGAGCCCGGCGCCCATGCCGTCTCGGCCAACCATACCGCCTTCTGCAAGAGAATAGAGGAGCTTGCATGACCCAGACCCGGCTCATTGAAACGCCCCAGACGCGGCTTGCCATGCTTGGCCATGCATTGCCGGTGCGGGCGCCCGCGCCGGTGGGCGCGTTCGACAATGCCCGGCGCCATGGCGATCTGCTTTTTGTTTCCGGCCAGGGACCGGTGCGCGAGGACGGTTCGCTCGCACACGGCAAGGTCGGTCTCGACGTATCGGCCGAAGAGGCGCGCGCGCATGCCGAACTGGTGACGCTGAACCTTCTGGCCGTCGTCAACGACAAGCTGGGCGGGCTCGACGGTGTCGGCGCCGTCGTCAAGCTGGTCGGCCTTGTCAACGCCACGCCGGATTTCGAACGGCATCCGTTCGTCATCGACGGCGCTTCGGAACTGCTGCATGCGGTCTTCGGTGCCGACGGCGTGCATGCGCGCACATCCTACGGCGTTGCGTCATTGCCCAACAAGATCACCGTGGAGATCGACGCGATCTTCGCGGTGCGACCGGAATGGGGTTGACCTCTTCCCAGCCTGACGTTTTCGGCGCGGCGCCCTCAGGCCGCCTTCTGGCCCAGCGCGCGCTCCACGGCAAGGGCCGCGTCCTGGACGGCATGCGCCAGTTCGGCGCCCCGTGCCCGCGCCTGACGCTCCGACAGGACGACCGAGATCGTCGCCGTGCAGGCACCGGTTTCATCGCGGATCGGCGCGGCAATGCAGGCGACCGAAAACTCCGAGCTGCTCATCTGGATCGAAAGCCGGTTGACGAAGTCGGCGCGCGATTGTGCAGCCAGCTTGTCCGGATCGGTTTCCGCCGTGCCCGTGTGGGAGGGCTTGGCACAATCGGCAAAGGCCGCGCGCCGTTCATCGTCGGGCAGGTGGCCCAGCAGCAGGCGGCCGGACGCGGTCCAGTTCAGCGGCACGCGGGTGCCGACATTGGAGGCGACGCGGAAATGGCCCTCGCCTTCGGCCATGCCGATGACGACCATCATGCCCTCGTCGCGGGCGCAGATCTGGACCGTCTCCCCCGTCGCCTGCGACAGGCGCTGCATTTCGCGCTTGGCCTCGGCAAACATGTCCATGCGGGCGCGATAGACAAGCCCGTAGCGCATCAGTCGCGGCCCGAGCCAGACCCGGCTTTCGTCCGACCGGGACAGCACGTCCCGTTCGACCAGTTCGTCGACGATCCGGTAGATGGTCGAGGCGGGCGCGCCGGCCGACTTCGCCAGATCGTAGGCGCTCATGGGCTCCTGGCGTTCGGTCAGGATATCCATCACCTGAAGCGCACGGTCGATGCCGCTGGTGCGCTTGCGTTTTTCGTCGGACATGGGCTGTTGCTCCGGCTTCGCTTTTTCTTCCACTATTATGGAAACCGTTCCCAAAGCACAAGGCACGCGACATGACGACACCGACTGCGCAGGACCCCGATCGGGCCTTCTACACAAGCCGCGGGCTCACCCCCGTGATCAACGTGTCCGGGACGATGACCGCGCTCGGTGCCTCGATCGCCGGCAAGCCCGTGCGCGACGCGACCGCCGAAATCATGGCCCATTTCGTCAACATGCACCAGTTGCAGGCGCGCGCCAGCCGCACCATCGCTATGGCGACCGGCGCGGAGGCCGGCTGCATGACCGCATCGGCCAGCGCCGGCATCACCCTGTCGGTCGCCGCATGCATGACGGGGGTCGATCCGGCGCGCGCCGAGGCGCTGCCGAAGCGTCCGGGAGAAAAGAACGAGGTCGTCATCCAGCTGGGGCACATGTGCGGCTATGGCGCGCCGGTCTCGCAGGCCATCGAACTGGCCGGCGCCACCGTCTGCCCGGTCGGCCAGTCGACGCTGGTCATGGATCATCAGCTCGAGGGCGCTTTGACCGAGAAGACGGCGGCGGCGGTCTATGTGGTCTCCCATCACGTCGTCCACTACGGCCAGATGCCGCTCGAGCCTTTTGTCCGGATCTGCGCGGCCAGGGGCGTGCCGGTGATCGTCGATGCGGCGTCCGAATACGACCTGCGCGGCTTTCTGGCGGCCGGCGCCGACATGGCGGTCTATTCGGGCCACAAGTTTCTGGGCGGGCCGACCTCGGGCATCATCGCCGGCCGCCGCGATCTTGTCCGCGCCGCCTATCTTCAGAACATCGGCATCGGACGCGGCATGAAGATCGGCAAGGAGAGCATTGCCGGCGCGATCGCAGCCCTGGAGGCATGGCAGACGCGCGATCATGCCGGCATCCGCGCCGGCGAGCGCGCCGCGCTCGACCTGTGGCATTCGACGCTCACCGGTTTCGACGGCGTCGATCCGAAGATCGTCCCCGATCCGACCGGCAATCCGCTGGACCGGCTTCAGGTGGAGATCGACGCGAGGCGGCTCGGCGCGAGCGCGGCGACGCTGGCACGCGTGCTCGCCGAACGGAACCCGGCGATCGTCGTCCGCAATCACGAGGTCGAACTGGGTTACTTCCAGCTCGATCCGTGCAATCTGAAGCTCGGCCAGGCCGAACAGGTGGCCGCCGCGCTGACCGATGTTTTTGCACGTGCCGCGCAATGGGAAGCCCGGCCCGGCGATTTCGATGCGGCGCGCAATGGCGGCGTCGACGGTTACTTGAACTGGCCGGCCGAATAGCGGCGATTGCGCGACAATGACTGGCGCAAGATGGCCGGCCGGCGGTCGCGTCGGCTTGCAGGCGGGCCTTTGGGCCATGTGGCGCGAGCCATCCGCCTTAATGGAAGTCCCGGCTCTTGGGGATGATGCGCACATCGCGCGGATGACGGTCGCGGCCGGGCGCCGGGCCGCCCTTGACGCTGTCGCCCCTGGCAAATTGCGGGCGGATCACCTCGTCGGCGGGCGAAAGCGCGATGGTCGGCGTATGCGCATCCGACAGCCTGTTGAGTTCAAGGGTGCGGTCCAGAATGGATGTGGCGATCAGATGGATGACGCCTTCCTTGCTCTTTTGAACATGACCGCACGCGACCGCCAGCTTGGCGCCCATGATGGCCCGGCGGAAACGCTCGAACCGGCGCGCCCAGACCAGCACGTTGACGATGCCGGTCTCGTCCTCGAGCGTCATGAAGATGGCATTGCCCTTGCCCGGCCGCTGCCGGATCAGCACGACGCCGGCGGTCCTGATCCATTTGCCGTCCGGCATGTCTGCGACCTGCTGCGATGACAGGATCCTGTCGGCCGCAAAGACCGGCCTGAGCAGCGCCATCGGATGGCTTTTCAGGGAAAGCCGGGTGGTCTGGTAATCGGCCACCACATGTTCGGCCAGCTTCATCGCAGGCAGGGCGGCGTCCGGCTCGGCGGACAGTTCGTCGCGCCGCGCCGCCTCGAACAGCGGCAGCGGCACATCGTCCGGTAGCCGCCGCACCGCCCACAGCGCATCGCGGCGGTCGAGCCCGATCGAGCGGAACGCATCGGCATCGGCGAGGATTTTCAGCGCCCGCTTTTCGAGCCGTGCGCGCCGCCAGACCATTTCGGCGCTGTCGAAACCCGCGCCGCGCACGGCGGCGATCCGGTCGGCCCAGTCCTCGTGGAACCCGTCGATCTGGCGAAAGCCGAGCCGCAGCGCCAGCGCGCCGTCTTGCGCCCTTTCGAGCGTGTTGTCCCATTGGCTGCGATTGATGTCGGCGGCGCGAACCTCAATGCCGTTCTCCTGCGCGTCGCGCACGATCTGGGCCGGCGCGTAAAAGCCCATGGGCTGGGCGTTGAGCAGGCCGCAGGCGAACACCGCCGGCTCGTGATGCTTGATCCAGGACGAGATGTAGACGAGCTTGGCGAACGAAGCGGCATGGCTTTCGGGAAAGCCATATTCGCCGAACCCCTTGATCTGGTTGAAGCAGCGTTCGGCGAACTCGCGCTCATAGCCGCGCTCCACCATCCGCTCGACCATCAGATCCTCGAAATTCTGGATCGTGCCGACATGGCGGAAGGTGGCCATGGCCCGGCGCAGCCCATTGGCCTCTTCGGGCGAAAAGCGCGCCGCGACCATGGCGATCTTCATCGCCTGCTCCTGGAACAGCGGCACGCCCTTGGTCCGGTCGAGCACCTTGCGCAACTCATCGGGCGGGCCGTGCTCCGGAGACGGCGCGGGATAGACGACGTCTTCCTCGCCATTGCGGCGGCGCAGATAGGNTCGGCTTCAGCCGCGGCAGCATGTTGATCTGCGCCCGGCTTTCCACCTGGAAGACGCCGATGGACTCGCCCCTTTGCAGCATGGCGTAGACATCCTGGTCATCGGGCGGAAAATCGGCGAGGGAAAGATCCCGGCCGCAATGATCACGCATCAGGTCCATGCATTTGCGGATGCAGGTCAGCATGCCCAGGCCCAGCACGTCGACCTTCATCAGGCCGAGTGCGTCGATATCGTCCTTGTCCCATTCGATAAAGGTGCGCTCGTCCATCGCCGCATTGCCGATCGGCACGATGTCGTCGAGCCGGTCGCGCGTCAGGACGAACCCGCCCACATGCTGGGACAGGTGCCGCGGAAAGCCGAGCAGTTGCGTGGCAAGATCGATGGCGCGTCCGATGACGGGATTGTCCGGATCAATGCCGGCTTCGCGCACATGCTTCTTGGCGATCTCGGTGCCCCAGCTGCCCCAGATCGTGCTTGCAAGGCGCGCCGTCACATCCTCGGTCAGGCCCAGCGCCTTGCCCACCTCGCGAATGGCGCTGCGCGGCCGGTAGCTGATGACGGTGGCGGCAATGCCCGCCCGCTCGCGGCCATAACGCTGATAGATGTGCTGGATCACCTCCTCGCGCCGCTCATGCTCGAAATCGACATCGATGTCGGGTGGTTCCTTGCGCTCGGACGAGATGAAACGGGCAAACAGGAGATCATGCTCGGCCGGATCGACCGCGGTGATGCCGAGCACGTAGCAGACCGCCGAATTGGCCGCCGAGCCGCGCCCCTGGCACAAAATGCCCTGATCGTCGGCAAAGCGCACAATGTCATGGATGGTCAGGAAATATTGCGCGTAATCGAGCTCGGCGATCAGCGCCAGCTCCTGTTCGAGCAGGCCGGCGACCTTGTCCGGTATGCCGTCCGGATAGCAAAAGGGCGCGCGCCGCCAGACCAGTTCCTCGAGCCATTGCTGCGGCGATTTGCCGGGCGGGATCGGCTCTTCGGGATACTGGTAGGTCAGCTGGTCGAGCGAGAAATCGATGCGCGCCAGAAAATCGACCGTCTCTGCAACCGCCTCGGGCACATCGCGGAACAGCCGGGCCACTTCGTCCGGTGTCTTCAGATGGCGTTCGGCATTGGCCTGCAGCCGATAGCCGGCATTGTCCAGCGTACAGCCCTCGCGGATGCAGGTGACGACATCCTGCAGCGGGCGCTGACCCGGATCGTGATAGAGCGCATCGCCCACCGCGATCAGCGGGATGCCGCTCCGGCCGGCGATCGCCTTGAGACACAAAAGCCGCCTGCGATCGTCGCCGCGACAGGCCATGGATGCGGCCAGCCAGACCGCGCCGGGCGCGTGCGCGGAAATCCTTGAGAGGCGTCGAACCAGATCATCGGTGCGGTCGGGCGGCATGACGATCAAAAGAAGGTCGCCGCAATGGCGCAGAAGATCGGCCTCGTGGATCAGGCAGCCGCCCTTTTCGGCACGGCGCTTGCCGAGCGTCAGAAGCCGGCACAGCCGGCCCCATCCGGCACGGTTTTCCGGATAGGCGATGATGTCGGGCGTATCATCGGCGAAGACCAGCCGCGCGCCCACCACATAGCGCAGCGGCAATTGCGCATCCTCGCCATGCACGTCCCGCCATGCCTTGCACGCGTCCCTGTAGGTGCTGTGGCCGCGCACGACGCCGGCCACCGTGTTGCGGTCGGCGATGCCGATGCCCGCAAGGCCCAGTTCGAGCGCGCGCATCACGAAATCGCCCGGATGCGACGCGCCCCGCAAAAACGAGAAATTGGTCGATACCGCCAGTTCCGCATATCGGTTCATGCGAACAGCCCGTGCATGAACCAGCGGGGATGGTGCGGCAATTCCTCGTAAAGACCGTGACGGAAAATCCAGAAGCGGCGGCCATGGCTGTCCTCGACGCAATAATAATCGCGCGTCCTGCTGCCTTCGTCGCCGCGCCACCATTCTGGCGCGATCCGCTCCGGCCCTTCGGCGCGCGCGATCTCGTGCAGCACGCGCCGCCAACGGAACCTGAGCGGCGGCCCGTCCGGGATCTCGGCCAGCGCCTCGATCGGCTGGGGCTGGGCGAACAGATGCACCGGACGCATGGGACGCGCATCGGCCGGAGCCATTTGCCAGTGCGTGGCTTGGGCGGCCGCATGCCCGGCAGGCATGGCACGCACGGCCTCTTCGGGGATATGGGTTTCGGCGGGAACAAACTGCGTCACCGCATGCCGGCCGAACCGGGTGCTCAGCCGGTCGATCAGCGCCGTTACGTCCTCATCCTCGACCTGACGGCCGTCCAGCGTGTGCTGGGCCGTTTCCAGAGCCGCCGACACCGGCACCGACAGCCGGATCAGATCATAGCCGTAGCCGGGATCGAGGGGATCGCCGAGCGTGTCGATCCGTTCCCGGAAAAGCCGCGTGACGACCTCGGGCGCCCGGACCGGTCGCGCCGTCTCGATCGTCAGCCGGCTGACCGTGCCATCGGTACGGAACAGCGCCGCATCGAAGCGCCGCCCGCCATGCCCGCGCTTTTCCAGACTGTCGGCGGCGTGGCCCGCGAGCGCTTCGAGCGTCGCCAGCACATCGCCTGTCTGTGTCAGCGGTTCGGCGAAGCGGCGCTCGGCGCTGCAGACCGGCACAGGCCGGCGCGGCGCGATCGCAATGTTCTCGCCGCCCTGAAGCCTGACGAGGCGTGCCGCCAGCGCCGCGCCGAAACGCGCGACCAGCGGTTTGTGCGGCCGGCATGCCAGATCGCCGACCGTCTTCAGCCCGGCGCGCAGCAATGCCGTCATGGTCTCGGCGCCCGCCTCGAGCGCGGCCACGGGCAATGGCGCGACGGCCGCGGCCTCCCCGCCCGGTGCGACGATCACATGTGGCTGGCCGAAGCGCGCCAGCGCACGCGCCGCCTGCGGCGTGCCGGCAAGGGCCGTGCGCACCTGCGTTGTCCCGTGCGACAGGCGCGCGACGAGATCGTCGAGCAAGCCCTTTTCGCCGCCGAACAGATGGGCGCAGCCGGTGATGTCCAGAACCAGCCCGTCGGGCGCATCGAGTGCCGTCATCGGCGTGTAGCGGTCGCAGAAATCGGCGATCCGTTCGAGCCACGCCGCATCGGCCGCATGGTCCATTTCGACGGCGGCAAGCTGCGGCACCCGCGCCCGCGCATCGGCCAGGGTGAGCCCCGGCGTCAAACCGATGTCCATGGCTTTCCGGTCGACCCGCACGACGCGCAGCGCATTGTTGTGCTTTTCGGTGAAGCACAGCGGCGCGTCAGCCTGTGCGTGCGAGCCGTTCGACTGGCGCCGGAACCGGTCGCTTGTCAGGAACGGCAGCCACACTGCCAGATACCGTCGCGGCATGCCGGAAACGCTTTCGTTCATGATCCCACTCCAGATGCCAGCGCTGGCCGGATGCGCCGGCGCGGTTGCGCAACAAGGTGATGTCGAAGGCCGGCCTGCCTGGCGCATTGGCGGCCAGCGCACGGGACGGCGCCGCCGCAACCTGCCAGCGTGTCTGCGCAACGCTCGGACCCGGCTCGGCGGCCAGCCGCATGAGGAGCGGCGTCGTGCCCGATGCTTCGGCGGCAAGCGCAAGCCGGCGCGTCGCCGTCAGATCGAGGCTCCTGGGCATGCCCCAGAGTTCGATCAGGACCGCGCCCAGCGCCGCGCAGCGCACCGCCTCCAGCGCGGCGCGCAACCCGTCCTCGGGCCGCCGCGCCCGCACATGGATGATATGGGCCGGATCGAGCCCCAGCGCCGCGAGCCCCGGCATGAACAAAGGGCCGGCCTCGGTTTCCGAAAAACCCTGGCGGATCCAGACGATCCTGCCCGCATCGCCTGAAATGCATTGCGCCAGGCCGGCGCAAAAACCCGTCAGCGCCGCCGCATCCGCCGCTTGCGCCGCAAACATTTCGTGCAGGGCGCCGCGCGCCAGCGCGCTGCCCAGCGCCGCGTCGGCCCTTTCCGCCCCCAGCGTCACAAAGCCTTGCTGGTCCGTCGGCTTCTGCATGGGCGCCAGGGCCGTGATCTGACGCTGCAATTCGATCAGTGTCGGTTGCATGAAAATCCACAATGTTCACTTTTTGTTCTTATTACATGACAACCCTTCGCCAGAGTCAATTCACAAGGCGGATCGTCGATGCTCGGACATCCGGCCAGCCCGTCCGTACACGGATGCCCGGTGCCGGACGGAGATGCTCCGGACCATGCCTCCATCAATTCAGAGCACGGCCGATTGGACGCCGGACACCCTGCGACAATCGCGCCGGAACCGGACCGGCTTCTTGTTCGTTGGCGGCCTGACGCAGCATTCGGGAGCACACTCATGGCGGACATCAAGGTCGGCGACACGGTCACATGGTCCTGGGGCGACGGCACGGCCAAAGGCTCCGTGACCGAACGGTTCACCGACAAGGTGACGCGGACGCTGAAAGGCACCGAGGTCACACGAAATGCCGGCGACGAGGATCCGGCGTTCCTGATCGAACAGGACGATGGCGACCAGGTGCTCAAATCGGGCAGCGAACTCGACCATGCCGACGGCTGACGACGCGCCGCCGCCCGGCCTCGTCTATTATCCCGACAGCCGGCCCGGCATTCGCCGCAAGCGGCACGGGCGCGGCTTCACCTATCTGGCGGCCGACGGCACGCGGATCGACTGCGCGCGCGAACGGGCGCGCCTGAAGGCCCTCGCGGTTCCGCCCGCCTATGAGGATGTTTGGATGTCGCCGCTCGCCAACGGCCATCTGCAGGCGACCGGCCGCGACGCGCGCCGCCGCAAGCAGTATCGCTATCATCCCGACTGGACCAAAGCCCGCTCCGACGGCAAGTTCGACCAACTGGCAACGTTCGGAGCAACCCTGCCCGCGCTGCGCCGCTGGATCGCCGACCGCCTGACCGGCGAGGTCGGCGACCTTGAAACGGCGGTCGCCGCTGTCCTGGCGCTGATCGACCGCGGCGCCCTGCGCGTCGGCGATCCCGGCTACACCGCCGACAATGGCAGCTTCGGCGCAACGACGCTGCGCAACCGGCATGTCCGGTTCGACGGCACGCGTGTGCATCTCGACTTCGTCGCCAAGGGCGGCAAGCGCGTGCACCAGACGGTGGTCGGCGCGCAATTGCAGCGCGTCCTTCAGCGCAGCCGCGACCTGCCCGGCAGCGAACTGGTCACATGGCTCGCCGACGACGGCACGCCGCGCATTGTCCGCTCGGAGCATCTGGGCGACGTGCTTGCGCGCATCTGCGGCGATGGCACCACCGCCAAGAGCTTGCGCACCTGGCACGGCACCCATGCCGCCTTCATGGCCGCCACGAAACCCGAACCGCTGACCATCCGGATCATGAGCGAAGCGGCGGCCGAACGGCTGAACAACACGCCGTCCATCGCGCGAACGAGCTACATCCATCCGGCGATCATCGCGCTCGCCGAATTGTCCGACGACGAACGCGCGACGCGGCTGGATGCTCTGGGCGACGACACGCGCGACGGCCTGCGCCGGGGCGAGGCTGCGCTGCTCGCCTGTCTGCGAGAGGCGGCCTGACAGGCCGCGTCAGACACAAAACCCTTCGAGCACGTTGATCGTGTTGATGCCGACCTCCTCGACCGCATAGCCGCCCTCCATCAGGAACAATGTCGGCAGCCCGAGCGCGGCGATGTCGGCCCCCATCGTCGAAAAGTCATTCGATGTCAGCTTGAAGAAGCTGATCGGGTCCTTTTCGAACGTATCGACGCCCAGCGAGACGATGACGAGGCCGGGATCGAAACGCGCGATGCGCTCCATCGCCTTGCCGAGCGCGGCGCGCCAGACATCGAACCCGGTTCCCGGCGGCATGGGCAGGTTGAGGTTGAAGCCCTCGCCGGCGCCGCTGCCCGTCTCGTCGGCAAAGCCAAGGAAATGCGGAAACGCCTGATCGGGGTCGCCATGCAGCGAAATGAACAGCACATCGTCGCGGTCGTAGAAGATCTCCTGCGTGCCGTTGCCATGGTGAAAGTCGACATCGAGGATCGCAACCCGTTCGATGCCCTTGTCGCGCGCATGCTGCGCCGCGATCGCCGCATTGTTGAAGAAGCAGTAACCGCCATACTGGTCGGTCGCCGCATGGTGGCCCGGCGGACGGCACAGGCCGAACGCCGTGCGTGCGCCGCCGATCACAAGGTCGGCCGACGTCAGCGCCACGTCCTTGGACGCCAGCGCCGCCTCCCATGTGCCGTCCGAGATCGAGGTCTCCGACGCAAGGCAATAATAGCCGAGCTGCGCTTCGAAATGGGCCGGGATGCGATCCGGGCGCATGGTGCGCGCCGGCCAGACCGTCACGATCGCCTCTCCCTGATGGCCGAGCGCGCTCCAGTTGGCCCAAGCGTTTTCCAGAAACGCCGCATAACCCGCATCGTGCACCGCGAGCACCGGCGCCATGCCGTGCGCGCGCGGCGGTACGATGGCGCCGAAGCCGCGCTTTTCCGCTTCGGCCAGAATGAAGTCGATCCGCTCGGGACATTCGAACGGCGGCACCAGCTGGCCGCCATAGAGTTCGGTCCTGGCGCTGCGTTTGCGGTGCTCTTCGGTGTAGACGATCTTCATTGATGGGTGTCCGTTGCGGTGGTTGATCGGTTCTGGCCCGCCGGCCGGGAGATGATGGCGCGCAGCCCGCCGACCCCGCCGGCGATGCCTTTGGGCAGGAAGACGACGAACAGGACGATCGAAAGACCCAGGACGATCGACCGCGCGTCGCCCAGTTCCTTGGCGAATTCGACGACGATCATCATCACGCCGGCGCCGACCAGCGGTCCCCATGTCGATCCCAGCCCGCCGACGATCACCATGGCGAGCACGAACATCAGCGTCGAGAACTCGAACAGGGAGGGACCGGCGAAGCGGAAATGGCCGGCATAGACGGCACCGGCGAGGCCGGTCAGAAGCGCCGAACTGGCAAAGGCGATCAACTGGTAGCGCTGCCGGTCGATGCCGCGGCTCGACGCGTAGCCGACATTGTCGCGGATGGCGCGGAACGCCAGACCCAGCCGTCCGTGAATGATGACGACGAGCGCGACAAGGCTCAGCACGAAGACGGCCCAGACGACATAGTAATGGCCGACGATCCAGTCGCCGCGCAGGATCGGCCGGAACCCGAAATCGGAAAAGCGCGAAAAGCCGGTCGATCCGCCGAACAATTGCTGGCAATTGTTCTGGATCAGCGCGAAGCAGTGCGTGTCGGTGACGATCAGGATGCGCACCATCTCGGCGATGGCGAAGGTCAACAGCGCGACATAGGCGCCGGTCAGCCGCAGGCAGGCCAACCCGATCAACAGCGCCAGCACCATGGCGGCAAAGGCAGCCAGCGGGATCGCCAGCCAGATCGACAGGCCCGCCAGTTGCGTGCCCATCGCCACGCCATAGGCGCCGCACGCGAAGAACAGCAGTTGCGCCAGTGAGAAGACGCCCGCATGGCCCATCAAAAGATTCCAGTTCATCGCCACCATCGCCCAGATGAAGAAGACGATGACCTCGCCCAGAAGATAGCGCTCGCCGACGAACAGCGGCACGGCGGCAAAGCCCACGGCAATCACCAGCGCAATCGCCAGATGCTTGTTCAATTCGCCCGCAAGCATCACAGCCGCACCACCTTTTCCGTGCCGAACAGGCCTTGCGGACGCCAGATGAGGATGGCGATCACCAGCAAAAGCATGACCGGAAAGCCGAACCGCACGCCGACATAATACTGGATCGCCGCTTCCAGCAGCCCCAGCGCGAACGCGGCAACGCCGGCGCCCCACGCATTGCCGAGGCCTGCCACCACGCAGATCACGAACGCCTTGAGCAGCGGATCGCCGCCCATCGACGGCGACAGCGTCGACAGGGACGAGATCATCACGCCGGCGACGCCGGCGAGCGCGCCGGCCAGCGCCATCACCTGCAGATAGACGCTGTTGGTGCGCACGCCCATCAACTGCGCCGCCTCGCGGTTGATCGCGGTGGCGCGGATGGCCATGCCGAAGCGCGTCTTCAAAAGCAGCCAGGCAACCGCGCCGATCAAGACCAGCGCAACCGCGACGATCACCAGCGACTGCCGTGCGACGGCCACATCGAACAGGCGCACGACGCCCTCGACGCGCACCGGCTGCGGATAGGGATAGCCGCCGAACAGTTTCAGGACAAAGTCCTGCAACAGGATGGCAAGACCGGCCGTCGCGACGATGACATTGGTCTCGAACGCCTTGGAGCGCAGCATGAATCGCACCATCGCAAGGTGCGTTGCGACACCCATCGCCGCGCCGGCCGCCATTGCCGCAACAACCGCGGCGACCAGCGGCAGGCCGAGCTGCCCGGCGGCGGCGTAGGCCGCATAGGCGCCGATCGTCATAAACAGGCCGTGCGCCATGTTGAACATGCCCAGCGTGCCGAAGATCAGCGACAGGCCGACAGCAGCAAGCGCGTACATCGCGCCAAGCGTCGTGCCGGTCACGACGATCTGGATGACGATATCCATGCTCAATGCCCGCCCAGATAGGTTTCAAGAATGTCGCGCGATCCGGCCACCTCGGCGGCCGTTCCCGACCATTCGATCCGGCCCGCATCCATGAGGCAGATGCGGTCGGCGATGCCGATCAGGCGGCTTGGATTTTCCTCGACCACCAGGAAGGCGCGGTCGGCGCGCGAAAGGCCGCGCAGCCCTTCGTAGATCTGCTCGATGATCAGCGGCGCAAGGCCGAGCGACGGCTCGTCGATCATCATCACCTTGCCGCCGGCCATCAGACCGCGCCCTATGCCGACCATGCGCCGTTCGCCGCCCGAAAGGCTGCTGGCCGACTGGCCGCGCCGCTCGGCAAGGCGCGGAAAGAAGGCGTAGACCTCCTCGAGCGCGCCCGGGACCTCGGAGGCACTGCGCAGATAGGCACCCATGCGCAAATTCTCCTCGACGCTCATCTCGCCGAAAAGCTGGTCGCCCTGCGGCACGTGCACAAGGCCCGCCGCGACCCGCTCGTGGACCATCGCCGTCTCGATCGCCTGGCCGAAGATACGGATGGCGCCCGACCGGGCCGGCACCAGTCCGGAAACGGTTTTAAGCAATGTGGTCTTTCCGTGCCCGTTCGGCCCGATCAGCGCCGCCATGGTGCCCGGTTCGATGTCCAGCGACACGCCGTGCAGCACCGGCCGGTTGTGATAGCCCGCCACAAGATCGCTGACCGAGAGCGCCGCCATCACGCCGTCTCCGCCATGCCGGGCAGTTCGGTGGTGCCCAGATAGACCTCGCGGACGGTCTGGTCCGCCGAGAGCCCGTTGGGCGTGCCGTCATAGATGATCCGGCCCTGATGCATGATCAGCGCGCGGTCGGCGACGCTGGTCAGAAAGCGCATGACATGCTCGATGAAGACCAGCGTCACGCCCTCGGCCTTCAGGCCCAGCATCAGCGCGATGAAATCGTCGATCTCCGGCGGGGTCAGCCCGCCGACCGGCTCGTCCAGCAGCAGAAGGTCGGGCTCGTTCACCAATGCGGTCGCCACCATCAGCTTCTTGCGCGCCAGAACCGGCACATTCTCCACCAGATCGTCGGCAATGTCGGTCAGGCCGAACTTTTCGAGCATCGCCCGGGCCTTGGCCCGGTCGTCGCGCGCGGTCAGGAGCCAGCCGCCCGCCGAACGCCGCCCGAAGGCGACCGCGGCGAGCACATTGTCCATGACGCTCAGCCCGTCAAAGCCGGAGTTGAGCTGGAAGGTGCGCGCCATGCCCATCTGGCAGATGCGGTGCGGCGGCGTGCCGGCCAGCGGCCGTCCACGCAACGCCACGCTGCCCGCGCTCATCGTGTTCAGACCCGAAATCAGGTCGAAGAAGGTCGTCTTGCCGGCACCGTTCGGCCCGCCAATGCCCACGGTCTCGCCGCGGCGGACATCGAAATCGACGCCATCGACGGCGACCAGGGCGCCGAAGCGCCTGGTCACGCCCCTGCATGACAAAAGGGGCTGTTCGTGGGGCGACAGCTCCGGCAACGGCTTCAGCCCTGCATCCAGGAAGGCAGCCTGAAGCTTTCGACATTGTAGGGCGGCGGCGCCACCAGCACGCCATCGGCGGCCGCATCCTGGATCTGGCTGAAGATGTGCGGCATGCCCAGCGACGGGTCTTTGGTCTGGCTGGGATAGCAGTAGGCCGACTGCGTTTCGGGGACGATGCGCATCGTGCCCACCGGGCCGCGATAGATCAGATGGCGCAGCCGGTCGGCAACCAGCCGGTTCTGATCCTCCTCATAGGGCGCGCCGGGACCGCCGGCGAGGGCTGCGGCAACCGCATAGGCGTGCATCGCCATATAGGTCTGGCCGCCGCCATTGGGCGAGGCGTTCTCGCCGAACCTGGCCTTGTAGGCCTCGGCGAACGCCTTGCCTATCTCGTCCTGAAGGGCGCCGATCACGGTCGCATAGAGCACGCCCTCCGAATTCTGGCCGGCGATCTCGCGGAACGCGGCGAGCGAGGCGCCATATTGCATGTAGACCAGGCTGTTGGTCGGCTCGTTCATGAACTGGTTCATGAACTGCGCCTGGTCCTGCGCATAGAAGTGGGTCACCGCGATCAGCGCCGGCGGATCGGCGCGCAGCTTGGCCAGCGTCGGGCCCCATTCGGAGATCGGCACGTTAACGGTCTCGAACAGCGACACCTCGAACCCGTATTCGGCCGCCTTCTCGTTCAGCGCGTTGGCGATGTTGATCGAATAGACACCCGGCCCCGTGACGATCGCCAGCTTGTTGTTGGGCCGCGTGAACTCGCCGCGCTCCTCAAGCCCCTTGACGAAATCCAGAAGGCCGACGCCGTAGAAGGTCTCGGGCGGGTCGTACTGGAACGTGCCCCAGAACCGGTCGGGATCGGATTTGACCAGTTCGTCATGGACGACGACAGTATTGGCATGCATGGCGATGATGCCCGCATCGGCGGCAACATCGTGCAGTGCGGTGCCCGTCTCCAGATTGTAGCCGGTGATCAGCGCGCTGGCGCCGTCGCGGTCGATCAGCCGCTGGGCGGCCTGGATCACCGCATCGTCGCCCTTGCTTTCGGTATCGACGAACACCGCCTCGACCGGACGGCCCAGAATGCCGCCCATGCCGTTGATTTCCTCGACGGCCATTTCCAGCCCGCGCCGGAACTCGATGCCGTCGGCTGCGACGATGCCGGTCAGCGGCGCCGGGCAACCGATGATCACCGGCTCGCCGCCCTGTGCCGCAGCGGTCCGGTTCAACCCGGCCAGCAGCGCCGGCGAGCCCGTCGTCGCGCCCGCAAGGCGCAGAAAGTCGCGCCGCGATGTGGGCGCCGTCCTGGTCGTGTCATTCATCGAAGTGCCTCCCGTTCTGGATTCCTGTTCAGTGTCCGCCGGCATACGCCTTGCGCGCCGCGGCAACGGCCTCGGCCTGGTGCGGCTGCAGGTCCTGCCCGCCATAGCCTGTGATGTGCGCGTCATAGGGATCGGTCACACCGCTGGACGCGCCGCTCAGCGCCTCGAGCACCGCAACACCGCAGAAGGGAACGTGCACGGCCGAATAGCCGCCCTCATGGGTCGCAAGAATGCGGCCGCCGCACAGATCGTCGGCAAGCGCCGCCATGCGCCCCGCCATCCAGCCGAAATCGGAGGAGGACAGCATCATCGTGCCGAGCGGGTCGAGCGCGGACGCATCGAACCCGCAGGGCAGCACGATCATGTCCGGCCTGAACGCTTCGATGGCCGGCGCGACCAGTTCGTCGATCGCGTACCGGTAGGCGCCGCCGCCGCTGCCGGGAGGAAGCGGGATGTTCAGATTGGCGCCCTGCCCGGCACCCGTGCCGGTGTCGCCGATGCCGCCGCGTCCGGGCGGAAACAGATTGTCCTGGTGCAGCGAGATCGTCAGCACGTCCGCATCGTCGTAGAAGATCGTCTCGGTGCCGTTGCCGTGATGCACGTCCCAGTCGACGGTCACGATCCGCTCGAGGCCGCGCTTCTGGGCGTGACGCACGCCGATCGCCGCATTGGCGTAAAAGCAGAACCCCATCGCCGTTTCCGGTTCGGCATGATGGCCCGGCGGGCGGCAAAGCACATAGGCGTTGTCGACCGTCCCGTCGACGATCGCATCGACCGCCGCGATCACGCCGCCGGCGGCGAGCCGCGCAATGTCGGCGGTCGACCGGCCCATCGGCGTCAGTTCGCTGGCATCGCCGCCGCCCGAAGCGGCAACCTTTTCGATGTGTTCGATGTGGGACTTGGGATGAACGCGCATCAGCGTTTCGTCGTCGGCGGGCGCTGCCCGGACCGGAACCAGATGGCGCCCGAACCCGGATGCCTCGACCAGATTGCGGAACCGCCGTTTCGTCTCGGCATTTTCGAAATGCTCGCCTGGCTGCACGGAAAGACCCGGCTCGAACAGGCCCGCCCAATTCTGCGTGTGGTGCCAGAAATAGAGTTCCTCGGCGACCCATCCCGTGCGCTTTTTGCCCGACTTGGCCATGCAACCTCCCTTGATCGTGCGACTGTGCCGGAACCGGCATTGACCGGAAATACCCCGGCATTGGTATTAGCGGCGGCCGATTGCGTGAAGTAGTACCACCCATGGTGCAAGTCCCATGGTGCAAGTCGGGCGGGGCAAGTCGGGAGGCGCCGATGAAACACGACACATACGATCTTCTCGGCCGGATCGCCGTGGCCGGCAAACTCAAGGATGCGGAGCCGCATCTTGTGGCCATGTCCGTCCACGAGTTCACGCCGCAAAGCGTCCTTGCCATCGTCTATCGCGAGGGCCGGCGGCCGGAGATCGGCTTTCGCTGGATCCCAGACGACCATCTGCGCAAGACGTTCGACACCTATTACTGCGAAGTCGGCCATCTGCTGGACCCGTTCGCCCAGCGCGCCCGGAGCGAACAGGGCGCTTCGGCGTTCCGGCTCGCCGAGATCGCGCCCGACCGGTTCGAGGCAAGCGACTATTTCGCCAACTATTTCCAGTCGACGGGCATGGTCGATGAGCTGGGCGCCCTGCGCCGGCTGACGCCGCGCTCCGTCGTCCATTTCTCGATCGGCCGCAATGCCGGCTATCCGAAATTCACCGCGCGGGACGTGCGGCGTTTCAAGCAGTTGCACGTCGCCTTCATGCCGAAACTCGCCGAACTGATGGTGGCAAAACAGGCCGATGGCGACGAGCCACAGCGCACGCCGGACCTTGTCGAGATCTTCTCCCGGCTGCGCACCGATGAAGGCCAGGCGCTCAGTCACCGCGAAGCGCAGGTTGCCGCGCTGATCACGCAAGGGCATTCGAGCCGGTCGATCGCATACAACCTCGAAATCTCGGTGCATACGGTCAAGGTGCACCGCCGCAACCTCTACCGGAAACTGGAGATATCGGCGCAGAACGAACTGTTCGGCCTGATCATCGACGCGCTCTAGCACGATTTCCGCGCCAGCGCGGCCATGCCGTACCGGGCAGCAGGGGTCATCCCAGATGCACCTGCCCTTCGGGATAGCGCACGCGCGGAATGGTGCGCGTTGCCAGGAAAAATCCCAGCGTCAGCGGTCCGACCCGGCCCAGAAACATGATCGCCATGATCATCAGCCGCCCCGGCTCGTTCAGTTCGCCGGTGAAGCCGCGCGACAGGCCGACCGTGCCGAACGCGCTCGCCACCTCGAAGGCGATGTCGAGAAAATCGCCCTCATGGGCGGCGGTGATCGCGAAGACACCGACGAACACCAGGATGACGCTGATGGCCGTCAGCGCCATCACCTTGAGCACCTGTTCAAGCCCGATCGACCGGCCGAACGCGGTCAGTTCCCTGCGGCGGCGGAAGAAGGCGATGGTGGCGAGAATCATGATGACGAAGGTCGTTACCTTGATACCGCCAGCGGTCGAGGTCGATCCGCCGCCGATCAGCATCAGCGAGATGAACATGACGGACGTGGAATCGTGCAATGCGCCGATGTCGGTGGTGTTGAAGCCGGCGGTGCGCGTCGTCACCGCCTGAAACCAGGCGACCATGGCCCTGACACCGGCGGACTCATGGGCGCCCAGCGTCGCAGGATTGTTCCATTCCAGAAGCGCCACCATGGCGACCGACCAGAGGATCAGGACGGCCGTCCCCGCGAGCATGATCTTGGTGTGCAGCGTGTAGCGGCTCCATTTTGCGCGTTCCCGGAAAACATCGGAGAAGACGACATAACCAAGCCCGCCGGCAATGAACAGCAACGGCACGACGAGGTTGACCAGCGGATCGGCTGAATAGGGCACAAGGCCGGGCGTGAAGGTTGAAAAGCCGGCATTGTTGAACGCCGAGATCGAGTGGAAGATCGCGTGCCAGATGCCCATCCCCCAGCCGAAATCGGGCACGAAGGAGAAGGCAAGCAGCACCGCGCCCGCCGCCTCGAACACGAGCACCACGCGCAGGATCGTGCCGACCAGCCGTGTCAGGTTGCGCATCGAGGTCTGGTTGAGATCCTCGCGCAGATAGAGCTGCGGCGTCAGTCCGACCGGCAGGCCGAGCGCCTGCAACACCAAGACGGCAAACGTCATCAGGCCGAGCCCGCCTAGCTGGATCATCACAGCCAGGATCATCTGGCCCCAAAGGCTCAGCACGGTGCCCGTATCGACGACGATCAGCCCCGTCACGGTGACTGCGGATGTCGATGTGAACAGCGCATCGGACCAGGTGATCGGCTCGGTCGTCGCGAACGGCAGCTTGAACGCCCCCGCGCCGATGGCGATCAGAACGCCGTATAGGCTTGCCAGGATCATCGGCGGCGGCATTGTCGTGAACCGGTGGCGCATGCCACGGATGGCCGATCGCATCGCCGCGGCCTAAAGCGAATCGCCGAATCGGCGCAGATCGGCCCGCTTGCCGAGCACCAGCAGCTTGTCCTTTTCCCGCAATGTCAGACCGCCATTGTCGCAATCGACATAGTCGGTTCCGCGCATCAGGCCCAGAAGCTGCAGGTCGTGGCTCTTGCCGATCTTCAAGGCGTCGAGCGTCTTGCCCTCCAGCCGTTCGGGCACGAGGATGTTGACCACGTGAAAGCCGTTGCCGAGACTCACATAATCCTGGACGGCCGGATTGTTGAGCATCTGCGCGATGTGGCGCCCCATCTCCTGTTCGGGCTGGATGACGCGGTCGACACCCAGCTTGGACAGGATGCGGTGATGGGCCTTGCCGGCGGCCTTGACCCAGATCGTCTCGACACCCACCAGCTTGAGGTTCATCGTCGTCAGGATCGACGCCTCTATGTCGTCGCCGATCGCCACGATCGCCGCCCCGTATCCGTCGATGCCGATTTCGCGCAGCGCATCCTCGTCGGTGGCGTCGAGAATGGCCGTCGAAGACAAATGTTCAGCGACCCGCGAGACACGCTTCTCATCGATGTCGATGCCGGCGACCGTGTTGCCCGAGCGTTGCAGTTCGGTGGCGACGGTCGAGCCGAAGCTGCCAAGTCCGATCACGGCGAAGCTGCGGGAGGTTACGGCCATGGACAAGGTCCTTTCGGTCAGGGCATCGGGTTACAATGCGCCGCATGCAGGCCGGTTCCGGATCGGATCACGGCGTCGATACCACGCCGACCGCCACCAGCCCCATCAGGCCGACAAGCGTGACATAATAGAGCGTCGGCACCAGCGTCAGGCGCAGCACCTGCCCTTCCCGGCCCAGATAGCCGACCGTCGCCGACGCGGCGACCACATTGTGGATGGCGATCATGTTGCCGGCGGCGGCGCCGACGGCCTGCAGCGCCACGACGGTGACCGTCGGCATCGACAATTGCCCGGCCACACCGAACTGGAAGGCGCCGAACATCAGATTGCTGATCGTGTTGGAGCCGGCGATGAACGCGCCAAGCGCGCCGATCGAGGGCGCAAAAAGCGGCCAGACACCGCCGACGGACTGCGCCACCCAATCCGCCATGGCAAGCGGCATCGAGGCGAGCGCCAACTCGTTGAAGTCCGAATTGACGTAGATGCGCACCATCGGGACCGTGAACATCAGGACGACACCGGCACCGAGCAGCGTCCTGGTGCTCTCGCCAAAGGCGCGCGCCATCTCCGACGGCCGCATCCGGTGCAGCCAGAAGGTGACGAGAACGGTGGCGATGAACACCGTGGCCGGCAGATAGAGCGGTGTGCTGGCCGCCGAAATGCCGGTGCCGAAAATGTCGGGAAAACTGATCCGGAGCGACTTCAGCCAGTCGCCGAAGGGAAGCGCCGGCAGACGCGTCAGCACCAGAAGGATCGCGATCAGCAGATAGGGTGCCCAGGCCCGCCACAGGGACGGCCGCGTGCCGGCGGGCGGCGCCTCCCCCGTATCCGCCTGCACCGATCCCAGCCAGTAGACCGGCCAGTCCGCGCGCGGCGGAAACGTCCAGAGCGACTTCGGCACCAGAAATCCGGCGCGCGCGGCCATGATTATCACGGCAAGCCCGGCCAGCCCGCCGATCATGGACGGGAACTCCGGCCCCAAGAGCCAGCCGATCAGCGCATAGGGCACGACGAACGCCACGCCGCCGAACAGTGCAAAGGGCACAGCCGGCAACGCTTCGCGCCACGACCGGTTGGCGCCGAAAAATCGCGTGGTCATCAACACCATCAGCACCGGGATGAACAGGCCCGCCACGCCATGGAAGATGACGACCTGATTGGTGACCAGTTGCAGATAATCGGCCAGCGTGAGCCCGTTCTCGGCCAGAAGTACATCGAGCTGCGGCCCGTCCAGCCCGCCGGCCAGGCCGACGAGCACGGGCGTGCCCGCCGCGCCGAAGGTCACCGGGGTCGATTGCAGCGTCATGCCGAGCATGACGGCGGCCATGGCGGGAAAGCCAAGCGCGACGAGCAGTGGCGCAAGGATTGCGGCCGCGGTGCCGAACCCTGCCGCCCCCTCGATGAAGGCGCCGAACATCCACACGATGATGACGATCTGAATGCGCGGGTCCGGGCTGATCGCCGAGAAGCTGTCCTTGATGACCGCCAGCGCGCCCGAATGTTTGAGCGTGTTCAAAAGCAGGATCGCGCCGAAGACGATCAGCAGGATGTCGAAGGTGATGACCAGCCCCTGCAGAGACGCGGCTACGACACGAAGGGCGGGAACCTGCCACACGAACAGCGCCAGCAGCGCCGCGACCACATAGACCACCGGCATCGCCGACCGGGCGGGCATGCGCAGGCCGACCAGAAGCAGGCCGGCGACTAGGATCGGCAGGGCGGCGACAAACGCCTGAAGCCCGAGGCTCATGGGAGAAACGCCCGCAACGCGTGTTCGATGCGCCCAGACCTAGCCGGTTCGGACGGCTGCGAAAAGGGGCGTCAGCCCGGCGACAGGCCGCGCAGACGTTCCGAACGCCGCCGCAGCATCTCCAGCGTGAACAGCAAGGCGATCGAGAGCGCCACCATCACCGAGGCGACGGCGAGAATGGTCGGCGATATCTGCTCGCGCAGGCCGATGAACATCTGCCATGGCAGCGTCTTCTGGCTGGCCGAGCCGAGGAAGAGGACGACCACAACCTCGTCGAACGAGGTGATGAAGGCAAACAGCGCCCCTGAAATGACGCCGGGCATGATCAGCGGCATCTGCACCTTGAAGAAGGTCGTCACCGGATCGGCGCCCATGCTCGCCGCCGCGCGCACCAGAGACCGGTAGAAGCCGACCAGCGTCGCCGTCACGGTGATGATCACGAACGGCGTGCCGAGCGCCGCGTGGGCGAGCACGACGCCGATATAGGTGCCCTGGAGCCCGAGCCGCGAATAGAAGAAATACATACCCGCCGCCGAGATGATCAACGGCACGATCATCGGCGAGATCAGGATCGCCATGATCGCCGACTTGTAGGGCACATGCGCCTGGGAAAGGCCGATCGCCGCCAGCGTACCGAGCACCGTGGCCAGGATCGTCGCAGCCGGCGCGATCGTCACCGAATTGTAGAGCGCCTGCTGCCAGTCCGGGTTGGTGAAGAAGTCGACATAGTGCTTGAACGAGTAGGCATCCGGATCGAGCCGCAGCATGCCCGGCGTGAAGGTGAAGAAGTTCTCCGCGTTGAACGACAGCGGCACGATCACCAGGATCGGAAAGATCAGGAAGAAGAAGATCAGCCCGCAAATGACCCGGAACGCATAGAACCAGGTGAGCTGCAGCGTCGAGGCATAGGGCGGCAAGGGTGATGACATGTTTGCTGCTCCCTAGCCCAGCTTCACATTGTCGATGCCGACGATCCGGTCATAGACATAGAACAGCGCCATGACGAGCAGCAAAAGGATGGTGCCCAGCGCGGCCGCCAGTCCCCAGTTCAGGCTCGTCGATATGTGATAGGCGATGCGGTTGGATATGAAGATACCGCTTGTGCCGCCGACCAGTTCGGGTGTGATGTAGTAGCCGATCGCCAGAATGAAGACGAGGATCGCGCCGGCGCCGATGCCCGGCACGGTCTGCGGGAAATAGACCCGCCAGAATGCCGTCCAGTCGCTCGCGCCAAGGCTCTTGGCGGCGCGCACATAGGACGGCGAGATGGTCTGCATCACCGAATAGAGCGGCAGGATCATGAACGGCAGGAGGATGTGCGTCATGGCGATGATCGTGCCGGTCTGGTTGTTGATCATCACCAACCGCCCGGCATCGTCGATCAGGTTGATCCAGACGAGGAAATCGTTGATCACCCCCTGCTGCTGCAGGAGCACCTTCCAGGCCGAGGTGCGCACCAGAAGCGAGGTCCAGAACGGCAGCAGCACCAGGATCATCAGAAGGTTGGCCGAGCGTGCCGGAAGGTGCGACAGAAGATAGCCGATCGGATAACCGAGCAGCAGGCACGACAGCGTGATCATCAGGCTCATCACGAGCGTGCGCCAGAACAGCGTCAGATAGATGCGCTCGTTCTCCGGCTTCATCTCGACGCCCTCGGCGGTCAGTTCCGCATCCACCGCGTTGAGGAAGTAGCCCGGCGTATAGGGCGGGCTGTAGCGCTTGATCACCGCCCAGACCTCGATATCGGCCCAATCCTCGTCGATCTCGATGAACCGCTCCCTGAAAGGCCCTTCGGCCTCCAACCGGCGCACCTCCCGCCCGGTCTTGCGGAACAGGCCCGACATGCCGGATTTTTCATAGTTCAACCGCGAGCCGAGCCGGGTGTGAATCCGTTTTTCAACGGCGATCTGCAGATCGCGGTAAAGGGCCGCAAAGACGCGCTCGTCCGGAAGTTCGCCGCTGTCGGCGTCCCAAGAGGCCAGCGTCTGCACGGTCTCCGGAATCGTGTCCCGGACGATGTTGTTCTCGACCGACCGGAACAGCATGTCGGCGATCGGCAAAAGAAAGGAAATGACGACGAAGGCCAGAAGCGGCGCGATCAGCAGGAAGGACCGCAGCTTTTCGCGGCGCAGCGCGCGCGCCAGGCTGCGCTTGAGCGGGGTTCCATCGGCGGCGCGCACGATGCCGTCGCCCGCAATTGCATCGGTCGGTGTGTCGGTGGCGCTGCTCATCGCAATCCCCGCTGAATATCCGGGTCGTCAGAAAATGCTCTCAAAATCTGGATCGGACACGGCGCGGGGCGCCGTGTCCGGTTGTCGTTGGCCTTACTGAACCAGCCAGGCCTGGAATTTCGCGTCGATGTCGTCGCGATTGTCGGCCCACCAGGTGTAGTCGTAATTGTGGACGTTGGCAGCGTTCGCCGGATCGGTCGGCATGTGCGGCGCCATGTCGATGCCAAGCTCGGCATGGGTGCCCACCAGCGGCGCGGACGATGCACGAGCCGGGCCGTAGGAGATGTACTTGGCCTGGTCCGCCAGACGCTGCGTGTCGGTGGCGAACTTCAGGAAGTGCTTGGCGCGGTTGAGGCGTGCCTCGTCCAGGCCCTCCGGAATGATCCAGCCGTCAAGGTCGAACGACTGCATGTCCCACATCATGGCGATGGGCTGGTCCTGCTCGGCGATCGCCGAGAACAAGCGGCCGTTGAACGTCGAACCCATCACGACTTCGCCGTCGGCCAGCAGCTGCGGCGTCTCGGCACCGGCCGTCCACCAGACGACCTGGTCCTTGATCGTGTCGAGCTTGGCGAGCGCGGCTGCGATACCCTCGTCGGTGCTCAGCACATCGTAGATTTCATCTTTCGGTGTGCCGTTGCAGTATGTCGCCCATTCCATGTTGTCGATCGGACGCCTCTGCAGTGACCGTTTGCCCGGGAAGGTTTCCAGGTCGAAGATGTCGCAGATGTCATCGGGCACGGCACCGTTCCACTCGGCCACATCGGTGCGATAGCCGAATGTCGTCGAATAAACGATCTGCGGCACGAAGCAGTCGTTGACGCGCAGCACGCCGAAATCATCGTCGGCCGACGTGCCGTCCGGAGCGGGGGCCAGTTCGGTCGCGCCGTCGATCTCGATCGCAAGACCCTCGTCACACAGGCGGATTGCATCCGAAGCCACCACATCGACGACGTCCCAGGTCACGTTGCCGGCTTCGCTCATGGCGCGCAGCTTGGCAACGGCCTCGGCCGAGGATTCGTCCCAAACGAAGGTGACGCCCGTCGCCTCGGCATAGGGCTCCGAATAGGCCTTGATCTGCGAATTCTGATAGGCGCCGCCCCAGGAGACGACGGTCAGTTCATCGGCGCAGTTCTCGCAGGGCGCCTCGGCCAGCGACATGTCGCCTTCGGCAAACGCCGGCAAAGCCAGCACGCCAGCCGCCGCGGTCGCCATGAGAATTGACTTGAGTTTCATTGATTGCTCCCTTTTTTGTCCGGGACAGCCCCGGCGGATGGCCGAACGCGCTGTCCCCATTGCCCCGGGCACCACTGCCCGCGGTCAATTTCGTTGCGCGCTCACGCCACGGCGTCGAGCGCCTTGCAGTCCGAGGCCGACCACCCGACCTTGACCATGTCGCCTTCCGAGATCGGCCGCTTGTCGCGCCGGTTGCGGACCTTGACGATGAACTCGTCATTGCCGGCCACGTTCATGCGCACGCGAATGTGATCGCCCAGATAGATCAGTTCCTCGATCTTGCCGTCGAGCACGTTTTCCGGCTCGTCGGATGGCGCCAGTTCGATCCGCTCGGGCCGCAGCGAAACCGTGGTCCTGCTGCCGGCGCCCTTGACATTGACCGGATCGGCAACCAGCAGCGTTCCATCGTCGAGCCGCACCTCGCAATTGGCGCCGTCCATCGCGACAACCTCGCCCGAAAGCTTGTTGTTCTCGCCGATGAACTGGGCGACGAAGGAGTTTTGCGGGCTCTCATAAAGAACGTCGGGCGACGACAATTGCTGGATCACGCCGTCATTGAAGACCGCCACACGATCCGACATGGTCAGCGCTTCGGTCTGGTCGTGCGTCACATAGACGATGGTGACGCCAAGATTTTCGTGAATGTGCTTGATCTCGTACTGCATCTGCTCGCGCAGCTGCTTGTCGAGCGCGCCCAGCGGCTCGTCCATCAGCACCAGTTCGGGATCGAACACGAGCGCGCGCGCCACCGCGACGCGCTGCTGCTGGCCGCCCGAAAGCTGCGCCGGCCGCCGGCCGCCGAACGCGCCCAGTTCGACCATGTCGAGGGCCCGCCTGATGCGGTCTTCCTGTTCGGCCTTGCCGACCCCGCGCACCTGCAGCGGGAACGCGAGATTCTCGGCCACCGACATGTGCGGGAACAGAGCGTAATTCTGGAACACCATGCCGATGCCGCGCTTGTGCGGCGGCACATTGTTGATGCCCTGCTCGTTGAGATAGATCTCGCCATGCGTCGCCGGCTCGAAACCGGCCAGCATCATCAGGCAGGTGGTCTTGCCGGAGCCCGAAGGCCCAAGCATTGTCAGGAATTCGCCCCGGGCGATATCGAGATTGAGGTCTTTGACGACGAGCGTTTCACCGTCGTAGCTTTTCTGAACACCGTCGAACTTGACTGCTGCGCCTCTGGAAATGGCTTTCCACTCCGCTTTTTGAACCCCGTCGCCGGCGAAAACTTCCATACCGCCGACACCCTCATCAAATCGAACATCGCCCCCGGTTGTAAAGGGGTACAATCAAATCAATTTGGCGTTGACGACGAAATTTCTGTCGAGAATGCGACAATTTGGGTCTAACGGGCGGACGGCACACCATCGCCGGCGATGATCGCGAAATCGCCGGTCAGCGTCCCCGAGGCGCGGTCGAAGATCAAGGCCCGCTGCGCGCCGTTGCCGTCCGTGCCGCGCAGCATGATGGCATCGGCCGTCAGATCGCTCTCAAGGACCGCGAAACCGTCCGGCACGATCAGATCGCCGCGCGTCAGCGAAGATGTGGTCGCCTCGCCCAATTGCCAGACGATCGCCGCCAGCACGGCGAAGACACCGACGAACATGATGCCGATCGACACGGCCAGGAGGCGCACCATCTTGCGCCGCACGCGCTCGGCGGCGGGATCGAGCGGCGCTTCGTCGGCAAGCTCCGGCGGCAACTGGTTCATCTCGGTCCTATTGATTGCGGCGCCGGCGCCCGATAGCACCGGCAGACAATGGCCCTGCCCTACAGAGGAACGCGGCAAAATGGAAGACGTGACCGCCGGGCCCGACGATGCCGGCCAGCGCCTGGACCGGTTTCTCGCCGCCGCATTGGACGGCACGGTTTCCCGCAGCCGCCTGAAGGCGCTGATCGAGGACGGGCGCGTGACGGTCAACGACACCGTGGTGCGCGAGCCGCGACGCTCGATGCGCAAAGGCGATGTCGCGCGCATCGACCTGCCGCCGCCCGCCGATCCCGAGCCACAGGCCGAGGCCATCGCGCTTTCGGTGGTGTACGAGGACGATACGCTGATCGTCATCGACAAGCCGGCCGGCATGGTCGTCCATCCCGGCTCCGGCAACCCGACCGGAACCCTGGTCAACGCGCTGATCCACCATTGCGGCGACACCTTGTCGGGCATTGGCGGCGTCAAGCGCCCGGGCATCGTGCACCGGCTCGACAAGGACACGAGCGGCGTCATGGTCGTCGCCAAGACCGACGCCGCCCACAAGCACCTGTCCGGGCAGTTTGCCGACCACGGCCGCACCGGCGCCATGGAACGGACCTATCAGGCGCTGGTCTGGGGCGCGCCGGACCGGAACGCCGGCACGATCGCCACCCATCTCGGCCGGTCCGGCAGCGACCGCACCAAACAGGCCGTCGTCTCCGAAAGCCAGCCGGACGCGCGCCACGCCGTGACCCGTTTTTCGGTGGAGACGCGCTTCGGCCCGCCGGCGAAACCCGTCGCCAGCCTTGTCGCCTGCACGCTGGAAACGGGCCGCACCCACCAGATCCGCGTGCACATGGCCCATATCGGCCATCCGCTGATCGGCGATGACGTCTACGGCGCCGGCTTCCGCTCCAAGGCGCGCGCGGTGCCCGAAACGGCACGCGCGGCGGTCGAGGCGCTCGGCCGGCAGGCGCTGCACGCCAGGACGCTCGCCTTCATCCATCCCTCGACCGGCGATCTGATGCGGTTCGAGGTCGCCATGCCTGCCGACATGGCACGTGTCGCCGAGGAATTGAGGCGCATCTAGAAACACTTGAAATCATTGGCATTCGCCACCATTTATAGCGCAAAGCCGCGTTCAGCGGCGGCATAGGCGTGCATGAATTGGCGCATATGCCTCTTGCTTGCCGCATTTCTGCGGGAGCCATCATGGGAGAAAGGGTGCTAACTATGGCCCAGAACACACTACCGAGCCTTGCCGGCGGCAGTAACGGACTTTCGCGGTACATGGAGGAAATCCGCCGCTTTCCGATGCTTCAGCCCGACGAGGAATACATGCTCGCCAAGCGCTATCACGAGCATGACGACACCGACGCCGCCCACAAGCTTGTGACCTCGCATCTGCGACTGGTCGCCAAGATCGCCATGGGCTATCGCGGCTACGGCCTGCCGATGGGCGAGGTGGTCTCCGAAGGCAATGTAGGCCTGATGCAGGCCGTCAAGAAATTCGATCCCGAGCGCGGTTTCCGTCTCGCCACCTACGCAATGTGGTGGATCAAGGCTTCGATCCAGGAATATGTCCTGCGCTCGTGGAGCCTTGTGAAGATGGGCACGACCGCCAACCAGAAGCGGCTGTTCTTCAACCTGCGCAAGGCCAAGAGCCGTATCCAGGCACTGGGCGATGCCGACCTCAACGAGGAGCAGGTCAAGAAGATCGCGACCGACCTTCAGGTCTCCGAGGAAGAGGTCCTGTCGATGAACCAGCGCCTCAGCGGCGACGCCTCCCTGAACGCGCCGATCCGCGCCGCCGAGGGCGAGAGCGGCCAGTGGCAGGACTGGCTCGTCGACGAGAGCGACAGCCAGGAGAAGATGCTGATCGAGGAGGACGAACTGGACCATCGCCGGGCCATGCTGCGCGAGGCGATGGAGGTGCTCAACGAACGCGAACAGCGCATCTTCAAGGCCCGCCGCCTGTCCGAGGATCCGCTGACGCTCGAGGAACTTTCCGGCGAATTCGACATCTCGCGCGAGCGCGTCCGCCAGATCGAGGTCCGCGCCTTCGAAAAAGTGCAAAAGGCGATGGTCGCGGCCGCCGCCAAGCTGAACGCGCCGCCGGCCCAGCTCGAACACGCGGGCTGAGCGGGAACGTCCGGCAGCGGCAGCGCATCTACCAACAGCCCCCGCCTGGCCTTTGCCGGACGGGGGCTTTTTTGTACCAAGGAACCAGGTTGTCGCCGGGGCTCAGCCCCCGCTTGCATCACCCAGCGGCGCCGCTTCCCACGCCTCGAACACCTCGCGGAAGACCGCATCGCCCGCCGCGCCCTTTTCCAGCGTGATCAGCGCCCGCCGCCCCGACACATACTGCATCGGAATGTCGACCCAGCCCTGACTGAGCATCAGCGAGGTGTTGGTCTGCACGGCCGTTTGCGCGTCGGTCAGCGCAACCAGGAAGATGTTGGTGTCGATCGGCGCGGGCACCGCGATCAGCGCGCTGCCGGGGTCCTGCTCGGTGTTCTTGAACGTGATGCGCTGCACATCGGCGATGCCGCGCCCCTCGAACGTGTCGGGCACAGTGAAGAACAGTTCGACGATATGGCTGGCCGGGAAGGTCACATCGCCATTGCGGCGGATGGTGACTTCGAGCGCCAGTCCCAGATCCGGGATCGACGACTGGGCACGGATCGCCGGTTCGAGCGGCAGATCGCCGCCGGGCGATTCCTGCACCACCGACCAGACGGTCGAACCTTGCATCGCGGTGCCCGGCTGGGTTCCGGTGCGTTCCTCGTAGAAAATGGTGCGCTGGCCGACGGCAATGCCGTCCTGCGCGTCGGTGGCCGGTGCCCCGGGCGTTCCGGCATCGGGCGCGGTCGCATCCTCGCTGCCCGCCGTCTGGCCGGCAACCGAACTGCCCTCGCCGGGGGCGACCGCCCCCGGTGCCGGGCCTTCGTCGATCTCGCGGCCATCCTCGGTCAGGCGCTGCGTGAACTTCTGGATGCCGTCATCGCCGCTGCCGGCATCGACCGTCTCGGGAGGCGTCGCTTCGGCGGGCGCATCTTCGCCCGCATCGCCGCTGTCCGCATTGACGGGCGTCGTTTCCACCGTGCGCACAGGCACGTCGCCCTCATCGGTTTGGGACGCCGTGCCCCCAAGGCCCGACAGGAAGGCGCGAAGCGGCTCCTGGTTGACATAGGCCGCATAGCCGCCACCGGCCAGCAGGACGACAAGCACGGCAGCCGCGATCAGCCAGCCGCCGCGGCGGGGCTTTTCCGCCGGTTCCGCAACATCCGCGTCGGCCGGCTCGCCGATCAGGTCGTTGCCGGCTCCGCTCGTGGCGGCCACGTCCGGAGCAGTGCCGGCGACCGGTTCGCCGAACAGCACATCGACGGCCCGGTCGGCGTCGCTGTCCGCTTCGGCCATGGTCTCGCGTTCCTCGCTGAGGAAATCGAGCAGCGGGTCATGGTCCTCGGCGCGCGGCATGGGCGGTTCGGCGTCGGCATCCGGCGGCCGTTCCAGCCCGCCGCCATCGGGCGGCGTGTCGAGCGCAAACGGGTCTTCTGGAACCGTGTCCGCCTGCCCGGCGACCACGTCGTCGAGCGATGAAATCACATCGTCGACGGTGGGGTCCGGTTCGGCCGGCGTATCGAAAGACGGCGCGTCGGGCACGACCGGTTCGTCGAAAACCGTCTCATCCGCCGACACGTCAGCCGAAGGCGCCTGCCAAGGATCGGCCGGCTGCTCGGCAACGGTGTCCGCGGCACCTTCGGGTTCGGGCTCCGGCGCCGCATCCGGCTCTGGTTCGAGCTCCGACGCCTCATCCGGCTCTGGTTCGGGCTCGGCCTCGGGCACCGTTTCGCCAACGAACACGGCTTCCGGCGCGGGCTCCGGCTCGACCGTGGCTTCCGGTTCGGCAGGCTGGTCCGGTTCGGCCGGTTCCGGCTCTGCGGCGGGCGGCTGGTCCGGCTCGGCGTCTGCTGGTACCTCGTCCGGGATCGGCGCCGCATAGCCGGCCTCGATTTCGGCGATCGCCGATTCGAGTTTCTCGAACTGTCGGTCGATGGCCGCCTGCGGCGGCTGGCTGGCCATGGCGTCGATCTGCCGCTGCACCGTCTGGCGCGCCTTGTCATAGACCTGGGCGCGCACCTCCGGCGTCGTTTCCCCCATCTTGTCGAGGGTCTTTTTCAGAATCGCAGCAAAATCTGCCATGAATTCAATCCGCTATGCGCCCGTTCTTGAGGTGCCAAACTAGTCTTGAAACGGGTCGGTCACAAGTATCGTGTCGTCCCGCTCCGGAGAGGTGGACAAAATGGCCACCGGCGCGCCGATCAGTTCTTCGACATGACGCACATATTTGACCGCTTGCGCGGGAAGATCGTTCCAGGACCGCGCGCCTGCGGTCGTCCCGCTCCATCCTTCCAGCGTCTCATAGACCGGCGTCAGCCGCGCCTGCGCGCCCTGGCTCGCCGGAAGATAGTCGATCCGCGCGCCGTCCAGCTCGTAGCCGACACACACCTTGATCTCCTCCATGCCGTCGAGCACGTCGAGCTTGGTCAGCGCGATGCCGGTGATGCCGTTGACCGCAACCGCCTGGCGCACCATCACCGCATCGAACCAGCCGCAGCGGCGCTTGCGTCCGGTGACGACGCCGAACTCGTGGCCGCGTTCGCCAAGATACTGGCCCACCTCATTGTCCTGTTCGGTCGGGAATGGCCCCTCGCCGACACGCGTCGTGTAGGCCTTGGTGATGCCCAGCACATAATCGATGGCGCCAGGACCCATGCCCGATCCGGTCGCCGCCTGGCCGGCGATGGTGTTGGAGGAGGTCACGAACGGATAGGTGCCGTGATCGATGTCCAGATAAGTGCCCTGCGCGCCCTCGAACAGGATGCGCGCGCCGGCACGGCGCTTGTCGTCGAGCACCTTCCAGACCCTGTCCACAAACGGCAGGATCGCATCGGCGACCGAAGACAACTCCTCCATCAGCGCATCATGGCCGATCTCGGGCTGGTTCAGGCCGCGTCGCAGCGCATTGTGGTGTGTCAGCAGCCGGTCGACCTTGGCCGGCAGCGTCTCCATGTTGGCCAGATCCATGACGCGAACCGCGCGGCGGCCCACCTTGTCCTCATAGGCCGGGCCGATGCCGCGCCGGGTCGTGCCGATCTTGGTGCCCGAATTGGACGCCGCGTCCTCGCGCAGCGCGTCCAGTTCGCGATGCACCGACAGGATCAGCGCGGTGTTCTCGGCAATGCGCAACCGGTCGGGACCGATATCGACGCCCTGCTCGGCCAGCCGGCCAAGCTCTGCGACAAAGGCGTGCGGGTCGAAAACAACGCCATTGCCGATGACGCTCATCTTGCCCTCGCGAACGACGCCCGAGGGCAGTAGCGAGAGCTTGTAGACCGTGCCGTCGACCACCAGCGTGTGGCCGGCATTGTGCCCGCCCTGGAAGCGCACCACCACATCGGCGCGCTCGGACAGCCAGTCCACGATCTTGCCCTTGCCTTCGTCGCCCCATTGCGAGCCGACAACCACCACATTGGCCATGCCGCCGTCTTCCCCTTGCCGGTTTGAAACAAACGGGCCGTCTATAAACGCGCCGGAGCCAAAGCGCGAGGCCGCGACGCCGGCGAATTGCCTCGGTGACGGGTTTTTCCTCGCAAATCGGCCGATGCTGCGCCATGTAGGCCGTCCGACCGCCGAACACGGAGCCTTCATGCCGGCCCAGGACGCACCGACCGCCCAGGTCAACCGCCTCGCCTATCTGCTTTTGGTGATGACCACCATCTTCTGGGGCGGCAATGCGGTGGCCGGCAAGCTCGCCGTCGGCCACATCTCGCCGATGATCCTGACCAGCGTGCGCTGGATGATGGCCTTCACGATCCTTCTGGTCATTGCCGGCCCGCAATTCTGGGCCGACCGGCAAAAGATCGTGCGGCACCTGCCGCTGCTGTTCATTTACGGCGCAACCGGTTTTGCCGGCTTCAACGTCGCGCTCTATTCGGCGCTCAACCACACATCGGCGATCAATGTGGCGATCTGGCAGGCCGGCATTCCCATGTTCATCTTCCTGCTCAATTTCGCGGTCTTTCGGACCCGCGTGACCCCGGCGCAGATCGTCGGTTTTCTCCTGTCGCTGATCGGCATCGCCTTCGTTGCGTCCAACGGCAGTCTCGATCAGCTTGTCGGACTGGTCATCAACCGGGGCGATGCCTTCATGGCGCTGGCATGCCTGCTCTATGCCGGCTATTCGGTGGCGCTGCGCTACAAGCCCGACCTGCACTGGAAATCGATGATGCTTGCCATGGCGTTTTCCGCCATGGTCGTGTCCTGGCCGTTTGCCTTTCTCGAGTGGCGCTCGCCGGCGGGCATCGTGCCGGACATGCAGGGCTGGCTCGTCGCCATCTACACCGCCGTCTTCCCCGCCATCTTCGCCCAGGTCTTCTTCATGCGCGGCGTCGAGATGATCGGCTCAAACAGGGCGGGCCTGTTCGTCAATCTGGTCCCCGTGATCGGCACCGTCATGGCCGTCCTGATCCTCGGCGAGGTGTTCGGCGTGCACCACGCCATCGCCATGGTCCTGGTGATCGGCGGCATCTGGCTGGCGGAACGCAAGCCGGCCGGTCAAGGCTGAGCGGCCGGATCACGCTATCCAATCCTAGACGTCGAACACCAGCGGCTTGGCCGACAGGATTTCCGGGAACCCGCGCACCTTGTCGAGCACGTGTTCGGGCACCGGATCGTCGACATACAAAAGCGCGATCGCATCGCCGCCGGGCCGGTTGCGGCCAAGCTGGAAGTTGGCGATGTTGACGCCATTGTCGCCGAAGGTCGTGCCCAGAATGCCGATGATGCCCGGCGCGTCATTGTTGGTCGTATAGACCATGTTGCGGCCGATCTCGGCGTCCAGATTGATACCCTTGATCTGGATGAAGCGCGGCTTGCCGTCGGCGAAGACCGTGCCGGCCACCGAGCGGGTCTGGTTGGCGCTCTTGACGGTCAGCTTGATGTAGCCGTCGAACACGCCCGACTTGTCGCGCTTGACCTCCGAGACGATGACGCCGCGCTCTTTGACCATGACAGGCGCGGAGACCATGTTGACATCGGCCACCTGCGGCCGGATCAAGCCGGCCAGCGTCGCGCTGGTCAGCGCCTTTGTGTTCAGCTCCGCCGTCAAGCCGTCATAGAGGATCTCCACTTCGAGAATGGCCGACTCGGCGACCTGGCCGACGAAGGCGCCGAGCACCTCGGCCAGTTTGACGAACGGCTTGAGGATCGGCGCTTCCTCGGCGCTGATCGACGGCATGTTGATCGCATTCGTCACCGCGCCCTTGACCAGATAGTCGCTCATCTGCTCGGCCACCTGCAGCGCCACATTCTCCTGCGCCTCGGTGGTCGAGGCGCCCAGATGCGGCGTGCAGACGACATTGGGGATCTCGAACAGCGGGCTTTCGGTCGCAGGCTCGATCTCGAACACATCGATGCCGGCGCCGGCCACCTTGCCGGCCTTGAGCGCCTCCGCAAGAGCCGCCTCGTCGACGAGCCCGCCCCTCGCGCAGTTGATGATGCGCACGCCGTCCTTCATCTTCCCGATGGCGGCGGCGTCGATCACGTTGCGCGTCTTGTCGGTCAGCGGCGTGTGCAGCGTGATGAAGTCGGCACGCTCGAGAAGTTCATCCAGTTCCACCTTCTCGACGCCCAGATCCATGGCGCGCTCTTCCGACAGGAAAGGGTCGAACGCGATGACGTTCATCTTCAGCCCGATCGCGCGCTGGGCGACGACCGAACCGATATTGCCGCAGCCGATCACGCCCAGTGTCTTGCCGGTGATCTCGACGCCCATGAATTTCGATTTTTCCCACTTGCCGGCGCGGGTGGAGATGTCCGCGGCCGGAATCTGCCGCGCGACGGCGAGCATCATCGAAATCGCATGTTCGGCGGTGGTGATGGAATTGCCGAACGGCGTGTTCATGACGATGATGCCGCGGCGCGATGCGGCGGGAATGTCGACATTGTCGACGCCGATTCCGGCGCGGCCGACCACCTTGAGATTGTCGGCTGCGGCGATCAGCTTTTCAGTCACCTTGGTCGCCGAGCGAATGGCGAGGCCGTCATACTGGCCGATCACCTCCAGCAGCCTGTCCTTGTCCTTGCCAAGGTCGGGGTGGAAATCGACGTCGACGCCGCGATCCCGGAAGATCTGAACGGCGGTGGGCGACAGTTTGTCGGAAACGAGAACACGGGGTTTTGTCACGGGTCTTTTCCTGTGTGTTTGGAACGGGATGGCGAGCCTTCGGCAACTGATCCATCCCCTCATGCTGAGGTGTGAGCAGCCATTCCCGCGCCCTTCAAGGTTCGCTACGCTCGCACCTCACGATGAGGGAATGGTTGCGAGCCTCGAAGCACGAGGGGATGGCGCAAGGGGAATCAGGCCGCCTGTTTGAGCGACGCCTTCTGCATGTCGAAAGCCCATTGCAGCCAGGGCATCAGCGCCTTGAGATCGGCGGTCTCGACAGTGCCGCCGGCCCAGATGCGCAGGCCCGGCGGCGCGTCGCGATAGGCGCCGATGTCGAGTGCCGCGCCTTCGGCGTCCAGCGCCGAGACCATCGCCTTGGCGAACGCGGCCTGCCCGGCCTCGTCCATGGCCGTGACAGCCGGGTCGGTGATCTTCAGGCACACGGACGTGTTGGAGCGCGTCTGCGGATCGGCGGCGAGATTCTCCAGCCAGTCGACACTGTCGACAAAGGACTGGATGGCATCGAGATTGGCGTCGGCGCGGGCGATCATCGCGTCCAGCCCGCCGATCGATCTGGCCCATTGAAGCGCATCGATATAGTCCTCGACGCACAGCATGGAGGGCGTGTTGATCGTCTCGCCCCTGAAGATGCCCTCGATCAGCTTGCCGCCCTTGGTCAGGCGGAAGATCTTCGGCAGCGGCCAGGCCGGCGTGTAGGCTTCGAGGCGTTCGACGGCACGCGGCGAAAGGATGATGACGCCATGGCCGCCCTCGCCGCCCAGCACTTTCTGCCAGGAGAAAGTGGTGACATCGAGCTTGGCGAAATCAAGCCGCTGGGCGAAAGCGGCCGACGTGGCGTCGCAGATCGTCAGGCCTTGCCGGTCGGCCGGGATGAAGTCGCCGTCCGGCACGCGCACGCCCGATGTCGTGCCGTTCCAGGTGAAGACGACATCGCGGTCGAAATCGATCTGAGACAAGTCCGGCAGTTCGCCATAATCGGCCGAGATCGTGCGCGCATCGTCCAGCCTGAGCTGCTTGACGACATCGGTCACCCAGCCCGAGCCGAAACTCTCCCAGGCAACCATGTCGACGCCGCGCGCGCCGAGCAGCGACCACATGGCCATCTCGACGGCTCCGGTGTCGGACGCCGGCACGATGCCGATGCGGTAATCGTCCGGAACGCGCAGCAACTCGCGCGTCAGCTCGATCGCCAGCTGGAGCCGGGCCTTGCCGATCCTGGATCTGTGGGAACGGCCAAGCGGAGCCGTTTCGAGCCGGTCGGCAGACCAGTTCGGACGCTTCGCGCAGGGGCCGGATGAAAAACGGATATTGGCCGGACGAATGTCCGGCTTGACGGGGTCAGCTGTCATGTCTCTACCCTTTCAGATAGCTGCCTCCCGTTGGGGGGAGGTGTCCCGCCGCCGCGCATACCGGAACCCTTGCATTCCTTCAAGTCTGATGGTCTCTTACCGTGCAAGTTTTGCAGGTTTGGGACGAACGGTGCATGAACATGTCGGGAAAAGTGGCACAGAACTGACACAGCAGGTTGCATGGATGTTCCATCATCCGACCGGGTGAACCTGCCAAGGCCACCGGTCAACCCTTCGGCCAGCACTGCGCGGTGATTCGGCCCAGATCGGCGCGCTTCTCGACCTCGCGCTTGGCCTCTTCCTTGCTCGCCTTCAAACCCCAAGCACGATCGCCGCAATAACTGGTCCAGACCCAGCCGGTCGGCCCGCGGTGCACGCGCCCCATCTTCAGGCGGCACTGCCAGAACAGCCCGTCATCGGGATCGCGGTGCCGGGGGTGCCGATACCAGCCCCGGCGCTCCAATTTTCGGGTGCGCTGCGGCATGGCATCCATCCCTGTTCAACAACGGAACATGAAAGAAACAAAATCGTACTTGGCAATCAAAAAGGGGCCGCAAAGGCTTCGGCATCGACGCAATCCAAACTACTGCTCCGTCTCGCCTTCCTGCATGAGTTCGCGCACGCTGAAAGACGCTGGCAGCAAGTCGCATTCGGGGAACGGAAACGTCTCGACCAGCTCGACCGCGATGTCAGTCGGACCAACTGGCCGCACTGCATTTGCAAACAAGGGCGTGAACACCGTCCTCAGATGCGGCGGATCACCACGTACGATTGCCACAAACCTGTCATACTGATCGCAACTGTTGAACTCTGCTCGATACCGGAAAGGCATTACGACCCCGACGGTTTGTCCGACAGGAGATACCTCTTTGACGACAGTTGGCCGGGACGCATTACTCAAAATTGCCCTGTAGAACAATGGGCTATCTTCCCTCAAGTCACTGAACACACGAGTGAATATTGATTGATGATCCCACTCAATTCCGGATAGCACCAGATCACCAACCCGATCATCGATAGAATACATTGACATGTTACCAATAAAAACAAGCTCAGCGGCCTTTCGATCTTCGCTATAAATACTTCTACCATTCCAATACATTTGAAAATTGTTGTCGATGAATTCACCGTCAAGCCTGTATCCGGTAAACCCAGCGCCCCCGGTCAGTTTTTCAATGTCCTCTCGACCTTGATCGAGAACGGCCTCGATCTGCTCAAAGTACGTATTTGACTGGGACAACTGAATGAACGCGACCGTCGCGAATATCACGCTGATGAACACAATGAACAGCGACACCATCCAACGGGCGTGATTGTAGAGTTTGCGCGCGGCTGCCAGCTCATCATCCTCGAGTCGCGCCACCCGCTGCTCCATCTCGCGCAGTGAAACGGGCGAAGATTGATCAGAATTGTTGGACATGCGCTCGGCTCGATTGGCTGGGATCAGCTCCAAATAATCAGCAAGCTGTCCGGAAAGGCAACTCCCCCTAACAGCTCCTTGCATGGGCATGGCTGACACGCGTATCGACGAAACCAGTTTGAGACCGACAAAAAAGCCCACGGCGGGATAGCCACGGGGCAAGTTCAGCGTTGATGTCGATGGTTGGTCATGATGGACAAAACATCATGAGCTGGTCAGGTTCTATCAGCCGTCACCGTCACACACTCCCGCCTACGGAAAAAACCGCCAGCCGGCCGACGGCTCGTGGAACCCGGTGCAGACCGGCCCGAACAAACGCTACCGGTCGTACGCATCGGCATCACCGCCTGGGCAGACGGCAAAAAGCCCGGCTGCAGGACAGCCGGGCTTCTGCGATGATGGCGGAAGGCCGCTTACTTGTAGACGACCGGCGGCTCGTAGACCGGCGGCGGCGGCGTGTAGGGCTGGTGCGATTCGCCGAACTTGTAGCGCAGGCCTGCCCGCACTTCGTGGACATTGATCGCGCGGTCGAAGCCCGGGCCGGTGGCGCTGGCATATTCGAACATGCGTCCGCCGGAAATGTGCTTGTAGCGATAGCCGAGATCGACCGACAGCCGATGGTTGACCGCATAGGAGGCACCGGCCATCAGCGCGTAGGCAAAGCGCCAGTCGGACGTACCGCTGTGGGTGATCGTGCCCGACTGGTCGAAGCCCGGCCCGATCGTGTTGTTCAGATCGTCCCACTTCATGTAGACGCCGCCGAGACCTGCGCCGACATAGGGGGTGATGCCCTTGTAGGTGCCCAGATCGACATAGGCGTTCGCCAGCAGCGTCCAGGCGTGGTAGCCGGTGGTGTCGGTGGACGAGCAAGCCGCGGGTCCGCCGCCGCCGACGATCGTGCAGGTGCCGGACGAGGTACCGGTGAAATCGGACTTGAAGTTGTAGTCGAGCGTCAGATCGGTGCGCAGATAATGGCTGATCTGGTAGCCGACGCCGCCGCCGACGGACAACGAGCCCTTGAGTTCACCCTCCAGCAGGCCGGGATGACCGGCAACGCCCGCGCCGTAGGTCAGATAGTCCGCGCCGCGAAAGTCGCTCCAAAGATAGCCCACATCGCCACGGATGTACCAGCCTGACACCTTGGCCGGAACGGCTTCGGGGTAATGCACCGGCGTCTCGATGACGACCGGCTCTATGATGTCGGCCGCGTTTGCGGACATGCCAAGCGTGACCACCATGGCGGCCGACGCAGCAAGTTTCATGGCTGCATGGTTCATACTCGTTCCCTCGAACAACCCGGCATGTTCGTCTGCGGGCAAGGTTAAAGCTCTCGGGAAGAATGACCATGAAAGGTTAAAGTGCACTTAACCGTGTCTGTTGACCATGTTTGTTGACCATGAACAGGCGACAACGAGCACTGACAGGCACCTGCGCGCCGGCGGAGCGATGTGCGGAAGGTTTGTTCAGGCGGCCGTCTTCAGATCGGCGATGACGCCGACGATCCCGTCGACAACGCTCTCGACCAGCACCGGATCGTCGCCCTCGGCCATCACGCGGATCAGCGGCTCGGTGCCCGACGGGCGGATGACGAGACGGCCCGTATTGCCGAGCTTTTCGCGGGCATCGTCGACAGCGCTCTTGACCCGCTTGTCTTCCAGCGGCTTGCCGCCGCCGAACCGCACATTCTTGAGTACCTGCGGCACCGGCTCGAACTTGGCGCACACCTCGCTTGCCGGTTTTCCGCTTCCGACGATGCAGCCCATGATCTGCAAGGCGCTGATCAGCCCGTCGCCGGTCGTCGCATAATCGGACAGGATGATGTGTCCCGATTGCTCGCCGCCGACATTGTAGCCATGCGCGCGCATGTGCTCGACCACATAGCGGTCGCCCACCTTGGTGCGCGCCAGTGCCAGCCCCTGCGCATCGAGATAGCGTTCCAGGCCGAGATTGGACATCACCGTCGCGACGATCCCGCCGCCGCGCAGCATCTCGTTGCGCTTCCAGTCATCGGCGATCGTGGCCATCAACTGGTCGCCATCGACCACCGTGCCCTTTTCGTCGACGATAAGCATGCGGTCAGCATCGCCATCGAACGCGATGCCGAGATCGGCGCGCACTTCCAGCACTTTGGCACGCAGCGAGTTGGGGTTGGTCGAGCCGCAATCGCGGTTGATGTTCATGCCGTCGGGCTTGTCGTGGATGGGCACCACATCGGCGCCCAGTTCCCAAAGCGCGGAGGGTGCGGCCTTGTACGCCGCGCCATTGGCGCAATCGACGACGACGCGCAGCTTGGACAGCGACATGGCGCGCGGGAAGGTCCGCTTGGCGAACTCGATGTAGCGGAACAGATCGCCATCGACGCGCTTGGCCCGGCCGATGTCGGCCGGTTTGGCCATCTTGCCCGACAGATCCTCGTTCATGTGCCGCTCGATCTTCATCTCGATCTCGTCGGACAGCTTGTGCCCGTCCGGCCCGAACAGCTTGATGCCATTGTCCTGGAAGGCGTTGTGCGACGCCGAGATCATCACGCCGATATCGGCGCGCAGCGACCGCGTCAGCATGGCAACGCCCGGCGTCGGCACCGGGCCGAGAAGGAACACGTCCATGCCCGTGGCGGTGAAGCCGGCAACCAGCGCGTTCTCGATCATGTAGCCGGACAGGCGGGTGTCCTTGCCGATCACCACGCGGTGGCGGTGCCGGCCGCGCTGGAAGGCGACGCCGGCGGCCATGCCCACCTTCATCGCGATCTCCGGCGTCATCGGCGACTTGTTGGCGGTGCCGCGAATCCCGTCCGTGCCGAAGTAGCGTCGTGTCATGCCGATATCCCCGAAAATGCCCCTGCCATTGCCCTGCGCGCCATATTACAGCGCCGCGCTGAAACAAAGGAACAAATAGTTTTCAGCCGGTATCGGCGCGTGATCGGACGGCGGACCAGAGGGTCACCGGTCACCAAAGGCCGTCTTGAGCAGGTTGATCTGCGTGTTGACCGGATTGTCGGCGGAGATGTCGTCGAACCGGGCGGCATCGTCGGCGCCAAGATCGAGATCCATGCGCTGCATGCGCGCCTGCAGGCGCAGCGACCGGTGAACCAGCGCCCGGAACCGTTCGGGCAGATTGTTCCAGTTTTCCAGATCGGCAGCCGGCGAGATCGTGTCGAGGCGGATCTTGCTTTTTTCGCTGTCCACCTGGTCCGATGTCATTTCGCCGTTGGCGAGCGCCCGCTGCAGCAGCAGCCAGGATGCCATCTGCATGAGCCGGGTCGTCAGCCGCATCGACTCGGCCGCATAGAGCGTCGCCGTCGACCGGCCCAGCCGTTTGGCCTCCTTGCGGCCTTCCCCGTCCAGATAGGCCGCCGTTTCCTCGACCAGTTGCATCCCCTCGCCGTAAAGCTCGGTGAAGGACGACGATGCCACCTTGTGGTCGATGAAACGGATGGTGTTTGAGCCGCCTGACATGCCGATCGATCCCTGCTGACGTTCGCAGGCACCTTTTGGCGCGCCGCGCTGCTGAACGCCACGATTGTCCGACTTTTCGCACAGGAGGGCAAGCGCATCCTTAACGGAGGGTTAACGCCCCACGCCGCCGGTCCCATCCCAGATCAGGTAAAAAAAAGAGCCGTAAAAACGGCTCTCAGGAGTTAAACAGGGAGGCGTCAAACAAAGCAACGAAGTCACTCTGGTTGAATTCGAACAAAATTCGAACCATTCCAGTTAACACCCGTAAAGCTTAACACACGGTTAACGGGTTTGCGAATTGGCCGGCACTGACGCATTATTTTCGAAAAATTGCATCGGCGGCACTGCGCGTGACCGCGCGGGCGTCGATTTCGGCCTCGATCCGCGCGATTTCCTCGCGCAGGCGGTCGATAGTCCGTTCCAGCTCGTCGACCGACATCGACGCAATGTCCCGGCCGATCACATGAGCGGCCGTCGAGGCCGTCTGCTTTTCATCGTCCATCATGTCCGCCTCCCAAATCTTCGCCTGTTGCCACTCGCAACCATCTCGTCAACAGACGCCCCAATTCCAGACCTCAGGATAATCAGACATGCCGCAAATGAACGCAATCGCCATCACGGAACCGGGTGGCCCCAAGGTCCTTCAACCCGTCCAGCGACCGATCCCCGAACCCGGACCCGGCGAGGTGCGCATTGCAGTGCGCGCCGCGGGCGTGAACCGTCCGGACATGCTCCAGCGGCAGGGCGCCTACCCGCCGCCCAAGGGCGCAAGCGACCTGCCGGGGCTTGAAGTCTCCGGCACGATCGACGCGCTCGGCGAGGGCGTCTCGCGCTGGTCCGCCGGCAACCAGGTCTGCGCGCTGGTTCCCGGCGGCGGCTATGCGGAATATTGCATCGCCCATGCCAGCAATTGCCTGCCGCTGCCCGCCGGCTTCACCTTCACCGAAGCGGCCGCCGTTCCGGAAACCTTTTTCACCGTCTGGCACAATGTGTTCGAGCGCGGCGGCCTCGGGCGCGGCGAGACAATGCTGGTGCATGGCGGCGCATCGGGGATCGGCACGACCGCGATCCAGCTTGCCGTCGCCTTCGGGGCACGGGTGATCGTCACCGCGGGCACCGACGAAAAATGCAAGGCCTGCGTCGCGCTTGGTGCCCACCGGGCGATCAACTATCGCAGCGAGGATTTCGTCGATGCGGTCAGGAACGCGACCGACGGGCACGGCGCCGACGTCATCCTCGACATGGTCGGCGGCGACTATATCGACCGCAACTATTCGGCCGCAGCCATTGACGGGCGCATCGTCCAGATCGCCTTTCTGAAAGGCCGCAAAGCGGAGGCCGACTTCTCCAAGCTGATGATGAAGCGGCTGACGCATACCGGTTCGACGCTGCGCGCCCGCTCAGTCGAGTTCAAGGCACGGCTGGCCAGCGAACTGGACGAGGCCGTCTGGCCGCTTCTCGAACAGCGCAAGGTCGCGCCGGTCATCGACATGATCTTCCCGCTCGCCGACGCATGGCGCGCCCATGAGCGGATGGAGGAAAGCGCCCACACCGGCAAGATCGTGCTCGACGTCGCCTGAGCCTCGGCAAAACAAGGAAGGCCGGGCGCATGGCCCGGTTTTCATTTCTGATACGACGGGCAGCCTTTGATCAGGAGCCTTCGAGCTGGCCGAGGCGCATGAACAGCGTCTCGCCGTTTGAGTCGTCCACGCCGTCATTGTCGGTGACCGCGAAGAAGTCGCCATTGGTGTCCACCGCGAGCCCCTCGACCTTGTCGAGCGCATAGCCGCCGAAGGCCGCCATATCGGGCAGAAGGTCGCGCACCTCTTCCTTGCTGACGACCGGAAGCTCACCGCCAAGTGCGGCCGGCTGCATCTCGGCCAGCGGCACGCGGAAAATCTTCTTCAGCGCGGCCGCAGCGCCGATCTGGTTGTCGCGCTCGATGATGTAGACATGGTCGCCATGGGCGACGATCTCCGACAGGCCGACCCAGCCGGCGCCCTTTTGCTCGAGCGGATAGCGCACCGCGCCCCATTCTTCGGTTCCGGTGTTGTAGGCGACCAGCTTGACGAAACCGTCCTCGTCATCGGCCCATTCGCGCTGGATGGCGACCCACAGCGTATCGCCGACCCTGGTCACGCCTTCGGCGCCGAACCGCTTTTCGACCGCCAGCAGTTCGGGCGGGAAAGCGACGCTTTCCTCGATCTCGCCATCGGCGTTCACATGGTAGAGCCCGTGCGGGATCATCCGGTCGGTGCGGCCTTCCGAGGCCAGCCAGAACCCGCCCTCTCCGTCCGGTGTGATGCCTTCCAGATCGAGAAGCTGGGCGTTGGCCCCGCCGCGCGTCACGCGCGTTGCCGCAATGATCCGGGCCGGTGTCTGGTTGGCGTCGATCGTGAAGATCGTCGGCTGCATCGCGTAGAACGAGTCGTTGACAGCGTACAGAATGCCCGGCTGCTCGGGATCGGCCGCCAGTCCCGACAGGGCGCCAAAGCCGACCGGGCGGCCCGCATCGTCCATCATCGAGCGGATCGTCGGATATTGCGCTTCACCCTCGCCCAGCTCGTAGATCGTGACATGGCTGCGCACGCCGCCATCCTCGATCAGGTCCACTTCATTGGCCACCGCCACGAGATTGCGTCCGGGGATGGCCACCGCGCCTTCCGGGCCCAGCGCCGTCGGCAGGATCTGCACCAGTTCCGGCTCGCCCTCCGGATTGTCCCGGTAGACGCCGATCACCGAGCCGCGTTCGCTGAGGAGGAAGATGTGGGTCGCGCCACCGATCTCGGCGACCTCCATGCCCTCGGGCTCGACACCCTTGTTGCCGGAGCGACGCTCGGGATAGTGGCCGATCATCGCCACTTCATATTCAAACGAAAGGCCGCTTTCGTAGAGCGCGTCGCCGTCCTTGGAGAAGATGGTGAAGCCGCGCGATCCGCCTTCATAATCGCCCTCGTTCGCCGTGACGATCCGGTTCTCGTCCAGCCATTTCACCGCATCGGGCTCGCGGACGACGCCTTGGAGCGTGCCGTCGAAGGTCAGCGCGCGCTCTTCGTCGATATCGACATTGTCGAGATCGACCGCGCCCGCGGAAAAGTGCGAGACGATCTCTCCGGTCTCGCCGTTGAAGATGGCGATATGGTTGTTCTCCTGCAGCGTGACGACGACTTCATTGGCCGCGTTGATGTCGACGAACTCCGGCTCCGGATCATCGCCAGCCACCTCGGCCAGGCCGGTCAGATCGGCAACGACCCGGCTGTCGCAATCGATCGCACTGCCATCGAGCGCAAAGGTGACGGCAAAGCCGGCCGGCATTTGCGGGATGACGCCGTCATCGAGGTCCTCGTCGCGCTCGTTCTCGATGGCGATCGCCACCAGCGAACCATCGGGCGACACGGCAACCGAATCGGGTTGACCGCCCAGATCGCAGCTATGGGCGACTTCACCCGAAGAAAGATCGACCGAAACGATCGTGCCGGACGGTTCGGTGTAGCTTTCCGACGTGTTCAGCCCGACAATGGCATGGCCGGCCCGCACGGCGACGGCGGTCGGCTCGCCGTCGAGCGCGACAAAGCCGGCGGCGGCCGGATTGGCCGGATCGGAAATGTCGATCATGCCGATGCCGCCCAGCGGGCTGTCCGAATAGACCAGCATCATGCCGTCCTCGGTCGCATCGATGATCTCGGCGGAGCTTTCGCTCTCCTGCCCCATTTCGCCGGGGATGTTCGCGTTGACCGGAAAGGAAGCGACACGGTTGAAGGCGTCGGCATGGGCGTGTGCCGCAAGGGCGGCGGACAAGGCGACAGCGGCGGCGGACGACAACAGGATTGTGCGCATGGTGGAAGCTCCCTCGGGTCAGCGATGGAGCCGTCTTTTCCCGGACCGGTGACAGTCGCGTGACGCTTTGATGAAACAAAGATGACTGTTCACAGCCATGCGCGGCATTGCACTCGGGCGCCGCGCGGCGTATATCGGCAAAATCTTCCGGACATTGGTGGCTCAGCCCACGCCCGCGACACCGGCGCGGACGAACGGCAAAGCTTTATTCGCACGAAAGGTTCACGCAGATGGCAAACCAGCTTCTCATGCCCAAGGCGACCGCCGTTTGGCTGGTCGACAATACCGGCCTCACCTTCGACCAGATTGCCAGATTTTGTGCGCTGCATCCGCTCGAGGTCAAGGCGATCGCCGACGAGGAAGCGGCGCAGGGCATCAAGGGGCTCGACCCGGTGACCACCGGCCAGCTTTCGCGCGAAGAGATCGAAAAGGGCGAAGCCGACCCCAACCATGTCCTCAAACTGTCCGATCCCAAGGTTCGCGTGCCGCAGGCCAAGCGCAAGGGCCCGCGCTATACGCCGGTCTCCAAGCGTCAGGACCGGCCCAACGCAATCCTGTGGCTGGTGCGCTACCATCCCGAGCTGAAGGACGCGCAGATCTCGCGTCTCGTCGGCACCACCAAGAACACGATCGAACAGGTGCGCAACCGCACTCACTGGAACTCGGCCAATCTGCAGCCGGTCGATCCGGTGGCGCTCGGCCTGTGCTCGCAGATCGATCTGGACATGGAAGTGCAGAAAGCCGCCAAGAACCGCCCGGCCGAGCCCGAACCCGAGGCCGGCGACACGCTGCTGCCCGCCGCTCAGACCGAATCCATGCCGGTCTTTCAAAGCGGCGACACGCATACGCCGGCGCCCGCGAGCGACGAGGACGAGATCGATGCCGATGCCGTCTTCGCCAAGCTCAACGCGCTGAAAAAGGACGATGAGGGCAAGGCGGAGTAACGGTCCGCCCCGGTCGTATGCGGCTCCAGGTCAGCCGGCGCAGCCTTGCGCAGCCGGAAAGGCTTGCCCGTGGTCGTAGCCGACCAGACCGGCCAGCTCTTGGATGATCTCATCGTTGCCCGACGGATGAGCCAGAAGCCGGCGCGGATCGACCGGGCCGGGCAGCCGCAGGCGCCCGGCAGGCACCTGCCGGAAACCGAGCGGCGCGTAATAGGGCGCATCGCCCACCAGCAGCACGTAAGCGCTGCCCGGCGTCGCCGACGCGGCATCCACCGCGCGCCGCACCAGCGCGCGCCCGAAACCCTGGTTCTTGTAGTCGGGCGCCACCGCCAGCGGCCCCAGCAGATGGCCGCGATGGCCGCTTTCCGCCGTGACGACCGGTGTCAGCCGCACAGAGCCGAGCAGATCGCCGCCCGGCGACAGGGCGACGAAGGAAAGCGCGGGATCGTGCGGTCCCTGCTCGCGCAGCCGGAATGCCGCGCGGGTGAAGCGGCCGGGCCCGAACGCCTCGGCATGCAGGGCTTCGATCGCGTCGGCGCACTCCGCCCGTTCGGGCGCAATAAGATGGTCGGTCATGGGAAAAGGGTCCGGATACGGAAAAACGACGTCAGCAAGGGGCCGGAAAACCGGCAAAATTCATCGTCGTGGTCGTCGCATCGGGATCGTCAACATGATCGGATCGGGCTAGCACCGTGCACGCGGTCCGTAAAGCGAAAATGTCGGCGGGAACCGGATCGGTTGACGGTGCGTTCGCCATAGGGGCGGTGACCCTGAGCGCACTTTGTCCTATCTCCGGCCTGAGACGGCATACGGGACAGCAACGGAGGAAACGGCGATGGGCCTGTTGATCGACGGCGAATGGCACGACCAGTGGTACGACACCAAAAAGACGAAGGGCCGTTTCGTCCGCAAGGATTCGTCTTTCCGAAACTGGGTGACGCCGGACGGTACGGCGGGGCCGGGCGGCGACAGCGGCTTTGAGGCGGAGGCCGGCCGCTATCACCTCTATGTGTCGCTGGCCTGCCCCTGGGCGCACCGCACGCTGATCTTTCGCAAGCTCAAAAAGCTCGAAGACATGATCGATGTGTCCGTCGTCCACCACTTCATGGGCGATCAGGGCTGGACCTTCGAAACCGATGATGCGGCCACCGGGGACAGGCTGTTCGGCGCAGACCGTCTGCACCAGATCTACACCCGCGCCAAATCGGACTATACCGGCCGGGTCACGGTCCCGGTGCTGTGGGACAAAAAGACCGGAACCATCGTCTCCAATGAATCCTCCGAAATCATCCGAATGTTCAATTCGGCGTTCGACGGACTGACCGGCGACACGCAGGATTTCTATCCCGAGGCGCTGCGCGCTGAGATCGATGCCGTCAACGAGCGCGTCTACGACACGGTCAACAACGGCGTCTACAAGTCCGGCTTCGCCACCACCCAGGACGCCTACGAGGAAGCGGTGACGCCGCTGTTCGAGACGCTGGATTGGCTGGAAGAGCGCCTGTCGCGGCAGCGCTATCTGGTCGGCGACCGGATCACCGAGGCGGACTGGCGGCTTTTCACGACGCTTGTGCGTTTCGACCCGGTCTATGTCGGCCACTTCAAATGCAACATCCGCCGCATCGCGGACTATCCGAACCTTTCGGCCTATACGCGCGAACTCTACCAGGTGCCCGGCGTCGCCGGGACGGTGAACATGCACCACATCAAGGCGCACTATTACGGCAGCCACGAAACGATCAATCCGACGCGCATCGTTCCCGCCGGGCCTGATATCGATTTTTCGGAACCGCACGGCCGCGACCGTCTGGACGCAAAAGCGGCCTGACGCGCGTCACCAGCGTGCGGCCGGGGGATGCCCCGTCCGCCATTCCTCGATGCGCCGCCGGGTCGCCGGCGTCGTGCCTTCGGGCAGACCGTCGAGCGCAAAGAAGTCGGCGGCGGCGATCTCCCGGTCCGGCCGCTTGGGCGCGCGCCGTGTGATGGTCCGGCACACATAGACCGCCACATGGTCGCGCCGCGACGCGCCGTTGTTGTGGAACAGGCCGTGCAGCACCATCTCGCCATCGACCACCACATTGCCCTCCTCGCGCACCTCGCGGATCACGCAGTCGAGCGCGGTCTCGCCCGGCTCCACGCCGCCGCCCGGCAGGTGCCAGCCGGGCACATAGGTGTGCCGGACCAGAAGCACGCGCTCGTCGGCATCGATCACCATGGCGCGGGCGCCCAGCGTGACCGGCCGGGTCAGGATGAAGAACAGGTGAAAAAGGCGCGTACGGAACGACATGGGCGGCTCGACGGCTCGATATGGGGCCGAATCGCCCGCCGGCCCGCACGCCGATCATGCCGGTTTTGACTTCCCGGAAAAACCCCTTACCAAGCCGCGATGACTTTCTCGCTCGCCCATTTGTCGGACATCCATCTGGGGCCGTTGCCGGCGGTCTCTGCGCGCGAACTGATGTCCAAGCGGCTCACCGGCTATATCAACTGGCATCGCGGCCGCGCCGGTGCGCTGGCAGAATCCACGCTCGAGCGGGTGACGCGCGCCGCCGCCGAGAGCGGCGCCGACCATATTGCCGTCACCGGCGATCTGACCAACCTGGCGCTCGAGGCCGAATTGCGCGCCTCGGCGCTGTGGCTGGAAGAACTGGGTGTGCCCGACAGGGTCAGCATCGTGCCGGGCAATCATGACGCCTATGTGCGCGGCGCGCTCGACCGTGCCTTTCACGCCTGGGCGCCCTGGATGACCGGCGACGATGGGCGCGCGCCCGCCTCGAACGACGACTTCCCGTTCGTCCGGGTGCGCGGCCCGGTCGCCATCATCGGCGCATCGAGCGCCGTGGCGACACCCGCCTTCGTCGCCGCCGGCCGGTTCGAGGGCGAACAGGCGCGCAATCTGCGCAAAGCGCTCGAACAGGCGGGCAATGCCGGCCTGTTCCGCATCGTTCTCATCCACCATCCGCCGGTGCGCGGCGCGACGATCCCGCGAAAGCGGCTCTACGGCATCTCGCTCTTCCAGAACGTGATTGCCCAAGCCGGCGCGGAGCTCGTTCTGCACGGCCACACCCACCTCGCCCAGCGTCACCAGATCGCCGGACCCGGTGGTGGGCGCGTGCCGGTGATCGGCGTGCCGGCGGCCGGCCAGTCCCCCGGCGCCAGGCGGCCGCCCGGCGCCTACAATCTGTTTTCGATCGACGGCGACCCGAAACGCTGGACCTGCACGCTGCAGGAATGGTCGGCGACGACCGGCACGGGTCCGCTGGAACTCACCGACAAGCGGGACCTGCATCCCGGCGACTGAAACGATGGCCGGTCTACGGGACCAGAAGATCCTGGAAATAGAGCGCGGCGGCGGCAAGCGCGATGAAACCGCCGATCAGCAGCCAGCCGACCCGGCTCATGCGGGTGACGCTGGTGCGCTCGCGCCGCGACAGCGGCGCCGCCTCGGCGACGCTTGCATCATCCCCCGCCCGCTCTGCCTCGCCGGGGCCTGATGCGGTTTCCGCGGCATCCTCGACCGGCGCAGGCCCGCGCTGGCTGACGCCGGCCCGATAGGTCACCATCTCGTCCGCCGCGAACGCCATCTCGCGTTCGTGCAAGCGCTCGGCAATATAGGTCGTCACCGCCGACATCACCGGATCGACCGCCGTCGCCTCGGCAAGGATCGTCCGCCCCAGCCGCGTGTCGCGCACGAAACGGTAGGTGCGCCGGTCGCGGCCCATCATCACGTGCGCGGTCGCATCGATCCACAAGCGCGGCTGCAGGCCCGACGAGATGGCGAAATCGAAACGCTCATCGTCGGCCGGCACGTCGTCGAACACCGGCTTGAGTTCCTGTGCGAGGATTTCCAGCCGCGCGCGGTCGGCCTCCTTCATGTCCACGACGACATCGTTGCGCTCGGCGGCGGCGATCTTGACCTGCCGCACCGCGTCCACAAGGCGCGTGTTGGGATTGTCTTTGTGCTCGTCGGCGCTCATGGCGGCCCTGCCCGTCAACAAATGGTTAACGCGAACCTAACAAGTTTGCCGGCGCAATGCGAGAGCCCCGCCCGCATTTGCACCGCAACCCGGCGCTGACCGGCGCGTCAACGCCAGACCAGGAACAGGATCACCGTCAGCAGCAGCACGATGATCGCGAGCGCCAGCCAGAATCGCTTGACGTTGCGCACGATGAAGGGGCTCAGAAGCGCATCCTGAGCGCCGGCCGGCGGCTTGTCGGACAGGGAGCGCGTTGCCGCCAGCGGCGCGTCCTCGATCGTGCGGTCCAGCTTGAACGCGCTCGCCGAAGCTCCGAAATCGACGATCCGGGGCGCCTCGGGGCGGCCGCCGCTGCCGTTGGGTCGCGCCGCCGGAGCGCTGGCGGCGCCCGCCGCGCTCGGGCGGCGGACATAGCAGGGCACGTAGGTGCCCTTCGGCACGGTGATGCGGACCGGTTCGTCCTTGCCCTCGCCGGCATAAAAGCTCGTCAGATGTTCGCGCAGCCGGCCGGCCTGAACGCGCACGACCGCATCCATCGCGGGATCGAAATCGTCATCCTTGCCGAACACGTCCTGGGCAATGGTGAAACCCTTCAGGCGCGCGGCCTCGCCGTTCTGCTCGGCCTTGACCAGATAGGCCAGAAGCGAACGGGCCCGGTCGGCGCGGGCCAGGGTCTCGCTGTTGACGACCACTTCAAGCGCGGCGCGAACCTCTTCCGGGCTGACGGCCGGTTCGTTCTGGCTGCCGCTTGAAGTCCCGTTTGCCGTGTTCATGATCCCTGGCTGAATGGTTGTTCATTGACGGGCCGCCCCCCGGCCCGTCCCGACCCTAGTCCAAAACCCGCGCCGATCACAACAAAGCATAAAGCAGCAGGTCGCAATCGGCGGGTGTTTTTCACAGGCAGGGCGCAACCTAGCCTTGCGGAGCCGCCCGAACCCGATTGACGGCCGACACGATCGCTTCGAGCGAAGCGGCGACGATGTTCTTGTTGATGCCGACGCCGAAGACGCGTTTGTCGGCATTGTCCATTTCCATGTAGCAAATGGCCGCCGCGTCCGAACCGTGCTGAAGCGAGTGCTCGGAATAGTCGCGCACCGTCATCGACAATTCGTAATGGCGATTGATCGCATCGACGAACCCGTCGATCGGCCCGGTGCCGAAACCGCGAATTCCGATTTCCTCATTGCCGTCTATCAGCACCGCATCGACGATCCGCCCTTCCGGATCGTCCGGATCCGGCGCCGTGGTGTGGCCGACGAAGCGGATGCGCGGGCTGGGCAGATCGACATAGGTTGCCATGAACGCCTGGTGGATGCGCTCCGACGACAGCTCGATCCCTTCGCGGTCCGTGATCTCCTGGATTACCTCGCGAAACTCGACCTGCAGATTGCGGGGCAGGTTCAGCCCGTAATCGGCCTGCAATATATAGGCGATGCCGCCCTTGCCCGACTGCGAGTTGATGCGGATGATCGCCTCGTAGCTGCGACCCACATCCTCCGGATCGATCGGCAGATAGGGCACCTCCCAAAGGTCCGACCTGGCCTCGCGATGGGCTCTCATGCCCTTGTTGATCGCGTCCTGGTGCGAGCCGGAAAAGGCCGTGTAGACCAGTTCGCCGACATAAGGGTGTCGCTCGGGTATGGCGAGCTGGTTGCAGTGCTCGTAGACATCGCGCAGCGCGTTGATGTCGCTGATGTCCAGCTTCGGATCGACCCCTTGCGTGAACATGTTCAGCGCCAGCGTGACCAGATCGACATTGCCGGTGCGCTCGCCATTGCCGAACAATGTGCCTTCCACCCGGTCGGCGCCGGCCATCAGCCCCAGCTCGGTCGCCGCGATGCCGGTGCCGCGGTCATTGTGCGGATGCAGCGAGACGATGACGCAGTCGCGCTTGTCGATGTTGCGGCACATCCATTCGATCTGGTCGGCATGGATGTTGGGCGTCGACATCTCCACCGTTGCCGGCAGGTTGAGGATCAGCTTGTGGTCGGGCGTCGGCTGGACGATCTCGGTGACCGCGTTGCAGATCTCCAGCGCCACTTCCAATTCCGTGCCTGTGAAGCTTTCGGGCGAATATTGGAACCGGTAGCCGCCGCCGGCCTTAGCCGCCATGTCGGTGACCAGCTTGGCCGCGTCCGTGGCAATCCGCTTGATGCCTTCGACATCCTTGCCGAAGACGACCCGGCGCTGCAATTCGCTGGTGGAATTGTAGAAATGGACGATCGGATGACGCGCGCCTTCCAGCGATTCGAAGGTCCGTTCGATCAGTTCGGGACGGCACTGCACCAGCACCTGCAGGGACACGTCGTCGGGCACATTGCCCTCTTCGACGCACCAGCGCGCAAAATCGAAATCGGTCTGGCTGGCCGAGGGGAAGCCGATCTCGATCTCCTTGAAGCCCATTTTGAGCAGATGGGCGAACATCCGCGTCTTGCGCTCATGTCCCATCGGCTCGATCAACGCCTGGTTGCCGTCGCGAAGATCGACCGAGCACCAGATCGGCGGTGTCGTGATCGTCTTCGACGGCCATGTCCTGTCGGGCAGGTCGACCGGCGGATAGGCGCGGTATTTTCGGGCCGCGTCGGGCATGCCGGCACTGGTCGGCGTCTTGGCGGCTGTGACGTGCGTGTTCATGATCTTCATCCTTCGCCCGCCCCGGCGGCGACGCATAGTCGCCTCTCAAGCGGTGTCTGATCCATTCGATTGACGATGTAAAGAAGACGGGGCGAAACGGCGTCAAACGGAGCCGTCTGATACGGCCACCGGGCGCCCTGTCGCAAGATCAGGCCCGGCAGCCGCCGATAAGAAGGAGAAGGCCGAGTGCGCGACCGAACGCATCCTTGCCGCCGGCGCGTGCCGGGCGGGTGTTCACGCCATCGGAGGCGGAAATGGTGCGGGCGTCGATCATGACGCCCTGTGTAGGCCAGCGATGCAACGGTTGCAAGCGGCACGTCACCGCTGGATCGATTCGATATAGCCGATGATCGCGCCGATCTGCTCGGGCGTCGCCGTGAATTCCGGCATGTCCGGATGGCCGGTGACGATCCGTTCGGCGAACGCCTCTTCCAGCGCGTCCACCGGATAATCGCGCAAGAGGGTGCGGAACGCCGGCGCTTCGTCGTGGGCGCTTGCATCACCGGCGTCGATCGCGTGGCACCGGGCGCAATTGTCGGCGACCAGAGCCCGGCCAAAGGCCAGCTCATCGGCCGAGACCGGTCCGGCCGCGGCCACAACGACAGGCACAGCCAGCCACCATCTCATCGCGGCGACCCCGTCGCCTGTCCCCGCTCCACCAGCCGCCCGACCACATTTTCGATCATCTTCATGCCCGCATCGCCGCCGAGCGTCATGATCGATTCGGGGTGGAACTGGACGGCCGCCACCGGCTCGGACCGGTGTTCGATGCCCATCACGATCCCGTCCTCGGTCTCCGCCGTCACTGTGAACGCCTCGGGCAGGCGCGACGGATCGGCGAAGATCGAGTGATAGCGACCGACGACGATCTCGCGCGGCAGATCGGCGAACACCGCGCCGGGCTCGTGCACGCGGATGCGCGAAGGCTTGCCATGCATCGGATAGCCGAGCTGACGGAGCGATCCGCCATAGGCTTCGGTCAACGCCTGCAGCCCGAGGCAGACACCGAACATCGGCAGGTCCCGCGCGCGGGCCTTTCGGATCGTCGCCTTGCAGTCGAAATCCTTCGGCTTTCCCGGTCCGGGCGACAGCACCACCAGATCGGGCCGGAAGTCGTCGAAGGCGGCATCGGGCACCGGCGCGCGCACCGTGCGCACATCGGCGCCGGTCTGGCGGAAATAGTTGGCCAGCGTGTGCACGAAACTGTCCTCGTGGTCGACCAGCAGGATGCGCTTGCCCTCGCCGACGCGCNTTGAGTTCGGTTTCGGCCTCCTCGGCGTCCGGGTCGGAGTCGAACAGCAGCGTCGCGCCGGCCCGCACCGACGCGATGCCGTCCCTGATCTGGATGGTCCGCAGCGTCAGCCCGGTGTTCATGTCGCCGTTGAACTTGACCATGCCGATCGCGCCGCCATACCAGGCGCGCGGGCTCTTTTCGTGCTTTTCGATGAAGCGCATCGCCCACAGTTTCGGCGCGCCGGTGACGGTCACCGCCCATGCGTGGCTCAAGAACCCGTCGAACGCGTCCATGCCTTCGCGCAATCGCCCCTCGACATGGTCGACCGTGTGGATAAGGCGCGAATACATCTCGATCTGCCGCCGCCCGATGACCCGCACCGAGCCCGGTTCGCACACCCGGCTCTTGTCGTTGCGGTCGACATCGGAGCACATGGTCAGCTCGCTCTCGTCCTTCTTCGAGTTGAGCAGCTTGAGGATCTGCTCGGAATCCGAGATCGCATCGGTGCCGCGCGCGATCGTGCCCGAGATCGGGCAGGTCTCGATGCGCCGTCCGGTCACCCGGACGAACATTTCCGGCGAGGCGCCCACCAGGAACTCGTTCTCGCCGAGATTCATGAAGAAGGAATAGGGCGCCGGATTGGTCGCCTTCAGCCGCCGGGCGATCGCCGAGGGCTTCGAATCCACCCGCTCGTAGAACATCTGGCCGGGCACGACCTCGAAAAGGTCGCCGCAGGCGAAGCGCTGCTTGGCCCGGTCGACCAGCCGCGCATATTCGCCCGGCTCATGGTCGCTGCGCGGCGGCACGGTCTCGGTGGGCACGAAAGGCGCCGGCGTTTCGGCGCGGGCAATGCCCTCGGTCGACACGCCGCCGGCCGAGAATTCGTAGCAATCGATCCATGCGCGCGCCGCGTGATTGTCGGCGACCAGGATGCGGTCGGGGAAGAACAGCACCAGATCGCGCTGTTGGGGATCGCGCGGCAGCGTCTCTTCGACAGGATCGAACTGGAAGGCGATGTCGTAGCCGAACGCGCCGACCAGCATCAGATCCTCGTCCTCGTCCGACGAGAAGTGAGAAACGATGGCGCGCAGTACCGAAAAGACCGAGGGGTTCCGCGACCGGTCCTCCTCGGTCAGAATCTCGCCCGGTTCGGTGATCGCGATATCCAGTCCGCCATCGGCCCGGTCCAGCGTTTCGATGTGGGGATGTCCGGAAAGCGCGGTGCCGATCATCGCCACCAGCGGGATGCCGCGCGCGTTCAGCGCCTCGATGCGCATCTGCCGCTTGCGCGCCGAGATCATCACCGGCGGATCGATGATGCCCGTATCCCAGCGGGTATAACGGCCCGGATATTCATAGTTGGACGACAGGACGGCGCCCATGCGGCTGTCCAGATCGTCCGTCATCCGGTCGATCGCCGTGTGGTAATCGGCCTGTTCCTGCCGGCGCGCAACGCGCACGCCCCCGGCGGTGACATAGGCATCGACCGGCGCCGTGGCTGCGATATGGGCGGTCATCTCCAGGTCCTTTCATGCCCGCCGGACGGACACAAAAAAACCGCCACGGCAATCGGGCGGTTGTTGGACATGCATATGCGTGAACCCCCGCCTAGAGCGAAGCCCACCACCAAGCATGTGCGTTCGGGTTGATCATGGCGCGAGCTTAGCGCCACCGTGTTCGGAACGCAATCGGCTTTGCCGTTGTATGGCGATGATCGGCGGAAGGGCGACCGGCTCCATCACGCGACCGATCTACCGTCCGCGGCAGATACCGAGGAGCCATGTCCGCCGGCCGGCCGGGCCTCAGAACAACCCTTCGATCAGCCCTTGCTCGTTGAAGCGGATCACTTCGGCCGACGGCGTGCGGGGCAGGCCGGGCATGGTCATGATCGCGCCGGTGATGACGACGATGAAGCCCGCGCCGGCGGACAGGCGCACCTCGCGGATCGGCACGGTATGGCCGGTCGGCGCGCCGCGCAGAAGCGGGTCGGTCGAGAAGGAGTATTGCGTCTTGGCCATGCAGATCGGCAGGTCGCCATAGCCCTTGGCTTCCCAGTCGCGAAGCTGGTCGCGCACCGCCTTGTCGGCGATCACCTCCTCGGCGCGGTAGANCGCCCGCTTCGGCCAGTTCGGCCACGCGGGTGGCCAGCGCCTCGATGCCCGCCGAGCCCTCCGCCCAGTGGCGGCAGACGATGGCTTCCGATCCCATCCGCTCGGCATAGTCGGTGATCACCGCGATCTCGGCATCGGTGTCCGAATGGAAATGGTTGATGGCGACCACGGCGGGCACGCCGAACTGGCGGACATTTTCGATATGCCGGCCCAGATTGGCGCAGCCCTTTTCGACCGCCTCGACATTCTCCGCGCCCAGATCCTCCTTGGCGATGCCGCCATTCATCTTCAGCGCCCTGACCGTCGCGACGATCACCACCGCGTCGGGCGAAAGCCCCGCCTTGCGGCACTTGATGTCGAAGAACTTCTCGGCGCCCAGATCGGCGCCGAAGCCCGCTTCGGTCACCACATAGTCGGCGACCTTGAGAGCCGTCGTGGTCGCCATGATCGAGTTGCAGCCATGGGCGATGTTGGCGAACGGGCCGCCATGCACGAAGGCGGGATTGTTTTCGAGCGTCTGCACCAGGTTGGGCTGGATCGCGTCCTTGAGCAGCACCGTCATCGCGCCCTCGGCCTTCAGGTCGCGGCAATAGACCGCCGACTTGTCGCGCCGGTAGCCGACAATGATCCGGCCAAGCCGCTCTTCGAGATCGGCGATGTCGGTGGCAAGGCACAGGATCGCCATCACCTCGGACGCCACCGTGATGTCGAACCCGCCCTCGCGCGGAAAGCCGTTTGCGACACCGCCGAGTGACAATACCATCTCGCGCAGCGCCCGGTCGTTCATGTCGACGACCCGCCGCCAGACGACGCGGCGCATGTCGATGTCGAGCGCATTGCCCCAATAGATGTGGTTGTCCACCAGCGCGGCGAGCAGATTGTGCGCCGAGGTGATCGCATGAAAATCGCCGGTAAAATGCAGGTTCATGTCCTCCATCGGCACGACCTGGGCATAGCCGCCGCCGGCCGCGCCGCCCTTGACGCCGAAACAGGGGCCGAGCGACGCTTCGCGGATACAGATGGCGGTCTTCTTGCCGATGCGGTTCAACCCGTCGCCAAGCCCGACCGTGGTCGTCGTCTTGCCCTCGCCGGCCGGCGTCGGGTTGATCGCGGTGACGAGCACCAGCTTGCCGGTCTCATTGCCCTGAACGGACTTGATGAACTCGGCCGAAACCTTCGCCTTGTCATGGCCGTAGGGCAGAAGATCGTCGGACGGTATGCCCAGTTTCGCGCCGATCTCCTGGATCGGTTTCTTCGCCGCCGCGCGCGCGATTTCGATATCGGTCTTGAATTCGGCCATCGGGCTCCCCCACTCGGTGTCGGCTGGGCAGCCATGCCCGCGCCCGGCCATTGACCACCGAGTGAGGGGCCACCGCAATCGCAATAGAGCCACGCGTTAGGCGAATTGCGACACGCAAGCGCTGTGCCGGGTCTGGTTCAAACGACCCCCACCCTTCATCCCTCCCCACCAGGGGCAGGGAGGGAACAAACATGCCAGTTCGCTCTGCAGCGTCGGCGCCTCGCACGGCGACAGCAACGAGGCACCGATGCAGAGGGCTTCCCTCCCCCTTGTGGGGAGGGATGAAGGGTGGGGGTCAAGCCGGCTGGTGCAGAACGCAGCGAAGTCCTACCGGTCCAGAACGTCGCGCATCTCGACCAGGTTCGAGCGGACGCGCAGCAGATCGAAACCGATCGATTCCAGATGCGATTTGACCAGGCTCGACGCGCTGCCATTGGCGACAAAGGGCGGCCGCACCTGCAGCGCATCGCTCATCTGCTCGTCGATGCGCGCCCAAAGGCTCGTCAGGTTGCGCTGGGTGAACACGTCCTGAAAGTCGACACTCGCCGCCGACAGGATGCCGTAATAGGCGTAGAGCTGGCCATAGGTGAACCAGAAGCGGTCGTCGGCGCGGCGGTCGAAGCCGAAAAAGCTCGCCGCCTCCATGCGCCGCTGCAGGATTTCCGAGGTCGAGCCGATATCGGCGGTCACACGATCGATGAATTGCAGGAGGTTGTCGGCGCGCACATCGAAATCGGCCTCACAGGCCGAGAGCTCGGCGTTGAAGGCAAGCAGTTCCTGTCGTGCCTCACGCAGCTTGGCCTGCGTCGAGGGCTGCAGGAAGGGCGGGCTGAAGGTGAATATCCACGCATCCTCGCGGTAGTTGGCCGCTTCGCGCGCTTCCTGAAGGTTCTGGTTGACCGACGATGTGCCGCGCACGCGCCCCAGCCGGTCGACCAGTTCCACCGCCGTGCGCCGGATCGCCTGGTTGGTGCCGAGCTGGAACGCCGCCTTGTTGTCGAAGAACGGCGTGTCCTTCCAGTCGGCAACGAAGAAAAAACCCGCCTTGTGCAGCGGATTGGACGGCACCCAGATATCCTGGTTGACGTTGCGGTCGATCAGGTCCGCCGTCATCTGCACCATGGCCGAAGGTTGGCACGTGCCGTCGGGCAACTGTTCGCCGGCGGCGGTGGTGATCTCGGAATAGTTGTAGCTGGCGACATAGTTGGGATCGTCGCCGCGCCAGAACTGGGTGATGTAGAACAGATAGCCATAGCCGGCGATCAGGCCCAGCAGGATGGCGAAAACCGGGATCTTGATGATCCAGCCGCGCCCGCCGAGCCACGCCCAGAAGGCAAGGAACGGCCACAAGAGCCAGCCGATGGCGACGCCGATGCCATGGCCGATCGCCTCGAAGATGCGCCGGAAGAAGGCGATGATGGGATCAAGCATCGGCTGGGCTCCTCAGATCAATCAATCAAGTCCGAACAGCCGGGCGCGCAGGCCGGCCTTGTCCGTCAGATAGGTGTTTTTCAGCGTCTCCACAACGAAGCCGCGAAAACCGTCGTCCCATCTTTCGTACTCGGCGTAGAAGCGCTGCTTGTTGAAGACGTACCGCGTCACGAAATCGCGCGGCACGTATTCGCTGATCAGACGGTTGGTCAGCCAGGCATCGTGATGGTCGGGCTTGCCCCGGACGATCTGGAAGCGAAGTGCGTGCGGCACGTCGCGAATGTCGATGCGGCCGGTGCGCGCCAGTTCCCGCCGGGCGGAATTGAGGAACGGATAGGTGCCGTCCTCGCGGATCGGCCCGGCGTTGCGCGACACGAAGGTCTGCAGCCAGACAGGGTCAGCGGCGGTCAGATCGGCATCGGGATCAATGGCATGCACCAGCCCCTTGAGTGCCAGATCGGCGCGGTGATCGATGAAGCCGCCACCCTCCAGCCAGGACGCGCTCGGCAGGTCGATCCGGCCCGAACGCGACAGGAAATCGAACACCCGCCGATGGTCGCCAATGTCCAGATAGCTAACCTGCCAGGGACGGGACCGCCGAAAACCCGGCGCGTCGGCATCGCAGATCACGGTCGTCATCTTGTCGTCGACAAACACGTAGGTGCCGCCGAAATGCGATGTCCAGAAGGCCGAATGGCGGAAGACGACCTGGTCGGGCACCAGCCGGTTCGAGCGGATGTCGCCGGTTGTCTGGGCGAGCGTCACCATCTGTTCGAGCATCGCATCGTCGCGCCAGGCGTCGGGCTCGGTCTTCAGCCGGTCAACGAGGGTGCGCAGCTCGGCCGCCTTGGCAAGAACGTTCTCCGCCGACAGGACCTTGAACTGCACCTGCTCGATCGACAGCAGGTCCTCGATGTCCTCGATCGCCGACACATTGTCTTCGATCTCGCCATAGATGACGTCCTTGATCGTCAGCGCGTGGATGGCGCGGGCATTGGCGGTGTAGAATTCGTGCATCAGCCCGCCGGTGTTGGAAAAGCGCGTGTGGACGACCGGCAGGCTCGCCTGCCCCGGTGTCAGGATGATGAAGCGCCGGTTGATGCCCGCCGGGTCCAGATAGTCGAAATCGCCCAGTTCCTCGGCCACCTGCGGCGAAAAGCCGGTGCGGTCGATGTCGAAGCGGTCGAGCTTTGTCGGCGGCAGGCGGAAGGCCTCAAGCGCCTTGTTGTAGCGCTCGACCAGATGCGGCCGGTCGACCGTGAACAGCCGGCCATAGATCAGCGCGTTTTCATAAAGGCGTTTCATGGCAGCGGTGCTTGGAAAGGGACCCAAAAGTGTGTATATAAGTGTGCACGAACGAGGCGCCCCGTGCTGGAAACCAATTCACGCAAGATCATCGCCCGCCTCGAAAAGGAAGGCTTTGAACTGGTAGCGGTTCGCGGGTCGCACCACAAGTTCCGCAAAGGCTCGGTGATGCTTGTCGTGCCACATCCGAAGAAGGATTTGCCCAAGGGTACGGCGCGCGCGATTGCCAAACAGGCGGGTTGGCTGAAGGACCAAAACAGATGACCCATTACTTCGCATTGGTGCACAAGGATGCGGAAAGCGCCTACGGGATCAGCTTCCCGGACCTGCCCGGCTGCTTTTCCGCCGCCGACACGCAGGACGACATTATTCCCAATGCGATGGAAGCCATCGAACTTTATCTCGATGATGTGCCGGAAGCGCCGCACTCGCGCGACCTCGAGGCGCTGACCGCCGATCCCGGCATTGCCAGTGAACTCGCCGCTGGCGCCTATCTGATTGCCGTCCCGCATATCGCCAACACCAACAAGACGACGCGCGTGAACATCACCCTGAACAAGGGGCTGCTGGACGCCATCGACGCCGAAGCGTCCAAGCGCAAGATGACCCGGTCCGGCCTGATCGCGCAGGCGGCCGAGCGGGAGATTCTGGGGTAGGTCAGCCCGATAACAACGCGCTGATGAGCAGGGCCGTCGCGCTCGGAAATGTCACGGGTTTGCCGATTGGAAAATCGGCACGCCAGCGACTTGGGCCGCCCTTTGAAGCGCCTTGTCGAAGGTCGCCAAGGGCAGTCCGCGACGCATCGCAGTTTCCAGATAGAGCGCGTCATAGACCGACAATCGATGCTCCTGGCCCAGCGATATCGCGGCGTCCTTTGCAGCATGCCGACTTTCATCGTCGATGACGATTGTCAACTCTTCGAACTGGGCAAACGCACGCCGAATGAACCCGTAGGCAATGCGTCCACGCCGCACCGCCATAAGCAGGCCATTGGCCATTTCGGCGTGCCAATGGAAGGGAATGACCGCGCCATGTTCAGCCACATGGTCCTCGATGAGGATCGAAAGCGGTTCCGTCTCGTCGTCCAGATACCAGGACAGCGTGACCGAACAATCCACGACGACGCTCAATACCTGCGGCCCTCTTCGATCAGTTCCTTGATCGTGATGTCGCCAAGCGGTTTGACCTCCTTGCGCATTTCGCGGATCGCCTTGATCGCCTCTCGCGCCCGTCTGCGGCGCTCTTCTTCGTCTGCGGGCTCGACCGCAACCATCTTGACCACCGGCTTTCCGTGACGGGTAATGATCACCTCGTCACCCTTCTCGACGCGCTCGACAAGCGCGCTGAGATTGTTGCGCGCGTCGAGAATTCCGATCTCGTCCATGACTGACCTCCATTCTGGCCATTGTGGCTAGAGTTTATGTGCACGAGCAACCAATCACAAGATGGTACCGCCTCACCCCTCCCAAATCCCCTTCTCCTTCCGCTCGGTGATCTCGCGGGCGGCGCGTTCGGTCTGGCGCTGGCGGCGGATGATCTCGGCGACCGCCGCATCGTCGGCCTTGTCCGAATAGCGGAACTCGGAATCGGCGTAGCGGTTGATCTCCTGCATCACCATGCCGATGGTGAACGGCTCGCGCAGTTCGGAAATCATCGCCAGCTTCTCGTCGTAGGACTTGTGCAGGAAGGTCTCGGGCGTTTCGAACCATGCGTCGGGCAGTTCGATGTCCATCGCGCGCATCTTGATCGCATCGGTGACGTTCTTGATCGCCCGGCCGGTGAAGCGCGGCTCGGCCTCCTTGATCATGTGCAGATAGGTGCCGATGTCGGCGATGGTCTTGGGCGCCCCATGGGTCTCGATGAACCGGTCGTAGATGGTCATCAGCCCGTCCTCGGCCGGCCGGTCGTGGCCCTCATAGGCCGCCCGGACAGCGTCGCGGATCTGCTGGTCGGCGTACAGCTCGTGATCGCCCAGCGGAATGGCATGGTTCTTTCCGGCGAGCAGGTGGAAGATGTCGATATAGTCGTTGCGCGTCTGCGGCCCGTCGACCAGCCAGCGCGCACCGGCCCGCTGGCGCAGCGCATCATCGACGTTCTCGGGGTAGTTGGAAAACATGCCGAACGAGCAATTGCCGCGCACCACCGTCATCGCGCCGGCAAAGCTCTCCATCAGGACCGCCGTCACCTCCTGCTGGCCGGCCGACGCACGGTCGTCGGAGCGGCGCGCCGCCACCTGGTCGATATCGTCGATTGTGCCGAAGCCGATCGCCTTGGGATCGAGCACGTTGGAGACGAACTGCTTGCAGTTCTGACCCGACTTGCCCTGATAGGACGAAATCTGGTCGACGCCGAAATTCTCGTAATGGAACGGATAGCCGGCGACCTGGCAGTAATCGTTGACCAGCCCGGCGATCATCTGGATCATGATCGTCTTGCCCGTCCCCGGCGCACCGTCGCCGATGAAGGTGAACAGGAACCCGCCCAGTTCGACGAACGGGTTCAGCCCGCGCTGGAAATCGTGGCATACCAGCATCTTGGCCAGCTTCATCGCCTGATACTTGGCGATGTGGTTGCCGATGATCTCCTCGGGCTTCTTGAAGGTCATAGTCAGCGGCTTGCGGCGAGCGCCGGGCGCCACGTCGAACCCGTCGAGCGTGAAATCGTCCTTTTCGATGCGCACATGGCTGTCCTCGAAGGCGCCGAGCGCCTCGAACCGTCCCTTGCGCTGCAACAGCCCCTCGACGGTGACGCGCGCGAACGCCTTGGCCCGCTGGCCCATCGCGACATCGTCGGGCGCGCCCTCGATGGCCGCGGCCAGTCCGGCCAGCACGGATTTGACCGCATCCTGCGGCGTGTCGAAATCATAGTCCGGCTCGGACAGGTCTTCGCCCGGCTCGGTGTCGGTTTCGAGCATGGCGAGCAGATAGGCGGCGAACGCGAAGGCCGACACATAGGCCGAGGCGCCCAGCAGCGCCCGAAACCGGTTGGCGTCATCGCCTTCCAAAGGCGCAGTGGCATTGCGTGCCTTCAGGCTCTCGAGATCGGTCTGCCGGGCGAACATGTCCGAGACGGCCAGCGCGATCGCCGCGCCGCGCCGCGCGCGATACAAAAGACCATGCTGCGCCGGCGAGAGCATCTGGTCGTCGGCGCGGATCGCGCCGATCTGCCTGGCCAGTTCCACCTCGCGGGTACGCCGCGTACCGCCGGTCGAAACCGTCGAGACGAACCGGCGTCCCGTCCCGGCCAGTTGCGTGGAAGAGCGCCCGTCGGTGCGTTCCATGACGACGAACCGCGTGACCAGCGACTGCGCCGTGGCGCGGTGCTTCTCGATGTCCTTTTCGTCGATCTGCGTCAGGCCGGTGTCCATTGGGAACGCTCCTATTCCACACCCTCATCCTGAGGTGCGAGCAACCATCCCCTGCCCCTTCGAGGCTCGCCAAGCTCGCACCTCAGGATGAGGGGATGGGGCGAGCCTCGAAGGGCGAGGGTGTGGCCAGTCATCATCTCAAACATCGGAAATCACGTGCCCGCCGGAGACGATGTGCGTTTTGTATCCGGCAAAGACCGCATCGGTCTGGCCCGCCGCATAGAGCGCCTGATAGGCCTCGTGCGGGATCAGCGCATGCTTTTCGAACGAGGAAACCCCCATGCGTGCGGCTTCCAGATCGTCGGTCTCGATGTGGAATTCCTCGCGCGGCGGCGACGATGACCACAGCCCCTTGCGGCCGGGCCGCTCGTGCTTCGAATAGATGTCCTGGATCGTCCAGCTCAAAAGCCAGGCATTTTCCGCTTCGCCGACCTCGTCCAGGATCGCCGAGACCGTGTCATTGTTCTGCGTGATGCCCGCCGAGTAGAACGGCCCCAGCACGATGCGCCGGAGCTGCTTGGGATGCAGCGTCTCGAACTGCTCGTCCATGTTGGCGGCGACCGTCGCCGGCGTCAGCGAAAAGGCCGAATTGGCCTCGGCCCACTGGTCGAAGGCGCGTGCCAGCGCCGGGTTCAGAAGCCCGCCCACCGGCAGCGGGATGTCCACGTCCCGGTTCAGCTTGCCGTCCTTGCCGACCAGGGTCTGCACCATGTCGGGCGTCGAATCCTCGACCACCACCGAATAGATCATCGGCAGGGTCGCCGACCCGTCGAAGACGCCCCAATGGGTGACATAGAAGGGCCGGCCCGTCTTCGGGTTCACCGAGACCTTGATCGTCTCGGGCAATACGAACGGCGTGAAGAAGGAGCCGTCCCTTATCGTTTCCAGATAGAGCCGCTCGGCGAGCCGGTCCTGCAATTCCTTCGGGAACGCCTTGTGACGCAGGATGAAGTCGGCCATGTCGGCACGCAGCGTCTCGGGATCGGGAATGGCGTCGAGCCGGCTTTCCGCCGAGCGCCGGTCCTTTTCCAGCTCAAGCACGTTCTGATAGACCGGAAATCCGCTGTCGGCGCGCGAAATGCGGAACTTGTCGGAAAAATCGAGCCGGTTGCGCCAGCTGTCGAACGAGGCGGCGAGCCGCGCCAAATAAGGCACGACGGTGCGCGCCACCAGTTCATGCTGATAAAGCGGCGAATTGTCGTCGCGCAGGAACACGTCCAGCCCGTCGAGCGCGGCCCCGATCGAACTGAAATAGCGCAGGACCGGACTGGCGGCGGCGTGGGTGGCCCGGCTCACCGGCGCCCTCCCCCAGCCTTACGGCTGAACATAGTTGGCGGCGTTGTGCTTTTTCAGCACCTCTTCGAACCGCCGCGCGAACGCGTCGTCCGCCAGCTTCTTGCGGCGCTGAATGTCCTGTGTCGCCGCCATGTTGCCTTCATGCATTTCCAGAAGGTCGCCGATGTGGCTCTGCGCCGCCGCGCCGATGCCGGCCATCGTCGTTTCGGCAGCCGTGTCCACCTGGCTACCCAGCGTGTTGATCTTGTGGGCGACATCCTGCTGGGCGGCGGTCTTCAGCGAATCCTCGAGCGCCTTGTAGAGGACGATGCGCTGTTCGGTGTCGATGGTCAGCTTGTTGATCAGCGTCGACTGCGCCGCCTTCTGATTGTTGAGCGAGTCGACGAACGTCTGGAACATGGAGGTGTAGCGTTCCAGCGTCTGGCTCTCGGCGAGCAGCGTCTGCTCGCGCGCCTGCATTTCATTGTATTCGGTCGCAAGTTCGGACCGCTTGCCTTCCAGTTCGGACCGTTCCTTCTGGTTGGTCGAGGCGGCGATCTGGTTTTCGATGTCGAGCAGCATCGGGTTCAGTTCCTCGATCCGCTCCTGCGTCTTTTCGAGCTGTTCCATCGTGCCCGTGCGCCGGTCGATCACCTGCCGGAGGCTCGCTTCGGACGAACCATAGCGCTCGTCGAGGATGGTGCGCTGGCCGTCGAGAATGCCGACGATCGTGTCCGACTTGGTCAGAAGCTCCTGCAGATTGCCGGCCAGCGACATGTTGCGCACCCGCTCCGAGCGCATCCGCTGCATGCGCTGCTTGGAGAACATGCCGACAATGCTCTCCCAGGTCGTGTACGACTTCATCGACTCAAATTCCTGGCCGAACACGTTGGTCGCGTCCTCGAGCCCGATGATCAGGTCGGCAATGTTGGCTTCCATCACCGATTGCTGCTTGAGCACGTCCTGGATGCGGGCGTTTTCGATGTCGAAATCGGCGTCGCCGATGGCCGCGTCCGCCTTGGCGAACCGGTCGAGCACGTCGCTCGACTGCTCGATCCGCGTCTGCATCTGCTCGACCGCCTGTTTTGTGCGTTCGATCTCGGAATCGAAATTCTGCAAGCTTGCCATGGACCAACCCCTCTGAGCGACTTCACGCCGCATATAAGTTGGTGTGATGACAATTGAAAGTCGGCCTTGCGTCAAGCGCGGGGCACGATCACCGCGCGGTAAAGCCGATCATGTCCTCGGCGTCGATGCGGCCCATCTCTTCCTCCCAGTGGCGCCGGCACAGCGACACGTAGCGGTCATTGCCGCCGATGGCGACCTGATCGCCTTCCCGCACAACCTTGCCGTCCGGCCCGAGCCGCACCACCATCGACGCCTTGCGCCCGCACCGGCAGATGGTGCGCACCTCTCGCAGATCGTCTGCGATCGCCAGAAGCGCCAGCGAGCCGGGAAACAGCTTGCCCTGAAAGTCCGTGCGCAGGCCGTACGCCATGACCGGTACGCCCAGCCGGTCGGCGATCCGCGCCAGCTGCCAGACCTGGTCTTCGGTGAGAAACTGCGCCTCGTCGACGAAGACGCAATGCACCGGCGCGTTTTCGGCGTGGTCGCGCACGATGGCGAACAGATCGTCATCGGGCGCAAAGGTCAGTGCCTCGTCGCCCAGCCCGATCCGCGAGGCGATCCGCCCCTCACCCGCCCGGTCGTCGAGCCGCGCCGTGAACAGGAGCGTCGTCATATGCCGTTCGCGATAATTGTGCGAGGCCTGCAGCAGCATGGTCGACTTGCCGGCGTTCATTGCCGAATAGTGGAAATAGAGCTTGGCCATCGCCGCACCGTTTCGTCGCTTTGCCTGCCGGTCGCCAGAAGGGATAGACCACGGGCGCGCGCCGTGCCACGCATTGGACGGCGTTCTCAACAGGCAAGCGGCGGGATGTGATGGCCGAAGCGGAAAAGAAAAGCGTGCTGCGCGAGACCGACGACGAGGCGATCCGCCTCGCCAAGACCCTGATTGCGACGGCACGGCACGGTGCGCTGGCCGTCCATCCGTCGGGCGGCGGCGCTTTTCCCGGTGTCAGCCGCGTGCAGCTTTCCACCGATTTCGACGGCACGCCGGTGATTCTGGTCTCCGCCCTGTCGCCGCATCTGGGCGCGCTCGAAACCGTGCCGGAAAGCGCGCTTCTGATCGGCGAGCCGGGCAAGGGCGACCCGCTGGCCCATCCGCGCATCACGCTGCGCACGGTCGGTGCGCGGGTCGCGCGCGGCACGGATGACCATGGCCGAATCCGGCGCCGGCATCTGGCGCGCCACCCCAAGGCCGCGCTCTATGCCGATTTCGGCGATTTCGCCTTCTTCCGGCTGAATGTGCATTCGGCAAGCCTCAATGGCGGGTTCGGCAAGGCCTATGAGTTGGGCGCGGCCGATCTGGCGCTGGCCGGCGATCTCGAGGGCATCGCCGCGCTGGAGCATGGCGCGGTCGTCCACATGAATGCCGACCATGCCGAGGCCATCGCGCTCTACGCGCAGAAGCTGGCGCGCAAAAGACCCGGCGGCTGGCAGTTGCTGACCATCGATTCAGAAGGCATGGATCTGGGCGATGGCGACGAACGGGCGCGAATCTTCTACCCTGAGCCGCTGCAGCGCGCGGGCGATCTGCGCAAGGTGCTCAAACAGATGGCCGATGCGGCCCGCGCAATGGAGGATTGATGCCATGAACGCACTGGCCGAACGGCATGCCGGTTTCGAAGCCCTGCACGCATCGGGCTGCTTCATCATTCCCAATCCGTGGGACGTGGGCTCCGCGCGGCTCATGGCCGCCTGCGGCGCCAGGGCCCTGGCGACGACCAGCGCCGGCCACGCCTTCACGCTCGGCAAGCCGGACGGGGGCCGGGTGACCCGCGACGAGGCGCTCGCCCATGCCCAGGACCTGATCGCGGCAACGCCCCTGCCGGTCTCGGGCGATTTCGAGAACGGCTTTGCCGACGATCCCGATGGCGTTGCCGAAACGGTGCGGCTTGCCGGCGAAGCCGGGCTTTCGGGCTGTTCGATCGAGGACACGCAGATGGTCGGCGGCAACCCGCCCTATCCGTTTGACCTCGCCATCGAACGGGTGCGCGCTGCTTGCGCCGCCGCGCGGGCACTCGGCCGGCCGTTCGTCTTCTGCGCCCGCGCCGACGGCATCATGAACGGTCACTACGACACCGAAGAGGCAATCCGCCGTCTGCGCGCGTTCGAAGGGGCCGGTGCGGATCTTCTCTACGCGCCGCTGCCGCCGGACATGGCCGCGCTCCGGCGCATCGTCGCCTCGGTGACGAAACCGTTCAACGCGCTGGCCGCCGGCTCCTTCACATCGGTGAGCCTGCAACAATTCGCCGAAGCCGGCGTGAGGCGCGTGTCGATCGGTTCTGCAATGGCGCGCGCCACGCACAAGCTGATGATCGATGCCACCCGCGCCATGCTCGACCATGGCGACTTCACGCCCCTCTCGAACGGTGTGTCGGGCAGCGTGGTGGACGATCTTCTCATGCATGGTGCCGACCGCACCCCATGACGGACGCAAGAAGACCGCTACAGATCGTGGATCCGGACGATCCGCGCATCGCGGCCTATCGCGGCATCCGCGAGCGGGACCTGGTGCGCCATCAGAAGCGCTTCATCGCCGAGGGGACGAGCGTGCTGCGCGTCCTGGCGGGGCAACGGCGTTTCGGCATCGAAAGCGCCCTGATCCTCGAAAACCGGTTTGCCGGCGTGGCGGACATTCTCGGCATGCTGCCGGCGAAAACGCGCGTCTATGTCGCATCGTCCGACGTCATCGACGCCATTGCCGGTTTTCCGATGCATCGCGGCGTTCTGGCGGTCGGTCTTCGGCGCGACGATGCCGATGCCGCACCGGACACTGCGCGGCGCTGGCGAACGGTGGTTGCCCTGTCGGAAATCGCCAACCACGACAATATGGGCGCGATCTTCCGCAACGCGGCGGCGCTTGGCGCCGATGCGGTGCTGATGGACGCGCAAAGCTGCGACCCGCTCTACCGCAAGGCGCTGCGCGTCTCGGTCGGCGCCGTGCTGACCGTGCCATGGCATCGTTTCGGCCATGCCGACGCAATGCTCGACTGGCTTGAGACAAACGGCTTCGCCCTGGCCGGCCTGTCGCCCCGCGGCGATGCGGCACTCGAGCATTGGGAACCGCCCGCAAAGGCGGCGCTTGTCCTGGGAACGGAAGGACCGGGCCTGCCCGATCGCGTCATGGACCGGACGCAGACATTGCGCATCGCCATGGCCAACGGGTTCGACAGCCTCAATGTGGCGACAAGCGCGGCACTGGTCCTGCATCATGTGCGCAATGCGCGCACCGGACCGGCGTCAGGATGACACCGCGTCCGTTTCCGCCGCCTTGCCGTTCTCGCCAACGGGCGGCGGGGCGCCCGTTCCGCGCCGTGCCTTGGCCTGCAATGCCCGCACGCGCGCGGCGAGGCTGACCGTGCCCTGCGGCGCGCCATCGTCGGCTTCGGCGACAAGATCGGGGATCGGCGAGCCCTCGCCCTCGAGCAGCGATGCCATATGGACGATCTCGGCGGCCAGCGCGCCGATTTCGTCGCGCAGCGCGGCTTCGCCCTCATCGGCGGAGGTCGCTTCGTGCTTTTCCAACTGCTCGGTCAGCGCCTTGACGCGCTTGCGTTCGGATTTCAGATCCGCTTCGAGCTGCGCGATCTTCACATCGCGCGCGCCGATCACCGCCTCCGGCTCCTGACCGTCCAACTGCTTGGTGATGCGTGCGACGCGCACCGTCAGGTCGCCCAGTTCCTCCTCGAGCGCGGCGCGTTCCTGCTCGGCGTCGAGCGCGCGCTGTTCAAGCTCCTGGAGGTCCGCCTCCTCGCCTGCCTGCGCGTCGCGCAGCCGGGCAATTTCTTTTTCGCGACGCGCAAGCTTGTCTTCCAGATCGGAGGCGCGCGCGATGGCGCGTTCGAGCCGGGTGTCCATCTCGGCCGACTTGGCGCGCTCGGTTTTCAGCAGTTCGGCGGTCTGGCGCGCTTCGGCGCGGCTGTCGCGCGCCTTGCCTTGCTGGGTGCGCAGCTTTTCGCGGGTCTCCCCCAGACGGTCTTCCAGCGCGCCATAGCGTGTCTGCTGATCGGCAAGGGCCTGGGCGGCTGCGGCGGCCTGCTTTTCCGCTTCGGCCCGCAGGCGCGCCGTGCTTTCCAGTTCGGCCGCGCGCGCGCTGAGCGCCGCATTGGTGGTGTTCAGTTCGAGCCGCGTCGCCTCCAGATCGGCCCGGGTGCGGCCAAGTTCCTCGCGCGTTGCGTCCAGCTGCCCGGTCAGATCGCCGATCGTCGCATCGCGCTCGGCAATCGACGCGTCCCTGTCCTTCAAGGTGGCCTTCATGTCGCTGATCTCGGCGGCCTGCCGTGTCGAGAGGTCGCGCTGCTTGCGCAGCGCCACGTCGAGCTTCTTTTCGGCGACGGCGTGTTCGGCGCGCAGACGGTCCTTGTCCGCCTGCAACTCGCTGACCGTCAGCGGCACGGACGCCTCGATGCGCTTGCGGGTCAGATAGACGGCGCGGCGCCAGATCGCCGGAGCAACGATCATGGCCGCCAGAACGGCCGCCAGAAACCCTGTTGCGATGTAAAGAGCCGCTTCGATCAAGGGACCAGTCTCACCCGCGTGCCGATTGCTGCGGGCCGGTCTGCCACGGATCGGCGCGACAATCCAGCGTGGCGCCGATCGACAGGGCGTACCCCGTCAGGGCCTCGCTGTCAGAACGGGTTCCAGGTCGGTCGGTTGGTCAGCTTCAGATAGCCCACAGACACGCCGAGCCGGGCGCCGACACCGGTGCGCACAGGCACCAGCAGCACATTGTTGCGCTTGAGCACGTGCATGCCAACGCCGGCGACCAGATAGGCCGAGCCGGCGACGCCGCCATAGCGGCCCTGAAGATTGTCGACCGACGGCAGGTGATAGACGAGCATCATCGTGCGCGCGCCCTCGCCGCCGAAATCCCAGCCCAGCGACGGTCCCTGCCAGAAGACGCTGTGGTCGCCGGCATTCTTGGTGTAGAGCGTGCCTTCGCCATAGGTCAGCCCGCCGACGAACGCGCCGCCGGCTTCCTGGCCCAGAATGTAGCCGTTGGGCAGGCCGTACATGGAAAAGGCGCGCTCGATCGCCGTGGCGATGGCGCCCGATGTCGAACCGAAGAAGCCGTGGCCCGCCGCCACCACCTCTTCGAGACCGTAGGGGCTCGGCTGCGCCTGGGCATTTTGCGCATGCGCCGGTGCGGCGAAGATCAGCGCCGCGGCAACGGCCAGCGCGCCCAGCACCGTCATGGCAAGGCGACGCATCGTCTCTTCGGCGGATGCCCACCGGGTTGCGATCGCGTTCATGGATGACCTCCTGGCAATTGGTTGACGTCACGACCAGCGTGACCGCCAATTCGGGCGCGCCCTTGGCGCGGCCGCTCATTGCTCAAACTTTAGGGAATTCTGGTTTCCGCTTTGTTAAGCAACCCCTTGTTAAGCAATGCCTGCGGTTGCCGCCCGCACCATTGCCCCTACCCAGCCTGCCCGCTAACCTCCGTCCCGGGGGCGGGGCCATGATTCCTTCAAGAAATTCCGGATCGTAAAATGCACCAACTCAAAGACCTTGCGCCATCGGAACTGGCTTCGCTCCTGTGCAGCCGTGTCTGTCACGACATCATCTCGCCGGTCGGCGCGATCAACAACGGTCTTGAACTGCTCGACGATGGCGGCGCCGACGAGGACGCCATGGACCTGATCCGCACCAGCGCGGTCAACGCCTCGGCACGCCTGCAATTCGCCCGCATCGCCTTCGGCGCGGCCGGCTCGGCGGGCGTCGAGATCGATACCGGAGACGCGCAGGCTGTCGCGTTGGCCTTCATGAAGGGCGAAAAGGCCGACTTCACCTGGACCGCCGAGCGGGCGTTGCTGCCCAAGAACCAGGTCAAGCTGGTGCTCAACCTCATCCTTGTCGCCAATGGCTCGATCCCGCGCGGCGGTACGCTCGACTGCGCCATGCAGACCGGCGACGACAGGCCCGTCATCACGCTGCGCGCGGCCGGCAAGCTGATGCGCATTCCGCAGAAATTCGCCGATTTCCTCGACGGCCGGTTCGACGACGAGCCGATCGATGCCCATTCCGTGCAATTCTACTACACGCTGCTGCTGGCCAACGAGGCGGGCATGACCGTTACCGCCGAGATGAGCGACGACGCCATCACCTATACGGCGCGATAGGCTCCGATCGGCGATTGCGCCGGATTTTACCGGTTGCGTTATGCCGGCGTAAACCACGGCGCTTAAGCCGATGGCAAACCGGCGGTGATAGAACCGTCCCCGAACAACACGAGTCGGGGGTGACAATGTCACGCTGCATGATCGTTGAGAAATCGGCCGTCGTCCGCAAGGTCTCCAAGCGCATTCTTGGCGCTGACGACCGATCCATCATCGAAGCCGAAACGGCCGCGGAGGCGCTGGCCATGTGCGACGCGCAGATGCCCGACACGATCATCGTGGAGGCCGACCCGGCCGACATGGAACTGGTCGAGTTCATCCGCGCGCTGCGCCAGATGGAAGGCGGCGCCGTACCGGTTGTCATCGTTGCCATGATCGAGATGGACCTTGTGTGCATGACCAAGGCCAAGCGCGCCGGCGCCGACGACTATCTGCTCAAGCCGTTCGACCGGGCACAGCTTCTGTCGCGTTTCGAACAGGTGACGGCCGCCGCCGCCTGAGAGCCATGCGATTGCGAACATCAAAAAGCCCGGCGCATGGCCGGGCTTTTTTGTTGGTCGGGAGAAAACCGCCTGTCAGCCGGTTTCGGCCATCTGGGCGGGCTCGGGATCGCGCAGCACATAGCCGCGACCCCACACGGTCTCGATATAGTTGACGCCGCCGGACGCCGCATCGAGCTTCTTGCGCAGCTTGCAGATGAAGACGTCGATGATCTTCAGTTCCGGCTCGTCCATACCGCCATAAAGGTGGTTGAGGAACATTTCCTTGGTGAGCGTTGTGCCCTTGCGCAGCGAGAGCAGCTCCAGCATCTGGTATTCCTTGCCGGTCAGGTGCACCCGCTGCCCGCCGACCTCCACGGTCTTGGCGTCCAGATTGACGACGAGGTCGCCCGTGGTGATCACCGACTGGGCATGGCCCTTCGATCGGCGCACGATGGCGTGGATGCGCGCGACCAGTTCGTCCTTGTGGAACGGCTTGGTCATGTAATCGTCGGCGCCGAAGCCCAGGCCCCGCACCTTGTCCTCGATGCCCGCCATGCCCGACAGGATGAGGATCGGCGTCTTGACCTTCGACAGGCGCAGCGTGCGCAGCACTTCATAGCCCGACATGTCCGGCAGGTTCAGGTCCAGAAGGATGATGTCGTAATCGTAGAGCTTGCCGAGGTCGACGCCCTCTTCGCCCAGATCGGTGGTGTAGACATTGAAGCTCTCGGACTTGAGCATCAGCTCGATGCTTTGTGCGATCGCACTGTCGTCCTCGATCAGCAAAACACGCATTTTTATCCCCTTGACGAGTTCGAAAGCGTGCGGTGGCCCGTCCCGGCTTGCCCACAATCGCGCAAATCACCCTGCATCGAAATGGTTAACAAAACCTGTTCCGGAAATGCAAGATCACTCAGCAGATTAATCACCGCCTCGAAATGATTGATTTTCACACATTTTTTGCGTCGGGAACCTGAATCAATCTGTCAGGAATTCCCGGTAACCCAATCATTGGATTCCACAAACCGATGTCGGCACCATTGCCGCCTTGGGCGGCGGGTCGGTTTACCCGCCCTTAAAGGTTAGCGCCTATCATTAATGCAGGACGTAAACGAAGTGTTACCAATCCCGTATCTGTGAGCGGGATTGGCGGCTGCGTCCCGCGTCACCGGGCCCTGCCCGGCTTTATGGTTGGAGTATTGAGTAATGAAGCCGAAAGACAGCCTGATCAGGGTCAAACAGTTCCAGGTGACCGAGAAGCATCGCCAGGTGAACCAGCTCGAAACCATGATTGCCGAATTCGAGCGCATGGCCGGCGAACTGGACGTCCAGATCCAGAACGAGGAGAAGAAGAGCGGCATCACCGATGTCGATCACTTCGCCTATCCGACTTTTGCCAAGGCGGCGCGCACCCGGCGCGACAATCTGTTCAACTCGATCAGGGACCTGCAGTCGCAAAAGGATGCCGCAGAGGCGGCCCTGATGGACGCCGAAGCCGAGTTGCAGAAGGCCGAAAAGCTGGACGTTCGCGAGGCGCGCCGCGTCGCCGAGGAACAGTCGGCGCGCACCAGCGCCTATGACCGGCAGGCCATGATCGGCTGACATTTGGGGCCGGCGGTTGCAGCCGGCCCTGCCCGCCTCTATCGCTTGGGCATGAAGCTTGCCCTGACCGGATTGCTGCTGGCGGCCGCCGCCTTTTGCCTCGCGCTCGGGATTACCTTGCCGCTGCTCGAGATGGAGCGGCTGTTCGTCCTGACCGACCGGCCCTCGCTGATCGACGTGGTGGCGGGCCTGTGGAACAGCGGCGATCCGCTGCTCGCCGCGATCATCGCGCTGGCCTCGATCGTCTTTCCGGCCGCCAAGATCGCCGCCCTTCATGTCAGCGCCGCCCTTGCGGCCACGCCGCCCGACCGCCATCCGGCATGGGCGCGCCCGCTCGACCGCGCGGTCGGCATCTTCACCAAATGGTCCATGCTCGACGTGATGCTCGTGGCGCTGGCGATCTTCGCGGCCCGCACGTCGGGGCTTGCCACCGCCATCAGCCAACCGGGTCTGTGGTTCTTCGCCGGATCGGCGCTGGCCAGTGCCGTTGCCGCGTGGCTTCTAACGCCGACGCCGAAACAGCCGTCCTAGCCGCCGAACAGGGCGACGCCGAGCACGACGGCGACGACGAGCCCCAGCACGATCAGCGATGCGATGTTGAAGCCCCGGTCGTTCACTGCCGCCATCCACGCATGTGGGGGGTTTAGAACGCCGCGGGTTGGTTGGAAAGACGGGAGGCGGCGGGCCGCGTCCCGTTCAGTGGCGATACTGCTGGATGCGCGTGGTGCGCAGGCCGGCCAGGCCGTGCTCGTCGATCGAGGCCTGCCAGGACAGATACTCCTCGACCGTCAGCCGGTAGCGCTCGCACGCCTCGTCGAGGCTCAAAAGCCCGCCCCGCACGGCAGCGACGACCTCGGCCTTGCGCCGGATGACCCAGCGGCGGGTCGATGTCGGCGGCAGATCGTTGATCGTCAGCGGCGATCCGTCTGGACCGATGACGTATTTCACTCGGGGTCTTATCTGATCGGTCATACTACTCTCAACACACACGACCTCGTCAGCGGCCACACTAGTCCCCCAGCGTTTAAAAAACGCCTAAGGTGACGCTAAGGGATTGGTAAGATTCAATCGGCGGTTACACTGTGTCACGATCCGTGAAAACGAAGCGCTCACCGGGCGATTGGCGTTCGCGGCGGCAATCGCCTATATGCTGCGCGCGAAAGGACCGTGATGCGCAACTCGCTCGACATCGCCAAGAAGCCCGAAGACACCCGCGTGGTCGTTGCCATGTCGGGCGGCGTCGATTCCTCCGTCGTCGCCGGGATCCTGCACGCCGAAGGCTATGAGGTTATCGGCATCACGCTGCAGCTCTACGATCACGGCGCGGCGGTTCGGCGGACCGGTTCGTGCTGCGCCGGCCAGGATATCGACGATGCGCGCCGGGTCTGCGAAGAGCTGGGCATCCCTCACTATGTGCTTGATTATGAAAGCCGTTTCCGTGAAGCGGTGATCGACCGGTTTGCCGACAGCTACGTCGCCGGCGAAACGCCGATCCCGTGTGTGTCGTGCAACCAGACCGTCAAGTTCGCCGATCTCCTGAAGACCGCGCGCGATCTGGGCGCCGATTGTCTGGCGACGGGCCATTACATCCTGTCGACGCCCGACGGCGCGCACCGCGCGCTGCGCCGGCCCGCCGACGCCCATCGCGACCAGAGCTATTTCCTGTTCGCCACCACGCAGGAGCAGGTCGATTTCCTGCGCTTCCCGCTTGGCACGATGACCAAGGACGAGACCCGCGCCCGGGCCGAACAATTGGGGCTGGTCGTCGCCAACAAGCCCGACAGCCAGGACATTTGCTTCGTGCCGGACGGAAAATATGCCGACGTCATCGCCAGGCTGCGCCCGAACGCGGCGCTGGCCGGCGAGATCGTGCACATGGACGGGCGTGTGCTCGGCCGGCACGACGGCGTCCTCCATTACACGATCGGCCAGCGCAAGGGGCTGGGCGTCGCCACCGGCGAACCGCTCTATGTCGTCAAGATCGACGCCCGCACGCGGCGCGTCATCGTCGGTTCGAAGGACGCGCTCGACACGCGGCGCATCGTCCTGCGCGAGGTCAACTGGCTCGGCGCGACACCGCTCGACGAACTGCCCGCAGGCGGCATCGATCTCCTGGCACGGGTACGGTCGACGCGGCCGCCCAAGCCCGCGCGCCTGTTCGTCGAAAACGGCACGGCGATCGTCGAACTGGTCGGCGGCGAAACCGGCGTGTCGCCCGGCCAGGCCTGTGTGCTTTATGACGGAGAGGGATCGGGCGCCCGCGTTCTGGGCGGCGGCTTCATCGACGCCACGCGCCGCGCCGGCTGGGTGGAAGAACAACTGGCCGCGCTTGACGACAAGGCCGCCATGGTCGCGGCCGAATAGCCCGCGTCGGCCGCCCAGACGGTTCCCGCTTATATGCCCGGGCCGAGGAAATCGAAACCCTTGGGCACTTCGCCGCACGCGATCATCTGCGCGTAGAAGTCGCGCAAGGTCTTGCCCTTCTCGGGTCTGAAGGTCGCACCGGTCGGCGTCATGGTGCCGATCCGGTCGATGCGGAACATGCGGAAATCCTCGCGCTTCAGGCACCAGCCGATCACCGTCCAGCTTCCGCCCCAGAACCAGAGACCCAGCGGCCAGATGGAGCGGTCGGTCGCAGCCCCCTCCGCATCGGTATAGGCGAGCGCGGTGACCAGCCGATCCTCACAGGCCCGTTCGAGCGTGTCGAGCTTTTCGCGTTCCTCTGCCGACATGCGGTGCGCGGGCGCGCGGATTTCCACCGATTTGAGCCGCGCCCGCGCCGTGTCGGGCAGCACCGTCTCGATCTTGACCAGCGCCTCCTGGGCGGCGCGCGCCATGGCGATGCCGCCCCAGGCGCTGACCATGCGCGCGCCGGCGACCAGCGCGACGATCTCGTCGCGCGTGAACATCATCGGCGGCAGGTCGAACCCCTCGCGCATGATGTAGCCGACGCCGGCCTCGCCATCGATCGGCACGCCGGTCGACTGCAGATCGGCAATGTCGCGATAGATCGTGCGTTCGGACACTTCGAGCTGCTCGGCGAGCCGCGCCGCCGTGGTCAGGCGCCCGCCGCGCAGGTGCTGAACGATCTGGAAGAGGCGGTCCGCGCGTCGCATGGGATCATCCGGCCGCAGCGTGCTCGGCTGCCATCATGGCGCGCATCTGGCCGACCTGTTCGGCCCGGCCGGGCAGCATCGCCTCGAGCATGGCGATGGCGAACGTTGCCGGCGCCGTGCCCGGTGCGGTGACGACGGGACCGTCGCGCACCGCTGCCGGCGTGTCGCGATAGTGCTCCGCGCCGGCATAGGAGCCGGCGGCCTCTCGAAGCCACTTCCGGCCATTGCTGGTATGGGTGCGGCCCTCGAGCAGGCCGGACCTTGCAAGCGCCACAGTGCCGCCGCAGATCGCGCCGACCGTGCCGCCGCGCTCAAGGACATCGCGTGCGAGGTCATCGGCCGGGGTGGCCGCGCCCTGTTCCCAACGATCCGAGCCGATCAGCGCCAAGGCGTCGTAGCTCTCGGCCTTTGCGCCTTCAAGCGCCGCCTCGCCGGCGATCCTGGCGCCTGCCATCGAGGTCACGATGCCTGCGCCCGGCGTCAGAACGGTGAGCGAGCAGCCGAACCAGGCGACCGCGCTGGCCGCGAGCAGCCCGTACTCCCAGTCCGCGAACGCCTCGATCAGGACAAGGCCCATGCGCTTGTTCTCACTCACCGCTGTCTCCCTGGTGACGAATTTAGAGGCGTTCCATCAGCTCTTGAAGTTGAAAAGACCGATCGAATTGCCGTCCGGATCGTGCGCGTAGAAGAAGCTGCCGACCGGAATGTCGATCGCCGGTGAAACCACCTCGCCACCGGCTTCCGTGACGCGCTTCATGACGGTTTCCAGCGGCTCGTTGGCCACCAGATGGATCGTGTTGCCCGTGCCCTTGGGCGCCGGCGTGCCGGGATAAAGATGGCCCGCAATGCCCTTTTTCGGGTCGCTGGTCGGAAAGTCAGCCATCGGGTTCGGGCCGTTATTGTTGTCGACCAGTTCGACGCCGAGCACCGCGCCGTAAAACGCCTTGCCGCGCTCCATGTCGGTCACCGGAATCTCCGCCCAGCACACCGCGTGTTCGTTGCCCTTGCCGCTCATATCCGCTTCTCCCTGTTTGTCTCGTTGCCCCCGATCGGGCGGAGAAGCTATCGCATGGTCCAACTGACAGCATTCTGTCAGGAGCGTTGGCAGCCCTTACTCTTCGTCCGGCACGTCCACCACATAGTTGAGCGCCAGCCGCCCGCCATCGGCGTGCAGCACCTCGCCGGTAATGTAGCTGGCTTCGCCGGAGGCAAGAAACGCCACGGTCGCCGCCACCTCGCTGGTTTCGCCGATGCGCAGCAGCGGCGTGCGCGAAAGGATGCGGTTGCGCGCCGCAGGGTCGGCGTTCACCGACGCGAGCATCTCGGTCATGATCGAGCCCGGCCCGACCGCGTTGACGCGGATGCCGTAGGGCGCCAGCGACAGCGCCATCACCTTGGTAAGCTGGTTGATGCCGCCCTTTGAGACGCAATAGGGCACCTGGTTGGGGATCGCCACCGAGCCGTTGATCGAGCTCATATTGACGATCGCGCCGGCCGGGCCGCCCTCCCTGACCTTGTCGGCCATGAACTGGCCGACCGCCTGGCCGCACAGAAACGCGCCTTTCAGGTTGACACGCAGGACGCGGTCGAAATCGGCCTCGGTGATCTCGAGGAAGTCGGCGCCGTGGACGATGCCGGCATTGTTGACCAGCACATCGATGTCGCCCCAGGTCTCGGTGACCGCGGCGACCATGTTGTGCACGTCCAGCCGGCTGCCGACATCGGTGGCCACGAACTGGACATCGCCCAGCTCCGACAGCGCCTCTTCCGCCGCCTCGCCCTTGGCCTTGTCGAGGTCGGCGATTGCGACCCGCGCCCCGTCTTGCAGGAAGCGCTTGGCAATGCCGTAGCCGATGCCTTGCGCACCGCCGGTCACGATTGCGATCTTGCCGTCCAGGGCCATGGCTGGTTCTCCGTCCAAGTGTGGCAGCGAGCCATGTCAGGATTTCGAATCCGGCCCGCTCGGCGTGATATCTATCATAGGACCGGCCTTGCTGTATCCGGTCATCGAATTCATCATCTCGATGACCGGGCTCGCATCACGGCTTTCGAGCATCGTGTAGGCTTCGACTGCCGCGCGCAGTCCTTCCATGCGGGATTTGTAGGCGTCGGCCCGCAGTTTTTCCGATTCGGCATCGAGTTTGCGGATCTGTGCCCGGGTCTCTTCGTTTTGAACCGTTGGGCCGTCCATTTTGGCCTGAACGTAGTCGCTGGCCGCCTTGGGAAGTTTTTGCAGCTCGCTGGCGATCGTCGCATCGCTTGCCGGATCGATTCCGACCTTCCCGATGTCCCGTATGATGTTGCCGATCGTATCGAGCAGTTGCGTCTGCTTGTTTGAGGTGGCGCTTTTGGTTTCCATTTGCGCTGAACCGGAGAAGAACTGGCGAAACACCGTCCGGAACACATGCACCATCAATTTGACAGTCTCGGTCGCCCGCGGACTTCGCACAACCGTGGCTGCCATCAGCATGCCCTCTTGCGTGAAGACCATAGGCGGGTTTGTCCTTCCGCCCCGCCCCTTCTTTGCGGTCACAGTTTGTGATTTCAAATCCGCCCACTCGTCGCGCGTAAGGCGGAAGGCAAACAGATCGTCAAAGCGCTCCATGTTGCGTTTGACCTGCTGATTGAGGGCGCTTGTGGTCGTTTCGTAGAGATCGGCAAGATCACTATCGGCTATGACAGGATGGCCATGCGCCAAGAAGATCTTCGAAAGAAACGCATCGACATTCCGCTCGCCTTTGAACATCCCCGACGCCCCTTTTGCTGTCACAATTTGTGACCGCAAAAGGAACTGCGCGCAAGCCGATGGTTGTCATGCCACCTTCTGTGCCTGCGCGCCGACGCCGCGCGTTTTCACCACCTCGGCGATCTCGTCGAGGATCGCCGGATCGTCGATCGTCGCGGGCATCTTGTAGGGCTCGCCATCGGCGATCTTCTGCATGACGCCGCGCAGAATCTTGCCCGAGCGCGTCTTCGGCAGGCGCGTGACCGCCAGTGCGATCTTGAAGGCGGCGACCGGCCCGATCTCCTCGCGCACCAGCCTGACCACTTCCTTTTCGACCGTGGCCGGATCCTTGTCGACGCCCGCATTGAGGATCAGGAAGCCGGCCGGCAACTGGCCTTTCAGCTCGTCGGCAATGCCGATCACCGCGCATTCGGCGACATCGGGATGGCCGCCGATCACCTCTTCCATGCCGCCCGTCGACAGGCGGTGGCCGGCGACGTTGATGATGTCGTCGGTGCGCGCCATGATGAACAGATAGCCGTCATCGTCGATATAGCCGGCGTCCGCCGTCTTGTAGTAGCCCGGGAACTCTTCGAGATAGGCCGAGCGGAACCGTTCGTCTGCGTTCCACAGCGTCGGCAGGCACGATGGCGGCAACGGCAGCTTGACGACGATGTTGCCCAGCGTGCCGCCGGCAACCGGATGGCCTTCATCGTCCAGCACCTGCACGTCGTAGCCCGGCATCGGCACGGTCGGCGAGCCGATCTTCACGGGCAGCTTTCCAAGGCCCACCGGATTGCCGGCGATGGTCCAGCCGGTTTCGGTCTGCCACCAATGGTCGATCACCGGCACGTTGAGCGTCGCGCCCGCCCATTTGATCGTATCGGGGTCGGCCCGCTCGCCGGCCAGGAACAGCGTGCGCAGGCAGGACAGATCGTAATCGCCGACCAGTCCGCCCCTGGGATCTTCCTTCTTGATCGCGCGGATCGCCGTCGGCGCGGTGAACAGCGCCGCCACGCGGTGCTCCTCGATGACGCGCCAGAACACCCCCGCATCTGGCGTGCCGACCGGCTTGCCCTCGAACATCAGCGTCGTCGCTCCATGCAGGAGCGGCGCATAGACGATATAGGAATGGCCGACCACCCAGCCCACATCGGACGCCGCCCAGAACACTTCGCCCGGCTCGATGTCGTAGATCGCCGACATGGTCCATTTGAGCGCCACCATGTGGCCGCCATTGTCGCGGACGACGCCCTTGGGCTGGCCCGTCGTGCCCGATGTGTAGAGGATGTAGAGCGGGTCGGTCGCATCGACCGGGACGCACTCGACCAATGTGCCCTTTTGCTTGTGGGCATCGACCGCGGCGCGGTAGTCCACATCGCGCCCGTCCTTGAGCTGCGCCTCATGCTGCGGCCGTTGCAGCACGACCAGATGCGACGGCTCGAAATCTGCTTCTTCCAGCCCGTGCTCGATCAGCGGCATGTATTCGACCGTCCGGTTGGGCTCGATCCCGCAGGAGGCGGTGACGATCACCTTGGGGTGGCAGTCGTCGATCCGGGTCGCCAGTTCGTTGCCCGCAAAGCCGCCGAAGACGACCGAATGGACCGCGCCGAGCCGCGCCGCGGCCAGCATCGCGACGACCGCCTCGGGCACCATCGGCATATAGACCATCACCCGGTCGCCCTTTGCGACGCCCAGATCACGCAGCACGGCGGCAAGCGCCTGAACCTCGTCGCGCAGCTCGCGATAGGTGATCACCGTCTTGGTGCCGGTGATCGGGCTGTCATGGATGATCGCCGGCTGGCCGGGTCGTCCACGCTCGACATGCCGGTCGACCGCGTTGAAGCAGGTGTTGCACTTGGCGCCGGGAAACCAGCGCCCGTAGACGCCCTGGTCGGGATCGAACACGCGCGTCCAGGGCTCGAACCAGTCGATCTGCGCGGCCTGTTCGGCCCAGAAATCCTCGGGATTGTCCTTCCATGCCGCGTAAACGCGGCCATACTCCGACGGCTTGCCCATCTGCGCTCCTCCTCCATGGCGGCGCAGGCCCGGCCCTCCCGGACGGCGCTTTTGCGCCTGCCGACCCGCCTGCTCGATGACCTGTCATAGGATCGCCGGCGCGGCCCGTCCATCCGACGATGGTTTGGGCGCGATGCCGGCGCGTCAACCGGTGCGGCGCAAGGGCGTGACCTCGTCGGGCAGCGGATCGGCCTCGCCCCGCGGCGGCACGATCCAGCGCGCGAAGTGCCGGCCCCAGACGCGGTAGCCATCGCCATTGGGATGGAACCCGTCGCGGGCGAACGCATCGACGCTCTGCGGCGGCACCGGATCGGTGACGATCGCGCCGCGCTCGCGGCACATGCGCGCGCCCATCGCATTGATCAGTTCGGCCCGGGCGGCAAGGATGCGGCCCAGCGTGGGCGGCAGCGCCGGACACTGGCGCATGTCGGGGATCGGGCACCAGACGATGCGGGCCTGGGGAAAGCGTGCGCGGGCCGAATAGAGCAGTGCGCCGAAATCGCGTTTGAAGCGCCGCACCATGTGAAAGTTCTTCATGTCGTTGATGCCGACCGACAGCGCGATATGCGTCCAGTCGCGCGGCTCGACATGCGGCACGATGAAATCGCGCAGGTCCGAGGCTGTCGCCGAATTGCCGCCCGCGGCGCGCCAGGAAACAGGCCAGCCGGTCTCGTCATTGACCGCCTTGGCGATGTTGAAGGCGAGCGTGTCCTCGAGCGTCTCCATGCCGACGCTGGCGACGGTCGAATCGCCCATCACCAGAAGGCGCACTTCCGGCGAATTGCCGGGAAATGCGCCCTGGGTGGGCACCGGCGCGGGCAACAGGCGTTCGATCCGCATGCGCAGCCGGATGCCCTGCCACGCATAGACGGGGAACATGGCCCAGGAATAGAGCGCCGTTGTGGTCGGCGGTTTCTCGAGATCGGTCATGGTCCTGCCTGATGGTCCGCAGGGCCGAGACATTAGGCAAAAACCGCGCCGGTTGGAAGCGGGCCGTTTGGCGAAACGGCCCGACTGTGATCAGGCCGCTTCCTGGTCGGCGCTCCACTGGCCAGTTGCCGCAAGCGCGTTCATTTTCGCGCGGTGAGCAAAGGCCCGCTGGCCGGCGGCGACGTTTTCCGCCTTGCCGCTCCACGCCTTCAGCGCCGCCGCCTGAAGCGCCCGGCCATAGGAGAAGGTCAGCGGCCAGGGCAGGCCGCCCATCGCGTTCATCGCCGAAAGATGCGCGGTTGCCTCCTCGTCGGACTGCCCGCCCGACAGGAACGCAATGCCGGCGACCGCGTCCGGAACGGTCTTCTTGAGCACGGCGACGGTCTTCTCGGCGACTTCTTCGACCGATGCGGTGCGTGCCTTCTGCCCGTCGATCACCATATTGGGCTTGAGCACCATGCCTTCGAGCATGCAGCGTGCCTGATGCAGTTCGGAGAAGACCTCGGTCAGCACCGCCTCGGTCACCTGCGCGCAGCGGTCGATCGAATGGTCGCCCGGCGCGCCGTCCATGACGATTTCCGGCTCGACGATCGGCACGATGCCCTGCTCCTGGCACAAGACGGCGTAGCGGGCCAGCGCATGCGCATTGGCATGGATCGCATAGGCCGTCGGCAGCGCGCCGGAAATCGCGATCACGCCGCGCCACTTGGCAAAGCGCGCGCCCGCATCATAGTAGGTATCGAGCCGCTCGCGCAGCCCGTCCAGCCCCTCGGTGACGGTTTCGCCGGCATAACCGGCCAGCGGCTTTGCGCCCTTGTCCACCTTGATGCCGGGAACGGCGCCGGCTGCGCGGATCAGATCGACGAAGGGCGTTCCGTCGGCCGCCTTCTGGTGCAGCGTCTCCTCGAACAGGATGACGCCGGAAATGCTCTCGCGCATTGCATCGTCGGTCCGGAACAGCATCTCGCGATAGTCGCGGCGATTGTCCTCGGTGTTGTCGACGCCGATGGAATCGAAGCGCTTCTTGATCGTGCCGGTGGATTCGTCGGCCGCAAGGATACCCTTGCCCGGTGCCACCATCTGTTGCGCAATATCCTCAAGCCGTTCGCTCATGCGGTCTCTCCATGGAAGAATTTGCGCTCGCATAGCAGACCGGTTTGGCGCGTCAAAGGCGACGAACGTCCACTCAATCGATTGAAAGGAATTCAACCGGTTCAAACCTGTTGAATTCGCCGCACAAGGTTAAAAGCCGTGCGATTTCAGCCCTCAAGCGCCGCAACGCCGGGCACCATACTCATCATCGTTGCGGACTTCCGACCAAAGTGATACTTGCCGCCCGCTGCGTTTCGTTCAAACATTTCAATGTATAATTTTGCTAACGGAGGAAGATATGCATCGAGCCGTACTGACTATCTTTCTGATGATATTTGGAAGCGTCGCCATGGCGCAAGCCCAAGATCAAGACATGATCGAGACGTTCGACCCGGATGTCACGATTGGCTATATCGAAGAGACGATTGCACGCTCCAATTGCACGCCGATTTGCGGCAATCCGGTATGCTGTATTGCCATGGAATTGCGCTTTGCCAAGCATGTTGGCGAGGGCGACGTGCAGGAGCTTGAAGCCCGGATCAGCCGCATTGCGCCAAGCATGTCAGCGTTCCTCCAGGCCGCCGACGACGATCCGTCTCTATTCGAAGAGGTGGAACTCACGCCGATCGTCGATCTCGAAGAATTCGCCGAGGCCGAAGCCAGCCTGATGAACAGCGCACAATCGATCGGCGTCGACATGGAATGCAGCACGTGTTGCTTCCAATGCGGCAGCAAGGTGTGTTGCGGCGGCTGCTGGACCTTCTGATCCAACCCCTTGGCATCACACCAGGCCGGCCCCCAGTCGCTCGAAGACCGCGCAGAAACCGGTGCGGTCAGCCCTCAAGCGCCGCAACGCCGGGAAGGGTCTTGCCTTCCATCCATTCAAGGAAGGCGCCGCCGGCCGTCGACACATAGCTGAACCTGGCGGCGCAGCCCGCCTTGTTGAGCGCAGCAACCGTATCGCCGCCGCCGGCCACCGAGACGAGTTCGCCCCTGGCGGTTTCGGCCGCAGCGTGCCGGGCTGCCGCCAGCGTCGCCGCATCGAAGGGTTCGATCTCGAAGGCGCCGAGCGGGCCGTTCCAGACCAGGGTGTTGGCCTGGGAGATCCAGCCATTGATCTTGCCGACGGTTGCCGGCCCGACGTCGAGGATCATCGAATCGGCAGGCACTTGATCGACCGGAACGGTCTCGCTGTCGGCGCCGGCCTTGAATTCGCGCGCAACGACCGCATCGACCGGCAGAACGATGGCGCAGCCGGTCTCGTTGGCCTTGGAAAGAATCGCGTTGGCCGTGTCCGCCAGATCGTGCTCGCACAGCGACTTGCCCACATCGATGCCCTTGGCGGCGAGGAAGGTGTTGGCCATTCCCCCGCCGATCACCAGCGCATCGACGTTGGCGACCAGGTTTTCCAGAAGGTCGATCTTGGTCGACACTTTCGCGCCGCCGACGATGGCGACGACCGGCTTTTGCGGATTGCCAAGACCCTTTTCGAGCGCCTCGAGTTCGGCCTGCATGGTCCGGCCGGCATAGGCAGGAAGCAGCCGCGCCAAACCTTCCGTGGTGGCGTGCGCCCGGTGCGCCGCCGAGAACGCGTCATTGACGAAAATGTCGCCATTGTCGGCAAGGCTCTTGGCGAAGGCGGGATCGTTGGCCTCCTCTCCGGCGTGGAAGCGGGTGTTTTCCAGAAGGACGATATCGCCGGGCGCCATGCCCTCGATGCGCCTGGCGACGGCGTCTCCGGTGCATGCCGGGGTGAAGAAGACCCGGTGGTCCAGCACCTCTTCGACGGCGCGGGCGACCGGCTCCAGAGACATCTCGGGCACCACCTTGCCCTTGGGCCGGCCGAAATGCGCCAGAAGGATCACCTTGGCGCCCTTGGCCGACAGCTCGAGGATCGTCGGCGCGACCCGCTCGATCCGTGTCGTGTCGGTGATGTGCCCATCCTCCATCGGCACGTTCAGATCGACCCGCACGAGCACGCGCTTGCCGGAAAGGCCGGTCAGGTCGTCGAGGGTCTTGAAGGGCATGGCGTTGACCTTTTTTGAAGCGGTGACCCCCGTGTCCTATGAAGTCAGGCCGGCGATTTCAACGATTATCGGGCGGACGCGTCACTCGGCGGGTGTGCGGTTCATCCTGGCGGGCCGCGAACGCAAAGGGCCGCCCGGCGGGCGGCCCTGATCGCGTTCCGTTTGGGGTCCTGCCCTACATCAGCTTGCCCATCGCGACGGCGGTGTCCGCCATGCGGTTGGAAAAGCCCCATTCATTGTCGTACCAGGTCAGGATCGAACAGAAGGTGCCGTCCATCACCTTGGTCTTCTCGGTGTGGAAGATCGACGAATGCGGATTGTGGTTGAAGTCGATCGAGACGAGCTTTTCGTCGGTATAGCCCAGAATGCCCTTGAGCGGACCGTTGGCCGCGCTGCGGATCGCCTCGTTGATCTCGTCGGCCGAGGTCTCGCGCTTGGCGATGAACTTGAGATCGACCACCGACACGTTCGGCGTCGGCACGCGCATGGCGAAACCGTCCAGTTTGCCGTTCAGTTCTGGCAGCACCAGCCCGACCGCCTTGGCCGCTCCCGTCGAAGTGGGGATCATCGACATCGCCGCGGCACGGGCGCGGTAGAGATCCTTGTGCATCGTGTCGAGCGTCGGCTGGTCGCCCGTATAGGAGTGGATCGTCGTCATCATGCCCTTTTCGATGCCGATTGCATCGTTGAGCACCTTGGCGGCCGGCGCCAGGCAGTTGGTCGTGCACGACGCGTTGGAGACGACCAGATCGTCGGCGGTCAGCACATCGTCATTGACGCCATAGACGATCGTCTTGTCGGCATTGGCACCCGGCGCCGAGACCAGCACGCGCTTGGCGCCGGCTTCCAGATGCAGCGCCGCCTTGTCGCGCGCCGTGAAGATGCCGGTGCATTCCATGACGATGTCGACGCCCATCTCGCCCCAGGGCAGGTTCTTGGGATCGCGCTCGGACAGCACCTTGAAGCTCTCCTTGCCGACCTTGATCGTGTCGCCCTCGACCTGGACGTCGATCGGAAAGCGGCCATGCACAGAATCGTAGCGCATCAGATGGGCGTTGGTTTCCACCGGGCCCAGATCGTTGATGGCGACGATATCGATGTCGGTGCGGCCCGATTCGTAGATCGCACGCACCACGTTGCGGCCGATGCGGCCAAATCCGTTGATGGCAACTTTGATGGACATGTTGGTCTCCCGTCGTGAGAAGCAGATGGAGTGGCGCGATGGTCAGGCTGCGTCGGTCTGGCGCTCGAGCCGCGCCTCGGCGGCTGCGACGACCGCGTCGGCGGTGATGCCGAAATGGGCGTAGAGTTCTTCCTGGGGCGCCGAGGCGCCGAAGCTGTCCATGCCGATGAAGACGCCGTCCTCGCCGATGAACCGCGCCCAGCCCTGCGAGACGCCCGCCTCGATGGCGATGCGCACGCCGCCCTCGCCGATGATGGCGCGCTGATAGTCGGGGTCCTGACGCTCGAAAAGCTCCATGCAGGGCACCGAGACGACACGCGTCGGACAGCCCGCCGCCTCGAGCCGTGCCCTCGCTTCCATGGCGATCTGGACTTCCGAGCCCGAGGCGAACAGCGTCACGGCGGTCTGCTCGCCGGCAGTCGCCATCTCATAGGCGCCCAGCGCGCAGCGGTTCTCGCTCGATGTCTCGGTGCGCAGTGCCGGAAGGCCCTGACGCGTCAGCGCGATTGTCGCCGGCGTCTTGGCTTCGCCCAGCGCCAGCTCCCAGCATTCGGCGGTTTCCATCGCATCGGCCGGGCGGAACACATTGTGGTTCGGAATGGCGCGCAGCGCCGCCAGATGCTCGACCGGCTGGTGCGTCGGGCCGTCCTCGCCAAGGCCGATGGAATCGTGGGTCATCACATAGACGACGCGAATGCCCATCAGCGAGGACAGGCGCATCGCCGGCCGCGCATAATCGGAAAAGACCAGGAAGGTGCCGCCATAGGGGATCAGCCCGCCATGCAGCGCGATGCCGTTCATCGCGGCGGCCATGCCGTGCTCGCGAATGCCGTAATGGAGATAGCGGCCCGAGAAATCGTCCGGCGTGATCGGCGCTGTCTGTTCGGTCCTGGTGTTGTTGGAGCCGGTCAGGTCGGCCGAACCGCCCAGCGTCTCGGGCAGCGCGCCGTTGATCACCTCGAGCGCCATCTCCGACGCCTTGCGCGTGGCGACCTTCGGCTTGTCCTTGGCGAGCTGCGCCTTGTAGTCGGCGACCGCATTGCCGAACGAGGCCGGCAGATCGCCGCGCATGCGCCGCTCAAACTCGCTGCGCTTGCCGTTGCCCGCCTCTTCAAGTCGCTTTTCCCAGGCAACGCGCTGCTTGCAGGCCGCAAGGCCCGCCACGCGCCAATCGTCGAGAATGTCGGACGGGATGTCGAACGGTTCGGCATCCCAGCCAAGCGACGCCCGTGCGCCGGCGATTTCCTCGGGTCCAAGCGGCGAACCATGCGCCTTGGCCGTGCCGGCCTTGGTTGGCGCGCCGAAGCCGATGGTCGTGCGCGCGGCGATCAGCGTCGGCCGATCGGCACTCTGTGCGCGTTCGAGCGCGGCGGCGATCGCGTCGGGATCGTGGCCGTCGACGGTCTCGGTCGCCCAGCCGCTGGCGGCAAAGCGCGCCGGCTGGTCGGTCGAGTCCGCCAGCGACACCGCGCCGTCGATGGTGATGCGGTTGTCGTCCCAGATGACGATCAGGTTGGACAGTTTCAGATGCCCGGCCAGCGTGATCGCTTCCTGGCTGATGCCTTCCATCAGGCAGCCGTCTCCGGCCAGAGCATAGGTCTTGTGATCGACCAGATCGGCGCCGAACTCGTCGCGCAGCTTGCGCTCGGCAATCGCCATGCCGACCGCGTTGGCAAGGCCCTGGCCGAGCGGTCCGGTCGTCGTCTCGATCCCGGCGGCATGGCCATATTCGGGATGGCCGGCGGTCTTCGAGCCCAACTGGCGGAAATTCCTGATCTCGTCGATCGTGATGTCTTCATAGCCCAGCAGATAAAGCAGGCTGTAAAGCAGCATCGAGCCGTGGCCCGCCGACAGCACGAAGCGGTCGCGATCGGGCCAGTTCGGCTGCTTGGGATCGAACTTCATGAAGCGCGTGAACAGGACCGTGGCAATGTCGGCGGCGCCCATTGGCAGGCCCGGATGGCCGGAGTTGGCGGCCTGCACCGCATCCATGGACAGGACACGGATCGCATTGGCCATCCGGTCGTGTTTTTCGCGTGGGATCATGAGAGGATTTCCGCTGATATCGGGTTTGAGCGCGGGTCCCGGTACGTCGGGACGCGGGGGCATTTCCGGACCAGAAAATTGCGCGCGACACATAGCAGGTGGGGATGCGGAGTCAACAAAGCCGCCGGCACGGCGCCAGGCACAGGAAAACTGTGCATCGGCCCGGCCGGGGCATTGCCGATCGGCCCGTGCGCGGGCAGGTTTAAGCCCTGTCTCATTGAGCCACGCTAACGCCTTATTGTTGCTGACAAACATCGATCATCAGTCCATAAACCCACCGCCATGAACGGTCCGCAAACGCTCTCACAGGTCTTTGACCGTCTCGACAAGGCGCTGTCCGCCCTGGACGACGCGGTCGACCGGTCGGCGGAAATCCGTCGCGAATATTCGGACGCCGAGGAAGAAGTGCAGCGGCTGAACGCGGATCGCGCGCGGCTGGCCGAGGAACTCGATGCGTCCGAGGCCCGCGCCGTGCGGCTCGAGGACGTCAACAAGGAAGTGTCGCGGCGGCTGGTGACGGCGATGGAGACGATCCGCGCCGTTCTCGACCGCTGACCGCCGCAACGGGAAAGAAGCCGACATGAGCCAGGTCACCGTCACCATCGACCAGAAAAGCTACCGCATGGCCTGCGATCCCGGCCAGGAGGATCATCTGGTCGATCTGGCCGGCCGGCTCGACAAATACGTCACCCACCTGAAAGGCTCGTTCGGCGAGATCGGCGATCTGCGGCTGACGGTTATGGCCGGCATCATGATCATGGACGAACTCTCCGAACTGCAAAAGCGGGTCAAGGGTTTGGAGAGCGAACTGGACAGCGTGCGCAAGACCCGCGACGAGGCGCTGTCCAAGGCCGACCGGGTCGACGAGACGCTGACCGAACGGCTGACCGCGCTCGCCGACAAGATCGAATCGGTGACCGCGAAGATCGCCTGACGGCGCCGTCAATGCCGTCACGCGGCGGCCGGCGCCTCGTCGTCCGGCCGCACATCGATGATGACGCTGCCGCGCTTGTGCCGCGTCTCGACCCGCTCATGGGCTCTGCCGATCTCGGAAAGCGGATAGCGGCTGTCGATGACCGGATTCAGCGCGCCCGTCGCGGCCATGTCGGCAATCGCCTCGACATCGGCCTGCGCGTCGCCCGAAACGTGCAGCCCGATCCGCTGGCGGCTTCGCGTTATGGCGCACCGCAAGGCCGTCAGCGCGTCACCAATGCCGAACTCGAGCGGCAGGAACAGCCCGTCGGCGTTCAAAAGCCGGCGCGCCCGGGCAAAGCGCACAATGCCGGCCGTATCGAAGACGAGATCGAAGTTCCCGCCGATTTCGTTCAGGTCTTCCTTGCGATAATCGACGACGCGATCGGCACCCAGATCCGCAACAAGCTTCACATTGTCCGTGCTGGTCACGCCGGTGACATGGGCGCCCATGTGCCGCGCGATCTGCACCGCATGGACACCCACGCCGCCGGAGGCGCCGATGATCAGGATTCGCTGGCCGGATTTCAGCCTGGCGAAATCGCGCAGGAAGACAAGCGCCGTCACCGCGCCGAACGGCAGACTGGCGGCCTCGGCGTGAGACAGAGCCGGCGGCTTGGCGGCCAGCGCCCCATCCTCGTCGATGGCAAGATAGTCGGCATGCGCGCCCGATCCGGCATTGCCGAAGACCGCATCGCCAGTCGCAAAACGGGTCACTTTCGAACCGGTGCGAGCGACCACGCCGGAAAACTCCATGCCGAGGACGCGGTTCCGCGGCCGGAAAAGGCCGGTCATTAAACGGCCGGCCAGCCACATGCCGCCGGGAAACGCAGAAGCGCGCAGCCGCCAGTCGGCCGTCGTCACGCTCGACGCGTGAACCGCGACGAGAAGCTGGTTGTCGGCGATTACCGGCTCGTCGATCTCGGCGATCGTCACGACATCGCTGCCGCCATAGCGGTCATGGGTCGCTGCGCGCATCTGTGTGCTCCTTCATTGTCCCTTGCCCTTAGACATATGCATCCCGACAGGCCTGGAAAACCGGCAAGATCCGTCCTTGCCGCGATCATGACGGCATAGGCCGGCTCCAGGGCGCAGGCCCCGCCCAAAAGGCGGCGCTGACCACTGGCGGCGAGCCCGCTCCGGTCCTATATTGCTCACGCCGACTGCGCTTTGTGGCAGGAGACAATTCCCCGGGGCCTTACGCATCCTAAGGGAGCTGGCGCTGGCCGGGTCCGTGGACCCGATCATCTGGCACCCACCTACTTCTGTAGGTTCCCGGGATGCCGTTCTCCACCGACTGCCGCGGTTGGCAACCGTCGCCGGCCTGTACCGGCCGGGCACGCCGCCGGATGGAACAATGAACGGGACCAGCGCCGACAAAGCCGATATTCGCGCCATGGCGCTGTCCCGGCGCGACGCGCTCGGCGCCGATCGCCACACCCAGGCCGCGCAGGCGCTGGCCGGCCAGGCGGACGCCATCGGCTTCAAGCCCGGCGACATCGTCTCCGGCTTCTGGCCGATCCGCTCGGAAATCGACCCGCGCCCGCTGATGGAGGCGCTCGCCGCGCGCGGCGCCATGATCGTCCTGCCCGCCGTCATCGACCGCCAGACAATCGTCTTCCGCCGCCATGACCCGGACATGCCGCTGGTCACAGGCTCGTTCGGCACAAGGGCGCCGGGCCCCGAAGCGGAAGAGCTCGATCCCGACCTGATGCTCGTGCCGCTGTCGGCGTTCGACGATGCGGGCAACCGCATCGGCTATGGCGCCGGCCACTACGATCGCGCCATCGCCCGGCTTCACGCCAAGGGCCGATCACCCCGTCTCGTCGGCCTGGCGTTCGAATGCCAGCGCGTCGAGCGGGTCCCTGCCGAACCCCACGATGTGCCGCTTCACACAGTGCTGACCGAAAACGGCTTGCAGGCTCTGCCGACGCAGCGATAGGACGGCTTCATGAGACTGCTCTTTCTGGGGGACATGGTGGGCCGGTCGGGCCGCACCGCCGTTTACGAACGGCTGCCGCGCCTGATCGCCGACCACCATATCGATTTCGCCATCGTCAACGGCGAGAACGCGGCGGGCGGCTTCGGCGTGACCGAGACGATCCTGACTGACACGCTGGACGCGGGCGCCGACGTGATGACCACGGGCAACCATGTCTGGGACCAGCGCGAGGCGCTGGTCTTCGCCGAGCGGCAGGAGCGCTTTTTACGGCCGGCCAACTATCCCGACGGCACGCCCGGCCGCGGCATGGGCGTCTTCGAGGCGCGCAACGGCGCGCGCGTCATGGTCTCCAACCTGATGGGCCGTGTCTTCATGTCGCCCGATCTGGACGATCCGTTCGTCGCCGCCGAACGCCAGCTCGACGGCGGCCGGCTCGGCCGCGATTTCGATTGCGTCGTCTTCGATTTTCACGCCGAGGCAACCTCGGAAAAGGTGTGTTTCGCCCATTTCGTCGATGGCCGCGCCAGCCTGGTCGTCGGCACCCACACCCACACGCCGACCGCCGATCACACCATCTTCGACGGCGGCACGGGCTATATTTCCGATGTCGGCATGTGCGGCGACTATGGCCACTCCCTGGGCATGGAAAAGGAGGAGCCGCTCAACCGCTTCCTGACCAAGGTGCCCAGGGGCCGGTTCGAGGCCGCAACCGGGCCGGCGACCCTGTGCGGCGTTGCCGTCGAAATCTCCGACCGAACGGGCCTGTGCGAAAGGATCGCGCCCATCCGCATCGGCCCGCGCCTTGAAGAAACGATGCCGTCCTGGTGGTAGCCACCATGCAACGGATGCCCGATCGGCGAAGGAGTGCCTGATGCCAGAGCGCAAGACAGTCCCGGCCCTCATGCTCGCGCTGCCGCTGCTCTGGTCGCCGCCGGCCGCCGCGCAGGACGAGATGAGCGAAGCGGAGGCTTTTGTTGCCTCCAACATCATCCACATCGTGCTGCACGAGATCGGCCATGCGGTGATCGACCAGTTCGCCCTGCCGGTCATCGGCCAGGAGGAGGATGCGGCCGACAGCTTCGCCACGCTCGAAGTGCTGACCATCTATGACGATCACGTCGACATCCTGCTCGACGCCGCCGAAGCGATGCTGATCATGCACGATCTGACCGAGGCCGGCGGCACGCCGCTCGACTATTTCGGCGTGCACGATCTCGACATCCAGCGCGGCCTGCGCATCGTCTGCCACGCCGTGGGCCTCGATCCGGAGCGGTATGACGAGGCGGCGCGCTGGACCGAGATGGACCCAGACCAGCAGGCTGCCTGCGAGATCGAGGCGGAAACCGCGATCGAAAGTTGGGACGCGCTGCTCGAACCCTATCTGCGAGAAGAAGGCGGCTCCGCCGCGCCGGCCCCCGTGACGCTCGAAGACAGCGCCCTGCCTGAGATGCGGACCTTTCTGGCGGACACCGGTATCATGACCGACATTGCCGGCTATGTCGGCGAGACCTTCCGCTGGCCGCAAGTGCCGGCGCTGGTGGCCGCCGACTGCGGCGAAGCCAATGCCTGGTACGACCTCGACACGGTCGAGATCGTCATGTGCTACGAGTTCATCGACGAACTGTTCGCGCTGGCCGAACAGCGCTGAACACGCGGTCGGCCCGAAACATCAATGCCGGAAGATGAAGCGTTCGTCGTTGAAGCGCGGCTCGTAGCGCTTGCAGACATAAACGCGGCACGACGCCGTATCGGCGGCGGGCACGGTTTCGCGCTCGAGCACCTCGCCCAACGCGCAGAAGCTGCGATTGGCGACATAGCGGTCATAGAGCAGATAGTTCGGCACGCGCTTGGAGGCGTGCTGCAGGATCACCGCGCCCTCTCGCTGCACCACCGCCTGCACCGCGGCGCAGGAATTGAGGTCGCTGCGGACGCGGCTGATCGCATCGGCGGGAACGACCGAGGCGGCGAGCATCGCCGCGCCCAGTACGGCGGCAAGGCCGGCGCCGGCCATCCGGCGGGCTGAACCCAGTCTCATTGCTCTTTCCTCCGCGTTCACTCCGGCGCCAGTCTAAAGGCAAATGTGCCGCCGCTGTGGCGGCCGCCGTTCATCCGCGCCGCGCAAGGCTCGCCGGCACGATGATGGTCGGCCGTTCGGGCAGGTCGCGCACATTGACCGTAATCGAATCGGCATCGAGAAAGTCGACCGCCCAGTCCGTCCCCATCAGGGCGATGAAGCGGTCGATGGAATTGCCGCGCAGGTGCATCGGCAGGACGATCGACGAGCGCAGCCGCGTGGTGATCTCCGCCATGCCCGTATGCGCCATGGTCAGCCCGCCATCGACCGGCACCATGACGATGTCGAGCCGGCCGATCTGCGCGAAATGGTCGTCCGTCAGCCTGTGGTGCAGATGGCCCAGATGGCCGATGCACAGGCCCGCCACCTCGAAGATGAAGATAGAATTCTGGTTCGCCGTCAGCGCGGTCGTGTCCCAGCGCCTGATGTCGGTGGTCACGTTGCGCACATAGACATCGTCGATCACCGTGTCGTGGTCGGCTCCGTCCGGATTGCCGCTGTCCCAGCCCGGAAAGACATGCTCGATCGCCGGATCGGGGTTCAGCGTGAAGTGCGTCGAATGGGCCCGGTTCATGGTGACGACGCGCGGCGTCGGCGTGTGGCCGTAAACGCCGGAGAAGTCGGTGGCGATCGTCACGCCGGCCGGGGTCTCGATCCGGTAGGTCGAATGGCCGGCAAAGCTGATCGTCACATCGCCATCGACCGCCAGCGGGCTGGCGCTAGCCGAGGCGAACATCACGCGCGGCAGGGCCTGTGCGATCGCAAGGCACTGGCTGACCGGCTCGTCGCCGGTATCCTGCGCCATGGCTGAACTGGCAGAGCCCAGGGGCAGCGCGGCGGCCAGGCCAGAAGCGGTGAGAAGGGCGGTTACAAGGCGGCGCATCGGAACTCCCGAAAACAAACGTCGGTTCCCTCTCCCGGATAGAACGCCCGCGCCTGTCCGCCAGAGGCTCTCACTCCCGGCCGGGCGGTCCCCACTGCTCGGCATAGCGGACGCTCAGAACGTCATAGTCGTCCGGCTGGGCGTCAAAGCGCAACCCGTCTTCGGGGATCAAAACCCAGGCCTGTTTTGACTTCAGCCAGATATGGCCAACCGGTTTCAGCCAGCTTGTGTCGTCGAAGGTTCCACCCTTGATGGTCAGCAGATCCTCATGGGCCGGCCGGTTGTGAAACAGCCGGCTGCCGCAGTGCGGGCAGAATTCGCATATCGTCAGCCTGTCGCCGGACGTCTTGTTGAACTTGGCGGTCTCGCCCTCGACGGACAGGGCCGCACGCCGCACGCGCACCGATATGCCGAACGCCGACGAGGATTGTCTCTGGCACTCGATGCAATGGCAGCAATAGACGGCGCGCGGCCGCTCGGTCAGCGTGTAGCGGATGGCGCCGCACTGGCAGCCGCCCCGCTGGTGGAATGCATGGCTCATCACGCCCTCACCATTGGAGCCCGGCCGCTTCGGCCTTTTTCATCAGCGGCCCCTGTCGGCCGCGATGATGCTCCTGCAGGTAGAGCATGGTCGCGCGAATGTGGCTCTTGGGAATATTCTTCGGATCGATCCTCGCGGCCTCGTTGGCCTCGGCAACGCTCTTGCCCTCCTCCAGCGCGTTCATGAACAGATAGGCGCGCACGGTCTTCACCCCGCGCCGCGAGTTCTCCTTCAGGAGCAGCCAGACAAAAAGGCCGATCATCGCCAACGCCACACCGAATTCGGTCATGCATCTTTCCCCGGAACTGGACCTTGCAATCGTTCTCTCATAAAAGCGCGCGGGATTCCGAAAACGTCAAGCAGAACAGAACCGCCATGGCAGGTCATTCCAAATTCAAGAACATCATGCACCGCAAGGGCCGGCAGGACGCCGCGCGCTCGAAACTCTTCTCGCGCCTGTCCAAGGAGATCACCGTCGCGGTGAAAATGGGCGGCGGCGTCACCGATCCGGACATGAACCCGCGCCTGCGCCTGGCCGTGCAGAACGCCAAGGGCCAGTCCATGCCCAAGGACAACATCCAGCGCGCCATCAACAAGGGCACCGGCGCCGGCGGCGAGGACTATCAGGAGATGCGCTATGAGGGCTATGGGCCCGGCGGCGTCGCGGTCATCGTCGAGGCGCTGACCGACAATCTGAACCGCTCGGCCTCCAACATCCGCGCGGCCTTCTCCAAAAACGGCGGCTCGCTGGGGGAAACCGGCTCGGTCTCCTTCATGTTCGACCGGGTCGGCGAGATCGTCTACAAGCCCGAGGCGGGCGACGCCGACACCGTCATGGAAGCGGCGATCGAGGCCGGCGCCGAGGATGTCGAGACCGGCGAGGACGGCCACACCATCACCTGCGCATTCGAGGATCTGGGCGCCGTCTCAAAAGCGCTGGAAGCGACGCTGGGCGAGGCCGAATCCGTCAACGCGATCTGGAAGCCGCAGAACGAGACGCCTGTCGACGAGGACAAGGCGGGCACCCTTCTCAAGCTGCTCGACGCGCTCGACGAGGATGATGACGTCCAGAACGTCTATTCGAACGAGGACATCGCGGACGATGTGATGGAGCGGCTGAGCGCTTGAACGCGTCAGGGCGGCGCCCCTCTCCCCCCTTGAGGGTGAGAAAGCGCGGGCGACCACGCCGTTTCCGCCACGTCCTATGAGGCGCCCTGGCGCTCAACGTGTCGGGCCCCTTCCGCCCCTTCGCCAGCCCGCACCGCAGCAACAATATGCGCGATGGAGTTGGCGTAATATTCCAGCAGCAATTGCTCGTTCAGGTTGGCGCGGTGCAGCCCGTCGTCATTGGCTTCCATGATGTGCCGCATCTTCAGCATGCGGATGCCCGTTTCGAGCATGTAGTCGCGGTCGTGGCGCGGAATGTGCACGTGATAGCCGGCGGCCTCGATCCGCTGGATCAGGTCGAATACCCTGGATTTGAGTTCCAGATCGCCCATCCAGTGGTCCTCGTTCTCGAGCAGCACGGTTGCCACCAGCGCCACCGGCAAGACCGGGATGATGGCGCCGATCTCGCCGAGCAGCGCTTCGCCGAGCTTCTGCACACCGGCGAAATGCGCCTCGCGCGCCTTGCGCTCCACCGGGTCGCCGGTCTCGTGATGGCCGGAGAAATCGATATCGTTTTCTCTGGCGAATTCGGTCAGCGACAGCGGTTCTCCGAACGAAACGCAGGCGTAGCCGTATCGGTAGAGCCGGCCCTGCAAACGCAGCTTGGCCAGATGCGCCAGAANNACCCCGCCACCCTGAAA
>NZ_QFWV02000008.1:590607-631165 GCF_003149475.2 Oceaniradius stylonematis
CGGTCATAGTTGATGCCGACCGGAATGAAGACGATGTCCTTGTCGCCATGGGTCCTGAAACCGGAGACCATGTAGGACAACAGCCCCAGCTTGGGCGGCCGCAGCGTGCCGTCCGGGGAAAGGCCGCCCTCGGGGAACACCGCCTGGGTGACGCCCTGCTTGGTGGCCTTGCGCACATAGGCGGCCAGCACCCGCCGGTAGAGCTGGTTCTTGGAGTTGCGGCGGATGAAATAGGCGCCCATCGAGCGCAACAGCGAATGCAGGAAGATGACCTGCGCCCATTCGCCCACCGCATAGGAGAGCGATGCGCGCTTTGAGGCCAGATAGGTCACCAGCACATAGTCCATGTTCGACCGGTGGTTCATCACGAACACAACGGTGGCGTTCTTCGGAATGCGCTTGAGCGCCTGATCGTCGGTGAAGCCGAGGCGGACGCGATAGGCGAACTGCGACAGCCATTTGGCCGCGCGCGTGCCGATGCCGAAATAGGTTAGCGGCGAAAAGGACGGGACGATCTCCGCGGCGTATTTTTCCGCCTCCTTCATGATCACGGCGCGCGGCGTGCCGCTCTGCTGATGTTGGAGATCGACGGCGGCGATCACGTCGGGATCGTAAAGAAGCTGATCGATAAGCCCTTGCCGGCGCGTCAGGCGAAAGGGCTGGATTTCGAGATCGAGCCGTTCGTTGAGTTCGTCGATGGCATCGTTGACGCGCCGGCGGAAATACCAGCGCACGGACGGCGCGAAGATGCGGTCGAAGATGGCGACAAGGGCGAGAATGCCGAGGATCAGGACAAGCCAGAACGGCATGGCCACCGTGTCCGTCATGTCCGGCCCTCCCCGCCCGATCCGCTGTCAGACTAGCGGCAACGGACCTGCATGTATATTGGCGGGCGGATGGCGGGCGTCAGGCAATCTCTCGGGACCGCCCCGCCTTCGTGCCCGAGAAGATGCAGCCGCCAAGGAACGTGCCTTCGAGCGCGTTGTAGCCGTGGTAGCCGCCGCCGCCGAAACCGGCGACTTCGCCCGCCGCGTAAAGACCCGGCACGGGCGTGTCGTCGGCGCCGATCATCCGGCTGTCGAGATCGGTCTGCAGCCCGCCGAGCGTCTTGCGCGTCAGGATGTGCAGCTTGACGGCGATCAGCGGCCCGTGGGCCGGATCGAGGATCCTGTGCGGCTTGGCCGTGCGGATCAGCCGGTCGCCGAGATAGTTGCGCGCGCCGTTGATCGCCACCACCTGCGCGTCCTTTGCAAAGCGGTTGCCGATCTGGCTGTCGCGCGCCTCGATCTGCGCCCGAAGGTGCGCCGCATCGAGCAGGTTGCCGCCGGCGACCTGGTTCATGCCGGCCACCAGCGCATCGAGATCGCCGGCCACGACGAAATCCTCGCCCTTCTCCTTGAACGCTTCGACGGGCGGCGGCGCGCCCTTGCCGAGCCGCGACTTCAGCACCTCGGTGAACTTTTTCGATGTCAGATCCGGGTTCTGCTCGGAGCCGGACAGGGCGAACTCTTTTTCGATGATCTTTTGGGTCAGCACGAACCAGGAATAATCGTGCCCGGTCTCAAGGATGGTGCGCAGGGTCGACAGCGTGTCGAAACCGGGCATGGCCGGCGCCGGCAACCGGTTGCCCGTCGCATCGAACCACATGGAGGACGGCCCGGGCAGGATGCGGATGCCGTGATGCGGCCAGATCGGCGCCCAGTTCTTCACACCCTCGGTATAGTGCCACATCCGGTCGCCATTGATCACATGCCCGCCGGCCTGCTCGGCGACCGGGATCATCGACCCGTCAACATGGTCGGGCACACCCGAGATCATCGAGGCCGGCGGCTCGCCGAGCCGGCCGCGCGGCCAGTTCTTGCGCACCATCTCGAAATTGCCGCCAATGCCGCCCGAGGTGACGATCACCGACGGCGCGCGCAGTTCGAAATCGCCGACCACGTCGCGGTTGGTCGACGCGCCCCGCTCGGCATCGTCGGCCCGCAGCACCGTGCCCGAGACGCCGCTCGCGGCCCCGTTGGTCATGATGATGCGGTCCACCTTGTGCCGGAAGCGCAAGTCTACGAGACCCGCCTTTTGATGTTCGCGCACCCGGGCTGTGAACGGTTCGAGTACACCCGGGCCCGTGCCCCAGGTCACGTGGAAGCGCGGCACCGAGTTGCCGTGCCCGTCGGCGAACGACCCGCCCCGCTCGGCCCAGCCGACCACCGGAAACCAGCGCATGCCCATGGCGTGCAGCCAGCTCCGCATCTCGCCCGAGGCAAAATCGAGATAGGCCTCCGCCCAGCGCCGCGGCCAATGGTCTTCGGGGCGGTCGAACCGGGCCGAGCCGAACCAGTCGTTTTCCGCCAGCGCCCGGCTGTCGCGAATGCGCATGCGGCGCTGCTCGGGCGTGTCGATCATGAACAGGCCGCCGAGCGACCAGAAGGCCTGGCCGCCGAGGTTTTGCGGCGGTTCCTGATCGACCACGATCACGCGCTTGCCGCGATCGCCCAGTTCGGCAGCCGCGACAAGGCCGGCAAGCCCCGCGCCGACAATGATCACATCTGCCTGGTCCATGCGCCTCCCCTTGTTCGACCGAGCTAATCAAGACCGGCACGCCCGCGCAACGCTAAAACGGTCAGCCCCACAGCCCGTCCAGAAGCGGCATGGACGCGATTGCGGCGACCAGCACGATCGACAGCGCCACGCGGCGATAGGTCGTCTCGGTGGAAAGACCGAACAGGCGCGCGCCGAGCAGCAGGCCGACGAAAAAAGCCGGCGAGCAGGCCAGACCCAATGCAATCGATGGCCAGGTCAGAATGCCCGCGATGAAAAAACCGACCAGCGAGAAGAGTTCGACGACAGTCAGATAGACCAGAAGGTTCGACCGCACATTGCCCGCGCCCGTGCGCAGCGCCATCCAGTAGAGGATCACCGGCGGTCCGGACAGGGACGTGGCGCCGCCCAGAAAGCCCGACAGGCCGCCAGTGGCGACCCGCACCGGCACCGTGCGCGGCCCCTTGTACTGCCAGCCGCGCCACAGCAGCATGACGACGATCAGGATCACCACCGACATGAACCAGCGCAGCGCGGTCGGCTCGCCCGCCGTCAGAAAGATGATGCCCGCCGGCAGCAACAGCGCATAGCCGGCAACGACCGGGCCGATTTCGGCAAGGCTCACCCGTTTCATCGCCGGGATCACGAGAGGCAGCGCCGGCAGGGTCTCGATGATCAGGATGACGATGACCGCCACCTGCGGGCTGTAGGCGGCCGCGGCGACGGGCGCGACGATCATCGCCGTGCCGAAGCCGGAGAACCCGCGCACCAGCCCCGCGACCGCCGCAGCGGCCACCACGGCCCAGAACGCCGCATCCAGTTCGAGCGGAAACCCAGTCATGTGACCCCCTTCCACGCCTGTGGCATGTCGTGCCCGCTCGCACAAGCGGCAGGCCGGCCCAGTGTTTTCTTTTTGTTCACATCGGACCGCTAAGCGGATAGCGTTGGCGTGAGGACGAGATGAACGAGACGATTCGCATTATCGGCATCGATCCGGGGCTGCGGCGCACCGGTTGGGGCGTCGTCGACAGCGCGGGCAACGCGCTGCGCTTCGTGGCAGCGGGAACCGTGCGCTCCGATGCGGGCGCCGATCTCGCCGTCCGGCTGTGCCAGATCCACGAGCAGCTCACGGCGGTGATGGGCACGCATACCCCGCACGAAGCCGCCGTCGAAGCCACTTTCGTCAACAAGGATGCGACAGCTACGCTCAAGCTCGGCCAAGCGCGCGGCGTCGCCATGCTCGTCCCGGCGCTGGCGGGGCTGCCGGTCGCCGAATATGCGCCAAATGCGGTCAAGAAGGCGGTCATCGGCGTCGGCCATGGCGGCAAGGGCCAGATCGCCATGATGGTGCGCACGCTTTTGCCCCGGGCGGTGTTCGACACCGAGGACGCCGCAGACGCGCTCGCCATCGCCATCTGCCACAGCCATCATCGCGGCGCGGCCGCGCTGGCAAGGCGGGTTGCTGCACAGGCCTGACGAGGCATTTGTTCTTGACTTGTTCCAGCATCCCCGCTAGGTAATACCTCGGAGGTATTACTCATGCGTGTGACGCGAAAGGGCCAGGTCACGATCCCCAAGCACATCCGCGACAAGCTCGGCATCACCGCCGGCAGCGAGGTCGAGTTTGTGGACCGCGGCGATGACGGTGTGAGGCTTCGTGCCGTCGAGGACAATGCCGAGGACCGGGCGGCCCGGTTTCGGCGCTGGCTCGATCAGGTCAAAGGCACAATCGATCTGGGCGAAAAGACCGTTGACGAGCTGATGCTGGAGATGCGGGGTCCGCGTGATGACATCGACGCTCATTGACACCAATGTTCTGCTCGACCTGCTCGGCGGTGGCGAGCACGCAGCGTGGTCGGCCAGAGCGATGGAAATGGCTTTCGTGTCGGGCACAATAGTGCTTTCGCCGATTGTCTGGTCAGAACTGGGCGGGATGAGCAAAGCCGCCCGAACACTGGACAATGCGTTGAGCCGGCTTCGCCCGGTACGCGAGCACCTTTCCTTCGATGCCGCCTTTCGGGCTGGCACGGCCCACGCAGCCTATCGCCGGCAAGGTGGAAATCGCGAACGGACCCTGCCCGATTTTTTGATCGGCGCACATGCGGAAACATCGGGGCATGTGCTTCTGACCCGCGATCCGAAGCGTTACCGCACCTACTTCCCCGATCTCGACATCATCGCACCGGACACCCATCCATGATCGGTAAACTCAAGGGCACGATAGACGAGATCGCCGAGGATCATGTGATCGTCGACGTGCATGGCGTCGGCTATGTCGCCTACTGCCCGGCGCGGACGCTGTCGGGCCTGAACGCCGGCGAAGCGGCGGTCCTTCACATCGAGACCCATGTGCGCGAGGACCAGATCCGCCTGTTCGGCTTTGCGACCGCGCTGGAGCGCGAATGGTTCCGTCTGCTGCAGGGCGTGCAGGGCGTCGGCGCCAAGGTGGCGCTCGCCGTCCTCTCCACCCTGTCCGCCGCCGACCTCGCCAACGCGATCGCGCTTCAGGACAAGGCGATGGTCGCCCGCGCGCCGGGCATCGGCCCCAAGGTCGCCCAGCGCATCGTCACCGAACTCAAAAGCAAGGCGCCCGCCTTCGCCGGCGATGCGGCCGCCGCCATCGGCCTCAAGCAGGAGCTGGGCGAGAACGCCGCCCCGGCGCCGGTCGCCGATGCGGTCTCCGCGCTCGCCAATCTCGGTTACAGCCGCGACCAGGCCGCCAACGCGGTCGCCGCCGCGCTCAAGAGCGCTGGCGAGGATGCCGACAGCGCGACGCTGATCCGCCAGGGGCTGAAGGAGTTGGCGCGGTGAAGGGTCTTTCCTTGCTTTGGAGCGTCTTCCTTACTATGTTCAAAAAGTAAGGAATATCATATGCTGGAGAAAGCCATGGGAGCGTTTACGACCCTGACGTCGAAAGGACAGATGACGGTTCCAAAGGAGGTCCGCGAGAAGTTGGGTCTTGAAACCGGGATGCGTCTTCATGTTTCGGTCAAGGACGGACAAATGGTCGTACAGCCGAAGAACCAGAAACTGTCCGACCTTGCCGGCTTTCTCGGCAGGCCGCCCAATGGAAAGAGCCTCCGGATTGAAGACATTGACGAGGCAATCATGGACGCTGTTGCCGAGGATGATGAGCGGATCAAGCGGGACTGGCACCGATCACAACCATGATCGGCGTCGATACCAACATCCTGCTGCGCTTTCTGGTCGATGACGACCCCGAGCAAAGCCGTCTTGCGCGCGAATTTTTCGCCGCATGCACGCCCGAAAGGCCGGCCTATATCTGCTCGGTGACATTGGCCGAGACGGTGTGGGTACTGAACCGGTCTCTCGGCTACCCCGGCGACATTGTCCTTGAGATGATCAGCCGTCTGTTGGCATCGCAGGAAGCGATTGTGGAGCATGGAGACAGTTTGGGCCAAATTCTCCAGGAGCTGGGCTCTGGCGACATAGCCGACTTTCTGATCGCGTTTTCAAACAGACAGGCCGGCTGCACCTCAACGATCACCTTCGACGAAAAAGCCGCCAAAACGGTCCCCGGCATGGAACTGATCGCATGACCGACCCCGCCCGCCTGATCTCCGCCGACAAGCGCGACGAGGATGCCGACGCCTCCCTGCGGCCGCGCACGCTGGACGACTTCACCGGTCAGGCGGCGGCGCGCGCCAATCTCAAGGTCTTCATCGAGGCGGCCAAAAAACGCGCCGAGGCGCTCGACCACGTGCTGTTCGTCGGCCCGCCCGGCCTTGGCAAGACGACGCTGGCCCAGATCATGGCGAACGAACTGGGCGTCAATTTTCGCGCCACCTCCGGGCCGGTGATCGCCAAGGCCGGCGATCTGGCGGCGCTCCTGACCAATCTCGAAGAGCGCGATGTCCTGTTCATCGACGAGATCCACCGGCTCAATCCGGCGGTCGAGGAGATCCTTTATCCGGCGATGGAGGATTTCCAGCTCGACCTGATCATCGGCGAAGGGCCGGCGGCGCGCTCGGTCAAGATCGATCTGGCCAAATTCACCCTCGTCGCCGCCACCACGCGCCTCGGCCTTCTGACGACACCGCTGCGCGACCGGTTCGGCATTCCGGTGCGGCTCAATTTCTACACCGCCGAGGAGTTGGAGACGATCGTCACGCGCGGTGCCCGCATCATGGGCCTGCCGATGAGCGGCGACGGCGCCCGCGAGATCGCCGCCCGCGCCCGCGGCACGCCGCGCATCGCCGGCCGGCTGCTGCGCCGCGTCCGCGATTTCGCCGATGTCGCCGGCGCGACCGAAGTGGACCGCCGCGTCGCCGACGAGGCGCTGTCGCGGCTCGAGGTCGACACGATCGGTCTCGACGAGCTCGACCGGCGCTATCTGAACCAGATCGCCCGCAATTTCGGCGGCGGCCCGGTCGGCATCGAAACCATCGCCGCCGCCCTCTCCGAACCGCGCGATGCCATCGAGGACATCATCGAGCCCTTCCTGATCCAGCAGGGCTTCATCCAGCGCACGCCGCGCGGCCGCATGCTGACGGCCAATGCCTGGGGCCATCTGGGCCTGACCGCCCCCGCCGACCTCGCGGCCAAGCAGGCCGGGCTGTTCGATGAGGGGGAGTAGGGTCGCCGCCCCGGTCTGCGGGAGAAGGCTACTCCGCGGCAATCAGGCCGCCACGACGTTGGCTATGCGGACGAAGCTGATCTTCGCGTCAAGACCTGAAGGCGGACCGACAGGCACTTTCAGCTTCTTCAAGCCAGTCTTTCCTAAGCTTTTCTGAGCTCCCCACCACCGGCCTAAAGACATGCCTTTGTACATCCTTAGCTCCACAATAAGGGAGAACACAACGAGCCCAAATTGATTGCAGCGGATCTCCGAGTTCGAGCCGCTCTCTTTCCGCATCGGTGTCGGACGTGTTGAAGACGACGGCGCTCCTTAGATGCAAGAGAGCCTCTGGGCGGCCATCTGCAGTTTCAAGGCGATAAGCGACTCCAGGAACGAGAACACGATCCATCCATCCGGCGAGGATCGCAGGGGGCTTTCCCCACCAGTTTGGATGCACAACGAGCAACCCCTCTGCTTCACTGATTTGACTCCTATGTTCTTGAATCAAAGGGTCTTTGGAACGCAGAAGTGCCTCTTCCAAGGAGTCGCCGACAGTGTAAGCTTCTGAGGCCTTCAGGCACGGATCAAACTCTTCTGCGTAGAGGTCGTGGTGAATGATTGTGTGACCGTTAGCCTGCAAACAATTGCGCGCAGCCTTCGAGATCGCATGACAAAAACTATTCGTGCGAGGATGGGCAATAAGGGAAAAAATGTTCAAGTCAGCCTCCTGTAAACGGTGCGGATACTCCCGCGTTACGTTGGCTGTTCACTGGAAGGTTTTTCTGTGCTCAGCCTCGCTGTACCGCGAACAAACAGGGGAACTGCTTTCGGTTGCACGCTCGAAGCTTAGAAGCCCGATATTGATGGTGCAACCGTTGCACGTTCGCGGCTGCAGCGTTTGGAAGGTACGGGCTCAGACCGGCCGGTTGCAGAGTAGCCGCCCCAACCCCTAATCCGTCAGGGTCCAGATCAGCTGGTCGTAGAGCGGCAGGTCGAGCCGTTCGCCCGCATAGCCCTGCATCAGCCCGAACGCGCCGCCGACGGACCAGACCGACCATGAAAAGCCGTGCGCCTCGGCCAGCCCGATCATCGCGCGCATGTAATTGAGCCGGTATTGCGCCGGCACGTCGAGATCGGTGCCCCATTCGCGGCCGATCATGCCGAACTCGCCCATGAAGATGCGGTCGCGCGCAATGCCGTGCGTGTCGGCCCATTCCGCCGCCGTCGCAAACATCGGCGCCAGCGCGTCGGCGGAATCCTCCATCGCCCGCATCTCCCGCACACTGTCGTCGAGATAGGTGAGCGTCCGGCGCTCGGCGTGTCCACTCAGCGCGGCGCGAATGCGCGCGGCGCTGTCGGCGGCCGCCGCGTCCAGAGCCGCCGCCCCGCCCGCGTCGGGCGGCCAGGGAATGCCGCGCAGATGGGCGACGATGTCGCCGCCCCATGTGGCCCCTTGGTGGGTGACATAGAACGGCTCGTAGCCGTGAAAGCTCCACAGCGTGTTGGCATCGTCGATCGGTCCGGGATCGACGGCGGCAAGCCCGTCCGCCGAGCCCCAGCAGGCGCCGGTCAGGACCAGCGTGATGTCGCCATTGGTCGCCCGCGCCGCGCCGTGCAGCCGTTCGAGCTTTGTCTGCCAGCGCGCCTGCTCGCCCGTATCATGGCAGTTCAGCGTCGGCTCGTTGATAACTTCGAGCGCCACCATGGACGCCGGCCAGCGCGACAGGTCGCCCGAAATCCGCGCCACCAGATCGACATAGCGGTCGAACGCCTCCGGGTCGGTCTGCAATTGCGTCGTGCCGACATAGTCGTCGCCCGTGCCGCGCGGAATGGTGTGCAGATCGACGATCACCTTCAGGCCCGCGCCCCGGATGGTGGCGATCGCCCGGTCCATGCCGGCAAGCACGTCGCTCAGCCGCCCGGGGTCGTCATCGTGCAGGAAGAAGGCCGGCTCCAGCGGCATGCGGATCGTGTCGTAGCCGGCCGCCTTCAGGTCGGCGAAGTCTTCCGGGCCCAGATGGCGCCGCCATTCGGGGAAGTTGGCGATGACATCGGCATCGTTCCAGCGCGAAACATCCGGCCATTCGACCCACAGATTGGTGGCGATCGCCCGGCGCACCTCGAATGTCGCCGCCATCGCCGGCAGCGCGCAGACGATTATCAGGACGGTCAGCGCGGCGCGCAGGCTTGCAATCATCGCGGCGATTTTCCATTGAGGACAGCCCGCCTTCTATCACGGAGCCCGCGCCCCCATGAGCGAAAACGCCGACAATGGTAAATCCGGCGGCACGCTCATCGTGCCGCTCGACGGCGCGGTCGAGGACGGCGTCCACCGCTTCACGGCGCGCATCTATTATGCCGACACCGACTTTTCCGGCGCGGTCTACCATGCCCGCTATCTCGAACTGCTCGAACGGGGCCGGTCGGACTATCTGCGCTGCCTTGGCGTCTACCACACCGAGCTTGCCGGCCGCGACACGCCGCTCTTCTGGGTCGTCCGCCGCATGGAGATCGATTTCCGCGCCGCAGCGCGCATCGACGACATCGTCATCGTCGAGACCCGGCTCGCCGAACTGCACAAGGCGCGCATCGTCATGGCGCAGACGATCCTGCGCGACGGCGCGCCGATCCTGACCGCCTCGGTCACCGCCGCGCTGATCAACGACCGCGGGCGCCCGCAGCGCATGCCCCGCGAATGGGTCGCGCTGTTCGGCGGCACCTTGTCCTAACCCATCCTTAAGGATAACCGATTATGAACGCGGGCGGACGGAGGCAGCCTTGCGGCCGCCATCGTTTGACCGAATTTCTGCTTGAAAGGGCGAGCCGGAAATGTCCGGTCCGGTGCCTTCAGGCAAAAGATGCTGCCCTGTCGGCCATCCGCCCGCCGGCCCTTCGAATTCAAGGAAACGACCATGGAAACGCTACCGCTGGCCGCACCCGCGCACGACATGTCGATCTACGGCCTGTTCATGCAGGCGGGCTGGATCGTCAAGGCGGTGATGATCGGCCTGCTCGCCGCCTCGATCTGGTCCTGGGCGATCATCATCGACAAGTCGATGGCCTATGCCCGCATGCGCCGCCAGCTGGCCCGCTTCGAGGAAAACTTCTGGTCCGGCCAGTCGCTCGAGGAACTCTACCGCACGCTGGCCGACCGCAAGGTGTCCGGCATGGGCGCGCTGTTCGTCGCCGCCATGCGCGAGTGGAAGAAATCTTTCGAGCGCGGCGCCCGATCGCCGATCAGCCTGCAAAGCCGCATCGACCGCGCGATGGACGTGGCGCTCGGCCGCGAGATGGAGCGGCTGGAGAACCGCCTGGGGTTTCTCGCCTCGGTCGGCTCGGTCGCCGTCTATGTGGGCCTGTTCGGCACGGTGATCGGCATCATGACCTCGTTCCAGGCCATCGCCGGGTCGGAATCGACCAACCTCGCCGTCGTCGCGCCGGGCATTGCCGAAGCGCTTCTGGCGACCGCCATCGGCCTTGTCGCGGCCATTCCCGCGCTTGTCGCCTACAACAAGCTGATCAACGATGCCGGCAAGATCGGCGCGCGCATGGAAGCGTTCGCCGACGAATTTTCCGCCATCCTGTCGCGTCAGATCGACGAGCGCGCCGCGCAGGGCCAGCGCCAGGCCGCCGAATAGGAGCCCGCCATGACCACCTATGCAGGCGGATGGGTCTCGCGGCGCCGGCGCAACCGCCGTCCGCGCGCCGCACGCCCGATCTCGGAAATCAACGTCACGCCCTTCGTCGACGTGATGCTGGTGCTGCTGATCATCTTCATGGTCGCCGCGCCCTTGCTGACGGTCGGCGTGCCGATCGACCTGCCCGAAAGCCGCGCCCAGCAGCTCAATTCGGACACCCAGCCGATCACGATTTCGATCAACGATGAAGGTCAGGTGTTCATCCAGGAGACCGAGATCGCCATCGACGATGTCGTGCCCCGGCTCGAGGCCATCGCCCAGACCGGCTATGACGAGCGCATCTATATCCGCGCCGACCGGGTGACCGACTATGGCACGGTGATGGCCGTCATGGGCCGCATCAACCAGGCCGGCTACCGCAATCTCGGCCTTGTGACCCTGCAAGAGCAGGACCAGTAGGCCGATGCGCGCAGGCCTTGCCACATCGGCGACGCTGCATGCGCTCCTGCTCGGATGGGGACTGATCTCCCTGTCCGCGCCGGCCTCCTTCGACGTCGACGACGTCGAGGCCCTGCCCGTCGAACTGGTCAGCCTGGCGGAGATCACCCAGGTCCAGGAAGGCGCCCAGGATGCGCCCGTCGAAGGCCCGTCGGCGCCCGAACCGGCAGCCCCGGACGAGCCCGAGCCCGAAGCGGTCAATGTCGGCGACAATGAACGCGACCAGTCGACGCCCGAAACCGAGGAGCAGCAGCCCGTCGAGGTGGAGGAGGCGCGCCTGCCCGAACCGGTCGAGACGCCGATCCCCGCTCCCGCCGACCGCCCCGAACCCGAGCCGGTGGCCGAACCGCAGCCGGAGGAACCCTCGACCCCGGCGACAGAATTGGCGCCCGAGCCCGAGCCGGCACAGGAGGTCGCTCCCGACCCGGTCGAGGAGGTGATCGAGGCGGCCGAGCCCGAACCGGCGCCCGAGCCGGAATTTGTCGAACTGCCGCAGGATCTGCCGACGCCGACCGCGCGCCCCGAGCGCCCGCCCGCGCAGACGGCCCAGACCCCGAACCGGCAGGATGAGGAGGCGCCGCGCGAACAGGCCGCAACGACCCCGGAGACCAACGACCAGTCCGACACCGACGAAGTGGCCAATCTCCTCAACCGCGAGCGTGGGTCGGGCGGCGGCGCCGCCTCGTCCGACCAGACCGCCTCGCTCGGCGGCGACCGCTCGACCGGCGGCACCACGCTGACCCAGAGCGAGATGGACGCGCTGCGCAACCAGATCCAGGCCTGCTGGAACCCGCCCGCCGGCGTCATCGATGCGGGCGAACTGCGCGTCTCGGTGCGGTTCCGGCTCGACCCGTCCGGCCGCGTCGAAGGCCAGCCTTCGATCACCAACAGTTCGGGCAACCGCCAGGCCGACGAGAGCGCGCGCCGCGCGGTGCTCCGCTGCGGGATGAACGGCTACAGCCTGCCGGCCGACAAATATGACGCCTGGCGCGACGTGGTGGTCAATTTCGATCCCAGCGACATGTTCTGAGCGATGACCAAGCCATTTTCCTGTCGCGGCGACGCGCACACCATTGACACATCTCTGCCGCATAGCGCCCCTAACCGGGCGCCAAACCATGGCTGAGCCAAAGGATTGACCATGATGATGACACACCGTTCCGGCCGGCTGGCGGCCCTGTTCGCGGCGATGATGGCGCTGTTTGCGGCCACCGCCCTGCCCGCCCGCGCGCTCGTCGAGATCGACATCAACCAGGGCAATATCGAGCCGCTGCCGATCGCCGTCACCGACTTCATCTCCGGCGACGGCATCGGCGCGCAGATCAGCCAGGTCGTCTCCGACAATCTGCGCCGCTCGGGCCTGTTCCTGCCGGTCGACAAGGGCGCCTTCATCGAACAGGTCTCCAACCCCGACGCAGCGCCGCGGTTCGAGGACTGGCGCGTCATCAACGCCCAGGCGCTCGTCACCGGCCGCGTCACCGAGGAAGGCGGCGGCCGGCTGCGCGCCGAATTCCGCCTCTGGGACACGTTCGCCGGCGAACAGATGACCGGCGAACAGTTCTTCACCAACCGCGACAACTGGCGCCGCGTCGCCCACATCATCTCGGACGCCATCTTCGAGCGGCTGACCGGCGAGAAGGGCTATTTCGACACGCGCATCGTTTATGTCGCCGAGAGCGGGCCCCGCGACAACCGCACCAAGCGCCTCGCCATCATGGATCAGGACGGTTTCAACAACCGCTACCTCACCCAGGGCGGCGACATCGTGCTGACGCCGCGCTTTTCGCCCTCGCGCCAGGAAATCACCTACATGGATTTCGCCGGCGGCGAGCCGAAGGTCTATCTTCTGCAACTCGAAACGGGGCAGCGCGAACTGGTCGGCGATTTTCCCGGCATGACGTTCAGCCCGCGCTTTTCGCCCGACGGGCAGAAGGTCGTCATGAGCCTGCAGCAGCCCGACGGCAACGCCAACATCTATGCGATGGACCTGCGCTCGCGGAACACGACGCGGCTGACCAATTCGCCCTCGATCGACACCTCGCCCTCCTATTCGCCCGATGGCAGCCGCATCGTCTTTGAATCGGACCGCGGCGGCCGCCAGCAGCTTTACGTGATGGGCGCCAATGGCGGCGGCGCCACCCGCATCTCGTTCGGCAACGGCTCCTACTCGACGCCCGTCTGGTCGCCGCGCGGCGATCTGATCGCCTTCACCAAACAGTCCGGCGGACAGTTTTCGATCGGCGTCATGCGGCCCGACGGCTCCGGCGAACGCATTCTGACCACCGGCTTCCACAATGAAGGGCCGACCTGGGCGCCCAATGGCCGTTATCTGATGTTCTTCCGCCAGAATGCCGGCGCCGGCGGACCGCAGCTGTTTTCGATCGATCTGACCGGCCGCAACGAGCAGCCCGTACCCGTCGAGGGCTATGCGTCCGATCCGGCATGGTCGCCCCTTCTGGAGTGATCGCGGTCTGTTGAGGAAAGCGCATCCGCCCCGTTGTTGCCGCATTTGACCGGCACCGCGGGCGGCGGCGCGTTCAGCGCCTCAAACACGGTTCGTTAACCGTCTTCCTCAAACGGCGGTTAACTCCAACAGGGTTACCAAAACACTTCGGCCATCGTTAGGATGCGGCCGATCCCGTCTCGAACCAAGAGGTATTGGCCATGGGCCGAACTCACATGCGTCCCGCGCGCGCCGCCATCATCGTCGCCCTCGCGGCGCTGACGATCACCGGCTGCGCCCAGAACCGCAACAACCTGCCGAACAACGCCGCAGATCTCGGTCTTTCGGGCGCCGCGCCCGGCTCGACCCAGGATTTCACCGTCAATGTCGGCGACCGCATCTTCTTCGACACCGATTCCTCGGTGATCCGCGCCGATGCGCAGGCCACGCTTGCCCGCCAGGCGCAGTGGCTGGGCCAGTATCCGAACTACCAGATCACCATTGAAGGCCACGCCGACGAGCGCGGCACGCGCGAATACAACCTCGCGCTCGGCGCCCGCCGCGCCGCCGCCACCAAGGCCTTTCTGGAATCGCGCGGCGTGAGCGGATCGCGCCTGCGCACCATCTCGTTCGGCAAGGAGCGCCCGGTCGCCACCTGCGACGCCGCCTCGTGCTGGAACCAGAATCGGCGCGCCGTCACGGTGCTGACCGGTCAGGGAAGCTGACCGGTCCGGCGCTTCGCCGGACTGATACATGAATGCCACAGGGTGGCTCCGGCATGTGCCGGGGCCGCTTTTTTGTTGACCCGGCGGCGCCCGTCACCAAATTTTCGTCCCACTGGCGGCGCATGACGCCGGCAGGTCGCAAAAATTGCCATTCCGATCGGGGAAAACGAGCTTGACCATACCGAAACACATTCTTTGGGGCCTTCCGGCGCTGTGCCTTCTGGGCCTTGCCGCCTGGACCGCGCCCGCCGCCGCGCAGATCACCGATCCGCGCGTTCTCCAGCTCGAGGAACAGGTGCGCCAGCTCACCGGCCAGCTCGAGGAGCTGAATTTCCAGCTTCTGCAGATGCAGGAGCAGATGCGCCGCCAGCAGGAGGACAACGAGTTCCGCCTGCAGCAGCTCGAGGACCGGCAGCAGGGCGCGCTGGAACCGCAGAGCGGCGACAGCGCCGTCGCATCGACCGATCAGGACAAGGCGCCGCGCATCGCTCAAGACACGCAGCAGGGCGCGGCGCCGCGCGATCTGGGCACGCTGACCATCGATCAGGGCGGGACGGTCTCCGGCGCCGGGATCGACTTCTCCGAAAGCGGCATCGGTGCCGCCATCGGCAGCGAACAGACCAACGCGATCGCTGAGACGGCAGGTGCCGAAACGCTGTACAAGACCGGCTACGACCATGTGCTCAATGGCGACTATGCGCTGGCCGAGCAGGTGTTCGAACGCTTCGTCGAGCTGTATCCGGACGATGCGCTGATCGCAGATGCCCGCTTCTGGCTGGGCGAGAGCGTTCTGGCCCAGGGCCGGTTTGAGGATGCCGCGGAGATCTTCATCGACACGCGCGCGCGCCATCCTCAAGCCGGCAAGGCGGCCGAGACCATGCTGAAGATCGGCACCATCATGGCCGCGCTCGGCGACCGCGACATTGCCTGCGTGACATTTTCCGACGCCTTGCGCACCCATCCGTCGATGACCGCCAGCCTGCGCCAGCGCATCGAGGCCGAGTACGCCAAGGCGCAGTGCTGACCCGACCCGAAACGGCCGGAACGATCACGTTCGCCGAAGACCGGGCGCCCGCAGCGTTCAGCCGGCTTGCCCTGCCCGCCAATGCCACGATGATCCTCGCGGTCTCGGGCGGCGGCGATTCCGCCGCGCTGCTGCATCTGGCCCGGCGCCATTTCACGGCCCATCGCCCCGATGTCCGCCTTCTCGCGGCCACGGTCGACCATGGCCTGCGCGCGGCAAGTGCCGACGAAGCGCACCATGTCGCCCGGACCTGCGACACGCTCGGCATCGACCATGTGACGCTGCGCTGGGCTGGGGCAAAACCGGGCACCGGCGTCCAGAGCGCGGCGCGGCACGCCCGCTACGCGCTTCTCACCGAGTTGGCCGTCCGGCAGCAAAGCGCCGTCGTGCTGACCGGGCACACCGAAGACGACCAGGCCGAGACGGTGGCCATGCGCGCCGCGCGGGCCGATGACGGCCGGGGACTGGCGGGAATAGACGAAGCCGCGCTCAGCGCCCGCCGCGTCTGGTTCGTGCGGCCCTTGCTTGACCTCGGACGGCAGGAATTGCGGGACTGGCTGACGGCGCGCGGCCACGATTGGATCGACGATCCCTCCAATGACGACCGGCGCTTCGAGCGCGTTCGGGTGCGGGCCGACCTCGCGCGTGATCCGGCGCGGCGCAACGTCCTGCTTACCGGTGCCGCGCAACGGATGGAACGCCGGCGCAGGGACGCCATGGATGGAGCCGCCTGCCTAGACGACCGGACGATCTGGCAAAAGACCGGGGACGGCAGTCGCTTCATGCCCGCCAGCGCGGCCAGCCTGCCCGCCGCCGGGCCGACGGCCGCCATGGCCGCCGAACTGGCCTGGACCGGCCGCCTGCCGCGCATCGCCGATGCCGCGCGGGCCGAAAGAACGCTCGCCTTCTGCCGCACCGCACCGAACGGCACGGCGCTGACGCTGGCCGGATGCCGGCTGCAAAAAACCGGCGGCGCGGTGACGATCGCACCCGAACCGCGAAACCGCCGGGCGGCGGGCGATCGCTGCTTCGAGACCCTGCTCCCATCGGCCGACTGGCCGCTCGCCGATGCGCTGGCGCGGCTGCACGGAGCGCCGCCCTTCCCGCCGCCGCCGTTCACCAAAAGCTGAAACCGTGGGGCAGAATGGTCGCATCGGGCCCGGTTTGCCTTGGCAAATCGGGCGCGGAAACCTATCTTCCCTGCAATGTCACGGCACGCGCCGCCGACCGGCGCCCAAGGGAAGCATTTGATGAACCCCAATTACCGCAATTTTGCCCTGTGGGCGATCATCGCCCTCATGCTTGTCGCCCTGTTCAACATGTTCCAGGCGCCGAGCGACACCGCCGCCGCGCGCGACGTATCCTACACGCAGTTCCTGCAGGATGTTGCCAACGGCCGCGTCGAGTCGGTGACCATCCAGGGCGAGCAGATTGTCGGCACCTATGGCGACACGGGCGCCACCTTCCAGACCTTCTCGCCGGGCGATCCCGAACTTGTGGCGCGGCTCGAGGATCGCGGCGTTGAAATCCGTGCCCGCCCCGAGTCCGACGGCTCCAACTCCTTCATGGCCGTGCTCCTGTCCTGGCTGCCCATGATCATCATTCTGGGCGTCTGGATCTTCTTCATGCGCCAGATGCAGGGCGGCGGTTCGCGCGCCATGGGTTTCGGCAAGTCCAAGGCCAAGCTGCTGACCGAGGCGCATGGCCGCGTCACCTTCAACGACGTGGCCGGCGTCGACGAGGCCAAGCAGGATCTCGAAGAGATCGTCGAATTCCTGCGCGATCCGCAGAAGTTCCAGCGCCTCGGCGGCAAGATCCCGCGCGGCGTGCTGCTCGTCGGCCCGCCCGGAACCGGCAAGACGCTGCTGGCGCGTTCGGTCGCCGGCGAAGCCAATGTGCCCTTCTTCACCATTTCCGGTTCGGACTTCGTCGAGATGTTCGTCGGCGTCGGCGCGAGCCGTGTCCGCGACATGTTCGAGCAGGCCAAGAAAAACTCGCCCTGCATCATCTTCATCGACGAGATCGACGCGGTCGGCCGGCATCGCGGCGCAGGCCTTGGCGGCGGCAACGACGAGCGCGAGCAGACGCTGAACCAGCTTCTGGTCGAAATGGACGGGTTCGAAGCCAATGAGTCGATCATCCTGATCGCCGCGACCAACCGGCCCGACGTGCTCGACCCGGCGCTTTTGCGCCCGGGCCGCTTCGACCGTCAGGTCGTGGTGCCGAACCCGGACATTGTCGGCCGCGAAAAGATCCTCAAGGTGCACGTCCGCAACGTGCCGCTGGCGCCGAACGTCGATCTGAAAGTCATCGCGCGCGGCACGCCCGGCTTTTCCGGCGCCGACCTGATGAATCTGGTCAACGAGGCCGCTCTGATGGCGGCGCGCCGCAACAAGCGGCTGGTCACCATGCTCGAATTCGAGGATGCCAAGGACAAGGTGATGATGGGCGCAGAGCGCCGGTCGAGCGCCATGACCGAGGAGGAAAAGACGCTGACCGCCTATCACGAGGCCGGCCATGCGATCCTCGCGCTCAACGTTCCGTCTGCCGATCCGGTCCACAAGGCGACGATCATCCCGCGCGGCCGCGCGCTCGGCATGGTCATGCAGCTGCCCGAGGGCGACCGCTATTCGATGAGCTACAAATACATGATCTCGCGCCTTGCGATCATGATGGGCGGCCGCGCCGCCGAGCAGATCAAGTTCGGCAAGGAGAACATCACCTCGGGCGCTTCCTCGGACATCGAGCAGGCCACCAAGCTCGCCCGCGCCATGGTCACCCAGTGGGGCTTTTCGGACGAACTCGGTCAGGTGGCCTATGGCGAGAACCAGCAGGAAGTGTTCCTGGGCCATTCCGTCGCCCAGACGCAGAACATGTCCGAGGCGACAGCCGAGACGATAGACGCCGAGGTGCGCAAGCTGATCGACGAGGCCTACAAGACCGCGATGAACATCCTCACTGACAAGAAACAGGATTGGATCACGCTCGCCGAGGGCCTGCTGGAATATGAGACGCTGTCGGGCGACGAGATCAAGGAACTGCTGGCCGGCAAGAAGCCCTCGCGGGACATGGGCGACGACACGCCGCCCTCGCGCGGTTCGGCGGTGCCCAAGACGGGCGCTGCCAAGCGTCCCTCACGCGGCAAGGGCGACGAGCCCGATCCGGGCATGGAACCGCAAACGCCCTGACAACACGCAAAACCCCGCCTTCCCGGCGGGGTTTTGATTGGTGCCGGTATCCGTGAGGGCCTTGCCCCAACAAAAAACCCCGGCCGGAGCCGGGGTTTTTGCAAGGCCAGCGGAAGGGCGGGGCTCAGATGCCCAGGCCCTCGTAGCGCTTCTGGAACTTGGAGACGCGGCCGCCGCGGTCGAGCAGTCCCTGCTGGCCGCCGGTCCAGGCCGGATGCGAGGTCGGGTCGATGTCGAGGTTGAGCGTGTCGCCCTCCGAACCCCAGGTCGAACGCGTCATATATTCGGTGCCGTCGGTCATGACGACCTTGATCATGTGGTAGTCGGGATGGATGTCGGCTTTCATCGTCTTGTCCGTCTAAAGTGGTGTGGCGAAATCGACCGTTGATCATCGCCGCCGGTTTTGGAAAGGAAAAGCCGTGAACGCCCGGCCCACGGCTTCAAAAAGCATGGCCGGCGCTATACACCAGCGCGGCACGGCAAACAAGAGCGGCAGGCCGCATTAGGCGCGGCAGGGACCGCCGGAAGATCGGGGTATCAATGAGCGGGCAGACGACAGCTCAAACGGCAGTGCAACAGGGGCCTTCGGCACACCAAGAGACGGCGGCGCGGTCGCTGCGCCCGCTGGCGCGCATCCTGCCCTACATGCTGCGCTACAAGGGCCTTCTGGCCGGCGCGGCCTTCTTCCTGCTTCTGGCCGCCGGCACGACGCTGGCGCTGCCGCTCGCCGTGCGCCGGATGATCGATTACGGCTTTTCCGGCAACGATGCGGCGCTGATCAACCAGTATTTCTCGATGATGATCATCATCGCGGTGCTGCTCGCGATCGCCAGCGCCATGCGCTACTATTTCGTCATCATTCTGGGTGAGCGCGTGGTGACCGACCTGCGCCGCGATGTCTTCGCGCACGTCATGACGCTGTCGCCAGCCTTCTACGACACCGCCCGCTCGGGCGAGATCGTCTCGCGGCTGACGGCAGACGCNGCTGATCATGATGATCGTCACCAGCCCGCAACTGTCGGGCCTTGTCGTCGGCGCCATTCCGCTGATCGTCCTGCCGATCATCGTCTTCGGCCGCCGCGTGCGAAAGCGCTCGCGCGCCGCACAGGACACGCTGGCCGATGCCTCCGCCTATGCCAGCGAGGCGATCGGCGCCGTGCGCGCCTTCCAGAGCTTTACGAACGAACTGTTTGCCGGGCGCTTTTACGGCGGCGCAGTCGACCGGGCGTTCGGCGCCGCGCGTTTGGCCGTGCGCGCCCGTGCCGGGCTTACCGCCTTTGCCATCTTCCTGATCTTCTCGTCGGTCGTCGCCGTCCTGTGGATCGGCGCGCAGGGCGTTCTCGCCGGGACCATGTCGCCGGGCACGCTCGGGCAGTTCCTCCTTTACGCGGTGTTCGCCGCAGGCGCCTTGGGCGCCCTGTCCGAGGTCTGGGGCGAAATACAGCAGGCCACCGGCGCCGCCGAGCGGCTGACCGAACTGCTCGGCGAAGACCCGCTGATCGCCTCGCCGGCAAACCCCGAGCCCCTGCCCGAGCCGCCGCTCGGCACGGTCGGCTTCGACGAAGTCACCTTCGCCTATCCGACGCGGCCGGACGACAGCGCGGCGCACGCATTGGGCTTTGCGATCGCGCCGGGCGAAACCGTCGCCATCGTCGGCCCGTCCGGCGCGGGCAAATCGACGATCTTCGCGCTGTTGATGCGCCAGTACGATCCGCAGGCCGGCATTGTGCGCGTCGATGGCGTCGATCTGCGCCGCGCCGATTTGGCCGAGGCGCGCCGCCGCATGGCCATCGTGCCGCAGGACGTGACCATCCTGTCGGGCTCGGTGGCCGACAATATCGGCTTCGGCAAGCCCGGCGCCACACGCGCGGAGATTACCGAGGCGGCCAAGGCCGCCCAGGCGCACGGCTTCATCTCCGAACTGCCCAACGGTTACGACACCGAAGTGGGCGAGCGCGGCGTGACGCTGTCGGGCGGCCAGCGCCAGCGCGTCGCCATCGCCCGGGCGATCCTGCGCGACGCGCCGATCCTGCTGCTGGACGAAGCCACCTCGGCGCTCGACGCGGAAAGCGAAACGCTGGTCCAGAAGGCGCTCGAAACGCTGATGGAAGGCCGCACGACGCTGGTGATCGCCCACCGCCTCGCCACCATCCGCAAGGCCGACCGCATCCTCGTCATGGACCGTGGGCGCATCGTCGAGGAAGGCAATCACGCCAGCCTGTCGTCGAAGAAGGACGGCGTCTATGCCCGCCTTGCCGAACTGCAGTTCGGCGCCGAACGGGCGGCATGATCGCGGCCCTGACCGAAACCCGACGCTGCACACGCGCCATTCAGGCCGACGCCATGATCATCGAAATCCGCCACTACACGCTGCATCCCGGTCGCCGCGAGGCGTTCATCGACTTCTTCGAGCGGGAGAACCGGACCGCGCTGCGCGACGCCGGCATGCTGGTCTTCGGGCCACTGCGGGATCTGGAAAACCCTGACAAGGTGCATTGGATGCGGGCATTTTCGTCGCTGGAAGAGCGCGACAGGATCAAGGACGGCTTTTATGGCGGGCCGGTCTGGAACCGGCGGATCGAGCCCGTGGCGATGCCGATGATCGAACATTACGAGGCGGAACTGACCGAGACGACGGCCCGGTTCGAGGATTTTGGCGGCAGGACATCGCTTTGACCGGGGCGTTACCTGTGCCATGCCATTGCGTGACATGCTGAAGCTCGACCACATCACCGTGATCGCCCCCACGCTCGCCGACGGGGTGGCCCATGTGCGCGATTGCCTCGGCATCGAGGTGCCGTTCGGAACGCGTCATGACTATATGGGGACCCACAATCACCGGCTTCAACTCGGCGGTTCGGTCTATCTGGAGATCGTCGCACGCGACCCGATGGGAAGCGATCCCGGCCGCGCCCGTTGGTTCGGACTCGACGATCAGGACAAGGTAAGGACAGATTGGTCGGAAGGTCGGCGCTTGCGCGGCTGGGTGGCGAACGCTGAAAACCTCGCTTCGGTCCTTTCCAGTCATCCGACGGTCTTCGGCGAAGAAGTGTCCCTGCCGACCGAGGAGCCGGCCTTCGGTTTTACGATCCCGCCCGATGGCGCGCTGCCGCTTGACGGCGCGGCCCCGTCGATCATCGACCATCGCGGCGATCCGACATCGATGGCGGTCATTCCCGATCTTGGCGCGCGTCTCCACTCATGGTCGCTTGAGCACCCGGAACCGGTCGCCCTCGCCGCATTTCTGAATGCTCTCTGCATCGACCGTCCACCGAAGATCATCAAGGGCCCCCAGATCCGCTACCGGGCGCGGATCGAAACACCAACGGGGATGAAGGAGCTGACCTGAGGCGGGTTGCTTCGCGCTCTCGAAATCGCCGGCAATGGCCAAGTCGGCGCTCGATGTACCGCGCACCGCCGAACAGGTCTTGCGGGAGGGCGGCCATGCGGAAGGATCGCGAAAGGCCCGGATGGTGATTGGCAAGGTCGAGGCAATCGTCGCGCGCCTGTCCGACACATGATGCGCGGTGCCGCCCCCTACCTCTCCGTCAGCTTCAGTTCAATCCGGCGGTTGCGGTCGCGGGCTTCGGCCGAGGCGTTCGGCTCCAGCGGCTGGAACTCGCCGAAGCCGGCGGCGACCAGCCGGTTGGGCGGCACGCCCTCCTCGATCAGCAGTTTGACCACCGAGGTGGCGCGCGCCGTCGACAGTTCCCAGTTGTCGCGCAGCCGCCCGGTACCGGACAAGGGGATGTCGTCCGTGTGCCCGTCGACCCGCAGCACCCAGGCGATCTCGTCGGGGATTTCCTCTTCAAGGTCGAGCAGCGCGCCGGCGAGCTTGGCCAGCTCCTCCCGGCCCGCCGCGTTGATCTCCGTCTGGCCCGACGAGAACAGCACTTCGGACTGGAAGACGAACCGGTCGCCGACGATGCGAATGTTCTCGCGGTCCGACAAAATGTCGCGCAGCCGGCCGAAAAAGTCCGAGCGGTAGCGGTTGAGCTCCTGCACGCGCTGCGCCAGCGCCACATTCAGCCGCCGCCCGAGATCGGCGATCTTCGCGCTCGCCTCGGCATCGCGCTCCTCGGAGACATCGAGCGCGGCTTCCAGCGCGCCGATCTGGCTGCGCAGCGCGGCGATCTGCTGGTTGAGCAGTTCGACCTGGCTGAGTGCCCGCTGGCTGACGACGCGTTCCTCTTCCAACTCGCCGCTCAGCGCACCGATGCGCGAGCGCGCCTCCTCGTCCTGGCCGGCGCCGGCATCGAGCAATTGCTGCAGCCGCGACCGGTCGTCCTCGGCCGCGGCAAGCGAGGCGCGCAGGCCCTGAAGCTGGTCCTCGGCGTCCTGCCGGTCCGACTGTTCGAGCGCCAGAAGCTGGGTGAGTTCGTTGATCTGCGCATTGAGCCGGTTGAGCACCTGGTCGCGCCCGGTGATCTCGCGGCTCAGGAGGAACTGCGCCAAGACGAACACCGACAGAAGGAACATGATCGCCAGCAGCAGCGTCGACAGCGCATCGACGAAACCCGGCCAGTAATCGACGCCGGCCGCCCGGCGCCGCGATCGTGCCAGCGCCACGGCCTATGCGCCTTTCTCGAGCTTGGCGAGCACCTTGGCCAGCCGGTCGAGCGTCTCCCGCGTCACCTTCTGGTCGCGCGCCTGCGCGTCCACCCAGTCGCGCATCATCTGCTGCTCGCCGCGCATCGACTTGACCAGGCCGTTGACGCCCTCGGCAAGGCTTGCCAGGGCCTCGGCCTGGCGCGGGCTGCTGGCCGGCGCATCGCGCATCGTCGCGATCTGCCGGGTCAGGGCGGCAAGCTGTTCGGCATCGCCCGACGGCAGCGCAACGCCGCCTTCTTCCACCCAGGTGACCGACGACAGCCAGTTTTCCAGTTCGGTGTAGAACCGGTTCTGCGCGCGGCCCGCCTGCAGGTCCAGAAAGCCCAGCACGAGCGACCCCGAAAGGCCGAACAGGGACGAGGAAAACGCCGTGCCCATGCCTTCCAGCGGCGCGCTGAGCCCGGCCTTCAGCGAATCGAGGATGTCGTTGGTGTCGCCCGTGCCCGGATCGAGCGCCTGGATCGTCGCGCCGATCGAGCCGATCGTCGCCAGAAGGCCCCAGAACGTGCCGAGCAGGCCCAGAAACACCAGAAGGCCGATCAGGTAGCGCGAAATGTCGCGCGATTCATCGAGCCGCGTGCCGATCGAATCGAGGATCGAGCGCATGGAAAGCGTGGTCAGCGCCACCGACTGGCGGCCGCTGAGCATCGCCTTCATCGGCGCCAGCAGCAGCGGCTCGCGCCGCGATGCCTTGGCCGTGTCGCCGGCCTTGAACGAGTTGACCCAGGCAACCTCGCGGAAGAGCCGGGTGACCTGCATGAAGACCAGCACGATGCCGACGGCAAGAACGCCCAGGATCAGCCCGTTCAGGCCCGGATTGGTCATGAAGGCGCCGGAGACCTGGCGGTAAAGGATCGCCGCCAGAAAGCCGACGATCACCAGAAAGATGATCATCGAAAGAAGGAACACTTGCGGATTGGACAGCCGGTACGGATCGAACCTGCGCCGCGCCGTGGTCGCCGCCTCATCTGCCGCAGGGGCATTCATTGGACGTGTCTCCCGTCGCTCTCCGGCCGCAACCGGCCTCACCCGGCGCGATCTTAATGGCAACTATGGCGAAAATGAAAGGTTCCGCGCGCGCCGGAAACCGCCCATGGTTAAGGCGCGGCGGCGCTTTTCGACGTCTTGAAGGGCCGGCGAACCGCTGCGGCAAGGTCGCGCCGCACCACCTCGTTGCCGGCGATCACATCGCCACGCCCGAACATGTCATGACCGTCTGCAAGATCGGTGACAAAACCGCCCGCCTCGCGCACCAGAACGATGCCCGCCGCCATGTCCCAGGCCGACAGATGCCGCTCCCAATAGCCGTCCAGACGGCCCGCCGCCACATAGGCCAGATCGAGCGCGGCGGACCCCTGCCGGCGCACGCCGACCACGTCGCCCATCACATGACGCAACTCGATCAGGAATTCGCCATGATCGCCCCGGCCCAGATGCGGCACGCCGCAGCCGACCACGCAGTCCGACAGGCGGCGCCGGGCCGCGACCCGCAGGCGCCGGTCGTTCAGATAGGCGCCGCCGCCCCGTTCGGCGGAATAGAGTTCGTCGGTCACCGGGTTGAAGACGAGACCGGCGACAAGCTGGCCCTGCCGTTCGAGCGCGATCGACACGGCGAAATGCGGGATGCCGTGCAGGAAGTTGGTCGTGCCGTCCAGCGGATCGATGATCCAGCGGTGCTGGCTGTCGCCGCCCTCCACGACGCCGCTCTCCTCCATCAGGAAGCCATAGTCGGGCCGCGCGCGGCGCAATTCCTCATAGATCGTCTTTTCGGCCTTGCGGTCGGCCTGGCTGACGAAATCGCCCGGCCCCTTCACGGACACCTGGAGGTTCTGCACCTCGCCGAAATCGCGCGCCAGGCCCCGGCCGGCCTTCATCGCCGCCTGGACCATCACGTTCATCAGTGCCGAGCGCGCCATGGCGGGCCTTTCAGATCGGGTTCGGGAACGCCTGCCGCCTAGTCGGCGCGGCGGACATAGGTGATGTCGTCGGTGGCGACGATGATCTTCTCGCCCGCCGTGATGAAGGGCGGCACCATAACCCGCACCCCGTTTTCCAGAACCGCGGGCTTGTAGGACGAGGTCGCCGTCTGTCCCTTGACCACCGGATCGGCCTCGGCGATCTCCAGCGTCACCTGGTCGGGCAGCGACACGCCGATCGGCCGTTCCTCGTGCAGCTCCACCGTGACCGTCATGCCGTCCTGCAGGAACGCGGCGCGGTCGCCGACGAAATCGGCCTGCAGTTCGAGCTGCTCGTATGTCTCGGAATCCATGAAGACCAGCGCGTCGTCCTGGGCATAGAGGAACTGGTAGTCCTTCTGTTCGAGCCGCACCCGCTCGACGGTTTCAGACGCACGAAAACGCTCGTTCAGCTTGGTGCCGTCGATCAGGTTCTTCAGCTCCACCTGGTTGAACGCACCGCCCTTGCCCGGCTTGACCGCATTGGTCTTCACCGCCACCCAAAGCCCGCCATTGTGCTCGATCACATTGCCCGGCTTGATCTCGTTGCCGTTCATCTTCATTCGTTTTTCACCTGAAATCGCAAGCGCCGGCGACGGCGCCCTGTTGCGGCTTCCAAGACCATACTTGGCCAGTGGTTGCAAGACCGCCGGCCCCTGGTCGGTCAGCGCGCGCGCAGCCGGTTGGCCCGGCCGATCGCTTCCTGCTGGGTCTGTGGCGAAAGCCCCAGCCAGAAATCCTCGAGCACCGGATCGCGCAGGCCGGCACGGCGCGCCAGAACGTACCAGGCCGCCGCCTGGGTGTCGTCGGGCGCAACGCCGATCCCTGTCCACAACAGCTTGGCGATCTGCGCCTGGGCGGCGACATTGCCCGAATGGGCGGCCCGCGCCGTCCACAGATAGCCCGCTTCGCGGTCGCGCGGTCCGCCCGTCCCCTCCAGCAGCATCAGCCCCAGTTCGCGCTGGGCGCTGTCAAACCCCTGGCGTGCGGCCTTCTCCAGCCATGTGCGGGCTTCGGCATCGTCGAAAAAGACCGGCGGCGTTCCCTGCACATAATACTGCGCCATGGCATATTGCGCATCGGCAATGCCGGCCTCAGCCGCGCGCCGGAAATAGTCGAACGCGGCGCGCTGGCCGGACGCGCCGGGCCGGTCGCTCAAAAGGAGCTGCGCATGGTTGAACATCGCCTTGCCATGGCCGGCATCGGCTGCCGCCTTCATCAGCGAGCGCGCTTCCTCGGACCCTTCATCCTCCGAAAGCAGCGTCAGCGCCATCTGCAGCTGCGCTTCGGGCACGCCCTGGCGGGCGGCCTGCGCATACCATTTGCGCGCCTCGTCGAAATCGACCGCGACGCCCAGCCCCCGCGCATAGATCTCGGCGAGCAGTGTCTGCGCGGCGGCATCGCCGTCCTCGGCGCGCGGCAGGGCCAGGTTGCGCGCCGTCAGGAACAGGCCGCGCTGGAAGGCGCCATAGGCGGGATCGGGATCGGGCGCGCCGAAGCGCGAAGGTGCCGGCGTCGCCGGAAGGCGCACACCCGGTGTTACGGCCTCCTGCTCGGCGGACGGCGCGGCAAAGCGCCCCGGCGGGGGATCGTCTTGGGCCGATGCGGAATTGCCCGCCGCCAGCACCAGCAGCACGGCCATGGCGTAACGGGTCTGGCGCGGACGATGTCTCACACCGCCTCCGCAAACACGTGGCGCGACAGGATCTCGTTGGCCGCGCGCACGGCCGCTTCCGCGTCGGCATCGGCGCCGAGAACGGCATGCGACAGCGCCACGAAGTCGGCGCCCGAGGCTGCGGCCCGGTCCAGATGGTTGAGATCGTGCCCGCCCATCAGCACCGCCGGCACCTCGACGAACTCCGCCCACCATGCCGCGTTTTCGAGCGCGCCGGCATGGGGTTCCGGATGGGTGTCGGCGCCAAGCCGGCCAAAGAAGACGTAATCGGGCCGCGCCTCGCCCACCTCCAGTGCCCCGTGCCGGCTCTTGCCGGCCTCCGCGCCGACGATCCAGCGGCCGCCATGCTCGTCCATCGCCCGCGCAACCGTGGCCGCGTCGCCGCGCACATGAATTCCGTCGGCGCCGGCGCGTGCGGCAATCCGCGCTTCGCCGGCGGCGATCACCGCCGCGCCGATCGCCTGTCCTGCCGGCACCACCGTTTCGAGCAAGGCCTGATAGGCGTCCTCATCGAGCCCGTATTGCGGCACGATCACGCTCGCCACATCGCCGCCCCCGCCCGCTGCGGCGAGCTGGCGCGCCAGATCTTCAGCCGCATGGTCGGCCGGCGTCACCAGCACGAGGCGGCAGCGATTGTCCACAATGTCCTGGGTCGGCATGGTCGGTCCGATGGTGGCGTGTCGGCGGATCAGCAATCACCCGATTACGGCAGCGCGATGGCCGATGCAAATGCGCATCGCCGGCCGTACACTGCCAAGGTATTATGCTGCATTGCAGCATTTATCTTGCACTGCGGTAAGATCAGCCTTACACATGCCGCATGAAAACCGACCCGTTCGAAGCGATCGCCGATCCGAACCGCCGCCACCTGCTCGAAGAGCTAAGGCGCGGCGCCAAGACGGTCGGCGAACTGGCGACGGGCCTGCCGATCTCGCGGCCGGCGGTCTCGCAGCATTTGCGGGTTCTGCTCGATGCCGGCCTTGTCCATGCCCGGGCAGAGGGCACGCGGCGCATCTATTCGGTCCAGGACAACGGCTTCATGCCGCTGAACCTCTGGCTCGACCAGTTCTGGGCCGAGTGAACCCATCCGCCTTATCCACAAGCGATGCTTGTGAATGAACCGCAGGCCGCTCCGCGCGGACAAAAAATGCTGTGTGGTGTCAGTGGCGCGTCTGCGCCGTGATCTTCTCGATCTCGTCCTTCAGACGGAGTTTTTCCCGCTTCAGGCGCGTGAGCTGCGACTCGTCTGGCGCCGGGCGGGTCAGCATGTCGTTGATTTCGTTTTCCAACGCGCCGTGCTTGCGCCGAAGGGCGTCGAGATGACCGTCAAGTGACATGTAGCTCCTCCTTCATCGTTCCGCGAACCGGCAAATCGTGCCACGAAAATGGGGGGCTGTCGAATGGCCCGGTGTAGCATTTTATTACATGTCATAGTGTGATATGGGCCGCCTTCCCGTCTCCCCGCACAGCACAAGGTGCCGATGACACCCTCCGACCAGGACCAGGCCGAACTGCGCATGCAGTTCGCCAAGCTCAAGCAGGATCACACCGACTTCGACGCCGCCATCGAGGCGATGATCAAGACCGGTTGCAATCCGCTGCAAATCCAGCGCATGAAAAAGAAGAAGCTGGCCATCAAGGACCGGCTGCAGAAGGTCGAGGACCAGATCATCCCCGACATCATCGCCTGACGACACCCACCGGGAGCACCCGTCCGCCGCCATGAGCCGCAAAGACGTCGCCATCATCATGGGCAGCCAGTCCGACTGGCCGACCATGCGCCGCGCCGCCGACATTCTCGACACGCTGGAAGTCGGCCACGAGGCGCGCATCGTCTCCGCCCACCGCACGCCCGACCGGCTGGTCGAATTCGCCAAGGGCGCGCGCGCCGAAGGCTTCAGGGTGATCATCGCCGGGGCCGGCGGCGCCGCGCACCTGCCCGGCATGACAGCCGCCTTCACCTCGCTGCCGGTGCTCGGCGTGCCGGTGCAGAGCCGCGCGCTTTCGGGTCAGGATTCGCTTCTGTCCATCGTCCAGATGCCGGCCGGCATTCCCGTCGGCACCCTGGCGATCGGCGAAGCGGGCGCGGCCAATGCCGGCCTTCTGGCCGCTTCGATTCTTGCCAACTCGGACGATGCGCTGCGTGAGCGGCTCGACGCGTGGCGCGAAGCGCAATCGGACAAGGTGGCGCTGTATCCGGCGGACGGGGACTGATGCTCCAGCGCGGCGCGACGATCGGCCTTCTGGGCGGCGGCCAGCTTGGCCGCATGCTCGCCGAAGCGGCAGCCCGGCTCGGCTTTTCCGTCATCGTCGTCGACCCCAACGGGGACTGCCCCGCCGCCCGCTTTTCCGACCTGTACATCGCCGCCGCCTATGACGATCTGGACGCGCTCGACCGGCTGGCTGCACTCTGCGACGTCGTCACCTTCGAGTTCGAGAACATCGATCTGGGCGCCCTCGAGCACCTGTCCGGCAAGGTGCCCGTCCATCCGGACGCTTGGGCGCTGCGCGTCACCCAGGACCGGCTGACCGAAAAGACCTTCCTGCGCGAGACCGGCATCGAGACGGTCGATTTCCATGCCATCGACGGTGCGCCGCAGCTTGCCATGGCGCTCGCCGACATGGGCGGGCGCGGCATCCTCAAGACGCGCCGCTTCGGCTATGACGGCAAGGGCCAGATCCGTTTCGGCGGCGACAGCGATCCGACACCCGAGGAGGCCTGGGACGCAATCGGCGGCGCGCCCGCCATTCTCGAAGCGCTTGCCGACTTCGCCTGCGAGATCTCGGTCATCGTCACGCGCGGCGCTAACGGCGCGACCCACGAGTTCGAGCCCGCCCGCAACGACCATGAAGGCGGCATCCTCGCCCGTTCGACCGTGCCGTGCGGCCTCGATTCCATCGTCATGGCCGACGCGATGGAAAAGACCCGCGCGCTGGCCAGCCGGCTGCGCTATGTCGGCACGCTGGCGCTCGAATTCTTCGTCATGGAAGACGGACGGCTGATCGGCAACGAGATCGCGCCGCGCGTGCACAATTCGGGCCACTGGACGGAAGCGGCCTGTTCGGTCAGCCAGTTCGAACAGCACATAAGGGCCATTGCCGGCTGGCCGCTGGCCGAAAGCTACCGCCATTCAGACTGCGTAATGGCCAACCTGATCGGCGACGACATCACCAAGCTGCCCCAATGGGCCGCCGACGGCGCCGTCCGCGTCCACGATTACGGCAAGCGCGAAACCCGCCCCGGCCGCAAGATGGGCCATGTGACGCGGCTGGTGCCAAGGTAGGGGGTGGGTGACCGTTACCGCCGTCATCGCTGTGCTTGTCACAGGGACAACCGGAAACGGGAGGCCAAGGCGGGCAATGGACCCAATTGGCCCTTCGCGGCGATTTGAAAGAAGGCGCGCCCCCGCGCTCCGCCCGGCGGATCGCCGCGCAGGTCTTGCCGACGCCGCGCCGGCCATCCAGCAGCAAGACCCACTCCATGGGCAGGACAAAACGGGTGAGTCGAACGGCCTCGGAGAGATGTCGACCGTGGAGGCCGCACTAAGTATGGGGCGAAGACGGCCCGGAGAAAATCGGTACGCTTGTTCAGATACTTGTTTGATTGGCGATACGACACTATTTTTAAAAAGAAAGGGGGCGCGCTGTGACCGCAAACACCAAAAAAGCCAAAGTCGGCGATAAGGCTTCAAGTGCAACGGCTCCAACCGGAGATAAAAAAGGAAATACAGCGGCAAATTACAATTTTCTTCCTGAGCATGTTGAATACAGAGAATCCATAAATCTATGGATACAGTGGGCTAGATTTCGTAGGCAGGGCCTTCTTTTCGCGTCGGCTGCCCATGCAGCCGTGATTGCTGCAAACACGTCCAGCGCGGTCTTCCAAGGCGCGCCGTCGTGGTTATTACCGCTGATTGGAGTGGGAATGGCTCTTGTCGGCCTTCTCAACGAAGTGTTTCTCTTCAATGAAATGATGAATTTCAAACGACGCGCCGTAGAGCTCGAAGCTACGGTCGGATATTCACTGATTTCGGCCCATAAACGGTCGCTTTCAGGTCCTTGGCAATTCGCGACGGCCAATCTTTTTAGACTTTACCATTTCGTTTGGCTGATTGGATTTGCCATACAATTGTTCTTGGTTATCAGGGGTGCGCAATGAGTTTGGCAATAACAGGTGGTGCGGGGGCCATTGGCTCTGAAATTGCCAGGCACATGGCGCAAGAACACAAGGTTTTCGTTCTGGACATAGACAAACATCGCGGGGGAGAGTTGGAAGCGGAACTGGGTTCAAGGTGCAAATTCATTGCATGCGATGTGCGATCTGAGCACGAACTTGCCCAGGCTCGTGATACTATAGCGAACGAGGACGAAGCGCTTTCAGGATTGGTTATTGCGGCGGGTGTTAACAAAACCGTTTCCGCCACGTCTCTCGAGACCAGCGAATGGAATCGTGTGATGGATACGAACCTCACAGGCGCGTTTCTCTCTATGCAGGCCTTCTTTCCGTTACTATCCAAATGCTCGGGCTCCATCGTTGCCATTGCATCAAAATCCGGCTCCATATCAAATAAGACCGCCCCTCATTGCCATTACAATGCAAGTAAGGCCGGCTTGATTCATCTATGCAGATCAGTCGCAGCAGAGTGGGCCGAACTCGGTGTGCGGGTAAATTGCGTCAGCCCGGGATATATTCTCACGCCCATGACAGAAGGTCGGGACAAGGAACATGAGATATGGAAGAAGGATATACCAATGGGCCGCCTGGGCTCAACGAGTGACGTGGTAGGTGCCGTTGAATTCCTGCTAAATGACTCGTCATCTTTTGTCACTGGTCACGACTTGCTCATTGATGGTGGCTACACGATCTGGTGAACGACAATCCCGCTCTCAAATCTCGCCCCACCGGAACCGCGGGATTACTTTGACGTTTCGTTTTCTGGCGGACGTCCTCCATGCGCTGGTACTCCTCGGGGGTTATCGCGGAGGCGAGTTTGATGTTGACCTGCACGTTGGCGCCGTTGGCGCCCGGAAACCGGACCCACACACCCACCCCCGCCTTGACAACACGCACCCTTTGCGCCTATCTCCCGCCCACTGAATTGGCGCGCCGGACGGGCGCGTTTTTGTTTGCCCGGCGCTTGGCGCCAAGGGCGCGACAGACCGGCCGAGTTGAGACCATGAAGATCAAGAATTCGCTGAAATCGCTGAAAGCCCGCGACCGCAACAACCGCGTCGTCCGCCGCAAGGGCCGGGTCTATGTGATCAACAAGCAGAACCCGCGCTACAAGGCGCGCCAGGGCTGACGCGCACCGCGTTAACCGCCGGTTCACCACACCTTCGAATTTGGCTGCGGCCGCGGGAATGCCCGTGGCCGTTTCGTCGTGCGCCAGTCCATCACGCATTTTTGCGTTTGACGCGGGGCTCGCCGGCGATACCTTGACGGTATGCGCGCGATCCAAACCGCCCTTGCTGCCGGCCTTGCCCTTTCCCTTGCCGCCGCCCCCGCGGCGGCGCAGACGATCATCGATCCCGAGGCGCCCCTGTCCGAGCCCGAGCAGCCGGAGGCCGAGGCCCTGCTGCCGCCGATCGACGATGTGCCGCTGGTCGATGACGGCCGCGCCGGACGGCTCGACGAACTGTTCGCCGAACTCAAGCGCACGCCCGACGCGCGCCGCGCCGACAACCTCGCCGACGCCATCTGGGCGCAATGGCACCGCTCGGGCAGCGCCAGCATCGATCTGATGATGAAATGGTCGAACGAGGCCGCCGGCAAGCGGCGCTACGCCATGGCGCTCGATTTCCTCGATCAGATCGTCATCCGCGCGCCCGATTTCGCCGAGGGCTGGAACCGCCGCGCGACGCTGCATTTCACCATGAACAATTACGCCAAGTCGATGAACGACATCCACAAGGTGCTCGCGCTGGAGCCGCGCCATTTCGGCGCCCTGACCGGCATGGCGACGATCCTGGAGCGCACCGGCAACAAGGCGGCCGCGCTCGAAGCCTGGCAGCGCGCGCTGGAGGTCTATCCCGCGATGCGGTCGGCGCAGGAGGCGGTCATCCGCCTCAGCGACGATCTCGCCGGCGAACCCGCCTGACGCGGCGCCCGCGCCGCAGCCACCAATTCCGAAACACCGGACCCTGCCCCGTGAACATGCTTGCCGCCATCATCGCCGCGCTTGTCGCGCTCGTTCTCGTCCTGATGGCGGTCACGCGGATCGGCGTCATCATGATCGAGCGGCGCCACCCGCCTGCCGGCATCTTCGTGACCGCCAACGGCACCGACATGCATCTGGTTCGCATTCCCGCCGGGGACGATGCCGACCTGCCGCCGGTCGTCTTCCTGCATGGCGCCAGCGGCAATCTGCACGATGCGATGACGATCTACGGCGACCGGCTGCGCGGCCGCGCCGATCTTCTGTTCGTCGACCGGCCCGGCCATGGCTGGTCGTCGCGCGGACCGGCCGAAAATGCCCTGCCCGACGGACAGGCGCGAACGCTCGCCGCCATGCTCGACGAACTCGGCATCGAAAAGGCGATCGTCGTCGGCCACTCCTTCGGCGGCGCCATCGCGGTCTCGTTTGCGCTGAACCATCCCGACAGGACCGCCGGCACGGTCTTCCTGTCGCCGGTCAGCCATCCCTGGCCGGGCGGCATAAGCTGGTACTATACGCTCACCGCAACGCCGATTGTCGGCTGGCTGTTTTCCGAAACGCTCGCCATGCCCGGCGGCTGGTCGCGCATGGAGGACGGCACCGCCTGCGTCTTCGCGCCGAACCGGCCGACACCCGATTATGCCGAACGCACGCGCCTGCCGCTCCTGTTCCGGCCGAACCATTTCCGTGCCAACGCCATCGATGTCGCCAACCTCTACGATCATGTCGCCGAGGTCTCGCCGCGCTATCGCGAGATCGAGACGCCATCGGTGATCATCACCGGCAACAAGGACACGATCGTGCTGCCGTCGATCCACTCGACCGGGCTGGCTCGGGACCTGCAGAACGCCGAACTGGTGCGCATCCACAATCTCGGCCACAAGCCGGACCATGTCCTGCCCGATCTGGTCGTTGCCGCGCTGGAGAGCGTTGCGGGCCGGGAGCGGGACCTGCAGGCGCTCGCCCGGACCAAGGAGGCACAGCTCGCCTCCGACGCGTTCGGCCCGATCGAACGCTGCCTCGACAACGAGGAAATCCGCAAGGAGGTGCGGGCGGCGGGCTACCGGGGGGAGTGAGGGTCAGACTGAAGGACTGCGGCGCGGGTCCACTTAGCCCCAACGTCTCATTCTACGTTCCAAAGCAAATATCGTCTTCTACAAACCGAAATTTCTGGACTCATGCCATTTGAGGATTTTCTCGCAAAGTGGACCCATGAAAGGATCGATGAGCAAAGGTTCTGCTCCGCCATCGGGTGTGAACTGATAGATCACGTCAGATTCATCAGTACCCCAACTACCTAAAAACTCACCATCTTTCGTGACGACCGTACCATCTTGAAGGCAATTAACTTCGTATCTGAGTGATTGTTCAGGCATCCGGCCATTCACTTGTCGTTATTCTCGCAGAAAGGTGGTGGCGGAAATTTGGCGCCCTGCGCAGTTTTTCGTCAAACTGCTTTTCGTCATCGTCGGCTTCGACTTGGCGCACATGCGTCAGAGCCCAAGCCTCAAATCCCGCTCAGCCCGTCCGAGCCGATATAGGCGATTCGCAGCATGTTGGTCGCGCCCGGCGTGCCCAGCGGCACGCCCGCGGTGATGATGATCCGGTCGCCGGGTTTGGCGAACTTTTCGGCGAACGCGATGCGGCAGGCGCGGTCGACCATGTCGTCCAGATCGGCCGGTTCGCTGTCGGTGACGACGCAATGCAACCCCCAGGCGAGCGACAGCCGCCGCGCGGTCTCGACGACCGGCGAAAGCGCAATGATCGGCACGTTCGGACGCTCGCGCGAGGCGCGCTGCCCGGTGGTGCCCGACGCCGTGTAGCAGACGACCGCGCTCAACTGGAGCGTTTCGGCGATCTGCCGCGCTGCGGCGGAAATCGCGTCGGCGCCGGTCGCTTCCGGTTCGGCGCGCTGCGCGTGGATGATGCCCGAATAGGTCGGATCGCGCTCGATCCGGCTGGCGATCGACGACATGGTCCGCACCGCCTCGACCGGATAGTCGCCAGCCGCCGATTCCGCCGACAGCATCACCGCGTCGGCACCCTCGAACACGGCGGTCGCAACGTCGGAGACCTCGGCGCGCGTCGGCACCGGGGCGGCGATCATCGATTCGAGCATCTGCGTTGCGACCACCACCGGCTTGCCGGCGCGCCGCGCCTTGCGGGTGATCTGCTTTTGGATGCCCGGAACGCTTTCGAGCGGCATCTCGACGCCCAGATCGCCGCGCGCCACCATCACCGCGTCCGACAGTTCGATGATCTCGTCGATCCGTTCGACCGCCTGCGGCTTTTCGATCTTCGACAAAAGCGCCACGCTGCCGCGCGCGATCTTGCGCACCTCGGCCAGATCCTCGGGCCGCTGGATGAAGGACAGCGCCACCCAGTCAATGTCTTCCTTGAGCACCTCGTCCAGATCGGCGCGGTCCTTGTCGGTCAACGCGCCGACGCCCAAAGTCGTGTCGGGCAGGCTGACGCCCTTGCGGTCGGAGATCACCGTGCCGGACACCACCTTGCAGGTGATCGAATTGCCGTCGGACGCCGTTGCCGCCAGTTGCAGCCGGCCATCGTCGATCAAAAGGCGATGGCCGGGCTGCACCGCTTCGAGGATTTCCGGATGCGGCAGGAAGACCCGCGTTTCATCGCCCGGCTCGTCGCGGTCGTCGAGCGTGAACGTCTGGCCGACCTCCAGCGTCACCTTGCCCTCGGCGAACTTGCCGACGCGCAGCTTGGGGCCCTGAAGGTCTGCAAGGATGCCGATCGGATGGCCCATGCGCGCCTCGACCGCGCGCACCCGCTTGACCAGGTCGCGCATCAGATCGTGGCTGGCATGGCTCATATTGATGCGGAAGACGTCGGCGCCCGCTTCGTGCAACTGGCCGATCATCTCCTCGGAGGAGGAAGCCGGACCCAGCGTTGCGAGAATCTTGACCCTGCGGCTGCGTTTCACTGTCCGGTCCCCTCGGTGACATTGGATGTCTCCGGGGTCTCTTCCGGCGCCGCGCCGTCATTGTCAACCAATTGCACCATCCAGCTCTGCTGATTGCCGGTGTCGTATTCGCGGAAGCCCGCGCGCTGGAAACCGCGGGCGAAACAGTCATTGACGCCGGTGATCTTGAACTCGCGTTCGGCCACGCACATAGAGATCGGCCCGTCCCAGCGGCCGCCGCGCAGCGCGTCCTCGGCGTAAAGATAGTAGTAGCGCGAGGCGAGCGCGCCCTCGATCAGCGTCTTGCATCTGGCCGGCTCGACATGCCACCAGCCCTCGGTGATCCAGCCGGCGCGCGCGCGATAGCCGATCGCCACACCGACCAGCTCCTGGGTGGAATTGCATACGCGGAAGTCGGCCCATGCCGGTGCGGTGCCCGCAACGTTCGCACCGCCGGCCACCGCCGCAAAAAGCAGCCAAGGGCCAGCCAGCCGACCCACGCTCCATCGTCTTTTCATGTGCTTAGGCCCGAACCAGCGCATCGGCTCCTTTTGGCATGGCTGCCGTCTTTGTCAATCCGAAGGCGCCGACCCGTTCAATGCCGCGGCACTGGACAAGTATCCATCGGATGGCAATTGTGGGCACATGAAAAGCGGCCGGTCCTGGCCATCCACAGGGAAACGCACCATGCCCGACATCGATCCCGACACGCGCACCCAGTTGGAGGCGGCCGCCTTCCGCACGCTGGTGGCGCATCTGCGCCGGCGCACCGACGTGCAGAACATCGATCTGATGAACCTGGCCGGTTTCTGCCGCAACTGCCTGTCAAACTGGTATCAGGACGCGGCCGCCGAACGGGGCATCGACCTTTCCAGGCCCGAAGCACGCGAGATCGTCTACGGCATGCCCTATGACGAATGGAAGCGCCTTCACCAGACAGAGGCGACGCCCGAGCAGGCCGCAGCTTTCGCGGCCAAGGCGCCTGCGCACGATTGACCGCTATTGCAGCGTGGTGCCCGCATCGAGCGGCGCCAGCGAGCCGGTCGCCTGCGGCCGCGGGTCCGGCGTCAGAGGTGCGACGCTTCCGGCACGGCCGGCGCGCGCCGGCGGCGGCAGACCTTCTTCCACCAACCGCTGGCGAACCGAGCGGGCCTGCAGCGGGTTCGCCGCCGCTTCCGGTTGGCTGACATCGCCCAGCAGCACGCTGCCGCCATCGAGATCGGGGTCGGTCACCGCGATCGGATTGACGCGCTCCAGATCGGCCTCGGTCTGCAGCGGCGGCAGTTTCATGATCGGCAGATTGTCCGCCCCCAGCGAGGTCACCAGCGGCAGCGCCGAATCGCCGAGGATCTGCTTGAGCTGCCGCTCGACATAGAAGGCGATCTTGCGCTGGCCGGCGGGCGTGAAATTGATGCCGTCGGAGCCGCGCAACCGCACCACCTGCCCCTTGATGTCCGGACCGCGCTCGATGAAATTGCCGTCCTCGTCGACGAAACCGTCCCATATGTCGACGAAATGGCCGTTCGCCGCTTCGGTCCGGGCGCGGTAGATTTCGTTGAACGCCAGCATGTCGGCCGACATGGACCGGAACCGGAACGGCGGGCTGCCGGTCCAGACCAGCGCGACGCCGGCCTGCCCGGCCGCGTTGATGAACGCGTCGATGCGGCTCTGATATTCGGTGCGCCACTGTTCCGACAGAACCTCGCGCGTTGCGCCGTCAACGCGCAGCGGCTGGCGGTCGTTCGAGCCCAGATGGACAACCAGGACCGAGGGTTTGACCTCTTCGAGGATCGCGCCGATCTCGCCCGGCCAGTCGTAGAAATCGTCGCGCACGAAACCGGAAGACCCGTTGACGCGCCGTTCGACCACCACATTGGGCGAGGCGGCGAACGCGTCGGTCAGCCCGCGCGCCAGCCCGTCGGCGACGAAATCGCCGACGACCAGCACGATGCGCGCATTTTCCGCCTTTTCGACCGCCTCGGTGCGCGGTGTGGCAGGCGCCGAAGCCACGCCCCCGGACGATGAACGTCGTGCGGGCGCCGCGCGCGTCGTCGTGCGCTGCCCCGGCGCGGCCTGCCGCGGACGCGGCTGCCGGGTCGTCTCCTGCCGGTTGTTGCGGTTGAACAGCATCTGCAAGAGACCGGGTTCGCCGGGACGGGATTGGGCGTGGGCATCCGATGTGCCGCCCGATCCGGTGAGCGGCGCCCCGGTCAAAAGCATGATCGCGGCAATGCAGCCAGCCATGAGCGCCCGCCATGCACGCGCACTTGCTTGACCACCGCAGCCCCTTTCGAGCCGACCGTCCATTGCACTGTCCCTGTTGCGCCCCGCCGCCGCGGTCCCGAACCCGAGGTCCGTCCTAGCGCCGGCGCAGCACTTCTAGCACCTCCATGGAGGCATAGCCATCCTGGGCGAGGCCGCGGCTTGCCTGGAAGGCCTTGATCGCGCTGCGCGACATCGGCCCGATCTTGCCGTCGACGTCGCCCTCGTAAAATCCCTGGCGCTTGAGCCGCTGCTGCAGCTCCTCGCTTTCGGCCACCGTCAGACGCGTGAATGGCCGGGTCCAGTCGCGGCTGGGCGGCGGGAAACCGGCGATCTGGTCGGCCAGAAGGCCCACGCCCAGCGCATATTTGTCGGCATTGTTGTAGCGCTTGATGACGAAGAAATTGCGGATCATCAGGAAGGCCGGCCCGTCGCGGCCCTGCAGGACCTTCAGTTCGGCCTGCTGGCCCGGGCGCGGAAAAGGCTCGCCATTGGCGCGCACGACGCCGATGCGCTGCCATTCGCGCAGCGTCATCTGCCCGCCGGGGAACTTGCGCCCGGGCGGCAGCACCACCTCGTAGCCCCAGGTCTCGCCCGATCGCCAGCCATTGTTCTTCAACAGGCTGGCGGCGGTGTAGAGCGCATCGGGGATCGAGTTCCAGATGTCGCGGCGGCCGTCGCCATCGCCATCGACGGCATAGGCCTTGTAGCTTGTGGGAATGAACTGGGTGTGGCCCATCGCGCCGGCCCAGGAGCCGGTCAGCCCCTCAACCGCCACATCGCCACGCTGGGCGATCTTGAGCGCGGCGATCAACTGGCTGCGCGCGAACTTGGCGCGGCGGCGGTCGGCATAGGCGAGCGTGGCCAGCGCGCGCGGAACATAGTGCAGCCGGCCCGGCTGCGTCAGCGCCTCGCCATAGCTCGATTCCATCGACCAGATGGCCAGCAGGATATGCTTGGATACACCCGTGGAGCGCTCGATCCGGTCCAGCAGGCGGCCGTGCTTGCGCAACATCGCCCGCCCGTCGCCGATGGTGCGTTCGTTGACGCGCGCATCGATATATTGCCACGCCTCGTCGCGGAATTCGGGCTGGAAGCGCGCCTTGCGCAGAACCTCGGCATCCGGCGTGCGCACATTGGCGAAGGCGCGGTCATAGACGCGCCCATCAACGCCGTTGGCCACCGCCGTCGCGCGGAAATCGCGAATCCATTGCTGGAAGCCGGCATCGGCGCGCGCCGGCGCCGTGCCGGCCATCATGACCACCGCCATCAAAGCTGCCAGTCCGGCCGCCAGCCCGCTTTTGCACCCCTTCGTCATGACAAGCCTTTCTCCCGATTTGCCTGGATGACGCCGCCCTGTCTGTCGGAGGTTTTTCCGCAAGTGTGGCAACAACCATGGCGACAATGAGTCAGCGTTGCAGCCGGACCCCCACAAATGCGTTGGTGCTGCTGGATTCCTCGGCCGGATCGTCGCTGAAGGTGCGTTCATGGCTAACGCGGCCGGTCAGACCGGCAAACCGGTTGAACCACCAGGTAGCACCGAGCGTGCCGCCGACCGTTATCTCGTCTTCTGCCGCGCCGACGACATCGTCATATTCGACATTGAGCCCGCCATTGAGCTCGAGATCGGCGCGCGCGCGGTGCGTAATGCCAAGATTGGCCGCATAGACAAGCGCGCCCGAGACGCCCGCCGAACCGCTGGTGGTCGTCGAGGTGCTGAGGCCGGCGCTGACATCGGTTTCGCGGCGCGGCGACCAGTTCAGCGCACCGGCCACCGAAAGCCCGCCAATGTCGCCCAGCGTTGCATCGGCGATGTCCTCATGCACATAGCCGAGGGCGATTTCGCCGGACAGCTTCTCGCCCCGGTCGAAGGCCGTGCCAAGGCGCAGCGCGTAGCGGACCGCATTGCGGTCGATGCCCGCCGGATCCGGCCGCACATCCATGACGCGCCGGCTGTATTCGATCTCGGCGAACGGCGTCAGCACCGGCGAGATCGAATAGCCGCCGCGCAGTCGCGCGCCGTAGCGCGTATAGTCGAGATCGTCCTGCGAGACGGTCCTGCCGTCGGTCAGCGTGGCATCGCCATGCACCTGCCGCTCGCCATTGATCTCGGCGAGCGCGCTGAACGGGCCGGCCTGCCGCTGCAGGCCGGCCGCGCCGGAAAAGGTCTGCGTCACCGGATCGTTGACCGTGCCCAGCCCCGGAAACAGCAGCGGATCGGTGGCGATGGCGACAGCCGCCGAGCCCGGATCGTCCTTGCGGTAGGCATAGTGACCTGAGCCCCTGAACCTCCTCCAGATTTTGGTAGAGTCCGTCGATCAAAGGAGATGGACGAATGAAG
>NZ_QFWV02000009.1 GCF_003149475.2 Oceaniradius stylonematis
AAATGGATCTCGGACATCCTTCTGGACGATTACGGCATCTATGTGCAGCCGATCAACTATCCGACGGTGCCCGTCGGCACCGAGCGGCTGCGCATCACGCCGACGCCGTTCCACACCGACGCCGACATCGCGCACCTGTCCAGCGCCCTGTGCGACCTGTGGAGCCAGTGCGCGCTGGCACGCGCCGTGGCGTAGGGGCGCAAGGCGTCATTTCGGCGATTGCCCGTCACTTTCGTCCTCTGCCCGCAAGAGGGGTGAGGGGAGCCCGGCAAAGCCGGGCTTGATGCGAAGGTATAGGTTGGATTGCGTAAGGGCAGGGTTACGTTAGACTGTGAGCGCGACGCTCAGGCGGCGGAAAGGTCCGCAACCGACAATGCAGATCGTGACACTCTCGCTCTATCACTTTGCCGGCCCGCCGGCGAAGCTGTGGGCGTTTTCGCAGATGGGGCTGATGCGCCCGGCGGTCGCCCGCATGGAGGGTCTGCGATTTTACAAGATGATGGGCACCGGGGCCGGTGCCGGCTTTTCAACGACGCCTGATCTTTCCACCTACACGCTTCTGTGCGTCTGGGACGATATGGCCGCGGCGCGCAAGGCGCTTGATACCGCCGAGCCTTTTGCCCGCTACCGGGCACGCGCCGACCGTTCCGCAACGCTTCTCATGGCCGCGACGCAGACAAGAGGGCAGTGGAGCGGTGCCGAACCGTTTGCCGTCGATGCGGGAACGCGGCCGCAGGGGCCGATCGTGGCACTGACCCGCGCGACGCTGCGCTGGTCGAAGCTGGCGGCTTTCTGGTCGCTGGTGCCTGCGATCTCCGATATGGCCGAGGCCGACGCGCACCAGCATTTCATGATGGGCATGGGCGAGGTGCCCTACAAGCACCAGATGACCTTTTCGATCTGGGACGACGAGGCGGCGATGCGTGACTTTTCGCTCAACAGTCCGACCCATGGCACCGCCGTCCGGCGTGCGTGGGACGAGGGCTGGTTCGCCGAATCCCTCTTTGCGCGGTTCAACCTTCTGGGCGTCGAAGGCGCATGGCCGGGTCTCGAGCGGTTCGCCTCGGGCGCCGAGCCGGTGACGGACGACATGCGATCGCGGCAGGCGGCCTGAGACGATGGACACGATACGCGACACCGACCCGATCATACCGGCCATCGCCGAGGACGGCTCTTTCTATCCGATCGGCAAGATGCAGGCGCATCGCGAAGCGGTGTTTCACCTGGCCGTCTCAGTGTTCGTCTTTTCGGGCGAGCATCTGCTGATCCAGCAGCGCGCGAAGCACAAATATCATTGCGGCGGCCAGTGGGCGAACACCTGCTGCACGCACCCTCACTGGGACGAACCGGTCGCCACCAGCGCGGCGCGGCGTCTGCGCGAGGAGCTCGGCTTCGGCGTTCCGCTCACCGAGCGACACGAGGTGGAGTATTCGGCCGATGTCAGCAACGGGCTGCACGAGCACGAGCGGGTGACGATGTTCATCGGCCATGCGGATCGCGACACTCTCGTGATCCGGCCCAACCCGGATGAGGTGGCGGCGGTGCGCTGGGTGACGGCGGACGAACTGCGCGCCGACATGGCCCGCGATCCTGAAGCCTATACGCCCTGGTTCCGCATCTATTGCGACCGGTTTCCGGACCTGAAGATCTGAGCGCCAGAGCGCTGCCGAACCCCCCAGGTTGCCGACACGAAAAAACCTCCGCTTCGCGTCCGAAGCGGAGGTTGCAGACCGGCCCGATGTTTGGAGGACAGTGACCGGCCGTCCGGTGCCGCCGCAAAGCCGGCGCCATGGCGCGCCGCCGGCTGTGCGGCATGCCGGGCAGGCGGGGTGCGCCCGCCCGGCAGTTGCCCTGATTTCAGTTGCCGTCTCCCCAGGACGACCGGGTCGAATCCGGCGTGATCGGCCACCAGCTGGCATCCTCCGGCACGATGCCGTGCTTGATGCCCCAGGCCGTCCAGTCATCGACCACCGTGCCGGTGAGCAGGATGCCGATGCCGCCGGTCAACACACACAGCATGGCGAACCACCAGGCCCAGCGGTGGATGGACTCCATCGTCGCGTTGAAGCCCATCGTCCAGCGCCAGAACAGCGCGCCGCGCTCGGCGGCCGTGCCCCGGTCGGTGATCTGTTCCAGTTCGCGCTCGGCGCCGTAACGGCTGGTCGCCAGAATGGTCGCGCCATGCATGGCGAACAACAGGGCCGATCCGTACAGGAACACGATCGACAGCATGTGGAACGGGTTCCAGAACAGGCTGCCGCCCCAGATCAGCGAGAAGTTGTTGGTCCAGTCCAAATGGCTCAGAATGCCGAACGGCACGGCCTCGCTCCACGAGCCCATGGCGATCGGGCGGATGAAGCCGAGCACCAGATAAAGCCAGATCGCGGCGGCAAAGGCCGCCGGCACGTGAAGCCCCATGCCGAGTTCCACCGCACGCCGATACATCCGGGCCCACCACAACAGGATCGATGTGGTGATGAAGAAGCCGGCGATCAGCCACCAGCCGCCCTCGTTGAGCGGCGGCATGACCTTAAGCCCGTATTCGGGCGGCGGCGGGTCGAGCGTAAGCCAAGGCATTTCGAGGACGAAACGCACCGGGTTCCAGTCGACCTGGACCCAGTAGTTCAGGCCGATGATGACGAAGCCGATCGTGAAGGTGACCAGCGAGGCGACGCCCAGAAAGCCCAGATAGATGGGCCCGAGCTGGGCGTTGCCGATCTTGCCGATCCACCACGAGAAGGTGGCCGACTTGGTCCGGTCCATCCCGCTTTCGATCGGAATGCCCATTTCAGGCTGCGTGCGCACCTGAACGGTGGTGAAGATGTTCTGATATTCGGGTAGCAGGCTCATCGTTTCATCCTTCCGCCCATCTCAGCGAGAGATTGCGCAGCGGCTCCCACCATTCGATCCACGAGCCGCCATAGATCGGCCCGGCGGAAATGAAGATGCAGACCGCGCTCCAGAACCCGGCATTGAGCGCCAGTATGAGGCCCAGCCGGTGGATGCCCAACGTACCGATCGAATAGCCGATCGTGTCGCGGAAATAGGTGTCTTCGTGCTCGGGCGTCTTGACCTCGGCGGGCTCCTTCTTCAGCGAATTGTGGTTGGACGGGTTGGCGGCTGAAAGGATCAGGCCGCCATGCAGCGCCAGCGCGAAACAGGTCGTGAAGAAGAATGTGATCGCGATCATGTGCGCGGGGTTGTAGTGGAAATTGCCGTACTGATAGCCGGTGTCCCACACCCATTGCAGGTGGCTCATGATGCCATAGGGGAAGCCGTGCCCCCAGGCGCCGAGCAGGAGCGGCCGGAAGACGACCAGCGTCACATAGGCGAAGATCGCCACGCCGAACGCGAACGGCACATGATAGCCGATGCCGAGCTTGCGACAGATTTCCACCTCGCGCAGCGCCCACGAGACGAAGGCGCCGACCGCGCAGATCGTGATGATCTGCCACAGGCCGCCTTCTGACAGCGGTGCGAGCCCGAGCCCGTACTCGATGGGCGGGGGGTTGATCGAAATCAGCCAGATGTTCCAGGTGGGGCCCAGCGATGCACCATAAATGATGAGCGCCGTGCCCAGAGCGGCAAAAAACACGGTCGTGACGCCGAAGAAGCCGACGAAGAAGGGACCGACCCAGAAGTCGAACAGGTCCCCGCCAATCAGCGTCCCGCCGCGAACGCGATATTTCCGCTCAAAACTGAGCATTGCCATGGTTAGCCTCCAAAAGCGGATGCCGGCAGAGAGCCGGTTCCGCCCAATAACGGTTGATCGGCGGCGGGCAGACCTGCGGGCAACGCGTGCCCTTCGGCGATGCCCGCCACCTTTTGTGTCGCAGCGTCAGCCGAGCATGCGCGGCGTGGCCGCCGGCAACTCGCTCGTTTCCATAGCTGCACCCCCGACGGGGTTGCCTTCGAGCCAGTTGTAGCGGTCCGTGCTGAGCAGAACGAAATGAATCAGAACTGCCAGCGAGAACAGGAAGACGCCCTGTACGACCAGCGTTTTGCGCGGGTCGAAGACCATCCAGATTCTCCACATGTTGCTACTCCTTTACGAAAGCATGGGCAGGAGGGCCGACACCGTCTGGTTGACGCTCTCGAGAGATGCGTAACCTTCCGGTCCCGGAATCCAGGGCCGCCAGAACCAGACAAGAAGATGCGCCACCACCGCGATTGCGGTAAAGATCGCAAAACCTTGCATGTAGAAGCCGTGGAACTCCTGGGCTTCGCTTTCCGTCATGCCGGACAGCGAAACGCTTTGTGGACTAGACATATATAGACCTCCTAGTCACGGTTGCCGCGGTGCCCCCGCGGCGGGGTGCTTCGGGACCGGTGCTGGCACCGTTCCGTCCGCGTTCACCGGATTTGACCCCGGTGAATTCGATATCGGTCACACCAAAAGGGCGTAACCGGCGGCGGCGCGGGCCGAAGACAGCGCCTCCGAAAAAACTGTCTCGCCGACCGGTGCCTGCGCGCCGGTGCGCTTGAGCGCGGCCGCGGCGAGGCATGGCAGGAACGAAACGGCCACGAGCGCCCGGTATTCGAGCCGGTCCCGCCGCCGCACGCTGCGGTGATGGCGGGCGGCCTTGATCGATGGCATCGGTGTCGTCATCGCGTCACTCCTTTCGCCCGCGCCCGGCGCGGACTTGCTGGTGGCCGGTCATGCGGCCTTGCCCGTCACGGCCTGAAGCCGCGCGCGTTCGACATGGGATCGGTCGACACGCTCGGCATTCTCGTTCTGGGCAATGGTTTCGGCGGCATCGCGCAGGTTCTTGGCTGCGGAGATGCGCACCAGGACAGGTTGCGCCTCGACGATCCGGTCGAGGTCGGATTGGGCTTCAACGCTCCATGGCATGGAGCGGTTGACGCGGGCCGGTGTCGCCTCGACCGAGTCGAGATCGGTGGCGAGCGGGATGATGTTGAACAGCGCGTCGAACAGGCCGTTGCAGACTTCCTGGATCATCCAGGAGGCGCCCGAATAGCCCATCACAGGGGTGCCGGTGTGGCGGCGGATGATGGCGCCGGGAAACGACAGCGGAATGTAGATCGCCTTGCCGCCGGTTTCGGCCAGATACATGCGCTCATTGTAGGAGCCGAACAGGATCAGCGGCGGCGTGTCCTTGATCGCCTGCCGGATCGCCTTATTGTCGGGCTTGATTCCGGCGCGCCGCGGATAAGAGAAGGTGCAGGGCAGACCCATCTCGTCGGCAAGGAAGTTGCGCACGCCGCGCTCATAGGTTTCGCTGGCGACGATGGCGAAGGAGGCGGTGGCGAAGAAATCCTGCGTCACCGAGCGCCACAGATCCCACATCGGTTTCAGCGTCGTGTGCTTTTCGCGCTCGATGAACGGTTCGGGATCGAGGCCCAGCATCTCGCCGAGCGTGCGCAGGAAAGCCGTGGTCGAATGGATGCCGATCGGCGCCTGCAGATAGGGCCGGTCGAGTGCCTCGCACAGGCCGCGGCCGAACTCGCGATAAAGGCAGACATTGGCGTGCGCGTTGGCGAGCCTGGGCACATCGGCAAGGTGCGAACCAAGCGGGAAGGCCATGTTGACCTCGGCGCCAATGCCCTCGATCAGTCGCCGGATCTCGGCCAGATCGGACGGCATGTTGAAGGTGCCGTAGATCGGCCCGATGATGTTGACCTTGGGCTTTTCGCCTTCCTTGACGTCCTTCGGTGGGCGCACCTTGCCCTTCTTGGGGCCAAACTCCGTCCACAGCCACTTGATCGCGCGGTCGGCGGACTGCCACTGGTCCTCGTCGATCGTGCGCGGCAAAAAGCGCTGGATGTTGGTGCCCTCGGGCGTCACGCCGCCGCCGATCATTTCGGCTATCGAGCCGGTGACGACGACCGCCGGAAGATCGGGATCGAGCACGGCGCGGGCGTTCTTCATGGACTGTTCGGTGCCCGTCTGGCCCAGTTCCTCTTCGGCAAGGCCGGTGACGACGATCGGCAGTTCGTGCGGGGGCAGGGCGTCGGTGTAGTGCAAGACCGATGTGACCGGCAGGTTCTCGCAGCCGACGGGACCGTCGATGATCACCTGCAGGCCCTTGATGGCGGTGAAGGCGTAGACCGAACCCCAATAGCCGCCGGCGCGGTCATGATCGATGATCAGGGTCATGGCGCGGCTCCCGTGATGACGGGACTGCCTCCCCCTTGAGGGGAGGCACGAGAAGCAACCTTCGGGCTTGCCCCGAAGCGAAGCTGATCGGGTGGGGGTAACAATTGGGCGGTATCGGTGACTTTCACCCCCACCCGGCTCTGTCGCGCTTCGCGCGCCACTCGCCGATGTCCCCTCAAGGAGGAGGTTGGGAGCGATGTCTTGACCATCTTCATGTGCCCACCGCCTCGCCGGAATCGACGGCGTTCTTTGCGATCTTCGTGCGGGCCGCATATTTCTTGCGGAATGCGGTGTTGATTTGCGGCGTGTCTTCCCAGACGCCGGCCGTGTCGCCGGTGCCGACGCCCTCGAAGAACGCGGTCATCGCGTCGAAACGCGCCTTGTTGGCGATTGCGGCGTTGATCACGGTGGCGATCGAGCCGGCACCGGCCGGGCCCATCAGCGGCCGCGCCGAGATCAGGTTGGTGAAGTAGAGCGCCGGGGTCGAGGCCTGTTTGGCATGCTGGACGACGGGTGTCGTGCCAATGGCCAGATCGGGCTTGAATTCCTCGAAGGCGGCGATGTCCTGTTCGAGCGAAGCGCGGAAATTGACCTCGACACCCTTGGCGGCGAGCCATTCGGCATCGTCTTTGGACCAAGGCGTTTTCGGGCAGGCGGTGCCGACGTAGCGCAGATCGGCACCCGCTTCGACGAGCAGGCGACCGACGAGCAGTTCCGACCCCTCATAGCCCGACAGGGTGATCCGGCCCTCGATGGGGTTTGCGGCCAAGGCGCCGCGGGTGGCGTTCACGAAGGCGTTGCGCGCCGCGTCGATCTTCGCCTTGGCGACATTGGCCTTGTCGCCGATGGCCTGGAGCCAGGAATCGACGCCCTCGGCGCCCACCGGGGCGGAACCGACGATGGGCCGGCCGGCGGCGGTGAACTCGCGGAAGCTCGCTGTGTAGAAGGGATGGATGCCGGCGACGACGGCGCAGTCGAGCGCCGCATACAGTTCGCGCCATTCACGCACCGGAACGACCGGACCGCATGCCAGGCCCATCGGCTCCAGCATCTGGCCGATCACCACCGGATCGGCGGGGAACATCTCGCCGACGAGCGTGACGGTCGGGCGTTCCTCGATGCCCTCGCGCGGCGCCAGAACCGGGCCGGCGGCAGCCTCGGTGCGGGCATATTTCAGCATCGCGCCGGAGAGAACGTCCTTGGCCTCGGCATGGGTCGGCACGCCGAAGCCGGGCACGTCGATGCCGACAATGCGCACGCCATCGATCTGCTTGGGCAGCGCCTGCAGCGGGATGCCCGATGCGGTCGGCACGCAGAGGTTGGTGACGACGATCGCGTCATAGTCTTCGGGCTTGGCCATCTCGTGGACGGCATCGCGAATGTCTTCGTAGAGCTTGCCGGTGACGAGCGTTTCGGAATTGAAGGGCACATAGCCGACCGAGCGGCGCGCGCCGTAAAAGTGGCTGGTGAAGGTCAGCCCGTAAACGCAGCAGGCCGAGCCCGAAAGGATCGTGCCGACGCGGCGCATTCTCAGGCCGACGCGCAAGCTGCCGAAGGCCGGGCACATCGATTGCGGCTGCTCGTGCGGGCCCTTGGGATAATCGCGCTCGAAGCCATCCATCAGTCCGGCATTGCCGGCGGCCTTTGCGGCCGCCTTCATCTGCTCGGGGCCGGCATGGCAGCCGGCACCGTCGATCGCCGATTGCGCGGCGGCCTGACGCGCCAGTTCCGCATCCCTGTCGGGCGCAGGCTCGGCGTCCTTGGGGATGTGCGGATCGCGTATGAGCGTCGTCGTCGCCATCTCAGACCTCGTCGTAGACGACTTCGAGCGACGGCTTGTCGATCTTGCCGGCAGCGCACATGTCGTCGATCGTCGCGGGGGTCAGAACGAAATCCGCGCCGGTTTCCTCGGTGTCGAACAGGGCCAGCAACCCGTCCTGGGTCAGAGGCGCGGGCTGGTGCGGCGGCGCTTCGCAGAGGTTGTCGGCCAGTACGCCGAACAAGTCGCCCCACTGGCCTTCGGGATAGCCGATGATCTGGTAGTTGGCGCTCTTGCGGCGGATGTCCTCATTCTGCGGGATCGCGGCGAGCACCGGGATGCCGACGGCCTCGGCAAAAGCGGCCGCTTCGCCCGTGCCGTCATCCTTGTTGACGACCATGCCGGCGACGCCGACATTGCCGCCCAGCTTGCGGAAATACTCGACCGCCGAGCAGACATTGTTGGCAACGTAGAGCGATTGCAGGTCGTTGGAGCCGACGACGACGACCTTCTGGCACATGTCCCGTGCTATGGGCAGGCCGAAGCCGCCGCAGACCACGTCGCCCAGGAAATCGAGCAGGACATAGTCGAAATCCCAGTCGTGGAAGCCGAGCTTCTCGAGCGTCTCGAAACCGTGAATGATGCCGCGCCCGCCGCAGCCGCGCCCCACTTCGGGACCGCCCAGTTCCATGGCGAAGACGCCGTCGCGCTTGAAGCAGACATCGCCGATGGCAACTTCCTCGCCCGCTTCCTTCTTCTTGGACGAGGTTTCGATGATGGTCGGGCAGGCCTTGCCGCCGAACAGGAGCGAGGTGGTGTCCGACTTCGGATCGCAGCCGATCAGCAGCACCTTCTTGCCGGTCTGGGCGAGCATGTAGGAAAGGTTCGCAAGCGTGAAGGACTTGCCGATGCCGCCCTTGCCGTAGATCGCGATGATCTGCGTTTGCTTCTTCACCTCACCGGTCGGGACCGGATCGGGCTCTTGCGCGGCTTCGTCGCGCAGCTTGTCGTACATGTCGGCGCCGGGCCGGCTCATGGAGTCGGTCATGCGTCTTTCTCCCAGGTCAGAACCATTTTCGTGCAGGCCGGATCGTTGAAGGCCGTCCGGTAGGCCGCGTTGGCGTCTCTGGCGGACGCTTGATTGGAAATCAGGCCCGAAAGGTCGAGCTTTCCGGCCGTGACGAGATCGAGCGCGGCATTGACATCGCCGGGCTGGAACTCGGCCGCGATGCGGATCGAGGCCTCGCGCATGAAGGCGGGCGGGAACGTGAAGCTCAGCGGCGTGCCGTAAAAGCCGGCAAGGACGATCTGCCCGCCGCGGGCAAGGCGCGGGACGCACCGGTCGATGATCGCCGGATCGCCGCTGGCATCGATGATCGTTGCGTGATCGCGGCGGTCGTCGTCATCGCCATTGGTGACGGCATATCCGGTTGCGCCATCGCGGCGCGCCGGATTGATCTCCCAGACCGTGGGCGCATCGGCGCCCAGCGCCATGGCGATCCGGGCGAGCAGCCGGCCGACCACGCCATGGCCGATTATGAGGCCGGGCAGGGCGACACCGGGCAGCGTCAGAGCATGATGGGCGGTGGCCGCAAGGGCCAGCAGCACGGCGTCGCGGCCGAGCGTTTCGCTGACCGGGTAGACCTTCTTGCCGCCGACGACGACTCGCGCGGCGCTGGCGCCGAACAATGGCCGGACATCCTCATAGCAGCGCGCACCGGGCACGAAGACCAATTGTCCCTCTGAGAGGCCGCACCCGTCCGTCACCTCCCGCACGCGGCCGACGCCTTCGTAGCCGGGAACCAGCGGGTATCCCATGCCCGGGAAAGTGGGCATCGTGCCGTCCCAGAGCATCTTCTCGGTGCCGGTTGAGATGCCGCTCCACAACACATCGACGACGGCGTCGCCGGGCTGCGGCGCGGTCAGGCCCACATCGCGCAGGGCGATGGTCTCGGGCTTTTCCAGAACGATCGCGTGTGTGTTCATCGCTTACGGGCCTGTCCTCGATGCGAGGTTCAGACTCTGCCTCCAAGCGTCATCCTAGAATTACATCCAAATGTGTCAACTAATTTTTACACATTTTCGACCACGATCCCTATTTGCGTGCGGACACAAGGCCGGCGACCACTGGCATTCGGGTCCGGTGTTGTCGCATGTGCCGGAAACCGGCAGCCTGAAGCAGGGCGAAGATGTCGTCGGGCGCACGGCAGCGGCCCGAGCGCATGGCCATCAGATAGAAGGTGAAATAGGCGGCGACCTGCCGCGCACCGGACGCGTCGCCGGCCATCGGCTCGCCGATGATCAGCGTGTCGCCGTCTTCCATCGCCTCGTGAATGGCTGACAGGATGCGCAAAGCCGCGGCATCGTCATGGTCGTAGAGGACGCGGATCAGCGCATAGCAGTCCGCGTCGCGCGGCAGCGCGTCGTCCAAAAACGATCCGCCATGGACGGTCAGCCGCCCGGAGAGCGGCCCATTGGCCAATCGCTGGCGGGCGGTTTCGGCAACGGCGGGCAGATCGAACAGCGATAGCTCCAGGCTGGGCCAGCGGTTGCCGGCGACCGTGACGAAGGCGCCGCTGCCACCGCCGACATCGAGAAGGTGCCGATGCCGGTCCATCGGATAGGCATCGAGCACTTCCTCGATCACCATGTCCTGGCTGATGCGCATCAGTTCGGAATAGGCCGCGCCGTCTTCGGCGCCGACCGTGCCGCCGACATAGGACCAGAAGCGGGACGTTTCGGTTTCAGCCGGAGGATCACGCAGCAGCGCGACCGGATCGGCGAGGTCGCGATAGACGGCACCATGGTGCCGGATCATCGCGGTGATGCCGGGGCTTTGCGTGAGAACGGCGCCATGATCGTCGAGCGTCCAGCGCCCGTCGCTCGTGCGGGCGACGAGGCCGATCCCTTCGGCGGCGCGCAGCAACCGATCGGCGGCATCGCCCGGCAAACGCACATGGCGAGCAAGGGCGGCAGTGTCTTTTGGATCGTCTTCGAGCGCCGCGAACAGGTCCAGTTCGACACAGGCCAGCAGCACTTGAGAATTGACGAATCCGGCAGTGAGGGCAAACAGCTCATTGGCACGCTTGTTGGTGATCCGCCGGAGGATCGGCCAGTTGCGGGCGCGGCGGCGGAATGCCGGATCGGCGATCATCCGGTTTCGCCAAGTGCGAATGCGGTCGGACAGCGACGCGCGCGAAGGGGTTGCCTTGCGGCTCATGGCTGGCTCCGGCGGGGCATGCGCAGCGTCGGCCATGGCCGTCAGGCGGCGCGGCTCGCAAGGCTCTCGGGCATCAGCCGCTTGGCTTCGCCGGCGATCAGGTCGCGCAGCATCGGTGCGCCGGGGCAGTCGGGTACGGCGGCGACGGTCCGGCCGACCAGGTCATGCAGCCTTGCGATCGTGGCGTCGAGGCCACCGGCGGCAACCGCATTGGGCCGGCCGTTGGCGTCGTCCTGCCCGCAAGGCTTGCCGATCTCGGCTTCATTGGCGGCGAAATCGCGCAGATCGTCAGCCACCTGATAGGCCGCGCCGAGCGCGTCGCCCATTGCGCGCCAGGTCTGCGGGTCGGCGCCGGCGGCAATCGCGCCGGCCATCGTCGCGCCGGTGAACAGCGAGGCGGTCTTGGCGCGGTGATATTCGACCAGCGGGATCTCGTCCTCGCTCTCCCATGCCTGGCCGGCGACCAGCCCGTGCGGCATGCCGACCGCCTTGGCGACGGTTCCGGTGAGCGGTGCGATCAGGTGGGGGGTGCCGACGCATTGCCGGGCGATGGTTTCAAAGGCGGCGATGATCAGCGCATCGCCCGCCAGAAGCGCCAGCGGCTCCGAAAAGGCAGAGTGGACGGCGGGCTTGCCGCGGCGGATATCGGCATTGTCGAAACAGGGCATGTCGTCATGGACGAGCGAGGCGCAATGCAGCAGTTCAATCGCCACGGCAGCGGCGTCGGACGCCTCGGGATGGTCGTCACCGCACGCCATCGCAACGGCAAGGCACAGGCGCGGGCGCACCCGTGCTCCGCCGGGAAACACCGCATAACGCAGGGCCTTTGCGATCTTCGGCGGCTGGTTGCCCGCCGTGGCGTGCTTGATCGCGGTTTCAAGGGCGCGCTCGATCCGCTTTTGCATGTCCATGGCTGGCTCCCGATCCGATGCCGTTCGTCAATTTACAACGACATAAAAGACTGTAAAGTAAAATTGACACAACGGCGGAAAATGTCAACGCGGCATGAGCAGACACGCGCAGCGCGAGCGGATCATCGTCATCGGGGCGGGCATGGGTGGGTTGGCCGCGGCGATCGGTCTGGCCGGACATGGCTACGATGTCCTGGTTCTGGAGAAGGAGGCGGCGCCCGGCGGCAAGGCGCGGCACGTCATGGTCGGCGATGCGGCAATCGATGGCGGGCCAACCGTCTTCACGATGAAATGGGTGTTCGACCGGCTGCTGGAAGGATCCGGGCAGCGGCTTGAGGATGTGGTCGACATTGGCATGGCAAAGGTTCTGGCGCGCCATTTCTGGACCGATGGCACGAGGCTCGATCTGCACGCGGATATCGACCGGTCGGCCGAGGCGATCGCAGCCTTCAGCGATGACGCCAATGCGGCGGGCTACCGCCGCTTTTGTGCCGACAGCCGGCGCATGTTCGAGACGCTGAAGGAACCGTTCATGGCCGACCAGCGGCCGAACATGGCCCAGTTCCTGTGGCGGATCGGGCCGCTTTCGATCCACCGGCATCTCGCGCTCAGGCCGTTTCAGACGATCTGGTCGGCGCTGGGCGGCTATTTTCCCGACCCGCGCCTGCGCCAGCTCTTTGCGCGCTATTCCACCTATGTGGGCTCGTCGCCCTTCATGACGCCGGCAACGCTTATGCTCGTCGCCCATGTCGAGCAGGACGGGGTGTGGATGGTCGATGGCGGCATGCATGCGCTGGCCAAGGGGCTTGTGCGGCTCGGCGAGGCGCGCGGCGTGCGCTACCGGTTCGGCGCCGGCGTCAGCCGCATCGTCACCCGTGAGGATCGTATCGTCACCGGTGTCGTGCTCGATGGCGGCGAGGCGATCGAGGCAAGTGCCGTCGTCTTCAACGGCGATGTGTCGGCGCTGGCAAACGGCGCGCTCGGCACGGCGGCGCTCGCCGCCAAGTGCAAGCCCGTCACGCCGGCTGAGCGCTCCCTTTCGGCGATGGCATGGACCGGGCTGATGACGGTGCCGGAGTTTCCGCTGGTCCATCACAATGTGTTCTTCTCGCCGGACTATGCCGACGAGTTCGGAGCGATCTTCGAGCGGCGCGCGACAACAGCCGCGCCGACCGCCTATATCTGTGCGCAGGACCGTGCGAGCGACGGCACGCTCAGCCCCGAGGCGCGGGCGCGGGGCACCGAGCGCGTGCTGATGCTGATCAATGCGCCGGGCGACGGCGACATGACAGAGTATGACGATCAAGAGGCCGACAAATGCCTGACACTGACCCTCGACCAACTTTCGCGATGCGGCCTGCACATCGACCGGACGGCGCTGGAAGCCCGGGTGACGACGCCGGCGTCGTTCAACCGGCTGTTTCCGGGCAGCGGCGGGGCGCTGTACGGACGGGCGTCGCACGGCTGGATGGCGAGCTTTCGCAGGCCGGGGGCGAGGACGGCCCTGAAGGGCCTCTATCTGGCGGGGGGCAGCGTTCATCCGGGGCCGGGCGTGCCGATGGCGACGCTTTCCGGCATGCTGGCGGCGGACGCTTTTCTGTCGGACCGGTTTTCGACGCCATCGTTCCCCGCGGCGGCTATCTCTGGTGGTATGTCGATGGAATGAGCGCCTGCGGACGCTACGGCGTCTCGGTGATCGCCTTCGTCGGTTCGGTCTTTTCGCCCTATTACGCCTGGCGCGGGCGGCGCGATCCGGACGATCATGTGTGCATCAATGTCGCGCTCTACGCGCCCGGGCGCAACCGCTGGACGATGACCGAGCGCGGCCGCGGCGCGATGAGCCGCGATGCCACCCATTTCCGCGTCGGACCGAGCCAATTGACCTGGAATGATGGCCGGCTGTCGATCGATTTCGACGAGATCGCCGTGCCGCGACCGCCGCGCCAGTGGCTGCCGCAGCGGGTGGCGGGCCGCATCGTGCTGACGCCGCACGCGATCACCGATCGCGCGTTTCCGATCGACGCAGAGGGGCATCAGCGCTGGTGGCCCATCGCGCCGTCGGGCGACATTGCCGTCAGCTTTTCGAGGGGCGGCATGCCCGACTGGTCCGGCCATGGCTATCTCGACAGCAATTGGGGCGAAATCGGGCTTGAAGACAGTTTCGCGCGCTGGGACTGGGCGCGCGGCGAACTGGAGAACGGCGAATCGGTGATCCTTTACGACACCGAGCGGCGAGACGGCTCGCGCGGTTTTCTGGTCCTGCATTTTGGCCGCGACGGCACGATCACCGAGCGCGACGAACTTCCCCATACGGCGCTGAAGTCCGGCTTTTGGGGCGTGGCGCGCGGCGCCCATGCCGATCCGGGCCATGCGCCGGTGCTGGTCGAAACGCTCGAGGACGGGCCGTTCTACCTGCGCCAGACGGTCGACACGGTGCTGTTCGGCCAAAAGGTCCGGCTGATGCATGAGAGCTTTTCGGGCCTGCGCTTTGGCAATCCGCTGGTCAAGGCGATGCTGCCGTTCCGCATGCCGCGCCGGGCGCGCTATGGCTCCTGATCGGCCTTTGCTTCGGCCTCAAGCCGGGCCTTGAGCGCGGCCTTGTCGCGTTTCAGCGTGCGCATCTGCCAGACATAGAAGACGGCAAAGCCGACGGCGCCGAAGATCACCTCGATGATGCCGAGATTTTCCACCGGTCACCCCCGCTGCGCGCCGGCGAGGCGGACCTGCCGCTGCCGGTCGCGGGCGTCGCCCATGATTTCCAGCATGCGGCCGAGCTTGGCGTCGATGGTGCGCGGCGGGACCGGATCGGACGAAGCGGCGATGTCGACGAGAAAGGCGGCCGAGGGGTCGGCTGGGACGCTCGCGGGCGGTCGCATGGGGAACGGCATCAGTGTGGCGACGGCGATCAGTTCGCCCTTGCGGCGGCGGCTGGTGTGGGCGCGTGTGTCGATGGAATTGTATTCCGCCGCACCGATTTCCCGACCGATTTCGCGATAGACGAAGGCCGCACTGCGGATCGCCGGCCGGCAGTCGAGCGGCAGGCCGGCAACGCCGGTCAGCGCCCGGTCGTACAACGCATCGGCCTCGCCCAGAAGGCGCGCGACGACGCGGCCGAGTTGCGGCGTGAACCTCGGCGCATCGATCAGGGCCCGCGGGTCGACGCCTTGCTCAGCCAGCCAGTCGAGCGGCAGGTAGATGCGGCCGCGCCGCGCATCCTCGCCCACATCGCGCGCAATGTTGGTCAGTTGCATGGCAAGGCCCAGATCGGCGGCGCGTGCCAGAACGGCGCGGTCGCGGCAGCCCATCGCCATCGTCATCATGACACCGACGGTCGAGGCGACGCGGGCCGCATAGGCTTTCACATCGGCGAAGGTGCGGTATTCGCGGCCCGCTTCGTCCCATTCGAAACCTTCAATCAGGGCCAGCGGCACCTCGATGGGGATGTGATAGGTCTGAACGACTGCCGCGAAGGCGCGGTCGCAGACCAGATCGATCGGACAGCCTTCATAGATCAGCTCAAGCCGTCTTTTGAGGCGCTGCGATGCGCGCCCGTCATTGCCCGCATCGTCGACCAGATCGTCCGACGAGCGGCAAAAGGCGTAAAGCGCGCGCGCGCCGAGACGGACGTCGCGCGGCAAAAGACGCGAGGCGGCGTGAAAGCTCTTCGAGCCGGCGCGAATCGATTCGTGGCACAGGCGCCGGTCGCGCGCGCTCAGAAGCGGGGTCCTACGCGCGTGCGGTGGCATGGGGCACCAGCTTGTCGAGAATGGCCGCCGACGAGACGACACCGGGAAGGCCCGCGCCGGGATGGGTTCCCGCGCCGACCATGTAGAGATCGCGCACTTCCTCGGAGGCGTTGTGCGGGCGGAACCAGGCAAGCTGGAAGATGGTCGGCGCCATGCCGAAAGCGGCGCCCTTGGTCGACAGGAGCCGGTCGCGGAAGTCCAGCGGCGTCGTCAGCTTCGTCGTGACGATCGCGTCCGACAGGCCTGGCATCATTGTCTGTTCGAGATGATCCTGTATGCGTTGGCGATAGGGCTCGGCCGTGGCATGCCAATCGGTGTCGCCATCGAGATTGGGCACTGGCGACAGCGCGTAGAACGCGTCACAGCCTTCCGGCGCCACCGAGGGATCGGATGCCGACGGCCGATAAAGATAAAGCGAGAAGTCGTCGGCCAGCACTTTCCTGTCGAAGATGTCGGTCAGCAGCCCGCCATAGCGCGGCCCCATCAGGATGGTGTGGTGACCGATATCGTCGTAGCGGCGGCTGGTGCCGAAATACCAGACCAGAAGGCTCATCGAATAGTTCATGCGCCGCACCCTGCGGTCGGTCCAGCGTTTCCGCTTGTGGTTGCGCAAAAGGTGCGTGTACGTCCAGCCGGCATCGGCATTGGAGACGACGCAATCGGCGGCGACGGTCTCGCCGCCAGCAAGACGGACGCCCTTTGCCGCCCCCTCTTTCACGATGATCTCATCGACCTGCACGCCAAGCCGGAAACGCGCGCCGTGCCGCTCGGCCAGATCCGCAATGCCCCTGGCGAGCGCGCCGGTGCCGCCCATGGCATAGTGCACGCCATACTCGCGCTCGAGAAACGAGATCAGGCTCATGACGCCCGATGTGCGCATCGGATTGCCGCCGATGAACAGCGGATGGAAGCTCAGCGACTGGCGGAGATGGTCGTTTCGGACATATTTCGACACAAGAGCGTGCACCGAGCGGTCCGCGCGCCGGGCGACGAGGCCGGGCATCTGCCGCACCATCTCGGCGAGCGAATGGAACGGCTGGTCGATCATCTTCTGAAAGCCGGTCCGGTAGCACTTCTCGCTTTCGACGAGGAAATCCTCGTAGCCGTCAATGTCATCGGGCTCGAACGCGGCGATTTCTTCGCGCATCTTGTCTTCGTCGGACCAGCAGCGGAAGGTCCGCCCGTCATCGAAGCGGATCGTGTAATAAGGCTCCAGCGGCTTGAGCGTGACATGGTCTGCCATGCGCTCGCCCAACAGCGTCCAGAGCGCCTCGAAGACGAATGGCGCGGTGATGATGGTCGGCCCGGCATCGAAGGTGAACCCGTCCTGCCGGTGGACATATCCGCGCCCGCCGACATCGTCGAGCTTGTCGATCACGGTGACGCGATAGCCGCGCGCGGTCATGCGCACTGCGGCGGCAAGTCCGCCGAATCCGGCACCGATCACCACCGCGTGGGGACGCTGGTCAGGTTCGGTTTCGACCGGCGGAGGTGTCTGGTGAACGGTCATCATGACCCCAAGTAAAGACACGGGCTGCCGCTTTGGCAACTGCCGGGGAAGGATGAAAGAGCGCTCATTGCGCCGCCTCGGCGGTATCGAGAAGGCCGGCGGTACGCGCCGTTTCCTCAATGATTTCAGCAAACTGGTGCGGGGCGGCCTCATGCGCCAGGTGCCCGCCCGACGGCAGGGACAAGATGGTGGCCGAGTTTGTCAGCGTCGCCGCATGTCGCGAGACGCGCGGCGGCACCATCCGGTCGTCCTCGTTGACGATGAGCGTCGTCGGCGTCTTCAGGTCGGCCAGCCGGCGCTGCAGCGGCTCGAGATTCCAGTTGGCCATCATGCCCAAGGCCCCGGCGACATGGGACGGCATGCCGACGAGGGTTTCGTAGTGGCCGATCGTCGTCTCGTCGAGCGCCGATCCGGTGTTGGCCAGGAGCCGGCGGGGCAGGCGCGTGTGGCGCGCCTGGAAGGCCACTGTATGGGCGGTGAACGGGTTGACGAAGAGCGCCTTGGCCAGCGGCGAGAAGATGGCATTGCCTTCGATCGGTTCGAGCGCGCTGTTGAGGCCGATCAGCGCGGCCGGTTCGATCCGGCCGCCGAGCGCCATCTCGATGAGAATGGCCGCGCCCGCCGAGTGGCCGGCGGCGATGGCGGGCGCGAAATCGAGCGTGTCGAGCAGTCCGGCCAGCGCGTCGGCCATGCCGGGCAGGGAGAGGACGCGGCCGCGCGCCTCGGAGGTAAAACCATGACCGGGCAGGTCGGGCGCGAGCACGTCGAACCGTTCGGCCAAAAGCCGCATCAGCGCGCCGAACGAATGGGTCGATGCGCCCGTGCCGTGCACAAGCAGGCATTTGGGAGCGCCGGCCTCGCCCATGCGCTGGACATGCCAGACAAGGCCGGCGGCCCGCACGAACCGGCTGTGCTCGGCGTTCGGCCATCGGCCCTCGACCGCATGCCAGCCCTCGGGCGGGGCGGGGTCGGCCGGGGCGGCCATCAGCGCGGCGCCTTCAGATAGTTCGAGACGATGCCGGACATGGCGCCCGCATCGGCACGCGGCAGCGTGACATAGTCGGCGTGCATGGCTTCTGCGAGGGTTCGGGCGCTGTCGCGCGGCCGCCGGGCAATGTCGATGATCACCGAACGAATGCCGGTCAGGGCCGCACGCCGGGCCATCTCTTCGGCATCGGCGCGCGCCGCCTGACGATCCTGCGTGCCGTCGAGCGCCACATTGCCCTTGCCGTCGGTCAAAAGCACGATCAGCGGCGACTGGCCGCGCCGCCGGGCGCGATCGGCAAGATCGAGTGCCTGGCAAAGGCCGGCGGCAAGCGGGGTCGGGCCGCCGCCGGGCAGGGCGGTCAGCGACCGCTTGGCCCTGACGAGCGAACGGGTCGGCTCCAGCAGCACGTCGGCGCCTTCGCCGCGGAAGGCGACCAGCGCGACCTGGTCGCGGCGGACATAGCAATCGGCCAGAAGCAGTTCGACGCAGCCCTTGGCCTCGCCGAGCCTTTCGAGGGCGGTCGAGCCCGATGCGTCGACCGCAAAAATCGCAGTGGACTCGGTGTTGTGGGCGTAGCGGACATAGCGGAAGTCGGACGGTCGCACGCAGAGCGGTTCCCCGGGTGTCCAGGCGGGCAGGCCGCGCGCCTTGCGGCGGATCATCTGCCAGGGCGCGGCGCTTCGAAGCGTGGCGACGACGTTGGGCCGGGCTCCGGGAAAGGGCGGCCGGGTGACCAGGCCCGCCGGCCGGCCCCGCCGGGCGCCCTGGCGCACCGCGCCCGACTTGCCCGCCGCGCTCTGCGCGCGGGTGCGCGTCATGTTGGCCTGGTGGAACAGGGCCAGATCGAGCTTGGCGCCTCGCGTGGCGGCGATGGCAAGGTCCTTGAGCTGTTCGGGGTCGAAGGCGGTTTCGGTCTCGCTGTCCTTTTCGGGGGCATCGGGCCGGTCGGGGCGCCGCTCATCCCTCGGAGGGGTGTCGTTTCCGGCGTCGTTGTCCGCGCTGCTGCCGTCCGCCTGATCCGCCGGCGCCTCGATCATCGCGCCGCAGGTGAGCCGCAGCGCCGTTGCGACATCGTCCGGCGAGGCTTCGGAACGGCCGGCGGACGCGGCAAGAATGCGGGCGGCCAGCATGGCCTGGGCAGGCGCGCGCATCGATGCGCCGCGCAGCATGGCGGCGACCGCAACGATCGTCTCGGCCAGCGGGTCGGCGATGGTGACGGCCTGGACTGCGCTTTCGTCCGGCGGCTGAGGCGTTTGCCGTTCGATCGTCGCGTCGCCGATCGCGATGCCGTCGAGACGGACGCGCAATCCCAGCCGGTCGGCGACGGCACCGGGCAGCGCATGATCCTCGTCGCCGTCGCTTTCATCGAGCGCGACGATGCCGAAGCCCGATGTCGCGTCATGGGCGCGGGCGATGATGCCGGCGGTGCCTGGCGCGAGCCGTTCGGCCATGGCGACGATCAGGCAACCGCCCCAGAGCGTCTCGAGCAGACCGGCTTCGTGCACGGGCGTGCCGCCGGCCAGTGTCGCGGCAATGTCGATGCCGCCGGTCAGGCGGCCGGCCGACACGGCGGGCGTGATACGCTTGACCGGCCTGGTCGCCGGCAGCATGGCGCGCGCCGCCTCCTGCCACCGGTCCCGGACGGGCGAGGCGCGGGCGATAACGTGGATGCCGCCCAGTGCCGCCGGCGCCGCGGCAAAAATCCGCGCCGCGCACAGCGCGTCGGCCCAGGCCGGATCGCCGGCGCTGGAATGGTCGGCCGAAGGCGCAGGCTCGGCCGCCGGTGCCGGGAAATCCGCCGGGCCGCTTTCAAGCATGGCCGGCGGCGCCATTGGCCACCTCGCCGACGGCGCGCTCGACCCGGACCGCCGAGCCCGCCTCGTCGAGCGGGTCGCGGCGCAGCCGGTGCCGCAGGGCCATGGGCGCGATGGCCACCAGATCGACCTTTGTCACCTCATTGCGGCCGGCGAGGGCGGCGCGGGCGCGGGCGGCCCGCATCAGGGTGAGTTCGCCGCGCAGTCCGTCAACGCCGAGACGCAGGCATATGTTGGCGGCCAGTTCGAGGACGGCGTCCGGCGTCTCCACCTGGTCGAGCATGGCTTGTGCCTTTGCGACCTTGCGCCGGACGGCTGCGTCCTTGCGGCTCCATGCGCGGACAAACCCGTCCCGGTCGCGCTCATAGGCTTCACGGCGGCGCACCACCTCGACCCGCTCCTTGAGCGTATCGGGCGAGGCGACATCGACCGACAGGCCGAACCGGTCCAGCAATTGGGGTCTGAGTTCGCCCTCTTCCGGATTGCCCGAACCGATCAGCACGAAACGGGCGGGATGGCGCACCGAAAGGCCCTCGCGTTCGACAAGGTTGACGCCCGACGCCGCGACATCCAGCAGGAGGTCGACCAGATGGTCTTCGAGCAGATTGACTTCGTCGATATAGAGAAAGCCGCGATTGGCGCGCGCCAGCAGCCCCGGCTCGAACGCCTTTTCGCCAGAGACCAGCGCACGCTCCAGATCGAGTGCGCCGCACACGCGATCCTCGGTGGCGCCGAGCGGCAGATCGATGACCGGGGCCGGTTCGGTGCGGACGCGGGGCGGCTTGTCGCCGGTACACGCAGGACATATGTCGACCGGCTTGTCCGGCTGGCAATTGTAGCGGCAGCCTTCGCGCAGTTCGATCTTCGGCAGAAGCGCGGCCAGGGCGCGCACCGCGGTCGATTTGCCCGTTCCCCGGTCGCCGAACACCAGAACACCGCCCAGGAGCGGGTCGACTGCGGCCATCAGAAGGGCCTGCTTCATCTCCTCCTGGCCGACGATCGCGGCAAAGGGAAATGGTGCCGACATGAGTTGCTCCCCGATCTGGCTTCCAAGTGTCAATTTCAATTGACATTCTGGCATGGCAAGTCGTCGATTTCCACGACGTTTTTCCCGCCGGTGAAACCAACTAAAGTTGTAGCGCGTTAACGGGTTGGCGCGAAATTGCGCCACAACCGCCGCGGTCACACCTGCAAGCTGTTGACGCGTCTCATTGGGGTGCTAGGTGTAGCCGCGAAGGGATTTTAACCGGAGGAAACCACGTGAAATCGCTTAAGACATTTCTTTTCGCGGCGGGCGCCGTGCTCGTATCCACATCGGCGCACGCCATCGACGGCGATCCGGCGGCCGGTGAGCAGGTGTTCCGCACATGCAGCACCTGCCATAATGTCGAGGAAGAGCGCAACAAGGTCGGGCCGCACCTGGTCNAGCGGCGCGGTCTGGGACGAGGAAACGATCGCCGCCTATCTGGCCGATCCGCGCGGCTATGTGCGGGGCAACCGCATGGCGTTTGTCGGCCTGAAGAGCGAAGAGGAAATCGCCAACGTGATCGCCTATCTGGCGCAGTTCTCCGAGATGTCCGAAGAAGGCGAAGCGGCCGAAGAAGCCGAAGCGGCCGAAGGCGAAGCGGCCACCGAATAGATTCCGCAGCGACCGGATATCGACCCGCCGGCTCCTGTCCGGCGGGTCTTTTCTTTTTGCAGCGCACGCAATGGCTGAACATCGCGGCATTAGACTGATGTCTAATGCCGCGATGTTGCTTCCAAAGGTGGCCGGCCGGACCGCAGATGACGTGTTCCGCGGTGGCGATCCCCCGGCGGAAGCCGGACACAACGCCTTGTTTATGCGCCGTTTACCGCCGTCACGAGCCGGCGTTTCCACTTTCCCCGAGGGCATGATGTCCACAAGGACGATTTTGTCGCATGTTGCTCGCCGGCTCTCTCGTCTCCCGTCAAATTTCATCATAAGATGTTTTCGAGCGTGCGGTCTTTTCCGCCGCTGAGGAGGCAAAATGTCAGGGCGCCGGCAGACACCGGACGACCCAGTGGNGTCGACTGGATACACAATTGCTCGAGCGTGCCATCAAACGCCATGTGGCCGCGCAGGTGGGCGAGGTCGCGGCGCCTTCTGGCGGCGATGATGACCGCGTTGGCCGGCTCGATCCCGAGACGGTCCTTGAGGCTTTCCTTGTTTCCGATCAGGCCTTTCTCGATTCAGTCGTGCCGACGCTGCTGGACAGCGGCGTCAGCCTTTCGGCCTTCTACAAGACAATCGTGCGCCCCGTTGCGGCCAAGCTTGGCGATCTTTGGTGTGAGGACGAGGTCGACTTCGTCAGGGTCGAGATCGTGTCGACGCGGCTGCGGCTGATGTGCAATCAGCTCGTGACGCGGCGCATGGCCGGCCGGACGCCCTGGCACGAAGACGGGCGCCGGCGCATCCTGCTGGCCAACACCGGCGGGGATCAGCACACGCTGGGCTTTTCGATGGCCGAAGCCTTCTTCCAGGACGCGGGATGGAACGTCGATGGCGGCGCCGATCTCCGGCCGGGCGCCGACTATTACGATACGCTGCAGGCCGGCGACTTTCCTTTCGTGGCCATTGCCTTTGCGCGCGACGATGCGTGCGATCCCACCGACATGGTCGCCCGGACCCGGCAGGCCTCCGCCCGCCGCGACGTCAGGATTTGTCTCGGCGGCGTTGCCGTCAGTGCAAGTCCTGATCGCTACCGGGCTGCGGGCGCCGATATCGTCGCGCTGGACGCGCTCGACGCCGTTCGGCAGGCCGAGGGATTGCTTGCCGTTTCGCCATGGGAAAAGGCCGGTCATGCTGCGCCAGCCCCCGCCGACAACGGCGCTGGCGCAGGTCGGGCCGACAAAGGCAGCTAAAGACGAACGGCTCTAACCCGACAGGTCGCCGCCGTGGGGCAGTATTTCGCCCAGGCGAAGCAGGGCGATCCGTTCGACCTGCCGGCAGGCTTCGGCAAATTCCTGTTCGGCGCTGTTTTCAAGCCGTTGCTGAAACGCTTGCAGGATCGACGCCTTGTCGTGGTCGCGTACCGCGATGATGAACGGAAAACCGAACTTTTCCGTGTAGGCAAGGTTCAGCGCCTCGAACCGGGCGCGTTCCCGGTCGGTCAGGGCGTCGAGACCCGCCGAGGCCTGTTCTGCGGTGGAATCGGCGGTTAGCCGCTTGGCGGCAGCGAGCTTGCCGGCGAGATCGGGGTGCGCTTTCAGGACGCCAAGACGTTCGTCATGGGAGGCGGCACGAAACTGCCGGGCGAGCGCGGCATGCAGGCCGATGGCGGTGTCGTTGGCCGGGCCGAGTTCGTCGTTGAAAGCGCGCTCGGCGATCCAGGGCGAGTGCTCGAAGATGCCGCCGAACGCCTCGATGAATTCGGACTTGTCGAGCCGCGAGGGCTTGGCGCGATGCTCGGGCGGAAAAAGGGCGCGCCAATGGTTGGCGATGTCGATGCGCCGGGCGAACCAGACGCCGGATTTCGATTGCGCGTAGTCGATGAAACGCTTGAGTGCCATCGCCCGGCCGGGCCGGCCGGCGAGCCGGCAATGAAGGCCGACCGACATCATCCTGGCCTGGCCCTGTTCGCCCTCGGCATAAAGAGTGTCGAACGTGTCCTTCAGATAGGCGAAGAACTGGTCGCCCGCATTGAAGCCCTGCGGCGTTGCGAACCGCATGTCGTTGGCGTCCAGCGTGTAGGGCACGATGAGCTGGTCGTGCCCGTCATAATGGTGCCAGTAGGGCAGATCGTCGGCGTAAGAGTCGGCCACATAGGCAAAACCGCCTTCCTGTGCGGCCAGATCGACCGTGTTGACCGAGCAGCGGCCCGTGTACCAGCCATGGGGACGCTCTCCCGTCACCTCGCGGTGGACGCGGATCGCCTCCTCCATGTGGTGCTTTTCCTGATCGGGGGAGAAATCCTTGTACTCAATCCATTTGAGGCCGTGCGACGCGATTTCCCAGTCCGCTTGCTGCATGGCGCGGACCTGCGCGGGAGACCGGGCGAGGGCTGTTGCGACGCCATAGACGGTCACCGGAACACCGGCCTGCACGAACAGCCGGTGCAAGCGCCAGAAGCCGGCGCGCGCGCCATATTCGTAGATCGTCTCCATGTTCCAGTGGCGCTGACCCGGCCAGGCGGCGGCGCCGACAATCTCCGACAGGAAGGCTTCGGAAGCCTCGTCGCCATGGAGAAGGGAGTTTTCGCCGCCTTCCTCATAATTGACGACGAACTGGACGGCGATCTTGGCGCCGCCCGGCCATTTCGGGTCGGGCGGGGTCTGGCCGTGGCCGTGCATGTCGCGGGGGTAGCGGTTCATGGCCGCCGGCTCCTGTGTGGCGCGCCGGACTTCACAAGCGCGCGGGATGCTGTCAGATGGTGCATGGACTTGTCATGCCGATTTTCGGCCGATCAGACAAGCATGCGGGGAGAGCGAGCGCGATGGCCGAAGGCGGATTTCTGACGACCCATGTGCTGGACACGGCACGCGGCGTGCCGGCGGCGGGCATGGCGATCCAGCTCTATCGGGTGTCGGGCAATTCGCACACAAAGATCGCCGAGGCGGTGACCAATGATGACGGGCGCACCGATGGCCCCATCCTGCCGGCGGGCACGTTCAAGGCCGGCCAGTACGAGCTGGTCTTTCATGCGGGCGACTATCTGCGCGCCAACGGGCTTGCCGGCGACGAGCCGCTGTTTCTCGACCAGGTGCCGATCCGCTTCGGCATCAGCGACGGCGAGGCCCACTATCACGTGCCGCTTCTGGTTTCGCCCTATGGCTATTCGACCTATCGGGGCAGCTAGCGGGGCGAAGGGCCGAACCGATGTATGATCTCGCCGTCTTCATGGAATGGGCCGAGTTCGCCGTGCGCTGGCTGCATGTCATCACGGCCATCGCCTGGATCGGCTCGTCCTTCTATTTCATCGCGCTCGACCTGGGTCTGAACCGGGATATCGAAGGCCCGGCCGATGGCGAGGAATGGCAGGTCCATGGCGGCGGCTTCTACCACATCCAGAAATATCTCGTCGCGCCCGAGGCGATGCCCGAGCATTTGACCTGGTTCAAATGGGAGAGCTACGCCACCTGGCTTTCGGGCTTCGCCATGCTCGTCCTCGTCTATTATCTGGGCGCCGATCTCTATCTGGTCGATCCGAACGTTGCCGACATTTCGATCCCGTTCGCCATCGCCATCTCGCTGGCGTCGCTGGCGTTCGGCTGGATCGTCTACGACCAGCTCTGCAAGTCGCCGCTCGGCGAGACGCCGACCGTCCTGATGCTGCTCCTTTTCGTGCTGCTCGTGGTCATGGCCTGGGGCTACACGCAGGTGTTTTCGGGACGGGCGGCGCTTTTGCACCTTGGCGCCTTCACCGCCACGATCATGACGGCGAACGTGTTCCTGATCATCATTCCCAACCAGAAAATCGTCGTCGCGGATCTCAAGGCCGGCCGCACACCCGACGCCAAATACGGCAAGATCGCCAAGCTGCGCTCGACGCACAACAACTACCTCACCCTGCCGGTGATCTTCTTCATGCTGTCGATCCATTATCCGCTGGCGTTTGCGAGCGAATACAACTGGCTGATCGCGGCGCTGGTGTTCCTGATGGGCGTGACGATCCGGCACTATTTCAACACGCGTCATGCGCGCGCCGGCAACCCGACCTGGACGTGGCTGGCGACGGCGATCCTGTTCGTTCTCATCATGGCGATTTCGACCTGGCCGCTCTTTTCGGACGATCCGGCCAACCCAGAGGACGCCAGGGCCACGCCCTATCAGGAGCGGATCATGGCGACCGAGGGCTTTGAGGAGGTCGCATCGATCGTGCAGGGACGCTGCTCGATGTGCCATGCCACCGAGCCATTCTGGGACGGCATCGTCTTCCCGCCCAACGGCGTGCGGCTCGAAACGCATGCGCAGATCGCCGCGCATGCGCGCGACATCTACATCCAGTCGGGCGTCACGCACGCTATGCCGCCGGCGAACGTGTCCTTCATGGAGGATGAAGAGCGCCGCGCGATTGTCGAATGGTTCCGCTCGGTTCAGTGAGCGCCTGACAGCGCGGCGCCGACGGCGCGGGCCATCACCAGTTCCTCATTGGTCGGAACCACCATGACGCGGACCCGGCCGGTGCCGATGTCGCGGGCGTTGTCGGCGTTATTGTCCTCGTCGACCGCGATGCCGAGCCATTCCATACCCGCGCAGACCTCGCGCCTGATGCGTGCCGAGTTCTCGCCGATGCCGCCGGTGAAGATCAGCGCGTCGAGCCCGCCGAGCACCGCGCTCATGCCGCCCAGTTCACGGCGGATGCGGAAGACGAAATAGTCGATCGCCTCGCGGGCGTGCGGATCGTCGCTTTGTTCCAGCGTGCGCATGTCATGCGTCAGGCCGGACAGGCCCTTGAGACCGCTTTCCCGATAGAGAAGGTTGGCGATCTGATCGGCGTCCATGCCGTGATGCTGCATCATGTAGAGCAGCACGCCCGGATCGATCTGGCCGCAGCGCGTGCCCATGGGCAGACCGTCGAGCGCGGTGAAGCCCATGGTCGATCCGACGCTTAGGCCGTCGCGCACCGCGCACATGGAGGCGCCATTGCCAAGATGGGCGATCACGACGCGTCCGCGCGCAAGGTCCGGCTCGGTGCGAGCGATTTCCGAGGCGATGTACTCATAGGACAGGCCGTGGAAGCCATATCGCCGCACGCCTTCGTCGAACCATTTGCGGGGCAGGGCGAACGTGTCGTTGACGAACGGATGGGTGCGATGGAACGCCGTGTCGAAACAGGCGATCTGGACGGCGTCCGGAAAGGCGGCGATGGCCGCCTCGACGCAGTCGAGATTGTGCGGCTGGTGCAGGGGGGCGAGCGGCTCGAGCGTGCGCAGCTTGCCGATGACCTCCGGCGTCAGTTCAGTGGGGGCGACAAAGTCAGTGCCGCCATGGACGACACGGTGGCCGACGCCGGCAACGGTCGAACCACCGAACAGGACGTCCGCCCGACCGAGAATCGCGGAAAGCGCGCCGGCATGGTCGTTGGCCTCGATACCGACAACCTGCTTGTCCCCACCGCGTTCGACGATCAGCCTTGTCTGCTGGGTGGGCGACAGATTCTCCACTTGTCCCGATGCGCGGAGCGCCGGTCCATCGCCCTGCGCATAGACCGCGAACTTGACCGAGGACGAGCCCGCATTGAGCGTCAGGATCGCCGCGTCCGACATGGTGTGCCTACTGGTTCAGTTGCCATTGGTGGTAGAGCGCGGCGACCGCGCAGGAGGCAAGCCGTGCCTTGTCGTCATCGGCGCGGCTCGACAGGATCACCGGGCACTTGGCGCCGAGCACGAGGCCGCCCGCCTCGGCATGGGCCAGAAACGTCAGCTGCTTGGCGATCATGTTGGCCGATTCCAGGTTCGGCGCCATCAGAATGTCGGCGTGGCCGGCGACCAGCGAGCGGATGCCCTTGGTGCGCGCCGCATCCTCGTCCACCGCATTGTCCATGGCGAGCGGACCGTCGACGATTCCGCCCCGGATCTGGCCACGGTCGGCCATCTTGGCGAGCGCGGCCGCCTCGATGGTCGATGGCAGCTTGGGATTGACCGTTTCGACCGCCGACAGGACGGCGACCTTTGGCACCTCGACGCCCAGCGCGCGGCCCAGATCGATCGCGTTCTGGATGATGTCGACCTTCTCATGCAGTTCCGGCGCGATGTTGATGGCCGCATCGGTGATCATCAGCAGATGATCGAGGCCGGGCACATCCATGCAGAAGACGTGGCTGAGGCGCCGCCTTGTTCGCAGGCCGCCGTCGGATTTGACGATGGCGCGCAGAAGGTCGTCCGTGTGCAGATGGCCCTTCATGACAGCGCCGGCACGGCCCTCGTGGACGAGCTGGACGGCACGGGCCGCCGCGACCGAATCGGTCGGCGCGTCGATGATCTCGAACGGGTGCAGATCGACGCCCATTTCGACGCCCGTTTCGCGGATCTTCTTCTCGTCGCCGACGAGGATCGGCACGATCAGAGTGTGTTCGGCGGCCAGCAGCGCCCCGCCAAGCGACTTGGGATCGTCGGGGCAGACAACGGCGGTGGGCAGAGCGGGCAGCGGTTCGGCCAGCTCAAGCAGCCTGTCGAAATGGACGTGCCGCTGCACGGTCAGGCCGGGCAGGTCGTCGGCGGCGAAACTCAGTTTCGTCTTCGGCGCGATGACCGTCGCCTCGCCCTCGACGATCGGCGCGCCGTCCGCCTTGGTCACCGTTGTCGCGAAGACTGCCAGGCGTTCGGGTTTCTTCTTGGCTAGCCGGATCGTGACGGTCAGTTCGTCGCCGGCATGGGCGCGGCCCAGAAAGCGCAAATTCTGGCCTTTGTAGAGCGTTCCCGGGCCGGGCAACTGGTTGCCGAGCACCGCCGATATCAGCGAAGCCACCCACATGGAGGGAGCGATCGGCTCATCGGCCTCGCCGTCGCCGTCATGGTCTCCCTTGGGCAGGTGAACCGGATTGTGATTGCCCGAAGAAGACGCGTAGACGAGAAAATCCTCGGCGCGGCAGAGGCGCTTGGCGGACGCCTCCATGCCTATCTCAAGGGCGTCCCAGGGCGTGTTGGAATAGGTGTTCATCTCATCGAGGTCCCGAAAGGCCGCACCGCATGCCGGTTCCTCCATCGGGGCGCTGTCATAGTCAACCGCCAAATCGGCTTTGCTTGGCGACGGCTGTCGCGGCGATTGCAAATCGCATGTCGAGGCGGCAGTCTGCCAGCGCATGATCGGGAGGAACGGATGCGCCGCTCGCTGTTGATGTTGATGCTGTGCATGCCGCTCGGGACCGCCGCTGCCGCCGACCTGCCGCCGCCTGTCACCGACGACATGTTCGCGCCGGTCGACGAGGCCGAGGCGCGGCTTGGCTGGCAATTGTTCTGGGATCCGGTCCTTTCGGGCAACCGCAACATCTCCTGCGCGACGTGCCATCATCCCGATTTCGGCACCGGCGACGGCGTGTCGCTGGCCTTGGGAGAGGGCGGCATCGGGCTCGGTCCCGACCGGCGCGTCGATCCCGAAAATCCGCCCGAACAGCGCATTCCGCGAAACGCGCCGGCGCTGTTCAATCTCGGCGCGCGCGAATTCACGGTGTTGTTCCATGACGGCCGGATCGAGGTGGACGAGACACGGCCCTCGGGCCTGCGCACGCCGCTCGAAGACGAGATGACCGCCGGTTTCGCCAACATCCTGTCCGCGCAGACCATGTTTCCGGTCCTGTCGCAGGACGAGATGGCTGGCCACTACAGCGAGAACGAGGTGTCGCTGGCCGTCCGCATGGGGCGGATCACCGGCGAGGGCGGCGCCTGGGACCGGATTTCGCAGCGCGTGGCGGCGATCGATGCGTACCGGACCCAGTTCGAGACGGTCTATCCGGAGATCGGGGCGGGCCGGGCCATCGCATTCACGGATATCTCGAACGCCATCGCCGCCTTCATTGCGTTCGAGTGGCGTTCCGACAAGGCGCCGTTCGATGCGATGCTGCGCGGTGAGGCGGAACCGACCGGCGCTTCGGCCAAGGGATTGGACCTGTTTTATGGCGAAGCGGGCTGCGCGACGTGCCATGCCGGCCCGTTCCTGACCGATCACGGGTTTCACGCCATGGGGCAGCCGCAGATCGGGCCGGGCAAGGCCGAACGGTTCGAGGCCCATGCGCGCGACATTGGCCGGATGCGGGTGACGGGCGACCCCGCCGACGCCTACAAGTTCCGGACACCAAGCCTGCGCAACGTCGCTCTGACGGCGCCCTACGGCCATGCCGGGGCTTTTGGAGAACTGGACGCGTTTTTGCGCCATCATGTCGATCCGGCGGCAGGCCTTGCCGCCTATGATCCCGGTCAGGCCGTGCTTGCCACGCTGCAAGGCGCCGACGATTTCGCCGTTCTGAACGATGCCGACGAGCGGACGGCGATTGCCGAGGCGGTGGAGATCGAACCGGTGCCGCTGGCGGATGCGGACATTGCCGCGCTCGTGGCGTTCCTCGGAACGCTGACGGACCAAGCCGCCGCCAAGGGCCGGTTCGGCATTCCCGACGCTGTGCCGAGCGGGCTGGAGGTCGAACGCCAGCGAGATTGAGCGGAACGTTGCTCAATCGTCGCGCGTGATGGTCCAGATGCGGCCGGCGGCGAGCGTTCGCCATTCGGTCATCGTTCCATCCGGCCAGATCACGCGGATCTCCGCCGTCTCGGCGTCGCCGAGGCCGAAATGCTGAGGCAGGGCCGATCCGCCGGCATGGCCGCCGCCGATGGTGATCTCGCGCGTGTGAATGCGGCCATCGATCCGCGATTCAACGATTGCGCCCACCGCGTTGATATTGCTGCCCGATTGGCGGACATCGACCATCAGCCAATTGCCCGCGTGGGGCGTTGCGTTTTCATGCACCTCCAGCGGCGCGCGGCGGTTGACGACGATCAGGTCCAGTTTCCCGTCGGCGTTCAGGTCGGCGAGCGCGGCGCCGCGAGCGCGGTCGGTCGTGGCGACGCCGGCCAGATGGGCGGTTTCGGCAAACGAGCCGTCCGGTTGCCGGACCAGCAGATTGTTGGGGTCTTCGATCGCATTGGAGGGCATCTGGTCGACATTGCCCTTGGCGATGAACAGATCGTCGCGGCCGTCATTGTCGACATCGCCGAATTCGGCATGCCACCCCGTCGACGGGCGTCCGTCGTCGCCGATGAACGGGCGGTGCGCGTAGGAGCCCATCTCGAAGGGTGCTGCTTCATAGCCCGTGTCGGTTGCGATCTGCAGGAGCTGGTCGCCCATCGACGTGGACATCACTTCGGCGCGGCCGTCGCCGGTCAGGTCGCGCGCGGCGATCCCCATGCCCCACAAGGACACGTTCGGCCAACCGTCGGTTTCATCGAGGAAGCGCAACGTCTCGAGATCGAGCTTCTGCTCCGATCCGCCGCGGACATAGTAATGGCGATCGTTGGAGATGCGCAGAAAGGGCCTGCCCAGGCGCCGTTCGTCGGAAATCAGCATGGACAGCGCACAAAAGCCGGGCTCGATGCGGATCGGCGGAGCAAAGCGGCGGCCGGCCGGCCGGTGCAGTTCGTTGGCATCGCACGCTTCGAACGGGCCTTCGGGATCGGCACGGTCGACATAATTGCCGACCGCCAGGGTCGGCCAGTGCTGCCCGTCTTCCCATGTGGCGGAAAAGGACGTCGACCAGCCATTGCCCGGCGCCAGGGCCCATTGAGCGGTTGCATCGGTGAAGCGGCAATCTGCTCCGCCCTTCAGGATCACGTTCGGGCCGACCCGCAGGACGACCAGGTCCATATGGCCGTCGCTGTCGATGTCGAGCGGGTAGGCGCCGGTAACGCCGGTGAGTTCGGGCAGGCCGGCGCCGCGTTCGAACCGGACCGGCGCGCCCGGCGCTTCGCTGACGTTGACGAAAAGCCGTGCCGGGTTTTCGCCGCCTGCAGCATAGGCGTCGGGTCTGGCATCGCCATTGCAGTCGAAGACCGCCACGCCGCCGCCGACGAAGTGCTCCCATCCGCCCGCATAGATGTGCTGGACCGGCAGATCGGCGGAGCGGTCGACAAAGACCGGATGATCGCCATTGGCGTGCGCCGGCGCGGCATGGGCGAGCAAGGCGATGAGGAGGATCGCCCGCCTCATTTTCCGGTTGTCTGCGCGCCGAGAAGATCGTCCGTCACGGCGGCGAGCGCCAAAGCGGCCGCGCCTTGCGCCCAGATCATGTCACCCCAGGCATGGGTTTCAACGCGCGGGCCCTTGGCATGGGTCGCCGGCGAGAGACTGGTCATCTCGGCGAGCACGTCGCGCGCATAAAGATAGTCGTAGCGCATGCGCGCGCCCGAAAGGATGATCAGACCGGGATCGAAAAGCGTGACGACATTGGCGAGCCCCAGCGCGAGGAAGCGCCCGGCGCGATGGAAGATCGAGCGCGCGGCGGCGTTGCCGGCCTTGGCGTGGCTGAACAGGCTTTCGAGGATGATCTGCGGTTCGCGCTCGGCGCTGGTCCAGTTGAGCGCGGTCGATGCCTCGCGCACCAGCGCATAGTCGGCGACATAGGCTTCAAGGCAGCCGCGCTGGCCGCAGCGGCACAGCGCGCCGTCCAGATGCACCTTGGTGTGGCCAAGCTCCATGCCCATGCCGCCGGCGCCGCGATAGATCTCGTGATTGACGACCAGCCCCATGCCGACGCCGTGCTCGATGGTGACGACGGCAAAGTCGGGCAGGGCGCGTCCGGCGCCGAACCAGAGTTCGGCCATGGTCAAGAGGTTGGCGTCATTGTCGACAGAAACCGGCTTGCCGATCCGCTCGGCCACCATTTCGGCCAGCGGCACATCGGTGTCGGCCATGATGGGCGACCATTGGATGCGGCCGCGGTCGGCGTCGACGAAGCCGGGCACGCCAAGGCCGACGGCGGCCAGGTCGTCGCGACCGAGGCGGGCGGCCCGGAGCGCCGCGTCGAGCATGTCGGCGGTTTCGGTGAGGATGTCGGCGGTCGAATGACGCGCATGGGCGCGGGGCGCGCTGGCCTCACCGATCCGGTTGCCGGCAAAGTCGACGATCACCGCGGAATGGCTGGGCGAGGACAGTTTGATGCCGGCGACAAAGCGGGCCCCGGGCCGCACGCTGAGCGCCACGGGTGGCCGTCCGCGTCCGCTTTCGGCGTCGCGTTGCGGCGAGCCGGTCTCGCGGATCAGGCCGGTGTCGATCAGCTCGGACGTGATTGCGGTGACCGAGCCCGGGCTTATGCCGACCTTGCGGGCCACATCGACGCGCGCGATCGAGCCGGCCGCACGGATTGCCTCGAAGACCTGCTGGCGCAACGGCTTGATCGAACTGGACAGGGGCGGCGTCAGCGGGCCGCATCCGGTCGGTGCGAGATTTGGCAAATCCCTGCGCAAAAGGACGTCAACGGCCATTTTCTTCAGGCGCCGACATAAATAATGGCGTTCCGGCGACCGGGATCGCGTTGAAACACGCCATGTCGGCGCTTCCTCCCAAGCCGAGGGTAGTCTTTTTCAGCGAAAGGCGTCAAATTAATTTTGACAATTGAATTTAATATGCGATGGTGTCGTACGGCCTTACGGTCGCCGCGCCGGAGGAGGCGCACATACGGGAGGAAATCATCATGCGTAAAGCAATCGTGCTTGCGGCCGCCTTGGCTGTGGGACTGTCTTCAACCGCCCTGGCCCAGGACAGCGTTACCGTCGGCGTGAGCTGGTCGAATTTCCAGGAAGAACGCTGGAAAACGGACGAAGCGGCGATCAAGGCCGCGCTTGAGGAAGCGGGCGCCGAATATGTGTCGGCGGACGCCCAATCATCGTCCGCCAAGCAATTGTCGGACATTGAAAGCCTGATTGCGCAGGGCGTCGATGCGCTGATCATCCTGGCTCAGGACGCCCAGGCGATCGGGCCCGCCGTGCAGGCGGCTGCCGACGAAGGGATTCCCGTGGTCGGCTATGACCGGCTGATCGAGGATGCGCGCGCTTTCTACCTGACCTTCGACAATATCGAGGTCGGGCGGATGCAGGCGCGCGCCGTTTTCGCCGCGCAGCCCACCGGCAACTATGTCATGATCAAGGGCTCGGCGCAGGACCCGAACGCAGACTTCCTGCGCGGCGGCCAGCAGGAGGTGCTGCAGGAAGCCATCGATGCCGGCGACATCACCATTGTCGGCGAGGCCTATACGGACGGCTGGCTTCCGGCCAACGCCCAGCGCAACATGGAGCAGATCCTGACTGCCAACGACAACAATGTCGATGCGGTCGTCGCCTCCAATGACGGAACCGCCGGCGGCGTCGTTGCCGCGCTCACCGCACAGGGCATGGAGGGCATTCCCGTCTCCGGCCAGGACGGCGACCATGCGGCGCTGAACCGCGTCGCGCTCGGTACCCAGACGGTATCGGTCTGGAAGGATGCGCGCGATCTGGGCCGCGCGGCCGGCGAGATCGCCGTTGCCATGGCCAACGGCACCGCGATGGGCGACATCGAGGGCGCGGCGGCGTGGACATCGCCCGCCGGCACCGAGATGACCGCCCGGTTCCTCGAGCCGGTTCCGGTCACCGCCGACAATCTGACGGTGGTCGTCGATGCGGGCTGGATCGACCAGGAAACGCTCTGTCAGGGCGTGACCGGCGGTCCCGCTCCCTGCAACTGATCGCAGCCTGACACCCGCTCTCTCCCGCGCGCCGATGCGCGGGGGAGGGCGCCCTCATTTCCGGAGTTAGGCCGTGAGCGACAGCCCCGCCCTGCCGAAAGCCGCGCCCGGCATGCGCAATCTTGCGCGGACGCTTGAGATCGACACCCGTCTTCTGGGCATGATCGGCGCATTCATCGCGCTGTGCCTGGTGTTCCATTTCCTGACCGACGGGCGGTTTCTGACGCCGCGCAACATCTTCAACCTGACCATCCAGACCGTCTCCGTCGGCATCATGGCGACCGGCATGGTGTTCGTCATCGTCACGCGGCACATCGACCTGTCGGTCGGCTCGCTGCTGGCGACCTGTTCGGCGATGATGGCGATGACCCAGACGCTGGTGACGCCGGAATGGCTGGGGCTCGGCCTCAACCACCCGCTGACGGCGCCGGCCGCGATCGTCGTCGGGCTCGGAACCGGGATCGTCATCGGCGCCTTCCACGGCTGGCTGATCGGCTATCTGGGCATTCCGGCCTTCATCGTCACGCTGGGCGGGCTTCTTGTCTGGCGCAACGTCGCCTGGTATCTGACCAACGGGCAGACGATCGGCCCGCTCGACGGCAATTTCCAGCTCTTCGGCGGCATTGGCGGCACGCTGGGCGAAACCTGGAGCTGGGTCTTCGGACTGATCTGCGCAGCGGCGGCGCTCTATGCGATCTGGCAGTCGCGGCGCAACAAGATCAGCCACGATTTTCCGGTCAAACCGCTGTGGGCGGAAATCGCGCTGGGCGCGCTCGTGACCGCCGCGATCCTCGGCTTCATCGCCATCCTCAATGCCTACCAGATCCCGGAACGCCGGCTGGAGCGCATGTTCGAGGCGCGCGGCGAGGTGCTGCCGGAGGGCTTCACCGCCGGATACGGGCTGCCGATCTCGGTGCTCTTGCTGATCGCGGTCGCGGTAACGATGACGATTATCGCCAACCGCACGCGGCTTGGCCGTTACATCTTTGCCACCGGCGGCAATCCGGACGCGGCTGAACTGTCGGGCATCAACACGCGCCTCTTGACGGTTAAAGTGTTCATCATGATGGGCATTTTGTGCGCGATCAGCGCGGTCGTCGCCTCCTCGCGCCAGACGTTCCATTCCAACGACATCGGCACGCTGGACGAGTTGCGCGTCATCGCCGCCGCCGTCATCGGCGGCACGGCGCTGGCCGGCGGGGTCGGCACGATCTACGGGGCGATCCTGGGTGCGCTCATCATGCAGTCGCTGCAATCGGGCATGGCGATGGTCGGCGTCGATGCGCCGTTCCAGAACATCGTCGTCGGCACGGTTCTCGTCGTCGCCGTCCTGATCGACACGATCTACCGCAAGCGGACGGGAGACTGACCATGGCCGACACGATCGATCGTTCCGGCACGCCGCTTGTGGAGATGCGCGACATCTCGATCGCCTTCGGCGGCATCAAGGCTGTCAACCACGTCTCCGTCGATCTGTTTCCGGGCGAGGTGGTCGGGCTTCTCGGCCACAATGGCGCCGGCAAGTCGACGCTGATCAAATGCCTTTCGGGCGCCTACCGGATGGATGCGGGCGAGATCTTCATCAATGGCGACAAGGCGGCGATCAACAATCCGCGCGATGCGCGGCGCTACAACATCGAGACCATCTACCAGACGCTGGCGCTTGCCGACAATCTGGACGCCGCCTCGAACCTGTTTCTGGGCCGCGAGCTGACAACGCCGGTGGGGCTTGTCGACGATGCGCGCATGGAGGCCGAAACCCGTCAGATCATGGGCCGGCTCAATCCGAACTTCCAGAAGTTCTCCGCGCCGGTCTCGGCGCTTTCGGGCGGCCAGCGCCAGTCGGTGGCGATCGCCCGCGCGGTCTATTTCAACGCCAGGATCCTGATCATGGACGAGCCGACCGCCGCGCTCGGGCCGCAGGAAACGCGCATGGTCGCCGACCTGATCGACGAGTTGAAGCGACAGGGTCTGGGCATCTTCCTGATCGATCACGATGTGCACCAGGTCAAGGAACTGTGCGACCGGGCGGCAGTGATGAAGAATGGCGAACTGGTCGGCGTCGTCGATGTGGACTCGGTCTCGGTCGATGACATTCTGGCGATGATCATCGCCGGCAAAAAGCCGCAAATGGCAGCGTGATGTATATCGGTCTCGACCTGGGCACGTCCGGCCTCAAGGGGCTGGTCATCGACGAGCGCCAGTCGGTCGTCGGCGAGGCGCATGAGGCGCTGACCGTGTCGCGCCCCCATCCGGGCTGGTCGGAGCAGGCGCCGAGCGACTGGCTGGCTGCAGCCGAAAGCGTTCTCGATCAACTTGCCAAGGCGCACGACCTGTCCGCCGTGCGGGCGATCGGCCTTTCGGGCCAGATGCACGGGGCGACGCTGCTGGACGCGTCCGATGCCGTCTTGCGGCCCTGCATGCTGTGGAACGACACGCGCAGCCACGAACAGGCGGCGGCGATGGATGCCGATCCCGAGTTCCGCGCGGTGACGGGCAACATCGTCTTTCCCGGATTCACCGCGCCCAAGGTCGCCTGGGTGCGCGACAATGAACCCGACATTTTCGAACGCATTGCCAAGGTGCTGCTGCCGAAGGACTATCTGCGCCTGTGGCTGACGGGCGGCTATCATTCCGACAAGTCGGATTCGGCCGGAACGGCGTGGCTCGACACGGGCAAGCGCGTCTGGTCGAAAAGACTTCTGGCCAAGACGGGTTTGGGCATGATCCACATGCCGGCACTGGTCGACGGAAGCGATGTGACGGGCAAGCTGCGCGCCGAGATCATGGACCGGTGGGGCTTGTCTGGAGACTGTGTCGTCGCAGGCGGCGGCGGCGACAATGCCGCGTCGGCGATCGGCGCCGGCGTTACTGAGGCAGGCGAGGCGTTCGTGTCGCTGGGCACGTCGGGCGTGCTGTTTGCGGCATGCGATGCCTATGCGCCGGCGCCGGAGACCGCAGTCCACACATTCTGTCACGCATTACCCCGTACCTGGCACCAGATGGGGGTGATCCTGTCCGCGACCGACGCGCTCAACTGGTATGCATTGCTTGTGGGCGATGATCCCGCCGCGCTGACCGGCGCGCTCGGCGATCTCGCCGCGCCGGGCCGGACGCTGTTCCTGCCCTATCTTGGCGGCGAGCGCACACCGCACAATGACGCCGCCGTGCGTGGCGCGCTCATCGGGCTCGAGCATGCCAGCGACCGCGACGCGGTCACCCGCGCCGTGCTCGAAGGGGTCGTTCATGCCGTACGCGACTGCCGCGACGCGCTGGCTGCGACGGGCACCCGGTTCGACCGGCTTCTGGCTGTCGGCGGCGGCGCCAAATCGGACTACTGGCTCAAGGCGCTGGCGACATCGCTGGCAGTGCCGATCGACGTACCGGTCGCCGGCGATTTCGGCGGCGCGTTTGGCGCCGCGCGCCTTGCGATGATGGCTGCCGGCGATCTCGATGCGTCGGGCCTGAACCCGCCACCGATCGCCAAGACGGTTGATCCCGATGCGGCGCTGGCCGACGCGTTCGCCGGCGCCCATGTGCGCTATCAAACCGCCTATGCCCAGACGAGGATGCTGTGATGAGCGACTTCTTCAAAGGAATCGAGCCGATCCGGTACGAGGGACCGGACGGCGCCAACCCGCTGGCTTACCGCCACTACAATGCGGACGAAGTGGTGATGGGCAAACGGCTGGAAGACCATTTGCGGTTCGCGGTCGCTTGGTGGCATTCGTTTGCCTGGCCGGGCGGCGATCCGTTCGGAGGCCAGACATTCGAGCGGCCATGGTTCGGCGACACGATGGAGTTGGCCAAGCTGAAAGCCGACGTGGCCTTCGAGATGTTTGCGATCCTCGGCCAGCCGTTCTTCTGTTTCCACGATGCCGATATCCGCCCCGAGGGCGACGGGTTTGCCGGCAATACGGCCAACCTTGAGGAGATGGTCGACTATATTGGCGCCAAGATGGAGGCGGTCGGCACAAAGCTGCTCTGGGGCACGGCGAACCTGTTCTCGCACCGGCGCTACATGGCCGGCGCGGCCACCAACCCCGATCCGGACGTTTTCGCTTTCGCGGCGGCGACGGTGAAGACCTGCATGGATGCGACGCACAAGCTCGGCGGCGCAAACTATGTCTTGTGGGGCGGCCGGGAGGGCTATGAGACGCTTTTGAACACCGACCTTGCGCGCGAGGACGCCCAGCTTGGCCGGTTCATGAACATGGTGGTCGAATACAAGCACAGGATCGGTTTTGACGGCACGATCCTGATCGAGCCCAAGCCGCAGGAGCCGACCAAGCACCAGTACGATTATGACGTCGCGACGGTCTTCGGTTTCCTGAAGCGCCACGGGCTGGAAGACGAGATCAAGGTCAATATCGAGCAGGGACACGCGATCCTCGCCGGTCATTCGTTCGAGCACGAGATTGCGCTTGCCACGGCGCTCGGCATTTTCGGTTCGATCGACATGAACCGGAACGACTACCAGTCCGGCTGGGACACCGATCAGTTTCCGAACAACGGGCCGGAGGTGACGCTCGCCTATTACGAAATTCTCAAGGCGGGCGGTTTCACCACGGGCGGCACGAATTTCGACGCGAAACTCCGCCGCCAGTCGCTCGATCCCGAAGACCTGATCGCGGCGCATGTGGGCGGCATGGATGTGTGCGCCAAGGCACTCAAATCGGCGGTGGCGATGCTCGAAGACGGCACGTTGGAGCGGCTGCGCGCCGAGCGGTATTCGGGCTGGGATACGGACGACTCCCGGGCGCTGTTGAATCACGCCACGCTCGAACATTGCGAAGAATGCGTGCGGGACCGGCCGATCGACCCCCAACCGCGTTCGGGCAGGCAGGAGCGGCTCGAGAACATCGTCAACCGGTTCGTGTGAACCTGCCGCGCCATGCATGGCCGGTGTGCCATCCATGTGGGAGGGGTATTGCGCGGTCGGGTGCGGCGGGTCTAGGTGGAGGCAAATCGCCAAAACCACGGGGTTCCGCCGATGCTCCAGCCCGCCAAACCCGACCTTTCACCGTTCGACTGGGAAGATGCGTTCCGGCTCGAGGACCAACTGACCGACGATGAGCGGATGATCCGCGATGCGGCGCGCTCCTATGCCGCCGACCGGCTGCAGCCGCGCGTGATCGACGCCTATCGCGAGGAGACGACCGATCCGTCGATCTTCGCCGAGATGGGTGAGATGGGGCTTCTGGGCGTGACAATCCCGGAAGAGTATGGCGGTGTCGGCGCGGGCTATGTCTCCTACGGGCTTGTCGCCCGCGAGATCGAGCGGGTGGATTCAGGCTACCGGTCGATGATGAGCGTGCAATCCTCGCTCGTCATGTATCCGATCCACGCCTACGGCTCGGAGGAGCAGCGGACGAAATATCTGCCGAAGCTGGCTTCGGGCGAATGGATCGGTTGTTTCGGCCTGACCGAGCCGGACGCCGGCTCCGATCCGGGCGGGATGAAGACCGTCGCCAGAAAGACCGCCGATGGCTATGCGCTGTCGGGTTCGAAAATGTGGATCTCCAACGCGCCGATCGCCGACGTGTTCGTGGTCTGGGCGAAATCGGAAGCCCATGGCGGCAAGATCCGCGGCTTCGTGCTCGAAAAGGGGCTGAAAGGGCTGTCGGCGCCCAAGATCGGCGGCAAGCTGTCCCTGCGCGCCTCGATCACCGGTGAGATCGTCATGGACAATGTCGAGGTGGGCGAGGATGCGCTGCTGCCGCATGTCGAAGGGCTGAAAGGCCCGTTCGGCTGCCTCAACCGGGCGCGTTTCGGCATTTCCTGGGGCGTGATGGGCGCCGCCGAATTCTGCTGGCACGCGGCACGGCAATACGGGCTCGACCGGAAACAGTTCGGAAAGCCGCTGGCGCAGACGCAGCTCTTCCAGAAGAAGCTTGCCGACATGCAGACCGAGATCGCGCTGGGCCTGCAAGGCTCATTGCGGGTCGGGCGGCTGCTGGACGAGGGCGAGGCGGCGCCGGAGATGATCTCACTGGTCAAGCGCAACAATTGCGGCAAGGCGCTCGATGTGGCGCGCATGGCGCGCGACATGCATGGCGGCAACGGCATCTCCGAGGAGTTCCAGGTGTTCCGCCACATGGCCAACCTTGAAACCGTCAACACCTATGAAGGCACGCACGACGTGCACGCGCTGATCCTTGGCCGCGCCCAGACCGGATTGCAGGCGTTTTTCTGACGGCGTTCCAACCTCCCCCTTGAGGGGAGGTCGGCGAGTGCCGAGCCAAGCGAGGCAGAGCCGGGTGGGGGCCTATGTCAGCTGCGGCCTTTGACTGTCACCCCCACCCGCTCAACCAGCGCAAGCTCGGTTTCGCGTGCCTCCCCTCAAGGGGGAGGCGGGGCGCCCGCCACCTACCGCGGCCTGATCCCGTTCAGCAGGATCGACAGCACCGCATGGGCGACCTGCTCGCTGAAGCCGGGCTTTTTGGCCTGCTTGCCCAGGATAGCCTGAACCTGCACCTCGAAATCGGCATAGTGCTGGGTCGTCGCCCAGATGGTGAAGATCAGGTGGTAGGGGTCGACCGGCGCGAGCCGGCCCTGGTCGATCCAGGTGCGGATGACGGCGACCTTTTCGTCGACCAGCGCCTTGAGCCGTGTCGACAGGAACTCGCCGACGAGCGGCGCACCGCGCTGGACCTCATTGGCGAACAGCCGTGAGGCTTCCGGGTTCTGGTCCGACATCTTCAGCTTGACGGTGATGTAGCGGCGCAGTTCCTCGATCGGGTCGCCGTCCGGATCGATCGCATCGAACGGATCGAGCCAGGCTTCGACCGTCTGCTCGATGGCCGAACGGTAGATCTCCTCCTTGGAGGGGTAGTAATAGAGCAGGTTGGTCTTGGACATGCCGGCACGCTCGGCGATGCGGTCGACGGTGGCGCCGCGATAGCCGTCGGTCGAAAAGACATCGAGGGCGGCCTGCATGATCAGGGCACGGTTTTCGGTCTGGATACGGCTCTGCTTGCCGCCATTGGACCTTGCTGCGCTTTGAGCCAATTTCCGCCCCTGCAATGATTAAAAGTTGATGTTTTTGATCAATTTAAATACCGTCTTGACCATGGTCAATCGCTCCCATAGCGTCCAAATTTGACCAGTTAGTCAAGAATTTTCCAAGTCTGCCAAGGTGACCCATGAGCGCTGCCAACGAGATCATTCACAACGCGATCGGTGGCGCGCCGGCGCCTTCGGCATCGACGCGGCGCCAGCCCGTCTTCAATCCCGCAACCGGCGAGCCGGTCGCCGAACTGCCGCTGTCGACGGTCGACGAACTGGATGCGGCGGTTCAAGCGGCCAAGGCCGCGCTGCCCGGCTGGGCCGCGATGCCGCCGCTCAAGCGGGCGCGTTTCTTGTTCAAGTTCAAGGAACTGCTCGACGCCCGGGCCGCCGACATCGCGCGTGCGATCTCGCGCGAGCACGGCAAGACCCATGACGATGCGCTGGGCGAAGTGGCGCGCGGCATCGAAGTCGTCGAGTTCGCCTGCGGCATTCCGCATCTTCTGAAAGGCGAATTCTCCCGCAATGTCGGCCCGTCCGTCGATACATTCTCGGACCGGCAGCCGCTTGGCGTCTGTGCCGGCATCACGCCGTTCAATTTTCCGGCCATGGTGCCGCTCTGGATGTATCCGGTGGCGGTCGCCTGCGGCAACACCTTCATCCTCAAGCCGTCCGAGCGCGACCCGTCCGCGCCGATGCTGGTCTATGACCTGTTTCGCGAGGCCGGCTTCCCGGACGGTGTGCTCAATGTCGTCCATGGCGACAAGGTCGTCGTCGATGCGATCCTCGATCATCCCGACATCAAGGCGGTCTCGTTCGTCGGCTCGACGCCGATCGCGCAGTATGTCTATTCGCGGGGGACCGCGGCCGGCAAAAGGGTTCAGGCGCTGGGGGGCGCCAAGAACCACATGGTGGTGATGCCGGACGCGGACATGGACAAGGCGGCCGACGCGCTGATGGGCGCCGGCTACGGCTCGGCCGGCGAGCGCTGCATGGCGATCTCGGTTGCCGTTCCGGTGGGCGAAAAGACCGCCGACGCGCTGGTCGAGCGCCTCAAGCCGCGCGTCGAGAGCCTGAAGATCGGCCCGTCGACCGACGCGGACGCGGACATGGGGCCGCTGGTGACCAAGGACGCGCAGGAGCGTGTGCTTGGCTACATCGACAAGGGCGTCGAGGAAGGCGCCGATCTGGTCGTCGACGGGCGCGGCTTCTCGCTGCAGGGCTATGAGGACGGCTATTTCGTCGGCGGCACGCTGTTCGACCGCGTGACCACCGACATGACGATCTACAAGGAAGAGATTTTCGGGCCGGTGCTGTCGGTCGTGCGCGCCAAGACCTATGACGAGGCGACCGCGATGATCGACGCCCACGAATATGGCAACGGCACCGCGATCTTCACCCGCGACGGCGACACGGCACGCGACTTCTGCGACCGGATCGAGGTCGGCATGGTCGGCGTCAACGTGCCGATCCCGGTGCCGGTGGCCTATCATTCGTTCGGCGGCTGGAAGCGGTCGCTGTTCGGCGACCATTCGATCTACGGGCCGGAGGGCGTTCGCTTCTACACGCGCCTGAAGACGATCACCCAGCGCTGGCCCGAAGGGATCAAGGACGGCGCGGTGTTCACCTTCCCGGCATAAAAGAGGACAGGAGCGCGACATGCCCGCAGCACCCGGCGAGAACCTTCGAATCAATGGCGACCGGCTGTGGGATTCGATCCACGCCATGGCCGAGATCGGCCCGGGCATTGCGGGCGGCTCCAACCGCCAGACCGTGACCGACGAGGACGCCGAAGGCCGCCGCCTGTTTCAGAAATGGTGCGAGGATGCCGGCCTGACGATGGGTGTCGATCAGATGGGCACCATGTTCATGCGGCGCGAGGGCACCGACCCCGACGCGCTGCCGGTCTATGTGGGATCGCACCTGGACACCCAGCCGACGGGCGGGCGCTATGATGGCGTCCTGGGCGTTCTGGCCGGGCTCGAGATCGTCCGCACGATGAACGATCTCGACATCACGACCAAACACCCGATCGTCGTCACCAACTGGACCAACGAGGAAGGCACGCGCTTCGCACCGGCGATGATGGCATCTGGCGTGTTTGCCGGCGTGCTCGACCAGGCCGATGTCTACGGACACACCGACGCCGAGGGCAAGAAATTCGGCGACGAGTTGGAACGGATCGGCTGGAAGGGCGAGGAGAAAGTCGGCGACCGCAAGATGCATGCGTTTTTCGAGCTGCATATCGAGCAGGGGCCGATCCTCGAGGCCGAAGGCAAGGACATCGGCGTTGTCACGCACGGACAGGGCCTGAGGTGGATCGAGTGCACGGTGACCGGCAAGGAAAGCCACACCGGCTCGACGCCGATGCCGATGCGCAAGAATGCGGGTAGGGGTCTCGCGCAGATCACCGAGCTGGTCCATGACATCGCCATGTCGAACGCGCCCAACGCGGTCGGTGCGATCGGCCATGTCGATGTGTATCCCAATTCGCGCAACATCATTCCGGGCAAGGTGGTGTTCACGGTCGATTTTCGGAGCCATGAACTCGACACGCTGAACGCGATGGTCGAGCGGCTGATGGCCCAGGCGCCCAAGCTCTGCGAGCATATCGGCGTCGCGTTCGAAGCCGAGATCGTCGGCCAGTTCGACCCGCCCGCCTTCGATGAGGAATGTGTGCGGATGATCCGCGAAGCGGCCGAGCGGCTCGGTTATTCGCACATGGACATCATTTCGGGGGCCGGACACGATGCCTGCTGGATCAACCGCGTCGCGCCGACCGCCATGGTCATGTGCCCCTGCGTCGACGGGCTGTCGCACAATGAGGCCGAGGACATCACCAAGGAATGGGCCAAGGCCGGCGCCGACGTCCTGTTCCACGCGGTGATGGAAAAGGCGGAGATTGTGGGGTGAACGTGGCCGCCATGGCTCACCGAATAAACAATTGAGGGGGTACGGATGACCACCACCATCATCAAGAACGGCGCCATCGTCGCCACCTTTTGCGCGTGATAGGCTGTTCGCCGAGGAGCCGGACATGGACCCGAAAGAACGCAAGTATGAAACTGTCACCGCTCATCGGTTGAGTTTGACCGAGGAGGAATGGAAGCGCGAAGGCGAAATCATCCGCGCGGCTGATGAACGCGACGGAACGCTGGAGCTCCTCGATGCGCTTCTGGACGACATGCTCGATGATGAACCAAACTACGAATGGTAAAGCGCGGTACGATTGTCCTGATGGTTGCTTCACGCGCATACAATAAGGTTCGACCTGCCGTGGTCATCCAATCGGATGCGAGCACAGACCATTTCGACAGTTTGACGCTTTGTTTGGTCACGTCGGAGCCGTCAGAGGGTTCTGCGCTGCGCGTCCCGATAGAGCCGACCACGAGAAACGGTTTGAAGCGCAAAAGCTGGGTTCAGACCGAAAAGATCGTCACGATCCCGCAACTGGAAACGCGCCGCGTGATCGGTGAAGTTGAACCGAACCAGATGCGTGAGATTGACATTGCGCTTGCCACACATCTCAACCTCTACGCCCTTGCGCCAAGCCAGGAGTGAACCCGCATGACCACCATCATCAAGAACGGCACCATCGTCACCGCCGACCGGACCTACAAGGCCGATGTGAAGGTCGAAAACGGGGTCATCGCCGAGATCGGGCAGAACCTGTCGGGTGGCGAGGAACTGGATGCGACCGGCTGCTACGTCATGCCCGGCGGCATCGACCCGCATGTGCATCTCGAAATGCCGTTCATGGGCACCTATTCGTCGGACGACTTTGAGTCCGGCACCCGCGCCGCGCTCGCCGGCGGCACGACGATGGTGGTCGATTTCTGCCTGCCCAACCCCGAACAGTCGCTGCTGGAGGCGCTGCAGCGCTGGGACAACAAGTCGACCCGCGCCAATTGCGACTACTCGTTCCACATGGCGATCACCTGGTGGGGCGAGCAGGTGTTCAACGAGATGGAGGACATCACCAAGCGCGGCATCAACACCTTCAAGCACTTCATGGCCTACAAGGGCGCGCTGATGGTGAACGATGACGAGATGTTCGCTTCGTTCCGCCGCTGCGCGGAACTGGGCGCGCTGCCCCTGGTGCACGCCGAAAACGGCGATGTCGTCGCCGATCTGCAGGCGAAGCTGCTCGCCGAGGGCAATGATGGCCCCGAAGGCCACGCCTATTCGCGGCCGCCGCAGGTGGAAGGGGAAGCCACCAATCGCGCGATCATGATCGCCGACATGGCGGGCGTGCCGGTCTACATCGTCCACACCTCCTGCGAGGACGCGCACGAGGCGATCCGCCGGGCCCGGATGGCCGGCAAGCGCGTCTATGGCGAACCGCTGATCCAGCATCTGACGCTCGATGAGAGCGAATATTTCGACAAGGACTGGGACCATGCGGCGCGGCGCGTCATGAGCCCGCCCTTCCGCAACAAGCAACACCAGGATTCGCTTTGGAACGGGCTGTCGTCGGGCTCGCTGTCGGTCGTTGCCACCGACCATTGCGCCTTCACCACCGAGCAGAAGCGCAACGGCGTCGGCGATTTCACGCAGATTCCGAACGGCACGGGCGGGCTCGAGGACCGGATGCCGATGCTGTGGACCCATGGCGTCAACACCGGCCGGCTGACGATGAACGAGTTCGTCGCCGTCACCTCGACCAACATCGCCAAGATTTTGAACGTCTATCCCAGGAAAGGCGCGATCCTCGAGGGTGCGGACGCCGACATCGTCGTCTGGGACCCCTACAAGGAAAAGACCATCTCCGCCGACAGCCAGCAGTCGGCCATCGACTACAACGTCTTCGAGGGCAAGCATGTGAAGGGCCTGCCGCGCTTCACGCTCACCCGCGGCAAGGTGGCCGTCCACGATGGCGAGGTGCGCACCGAGGAGGGCCATGGCCAGTTCGTCGAGCGTCCGCCGAACAACCCGGTCAACACCGCGCTGTCGACCTGGAAGGAACTGACCGCCCCGCGCAAGATCGAGCGCACCGGCATTCCGGCAAGCGGGGTCTGACCGGCTCCGATGCTTTCGCCATCCCCGCAATCCGAAACGGTCATCTCCGCCGACAGCCTCGATCTTGTCTTTGAGACCAATGACGGGCCGGTGCATGCGCTGTCGGACATCTCGCTCGATATCGAAAAGGGCGAATTCGTCTCGCTGATCGGCCCCTCGGGCTGCGGCAAGACCACGCTGCTGCGCGTCATCGCCGATCTTGAACACCCGACCGGCGGGACGATCACGGTCAACGGATTGACGCCGCACGAGGCGCGGCTGAAGCGCGCCTATGGCTATGTGTTTCAGGCCGCCGCTTTGTTTCCGTGGCGATCCATCGCCGACAATGTCGGCCTGCCGCTCGAAGTGATGGGTCTCGACAGGGCCGAGCGCGACAGGCGCGTCAGCGAAAATCTCGAACTGGTCGATCTGGCCGGGTTCGAGAAGAAGTTTCCCTGGCAATTGTCGGGCGGCATGCAGCAGCGCGCCTCGATTGCCCGCGCGCTCGCCGTGCAGCCGGACATGCTGCTGATGGACGAGCCGTTCGGCGCGCTCGATGAGATCGTGCGCGACCATCTCAATGTGCAGCTGCTGAAGTTGTGGGCGGCGACGCACAAGACCATCGTCTTCGTCACGCACTCGATTCCCGAGGCGGTGTATCTCTCCACCAAGATCGTGGTGATGAGCCCCCGGCCGGGCCGCATCCACGAGGTGATCGATTGCGATCTGGGCGACGAGCGGCCGCTGGAGGTGCGCGAAACGCCTCAGTTTCTGAAGATCGCCCATCAAGTGCGCGAAGGGCTGGCTGCGGGGCATGCCTATGAGTGAGGGCAGGGCGGCGTATACCCCCACCCTTCATCCCTCCCCACAAGGGGGAGGGAGGACATCGGCACCTCGCGACCTCGCCGGTTTGCGAGCCAGGTTTGATCGTGCAGAAATGAGCACGGCGTTGATCTCTTCCCTCCCCCTTGTGGGGAGGGATGAAGGGTGGGGGTTTGGCTCTTCGACGGGGGCAGCGCCATCATGATCCGCACCCGCATCCTGCCCATCCTCACCGTCGTCGCGGCGATCATCGCGGTCTGGTATGCGTTCGCGGTGATCCTCAACGCCCCGTTCGAGCGCAACGCCGCCGAGCGGGCCGGCGAGACGATCGGCTTCGCCGAAATCCTGCCCAAGACCATGAGCCAGCAGCGGCCGGTGCTGCCGGCGCCGCACCAGGTGGCGGTGGAAATCTGGGAAACGACGGTCGAAAAGAACATCACCTCCAAGCGCAGCCTGATCTACCACGCATGGGTGACGCTGTCGGCGACGCTGCTCGGCTTCATGATGGGCACCGCGCTCGGCATCCTTCTGGCCGTCGGCATCGTGCATTCGCGCGTCCTCGACAAGTCGATGATGCCCTGGATCATCACCTCGCAGACGATCCCGATCCTGGCGCTGGCGCCGATGATCATCGTTGTCTTCAATTCGGTCGGCGTGACCGGCCTTCTGCCCAAGGCGCTGATCTCGACCTATCTGAGCTTCTTTCCGGTGGCGGTCGGCATGGTGAAGGGGCTCCGTTCGCCCGAAACCATGCACATGGACCTGATGCACACTTACTCAGCCAACCGGGCGCAGACCTTCTGGAAGCTGCGCTGGCCGTCCTCGGTGCCGTTCCTGTTCACCTCGATGAAGATCGGCATCGCCGCCAGCCTCGTCGGCGCGATCGTCGGCGAACTGCCGACCGGCGCGGTGGCGGGCCTGGGCGCGCGGCTTCTGGCCGGGTCCTATTACGGCCAGACCGTGCAGATCTGGTCGGCGCTGATCGTCGCCGCTGTGCTGGCCGGGCTGCTCGTCGGGCTGATCGGCTGGATTGGCGGCTGGCTCAACCGCCGCATGGGCGTCAGGGAGGCGCGGGCGTGACCAACACGGCCATCCTCATTGCCGCGATCGTCTTCTGGCTGGCGGCCTGGTATGCCAACACAAGGCTCGCCGCCCTGCGGCCCGAACGCGGGCCGATGGTCACGCTTGTCAATCTCGCCATCCCGGTGCTGTTCGGCGCGGCGATCCTGGCGCTCTGGGAAGGGATCACACGCGGCTTCGGCGTGCCGACCGTCATCCTGCCGCCGCCATCGATGATCTGGGAGCGCATCATTTCGTCAGTGCCGACGCTCTGGGCCGATTTCCAGCAGACCTATCTCAAGGGCGTCGTCTCGGGCTATCTGATCGGCTGCTCGCTCGGCTTTCTCGTCGCCGTCCTCGTCGACCGCTCGCGCTTCTGGAAGGCCGGCGTGATGCCGATCGGCAATCTCGTCTCCGCGCTGCCCATCGTCGGCATCGCGCCGATCATGGTGATGTGGTTCGGCTTCGACTGGCAGTCCAAGGCCGCCGTGGTCGTCGTGATGACCTTTTTTCCGATGCTGGTGAACACGGTCGCCGGCCTGGATGCGGCCGGGCACATGGAGCGCGATCTGATGCACACCTATGCGTCGACGCGCACGCAGTCGCTCATCAAGCTGCGGCTGCCGGCGGCGATGCCGTTCATCTTCAACGCCTTGAAGATCAATTCGACGCTTGCGCTGATCGGTGCGATCGTCGCAGAGTTTTTCGGCACACCCATTGTCGGCATGGGCTTCCGCATTTCGGCGGAAGTGGGCCGGCTCAATGTCGACATGGTGTGGGCCACGATATTCGTCGCCGCGCTTGCCGGCTCGCTCTCCTACGGCGCGATTGCGCTGGTCGAGCGGTCGGTGACATTCTGGCATCCGTCCATGCGAAGCGAGCGGCCATAAAACGGGATGACGGGTGCCGACACGATCAATCAACGGAGCAAACAGGGAGAACCAAAATGCGCAAATGGATAGCACTGGCCGCAGGTACGGCGATGGGGCTGACGGCGGCATCGGCCGCCAACGCCGCCGATGAACTGACGCTGCAGCTCAAATGGGTCACGCAGGCGCAGTTCGCCGGCTATTATGTGGCGAAAGACAAGGGCTTTTACGAAGAAGCCGATCTGGACGTGACCATCAATCCGGGCGGGCCGGACATCGCGCCGCCGCAGGTGATCGCCGGCGGCGGCGCCGATGTCGTCATCGAATGGATGCCCGCCGCGCTCGCCGCGCGCGAGAAGGGCGTTCCGCTGGTCAACATCGCCCAGCCGTTCCAGCGGTCGGGCATGATGCTGACCTGCCGCAAGGAAACCGGGATCGAGACGCCCGAAGACTTTCGCGGCCGGACGCTGGGCGTGTGGTTTTTCGGCAACGAGTTCCCGTTCCTGTCCTGGATGAGCCAGCTCGGCATTCCGACCGAGGGCGGCGATGACGGCGTCGAGGTGCTCAAGCAGGGCTTCAACGTCGATCCGCTGATCCAGGAGCAGGCCGACTGCGTGTCGACCATGACCTACAACGAGTACTGGCAGGTCATCGATGCGGGCTTCTCGCCGGACGATCTGGTCGTCTTCAACTATACCGACCAGGGCGTTGCGACGCTGGAAGACGGCATCTACGTGCTCGAGGAAAGCCTTGCCGACGAGGCGATGGCCGACAAGCTGGCGCGGTTCGTTGCGGCCTCGATGCGCGGCTGGGAATATGCCTGCGAGAACCAGCAGGAAGCGGCCGAGATCGTGCTTGAGAACGACGCGACCGGCGCCCAGACCGAGGAGCACCAGGTGCGCATGACCGGCGAGATCTGCAAGCTCATCGGCGATTCCGACGGAACGCTCGATACGGCTGCGGCCGAGACGACGGTCGACTCGCTGCTTGCCGGCGGTTCGGACCCGGTGATCACGGCCCGGCCGGAAGGCGCCTGGACCGACGCGATCATGAACAAGGTCAAGGGCATGTAATCGTCTTTCTCATGACGCGGAAAAGGCCGGCGAAAGCCGGCCTTTTTTGTTTCTGAGCAGGCGCAGAAAAAATTTGACCTTTTGATCAAATTATTGAAAGCTTTCGCCCACGACAAGCGGCCGCCAAGAGCCGTCGACAATTCGGGTTCTCGGAGGGAGACCGCGCGATGGCGCCAAACCGTGTTTCACCGGACATTCAGGCCGGGCGTCTGCCGGCCGATCAGTACGCCGACAATTTCGACGATCTGCACGAACCGCTCGACCGGCATGAGGCGGTTGTCGAGGCCGACCGCTGCTATTTCTGCTATGACGCGCCGTGCCAGACCGCATGCCCGACATCGATCGACATTCCGATGTTCATCCGGCAGATCTCGACCGGCAACGCCAATGGCGCGGCCAGGACGATCTTCGACCAGAATATTCTGGGCGGCATGTGCGCCCGCGTCTGCCCGACCGAGACGCTGTGCGAAGAAGTGTGCGTGCGCGAGGTGGCCGAGGGCAAGCCGGTCAAGATCGGCCTTTTGCAGCGCTACGCGACCGATCATTTCCTGGAAACGGCCGAGCAGCACCCCTATGAGCGCGCCGCGCCGACGGGCAAATCGGTGGCGATTGTCGGCGCCGGGCCGGCGGGCCTGTCCTGCGCGCATGCGCTCGCCCGCCACGGCCACGACGTCACCATCTTCGAGGCGCGCGAGAAGGCCGGCGGGCTGAACGAGCACGGCATCGCCGCCTACAAGACGACGGAGAATTTTGCCCAGCGCGAAGTGGATTTCATTACCGGGATTGGCGGAATCGCGATCAGGAACGGCATGGCGCTCGGCCGCGACGTAACGCTGGACGATCTGGTGGCGGGCCATGACGCGGTGTTCCTGGGCATGGGCCTGCCCGGGGTCAACGATCTGGGCCTCGAAGGCGACGATGCGGACAATTGCATCGATGCCGTCGCCTATATCGAGAAGCTGCGCCAGACCGACGATCTGTCGGCGCTGCCGGTCGGCCGCAACATCGTCGTCATCGGCGGCGGCATGACGGCGATCGATGTCGCGGTGCAGACCAAGCTTCTCGGGGCCGAGACGGTGACGATCTGCTACCGGCGCGGACCCGAACAGATGAACGCCTCGCAGTACGAGCAGGAGGTGGCGCAGACGCATGGCGTGACGATCCGCCACTGGCTTCAGCCGCAGGCGCTCGTGCGCAACGATGATGGCGCGGTCACGGGTATCACGCTCGAATATACGGCGATGAACGGCAAGCTGAGCGGCACCGGCGAGACCGTGACGCTGGACGCCGACCAGGTGTTCAAGGCGATCGGCCAGAAGCCGGTCGAGGGCCTCTTCGGCGGCGTCTCGCTCGATCTGTCGGGCGGGCGCATCTTCACCGATGACGACCGGCGCACGAGCCATGACAAGGTCTGGGCGGGCGGCGACTGCATCGCCGGCGGCGAAGACCTGACGGTGGTCGCCGTCGAAGACGGCAAGATCGCCGCCGCCAGCATTCACAAGCGGCTGACAGGATGAACGCGGAGGTCTCACGTTTCTGGTCGAGGTTCCGCGCGGCCCATCCGGATGCGGGCTCTGAACCGTTCGACGTCTTTCGCGTGGGCGATACCGACGAGAGCGCGGACGGAGGGGCCGATCTCATCGTGTCCGGCATCAAGACGGCAACGAGCTCGCTTCCCGAAGAGCTTGTCGACATCGGAATCCCGTTTCCGGGCGCCTTGAGCGTCGTGATCGACGGCAACGCCCGGCCCAGGGCCGTCGTCGAGACAATGCAGGTCAGTCAAACCCCGTTCGGCGAGGTCGATGCAATGTTTGCCCATGATTATGGCGAATGGGACCGCACGCTGGAGACATGGAAGGCCCGCAACGGCGCGCACTATCGCGCGGTCTGCGAAGGGCTGGGCCTTGAGTGGCACGAGCAGCGCGAACTGATCTGCGAGCGCTTCAAGGTCGTCTTTTCCGATACTGCGCATCACGCGCCAAGCAGGAGCATGAGCCATGGCTGATCTGCACACCAACTTTCTCGGCGTTTCGTCGCCCAATCCGTTCTGGCTGGCCTCGGCCCCGCCAACCGACAAGCAGTACAATGTCGAGCGTGCCTTCGAGGCGGGGTGGGGCGGCGTTGTCTGGAAGACGCTGGGCGAAGCCGGCCCGCCGGTCGTCAATGTCAACGGACCGCGCTATGGCGCGATCTGGGGTCCGGACCGGCGGCTTCTGGGGCTCAACAATATCGAACTGATCACCGACCGCGATCTCGAGGTCAATCTGCGCGAGATCGAGACGGTCAAGAAGAACTGGCCCGATCGGGCGATGATCGTTTCGCTGATGGTGCCGTGCGAGGAGGAGCCCTGGAAGAACATCCTCGCTTCGGTCGAACAAACCGGCGCCGATGCGGTCGAACTCAATTTCGGCTGCCCGCACGGCATGAGCGAACGCGGCATGGGTTCGGCGGTCGGTCAGGTGCCCGAATATATCGAGATGGTCGCGCGCTGGTGCAAGCAGCATTCCGACCTGCCGGTGATCGTCAAGCTGACGCCGAACATCACCGATATCCGCAAGCCGGCCGAAGCCGCCAAGCGCGGCGGCGCTGACGCCGTGTCGCTGATCAACACGATCAATTCGATCGTCTCGGTCGATCTGGACAGCTATTCGCCGGTGCCCTCGATCGACGGCAAGGGATCGCATGGCGGCTATTGCGGGCCTGCCGTAAAACCGATTGCGCTGTCGATGGTCTCGGAGATCGCGCGCCATCCCGAAACGCACGGCATGCCGATCTCGGGCATTGGCGGTATCCAGACATGGCGCGATGCAGCCGAATATATCGCGCTGGGCTGCGGCACGGTGCAGGTCTGCACGGCGGCGATGACCTACGGGTTCAAGATCGTCCAGGAGATGATCGCCGGGCTGGAAGCGTGGATGGATGAAAAGGGCCATGCGACGATCGAGGATTTCCGCGGCATGGCGGTGCCCAACGTCACCGACTGGCAGTATCTGAACCTCAACTACGTCACCAAGGCGCGCATCAACCAGGATCTGTGCATCTCCTGCGGGCGGTGCCACATCGCCTGCGAGGACACTTCGCACCAGGCGATCACCAACATGGTCGATGGCGTGCGCAAGTTCGAGGTGATCGACGAGGAGTGCGTCGGCTGCAATCTGTGCGTCAATGTCTGCCCGGTGGATGACTGCATCACCATGGAACAGATTTCCGGCACCGATCCGCGCACCGGCAAGCCGATCGATCCGGACTATGGCAACTGGACCGAGCACCCCAACAATCCGTCGGTGCAGCGGGAGGCGGCGGAGTAGGGCTCAGGCGCCGAGCGCGTTTTCGAGAAAGGTCAGCACCGCCGCCCGCATCTCCGGCGTTTCCTGATGGCCGGTGTCGGGTGATGTCAGTACAGTGAGTCGGTCCGAAGCGCGTTGCGTTTCATAGGCTTGGCGCAATCGGCTGAGCGCCGGATTCAAGGCGACGGGCGGCGTGAGCGGGTCTTTGAGGCCCGATGCGGCCAGTTGCGGGCGGGGAGCGATCAGAGCCGCTACATCGCCCATATCGCCATTTTCGAGCAGGCCCGGAACGGTCATGTAGATGCCGTGCAGATCGTGTGCATTGGTGTCGATCAGCGGACCTATATCGGCGAACGCGCACATGTGGGCGCAGGCGGCGATGCGCTCGTCGAGCGCGGCGAGCCAATAGGCGTGCGTCGCGCCCATCGAGATGCCGAGCGTGCCGATGCGGGCCGGATCGACTGCCGGGTGGGCGGTCAGGGCATCAAGCGCCGCCGTCAGATCGCCGAGCATTGCGCCGGACAGGGTCTGCCCGCGCCACAGCGCGGCCTTGGCGAGCGCGCTTTCCGTGCCGTCGAGTTGGCGGCTGCCGAAGCCGGACATGTCGATGCACAGGACCGCATATCCGCGTTCCGCGAGCAGCGGCCCGTAGGGCGGGTCCTGAAGCGCGGGTCGGCCGTCCACCAGTTCGGCGGCGCCGATATCGTAGCGGTTGCCATGGGCGTGGCAGTAAAGGATGGCCGGGGCTCGCCCACCGCCCGTTGCGGGCAGCAGCAAAATTCCGGCAATGGCGGGACCGGTCCCTTGCAGCGTGACGCGCTGGTGGCGGATGCCGTTACGCACCGTCTCGTCGTCCACGCCGATGCGAGCGGGTTCCGCGTCCGTCGGCGGCAGGCGCAAAAGCGTGCGCAGTTCGTCGCGCGTGATCGGCATCATGGGCCCCTTCGCGGGCAATAGCGGTTGCGTCCAAGGCTACTGGTATACTAGTGTTTCCGCAATTGGGAGAGACGTGTCATGCGGCAGACATGGCGCTGGTTCGGGCCGGTCGATAAGGTCACGCTCGCCGATGCGCGGCAGGCCGGCGCCGAAGGTATCGTCACGGCGCTGCATCATATCGCGCCGGGCGCGATCTGGCCGGTTGCCGAGATCGAACAGCGGCAGCGCGAGGTGGCCGCGCATCCGGACGGCCCGCCCACCGGGCTCGCCTGGGAGGTGGTCGAGAGCCTGCCGGTCTCCGAGGCGATCAAGACGCAGAGCGGCGACTGGCGCGGCGATCTGGACCGCTATGCCGAGAGCATGGCCAATCTGGCGGCATGCGGCATCCGCACCGTCTGCTACAATTTCATGCCGGTGCTCGACTGGACCCGCACGGATCTGCGCGCTCCGACCGCGGCGGGCGGGGCCGCGATGGTGTTCGATCTGATCGATTTCGCCGCGTTCGACATGCACATTCTGCGTCGGGTCGGCGCGCGCGACGATTACCCTCGCGCCGTGATCGACGCGGCGGCGGAGCGCTTCACGGCGATGAGCGGCGACCGCAAGGCCGAACTGGCCGCCAACGTGACCGCCGGGCTGCCCGGCGCGGCCGAGCATTGGACGCTGGACGATGTGCGCGCGAAACTCGCCGATTATCGCGGCATCGATGCCGGCCGGCTGCGCCGTCACCATGTCGATTTCCTCGAGGCGATGGCGCCTGTCGCCGAGACCCAGGGCGTACGGCTTTGCTGCCACCCCGACGATCCGCCATGGCCGTTGCTCGGTCTGCCGCGTGTCTGGTCGACGGCGGACGATGTGCGCCACGTCTTCGATGCCGTGCCGAGCCCGGCCATCGGGCTGACGCTGTGCACCGGTTCGTTCGGCGCGCGGGCCGACAACGATCTCGCCGCCATTGTGCGCGAATTCGGCCCCCGCATCCATTTCGTCCATCTGCGCAACGTGACGCGGGAAGCGGACGCGGTGCCATGCAGTTTCGCCGAAGACGAGCATCTGGCCGGTGACACCGACATGGTGGCGGTGATCGGTGCGCTTCTGGAAGAGGAGCGGCGGCGCAAGGCCGAGGGCAGGGCCGATTGGGAGATTCCGATGCGCCCGGACCACGGCCACGAGATCCTCGACGATGCGGCGCGCGGCAGCCAGCCCGGCTATCCGGCGATCGGCCGCTTGAAGGGCCTGGCCGAACTGCGCGGCATCATGACGGCGCTGGAGGCGAACCATGCCGCGGCCTGAAACCTATCGCGCCCTGTTCGACCCGGCTTCGGTCTTCGCCGAAGCCACCATCGATACGAGCCGACCGATCGCGCCGCAGGTCTATGACATGTTGCGAACGCGCATTATCGACAACCGGCTTCCGCCGGGCGCGGTAATCTCCGAGGCGGAGACGGCGCGGCTGTGCGCTGTCAGCCGGACGCCGGTGCGCGCGGCGATCCAGAACCTGGCCAGCGAGGGACTGGTGCAGGTGCGTCCGCAAGTGGGCACCGTGGTGGCGCCGCTGGACGAAGCGCGGCTCAACGAGGCGGTCTTCGTGCGGGCGGCCATCGAGTGCGCCGTCGTCCGGCACCTTGCCGAGACCGGCGCCGATCTGACCGGTCTCGAACCGCTTCTGGCGGCGCAGTTCAGGGCTGCCGAACATGACGACTACATGACGTTTTTCCGCCATGACGAAGCGTTCCACGCAGCGCTTGCCGGGCTGGCGGGCGTCCCCAATGCGTGGGGGCTGATCCAGTCGATGAAGGCGCATGTTGACCGCCAGCGTCTGGCGCTGATGTCGTCGATCAAGGGCCGCTCCATGGCGGCCTATCGGGAGCATCTGGCCGTTCTCGACGCGATTTCCGCGGGCGAAGCCGATGCGGCGGAGGCGCGCATGCGGGCCCATATCCATTCCGTGCTTGAAACCGGCGGGGCGTCGGGCCACGATCCGGTTCAAGATGGCGACAGGCGCTTGCGAGTGCCTTGAGACCATACTAGTATACCAGTAACGTTGGTACGTGAATGACCCTTGGGAGGAGACATAAATGACTGGACGTTTTGCAAAGAGGCTTGTGCTGGGCAGTGCCGCCCTGGCGCTGATGGCGGGCACAGCCCTCGCCGAAACCGAGTTGCGGATCACCTGGTACAATGACGGCAATGAGGGCGAGGTCATGCGCGATCTGCTCGACCGGTTCGAGGAGGCCAATCCGGACATCACCGTCGTTCTGGACACGGTGCCCTACAAGGCGATCCTCGAGAGCCTTCCGGTGCAGCTTGCCGCCGGCGAGGGCACGGACCTTGCGCGCGTCACCGACCTTGGCGGGCTTGCGCAATACTATCTCGACCTGACGCCCTACATCTCCGATCCCGGATATTGGGAGACCAATTTCGGCCCGTTCCTGAACTGGAAGCGCGAGCCGGGCAATGACAGCGCGATCGCCGGCTTCATGACCCAGCTCACCGTGACCGGGCCCTATGTCAACAAGACCCTGTTCGAGCAGGCCGGTGTCGAATTGCCCGGCGAGGGCGCCACATGGGACGATTGGGCAGCGGCATCCAGGCAGGTGGCCGAAGCGCTCGACATCGCCTATCCGATGGCCTGGGACCGCTCCGGCCACCGTGTTTCGGGGCCGGCGATCTCGATGGGCGCCAAGATGTTCACCGACGAGGGCGAGCCGGCGCTGGTCGATGACGGGCTGAAGATGATGGCCCAGAAGCTCTATGACTGGCACCAGGACGGCACGATGCCGAAGGAGCTATGGGGCTCGGTTTCGGGCAACCAGTATCTGGGCGCCAACGAGGAATTCGCCAACGCGCAGGTCGTCATGTACATGTCCGGCTCGTGGCAGATCCCGCAGTTCGCCGAAACGATCGGCGATGCGTTCGACTGGTGGGCGGTGCCCGCACCGTGCGGTCCGGCAGCCTGCACCGGCATGCCCGGCGGCGCCGCTCTCGTCGCCCTCAAGGACACCGAGCATCCTGAGGAAGTCGGCAAGCTGATGGATTACCTTTCGAGCGAAGAGGTGCTCGCCGAGTTCTACGGCCGCACGCTGTTCATTCCGGGCCATCTCGGCCTTGCCGAGGGCGGCGTGGACTNCCGCGTTCGATCTTCAGGGCTACGTCAACAACCGCGTCATGTTCAACGCGCTGATCTCGCGCCTCGGCGAGGCGATCGTCGGCGAGTTGACGCTGGACGAAGCCTATGAGCGCATGGAGCAGGACGTCGCCCAGCAGATCGCGGAGAAGGAACGCGACGGCTGATCGCCGTCTTGCATCCTTGCGCTATCGATCCGGCGCGGCCATGTGGTCGCGCCGGACCCCTGCCAGCCAGCGCTGAAAGGTGACCGGCTTCATGGCACTCAATGATGTCGCTCCGTCCGAACCGGTCACGCTGACCGATCGCGCCAAGGCCGCGGCCGCCTGGCCGATCAAGCTGCTGGCGACCGTTCTCGATGTGCCGTTCCGCTTTCTGCAGCGGATTTTCGGCATCGGCGCGATGCCCTATTTCTTCATCCTGCCGAACATGATCTTCTTCGGCACGTTCGTCGTCCTGCCGCTGTTCATCAATTTCGCCTTTTCGGTGACCGGCGGCACCAACCTGTTCCTCGCCGACCGGCCCTATGTCGGCGCCGAACAGTATGAGTTCCTTGCGACCTGCGCGAACCATTTCGATCCGGCGACATGCCGGGAGGACCGGTTCTGGCGCGGCATCTACAACACGATGGTGTTCGTGTTCTTCCAGGTCTCGCTGATGGTGCTGTTTTCGCTGATCACGGCGCTCATACTCAATCGCGACATTCGCTATCGCGGCTTCTACCGCGCGGCCTTCTTCTTCCCGGTGCTGCTGTCGCCGGTGGTCGTGGCGCTGATCTGGAAGTGGATCCTGCTGCGCGACGGCGTTCTCAATGCCGGCCTTGTCGGCATGGGGCTCGATCGCATCCTGTTCTTCGTCGATCCGCAATGGTCGATGTTCTGGGCGATCTTCGTGTCGATCTGGGCGAACATGGGCTTTTACACGCTGATCCTGCTCGCCGGCCTGCAGGCGATCCCGCCAGACCTCTATGAAGCGGCGGAGATGGACGGAACCAAGCCCGAGCGCGTTTTCTGGCGCATCACGCTGCCGCTCCTTTGGCCGAACATGCTGGTGGTCATCGTCCTGGCGCTGATCAAGTCCGTGCAGGTGTTCGACGAGGTGTTCGTCCTGACCGGCGGCGGCCCGGGCACCGCGACGCAGTTCATCGTCCAGTACATCTACACGACCGGCTTTTCGAGCCAGGTGCAGAATTTCGGGCTGGCCGCCGCCGCGTCCGTCGTCCTCGGCGTCGTCTTGTTCGTGCTCACGCTTCTCCAGCTTGCCGTCGTGCGCAGAAGGGATCAGGGCTGATGACGGACGTCGTTGCCAGACCGACCCGGACGCTCGGCGCATTGCTGACCGCGACGCGCGGCAATGGCCGGCTGCACTGGACCGATGTCTTCACCTATATCTATCTGGCATTGGGCGTGGCGCTGATGTTCGGGCCGGTCGTCTGGCTGGTGCTTTCCTCGTTCAAGACCCAGGCCGGGCTTCAGGAGTTTCCGCCGACGCTGCTGCCGCTCGGCCAGATCTCCGTCGAGGTCGAGGGCTATGACGAGCCGCTGCCGCTGTTCCGCGTGACCATGGAGGACGGCACGGTGGAGGAACTCGCGCAGGTGCGGCGCGTCGGCATCATGGCGCAGATGGTCGATCCCGATAATCCCGGAGAGCGCATCCAGGTGTCGATCAACGACCGCGAACCGATCCGCGAAATGCGTGTCGCTTGGGAGAATTACACAAAGCCGCTCGAGACCTTCAACTTCCTCACCTATCTGAACAATTCCGTCATCGTGACGGCGGCGGCGACGCTGATCACGCTGTTGATCAATTCGATGGCCGCCTACGGGCTGGCGATCTACGAGTTCCGGGGGCGCAACACGGTGATGCTGTTCGTCATCGGCACGCTGATGATCCCGATCACCATCATCCTGGTGCCGACCTATCTGGTGGTCACGCAGCTTGGCATGGTCAACACGCTGTGGGCAGTGATCATACCGGGCTGTGCGACGCCGACGGGCGTCTTCCTGCTGCGGCAATACATGCTGACCATTCCGCGCGACCTGATCGAGGCGGCGCGCATGGACAAGGCGTCCGAGTGGCAGATCTACTGGCGCATCGTTCTGCCGCTGTCGCTGCCGGCGATCGCGGTGCTTGCCATCTTCTCGGTGATGTGGCGCTGGAACGATTTCCTCTGGCCCCTGATCGTGCTCAACCGGTCGGAAGTCTACACGCTGCAGATCGGCCTGAACGCCTTCCAGGGCGAACTGAACGTCCAGTGGCACTTCGTGCTGGCCATGACCGTTGTGGCGCTGATCCCGGTGACGGTCGTGTTCGCCTTCCTGCAGCGCTTCATCACCACCGGCATCGCTTCGTCGGGCATGAAATGACCGTCATGCGCCCGCTGATCTTCATGGACCCGTTCCCGCGCACCGAGGCGATGGTGCTGACGCACGACGCGGAGGAGGCGTTGCGCGGCATGGGCCGGCTGGTCACCCATTTCGGATCGCGTGCGCCGGACGAACTTGTCGAGAGCATCTTGGACGAGGTCGCTGTCATCATCGGCCAGACGGCGATGGATCGCGCCCGGCTCGACCGCGCGGTGAACCTCAAGGCGATCGTCAACGTCAAGGCGAACTGGGAGCCGAACATCGATTATGGATACGCGCAGGCGCGCGGCATCCATGTGCTGTCGGCGGCGCCCGCCATGGCACCGGCCGTTGCCGAGTTCTGCCTCGGACAGGCGATCAATCTGGCGCGCGGGCTGGTTGCGGCGGACGCGGATTTCAGAGCCGGGACCGAGCGCTACGGCATCGCCGGCAACGGCACGGCCTATTCGCTGTTCAACGCGCCGGTCGGCCTGATCGGCTACGGCAATCTGGGCCGCGCCCTCGTGCCGCTGCTGCGGCCCTTCACGGATCAGATCGCCGTGCACGACCCGTTCCTGTCGGACGCCTTTCTGGAGGGAGAGGGGCTTGAACCGATGCCGCTCGACGATCTGCTGCCGACCAGCCGGTTCGTCTTCCTGCTGGCCGGTGCGACCAGTGAGAACGAAGGCTTTCTGACCGCGGAGAGGCTGGCGGCGATCCCGGAAGACGCCAGCGTCATCCTGGCGTCGCGCGCCGAAGTGGTGGACTTCAAAGCGCTGCTTGGCGAGGCCCAAAGGGGCCGGCTGCGGGTGGCCATCGATGTCTTTCCCGAAGAGCCGGTGCCGGTGGAAGACGCGGCGCGACAGACGGACAACGCGCTCTTTTCGGCGCATCTGGCCGGCGGGATGGAGGCGTCCTATGCGCGCATCCGCGCCATGATGATCGACGATGTGCGGCAGATCCTCGCCGGGCTGCCGCCGATGCATCTGCAACGCGCCGAACCGCGCCTGGCGGCGATGGCGCGCAGCCGGTAACGACACAAAGAGCGGGGGTCCGGTGACAGAAATCCAGTTGAACAAGGTCAAGAAGGCCTATGGCGATGTCGAGGTGATCCACGGCATCGACCTGCATGTGCAGTCGGGCCAGTTCGTGGTCTTCGTCGGCCCGTCGGGATGCGGCAAGTCGACCCTGTTGCGGATCATCGCCGGTCTCGAACCGGTCACCGGCGGCGATGTCGTGATCGATGGCGATGTGGTCAATGCGGTGCCAGCGTCCGAGCGCGGGCTGGCCATGGTGTTCCAGTCCTATGCGCTCTATCCGCACATGACGGTCTACAAGAACATGGCGTTCGGGCTCGAGAACTCGAACATGCCGCGCGCCGAAATCGAAAACCGCGTCCACGAGGCAGCGAAGCTGCTGCAGATCGATCCCTATCTGCAGCGGCGGCCCAAGGCCTTGTCGGGCGGCCAGCGCCAGCGCGTGGCCATCGGTCGGGCCATCGTCCGCGATCCCAAGGCGTTTTTGTTCGACGAGCCGCTGTCGAACCTCGACGCCGAGCTGCGTGTCACCATGCGCAAGGAACTGGCGGCGCTGCACGCCAAGCTCGGCGGCACGATGATCTATGTGACGCACGACCAGGTGGAAGCCATGACGCTGGCCAACACGATCGTCGTCCTCAATGCGGGCCGGGTCGAACAGGCCGGCTCGCCGCTCGAACTCTACAACACGCCCAAAAACACGTTCGTGGCGGGCTTCATCGGTTCGCCGCGCATGAATTTGATGGAAGCGGTGGCCCAGGCGGGCGAGGACGGCGGTGTTGTGCTGCTCGCCGGCAGCCAACGCATTTCGCTGCCGCCGATCGAGGGCGTGGAGCCAGGCGACGGCGTCACCTTCGGCATCCGGCCCGAGCATATGGACATTGTCGATGAAGGGGACGCCGACATATCGGCGCCGGTCGACCTGACCGAGCAACTGGGCGGGGAGACCTATCTCTTCTGCACGCCGGAGGGACTGCCGCAGATCACGGTGCACCAGCTTGGCCAGTTCCCGGTCGGCCGCGGCGAGATGGTGCATCTGCGTTTCCGACGCGAGGTGCTGCATGTCTTCGATGCCGAGGGCAAGGTGATCGTCAACGGCATCGACGCAGATGGTGGAGCGGCCGGATGACATCGACCAAGTTTGGTGTCGGCGTAATCGGCACGGGCATGGCGGCCAAGCCGCATGCGCTGGCGCTGAAAAGCCTTGAGGATCGCGTCACCGTGCGCGGCGTCTATTCGCGCACCGAGGAAAAGCGCGCCGCCTTTTGCGCCGAATATGGCTTTGCCGAAGCGGAATCGATCGACGCGCTGGCGGACGATCCGGAGGTGAAGGCGGTCATCGTCATCACGCCGCCCAACCAGCGCACCGAGCTGGTCGAACGGTTCGCCACAGCCGGCAAGCATATCCTGATGGAAAAACCGGTCGAGCGGACAAGCGAAGCGGCGCGGGCCATCGTTCAAACCTGCGAAACCGCCGGCGTCGAACTCGGCATCGTCTTCCAGCACCGATTCCGGCAAGCCTCGCAAGTGCTTGCAAAGCTTGTCGCTTCCGGCGATCTGGGCGCGATCGGCCTGGCGCGGGCCAATGTGCCCTGGTGGCGGGATCAGAGCTATTACGACGAGCCGGGCCGCGGCACCTATGCGCGCGACGGCGGCGGAGTTCTCATCTCCCAGGCGATCCACACGCTGGACCTGATGCTGTCGATCGCCGGGCCGGTTTCGGACGTGCAGGCGGTGGCCGGCACGACGCCGTTCCACCGGATGGAGGCGGAGGATTTCGTCGCCGGCGGAATGCGCTTTGAGAGCGGCGCGATGGGCTCGGTCATGGCGACGGTAGCCGCCTTTCCGGGCGAGGCCGAGTCCATCACGCTCGACTGCGAAAAGGGCTCGGCGCATCTGCGGTCGGGGACGCTGACGGTCCAATGGCGTGACGGGCGTGCCGAGACGTTCGGCGAGTCGGCCGGCGGCACCGGCGGCGGCGCAGACCCGATGGCGTTTCCGTTCGACTGGCACCGCGACCTGATTTTGGACTTTGCCGATGCGGTCGAAGCGGGACGGGCGCCGTCCGTGACCGGGCGCGAGGCGCTGAAAGTGCATGATCTGATCGATGCGCTCGTCACTTCGTCGCGCGAGGGGCGCGCAATCACAATCCGGAACGGGGACTGATCCATGTCGTCTTTGACGGTGGGGGTGATCGGCATCGATCACCGGCATATTTTCGGCCAGTTGCAGGGCATGCTGGATGTCGGGGCCACCTGCAAGGGCTGGTGGACCGAGGGCGATCCGCAGCCGGTCGAGGGCTTCGTCAAGCGCTTCCCCGATGTGCCGCGGGTCGCCGACCGGCGGACGCTGCTGGACGATCCGGAGATCGACCTGATCCTTCTGGCCGACATTCCCGTGCGCCGCGCCGACCGTGCCATCGAGGCGATGCGCGCGGGCAAGGATGTGATGACCGACAAGCCGGGCTGCACGACGCTCGACCAACTGGCGGCGATCAAACAGGCCGTCGCCGAAACCGGCCGCATCTGGTCGATCGATTTTTCCGAGCGGTTCGAGGTTCCGGCCAACCAGAAGGCGGCCGAGCTGGTCGCCGATGGCGCAATCGGTCAGGTGATCCAGACCGTCGGGCTCGGTCCGCACCGGCTGAACCGCCCCACGCGGCCGGACTGGTTCTTCGATGAAGCCGCCTATGGCGGCATCTTGTGCGATATTGCCAGCCACCAGATCGACCAGTTCCTGTTCTTCACCGGCTCCGACGATGCGGAGATCGTCGCATCCTCTGTCGGAAACTTCGCCCATCCGGACGATCCGGGCCTGCAGGATTTCGGCGAGGTGCTGCTGCGCTCGGACAGGGGCAACGGCTACATCCGCGTCGATTGGTACACGCCCGATGCGCTGCCGACCTGGGGCGACGGGCGGCTGACGATCCTGGGCACCGAAGGCACGATCGAGATGCGCAAATATGTCGATGTCTGCGGGCGCGACGGCACCGACCATGTGTTCCTGGTCAATGGCGAGCGCTGCGAGCATTTCGACGCGTCCGGCGAGAAGCTGACCTATTTCGAGCGCCTTGCCGCCGATGTGCGCGACCGCACCGAGACGGCGATGAGCCAGACACACTGCTTCAAGGTGATGGAGCTGGCCCTGAAAACCCAGGCGCAGGCGGTGCGCCTCGGCCATCTGAGGAACTGACCATGCCGCACGTGGCGATCTTAGGCGCCGGCATCGGCGCGCAGCACATGGACGGTTATCGTGCGCTGCCCGATCGCTGGAAGGTGATGGCAGTCTGCGATCTCGACCCGGACAAGGCCGATGCCGTGGCGGCGAAGTCGCCCGGTTGCAGCGTGACCGCCGATATCGACGAGGTGCTCGCCGACCCGGATATCGATGTGATCGACATCTGTCTGCCGCCGCATCTGCACGCGCCGGTCGCCATAGCCGCGCTCGAGGCGGGCAAGCATGTCATCTGCGAAAAGCCGCTGGCGGGATCGGTCCGCGATGCCGACCGGATGGCGGCGGCGGCCGACAAGGCCGGTCGCATGCTGGCGCCGGTGTTCCAGTACCGCTATGGGCGCGGCCTTTATCAGCTTGCCGAATTGCAGCGGCGCGGCCTGTCCGGCAAACCGCTTGTGGCGACGCTGGAAACGCACTGGAACAGGGGCTCGGATTATTATGCGGTGCCGTGGCGCGGCCGATGGCGCAGCGAAGGCGGAGGGGCGGTGCTCGGCCACGCGATCCATGCGCACGATCTGGTTACGCGTTTTGTCGGGCCGGTGACCGAGGTGACCGCAATGACCGATACGCGGGTCAATGCCATCGAGACGGAGGATTGCGCGGCGCTCGCCATGCGGTGCGAAACAGGTGCGCTCGTCACGTCGTCGGTCACCCTGGGCGGGGCGCGCGACACATCGCGCCTGCGCTTCGTCTTCGAGACGCTGACCGCCGAAAGCGGGCGCAACCCCTATGCGCCGGGCGCCGACGACTGGACGTTCGAGGCGCGCGCGCCGCTCGGCCAGTCCGCGCTGGACGATGTCTTGTCGGAGGCGGCGGCCGGCATCGATGCCCGTCCGGTCGGCTATGCCGGCCAGTTCGCGGCGATTGCCGATCATCTGGACAGCCGTGCGGCAGATATGGTGACGGGGCAGGAAGGTGTGCGCTCGATCGAGTTCGTCGCCGCGGTCTACAAGTCGGCACGGGCCGGCCAAACCGTCCGCCTGCCGCTTGACCGCGCCGACCCGATCTGTAGGGACTGGGCACCCGAACCGCCAAAGGGAGACTAGGCCGGTGCAATTTGCCCAGATCAATGGCGTGACGCTTCACTATCAGGTCATCGGTGCGGCCGAGGGCAAGCCGACGCTGGTCTTCGCCAACTCGCTGGGCACCGATTTCCGCATTTGGCGCGATGTCGTGGTACGGCTCGTCGGCGAATTCGGTCTCGTCCTCTACGACAAGCGCGGCCATGGCCTGTCGGATGCGCCGCCGGCGCCTTACGCCATGGACGATCACGTCGCCGATCTGGCGGGGCTGCTCGATCATCTCGCGGTCAAGAAGGCGACGGTCTGCGGCTTGTCGGTGGGCGGGATGATCGCGCTGGGACTGTTCAAGGCGCGGCCCGATCTCGTCCGCTCGCTGATCCTGTGCGACACCGCGCCCAAGATCGGCACCGAAAAGCTCTGGAACGACCGGATCGAGACGGTGCGCGACAAGGGACTTGCGGCGCTGACCGATCCGGTGATGGAGCGCTGGTTCACACCCGCCTTCCGGCGGCCGGACAATGCCGAATATCTCGGCTACCGCAACATGCTCGTCCGCCAGCCGGTCGAGGGCTATGCCGGCACCTGCGCGGCGATCCGCGATGCCGACTACACCGACATCGCCAGGACGTTGACGGTGCCGGCCTCATGCGTGGTCGGGGATCAGGACGGCTCGACGCCGCCCGCGCTGGTCGCCGAAATGGCCAAGATGATCCCGGACGCACGGTACGACGAACTCAAGGATTGCGGGCACATACCCTGCGTCGAGCAGCCGGTGGCGCTTGCCGACATCATTCGCGCCTTTGCCGCCGCGCCGTCGGACGCCGGCTGACCGGATTGCAGGCAGCGGCCTGCGGGGCGCTGCGGGACGGCGTACCGCAATTCCCAACTGGCTCTTGCAAATGCCTCGCAACTGGACAAGACTCGGGCCATGAACGAATCCAGCCAGATGAGTGCGCGCGAACTGGAGCATGCGTTGCGGGACGCCGGCGTGCGGATCACGCGCCAGCGCAGCGCGATCCTGCGCATTCTCGCCGAAGCCGACGACCATCCCGATGCCAACGAGCTCTACAGCCGCGCCAGCGCGCTCGAGCCGACCGTGTCATTGTCGACGGTCTACAGGACATTGAGCATACTTGAGGACAAGGGTGTGGTGCACAGGCTCACCTTCGAGGGCGCGCCGGCCCGTTTCGAAACCGCCGATACGCCGCATCACGACCACATGATCGATCTTGAAACCGGCGACGTGATCGAGTTCCGATCCGACAAGATCGAGAAGCTGCAGGCAGAGATTGCCGCCGAGCTCGGCTACGACATCGTCTATCACAAGCTCGAGCTCTATGGCCGCCGAAAGGCGCGCAACCAGGCAGGGAGGCTTGGAGCCTAGTCCTTCGGCTCGGGATCGCGCGGGTTGAAGGTGATGAACAGCCCGTAGAAGGACAGGGCGCCAATGCCGACGAAAAGTGTGCCCCAGAAATGGTTGCCCATCAGGAATTCGAAGATTCCCCACGATGCCGTGACGCCGACCGTGGCGATGCGGCGCCACAACGGGCGGAAAAAGGGGTGATCGAAATCGAAGAACTTCATCGGCGCGCCTTGGTCCCTTTGAACCCATCTGGCTGGCCGCGGCGCCAAATGCAAGCCGTCAGCGCTGGCTCGTCTGCCAGTGGGGGTGAATCCATGGTTCGGCATTGGAGGGCGCAAGCGGCGTCTTGCCCAGAATGTGGTCCGATGCCTTTTCGCCGGTCATGATCGATGGCGCGTTGAGATTGCCGTTCGGAATGGTCGGGAAAATCGAGGAATCGGCGAGGCGCAGCCCGTCGACGCCGATCACCCGGCATTCGGGATCGACCACCGCCAGCGGATCGTCGGCGCGGCCCATCCGGGCGGTGCCGCAGGGGTGATAGGCGCTTTCGGCATGCTCGCGGATGAAACCGTCGAGCTCGTCGTCGCTCTGCACCGCGGCGCCGGGCTGGATCTCGTGCCGGACGAAGGGCGTGAACGCATCCTGGGCGAAGATCTCGCGCGTCAGGCGGATGCAGGTGCGGAAATCGGCCCAGTCCTCGGACTTCGACATGTAGTTGAAGACGATCTTCGGCGCTTCGCGCGGGTCCGATGAGCGGAGCGTGACCGCGCCGCGTGACGCCGACCGCATCGGCCCGACATGGGCCTGAAAGCCGTGGCCTTCGGCGGCGGCCTGTCCGTCATAGCGCACCGCGATCGGCAGGAAATGATACTGGATGTCGGGATATTTGACGCCGGCCTTGGAGCGGATGAAGGCGGCGCTCTCGAACTGGTTGGACGCGCCGGGGCCGCTTCGCGTGAACAGCCATTGCGCGCCGACCCAGGCTTTTCCGACAAGGTTCCAATATCTGTAAAGCGTCACAGGCTGGCTGGCGGCCATCTGGATGTAGAGTTCGAGATGGTCCTGCAGGTTTCGGCCGACGCCCGGCCGGTTGGCGATGACCTCTATGCCAAGTTTCATCAGGTCCGATGCCGGCCCGATGCCCGACAGCATCAGAAGCTTGGGCGAATTGATCGAAGAGGCCGCAACGATCACCTCGCGATTGGCGCGCACCGTTTCGATTGTGCCGCCGCGCTCGATCTCGACGCCGGTGGCGCGGCCATCCTCGATGACGATCCTGCGGGCGAGGGCGCGCACGATGGTGCAGTTTTTCCGCTTCAGCGCCGGCTTCAGATAGGCGTTAGCAGCCGACCAGCGCCGTCCGTTGAACACCGTCTGCTCCATCGGGCCGAAGCCTTCCTGCTTCTCGCCGTTATAGTCGCCGGTGACCTGGTAGCCAGCCTGCCGTCCGGCTTCGACGAAGGCGGCGAAAAGCGGGTTGTCGCGCTTGCCGCGCGTGACATGCAATGGTCCGCCGGTGCCGCGCCAGTCCGGATCGCCGCCATGGCCGCCCGAATCCCAGCTTTCCATGCGCTTGTAATAGGGCAGCACATCCGCATAGGCCCAGCCGGTGGCGCCCAGCTCCGCCCAGCGGTCGAAGTCGCAGGCGTGGCCGCGCACATAGACCATGCCGTTGATCGAGGACGAGCCGCCGATCACCTTGCCGCGCGGCGTGGCCAGCCGCCGTCCGCCCAGATGCGGTTCAGGCTCGGACCGGTAGCCCCAATCGTACATCTTCATGTTCATCGGGTAGGACAGCGCGGCCGGCATCTGGATCAGAGGACCGGCATCGGTTCCGCCATATTCGATGACGAGCACCGTGTGACGGCCGTCCTCGGACAGGCGGTAGGCCATGGCCGAGCCGGCTGAGCCGGCGCCGATGATGACGAAATCTGCTTGCACTTCAGCGCCTTGATCGATGTTTCATCACAGATTGAATCGGCTCGTTGATAAAGCGATTCAGCGGGTCAAAAGGGTGCCTCGACCGGGCCGAGCCCGACATAGACGGTCTTGAGCTGGCTGTAGTGTTCGATGGCCGCATGGCCGTTCTCACGGCCGACGCCGGATTGCTTGACGCCGCCGAACGGCGCTTCCACCGGCGTCAGATTGTAGGCGTTGATGAAGCAGGTGCCGGCCTGAAGCTGCGCGATCACACGGTGCGCGCGGGCGAGATCGCGGGTGAAGACACCGGCCGCCAGACCGAATTCGGTCGCGTTGGCGCGGGCGACGGCTTCGTCCTCGTCGTCAAAGGCGAGGACCGACAGGACGGGGCCGAAGATCTCCTCGCGCGCGATGGTCATCTCATCGGTGACGCCGGTGAAAATGGTCGGCTCCATATAGAAGCCCGGTCGGTCGATTCGGTTGCCGCCAGCAACGATCTCCGCGCCTTCTGCGCGGCCAATATCGACATAACCAAGCACCTTGTCGAGTTGCGCTTCGGAAACCAGAGGGCCGAAACTGGTCGCCTCATCCAGCGGATCGCCGATCACCGCGCCCCTGGTGCGTTCGACCAGCCGTTCGACGAAGCGGTCGTGCAGGCCGCGCTGGACGAAGACGCGCGTGCCGTTCGAGCAGATTTGGCCGGAGGAATAGAAGTTGCCGAGGATCGCGCCACCGACCGCGTCCTCGATGTCGGCATCGTCGAAGACCAGGATCGGCGACTTGCCGCCAAGCTCCATCGTCACATGCTTCATGTGCCCGGCGGCGGCCGAATAGACCTTTTGTCCGGTCGGCACCGAGCCGGTGAGCGAGACCTTGGCAACGCGCGGATCGGTGGCCAGCGCCGCGCCGACATCGCCATAACCCTGGACGACGTTGAACAGACCCGGAGGCGCGCCGGCCTCGATCAGGATCTGGGCGATCTTCAGCGTGCAAAGCGGCGTGACTTCGGACGGTTTGAACACCATCGCATTGCCGCAGGCAAGCGCTGGCGCCGCCTTCCAGCAGGCGATCTGCGTGGGATAGTTCCACGCGCCGATGCCGGCGCACACGCCCAGAGGTTCGCGCACCGCATAGACGAAATCGCCGCCGAGCGCGATGTGCTCGCCGGTCAGAGTGGCGGCGAGATTGCCGAAATATTCCAGCGCATCGGCGCCGGACGAGGCATCGGCGACCAGCGTTTCCGACAGCGGCTTGCCGGTGTCGAGCGTTTCGAGTTCGGACAGGTCCCGGTTGCGCGCACGGATGATGTCGGCGGCGCGGCGCAGCACGCGCCCGCGTTCGGCGCCTGTCCGGCCAGCCCATTCGGCCTGGGCCGAAGCGGCGGTCTCCAGCGCGCGATCGACGATCGCCGGCGTTGCGCTACGGACCGTGGCGATCGTTTCGCCCGTTGCCGGATAGATCACGTCGATGGCCGCGCCGGCCTCGTCTTCGATGTAGGCGCCGCCGACGAAGTGGCTGGCCTCGGGCTTCGCTGCGATGTTGGCGATGGTCATGCGTTGGTCTTTCTGCCGATCCAGGTCTCGGCGGCGTCGAGCACCAGGCGCGTCGCCGAGCGGTTGTCCATGGCGCGGTCGCGCAGCGCCTGGCGCAGATAGACCCCGTCGATCAGTGCGGCGATGCGGAGCGCGATCACCGGGGCGGCATCGTCCACAAGGGGCCGCAGTTCGTGTACCAGGTTGGACAGGAGGCGCTTCTGGTAGACCGCGAGCAGCCGCCGCGCGGGTTCCGAGGTCTGCGCGAGCACATAGAAGTTGAGCCACGCTGCGATGATCTCGTCATCGAACTGGTGCACGCAAAAGCTCGCTTCGACCAGCGCTTCGAGCCGCTCGCGCGGGCCTTTGGCCTGCTTCAGCGCGGCGCGTACATCGTGCCCGTAGACGGTCAGGACATGGCGCATGGCGGCCAGGAAGATCTGGTCCTTGTTGCCGAAATAATGATGCGCCAGGGCTGAGGACATGCCGGCGCGCTTGGCGATCTGGGCCACGGTGACATCCAGCGATCCGGCACGTCCGATTTCGGCGATGGTTGCGTTGACCAGCGCATCGCGGCGTATCGGCTCCATTCCGACCTTTGGCATGGCGAATTCCCGGTGGGGCTTGTCTTTTCGGCGTAAACAAAGTTAATTGACTCGTCAATCAACAAAAACCGCAACGATCCGTCAAACCAAACCCGGGAGGCCCACATGAAATTCAAGACGATGTTCGCCGCGCTCGCTTTGTCGACCGCGATGGGCTCACAGGCCCATGCCCAATGCGAGGCCGTGACCTTCTCCGATGTCGGCTGGACCGACATCACCGCCACCACCGCCGTTGCAACCGTCGTGCTCGAGGCGCTGGGGTACGAGACCGACATCAAGGTGCTGTCGGTGCCGGTGACCTACACATCGCTCGCGCAGGGCGATGTCGACGTGTTCCTGGGCAACTGGATGCCGACCATGGAAGCCGACATCGCGCCCTATCGCGAGGCAGGCACGGTCGACACGGTGCGCACCAATCTGGAAGGCGCCAAGTACACGCTGGCGACCAATGCGGCGGGCGCGGCGCTCGGCATCGCCGATTTCGCTGACATCGCTACACAGGCGGAAGCGCTCGATTCGACCATTTACGGCATCGAGCCGGGCAATGACGGCAACCGTCTGATCCTCGACATGATCGAGGGCGATGCGTTCGGCCTGTCGGACTTTGAAGTGGCCGAAAGCTCCGAGCAGGGCATGCTCGCGCAGGTCGAACGGGCGTCGCGCCGCGACGAGCCGATCGTGTTCCTGGGTTGGGAACCGCACCCGATGAACGCCAATTTCGAGCTGACCTATCTGACCGGCGGCGACGATTTCTTCGGCCCCAATCTGGGCGGCGCAACGGTGATGACCAACACACGCGCTGGCTATGTGGACGAATGCCCCAATGTCGGCACGTTCCTCAAAAATCTCGAATTCACGCTGGCCATGGAAAACGAGATCATGGGCGCCATCCTCAACGATGGCGAGGACCCGGCCGATGCGGCCACGGCCTGGCTTACCGCCAATCCCGACACGCTGGGCCCGTGGCTCGACGGCGTGACGACGCTGGACGGCGGCGACGCGATGGAAGCCGTCAAGTCCGCTCTCGGCATGTAACGGCCACCTGGAGCCTCCCCTTCGCGGGAGGCTCTTTCGCTTTGGGTATGGCCGCAGCGGCCGTCTCCGGCGCAACTGGCGAGCAGGGTTTCCATGGATTGGCTGACCGACAACAAAATCCCCGTTGGCGATGCGGCCGGCGCCTTCTTCGATTGGCTGCAGGACAATGGGGCCTTCTTCTTTGACGGCCTGTCCGATGCGATGGACGTCCTGATCGAAGCGATCCTGTGGGTTCTGCAGACGCCACATCCCCTGATCGTCGTCGCCGCCTTCGTCGCGCTGACATGGGTGCTGCAGCGGCGCTGGTCGGTCTGCGCGTTGGTCGGGTTCGGCTTTCTGTTCATCCTCAACCAGGGGTATTGGGAAGAGACCACCGAAAGCCTGACGCTGGTCCTGTCGGCTTGTCTCGTCTGCATGGCGATCGGCGTGCCGATCGGCATTGCGGCAGCGCACAGGCCGCGCCTTTACGCCTATATGCGGCCGGTGCTCGATCTGATGCAGACGCTGCCGACCTTCGTCTATCTCATTCCGGCGATCGTCTTTTTCGGGATCGGCATGGTGCCGGGCCTGATCGCGACGGTGATCTTCGTCTTGCCCGCGCCGATCCGGCTGACCCATCTGGGTGTTTCCTCGACGCCGATGCCGCTGCTCGAAGCGGCGCGCGCGTTCGGTGCGACGCCCCGGCAGACCTTGTGGAAGGTGGAGCTGCCCTATGCGGTTCCGCAGATCATGGCCGGGCTGAACCAGACGATCATGCTGTCGCTCTCCATGGTGGTGATCGCCGCGCTGGTCGGTGCCGACGGACTGGGCGTGCCTGTGGTGCGGGCGCTCAACCGGGTCGACACCGCGCTCGGCTTCGAGAGCGGCTTCATCATCGTCGTGGTTGCGATCATGCTGGACCGCATGCTGCGCATCGAGGCGCGCAAATGAGTGTCGCGGTTGCGTTCGACGCGGTGAACATCGTCTTCGGGGACCGCCCGCAGGAGGCGCTGCCGCTGATGGATGAAGGCCGCACACGCGGCGATATCCAGGCCGAGACCGGGCAGGTGCTCGGCGTTCACGATTGCTCGCTCGAAGTGGGCGAGGGCGAGATCGTCGTGCTGATGGGCCTTTCGGGCTCCGGCAAGTCGACGCTGCTTCGCGCCGTCAACGGGCTCAATCCGGTGGTGCGCGGCGCGGTGCGCGTCAATGATGGCGACCGGATGGTCGATGTCTCGTCAGCGGACGCGGCCACCTTGCGCCGTATCCGGCTCGAGCGCGTCGCCATGGTGTTCCAGCAGTTCGGGCTTTTGCCGTGGCGTACCGTGCGCGACAATGTCGGGCTGGGGCTGGAACTGGCCGGCCTCGAAAAGGCCGAGCGCAACAGGCAGGTCGACGACCAGTTGGCGCTGGTGGGCCTCGATGGCTGGGCCGACCGCAAGGTCGGGGAACTGTCGGGCGGCATGCAGCAGCGCGTCGGTCTGGCGCGCGCCTTTGCGACAAACGCGCCGATCCTTCTGATGGACGAGCCGTTCTCGGCGCTCGATCCGCTGATCCGCACGCGGCTTCAGGACGAACTGATCGACCTGCAGGGCAAGCTGAAGCGAACGATCATCTTCGTCAGTCACGATCTGGACGAGGCGTTCAAGCTCGGCGACCGGATCGCCATCATGGAAGGCGGGCGGATCGTCCAGTGCGGCACGCCGCAGCAGATCTTCTCCGACCCGGTCAACGATTATGTCGCCGACTTTGTCGCCCACATGAACCCGCTGGGCGTCCTGTGCGCCCGCGACATTATGGGGCCGCCAGGGGAGGGTGCGACCGACACGGTCGGCGCCGACATGAGCGTGCGCGACGTGATGGAAAAGCTCCGCGCGGTCGAGGCGGTTGCGGTTACAGACGGGGACGAAGTCGTCGGCCGGATCAGCCGCGCCGACGTGATGGCCAAACTCCTCGATCCGCGCGGCTGACCGCCGCCGGAGCGGCTTGAGGACGATCCTCTCCACCGTTCTGAACAAAAGACACCTTTGTTGACAATTGTCTATCAATGCCTAGTGTCACCGCGAACAAGGAGGTGACGGTCGTGCGGATTCGACGATCAGACGGGCAGGGGGCGACGGGCGGACACGAGCATGTTCGGCAAGCCGGAATGCGAGGCACAGGCCGGTCCGGCATCCGGACAAAGGCCGGCCGGACGTGAGCGCCGGCACGATGGAGCGATTCCGGGTCGTCTACCGCATCTTCGCCGACAGTGCCGCAGAAGCCATGCGGCGCGCCCATGACGTGGCGCTTGAGCAGACGGTCGAAGTCCCTGCCGATGTCGTGCCGCAAGGGTTCATTGCCGATGAGATCGTCGGCAAGGTCGGCCGTGCGGAGATGGGAGAGCGTGGTGTCTTCGATGTGGCGATCTCCTATTCGCCCGACAGTGTTGGCACCGAACTCTGTCAGTTGCTCAATGTCATCTTCGGCAACTCATCCATTCAGCAGGGCGTGAAGGTGGTGGGGTTCGAGCCGGGCGCGACGATCGCCGAGCGCTTTGCCGGTCCACGCTTTGGTATCGAGGGTGTCAGGGCGCGCGCGAACCGGCCGAAGGGCGGGCTCATCTCGCCGGTCATCAAGCCGCAGGGCTCATCGCCCGAAACGCTGGCCGAGATCGCCTTCCGCTGCGTGGCCGGCGGTGCCGACATCATCAAGGACGATCACGGCCTCGCTGACCAGCCGATGGCCCCGTTCGAGGAACGCACCGAAAAGGTCGCAGCGGCGGTCGCCAGGGCCAATGCCGAGTTCGGCATGTCGGCGCTGCATTTCGCCAACATCACCGGCCGGTCGGACGAGCTTGTCGAACGTGCCTTCTTCGCCAAGAGGGCCGGAGCAGGCGGCGTCTTGCTGATGCCGGGTCTCCTGGGCTTCGAGATCGTCCAGCAGCTTGCGGCGGACCCGGCATTCGGCCTGCCGATCATGACGCATCCGAGCTTTACCGGTCCGTTCGTCCTGTCGCCGGAAACCGGCTTCACCCATGCGATGATGTATGGCGTGCTGCAGCGCCTTGCCGGCTCGGACATCTCCGTCTTTCCCAATGTCGGCGGGCGGTTCGGCTTTTCGGCGGAAGAATGCGTCTCGATCGCCGATGCATGCCGCGATCCCGCCGGCATCGGCAAGCCGATCTTTCCAAGCCCTGGCGGCGGCATGAGCGTCGACCGGGCGGCGGACATGGCGGCCATGTATGGCGATGACGTCGTCTATCTGATCGGGGGCAGCCTGCTGCGCCATGGCGACAGGATCGGCGAGGCGGTCACCGCCATGCGCCGGGCGGTCGATGCGGTCCCCGGCGCGCGCTAGACGGGTCAGTCGGGGAAGACGACGCCCATCCGCAGGATGAAACAGCCGAACGGCCGGTCTTCCGAGCAGGCGATCACGGCAAAGGCGTTGCGGGCGTGTGCGTAGAAGGCCTGACGTTCGATGCTGCCCAGCTTCGCCTCCGCCGGCTTGACCGTCTCGAGCACGTCGAACACGTCGCGGTGCACCGGCTCGACCCGATCGGGTTCGCCATCGACCTGCATGCGCAGGGCGCCGTAATCGGTAAAGCCGTCGATCGGCATGTGCTGCGTGATCAGCGCGACCGCTTCGGGCGACGAAAAGCCGGGAAGGCGGATCACGTCGGGCATGACGCAGTGGGCCGCCGTCGAGGCGGCGGGATAGTTGCGGTCCGCGATGACGATCTCGTCGCCATGGCCAAGCCGGATCAGGCAATCCATCAGTTCGGGCGTCATGCGCGGATCGATGTTCTTGAGCATATGCGGTCTCCGGACAGAAAAGGGGCCGCGCAAGGCGGCCCCGGTTCTATGTGCCTCAGCGCGGCGGCAAAGGCATCCAGTCGGTCATCGCCACGTCGGCATGGGCGAATTGCGGCAGCTTGGCCGACAGGTCTTCCATGTTGGAGATGTCGTTCTCGTTGAGGAAGGCCTGCGTGATCAGGGTCGGCGGCACGATCACCTGGGCACCCGGATCTTCGCCCGCCAGCATCATGGCAAGCGCCCGTACGGAGACTTCGCCGACAACGGCCGGGTTGGTCGCCACGGTGGCCTTCCAGGCGCTGCCCGGCTCACGCATCTGGGCGATGTCGGCGGTCGAAACGTCGGCTGAATAGATCGAAACGTCGGAGGACATGCCGGCCTCGTCGACTGCGATCTTCACGCCCTTGGCGAACTCGTTGTAGGGCGCGAAGAAGACCGAGATGTCGGGATTGGCCTGCAGGACCGAGCGCGCCTGGTTGGCGTTCGAGTTGGCGATCGGGTTGTCGAGCGTGCCCATTTGGGCGACTTCCTCAATGCCGGGATTGGCCTCCTTGATCTCTTCCCAGGCGACGTGACGCCGGTCGAGCGGCGCGATGCCGGGCACGTAGACATAGCCGGCCTTCCACTCGTTGCCATTGTCCTCGATCGCCTGTTCCAGTGCCAGCTTGCCGAGCAGATAGTCCGACTGCTCGATCTGCGGGATCGCCTCGTTCTCCACATTGACATCGAAGGCGACGACCTTGATGCCCGCGTCGACGGCCCGCTGGGCTGCTTCCTTCATCGACTCGGTCAGGCCGTGCTGGATGACGATGCCATCGACGCCGAGCGCAATCGCCTGATCGACCATGTCGGCCTGAAGGGCGGCGTCCTGGCGGCTGTCGAAGACGCGCAGGTCCACGCCCAGCGCCTCGGCCTGGGCTTCGACGCCCGACAGATAGGCCTGGAAGAAGTCGCCGGTCGACAGATAGCGCACAAGCGCGATCTTGACGTCGCCGGGATTGTCGAGGGGCGCCGGCATTTCGGCGTTGGCGATGCCGCCGGACAGCAATGTGGCCGATGCGGCGATGCTGGCGACCATCGCCAGTGCCGTTCTGCGAACAATTTTCATGAGGTCTCCTCCTTTTGCAGCTTTGTCTGGCGGCCGGGGCCGTCAGTGGCTTCCGGCCTTTCGCGCCGAAAGCGAGAACGTGAAGACAAGGGCGATCACCAGAACGAAGCCCTTGATGAAGTCCTGGGTGTAGTAGGGCGCATTCATCATCGTCAGCCCCTGCAAGAGGATGCCGACGAAGAGCGCGCCCATCGCGGTGCCGAAGGCGTTCGGCTTGGCGGCGCCAAGCACGGCAAATCCGATCAGCGCGGCGGCGACCGCATCGAGCAGGAGATTGGTGCCCGACGCGATGTCGCCGCGGCCGAGCCGGGCGGCGAGCAGCATGCCGCCGACCGAGGCCAGCGTGCCGGAAATCATGTAGGCCATGATCTTGTAGTTGTTGACATTGGTGCCGGTCAGGCTGGCCGCGCGCTCGTTCGAGCCGATCGCGTACATCAGCCGGCCGTGACGGGTCATCTCGAGGAAGATCCAGACCAGGATGCCGATCACGATCAGGAAGATGACCGACACCGGAATGAGGTCTTCGAGGACAAGGTCGATGCGGTGGCGGCCCATGGCGAGGAAGAAGGGCGAAAAGGTGCCTTCGGCGGTCGATCCGTCCGGCAGCGTCATGCCGGTGGCGATCGAGCGGCCCTCGGTCGGAATGCGCTGGAGGCCGACCAAAAGGAACATCATGCCCAGCGTCGCCAGAAGATCGGGGACCCTGGTCTTGACGATCAAAAGGCCATTGATGAGCCCGATGAAGGCGCCCATGGCAAGGCAGGCAACGATGGTCACGAAGGCCGACTGTTCGAAGATCACCATCATGTAGGCGGCGAGCATCATCGAGGAGGTTGCCACCGAGCCGATCGACAGGTCGAAGCCGCCGACGACAAGCGTGCAGGTCACGCCGAGCGCCAGAATGCCGGTGATGGCAACCGACTGGAAGATGAACACCGCCGAGCGGGGGCCTGCAAAGCCACTCGCAAAGATCGAGAAGAACACGATCAGGCCCAGCAGCAGGCCAAGAAAGCCGTAGCGAATGGAATGATCGACCAGCGTTGCGCGCTTGCGCCTGGGCAGCGCCTCGGTGTTGCTGCCGTCGCCGGTTGTCTGATCGGGAGTGCTGTCCACGCTCATCTCATGCGGCCTGTCGGGACTTGCCGCGCGCATCGGCCGGCGAACCGGTGACCGCTGCGAGAACGGCATTGACGTCTATGTTTTCGTTGCGGAACTCGGCGGCCGCCGCATGGTCGTGGAAGACCACGATCCGGTCGGCGATCTCGAAGGCTTCGTCCAGTTCGGCAACCAACACGAGCGTCGCCCGGTCGCGGGCGGTCTCGCGGATCTTGCGACCGATGTCGCGCCGGGCGCGTATGTCGACGCCCTGGAAGGGCTCGTCGAGGATCAGAAGGCGGCTGGGCTGGGCCAGCCAGCGCCCCAGCATGACCTTCTGCTGGTTGCCGCCCGACAGCGTGCCGATGCCGTCGGCCTCGGACTGGCAGACGATCGACAGCGCGTCGATCATGTCCTGCGCTGTTCGGCGCTCCTTCCTGCGATCGATGAAGGCGAGCCGCCCGTAGCGCGACAGGAACGGCACCGTCATGTTGCGCGCCAGGTCGAAATCCTGAATGACCGCGTTGCTGGCACGGTCTTTCGGCGACATGAAGACACCGCGGCGGACCGCATCGCCCGGGCTTTTCGGAGCGAACGGTTTGCCGTCCAGCGTGATGGTTCCGGCGTACGGCGATGCCATGCCGAAAAGCGCCTGGGCGAGGGCGGTCTTGCCGGAGCCCAAAAGGCCGGTGACGACGACGATCTCCTTGTCGCCGAGATCGAGCGAGAAAGCCGGACTGTCTGCCTTCAGCCGCACATCGCGCAGACCGACGACCGGCTGGCCGGCGGGCGGTATCGTGATGTCGACCTCTGTCATGCGATGGCCGAGCATGGCCTGCACCGCGCCCTCATAGTCGATCTCCGGGCCCTCGAAGACGCCGGAAATCTCGCCGTCGCGCATCGAGACCACGCGGTCGGCGATGCGGCGAATGTCGGACATGCGGTGCGAGATATAGAGGATGGCCACGCCATGTGCTTTCAGCGTCTCGATCAGGGCGAACAGGCGCTCGGCCTCGGCGGCAGACAGCGACGAGGTCGGCTCATCCAGAATGAGCAGCTTGGGTTCATGCGCCATTGCGCGGGCAATGGCGATGAGCTGGCGGTCGGCGACGCCCAGTTCGCTGACCGGCGTGCGCACGTCGATATCATCGAGCCCCATGCGCGCGGCCACCCTGCGCGCTTCGGCCAGAAGGCGCGCGCGCTTGATCATGAAGCCGTATTGGCGTTCGGCCAGCTGGTCGATCATCAGGTTGGACGCCACGTCCAGATCGGGAATGACGCCGTCATTGATGTTCTGGTGGACGGTGACGACGCCGGCGCGAATGGCCTGCGAAGGGGTCGCCGGTGCGAAAGGCGCGCCGAGCAGTTCGATCGAACCGCCGTCGCGCGCGTGAACGCCGCTGAGGATCTTGACGAGCGTCGATTTGCCCGCGCCGTTGGCGCCCATCAGCGCGGTCACCGTGCCGGCGGGCAGGTCGAGGCTGAGTTTGCAGAGCACGCGGTTTTCACCGAACGCCTTGTCGATGGCGGAAATCCGGCACGATAGGGTCGACATCAATTTCCTCCCGGCGCAGAGCAAACCAAGGGATATGACAAAAGTCAACGTATATTGACAACTGATTGAATTGCCTTTTACCGTCCGATCGCGCAAACCCGTCGCGCAGCGAGCAGCTAGGGGAGGATGGCGTTGAGCGAAGACTATCAGGCCCTGTCGCCGGAGACGCTGGGCGCAAGGCTCGGCGGCGTGGAGGCGCTGGCGTCACGGATCGGCCCCGATGCGTCGGCCTGGTCGGTGCGCGAAGTGGGCGACGGCAATCTCAATCTGGTGTTCATCGTCGAGGGCCCCAAGGGCGCGGCCATCGTCAAGCAGGCGCTGCCCTATGTGCGGCTGGTCGGCGAAAGCTGGCCGCTGCCGCTGACCCGCGCCTTTTTCGAGTATCATGCGCTGACGCGCCAGGCGGCGCGCGATCCGGGCCGCGTTCCCGAGATTTTCCACTATGACGAGGCGCAGGCCCTGATCGTCATGGAATATCTGTCGCCGCACATCATCCTGCGCCAGCAGATGATGGCCGGTCGGCGCGTCGCGGGGCTGGGCCGGACGTTGGGCGAATTCTGCGCGCGGACGGCCTTTCGCGGATCGGACCTGTCGATGCAGGCCCCCGACAAGAAGGCGGACGTGGCTCTGTTTTCGGGCAATGTCGAACTGTGCGACATCACGGAAAACCTCGTCTTCACCGATCCCTATTTCGACGCCGAGATGAATCGCCACACCGCGCCGCAACTCGACGGTGTGGTCGCCGAATTGCGGCGCGACGAACAGCTCAAGATCGCCGCCCAGCATTTCAAGCGTGCCTTCACCAGCCGCGCCGAGACGATGTGCCATGGCGACCTGCACACCGGCTCGATCATGGTCACCGACGATCAGGCCCGCATCATCGATCCCGAATTCGCCTTCTACGGTCCGATGGGCTTCGATGCGGGCATGCTGATCGGCAACTATCTGATGGCCTGTCTCGCCATGCCGGCGCATGTCGCGGACGATGCGGCCTGTACCGCCTACCAGGACTGGCTGCTCGATGTGGTCGGCGAGACGTGGGCGACATTCGCCGGCGAGTTCTCGCGGCTTTGGCACACAGAACGCACCGGCATCCTCTATGCCCGGACGCTCTATGAGGATCAGGGAGACCATCTGGCCTCCGAGGCGGCGCTGCGCGAGGTGCTCGGCGAAATCTTCCGCGACGCGATGGGTTTTGCGGGCATCGAGATGCACCGCCGCATTCTGGGGCTGGCGCATATCGCCGAGTTCGATTCGATCGAGGACCCGGACGTGCGTGCGCCGCTTGAGGAGAAGGCATTGCGGCTCGGCCGGACGCTGGTTCTCAGCCGCGCCGGTTTTGCCGGTATCGATCAGGTGATCGCGACCACACGCATTGCCGCCAGAGGAGAAGCCCAATGAAGGTTGGCGACCGGCACTACCGCTCGATCTGGCGCGAGGACGAGACCGGCAAGGTGATGATCATCGACCAGCGCTGGCTTCCGCACGAGTTCCGGATCGTCAGCCTCGATACGCTGGAGGACTTCGAGACCGCCATTCGCGACATGTGGGTGCGCGGCGCGCCGCTGATCGGCGCCACCGCCGCCTACGGCATCGCCGTGGAGATGGCCCGCGATCCGTCGGACGCCGCGCTCGACAATGCCTGGGACGTGCTGCACGAAACGCGCCCCACCGCGATTAATTTGCGCTGGGCGCTCGATGACATGCGCTCGCTTTTGCGCAACACGCCGGTCGAGCGGCGCGCCGACGAGGCGATGCGCCGGGCTGCGGAAATCTGTGACATGGATGTCGAGGCGAACCGCCAGATCGGCTTGCACGGCCTCGAAATCCTGCGCGCGATCGCACGCAAGAAGGCGCCGGGCGAGCCGGTCAATGTGCTGACCCATTGCAATGCGGGATGGGTCGCCACCGTCGACTGGGGCACGGCCACATCGCCGATCTACCATGCCGTCGAGGACGGGCTGGGCGTGCATGTCTGGGTCGACGAGACGCGGCCGCGCAATCAGGGTGCGCAACTGACGTCATGGGAGCTCAACAGCCACGGCATCGACCACCATCTGGTGGTCGACAATGCGGGCGGCCATCTGATGCAGCATGGCGATGTGGATGTGGTGATTGTCGGCACCGACCGGACGACCGCATCGGGTGACGTGTGCAACAAGATCGGCACCTATCTGAAGGCCCTTGCCGCGCACGACAATGACATTCCCTTCTATGTCGCGCTGCCCTCGAGCACGATCGACTGGACCGTCCATGACGGGCTGGCCGAAATCCCGATCGAGCAGCGCGACGAAACCGAGGTCACCAGGGTATTCGGCAAGCTCGACGACGGCTCGACCGCCTCGGTGCAGATTTCGCCGGACGGCACGCCCGGCGCCAACCCCGCCTTCGATGTGACGCCGGCGCGCCTCATCACAGGCCTGATCACCGAGCGCGGCATTGCCGAGCCGAGCCGTGAAGGCCTGCTGGCGCTGTTTCCCGAACGGCGCGATTGACGCTTCTGCGAATGCGGGTCGTCAGGATTTGCCGGCGCGCTCGAGAAGATGCCGCGCCGATGACTGGCTGGTCACGAGGTGGGTGGCATAGCCGCCGCGCAGGGCGGCCAGCATCGCTTCGGCCTTGTCGAGACCGACCGAAACCAGAAGCCCCATCTGCTTGCCGCGCAGCATGTCCTGTTCGATGCCGATCATGCGCTCGTCGAGCGGGCCGCGCACAGGCTCGCCGTTCGCATCGATGAACCGTCCGCACACCACGCCGGCCGCGCCTTGCGCCACATACCAGTCCAGATCGTCATGGCTGGCGAGCCCCGATGTGACGATATGGCTGTCATGGTTGCACGAGCCGACCGCGAACAGCGCCTTGTTGCAGCGCGCGATCGCGTCGAGCTGGGTGGCGATGATCGCCTCCTTGCGCAGGGTCGCGGCGATCTCAGGCGTGCTGAGGACCGCCGGGGCATGCAAATTGACGCAGTTCGCGCCGAGCTTGCGGGCGATGTTGGCCGAGCAGATCTCGGCGGAAAAGCCGTAGGGCGTCGCCATCGAGCCGACGAGCTGGATCACTTCCAGATCGGGGATACTGACCGGCTCGATATGTTCGGCCATGTCGTAGATCGTCTTGCCCCAGGCGACGCCAAGCCGGTCGCCGGCCTCCAGCAGCGATGGCAGCCAATTGGCCGCGCCCCGCACGACACGGTCGAACTGCTCTTTTTCGCCGCCCGCGCCATCGGGCAGCACATAGGCCGCCCTGAGGCCCAGCGTGCCGCACAATTCGCCGGCAAGGCGGTGATTGGTGAAGGGCTCGGTGGCCAGCGTGANTGGCGATGTCGTTCTGGTTCAGCCCGTCATGGTAGTAGAGCCACGCGGCCTCCACCACGATGTCCTCGCCGCTGATCTGTCCGGCCGAACGCCGCACCGAAGTCGAAGGCATGTTTGCGTCAATCCCGATTTTAGCTATTTGACATCAGGTTCTGACATTTGTCAAAACGGGTCGGACACGGCATTTCGGAGAGAGCTTGATGCGCGACAATCGCTGGAACGACGACGATGCCGACCGGTTTGCGGCGGCCGAAGGGACGTCCGTTGCCGACCGCGCGCTCGGCCATCGTGTCTACTCGTCGCGGCTGATCGGTTCGGACCCCGATCTGGTCATGCATGGCGGCGGCAACACGTCGGTCAAGGTGATACGCCCGACGCTGCAGGGCGAAGACAAGCGTGTCCTGCACATCAAGGGCAGCGGCTGGGATCTGAACACGATCGAGGGGGCCGGCCTGCCGGGCGTGTGGCTCGATCCTCTCCTGGCGCTGCGGCCGCTGGACGCCCTGTCGGACGAACAGATGGTCGACGCGCAGCGCGCCGCGCTGTTGCAGTCGTCCTCACCCAACCCGTCGGTCGAGACGCTTCTCCATGCGTTTCTGCCGCACAGTTTTGTCGATCACACGCATGCAACGGCGTTTCTGGCTCTAGCCAACCTGCCGCATGCGACCGATATCGTCGCGGAGCTTTTCGGCGGCAGGCTGGCGGTGGTGCCCTACATCATGCCGGGCTTTGCGCTTGCCAAGAAGGCCGCCGAGGTCTTTGAAGCCGACCCGGAGGTCGAGGGTCTGGTGCTGCTCAACCACGGTCACTTCACCTTCGGCGACACGGCGAAGCAGAGTTATGACCGGGTGATCGACCACACCAACCGGGTCGAGCAATGGCTTGCCGACCGGGCCGGCGGCCGCACATTTGATACGACCGTGCATACGGTACGCGCCCCGCTCGACCCAGGCCGAGCATCCGGCGTACTGCCCGCGCTGCGCGGGGTGCTCGGTGCCATCCGATCCGCCCATCACGATGCCGACATGCCGATGCCCGTCTTCGATGTACGCGGCGGGCCGGCCATCGAACGGTTCCTGGCGCGCGGCGATCTCGACAGCCTGTCGCGGCGCGGGGTTGGCTCGCCCGACCATGTCATCCGCACGAAGGCGTTCCCGCTGCATCTGGCCCGCGCGCAAATCGATGCCGGCGCCGATGCCATTCGCGCCGCAGTCGATGCATGGGCGGATGCCTACAAGGCCTATTTCGCGAGCCACAATGAACGGGTCGGCGGCATCAAGACCATGCTGGAGCCGATCCCGGGATTGGCATGGATTGAAGGCGTGGGACTGGTGGGAATCGGCAAGGACACAGCGTCCGCGGCAGCGGCTGCCGATATCGGCGAACAGACGATTGAGGTGATGACGCTGGGCGAAGCGGCCGGCGGGTTCCGGCCGATCGGTGAAGCCGACACGTTCGACATGGAATACTGGTCGCTTGAACAGGCCAAGCTCGCCAAATCCACGCCAAAGGCCTTTGCCGGCAAGATCGTGCTTGTGACAGGCGGCGGCGGGGCTATCGGGCTCGCCACGGCCAAGGCGTTCGCCGCGCTCGGCGCCAGCGTGGCGATCGCCGATCTTTCCGCCGATGCGCTGGACAAGGCCGGCGAAGCGCTTGGCGGCAAGGCGCTGACGGTCCAGGCCGACATCACGGCGGCGGGTGCCGGCGCGGCGGTCATCGATGCGGTGTGCGCACGGTTCGGCGGCATCGACATCGTCGTCTCCAACGCCGGCGCGGCCATGCAGGGGATGCTGATGGACCTCGACGATGAAACGCTGCGCAAGAGCTTCGAACTCAATTTCTTTTCCCATCTGGCGCTGGCGAAGGCCGCCGCGGCCACGATGCGCGCGCAGGGGCGGGGCGGGCAGCTTCTGTTCAACGTCTCCAAGCAGGCGGTCAATCCGGGCAGGGGGTTTGGCGCCTATGGCCTGCCGAAAGCGGCGACCTTCTTCCTCGTGCGGCAACTGGCGCTGGAGCTGGGCGGCGAGGGCATCAGGGTCAATGGCGTCAATGCGGACCGGATACGCTCCGGGCTGCTGACCGACGATTTCATCGAGAAGCGGGCCGAGGCGCGCGGTGTGAGTACGGCCGACTATATGGCCGGCAACCTTCTGCGTGCCGAGGTCGAGGCGACCCATGTGGCCGAGGCGTTCGTTGCGCTCGCCCGCGCCGACCGGACCACGGCCCATGTGATGACGGTGGATGGCGGCAACATCGAAGCGGCGCTGCGCTGATCCCGTGAACCGTTGCCGTCTCGCACCGCTTGCGGCTGCTTTGCACGGCGTGTAGCGGTGGCGGCCCGCGATGCCGACAAGCGAGGATGACCCGATGAGCTATGTTCCCGCCGAAGACCGATACGAGACGATGGCCTATCGCCGGTGCGGCCGGTCCGGCCTCGACCTGCCTGCGATCTCGCTTGGGCTGTGGCACAATTTCGGCGAGGACACGCCGCATCAGACCAAGCGGGCGATCTGCCGGACCGCGTTCGACTGCGGCATCACCCATTTCGATCTGGCCAACAATTACGGCCCGCCGCCCGGCAGCGCCGAAGAAGCGTTCGGCGCGATCCTGCGTACCGATTTCGCCGGCTATCGCGACGAACTGATCATCTCGTCCAAGGCTGGCTATGACATGTGGCCCGGCCCCTACGGCCAGTGGGGCAGCCGCAAATATCTGATCGCCTCGTGCGACCAGAGCCTCAAGCGGATGGGGCTCGACTATGTCGACATCTTCTATTCGCACCGGTTCGATCCGGACACGCCGCTTGAGGAAACGATGGGCGCGCTCGATCACATCGTCCGGTCGGGGCGCGCGCTCTATGCGGGGATTTCATCGTACAATTCCCAACGCACGCGCGAAGCGGTGGCGATCCTCAAGGAGCTTGGCACGCCGTGCCTCATTCACCAGCCGAGCTACAACATGCTCAACCGCTGGGTCGAACGTGACGGCCTGCTCGACACGCTGGACGATCTGGGGGTCGGCTCGATCGCGTTCACGCCGCTGGCGCAGGGCATGCTCACCGGCAAATATCTGAACGGCGTACCCGAGGACAGCCGTGCGGCGCAGGACAAGTCGCTGTTTCCGTCCATGATCACCGACCGGGCGCTCGACAGCATTCGCGGGCTGAACGCGATTGCCGAAAAGCGCGGCCAGACGCTGGCGCAGATGGCGATCGCGTGGGTGCTGCGGCACGGCCGGGTGACCACCGCGCTGATCGGCGCGTCAAAGCCCGAACAGGTGATCGACTGCGCCCGCGCCGTCGGCAATCTGGACTTCACCGACGCGGAGCTGGCGGAGATCGACAAGCTCGCTCATGAGGAAGACATCAATCTGTGGGCCCAGTCCGCCGAGATCGAGGGCGGGCCGCAGCGGCGCCCGTCGCGCTAGCTGAAATGGCTGTCCATGGCCGCTGACCGGGCGATCACATCGACATCCATCTGCGCGAACAGGTGGACATAGTCGAGCAACACCCAGTTCTCGACGATCTTGGCGTCGGCAATCCGGTAGAAATCCATGACGTTGAGCGTCATCGACCGGCCCGTCGCCGGCACACCCAGATAATCGCCCCTGTGGGTCATCGTCATCGACGGCCAGCCCGAAAAGGCGGCGTAGTCGCCATCGCCGATCCGGCAGAAGTGGTTGCCGCCCCTGCGGTCGGGAAAGGCACGCAGGAACGATGCGCGGTGGTGATTGACGAAGCCGTCCCAGCCGAAGGTGGAGCCGATGCCGCCGGGCCCGTACCACATCATGTCCTCGTGCCAGTGGCCGTGCGTGCCGGTCTGGGCTTCGGAATGGAACGTGTCGGGATCGAAGTCGTGCAGATCGCCGATCATCGCTTCGACGATGTCGAGCGAGGCGTCGCCGCGCGCGGGGTCGTTGGGCAAAATGCCGTCATGGGTGGCAGGGCCCGGAAACAGCATCTCCGTGCCCAGCATGCGGGGCAGGGGATAACGTCCCGCCTGCCGCATCAGGTCCAGCAAGTCGATGATGATCTTCGCCTCGACGATCATGCCGCCCTCGATGCGGTAGAATTCGCCCGAGCGCACAAAAGCCAGGCGCCCCGCCGGCCGGACCCCGAACAGGTCGCGGTCGTGGATGCCGACATAGTGTGTCACCGAGCAGACCCAGTTGCCGCGCTCGTGGCGGCGGTTGCGGGCGCCGAAGAAGATCTCGTCGCGCCGGTGCACGCGCCACAATGCGCGGCGCAGCGGCCGGATCAGGCCATCCAGCACCGCATCGACGCCCTTGAGGCGGCCGACCGGCGCGGCGACGTCCCAGACGCAATCGGCGCCGATCATGGTCCTTGCAAAGGCGTCCAGATCGGAATCCGGTATGCGGATCAATGCGTTCAGAAAAGTGTGTGTATCGGCGCGCCAATCGCTCATCGCTGATCGTCTTCCTGTTGCCGGAGGCGTGTTTGCACTCGTGTGCAAAAAACGCTTGCCAAATTCGGGAAGCTGAGTCTACGCTTTTTGCAATCGTGTGCAAGCGCGCGGCCACCACGTACAGGGAGGTACGAATGGCTGAGATCCAGCTTCGCAATGTGTCCAAGCGCTGGGGCAGTTTCGTCGGCGTTGACGATTTCAACCTGACGATCGCGGACGAGGAGTTTCTCGTTCTGCTTGGCCCGTCGGGGTGCGGCAAGACCACCACCATGCGGATGATCGCGGGGCTCGAGGATGTCACCGAGGGCACGATCTCGATCGACGGGCAGGTGGTCAACGATCTCGATCCCAAGGATCGCGATATCGCCATGGTGTTCCAGAGCTACGGGCTCTATCCGAACATGAATGTCTACGAGAACATCCGCTTTCCGCTGAAAGTGCGGAAGGTGGATGCCGACAGCCATGACGAGCGCGTCAAGCGTGCGGCGGCGATGGTCGAACTCGAACCGTTCATGCACCGCAAGCCGGCCGAACTGTCCGGCGGCCAGCGCCAGCGCGTGGCGCTCGCGCGCGCCATCGTGCGCGAGCCGAACGTCTTCCTGATGGACGAGCCGCTGTCGAACCTCGACGCCAAGCTGCGCGTATCGACCCGGGCGCAGATCAAGAACCTCAGCCATGAACTCAAGGTGACGACGATCTACGTCACGCATGACCAGATCGAGGCGATGACGCTGGCCGACCGGGTCGTGGTGATGAAGCAGGGCGTCGTCCAGCAGGTGGGCACGCCGACCGAGATCTACGACCGGCCGGCCAACACCTTCGTTGCCGGCTTCATCGGTTCGCCCGCCATGAACCTGATGGAAGGCACGCTTCAAGACGGAACGTTCACCGGCGACCGTGTCTCGATTTCCGGCCTGAATGGCCCGAACGGGCCTGTCACGCTCGGCTTCCGCGCCGAAGACGCCCATGTCGGCGATGACCAGGGCGAGATCAGCGCGCCTGTCTACACGATGGAGCTTCTGGGCGATGCCACGATGATCGCCGTGCGCGCCGGCGGCGCGATGGTTTCGGTCAAGGCGCACAAGGAGTTCCGCGCCGAGATCGGCGACACGGTGAGCCTGTCGGTATCGCCGGAGATCTGCCACCTGTTCGATGCGCAGACGGGCGCGCGCATCGCCGCGGAATGATCCGCAAACTACTACGGCGTGCGTGATTGGATGCGCCCGCCAGCCAAAGGGAGAAAACCATGAAATTGAAGACCTTGTTGATGGCCGGTGCGGTGTCGCTGTTGGCCACGGCCGGCGCGCAGGCCGATTGCGCATTCGAGAACGAAGTAACCGTCAAGTCGCTGTCGGCCGGCTTTGAAGCGTGGAAGGCGGTGACGGATGCGATGGCCGAATGCGGCAATGTCGAAGCCGAACTCGATCAGGAGTTCCGTACCAAGCAGCCCGCCGCGTTCGCAGCCAACCCGTCGCTTTACCACATTGGCGGCGTTTCGAACGGCACGGTCACGCCGCTGCTCAACGAGGGCACGATCCGGCCGCTCGACGACCTGATCGCCGCGCACGGCCAGAACCTTGCCCCCAACCAGCTCATCAAGATCAATGGCGAGACCATGGCGGTCGCGATGATGGTAAACACGCAGCACCTGATGTACCGCGAGGACATTTTCGACGATCTGGGCCTTGAAGTGCCGTCAACATGGGATGGTGTGCTCGAAGCGGCTGCCGCCATCAAGGAAGCCGGCGTCGTCGACTATCCGCTCGGTGCGACGATGAAGTCGGGCTGGAACCTGGCCCAGGACTTCAACAACATGTTCCTGGGCTTTGGCGGCCAGTTCACCGGTGCCGACTCGATGCCGACGGTTAACACCGAAGCCGGCATGAAGGCGCTCGACATGATGATGCGCATGACCGAGTACATGGATCCCGAATATCTGGTGTCGGACTCCACCTACGTGCAGCAGCAGTTCCAGCAGGGCAAGATCGCCATGGCGAACCTGTGGGCCAGCCGCGGCGCGGCCATGGACGACGAGGCCGAGAGCCAGGTCGTCGGCAAGGTCAACGCCGCCGCCGCACCGCTCGCCATGGAAGGCGGCGCGCCGGCCACGACGCTTTGGTGGGACGGCATCGTCATCGCCAAGAACATTTCCGACGAGGAGGCCGAGGCTGCGTTCCGCGTGGCCATGGAGGGCCTCGACACGGAGATGGTGACGGCCAACAACGACGATGCGATCTGGCTGATTTCGGGCTATGAGCCGAACCGTCTGGCCCAGGGCGCCATCGCCACGGCCAGTGCCGATCCGGCGCCGCAATCCTACCCGTCGACCAGCCAGATGGGCCTCATGCACACCGCGCTCGGCAATGAGCTTCCGGCCTTCTTCACCGGCGAACGCGATGCCGCGGCGACGCTCGAAGCCATCGAGGAAGCCTACATCACGGCGGCCAAGGAAGCCGGCCTGATCGAATAAGGACCGGGGCGGCGCTCTGCGGGCGGCCTGTCCGCCTGCGGAGCAGCCCCGGACTTTCCGGCACGGGAGGCGATCATGAAATTCAGGACACTGGCGTGGTTCGTGGGGCCGTCGGTCTTCATGATGGTGCTGTTCATCGCCTTCCCGCTTGCCAGCGTCTTTCTGCAGAGCTTCCAGATCACCCAGCCGGTCGTCGAGACCGTCGAAGTCGAGACCTGCACACCCGGCTTTGTCGGCCAGACCTGCGTCACGGAGACAAAGACGACGCCGGTCCTGGATGAGTTCGGCAATCCGCAGACGACGACCGAATGGGTCGGGCTCCTGAGCTATGCGCGGGTTCTGCAGCTCGACCAGGTGGGCGCGGCGATCGCCAGCGGTACCTGGAGCTCCATTCTGGCCATCGACTTCTGGAAAGCGCTGCGCTTCACGCTGACCTTCACGCTCGTCACCCTGCCGCTGGTGATCGGGCTCGGCCTGGCGATCGCGCTCGCCGTCAACAATGCGGCCCGTTCGATCCGCGGCCAGATCATCTTCGTGTCGCTTCTGCCCTTCATCATCACGCCCGTCATCGGCGCGCTGTCGATCCGCTGGCTTTTCTATGGCGACGGCATCGTCACGGCCCTGCTCGAGGACATGCTGGCCACCGACATTTCCGTTGCCGCCAATGGCTGGGCGATCGAGCTGCTGATGATGTTCTACCGCGTCTGGCATGTGGCGCCGTTCGCCTTTGTCATCTTCTATGCCGGACTACAGACGGTCAATCAGGATACGCTCGAAAGCGCCATCATCGACGGGGCGAGCCGGTTCGAGCGTCTGCGCTATGTGGTCGTCCCGCATCTGATGCCGCTGATCATCTTCGTGGCGCTGATCCACCTGATGGATGCCTACCGCGCTTTCGAGGAGGTGGTCGGCTTCTCCTCGCAGGCACACCGCATAACGCTGCAATGGCTGACCTATGACCTTCTGGAGCCGGACGATGCGGGCAACCGGGCGATCAGCCGCGCCTCGGCGAGCGCTATGCTGACCATGATCGGCATCGTCATCCTGCTGATCCCGCTGCTGCGCCGCACCTGGCGCGACCACAAGGGGAGTGCGCACTGATGGCAACGCCCAAAGCGCTCCAGCAACCGTTCTCGCTGCGGTTCGCCTCTGCCTCCTTCCTGGCCTTCTGGTGCCTGATTGCCGCCTTTCCGATTTTCTGGATCGCGGTGATGAGCTTCAAATCGCCGGTCGATGCGTTCTCGGCCAACCCGCTCGACGTGATTTTCGGGCCGACGACCCGCGCCGGCGGCGACGGTCTTTCGATCCTCGACATCGCGATCGGCCTTGCGGTCCTGATCGCCGCCGTGCGTTTGGCTTTCACCCGGCTTCCCAAATGGGTCGACCGGTTGTCGCCGCAGGGCATGACCGTCATCGGCTGGCTTGTCGGTGCCGGCGCCTATGCGATCGGGTTTCTGGTCGTCTTCTTCGGCATTCTGCCGGCGGTGCTCGGGGTGCTCAACTCCGTCGCCGGTCCGCTGGGCGCACCGGTTTTGGGGCTGACCGCCGAGCACTATTATTCCGTCTGGATCGAAAATGGCTTCTGGCGCAACTTCCAGAATTCGCTGATCGTTACCGCCGGCGTGGTGACGATTTCGCTGACGGTCGGCACGCTGGCCGGCTATGGGCTGGCGCGGTCGGGCTCCAACCTTGCCTTCTGGATCCTGATCATCGCGCTGATCTTCCGCGCACTGCCCCATTCGGTTCTGGTGGCCGGCTATCTGCCGGTCTTCATCAACTCGGCTGAGATCCTGCGGCCGATCCTGGGCGACAACGCGCCGACGCTCTACGGCCAGCCGCTGGCGGTGATCGCCGTGCTGGTCGCGATCAACCAGCCCTTCACGATCTGGATGCTGCGCTCGTTCTTCCAGAACATCCCCAACGAACTGGACGAGGCGGCGCGCGTCGATGGCTGCACCCATTTCCAGGCGTTCCGGTGGGTGATCATGCCGGTCATGTGGCCCGGCGTGATCACGACGGGCCTGTTCTCGTTTCTCCTCGCCTACAACGATCTGCTGGTGACCTCGCTGCTGCTCGACGCCCAGAACCAGACCATGGTCCCGGCGATTGCCGGCTATTTCAACCGCGAGACGACGACGACCGACCAGGTCGAGGCGGTTGCCGCTGCCGTCTCGATCACTGCGCCGCTGTTCCTGCTGGTGATGATCTTCCAGCGCCAGATCGTCAGCGGCCTGACCGCGGGAGCCGTCAAAGGATGAAGGGGTCCCGACCCGAGCAGGCGGTGCTCAGCCGCGATACGGACATGTCCAGGACCGAGGATACGCGCCGCGTCATCGAGCAGATGGTCGACGGGCTCAACGATCACCGCATCGCTGACATGGGCGAGTTCTTTGCCGAGAGCTTTCGCTGGATGGGCAATTTCGGCTGCGGCACCAAGACCGGTCTGCGCGAGTTCCAGGACCATTGGCAGCGGCCGTTCCAGGCGGCGTTTTCCGACAAGGTCTGCGTCGACGAGGCACGGCTCTATATGGGCGAGTGGGCGGCCGCTTTCGGTCGTCAGGAGGCGACCCATTCGGGCGCCTTCATGGGCGTTGCGCCAACCGGCAAGCGCGTTGAAATCCGCTACATGGATTTCTGGAAGGTGGTCGACGGCAAGATCGTCGACAATTGGGTGATGGTCGATTTCCCCCATATTCTGGCGCAGCTGGGCGTCGACGTGTTCGGCGGCGAGGGCTGGGAAGCGTTCGACCGGGGCGAGCGGATGCCGCCGCGCCCGCGGAGCGAGGCTGCGGCATGACGATGCCGGTCGACCGTCATTCCGCCCACAAGGCGGCCGTCGCACCGCTTCGGGCCGCGATGTACGATTTCACCGAAGAGGGCGTGAAGGCCGCGCTCAACGCGCTTTTGGCGCCCGACGCACCGGTGCGGCTGGCGCATCCGCTGGGCGAGATGGAAGGGCCAGGAGCGCTGTACGAGACGGCCTATGCGCCGCTTTTTGCCGCTTTGCCCGATCTGGAGCGGCGCGACTACATTGTCATGGCGGGCGGGACTGAAGAGGGTGCCGACTGGGTCGGGTGCGGCGGCTACTACACCGGCACGTTTGTCGCGCCGTGGCTCGACATTCCGCCGACCGGCCATCAGGTCGCCATGCGCTTTCACGAGTTCTTCCGCTTCGAGGATGGCCGCGTCACCGAGATGCAGGCGCTGTGGGACATCCCCGAGGTGATGATCCAGGCCGGCGCCTGGCCGATGGCGCCGACGCTCGGCCGCGAATGGCAGGTTCCGGCGCCGGCGACGATGGACGGACTGGTCCGCGGGCCGCGCGACGAGGCGCGCAGTGCGGTGTCGTGCCAGCATGTGATCGATATGCTCGAGGCGCTCAAGCGCCATCCGTCCCAGGGCGGGCCGGACGTCATGGAGATGGAGCGTTTCTGGCATCCGAAGATGAACTGGTACGGCCCCTCGGGGATCGGCACCGGGCGCGGCATTGCGGGTTTCCGCAACTGGCACCAGATCCCGTTCCTCAATGCGATGCCCGATCGCGGCCGGTATGTCGACGAGATCGTCTATCACTTCTTCGGCGACGGCGACTATGTGGCTGTCACGGGCTGGCCGAACATGATCCAGACCGTGACCCATGACGGCTGGATGGGTATCGCGCCATCTGGCAAGCGCATCACCATGCGCAGCCTTGATTTCTGGCGCATCGAGAACGGGCTGATCCGGGAAAACTGGGTGCTGGTGGACCTTCTGGATGCCTACCGGCAGCTGGGCGTCGACGTGTTCGCCCGGCTGCGCGAGTTCAACAAGGCGCGCTCGATGGCGCCGATTCCGTTTCCGGTCGGAGAACCGTGATGGCGCACGAAAGGGTCACCTCGATCGATGTCGCCCGGCTCGCCGGTGTCAGCCGTTCGGCCGTGAGCCGGGTCTTCACGCCCGGCGCGAGCGTTTCGGCCCATACGGCCGAAAAGGTGCGCGATGCTGCCGAGAAACTGGGGTATCGGCCCAACGTGCTGGCGCGTTCGCTGATCACCGGGCGCAGCCGGATGATCGGGCTCGTCGTCGCCTATCTGGACAATTACTTCTATCCCGAGGCGCTTGAAAAGCTCTCCAACGCGCTGCAGGCCGAGGGCTACCATGTCCTGATCTTCATGGCCTCGCAGACCGCGGGCAATATCGACACCGTGCTCGAGGAGATCCTCGATTATCAGGTCGATGGCATCATCATGGCGTCGGTGGCGTTGTCGTCGGAACTGACGGCGCGCTGCCAGGCCGCCGGCGTGCCGGTCATGCTGTTCAACCGGGCGCAGGACGATGCGGGCATTTCGGCGGTCACCTCCGACAACCGTGCCGGCGGGCGGGCGGTGGCACGATTCCTGCTCGACGGGGGGCACAAGCGGTTCGGCCACATTGCCGGCTGGGAAGGGGCCTCGACCCAGCGCGACCGCGAACAGGGATTTGCCGACGGATTGGGCGAAGCGGGGATCGACCGCTATGACCGGGAGGTCGGCAATTTCCAGATCGACGAAGCACGGGCGGCGGCACGGCGCATGTTCGACCGTCCTGACCGCCCCGATGCCGTCTTTGCGGCCAATGACCACATGGCGTTCGCCGTCATGGACGTCTTGCGCTACGAATTGGGTCTGTCGGTGCCCGGCGACGTGTCGGTCGTCGGGTTCGACGATGTGCCGCCCGCCTCATGGCCGGCCTACGACCTGACGACCGTCCGCCAGCGCGCCAATCTGATGGTCGAGCGCACCGTCGCGACGCTATTGAAGATGATCGAGCAACCCGGCGCCCGTGCCGAGCAGCACGTGCTGCCCGCACCATTGGTCGTGCGGGGCTCCGCGCGCATACCCGAGGGTTGGGACACATGAAGGGCTTTGACGACCGGTTCACCGATTTTCCCGACTACATTTTGGGCATCACCAAGGAAATCTGGGAAGATCGCGGCATTCACACGCTGCACCGCTATTATGCCGACGACATCGTCGTGCGTTCGCCCGGTTCGGTCGTGGTCGGCAATCAGGGCGTCATCGCCGCGACGATGGCGACGCTGGCCGAGTTTCCAGACCGGCAATTGCTGGGCGAGGACGTGATCTGGTGCGGCACTCCGGAGACCGGGATGCTGTCCTCGCACCGCATCGTGTCGACAGCGACCCATGAGGGCGACGGCGTCTATGGCGCGGCCACGGGCACCAGACTGACCTACCGCATCCTTGCGGACTGCCATGCCATCGACAACCGGATCGACGATGAATGGCTGATCCGCGATCAGGGCGCCATCGTGCGGCAGATGGGTTGGGACCCGGCCGACTATGCCCGCACGCAGATCGATCGCGAGGGCGGACCGGACGCCTGCGTCCAACCGCTGACGCCGGCGAACGACCGGCCGGGACCCTACGGGGGCAAGGGCAATGATGACGCCTATGGCGCGCGTTACGCCGACATGCTGACGCGCATCATGGATGCCGAGATGGCGGTGATCGGTACCGAATATGACCGGGGATGCCATCTGGAACATCCTGGCGGCGCGACCGCGCACGGACGCGAGGCGGCCGACCGGTTCTGGATGGGCCTGCGCGCATCCTTCCCTTCGGCGACTTTCAGCATCGACCATGTGATGGGCAATCAGGACGCGATGATGAGCCCGCGCGCGGCGGTGCGCTGGTCGCTGACCGGAAAGCATGACGGGTGGGGCGCGTTTGGCCGTCCGACCGGCGCCGACGTCTACGTTTTGGGCATCGGCCACGCCGAATACGGCCCGCGCGGCCTTCGGCGCGAATATGTGCTCTATGACGAAACGGCGATCTGGAAGCAGATCGCTCTGCAGACGGGATAGGGGCTGCCGCTCATGACCAGAATTGCAACCACCCATGTCGGCTCGCTGCCGCGCACGCAAAAGGTCGTCGACTTCATCTTCGCCCGCGAACGCGAGGAGCCATACGACCCCGCCGAATTCGATGCGGCGATGACCGAGGCCGTCGGCGAAACCGTGCGCAGCCAGGTCGAGGCGGGCATCGACATCGTCTCGGACGGCGAAACCTCGAAAATCTCCTATGCGACCTACGTCAAGGATCGCTACACCGGCTTTTCCGGCGACAGCCCGCGCAACGCGCCGGCCGATCTCAAGCGGTTTCCCACATTCNAAGGGGCAGGGCGAACTGCAAAAGGACATCGCCAACCTCAAGGCCGGCATCGAGACGCACGGCGCGGCGCGCGGCTTCATGAACGCCGCATCGCCCGGCGTGATCTCGCTGTTCCTGCAGAACGAGCATTATCCGACGCGCGATGCCTATCTCGCCGCGCTCGCCGACGCGATGCGCGCCGAATATGAGACGATCGTCGCCGCCGGTCTCGACCTGCAGCTCGATTGCCCCGATCTGGCGCTGTCGCGCCACATGCTGTTCACCGACCTCTCCGACGCCGAATTCGTGAAGATCGCCGAGAGCCATGTCGAGGCGCTCAACCATGCGCTCGAGAACGTGCCGCAGGAGCGGGTGCGTGTGCATATCTGCTGGGGCAATTATGAAGGCCCGCATGTGTGTGACATCGACATGGCGCAGGTCTTTCCCGTGCTGATGAAAGCCAAGGCGCGCTACCTTCTGTTCGAGACCTCCAATCCGCGCCATGCCCATGAATGGACCGTGTTCCGCGACCGGAAAGCCGAGATTCCCGACGATCGTATCCTTGTTCCGGGTGTGGTCGACACAACGACCAATTTCGTCGAGCACCCCGAACTTGTCGCCCAGCGGATCGAGCGTTTCGTCGGCATTGTCGGCGCCGACCGGGTGATCGCCGGCTCCGATTGCGGTTTCGGAACCTTCGCCGGCTTCGGCGCGGTCGATCCGGAGATCGCCTATGCCAAGCTGGCCACGCTTGCCCTAGGCGCGCAACTGGCATCGGATCGTACCTGACACCATGGCCCGCGAAACGCTTTGCCTCCTCCCGGGCATGATGTGCGACGGGCGGCTGTTTGCGCCTCAGGTCGATGCGCTTGGCACCGACCATGACATCGTCATTGGCGACATCACCGGCGCCGAGACGATGGCCGGGCTGGCGGACGGTCTGCTTGCGCAACTGCCGGATCGCTTTAACCTGGCCGGCCTGTCGATGGGCGGCATCGTCGCCCAGGAGATGGCGCGCAAGGCACCCGGACGCGTCATGCGCCTCGCGCTGCTCGATACGAGCTTCGGAGCCGACAGCGACCGCCGCAAGGCCATCCGCGACGATCAGATCGCACGCGCGCGAGCCGGCGGGCTGCGCGAGCTCTTCTTGACCGAAATGAAGCCGCACTATCTGGCCGAGGCGAACAGTGCAGACACCGACCTCAACGGCCTGTTCCTCGACATGGCGATGATCCTTGGACCTGATGTGTTCGCGCGTCAGTCGTTGGCCTTGCGCGACCGGCCGGACCAGACCGGCACGCTGTCGGGCTTTGCGGGTCCGTCACTGGTCCTGTGTGGCGCCGAGGATCGTATGTGCCCGCCCGTCATCCACGAGCAGATGGCCGCGCTGTTGCCGGACGCCGATCTCGTGATCGTCGAAGGCGCCGGCCATATCACGACGCTCGAGGCACCCGACGCGGTCAATGCGGCGCTTGCCGCCTGGCTGGCCCGTCCGGCGTAACAACGGAATTGGAGGGTTGCCGGACCGCCGTCACCAAGGCCGGCCGCAGCCATGTGCTGGAAGGTCATGGGCCGGTCAGCGCGGCAGGCGATCGGCCAGCTTGGCAATGGCGGCTTCGTCGACATTGGCGAAGGCCACCCGCAGATAGGCATCCAGTCCGTCGCCGAAGCAGGCGCCGGGAACGGTCACGATGCCCGCCTTCTGCGCCAGATACCGTGCGGTCTCGGTCGATCTCAGCTCATCGAACGGGTGGCGCACGAAGGCGAAATAGGCGCCGATCGCATCGATCGACCAGCCCGCCGCGTGTGCCAGCGCGCCCTGCAGCGCTGTTGCGCGGTCGGCGATCACCTGCCGGTTGGCCTCGCGCCAGCCTTGCAGTGCGGGAATGGCACGCGCCACCGCGGCCTGCGGTGCCCTTGGCGCGCAGATCTGAAGATTGTCCATCACCTTGGCGATCTCGGCGATGACCGGCGCGCCGGCGGTGACCGCGCCGAGCCGGTGGCCGGGAATGCAGAAACTCTTGGAAAAGCTGTAAAGCCCGATGAGCGTGTCGCGCCAGTCCGGCTGTTCGAAAAGGCGGTGCGGCGCGCCGGCGCCCGGCGGCAGAAAGTCCCGATAGGTCTCGTCGATGATCAGCCAGACGCCCCGCTTGCGGCATATGGCGAAAAGTTCGGAGAGCAGGTCGGGCGGATAGACCGCACCGGTGGGGTTGTTGGGTGTGACGATGGCGAGCGCGCGCACGCTGTCGTGGATCGCATCGGCGATTTGTGCCGGATCGGGCAGGAAGCCATGGGCCGGATCGCAGGTGACGGTTCTGGCGGAAATGCCGAGCATGGCCAGTGTCGTCGCCTGGTTGAAATAGTTCGGATTGGTCAGCAACATCGTATCGCCGGGACCGGCCAGCGCCATGGCGGCGGCGAAGAAGGCTTGGTTGCAGCCGGCGGTGACGTGGATGTCGTCCGGCGCGATGTCGGCGCCATAAAGGGCGGCGGACCATTCGGCGTAGGCGGCACGCAGGGCCGGTTCGCCCTCGATATCGCCATAACCGGCGCAGGCGGGAGAGGCCGCCATCTCGCCGAGCCATCCCAACAGGTCCGGGTGCGGCGGATAGCCGGGTACCGCCTGCGACATGTCGATCGGCGGGCCGAGCGCGCCGTCATAGTCACGCGCCCAGCGCATGATTTCGGGAATGGGCGGCGGGGCAACGCCGGCGACGAGCGGATTGAAGGGCGGGTGGGTCATCGTGATGTCCGGAACGGCGCGGTGTCAGGTGCGCTTGCGGGCGGTCTGGCGAACCCGCTTTGCGTTGGCGGGCGACTTGCCCGTACGGCTGCCGGCGCTCTTGCGCAAGGCCCGGCGCGCGACGAGATGCGGTTCGACGCGCGCGTCGGGTTCCTCGATCTGCTCGGTCAGCCAGGTGATGAACATCTCGACGATCGGCGCGGCGCGCACATCGTTGCGGCAGGCCAGAAAGAAGCTGTGAGACGCTGGCACGGCAAGATTGAGCGGCGCCACCAACTGGCCCCGTTTGAGCATGCCGGCGACCGTCAGGCTGTCGCCAAGGGCCACGCCATGGCCGACGAGTGCGGCCTCCATGGCAAGGCGGGCATCGCTCATGAAATGGTGCGGACCGCGCTCCAGGTCGAGCGCATCGGCGGCGGTCAGCCACGTCCGCCACTCCATGCCGTCGTCGGCGTGCAGGATGGTATGTTTTGCGATGTCGCGAACCGACCGAACCGGATGGGTGTTGAGCAATGACGGGCTGACCACCGGAAAAAGGTTCAGCCGCGTCCACAGCCTGACCCAGCAGTCGGGCCAGCTGCCATCGCCATAAAGGATGGCGATGTCGATGTCCGGATTCTGGATCTGTCCGGCGTCGTTGCCCGCATGCACGCTCAGGCGGACCTGCGGGAAGCGGGCGGTGAAATCGGTCAGCCGCGGGATCAGCCAGAGCGACAAAAGCGCCGGAACGCAGGAGACCGAAAGGCTGCCCGAGGTTGCCGGACGGGTCATCCGCGTGGTGGCCGCCGCGATTTCGTCGAAGGCCGAGGAAACCGACGGCAGCAGTTCGGCGCCGTGTTCGGTCAGATCGAGCTGACGGCCCTCGCGGCGGAACAAGGAAACTCCGAGTGCCGCTTCCAGCGCCTTGATCTGGTGGCTGACCGCGCCATGGGTGACCGACAGTTCAAGCGCGGCCTTGGTCAGCGACCGGTTGCGGGCGGTCGCCTCGAAGGCGCGCAGCGGATTGAGCGGGGGCAGGCGGCGTTTCATATGCTGTCATTGATGTGAGAAATGTTCACAGAAATCTCTCTAACAATATCAATTGATTTTTCAAAGGACGCTTGCGACGCTTTCATCGTCAATTCGGCGGTGGAGCGGCATGAACGAAAAGAAGCTGAATGCCCTGCGCGACAAGTATGGCGAGGGCCATGGCGGGCAAATTCACGATCGCGCATTCCGCGCGGTCGGAGACCGTATCTTTTCGAAGGACGGCACGCGCCTTGCTCCCTATGCGGGGCTGCCCACGCTTCTCAGCGCGCCCTACCGGCCGATCGATCCCGCAGCACCCGACCTGTCGGGGCTTCAGGTCGCCCTGTTCGGCGTGCCTATGGACCTCGGCGTCACCAACCGGAACGGTTCGCGGTTCGGGCCCAGGGCTTTGCGCGCCATCGAACGGATCGGACCCTACAATCACGTGCTGGAGACGGCGCCGGCTTTCGATCTGGCTGTCGCCGACATTGGCGACGTGCCGTTTGCCAGCCGTTTTCGGCTCGAACAGAGCCATGACGACATCGAACGCTATGTCGATGCGATCGTCGCCGCCGGCGTTGCCCCGCTGGCCGCCGGCGGCGATCATTCGATCAGCCATCCGATCCTCAAATCCGTCGGGCGTGAACGTCCGGTCGGCATGATCCATATCGACGCCCACTGCGATACGGGCGGCGCGTTCGATGGCACCAAGTTCCATCATGGCGGACCGTTCCGCAACGCGGTGCTCGACGGCGTTCTCGATCCCGAGCGGACGATCCAGATCGGCATTCGGGGTTCGGCGGAATATCTGTGGGAGTTCTCGGCGGAAAGCGGCATGAGNCGACGGCCCGGTCTACCTGTCGTTCGACATCGATTCCATCGATCCGGCGTTTGCGCCGGGCACGGGAACGCCGGAAGTGGGCGGCCTGACGACACGCGAGGTTCTTGAATTGCTGCGCGCGCTCAAGGGTGTCAACCTGGTCGGCGGCGACGTGGTCGAGGTGGCGCCGCAATATGATGCGACCACGAACACGGCGCATGCGGGCGCGCAGGTGTTGTTCGAGATATTGAGCCTGATGGTTTTCAGCCCGGCCATCGGCGCGATAAACACATAGACGGGACAGACGGGCCATGCGGCGGCGGTGCCGATGCGCCGGGCGCTCAAACGCACAAGGGAGACGATGATGACTGAATTGTTCAACAAGGCGATGCGCCGGCGCACGGTGCTTGGCGGCGCGGCGGCGATGGCCGGCACGTTGGCCATGCCGTCCATCCTGCGGGCCCAGGACCGCTCGCTGAAGGTCGGCGTCTATGGCGGCTACTTCAAGGATTCGTTCGACGCCAACATCTTCCCGGTCTTCACCGAAGAGACCGGCATTGCCGTTGAATCGATCGCCGAGCCGACCGGCGAGGCCTGGCTGGTGCAGCTCGAGCAGGCGGCCCGTGCCGGCCAGGCTCCGGCCGACGTGTCGATGATGGCACAGACGCCGACCCGCCGCGGCATGACCACCGATCTTTGGGCGCCGCTGGACCCGTCACGCATTTCCAATTTCGACGATCTTCTGCCGACCTTCGTCGCCGAATATCCCGATGGACGGCTGGCCGGGGTCGGCGCCGTTGCCTGGTACATCACGCTGGTCACCAACACCGACACCTATCCCGAGGCGCCGGAAAGCTGGATGGCGCTGTGGGACGAGGCCAATGCGGACAAGCTCGGCCTTCTTGCGCTGGTCTCGAACTCGTTCCTGCTCGAGGTGACGGCCAAGACGCATATGGGCGGAACCGATGCGCTCGACACCGAAGAGGGCCAGTTGGCCGCGTTCGAGAAGCTCGCCGAGGTCAAGCCGAACGTGCGGTTGTGGTACCGCGACGAGGCGCAGTTCGAGCAGGCGCTGAAGTCGGGCGAGATCCCGATGGGGCAGTACTACCACGATGTGACGGGCCTTGCGGCCGCCGATGGCCATCCGGTGCGGTCGACCTTCCCCAAGGAGGGCGGCATTCTGGATTCGGGCAATTGGTGCCTGTCGCGCGCGTCCGTCAAGTCGGACGAAGCCCATGTCTTCATCGACTTCATGAGCCGGCCGGAAACCCAGGGTCTGCTGTCGCGCAAGGTGGGCACCGCGCCGACGCTTGCACGCGGCGTGCTCGACCTGACCGACGAGGAGTTCTCGGCCGTGTCGTCCGAGATCGATCCGATCGTGCCGCGCTACGATCTTTACACGGAGAAGGGCGACTGGCTGAACCAGAAATGGACCGAGCTGATCGTCGGCTGATTTTGCGATCCCGCCCCGCCGCGGGGATCGCCGGGGCGGGGTGCCATCACATGAGCGGGGGGCGCGATGTCGGGCCTTGAACTGCGTGACGTGACCAAGCGGTTTGGCACGTTCACGGCGGTGGACAGCATCAATCTGAACGTTCCGGACGGCACGTTCGTATGCTTGCTGGGACCGTCCGGCTGCGGCAAGACGACGCTTTTGCGCATGATCGCGGGGCTCGAGGAGCCGACGGACGGGTCCATCGTCATCGATGGCCAGGACATGACGCCCGTGCCCACGCACAAGCGCAATCTGGGCATGGTGTTCCAGTCGCTGGCGCTGTTTCCGCACCTCGATGTGGGCGAGAACATCGCCTATCCGCTGCGCATTCGCGGTATCGACAGCGTCAAACAGAGGGCGCGCGTCGACGAGCTTCTGGAGCTGATCCATCTGTCCGGCTATGCCGACCGGGGCATCTCGCAATTGTCGGGCGGCCAGCGCCAGCGCGTCGCGATCGCCCGCGCGCTCGCGCTCTCGCCGAAACTGTTCCTGCTGGACGAGCCGCTTTCGGCGCTCGATGCCAAGCTGCGCGAAGCGATGCAGGTCGAGTTGCGCCAGTTGCAGCAGCAATTGGGAATCACGACCATCGTCGTGACCCATGACCAGCGCGAGGCGATGACGATGGCCGATCTGGTGGTCGTTATGGGCGAAGCGCGCATACGGCAGGCGGCGGCGCCCGTTGAGATCTACCGGCAGCCGGCCGATGCGTTCGTCGCCGACTTCATCGGATCGACCAACCTGCTCGATTTCCGGACCGACGGCGCGGGGCGCCTTGAGGTGCTCGGCGGGGTAATTGCCGGCCTTCAAGCGCCCGACGGGCTGGGCCAGGGGCGCATCTCGATCCGGCCCGAGGACGTGCACATCGCCAGTCCAGGCGAGGGTCATGCCGGCACCGTGACCTTTGTGCGCGATCTGGGCGGGACGATAGAGACGTTCGTCAATATCGGCGGCACGACCATCGTCGCCGTGACGACACCGCGTGACAGGACCGGCATCAAGGCCGGCGATCCCGTCGGCGTCGTCTTTCCGCCCGAGGCGTGCGTGGTGCTTGCCCGATGAGGCGCGAACCGCCCAGAAACGCCGCCGATTACGCGCCGATCGTCTTTCCGGGCGCGATGCTGGTGATCTTCTTCGTGATCCCGTTCTCGATCATGCTCGCGGTCAGCTTCTTCCGGCGCAATCCGGCGGGCTTTTATTCGCCCGATTTCGTCTTCGACAATTATGCGCGCTTCCTGTCGCCCTTTTTCGGATCGGTGCTGGGCTTTTCGCTGCTGCTTGCGATCCTGGTGGCCATCATCTGCGTTGCGGTGTCGGTGCCGTTCACGGTCCTTCTGACGCGCGCCTCGCGCCGCGCGCAGACGCTCTGGCTGGTCGCGCTCCTGTCGGTCCTGTCCCTGTCCGAGGTGATCATCGGCTTTTCCTGGTCGACGCTTTTGTCGCGGACCGCTGGCATCACGAACCTGTTCGTCGCGATCGGGCTGATGGAGGCGCCGCGCGCGCTGTTGCCCGGCTTCGGCGCCGTGCTGACGGGCATGGTCTATCAGGCGCTGCCCTACACGATCCTGATCCTCTATCCGGCGATCGTCCGGCTCGACCCGACGCTGATGGAAGCGGCGCGGACGCTTGGCGCCTCGCCCACACGGGCGTTCTTCAACGTGGTGATCCCGGCCCTGCGCAACACGATTGTCGCGACGCTGATCATGGTGTTCGTCTTCGCGCTCGGCTCATATCTGCTGCCGCAGATCCTGGGGCGGCCGCGGCACTGGACGCTGTCGGTGCTGATCACCGATCAGGCGATCCTGCAATCCAACATGCCGTTCGCCGCGGCGATGGCGGTCTTCCTTGTCCTCATCTCGCTTGCGCTGGTCGGCCTGACGGTGATGGCCGGCGGACGAAGGGAGGCATGATGGCTGGCCGCATCCTGCAGCATGTGTTCCTGGGGCTGGTCGGCCTTTTCCTCGCCATGCCGCTGATCGTCGTCGCCGGCGTGTCGGTGAACGAGAAGAAGTCGCTGACCTTCCCGCCGGACGGCCTGTCGCTGGCCTGGTATGGCGAACTCTTCACCGATCCGGGCTGGCGCGGCGCGCTGGTCGCCTCGCTCCTTCTGGCCGCTTTCGCCGCCGCGCTTGCGGTGATCATCGCCCTGCCGCTGGCCTATTTTTTGTGGCGCCGCATCGCGCCCTGGGCCAACGTGTTCCGGCTTCTGGGGGTTGCGCCCTTCATCCTGCCGCCGGTGATCACGGCCTTGGGCTTCCTCAGCTTCTGGGCGACGGCGGGCATTTACGGCCAGCCGGTGACGGCGGTGATCAGCCACGCCATCTTCTTCGTGACGCTGCCGCTGGTGACGATCTCACTGGGTTTCACCACCATCGACCGCGCCCTGCTCGAAGCGGCGGCGACCATGGGCGCCGACGACCGCACCATCGTGCGCACCATCATCCTGCCGCTGATCGTGCCCTACATCATTTCGGGCTATGCGTTTGCGTTCGTTCTGTCGCTGAACGAATACATCATCGCCTACATGACGGTGGGGTTCACCGTCGAGACGCTGCCGATCAAGGTCTTCAATGCGCTGCGCTACGGATACACGCCGACCATGGCGTCGGCATCGGTCGTCTTCGTGCTGCTGGCCGCACTGGTCTTCGGCCTGATCGCCCGGTTTGGCGATATCCGCCGGCTTCTGGGCGCGATGCGGTCGGAGGGCTGACGATGCGGGTCGCTGTCCTCCAGATGCAGGCCGTGCCCGGCGATGTGGATGCCAATCTGACACGCATCGGCGATGCGGCTGCGCGTGCCTCGGACATGGGCGCCCGAGTGCTTGTCGCGCCCGAACTGGCGCTCGGCGGCTATGGCGCGGGAGAGGCCATGGCCGGCCTTTCGCCCGGTGACGCGCCGCTCGTGCAACTCGGCGCGATGGCCGAAGCGCACGACATCGCAATCGTGGCCGGGTTCGCCGAAAAGGGCGAAGCGTGCCTTCACAACAGCGCCGCCTTCGTGACGGGCGGTGCGGCGCCCGTCATCTACCGCAAGTCCCATCTCTACGGGCCCTACGAAAAGGACCTGTTCGATCCGGCGGCGCCGCAAACCGTGATCGTCACCCTTGGCGGGCTGAAGATCGGCATGCTGATCTGCTATGACGTGGAGTTCCCGGAAAATGTGCGGCGGCTGGCGCTGGCCGGCGCCGATCTGATCGCCGTTCCGACGGCCCTGCCGCTCGGGCCCGACGCGGCCTTCATCGCCTCGACCATGGTTCCCGTGCGCGCGTTCGAGAACCAGCTCTTCATCGCCTATGCGGACAATTGCAGCACCGATGGCCGTTTTGCCTATCAGGGCATGTCGACCATCGTCGCGCCCGACGGCACCGCGCTGGCATCGGCGCCGGTCGAGGGCGATGCGCTGATCGTCGCCGATGTCGATCCCGATGCCTTTGCGGCGAGCCGGGAGCGGAACAGCTATCTGCGGGATATGGACGGTTAGACGCCGCCTTTGAGCCGGTCGATCAGTGCATCGAGCATCGCATCGCACCGTTCGAGCTGTTCCACCGTCACGAACTCGTCGGGCTTGTGGCCCTGGGCCATGGAGCCGGGACCGCAGATCACCGTCTGGATGCCGAGATCGCGGTGAAACAGCCCGCCTTCGGTGCCGTAGGCGAGCTTGATCGTGTCGTTGCCGCCGGTCAGCGATTTGACGAAGGACACAACGTCGGCGTCGACGGGCGTTTCAAGGCCGGGATAGGAAAAGAGCGTTGCGATCTCGATTCCGCTTTCGGGCGCAACGTCATGATATTGCGCGGCAATCGCGTGTGCGGCTTCACTGATCGAAGCGATCATCGCCGCCGGATCGTCCTCGGCGAGATTGCGGATCTCGAAGTCGAGGACACAGCGATTGGGGACGATGTTGACCTGCACGCCGCCGGTTATGATGCCGGCGTGCACGGTCGTGTAGGCAATGTCATAGGCGGTGTCCGACGCCCCCCGGTCGGCGATGTCTGCCTGCATTTGGCGCAGACGGGCCACCAGATCGGTCGCCAGATGGATGGCGTTGACGCCGGTCGGCGCCAGCGCGGAATGGGCCTCGCGTCCGGTGCAGACGGCGCGCAATGCGGTCTTGCCCTTGTGGCCGGTGCCCACCTGCATGGAGGTCGGCTCGCCGACGATGCAGAAGCGCGGCCGGAAGGGCGCTTTGGCGAGCATGCCGATAAGGCTGCGCACGCCGATGCAGCCGATTTCCTCATCGTGCGAGAACGCCAGATGCAGCGGTGTTTGCAGATCGGTTCGGGCCACCTTCAAGGCAGCGGCGGTCGCGGCGGCGACAAAGCCCTTCATGTCTGCCGTGCCGCGTCCGAACAGTTTGCCGTCGCGCTCGGTCATCTCGAACGGCGGGACGGTCCAGGCCTGGCCCTCGACCGGCACGACATCGGTGTGCCCCGAAAGGGCGATGCCGGGCCGGTCGTGTGGGCCGATCGTGGCGTAGAGATTGGCTTTGGTGCCCGTCTCATCGGAGATCAGCTGAACGTCCGCGCCGGCGTCTTCGAGAAGATCGCGCAAGAAGACGATAAGCGGCATGTTTGGCCGGTGGCTGACCGTGTCGAAGGCGATCAGGCGGCCGAGAAGTTCGCGTGTGTTCATGTCTTCCCTGCGCAGGCTCGATGGCGTTCCCGTCTCATCGTCCATCGGTGCGCCGGGCACAAGGGCCCGCCGTCCGATCCCCACCGAGCTCAGAATGTCGGCGGGGTGCAGGCGCTGACGATGGTGCAGGGCTTGCCGGAGACGTTGCGGAACCGGTGCGGCTGTCGGCTGTCGAACAGATAGGCATCGCCCTTGGTCAGGGTCCGTGTATCTCCGCCCACGGTGATCTCGATTTCACCCTCGATCACGATGCCGGTTTCCTCGCCCTCATGGGCATAGCGTTCCGGACCCGTGTCGGCGCCGGGCGGATAATGCTCGTGCAGCATCTGGATTGTGCTCTGGCCGGCCGCGCCGACCTGGCGGAAACTGATGCGGCTGGCCGCGTCGGGCTTTTGGGTGCCGAATGTCGTCTCGGGATTGATCTCGCGCAGTTCATTGGCCTTGTAGTGCCATTGGCCTGTGAAGGTTTCGTCGTCGGCAAAAAAGTCGCCCAGCGACATGCCGAGCCCGGTGAGGATCTTCTTGAGCGTGGCGACCGAAGGGCTGGTGCGGCCCTGCTCGATCATCGAGATCATCGAGCCGGTGATGCCGGCGGCGGCTGCCAGTTGGCGTTGTGACAGGCCGCGCTCCTCGCGGACGCCGCGCAGGCGTTCGGCCACCTCGTTTTCGGTCACGCGCCCCTCCCGGATCGATGCGATGGCTCATCTTGTGTCATGGCAGGTCGGTTTCGAGCAAGCGTGCGTCGGCAGTGTGATTAATATATTTGACAATCTGATCCATATATTGAAAGGCTGGCACCGATATTCGCTTTGAGGAGCCCGCCATGATCAACGCCCAGATTCAGGCCCGCCGGACGGACGCCATTGCGCGCGGTGTCGGCATGATGACACAGGTCTATGCGGACCGCGCGGAGAATGCGGAAATCTGGGATGCCGAGGGCCAACGCTTTATCGATTTCGCCTCGGGTATCGCGGTTCTGAACACCGGGCACCGGCATCCGAAGGTGATGGAAGCCGTGCGTGGCCAGCTGGAACGCTTCACGCACACCTGCCATCAGGTGGTGCCCTATGAGAACTATGTCGCGCTCGCCGAGCGTCTGAACGCAATCGTGCCGGGTCCGACGCCGAAAAAAACGGTGTTCGTGACGACCGGCGCGGAGGCGTGCGAAAACGCGGTGAAGATCGCGCGGGCCGCGACGGGCCGCAACGCGGTCATTGCCTTTTCGGGCGGCTTTCATGGCCGCACCTTCATGGGCATGGCGCTGACGGGCAAGGTCGCGCCCTACAAGCTGGGCTTCGGCGCGATGCCGGCGGACGTGTTCCATGCGCCGTTTCCGGTGCCGCTGCACGGCGTGACCGAGGACGATGCGCTGGCCGCGCTCGACAAGCTTTTCAAGGCCGATGTCGATCCGGCGCGGGTGGCGGCGATCGCCATAGAGCCGGTGCAGGGCGAGGGCGGTTTCTACCAGGCGCCCGCGCGCTTCCTCCGGCGCCTGCGTGAAATCTGCGACGAGCACGGCATTTTGCTGATCATGGACGAGGTGCAGACGGGCTTTGCGCGCACGGGCAAACTGCTTGCGACCGAACATTATGACATCGAGCCGGATCTGGTGACCATGGCCAAGAGCCTGGCCGGCGGCTTCCCGCTGGCCGCGGTGACAGGCAAGGCGGACATCATGGATGCGCCGGCGCCGGGCGGTCTTGGCGGTACTTATGGCGGCAGTCCGATCGGCATCGCCGCAGCCCATGCGGTGCTCGACGTGATCGAGGAGGAGGGGCTGTGCGCGCGGGCAGACCAGCTTGGCGCGCGCCTCAAGCAGCGCCTCGAAAGCCTGCGGGACGACGTACCGGAGATCGCCGATATTCGCGGGCCGGGTTTCATGAACGCGGTCGAATTCAACGATGCGGCAACCAAATCCCCCGATGCGGCGTTTGCAACCCGCGTCCGCACCGAAGCTTTTTCGCGGGGCTTGATCCTTTTGACGTGCGGCGTCTATGGCAACGTCATCCGGTTTCTCGCACCGATCACGATCCAGGACGAGATTTTCTCCGAGGCGCTCGACATTCTCGAAGCGTCCATCCGCGCTGCACGGGAGGCATGAATGGCGATTTCCGATAAACTTCTGGGCAAACTCACAGACCCCGGCCTGCTGCCGGCCGCCGGCTATCTGAACGGCGAGTGGATCGCAAAATCCGACAGCGGCAAGGCGTTCGGTGTCACCAATCCGGCCAATGGCGAGACGATCGCCACCCTGCCGGACATGGGCGCCGCCGAGACTGCGCGGGCGATCGATGCGGCCTATGTGGCGCAGAAGCAATGGGCCGCCAAGACCGCCAAGGAGCGGTCGGCGATGCTGCGCAAGCTCAATGATCTGATGCTTGCCCATGTCGACGATCTGGCGGTCATCCTGACCTCGGAAATGGGCAAGCCGGTGGGCGAGGCCGGCGGCGAAATCCGTTATGGCGCGTCCTATCTGGAATGGTTCGCCGAAGAGGCCAAGCGGATCGATGGCGACGTGCTGCCTGGCCAGCAGGCCGACAAGCGTGTTGTCGTCCTCAAGCAGCCGGTCGGCGTCGTCGGCATGATCACGCCGTGGAACTTCCCGAACGCCATGCTGGCGCGCAAGATGGCGCCGGCGCTGGCGGTCGGTTGCGCCGTCGTCTCAAAGCCGGCCGCACAGACGCCGCTGTCGGCCATTGCGATCGCGGTCCTGTGCGAGCGAGCGGGCCTGCCGGCGGGGCTGTTCAACCTGATCGTCGGCACGAGCGGGTCCGAGGTCGGCAAGGAAATGTGCGCCAATCCCAAGCTTCGCAAGCTCAGCTTCACCGGGTCGACCGAAGTGGGCCGCATCCTGATGCGGCAGGGCGCCGACCAGATTCTTAAGCTGAGCCTTGAGCTGGGCGGCAACGCGCCGTTCATCGTCTTCGACGATGCCGATCTCGATGCGGCCGCCAAAGGCGCGATCATGTCGAAATACCGCAATGCCGGCCAGACCTGCGTCTGCGCCAATCGCATCTATGTGCAGGACAGCGTCTATGACGCGTTTGCCGAAAAGTTCGCGGCGCAGGCGGAAGCGCTCAAGGGTGGCGACGGGTTCGAGGACGGTGTCGATATGGGGCCGCTGATCGACGAGGCGGGGCTGGCCAAGGTGGAAGACCATGTCGCCGATGCGCTTTCGAAGGGCGCCAAACTGGTCACCGGCGGAAGCCGGTCGAACGCCGGCGCGCTGTTCTACCAGCCGACCGTTCTGCGCAACGTCACGCGCGAGATGAAGGTCGCGCGCGAGGAAACGTTCGGACCGGTGGCGCCGCTGTTCCGCTTCGACACGGTCGAGGACGTGATCGAGCAGGCCAACGCGACCGAGTTCGGGCTCGCCGCCTATTTCTACGCGCGTGACCTGTCGCGCGTGTGGCGGGTGGCCGAGGCGCTCGAATATGGCATGGTCGGCGTCAACACCGGCATCATCTCCAACGAGGGCGCGCCGTTCGGCGGTGTCAAACAGTCGGGTCTCGGCCGCGAGGGCTCCAAGTACGGCGCCGACGATTATCTCGAAATGAAATATGTCTGCATGGGCGGCGTCTGAGCCGTCCGCACCCCGCGGCAATTGTAACGGCCGGTCGATGGCGACCGGCCGTTTGCGTTCAGATGGTACAGGCGTTCAGCCGGCTTTGGTCGCGCCGGCCGGATCGTCCGTGTTGCGGATGCGGTAGAGGCTGGCTTCTCCCGTCATGGCCGGGGCGAGACTGCGCGCCGAACCGGGCGGGACCGCGCATGTGTCGCCGGGATTGAGCACGGTCGCAACGCCGTCGACGGTCAGCTTCCAGTGGCCGCGCACCGGCATCAGCACTTCGTGCCGGTCCGTGGTGGTCGCATCTTCGGGTATCGAGCCGCGTGTGATGAAATCGACCTCGAAGCCCGGCCGGTCCTTGAGCACGGCATCGGGGCCGATCACCCTGGCCGGCTCGCCGGCGGCGAGCGCCATCAGGTCCCAATAGCGGGCGACGAAACCGGGGATCACGTCGGCGGCGGCGGGTTCGGGATAAGTCTTCAGTTCCTCGTCCGTGAGAAGCGGCATCGGCGAAACGCCGTCCGGCAGGGCCTCGCCTTTCTTGGTGTCGTAGAGCCGGCCGGTTTCGGCGAGCACCAGCCCGTGGTCGCGCGCATCCTCGATCACCTGCGGCGCCCAGATCACGCCGCCGCCGGCATCGTCGCCGCCCAGGATCGCCATGATCATTCCATAGTCGGTGCCGATGTTCTCGAAGCCGCGGAAAATGCCTGTCGGGATATTGAAGATGTCGCCTTCTTCGAGCACGACTTCGCCGGCAGTGCCCCAGCGGCCCCAGAAAAAGCGCCAGCGCCCCTTGAGGACGAAGAACACTTCCGCCGTGCGGTGGGAATGCAGCGAGTTGCGGCATTTGGGCGGCTGGCCGGCCGCGCCGATGTTGAAGCCGGGCGTGTCCTTGATGTGGACATGCTGATCGGGGCTTTCCGAGACACCACCGCCGATGATGGTGAAATTTTCCTTCTGGTCGGAGCCCGGCGTGTGGGCGTCGATGAAGGCGGTCTTGCAGGGCACCAGATCGCCATAGCGGACGATGCGCGCGTCAAGCTCTTGCGGTGTCATTTTGGTCTCCTTGGGGCGTGCGAAAGCGCGCCATTTGGTGAAGGTCCGGTTCTCGCGCTGCGTTTCCAGCCGGGCGGTATTCGGGCACTGCCGCGCACGATGAGTTCGCTGTCGATCTCGATGCGGTTGCGCTTCGGCGCCTTGCCGGCGATCAGGTCAAGCAGAAGCGCGGAGGCGCTCTCGGCCATGCGCCGGGCCGGCTGGCGCAGCGTCGTCAGGTCGAAGCTCGGCCAGGCCGCCATCGCCACATCGTCATAACCGATAACGGAAACATCTCCCGGAACCTTCAGGCCAAGGCCGAAGCGAAGCGTCTCGGTCACCGCAAACGCCATATGATCATTGCCGGCGAAGATGGCGTCGGGCCGGATCGTGCCCTTGAACAGTTCGCGCGTGGCAGCGGCGGCGATGTCGCGGCTGTAATGGCTGTCGATGATGTCGATCGGTTCAAGGCCGTTTTCGGCCAAGCCGGCGACAAAGCCCGCTTGCCGATCGCGGCCGTTGAGCGATTTCTGCCAGCCGGAAATATGGGCGATGCGTTCGTGTCCGCCGGCGGCGAGGAAGTGGGCGGCGCGCCGGCCGCCATCGAAATTGGCCGAGGTGACGGTGGCGAGCGAAGCGTCTTCCTGACCCCGGTTGAACAGGACGAAGGGGATTTTCGCGTCGCGCAGGCGCCCGGTCAGCGCGTTGGACATGGAGACCGACGCAAGGATGATGCCATCGACCTGGTGGTCGACCATGTCGTCGACGACGCCGTCGACCTCTTCGGCGAGGTTGGATGCGATGCGGACCATGATGTGATAGCCGCGCGCTTCCAACGCGGCGGAGAGGTGTGCGATGGCCTCGGCGTAGAAGGGGTTGTCGAGATAGGCGAGGACGAGCCCGATCGTACGCGACCGACCGGTGATCAGGGATCGGGCGAGGCGGTTGGGCCGGTAGCCCAGCTCGTCGGCTGCCCGGCGCACGCGCCTGGCCAGATCGGGCGAGACCTTGGGGTCCGACGAGAAGACGCGGCTGACCGTCGGCTGGCTGACGCCGGCGCGTGCGGCGACATCGTGCGATGTCACCTTGCCGGGCCCGCCTCTTGGCGGATCGGATCGGTCAGAGTCCATTGCGGGTCACTCGGCGGCCAGCTTGGGTTCGGCGGCGGCGCCATAGGGCACGTTGCGCCCGCCATAGCGGCGCACGCGCACATTGGCCTGTTCGGCATGGCCGACGAAGCCTTCCAGCATGCACAGCCGCGAGCAATATTCGCCGACCATCGCAGCGGCCTCGTCGGTCAGAACCTTCTGGTAGGAATGGGTCTTCAGGAACTTGCCGACCCACAGCCCGCCCGTATAGCGGCCTGCCTTCTTCGTCGGGAGCGTGTGGTTGGTGCCGATCACCTTGTCGCCATTGGCGACATTGGTGCGCGCGCCCAGGAAAAGCGCGCCGTAGCAGGTCATCTTTTCAAGAAACCAGTCGTCGCGATCGGTCATCACCTGCACATGCTCGGAGGCGATGTCGTCGGCGACGGCCAGCATCTCGTCATAGCTGTCGCAGACGATCACCTCGCCATAATCCTCCCAGCTTTTCGATGCCGTGTCGGCGGTCGGCAGGATGTTGAGGAGGCGATCGATTTCGGCGAGCGTGTCACGCGCGAGCTTTTCGGAGTTGGTGACGAGAACGGCGGGCGAATTGTAGCCGTGCTCGGCCTGGCCGAGCAGGTCTGTGGCGCACAGTTCGGCGTCCGCGCCCGTCTCGTCGGCGATCACCATGGTCTCGGTCGGACCGGCGAACAGGTCGATCCCGACCCGGCCGAAGAGCTGCCGCTTGGCTTCGGCGACGAACGCGTTGCCCGGACCGACCAGCATGTGCACCGGATCGATGGTTTCGGTGCCGATGGCCATCGCGCCGACGGCCTGGATGCCGCCAAGGACGAAAATCTCGTGCGCGCCGCCCAGATGCATGGCGGCGATGACGGCCGGGTTCGGCTCGCCCTTGAAGGGCGGGGTGGCGGCGACGATGCGCGGCACGCCGGCGACCGATGCGGTGGCAACCGACATGTGGGCGGAGGCGACCATCGGGAACTTGCCGCCGGGCACATAGCAGCCGACCGACTGGACGGGGATGTTCTTGTGGCCGAGGATGACGCCGGGCAGCGTCTCGACCTCGATGTCCAGCATCGAATCGCGCTGGGCCTGTGCGAAGTTGCACACCTGCTCCTGGGCGAACCGGATGTCGTCCATGTCGCGGGGTGAAACCCGTGCCAGCAGCGCCTCGATCTCGCCTTGCGAGAGCTTGAACGCCGGCGGCGTGTAATTGTCGAACTTCTCCGACAGGTCGCGCACGGCCGCATCGCCGCGCGCCTCGATGTCGGCGAGCGTCTGCTCGACGATGGCGCGCACCCTGGCATCGTCCTCGGCGCGTTCGGTTTCCGGCTTGGCGGTCTTGAGATGACGGATCGACATGGCAATCACTCCCTGTTGGCCTGAGAATACGTATTCTCAAGAATTGATCAAGCGGTTTGCGCGCCCTTGTTGACAGGCATGGCCGCCGGCCGCATGTCCGGTGCCGGATGCGAACGGTGCAGGCCGGAGAAAGACGATGACGACCATCGAGATCGTGGAAGTGTCGCCGCGCGACGGGCTCCAGAATGAAAAGACGTTGCTGTCGACAGAAGACAAGCTGGCGCTGATCGGCAAGGCGCTCGACGCGGGCGTGCGGCGCATGGAGGTGGCAAGCTTCGTCAATCCGAAGAAGGTGCCGCAAATGGCCGACGCGGAGGCGGTGATGGCCGGCTTGCCGGCGCGCGACGACGTTACCTATGTCGGTCTTGCGCTGAACGAGCGCGGGTTCGAGCGGGCCGTTGCGGCCGATGTCGACGAGGTCAATTTCGCGGTGATGGCGTCCGATACGTTCAACCGCCGCAACCAGGGCGCCGATGCTTTCGAAACGGCGCGGCAACTCACCACGATTGCCGACAACGCACAGGGAAAAATCCCGATTGGCGTGACCATCGGCACCGCGTTCGGCTGCCCGTTCGAAGGTGAGGTGTCGCTCGATCGCGTTCTGTCTCTGGTCGAGGCTATCGCCGCGACGTTGCCGCGAGAGATCGCTCTGGCCGACACGATTGGCGTTGCGACACCGCGCGATGTGGCCGAGCGGGTCGGCGCGGTGCGGGATCGCTATCCGGACGTGCCGATCCGCTGCCATTTCCACAACACGCGAAACACCGGTATCGCCAACGCCTGGGCGGCGATCGAGGCCGGGGCCACGACGCTCGATTCAAGCCTTGGCGGCGTCGGCGGCTGCCCGTTCGCGCCGGCCGCCACCGGCAACATCGCCACCGAGGATCTGGTCTACATGCTCGACCGCGCCGGCATTGCGACCGGGCTCGACCTACAAGCCTGCATCGAGACGGCCCAATGGCTCGAAGGAAAGCTCGGCCACGCGATTCCCGGACAGGTGATGAAGGCCGGCGGCTTTCCCGCGCCGGCTTAGGTCATGGATCGTGTCAGTCCGCGCCGCGGACCCGGATCGACAGCCCCTCCTTGGGCTTGATGACGCGCTGGACGAAGAAGACCAGTACCGCCATGCCGATGCCGATCACATCGGTGATCACCGATCCCTCGATCAAGACCAGGGCGGTGCCGATCAAGGCGGCGCGCAGGAACCAGACCGTCTTCTTGCCGAAGAACCAACCCTGCACGCCTGAGGCGAGCAGGAACACGCCGAGCATCGCCGTCAGGAACGCGCGAATGATCTCCAGCGTGTGCGCCTCCATCAGGAGCGCCGAATTGTAGAAGAACATGAACGGCACGACGAAGGCGGCGATGCCGATCTTGAACGAGGCGACCGAGGTCTCCATCGGGTTGGCGCCCGAAACGCCCGCCGCCGCATAGGAGGCCAGCGCCACCGGCGGCGTGATCGCCGAGACGACCGCGAAGTAGAAGACAAAAAAGTGGGCGACCAGCGGCTGGATGCCCAGTTCGACAAGGCCCGGCGCAACGACGGATGCGGCAACGGCATAAGCGGCGGTCGTCGGCATCCCCATGCCCAGAAGGATGGCGATGCACATGGCAAAGACCAGCGCCAGCAATTGCGAGGCTTCGGCCAGGCCGAGCAGCAGGTTGGAGAAGCGGGCGCCGACGCCGGTCAGCGAGATGACGCCGACGATGATGCCCGCGCAGGCGCACACCGCGATGATCTGGATCGACATGACGCCGGCAATGTTGAACGCCTTGACGATGGAGCGCAGGCCCATCCGGTAGGGCGTGAACCAGCTCACCACGGCGGCGGCGGCGGTGGCGAGCGTGCCGGCGCGGATGACCGAATAGCCCTGGAACAGCGCATAGATCAGGATGATGATCGGGATGAACAGGAAGACGCGCCGCACCATGTCGCGGAACTTGGGCAGTTCGTCCTCGCGCATGCCGCGCATGCCCAGTTTCGCCGCTTCGAAATCGACCATGAAATAGATCGACACGAAGTAGAGAACTGCCGGAATGAGCGCGGCGACGGCGATGTCGGTGTAGGGAATGCCGGTGATCTCGGCCATGATAAACGCGCCGGCGCCCATGATGGGCGGCATGATCTGCCCGCCCGTCGAGGCGGCTGCCTCGATCGCGCCTGCGGTCTTCTTGTGATAGCCGACCTTCTTCATCAGCGGGATCGTCAGCGAACCGGTGGCGACGACATTGCCCGCGCTGGTGCCGTTGATCATGCCCATCAGGCCCGAGGCGAAGATGGCGACCTTGGCCGGCCCGCCGCGCGCGCGCCCGGCGGCCGCGAACGCGAAGTTGACGAAATAGTCACCGACCTTGGACGCCTGCAGGAAGGCGGCGAAGATGATGAACAGGATGATGTAGGTGGACGAGACCGCCGTCGTCGGCCCGAGGATGCCGGCGTCGGTGTAGACCTGGCTGAAGAAGCGCTGCCAGGAAATGGCCGGCGAATTGAGAAAGCCCGGCAGGTGCTGGCCGGTGAAGACATAGACGAGGAAGACGAGCGAGATGACCACCAGCGCCATGCCGGCGACCCGCCGCGTCAGTTCCATGATCAGAAGCGCGCCGGCAACGGCCGCGATCGAAATGCCTATCGGCGCGAAGGGCGTGCCGGTCGAATTGCGCATCAAGGTGCCGTAGATCGTGATCAGATAAGCGGCGACGGCAACGCCACAGACCGCCAGCACCAGATCGAGCGGGTTGATGGCGCCGCGAGGGCGCCGGTCGAACCAGGACAGTGCGATGGCGCCGACGGTTGCGGCCATCAGCGGCGCGCCGAACAGCCAGGTCTCGTTGAACCTGATCCGTTCATCGATGCCGTTCCACATCACGCCGCCCGATATCTCGACCGAAAAGGACAGCGCCATGCCAAGCGCGAACAGCGCCGGCAGCATCAGGATCATCGCCGCGCCGGTGAAAAGCGCGCCGCCGCCCTGCCGGTCGTCGGGCGCAAAGCGCGTGCCGCTGAACAGCAGGAAACCCAGCGCAAGCGCGCCGGCGATATGGACGATCCGGAAATTCCAGGTCTCCATCGGGAAGGTGGGCAGGAAGGGGATGACGACGGCACCGCCGGTCAGCTCCGAGATCGACAGCCCGTTCAAGGCGGCCATGTGGAAGGCGGCATAGACCGTGGCGACCAGACTTACGAGCAGATAGGTCCGTCCCTCGTAAAGGCGCCGGTTGCTCTCGACCGGTTCCTCGTCGACGCCGTCCGCGATGACCGCGCCATCGTCATGTTCCTTGGTTTGACTTGTCACCGTGCTGCCCTCCCGCTTGCGGACCGCTGGCCGCGACATTTTTCCGTCCCTGATGTACTGAGGTCAAATTGACCCTGCACAAGAGAAGCCGGGCGGCGGATCGTTCCGGCCGCCGGCACCATTTTGAACAACGCATTTTCGGGAAGGAGAGCGGTCATGGTTCTCAGATTGATGATTTCATTGGTTGCGATTTTCGGCTTGGCGTCGGTCGCCGCGGCGCAGGATCAGATCTGCGGCGGCATCGGCGACGATGGCGCATGGGCGGGCGGTGATGCGGACATGTCCGACATCGCAACGGCCAGTGCGCCGTTCGATGTGTCGGGCGTCAGCGCGCGCGGCGAAAACATCGTCACGCTGTTCGCGGTCAGCGAAACGGCGCAGGTGCGTCTTGAGGCGCAGCCGACCGATGGCGGCGACACGGTGATCGAACTGTTCGGCGATGCGGGCGCGCGCATCCTCACCGACGATGACAGCGGCGAGGGGGCGGGCTCGATGGCCGAGACCGAATTGGCGCCAGGCACCTATTGTCTGGTGACGTCGAGCTACAGCGGCAGCGGCCAGACCGCCGACATACGCGTCGGCTTGACCAGCCATGAGCCGATGAGGCCGGGCACCGAAACGTCCGTCAGCCAGGCCTGCGCGCCCGGCGCCGAAGCGGCCGATCTGCATGACGGTCCGATCGCCGGGCTTTCGGGCGAGGGCCTGTCGGCGACGGCATCGGTTCGGCAGACGCCGGCCTATCGTTTCACGCTGGCCGAGCCGACGGCGATGACGATCTATGCCGAGGGCACGCCCGCCGATCCCGTGCTGCACCTGTTCGACGGCGACGGCGCGCTCCTTGGCGAGAACGACGATGCGGACGGCCGCAACGCGCGGCTCGATTTTCCGGCGGCGCTGCCGGCGGGCGATTACTGCATCGGCCTGCGCGCCTTGTCGGACGAGAACGCGCCGGTGCGCGTCAGCCTCGTGCCGCACAGCGTGGAGGCCGTGCTGTCGCGGCTCTACGCGACGGGAAAGGCCGCGCCGCCCCCCGGCAGCGATCATCCGGTCATGGCGCTCGGTGCGGCCGATGGCCGGCTGATCGAGGATGTCGTGCTCGACAAGGACGCGGTCTGGCTGCGCTTTTCGGTGCCGGCGAGCGGCATGATGGTGATCGAGGCGGTGGCGCTCGGCGAGATCGATCCGGCGATCACGCTGTTCGACGAACTGGGCCGGACGATCATGCACAATGACGATGTGGGGCAGGGCAACACGGACAGCCTGATCGCCACGCGGATCGCACCGGGCGATTATCTGCTCGCCGTCACGCGGATCGAGGATGGCGTGGCGACGCCGGTGCGCCTTGCCATCGAGCGGTTCGTGCCCGCCGGCAAGAGCATCGACCGCTAGGTGCTGCGGCCCATGCAAAGCGGGCCGCCCTCGGGCGGCCCGGCTCGCTGGATTGATGTGGACGTCAGCCGCCATGGATCATGTCGGCAGGGATGTCCGCGCCGGCATTGTCCGTGAACCATTTGGCCGCACCGGGATGCCATTTCATCACGGTGTTCTTGGTCCAGTTCTCCGGCAGGGTCGATCGGGCGGCACGGTGAATGTTTACCATCCGCTCATTGTCCGACATGACGACATCGACCACCGCTTCAACGAAGCTTGCCGGCAGATCGCAATTGGCGATGGCGAAGTTCCACATCGACACCGACCGCGCATCGGCTTCAAGCGTCGTGTAGGTGTCGGCGGCGATCATGAACTCGGAAACCGGGAAGGCTTCCATGATGGCGGCCTGCTCTTCGGCGGTGAACTCGATGATGTTCACGTCGGTCTGCACTTCAAGCTGGCTGACCGCGGGGACCGGAACGCCGGCTGCGAACGCGATAACGTCCAGAAGGCCGTCCTGAAGCTGGCCGCCCAGATCCGACCAGCCGCCATTGCGGCGCTCGAATTCGACGCCGAGCGTTTCCATCATGCGCGGGAAGTAGGTGTCGGATGTCGAGCCGGCGGGACCGAAGCCGATTTTTGCGCCGGCGGGGATGTCGGCTATCGATTCGATTCCCGACGACGACAAAGCCGTCACCGAGAAGGGCGTCTGGTACATCGGAAACATCGCGCAGGCATTGGTCATCTCAAGGCCGGGGGCGATCGGGTTGGTGCCGCCGATCGATTCGGCGGCCGGCCCCATCGTGGTCATGCCGAACGCCGCTTCGCCGGTGTGCACCAGCGCCATGTTCTGCATCGGGCCGCCGGTGACTTCGCCGCCGCCGGAGATGCCCAGTTCCTCGGCCACCAGGTTTGCCCAGCCCGAGCCGTACGCAAAATAGGTTCCGCCCTGCGAGGCGGTGCCGACGGTGAAGCTTTCCGGCCAGCCTTCGCGGTCCTGGGCGAGGGCGCCGGAGGCGGTGACGGCGACGTTCGCAACGGCGGCCATCAAAATTGACAGTTTCATGAATTCCTCCTGTTCGGATCGTTCGGCCGTTCGCGCGGTGTTGCGCGAGCCGGCACCGGGCGGACCGGTCCGTAAGCGATGGTTCCTCCCCACCCGAGCGCCCGGCTGGCGGGCGCAGACGGGGCATCGGGCATTGAGCGGTCACCATGCAAGGGCGGCGAGCCCGATTGGCGGGGCCGGGCCGGTCGATATTGGGTCGATGGGCGCCACAGGGGACAATCGGGCGGTGATCGTGTGTCGGAAACGACACATTGGCTGCAAAAGCCACTCAGATGGCGTCTTCGGTCTCAATGAAGGCGGCGCGGTCGAGCCCGTACTTCTGCATCTTCTCGTAGAGCGCCTTGCGCGACAGGCCGAGCGCCTCATAGGTCTCCTTCAGGCTGCCGCCATGGGCGGTCAGGCTTGCCGCGATCAGCGCGCGCTCGAAATCGGCGACCTTGTCGGAAAGGTTGGCCCTGCCTTCAACGGGCGTTGCGCCAACCGCACCGTCGCCGATCGCCAGATCGAGGCCGAGCGCGAACCGGTCGGCCGCGTTGCGCAGTTCGCGCACATTGCCCGGCCAGGTGCGGGCCGAGACAGCGTTGAGGACCGCGCCTGGCACGTCGGGAGCGGGCCGCTTGTAGCGGGCAGCCGCCTCGTTGACCAATTGCACGAACAGGCGCGGAATGTCCTCGCGGCGTTCCGTCAGGTCCGGCACGCGGAGCGTGACCACATTGAGCCGGTAGAGAAGATCGCTGCGGAACCGGCCCGCCGCGGCTTCGGCCTCGAGATCGGTCTTGCTCGCCGCGACGAACCGGACATCGAGTTCCACCGGGTCGTTGGACCCAAGCCGCGTGATCGCGCGGTTCTGGATCGCATGCAGCAGCTTGGCCTGCATCGGCTGCGGCATGCTCTCGATCTCGTCGAGGAAGACCGTGCCGCCGCGTGCGTGCTCGAACTTGCCGTAGCGGGCGCGCGTTGCGCCGGGGAAGGCGCCGGCTTCGTGGCCGAACAGTTCGCTTTCGATCAGCGCCTCGGGCAGGGCGGCGCAATTGATGTGCACGAACGGCCAGTCGCCACGGGCGCTGGCGCGGTGAAGCGCCCGCGCCGCCACTTCCTTGCCGGTGCCGGTGGCACCGACGATCAGCACATCGGCCTCGGTGGCCGCGATCGCGCGGATCTGGTGGCGCAGGTCCACCATGGCCGCGCTGCGGCCGGTCAGACGGGCCTCGATGGCGTCGCGGCCGCCCACCTGCGAGCGCAGGGCCCGGTTTTCCAGCGTCAGCCGACGCTTGTCGAGCGCGCGGCGCACCGTCTCGACCAGCCGGCTGGGCGCGTAAGGCTTTTCAAGGAAGTCGTAGGCGCCCTCGCGCATGCACTGAACGGCCAGTTCCACGTCGCCATGGCCTGTCACCAGAATGACGGGAAACTCGGAATCGATTTCCAGCGCCCGGCGCATCAGTTGGATGCCGTCCATGCCCGGCATGCGAATGTCGGTGACCAGAATGCCCGGAAAGTTGCGGCTGATCCGGGCCAGCGCCTTTTCGGCCTGAGCAAGGCATGTGACGGGCAGGTCGGCAAGTTGCAGCGCCTGTTCGGCGGCGAGGCGCAGATGCTCCTCGTCATCGACGAAAAGGATGGTCTCGCCGGTCATTCGGCTGCCACCTCATGCGTCATGGGCGCGGTCTTGCCCGGCGCCGCCGCGACCCTGAGGTCGATGGTGAAGACCGCGCCGCCGGCCGGGTCGTTGCGCGCTGAGAGCGTGCCGCCGAAATCCTTGACGATGTTGTAGGAGATAGAAAGCCCCAGCCCCAACCCGTTGCCCGGACCCTTGGTGGTGAAGAACGGGTCGAAAATCTGTCCCAGCATGTCTTCGGTGACGCCGGTGCCGCGATCGCGGATATCGAGCCGGCAAGTGGTTCGGTCGGCCTCGACGGCGATCCCGATCACGGGTTCGCTCTGGTCCTGCATCGCATCGAGCGCGTTGCTGAGCAGGTTGACGATCACCTGCTGCAGCCGGACATGGCCGCCCATAACCCATATGTCCCGCTCGGGACGGTCGAAGGAGACGCTCGCGCCGGAAGACTTCAGCCTTGCCTCCATCAGCGCAAGCGCATCGTCGACGGCATGCATAAGCGGCACCGGCCCGATCTTCTGCTGCGGCCGGCGCGCGAAATTGCGCAGGTGCCGCGAGATCGACGCCATGCGGTCGGCCATCTGCGAGATCCGGCCGACATTGTCGCGGGCCTCGTCCGTCCGCCCGCGCTGGAGGAAGGCGGCGGCATTGTCGGCATAGGATTTGACTGCGGCCAGCGGCTGGTTGAATTCATGGCTGAGCGCGGCGGACATCTGGCCGAGCGCGGCCAGCTTGCCCGCCTGCACGAGATCGGCCTGGGTCTTGCGCAATTGCTGTTCGGCCGCCTTGCGTTCGTCCACTTCGGCCCTGAGCTTGCGGTTGGCCGTGTTCAGATCGGCGGTGCGTTCGGCGACGCGCTGCTCGAGCAGTTCCTGGGTGGCGCGCTGGGCCTCGATCCGCTCGACGAGCCGGGCGCGGCGCTGGATGAAGATGGCGGCGATCAGGCCGGCAAAGAGGATGACAAGCACGACCATTGCCATCACCCAGAGCGCCTGGGTGCGTGCCGGACCGGTGGGCGTCAGGATGGTCACCTGCCATCCGGCTTCGGCGATCGGCGTCGTGCTGGCGACGAAACTCTCCGATGCGCCGTCCGCGCCGATGGTCATCAGACCGATCCGGCCGGCGAGCGGCTCGCGCGTGGTGGGCAGTTCGATCACGCGGTCGAGCGGATATTGCCGGTCGGCTTCGATGCGGCCCAACGCTTCGTCCGACAGCGGCGACAGGGCGCGGAAATGCCATTCGGGCCGGCTGGCCATGAACACCACATCGTTCTGGTCCTTGACAATGATGTCATTGTCGCCGGCGCGCCATGCTTCCTCGAACGCATCGACCGTGAACTTGACGGCCACGACGCCGATCGGCGCGCCGGCCTCCATGACCGGGGCGGCGAAGAAATAGCCGCGTTCGCCCGATGTCGTGCCCAGTGCGAAGTAGCGGCCGATCGTTCCGTCCATCGCCTCGGTGAAATAGGGCCGGTAATAGAAGGAGCGGCCGACGAAGGAGAGCTCCTTGTGGTGGTTGCTGGCGACCAGCGTCAGCCCGGTCGTGTCCATCAGATAGATGTCGGATGCGCTGACCGCTTCGGCGGTCTGCTGCAACTCGTCATCGATCCGGTCGCGCAGGGCCGTGTCGTTCGGATTGGCCAGCAATTGCCGCAGGACCGGGCGCTCGGCGACGAGCGCGGGCAGGGGCTCGTAGCGGCGCAGCGCGCCTTCAAGCCCCTGGACGGCCAGACGCAGCGTCGCTTCGCTGCGTTCGCCGGCGCGCAGCAGGAAGGTGCGCTCGAGACCGGGCAGTGCGGCAAGGCTGGCCGCCACCGCGCCCAGCACGATGACCGCCAGCCAAGCGGCAGCGTTGGCGCGAACGCCCTTTTGCGTGGCTCCTCCCCACATGGTTCAATTACGGCGTGTGCAAAGGCGCTTGAGAAGATGATTCCGCCGCCATCGTTAAGCCGTTTTGATGGCGACGTTTTTCGTCTGCACGTAATTCCACAGTGCCTCGCGGCCCTTCTCGCGCCCATAGCCGGACTTGCCGTAGCCGCCAAACGGCGTTTCGACACCGCCAGCATACCATTCATTGACGAAGACCTGGCCGGCGCGCAGCCGGCTCGCGGCGCGCGTGGCCCGGTCGAGATCGCGGGTGAAGACGCCGGCGACCAAACCGTAATCGGTGCCGTTGGCGATCGCGATGGCTTCGTCGTGGCCCGAAAACGGCATCACCGAGAGGACCGGACCGAACACTTCTTCGCGTGCGATGGTCATATCGGGCGTCACGCCGGTCATCACGGTCGGTTCCATGAACCAGCCGGGGCGGTTGAGCTTGCGGCCACCCGCTGCCGTCGGCGCGCCCTCGCGTTCTGCGCCCGACACCATGGACACGGCCCGGTCACGCTGCCTTTCCGAGATCATCGCACCCATGTTGGCGCCGAACTCGCCCCGTTCGATGCCGGGACCAACGGACAGGGAGGCGGCGAGGGCGGTGACCCGGTCGATCAGTTCGTCATGGCGCTTTTCGTGGACGATCACGCGGCTCATCGCCGAACAGACCTGGCCGGCATTGAACCAGATGCCCCAGCGCACATCGTTCATGAACGCGTCGAGATCGGCATCGTCGTGGACGATCGCGGCCGATTTGCCGCCGAGTTCCAGGATGCAGGGCACGATGTTGCGCGCGGCGGCCGTCGCGATGGCGATGCCGGTCGGCACCGAGCCGGTAAAAACGATCTGGTCGATGCCGGGGTGGGCGCAAAGCGCTGCGCCGGCCTGGCTGCCCAGCCCGCACAGGATGTTGACCGCGCCGGGCGGAAAGCCTGCCCACTCGGCGGCGCGTGCCAGCCAAGCATTGGTGAGCGGGTCGAGTTCGGGCGTCTTGACCACGCAGGCATTGCCGGTGGCAAGCGCAGCGGACAGCGACCGCGCCGTCATCTCAAGCGGATAGTTCCAGGGTATGATCTGGGCAGAGACGCCATAGGGCTCGTGCAGGGTGAAATCGAGATAGCCGGCGCCGAGCGGGATGGAGCGGCCTTCCACGGTCTCGGCCTGATTGCCGTAATACTCGAAATAGCGGGCGGCCCCCTCCACCTCGATCCGGGCTTCCCATAGCGGCTTGCCCGCTTCGCGCGTCAGAACCGGTGCGATCTCGTCCAGATGGTCCAGAAGAAAGCGGCCCATGGCCTGAACCATGCGACCGCGCTCGACCGGGCGCATGGCGGTGAGCACGCCGCTTTCATGGACGCGGCGCGCCGCCGCGACGGCGCGATCGACATCGGCCTCATCGGCCAGAGCCTGCTCGGCCAGCGGCTCGCCCGTTGCCGGATCGTCAACGGTGATGCGTCCGGCACCGCCATCGGCCCACTTGCCGTCGATATAGTTGCGCCAGTAGGCGTCGATCTGCCCGGTCACGGCCTGCTCCCCGATGTTCGGGCCACAATGGCCGATCCCGATACCGCCCGCTGGGCAAAAACCGACATTGCGAGCCCGATCCTGCCCTTGCTGCGCCGCTTTGGCTTTCCGGTGGAGCCTGCCGGTGGAGCCTGGAGCGTGTCAGACGCGTTCAAGCGCGACGGCGATTCCCTGGCCGACGCCGATGCACATGGTGGCCAGAGCGCGGCTTGCGCCGCGTTCGACCAGTTCCAGCGCGGCGGTGCCCGTGATGCGCGCGCCCGACATGCCGAGCGGATGGCCCAGCGCGATCGCGCCGCCATTGGGGTTCACATGGTCGGCGTCGTCGGCAAGGCCGAGTTCGCGCAGAACGGCAAGTCCCTGAGCGGCGAAGGCTTCGTTGAGCTCGATCACGTCGAAATCGGCAGGCGCCATGCCGAGCCGGGCGCACAGCTTCCTGGTCGCAGGCGCCGGCCCGATGCCCATGATGCGCGGCGGAACGCCGGCGGTCGCGCCGCCCAGAATGCGGGCGATCGGTGTCAGGCCATGGCGTTTGGCGGCGTCCTCCGAAGCGATGATCAGCGCCGCTGCCCCATCATTGACGCCCGAGGCGTTGCCGGCGGTGACCGAGCCGCCTTCGCGGAAGGGCGCCTTGAGCGCGCCGAGCTTTTCGAGGGTGGTCGTGCGGGGATGTTCGTCCGTGTCGACAACGACCGGATCGCCCTTGCGCTGTGGGATGGTGACCGGCGTGATTTCCTTCGCAAACCGTCCTGATTTGATGGCCCTGGCGGCGCGCTCCTGGCTCCTGAGGGCGAATGCGTCCTGATCGGCGCGGCTGATCCCGAATTCCTCGGCGACGTTCTCGGCGGTCTCGGGCATCGAATCGATGCCGTACTGGGCCTTCATCACGGGGTTGACGAAACGCCAGCCGATCGTCGTGTCGTGGACCGCATTGGATCGGGAGAAGGCAGCGTCGGCCTTGGGCATGACGAAGGGCGCACGCGACATGGATTCGACGCCGCCGGCCACGTAGAGCTCGCCTTCGCCGGCGCGAATCGCGCGCGCAGCGGCGATCACCGCATCCATGCCGGAGCCGCACAGACGGTTCATCGTTGTGCCGGGCACGGTCTCGGGCAGGCCGGCCAGAAGCGCCGACATGCGGGCCACGTTGCGATTGTCCTCGCCGGCCTGGTTGGCGCAGCCATAGACGACATCGTCGACGGTGCCCCAATCCACGGCATCGTGACGCGCCATCAGAACCCTGATCGGCACGGCGCCCAGATCGTCGGCACGGACGGAGGACAAGGCCCCGCCATAGCGGCCGATCGGCGTGCGCACATAGCCGCAGATGAAGGCGTCGGTAATGGTTCCCATGTTTTTTCTTCTCCCCCTTGCGGTTCCGTCGGCCGCCGCAGCCGCTTGTGACTTGCCCCGGTGGCCGGTTTCGTGCCCCATAGGGCATCACATCGGGCGGCTCACCCTTTTCGATCTGCGTTGATGGTTACAAAAGAACGGCGGATAAGTGCCGCCCAATCGGCGGTATCGGCATCAGCATCGGTGAATGGCATGGATCGCATGATCGGTCTTCCGGGCTCCGGCCGCCGGCCCGGTATCGCCGGCGAAATCCGGCTAGCATGGTCGGAACCGGAATGCGATATTTTATTTATCGACCGGTCGGTGAATGAATTGCATTTTGCCGGCGATCGTGCTTTCGTTCCTTGCTCCGTCGTTTCCGAAGCGCCAGCGGAACGGGTGGGCCTGCCGAGATGATCGGTTTCCGGAGGATGCGCACGCAAAGCGTGATCGGGCCGGGATCCGGTTCCGGCGTCAAAATGGGGCTGGCGCTGTGATGCAATATATATCATAATTGGCACTATATTGCCATAGGCGATCGTTCGCCTCGAGTGTCTGAAAGGGAGGAACCACATGACAACTCGCAGAACTCTACTCGGACTTGCCGCCGGTGTGACGGCGGCGGCGATGTTGGCCGTTTCGGCGCCTGCGGCGCTGGCGCAGGAGGTCACGCTGCGCCTCCACCAGTTCCTGCCGGCGCAGGCGAACGTGCCCAAGCTGGTGCTCGATGTTTGGGCCGACAATGTCGAGGAAGCCTCCGAAGGCCGCATCAAGGTCGAGCGCTTCCCGTCCATGCAGCTTGGCGGCACGCCGCCGGAACTGATCGACCAGGCGATTGACGGCATCGCCGACGTGGTCTGGACCGTGGTTGGTTATACGCCGGGCCGCTTCCCCTCGACCGAAGTGTTCGAACTGCCGTTCATGGTCTCCGATGCGCGCGCCGCCTCGAGCGCCTACTGGCAGATGTTCGAAGAGCACATGAAGGATGGCGAGTTCGCCGATGTGCATATTTTGGGCACGTGGGTGCACGGTCCGGGCATGATCCATTCCAACAAGGAAGTCACATCGCCCGACGACATGCAGGGCATGCGCATCCGCGGCGCAACGCGTCAGGTCAATGCGCTTCTCGAACAGCTTGGTGCGACGCCGGTCGGCATGCCCGTTCCGGCCGTGTCGGAAGCGCTGTCCAAGGGCGTGATCGACGGTACGACCATTCCCTGGGAAGTGACCACGGCGCTGAAAGTGCCGGAGCTTGTCGACAATCACACCGAGTTCGAAGGGGCGCACCTCTACAATGTGACCTTCGTTCTGGCGATGAACAAGGACCGCTACGAGAGCCTGCCGGACGATCTGAAAGCGGTGATCGATGCCAATTCCGGTCATGACTTTTCGGTCTTTGCCGGCGGCACGCAATCCGATGCCGACGGTCCGTCGCGCCAGATCGCCGTCGATCTGGGCAACAACATCGTGACCGTGTCCGAAGACCAGGTCGCCGTGTGGCGCGAACGGTCCCAGCCCATCTACGATGCCTGGGTCGCCGAAATGAGCGAAAAGGGGATCGACGGACAGGCCCTGATCGACCAGGCCCGTGAGCTGATGGACGCTTACGACGGCGGCAACTGACGCCAATTGCATCGAGACCGCGGCGGGCTGAAACCCGCCGCGGCAAATGCGTTTGCCGTCAGGGGGGCAATCGTTCATGTATCGCTTCTTTTTCGGCCTTTCCCGCCTGATGGCGGTTTTTGGCGGCTTCATCCTGTCGGCGCTGATCGTCATGGTCTGCGTGTCGATCGCGGGCCGTTCGCTGAACGGTTTTCTGCATGCCGACATGGTGCAGGCAATGGTCCCGGGCCTTGCCAACTGGTTGCTCGATATCGGAATCGGTCCCGTCAATGGCGATTTCGAGCTGGTCGAGGCGGGCATCGCCTTTGCCATCTTCGCGTTTCTTCCCTACTGCCAGATCACGTCGGGCCATGCGACCGTCGCCATCTTCACGGACTGGCTGCCGGAGCGCCCGCAGCAGTTCCTGCGCATGGTGATCGAGATCCTGTTCGCCGTGGTGCTCATCGTCATTGCCGTCCAGCTCAAGGAGGGGATGGACAGCCGCATCCGCTCCGGCCAGACGACCTTCCTGCTGCAGTTCCCGATCTGGTGGGCCTATGCGCTGAGCCTGGCAGGCGCGGCGGTCGCCGCCTGCGTTGCGGTGTACATGGCGATCGTACGGACGGTTGAGGCCTTCACCGGCTCGGTCCTGATCGCCGACGATTTGGGAGCCGAACATTGACGAATTTCGAGATCGGGCTCCTCTCGTTTCCGGCCCTGCTGCTGCTGATCTTCCTGCGCGTGCCGATCGGCCTTGCCATGTTCACGACCGGCTTTGTCGGCCTGTGGCTGACCAATGGCAGCGCCTTCATGGCGATGGCGCGCCTGAAGACCGAGACCTTCACCACCTTTTCCAGCTACTCGCTGTCGATCGTGCCGATGTTTCTGCTGATGGGCTGCTTTGCGACGCTCGGCGGCATGTCGCAGGCGCTGTTCAAGGCGGCCGAAGCCTGGATCGGGCACAGGAAAGGCGGCATCGCCATGGCGGCGATCGGCGCCTGTGCGGGTTTTGGCGCGATTTGCGGTTCGTCTCTGGCAACGGCGGCGACGATGGGCCGGGTGGCGCTGCCAGAACTGCGCCAATACGGCTATGCCGGCGGGTTCTCGACGGCGACGCTCGCAGCCGGCGGTACGCTGGGCATCCTCATTCCACCCTCCATCGTGCTCGTGATCTATGCGATCCTGACCGAGCAGAACATCGCCAAGCTGTTTCTGGCTGCCGTGATTCCCGGCCTTCTGGCGGCGGCCGGCTATGTTCTCGTCATCTCGATCTATGTGCGCCTCAATCCCGAGGCGGCTGGCGTTCGCGAAAGGGTGGGGTATGGCGAGCGCTTCCGGGCGCTGTTCAATGTCTGGCCGGTGCTGCTGGTTTTCATGGCCGTTGTCGGCGGCATTTATGCCGGCATCTTCACGCCGACCGAAGGCGCGGCCGTCGGCGCGCTCGGCACGGGCCTCATCGCCTGGTGGAATGGCGGGCTGACGCGGCAATCGCTGGTCAGCAGCTTTTTGTCGACGGGCCGGTCCACGGCGATGATTTTCTTCATCGTTCTGGGCGCCGGCTTCTATAACGGGTTCCTGGCGCTGACGCAGGTGCCGCAGGAACTGTCGAACTTCGTTGTCGAGCAGGGCTTTTCGCCATGGCTGGTGCTGGCGATCATCCTGGTCCTGTATCTGATCTTCGGATGCGTGATGGACAGCCTGTCGATGATCCTGCTGACCATCCCGATCTTTTTTCCGGTCATCTCCAGCCTCGATTTCGGCATGACACCGGAGCAGGTCGCCATCTGGTTCGGCATTCTCGTCCTGATCGTCGTCGAGGTGGGGCTGATCACGCCACCGGTCGGGATGAACCTTTTCATCATCAACGCGATGGATCGCGGCACGCCGATCACGGCAACCTACCGTGCCGTGATGTGGTTCGTTGCCTCGGACATCGTTCGCGTCATCGTCCTTGCCGCGTTCCCGGCGATCACGCTTTTCCTGATCAGTTGACGGCATGGCCGCAGGCCGGTTTGGCGGTGGTTTGGCACATGCCAAATTATGCATGAAAATGCAAAAATCGCTTGCGGCTATATGCATTATTATGCAACATAGCCTCGAGCGCAGCAGTGACGATCGGGGAGGAGTCGATGCCGGCGGAGGAGTTCAACGCACTTGTGGGCAAGGTTTCGGCGGAGATCGCGGACCGGCCGCTCGATGACGGTCTTGCCGCCCATCTGAACGCGACCTTTCCAAAGGACGGACCCGATTTCGAGCGTCTGGCCGCACTGTGCGCCGAGGGCGAGGCGGAAGGCTGGCTGATGGCGCGCGAGGCGGGCGGCATCAAGTTCGGCCGCGCGGTCAAGCCGGGAACGGATGCGGGCCGGTTCAGCGTCGATGTCGTGCGCATGAAAGATGTGCGCGGGCCGCACCATGTGCACACCCAGGGCGAGATCGGCGCTGTCCTGCCGATCGCGGGAGCGCCGAAATTCGATGATTTCGATGCGGGCTGGTATGTTTACGCACCGGGCACCGATCATCATCCGACCGTCAGCGGCGGCGACGCCTATGTGGTCTACTGGCTGCCCGACGGCGCCATCGAGTTCACCGGCAAGCCATAAGCCGGGCCAAGAAGACGATCATCGGGCAAGGAGGAAGCGCGATGTCAGCCAAAAATGACGTGATCGGGGGAAATGCGGCGCTCTGGTTCGTCGATCGTCATGTCGGCGAGGGCAGGGGCGATGGCATCGCTTTTCGTGAAGCGTTCGGCGACAACCGCGAGATCAGCTATGGCGATCTTGCCGAACAGTCGGCGCGTTTCGCCGGCGCCTGCCACCGCGCCGGCCTGAGGCGCGAAGAGCGCGCCATCATGCTGGTGCTCGACCAGATCGAGTTTCCGGTCATTTTCTGGGGCGCACTGAAGGCCGGCATCGTGCCGATCCCGCTGAACACGCTCCTGTCGACCTCGGTCTATGACGCGATCTTCCATGACAGCCGCGCCTCGGCGCTGTTCGTTTCCAGTGAACTCTACGAGACCATCGCCCCGGCGCTGCCGCTCAACCCGTTCATCCGCGAAGTGATCGTCATCGGCGACAGCGCGCCAGAGGGCGCGCGCACGTTCAACGCGTTCATGGAGGGTGCCGAACCGGCCGAACCGGTGACGGTCTGCGACGACGAGGTCGCCTTCTGGCTGTATTCGTCCGGCTCGACAGGCCAGCCCAAGGGCGTGCGCCACGTCCATTCGAGCCTGAAGGCAACGGCCGACACCTATGGAGCACAGGTGCTCGGCGTCCGGCAGGACGACACGGTCTATTCGGTGGCCAAGCTGTTCTTCGCCTATGGCCTGGGCAACGGAATGACCTTTCCGATGGCGGTCGGCGCGACGACGCTTTTGTACAATGGCCGGCCCACGCCCGACAGCGTTTCGCAGATCCTTACCGAACATCGGCCGACCGTCTTTTGCGGCGTGCCCACGCTCTATGCGGCGCTGGTGCACAAATGGGAGAGCGAGGGCGCCCATCCCGATGCGCCGCTCAGAACCTGCATCTCGGCCGGCGAGGCGCTGCCAGAGGAGGTCGGCCGAAAATGGCAGGCGATCTGGGGCGTCGACATCATGGACGGCGTCGGCTCGACCGAGATGCTGCACATTTTCCTCTCCAACCGGCCGGGCGACGTGGTCTACGGCACGTCTGGCGTGCCCGTGCCGGGCTACGAGGTGCGGCTCGTCGACGAGGCAGGCGCCGATGTCGGTGTCGGCGAAGTGGGCGAGCTGCTCGTGCGTGGCGCATCGTCGGCCGACGGTTACTGGAACCAGCGCGACAAGAGCCGCTCGACCTTCGAGGGCCACTGGACGCGCACCGGCGACAAGTATGAACTGACGCCGGACGGCCGCTACGTCTACTGCGGACGCACCGACGACATGTTCAAGGTATCGGGCATCTGGGTGTCGCCGTTCGAGGTGGAGCAGGCACTGGTTTCGCATCCGGCGGTGCTGGAAGCGGCAGTGGTCGCCAAGCGCGATGATGACGGGCTCGAAAAGCCCAAGGCCTTCCTGGTGCTCAAATCGGGACAGGCCGGCGATCCGGACGCGCTGAAGGCGTTCGTCCAGGACAAGATCGGCAAGTGGAAGTACCCGCGCTGGGTCGAGATCGTCGACGATCTGCCGAAGACCGCGACCGGCAAGATCCAGCGCTTCAAGCTCAGGGAGACGGCGTGATGGCTGACTGGAAGGCTGAAGGCACACTGGAAGCCGGTGGCAAGACACTCGAATATCGCTGCTTCGGACCGGCACCGTCAGAGGCGCCCACCATCGTGATGCTGCATGAGGGGCTCGGCAGTGCGGGTCTGTGGCGCGATTTTCCCGAAAAGGTCGCCGAGGCGACCGGCATGGGCGTCTGCGCTTATTCGCGCGCCGGCTACGGCCAGTCGGACCCGGCGGACCTTCCGCGCCCGCTCGACTATATGACGCGCGAGGCCGTCGATGTGCTGCCCGAGGTGCTCGATCGGATCGGCTTTCGGCGCGGTATTTTGCTGGGCCATTCGGACGGGGCGACGATCGCGGCGATCCATGCGGGCAGTGTCGAGGACTATCGGGTGCGGGGCATCATATTGATGGCGCCGCATTTCTTCACCGAACAGATGGGACTGGACGAAATCGCGCGCGCCAGGAAGGCCTATGAGGGCGGCAATCTGCGTGACCGGATGGCCAGGCATCATCGCGATCCCGATCATACGTTCCGCGGCTGGAACGATGCCTGGCTCGATCCTGCCTTTGCGCGCTGGAATGTCGCCGAGGTCATCGACTATTGGCGCATTCCGGCGCTCGCGATTCAGGGCCGGCAGGACCAGTATGGCACGCTGGCCCAGATCGAAGAGATGGAGAGCCGGGCCTATTCGCCGGTGGAGGTGTCAGTCCTCGAGGACTGCCGCCACGCGCCGCATCAGGACCAGCCCGCAAACACGCTTGCGGCCATCGCGGAATTCGCCGCACGGCTCGAGCGGATCGAGGCCGCCGAGGTCGAGGCCGCCTGATGCACGCGCCGGTCCCGATGCCGCCCCATGCCCACATTCCTGGCCGGAATTGCCGGCATGATGAGGGGCGGTGGGACGATGTGCGGGCGACCGCCCAACCGGGCATGAGCGCCGAGGCGCTTGCCGCTTCGCCGGCCTTCACCGCCGGCATGGATTTCTTCGAGAACGGCTTCTTCTGGGAGGCGCACGAGGTGTGGGAGGCGGTGTGGATGGCCTNCCATGGAAAAGCCCAAGGCGGCCAAGCGGTTGAGCGGGATTGCCGCAGCGCACCTGTCCGAAGCGGCGCGCGGGGGGCGCGAGCAGGTGCTCGGCGTCGGCGTTGCATGGCTGGAGGGCGCGATTGGCCGATGCCGGCATCGTGCCGCAAGGTTGGCGATAAGTGCATTATAATGCATATAATGCATTGACCTTGGCCAGAATATTTGCATTATGATGCAAAATATGGTTTACACCGCCCGGCTCGGGCGATAAGACGCAACATAACGCATGTGGGAGAATGTCGTGCCCGACATCATCGACTTCCGGACCGATCCGTCGCACTACCGCCATTGGCGGGTCGAGTATGATGGCGACATCGCCAATCTCTACATGGATGTCGACGAGGATGGCGGCCTTTTCGACGGCTATCAGCTCAAGCTCAATTCCTACGATCTGGGTGTCGATATCGAACTGGCCGATGTGGTGCAGCGCATGCGCTTCGAGCATCCCGAGGTGAAGGTCGTCGTCATGCAATCGGGCAAGGACAATGTGTTCTGCGCCGGCGCGAACATCCGCATGCTGGGCGGCGCGGCGCACGCGCACAAGGTCAATTTCTGCAAGTTCACCAACGAGACGCGCAACACGTTCGAGGCGGCCGAAGCCGACTCGGGCCAGAAATACATCGCCGCGGTGAAGGGTGCCTGTGCCGGCGGCGGTTACGAACTGGCGCTCGCATGCAACCACATCATGCTGACCGACGATTCATCGTCCTCGGTGGCGCTGCCCGAAGTGCCGCTTCTGGCTGTCCTGCCGGGTACGGGCGGGCTGACGCGTGTCACGGACAAAAGGAAGGTACGCCGCGATCTGGCCGATGTGTTCTGTTCGATCGAGGAGGGCGTCAAGGGCAAGCGCGCCACCGAATGGCGGCTCGTCGACGAGGTGGTGCCCAACTCTAAGTTTGCCGACGCCGTTCAGGCGCGCGCGAAGGAATTCGCCGCCGCATCGCCCAAGAACGCCCCCGAAAAGGGGATTGCGCTCGACCCGCTCAATCGCACGATCGGCGAGGACGGTTCGGTCACTTATTCGCTGGTCGAGGTCGCCGTCGAACGCGATGGACGCCGCGCGACGATCACCCTCCATGGACCGGACGGTGACGCGCCGGCCGATGCGGCCGCGCTGACCGCGCTTGGCGACCGGAGCTATTTCCTGCGGCTGGCGCGCGAACTGGACGATGCGATCCTGCATCTGCGCCTCAACGAGATGGAGCTTGGGCTTCTGGCTTTCCGCAGCCAGGGCGACGCCGCCAAGGTGTTGGCTGAAGAAAAGCTTCTCTTCGACAATGCCGATCACTGGCTGGCCAACGAGATCCTTCAATACTGGAAGCGGGTGATGAAGCGTATCGACGTGACGTCGCGCTCGCTGGTCGCCTTCGTCGAGAATGGCTCCTGCTTTGCCGGCATGCTGGCCGAGGTGCTGTTTGCCGTCGACCGGACCTACATGATGGAGGGCGATTTCGAGGGCGACAACCGCCCCGTCGCCTCGATCACCCTGTCGCAGGCCAATTTCGGCCCGTTCCCGATGGCCAACGATCTGACCCGGCTCGAAACGCGCTTTTTGGGCGAGCCCGAACGGGTCGAGGCGGCGAAGGAACAGATCGGTGAGGCCCTCGAAGCGTTCGATGCGAACGAACTGGGACTCGTCACCTACGCCTTCGACGATGTCGACTGGGAAGACGAGGTGCGCATCTTCCTTGAGGAGCGCGCCAGCTTCTCGCCCGACGCGCTGACCGGCATGGAAGCCAATCTGCGCTTTGCCGGCCCCGAGACCATGGAAACGCGCATTTTCGGCCGCCTGACCGCCTGGCAGAACTGGATCTTCCAGCGGCCCAATGCGGTCGGTGAGGACGGCGCCCTGCAACGCTACGGAACCGGCGTGCGCGGGCAATACAACATGCAGCGCGTCTGACGCGCGAACACCGGCGCCCCAGGCGCAACCCGGAGGAAGGACGACAATGCTCGATCTCATCAATGTCAGCTACGACACGCAAATCCCGAACAATGTCGGGCTCAGTTCGGACAAGCGCGTGCTCAAGGCGCTGGAGAAGTGGCATCCGGGATACATCAACTGGTGGAACGACCTGATCCCGGACAATTTCCAGCAGTCGCTCGTTTATCTGCGGACAGCCGTCTCCGTCGATCCGAAGGGCTGGGCCAAGTTCGACTATGTGAAGATGCCCGAATATCGCTGGGGCGTGCTGCTGGCGCCGCAGGTCGAGGACCGGACCATCCCGTGCGGCGAGCATGCCGGCGAGGCCGCCTGGCAGGAAGTGCCGGGCGAATATCGCGCCATGCTGCGCCGGCTGATCGTCATTCAGGGCGACACCGAGCCGGCATCGGTCGAACAGCAACGGTTCCTCGGCAAGACCGCGCCGTCGCTTTACGACTTGCGCAACCTGTTCCAGGTCAATGTGGAGGAGGGCCGGCACCTTTGGGCGATGGTCTATCTGCTGCACAAATATTTCGGCCGCGACGGCCGCGAGGAGGCCGACGATCTGCTGCGCCGCTCGTCGGGCTCGGAGGAAGCGCCGCGCATGCTGGGCGCCTTCAACGAGGAAACGCCGGACTGGCTGTCCTTCTTCATGTTCACCTATTTCACCGACCGCGACGGCAAGATGCAGCTTGAATCGCTCGCCCAGTCCGGCTTCGATCCGCTGTCGCGCACCTGCCGCTTCATGCTGACCGAGGAAGCGCACCACATGTTCGTCGGCGAGACCGGCGTTGGCCGCACGATCCAGGCCACATGCGAAGCGATGGTGAAGGCCGGCATCGAGGATCCTTACGACACCGACGCGATCCGCGCGCTTGGCGTCATCGACCTGCCGACGATCCAGAAGAAGCTCAACCTGCACTACACGCTGTCGCTGGACCTGTTCGGCCAGGAGGTTTCGACCAATGCGGCCAACGCGTTCAATGCCGGCATCAAGGGCCGCTACATGGAGAGCCGGATCGATGACGATCACAAGCTGCATGGCGACACCTACGAGGTCTGGGACTTCGAGGACGGCAAGCTGGTGCGCAAGGAGGTGCCGGCGCTGACGGCGATCAACATGCGGCTGCGCGATGATTATACGCGCGACGCATCGGGCGGTGTCGGCCGCTGGAACAAGATCATCGAGAAGACTGGCATCGATTTCCAGATGAAGCTGCCGCATGAATCCTTCAACCGGAAGATCGGCGTCTTCGCCGACAAGCTGTTCGACCCGGACGGCAAGCTTCTGACCGGCGCCGAGTATGATGCGGGCATGCCCGACTGGCTGCCGACCCATGCCGATGGGGATTTCATCCAGTCCCTGATGGTGCCGGTCTACGAGCCCGGCCAGTATGCAAGCTGGATCGCGCCGCCCAAGGTCGGCATCGACAACAAGCCGGGCGACTTTGAATATGTGAAGCTGCACATGGCCTGACGGGTCCACGTCAAGCATCGCCGGCGCGTCTTTGGGCCGCGCCGGCCGCTCTCTTCAATTCGGGAGGCATCGATGGATATCAGCAGAAACGCCAAAAAGCCGGACACCGCCGCGCGCGGCGACGTTCCGAGGATTTGCCTTGGCTGCAAGGACTGTCGGGGACCGTGCCTGCTGTTCGCCGAGCTTTACGGCGGCATCGCCATTGAGAGCCCGGGCCGGGAAGCGGCGGCATGAACAAGCCGGTCAAACAGCATCTGATCGACCCGGAAATCTGCATCCGTTGCTACACATGCGAGATGACGTGCCCGATCGGCGCCATCACCCATGACGACAACAATGTCGTGGTCGATGCCGCCCGGTGCAATTTCTGCATGGACTGCATTCCGGTGTGTCCGACCGGGTCGATCGACGAGTGGCGGATCGTCAACGAGCCCTATTCGCTGGACGAGCAGTTCGGCTGGTCCGAGCTGCCGCCCCAGGAGGAGATCGCGGCCGACGGCGATGGCGCCGACACCTCGATCGAAGCGTTCGACGATGCCATCGCCGCGCTCCTGGCCGAGGCGCACAGCGGCGCGGGCGGCAAGGCCAGGGCGCCGGCGAGCGCGGCCAAGCCTTCCATCAACCTCTACAACCTCGCCAAGCCGGCCGAGGCGACCGTGACCGGCAATTTCCGGCTGACCAGCGAAGATGGCGACAGTGACGTGCGCCACATCATTCTCGATTTTGGCGCCACGCCATTTCCCGTTCTGGAGGGCCAGTCGATCGGCATCATCCCGCCGGGGACCGACGAGAAGGGCGAGGCGCACCTGCCGCGGCTTTACTCGGTATCGAGTCCGCGCGACGGCGAACGGCCGAACTACAACAATGTCTCGCTGACGGTGAAGCGCGAGCCGAACGGAGTCTGTTCGAACCATGTCTGTGATCTCAAGCCGGGCGACACTGTCAGGGTGACGGGCCCGTTCGGCTCGACTTTCCTTTTGCCGTCCGATTCCGGCGCGCATCTGATGATGATCTGCACGGGCACCGGCTCGGCGCCCTTTCGCGCCTTCACCATGCGCCGGCAGCGCGAAAATCCGCGTCTCAAAGACACGATGTCGCTCTATTTCGGCGCGCGCACGCCCGAAGATCTTCCCTATTTCGGGCCCCTCAAAAAGGTGCCCGAGAGCTTCATGAAGAAGGTCTTCGCCTTTTCGCGCCAGCCCGAAAGCCCCAAAAACTATGTGCAGGACAAGCTGCGCGAGAACGCGGACGATGTCGCCGCGCTGATGCGCAATCCCGACGGCTACATCTACATTTGCGGGCTCAAGGCGATGGAGCATGGCGTCGAGGAGGCCCTGTCCGACATCGCCCGAAGTGCCGGGCTCGTCTGGACCGAGGTGCGCGACACCATGCGCGACGATGGCCGCTATCATGTCGAGACCTATTAGGCCATAGATGCCGCCACAGGCGAATCGGGCGGGGTGACGACATGGATGACGGGGTCTTCGAACACGAAATCCGGGTGGGCTGGGGCGACTGCGATCCGGCGCGGATTGCCTATACCGGCAAGCTGCCCATGTTCGCGCTCGAGGCCATCGAAGCCTGGTGGGAACACCATTTGGGCGGCGGCTGGTACCAGATGGAGCTCGACCGCGGCGTCGGAACGCCCTTCGTCCATATGAGCCTGAACTTCCGGTCGCCGGTCACGCCGCGCCACCGGCTCAAGTGCAAGGTCCGGCCGACGCGGCTGGGCGAAACGTCGATCGCCTTCAGGGTCGAGGCATTCCAGGACGGCACATTGTCGTTCGAGGGCGATTTCGTGTGCGTGTTCGCCGTGCCCATCGAATTGAAGAAGACCCCGCCGCCCGACGATATCCGGGCCATTGTCGAGGAGCGGATCCGCGCCGGCGCCAATGCTGCGGCCGGGCAGTAACCGTCTGCGCAGGCAGCGCGATTGCAGGCATTGAGAAATACCCGCGCTGGGGTATTTTGTGCACTATTGTACACATTGCGGCGGCCAGCATGAGCGAGATCACCAACTTCAAGGGCGTGGCGCAAAAGACCACCGCCGAGAGCCAGTCCGACGCGATGGTGGCGACGCTGCTCAAGCGGGTCGGCGAACGCGTGCGCAAGGCGCGCGAGCTCAAGGGCATTCCGCGCCGCGTGCTGTCGGAGATTTCCGGCGTGTCGCCGCGTTATCTGGCGCAGCTCGAATCGGGCGAGGGCAACATTTCGATCGGCCTGTTGCAGAAGGTGGCGGTGGCGCTCGACTACCGGATCGAATGGCTTGTCGGCGCCGAAGACCCGTGGTCATCGGACACGATGCGGGTGGCCGATTTGTTTCGGCGGGCGGGCTTTCACACGCGCCAGAAGGTGATCGATCTTCTGTCGCCAGACACCGAGACGGACATGCGCGCCAGCCGCATCTGCCTGATCGGGCTGCGCGGCGCCGGCAAATCGACGCTTGGCGCGATGGCCGGCGAACGGCTCGGCGTGCCGTTCGTCGAACTCAATCGTGAGATCGAGGAGCAGAGCGGCATGCCGGTCAACGAGCTGCTCGCCTTTTACGGGCAGGAGGGCTACCGCAAGCTGGAGGCCCAGGCGCTCGAACGGGTGATCGCCACCCATGATGCGATGATCCTTGCCGTTGCCGGCGGCATCGTCGCCGACCCGCAGACCTACAATATGCTGCTGGCGCATTTTCACACGGTCTGGCTCAAGGCGGAGCCCGAGGACCATATGGAGCGGGTGATGGCGCAGGGCGACACGCGGCCGATGGGCGGCAATCCCGAGGCGATGGATCAGCTCAAGTCGATCCTGACCAGCCGAGAGGCGTTATACGGCCGTGCCTCGTCGCAGGTCGACACCAGCGGCCGCAGCCTCGAGGAGACGCTCGACGACTTGATCGGCGTCATCGGCGAGCGGGGATTTTTGCGGTAGGACCTGCCGGCCGGGCAGGACCATGTTCGAACACAACGTTTTTCAGGAACATCCGATGACAGTGACGTGGAGGCGTGAAGGCGACGCCGGGCTGGTCGAACTCGCCAATCCGCCGGTGAACGCAATGGGTCTGGCCGTGCGGCAAGGGCTGCTGGACGCCGTCAGATGGGCGGAAAACGAACCCGGTCTTTCGCGCGTCATCGTCTCCGGCCAGGGCAGGGCTTTTGCCGCCGGCGGCGATGCGCGCGAGTTCGACGGCGATCCCGTTCCGCCGCATCTGCCCGACGTGCTCGATGCCATCGAAGCCAGCACGGTGCCTTGGATCGCCGCGGCCCATGGCGTGGCGCTTGGCGGCGGTGCGGAGCTGATGCTCGCCTGCCGCTACCGCATCGCGGCGCCGGAGACCAAGATCGGTCTGCCGGAAGTCACGCTGGGCGTGGTGCCCGGCGCGGGCGGCACGCAACGCCTGCCGCGCCTTGTCGGTCTTGATACGGCGCTCGACATGATCGCCAACGGCAAGCCGGTCGGCGCACTCGACGCGCAGGAGATGGGATTGGTGGATGCGGTGGCCGACGATCCGGTTGCCCATGCGATGTCGCTCGATATGACCTCAGTGCAGGACCGGCCGATCCTGTCGGCGCTCGACGGTCCGGCGCCCGACGATGACGCCGTCCAGAAGGCACGCGCGACGGCGCACAAGCGCATGCGCGGGCAGATCGCACCGCAAAAGGCGATCGACCTTGTGGCCTTGTCGGCCACTACAGCATTTCGCGACGCGCTGGCCCGGGAGCGCCAGACGTTCATCGAGCTGCGGTCGACGGAACAGGCAAAGGCGCTGCGCCATATCTTCTTTGCCGAGCGGGCGGCGAAGGCGCCAGGCTGGCTTGACGCCGAACCGCTGAAGGTCGAGCGCGCGGCGGTTGTCGGCGGCGGCACGATGGGTGCGGGCATCGCTTATGCGCTGCTCCTGGCCGGCATCGGTGTGACGCTTCTTGAGACCGATGCCGACGGGGTCGAGCGCGCCAAGGCCAATATTGGCCGGATTATGGATGCAAGCGGCAGGCGCGGGCTCCTGTCAGATGACAAGCGCGCAGGGATCGAAGCGGCGCTGACGGTCACGGACGATTATCGTGCGGCGGCCAAGGCGGATCTTGCCATCGAGGCGGCATTCGAGAGCATGGAGGTCAAAAAGACCGTGTTCGGCGCGCTTGAAAAGGCGCTGCCGGCCGATGCCGTGCTCGCCACCAACACATCCTATCTCGACGTCAACGAGATCGCCGCCGGCCTTGCCGATCCGTCGCGGCTGATGGGCCTGCATTTCTTTGCACCGGCGCACATCATGAAACTGCTCGAGATCGTGCAGGGTGATGCGACGAGCCATCGTGCGCTGGCGACCGGCTTTGATCTTGCCAAGCGCCTGCGGAAGGTGCCCGTTCTGTCCGGGGTCTGCGACGGCTTCATCGGCAACCGAATTCTGGCCCGCTATCGCGAGGCGGCCGACACGCTCCTGATGGACGGGACCAACCCCTGGGAGCTTGACGAGGCGATGGTCGAATTCGGCTACGCGATGGGACCCTATGAAGCGCAGGACCTGTCCGGCCTCGACATCGCCCATGCCAACCGTCAGCGCCAGGCCGCGACCCGCGATCCGGACCGGCGCTACATTCCGATCGGCGACCGCATGGTTGCCGAAGGGCGCCTTGGCAAGAAGGTCGGCGTCGGCTGGTATCGCTATCCGGGCGGGGGCGGCAAGGTCGTCGATCCGCTGATCGAGGATCTGGTTCGCGAGGAAGCTCATTTCGCCAAGGTCGAGCGGCGCGAGTTCACGGACGATGAAATCCGCCGCCGGCTGGTGCTGGCGATGATCAACGAGGCGGCCGACATCTTGGCCGAAGGGATCGCGCAGCCGGCGGCCGACATCGATCTGGTGACGGTGTTCGGCTACGGCTTTCCGCGCTGGCGGGGCGGGCTGATGCACTATGCCGACACGCTCGGCGTCGATGCCATTGTCGCCGACCTGCGGGCTCTGGAGGCCGAAGACCCGATCGCCTGGAAACCGAGCGCGGCGCTTTTGGCCTGTGCCCAGCAGGGCATCGCGCTGCGCGACTATCGTCCAAACCCTTAGCGGTGTGAAACGCAATGCCGGCCCTTTTCAAACCGGCGCGGATGTATTATAAACCGACCGATCGGTTAATTAATTCCGGCGCGCGTGCCGGACGGTCGAGGCGGAGGAGGCGCAGCGCATGTATGCCCAGATGGTGAAATCCACCGGCACGATGAAGACTCGTGAGGAAATGGATGAGCGCGAGCGCGCCTTTCAGGACCGTATCGATGCGGGCGAGAAGATCGAGCCGCAGGACTGGATGCCGGAAGGCTATCGCAAGACGCTGATCCGCCAGATCGGCCAGCATGCCCATTCGGAAATTGTCGGCCAGCTGCCCGAAGGTAACTGGATCACCCGAGCGCCGACGCTTGAGCGCAAGGCAATCCTCCTGGCAAAGGTGCAGGACGAGGCGGGCCATGGCCTTTATCTCTACTGCGCCGCCGAGACGCTGGGCGTCAGCCGCGACGAGATGACCGAGAAGCTGCATGACGGGAAGATGAAGTATTCCTCCATCTTCAACTATCCCACGCTCACTTGGGCCGATATCGGCGCGGTTGGCTGGCTGGTCGATGGCGCGGCGATCATGAACCAGGTGGCGCTGCAGCGCACCTCCTACGGCCCCTATTCGCGGGCGATGGTGCGCATCTGCAAGGAAGAAAGCTTCCACCAGCGCCAGGGCTATTCGATCATGATGAAGATGGCGTCCGGAACGCCCGAGCAGAAGCGCATGGCGCAAGATGCGCTGGATCGGCTTTGGTATCCTTCGCTGATGATGTTCGGTCCGTCCGACAAGGACAGCGTGCATTCGGCCCAGTCGATGGCCTGGAAGATCAAGGTCAGCACCAATGACGAGTTGCGCCAGAAATTCGTCGACCAGACGGTGCCGCAGGCCGAATATCTCGGCCTGACCGTGCCCGATGAGAACCTGAAATGGAACGAGGAGAAGGGCGGCTACGATTTCTCCGAACCGGACTGGCAGGAGTTCCACGATGTGCTGGCCGGCAACGGGCCGTGCAATGCCGACCGGATGGCCGCGCGCCGCACCGCCTGGGAAGACGGCGCCTGGTACCGCGACGGTCTCGTCGCCCACGCAAACAAGCGCGCCGCACAGCGCATGGCAGCGGAGTAATCGAAAATGTCTTCTGAATGGCCCCTGTGGGAAGTCTTCATTCGCGGCCAGCATGGCCTGAACCATCGCCATGTCGGCTCGCTGCACGCGCCGGACGCCGAAATGGCGATCAGACACGCCCGCGACGTCTACACGCGCCGCAATGAGGGCGTGAGCATCTGGGTGGTGCCGTCCAACCAGATCACGGCCAGCGTGCCGTCGGAGAAGGGCCCGATGTTCGACCCTTCCAAGTCGAAGATCTACCGCCACCCGACCTTCTATGACATTCCGGACGAAGTGGGGCACATGTGATGAGCGCGCTCGTCGAATTTGCGCTGCGCATGGGCGACAATACGCTGGTGCTCGGCCACCGCGTGTCGGAATGGTGCGGCCATGCGCCGGTGCTTGAAGAGGACATTGCGCTCGCCAACACGGCGCTCGACCTGATCGGCCAGACACAGATGTGGCTCGGCCTTGCCGGCGATCTGGAAGGCAAGGGCCGGACGGCCGACGATCTGGCCTACAAGCGCGATGTCTGGGACTTCCGCAACCTGTTGCTGGTCGAACGCCCAAACGGCGATTTCGGCCAGACCCTGATGCGCCAGTTCCTGTTCGATGCCTGGCATCATCCGATGCTGACATGGCTGTCGGAGAACTCGAAGCATGAGCGCGTCGCCGACATCGCCCGCAAGGCGGAACGCGAGGCGGCCTATCATCTGGAGCGGTCGACCGATCTCATCATTCGCTTGGGTGACGGCACGGATGAAAGCCATCGCCGCATGCAGGACGCACTTGCCTATCACTGGACCTATACGGGCGAGATGTTCGAGGCCGACGCGGTCGATCGCGAACTGGCCGACGCCGGTGTTGCGCCCGACCCGGCGGCGATGAAGCCGGGCTGGGATGCGCTGGTCGGCGATGTGCTCGCCGAGGCGACCCTCGAGGTGCCGGACAATCATTTCGTGCACAAGGGCGGCCGCAAGGGCCAGCACACAGAGCATCTGGGCCATATCCTCGCCGCCATGCAGTTCTTGCCGCGGGCCTATCCCGATGCACGCTGGTGAGACGCTTCCGAGCCGCGACGATGTGATGGGCTGGCTCGCCGACGTGCCGGACCCGGAAATCCCGGTCGTGTCCGTCGTCGATCTGGGCATTGTGCGCGATGTGGCGTGGGAGGACGACACGCTGGTGGTCACCATCACGCCGACCTATTCGGGCTGTCCCGCAACGTCCGTGATCGCGTTCGAAATCGAGGCGGCGATCCGCGGGCACGGCATCGACAATGTCCGGCTGGAAAACCAGATATCGCCGCCCTGGACGACAGACTGGATCGGGCCAACGGCGCGCGAGAAGCTGCGCCAATACGGCATCGCGCCGCCGATCGATGGCACCGCCGCCGACGGCAAGCGTGTGGCGCGGCTGCTTGGCGAGGGCAACGCCAGGGTGGAGTGTCCGCGTTGCGGCTCGGCCAATACGGCGGAAGTCAGCCGTTTCGGCTCGACACCCTGCAAAGCAGCGTGGCGCTGCAACGATTGTCTGGAACCGTTCGACTATTTCAAATGCATTTGAGGGCCGACCGATGGCGCAGTTTCATTCGCTCACTGTCACCGATGTGAACCACGACACGCGCGATGCGGTTGTCGTCACGCTCGCTCCCGGCGAAGCGGATCGTGAGGCGTTCGACTTCACGCAAGGCCAATATCTGACCTTCCGCCACGATTTCGACGGCACGGAGGTGCGCCGCTGCTATTCGATCTGCGCCGGCAAGGATGATGGGGTGCTGCGGGTCGGCATCAAGCGCGTCGATGGCGGCGCCTTCTCGTCCTGGGCAAAAGAGAACATCAAGCCCGGCGATGTGATGGAAGCCATGCCGCCGATGGGCAATTTCTTCGTGACGCTCGATCCCGATGCCGAGCGCCACTATCTTGGCTTTGCCGGCGGTTCGGGCATCACACCTGTCCTGTCGCTGCTCAAGACCGTCTTGGCGCGTGAGCCGAACGCGCGCTTCACGCTGGTCTATGCCAACCGCGCCGTGAACACGATCATGTTCCGCGAGGAGCTCGAAGACCTCAAGAACATCTATCTGGGCCGCTTCACGGTCCTGCATATCCTCGAAAACGATGCGCAGGAGATCGATCTGTTCACCGGCCGTGTCGATGCGGACAAGCTCGATGCGCTGTTTACGCACTGGATCGATGCGGCGTCGGTCGATTACGCCTTCATCTGCGGCCCCGAGCCGATGATGCTGACCATCGCCGAAGGGCTGAAGGCCCGCGGGCTGCCCGAAGACCGGATCAAGTTCGAACTGTTCAAGAGCGCCCAGCCGGGCCGGCTGCCGAAAAAGGCCAACGGCCATGCGGCGGGCAAAACCGGCGACAGCGTCAAGGCGACCCTGTTTCTTGAGGGCGTGACGCGCACGATCGAGGTGCCGAAGGATGGCACGACGCTGCTCGACGCCGCGCTCGATGCCGGGCTGAACGTGCCCTATGCGTGCAAGGCGGGCGTCTGTTCGACATGCATGTGCAAGATCACCGAGGGCGCCGGCGAGATGCTGTCGAACAATGCGCTCGAGGATCACGAGGTCCGCGACGGCTTTACGCTGAGCTGCCAGACGGTGCCGACGACGGACACGATCAGCGTCACCTACGACGTCTGACGACAAGAACCGATTGGGAGACATCCGATGAACGTTGCCACCGCGACGACGCGCCGGCTTGAAAGCTATGTGAAGGGCCAGTGGGTTGCCGGCAGCGGCGATGGCGCGCTGCTGACCGATGCGGGCACCGGCGAACCGGTGGCGGTGATCAGTTCGTCGGGCCTCGATTTCGCCGGCGCGCTCGCTTACGGGCGCGAAAAGGGCGGCCCCGCGCTGCGCGCGTTGAGCTTTCACGAGCGCGCGCTGATGCTCAAATCGATCGCGCTGATGCTCAATGGCGAGCGCGATGCGTTCTATGCCGAAAGCTATCGCACCGGGGCGACGAAGACGGATTCGATGATCGATATCGACGGCGGCATCGGCACCTTCTTCGTCTATTCTTCCAAGGGCCGGCGCGAACTGCCCAACACGCGGGTGCTGCTCGATGGCGATGTCGAGCCTCTGTCCAAGGACAATTCGTTCTCCGCGCAGCACATCATGACGCCGCTGCAAGGCATTGCCATCCACATCAACGCGTTCAATTTTCCCTGCTGGGGGATGCTGGAGAAGCTGGCGCCGACGCTGCTCGCGGGCATGCCGGCCATCGTCAAGCCGGCCAGCCAGACCGCCTATCTGACCGAACTGATGGTCAGGAAGATCGTCGACAGCGGCATCCTGCCCGATGGCGCGCTGCAACTGGTCAGCGGTTCGGCGGGCGACATGCTCGATCATGTGACAGGCCAGGATGTGGTCACCTTCACCGGTTCGGCCAGCACCGGCCGGATGCTGCGCACCCACAAGGCAATCGTCGGGAACTCGACGCGGTTTTCGATGGAGGCCGACAGCCTCAACTCATGCGTTCTGGGCGCCGACGCCGAACCGGGAACGCCGGAGTTCGACCTGTTCGTCAAGGAAGTGGCGCGCGAGATGACCGCCAAGGCGGGCCAGAAATGCACCGCCATCCGCCGCGCCTTCGTGCCGCGCGGCCAGGTCGATGCGGTGATCGAGGCGTTGCGCGCGCGGCTTTCAAAGACCGCCGTCGGCCTTCCGGCGGACGAGGGCACGCGCATGGGCGCGCTCGCCAGTCAGGACCAGCGTGAGGAAGTGCGCGCGCGCATCGCCGATCTGGCCGCCGATGGCGAGATCGTCGCGGGCGATCCGGACAATCCGGTGCTCGCCTCGGGCAATCCCGAGGCCGGCGCGTTCCTCAACCCGGTGCTGCTGCATTGCGCCGATCCGCACGGCGCCGAAAACGTTCACGATGTGGAAGCGTTCGGGCCGGTTGCGACCGTCATGCCGTATGACGATGCCGAAGAAGCGGTTGCGCTGACGCAAAAGGGCAAGGGCTCACTGGCCGCGTCAGTCTTCACCAATGACCCGGCTTTCGCCGAGCAGGTCGTGATTGGCATGGCGCCGTTCCATGGCCGCATCCTGATCGGCAACCGCGACAGCGCCAAATCGTCGACCGGCCATGGTTCGCCCATGCCGGGGCTTGTTCATGGCGGGCCGGGCCGCGCCGGCGGCGGCGAGGAACTGGGCGGCATTCGCGGCGTCAAGCACTTCATGCAGCGCACGGCCATTCAGGGCACGCCGCGCCTTCTGGCGCCGGTGACCGGTCGCTGGATGGAGGGCGCAGATGCGGGCGACACATCCGTCCACCCGTTCCGCAAGTCGCTGGCCGATCTGCAAATCGGCGATCAGGTGGTGACGAAACCGCGCGAGGTGACGCTCGCCGATATCGAGCATTTCGCCGATTTCACCGGTGACACGTTTTACGCGCATATGGACGATGACGCGGCCAAGGCGAACCCGTTCTTCGACGGACGGGTGGCACATGGCTATCTGATCGTCTCGTTCGCGGCGGGCCTGTTCGTCGATCCGGCGCCGGGGCCGGTGCTCGCCAATTACGGCGTCGACAATCTGCGCTTCATGACGCCGGTCTATCCGGGCGATGAGCTCAAGGTCCGTCTGACGGCCAAGGAGATCAACCCGCGCGCCACCGCCGACCATGGCGAGGTGCGCTGGGACGCGCAGGTGACCAACCAGGACGCCGATGTTGTCGCGCAGTATGACGTCTTGACCATGGTCGCCAAACAATGGCCACTGCCTGCGGAGGGGTGACGCGCCTCAGGCGGCCCATGGATCGGTAAACGCGACATCCATGGCCTCGAATGGGGCGGTGTCGCGGGATGCGACGATCATCCCTTTGGCGGCCGCTATGGCCGCGATCTGGCCGTCCGCGAAGCCGACACCCCGGCCAGCCTTGCGCGCGGCGGCCATGCGTTCGGAAAATTCAGCGGCGGCCGTCCGGTCGAAGGCCAGAATGCGGTCGCCGAAAACGCGGTCCTCGGTTTCTTCCAGCCTTGCCTTCAGTTCATTTTTCCGCCGCCCGTCGGGCAGGGCTGCAATGCCATAACCGAGTTCCGCGAGGCTGATTGTCGAAAGGTGCAGCGTCCGCAAATCCTGCGCATTCAGCCAGTCGACAACGCGCCTGTTCGCGCCGGGTCGCATCGCCTCCGAGACAACATTGGTGTCGAGAAGGATCATTCCAGGTTGGGCGGCTCATGCGGAGTGCGATCGCGCTTTATATCGACCCCGGTCAGGTCCGCTCCGGACCAGATATCGGCGATCATGTCGCCGGCCTTGGGCCGCTCGTCCCCATTCAGGCTTTTGGCAAGAATGGCGCGGGCTTCGGCCTCCGCACTGCGGCCATGGTCGCGCGCCTGCGCCTTGAGCGCGCGGTGCACCTCGTCGGGCAATTGGCGAATTATGATCTGGGCCATGGATGCCTCCAAACATGAAAACCCATGATATCAAAATGATATCGTGATATCAATACCGCTATGGCTTAACGCCGCCGACGCCGTCGAGGATGATGCGCGTTGCGATGCGCGCATAGTCCTCGCGGGTAACCGGGCCGTCTTCCTTGAACCAGGTGTAGACCCAGTTGAGCATACCGAAGAGGCTCATCGTCACCGGCGTCAGAAGATGGGTGCCGGGCTCGGCGAGCCTGGGGTTCAGCTCTTTCAAAACATTGGCAAAGCGGGCGACGATGCGCTTTTCGGTATCGCGCAGCTGCGCGCGCTGGGCCTCCGACAGCGCGCCGAAAGCGTTGAGCTGCACCTTGTGGGCATTGTCGGCGCCGCGATAGGTCTCCAGCACTGCGCGCACCAGCTTTTCGAGCCGGTCTCCGGGCGCGAGCGAAGGATCGTCGGCGGCAATCACCGCCTCGTCCAGATGGCTGATATGTGTGTTGACGATCGCAAAGATCAGCGCGTCCTTGGACGGATAATAGTGATAAAGCAAGGCCTTGGAGACGCCGCATTCGCGCGCGATCTGCGACATGGACGCTTTGTCCATGCCCAGTTCGGCAAAGACGGCGGCGGCACTGTCGAGAATATGTGCCTGCTTTTCGGCGAAATCGGCGGCGCGGGGACGGGCCATCGGGCCTCTCTTTCTAGCCCTTGGGCCGGTTGTCGACGACGCGTTTGGCCTTGCCTTCAGAGCGCGGGGCCGAACCCGGCTCGCCGACATTGATCTTGGCGGTCACGCCGATCACGGATTTGATGTGATGGGCAAGCTCGTCGGCGCTCGCCTTGCGCGCCTCCTCACTGGCCGCATTCTCCAGCGCTTCGAGATGCACGGTCATCGTGTCCATCCGGCCTTTGCGAGCCAGTTCGATCTGGAAGTGCGGCGCAAGGCCGGCGCATTTGAGGATCTGTTCCTCGACCTGGGTCGGGAAGATGTTGACGCCGCGCAGGATGATCATGTCGTCGGAGCGGCCGGTGATCTTGTCCATCCGGCGCATCGACCGCGCCGTGCCGGGCAGGAGCCTGGTCAGGTCGCGCGTGCGGTAGCGGATGATAGGCAGCCCCTCCTTGGTCAGCGTGGTGAAGACGAGTTCGCCCATCTCGCCGTCCGGCACCGGCTGGCCGGTCTCCGGGTCGATGATTTCGGGATAGAAATGGTCTTCCCAGATGTGCAGCCCGTCCTTGGTCTCGACGCACTCATTGGCAACGCCCGGACCCATCACTTCCGACAGGCCGTAAATGTCGACCGCGTGCATATCGAAGGCCTGTTCGATCTCGCCGCGCATGGCGTTCGTCCATGGCTCGGCACCGAAAATGCCGACCGCGAGCGACGAGGCGCGCGGATCTTTGCCCTGGCGGCGGAACTCGTCGAGGATCGACAGCATGTAGGAGGGCGTGACCATGATCACGCGGGGCTTGAAATCCTCGATCAGCATCACTTGCCGCTCGGTCATGCCGCCCGAGACGGGAATGACGGTGCAGCCGAGCCGCTCCGCGCCATAATGGGCGCCCAACCCGCCGGTGAACAGGCCATAGCCATAGGCCACATGCACCGGATCGCCCGGCCGCCCGCCGGATGCGCGGATCGAACGGGCCACCATGTCGGACCAGATGGAGATGTCCTTTTCCGTGTAGCCGACGACGGTCGGCTTGCCCGTCGTGCCCGAGGATGCGTGCAGGCGCACGATCTTCTCGCGCGGCACGGCAAACATGCCGAACGGGTAATTGTCGCGCAAATCCGCCTTGGTCGTGAAGGGGAACTTGGCCAGATCGGCGAGGGATTCCAGATCGTCCGGGTGGACGCCCGCTTCGTCGAAGCGCTTGCGGTAGAACGGTGCGTTCTCATAGGCATGGCGCAGCGACCATTTCATGCGCTCGAACTGAAGCGCAGCTATCTCGTCGCGCGATGCGGTTTCGATCGGCTCGAGATCGCCGGGCTTGGGGGAAAGGTCTTCCATGGTCTGTCTCAGATGTCTTCCAGAATTGTGCCGGGTATGGTGCGTGAATGGCCGCGGAATTCGCCGATCACGTCGCCGTCCTGATTGGTGACCGAAATGTCGTATATGCCGGACCGGCCGGTGCGCGAGACTTCGCGGCCGGTGGCGGTCAGCCGGTCGCCTTGCTTGCCGGGGCGGATGAAGGTGAGCGAAGTGTGCTGGGCGACCGTGCGCTGATTGTATCCGTTGCAGGCAAACGCGAACGCGCTGTCGGCGAGGGTGAAGATGTAACCGCCATGGCAGGTGCCGTGGCCATTGACCATTTGCGGGGTGATGGTCATCGCAACGGTCGCCTTGCCGGGCGCGACGTGCTCGATCTCCATGCCCAGATGCCGGCTGGCATTGTCGTCAGCCCACATGGCGTCGGCGCAGGCGCGGGCGAGTTCATCCGGCGTCATCATTGCCCCCGAAAGTCTGGTTTGCGCTTGTCGAGAAAGGCGGTGACGCCCTCGGCATAGTCGGCCGTGCGGCCGGCAACGCGCTGCGTGTCGCGCTCATGGTCGAGTTGGGCGTCGAAGCTGTTCGTGCTCGCCGCCTGGATCGACTGTTTCGTCAGGCCGAGGCCCCGTGTCGGGCCGGCGGCGAACTGGCGGGCGAGGGCGTTCGTCTCGTCCATCAGCGCGTCGTCATCGACCGCCTTCCAGATCAGGCCCCAGTCGGCGGCTTTCTCGGCGGGCAGCGGTTCGCCGGTCAGCGCCAGCCCCTTGGCGCGCGCTTCGCCTAGAAGCCGCGTCAGCATGAAGCTGCCGCCCGCGTCCGGCGTCAGGCCGATCTTGGCGAAGGCCTGGATGAATTTGGCGGATTTGCCGGCAAGCACGACGTCGCAGGCAAGCGCGATGTTGGCGCCCGCTCCAGCGGCCACGCCATTGACTGCGACGACAATCGGCTTCTCAAGCGACCGGATCAGCCGCAGTGTCGGGTTGTAGAAGGTTTCGAGCGTATGGCCGAGATCGGGCGGGCCGTCCATCGTGCGCGGGTCGCGATCGCCCAGATCCTGACCGGCGCAAAAAGCGCGGCCGGCGCCGGTCATCAGAACGCAGCGCACTTCGTCCTCGTCATGGGCGCGCTGGATCGCCGCGCGGAAGGCGCGATGCATGTCCTCGTTGAACGAATTGAGCTTGTCGGGCCGGTTGAGCGTGACGCGCAAAACGCTGTCATCAAGCTCGCAGAGCACGGTGGCGTCCTGCGCCATATGATCCCTCCCTTGCGCCCGGTCGGAACGCCAATCCAAGGCCGACAAAACCATAAACCGACCGGTCAGTCAATGAATTCGGTCGATGAATTTCCGGGATCGGCTGGCGGCGGGGCTTGCCCTTGAAGTCAAGCGCGCGGATATTCCCATCATGATTCAAGCAGCGACCGCATCTGTCTGGCATACATCGCTTTTCGGCGACGACGCGTTGGCGGCGCTGTTTTCGGAAAAGGCGTTACTCGAGCGCTTCGGCGCATTCGAGATGGCACTGACGCGGGCGCTTGGCGCCCATGGTCTGGTCGATGCGGGCATGGCCGACACAGCCATCGCGGCGATGCAATCATTCGAGCCCGACGTCAATGCGATCCGCCGGGCGATGCAAACCGACGGCGTGCCGGTTCCCGCCTATGTGAGGCAATTGAAAGCAGCCGCCGGCGATGCCGCCGGGGCGATCCATGTCGCCCCGACCAGCCAGGATCTGATCGACACGGCGACCGCCATGGCGCTGCGCGACGCAGGCACTCTGCTTGCCGGGCGTGTCGAAGCGGTTCTGTCGGCAATCGGCGCGCTGGATGCGCGTTTCGGCGGTGATGCGCTGACGGGCCGGACGCGCATGCAGGCGGCGTTGCCGATCAGCGTGGGCGACCGGCTGTCGGCGTGGTCGAAACCGGTCAGCGGCAGTCTCGACCGGCTCGCGCGCGTGCGCGACGATGCTGCGCAGTTGCAGTTCGGCGGACCGGTCGGGCTGGGCCCCGAAACGCTCGGCGAAGCCGGACCCGCGGTCGCCGGCGCGATGGCCGCTGAACTCGCGCTGCGCCTGCCGGCCCGGCCCTGGCACACGGATCGCAGCGCCTTTGTCGCCTTCGGCAACTGGCTGTCCATGGTCACCGGTGCGGTGGGCAAGATCGGCCAGGATGTGGCTCTCATGGCCCAGCAGGGAATCGACGAGATCGAACTGTCGTCCGGCGGCACAAGCTCGGCCATGCCGCACAAGCATAATCCCGTGGTTGCCGAAAAGCTGGTGACGCTCGCGCGCTACAACGCCGTCCAGATCGGCGGGTTGCATCAGGCGATGGTGCATGAACAGGAGCGTTCCGGCAGCGCCTGGATGCTGGAATGGATGATCCTGCCGCCGATGGTCGAGGCCACCGGACGGGCGCTGACCGATGCCGATGAACTGCTGCGGTCGGTGACGCGGATCGGTGCCGCCGTCTGATCAGGCCGCCTGGCGCAGGCCGAGCATCTGGCGGGCCTGCTGCCATGTGGCGACGGGGCGTTCGTGGCGCTCGCAGATCTCGACGACGCGGCTGACAAGCGCGGCGTTCGATGGCGCCAGCGTGTCCTTGTTGAGGCGCACATTGTCCTCAAGGCCCGTGCGGGCATGTCCGCCGGCCGCCACCGACCATTCATTGACGGTGATCTGGCCGGGGCCGATGCCTGCGGCACACCATTCGGCGTCGGGAACGAGGCGCTTGACCGTCTCGACGTAGAAGTCGAACACCGGCTTGTCGACCGGCATGGCGTTTTTGACGCCCATGACGAACTGGATGTAGGGCGTGTCGGGGATGCGGCCGTCGCGCCACATGGCGACCGCCTGGAAGATATGCGAGGCATCGAACGCCTCGATCTCGGGCTTGACGGCGTATTTGCGCATTTCCGCGGCGAGCCAGTCGACCAGATCGGGCGGGTTTTCGTAGACGCGGGTCGGAAAGTTGTTCGAGCCGACCGAAAGGGACGCCATGTCCGGCCGCAGCGGCAGCATGCCGCCGCGCTCGGTGCCGGCACCCGAGCGACCGCCGGTGGAAAACTGGATCACCATGCCGGGGCAGTGCTTTTCCAGCCCTTCCTTCAGCCGCGCGAACTTTTCGGGATCGGAGGTCGGCGTTTCGTCGGCGTTGCGGACATGGGCGTGGACGATCGATGCGCCCGCCTCGAAGGCTTCGTGGGTCGATTCGAGTTGCTCGTCGATCGTGACGGGAAGCGCCGGGTTGTTGGCTTTCGTCGGCACCGAGCCGGTGATGGCGACGCAGATGATGCAGGGCTTTGTCGTCTCGGTCATGAACCGTCACATATCGAAGAAAATCGTCTCGTTCTCGCCCTGGAGCCGAACGTCGAAGCGGTATAGGCCGTCTGCCGTCCTGGCCGCAAGGAGCGTCGGAACGCGGTGCTGGTGCTCGATCCGGGTCAGCACGGGGTCCTCGGAGTTGGCCTCGGCCTCGTCGTCGAAATAAAGCCGCGTGTGCAAGCCGATATTGATGCCGCGCGCGACGATCCACATCGAAATGTGCGGCGCCTGCAGGCGCCCGTCGCGCCATGGCACGCGACCGGGCTTGACCGTGTCGAAGCGATACTCGCCGGTCTGCAAATCCGCAGCGGCCCGGCCCCAGCCGGAGAATTCGGGGTCCGCCACGCCACGGGTTTCGCCGGGTGCGTTGAAGAGCCCGTCCGCGTCGGCCTGCCAGATTTCCAGGACCGCGTCCTTGAGCACGCCGCCCATGCCATCGGTGACCGTGCCCGTGACAGTGATTTCCTCGCCGCGCACGGCGCCGGTCTTCATCGTTGTGCCGAGATCGGTCTCGTAGACGCCATGGATGCCGGTGACGTTGGGGTTCATGCCGATATGGACGTAGGGGCCTGCGGTTTGCGAGGGGGTTTCCTTGAGGGTCGGATAGCGCCGGGTCATCTCAAAGGCCCTCCAGCCGGTTCTCGAACAGGGTCTGCCGCTTGCCACGCAAGACGATGTCGAAGCGCCAGGCGCGGGCGTCCATCGGCACGGTGCGGGTCATGTCGAGTTCCGCGATCAGGCTTTCGACGGCGTCCTTTTGCGGGATCGCCCCGACGATCGGGCAATGCGGGATCAACGGGTCGCCTTCGAAATACATCTGCGTGATCAGGCGCTGTGCGAAGGCCGTGCCAAAGAGCGAAAAGTGAATGTGGGCCGGCCGCCAATCGTTGCCGCCATTGGGCCATGGGTAGGCGCCGGGCTGGATGGTGCGAAACTCGTAAAAACCCTGTTCGTCGGTCAGCACGCGGCCGCAGCCGCCGAAATTGGGATCGAGCGGCGCCAGATAGCTTTCCTTCTTGTGGCGGTAGCGGCCGCCGGCATTGGCCTGCCAGACTTCCAGCAATGCGTTCGGGACGGGACGCCCCATCTCGTCGGTGACGCGCCCATGGACGATGATGCGCGGGCCGATGGCGCTCTCGCCGGGCTCGGCAAAATTGTGCACCAGGTCATGGTCCATGTCGCCCAGCATGGCGTGGCCGAATACGGGGCCGGTCTCCTCGCCAAGCGATGTGGGCAGCGACAGGAGCGGGGCGGAAGGCGCGCGCATGACCGAGGTCTTGTAGGGCGGATGGAGCGCCGGCGGATGCCATGCGCGGTCGCGCGCGGCGTAGCCCGCATGCGGTTCGGGCGTGTTTTTCATGTCACCGTCTCCTCCTGTTCCATCGCGCGATAGGTCTCCTTGGCGATCTTGATCGCGCGGTTGGCGCGCGGCACGCCTGCATAGACCGCAACATGCATGAAGGCTTCCATGACATCGGCCTTGCTGGCGCCGGTGCGCTTGCAGGCGCGCACATGCATGGCGATCTCGTCGAAATTGCCGGTCGCGGCGAGCAAGGCCAGCGTCAGGATGGACCGCTCGCGCAGCGAGATCGTGTCGCGCGCCCACAGATTGCCCCAGGCGGTCTCGGTGATCATGGTCTGGAAGGGCGCGTCGAACTCGGTCTTTTCGGCTTCGGCGCGGTCGACATGATCGTCGCCCAAGACGCGTCGGCGCATCTTCATGCCGTTCTGCAGGCGGTCCGTGTCCATGCGGTCGCTCATCATCGGGCTCCCATCGTCATCGTTGCACACCCATCAATAGGGCAGGCCGACATAGTTCTCGGCCATCGCCTTTTGCGCCGCCTTGCTGTCGCGCAGGAATTCCAGTTCGGCGACCTGCATCTTGTGGTCGAACTCGGACTGGTCGGGAAATCGGTGCATGAGCGACGAAAACCACCAGGAGAAGCGCTCGGCCTTCCAGATGCGTGCCAGCGCTCGGTTCGAATATCTGTCGAGCCCCTCTTCATCATTCAACTCGTAGAACTGCGTCAGCCCCCTGAACAGGTAATGGACGTCCGAGGCGGCCGTGTTGAGCCCCTTGGCGCCGGTCGGCGGCACGATGTGGGCGGCATCGCCGCACAGGAACAGCCGGCCCCAGCGCATCGGCTCGGTGACGAACGAGCGCAGCGGCGCAATCGACTTTTCGATCGAAGGGCCGGTGACCAGCCCCTCGGCGACATGGCTCGGGATGCGGCGCTTGAGCTCGGTCCAGAATTCGTCGTCCGACCAGTTCTCGACCTTGTCGTGCGCCGAACACTGCACATAATAGCGCGACAGGTTCTCGTTGCGCATCGAGCACAGCGCAAAGCCGCGTTCGGAGTTGGCGTAGATCAGCTCGTGGTTGACCGGCGGGGTCTCCGACAGGATGCCGAGCCAGCCGAACGGGTAGACCTTTTCATATTCACGCCGGGCTTCTTCGGGGATCGATCTGCGGCTGACGCCGTGAAAACCGTCACATCCGGCGATGAAATCGCAATCGATGCGCCGCTCCATGCCCTCGACCGTGTAGGTGACATGGGGGTTGTCGAGGTCGGCATCGTGGATGGCGACATTGCCGACATTGAACTCGACTGCGCCGCCGCTTGCCTCGCGGGCATCATAGAGATCGCGCGTGACCTCTGTCTGCCCGTAGACCATGACGGGCGTTCCGGTGTGCTCGACAAAATCGATACGGAACATCTCCTCGCCGTAGGAGATCAGCGTGCCGGCATGCTCGAAGCCTTCCTTGCGCATCCGGCGGCCGACACCGGCCTCCTCGAGCAGCCGCAGCAGCCCTTCCTCCAGAACGCCAGCGCGTATGCGCCCAAGGACATAGTCGCGCGTCTGGCGCTCCAGCACGATGGAATCGATGCCGCGCGTGCGAAGAAGCTGCGACAGCAACAGGCCCGAAGGGCCACCGCCAATGATGCAAACCTGTGTGCGCATGGGTGCCTCGTTTGGTGAACCACCATCTTGTTTGCACAAAATCGGTATGTAAAATCATATTTGGAGCTTTTTGAATAACGGAAACGGTATGAATTTGGAGAAACGCATCAAGCTTCGGCATCTCAAGACGTTTTGCGAGATCGCCAGGCTTGGCAGTTTCAAGAAGGCGGCGTCCGCCTTGCACGTCACCCAGCCGGCCATCTCGCGCACACTGGCCGAACTCGAACAAATGGTCGAGGCGACGCTGTTGGTCCGCGATCGCGGCGGTGTGGCACTGACGCCTGAAGGTGCGATCTTCCTGCAGTTCGCGCAGATGGGGCTCGACGCGATTCAGCAGGGGGTCAATCGCCTGAGCCGGTTGCGGTCGGGCGACGCCGGGCGGGTGCGGATCGGCGCGCTGCCCAGCGTTGCGGCGCGGCTGCTGCCCGATGCGATCCAGGCGTTCGCCGTTCTTTCGCCAGGCACGGCGGTGATGGTGGAGGAGGGGCCGCACGAGTTTCTCGTCAATCGCCTCAAGGCCGGCGAACTGGATCTGGTTGCCGGCCGGCTGGGGCCGCCGGAGACGATGGCCGGCCTGTCGTTCACCCAGCTCTATCTCGAACATGTGGTGTTGGCGGCGCGGCCCGGCCATCCGCTGGCCGGCTCGTCCGACCTGGCCGCCGTCGCCGACTATCCGGTCATCTATCCGGCGCCCAATTCGGCAATCCGTCCGCTGGTCGACCGGCTGATGATCGCCGGCGGGGTCAGCGATCCGCCGCGTGCGATCGAGTCGGTGTCCGGATCGTTCGGCCGCAGCCTCGTTCTGTCGTCCGACGCGGTCTGGATCATCTCCGCCGGCGTCGTGGCGCAGGACCTTGAAGCCGGCCGGCTGATCGGCCTGGAAGTCGACACGCAGATGACATCCGGCCCCGTCGGCATCATGGTGCGGGCCGACGAGCAGAGCCCGGTTTTGGTGCGTCTTTTCTCGCGCGCGATCGGCCAAGTGCTGGAGACGCGGACCTGAACGGCAAAAAAAGAGACCGCGCCGAGCGATGCCGGGCGCGGTCTGATGGGTGAAGCGGAGCCTTGCGGCTCCGCGTCGTCGGTTCAGTTGCCCCAGGAGGCGACCAACTCGTCATAGCTGATGGTGATCGGCTCCTCATCCTCGTTCTCGAGCTTGGGGAACGGTGCACCGGGCTCGGCCAGCCACTCGGCCGGATCGCGCGGCTCGTTCATCACCGGGCCGAGATCGCCCTGGACGCCGGCCCGTTCGAGGCGCTCAAGCACGCTCTCCTGATCGGCGCACAGTGCGTCGAGCGCTTCCTGCGGCGTCTTCGCACCGGACATGGCGTCGCCGATGTTCTGCCACCACAACTGCGCCAGACGCGGATAGTCGGGCACGTTGGTGCCGGTCGGCGACCAGGCGATGCGGGCCGGCGAACGGTAGAACTCGATCAGGCCGCCAAGACGCGGCGCGCGCTCGGTGAAGTGATCGGAGTCGATCGTCGACTCGCGGATGAAGGTCAGACCCACATCGGCCTTTCTCAGATCGACCGTCTTGGAGACGACGAACTGCGCATAAAGCCAAGCCGCCTTGGCGCGGTCGACCGGCGTCGACTGCATCAGCGTCCAGGACCCGGCGTCCTGATAGCCGATCTTCTGGCCTTCCTTCCAGTAGACGCCGTGCGGGGAGGGCGCCATGCGCCATTTCGGCGTGCCGTCCTCGTTCATCACCGGCAGGCCGGGCTCGACCGTGGCGGCGGTGAAGGCCGTGTACCAGAACATCTGCTGGGCGACATTGCCCTGGGCCGGGATCGGGCCGGCTTCCGAGAAGGTCATGCCGGCGGCTGCGGGCGGCGAGTATTTCTGCAGCCATTCGATCGCCTTGGTGACGGCATAGACGGCCGCCGGCGAATTGGTGGCGCCGCCGCGCGCGACGCACGAGCCGACAGGCTGCGAATTCTCGTTGACGCGAATGCCCCATTCGTCGACCGGCAGGCCGTTCGGCTCGCCGACATCGCCCATGCCGGCCATCGACATCCAGGCATCGGTGTAGCGCCAGCCGAGGCTCGGATCCTTCTTGCCGTAGTCCATGTTGCCATAGACTTCGCCTTCGACGCCCAGATGGCTCAGGTCGCGGCCGGTGAAGAATTCGGCGATGTCCTCATAGGCCGACCAGTTGACCGGCACGCCGAGCTCATAGCCATATTCGGCCATGAAATCGGCCTTGTTCTTCTCATCGTTGAACCAGTCGTAGCGGAACCAGTAGAGGTTGGCGAACTGCTGGTCGGGAAGCTGGTAGAGTTTGCCGTCGGGACCTGTTGTGAACGAGGTGCCGATGAAGTCGTCGATGTCGAGCGTCGGCAGCGTCACGTCTGCGCCTTCGCCGGCCATCCAGTCGGTCAGGTTGCGCACCTGCTGATAGCGCCAGTGGGTGCCGATCAGGTCGGAATCGTTGATGTAGGCGTCATAGATGTTCTCGCCGGACTGCATCTGCGTCTGCAGCTTTTCGACGACGTCGCCTTCACCGATCAGATCGTGCGTGACCTGGATGCCGGTGATCGCGGTGAAGGCCGGCGCCAGCACCTGGCTTTCATATTCATGGGTGGTGATGGTTTCCGAGACCACCTTGATCTCCATGCCGGCAAACGGCTGGGCGGCGTCGATGAACCACTGCATCTCCGCTTCCTGCTCTTCACGGGACAAGACCGACAGGCCATTGATCTCCGTGTCGAGGAAGGCGCGGGCTGCCTCCATGTCGGCATGGGCCGCCGTCGACATCATGCCGAGTGCAAGCGCCATGGCCGTTGTGGTCGTGAGGTATTTTCTCATGTTTTCCTCCCAGAAAACTGCAGGGGGACGGTGCGTTTGCAACGTCCGGTGAAGCCTGTCAGACCCAGCGGAAGACCGCTGCGGCAAAGACAAGGCAGACGATCAGCGCACCCCATTGGGGGCCGCTGACCAATCCGAGCCAGGCCAGGTTGATGAAGGCCGAACCCAGAAGGGTGATGAAGAGCCGGTCGCCGCGCGTCGTCTCGATGCGCAGCACGCCCACGCGCGGCGTTTCGGGAAAGCGGATCGCGAGCACCGTGAAGACGATGAGCAGCAGCGCGATCGTTGCGAAGAACAGGGCGGTCGGCCACGTCCATGCCATCCAGTCCATGATGACGCTCCCTCAAACCCGGCCCAGGGCAAAGCCCTTGGCGATGTAGTTGCGGACGAAATAGATGACGAGCGCGCCCGGAATGATCGTCAGGATGCCGGCGGCCGCCAGCACGCCCCAGTCGATGCCGGCGGCGCCCTGCGTGCGGGTCATGATCGCCGCGATCGGCTTGGCATCGACCGTGGTCAGTGTGCGCGACAGCAAAAGTTCCACCCATGAGAACATGAAGCAGAAGAAGGCGGCGACGCCGATGCCCGACGCGATCAGCGGCATGAAGATCTTCACGAAGAAGCGCGGGAACGAGTAGCCGTCGATATAGGCGGTTTCGTCGATCTCCTTGGGCACGCCACGCATGAAGCCTTCGAGGATCCAGACCGCCAGCGGCACGTTGAACAGGCAGTGCGCGAGCGCGACCGCGATGTGCGTGTCGAACAGGCCGACCGACGAATAGAGCTGGAAGAAGGGCAGGGCGAAGACGGCCGGCGGCGCCATCCGGTTGGTCAGAAGCCAGAAGAACAGGTGCTTGTCGCCCATGAAGTGGTAGCGGCTGAACGCATAGGCGGCGGGCAGCGCCACAGCGAGCGAAATCACCGTGTTCATGACCACATAGATCAGCGAGTTGACGTAACCCATATACCACGCCGGGTCGGTCAGGATCGTGCGGTAATTGTCGAACGTGATGTCGTTCGGCCAGAGCGTGAAGGTGTTGAGAATTTCGGTGTTGGTCTTCAGGCTCATGTTCAGGAGCCAGTAGATCGGCAGCAGAAGAAACGTCAGATAGGCGATCATCACCAGGGCGCGGCCATTGATGCGCGGCAGCGCGATGGTTCTGGCTCGCGCGGCGGAGCCGGTTGTGGCGGCGGTATGGGCCATCACGCGCCCTCCCTTTTGTCGAGATTGGTCATGACCGTGTAGAACACCCACGAAATCAGCAGTATGACCAGGAAGTACATGATCGAGAACGCGGCGGCGGGGCCGAGATCGAACTGGCCGAGCGCCATTTTCACCAGATCGATCGACAGGAAGGTCGTCGCGTTGCCCGGCCCGCCGCCGGTGACGACGAACGGCTCGGTGTAGATCATGAAGCTGTCCATGAAGCGCAGCAGAATGGCGATCAGCAGCACGCCCTGCATCTTGGGCAGTTCGATGTAGCGGAAGACGGCCCAGCGGCTCGCCTGGTCGATCTTGGCGGCCTGGTAGTAGGCTTCCGGGATCGACTGCAGCCCGGCATAGGCCAGAAGCGCGACGAGCGATGTCCAGTGCCAGACATCCATGACGATGACGGTGACCCAGGCGTCGAATGCATCCTGGGTGTAGTTGTAGTCGATGCCCATGGCGGCGAGCGTGTGGCCCAGAAGCCCGATATCGACGCGGCCGAAGACCTGCCAGATGGTGCCGACGACGTTCCAGGGAATGAGCAGCGGCAGCGCCATCAGGACCAGACACACCGATGCCCAGATGCCGCGCTTGGGCATGTTGAGCGCGATGAAGACGCCGAGCGGGATTTCGATCGCGAGAATGATCGCCGAGAACATGAGCTGCCGGCCCAGCGCGTTGTGGATGCGCTCGGAGGTCAGAATTTCCTGGAACCATTCGATACCCACCCAGAAGAACTGGTTGTTGCCGAACGAGTCCTGCACCGAATAGTTGACCACCGTCATCAACGGGATCACCGCCGAAAAAGCGACCAGCACAAGAACCGGCAGGACGAGGAACCACGCCTTGTGGTTGACAGTCTTTTCCATCACGCAGCCCCCCCGGTGACGCGCCAGTCATCGACATAGACGCCGATCTTGTCGGGCCGGAAGGTGACCCGGTTCATATCCGCGCTGACGGGCGTTTCCTCGCCGGCGATGATCGAGATGTCGGTGCCGAAGAAGTCGGCGCGCACGATCCTGTGCCGGCCGACATCCTCGATGCGGCGGACATTGACCGGTAGGCCGTCCCGGTCAGCGGTCAGCGACACGAATTCGGGTCGCACGCCGATCTGCACGCGTCCGCCCAATTCGCCATAGCCGCGCGACAGCGGGATTTCAGCGCCGTTGATGTAGGCCCGGTCGCCCTCGATGTTGGCGTCCAGCACGTTCATGCCGGGCGAGCCGATGAAATAGCCGACGAAGGTGTGGCCCGGCGCCTCGAACAGCTCCTCGGGCGTGCCGATCTGCACCACGCGACCGTCATACATCACGACGACCTTGTCGGCGAAGGTCAGCGCCTCGGTCTGGTCGTGGGTGACGTAGATCATGGTGTGGCCGAACTCGCGGTGCAGCGATTTGAGCTGCGTGCGCAGGGCCCATTTCATGTGCGGATCGATGACGGTCAGCGGTTCGTCGAACAGGATCGCGTTGACATCCTCGCGCACCATGCCGCGGCCAAGCGAAATCTTCTGCTTGGCGTCGGCCGTCAGCCCGCGCGCGCGCCGGCCAAGCTGGTCTTCCATGCCGATCATCTCGGCGATCTGGGCGACGCGGCTGGCAATGTAGGCGGGTTCGGCGCCACGGTTCTTGAGCGGGAAGGCGAGATTGTCGCGCACGGTCATCGTGTCGTAGACGACGGGGAACTGGAACACCTGGGCGATGTTGCGCGCTGTCGTCGGCGCCTCGGTCACGTCGGTGTCGCCGAAAAGGATGCTGCCCTGGGACGGGTGCAAGAGCCCCGAAATGATGTTCAAAAGCGTGGTCTTGCCGCAGCCGGACGGGCCGAGCAGCGCGTAGGCCGCGCCGTCCTCCCAGACATGGTTCATTTCCTTGAGCGCGAAATCGTCCTCCGATGCCGGATGGGGCAGGTAGGAATGGGCGAGATGCGACAGTGTGATCTTTGCCATGGGATTTCCTCACGCCGCCTGCGCATAGGCCGCCGGAGCGACAAGCGCGCCGTCGTCGGCGAAGATGTAGACATGGGCCGGGTCGAGATGGACCGTCAGCGGATCGCCGATCGTCAGGTCGCGCACGCCGTGAATGACACCGACCCAGCGCTCTCCATGATGGTCGAGATGCACAAAGGTCTCCGAGCCGGTGATCTCGGTGACGGCCAGATTGCAGTTGAATTCGAGCGCGTCGGGCACGTGCTGGTCGAGTTCGAGATGGTTCGGGCGGAAGCCGGCCAGGTAGCGGCCATCGTCGAGTTCGCCGAGCCGGCCCGTTGCCGGGCAGGACTGGCCGTCGCCGAACAGAAGCTTCGGCCCGGCCTTGGAAATGCGCAGGAAGTTCATCGGCGGATCGGAGAAAACGCGCGCGGTGGTCGCGTCCTGCGGATTGCGGTAGACCTCGGGCGTCGGGCCGAACTGGGTGATGCGGCCCTCCCACAGTGTCGCCGTGCTGCCGCCCAGCAGCAGCGCTTCTTCCGGTTCGGTCGTCGCATAGACGAAGATCGCGCCGGACTCCTCGAATATCTTCGGGATCTCAACGCGCAGTTCCTCGCGCAGCTTGTAGTCCAGATTGGCGAGCGGCTCGTCGAGAAGCACAAGGCCCGCATCCTTCACCAACGCGCGGGCGAGCGCGCAGCGCTGCTGCTGGCCGCCCGACAGTTCGAGCGGCTTGCGCTGAAGCATCGGCGTCAGCTTCATCAGGTCTGCCGCCTTGTGCACTGCGGCGTCGATTTCCGCTTTGGTCTTGCCCAATAGCCGCATGGGCGAAGCGATGTTGTCGTAGACCGTCATCGCCGGATAGTTGATGAACTGCTGGTAGACCATGGCGACGCCGCGCCGCTGGACGGGCACGCCTGTAACATCGTCGCCCTGCCAGAGGACACGCCCGGCGGCGGGGCGGTCGAGGCCGGCCATCAGCCGCATCAGCGAGGTCTTGCCCGAAAGCGTCGGCCCGAGCAGCACGTTCATCGTGCCTTTTTCCAGCGTCAGGTCCGTTTCGTGGATGTGAACCTGACCGTTCACCAGCTTGGTGACGCCATCGAGTTGCAGCGTCATCGTCCGATCCTCCCGCGCGCCGGCATCATTCGGCCGCCGCGTTGTTGTTGCCCATGACGTGCTGGGCCCGCATGAATGCGTCGATGGCGGCCTGCTGCTGCGCATCGAGCCGCAGGCCGAGCTTGGACCTGCGCCAGACCACATCGTCGGCCGTGCGCGCATATTCCCGGTCGATCAGCCAGCATATTTCCGCTTCGGTCAGCGTCGCGCCGAAATCGGAGCCGAGATCCTCGTCGCTCCTGGCATCGCCAAGAAGCTTCCGCGCATCGGTGCCATAAGCGCGCACGAGGCGCCGCGCCCAGCTATCGTCCAGGAACGGATAGTCACCCGACACCTGCGCGACCAGGTCGTCGAACCCGTCGACGGGAAAGTCGCCGCCGGGCAGCGGTGCACGTGCCGTCCACGGCTCGCCCATCTGCGAAAGGTGCGGCTTGAGCTTGGCTAGCGCACCTTCGGCCAGGCGCCTGTAAGTGGTGATCTTGCCGCCAAACACGTTCAGCAGCGGGGCGCCGGCGGAATCGTCCAGCGACAGGACATAGTCGCGGGTCGCGGCGGTCGCCGACTTGGCGCCGTCATCATAGAGCGGACGAACGCCCGAATAGGTCCAGACGATGTCGTCGCGCGTCACCGGCCTCTTGAAATAGCGCGATGCGAAGGCGGTCAGATAATCCTGTTCCTCGGGCGTGCAGACCGCATCGTGCGGCGCGCCGTCATGCTCCTGATCGGTGGTGCCGATCAGCGTGAAGTCGGTCTCGTAGGGGATGGCGAAGATGATCCGGCCATCCTCGCCCTGGAAGAAATAGCACTTGTCGTGATCGTAGAGCCGTTTGGTGACGATGTGGCTGCCGCGTACCAGCCGCACGCCTTCGGACGTGTTCAGGCGCACCGTGTTGCGGACCACGTCCTCGACCCACGGCCCACCCGCATTGACCAGCGCCCTTGCATAATGGACTTCGGTCGCACCCTGTTCGTTCCGCGTGGTGACCGCCCACAACTCGCCGTCGCGTTCGGCCGAGATGACGCGGCTGCGCGTCATGATCCGGGCGCCCTTGTCCTCGGCGTCTCGGGCGTTGAGGACGACAAGCCGCGAATCCTCGACCCAGCAGTCGGAATATTCGAACGCCTTGGCGAATCGGTCCTGAAGCGGTGCGCCGGCCGGATCGCTGGTCAGATCGAGCGTCCGGGTGGCAGGCAGCACCTTCCGCCCGCCCAGATTGTCGTAGATGAACAGGCCAAGCCGGATCAGCCATGCCGGGCGGCGGCCCTTCATCCAGGGCATGATCGCCGACAGAAGCTTGGATGTCGGTGTCTCGCTCTCGAACCGCATGTCGCGGTGGAACGGCAGGACGAAGCGCATCGGCCATGAAATGTGGGGCATCGCCGCGAGCAGCGTCTCGCGTTCGATCAGCGCCTCGCGGACCAGGCGGACCTCGAAATATTCGAGGTAGCGCAGGCCGCCATGGAACAGCTTGGTCGAAGCCGAGGAGGTTGCCGATGCCAGGTCGTTCATCTCGGCCAGCGTCACCGACAGGCCGCGGCCAGCGGCGTCGCGCGCGATTCCGCAGCCATTGATGCCGCCGCCAATGACGAAGATGTCCACCGCGGCGTCGCGGCGTTGATCCGTGGGCATGAATGATGTTCCTCCGCGTTCAAGCACACCACAAGGTAGGGCGGCACGCAATCGAAATTTTCGTTTTTTTGCGTTTTTTTCGAAATTTCACATTTTCATGTTCGTTTTGCATTTCGATAGAAAATGTGGGAAAACAAGCATCCAAATCGCTTTGGGCCGCCGGAAACAGCGAATATGCGGGCCGGACGGGTGGGTCAGGGCCGGTTCGGACCAGTTCAGACCGGTGATTGTTTTCTGTGCGGGTCTGCGGCACGGTTCGCAAAAACGGAGGAGAGCCGGTGGGATCGGGGCTGAGGCGCAACGAGATTCTCGCGTTAATGCGGGCGGAGGGGAAGGCGTCCGTCGAGGCGCTGGCGGAGCGTTTCGACGTTACGGTGCAGACGATAAGGCGCGATCTGGGCGAACTTGCCAATGAGGGCAAGATAGACCGGGTGCATGGCGGCGCGACGATCCGCCAGGGCGTCACCAACATCGTCTATGAAGAACGCCGCAAGCTCAATGCCGAGGCAAAGGAGCGCATCGCACAGATGGTAAGCGACCATGTGCCCACGAACGTATCGCTTTTCATCAACATCGGCACGACCACCGAAGCGGTGGCGCACGCGCTGCTCGACCATGAGAACATCACGGTCGTGACCAATGACATCAATGTCGCAAACATCCTGTCGGCCAACGAAAGCTGCGAGATCATCGTGTCGGGCGGCACGCTGCGCCGCTCCGATGGCGGGCTCGTCGGCGATCTGGCGACGCAAATGATCGAGCAGTTCAAGGTCGATATCGCCATCATCGGCGCGTCGGCGCTGGACGAGGAGGGCGATCTTCTGGATTTCGACCTGCGCGAGGTGCGAGTGTCGAAATCGATAATTCGCCATGCGCGCAAGGTCTATCTGGTGACGGACGCCTCGAAGTTCGAGCGGACCGCGCCCGTGCGTATCGCCTCGTTCGCCGAACTGGACGCCATCTTCATCGACAAGCCGCTGCCGCACGGACTGCAGGCGCGCTGCCGCGAGTGGGGCACGGACGTTTTCGTCGCCGACTGACCGCTCTGTTCCACGGGAGCCGATACGGCGCTTCGCACGGCCAATTGTTCAGGCGACGAACAGCTTGACGAAAACGATGGCCATGGCGAGCAGGAGCGCCGTCTCGGCGACGACCAGCATGATGTAGCCGCCGCCGAGATCGGCCATCTGCTTGAGCGCGGTCTTCACGCCCAGCGCGGCGATGGCGGTGATCAGCAGGATGCGCGAGGCGGATTCGGCGGCCGACGCAACCGGTGCGGGGATCAGACCCAGGCTGTTGATTGCGGCCAGCGCGATGAAGGCGACCAGAAACCAGGGCAGGGTGATCTTGCCGCCATCGGCCTTGCCGTTGGCGAGCGCGACGATCACCGCGAGAAGCACGACCGGCAAGAGCGCCACGCGCATCAGCTTGACCATGACGGCGGTATCGCCCGCTTCCCGGCTGACCGAATATCCGGCACCGACCACCTGCGCCACATCGTGGATCGTCGCGCCGATCAGCATGCCGGTCTGCGCGTCCGTGGCATCGAGCGCGGCAAACAAAAGCGGATAGGCGACCATGGCGATCGTGGACAGCGTGGTGACAGCAACGACCGTGAACAGCGTGTCGCGTTCCAGGCGTGCGTCGCGGGGCAGGACGGATGCGAGCGCCAGCGCCGCCGACGCACCGCAAATGGCCACCGATCCGCCTGTCAGGATGCCGAGCCGCGCGCCGCGGCCCAGAAGGCGCGACAGGGCGATGCCGGCGAGGATCGTCAGCGCGACCAGCGCGATGACGGCGATGACGGGGTAGAGGCCGAGTGACTGGAAATCGGCCCAGCTGAGCCGCACGCCGAGCAGCGCGACGCCGAGGCGCAGGCAGGCGGAGGCGGCAAAATCGACGCCGGGCTTGATGTGGCTCTCATGTGCCAGAAAGTTGAACGCCATGCCGATCAGAAGCGCGAACAGCATGGCCGGTGCGCCGTAATGGGCGCCCAGGAAGGCCGCGGCGGCGGCAATCGTCAGGGCCAGGCCGAGACCGCGGAAGATCGTGGCCGCCTGTCCGTAGCGTTGGCGGATCAGGCTTCGCACGTCTTTGTTCCGCTGCGGCGCGTGCCGGGCTTGGTCGGCCGTGGAGCGGGCTTTCGATCGGGTGTGTTGGCCATCAGCATCCCGCTAGCACAGACAATGAGGGCGGCGCAGCAGCATCGCAGCGTTGCGCCGTGGCGGCGGCGCCCCGATCCGTCAGGCGGGCAGGCCCCGTCTTTCGGCGTTTCGGGACGCCGGCGCGTTGGGCGAGTGCGCGTCGAGCAGCCGTCCGGCCGTGATCTCGTCAGTGACCAGGACGCTTGGCGCCATCGACTTCAGAAGGGCGAGCATGATCTCGGTCTTTTCGGGCCCGCCGCTGATCAGAAGCTTGTTTTCGATGCGGGCGAGCCGGTCGATCGGCATGGAGATGGCGCGGCTGTTAACCGGATGGTCCGCCGGATGACCGCTCGCGTCGACGAAGTTGTAGAGTAGATCGCCGATGATGCCCGCCTCGATCATCGACTGGCGGTCGGCTTCGGAGACATGGCCGACGCGATAGGAGGTGGTCAGAGAGGTGATGCCGCCGCACGACAGGAGCGCGACATCGCAGGTTTCGGCCATCTGGAAGATCTGTTCGAGGCCGCAATGCTCGAGAAGCGCATGCTTGGTCTGCGCCGAATCGACGACGGCCGGCGCGGGAATGAGATAGCCCTCGGCGTTGAACAGTTCGGCGAACTGCCAGGCGAATTCGGCCGGGTTGAAGCGCCGCGCCTGGGCGATCCCGCCCAGAAGCGAAACGACACGCGTGCCCTCGGTCGCCCGGCCTTCGATGAACGGCAGCATGGTGTGCAGCGTGCGGCCCCAGCCGACGCCGACGGTCATGTTGTTTTCGATCAGTTGCGAGACATAGGCGCCGGCCGCCGAGGCGATCGCGCGGGTCGGGTCGCCGCCCGCGTCGGGGAACGGGGCGACGATCGCCCGGCTCAGCCCGAACGTCTCCTCGAGATCGCGCTGCAGCGCGACGACCGGAGCGATGTCCGACTTGATGCGGATGTTGACCTCGCCGCGCGCGCGGGCCTCAGACAGGAGCCGTGTGATCATCACCCGGTTCACGCCGAGCTTCTTGGCCACATCGGATTGCTTGAGGCCCTCGACATAATAGAGCCAGGCCGCGCGGATGCGAATGTCGCGGTGCATGTCTCGCGCGTGCCGTGAACCGGCGCCGCGCGGTTCGTCCATTGCGTGTTCCGGCATCAGCCTGATCCCTTGCCCGGTCCTCCTTGCTCATAAGGTCGCGGCGATGAGTTGTCCAATCGCGTCGGGGGACTCCAAGTGCGGCAGGTGGCCGAGACCGTCGAACAGGTGAAGGGCAATGTGGCCCGGCGCGCCGAGCGCGTGGCGCCAGTCAATGATCGCATCGCGCTTGCCCCAGACGATCCGCGCGGGCATGGCGAGGCGGCCAATGGCAGGGCGCAGATCGAAGGCCTGCGTGCCGTCCGGAAACAGCACGTCGGCCATGGCCATTTGCGCGGCGCGCAGGTCCGGGTCCTTCCGCGACATCATCGCCGCGCGGACATAGCGGTCGGTGATGATTGTGTCGTCGGCGACCAGTTGCCGGAGCCACGGTCCAAGGCCTTCGGCGCGTGTCGCACGGCCGATCCCGTCGATCACCGCGCCGTTGATATCGGGGCCAAGGCCGGCCGGCGCAATCAGCGTCAGACCATCGACGCGGTTTCCGCGCGTGTCGGCGATGGCGAGCGCGACGGCGCCGCCAAGGCTGTGGCCGACAAGATGCGCGGCTTCGAGGCCGAGATCGTCGAAAGCCCGCCGGACATCGGACACGAGTTCTGGAAAGCCCGACAGGCGACGCTTCGGCGACTTGCCGTGGCAGGGCAGTTCGATGCGGATGAGTGGGCGTCGGCTCAAATGCGACTCGATGGGCGACCATGCGGCGGCCTCATTGGCAAAGCCGTGGATCAGGACGATTGGCGTGCCCGTGCCGCCCCTGGAGCGGATGACCGAGAGCGGTCCGGCCTCGTTGTTAAATGCGGGCGGCACCGGAGCCGCGTGCTGCCGATCGTCGAGCACGGCCACATCGGCGGCCTGGATGCGGCCGCGAGGGCCCGACCCGTTAAGCGTCGCCAGATCGATGCCGTTGTCGCGCGCCAGCTTTCGCGCCTTGGGAGTCGCGCGGGGCTTTTCTTCGGCAACCTCGGCTGTGGAGGTGACCGGTGCCGGCGTTGGCGTTTCGGTCTTGGGCTCGCTCTTCGATGGTTCTTTTGCGCGTTCGGGACCCTGCGTCTTCCGGACAGGTGGCTCACCAACCTCCTCGCCCTCGGCATAGAGCCAGCCCACCGGCGCGCCGATCGGCACCTCGGCGCCTTCGGGAACAAGGTGATGCAGCGTTCCGTTGGCCGGTGCCTCAACTTCCATCGCCGCCTTGTCGGTTTCGATGTCGAAGATCGGCTCGCCCTCGGCGACCCTCGCGCCCTCTTCGACATGCCAGGCGGCGATCTTGCCGGTCTCCATGTCCATGTCGACTTTGGGCATGATGATCTCGGTGGGCATCAGGTGCGGCCTTCGGCCAATCCGCGCGCCGCTTCGATGATATCGGGCACTTGCGGCACGACGGCCTTTTCCAGTTCGGGATTGTAGGGGATCGGGCTTTCGGCACCGCCAAGCCGGACAATCGGCGCATCGAGAAAGTCGAATGCATCGCTTTCGGCGACCATCGCACTGACCTCGGCGCCGATGCCGAGCGTCTTCACCGCTTCGTATACGCACAGAAGTTTGCCGGTCTTGCGCACCGATGCGAGCACGGTGTCCCCGTCCAGCGGACGGATGGTGCGCAAATCGATCACTTCGGCCTCGATGCCTTCGTCCTCAAGGGCCTTGGCCGCATCGAGCGCCTTGTGCACCATGATCGCCGTTGCGACGATGGTGACGTGGCCGCCCTCGCGGCGGACTGCCGCTTTGCCGATCGGCGTGGTGTAGCGGCCAGACGGGACCTGGCCTTTCATCTTGTAGAGCAGCTTGTGCTCGAAGATCATCACGGGATCGGGGTCGTCCAATGCGGCGAGCAGCAGTCCCTTGGCGTCTTCCGGCGTTGCCGGCTGGACGACCTTGAGGCCCGGCACATGGCCGAGCCACGCTTCAAGGCTCTGCGAATGCTGGGCCGCCGCGCCGGTGCCCGAGCCCGCCGGAAAGCGCATGACGAGGGGCACGGAGACGGCGCCGCCGAGCATGTAGCGCACCTTGGCGGCCTGGTTGACGATCTGCTCCATGGCAAGCGTGGCGAAATCGGAGAACTGGAACTCGAAGATCGGGCGCAGACCGGTCATCGCGGCGCCGACGGCGACGCCCGCGCCGCCCAATTCGGAGATCGGCGTGTCCATCACCCGGTCGGTGCCGTACTTGTCGACCAGATCGCCGGTCACCTGAAAGGCGCCGCCATAGACGCCGATATCCTCGCCCATCAGGATGACGCGCTCGTCTTCCGACAGCGCGATGTCCATCGCTTCGCGAATCGCCTGCGCGTAGGAAATCTCGCGCACTTCGATGCCCGCCTGCGCGTTCATGCCGCCACCTTGGGCGAATATACATCGCGGGTTGCGTCTTCGATCCGGGGGGCGGGGCTGTCCTTGGCGAACGCGATGGCCGCCTCGACGGCCTGCTCGACATCCTTTTCGATGGAGGCGACCGCCGCATCGTCGGTGATGCCGTGTTCCTTGAGCATGGCCGCCATCCGGGCGATCGGATCGCGCTCCTGCCATTCGGCGATTTCCTCCTTGGTCCGGTAGCGGTTGCGGTCGGATTTGGAGTGGCCGCGCCAGCGGTAGGTCACGTTCTCGATCAGGCTCGGGCCATCGCCGTTGCGTGCGCGCGCCACGGCCGCATCGACGGCTTCGGTGACGGCGGAAAAGTCGTTGCCATCGACCCGTTCGCCCGGCATGGAGTAGGCGGCCGCGCGATCGGCGATGGACTTCACCGCCGTCGAGCGTTCGGTCGATGTGGACATGCCATAGCGGTTGTTCTCGCACACGAAAACGACGGGCAGCTTCCAGATCGAGGCCATGTTGAGCGCCTCGTGGAAAGCGCCCTCATTGTTGGCGCCATCGCCGAAAAAGCAGACCGTGACCGCGCCGGTGCCAAGCCGCTTGGCCGACAGGGCCGCACCGACGGCGATCGGGATGCCGCCGGCGACGATGCCGTTGGCTCCCAGATTGCCCTTTTCGACATCGGCGATATGCATCGAGCCGCCGCGTCCGCGGCAATAGCCGGTCTCCTTGCCGAAGAACTCAGCGAACATCTTGCCCAGATCGGCGCCCTTGGCGACGCAGTGGCCGTGGCCTCTGTGGGTCGAGGTGATCTTGTCGTCGTCGGTCAGCGACATGCAGGCGCCGACGGCGGACGCTTCCTGTCCGATGCTCAAATGCATGGTGCCGTGGATCAGGCCGCGCGTGTAGCTGTCCTCGGCGCCTTCCTCGAAACGGCGGATCAGATACATTTTTCGCAATGCCTCGATCAGCTGATCGGGCGAATAGGCGCGGATCGCGTAGGGAACGTTGCGGTCGGTGGCGGTGCTGTCAGGCATCGGCCAGTTCCTTTCCGAAGACCATTGCGTCCTGGCGGGCACGCAGTTCGGCGATCTTCGATCCCTCGGGCAGGCGGCTGTTCTCGGTGGTGATCAGTTCGCCCTTGCGAATGGGGCGGGTGACTGTGGCGTCCGGCAGCACGCCGGCGGGTCGCGCCTTCAAGGTTCGGGCGCGGCCGGCTTCCAGCGCCCAGGCGCGATAGGTGTATTCGCCGAGCAGATCGAGCGTTTCGCCGGGCTCAAGATCGCGCTTGGCGACGGCAGCCACCTCGGCCACGGGCTTATCCAGCGGAATCATGTCGGCCTTGCCGTGCAGCACTGCGCGGGCGCAGGTCAGCGGCACTTCGAGCGAGGTCAGGTGATAGGGGCGGATGAACGCGAAATAGGGGCCTTCGCCCATCTTCAGGTCCGACATGCGCTCCCAGACGCGCGGATGCTCGGCTTCGCAGACGACGAAGACGCCCGGTGCAAGTCCCTGGCCGACCGAATAGTCGACCCGGCCAATGTCGGACAGGACGCCGCCATCCTTTTTGGGGATCAGTGTCTTGGCGAGGTCCTTCGGCCCGGCGGCGGGGCCATGCATGCCGTCAATATCGGGGACCAGGCCCGTCGCGTTGGCGATCGCCGACATCTCCACCATGGTCTTGGAGCCGTCGATGAACTCGACGAGCATGCGGGGGTTCATGTGGCGCGCGGCAGCTTCGGCGGCGTACTGGTCGGGGACCGCATCGAAGTTCAGCGGGTTGTTCTTGCCCTTGCCCGCGCAGACGATCTTGTGACCCATTGCTGCGACGAACTCGATGATCTCCATGCAGGAGGAGGGTTCGTCGCCTGCGCCCAGGCTGTAGACCACGCCGAGCCGCTCGGCCTCGCGGCGCAGATAGGCGCCGATCGTGACATCGGCCTCCACATTCATCATGACCAGATGCTTGCCGCGTTCCATCGCCGACAGTCCGATCTCGGCGCCGACAGCGGGAACGCCGGTCGCATCGACCACCACATCGATCAGCCCTGATTCGAGCATCGCGTCGGCGGAGGTGATCGCGGTCTTGCCGGCCTCGATGGCGGCATTGATCGCGTCGGAATTGGCCGCATCGGCGCTGTGTCCGGGCGCGCGATGGGCAATTTCCACGGCCTTGTGCGCAGCCGACGGGTTGATGTCCGCAATGGCCGCCACGTCGACACCGTCCATCATGCCAGCACGCGTGACAATGTCCGTGCCCATTTCGCCCGAGCCGACAAGGCCGATGCGGACAGGTTTGCCCGATGCGGCGCGCTCGGCCAGGTCGCGGGCGAGACCGGTGAGCGCTATGTTGGATGTCATGAAACACCTATGAGTTGACCAGTCGCCAAAGCATTGTGAACTTACGTCCAAGTGTCAATGCAAATGTTCGCAAAGTCCAATTTGACATCAAGCCACCGCGTCGGTCACGCCGCTTCGGTGCACCGATTGGGGAGAAATGAACGCTTGACAGAGAGTGTGACTTGCACAAAAGTCTGCACAAGAAGTCAAATGTTCAATCTGCTGTCATCGAGTTCGGGTGCGATGGCAGTCAGGCGATCTGGCACCCGAAGGGAGGAACCAACCATGAAATTCGCTGGAAACCTGTCACGGCGCTCGTTCTTGCAGACAAGCTCGGCGGCCGGTCTGGTCGCCGCCGGCGCGGGGACGGGCCTCGTGGGCCGTGCCTTCGCCAGTACGGACCTGCCGGACCCGCAGACCGTGCTCGACCAGATCTCGATCGAGCAGTATGTGCGCGAGGACTATCGCGACCTCTACAGCCTGACCAATGCCGACACGATGTGGGATCCGGCGACCGACTGGATTCGCACGGTGGACTGGGAGGCGGTGCGCAGCGAGCTTTCGGGCACGACCGTGCGCTTTGCCATCGGCGCGGCGGACCAGGAATCGGCGGCGGAAGGCCTGGCGCCGTTCGAAGCCCTGTCCGGCATCAAGGTCGAACTGGTGCCGATCCCGGACGACAGCTTTTACGACAAGGCGCTGGCCGAATTCATCTCGGGCAACGCCTCGTTCGATGCGCTGCAGTTCTTCTCGCCCTGGATGGGCGACTTCGCGGCGCCCGGCTTCCTCGCGCCGCTCGACGAGTTCGCCGACAAATGGGGCCTGCCGCTGGACGACTTCTACGACACCTACCGGCTCAATTACGGCTTCTTCAACGGCAAGATGTACGGCATTCCGTTCGACTGCGACATCCAGATGGTCCATGTCCGCAAAGGTTACATGGAGCAGCTTCTGGGCGGCGAGGTCGACAAGGTCAATTCCATCCCGACCTATGACGAGCTCATCCGGGTTTCCAAGGAACTCAACAATATCGAGCCGGGCGTTTCCGGGGTCGGCCTGATGGCTGCGCCGGGCTTCTGGTCGACCTATACGTGGGAACACATCGCCGCGCAGGCCGGCATGATGCTGTTTGACGAGAACTGGGAGCCGATCTTCAACGGCGATGCCGGCATGAAGGGTCTNGGAGATCATTCTCGAACTGGCCAAGAACGCCAATGAAGGCCATGCCGGCGCCGGCTGGCCGGAGAACCGGGCCGCGTGGCTCGGCGGTCAGGTCGCCACCAACATCAGCTGGCAGGATTCGGGCACCCAGGCGATGCGGCCCGACCAGTCGCAAATCGTCGACGATTTCGTGACGATTTACGAGCCGCGAATCGAAGGCGGCCGTTTCGCGCCGCCCAACATTGCCGGCTCGACCTCATGCGTTGCGGCGTCCAGCCAGAACCCGGAAGGTGCGTTTCTGATGCTCGCCTTCCTGACGACCTCGTCGATCATGGCGATGAACGAGGCCAATGCGAACGGCGTGGCGCCGGGCTACAAATCGGTCCTGCGCAACGACAATCTGCAGAAGGTCTCGCAGCCGGCCAAGGTCTGGGGCGACAGCCTGGAGCATGCGTGGTGCTCGCCGCGTCTGCCCGGAGCGTTCCCGATCGAACAGGCGATCGGCAACGAGATCAACCGTGCCGTGGTCGGACAGATCACCGCCAAGGAAGCGCTCGACAACGCGGCCACCGCCGTACGCGAGATCATGACGCAAAACGGCTTCTACCAGGGCAACGATCCTGTCGATTACGCAGCCGCCGCGCCGGGTCTCTATGTCGGAGAGGGTCGCGATCTGCCATTCTGATCGGCAGGCACGATCAATCGACGGCACCTGGAGCTCTTGATGAGCAATCCCTCCCTGCCTGATGCCGGGGCGACTGCGGTCGCCCCGGCCATGGCAACACAAAGGCCAAGGCCAAGACGGCGCAACAAGCGGCTCAAGGCCTGGTTTCCCTATCTGCTGGTGGCGCCTGCCGTCATCTACCTGTTTCTGATCACGCTCTATCCGGGCGTCTATGCGATCATCCAGAGCTTCCACGCGGTCAAGTTCGGGCCGTGGCAGCCGGTCGGTTTCGCCAATTACGTCAAGCTTTTCAACGACCACCAGTTCTGGGGCGCGCTCTGGAACACGTTCGTCATCGGCTCGATATCGCTGACGCTGCAATGCCTGATCGCGTTGACGCTGGCGTTTTACGCCTATCGCGACCCGTGGGTGCAGGGCTGGCGCATCATCTTTCTGGTGCCGATGCTGTTCATGCCTTCCGCGGTCGCTTTCATCTTCAAGCTGGCCTTTCTCGATGCCCGCGTCGTCTCCGACCTTTTGATCCGCATCGGGCTGATCGACGGCAATCTGGCGATCCAGTCGTCGATCTGGATGAGCCGCGGCCTTCTGATCATCGCCGATGTCTGGCAATGGACGCCATTCCTGTTCATCATTTTCGTCGCCGCCCTTCAGGGGCAGGATGAAGAGGTGGAAGAGGCCGCGCGGCTCGACGGCGCGTCCTGGGCGGCCATCTTCTGGAACATCTCGCTGCCGCTGATGAAGCCGGTGATCGCCGTGGCGCTGATCCTGCGCGGTATCGACATCACGACCATGTTCACCAACGTCTTCATCATCACCAAGGGCGGGCCGGCCTTCGGTACCGAGACGATCAGCTATTTCATCTACCGGACCGGCTTCAAGTTCTTCAATTTCGGATACGCGTCGGCGGCGTCCGTCGTCATGCTGATCATTACCATCATCATCGCGCAGCTCGTCGTGAAGCGCGCCTTCGTGTCGGTGAGGACGTAGGCCATGGCTTCGCAACGCAGAAAACGCGGTGAGAACCTGTTCGTCCGCTACCTGATCCTGGGCGCATGGGCGCTGTTCTGCCTGATGCCGGTGCTCTGGTTCCTGTCGATCGGGCTCAGACCGCGCGTCGAGATCATCACGCCGCAGCCGATCTACTGGCCGACCTTCAGCCTCGATGCCTGGCACATGATCTGGGAGGACTGGCCGATGGCCAAGTATCTCCGCAACTCGATCCTGGCGATCTTCGGCTCGGTGCTGATCGATCTGGTGCTCGGAATTCCGGCGGCCTATTCGCTGGCCCGCTACGAGTATCGCGGCCGTGACGACATCGCCTTCTACATATTGTCGACCCGCATGATGGCGCCGGCGATCGTGGCGATCCCGATCTTCTTTTTGTTCCGCAATGCGGGACTTCTGGACACAATCTGGGCGCTGATGCTGATCTATGCGGCGATCAACCTGTCGTTCGTGACATGGATCATCCGCTCCTACATGCTCGACATCCCCAAGGAATTGGAGGATGCGGCGCGCACGGATGGCGCGTCCGACATGCGCATCCTGTGGGAGATCATCATTCCGGCAATCCTGCCGGGCATCATCACGGCGTCAGTCATCGCGATGATCTTTGCGATCAACGAATTCCTGTTCACCCTGCTGATCGCCTCGACGCCGAATGCCTATACGATGTCGGTGGCGCTCGCCAATTTCACCGGCGGGTCGGACGGCGTCATCTACAACGCGATCGCGCTTGTTGCCTTCCTCGCCTTCGTGCCGGTTTTCCTCGTGGTCGTCGCGATTCAGAAGCATCTGAGCCGCGGGCTGACGATGGGCGCGGTCAAGGGCGGATGATGGCGACGAGTATCGGGTTTGAAACCCGCACAATGAAAGAAAGCTGAAACATGGCGCGTATCGAACTCAACGGCATCCAGAAGCGGTGGGGCGAAGCCTGGGGCGTGCGCGATGTCAATATCGACATTGCCGACGAGGAGTTCATCGTCTTTCTCGGTCCGTCGGGCTGCGGCAAGACGACGACCATGCGCATGATCGCGGGCCTTGAAGAGCCGACCGAGGGCGAGATCGTCATGGACGGCGAGACGATGAACGACATCGATCCGCGCGACCGCGATGTGGCGATGGTGTTCCAGGGCTATGCGCTTTATCCGAACATGACGATCTACGAGAACATCCGCTTTCCGCTCCGCATGCGCGGCGTGCCGCGCACCGAACATGACGGACTGGTGCGGCGCGCCGCCGGGCTGGTCGAGATGACCGATTATCTCGACCGCAAGCCGGGCGCGCTGTCCGGCGGCCAGCGCCAGCGTGCAGCCTTGGCGCGGGCGATCGTGCGCGAGCCGCAAGTGTTCCTGATGGACGAGCCGCTGTCGAACCTCGACGCCAAGCTACGCCAGGCGATGCGCGTGCAGATCAAGCACATCCAGCGCGAGTTGCGGATCACGACCGTCTATGTGACGCACGACCAGATCGAGGCGATGACGCTCGCCGACCGGATCGTGATCATGCAGTCGGGCCTGATCCAGCAGATCGGCACGCCGGACGAGATCTACAACGACCCGGCCAACACGTTCGTTGCCAACTTCATCGGCTCGCCGCCGATGAACCTGGTCGAGGGCGAGGTCGCCGATGGCGTGTTCACCGCGCCGGGCGTGAAGGTTCCCGGTCTTCCCGCAGGGGTCAGCGGCAAGGTGACGCTTGGCGTCCGGCCAGAGGATTGCCATGTCACCGACGAGGACATCGACCTGACCGGCGAGGTCTATGGCGTCGAACCCACCGGCGATCTGACCTATCTGACCCTGCAGGCTGGCGAAAAGCTGTTTGAAATCAAGGCCGATCGCACCTACCGTGCGCCGCTGGGCGCGACCGAAAATGTGCGGTTCGACGCCGACAGGATCTATCTGTTCGACGGGGAAAGCGGCGAACGCCTGCGCCGGGAGTGATCATGACGTTCGATTACACATCGATGGGATTCTACACGTTCGACGCTCTGTGCCGGCCTGTGACGGACATTCCGCCGGGCGGCGGGACCTATTTCGTCGACGAGTTCACCATCGCGGTTTCCGGGGCCGCCGGCTCGGCGGCGATCGTGGCGGCCAAGCACGGGCTGTCGGTGCAGGCGGTGGGCGGCGTCGGCGAGGACCTGATGGGCGACTGGGTGCTGCGCAGGCTTGCCGACTTCGACATCGACACGGCCAACATGCAGCGCTGCCCGGATCATACGACATCGTCGAGCGTCGTGACGACGCGGCCCGACGGCGCCCGTCCGGCCCTGCACAAGCGCGGGGCAACGGCGGGCTTTTTCGTCAGCGACGACCAGATCGACCGGGTGCTGGACACCGCGATCTTGCATGTCGGCGGCGTCGGGCTGATGGACAGGATGGACAAGGGGCGCACGGCGGACGTGCTGGCCGAAGCAAGAAAGCGCGGCTGCCGGACGACGCTCGATGTCTTCGCCTCGACGCCCGACGATCTGCCGCTGGTTCGCCCGCTGCTCGCGCACACCGATTTCTTCATGCCGTCGGAAGAGGAAGCGATGGCGCTGTCCGGGCTGACCGATTTCGAGGAGATCGCGCGGTTCCTGCTCGATCAGGGCACCGGCGCGGTGATCCTGACGCTTGGCGACAAGGGGGCGATGTATCGCGACCAGCAGGGAAACAAGATCGATCTGCCCGCGTTTTCGATCGACGTGGTGTGCACGTGCGGGTGTGGCGATTGCTTCAATGCGGGATTTGCCACCGGGCTGCATCTCGGCCTGCCGATGGAGGATTGCCTGCGCATGGGGCAGGCGGCTTCGGCGCAGAACGCGATGGGATTGGGCNGCCGGCCGTGCCGACGAAGAGGAACGGGACATGCGTGAACAGCCGCCCATACCCCGGCTGACAGCCCTGCAATTGCCGCTGCGCGATGCGCTGCGCGGCGTGGCGACGCTGGCCGAAGTGACCGAGGAACTGCTGGAGCCGGCGGCGGCGCTGCTGCCCGGCACGGTGCGCGACGGCTTCCGCTCGGCGGTGCATGCGATCGAGGGCGCCGGCAAGCGGCTGATGACCGCGCCGATCACGCTCGACAGCGTGCGTGCTTCGTCCCGCGTCCTGTCGCAAGGGGCCGGTGATCGCGACGCGCTGGCGACGATGGCGGTCGTGATCGCCTATGCGTGGGAGCATTTGCGCGATGCCGGCCACGAGCATCATCTGATGATCAGCGAGACCATGCTGGCGGGCCATCTGGCGTCCGGTTCGTCGCTGGCCGGAAGCACCGCGCCGGAGCGCGCGGCCAGTCTCGTTGCCGACATTGCGGGATCGGCGGTGATCGGCCGGCCGCCGGGGATGCCGGCCGTGGGCAGCGATGCGGATCGCGCGGCGATCGATACCGGTCTCGTTTCCATCATGGTGTGGCTCCTGGCCATGCGGGCCGAGACCATGGAGGAGGAGGAAAAGCTGCTCGATCTTGCCTCGGCGCTGGTGACAGCCATGGGCGAGGAGACCCGCGCGGCTCTGGTTGACCGGGCGCTGCTGGCCGGGCACATGGAATCGCTCGCAGCGCATCTTTAGGGCTAACGGACATGACGCTTCCCGCCTCGACCGACAGCGACCAGCCGATCCGCAAATCGGCGCAGCGGCTGCGCTGGTTCGTCCAGGCATTCGAGGAACAGGCCGAACAGACATCGCGCGAGACGGGAACGCGCTACACCGTCGATCACGGGCGCCTTGCGGCCGTTTTCGCCCAGTGGCTCAAGGATTTTCAGGCACAGAAACCCGAACGCGACGAGGACAAGCCGGCCTATGTGGGTTTTGCGGCGGGTCTGATGTTGCGCACGCTGATCGAGATGAAGCCCGTTTCCGTCGCCGCGCTGCCGGGCGGGGCCGACACCACCAACCCGGCCTATTTCTGGCCGGAAGGCTATCTCTACGTGGTCTTCTGCCTCAATGTGCGCGGATTGGTGCTGGAAGGCGACTATCACGGCGAGCAGCACACGAGCGCCCTTTTGAACGAGACACGCACATGGTGGAGCTTCAAGGAGAATGTGGCTGACGATCCGTCGCTGGCGATGGCCTTTCTCGACCTTTTCGCCGGGGATGAGCCGCAATGGTCCGTCCCGCACCTGTTTCGGACGGGGCGCATTCGCGGCCTTGCCGACCGGTTCTACAAGCAAGAGACGCTGAAGGCCGTTGACTGATCGCCTGGCCCATATGCCGGTTCGCCCCTCCGCCATGCCCTTGGCCGAGGTGCTTGCGTCATGAGTTCGGTCGGCATCGTCATTGTCGCCGCGGGGCGCGGTCGCCGGCTGGGCGCCGAGATGCCCAAGCAGTATATCGAACTGGCCGGCGCCTGTTCGCTCCGGCGGGTGGCCGAGACGTTCCTTGGCCTGGAGCGGACCAGTTTCATCGTGCCGGTCATCCATCCCGGAGACGCGGAGTTTTGCGCTGCGGCGCTGGCGGGATTGGACGATGCACGCCTGTTGCCGGCGGTCGATGGCGGTGAAACGCGCGCGCAGTCCGTCCGGCGCGGCCTTGAAGCGCTCGAGGCACACAACCCGGACCTGGTGCTCATTCACGATGCGGCGCGCCCGTTCGTGCCAGTATCCGTGATCGAGGATGTGATTGCCGCCCTCGGCTTCAGCGACGGCGCACTGGCCGCCTTGCCGGTCGTCGATGCGCTCTGGAAGGAGGAGGGCGGCGGTGCGGGCGAACCGGTCGCGCGCACGGGTCTTTGGCGGGCTCAGACGCCGCAGGGGTTCGATTTCGCCAAGATCCTTGCCGCCCATCGAGCCCATGACGGCACGGGCGCCGACGATGTCGCCGTTGCGCGTGAGGCCGGCATTGCGGTTCGGCTGGTTCCGGGTTCGGAACAAAACTACAAGATCACGACCGCCGACGATCTCGACCGCGCGCTGGCCGATGTCCATGGGTTCGATGCGCACAGGGCCGATGCTTCGCCCGAAGACGATACCGTCATCATATTGCCCGGCGGGCGATCCCAAAGGGGTTGAAGCATGCGCGGCCGGACGGCTGCCTTCACAGGCGCATGCTCCAGGCGAGCAGCGCCGGCGTGACCACCAGTTCCATGGCCAAGGCGGCGACGTGAGGCGCATCCGGCCAGCCGGCGAGCAGCAGAGACAAGAGCCGCGCGGCGCCGCCGGCGATGACGATCACGGCAAGGAGGCGGAAGCGGTCGAGCCTGATCGCCGGACGCATGACCGTGCTCCAGAACCCAAGTCCGATGCCGAGCAGTAGCCCGGACAGGTAACGAATATGGCTGTCCAGATTGACCGCTTCGGTCGCCGCCTCAAGGCCCGGAAGCCCCGCGCCCAAAAGGGTGCCGGCAAGGCCCGCCGAAACCGGCACGAAAGCCAGCACGAAGACGGCGAGACGGAAAACGGTCCGCTCGCGGCCCGCAGCGCCGTCAGGCATCGGCATTGTCGGGCCGGAACGTCAGCGCCAGGCCGTTCAGGCAATGGCGCTTGCCGGTCGGCTCGGGACCGTCGTCGAAAATGTGGCCGAAATGGCCGCCGCAGCGCCGGCAATGGACCTCGGTGCGGGTCGCGAACAGGGAATTGTCCGGTTTCGTGCGGACGGCGTCCGGCAGTGCCTCGGTGAAGCTCGGCCAGCCGGTGCCGCTGTCGAACTTGGCGTCCGATGCATAGACCGGCAGGTCGCATCCGGCGCAATGATAGATGCCGGCGCGCTTTTCATCGTTGAGCGGGCTGGACCCGGGCTGTTCGGTGGCTTCCTGCCGCAGGACCGCGAATTGCGCCTCGGTGAGCATGGCGCGCCATTGCGCCTCCGTCCGGGTGATCTCGAAAGCGCCCGCGCGGGCGTTGCCGGTGATGTTCCGGCGGCCGGAATCGAGCAGCTGCCACGTGCCGTAGATCGTGCCGGCGGCGCCAAGAGCGGCCGCGCCGGACAGTAGGAAGATTCGACGGTTCATGTGTGCCTCCCGTTCGTGGTGGCGGGCGCCCGGACGGGCGCCCGCGCCGATGCGTTGTCTTACGATGCGGGCAGCAGCACCGTGTCGATGACGTGGATGACGCCGTTGGACTGGTCGACATCGGCGATCGTGACGGTGGCGACACGGCCCTGGCCGTCCTTGATCATGATGGCGTCGCCCTCGGTCATGACGGTGAACTCACAGCCGCCGACGGTCGTCACCGGGTGCATGCCGCCATCGTCCATCACCATCTGCGAGATGGCGTCCGACATGGCTTCGGCGCCCAGCACATGGCAGGTCAGGATCTTGGTGAGCTGATCCTTGTTTTCCGGCTGGAGCAGGCTTTCGACCGTGCCCTCGGGCAGCGCATCGAATGCCGCGTTGGTCGGCGCAAAGACCGTGAACGGGCCATCGCCCTGCAGCGTGTCGACGAGACCTGCGGCCTTGACGGCCGCAACCAGCGTCGTGTGGTCAGCGGAGTTGACCGCGTTCTCGATGATGTTCTTGTCATCGTACATGGCGGCACCGCCGACCATGGGGTTTTCGGCAAAGGCGGCGCCGGCGGCGACAGTGAGCGCAGTTGCGGCGGCGATGGCGGTGAGCGTGCGTTTGATGGGCATGGATGATCTCCTCGTTTTCCCGGCCCGTTGCGGGCGGGGTGACAGCAGTCACGAGGATGCCGGGGAGAAAGTTTCAGGGTCGGGCAAAAAAATGCACCGCACGATCGGCCGGTCAGAGTGCGGTGATCTCGCCGGTCGCGAGCACCGCCCCGGTGGGCTGTCCTGTCGGCGAGCCGCCGCCCGGCTCGTCGCTGACGGCCAGGACCGCGCCATCGCCGATGCGGCCGGCCAGCGCTTCCGGCACGTCGACGAGGAAGGCGGCGCTCTGCGGCAGCACGCCGAGCGAAACGGGCGCCGCATCGCCGGCGATCAGCCAGAGTTCGAATGCCCGGTCCGGTTCGGGCGTGCCGGCGCGCCGGTTCAACCGCAAGGTGCGCGTCTCCGGCTCGTAAAGCGCCGCCAGTCGCACGTCGCTCTGGGCGCCCGAGACGGTGGCGATCAGGCGGGTTGCCGGATCGTCCGGCTGCAGCGTTTGCGCATAAAGGCCGGCAAAGACGATCATGCCGGCGAGCGAAGCGACGGCAAGCCCGCGCCAGACGCCGAGCCGCTGCCAGAAGGGAGCGGGGCCGGCAGCCGGTTCGAACAGCGCCGCCTCGATGTTGGCGAGAACGGCCGCCGGCGGCTCGATCGCTTCGATCTCGTCGGCCAGTGGGGCAAGACGGTTGCTCCAGTCGGCGACATCGCGGCGCAGCGCCGCATCGTCGCGCAACAGCTTCTCGAACGCGACGCGCTCGGCATGGGGCAGCGTACCCAGCACATATTCGGCGACGGTTGCATCGTCGGGACGGGCGGTTTCGTTGGCGCTCATCGCTCAAGGCACTCCTTGAGTCTGGCAAGGCTCCGGCGCAGCCAGGTCCGCATCGTGTTGAGCGGCACAGCGTGGCGGTCGGCCAGTTCCTGATAGGAATATCCCTCGACATAGGCGGCGCGTACCGCATCGGCGCGGCGCGCATCCAACTCGTCGAGACACAGATCGATCCGCCGGCCCTCGGAGGCTGCGATGGCTGTCGCTTCCGGACCCGGCGCGTCGTCCGAAAGGTCTACCGCCTCGTCAATGTCGACAGGGTCGGGCCGCCGGGCGCGCACCTTGTCGATGGCGGTGTTGCGCGCGATCGCGATCAGCCACGACATGGGACTGTAGCCTCCGGCGCCGTAGCGGCCGGCGCCGTTCCATATCTTGATGTAGGCTTCCTGCAGCGCATCCTCGGCATCCTGTCTGTCTTTCAAGACACGAAGGCAGACCCCGAACAGTTTCGCCGACGTCAGAGCGTAGAGGTGCGTCAGCGCCTTGCGGTCGCGCAGGGCGATGGCGGCGATCAGTTTTTCGATGTGCTCGGTTCCGCTCAACGCCCTGGCCCTTTGTCGGTCCAGATTGCTAGCGCAAGTTGCGCGCCAGATCGAGTGGGCAATGCCGCTGAGCGGCAGTGCGTGCCGGTTACCTGTCGCCGGCGGTGGCGTTGCGATACCATGCCGCCAGCGCGGCGCGGCTTTCGTCGTCCATCGTCGCAATGGCGTTTGGCGGCGGCATGGCGTGGGTGACGCCGGCCTGAAGAAAGACCTGCTGCGCGTGGCGGGCGACATCGGCCTCGGTTTCAAGGACCACACCCTTGGGCGGCCACAAAATGCCCTGCCAGACCGGCTCGCGTGCGTGGCACATGGCGCAATTGCCGAGCACGATGTCATAGGCGTTCCGGAAGCCTTCGGCATCGGCGAACTGTTGTTCATGGGGCGTCAGGGCGCGCGCTTCGGCCTCCTCCCATGTGTCGAGCATCGGCGCGGTCGACAGCCAGGCGATGATCACGAACAGGATCAGCGAGGCGGCAAGCGTCCAGTGCGGATGACCCTGCCGGGCGTGCATCGTGTTGAAGAAGTGCCGGATCAGCACGCCCATCAGGAAGACCAGGCTCGCGATGATCCATGCAAAATCGGTGGCGAAGGCCAGCGGATAATGATTGGAGAGCATCAGGAAGATGACCGGCAGGGTCAGATAGTTGTTGTGGGTCGAGCGCAGCTTGGCGATCTTGCCGTATTTGGGGTCCGGCGTGCGGCCTTCCTTCAAATCGTTCACCACGATGTGCTGGTTCGGCATGATGATGAAGAAGACATTGGCGGTCATGATGGTCGCGGTGAAGGCGCCCAGATGCAGAAGCGCGGCGCGGCCGGTGAAGACCTGGTTCAGCCCCCAGCTCATCGCCACGATGATGACGAACAAAACCAGCATCATCGCGGTCGGATAGTCGCCCAGTTTGGACTTGCAGAGCTGGTCGTAGAGCAGCCAGCCGATGCCGATCGAGGCGGCGGAAATGGCGATGCCCTGCCACAGCGACAGTTCGGCCCTGGTCGGATCGAGAAGGTAAAGCTCTCCGCCGACCCAGTAGATGATCATCAGCAGCGCCGCGCCGGACAGCCAGGTCGCATAGCTCTCCCATTTGAACCAGGTCAGATGGTCGGGCATCTGTTCGGGCGCGACCAGATATTTCTGGATGTGGTAGAAACCGCCGCCATGGACCTGCCATTCCTCGCCATGGGCGCCCCGGGGCAGGTGCGGCGCCTTGCGCAGGCCCAGATCGAGCGCGATGAAATAGAAGGACGAGCCGATCCACGCGATCGCCGTGATGACGTGCAGCCAGCGCACGGCGAAGCCCACCCATTCCCACATGACGGCGAAGTCGTACATTGCATGCCTCCCGCAAGCCCGAAACGGCGGCAGACTATGCGGAACGGCATTGTTCTGGTATCGATGGCAAAATCCAAGCTGCATCAAAAATTGCCGAACAATGTCCTATCTCGACACAATCCGGACCTTCGTGCGTGTCTATGAATTGGGCAGCATGTCGGCAGCGGGGCGGGATCTGCGGATTTCGCCGGCCGTCACTTCGTCGCGCATATCGCAGCTCGAGGACCATCTGAGCGTCCGCCTGTTCCAGCGCACAACGCGCAGCCTGACCCCGACCGAGCAGGGCAGGGCGTTTTACGGCGGTGCTTGTGCGATTTTGGAGGCGGTGGAGAGCGCCGAGGCGCAGGTTGTCTCGATAACGGACAATCCCAAGGGATCGCTGTTCGTCGCCGCGCCGCTCGGTGTCGGGCGGCGGCTGATCGCGCCGCGGGTGCCCGAGTTCCTGAAAGCCTATCCGGAGGTCAGCGTCCGTCTGCGCCTGACCGACCGAAAGGTCGACCTGACGACGGAAGGGCTGGATCTGGCCTTCTTCCTCGGCCAGCCGGAGGACAGCAATCTGCGCATCCGCAAGATCGCCGATGTGGAGCGCGTGCTGTGCGCGTCACCGGACTACATCGCGGCGCGAGGGCTGCCGGCGCGCGGCGACCAACTCGTTGCCGATGGCCATGAGTGCCTCAATCTTCGTTTTCCGGGCGCAACGGAATTCCAGTGGCCACTGGTGACGCCGGACGGGGTGAAGCGGTTCCGCGTCGCCGGGCGCTACGAGTCCGACGATGGCGACGTGCTGACCGACTGGGCGCTGGCCGGCCATGGGATCGCACTCAAGCCGATCTTCGAGGTGGCGGACCATCTCAGGGACGGGCGGCTGGTGCCGGTCGCCACCGAAACGCCGCCCGAACCGATCCAGATGGCGTGTCTTTTCACCCACCGCCGCCGGCAGGACCCCAAGACGCGGCTGTTCATGGAATTCATGATCGAGCGGATCGGCGCGTCGGTCCGGTAGCTCAGCTTCCGCGATAGGTGGAGTAGCCGAACGGCGAAAGCAGCAGCGGCACATGATAGTGCGCGGCGTCCGACATGCCGAAGCGCAGCGGCACGACATCGAGAAAGCGCGGCTCTTCCGGCGGCGTGCCGGCCGCATCGAGATAGGCGCCGGCGTGGAAGACCAGCTCGTAAACGCCGGTCGCGAACGCGTTTTCGGGCAGGATCTGTTCGTCCGTGCGCCCGTCATCGTTCGTCACCAGCGTTTTCAGATGGGTGCGCGTCTCGCCGTCGATCCTGTAGAGATCGATGCGCAGCCCTTGCGCCGGGCAGCCGCGCGCAGTGTCCAGCACATGGGTTGTCAGAAATCCGGCCATGATCGGTCCTCCGCGAACAAGGCGCCTTATAGCGTCGGCGGATGGCCTGCCGTAACGCGCCGCCGGGCAGAGGCAGTTTCAAGATTTATTTGAATAATCGGGCGATTGTCTTGCTGTATGGTTGCATCGCTTGGGAGGGCCCATCATGCGACGTTATCCGCGTGACATGACCGGTTACGGCGCGATGCCGCCAGCGGCCAACTGGCCGAACGGCGCAAGGATCGCCGTGCAGATCGTGCTCAATTATGAAGAGGGCGGCGAGAACTGCGTCCTGCATGGCGATCCGGCGTCCGAGGCGTTCCTGTCGGAGATCACGGGCGCCGAGCCCTGGCCCGGCCAGCGGCACTGGAACATGGAATCGCTCTATGAATATGGCGCCCGCGCCGGGTTCTGGCGGGTCCATCGACTGCTGAAGGATGTGCCGGTGACCGTCTTCGGCGTGGCCAGCGCGCTGGCCCGCGCGCCCGAGCAGGTTGCGGCGATGAAGGAGGCGGGCTGGGAGATTGCCAGCCACGGGCTCAAATGGGTCGAGCACAGGGACATGCCGGCCGACGAGGAGCGCGCGCAGATCGGCGAGGCGATCCGCCTTCATACCGAGGTGACCGGTACGCCGCCGCGCGGCTGGTATACGGGCCGCTGCTCCGCCAACACGGTCGAACTCGTCTCGGAGAAGGGCGGTTTCGCCTACATCGCAGACAGTTATGCCGACGATCTTCCATATTGGGTTCGCGTTGGCGAGAAAGACCAGCTGATCGTGCCCTACACGATGGACTGCAACGATATGCGCTTTGCGATCCAGGCGGGCTTCGCCACGGGCGCCGATTTCGAGACGATGCTGAAGGACGCGTTCGACACGCTGTATGAAGAAGGCCGGGCGGGTGCACCCAAAATGCTGTCGATCGGCCTGCATTGCCGACTGATCGGGCGGCCCAGCCGTGCCGCCGCCCTTCAGCGGGCGCTCGCCCATTTCCGCAGCCATGACGGTGTGTGGTTCGCAACGCGGCTGCAGATCGCCGAGCACTGGGCCAGAACCCATCCGCCGGTTGCGCGGGTTCGTCCGTCGGACATGGATCGCGACACATTCGTTTCCGAATTCGGCGGGGTCTTCGAGCATTCGCCATGGATCGCCGAAGCCGCGCACGCGCTTGAACTCGGCCCCACGCACGACACTGCCGCTGGCGTTCACGCGGCGCTGGCGCGCATTTTCCGCTCGGCGCCAGAGGACGCCCGTCTCGGTGTCCTGACCGCACATCCCGACCTCGCCGGCAAACTGGCACAGGCCAGGCGATTGACCACCGAATCGACGGCCGAGCAGGCTTCGGTCGGGCTCGATTGCCTGACCGACGCGGAGCGCGCTACATTCACCGAACTCAACGACGCCTATACGGCCAGGTTCGGCTTTCCGTTCATCATCGCGGTGCGGGACAACAGCAAGGCATCGATCATGGACGCATTCCGCCGCCGGATCAGCAATGACCGCCGAACGGAACTCGCCGAGGCCTGCCGCCAGGTTGAGCGGATCGCCGAACTGCGTTTGAAGGACAGGTTCGCGGCATGACTCGCGCGATCAGGGTCGAGCCGCTCTCCAGGGCCGCCTTTGCGCCCTTCGGCGACGTGTTGGACACCGAGGGTGCGCCCGACCGGATGATCAATCAGGGGCTCTGCGGCCGCTTTCATGACCGTGCCCGGCTCGATTTCGCCGACGGGCGCGCCGGCGTCAGCCTGTTTCAGGCCGAGCCGCGGTCGCTGCCGCTGATGCTGGACATGGTGGAGCGGCATCCGCTCGGCAGCCAGGCATTCGTGCCGATGAGCCTCGATCCGTTCCTTGTCATCGTCGCGCCGGACGAAGCGGGAAAGCCCGGACGGCCACGTGCCTTCCTGACGGCGCCCGGGCAGGGGATCAATTTTCACCGTGGCACATGGCATGGCGTGCTGACGCCATTGGCCGAACCCGGGCTCTTCGCTGTCATCGACAGGATCGGCGAGGGCTCCAATCTGGAGGAACACCGGTTCGAAACGCCCTATCGGGTGTTGGCCGGGTAGCCGCGCGGCAAGCGGCGGCGCTTGGTCTGGAGGAGGGAGAGGACCAAAATGGCAGACGCAACGATCGGGACCCCGGAGCAGCTCCGCGATCCCAACTACACACCGGCGCTGTATCAAGCCGTTCCGCTCGGAATCCAGCATGTGCTGGCGATGTTCGTTTCCAATGTGACGCCGGCGATCATCGTTGCGGGGGCTGCCGGCTTCGGTTTCGGCTCCGACAGCCCGGACTTTCCGGAGTTGCTCTATCTCATTCAGATGTCGATGCTGTTCGCCGGCCTCGCAACGCTGTTGCAGACGATCACCATCGGTCCGGTCGGCGCAGCGCTGCCGATCGTTCAGGGCACCTCGTTTGCCTTTCTGCCGATCATGATCCCGCTGGTCGCGGGGCAGGGCGTCGATGCCTTGGCCGCGCTCTTCACCGGGGTGATTGTCGGCGGTCTTTTCCACGCGTTTCTCGGCGCGTTCATCGGCAAGATCCGCTTTGCGCTGCCGCCGCTCGTCACCGGCCTCGTCGTCACCATGATCGGCCTGGCGCTGGTGCGCGTCGGCATTCAATATGCCGCGGGCGGCGTCCCGGCGATCGGCACACCGGAATATGGCAGCCTGGGCAACTGGATCGTTGCGCTGATCGTCATCGTGGTGACGCTGGCGCTGAAATTCTTCGCGCGCGGCATGCTGTCGGTTTCCGCCGTCCTGATCGGCCTGATCGCCGGCTATGTGTACGCGCTGGTCTTCACCGACATGCTGAGCCTTGCGGCGATTTCCAGTTCCTGGTCGAGCGCGGCCGCCTTCGCCCTGCCGCAGCCGTTCAAATACGGGTTCGAATTCTCGGTTGCCGCGATCGTCGGCTTTTGCCTGATGGCGTTCGTTTCGGCCGTGGAGACCGTGGGCGACGTCTCGGGGATCACCAAGGGCGGCGCGGGCCGCGAAGCGACCGACCGCGAAATCGAGGGCGCGACCTATGCCGACGGTTTCGGCACGGCCATCGCCGGCGTCTTCGGCGGGTTTCCGAACACCTCGTTCAGCCAGAATGTGGGCCTGATCGCGATGACCGGGGTGATGAGCCGCCATGTCGTGACGTTCGGCGCGCTTTTCCTGATTGTCTGCGGGCTGGTGCCGAAGGTGGGCGGGTTGATCCGCACCATCCCGATCGAGGTTCTGGGCGGCGGCGTGATCGTGATGTTCGGCATGGTCGTGGCCGCCGGCATCTCGATGCTGTCCGACGTGACCTGGAACCGGCGCAACATGGTGATCTTCGCCGTGGCGCTGTCGATCGGCCTTGGCCTTCAACTCGAACCGGGCGCCGTGCAGTACCTGCCCGACTGGCTGCGGGTCCTGATGGTCTCCGGTCTCTTGCCGGCCGCCTCGATCGCAATCGTCCTGAACCTGGTTCTGCCGGAGGAATTGTCGGACGAGGCAACCGAGGAAGTGTCCGGGGGCCTGTCCGGGAACGGCCAGGGCTCTTTGCGCCGGGATGGCGGCTGAGGGCGCCGACCCGAGGTCCCGCCAAACCGGCGGCGGGCCTCGACCCCGAATGACAGGCGCTCCCCGGACAGTCCGGGGAGCGCTTCTCTTTTTTGCGATCGCGGCAGGCGCGATATGAGCAGTGTGATCGTGACCTAGAAATCGACCTCGATGGCGATGCCTTTTTCGACCGCCAGTTCCACGACGGCGGCGGCCACGGCAAGGTCCTGAAGTCCGACGCCGGTGCCGTCGAACAGCGTGATCTGGTCGTCGGACGAACGGCCCGGATCGGTGCCGTTGATCACCGCGCCGATCTGGCCGACATCGCTTTCCGATATCAGGCCCTCGGCGACCGCGTGCTGTGCCTCTCCGATGGAAACCGATTGCGCCACCTCGTCGGTATAAACGCTGGCGCGGGCCAGAAGCTGCGGTTCGACCTCCTGTTTGCCCTTGGTGTCGGTGCCCATGCAGGCCAGATGACAGCCGGCGGAAACCTGGTCGGCCTTCAGGATCGCATCGAAGGACGAGGTGATTGAAATGATCACGTCGGCTTGCGCCATGCCGTCCAGTTCGACCGCCTCGAACGGCAGACCGGCTTCACCGGCGACCTTTTCGATGTTGGGCAGCATTTCGGGGTGAAGGTTCCAGCCAATGACCTTTTCGAAGGCGCGCTGCTCAAGCGCGGCGCGAAGCTGGAAAGTGGCCTGGTGGCCGGCGCCGATCATGCCGATCACCTTGGCATCGTCGCGGGCGAGATGCTTGATCGACACGGACGAGGCGGCAGCGGTGCGCAACGCGGTCAGGAGATTGCCGCCGACCATCGCCGAAACGCGGCCCGTATCGGGATCGAACAGGAACACCGTCGACTGGTGGTTGATGATGCCGTGGCGCTCGAGGTTTTGCGGCCAGTATCCGCCGGCCTTCAGGCCCAGCGTCATGCCGGCACGGTCGAAACCGCCCTTGAAACCGTAGAGCGCGTCGACATGGCCAATGGCCTCGCGCACGACAGGGAAATTGTAGGCATCGCCCGTCGCCATGGCGGCGAAGACCTTTTCGACGGCGTCAAAGGCGGCCTGCCGCGTCATCAGGTCGGCGATTTCGCGTTCGGGGACGATCAGCATCGGTCTCTCCTGGTCGGTGTCGGATACGCCCGTGTGCATTGGCCGGCTGCGCGGCGGGCACACGGGCGCTGTAACCGGCCCTCCTCCGGGCCGGGCTTTGGTCTTTCGGGGTCAGTATGCCTTGCCGCGTGCCGAGACCGGCCAGAGCGCTTCGACCTTGCCGTTGCGGACGCCGACATACCAGTCATGGACGTTACAGGTCGGATCGCAATGGCCGGGGACCAGCTTGAGCTTTTCGTTGATCGCAAGAACGCCGCCCGGGTCCGAAATCACGCCATGCTCATCGGAGCATTTGACGTATTCGACATCGTCGCGGCCGTAGATGAAGGGCAGTCCGCTATCGACCGATTGCGCTTTCAGGCCGGCGTCGCAGATCGCCTTTTCGGCCTTGGCGTGACTCATGACCGAGGTCAATAGGAACAGCGCATTTTCCCATTCGCCATCGTCGATGCGCTTGCCGTCCTTGTCGAGGATGCGGCCATAATCAGCGTCCATGAAGGCGTAGGAGCCGCACTGCAACTCGTTGTAGACGCCCGAATTGCTCTCGAAATAGTACGATCCCGTACCGCCACCGCCGACGATGTCGCACTCAAGGCCCTCGGTCTTCAGCCCGGCGACCGCATCCCGGACCATGTCGATGGCGATGTCGGTCTTGGCCTTGCGGTCCTCATAGCCGTCAATGTGCTGCATGGCGCCCTGATAGGCCTGGATGCCCGCGAATTTGAGGTTCGGCGCGGCATCGATCGCCTTGGCGATCGCGACCACTTCCGGCGTCGTCGTCACGCCGCAGCGGCCGGCGCCGCAGTCGATCTCGACCAGACACTCGATGGTCGTGCCGTGCTTTTGGGCCGCCGCCGACAGATCGGCGACATTGCCAATGTCGTCGACGCAGACAATGGTCCGCGCGCCGAGTTTGGGCAGTTGCGCCAGACGATCGATCTTCCTTGGATCACGCACCTGGTTGGAGACGAGCACGTCCTTGATGCCGCCGCGCGCGAAGACTTCGGCTTCGGAGACCTTCTGGCAGCACACGCCCACGGCGCCGCCGAGTTCTTCCTGCAGCTTGGCCACGTCGACGGATTTGTGCATCTTGCCGTGCACGCGATGGCGCATGCCATGCGCCTTGGCGTAATCGCCCATCTTCCTGATGTTGCGTTCCAGGGCGTCGAGGTCGAGCACGAGACACGGCGTCTGGATGTCGGCCTCATCCATGCCGGGAACCGCGGGCACGTCGAAGCCCACATCGAGCTCGTTGATGTTGACAGGCGCGTTCATGACAGTCTCTCCCTTCAATTGATCCAGGGCAGCGTGTCGAGATCGACATTGCCGCCGGTGACGATGATGCCGACCCGCTTGCCGGCGAACCGGTCGCGGTTCTTCAGGATTGTGGCGAGCGGCACCGCTGAGCTGGGCTCCATGACGATCCGCAGATGCTTCCAGGTGATCTTCATGGCGTCGACGATCTCCTGCTCGGATGCCGTCAGTATGTCCGAGACATGGTTGGAGACGAAATGCCAGGTCAGTTCCTTGAGCGGCACTTTGAGGCCGTCGGCGATGGTCACGGGTGCGTCGTCGGCGATGATGTGGCCGGCCTTGAAGCTGCGATAGGCGTCATCGGCCTGCTCGGGTTCGGCCGCGATGATCTGCGTTTCGGGCGCAAGCGTCGACAGCGTCAGGCAGGTGCCGGAGATCATGCCGCCGCCGCCGATCGGCGCAACGACGATATCGAGGCCGTCGGTCTGCTCCATGAATTCCTTCGAACAGGTGCCCTGGCCGGCGATCACGCGCGGGTCGTTGTAGGGATGCACGAAATCGCCGCCGGTTTGTGCCTGCACCGTGGCGAACGTTTCCTCGCGCGACGTGGTGGACGGCTCGCATTCGGTGATCTTGCCGCCATAGCGGCGCACCGTGTCCTTCTTGGCCTGCGGTGCCGTGCGCGGCATGACCACGTTACACGGAATGCCGCGCAGCATCGCCGCATAGCTCAGGCACGAGGCATGGTTGCCGGACGAATGGGTGGCGACGCCCTTTTGGGCCTGTTCGTCGTCAAGGCCGAACACGGCATTGGTGGCGCCACGCACCTTGAAGGCGCCGGGCTCCTGGAAGTTCTCGCACTTGAAGAACAGTTCGGCGCCCGTCAACTCGTTCAGATAGTCCGATGTCCGGACCGGCGTCCGGCGAATGTGCGGCTTGATCCGCTCATGGGCGGCCAGCATGTCTTCATAGGCTGGAACCTGCATCGAATTGTCCTTCATCAGGCGGCGGCCTTTCGTGTGACGGGGGGGTGGGCGCGATAATAGTCCTGCGCGGCGGCAACGCCCGAGCCAAGCTCAATGTCGAGGCCCAGATCGGCCATGCACATTTCGGCCGTGGCAATGCCTGACAGCGTCATGACGTCGGTCAGGCTGCCGAGATGGCCGATCCGGAACACCTCGCCGGCGACCTCGCCAAGGCCGACGCCGAACGCGACCCCGTAGGTCTGCGCGGCATGGGTGACGATGTCGGTCGCGTTGAAACCCTCCGGCGTGCGGATCGCCGAGACCGTGTCCGAATAGACGTCCGGCGTCGCGGCGCACAGCTTCAGCCCCCAGGCGGCAATAGCGGCGCGCACGCCCTCGGCGATGCGGTGATGGCGCGCAAAGACGCTGTCCAGACCCTCGGCCAGTAGCATGCCGCAGGCCTGGTTCAGGCCGTTCAGGAGGCCGACGGCCGGCGTATAGGGATAGGCGCTCTTCTCATAGCTCAGGGCCATGTCATGGACGTCGAAGAAGGTGCGCGGCAGGGTGGCCGTCTTGGTGGCGGCCATGGCCTTTTCGCTGAAGCCGACGATGGCGAGGCCGGCGGGCAGCATGAAGCCTTTCTGCGATCCGGCGACGGCAACATCGACGCCCCATTCGTCGAACCGGAAGTCCATCGAGGCGATCGAACTGACGCCATCGACGAACAGGATCGCGGGATGTCCCGCATCGTCGAGCGCCCGGCGGACCGCGGCGATGTCCGAGCGGACGCCGGTGGCGGTCTCATTGTGGGTCGCAAGGACCGCCTTGATGGAATGGCTCTTGTCGCGCTTGAGGATGTCGGCATAGCGCTCGGCGGGCAGGCCTTCGCCCCAGGCCGTCTCGACGATCTCGACTTTGAGACCGTGGCGCTGGCACATGTCGATCCAGCGGTGGCTGAACATGCCGTTGCGGGCCGCCAGCACCGTGTCGCCGGGGCTGAGCGTGTTGGTCAGAGCGGTCTCCCAGCCGCCCGTTCCCGTCGATGGGAAGATGAAGATGTCGGCGTCGGCCGACTTCAGGATCTTCCGGACGCCATCGCGCGCGGGATTCAGAATCTCGCCGAACAGCGGCGATCGGTGGTCGATCGTCGGCATGTCGCATGCCTTGCGCAGGCTTTCGGGGATGTTTGTAGGCCCCGGAATGAAAACCGGATTTTGCAGGCTCATGGCGGCCTCCTTGCAGCGTCCAGACAATCTACCGGATGCTTCGGGAGAAGGAAATTTTTTTGAAAATATTTTTCATAAATGGAGAAGCTGGAAATCTCTAGCGTTGTCAGAGTGTTATGTTTTTCATATGGTGAAGTGATAATTCGCGTCGTGGAAGAGGCATGCCATGGATTCGCAGGATAGCGGGATGTCAGCGCCATCGCGACGGGCTCGGGGGCGTCCGCGCGACTGGAACGACAAGACCGCCCAGAACACGATCAAGTCGCTGGACCGGGCAATGGAGGTGTTCGAGTTTCTCAGCGAGAACCAGGGCCTGTCGCTGACGGAACTGGCCTCTGAAACCGGGCAGTCGCCGGCGACCGTCTACCGCGTGCTCGTGACCTTGGAGGGCCGGGGGCTTGCCGAATTCGATCCGGGCGACCAGTCATGGCATGTGGGCGCGCGGGCGTTCGTCATAGGCGCGCGCTTTCTGCGACGCACGCAGCTGGTCGACAGGGCGCGGCCGATCCTGCGCCGGCTGATGGAAGCGACGGGCGAAACGGCCAATCTGGGTATCGTTCAAAACCGGTCGGTGCTGTTCGTCAGCCAGGTGGAGACGCACGCCAGCATCCGGGCGTTCTTTCCGCCGGGCACGCTGTCGCCGCTTCACGCGTCCGGCATCGGCAAGGCGCTGCTCGCGGAAATGGCGCCCGAGCGCCTCGAAGCGATATTGGACGGGGCGCTCGAAGCGTTCACGGCAAAGACTCTGTCGGCACCCGATGAACTGCGTGCGGATCTCGGCCGGATACGGGAGCGCGGCTATTCCTTTGACGATGAGGAGAAAAATCCCGGCATGCGGTGCATTGCGGCCCCGGTGTTCGACATTCACGGCGAAGCGGTCGCCGGCCTGTCCGTATCAGGACCGACGGCCCGGATCGGCGCCGACGACGTGGAGCGGTTTGCCGCGCCGGTGATCGCGGCGGCGGCGGAACTGACGATGGCGATCGGCGGGACTATTCGGCCGCGTTCCTGAAGTCTGCCGAGGGCGCCGCGCCGGTCGCCGATGCGGGCCTGAGCGCCATGTGGCGGTTGACGTCCTTGTAGAGCAGATAGCGGAACCGGCCCGGCCCGCCGGCGTAGCAGGCCTGCGGGCAAAAGGCGCGCAGCCACATATAGTCGCCCGCCTCGACCTCGACCCAGTCCTGATTGAGCCGGTAGACGGCCTTGCCCTCCAGCACGTAGAGCCCGTGCTCCATGACATGGGTTTCGGCAAACGGAATGACGGCGCCGGGCTCGAAGGTGACGATGGTGACATGCATGTCGTGCCGCATATCGGCCGGATCGACGAACCGGGTCGTCGTCCACTTGCCATCGGTACCGGGCATCGGCGCCGGAACGATATCGGCTTCATGGGCGATAATGGCCTCGGGCAGAGGCAGGCCGTCCACCGCCTCATATGCCTTGCGAATCCAGTGGAACTTGAACAGCGCGTCGCTCTGGTTCCGCAGCGTCCACTTCGCCGCAGGCGGGATGTAGACATAGCTGCCCGGCCGCAGATCGTGCGTGGCGTCCTCGATCGTGATGGCGCCTTCGCCCTCGACGACGAAGATCACGCCTTCGGCGCCCGGATCGGTTTCCGGCCGGTCGGAGCCGCCGCCGGGCGCGACCTCCATGATGTATTGCGAGAATGTCTCGGCAAAGCCGGTCAGCGGACGCGACAGCACCCACAGGCGCGTCTTGTCCCAGAAGGGCAGGAAGCTGGTGACGATGTCGCGCATCGTGCCCTTGGGAATGACCGCATAGGCCTCGGTGAACACGGCGCGATCGGTCAGCAATTGCGTTTGCGGCGGATGGCCGCCCGATGGCGCGAAGTAATTGCCGCTCATGAATGTGTCTCACTGCTGCTCAAAGGGTCTTGCAAGGCATCTTCACCGTTCTGCACATGCCGGGCTTCGGTACGGCCAGCGCCGCTCGTGTCCGTCATGTGCGTCGGGACCCATTTCGTCAACCGGACGAAAGGCGCGTGAGGTGCGCGTTGAACGCATCGAGCCCCGCCTGCGCCACATCGCGATCCTGGTCCGGTGTTCCCGAACTGACGCCGATCCCGCCGAGGGGTTCGTCGTCGAGCATGACGGGCAGGCCGCCGCCGACCACCATCAGCCGGCCGCCGATCGCCGAGGCGATGCCGTAGGCCGGTGCGCCGGGCTGGCTCGCCTGCCCATATTCATGGGTTGCCTTTCGGGCGCCGGCCGCCGTGAAGGCCTTGTCGATCGCGATCGTCGTCGAGGTGACCTTGCCGCCATCCATGCGCCGGAAGGCGATCAACTGTCCGGCTTCGTCGGTGACGGCTATGCACATGGGCACGCCTATGGTCTCGGCGCGCGCCTGAGCGCCCTCGATCAAGATGTCGGCATCGCGCGAATCGAGGCGCCGGATCGTCATCATCGTCTGGTCTCCTTGTGCGGTTCGCCCGCTATGTATGTCTGTGCCACTGCGCGGTCATCGCCCATCACGAGCAGAACGAAAAGCTCCTCGGCCAGGGTCTCGACGCGATCCATGCGCAGCGCCATGGCGGGCGTCGCGCGGGCGTCGAGCACGACGATGTCGGCCTCGGTGCCTTCATCGAGTGTTCCGATCCTGTCGGCGAGGCCGAGCACTTCGGCATTGCCGCGCGTCATCCAGTGGAAGCCGCGCATGGCGTGCAGGCTCTGCGACTGGAGCTGGAGGACCTTGTAGCCCTCGTTCAGCGTCTGGAGCATCGAATAGCTGGTACCGGCGCCGATGTCGGTGGCGATGGCGCTTTGGATGCCTGCTTTGTCCAGCCGTGCGTGATCGAAGCAGCCCGACCCCAGGAACAGGTTGGAGGTGGGGCAGAAGACCGGATGTGCGCCTGTCTCGGCAAGGCATTGGACCTCGCGCTCTTCAAGATGAATGCAGTGGCCGAGCAGCATCTTGCCGCCCAGAAGGCCGTAACGCTCATAGATGTTCAGATAGTCCGAGGCTTCGGGATAAAGCGAGGCGGCGAAGGCGATCTCTTCGCGGTTCTCCGACAGGTGCGTCTGGATGTGACAATCGGGATGTTCGGTTGCGAGCGCACCGGCCATTTCGAGCTGCTGCGGCGACGAAGTGATCGCGAAGCGCGGTGAGATGGCATAGCCGGCACGGCCCCTGCCATGCCAGCGCTCGATCAGCGCCTTGGTGTCGTCATAGCCCGATTGCGGCGTATCGCGCAGAGTGTCCGGCGCGTTGCGGTCCATCATCACCTTGCCGCCGATCATGCGCATGTTGCGGCGCTCGGCCTCGGCGAAATAGGCGTCGGCGGAGGCGGCATGAACGGAGCAGAAGGCCGCGGCGGTGGTCGTGCCGTGCTCGGTCAGCACGTCGAAAAACCGGGTCGCGATCGCCTGCGCATGGCTCTCATCGCCAAACCGCGCCTCTTCGGGAAACACATAGCCGTTCAGCCAGTCCAGAAGCTGCGCGCCCCAGGAGGCAACGATCTGCGCCTGTGGGAAATGGATATGCGCGTCGATGAAGCCGGCCGTCATCAGGTGCGGCCGGTGATCGACGATATCGGCGCAGGGCGCGGTCGGCGCGACTGCGTCGAAGGTTCCCGACGCGGCGATCACCCCTTCGCGGACTAGGATGGCACCGTCCTCATGATAGGTGAAGGCGTCGGTGTCGTTTTGATCCGCCGGCGCGCGGTGAAAGGTCAGGAGGCGGCCGCGCAGGAGCCTGTCTGTCATGGTCGGGGTATCTTTCATGGCTCGAGAGGGGTGGCCGGGGCGGCGCCGCCGCCCCGATCCTCTTCAGGCCCTGCCCGACGGGGCGTCGGTGTCGAGGAAATCGGGCTCGTCGGGGACGATGATCCGGTGATCCAGATCCTCTTTTGGCGCGATGGCCGGATAAAGCAGCAGGAAGGCGCCGGTTATCAGATAGCCGATGGTGATCCCGTCGAGCTGCGGCATCTGCAGGCTGGCCGCATGGACGATCCCGATCGACGACATGATGGCGGCGGCGATCGCGAAGCCCCCGGCGGTGCGGAACCGTCCGTCGATGATCGAGGCGACGATCGCGCCCCAGACCAGCCCGGTGATGATCGCGCCCTGCGACAGCGCCAGGTGGCCTTCATAGTGGGCGCCTTCCATCAGGAGTGCGGCGGTCAGTTCCGGGCTGCCGAGCGCGGGCATTCCCTCCACGCCGCTGCTTCTGAGCGCATTGGCGAGCGAGCCCCATTTGGTGACCAGGAAGCTGGATATGTGCGGCAGGATGGCGATCGTCACGGCCGCCATGTGCGCCGGCTTGATCGCCATGGCCGTGTTGGTGATCAGGCTGATCGCAACGAAGACGAGGATCGGTGCCGCTGCGGCGATCGGGATCAGACCGTTCAGGAAGGCAAGGAAGCCGAAGAAGGCCGCAAAGGCGATCACGCCGCCGACACCGATGATGTAGCCGGCATGGGCCTCCAGCCGCTTGTAGGCGGGATGACCGATATAGACGGTGGTCGGAAAGGGCGATCCGAACACCGCGCCGATCATTGTGCCGGCGCCGTCCGTCACCTGGCAGACCGCGACGGGATATTCGTCGCCGGCGGCCTCGGCGCTCTCCACATTGTTCATCGTCTCGATGAAATTGTAGATCTGTACCGGCACCAGCACGAGGAACAGTTCCGGATTGGCGAACAGATATTGGATGCCGGCGATCAGGTCGCCGACATAGGGCAGCGGCGGATAGAAGCCGACGCTGTCGAGCTCCAGCCTGGATTGGCCCAGAACGATGGCGATCACCGTTCCGGCGGCGATGGCGACGAGGCCCGCCGGCAGGTTGCCGGGCAGTTGGAAACGGCCGACCAGACCCCACAGGATGATCACCAGCGCGGTGAATCCGACGATCGGGTTTTCGAAGATCTGCGTCAACGGCACCGAGCCGATGAAGACAAGGGCGATGCCGCACAGCGTGCCGAGCATGCCTGCTCGCGGCGTGATGCGTTTGAGAAACGGACCGATGAGCGCACCGAGCGCGGCGACGATGCCGCCCATGAAGCCGGCGCCGATGCCGACCTGCCAGGCGAGCATGGCATCCTGTGTGGCCCAGTAGATCGGCCCGATCACGCCGAACAGATAGACGAACATGACCGGCGTGGAGATGCCGTAGGGCAGGGCGGTGACGTCGCGCCCATGCTTTTGCGCAGCCCATCTGGCCATCAGCGCGTAGACGGCCACGCCCGCCAGAATGGCGATCGCCGCGCCGGGCACGATCCGCCCGTAGACGATCTCGGCGGGCATCTGGAAGACAAACTGGCAGATGGCCGAAAGCACCATCAGATTGACGAGGTTGTCCGTGAACAGCGCCCAAAAGGCGCTGAAATCGCTTCTGGCGAACAATCGGTAATTGTAGCTGTCCTGTGACATTGCAGGGCTCCCTCCCCGTTTCAGAATGGTGAGCGCGCGAGCCGGTGCCCTTCTTTTTGGCCCGGTACGCGTTGTCGTTTCGTCAGTTCCCGGCCGCTGTGTTCGCGGCCCCTTTGGCTGCAGGCGCCGGTCCGGTGATCTGCGCCATGACTTCGGCCACGACGAACGCGGCGATGACTTCGGGGCGCTTGTCGGCGCTGCCCGCCGCGCCGATCGGGCAGGTCAGTTGCGCCATCGCCGCCGCCGGCGTTTCGGAAGCGCAATAGCGCTCGAACCTGGCGCGCTTGGTCGCCGAGCCGATCAGCCCGACATAGGATGCATCGCCGCGGGCGAGCGCTTCGGCCGTCAAAAGAAAATCCAGCGCATGATCGTGGGTCAGCACGATGAAGGCGCTGCCGGGCGGCGCGGCGCGGATCACCGTCTCCGGCACCGCCGCCTCGCGCTTTTCGACGTCGGCGCGCGATTGGGCGAGTTCGTCGGCGCGGCTGTCGACGAGAATGCAGCGCACCGGCAGGGACTGGAAGAAGGCGGCCAGCGCGCGTCCGACATGGCCGGCACCCAGCACATAGACATGGGGCAGGGCGGCGCGGCGTTCGGCGTCGGCGGCCAGCGCGGCGTCACGGTCCGCCTTGGTCATGCGGGTCAGCGAAAGCGTGACCCGTCCGCCGCAGCACTGGCCGATCTCCGGCCCCAGCGGCACGTCCATTTCGGCGGTCGTTTCGCCGCAGCGCAGCATCGCGCGCGCCTTGTCGATCGCCATGTATTCAAGCTGTCCGCCGCCGATCGTGTCGCAAAGCCCGGACGCCGAGACGAACATCTCAGCCCCGGCTTCGCGCGGCGAAGAGCCGCGGACGCCGGTCAGCCGGACATGGATCGCCGGTTCGCCGGCGTCGAAGAAGGCGCGAAGCGTCACCGGATCACTCCCTCAGCCGCTCGATCGCCATCAGCACGCGCTCGGGCGTTGCCGGCGCGTCGAGACGCGGGCAGGTCTGGTAGTCGGCAATGCTCGCAACCGCATGGGAGAGCGCCTCGAACACCGAGATGCCGAGCATGAAGGGCGGTTCGCCCACGGCCTTGGAGCGCTTGATGGTGCGCTCGCGGTTCTCCGACCAGGAGGCGAGCTCGACATTGAAGATGCGCGGCCGGTCAGAGGCGAGCGGGATCTTGTAGGTGGACGGCGCATGGGTGCGCAACCGGCCCTTGTCGTCCCACCACAATTCCTCGGTGGTCAGCCAGCCCATGCCCTGGATGAAGGCGCCTTCGACCTGGCCCTTGTCGATGATCGGATTCAGAGACCGGCCGACATCGTGCAGGATGTCGGTGCGCTCCACGCGGTACTCGCCGGTCAGCGTGTCGACCGAGACCTCCGAACAGGCCGCGCCATAGGCGTAGTAATAGAAAGGGCGGCCCTTGCCGCTCGCGCGGTCCCAGTGGATTTTCGGCGTCTTGTAGAAACCGGCCGCCGACAGGTGGATGCGCGCCATATAGGCTTCGCGCACAAGGTCGGCGAAGGGGACCGTCTCACCGCCGATCCGGACATTGTTGGCGATGAAGCGGACCTGGCTTTCATCGGTCTGCCAGCGTTCGGCGGCAAAGGCGGTCAGCCGTTCCTTGATTTGCCGCGCGGCGTCGAGCGCGGCCATGCCGTTGAGGTCCGAGCCGGACGATGCCGCCGTCGCCGAGGTGTTGGGCACCTTTTCGGTGGTCGTTCTGGTGATCTTGATGTGGTCGACATCGACCTGCAGTTCCTCGGCGACCACCTGGGCGACCTTGGTGTTGAGCCCCTGGCCCATCTCGGTGCCGCCATGGTTGAGATGGATCGAGCCGTCCGAATAGATGTGCAGCAGCGCGCCGGCCTGATTGTACCAGGTGGCGGTGAACGAGATGCCGAACTTGACCGGCGTCAGCGCGATGCCCTTGCGGACGATGCCGCCCTTGGCGTTCCAGTCGAGCACCGCCCGCCGGCGCGCCCGATAGTCCGCGCTCTGCTCCAGCTCGGCGACGATGCGCGGGGCGATATTGTCCTCGACCCTCTGGTGATAGGGCGTCACGTTACGCCCGTCCTCCGCATCGCCATAGAAATTGCGCTTGCGCACTTCCAGGCTGTCGAGGCCGCGATGATAGGCGATCTCCTCGATGATCCGTTCGGCGGCGATCACGCCCTGCGGTCCGCCGAAGCCGCGAAAAGCGGTGTTCGACACCGTGTTGGTCTTCATCGGATGCGAGTTCAGGAGAACGTCGGGATAGTAATAGGCATTGTCGGCGTGAAACAGAGCGCGGTCGGTGACCGGTCCGGACAGGTCCGAGGAAAAGCCGCAACGCGCCGCAAAATCGCCGGTGACGGCGGCGATGCGCCCTTCATCGTCAAAGCCGACCTCATAGTCGACGACGAAATCGTGCCGCTTGCCGGTGGCCGACATGTCGTCGTCGCGGTCGGGCCGAATCTTGACGGCCCGGTTCCACCTCTTGGCGGCCAGTGCGGCGACCGCGCAGAACAGGTTCATCTGCGTTTCCTTGCCGCCGAACCCGCCGCCCATACGGCGCACATTGACGGTGACGGCATTGGACGCGACGCCCAGGACATGGGCCACCATGTGCTGCGCTTCCGTGGGATGCTGGGTCGAGGAATGCACGATCACATCGTCGTCCTCGCCCGGCATGGCAAAGGCGATGTGGCCTTCCAGATAGAGGTGATCCTGGCCGCCGACATTGAACCGGCCCTTGATCCGGTGTTTTGCCCTGGCCATCGCCTCGGCCGCTTCTCCGCGCTTCAGCGTCAGGGGCGGCGTGACATAGGGCATGCCCGCGTCGCGCGCCGATTGCGGGTCCAGCACGTGCGGCAGGTCCTCATAGGCGATCTCGGCCAGCCTGGCGGCCCGGCGCGCCGCATCGCGGCTCTCGGCGACGACGGCGAAAACCGGCTGACCCCAGAACTCGACCTTGCCTTCGGCGAAAACCGGCTCGTCGTCGCGCCCGGTCGGGCTGACATCGTTGACGCCGGGAACGTCGTCGGCGGTCAGCACGCCGACCACGCCGGGGGCGGCGCGGACGGCGCTCAGGTCGAGATCGATGATCTTTGCGTGGGCGCGGGTCGAAAGGCCCAGATAGGCGTGCAGCGTACCGACGGGCTCGACGATGTCGTCGCAATATTCTGCGCGGCCGGTGACATGCTTGATCGCTGAATCGTGGTGCAGATCGGTGTGGACGCCGCCGCGGATGGCCGTCGCGCCGCCGCCGCCGCGCGCGAGCTGTCGCGGCGCGGGCGGATCGCGGCGCTGTTCCGTGCCGGCCGGTTCGCCGGAGGTCCCAAGATCGCTCATCGGTCGTGTTCCTCGCTCACGCGTTCAGACGCACCGGCGTCTGGCTGTCCTGCTGCTCGAGCCAGAAGCGGCGGAAAAGGTTCTGGGACACGCGCAGGCGGTAGTCCGCAGACGCGCGCCAATCGGTCAGCGGCGTGAAATCGTCGCCGAGCCGGTCGGCGGCGGCGGTCACGGTCTCAAGGCTCCAGGGTCGTCCGACGAGCGCCGCCTCGGCGTGATGCGCCCGCTTGGGCGTTGCGGCCATGCCGCCCAAGGCGATGCGCGCAGCGGCGACCTTGCCATCGTCCACTGTGACGTTGAAGGCGGCGCAGACTGACGAGATGTCCTCGTCGCGGCGTTTGGAAATCTTGTAGGCGGCGTGCAGCGCGCCCCCGGCGGGGCGCGGAACTGTCACGCTTTCCAGAAACTCGCCCGGCCTGCGATCCTGCTCGCCATAGTCGATAAAGAAATCCTCCACCGGCAGGGTGCGGCGCTTGCCGCCGCGGCGCAGCGTGATCGTCGCGCCCAGCGCGATCAGCACCGGCGGCGTGTCGCCGATGGGCGAGCCGTTGGCGATATTGCCGCCAATGGTACCCATGTTGCGGATCTGCCAGCCGGCGATCCTGTCCCAGAACTCGGCGAGATGCGGATAGTCGGCGGCCATCGCCGCGCGGCTGTCGGTGTAGCTGGCCCCGGCGCCGATCTCGATGGCCGTGTCGGTGACTTCAAGCCGGCGCAGTTCTTCCAGATGACCGACAAGGACCGCCGGCGAGATGTCACGCAGGAACTTCGTCACCCACAGCCCGACATCGGTGGCGCCGGCAACGATCGTCGCGTCCGGCGTTTCGGACAGCACATCGGCGAGATCGTCGACCGAGGCCGGCAGGATGCAGCGGCTTCCGTCCTTGCCGATTTCCACCCGGCGGCCGTCCCGCAAGGCCGCCAGCCTTTCGGCGATCGATTGCCGCTCCCGGTTGAGAGCATCCAGGGCAGGGCTACCGAGCCGGGTTGCCGCCCGCGCGGCCCGGATGATCGGCTCATAGCCCGTGCAGCGGCACAGATTGCCCTGGATCGCGGTTTCGATCTCGGTGTCGGTCGGATCGGGGCTTTCCATCCACAACGCGTAGAGCGACATGACGAAGCCCGGCGTGCAGAAGCCGCACTGGCTGCCGTGATGGTCGACCATCGCCTGCTGAACCGGATGAAGCCGGCCTTCGGGACCGGAGAGATGCTCGACCGTGACGATGTGGCAGCCGTCGAGCGAGGCCAAAAGCCGGATGCAGGCATTGACCGGTTCGTACCGCAATTGACCGCCATCGAGCCGTCCGGCCAGAACGGTGCAGGCACCGCAGTCGCCTTCCGCACAGCCTTCCTTGGTGCCGGTCAGGCGCCGTTCGATCCTGAGAAAATCAAGAAGCGTGTCCGTGGCGGCGGCCTGATCGAGCCGCACCGTGTTTCCATTCAACAGGAAACGGATGTTTGCGCGTATGTCCATCCCGTCGCTCCTCCCCGAAGTCGCCGGCGCCTGAGATCGACGGATGGTGTCAAAACCGATTGATCAAGAAAATGCATAATATGGGAAAGCACTCTCAAAAAAATCGGAACAAACTCCGTGTGAGGACTTGATCGACGAGGAATGCGCCCGGCGACGGGGCCGTCATGCCGAGCCTTCGAATGGGCAAGGCATCGATGCGGGCGCTTTGAGCGGGAAACAGCCCCAAGGGCGAGTGAGGGATCGGGGTCCCGGGCCGGCAATGCGGCCTTTGATCACCATGCAGGCGCTGGATGCCGGCTGGCCTTGCAACGGCCGACAGGCCGGGCGGGGGGGGGCTGCTTCGAGATCGACGTGGCGGCTTATGCCGAACCTGGCCGGGTCAAGGGCGGCGGAGCGTCCGCCACCGAACGTGACGGAACCGCGCGACCGCCGGCAGGCAATTCGCCGGAATCCGGGCAGCAGCCGCCGACCGCGCGGACCCTTGGGTCACTTTCTCCGTTTCGACGCTTTCTGATCCGGCCGGCGGCCGAGGCCCATATCGCGAGCCAATTGGGAGCGTCTTTCGGCATATTCGGGAGCGACCATGGGGTAGTCCGGGCGGAGCCCCCATTTTTCCCGATACTCTTCCGGCGTCATGCCGTAATGGCTCATGAGATGACGCTTGAGCGACTTGAATTTCTTGCCGTCCTCAAGGCAAATGATGTACTCGCGGGTGACCGAGCGCTTGGGATTGACGGCCGGCTCGGGCTTCTCCGCTTCCGCCATCGAAGAAGCGCTGCTGAGCTTTGAAAGCGCAGCGTGTACATCAGCGATCAAAGTTGGCAAATCCGAAGATTGGACGGCGTTTCCGCCGACATAGGCAGAAACAACTTCAGCCGTCATTTGCGTCAGAAGGTCCCGGTTATCGTTCTGTTCGTCGAGATTTATGGCGTTCATTACATGAGCCCTGCAAAGCTAATCTGTATGAGGCCGACATCTTCATGCGAAAAAGAATCATGGGAATACACTAAATATGCGTATTTTTGCCACGAGTGGGCTCAAGATCAATATACACATCTTGGTAATCATTGATTGCTTTGAACGTATAAAAGTGCATATTTATGGGTAAAAATGGCTCATAATTTTGACTATTCTCACTGTTTACAATACGATTCGCGCAGTGCCTAAAAAAATTCAGGTCCAATTTAATTAAGCCGATCAGAGAAAATTTGTATTATTGCTTCTATCATCCGAGTAAATCAACAGGTCAGGACACTCGTTTGTCCTGCCGGCAGCCGAAGCGGGCCCCGTTTGCCCTCCGCAAGGATGCTGTGCGATTCGAAATTGGCATCATTGTCACGAAAAGTGTTTTGGCTGAAATGGAGGCCGGCAATGGCGGCCGATGTATTGTCTTGTGCGCGAGATTGAGCCGTTCCGTTTCGTCGGGCAGGCCGGTACACGCGAAACCCTTGTTTTCGGGAGTTGAATGGCATTGGGCCAAAATCTAGTGTCGCTCAATTGATCGGTCGGGAGGATAGTAATGCGCCGGTTCGGAGAGCGCACCAATGTTACCCTCAAAGAGGTGGTTGCGGACAATCTGCACCGCCTGTGCGAAAACGACGGCCGGTCGATTGCGTATATTTGCAGGGCAATGCGTATTTCCCGATCTCAATTCGACAGATACCTGGCTGCCGAAAATCTTCCGACCGAGGGTACGGCCAAGACGATTGCCAATTTCTTCCGTATTGCCGAGGTGGATCTGTTCCAGATCGGCTTTCGTGCACAGGTCAACATACCAGCGGAGTATGAGGAAGCCATTCGAAACTTGACGCATCTTCCCGCGCCGCGGTTTCAGGGAGGCATATATTACCTCTTCTACCAATTGATGTCGGACTCAAACCGGGTGATGTGCAGCATCGTGATCGTCAAGCCGCGCGGTGACGATCTCGGCTTTGTCCGTCTGACCGGATATTCCAAAAGACGATATTCCAACGGCGCCTTTTTTCGGGGCCGGCATGGCGGCATTGTCGTCGAGCGTCACAAGTGGCTCTACTTCGCCGGGGTCAACATGGTTCCCGAATATGAACCGTCGATGATCATGTTCCGCTGGATCATGGGCGATGAAGACGTGCTTCCCGGAAAGGCGTCCATCGCCACCGAGCGTGGACCGGTGGTGATCGATGCCGTTCTGAAGCGGGCGCCGGACGATCTTTCCCTTCGCCATGCGGTCAGGATGGCAAGGGCCTACCCGCGCAATGCCGCCTTCATCGGGGACGATGTCAGGCTCATCCTGGAAGACAATCCCGTTTGATCGGCCAAGTGGCGGACAGTTGTCCCCATGTAAAGGGTTCGTTAACCCTTCCCGAGGGTAACCATGACCCTATGGAAGCGGCAATAGTTCCGAAAATAGTTGTTGAATCAATAGTTTACGGTTTCTAGGTTTTGGTAGTGTCGCAATCATGCGCACCGATCATTGGAGACCGAAAATGGCCAAGAAGACGCTCAACATCACTGTGAAACCTGCCAAGTCGACGGCCTTTGTCCGTCCGGGCATGTTCTACAACAAGGTCTGACAACGATGCGCCGTCGTGACCCGTCGCGGCGGCGTTCGGCCGCCCGGCGAGAGGGGACCCGTGCCCTTCGAGCCTCGCGCTCCATCGTCTTGAGTTGGGATGAGGGCGAGATGCTCGCCTGCAACTATCTGACCCGGCAGGTGACGGCCTGTTCCGTGGATCTGGTCGAATTTCTCTCACACTTGCAGGACTGGCAGCGGGTCGACGAGATCATCGCCGCTTTTCAGGGTGTTACGGCCGATGCGCTCGACGCGCTCGTTCACGCGACGTTGCTCATCGAGCGCGACAGCGAAGAGGCCAGGCGCGAGGAAGAATATCTGTCGTCATGGAACTGGGGCGTTCCCGCCGCGATGCTGCATTTTTGTCTGCAGGATGCCGATTTCCTGCCGCTTGAAGCCGCCGAGCAGTTGCAGGAGGCCAAGTCTGCGGAGGTCCGGTCTCCCGGACTGCATCTGCCCAATGAAGGGCGTTTCCATCCGGTGATCTCGCTGAAAGACGACGTGCAGAAGAACAGCGCGCTGACCGCGGTCATGGAGCGTCGCCGCACCGTGCGCGAATGCGACGCGACCGCCTATGTGGGGCAGGGGTCGATCGCCGATTGCCTCTATGCCGGCCTCGGCATCACCGGATGGACTTCGAACTGCGTCGGCAAACTGCCGCTCGGGATGACGCCGTCGGGCGGTGCGCGCAATCCGTTCGAGGCTTATCTGTTCGTCAAGCGTGTCGAGGGCCTGGCGCCGGGCATCTACCACTATTCGGCGCTGGAACACAGTATCGGCCGCGTCGGCGAAACCGAATGCGAGCTTTCAGACCTGGTCGCCGGGCAGGATTGGGCAGAGACGATGTCCTGCGCGATCGTCCTGTGCGCCTCGCTGGAACGGACCATGTGGAAATATCCCGATGCAAACGCCTATCGCGTCGTCATGATCGAAGCCGGCCATATCGGCCAGAACATCATGCTGGCGGCAACGGCGGCGGGACTGACCGCTTGCCCGACCGCAGCGCTGAGCCACAGCCGCATCCGCGATGCGATCGGTCTCGAGCGTCTGACGGATACGCCCGTCTACGCGCTGACGATCGGCGTTCCAGCCAAGGATGCCCGCTTGGCGGCGTGATGGCGAATTGCGCGGAAGCCGGCCAATCCGCGACCGTCCGCTCGAACCACCGTTATCCGGAGCCGTGCGGCGAACGCCGGTACCGCGCTGTTCAGCGGTGGCTTCGTCTTGATGCGGTACCCGCCGCGTCCGCGGCCTCGTCGCGCAGCCTTGGGCCGCGAACCGGGCTGTCCGGGGCACGGAGACGCCCTCAACTCCCTTGCTGACCGCCGGTCTCCGACATGCCATAGCTGGTGCCGTGTGCTGACGATCTGCGCTGACCATCAGGGAGACCGCCATGACCGCCTTTTCCTACCAGCTCTATTCGTCGCGCAACTTTCCGCCGCTCGCCGACACGCTGACCATGCTGGCCGACCTCGGCTACGAGGAGGTGGAGGGTTATGGCGCGCTCTACGCTGACTCGGCGCTGGTGGGCGAACTCGGGACGCATCTTGGGGCCAGCGGTCTGACCATGCCGACCGGCCATTTCGGCTTGCAGATGCTGGAGAACGACATCGACACGGTGCTGTCGATCGCACGCGATGTCGGCATGCAGCGCATCTACTGTCCGCATCTGGCCACGGAAGAACGGCCGGTCAGCGGCGCGGGCTATGAGGCGTTCGGGCGGCGGCTTGCCGAAGCGGCCAAACCCTACCGTGATGCCGGGCTGGGTTTGGGCTGGCACAATCACGATTTCGAGGTGCGCCCGACGTCCGATGGCGCAGTGCCGCTGGATGCGATCTTCGCGGGCGGGCCGGACCTCGAGTGGGAAGCCGATATCGCCTGGGTTATCGTCGGCGGTGCCGATCCGCTCGCGCTGATCGACACCCATGGCGGCCGGATCAGCGCCGTCCACATCAAGGACATCGCGCCGCACGGCGAGGCACTGGACGAAGATGGCTGGGCCGATGTCGGCCACGGCACGGTCGACTGGGCCGGGTTGATGGTGCGCCTGCGCCAAACGCCGTGCAGGCACTTCATCATGGAGCATGACAATCCGGGTGACGCGACACGGTTTGCAAGGCGCTCGATCGAAGCCGCCCGATCCTTCTGAAAATCCCTTGTCGAGGACCATCCCCATGAGCGCACCGCTTGGCATCGGCATCATCGGCTGCGGCAACATCTCGACGACCTATTTCGAGCTGGCGCCGCTGTTCTGTGGCATGGAGGTGCGCGCCTGCGCCGATCTGAACATGGAGGCGGCGCGCGCCAGCGCCGGCAAATACGGTGTCGCCGCGCAAAGCGTCGACGATCTTTTGGCCAATTCAGCCGTTGACATCGTCGTCAACCTGACCGTCCCCGAGGCCCATGCCGGCGTGACCGCGGCCGCGCTCGAAGCGGGCAAGCATGTCTATACGGAAAAGCCGCTGGCCCTGTCGCTTGACGACGGTCTGGCGCTCAAGGCGCTCGCCGACGCGAAGGGGTTGAGCGTCTGTTCGGCGCCGGACACGTTCCTGGGCGGGGCGCATCAATGGGCACGGCGGCTGATCGACGAAGGGCGTCTCGGCACCATCACGGCCGGCACGGCGCATGTGATGTCGCACGGGATGGAGCACTGGCATCCGAACCCGGACTTCTTCTTCAAGCCCGGCGCCGGGCCGGTGCTCGATATCGGGCCCTACTACATCGCCAACCTGATCCATCTGATCGGGCCGGTGCGCCGGGTGGCGGCGCTCGCCAACAGCGCCGAGGCGGTCCGCACCATCGGCTCCGAGCCGCGGCGCGGGGAGAAGATCGCGGTGGAGACGCCGACCAACATCCATGCGCTCCTGGAATTCGAAAGCGGCGCGACGGTCACGCTGGGCGCAAGCTGGGACGTCTGGGCGCACCGGCACCGCAACATGGAGCTGTACGGAACCGAGGGCTCGCTGTTCGTGCCCGATCCGAACTTCTTCGGCGGCACGGTCGAACTGTCAGGGCGGGACGGCGGGCTTTCGGTGCCGCAGCCTTTCGACCATCCGTTCGGCGTGCCCAATCAGGATCATGGCGGCACGGCGCTTGCGAACTATCGCGGTGCCGGGCTTGCCGACATGGCGAAGGCGATCCGCGAGGGCGGCGGCGCGCGCTGTTCGCTCGACCGGGCGCTGCATGCGGTCGACGTCATGACCGGCATTCTCAGGTCCGCCGAGGCGGGCACGTTCGTTGTCATGCAGACGCGCTGCACGCGTCCCGACCCGCTGGGTCCCGATCAGGCGCGCGCGCTGTTGAAGGACTGAGGTGCGAACTCCGAATGCACGGCGAGGTGTCCTGGCCCGCGGGCCGTCGCGCGTTTGCCGCATCGAACGCGAGTTCGGTGCAGTGACGCCCTGCAATGCTCAACGCCCCAGTTCCATCCGACGCCATTCTGTTGGCGCGCGCCCGACGACACGCTTGAAATCTCGGCTGAAATGGTATCCGTCGCAAAAGCCGCATCGGACCGCGATATCTTGCAGCGGCAGGGTGCTTTCGAGCATCATCCTTTGCGCCATGGCCAGCCTCTGGTGACGCAGATAGGCGCGCGGCGTGGCTTTGAGATGCTGACGGAACAGCCGGCGCAGCTGCGATGCGCTGACCCCGGCGATCTGCGTCATTACCTCCGCTGACCATGGCTGTTCGGGGTTGGCGACGATCATCTGCCGAAGCCGGTCAAGCCGTGATGGGAGCCCGGTTCTGGCTCGCGGGTCACGCTGACTGCTGACGAGCTTGAAGAACTCTGCCGTTGCGGCGTGCAGGCGCAAGTCCATGTCGGCGCCGCCGGCGTCGAGAATTGCGAACAGGTTCTGGAACCAGCCAATGAGCTCGGGCCCCTCTGCAATCGTCAGGCGCGGAGGTGCCTTGCCAAAGATGCGGCGCCGCAACGCCGCCAGATGCGGCCCGTCCAGCCGGAACCACATCACCGACCAGGGATCGCGCCGGTCTGCGGAGTGTCCATGCGGCGCGTCGCCGGCGATCCAGGCGAGTTGCCCCGCGCCGAGATCGAAACGCCTTTCGCCGACTTCGACCTGTCCGCGGCCGGACAGGCAGTAGAGTATGTCGTCGCCGGGGCACGCGGCGCGGCGGATCGTCCCGCCCGGCGCTGCATCGAGCCAGCCGGCGCGCAGCACGGTCGTCAGCCCGCCGCCCAGCTCCGCGTCGGGCAGGTAGTAGTGGCTGATCCTCACTGTTTGCGGATGATAGGATCGCTGCATGCGTGTTTTGTACATCTAATTGCCGGGACTGTCCATTTTGTTTGCCCGGGCCGGACATAAACTGCGTGCAGGAGTTCGGCCCAGACCGGGCTCCGGAAACGGCGGCCGCACAGAGCCGCGAAGACATTGGGAGGATGGCATGCTTGTGCCAACCAGGGCGGAAGCCCGGGCATATGACGTGGACGGTTTTTTCGTCCGCAAGGGGTTCCTCAGCGACGGCGAAGTTGCCGATTTTCGTGATGCGGCGCGGCGTCAGCTTGAAGCGGAGAGCCAGTCCGGTTCCGTCATGGAAAAAGGCGACAAGGCCGGCAACAAGACGCTTCTCAAGCTTTGGAACAATGCCGGCGACGACAAATACGGGATGCTGGCGCGAGACGAGCGCCTGGTGCGCATGTCGGAGGCACTGATCGGCGACGAGGTCTATCTGTACAGCCACAAGATGACCATGAAGCAGCCCCGCGAGGGCGGCGCTTGGGAGTGGCATCAGGACTTCGGCTACTGGTACAACAATGGCTGCCTGGCGCCGGAGATGCTGTCGATCTGGATCGCGCTCGATCCCTCCAACAAGGCCAATGGCTGCCTTCAGGTTCTCACCGGGTCGCACATTCTGGGCCGCCTCAACCATATTCGCGAGGATGGACAAACCAATGTCGAGAAGCCTTACCTGAACGCCGCCGTTAAGCGTTTTGAACATGTCTATGTGGAAATGGATCCTGGCGACGCGCTGGTCTTCCACTGCAATCTCCTGCACCGTTCCGATGCGAACAAGAGCGACACCTATCGTTGGGGCTATATCTGCTCGTACAATGCGGTCCACAACGCGCCCTTCATGCGTGCCCGCGACTATGGCAACTATGAAGAGTTGAAGACCGTTCCGGCTGGCAGCTTCATGAGCGTGCAATGAGCGACGAGGCCGGCATGAGCGGCGGTTTCAAGGCCGAAGGCAGGGCGCCGCATCCGAAAGTGTCGGTCGCTACCCGCATCTTGACGGCCAAGGAAACGGGCGTGCTGCTGGCGCTCATCGTCATGTGCGCCTTTCTGGCCCTGGCGACCGAGAGCTTCCTGACAACGACAAACCTGCTCAATGTCGGGCGGCAAGTCTCGCTTTTGGGGATCATGGCCGTCGGCATGACTTTCGTGCTGGTTGCCGGCGAGATCGACCTTTCGGTCGGTTCTACCTATGCGCTGGCCGGCCTTGGTACCGGGATGCTGATCGTTGCGGGTTGGGCGCTCGCGCCGGCGCTGGTCGCCGGATTGCTGATCGGCGCCGCGATCGGACTGGTCAACGGGTTCCTGTCCACGTATGGCCGGCTGCCATCGCTGATCGCGACGCTGGGCATGCTCTCCATCGTGCGGGGCACGGCGCTGCTGATCACGGGCGGCCAGCCGGTCACCGTCAACGAGCGCAACGGCGCCGATGCCGAGGTTCTGGCCACGTTCGAGTTTCTCGGTCAGGGCTATCTGTTCGGCATCGTGCCGATGCAACTGGTCTTTTTCGCCGCCGTGGCCGCCCTGGGCTGGCTGGTGCTGGCCCGAACGGCGTTCGGTTTTCGCGTCTTTGCCGTCGGCGGCAGCACCAAGGCTGCCCGCGTGTCCGGCATTCATGTCAACGGCGTGAAGATATGGGCGTTCGTGATCATGGGTGTCATGGCGGCTCTGGCCGGCATCCTGTCGATGGCGTTTCTGCCGAGCGGACAAGCCGGACGCACGGGTCTGGGGCTGGAACTGGACGTGATCGCAGCCGTGGTCGTCGGCGGCGCGTCGCTGGCCGGCGGGATCGGCACGATACCCGGTACCGTGCTTGGCGTTCTGATCATCGGTGTCTTGCGCAACGGACTGGTTTTGATGGGCGTCTCGCCCTTCATGCAGGAGGTCATGATCGGCCTCGTCATCATCATCGCGGTCGCGATCGACAAGTGGAGCATGCGTTCGAGGCCGGGCTGAACCGGCGTCGTGCCGGCAATCATCAAGGGAGGAAACCAGATGAAGAAGCTCTTGACGACAACCGTTCTTGCGGCAGGCATTGGCTTGACGCCTCTTGTGGCGCAGGCCGAGCCGATCAGCCTTGGCGATTTCGAGCTTGCACCGCGAATTGCCGAAAGCATCGCGGCAGGCGAGCCCCTCGATATCTTCGTGTCCTATCACGACGTTTCCAACGAGTTCGCGCCGTTCGTGCGGGCCGGCGTTGAGCGCGCCGACGAAGCCGACAATGTCAATGCGCGATTCATCGGCCCGGTCGGCGCGGACGCCGATGCCCAGATCTCGGAAATCGAGACGCTTCTCGACCAGATGGACGGGCTGGCTATCTCGTCGGTCAGCACCGATGCGCTCGCGCCGCTGATCAACCGGGTCGTCGAGGCGGGCATCCCGGTGATCAGCTACAATACGGACAATCCCGACAGCAATCGGCTGGTCTTTGCCGGTCAGGATCTCGTCCAGTCCGGACGCGAAGCGGGCAAGCTGATGGCCGACATACTCGGCGGCGAGGGGCGCGTGATGATCACCACGCTCGATGCTGCCGCGCAATGGTCGCTCGACCGGGAGAACGGCGCCCGCGAGGCGCTGGGCGAACATGACGGCATCGAAGTGGTGCGCACTCTGAACACCGGCACCGACCCCCAGGAGATCTTCGCAGCGATCGAGAACGCCATGCTGGCCGATCCGAACATTGACGGCATCCTGTCGCTCGAGTGTTGCTCGACACCGGCGGCCGGCGAATGGGTCGAACGCAACAATCGCACCGGCGAGGTCAAGGTGGTCGGCTTCGACCTGCTCGATCAGACCGTCGAACTGGTCGCCGAAGGCGTGATCCAGGCGACCATCGACCAGGCGCCCGAGCGTCAGGGCTATGAAGCCGTGAACCTGCTCGTGACGTTCCTGGGCGGCGATGCAATCGACGATCTGGACACCGGCGTCGGCGTCTATACGCCCGACAACATCGCCGAAGTGATGCAATAATGATCGTCGGGCACGCCCGGGTTCCGGGCGTGCCCGCTTCACATGCCTGACGGTACACCGATGACCGAAGAGCCCATCCTTGAACTGCGCAACGTCACCCGAACCTTTCCTGGCGTGATTGCGATGGACGATGTCTCCATCGGATTTCGCGCCGGCGAGGTTCATGCGGTGATCGGCGAGAACGGGGCAGGCAAAAGCACGATGATGAACCTTCTGGCCGGCGAGTTGCAGCCCGACAAGGGCTCGATCCTGGTCGATGGCCAGAGCCGGGACATTCCGAGCGCCCTTGCCAGCCAGCAACTGGGTATCCGCATCGTGTTTCAGGAGCTTTCGCTCTGCCAGAACCTCACGGTCGGCGAAAATGTGCTGCTCAGCGCATTCGCCGATAGGCCGCCCCTGTCGTTTCTCACCCGAAATCGCGCGGCCGGGGCGGCCGCCGAGACATTGGCCCGGCTGGGGCTCACCGATGTTGAAACCAGCACGCCGCTGTCCACCCTTTCCGTTGCACAGCAGCAACTGGTCGAGATCGCCCGCGCGATTTCCCAGCATGTGCGAATCCTGGTGCTTGACGAGCCCAATTCGGCGCTCTCGCCGCGTGAAAGCGCGCGGCTGTTCGATGTGGTCCGCCTGCTGAAAGCGCAGGGCGTTACGATCATCTATGTGTCGCATCATCTCGAAGAGGTACTGGCGCTTGCCGACCGCATCAGCGTGATGCGCGACGGGCGCATGATCACCACGCTCGATAACGGCGCCGATGTCACGGTGGACAGGCTGGTCGCTCATATGGTCGGACGGCAGGTCGATGCGGCCGAACAGTATGCATTGCGGCCCGAAGCCCATGCGCGGATCGGCGAACCCGTTCTGGAAGTTCGCGCGCTCAGCGTTCCCGGCCATATCCGGGAAGCGACCTTCACCTTGTCACAGGGCGAAATCGTAGGCGTCGCCGGATTGCCGGACAGCGGCAAGGACATTCTTGCCGACGCCATATTCGGGCTCGCGCCGCGCGGTGGCGCGGTCGAAGTCGGCGGCATCCGCCTCCCTCCCGGGCGGCCATCCCACGCCATTGCGGCTGGCATGTCTCTGATTCCGGCCGACCGCCGCGCGGCCGGGGCCTTGCTGTCCATGACGGTGGCTGAGAACACGGTCTCGGCGGCACTGAAACGCTTCACGTCGCGCGGGTTCCTGCGGCGCCGGACGATGCGCGACACGACCGCCGACTATGTCAGAAAGCTGGACGCGCGCGTCGCCAGTCTCGGCCAGAAGATCGCAACGCTCAGCGGCGGCAACCAGCAGAAGATCATACTGGCCCGCGGCCTTGTCACCGGTCCGCGCATCCTGATCCTGCACGAACCGACGCGCGGCATCGATGTCGGCGCCAAGGCGGAAATCTATGCCATCCTCAAAGAGCTGGCCGGTCAGGGGCTGGCAATCCTGATGATCTCGTCGGAATTGCCGGAAGTCATGCTGCACGCAAGCCGCGTGATCGTGATGGCAGATCGCACGATTGCGGGCCAGTTGACAGGCTCGGACATCACAGAAGAGGCGATCATGGCGCTCGCGACACGAAAAGACCGGGCGCTGGCGGCATGACCCGGAAAGAAGCGATGGGGGCGGCGCCATGACGCGCATCACGGTGGTCGGCAGCTTCGCCGTCGGCCTGACGATCCGGACCGAAACGATGCCGGTTTTCGGTCAGACGATCATCGGCTCCGATTTCGACTTCGGGCCGGGCGGCAAGGGCTCCAACCAGGCTGTCGGCGTGGCGCGCCTTGGCGCCGACGCCGCGCTCGTCACGTGCCTCGGCCAAGACCAGTTGGCCGGCGTCGCGGACGAACTCTATGCGGCCGAAGGGGTCGGAACGGACTACATCGAACGCAGCGCCGAGCGGGCCACCGGCGCCGGCATGATCATTCTCAATGCCGAAGGCGAAAACTTTATCATACTCGACATGGGCGCGAACGAACTGATGGATGCGGCCTTTGTCGACCGGGCCGCCGACCGCATCGCGCAAAGCGACATCGTCATGAGCGTTCTCGAAATCCCGGTCGCCGCCGCGCACCGAGCGATGGAGCGTGGCAAGGCGGCCGGAGCGCGCACGATCCTCAATCCGGCGCCGGCCACGGCACTGCCCGGGACCATCTTCGCCCATGTGGATTATCTGACGCCGAACGAAAGCGAGCTGCGCATCCTGCTCGGCCTGGCGCCCGATGATCCGACCGGCACGCGCGATCTGGCGGTCGAGCTGCGCCGGCGCGGTGTGGACACCGTGATCGTGACCATGGGCCAAAAGGGCGCGCTGGTGCTCGGCGACGATCAGGAGATGGTCGTTCCCACACCCGCTGTCCCGGTTGTCGACACCACCGGAGCGGGCGACGCGTTCAATGCGGGGCTGGCCGCCGCGCTTGGCGAGGGCAGGCCGCTTGCCGAGGCGGTCGCGCACGGAACGGCTGCCGGCGCCCATGCCTGCACCCGTCTCGGCGTCATTCCCTCGCTGGCAACGCGCGCCGAGCTGGACGCGCTGATCGACATTTGATGGAACCGACCGGAGGCACCCCATGAAACGCGGCAAGCTGCTCAATTCCGAACTCAACCATGCCATCGGCGAAATGGGCCATGGCGACCTGATGATCGTTTGCGATGCGGGGTTTCCGATCCCGTCGGACGCCTGGCGCATCGATCTGTCGATCACCCAGGACGTTCCCGACCTGAAGACGGTGCTTTCGGCCATCGGCGAGGACTTCATCGCCGAAAAGGTCTCCTATGCCGACACGCTGCCGGCTCACAATCCGGTTCTGCTGGAGACCGTTCAGGCGCTTTTCGGCGACGCCGATCACGAGATGATCGCGCACGAGACGATCCTGGGAGACATGGCCGCCAAGGCCAAGGTGATCGTGCGGACCGGCGCCTTCGATCCGTGGGGCAACATCCTGCTCTATTCGGGCGTCGACGTGCCGAAGTGGTTTGCCAAGCCGGGTACGGTGGCGCCGCCCGAATATGCCAAGAAGCTCAAGGGCTGACCCCGTGGCGCGCATCTTCAGCTGGGCTGCACAGGACAGCGAGCGGCTGACCACGGTCGCCGGTCTGCGGGGCTCGAAAGGCCGGCATGGCGCGTTCGCCCAGGTGACCGCGGACACGGCTGCGGAGGCGGCGGCGGCGGAGGCGGCGGGGATCGAGATGATCGTCTGCCGGGCGCGCAGCGTCGCCGCGGTGCGGCAGGGTTCGCAAAGGCTGTTCGTCACCGCTGCGCTCGGCTTTGCCGAGGCGGTTACCGACGAAGAGATTTTGCGCACGGCCTTCAAGGCGCTGACGGACGGTGCCGACGCGGTGATCACGGCGCGGCGGCTGCCGATCGTCTCTCTGCTGGCGTCCGAGGATATTCCGGTGATGGGACATCTGGGCTTTGTGCCGCGCAAGTCGACGTGGGTCGGCAGTGTGCGCGCGTTCGGCAAGACGGCCGATGAAGCCGTCGAACTCTATCACCGGTTCCGGCGGCTTGAGGAAGCCGGCGCCTTCGCGGTCGAGGCCGAACTCGTTCCCGCGCCGCTGATGGCCGAGATCAGCAAGCGCACCGGTCTCGTGACCGTGTCTCTGGGCTCGGGGCCGGGCGCGGAGGTGATGTTCCTGTTTACCTCGGACATTTGCGGTGAGACCGATCGCGTGCCCCGCCATGCACGTCGATATGGCGACCTCGTGCGGCTGCACCGGCAGATCGATGAAGAGCGCCGCGCCGCGCTCACTGCTTTTCGCGATGATGTCCGCAATGACGGCTTCCCTGCCGCGGCCGAGACCGCGGACATGGCGGAGACCGCTCTCGAGGAGTTCGTCAGCCGCATCGGAAACTGATCCGGATCGTCTTCCAACCGAAACCCGACCAGACCAGCCGCGCGCTCGGCGTGCGGCAACCAAGGAGCATTGCCATGTCAGACGTCTCACGCCTTGCCGCCCACATCCAGCATACCAACGTCTCGCCGGCGACGACGCGCGACGAGATCGCCGGCCTTTGCGACGAGGCGGCCGCGTTCGGGTTCAACGGCGTGATGGTGCAGCCGTGCTGGATTTCACTGTGCAGGGCGCGGCTTGCCGGGACCAATGTGCGCGTTTGTTCGGCCATGGCCTATCCGCTCGGCGGCAGCTTGACGCGCAGCAAGGTCGCCGAGATGCGGGATCTCGTCAGCGAGGGGGCGCAAGAAGTTGATTTCATGGCCAATATCGGTTTTCTCGCCAGTGGCGATGTCAACGCGTTTCACGATGAGATCGCCGCGCTCGTGGACGCCGCCGGCGCCGTACCATTGAAGATCATGCTGGAGTTGGGCGCCATGCCCGACGATCTCTGGCAGACGGCGATCGGACAGGCGGAAAAGGCTGGCGTGGCCTATGTCAAGAACTCGTCCGGCTGGGGCCTTGGCGGCAAGGCCAGCGTCGAGACGATCGGCTTCATGAAGCGTTGCGTGACGCGCGCAAAGGTCAAGGCATCGGGCGGCATACGCAGCGCCGATGATGCCGATGCCATCCTGAAGGCAGGCGCCGAGCTGATCGGAACAAGCGCGGGTCCGGCGATCATGGAGGGGCGGGTCGGAGCTGGCGGTTACTGACGGCCGGCCAATGCCGTGACCGCCGCCGGTTGCCTGGGGTCAGGACCCATCAATGTGATTGAAATGGCGGCCGGCCGAGGAGATCACGATGACGAGGAATGGCGGCGGCAGTCACATCGACTGCCAAGTCGCCAAACATCTGGCGGACCGTCACGATGAACGCGAATTTTCGACCGCCTGGTCAAGCTGATCGGGTTGATGGCGCGGAAACGGAACCTGGCGCCAAACGGATCCCCGATGGCAGGGCCGTGCCATCGATTTCCGGCCTTGTCGCCTTCGAGGCGACCGCCCGCCAATTGAGCTTTTCGCATGCCGCGTGTGAACTGACCCTGACCCAGGGTCCGGCGAGCAAACGGGTTCGCCAACCCCAAGGCGTTCTTGGCATCACGCTAACCGCCCCACCGGAGGTCACCGGCTATTGGCCGATTACGCCCCTTGGCCCGTTTCATGCGCTACACCCCGAGATATCGGTCAATCTGGCTTGCCGGAACCGGCAGAAGACCCCGCCCAGCCGTTCGGGCTGGAATGCGCGATCCGTTGCGCCGACGGCGCGCTGACCGAACTGTCCGGCAAGGTGCTGCTCGCCGAGGACATGGTGCCGGTGGCAACGCCCGAGTTTCTTGCCGGACAAGGTGTCACGGCACCGACGGCCCTGATGAATGCGCCGCCGATCCGTCAAAACGGGTACCACGGCCTTTTGGCGCGACTGGTTTGAGGCGCTCGATGTTCACCCGGCCGGCCCAATCGAAGGCAACGGCCATGAGTGCATGTCGTTGGTTCTTCAGGCGGCACTCAGCGGTCATGGCGTGGCGCGGGCGCCATCGCGCGTCCAGCGTGATCTCATCGATGACGGACGCCTGCGCACCGGATTCGGTGCACCGCGCGCACCGACCGGAATTGTGGCTTTTGGGTCCACCCCGTGTTTGTGCGGCGGAAGGCCGTGCGGCAATTTAAGAACTGGATGTCGGAAACGACACGGGCGATGACGGGAAGTGTGGGCCAAGGATGCCGCCCATATCCGCATCATGACAGAAAATGACGCCATGCTAAATCTTTGGAGCGCTACGGCGCCACCTTCTATCCAGGCGCCGCCGCTAGAGGGCGACGCAACGGCCGATGTCGCGGTGATCGGCGGCGGCTTCACCGGGCTCAGCGCCGCGCTGCATCTCGCGCTTGAAGGCGCAGACATCAGGCTGATCGAGGCAAGGAGCTTCGGACATGGCGGCTCGGGCCGGAATGTCGGGCTCGTCAATGCCGGGCTTTGGACGCCGCCAGCCGAGATCGAGACGATGCTTGGCGCCGAAGCTGGAACGCGGCTCAACGATGCGCTGGCCGTGGGCCCGGATCTGGTGTTCTCGCTGATCGAGCGGTTCCACATCGCATGCGAGGCGACGCGCAACGGAACGCTGCATCTGGCGCATTCGGCAAGGGGGTTCGGCGACCTGCGCAACCGGCACCGCCAGCAGATCCAGCGCGGCGCGCCGGTGACGCTGCTTGGTCTTGCGCAAAGCGCCGAGCGTACCGGCTCTGAGGCCTTTCACGGCGCGTTACACGACGCACGCGCCGGTACCATTCAGCCGCTTGCCTACGTCCATGGGCTTGCCCGCGCGGCTGCCGATTCGGGCGCGCGCCTTCACACCCACACACCGGCGCTCGGATGGTCACGCGACGCTGGCGGATGGCGCATCGAGACACCGGCCGGCAGCCTGCGCGCAAAGCGGCTGATCCACGCCACCAACGCCTACGACACTGTGCTGCCGCAGGCGCGGGCCTTCACTCCGGTCTTCTATCTCCAGTTCGCTACCAGTCCTGTCCCGGAAGCGCAGCGCGGGCGCTTGCTGCCGCGAGGGGAGGGTTGCTGGGATACGGCGACGGTGATGTCGTCGTTCCGGTTCGATCGCACCGGAAGGCTGGTCATCGGCGGCGTGGGCAATCCGGCTGGCTGGCGCTCGAGCACGCATCGTCATTGGGCACGACGCAAGGTCCGGTCGATCTATCCGGCGCTCGCCGATCTCGATCTGGAGTTCGGCTGGAGAGGCCGCATCGCCATGACCGACGATCATCTGCCGCGCATCGTTGCGCTCGGCGAGGACGGCATCTCGATCTTCGGCTATAGCGGCCGCGGCATCGGGCCGGGCACGGTGTTCGGCAAATGCGCGGCACAATGGGCCATGACGGGCGCGCCCGAATCGTTTCCGCTGCCCCTTTCACGGACCCGGTCGGACATTATGGCGCCGGTGAAGGCAGCCTGTTATGACCTTGGCAGTCTTGCCGCCCATTTGGTCGGCGCGCGGCTCGGCGGATCCTGAAGTCTTTTGTCTGACGACAAATGCTCGCCGGATGGGCCTTGTCGAGCGCCATCATGGCGGCCCGTTGAGATGGTTTTGGGTCCATCGAACGGTTCAACCGCCGTTTTCCGGTTGCGGCGCCCCTTGCGGTTCGATCGGCAGGCGCGCCATCCGGCCTAGCGCTCCAGCGCCGCCTCGATCCCGCGGGCCGAGCGGCGCGAGGCCTGTTCATGTTCATGATCCATCACAAGCCGGACGGCACGCTCGCACACTTCGGGGGAGAAGTTGTTCGTGGTCTTGCGCAGGATCGTCCTTCCCACTGTTGAGTTGGACCCTCCGGCAAATCCGGCGCGGTTCACCGTGTCCTCGACCGACGCAGGACCGGGTACCGATGTCGCGGCTTGTGCCCGGGGCTTATGCGGCGCTGGCTTTCTCGGCCTTTTTACGGGGAAGACACCCGAAACAAGGTGGCGGTGGGCAAACCTGGCGGTCTGGCGTTTTCCGATCAAAGGCAATAGTTACGATTGATCTGGTTTTTTAAATTGTATCAAATGGTCAACCCGGACGCGGCGTCGACGCACTTGAAGGCCGGTTCTCCCGAGATCGGGAAAGCAAATTGAAACAGAGGCAAAGCTTGACGTGAAGAATAAGGTCAGCCCTGAAAATACAAAGGTCACACACCATTTTGCGGTGCTGGAAGACGGTGGCGCCCCCCTATACGTCCAAATCGCCAGCGTGTTCAGACGGAAAATGCGTTCGGGCGAATGGCCTGTCGGAATGCAACTGCCAACGTTGGAGCAACTGGCACAGCAGCTGAACGTCGCCAGGGTAACGATCCGCCAGGCCATGGATTTGCTCGAAGCCGAGCGATTGATATGGCGGCGACAGGGAAAAGGCACCTTCGTTACGGCGCATGCTCGCAGTCGGCACTGGCTTACCGTCGCTACCGACTGGAAGGAATTGGTCCGTCTAATCGAAGGAACAGAATCCAAACTCCTGGAGAGCAGGGACAGTGCCAATATGCCTCCTTTGGCCGGTGGAGAAGGCAGGTCGACCGGAAGCTACCGTTTCTTGAGAAAGCTTCACAGCTATGAGGGCGCGCCTCATCTCGTCTTGGAGATATTTCTCGACAAGGGCGTATATGAGATGGCCGAAGAGGAGTTCGACTCCCTGCCGATCATTCCGGTTATGAGCCGGTTGAACGGAATCGAGATCGGCAAGGCTCACCAGACGCTAACGGTGTCCGTCGCGGATCCTGAGATATCCCGGTACCTCAACATCGATGTCGGCGCCGCCACGGTTGAAGTCGTGCGATCGATCCAAGCCAAGAATGAAGATGTCATCTATTTTGGGCATTTGACCTACAGGGCCGACAGCTTCAGGCTTGAGATGGACCTGAAAAAGTAGCGCAACTCGCTGCCAGCCCAATCCTTCGTCTCACCAGCCATTCTCTTCAGGTGTCCGGACGGCACTGACGTCGCATCATGCGATGTCAGTCACGCGCACCCAAAAAACCGTAGCGGCGCACGCAGGTCGCAACTTCCGAAATCACACGCTTGACTCTCACTCGATCAGGAGCGATTGTGTGACTAAAGGTCCTAATAAATAGGATCAATAGGAGGATACGCAAACCCATCCCGTTTGCTGTCTCCGCAACCCAGAACGAAGAGGGCTTTCATGGCCGACGCTCACTCGAATTTGGACGCACTGAGGGAAGACGATGTATCCTCCTTGCTTCATCCTTTCACGAATGCGGTGGCCCATGGCCAGATTGGACCGGATGTCGTCGTGCGAGGTGAGGGCGCGCGGATCTATGACGACGCGGGTCGCGAATACATCGACGCCATGTCGGGGCTGTGGGCGATCGGGCTCGGCTATTCGGAAGAGCGCTTGATCAACGCCGCTACCGAGCAGCTCAAGAAACTTCCATATTATCATACATTTGCACATAAATCGAACCCGGCAGCGATCAAGCTCGGGAAGGCTCTCCTTTCCATGCTGCCTGTCGAGATGTCCAAGGTGATCTACACCAATTCGGGCTCTGAGGCGGTCGATACCGCGATCAAGCTCGCCTGGTACTACTGGAACGCCGCAGGCGAGCCGGAGCGTGTCAAGATCATATCGCGCAAGCGTGCCTATCACGGTTCGAACGTTGCTTCCGGAAGCGCGACAGGCCTTACCGTCATGCATGGGGGGTTCAATCTGCCTTTCAGCCAGATCTTGCATGCGGAGTGTCCGCATTTTTGGCGCTATGGAGAGAAAGGCGAGACGGAAGAGGAATTCTCGCAGCGCAAGGCCGACGAACTCGAGAAGCTCATCCTCGAAGCCGGGCCGACGACGATTGCGGCCTTCATCGCGGAACCCGTCATGGGCGCCGGGGGGGTGATCGTTCCGCCCGAAGGCTATTTCGAGAAAATCCAGGCTGTGCTGGACCGTTATGGCATCCTGTTCATCTCGGACGAGGTGATATGCGGCTTCGGGCGCACCGGAAAGATGTTCGGGAGCGAGACATTCGGCATTCGTCCCGACATCATGACCTTCGCCAAGCAATTGTCATCGGCTTACATGCCGATCGGTGCCGTGACCGTGACCGAAGAGCTGTACGAGAAGATTGCGTCGGCCAGCAATACGAGAGGTGTGTTCGGTCACGGTTACACCTATAGCGGCCATCCGGTCGCCTGCGCTGTCGCCCTGGAAGCGCTCACAATATATCAGGAGCGCGATGTTGTGGGCCATGTTGCACAATCGGGCGCGTATTTTCAGCAGCGGCTGCGCGAGTTCGAAAGCCACCCGCTGGTTGGAGAGGTTCGCGGTGTCGGACTTATTGCGGCAGTCGAACTGGTTGCGGACAAACGGTCGAAGAAGCTGTTCGATCCGTTCGGCAAGGTCAATGGACGGTTCGCGAAGCTTGCCTATGAAAGGGGCCTGATTACCCGGGCGCTGCCTGCAAGCGATTCGCTTGGTCTTTGTCCTCCACTGTTCTGCACGAAGAGCGAACTGGACGAAATCGTCGACAAATTCGCGGACACGCTCGAGGCCGTGACCGAGTTCGCATCACGGGCAGGGCGCTGAACGGATGCAGCGGCGTACGAACCATACGAATGTCATCTTCATCTTTGCCGACCAACTCCGCGCCTCGTCGGTGGGATGTTACGGAGAAGAAGACGTCATAACACCGCGAATTGACGCGTTCTCACGTGAAGGTGTGATCTTCCCCGTCTGCGTCGCGTCTCCGTCCGTTTGCGGCCCCTATCGCGGATGCCTGATCAGCGGTCAGAATCCGCTATCGAACGGCGTGATCGCCAACGATGTCGCCCTGGAGGTGTCTCACAAGACGTTGGGTGAATGCTTTCACGACGCGGGATACGACACGGCGTACATCGGCAAGTGGCACCTGGACGGCCCCGACCGCAAGGCACCTGTTCCGAACGAACGCCGTCGCGGGTTCAGGCATTGGGCAGCCGCCAATTTCGAGCACAACTATCTTGAATCCAAATTCCATCGCTCGGAATCCGAACAGCTCGTCTGGAAAGGCTATGACGCCGAAGCGCAGATGGACGAGCTTCTGGACTATCTGGAAGGCCGCCCGAAAGAGAAGCCCTTCATCGCTGTCCTTTCCTGGGGGCCTCCGCACAATCCCTACAAGATGGTCCCGCAGCGCTATCTGGACATGTACGACCCGGTCTCGATCAAAGCGCGTCCCAACTGCAGCGAAATACCGCGCGACGACCTATGGGGATACTACGCCCAGATCACCTTTCTTGATGAGCAGTTCGGGCGGCTTCTCGATGAACTTTCCAGGCTTGGCCTGGAACAGGACACGCTTTTGGTTTTCACATCCGATCATGGCGACATGCACGGATCCCAGGGCGTCTACAAGAAAGGCTGGCCGTGGGACGAATCCATCCGCGTGCCCATGATCATGCGCTTACCGGGCAGACTCGTCGCTGGCAGCGCTGCGGGATTTACAATCAGCACCGTCGATATCATGCCCACGCTGCTGGGGTTTTGCGGCATCGGCATTCCCAAAGAGGTCCAGGGCGTCGACTGCTCCGGCGCGCTTGTGGGCACGGCGGCGTTCGGTCCGCAATCGGCATTCATAACCAATCCATGCCCGACCACAGTGCTCGATTCCAGGGGCGAAGACATGCTTCCCACGTTCCGGGGGCGGCGCATGGAATATCGCGGGGTGCGGACAATGCGGCATACCTACATCGAGACGATCGACGGGCCGTGGCTGCTTTATGACAACCTGGTCGACCCGTACCAACTGACCAACCTGATCGACGATCCGGATCATAATGCCGTCCGCAAGAGCCTGGCAGCGGCCACGCGCGCGCACATGAAGGCGATTGGCGACGAGTTTCTGCCCAAGGAAGAATACTACAGGCGTTTTGGCGTTCAGGTGGACGAGCGCGGCGTACTCCGCAATCTGGTCGTGAACCCCTATCCGGCGTTTGCGTGAGGACCCGTTGATGTTCGACAACCTGTCCCTTTTTATCGATGGTGAGTGGATCAAGGAAGGTCGCCGCACGGAGGACCTGATCGATCCGGCGACCGAGGCAGTTCTCGGGCAGGTTCCTCACGCGACCGCCGAGGATCTCGATCGCGCGGCGAAGGCAGCTCACCGGGCATTCCTGACCTGGAAGAATGTATCGGCGCTCGAACGTGCCCGGATCATCAGCGGCGCGGCGGCTCTCATGCGCGCACGCCTTGACGCAATCGCCTGGAACCTGACGCTGGAATCGGGCAAACCCATCCGCGAAGCCCGCACCGAGGTAATGTTCGCCGCCGATATACTCGATTGGTATGCGGAGGAGGGCAAGCGGGCTTACGGGCGGCAAATCCCGTCCCGACTGCCCGGCGCCATGCAGGTCGTCTTGAAGGAGCCGGTTGGCCCCTGCGCTTCCTTCGCGGCATGGAATGTGCCCGCCACAACGCCATGTCGCAAGATTGGCGGCGCGCTTGCCGCCGGCTGTACTCTGGTCTTGAAACCATCCGAGGAAACGCCAGCCACCGCACTGGCGATCGCCAAGGCTTTTGAAGACGCCGGTTTGCCGGCAGGTGTTCTGAACATCGTATTTGGCGTTCCTGCCGAGATTTCGAGCCAGCTAATCGCCACCGCGGAGATCAGGAAGGTGTCGTTCACCGGGTCTACCGAGGTGGGCAAACACCTCGCACGTCTCGCCGCCGATCGGGTGTTGCGGATAACGCTGGAATTGGGCGGTCACGCGCCTGTCATTGTCGCGGAAGACGCTGACGTGGAAAAAGCGGCGAAATCGGTTGCAACGAACAAATATCGCAACGCCGGCCAAATCTGCATCTCTCCGAGCCGGTTCTTCGTGCACGACCGGGTGCATGACAGTTTCGTCCGGCATTTCACCGAAATTTCGGCGGCTCTGCAGGTCAAGCCCGGGATCGACGAAGACAGCGACATCGGCGCATTGGCGAACAAGCGCCGTCTCGATGCCATGGAAGCGTTTGTCGAGGATGCGACGTCCAAGGGTGCGACTATCGAATGCGGCGGACGCCGCCTCGGCAATCTGGGCTTTTTCTTTCCTCCCACGGTTCTGAGCGACGTTCCCGATACGGCCAGCGCGATGACCGAGGAGATATTCGGTCCGGTCGTTCCCATACAACGGTTCGATACGCTGGACGGGGTGATCGAGAAGGCAAACGCATTGCCATACGGATTGGCCGCCTACGCCTATACGTCATCGCAAAAGACAGCCGCCGAGATTTCGTCGCGCATCGAGACGGGAATGCTCGGCATCAATCATACCGTTGTTTTCACTCCAGAAACCCCGTTCGGCGGGGTGAAGGAAAGCGGTTATGGAAGTGAGGGGGGCATCGAGGGTCTGGAGGCCTATCTCACCCCGAAGCTCGTTTCTCAGTTGGCTTGGTGAACCGCGATGAAGGTGTTTTACGACGAGAGGCAGCGACTACACGATCCGCAAATTCAGTTTTTTGCCGGCAAGCTGCAGTTGGCGCCGGAGCATCCTTCGCGCACACGAAGATTGCTGAACGCCGCGCTCGAAAGCGGCTTCGTTCAAGCCCAGCCGGCGGACCTCGGCTGGGATCCGATCTTGAAAATCCACGATGCCGGCTACATCGCCTTTCTCAAAGCAGCGTCCTTGCTTTGGAGCAAACTGGACGATGCCGGGCCGGAGTGCGTTCCCCATATTCATCCTGTTCGCTATGGCAGAACACGGCCCAGGGGAATTCTCGGGCTTGCCGGTTACTACATGAACGGCACCAATTGCCCTATCGGTCCTCACACGGTTGAAGCCGCCTACTGGAGCGCGCAAGCCGCACTCGCCGGTGCTGATCAGATCATCGCCGGAGAAGCGCTTTGTTATGCGCTCTGCCGTCCTCCCGGGCACCATGCGCACAGCGATCTGGCAGGCGGCTTCTGCTTTCTCAACAACGCCGCCATCGCCGCGCAACGGCTGCTCGACCGCTACGAGCGCGTTGCGATCATCGATGTCGATGTGCACCACGGCAACGGAACGCAGGAGATATTTTACTCCAGAGACGATGTCTTTTGCGGTTCCGTCCACGCCGACCCGAGCGACTTTTATCCTTTCTATCAGGGTTACGCCGATGAGGAGGGAGAGGGCGAGGGGTTCGGCTGGAACATGAACCTGCCGCTGCCGCACGGCTCCGGCGACGAGAAGGTCGTAGGCGCGGTGCAGCGTTTGTGCGCCCGCGCCCGAGAGCTGGACTGCCAGGTGATCGTCGTCGCCCTGGGTCTGGACGCCTTCGAATTGGACCCAATGGGCAAGTTCCGCGTCACCACGCCCGCCTTCGAGGACATGGCGCGTGCATTTCAGCATTGCGAAATGCCGGTGCTGCTGGTGCAGGAGGGCGGGTACGACGGACCTCATCTCGGCGAAAATCTCAGGTCTTTCCTGAGGCCCTTCGCAACAACGAACGTTTCGGGAGAAGCGCGCATATCGACTGCCCAGCACTAAGCAACTTAGTCACAAACAGGGAGTGTTAAGACCATGGGAAAAAGAATGTTTTCGGCGCTTGTCGGTGTCGCGCTACTTGCGATGTCATCCAGTGCATCTTTGGCCCAGGCCGCCGATCAGCGTCTCTCCATGGCGATCAATCCGGAGCCCGCGACGTTGATACTGGGGTTGAATCTGCAGGCGCCGACGCAGACGATCGGGGGGAAGATCTACGAGGGCCTGATCGTTTTCGACAAGGCGCTCGACCCTCAGCCGAGCCTTGCGGAATCATGGGAGATCTCGGCGGACGGCAAGACCTACACCTTCAATCTGCAGGAAAACGTCAAATGGCATGACGGCGCGCCGTTCTCCTCGGCCGATGTTGCGTTTTCGCTCGGCACGATGTTGCCGCAGACGCATCCGATCGCCCGGACCACCCTGGCCGTTATCGACACGATTGAAACGCCCGACGACGACACGGTGGTGATCACCCTCAAGAACCCCTTCAACGCCTTCCTCACTGCCTTGGCGATGAACACGGCACCCATGATGCCCAAGCACATTTACGAGGGCACGGATTACGCCGCCAATCCGGCAAACGAAACGCCGATCGGCACCGGGCCTTTCAAGCTGAAGGAGTGGAAGAAGGGCGAATACATCCTTCTTGAGCGCAATTCCGACTACTGGCAGGCGGACCGTCCCCATCTCGACGAAATCCTGTTCCGCGTCATTCCCGACGAAGCGGCGCGGTCCATCGCGCTCGAGAACGGCGACGTGCAGGTCACCAGCTTCAGTGACATCGAGTATGTCGATGTCGAGCGTTTCCGCAGCAACGACAATTTCGAAGTCACATATGAGGGCTACGAGTTCTTCTCGCCGCTCATGTGGATCGAAATCAACCATCGCGTCGGTCCGCTCGGCGACAAGCGTTATCGGCAGGCATTGATGTATGCGCTCGATCGCAATTTCATCGCGGACGCGATCTGGTTCGGTTCGGCAAAGCCTGCGACCGGCCCGATCTCCTCGACGATGAAATACTACAGCGCGGACGTTCCTGAATACCCTTATGATCCGGCGAAAGCGGAGCAATTGCTCGATGAAATGGGCTTGACCCCCGATGCATCGGGCGTGCGCCATCGCGTGAAACTGCTGGGCTTGCCCTACGGAACCACGTTCGTGCGCACCGGCGAGTACATCAAGCAGGCGCTGAGCAAGGTCGGTATCGAGGTCACGCTCGAATCGGTCGATCGCGGAACCTGGGCGCAGCGCGTCGCTGCGTGGGATTACGAGTTGACACTCGATTTCGTCTATCAACTCGGCCACCCGGCGATCGGCATTCACCGGACCTACTCTTCGTCCAACATCCGCAACGTGCTTTTCTCCAATACGATGGGCTATTCCAATCCCGAGGTCGACACGTTGTTCGACGAAGCGACGGTCGAAACCGATCAGGCTCGACTGCAGGAGACCTATACCAAGGCTCAGCAGGTCCTCGTGGACGACGTGCCGCTTGCCTGGCTCATCGAGATCAAGTTTCCCACGATTCATGCCAAGACTGTCGAAGGTCTCGTCACAACCGCCCATGGCGTCAATGGCAGCTTCGCAGACGTGCAGATCGCGGAATAGTCTGCCAGGCGATGCGGACAGCAATCTCAACGTTACGGCTGCTTTCACAGGCATTGCTGATCATCCTTGCCGTCAGCCTGATCAACTTCGCATTGGTCAGGCTGGCGCCCGGGGACCCGGCATCCGTGCTGGCGGGCCAATCGGGCGCAGCCGACGAACTGTACCTTGCCCAATTGCGCGAGCAATTCGGCCTCGACCAGCCGATCCTCGTTCAATTGGGAAAGTACTATCTTCAGTTGCTGCAATTCGATCTGGGCTATTCCTACCGGCAGCAATTGCCGGTGGTCAATCTGATTGCCGAGCGGCTTCCCAACACATTGCTGTTGACGCTGAGTGCGTTTGCGATCGCCTTGATATTGGGCGTCGCATTCGGGGTTGCAGCCGCGCTCAATCGAGACAACTGGATCGACACCGCGGTGGGGACGGCGGCAATGGTGCTTTATGCCAGTCCAGTCTTCTTCACCGGACTGATGCTGATCTTGGTGTTCTCGGTCTTTCTCGGATGGTTTCCGGCATTTGGCAGCGAAACGATAGGAGCCGATTACGGCTTTATCGGGCAGGTTGCTGACCGGTTGAAATATCTCGTGCTGCCCGCGGTGACGTTGTCGCTTCTCTACGCGGCGACCTACACGCGGCTGACAAGAACGGCGATGCTGGACGTATTGCAGATGGATTACGTGAAGCTGGCGCGGGCCAAGGGTTTGCCGCCCTTCCGCATCGTCGGCGCGCATGTGTTGCGCAACGCCCTTCTGCCGGTCATCACCATCGCGGGCATGCAGGCCGGCCATTTGGTCGGTGGCGCCGTCGTGGTCGAAACCGTCTTTGCCTGGCCCGGCATCGGGCGGCTGGCGTTCGATGCGCTCTTGCAGAGGGACTATCCGGTATTGATGGGTGTCTTTCTCATCAGCTCGATCATGGTCGTGTTCTTCAACATCATAACCGATCTTGCCTACAAGGTTTTCGATCCAACGATGGAGGTCTCGTGAAGCACTCACCGTTTGGCTTTGTGGCGTCCTCGTCGAAAACGCTCGCCGGCACTTGCCTGTTGGCCGGCCTCGTCGTCATCGCGCTGGCCGCGCCCGTCATTTCACCCAACGATCCGTGGGATATGGTCGGCCGTCCTTTCACGCCGCCTCTGTCGGATGGGTTTCTGCTCGGTTCGGATACGCTGGGGCGTGACATTCTATCCGGCATCATCCACGGCAGCCGCGTATCGCTGTTTGTGGGCCTGGCGGCGACCGTCGCCGCACTGGCGATCGGACTTGTGGTTGGCGGCGTCGCCGGGTTTTTCTCCGGCAGGGTCGACAATGCGTTGATGCGTCTGACCGAGATTTTTCAAACGATACCAAGCTTCGTTCTGGCCATCATGCTCGTCGCCGTCTTCCAGCCCTCGCTTGCGTCCACCATCACCGCGATCGCGGTTGTGTCGTGGCCACCCATTGCGCGCCTCGCACGGGCAGAGTTCCTTGCGAAGCGCAATCTCGAATATGTGTCGGCTGCGGTATCGGCAGGACGGCCCGGATGGGACATTGCCCTTCGTGAGATCCTTCCCAATGCCCTGCCTCCGATCATCGTGATGGCATCGCTTGGCGTTGCCACGGCGATCCTGCTTGAAAGTGCAATCAGCTTTCTTGGGCTGGGCGATCCCAACCTGGCCAGCTGGGGGTACATGATCGGTGTCGGGCGTACGGTCATCAGACAGGCTTGGTGGATGAGTGTCTTTCCCGGTCTGGCCATCATGGTGGCGGTCCTTGCCATCAATCTGCTCGGCGAAGGCCTGAACGACGCGATCAGCCCAAGCCAGCGGGGGGGCGCCAAAGCATGACCGGCATGTTGCTCCAAATCCGGAACCTGTCGATCGGGCTGCCCTTTGGCGGAGACAGGAAACTTGCCGTCGAAGACGTCTCCATCGGCGTCGGTGACAATGAGCTTCTTTGCGTCGTCGGAGAGTCGGGGTCGGGCAAATCGGTGCTGTCGCACAGCATAATGGGCCTTTTGCCAAACGTTCTGACCCGCCGCAGCGGCGACATCCTCTTCGGTGAAGAGGACGTGACAGCAATGTCAGAGCGCGAGCTACGCCGGCTGCGGGGCGCCGAAATCGGCATGGTCTTTCAGGAGCCGATGTCGACGCTCAACCCGCTGATGCGTATTGGCGACCAGATCGATGAAAGCATTCGCTTTCACCGCCAACTTGCCAAGTCGAAACGCCGGGACATGGTGCTGGAGGTGCTCGAATCGGTCGGGTTCCCCGAACCGGAGCGGATGCTCAGACGCTATCCGAAGGAATTGTCGGGTGGACAGCGGCAGCGCGTCATGATTGCCATGGCCCTGGTGCTGCGGCCGAGGCTGTTGATCGCCGACGAACCGACCACAGCCCTGGATGTCACCACGCAGGCCCAGATTCTGGATCTCATTCGCAAAGTGCAGCGCGAAATGCAGATGGCGGTCATGTTCGTCACGCACGATTTCGGCGTGGTCGCGGAAATCGCTGATCGGGTGGCGGTCATGCGTCACGGCATTCTGGTGGAGCAAGGGACGGCCGCCGAAGTTCTGAACCGGCCGAAGCACGGATACACCCGCCAGCTTCTGGACTCCGTACCCAAGGGCACACCCGTAGCGCCGGCGGCCGTCGGGAAAGGCGAGCCGGTGCTTGAGGCGCGCGACATCAAGAAGGTCTATCGCGGTTCCGGGTCATGGCGAAAGATGGGCGATGTTGTTGCGTCAGATGATGTGAGCTTCACGCTTCATCGCGGCGAAACCATCTCAATCGTGGGCGAATCCGGGTCCGGAAAGTCGACGTTGGGGCGCATTCTGATGCATTTGTTGCAGCCGGATTCGGGTAGCGTCACCTTGGGCAAAGACACCCTTTCCGCACTCAAGGGATCAGATTTGAGACGCGCGCGCCGGCGCATCCAGATGGTCTTCCAGGATCCGTTCTCCTCGCTCAATCCGCGTTGCCGGATTGGGACGCAGATGATGCGCAACCTCAAGGCGAGCGGCATTCCCGGTTTGGAGGCGAAACGGACAACGGACAAATGGCTGGAGCGTGTCGGGCTCGATGCGAGTGCCGCCAACCGGTTTCCGCAAGAATTTTCCGGCGGGCAGCGCCAACGCATCGCGATCGCGCGGGCATTGTGCCTGGATCCGGAAGTTGTCGTCGCCGACGAGCCCGTGTCGGCACTCGACGTCACGATCCAGCGCAGGATCCTGGATTTGCTGGAAGACCTGAAGAAGGAAATGAACCTGTCTCTGATCTTCATCACGCATGATCTCGCGATCGCCGCCGAAATCAGTGACACGATCATTGTCATGAAATCGGGGCGGATCGTGGAAACCGGTGCCAGCAGGCACGTCTTCGAAAATCCGCACAGCGCCTATACGAAGACGTTGATCGAATCGAGTTTGCATGCCGGCTTTGGCCACACGGAGCAGTCCTACCTTTCTTAGAGCGTCCGTCGACTGATGCGCCTTATGCCGGCCGGCACAAGCCGAACACCAGAAAACCGGCCACACGCCACAAAACCTGTCCTATTGACCTGAGCCCCTGAACCTCCTCCAGATTTTGGTAGAGTCCGTCGATCAAAGGAGATGGACGAATGAA